>NZ_CP193624.1:0-2536273 GCF_052936025.1 Saccharothrix hoggarensis | reverse complement strand
ATGGTGGCGATGGCGCAGTCGCCCGCCGCGCCGAGGTGCGACCGGACGAGCCGGCCCAGCCGGTTGCGTTCGGTGCGGTTGTCGTCGTGCACGCCGGGCTGCACCACGTCCTCGCCCAGCGCGCCCTGCGGACCGTGCAGGACGTGCCAGTTGCTCAGGACGTACGGCGTGCCGTCGACCCGGTCGTACACGACGCAGCCGATCGTGCCCGCCGACACGCGCACGTGCCCGACGCTCACGCCCGGCACCACCGGGTCGACGCGGGTCTTGCGCGGGCTGCCGACCGTCTCCTCCACCACGTGGAAGTCGACGCGGTAGTCGCGTTGCAGCACGTCGGTCGGCACGGCGACGCCGTCGACCTCGATCGCCTCGGGCAGCAGCGCGGTGCCGAGCGCGCCCAGCTGCTCGGGCGCGGCCTTCCGCCGGACGGTGAACTGGATGGCGATCTCGTCGGTCGGCCGGCCGTCGGCGACCTTGTAGCCGATGCCGATGGACGACACATTCGGGTCACGCAGGTAATCGGCGCCCTTGGTGCGCACGAACCTCCGCAGTGACGCCTGCAAGTCCTTCTTCTTCTTGACCATGAGCGCAACCCCCTGAAGTGCGCGCGCCGGTGGCCTTGCTGTCGACGTCACCTGATCCGGTGTTAGCCCACGTCCGAGCCGTTCACCCGTTCAGCTCAATGCTGACCACCAAACGCAGTCAACCTCACCGACACGACGGAAAGTTGACCATCAATAGGCGACCCGCTGAACTCTGAGCGGTCGCACAGCGTCACCGCCAGCCCGTGGTCGCACCCATGAACGACGACCGGCGTACGGTCGGGGAGGTCCAAGTACGCGTCCGTTGACGCTGCGACACAGGATCCGCACAGTGCGTGACCACAATGGACGCCCGAGGCACGACGGCCCCGCGAATGGGTGGCGACGTCGGTGACGTGAGTCACTTCCCGTTCCCACCTGGGCGATACAACGTCGTAAAGCGGGGTGGATGCCGGCTACCATCCCGGTCGTTACCGAGACCCGACCCCGGAGGCTCCGCTTGGCCACGCTCAAGGACGTCGCCGCGATGGCCGGTGTCTCGGTGAAGACCGTCTCGAACGTCGTCAACGGCTACGAGTTCGTGAAGCCCGAGAACCGCCGCCGGGTCGAGGAGGCGCTGGCCGCCACCGGCTACCGGCCGAACCTCGGCGCGCGCAACCTGCGCCGCGGCCGCACCGGGTTCGTCGCCCTGGTGCTGCCCGAACTGGTCGTGCCGTACTTCGCGGAGCTGGCCGGGCTGGTCCTCGGCGCGGCGCAGGAGCACGACTGGAACGTGCTGATCGAGCAGACCCTCGGCACCCGCGAGGGCGAGCGGGACACGTTGGCGTCGCTCGGCCCGCACATGATCGACGGCGCGATCGTGAGCCCGGAGGCGTTGCAGGCGTCGGACTTCGGCGAGCTGGCGCCGGGCATCCCGGTGGTGACGCTCGGCGAGCACTCGGTGGACCTGCCGATGGACCACGTGGGCATCGACAACGTCGAGGCGGCCCGCGCCGCCGTGGCGCACCTGGTCGGCCTCGGCCGGACCCGGATCGCGGCGATCGGCGCGCACCCGAACCGCGGCACGGCCGCGCAACGCCTGGAGGGCTACCGGCTCGCGCTGGCGGAGGCGGGTCTCCCGCTGCGCGAGGAGCTGGTCGCGACCGCGTTGAACTACCACCGGTTGGACGGCGCCGAGGCGATGGAGCGGCTGCTGTCGGTCGCCGAGCCGCCGGACGCGGTGTTCTGCTTCAACGACCTGTTGGCGATCGGCGCGATGCGCGCCGCGGCGGAACGCGGCGTCCGCGTGCCCGCCGACGTGGCGGTCGTCGGGTTCGACAACACCGAGGAAGGCGCTTACAGCCTGCCGTCGCTGACCACCGTCGCACCGGACAAGGCCGCGATCGCGCGTGCCGCGGTGGACCTGCTGCGCCGGCGCGTCGAGACGCCGGGCCGTCCGCCCGAGCACCTGCGGACGCCGTTCTCGTTGGCAGTCCGGGAGAGCACGAAGGGGAACACGTGACGCGTGACGGGGTTTTCGAGGCGCCGGGCCGGATCAACCTGATCGGCGAGCACACGGACTACAACGACGGTTTCGTGCTGCCGATCGCGTTGCCGCACACGGTCCGGGTGACCGCGGCGCGGCGGGACGACGGCGTGCTGCGGGTGGCGTCGCGGCAGGCGCACGGCGTGGCCGAGCTGCGCGTGGCGGACCTCGCGCCGGGCGTGGTGACCGGCTGGGCCGCGTACGTCGCGGGCGTGGTGTGGGTGCTGCGCGAGGAGGGCCACCCGGTCGGCGGGTTCGGGCTGCTGGTGGACGGCAACGTGCCGCTGGGCGCGGGCCTGTCGTCGTCGGCGGCGCTGGAGAGCGCGACCGCGCTGGCCGTGACGGAACTGTCCGGTGTGGACCTCGACCGCCGGGAGCTGGCCCGGATCGCGCGGCGGGCGGAGAACGAGTTCGTCGGCATGCCGTGCGGGATCATGGACCAGTCGGCGTCCCTGCTGGCCCGCGAGCGGCACGCGTTGCTGCTCGACACGCGCACGTCGGAGATCGAGCACATCCCGTTCGACCCGGCCGCGTCCGGGCTGGCGCTGCTGGTCGTGGACACGAAGGCGCCGCACCGGCTGGTGGACGGCGAGTACGCGGCGCGGCAGCGCGACTGCCGGCGGGCGGCGGAGCAGCTGGACGTGCCCGCGCTGCGCGACGTGGACCAGGCGGACCTGGACGGGGTCGTGCGCGACCTGCCGGAGCGGCTCGCGCGGCGGGTGCGGCACGTGGTGACGGAGAACCAGCGGGTGCTGGACGCGGCGGACCTGCTGCGCGCCCGGCGGACGCGCGAGCTCGGGCCGCTGCTGACGGCGTCGCACGCGTCGCTGCGGGACGACTACGAGGTGACCGTGCCGGAGCTGGACGTGGCGGTGGACGCGCTGGTCGCGGCGGGCGCCCTCGGTGCGCGGATGACCGGCGGCGGGTTCGGCGGGTGCGTGATCTCGCTGGTGGAGGAGTCCGCGGTGGACGCGTGCACGGAGGCGGTGCGCGCGGCGTTCGCCGACCACCGCTTCACCGCACCCGACTGCTGGACCGCGACCGCGGCGCCCGGCGCGCGGCGCGCGGACCGCGTGCCCACGGCGACCGCCTAGCGGGGACGTCCACCGGCCCGCGACGCCGACGCCTCGCGGGCCTGCACCACGCTCGCCGACGTTCGCGGGCCGGGGTCATGCCCGGTCGGTTGCCAGTCCGCACCGGTGCGCGATCGTCCGCGCGACCTCGGCGGCGGGCACGTCTGTGGTGTCGACGACCTCGGCGGCGGCGTGCAGCCACGGCACGGCGGCCCGGTAGCGCTCCACGTGGTCCAGTCGCCACTGGCGCGCGCCGGGGTCGTCGCGGTCGGCCTCGATGCGCCCGACCAGCACGTCCTCCCGGGCGTGCAGCACGAAGTGCCGGACGTCCAGCCCCGCGGCGCGCAGCCCGGCGTCGATCTCGCGGTAGTACGCCTCGGTGAGCACGGTCTGCGGGATGACGAGCGCGCCGCCGACGTACCGCAGCGTCTCGACCGCCGTGTGCACCACCAGCGACCGCCACGGCGGCCAGTCCTGGAAGTTCTCGACCGGTTCGGTGAGCACGTGCCGCAGCAGGTAGCCGACGTGCTCGGAGTCGAAGACGCGCGCGCTGGGCACGAGGCCGGTCAGCTCGCGGGCGGTGGTGGTCTTGCCGGCGCCGAACGTGCCGTTGAGCCAGATGATCACATCCGACGGTAGGGCGGGACGGGGCGCTCTCGCCATGGAAATCCCCGATCGACGCGGGTCGGACCCATTCCTCAGGTTCTTAGGTAACCAATAGATCCTCTAGTTGGACAGGCGTTCACCAGGCACGCGGTCGGAACCGGCGCTGCGGGTTCCCGTCGTGCCGCGCCGCCGCGGTCCCTCGCGTTCCACCCGGCGTACACGTCGGGGATGGCCGTTGATCACCTTCGGGGTGTACCCAGTACCGGAACGCATCCCGCCCCACCGTGTTCTTCCCCGGCCCTGCACCGAAGGAGAGCCGATGTCCCCACTGAACCGCCGAACGCTCATCGCCGGCGGCATCGCCGGCGCCGGTGCGACGCTCCTCGCACCCACCACCGCGAACGCCCTCTCCTACCCGTTCACGCTCGGCGTCGCCTCCGGCGAGCCCGCCGCGGACGGTTTCGTGATCTGGACGCGCCTCGCGCCCAGCCCGCTCAACGCCGACGGCCTCGGCGGCATGTCCAGCGCCTCCGTGGCGGTGGAGTGGCAGGTCGCGACGGACCAGCGGTTCACGCAGGTCGTGCGCAGCGGCACGGCGACCGCCGCGCAGTCGTGGGCGCACAGCGTGCACGTCGAGGTCACCGGCCTCCAGGCCGGCCGCGAGTACTTCTACCGGTTCCGCGCCGCCGGCCACATCTCCCCCGTCGGCCGCGGCGTCACCGCGCCCGCCGTCGGCACCAGCCCGGCGCTGACCATGCTGTTCACGTCGTGCTCCCACTTCGAGGCCGGGTACTTCACCGCCTACCGGCGGATGGCCGAGGAGAACCCGCACCTGATCCTGCACCTGGGCGACTACATCTACGAGGGCGCGGCGTCGACCACCGCGATCCGCAAGCACGCGCCGGCGGTGGAGATCTCGAACCTCGCCGACTACCGCGTGCGGCACGCGCAGTACAAGACGGACGTGGACCTCCAGGCCGCGCACGCCGCCGCGCCGTGGCTCGTCGTGTGGGACGACCACGAGGTGGAGAACAACTACGCGAACCTGGTGCGCGCCAACACGTCCCCCGCGGGTGACTTCAAGGCACGGCGCGCGGCGGCGTACAAGGCGTACTACGAGCACATGCCGCTGCGCCCGGCGCAGGCCCCGGTGGCGGAGAACATGCAGCTGTACCGCCGGGTCCGGTGGGGCAGCCTGGCCACGTTCCACATGCTCGACACCCGCCAGTACCGCGACGACCAGGCGTGCGGTGACGGCACCAGGGTGTGCCCGGAGGCCGACGACCCGGCCCGCACGCTGACCGGCGCGACGCAGGAGGCGTGGCTGCTCGACGGCATGCGCCAGAAGCTCGGCACCTGGGACTTCCTGGGGCAGCAGGTGTTCTTCGCGCAGAAGCTCGCGTCCGCCGACGGCGCGAAGTCCATGGACTCGTGGGACGGCTACAGCGCCAACCGGGGCCGGTTGCAGCGCGGCTGGGACGCGGCGGGCCTGCGCAACACCGTCGTGCTGACGGGTGACGTGCACCGGTCGTGGGCGAGCAACCTGATGGCGAACTACACCACGCAGGACCGGATCATCGGCACGGAACTCGTGACCACGTCGGTGACGTCGGGCGGCGACGGCAGCGCCACGGACACCGGCCTGTCGAGCCTCAACCCGCACGTGAAGTTCTACAAGAACCTGCGCGGCTACGTCCGCACCGTCACCACCCCCACCCAGATGAACGTGGACTTCCGCTTCCTCGACCGGGTCACCACGCGCGACTACCCGGTCCGGACCTTGCAGAGCTACGTCGTCCAGGCGGGCAACCCGGGATTGCAGGCGCCATGAAGAAGCTGATGATCACCACGACCGCGGCCCTGATGCTGCTGGTCACCGGCACCGCGTCGGCGGCGGCGACGTGGGCCGCGGCGAACAGCACCGCCACCGGCGACCAGGACAACGCCGCCGTGTCGGCCGCGCGCAACGGCTGGACCGCCGTGGTGTGGGAGGACGACCGCGACGACGCGACGCCGACCGACCCGGTGCACAGCGACGTGTGGGTGCGCCTGTTCAAGGACGGCGTGTCCCGCTACGAGCAGAAGCTGTCCACGGGCGGCACCGGCAACTGGCGGCACGTGCAGCCGGACGTGGCGGTGCGCGACAACGGCACCGCGGTCGTCGTGTGGGCCGACGACGGCGACGGCAACGGCTTCTACAACGTCCAGGTGCGGGAGCTGGGCACGACCGGCACGGTCACCGGGTCGGCGCGGGCCAACGCGAACACCGACGGCCAGCAGCTCAACCCGGCCGTCGCGGCCGACCCCGACACGTCCGGTTTCGCGGTGGTGTGGGAGGACAAGCAGACCACCACCAACCCGACCGTGCGGATCGCCGGGTTCGCGTCGGTGACGTCGAAGACGTACGAGGCGCAGGTCAACACGGCCGGCGGCACGCACCAGCGGCCGGACGTGGCGATGGGCGCGGCGGGCAACGCGATCGTCGTGTGGGACGAGGACGGCGACGGCAACGGGTTCTTCAACATCGGCCGCAAGATCCTCACCCCGTCCGGTGGCGTGAAGGTGGCGCAGGCGCCGGTCAACGCGAGCGGTGACGGCCAGCAGCGGCGGCCCGCGGTGGCGGCGAACTTCAACGGCGACCACGTCGTGGCCTGGGAGACCGACCACACCGGCACGGCGCAGGTGGGCGTGCGGTCGTTCGCCGCGACCGGCGCGGCCCGCACGCCGGCGGACACGGTCCTGCCCGGCACGGACCCGCAGGTCGGCATCGACGACCAGCTCAACGTCGCGGTGACGTGGGCCGAGGCGGCGGACGTGCACACGCAGGGCCTCAACCCGGACGGCACGGTCGCGGGCAGGCTGCCGCGCCAGCCGACCGTCTCGACCGCGACGGGCAGGCAGGACGAGCCGGCGCTGGGCGTCGACCCGTGGGGTCGGATCACCATCGCCTACACCGACGACAACGACGGCAACGGGTTCGACCAGGTCTACCTCGGCACCGGGCTGGTCAACAGCACCTGGTGAGTCACGCGCGCGGCGCGTCCCGATCCCCGGGGTCGGGGCGCGCCGCGACCGCGTCGGCCACGAACGGGTCCTCGATCCGGTACCCGTGGTCGGTGCGGCCGACCAGACCCCGGTCCACCACCTCCGCGAGGAACGGCCCGAGCCGCCACGGCAGCAGCCCGCACCACGCCAGCACGTGGCGCTGCCACCCGCCCAGCACCTCTTCGAGCAGCGCGGACACCACCAGGCCGGTGACGGCGCCCGCGCCCACGTGCGCCACCGTCCACCAGGCGAAGCCGTCCCAGACCAGCACCAGGTACGCCCCGGCGGCGGCCACGAGCGCGGCCCACACCGCGAGGCGCGGCAGCTCCACCCACCCGATGACGCACCACGCGCTCAGCGCGAACGGCACCGCCCAGCCGGACGGGTCCGGCGCGGTGAGGAGCAACGGCGCCGCGAGCACCGCGCCCAACAGCGCCCCGACGGCCACGCCGCCGAGCCGTCGCGGCCACGGAAGCGGCACGGGGGTGCGCGTCAGCAGGCCGAGGAGGACCGCGACGCCGACACCGGCGAGCGGGGGCAGGCCCGGCAGCGCCCCGACCGCCACCGCGAGCGCCGGCACCAGCACGGCCCGGTTCACGGTGGCGCGGACGGGGAGCGGCAGCTCCTTCTCCATGCCGTCCAGGACGGCGAGCCACCGCCGCGCCCGCGCGGGCAGCCCGGCGAGCCGTTCCTCCACATAGGACTCGACCGAGCCGGTGCGCTCCATCCGCAGCATCATCCCCACGGTGGCCTCCCGGCTCAACGCCGAGGGGATCGTGCCGCGCGCCAGTTCGACCTCCGCGACCCGCAGCGACGCCGGCCGGTGGAACCGGACGTCCCGGCCGGCGACCGCGACCGGCGGGTGGCCGTAGGCGTCCAGGAACTCCTCCAGCATCGCCGGGGTCCAGCGGGCGGTCCGGTCGACGCGGTCGAACAGCAGCACCAGCCGGTGGTCGGCCAGCCACCGCAGCGCCGTGCCGGGCTCGACGCCGTACCGCTCGGCGAGCGCCGACAGCAGCCACCCGGTGAACGGCCGGACGACGTCCGCCGTGCCGCGCACGGGCTCGGCGGGCAGGTCGAGGAGCACCGGCACCGGCTCGTCCGGGTCCGCCTCGGCGGCGGCGAGGAGCGCCCCGGCCAGGTCGCGCAGCAACGTGGACGTGCCGGAGCCGGGCTTGCCGACGATCAGCAGCGCGGAACCGGCGGCCAGGAACGCGTCGTGCGCGCTGGTCGTCCGGGCGTCCCCGCTGACCAGCCGCACCGGGAACAGGACGTCCGGCTCCGCGCCGCGCAAACCCTCGCGGACGCGGGCCAGCAGGTCGCGGCGGCGCCGGTCGTCGGGATCGGCGCCGGCGGAGCCGGGCTCGGGCGGCGGGCGGCCGTCGAGCGGGTCGATCCGCCGGAAGTGGTCGCGCAGCACGCCGTGCAGGAAGCGGAAGTCGCCGTCCAGCGCGACGACCAGGCCGCGGCGGGCGCTGTCGCGCAGGAACCGGCGCAGCCGCCACGGCAGCAGCCCGGCCCACGCCGGTTCCAGGCGCCGGACCAGGTACTTGAGCCACAGCCCGAGCACCACGCCGAGGAGCACGACCAGGCCGAGGCCGAACACCATGCCCGAGACCAGGCCGGCCACGGGCGCGCCGGGCGCGGCGCCGAGCGGCGCGTCGGGTGCGGCGCCGAGCGGCACACCGGCCAGGTGTGCGGCGGCCACCGCGAGCGGCGCGAGCGCGGCGGTGCACAGCGCGGGCCACGCGGTCAGCCATCCCGCGACACCGCGCGACACCTCGTCCGAGAGGCTCCTCATCACGGTCGCCGCGAAGCACGCCGCCAGGCCGAACGCGCCGATCGCGAACCCGGCGTCGAACCCCGTGTCACCGACGCCCGTGCCCCATTCGAGAGCGGTGACGCCGCACGCGACGACCACGCCCGACACGACGCCCCACGGGAAGAGCCCGCTGAACCTGCCGTCCGCGGCCGCGACCAGCGACCCGGCGGTGAGGCCGACGGAGACACCGATCGCCACCGCCCGCCCGAACGGCGGCAGGGCGGCCATCGCGGTCGCCGCGTTGGCGCACAGCACGCCGACCGCCGCGCCGAGCGCCAGCCCGGCGACCGCGCCGAGGAGCCGGCGCAGCGGACGGCCGCGCGTCGCGTCGACCCGGTACGGCTCGACGCCGGGTCCGAGCCCGACGCCCAACGCCCACGTCGCGAACACCACGACCACCGCGGCGGCCGCGCCCGACAGCACGCCGAACCGCAGCGCGGTCGGCAGGACCACCCCGGTCACCGCGGCCCCCGCCACCGCCGGCGGGACCACCCAGCGGCGCAGGGCGACCGCGGCGGACGGCACGAGCACGCCGTCCGGGTCGATCCGCTCGCCGTCCGCGCCGTGCCGGGCCAGCAGGCCGAGCCGCCGCACCACCCGCGTGCGGTGCTCGCCGCCGCGCCGGTCGAGCAGTTCGGCGAGGTAGGCGTCGAGGAGCCGACGCGGTTCGACGCGGGCCGGGTCGGGCAGGGTCTTCACCACCCGCAGCCACAGCGGGCCGTCCACGAGCTCGCGCAGGTGGGCGGGCACGCCGGCGAGGTGCCGTGCGACCTGCTCGGCGCTGAGCGGCACCATCGTCGCGGTCGTCCGCAGCCGCAGGCCCGGGTAGTCGGCGGTCCGGCAGGCCACCGCCATCGGCGGCTGGGCCAGGTCGGCGACCAGCTCGTCGATGGCCCGCGCGCACCGGTCCCGCAGGTCCGGCCGGACCTCGTCCAGGCCGTCGAGCAGCAGCGCGAGCTTCCGGTTGGCGAGCCAGGCGCGGGCGATCTGCGGGACGACGCCGTACCGGGCGCTCATCTGCCCGACCAGCCAGTCCGGCAACGCCTCCGGTGGCTCCTCGCGCCGCCGGGAGCGCGGGCGCAGCACGTCGGCGAGCCCGGACCGGCGGCTCACGCCCCAGCCGGCCAGGGACAGCACGACCGGGATCGGCTCGTCGGCGTCCCGTTCGGCCCGGTCGACCAGCGCTCCGGCCAGCCGCAGCAGCTCAGTGCTCTTGCCGGACCCGGCCGCGCCGAGCAGCGCCAGCGACTCGTCGCGGTCGTAGGCGGCGGTCGCCGTCACGTCGCCCTCGTCGGTGCGGACGACGAGCGTCAAGGTCTCGACGTCGCCCAACGCCTGCCGCAACGACGTGTCGACGTGCTTGCGCACGCGGGCCAGCGCGCGCGACCGGTCGCGCGCGGACGGCTCCGGGTTGGCGGACGCGCCGCGCCGGGAGCCGAGGTGACGGCCGGTCTCGACCACGACGAGGCCCAGCGCGACGCAGCCCCACACCGGCCACCCCCAGGCCGGCGGGTCGTCGTCGGTGACGAGGTTCGTCAGCAGGCCGATGAGGATGACCAGCAGGGTGGCCGCGACGGTCGGCAGCAGTCCCGGTGATCTCATCAGCCGGCAGCCTACGGGTCAGTGATCGTCCTCGTGCCGCTTCGCGAGACGTTTCGGCGCGCGGCACAGCCACGCCTCGGTCAGCAGCTCGGTCAGCTCGGCGGTGTCGATCTCCGCCAGGCGGACCAGGATCGCCGCGTACCCGTCGAAGTGCGGGGTGGTGAAGTAGACGGCCGGGTCGTCGGCGAGCAGCGCCTCCTTCGCCCCGAGGTCCGGCACGCTCGCGGCGAGCACGGGACCGTCCGGCGCGGCGGCGCCGAGGGCGGCCAGGTCGGCCTTGCGCAGCGGCCGGTCCCAGGCGAACGCCTTGTCCTTCACCCGCCAGCTGATCAGCCCCTCGCCGGACTCGCGCTCGGTGACCTCGGGCAGCGCGGTGGCGATGCGGTGCACGTCGTCCCAGGTGGCCATGCCGCAAACGGTAGACCGGGGGTCCGACAGCGCGCCCGATTAATCGTTGGCGTCACCAACGTTCTCAAGTATCGTTGGCGTCACCAACATCCAGGGAGCCCGCCATGATCACGCCCTTCACCCTCGACGTCCCGCAAGCCGACCTGGACGACCTGCGCGACCGGCTCGCCCGCACCCGGTGGCCCGACGAGCTGCCCGACGCGGGCCTCGACTACGGCTTCCCGCTCGCCCGCGTCCGCGAGCTGGCCGACCACTGGCTCCACGCCTACGACTGGCGGCGGCACGAGGCCGAGCTGAACGCCCTGCCGCAGTTCACCACCGCGATCGACGGCCAGCGCGTGCACTTCCTCCACGTCCGGTCGGCGAACCCGGACGCCCTGCCGCTCGTGCTGGTCCACGGCTGGCCGGGGTCCGTGGTCGAGTTCCTGGACGTCGTCGAGCCGCTGTCACGGGACTTCCACCTGGTCGTCCCGTCGATCCCCGGCTTCGGGCTGTCCGGACCCACGACGTCGCGCGGTTGGGACGTCCACCGCGTGGCGCGGGCGTTCGCCGAGCTGATGCGCCGCCTCGGCTACGACCGCTACGGCACGCAGGGCGGCGACTGGGGCTCCGGCATCGCCAGGGCCGTGGCCGCCGCCGTGCCCGAGCACGTCGTGGCCGTGCACGTGAACTACCTGCCCACGCCACCCGTGGACGGCGTCGCACTGTCCGAAGAGGACGAACGACGGCTGGTGAAGATCAGGGCCATGATCCGGAGCCGCCCCGGCTACCAGGTGGTGCACGCGACCCGGCCGCAGACCGTCGCCTACGCGTTGACGGACTCGCCGGTCGGCCAGCTGGCGTGGAACGCGGAGAAGTTCGCCGAGTGGGTCGACCCCGACTGCGAGATCGACGTCGACCGCGTCCTCACCAACGTGATGCTGTACTGGCTCACCGGCACGGCCGGCTCGTCGGCGAGGCTGGCACGCGAGACGGGCATCGTCGGGAACGACTGCCCCGCGCCGCTCGGCGTGGCCGTGTTCGCGCACGACATCGTGCTGTCCGTGCGGCCGTTGGCGGAACTGCGCTACCGGGTCGAGCACTGGAGCGAGTTCGACCGGGGCGGCCACTTCGCCGCGCTGGAGACGCCCGACCTGTTCGTCGGCGACCTCCGGAAGTTCTTCGCGGGCCGCTCGTAGCGCTACACGACGAGGGAGACGCCGGTCGCCGTGACCACCACGGCGACCGCCGCGTCCAGCACCCGCCACGCCGAGGGCCGGGCGAAGGTGCCCGACAACCACCGCGCGCCGAACCCGAGCGCGGTGAACCACAACACGCTGCCCGCCATCGCCCCCGCACCGAACCACCACCGGTCGCCGCCGAAGCTCGTGGACGCCGTGCCGAGCAGCAGCACGGTGTCCAGGTACACGTGCGGGTTGAGCCAGGTCAGCGCCAAGCACGTCACGATCGCCGCCGCACCCGCTCCCCCACCCGCCTTGCCCGCCGCTCTAGCGGCCGGACCGCCCGCGCCCGCCACCACCGGACCCGCCGCACCGGCTCCCGCCACCGCCCCGCCCGCACCGTCCGCACCGGCCGCCGCCGCGACACCGCCCGCCGGGGCCGCCGGGGCCGTATCCACCACGGCGGAACCGCCCGCCGCGTGCGCTCCCGCCGCCCTCGACCCCGCCGTTCCCGCCGCACCCACGCCCACCGACGAACCCCCGCCCGCGGTACCCGCCGTGGCCGCCGTGCCCGTGGCAGCCGCGGTGTCCGGCGTGGCGTCGAGCGCCAACGCCGCCGGCCGCAGCACCCGCCGCGCTGCCAGCACGCCGTAGCCGACCAGGAAGGCCGCGCCGACCCACCGCACCACCGTCATCACGGACGGCCAGGCGGCCAGCGTCGCCCCGGCCCCGCCCACGCCGAGCGCGATCAGCACCGCGTCCGAACCCGCGCAGATGGCCACGATCGCGGGCACGTGCTGCCGCAGCACGCCTTGCCGCAGCACCAAGGCGTTCTGCGCGCCGATGACGACGATGAGGGACAGTCCGGTGCCGAGCCCGGCGAGCAGCGCGTACATCACGCCACCGACCGTAGGAACCCGGCGCCGATAAGGCCAGCTACGCTTTCTTACGTATCATTAGCAGCTGTGATGCTCGATCCGGAGTGCGTGCGCACCCTCCTGGCCGTCGTGGACGAGGGCACGTTCGACGCCGCCGCGAAAGCACTGCACGTCACACCGTCCGCCGTCAGCCAACGGATCAAGCTGCTCGAACAGCGCACCGGCCGCGTCCTGCTCGTGCGGTCGAAGCCCGCGCGGCTCACCGAGTCCGGCGAGGTGATCGCCCGCTACGGGCGGCAGCAGGCGTTGCTGGACCGCGACGCCCGCGAAGCCCTCGGCCTGGTCGAGGACCCGACCCCCATCCCGGTCGCGGTCAACGCCGACTCGCTCGCCACCTGGTTCCGCCGCGTCGTCAGGGAACTCGCCACCGACGAGGGCCTGGTGCTGACCGTGCGGCGCGACGACCAGGACCACACCGCCGAACTCCTCCGCCAGGGCGTCGTCGTCGGCGCGGTCACGTCATCGCCGCGCCCGGTGCAGGGTTGCGTCGTCCGTCCACTCGGGAGCATCCGCTACCACGCCGTCGCCACGAAGCGGTTCGCGCGGCGCTGGCTCGCGGACGGGCAGCCGCTGCACGACGCACCGGTGATCGTGTTCGACGACAAGGACGACCTGCAGGACCGGTTCTGCCGCGAGCTGACCGGCCACAACGCCTCCGCCCACCGCCACCACCTGCCCGACGGGCACGTGTTCGAGGACGCCGTCGTCGCGGGCGCGGGCTGGGCGCTGCTCACCGAGCACCAGATCGCCGCCCACCGCAGGCTCGTCCACCTCGCGCCCGACCGGCCGGTCGACGTGCTGCTGCACTGGCAGCAGTGGAAGCTCGACTCGCCGCCGCTGGCCCGCGTCGCCGACGCCGTCTTCCGCGCCGCGGCGGCCGAACTGCACTGACGACGAACCACGCCGAGGAAACACGCCGACGATCTGCGCCGACGACGCGCGCGAGCCGCCCTCACCCGCACTGGTCAAGGCGCGCGCGGTTCGCCGGTCGTTCACCGTCCCGCCGTCCGGTGATCACCACACCGTGCTCACCCGTCCCTACTCTCTGCGAGGCCTTGTCCGGCAGTTCGAGCAGCGAAGGGTTTCGCATGTCAGGTCGCAGGGCTCCCCTGGCGGTCCTCGCCATCGGCGTCGTCACCGCCGCCACCCTCACCGTCGTCGCCACCTCAGACCACCTCCCCACCGCCTCGGCGGCCACCAGCACGTTCACCCCCACCGCAGACACCCACGTCGACAACTCCGCCACCGGCACCAACCACGGCACGAGCGGGCAGCTCGGCGTGGACGGCTCGCCGATCAAGCGGGTGTTCCTGAAGTTCGCCGTCTCCGGCGTGTCCGGCGCCGTCACGAGCGCCAAGCTGCGCGTCCACACCGACGACGTGCTGAACTCCAACAGCCCGGCCGGCGGCACGTTCCACGCCATGACCAACACCACCTGGTCCGAGACCGGCGTGACCTGGAACAACCAGCCCGCCATCGACGGCGCAGCCCTCGGCACGCTCGGCTCCGTCGCCCGCAACGCCTGGTACGAGGTCGACGTCACCGCGCACGTCAAGGCCAACGGGACGTTCAGCTTCGGCGTCACGTCGACCAACTCCGACGGCGCCGACTACGACTCGCGCGAGACCGGCGCCACCGCGCCCCAGCTCGTCGTCACCACCGGCACCACGACGACCACCACCACGACCCAGCCCAGCGGCGACCCGGTCCTGGTCGGCGCGGGCGACATCGCCAACTCCGCCTCCGGCGACAGCGCCACCGCCGCCCTGCTCGACAGCATCCCCGGCACGGTCTTCACCACCGGCGACAACGTCTACAACAGCGGCACCGCGACGGAGTTCGCCAACTACTACGACCCGACGTGGGGCAGGCACAAGGCACGCACCCGCCCGTCGCCCGGCAACCACGACTACGGCACGGCCGGCGCCACCGGCTACTACAACTACTTCGGGACGCTCGCCGGACCGTCCGGCCGGGGCTACTACTCCTACGACCTCGGCAACTGGCACATCGTCTCGCTGAACTCCAACATCAGCATGGCGGCCGGCTCCGCCCAGGAGCAGTGGCTCCGCGCCGACCTCGCCGCGAACACCAAGCCGTGCACGGCGGCGTACTGGCACCACCCGCTGTTCACCTCCGCCGCCAACCACGCGCCGTCCACGGCGACGCGCCCGCTGTTCCAGGCGCTGTACGACCACAACGCCGACGTCGTCCTGTTCGGCCACAACCACAACTACGAGCGGTTCGCCCCGCAGAACCCCAACGGCGGCCTCGACACCACGCGCGGCATCCGCACGTTCGTCGCGGGCATGGGCGGCGCCAGCCACTACGGCTTCGGCACCATCCGACCCAACAGCGAGGTCCGCAACAGCGACACCTACGGCGTACTCAAGCTGACGCTGCGCAGCAACAGCTTCGACTGGCAGTTCGTGCCCGTGGCGGGCAAGACGTTCACCGACAGCGGCACCACCGCCTGTCACTGACCCCGCCGCACGTCCACCCGCCGCACCCGGTCACGCGAGGACCGGGTGCGGCGCACCGCCCGGAGGTGCCGTGTACCTGTCCACGATCAGCCGCACCAAGACCACCGGCTGGAAAGGCGTCAGCGCCAACGTCTTCGCCCTCGGCGCGGTCAGCCTCGTCACCGACGTCTCGTCCGAGATGGTCACCGCCGTCCTGCCGCTCTACCTCGTCGTCGGCCTCCAGCTCAGCCCCGCCGCGTACGGCGTCATCGACGGCGTCTACACCGGCGCGACCACCCTCCTGCGGCTCGTCGGCGGCTACCTCGCCGACCGGGCGGGCAAGCGCAAGGCGGTCGCCGGATTCGGCTACGCGATGTCCGCCGTCGCCAAGATCGGCCTCCTGCTCGCCGGCACCTCCACCGCCGCCCTCGGCGCGGTCATCACCCTCGACCGCGCGGGCAAGGGACTCCGCACCGCGCCGCGCGACGCCCTGATCACCCTCTCCACGCCCGCGGGCGACCTCGGCCGGGCGTTCGGCGTGCACCGGGCGATGGACGGCATCGGCGCGTTCGCCGGACCCCTGGTGGCGCTCGCCGTCCTGGCGGCGGCCGGCGAGTCGTTCGACTCGGTGTTCATGACGAGCTTCTGCGTCGCCGCCCTCGGCGTGGTGATCCTGGTGCTGTTCGTGCGCGACCACCGCGCGCCCCTGCCGGCCGAACCCGTGCGGGTCAGGGCGATCGGCGGGCTGTGGCGGGACGGGGGCGTGCGCCGGGTCGTGCTCGCCGCGTCGCTGCTCGGCCTGGCCACCGTCGGCGACGGGTTCGTGTACCTGCTGCTCCAGAAGCGCGAAGGGCTGGCGATCGGCTGGTTCCCGCTGCTCGCGGTCGGCACGAGCCTCGTCTACCTGCTGCTGGCGGCGCCGCTCGGCGCGCTCGCCGACCGGGTGGGCCGACTGCCCGTGATGCTCGGCGGGTACGTGGCGCTCGGCGCGGTGTACCTGCTGCTGTTCGGACCGCTGGGCGGGTGGCCGCTCGTCGTCGTGGTCGTGGCGCTGTACGGCGTGTTCTACGCGGCCACGGACGGCGTGCTGATGGCCCTGGCCGGTCCGCTCCTGCCGGAACGGCTGCGCACCACCGGCATCGCGCTGATCCAGAGCGGGCAGGCCCTCGCGTACCTCGGCTCGTCCGTGCTGTTCGGCCTCGCCTGGCAGTTCTGGGGTCCCGAGGCCGCCACCCGCCTGGCCGCCGCGGGCGTCGCGCTCACGCTGGCCGCCACCGTCGCACTCCTGGGACGCCGCTCATGACCAACCGCACCCGACTCCTGATCACCGCCGCGGTGGCCGTGCTGCTCGGCGTCCTCGCCGTCGGCTACACCGCCCTGTCCGACCGGTCCCCCGCCTCCGCGCCGGACGACCTCGCCCCGCCCGCCGCCGGGCCGCGCCTGATGGTGCTGAGCAACGGGAACCTGTCGACCGTGGCCCGGCTCGACGCCGCCGGGCCGCGCCAGGTGACCGAGCAGCGCTGCGACCGCGTCTACAGCGCCGGCGGGACGACGTCGTGCCTGCGGCCGGTCGGCGCGTTCAAGGCGGGCGAGCTGGCCGTGCTGGACGCGGACCTGCGCGAGGTCCGGACCGTGCCGCTGACCGGTTTCCCCAACCGCACGCGGGTGTCGGCGAGCGGCCGGATGGTGGCGTGGACGCTGTTCGTGGACGGCCACTCGTACGCGGCCAACGGCTTCTCCACCAGCACCGGCATCCTCGACCTGGAGACCGACGCGCTGGTCACGTCGCTGGAGGAGTTCACGTCCACTGTGGACGGCACGGTGGTCGCCGCCGCCGACCGCAACTTCTGGGGCGTCACGTTCACGTCCGACGACAACCGGTTCTACGCCACCATGTCCACGGGCGGCCGCCGCTACCTCATGGAGGGCGACTTCGCGGCGCGGACGCTGCGCTCGCTCGCGGAGAACGTGGAGTGCCCGTCCCTCTCCCCCGACGGGACTCGCATCGCCTACAAGGCGGCGATCGACAACGACCCGCAGCGCGGGTGGCGACTGTCCACGATGGACCTCGCGACCGGAGAGATCACCCGGTTGGCGGAAACGCGGAGCGTGGACGACCAGCCCGCGTGGCTCGACGCGCACACGGTCGCGTACGGCATCCAACGCAGCGACGGCGTCAACGACGTGTGGGCCGTGCCGTCGGACGGCACCGGCGCCCCGGCCGTCGTGGTCCCCGAGGCCAACTCGCCGGCACCCCTGGGATGACCCTTCCGAGTGACATCCTTTCAGGTGACACTGAAGCTATAGTGAAATATGTTCACTTGTCCGGTGGACACCGCCGGCCCAACGCCGTTCCCCCGCACAGCGGGTTCCTGACCTGCGCCTCCACTGGGAGAATCGAGGCCTGACAACGTTGTCAGGCCTCCTACCCCTGCCGGAGGTACAGATGCGTCTCCGCTCCGCGGCCGTCGCCGCGCTCACCCTCGCCGCCCTCGCCGCGCCGGTCGCCACCGGGACCGCGCACGCCATCACCGATCCCGCCCAGCACGTCAACGCGTTCGTCGGCACCAGGCCCGGCGGACCGGACTTCGGTCACGGCGGCGGCGCGGGCAACACCTTCCCCGGCGCCGTCGCGCCGTTCGGCATGCTCCAGTGGAGCCCCGACACGGTGACCCACCAGCACGGCGGCTACCACTACGACGACAACCGCATCCGCGGCTTCAGCCTCACCCACCTGTCGGGTCCGGGGTGCAGCGACTTCGGCAACGTCCCGTTCATGCCGTCGCTCGGCACCGCGCCCGCGACGTACTCGACCTTCTCCCACGCGAACGAGCAGGCCTCCCCCGGCTCGTACTCGGTCCGCTTCGACAACGGCATCCGCACCGAGCTCACCGCCGACCAGCGCTCGGGCATCGCCCGGTTCACCTACCCCGCCGGGCAGCGGGCCTCGCTCAACGTCGACGCCGCCCGCGCGTTCAACGCGGCGAGCGGTTCCGTCACCATCGGCGCGAACACCCTTTCCGGCTACACCGACAGCGGCGGGTTCTGCGGCGCGGGCAACCGCTACCGGCTGCACTTCCACGTCACGTTCGACCAGCCGTTCGCCACCGCCGCCACGATCGCAGACGGCCGGATCGACCCGAACGGCCGCACGGTCGAGGGCAGCAGCCGGGGCTCCGTCCCGCCCGCGCCCAAGACCGCGGGCACCCGGCACCTCCCCGCCACCACCGCCACCGAGGACGTCGCGCCGTTCGCCGCGTCGGCTTTCGTGTCGTTCAACGCCACCACCGTCACCGCGCGGGTGGGCATCTCGTTCGTGAGCGTCGACAACGCCAGGGCCAACCTCGCCGCCGAGGTCGGCACGCGGAGCTTCGACGACGTGCGCGCCGCCGCCCGGGCCGAGTGGAACGGCTGGCTGGGCCGCGTCGACGTCACCGGCGGCACGACCACCCAGCTCCGCACCCTGTACACGGCGCTCTACCACTCCTTGCTGCACCCCAACGTGTTCAGCGACGTCAACGGCCAGTACGCGGGCTTCGACCGGCAGGTGCGCACGACCACCGGGACCCAGTACGCGAATTTCTCCGGCTGGGACGTCTACCGCTCGCAGATAGCCCTGATCGGGCTCCTGGGGCCGGACGAGGCCGCGGACATCGCGCAGTCCGCCGTCAACCAGGCCGCCCAGGGCGGGTACTTCGACCGCTGGACCGTCGCCAACGGCGGCACGGGCGTGATGAACGGCGACCCGATGCCGATCATCGTCTCCACCGCGCACGCGTTCGGCGGCACGGGCTTCGACACCGCGGACGCGTTGCGGCGCATGGTGGCCGGCGTCGACGACATCCGCCAGCGGCCGGGGTGGTTGCAGTACAACAACTACGGCTACGTGCCGACCGGCCTGCCCGACGTGTGGGGCTCGGCCGCCACCACGCTGGAGTACACCAGCGCCGACTTCGCCATCTCCCAGTTCGCGGCCCGGTTGAACGACGCCGGCACCGCGGAGCGGTTCCTCCGCCGGGCGCAGAACTGGCGCGGCCTGTTCGAGTCGGGCGGCAAGTACCTCCGGCCGCGCAACGCCGACCTGACGTGGCCCGCGTTCAGCCCGGTGCAGGAGAACGAGTACGTCGAGGGCAACGCCGCGCAGTACACGTGGATGGTGCCGTACAACCACCGCGGCCTGTTCGACGCGATGGGCGGCAACGCCGCCGTCACCAGCCGCCTCGACACGTTCTTCACCGAGCTGAACGCCGGCCCGAAGAAGCCGTACGCCTACCTGGGCAACGAGCCGACGCTCAACACCCCGTGGGCCTACGCGTACGCGGGCGCGCCGCACAAGACCCAGGACGTGGTGCGGCGGGCGTTGACGTCCATCTTCCTGCCCACGCCGGAAGGCCTGGTGGGCAACGACGACCTGGGCGAGATGTCGTCGTGGGCGGTGTGGGCGGCGCTGGGCATGTACCCGCAGGCGCCCGGCCGGGCGGAGCTGGTGCTGGCCAGCCCGCAGTTCCCGACCACCACCATCCGGCGCGGCAACGGCGTGACCATCACGATCACCGCGCCGAACGCGTCCGACACCGCGAAGTACGTCCAGTCCCTGCGGGTGGACGGCGTCACGTCCACCAGGCCGTGGCTGCCCGCGTCGTTCGTCGCCCGCGGCGGCACGCTGGACTTCACGCTGGGCACGTCGCCGTCCACGTGGGGCTCGGCGGCTGCGGACGCGCCACCGTCGTTCGACGTCGGTCCGAACCCGGCCCGCGGCGGCGCGGTCGTCGGCCTGGCGGGCAAGTGCCTGGACGGCGAGCCGAGCACGAACGTCGACGGCGCGGTGGTGCGGCTGTGGGACTGCAACGGCTCCGCCGCGCAGCAGTGGACCGTCGCGTCAGACGGCACGCTGCGCGCGTTGGGCCGGTGCCTGGACGTCAGCGGCAGCGGCCGCACGAACGGCACCAAGGTGCAGCTGTGGACGTGCAACGGGACGGCGGCGCAGCAGTGGTGGCCCCAGGGGTCGGCGCTGGTGAACTCGCCGTCCGGCCTGTGCCTCGACGTGCCGAACAGCACCACCGTGAACGGCGTGCAGTTGCAGGTCTACGGGTGCAACGGCACCGGCGCGCAGCAGTGGCGCCTGCCGTAGTGGAGTGACCCCGAGAGGTGAATGGCCGGTCGCCACGGCTCTCCCAACACGTGGCGACCGGCCTTCGGGCCGCGAGGCGCTACTTCACGCCGCCCGCGGTCAAGCCCGCGATGATCCTCCGCTGGAACACCAGCACCAGCACGACCAGCGGCACGGTGACGATCACGCCGGCGGCCATCTGCGTGCCGAACGGCTGGTCGAAACCGTACGCACCGTGGAACCGGGAGATCGCCACGGTCGCGGTCTGCATGGTGTTGTCGTTGACCATCGACAGCGCGATGATGAACTCGTTCCACGCCGCGATGAACGTGATGATCGCGGTGGTGAACACGCCGGGCGCGGCCAGCGGCAGGATCACCTTCCGGAACGCCTGGCCGCGCGTGCAGCCGTCGATCATCGCCGCCTGCTCCAGCTCCTCCGGCATCTGCCGGAAGAACGCGGTCAGGTTCCACACCGCCAGCGGCAGCGCGAACGACAGGCTGGGCACGATCATCGCCTGGTAGGTGTTGATCCAGCCGATGTCGGTGAACAGCGCCAGCAGCGGCACCAGCAGCGAGATGCCGGGGAACATGGACGTGGCGATGATCAGCGCCGCGACCGCGTTCTTGAACCGGAACTTGAGCCGGGCCAGCGCGTACGCCGCCGACACGCCGATGATCAGCGTCAGCACCGTCGTGACGCCCGCGACGACCAGGCTGTTGAGCAGCGACCGGCCGAACCCGACCCCGGGCGCGAACACCGCCGTCAGGTTGTCCAGCGAGAACGGCGAGGGCAGCGGCGTCAGCTCGAACTGGTCGGACGGGCGGCGGAACGCCGACACCGCCATCCAGTAGAACGGCGCCAGGCAGTAGACCAGGATCAAACCCAGCCCGGTGTACTTCAGCACCCCCTTCATTTCCGCGTCCTCTCCCGTGCCGCGCCGATCACGTCGGCGCCGAGCAGCCGCACGAACACCAGGGCGGTGACGGCGACGTACAGGAACAGCACCGTCGCGTACGCCGCGGCCGGTCCGAACCTCAGGCTCGACGCCTCGTCGAAGGCCACCATGGACAGCGTCTCCACCGAATCCTTGCGGCTGCCGACGAGCACGAACGGGAGGTCGAACATCCGCAGCGCGTCGAGCACGCGGAACAGCACGGCCACCAGCAGCGCGGGCTTCACCAGCGGCAGGGTGATCTGCCAGAACTGCCGCCACGGCGAGGCGCCGTCGACCCGCGCCGCCTCGTAGACGTCGTTCGGGATGATCTGGAGGCCGGCCAGCACGAGCAGGCCGACGAACGGCGCGGTCTTCCACACGTCCGCGAGGATCACCGCCACCTTCGCCTGCCAGCCCTCGGTGGTCCACAGGACCTGCTGGCCGATGATCGCGTTGGCGACGCCGTCGGCCTGGAAGATCCAGCGCCACAGCAGCGCGGACACGGCGGTGGGCACGGCCCACGGCACCAGGATGCTGGCCCGCACGATGCCGCGCCAGCGCAGCGCGTGGTGCATGACCAGGGCCATGCCGACGCCGATCAGCACCTCCAGCGCCACCGTGATGACGGTGAACAGGGTGGTGTTGCCGAACGCGTTCCAGAACCGCGTCGCCGCCTCGCCGACGAAGATGGAGACGTAGTTGTCGAGACCGACGAACCGCGAGCCTTCCACGACGAAACCGCTCTCGTCGAGGTCGGTTCCCTCCTGGAACACCGACTCGCGCAGCGCCGCCACCAACGGGTACCCGACCACCAGGGCGAGCACCACGAAGGTCGGTGACAGGAGCGCCGCGGCGAGTCGCCCCGCGCCCGAGGTGACACCCCGGGCGCGGCGGGCGACCGCCGTCACTTGATGAGCTCCTGCAACTTGGCCTGCAAGTCCTTCAGCGCCACGTCACTGGTCTTCGTGCCGGTGAGGGCGGCGTACGCGGCTTCCTGGATGGCCGTGGTCACGTCGCCGTACTGGACCGCCTGCGGGCGCGGCTTCGCCGACAGGATCGACTCCTTCAGCGTCGGCAGGTACGGGAACTGCTTGATCAGCTCGGCGTCCTCGTACAGGCTCGACAGGGTCGGCGCCTGCGAGGTGGCGAGCAGGTTGGAGCGCTGCGCGGCCTCGCTGGTGAAGAACTTGATGAAGTCCAGCGCGGTCGCCTTGTTCTTGCCGAACGCGGAGATGGCGAAGTTGTGGCCGCCGAGGGTGGAGCTGCCGGGGCCGTTCAGGCCGGGCAGCGGCGCGACCGCGAACTTGCCCGCGACCTGCGACGAGCCGTCGGTCTTGCTGGCCAGGTTCCACTGGTAGGGCCACTGGCGGTGGTACAGGAGCTCGCCCGCCTGGAACGCGCGGCGGCCTTCCTCCTCCTTGTACGTGATGGCCTTGGCCGGGATGATGCCCTGCTGGAAGCCCTGCACGAGCGCGTCCAGCCCGGCCTTCGCCTCGGGCGAGTCGACCACCGGCTTGCCGGAGGCGTCGACGACCTCGCCGCCCGCGGAGTGCACGGCCTCGTCGAAGTTGACGGTGAGGCCCTCGTACTTCTCGAACTGGCCCGCGTAGCAACCGATCTGGGGCTGCGACGCGCGCACCGCCTGGCAGGAGCTGATCACCTCGGCCCACGTCTTCGGCGGCTGCGCGCCGACCGCGTCGAGCAGGTCCTTGCGGTAGTACAGCATGCCGCCGTCGGAGTACACCGGCGCGGCGTAGAGCTTGTCGCGGTACTGCGCGGTCTTCACCGCGGGCGCGAGGAACTTGTCCAGCGGGAACTGGTCGGCGGGCAGCTCGGCCACCCAGCGGTTGGCCGCGAACTCGGCCGTCCACACCACGTCGAGGTTGAGGATCGTGTACGCGTCGGACTTGACCTGCGCGTTCTGCACCATCTGCTGGCGCTGGGCGTCGGCCGACTCGGGCAGTTCGATGATCCGGACCTGCTCGTTCGCGTGCGAGGCGTTCCACTCGTCGACGAGCTTCTGCATGTTGCCGGACGTGTCCTTGCCGGTGGCGAAGGTGACCTCGCCCCGGCCTTCGAGCGCACCGCCGGGCTGCCCTCCGCCTTCGTTTCCACCGCTGCTGCCACAGGCAGCGAGGAGAACTGCCACTCCCAGCGCCGCGGTTGCCCGCGCCGCCGTTGTCCGAACGCCCATCACCGAAACTCCCATCGGTTCCCATCCTGCTCTGCCAAGCGGATCGGGTGGCTGCCGCGGCCGACGATCCCGCCCGGCAGCACCACACCCCGATCGCCGTTCGCGCTGTCGAGCAGGTCCGCCGCCACTGGGGCGGACCTCTCGACGGGTTGCCGCACCGAGGTGGGGCCGCCGTCCACAACAGACGCCAACGGTGTGTCGTCGAAAGCCGTCACCGCTACGCCCGTACCCGGCCGGAGCCCCTGGCGGCGCACTTCACGGTGCACACCTACAGCACGCGGGTCGCCCAAAGCGATCACCGCGTCGGGAAGGACTTCGGAGTCCAGAAGGGACCGAAGGGCCCGGACGCCCGCGTCGGCGGTGTCCGCGCCGGGGGACGCGGACCGGTCGGAGGGCAGGTGGCGGGCGGTGCGGCGGCTCGCGGGCGGCGCGTCCGGCCGCGGCGTCGGCCGGTGCCCGCGGCCGGTCCGGCGGGCGCGACGCGACTGCGGACGGGGTCGTCCGGGGAACGTGGTCGTGCGGGCGGCCCACGAGCCGGCTGCGCGCGGCCGTCCACTCGGGGTCGACCCGCGGCGCGCCGAGGAGGTGCGGGAACCGGTGGCGCGCGCGGCCGCCCGTCCGTCCGACATCGGATCACCGGGACATGCCATCGCCTGCTCCTCCCCCCTGCCGCCGCCGTGATCACTGAGCGCGACCACCGGCACACCCGTTGGACCCACGAAGGCGGCGGTCACTGTGTCGCGGGCCACAGCGCGGTGTCAAGGAGTGGGACGGGCGACGTGACCGGACCGCAACGGACCGCCGTGCCGCGCCCGTCGCCGATCGTGCCGCGGGCGGAGGAAGGGAGAACGTGCGGGCGGCCCGTCACGCGCCGACCGGCGGACCCCGCACGCTGCGACGACACCGGGCGGGCGGACGACGCGCATGGCCCTGGGATCGTCCGAATCGGACCGCGCGCCGTTCCGCAGCACGGCCACCGGGGCCGGCGGGCGCGTCGATCCGGTCTTGTTGGTGGGTCGTGACCGTCCGGTGGTCACGACCCGGCCGCGCCGACGGGTCAGACGCGGATCACCTCGACGCCCCGGTCGTGGAACCGGCGCACGTCGTCCTCGGCCACGTCGGTGTCGGTCACCAGCGCGTGCACCCGGCCGACGGGGCAGATCTCCGCGAACGCCCTGGCGCCGATCTTCGACGAGTCGGCCACCACGACCACCCGCCGGGCCTGCTCGACGAGCATCCGGTCCACGTCCGCCGCGCCCTCGTGGTGGGCGTACGCGCCCGAGTCGGGGTCGATGCCGTCCACGCCGAGGAACGTCACGTCGAGGCTCAGCCCGCTGAGGATGCGCCCGGCCAGCGGGCTGGTCAGCTCGTAGGACTGCGGGCGCGCCACCCCGCCGGTCACGACGAGCTTGACCTGCGGCCGCACGGCCAGCTCGTGGGCGATGTTCAACGCGTTGGTGACCACGGTGATCAGCCCGTCCCCCGCCGCGCCGCCGACGTCGGGGCTCGTCATCAGCGCCCGCGCCACCTCGGTGGTCGTCGTGCCGCCGTTGATGCCGACCACCGCGCCGGGCCCGACCTGCCCGGCCGCCGCCCGGCCGATGCGCTGCTTCTCCGCCGCCCGCCGGACCGCCCGGTAGCGCAGCGGCAGGCCGTAGGCCACGGAGTGCGCGACCGCGCCGCCGCGGGTGCGGGTCAGGAGCTGCTGGCGCGCCAGGTGGTCCAGGTCGCGCCGGACGGTCGCGCCGGACACCGCGAGCTCGGCCGCGACGTCGTCCACCTCGACCCGGCCGCGTTCGCCGACCAGTTGCAACAGCAGGTTCAGCCGCTCGTACCGGTTCACCAGGACCTCCCCCGAAGTCAACGGACACTACAGACGCGAGGGGGCTTCCGGAACCGCGTCAGATGACGGTGGTCAACGTGGTCCGGATGGCCAGTGCGGCGGCGGATCGCGCCCACTCGCTGAAGTCGAACGGCCGCACGTCCAGGTCGATCAACGCGGTGTCGGCCTCGAAGGTCGCCTCGATGCCGTCGCGCACCCGCGCGGCCGACACCTCGTACAGCGGCAGGCCGTCACCGGTCAGCAGCACCTTCTGCGGGTCGACGAGGTTCGCCACCGTGCCGATGAGCACGCCCAGCGCGTACCCCGCGTCGTCGAACACGCGCTTCGCGTCGGGATCTCCGGCGAGCGCGCGTTCCACCGCCTCCTCGTAGGTCGGCGGGCCGTCCAGCCCACGCAGCATCACGTGCGTCATCAGGTAGCTCGACGCGCAGCCGCGGTGGCCGTAGCCGCACTCCGGCCCGCTCGGGTCGACCAGGATGTGCGCGACCCGGGGCGGCAGCCCGTGCGAGCCCTCCACCAGCCTGCCGCCGACGACCAAGCCGCAGCCGACGCCGGCGCCGACCGTGATCAGCGCCATCGACGTCAGGCCCGCGCCCGCGCCGAACCACTGCTCGGCCGACGTGAGCGCCTGCACGTCGTTGTCGGCCGACGTCGGCACGCCGGTCGCCTCGGCCACCCGGGCGACGAGCGGGACGTCCTCCCAGCCGAGGAACTCCGCCTGCGCCACCACGCCGTCGTGGACGATGCCGCCGAGCGTCACCCCGATCCCGGTCACCGCCGGGAGGGTCGCCGCGACGTCCGCGATCCGGGCCACCACGTCGTCGGGGTCCGTCGAGCGCAGCGGCTCCTCGGCCGTCCCGACCACGGTCGCGGTGAGGTCGGTGACCGACGCGAACAGGCGGTCGCCGGTCAGCTTCACGCCCAGGAAGTGGTGGGCCTCGCCGCGCACGCGCAGCAGCTCCGAGGGCCGTCCCGTGGACGACCGCAGTTCCGTGCCGCCCTCCACCAGGAGCCCGGCGAGCACCAGCGTCCGGGTGGCCCTGGTCAGGGTGGGCCGGGACAGGCGCAGCCGGGTGGCGAGTTCGGCTCGGAGCATGGCGCCGTGGATCAGGACCTCCAGCAGCACGTCGCGGGCGACCTCGGGGAGGTCCGGCCAGGCCGGGGCGGTGCGAGCGGTTCCCGAGGTCACCGCCCGAAGATACCCCCGCCCCGTCCCGGCCGGACGGCTAGGAGCAGATGCTCTGCCTGGTGTTGACCAGCGTGTTGTTGCGGAACGTGGTGTTCGTGCCGCACGGGCTCTCGGTGATCGCCGAGTTCGTGACGGTGAGGTTCTGGATGAGGATGTCCCGCGTCACGGGGAACTCGGTGCGCGCCGCCAGCCGGATGTCGCCCGGACCGGTGACGCTGCCGCCCTGGGCGGCGATGTTCACGTTGTAGCAGTTCTCGATCAGGATCGAGTTGCTGCCCGTCTGCGCGATGTCGATCCGGTCGATCTGGAGGCCGCCGCTCTCCGAGACGCAGAAGACGCCGCGACCGCCGCCGCGCGCCTTGACCGTGCCGACCCGGACGTTGATCGGGTAGCTGCTGCCGACCCGGCCGTTGCGGTTGGCGGTGCGGAACGCGGCGTAGCCGGTGCCGGTGCCCGCGTTCTCGGCGTCGACGGTGCCCACGGTGGCGTTGATCGTCTGGTTGAGCAGCAGGCCGGACTCGCCGACGCCGCGCGCCACCACCGTGCCGATGGTCAGGCCGTCCACGCCGTAGGTCTCCACGGCGTGCGAGCTCGCGCCCTGCACGTAGGCGTAGTCGATGCGGACGTTGCGGGTCCACTGGGTGGTGTCGCCGCGGTTGTCGATGCGCACGCCCAGGCCGCGGGACAGGCGCATGGTCACGGTGCCGATGACCACGTTGGTGACGTTGCGCATGAAGATGCCGTACAGCGGAGTGCCGGTGAGGGTGAGGTTCTGGACCTCGATGTCGCGGACGCCGCGCGCGTAGATCGGGGCGTAGTCGCCGGTGCCGGTGCCCGTGACGTTGATGGTGCCGCACACGTCGATCGCGGTGTAGCTGCGCATCGAGTACCGCTCGCTCGCGGGGATGGAGCCGGACGCCCGCACGACGATCCGCTCCTTGTAGGTGCGGTTCGCGGTGAGGTTGTCGTTCGCGGCCTGCATCGCGGCGCGCAGGCTGCTGCCGGTGTAGACCGTCCGGCTGCCCCGGCGGGCGGTGAAGCTGGTGCCGGACCCGGTCACCTCGGCGTGGTACGTGCCGTCGCCGCAGGCGGCCTGGGCCTCCGGCGCGGTGACCTGGAGGAGCGCCGCTGTCAACGCTGACACGGCGAGGAGTGCTTTCATGGATGTTCTCCCGATCGGTTGGTAAGCGCTTTCCTGCGTGGCGGCGGTGATCGTGAGGCTTCTTCGGATCTGTGCGGAGAAGTGGTGACGGCCCGCCGAGGGACGTGGCGGGCCGTCACCGGAGTCGCTACTGGGAGCGTTCCCAGGCCATCAGGTAGTGAATCGGAACTCCGAATCCCCGTCAAGGGCCTCGTCTCACCCGGCTGAGGCCGGACTTGACCGGTACAGGACGGCGCTCGCGATGGACATCACCGGTCGGGGTCCAGCATCGGCCCGTTCTCGCAGGGTGACGGCGGCGCCGTTCGCGGTGGCCTGGTTGTGGACGTCCAGGCACACGCCGTGCTGGGTCGCCGTGTTCTGGTCGGCGCCGCCGTTGCAGTCCCCGATCGCCAACCGGGCTACCGGGTGATGACGTACGCGATCCCCCCGGAGCCGCCGGCGACCGTGCCGTCCGCCCGGTACCGCTTCGTCCGCAGCCAGATGTTCTCGAACTGGGTCCGGTCGTACACGCGGCGCACCGCCTCGTTGGTCGGCGACGCCGGGTCGTTGGCGATCACGTCGCCGTCCTCGGTGAACCCGATGACGACCATGATGTGGCCGGCCGTGCCGTAGCCGGCGCCGTCCAGCTCGTCCGCCCGGAACGACTGCGACGTGATCACCGGGACGCCGCGCGCGATGTGGGCCTCCAGTTCGGACAGCGAGCGCATCCGCGTGATGTGCCCGCGCAGCCCGAAGTGCGCCGCGTACGCGGTGTTGAACGGCCAGTTCCCCGCGCCGCGGTAGTCGTAGTCGTACGTGTGCCGCGCGGCGTGGTCCACGGTGGGGTCGACGTGCTCGGGGTCCAGCCAGGAGAGGTCGCTCTCCGTCGGACCGCGCCCGTAGTACTCGACCACCATCTCCGTGGACGTCGGGCTGCACCACGCCTCGCCGCCGCCGTCGTACTCCGGGAAGTGCCCTTCGTGCACGTTCTGGGAGTAGCGCGGCACCGGCAGCTCGATGCCCCGCGCGACGCCGGGCGTGCTCGCCGGGACGGTGAAGCGGTCCGGGATCGCCGACGCCATCGCGCCCGCCATCCGGAGCAGCGGCGACGTCCGGGCGCCGGTCAGCCGGTAGAGGGTGACCCGCAGCTGGTAGGCGCGCAGCGGCTGCTGGGCCACGAACGTGTCCACGTCGACGTAACCGTGCTCGTCGCCCTGCTTGGCGACCGTGGTCCGCTTGATGTCCTGGTCGCCGAACGCCCAGCGGCCCATGACGTACCAGCGGGTGCCGTCGCCGCGCAGCTCGACCTGCACCCACGTGCCCGCCGGGGTGTCCGCGTTCCACGAGGCGACGGCCTGCGTGGCGTCGAACCCGGTGGCCCGCCGCGGTGACGTCCACCGCGCGTAGTCGTACTTCCTGCCTTCGTGGTGCAGCACGCCGACCGGGCGGCCGACGGCCAGGCCGCCGGGCACCAGGGCGGTGCCCTCGTGCTCCCCCTGGGCGAGCTGCGCGGCCCGCCACTCCCGGTAGTCGACGTGCTCGCCCTCGGCCACCGCCGGTGTGACGGCGGACAGGCCGAGGGCGAGCACGGTGGACAGCACCGACACGAGCCGTGGCGTCATGTCGGAAATTGTCGCGTTAGACGGGCACTTTGTAATCAACCGACCAGGTGGTCATGCGCGGCCGCGGCGCTTGGTCCACACGTCGTACGCGACGGCGGCCAGCAGGACCAGGCCCTTCACCAGCATCACCCGCTCGCTGGGCGCGCCGATCAACGACATGCCGTTGTTGATCACGCCCATGATCAGGCCGCCGGTGATCGCGCCGACCACCTTGCCCACACCGCCCTGGACGGCCGCGCCGCCGATGAACGCCGCCGCGATCGCGTCGAGCTCGAACGCGGTGCCCGCGGTCGGACCGGCCTGGTTCAGCCGGCCCGCGAAGATCACGCCCGCGAGCGCCGACAGCACACCCATGTTCACGAACACCCAGAACGTGACCTGCTTGACCTTCACGCCGGACAGCGTGGCGGCCTGGAGGTTGCCGCCGATGGCGTAGATGTGCCGCCCGAACACCGACTTGTTCGCCATCACCGAGTACCCCAGCGCCAGCACCGCGAGCAGCACGAGCACCCACGGCAGGTTCCGGAACCGGGCCAGCTGCACCACGATCGCCAGCACCACGGCCGCCGCCAGCGCGATCTTCGCGACGAAGATCGGGAACGGGTCGACGACCTGCCCGTAGCCCAGCCGCGCCTTGCGGTTGCGCCACTGGTTGAACGCGAACCCGACCACCACCGCGACACCCACCAGGAGGCTGACGAGGTCCGCGCCGCCCAGCGGGCCGAGGCCGACGTTGCCGAGGTAGCCCTCGGTGAAGCCGTTGGCCAGGGTGCGGATCTGGTCCGGGAACGGGCCGATGCCCTGGTTGCCCAGCACGGTGAGCGTCAACGCGCGGAACACGAGCATGCCGGCCAGCGTCACGATGAACGCCGGGATGCCGAAGAACGCGACCCAGTAGCCCTGCGCCGCGCCGATCACCGCCCCCGCGAGCAGCGTGATCAGCACCGCCAACGGCCACGGCAGGCCCATCTGCACGGTCAGCACCGCGCAGATCGCGCCGGTCAGCGCGACCACCGACCCGACGGACAGGTCGATGTGCCCGTTGATGATCACGAGGATCATGCCGATGGCCAGGATGAGCACGTACGAGTTCTGCACGATGATGTTGGAGATGTTCTGCGGTTGCAGCAGAGCGCCGTCCGTCAGCACCGTGAAGAGCACCACGATCAGCGCGAACGCCATGTAGATGCCGGACTGCCGCAGGTTGATCGAGAACCGGCGCTGCGGTGCGGCGGACTTCGCCACGGGCGCCGGTGCCAGTTCTGTGCTCATGAGGTCTGTCCCTGGGTCATGTGGTGCATCAGGCGTTCCTGGGTGGCTTCCGCGCGGTCGAACTCGCCGGTGATCCGGCCCTCGGACAGGGTGTAGACCCGGTCGCACAGGCCGAGCAGCTCCGGCAGCTCGGAGGAGATGACCAGCACCGCGCGGCCCTGGTCGGCCAGGTCGTTGATGATCGAGTAGATCTCGTACTTCGCGCCGACGTCGATGCCGCGCGTCGGCTCGTCGAGGATGAGCACCTCGGGGTCGGTGAACATCCACTTGGCCAGCACGACCTTCTGCTGGTTGCCGCCGGACAGCGTGCCCACCGGCGTGCCGACGCCCGAGGTCTTGATGTTCATCGAGCGCCGGAACCGCTCGGCGACGGAGAACTCCTCGTTCGCGTTCACCCAACCGCGCGTGGCCAGCTTGTGGAGCCCGGCCGCGGACACGTTGCGCTTGACGTCCTCGATCAGGTTGAGCCCGTACCGCTTGCGGTCCTCGCTGACGTAGGCCAGGCCGTGCTCGATGGCCCTGCGGACGGTCCGCGTGTCGATCTCGCGGCCCTCCTTGACCACCCGGCCGGAGACGCCGACGCCGTAGGACCGCCCGAACACGCTCATCGCCAGTTCGGTGCGGCCCGCGCCCATCAGGCCGGCGAGGCCGACGATCTCGCCGCGCCGCAACGACAGCGTGGCGCGGTCGACCACCACCCGGTCCGGCTGGGACGGGCTGTGCACGGTCCAGTCCTCGATCCGCAGCACCTCCTCCCCCACCTTCGGGGTGCGGGGCGGGAACCGGTGCTCCAGGTCGCGGCCGACCATGCCCGCGATGATCCGCTCCTCGCTCACGTCGTGAGCCGGCAGCGTCTCGATGGTGCGGCCGTCGCGCAGGATCGTGATGCTGTCCGCGATCCTGGTGAGCTCGTTGAGCTTGTGCGAGATGATCACCGAGGTGATGCCCTCGGCGCGCAGCCCGTCGAGCAGGTCGAGCAGGTGCGCGGAGTCGTCGTCGTTCAACGCGGCCGTCGGCTCGTCCAGGATGAGGAGCTTGACGTCCTTGGCCAGCGCCTTGGCGATCTCGACCAGCTGCTGCTTGCCCACGCCCAGGTCGTGCACGGGCGTGGTGGGGTTGTCGTGCAGGCCCACGCGGGCGAGCAGGGCGCCCGCCGCGTGGTTGGTGCGGTTCCAGTCGATGAACCCGCGCTTGGCCCGCTCGTTGCCGAGGTACAGGTTCTCGGCGATGGACAGCTGGCCGCACAGCGCCAGCTCCTGGTGGATGATCACGATGCCGCGCCGCTCGCTGTCGCGGACGCCGCCGAACGAGCAGGGCTCGCCCTCGAAGACGATCTCCCCCTCGTACGACCCGTGGGGGTGGACGCCGGAGAGCACCTTCATCAGCGTGGACTTGCCCGCGCCGTTCTCACCGCAGATCGCGTGGATCTCACCGCGCCGCACGGACAGCGTGACGTCGTGCAGCGCGGTGACCCCGGCGAACCGCTTGGTGATGCCGCGCATCACCAGGATGTCGTCGGACATGACCCGATTACCTCAACTGGTCCGCGGTGTAGTAGCCGCTGTCCACGAGCACCTTCTGGTAGTTGGTCTTGTCCACGATGACCGGCTCCAGCAGGAACGAGGGCACGACCTTCTTGCCGTTGTCGTAGTCCTTCTCGTTGTTGACCTCGGGCTTCTCGCCCTTGAGCACCGAGTCCGCCATCTTCACGGTGACCTCCGCCAGCTGGCGGGTGTCCTTGTGGATGGTGGAGAACTGCTCGCCCGCGATGATCGACTTCACCGAGGCGACCTCGGCGTCCTGGCCGGTGACGATCGGGTACGGGTTGCCCGCGGTGCCGTAGCCGCTGCTCTTCAGCGCGGACAGGATGCCGATGGACAGGCCGTCGTACGGCGACAGGACGCCGTTCACCTGCGCGCCGCCGTAGGTGGACGTGAGCAGGTCCTCCATGCGCTTCTGGGCCGTCGCCGGGTCCCAGCGCAGGATGGCGACCGTCTTGAAGTCGGTCTGGCCGCTCTTGACCACCAGCGTGCCCTTGTCGATGTGCGGCTGGAGCACCGACATCGCGCCGTTGAAGAAGAACGTGGCGTTGTTGTCGTCCGGCGAGCCGGCGAACAGCTCGACGTTCAGCGGGCCCTTCGCGTCACCGGGCGTGCCGTCGGCCTTGAGCACGCCGAGGCCCGTCAGCAGCGAGGTGGCCTGCTGCACGCCGACCTTGAAGTTGTCGAACGTGGCGTAGTAGTCGACGCTGTCGGTGTTGCGCAGCAGCCGGTCGTAGGCGATGACCGGGATGTTGGCGTCCTGCGCCTGCTGCAGCTGCGACGTGATCGCGGTGCCGTCGATCGACGCCACGACGAGCAGCTTCGCGCCCTTCGTGATCTGGTTCTCGATCTGGTTGGCCTGCGTCGGGATGTCGTTCTCGGCGTACTGGAGGTCGACCTTGTAGCCCTTCGCCTCCAACGCCTTCTTGATGTTGTCGCCGTCGTGGATCCAGCGCTCGGACGAGCGGGTCGGCATGGTCACGCCGACCAGCGCGCCCTCGCTCGACCCGGTCTGCTGGTCGACGGTCTTCTCCGCCGAGCCGCACGCGGACAACGTGAGGGCTGCCGCCACGGCGACGGCGGCGAACCGTGGAAACTCCATTGTTTCTTTTCTCCTCGGGGTGGCGGTGTGGCCTTCGGGCGGCGCGGGGCGGCTAGCGCAGGCCCTGCGCGAGCCGGAAGTACGCCTGGTTCCAGCGCAGCCGGTCGCTGAACGACGCGGTGGTCGTGTCGCGGTCGATGACGACGAGCTCGGTGTTCACCATGTTCGCGAAGTCGCTCAGCACCTCGGCGCCCACGGCCTGCGTCATCACGGTGTGGTGCGGGCCGCCCGCGGTCAGCCACGACTCGGCCGACGTGGACAGCGACGGCGCGGGCTTCCACACCGCGCGGGCCACCGGCAGGTTCGGCAGCGGCTCGTCCGGCGGCACGACCTCGACCTCGTTGGCCACCAACCGGAACCGCTCCCCCAGGTCGGCCAGGCCGACGACCACGGCGGGCCCCGCCGCCGCGTCGAACACCAGCCGCACCGGGTCCTCCCGGCCGCCGATGCCCAGCGCGTGGACCTCGCACGACGGGCGGTCGGCCGCGATGGTCGGGCAGACCTCCAGCATGTGCGCGCCCAGGATCTTCGGCTCGCCGGGGCCGAAGTGGTACGTGTAGTCCTCCATGAACGACGTGCCGCGGCCCGTGCCGGCGCCCATCGCCTTCACCGCGGCCAGCAGCGCGGACGTCTTCCAGTCGCCCTCGCCGCCGAAGCCGTAGCCGTCGGCCATGAGCCGCTGCACGGCCAGGCCCGGCAGCTGCCGCAGCCCGCCCAGGTCCTCGAAGTTCGTGGTGAACGCGCCGAAGCCGCCCTCGGTGAGGAACCGGCGCAGGCCGGCCTCGATGCGCGCCGCGTAGCGCAGCGACTCGTGCCGCTCGGCGCCCCGCTGCAGCTCGGGCGCGAGCCGGTAGGCGTCGGCGTAATCGGCGACGAGCAGGTCCACCTCGTCGTCCGGCACCGCGTCCACGACTGCGACCAGGTCGTTGACGCCGTAGGTGTTCACCGAGACGCCGAAGCGCAGCTCGGCTTCCACCTTGTCGCCCTCGGTCACCGCGACGCCGCGCATGTTGTCGCCGAACCGGGCCAGCTTCATCCCGTTCAGGTGGCTGTAGCCGGTGGCGGCGCGCACCCAGCCGTCGATCCGCTCGGCCAGCACCGGGTCGCTCGCGTGGCCCGCGACGGTCTTGCGGTGCACGCCGATCCTGGTCTGGATGAACCCGAACTCGCGGTCGCCGTGGGCGGCCTGGTTGAGGTTCATGAAGTCCATGTCGATCGTCGACCACGGCAGCGCCTCGTTCAGCTGCGTGTGCAGGTGCAGCAGCGGCTTGCGCAGCGCGTCCAGCCCGGTGATCCACATCTTCGCGGGCGAGAACGTGTGCATCCACGCGATCACGCCGATGCACGACGGGTCGGAGTTCGCCGCGAGCATCACGTCGCGGATGGCGGCGGTGTCGGTCAGCACCGGCCGCCACACGATCTCCGCGGCGATCCGCCCCGACTCGGTGAGCATGCGCTGGATCTGCTGCGACTGCCGGGCGACCTGGTCGAGCGTTTCCGGGCCGTAGAGGTGCTGGCTCCCGGTCAGGAACCAGACTTGCGGCTTCCCGGCAGTGGACATGCGGGGCTCCCCTCGTGGGCTCATTGCCCGTAGACGTTCTGGTAGCGCGCGTGGAGGCTGTCGATGTGGTGCTGCTCGATCGGTTTCGGCGTGCCCAGCTGGTGCGCGAAGTGGACGGTGCGGGCCACGTCCTCCAGCATCACCGCGGCCTTCACCGCCGACCGGGCGTCCTTGCCGACCGTGAACGGGCCGTGGTTGCGCATCAGCACGGCGGGCGACCGGCTCTCCCGCAGCGTCTCCACGATGCCCTGGCCGATCGAGTCGTCGCCGATGAGCGCGAACGGCCCCACCGGGATGTCGCCGCCGAACTCGTCGGCGATCATGGTGAGCACGCACGGGATCGGCTCGCCGCGGGCGGCCCACGCCGTGGCGTACGGCGAGTGCGTGTGCACCACGCCGTTCACCTCGGGCATGTGCCGGTACACGTACGCGTGCGCGGCGGTGTCCGAGGACGGCGAGTAGTCGCCCTCCACCAGGTTGCCGTGCAGGTCGGTGACGACCATCGCCTCGGGCGTCAGATGGTCGTAGGACACGCCGGACGGCTTGATGACCATCAGGTCCTGGCCTGGCACGCGGGCGGAGACGTTGCCCGCGGTCCAGATCACCAGCTCGTACCGGGTCAGCTCGCGGTGCAGTTCGGCGACCGTGCGGCGCAGGTCTGAGACGGCGGACACCTACTTCTCCCCCTTCGCGGCGCGACGGCGCGCCTTCAGCCGGTGCATGACCTCGTTGACGCCGCGCCCGAAGTAGTCGTGCAGCTCCTGGTACTCGACGAACATCGACTCGTACGCCTCGACGTTCGCCGGGATCGGCAGGTAGACGCCGCGCTTGACCGAGCCCATGGCGTCTGCGGCGGCGCGGATGTCCTCGTACGCCTTCGCGGCCACGGCGGCGTGCATCGCCGAGCCGAGCGCCGGGCCCTGCTCGGAGCCGATGACCGACAGCGGCAGGTTCGTCACGTCGGCGTAGATCTGCATCAGCAGCGGGTTGCGCAGCAGGCCGCCCGCGATCACCAGCTCGGTCACCGGGATGCCCGCGTCGGTGTAGGAGTCCACGATCACCCGCGTGCCGTAGGCGGTGGCCTCCAGCAACGCCCGGTAGGTGTCCTCGGGGCGGGTCGCGAGCGTCTGCCCGACGACGACGCCCGACAGCTCGTGGTCCACCAGGACCGAGCGGTTGCCGCTGTGCCAGTCGAGCGCGATCAGGCCGTGCTCGCCGATGCGCTGCTCGGCGGCCAGCTCGGTCAGCAGCTCGTGCACGGTGATGCCGCGCTCACGGGCCTTCTCGTGGTACTCCGGCGGCACGTTGTGCTCGACGAACCAGGCGAAGATGTCGCCGACGCCGCTCTGGCCGGACTCGTAGCCCCACAGGCCGGGCACGATCCCGCCGTCCACGACACCGCACATGCCCGGCACGTCGGCCAGGACGTCGGCGTTCATGACGTGGCACGTGGACGTGCCCATGATCGCGACCATCTGGCCGGGCTCGACGGCCCGCGCGGCGGGCGCGGTCACGTGCGCGTCGACGTTGCCGACCGCCACCGCGATGCCGGGCCGCAGGCCGGTCCACTCGGCGGCCTGCTCGGTGAGGCCGCCGGCGCGGTCGCCGAGCCGGCCGAGCGGGTGGTCCAGCTTCTCCGCGACGAAGCCCTTGAAGTCGGGGTTCAGCGCGGCCAGGAAGTCCTCGGACGGGTAGCCGTCCTGGTAGATGCCCTTGTAGCCGGCGGTGCAGGCGTTGCGGACGTACGTGCCCGCGAGCTGCCAGACGATCCAGTCGGCGGCCTCGACCCAGTGGTCCATCGCCGCGTAGACCTCGGGCGCCTCCTCCAGCAGCTGGAGGCCCTTGGCGAACTCCCACTCGGAGGAGATGAGGCCGCCGTAGCGGGGCAGCCAGCTCTCCCGGCGCAGCGAGGCGAGGTGGTTGATCCGGTCGGCCTGCGGCTGGGCCGCGTGGTGCTTCCACAGCTTGACGTACGCGTGCGGGTTGTCCGCGAACTCCGGCAGCTCGTTGAGCGGCGTGCCGTCCGCCTTGACCGGGACCATCGTGCACGCGGTGAAGTCGGTGCCGATGCCGATGACGTCGGCCGGGTCGACCCCCGCGTCGGCGACGGCCGCCGGGACGGCGTGCTTCAGCACGTCCACGTAGTCCTGGGGCACCTGCAGCGCCCAGTCCGGCGGCAACGGCCTGCCGTCGGGCAGCGCCCGGTCCAGCACGCCGTGCCGGTAGTCATGCACCCCGGTGCCCAATTCGAGGCCGTCGCGCACCCGCACCACCACCGCGCGGCCGGACAACGTGCCGAAGTCGACACCCACCACCACTGGATCGCTCGCCATGGTGACGAGTGTTATCGCTAACATTCGCGGCGTCAAGACCCGCCTGCAACGTGGCCTTGAATGGGACGTGAGCGTGCACAAAACGTGAGGCTGGAAGCGCCCGCGCCGGGACCGGGCTCACAGGTCAAGCGTAGGGCCGATCGCGCCCGGCGCGGGCCGCATTCGGGCGCAAAAGCACGCGGGTGGGCGCCGCCGGGGTCCGGCGACGCCCACCCTACGGGTAGGCCGCGATCACTCCGCGGGCGGAGCGACGCTGTCCCGCTTGACCAGCGCCGGCGCGACGGTGCGCTGGGACGCGCCCACCTCGCCGTCGCCGACCTGGGCCAGCAGCAGCTCCAGGGTCTCCTTGGCGACCGCGTGGAAGTCCGGTCGGATGGTCGTCAGCGGCGGGATGAAGTACGCCGCCTCCGGCACGTCGTCGAACCCGACGATGCTGACGTCGTGCGGCACCCGGCGACCGCGCTCGCTCATCGACCGCAGGATGCCGAGCGCCAGGTGGTCGTTCGCCGCGAAGATCGCGGTGACCTCCGGCATGCGGGCCAGCATCTGGCCCGCGCGGTAGCCGGAGGACGCGCTCCAGTCCGCCGGCACGACCGGCGGCACCTCCATCCCGGCCGTCTCCAGCGCCGACCGCCAACCCCTTATGCGGCCCGCGCTGTCGAACCAGTCCGCCGGCCCCGACACGTGCCACACCGTGTGGTGGCCCGCGTCGAGCAGGTGGCGGGTCGCCGCGAACGCGCCCGCCGCCTGGTCGACCGTCACCAACGGGGTGGAGCGCTCCGGGTCGCCGTCCACGGTGACCAGCGGGATGCCCGCGGACACCTCGCCGACGGCCTCGTTGGCCGACGCGGTCGGCGCGATGACCACTATCCCGGCGACCCGCTGGTCGAGGTGGCGCTCGACGGCGTCCGAGATCGAGTTGCGGTCCAGCACGTTGACCCGGCCCACGCTGACCGCGAACCCGGCCTCCGCCGCCGCCTCCTCGAACGCGGCGAGCAGCGACGCGGGGCCGTAGAGGGTCGAGTTCTGCGCCACCACCCCGATCAGCTGCGACCTGCCCGTGACGAGCGCTCGGGCCGCCTTGTTGGGCCGGTAGCCCAACTCGGCGATCGCCGCGCGCACGCGCAGCCGGGTCTGCTCCCGGACGTTCGGGTGCCCGTTCAGCACCCGTGACACCGTCTGGTGCGAGACCCCGGCGAGCCGGGCGACGTCCGTCATCGCGGGATCGCGCGAGGTCTTGTGCTCCACTTCCGCCCCATCTCCACTGTCAACATTGCGCCACACGTGATGTTAGCGATAACAGGGGCTGTTCCCAGCCCTGTCGCCCGCCGTCCCATTGTCCACCAGGGACCGTTCCGGAGAGGTCAGGACGCGTCAGCCCGACCGGAATGTCGCCCTTTCCCGCGACGCGGGACGCGCGGCGACGTCCGGTCAGGGGAACGCGGCGCGGACGCGGTCGAGCTCGGCCTTGGTCACCGGCAGCACGGTGCCGTGCCGCGGTCGGCTGGGCAGGGAGTAGCCGGTGGCGAGCCGCCACTGGCCGGAGGCGAGGTCCGTGGTCTCGAACGGCACGTAGCCGCGTCCGCCGAACTCGTCGATGAACAGGTACCAGCGGTCCTCGGTGTTGGACTTGAACACCGTCGGGCCCTCGCCCTGGTTGATCGAGCCCTTGCCGATGCAGTCGGCGACGAAGTCGTAGGAGGTGTCGCGCAGCTCGGTGGACTTCTCGGCCAGGATGAACTTGCTGCACGGCGTCGTGGACGTGTTGTTCCGCTCGTCCTTGGTGAACCGGTAGTACTCGTCGCCGTGCTTGATGACGGTCGAGTCGATCACCGAGTAGCCGGGGTCGACCCACACCCGAGGCTCGCTGAACGTGCGGAAGTCGCGCGTCGTCGCGTACAGCATCTTGTTGTAGGTGTCGCCGGTGTGGCCGGGGTCGTCCTCGGCGTAGACCTTGGACGCCCAGAAGACGACGTACGCGCCGATCGACTCGTCGTAGTACGCCTCGGGCGCCCACGTGTTGCCCGCCGTCTCCGGCGACACGAGCACGTGGCGCTGCTCCGACCAGGTCACGAGGTCCGTGGACTCCCACACCTCGACGTGCCGGCTGCCCTTGCGCTGGACGAGGTCCCAGTCGCCGTTGCCGTGCATCTTCAGGTCGGTGGCGATGAGGTAGAACTTGTCGCCCTCCGGGGACCGGATGATGAACGGGTCGCGCACGCCCTTGTCGCCCAACGACGAGGTGAGGACGGGTTTGCCCTGGTTCAGCTCGTCCCAGCGCAGGGCGTCGTTGCCGCGGCTGGCCGCGAAGTACACCTGCTCGCCGGTGGCCGTGCCCTCGCCGGTGAAGTAGCCGAACAGGTACCCCTCGTAGTCCTGCCGCGCGGGCTTCGGCGTCACGGTGACGTCGAAGCGGCGCTTGGCCTGCTCCTCGCCGCTGCGGACGGTCGCGGTGAGCGTCAGCCGCTCGGGCTTCGCGCCGTGCTCGGGGCGGGTGACCTCGCCGGTCTCGGTGACGACCTTCTTCCTGGTCGACTTCCACGACACCTCGACCCCGTGCAGGCCCGCGGTGGGCAGGGTGATGTTGCCGCGGATGTCGTCCGCGTCCCACACGGTCAGCGCGGCGGCCGCCTCGGCGACCTTCTCGGCGTCGGTCAGCTCGGGGCGCACGGTCACCTGGAACTCCCTGGCCTGCCCGAACGCGGTCGCGGTGAGCGTGACCGTCGCGGGCGGGCTGCCGGCCGCGGGCCGGGTGACGACGCCCGCGGCGGAGACGACCGACGGGTCCCCGGACTGCCAGGTGATCGTCGAGCCGTACGGCCCGGTGACCGGCAGCGCCAGGTTCGCGGTGACGGCGGACAGGTCGCCGAGGTCGATGGCCGCGAGGTCGCGCCGGCCCTTCTCCTCGTCCGCGACGAAGCCCAGCGCGTGCGCCTCGGCGGCGGTCAGAGCCCGGTTGTACAGGCGGAAGTCGCGGACCGCGCCCTTGAGGTAGCGGTCCCCGCTGTAGACGGATCGTCCCAGGTAATTGGCGGTGGTGGAGCCTCCGCCGATCATCGCCGGGGTGGTCGTGACGCCGGTCCGGCGGGCGACCTCGACGCCGTCCTCGTAGAGCACCGCGGTGCCGCCCGCCAGCGTGTACGTCAGGGTCTTCCAGACGCCGCGGGCGAGGTTGCGCCCGGCGGACACGGTCTGCTCGGTCGACCAGTTGCCGGTGGCGATGGACGTGCGGTAGGCGTTGCCGGTGGTGAAGATGTAGCCGTTGCCCGAGGTCCCGGACGAGTTGCCCAGGCCGTACACGAAGTAGGGAGTCGCCTGGTCTGGCGCGATGCGCACCTGTACCGACACGCTGATGTCGGTCAGACCGCGCAGGACGTGGTCGGGCAGCTTCACGTGCCCGTTGACGCCGCCCAGGTGCAGGCCCTCGGCCCCGGCCGGGGTGGCGTCGCCGACGATGGCGCCGTCACGGCCTCCGCCGGAGGCGTCCACCGCGACGGCTCCGCCCGTCTGGGTGAGCGGGTAGTGCAGGACCAGCCCGTCGGTGGCGGAGGCGGGCGAGGCGGTCAGGACCGCCGCGAACAGCACCGCGCCGAGCACCGCGGCCGCGGGGCGTGGACGATGACGAAGGGAGACCATGAGGATGTCGCTCTCGTCTTGCGCGCGGCGCGCGGCCGCGCGTGAACAGGGCCTGTGAAGGGTCGTCGTGGGCTGAGTCACAAAAAGTGAGCGCTAACATATGGCTAGCTAACAAACGTGTCAAGGATGCGAAGTTGACGTTTCCAAGGGGTTGACTGGCCGATTGTGAGCGTTCACTCTTGTGGCCCAGGTGACCACCGTCACGCGGTTCGCCGCCCCGTCAGTGTCATGGGTTCCCACGGAGGAAGACCAGTGTTGAAGAAGATCACGACCGCCGCCGCCGCGGTCCTGTTGGCCGCGTTGACCGCGTGCGGTTCCGGTGGATCCGGGGACGCCGGGTCGTCGGGCACCGCCGCCAACGACGACGGCAAGATCACGATGGGCTTCGCGCAGGTGGGCGCCGAGAGTGGTTGGCGCACGGCGAACACGAAGTCGATCCAGGAGGAGGCGGCGGCGGCGGGGATCGAGCTGAAGTTCTCCGACGCGCAGCAGAAGCAGGAGAACCAGATCAAGGCGATCCGGTCCTACATCCAGCAGAAGGTGGACGTGATCGCGTTCAGCCCGGTGGTGGAGACGGGTTGGGACACGGTGCTGCTGGAGGCCAAGCGCGCGAACATCCCGGTGATCCTGACCGACCGGGCGATCGATTCGGACGACAGCACGCTGTACAAGACGTTCCTCGGCTCCGACTTCGTCGAGGAGGGCAAGAAGGCCGGTGAGTGGCTGAAGGCCAACGCGGCGGGTGCGAAGAACGTCGTGGAGCTGCAGGGCACGACGGGTGCGGCGCCGGCGATCGACCGCAAGAAGGGCTTCGAGGACGCGATCGCGGGTTCGGACCTGAAGATCGTGGCGACGCAGACCGGTGACTTCACGCGGTCGGGTGGCAAGCAGGTCATGGAGGCGTTCCTGAAGTCGGTGCCGCAGATCGACGTGGTCTACGCGCACAACGACGACATGGGCTTGGGCGCGATCGAGGCGATCAAGGCGGCGGGCAAGGTGCCGGGCAAGGACATCAAGATCATCACGGTGGACGCGGTGAAGGACGGCATGACCGCGCTGGCCGCCGGTGAGATCAACTTCATCGTGGAGTGCAACCCGCTGCTGGGCAAGCAGCTGATGGAGCTGGCGAAGAAGGTCGTGGCGGGCGAGGAGGTGCCGCCGCGGGTCGTGACCGAGGAGGGCACGTTCACCACCGAGCAGGCCAAGACCGAGCTCCCCAACCGCAAGTACTGATACCGAGCCGCGGTCCCCGCCACCCTCCGGGTGTGGTGGCGGGGACCGCACCCAGTCGTGTGAGGGGAGTTGTCCGGTGACCGAGCCGGTCGTGGACATGCGGGGCATCTCAGTGGAGTTCCCCGGGGTGAAGGCCCTGCAAGGGGTGGATTTCCGGCTGTTCCCCGGTGAAGTCCACGCGTTGATGGGTGAGAACGGAGCGGGCAAGTCGACGCTCATCAAGGCGCTGACCGGGGTGCACCCGCTCGCGGCCGGGGAGATCCGCTACGCGGGCGAGCCCGTGTCGTTCGGCGGGCCCGCGCAGGCGCAGGCCGCCGGGATCAGCACGGTGTACCAAGAGGTCAACCTGTGCGCGAACCTGACCGTGGCGGAGAACATCCTGCTCGGTCGCGAGCCGCGGAAGCTCGGCCGCATCGACGGCAAGCGGATGCGCGCGCGGGCCGCGGAGCTGTTGGCCCGGATCGGGTTGCACATCGACCCGGGTTCGGTGCTGGAGAGCCACCCGATCGCCGTGCAGCAGCTCGTCGCGATCGCGCGCGCCGTGGCCGTGGACGCGCGGGTGCTCGTCCTGGACGAGCCGACGTCCAGCCTGGACGCCGACGAGGTCGCGGAGCTGTTCCGGATCATCCGGGTGCTGCGCGACGAGGGCGTGGCGGTGCTGTTCGTGACCCACTTCCTGGAGCAGGTCTACGAGATCTCCGACCGGATCACGGTGCTGCGCAACGGCCGGCTGGTCGGCGAGCACCCGACGGCCGCGCTGAGCCGGATCGACCTGGTGTCGGCGATGCTCGGGCGTGAGATGGGCCTGCTGGAGGAGATCGAGCGCCGCTCGGGCAAGCCCGGCCAGGCTTTCCTGGTCGCGGAGGGCTTGGGGCGCAAGGGGTCGGTCGCGCCGTTCGACCTGGAGATCCGGTCCGGTGAGGTGGTCGGGCTGGCCGGGTTGCTCGGCTCGGGCCGCACGGAGGTGGCGCGGCTGCTGTTCGGCGCGGACAAGGCCGACTCCGGCCGGGTCCTCGTGGACGGCAAGCCGGTGCGGCTGACCGGGCCGCGGGCGGCGATCGAGGCCGGTGTCGCGTTCTCCTCGGAGGACCGCAAGGCCGAGGGCATCGTGGCCGACCTGAGCGTGCGGGACAACCTGATCCTGGCGATGCAGGCCGCGCGCGGCTGGGCGCGGCCGGTGCCGCGCAAGCTCGCCGACGAGCTGGTGGCCAAGTACATCGACCTGCTGGACATCCGGCCCGCCGACCCCGACCGCGCGGTCGGGAACCTGTCGGGCGGCAACCAGCAGAAGGTGCTGCTGGCGCGGTGGCTGGTGACCCAGCCGAAGTTGTTGATCCTGGACGAGCCGACGCGCGGCATCGACGTCGGCGCGAAGGCGCAGATCCAGAAGGTCGTCGCCGACCTGGCCGCGGAGGGCATGGCCGTGCTGTTCATCTCCGCCGAACTGGAGGAGGTGGTGCGCGTGTCCGACCGGGTGGTGGTGATGCGCGACCGGCAGAAGGTCGCCGAGCTGGACGGCGCGGCGGGCGTGGACGACGTCATGGCGCTCATCGCCGGCGGCGGCGACCACGGCGTGGACACGGGTGTGAAGGCGGTGGCGTCGTGAAGAACCGACTGCTCTGGCCGGTGCTGGCGCTGGTCGCCCTGCTGATCCTGAACGTGGTGGTGACACCGTCGTTCTTCTCGATCAGGCTCCAGGACGGGCACCTGTTCGGCAGCCTCATCGACATCCTGCGCAACGGCGCGCCGACGCTGCTGATCGCGTTGGGCATGACGCTGGTGATCGCGACCCGCGGCATCGACCTGTCGGTCGGCGCGGTGGCGGCGATCGCGGGCGCGGTGACGTGCACCTACATCGCCTCCGGCGGCAACGCGTGGGTCGGGATGGGCCTGGCGCTGGCGCTGTGCGCGGTGCTCGGGCTGTGGAACGGGTTCCTGGTGTCGGTGCTGGGCATCCAGCCCATCATCGCCACGCTCGTGCTGATGACCGCCGGGCGCGGGGTCGCGATGCTGATCACCGAGGGCCAGATCATCACCGTGAACGACGACACCTACCGACAGGTCGGCGCGGGGTTCCTGGTGCTGCCGATCGCGATCCTGATCAGCCTCGCGGTGCTCGGGCTGGTGGCGCTGGTGACCCGGCGGACCGCGCTGGGCCTGCTGATCGAGTCGGTGGGCGTGAACCCGGCGGCGTCGCGGCTGGCGGGCGTGCGGGCGCGGACGATCATCTGGACGGTGTACGTGTTCGCCGCGCTGTGCGCGGCCGTCGCCGGGTTGATGATCAGCTCCAACGTCAGCGCGGCCGACGCCAACAACGCCGGCCTGTGGATCGAGATGGACGCGATCCTGGCCGTCGTCATCGGCGGCACGTCGCTGGCCGGCGGCCGGTACTCGCTGACCGGCACGCTGCTCGGCGCGTTGATCATCCAGACGTTGACCACGACGGTCTACACGATCGGCATCGCGCCGGAGATCACGCTGGTGTTCAAGGCGATCGTGGTGATCGCGGTGTGCCTGATGCAGGCGCCGGTTCGGATTCGGGTGAGGCAAGGGGTGACGGCGTGAAGCACACCATCGGCGGAGCCGAGGACCAGACCGCGGTGCTGACCGCCCCGGCCCCGAAGCCCTCCGGCACGCGCCGCGGACCGGGCGGGATGGCCGTGCGGGTGCCGTCGCGGTTCCTCCCGGTGATCGCGACCTTCGTGGTGTTCGTGGCGACGTTCGGCGTGGGCTCGGCGCGGTACGAGGGGTTCGCCTCCGGACAGGTGATGGCGAACCTGTTCATCGACAACGCGTTCCTGATCGTCCTCGCGGTCGGGATGACCTTCGTGATCCTCACCGGCGGCATCGACCTCTCGGTCGGGTCGGTGGTCGCGCTGTCGACCATGATCGCGGCGGCGATGCTCCGGGCCGGGTGGTCCGCGTGGCTGACGGTGCTCGTGGTGCTCGCGGTCGGCTCCGGGCTCGGCCTGGCGATGGGGTGGATCATCCACCGGTTCGGCGTGCAGCCGTTCATCGTGACCCTGGCGGGCATGTTCCTCGCCCGCGGCCTGTGCTTCGTGATCAGCGTGGAGTCGGTGTCCATCAAGGACCAGACGTTCCGCGACCTGGCCACGGGCTCGGTGGAGCTGCCCGGCGGGGTGACCATCACCTACGGCGTGGTGATCGCGCTGGTGACCGTGCTGGCCGCGGTGTACGTGCTGCACCTGACCCGGTTCGGGCGCACGGTGTACGCGGTGGGCGGCAGCGAGTCGTCGGCGCGGCTGATGGGCCTGTCCACGGCGCGCGTGAAGATCGGCGTGTACGTGATCAGCGGGTTCTGCTCGGCGCTGGCCGGGTTGCTGTTCAGCCTGTACATGCTGTCCGGCTACAGCCTGCACGCCGTGGGCATGGAGCTGGACGCGATCGCCGCGGTGGTCGTGGGCGGCAGCCTCCTGTCCGGCGGCGTCGGGTTCGTGATCGGCTCGGTGGTCGGCGTGCTCGTGCTGGGCACCATCCAGACGCTGATCTCGTTCGAGGGCACGCTGTCGTCGTGGTGGACGAAGATAGTCATCGGCGGGCTGCTGCTGGCGTTCATCGCGTTGCAGCGGGTCATCGTCCGGAAGACGTGATCAGGGCGGGCTCTCCCAGCCCGCCAGGAGGTCGGCCGCTTCCCGGGTGCGCGGGTGGTTCGCGCCCTGCACCCGGGACATCTCGGCCAGCACCTCGTTCAGCTCGGCGACGGCCTCTTCGCGCCGGCCCGCGCGGTGCAGCAGGTCGGCGCGCTGCTGCCTGATCCGGAGCACGCGCGGGTGGTCGGGGCCGAACACGGCCTCGACCACCCGGCGCAGGGCGGCCAGGTCCCCCACCGCCTCCGGGTCGCCCGCCACCCCGCGCCAGAACGCCGTGTTGGAGCGGTAGGTCAGCGTGGTCGGGTGGCCCGCGCCGAGGGCCGTCTCCGCCTCCGCCGTGCCGGCCTCGAACTCGGCGATCGCCTGGTCGAGGTCGCCCGCCACGGCACGCCAGTAGGCCAGGTTGTGCCGGGCGATGAACGTGTCGTGGTGCCCGTGCCCGGCCACCGCCGCCAGCCCTTCCGCCGCTTCCCGGAAGACAGCCACGGCGCCGCGCACGTCGCCGGTCTCGCCGACCCACCGGCCGACGTTGAGCATCACCCGCAACGTCCGCGCGTGCCGCGGCCCCAGTTCCTCGCGCAGCACGGTGACCAGCGCAATCGCCGCGTCGCGCGCGCCGGCGAAGTCGCCGGCCAGCCCCAGGCACAACGTGCGGTCGTCCTCGGCGTCCACGCGCAGCGGGTGCGCGGCGGGCAGGCCGCAGTTCGCGACGAGCGACGTCAGCTCGGCGAGCGCGGTCTCGATCAGCCCCGACTCCATCCGGAACCTGACCTGGTACATCCGCGCCCACAGCGTGTCGACGTCGGTCGGACCGAGGTCGCGCTCGGCGGCGGCGCGGATCTCCCCCAGGCGCGCCAGCGCGGTGGCCGTGTCGCCGAGGTCGCCGACCGCCCTGGCGGCCTCCGTGCGCAGGTGCAGCACGTCCCGCGGCTCGACGGCACGGGCCAGCAGCTCCTCCGCGACGTCGCGGGACGCGGCGGCCCGGCCGATGCCCGCCAGGTGCCGCGACACCCGGCGCAGCACGGGGTGCATGCCGCCGTCCCACAGGTGCTCCCCCGCGACCGACCGCAGCACCTCGACGTTGCGGTGCAGCGCCGCCCCGGTGTCGGGGTCGGCGGTCGCCCACTCGCGCTCGATCGCGTCGGCCGCCGCCACGGCGACCGCGGCCAGGTCGGGCACCAGGTCGCGGGCCGCGCGCTGGACGAGCGCGTGCGCCTCGACCCGGCCGTGGTGGGTGACGAGGTTGAGCCGGTGCAGGGCCCGCAGCGCGGGCAGGTTGCGCCCGCCGTCGAGCAGCACGGCCTCCGGGATGCCGTCGGGCGCGAGCACCGACACCAGCCCGAGCACGTCGACCGCGTTGGGGGCCAACGACTCCGCGCGTTCCAGCGCGAGCCGCACCGCGCCCGCCACCGTGCCGCCGTGCTCGTCGGCGGGCGAGGACGGCGGGAACAGGTCCGCCACCCGCTGCCGGCGGTCGGCGAGGAGGGCGAGGTAGCCGGGCACGTCGACGCCGGAGTCGATGAGGAACGCGGCGGCCTGGGACAGCGCCAGCGGGAAGCGGCCCAGGGCGTCGGCGAGGGCGGCCAGCTCGGCCGGCTCGTGCCGGGGGTCGACCGACAGCCGGGCCGACAGGTACGCGGTCGCCTCGTCCCGGTCGAACATGCCGACGGGGATCACGCGGGCGTCCGGGCGCAGGAGGGACGCGTCGCGGCGGCGCGTGGTGATCAGGCAGCGGCCGGCGTCACCGGCGGGCCACAGCCCGGCCAGCTCCGCCGGGTCGTCCACGTCGTCCAGCACGACGAGCCACGACGTGGTGGTGGACCGCAGCCAGGCCAGGAACAGGTCGGCCTGGGCCTCGTCGTCACCGCCCGCGTCGGCCTTCACCTGCACGCGCCACGCGCGGGCGTACCCGGTGAGCACCGATTGCCTGGTCCCCGCGCCGACCCAGACCAGCACGTCGGCGGACGCCCGGTGGAACGCGGCCGCGGCGAGCTGGGACTTGCCCACCCCGCCCGGTCCGGTGAGCAGCACCTGGCGGACGTCGTCGTCGCGCAGGGCCGCGTCGATCGCGTCGGACGGCCCGGTCCGGTCCCGCAGGGCGGCGGCGTCGCTGGGCGGCCGGCCGACGACCACGCGCCCGGACTTCGGGGTGGCACGGCGTTCCTGGTGCGCGGCCCGCCACAGCGCGCGCAGCGCGTCCACCCGCGTCACGCCGCCGGTGGCGAGGCCGACGGCCAGCACGGCGTCGAAGTCGCGGGGCACGGACTGGCCGCCGATCCACTCGCCCAGCCGCCGGGCGTTCACCGCGACCCGTCGCCCGGACGGCAGCAGGACCGCGCTCGCGCGCCGGGCGACGGCCTCGTCCGACACGTCGGGCACGCGTTCCCGCAGCCTCGTCAACGCCTGCGCGAACGCCGCTTTCGGGTCGCTCACCCGCCACCTCCCCGGAAGATCGAAGTCTAGTTCCCCGCACCGGCCCGGAGCGGGGACCGGAGAACGTTCTCCCACCAGGCGAAACGTCCGCGGCCGGTATCGGGGCGACGCTCGCGCGGCCTAGCTTTCGGCCAGGCTGAGCGGAAGGGGTCGACGTGGTGCGACAGGACGGGAACGGCGCGGCGGCGTGGAGGGCGCTGCTGCTCCTCGGGGTGCTGCTGAACGGCATCGGGCTGGTGGCGGGGATACCGCTGCTCCCGCTGGTCGGCCTGCCGGTCGCGCTCGTCGGCTTGATCGGCACGCTCGCCGCCAAGCGCAAGGCGTCCTAGTCACCGAGCCGGTCACCGACGCCTTGCCGCGAAGGCCGCCCCCACGCCAGGGGCGGCCTTCGTCGTGTCCGACCGTTGACTTCCCCAGGGCGCTCTGCAACCCTTCGAGCCAGTCTTGCAAGAACTCGACAGCTCACCGGAATTTTCTGACAATCCCTGGGAACTGCCCTAACGAGAAGGGCCAGCACGCCGATGTCACCGACGACACGTGCTCGTTCACGCCTGACCGCCTCCCTGCTCGCACTGTCCCTCGCCGCGTTCACCCTGGTCTCCCCTACCGCCCAGGGCGCCCCCGCGGCCACCACCGACCTCCTCGACCTCGGCCGGCCCACGCGCATCGACCAGGTCCGCCTGGCGATGCCCGAGGACGGCGACCGGCAGGACCCGACGTTCGCCGTGCAGACCAGCGTGGACGGCAAGGGCTTCGCCACCCTCGTCCCGGCCGACCGGCGGACGTTCGACCCCGCCGAGGGCAACGACCTGACGTTCGACTTCGACCCGACGCTCGTCCGCTACGTGCGCGTCGCCGGCACGCGGGTCGCCGACATCGACGTCCGCCAGGCCGTCGCCGCCGCGGCCGCGCTCTCCGCGACCTACACCGCGAGCAGCCACAACGACGTCTACCAGGCGCCCAACGCCGGCGACGGAAACCAGGCCACGTACTGGGAGAGCGCGAACAACGCGTTCCCGCAGTGGTTGCGGGCCGACCTCGGCGCGTCGGTGAAGGTCGACCGGGTCGTGCTGAAGCTGCCGACGTCGGGCTGGGGCGCGCGCACCCAGACGCTCGCCGTGCAGCACAGCGCGGACGGCCAGGTGTTCGGCGACCTGGTCCCGTCCACCCGGCACACGTTCGACCCGGCCACCAACAACACCGTGACGATCCAGTTCACCGCCACCACGACCCGGTACCTGCGGCTGCTGATCACCGGCAACACCGGCTGGCCCGCCGGGCAGATCGCCGAGTTCGAGGTGCACGGCCCGACCGGCGGCGACACGCAGCCGCCCTCCGCGCCGACCAACCTCGCCTACACGTCGCCGCAGGCCGGCCAGATCAGGCTGACGTGGTCGGCGTCGACCGACAACACCGGCGTCACCGGGTACGACGTCTACGCCAACGGCGTGCTGCGCACGAGCGTCGCGGGCACCGTGCTGACGTACACCGACACCCAGCCCGACGGGCTCGCGGTGACGTACCACGTGATCGCGAAGGACGCGGCGGGCAACCGGTCGGCCGCGAGCAACTCCGTCACCCGGCCCGGCTCGCCCGCCCCCGGCACGAACCTCGCCAAGGGCAGGCCGATCACCGCGTCCTCGCACACGTTCACGTTCGTCGCCACGAACGCCAACGACGACAACGTCACGACGTACTGGGAGGGCGCGACCTACCCGAACACGCTCACCACGCAGCTCGGGTCGAACTCCGACCTCAGCTCGGTCGTGCTGCGGCTCGACCCGGCGGCGGCGTGGAGCACGCGCACGCAGAACATCGAGGTGCTGGGCCGGGAGCAGAGCGCCACGGCGTTCACCACCCTGGTGGCGGCGCGGGACTACGTGTTCAACCCGGCGTCCGGCAACGCGGTGACGATCCCGCTGACCGCGCGCGTCGCGGACGTCCGGCTGCGCATCACCGCGAACACCGGCGCTCCCGGCGGCCAGGTCGCCGAGTTCCAGGTGTTCGGCGTGGCCGCGCCGAACCCGGACCTGACCGTCACCACGACGTCGTTCACGCCGGCGAGCCCGGTGGAGACCGACCCGCTCACGCTGTCCGCCACCGTGCGCAACGCTGGCACGGCGGCGTCCGGCGCGACCGACGTGACCTTCTTCCTCGGCGACACCTCCGTGGGCGCCGCCCAGGTCGGCGCGCTCGCGGCGGGCGCGTCGGCGACCGTCACGGCGAACGTCGGCCCGCGCGGTTCGGGCTCCTACCAGTACACCGCCAAGGTGGACGAGGCGAAGAAGGTCGTCGAGCAGGACGAGGCGAACAACGCCCGTTTGCACCCGAGCGCCCTGGTCGTCACGCCGGTGCCGAGCTCGGACCTGGTCGGCACGACGAGCTGGACGCCGGGCAACCCGGCCAACGGCCAGAACGTCACCTTCGCCGTCGTGCTCCGCAACGAGGGCTCGATCGCCTCGGCGAGCGGCGCGCACGGCGTCACGGTCACCGTCCTCGACGCCACCACGGGCGCCACCGTGCGGACGCTGACCGGCAGCCACACCGGCACGATCCAGCCCGGCCAGTCCGCGCCGCAGATCACCCTCGGGCCGTGGCCGGCGGCCAACGGCAAGTACACCGTGCGGACCCAGATCGCGGTCGACGCCAACGAGATCGCGGCGCGCCAGGCGAACAACGTCACCACCTCGCCCCTGTTCGTCGGCCGCGGCGCGAACGTGCCGTGGCAGCACGTCGAGGCGGAGGACGGCGTCACGGCGGGCGGCGCGGCGAAGATCGGCCCCAACCGGACCATCGGCGACCTCGCCGGCGAGGCGTCCGGCCGGCGCGCGGTCACGTTGAACAGCACGGGTTCGTCGGTCGAGTTCACCACGAACGGGCCGACCAACACGCTGGTCACCCGCTTCTCCATCCCGGACGCGCCGGGCGGTGGCGGCATCAACGCCACGCTGAACGTGTACGTCAACGGGACGTTCCACAAGGCGATCGACCTGACGTCGCGGCACATCTGGCTCTACGGCAACGAGGCGAACCCCGGCAACTCGCCGGGCGCCGGCGGTCCGCGGCACATCTACGACGAAGCCAACGTCATGCTCAACGGCACGTTCCCGGCGGGCACGAGGATCAAGCTCCAGAAGGACGCCGCGAACACCACCAACTACGCCATCGACTTCGTGAACTTCGAGAACGCGGTGGCGCGGGGCAACCCCGACCCGGCCCGGTACCTGACGCCGACCGGGTTCGGCCACCAGGACGTGCAGAACGCGCTGGACCGGTTCCGCATGGACACCAGCGGCAACCTCCTCGGCGTGTACCTGCCGGCGGGCACGTACACGACCACGCAGAAGTTCCAGGTGTACGGCAAGCCGATCCGGGTGGTCGGCGCGGGACCGTGGTTCACGAAGTTCGTCGTGCCGACGACGCAGGAGAACACCGACGCGGGCTTCCGGGCCGAGCAGTCGGTGAACGGGTCGACGTTCAGCGGGTTCGCGTTCTTCGGCAACTACGTCTCGCGCATCGACGGCCCCGGCAAGGTGTTCGACTTCGCCAACGTCTCGAACATCACGATCGAGGACATCTGGGCCGAGCACGTGGTGTGCCTGTACTGGGGCGCGAACACCGACTTCATGACGATCAAGGACTCCCGCATCCGCAACACGTTCGCCGACGGCGTCAACATGACCAACGGCAGCACGGACAACCGGGTGGCCAACATCGAGGCGCGCTCGACCGGTGACGACAGCTTCGCGCTGTTCTCGGCGATCGACGCGGGCGGCGCGGACGAGAAGAACAACGTGTACGAGAACCTGTCCTCGCTGACGACGTGGCGCGCGGCCGGGCTCGCCGTGTACGGCGGCTTCCTCAACACGTTCCGCAACATCTACATCGCCGACACGCTGACGTACTCGGGCGTCACGATCAGCTCGCTGGACTTCGGCTACCCCATGAACGGCTTCGGGCCGGAGCCCACCACGTTCACCGGGCTGACGCTGGTGCGGACGGGCGGTCACTTCTGGAACGGGCAGACGTTCCCCGGCATCTGGATGTTCTCGGCCTCCAAGCCGTTCCGCGGCATCCGGGTCGCCGACGTGGACATCGTCGACCCGACGTACGCCGGGATCATGTTCCAGACGAAGTACACCGGGTCCACACCGGAGAACCCGATCCAGGACACCGTCCTGACGAACGTCTCGATCTCCGGGGCCAGGCTGAGCGGCGACCAGTACCAGCACAAGTCCGGCATCGGCGTGTGGGCGAACGAGATGCCGGAGGTCGGGCAGGGACCGGCGGTCGGCGCGGTCACCTTCAACAACCTCAGGTTGAGCGACAACGTCGAGAACATCCGCAACCGGACCAGCACGTTCACCATCACCGTCAGCCCCTGACGCACGACGTCGGGTGAGGCGCCGCCCCGTCCCCCGGGGCGGCGCCTCGTCGTGCCCGGCCCGTCCGCGTCACGGCGACGACCGCTCGGATTCCTGGTGCTCATCTGTTCCGCAGCCGTTGACGGCGGTCTGGACCACCTGCGAAGCTATGCCGAGAGAGCGCTCTCACACCTCTCCTCACCCCTGCATAGGAGCTGTCGTGAGATTGATCGCGCAGAGTTGCGCGGCGGTGGTCGCCGCCGCGCTCGTCGTCCTGCCCGCGCCGGCCCAGGCCGCGTCGCCGTCCGCCGACGCCCTGCACGTCGCGCTGGCGCGCGACCTCGGCTGGGACCCGGCGCGGGCTGCCGTGCACCAGGCCGCCGAGGCCGCGTCCGTCCCGGTCGAGCGCGCGTTGCGGTCGCGGCTGGGCGAGCGGTTCGGCGGCGCCTGGTACGACGGCGGGTTGAAGGTCGGCGTCGTCGACCCGGCCGACGCCGCCGCGGTCCGGGCCGCCGGCGCGTCGCCGGTGAAGGTCGCCAAGAGCGAGAAGTCCTTGCTGGACGCCAAGAACGCGCTCGACCGCGCCCAGGTCGGACCGGACGTCCACTCCTGGTACGTCGACCCGGCCACCAACTCCGTGGTCGTCCGGGCGCGCACCACGTCCGCCGCGCGGGCGTTCGCGGCACAGGCCGGAGTGGACGCCCGGTCCGTCGCGTCGGCCGACGCGCCGCGCCCGCTCTACGACATCCGGGGCGGCGACCAGTACGTCATCAACGGCAACACGTTGTGCTCGGTCGGGTTCTCGGTGAACAACGGCGGGTTCGTCACCGCCGGGCACTGCGGCGGCACGGGCAGCCCGACGTCGGGCCACAACGGCGTCAGCCAGGGCACGTTCGCCGGGTCGTCGTTCCCGGAGAACGACTACGCGTGGGTCCGCACCAACAGCAACTGGACCCCGACCCCGTACGTGAACAACTACGCGGGCGGCAGCGTGGCCGTCGCCGGGTCGCAGGAGGCGGGCGTCGGCGCGTCGGTGTGCCGGTCCGGCCGGACCACGGGCTGGCGCTGCGGCACCATCCAGGCCAAGAACGTCACGGTGAACTACTCCGGCCGGCTCGTGCACGGCCTCACGTCCACCACCGCGTGCGCCGAGGGCGGCGACTCGGGTGGCGCGTGGCTCGCGGGCAACCAGGCGCAGGGCGTCACGTCCGGCGGGTCGGGCAACTGCTCGACCGGCGGCACGACGCTGTTCCAGCCGTTGAACGAGATCCTGGGCGTGTACGGCCTCCAGCTCACCACCACCGGCGGCGGCAGCACGAGCCGGATCATCGGTTGGCAGGACAAGTGCATCGACGTGCCGAACTCGAACGCCGTCGAAGGCCAGCGGTTGCAGCTGTGGGACTGCAACGGCACGGCCGCGCAGAACTGGACCTTCCCCGGTGACGGCACCGTGCGCGCGTTCGGCCTGTGCATGGACGTGGCGTGGGGCTCGCGCGACAACGGCGCGGCCATCCAGCTCGCCCGCTGCTCCGGCAACCCGGCCCAGCAGTTCGTGCTGAGCGGCGCGGGCGACCTGGTCAACCCGCAGGCGAACAAGTGCGTCGACGTGACCTCGTGGGGCGGCAGCGGCACGCCGTTGCAGCAGTGGGAGTGCACCGGCGGCGCGAACCAGAAGTGGCGGCGCGGGTAGCCGTCGTCGCGGAACGCGACGGGCGGGTGCGCACCACGCGCACCCGCCCGTCCGGCGTGCGGCGGCGGGCGTGGTCCGTACATTTGAGCCGGACAGAGGAGGTCCGGATGACCACGCGCGCGCTCGACCGGTCCGGCGCCGTGCCGCTGTGGCGGCAGTTGCAGGACGACCTGGTCGCCCGGCTGCGGTCCGGGGAGTTCGCGGCGGGCTTCCCGGGCGAACTCGCGCTGGTGGAGGACTACCGGGTCAGCCGGCACACCGTGCGCCAGGCGTTGCAGCGGCTCCGGGCGGACGGCCTGGTGGTCGCCGAGCGCGGCCGGCAGCCGAGGGTGAGCCCGGCGGCCGACGTGGAGCACCCGCTGGACACGCTGCACAGCCTGTTCGCGTCGGTGGAGGCGGCCGGGCTGGAGCAGCGCAGCGTGGTGCGGGTGCTCGACGTGCGGGCGGACGGCGTCGTCGCCGACCAGCTCGACCTGGAGGGTTCCACGCCGCTGGTGCACCTGGAGCGGTTGCGGCTGGCCGGCGGCGGGCCGCTGGCGATCGACCGGGTGTGGCTGCCCGCCGACCTCGCCGCGCCCCTGCTCGACGCCGACTTCACCCGCACGAGCCTGTACGCGGTGCTGGCGGAGCGGACCGGCGTCCGCCTCGACCACAGCCGCGAGACGATCAAGGCCGTCGTGCCGACGTCCGCCGAGCGCGCCTTGCTGGGCTGCGGCCCGGACGTGGCGTGCCTGTCCATCCACCGGCTCGGGCGGGCACGGGGGCGCGCGGTGGAGTGGCGGCACACGCTGGTGCGGGGTGACCGGTACGCGGTGATCACCGAGTCGAAGGCCGCTCGCCTCGGCTGATTGTCCGGACATTGCGCAGGTCACGCCCGGCCGGCATTGCCCTGCGGCCGCTGACCGCCCTAATGTACGGACATATGAAGCCGGGTCGGACGCACGTCGGGACGAGCAGCACCAGAGCCACGCGGTGACGGCGCTGGTCCTCGCGCTGGTCGCCGGAGCCGTCGTCGGCCTGGCGCTGGGCGCGCTCGGCGGCGGTGGCAGCGTGCTCGCCGTCCCCGCCCTGATCTACCTGATGGGGTTCAGCCCGGACGAGGCCGCCACCGCGAGCCTGGTGATCGTGGTCGGCACCTCGGCGACGGCGCTGGCGGCGCACGCCAGGGCCGGCGCGGTCCGGTGGCGGCTCGGCGCGGTGTTCGCGGCCGCGGGCGTGGCGCCCGCCGTGGCGGCCGGCGTGCTCACGCGGCACGTGCCGGCCGCCGTGCTGACCGGCGCGTTCGGGCTGGTCGCCGCCGTCGCGGCGGTGTCGATGCTGCGCCGCTGCCCCGACCCGACCGGGCACGGCGCGCGTCCCGTGCGAGCGGTCGGCGTGGGTGCGGGGCTGGGCGCGATGACCGGGTTCCTCGGCGTCGGCGGCGGGTTCCTCGCCGTGCCCGCGCTGGTCACCGTGCTGTCGGTGCCGATGTCCACCGCCGTCGGCACCAGCCTGCTCGTCGTCACGACCAACGCGGGCGCCGCTCTCGCCGCCCGCGCCGGCGGCCTGGCCCTCGTGGACTGGGCGCTCGTCGGCCCGTTCGCCGCCACCGCCCTGCTCGGCGCGTGGGACGGCCGGCGGCTCGCGGGCAAGGTCCGCGCGACCACGCTCCAACGGGTGTTCGCGCTGGTCCTGCTCGGGGTCGCGGTCGTCATGGGCGTCGACGCGGTCAGCCCGTAGCGCGCGGGAAGGCGGCCCTTGGCGGGAGACGTGCCAAGGGCCGCCGGGTGTCCGAACGCGGCGTTACGAGACCTTGCCCGTGCCCGCGCCGCTCTGCACGATCGACTTCACGCTGCTCGCGCTGTCGAGCGTGTAGGAGTACGGGATCGCCTTGACGGTGCCGCCCTGGTCACCCGAGCCCGAGCTCACGAAGTGGTTGTTCCGCGCCACCAGGTTGGCCGGGTCGGAGTCGCCCTCGCCGCGGTGGAACGGGTCACGCGTGTTCTCGAAGTAGTTGCCCTCGACGAGGACGCCCGCCTCCTCGGTGGACGCGACGCCGTACGACGTCACACCGCCGTAGTAGTTGTTGTAGACGTGCACCGGGTTGCCGAAGCGCACGCGCGGGTGGCGCTGGTTCGTGCCGTCGAACCAGTTGTGGTGGTAGCTGACCCGCAGCTTGCCGCGGTCCTCGGCGCCGTTGCTGTCGCTGTGGCCCAGCAGCATGGTCTTGTCGTGGGAGCTGAACTTGTTCCACGAGACCGTGACGCAGTCGGACGCGCGCTTGATGTCGACGGCGCCGTCGTAGCCGTTCGACAGGCTGTTGTGGTCGATCCACACCCTGGTCGAGTACTGGACGTTGATCGCGTCGTCGGCCCAGTTCCGGAAGTTCAGGTTCCGGATGATGACGTTGGACGCGTTGGAGACGTTCAGGCCGTGCCCGGTGATCGTGGCGCCCGAGCCGACGCCGATGATCGTCTTGTTCGACGCGACCTTCGTCAGGCTGGACAGCGTGATGGTGCCGGAGACCCGGACCACCGACGCGCTCGACGACTGGACGGCCGAGATGAACGCCGAGGTGCTGCTCACGGTGACCGGCGTGGCGCTGCCGCCACCGGTCGTGCCACCGCACTGCGTGCCCCAACCTTCGAGGTTGAACGACGCGGCGTTGGCCGAGGGCGCCAGGACCGCGGTCGCGGCCAGGGCCGTGACCACGAGCAGTGCGCGGGAGAGCTTGCGGGACATGCGGTTTCCTCCATGCGACTGTGGATGAAAAGGGAACCGGCGGCGGTCGGACGTGGCGGCGGTGGGACGTGGCGGCGGCCGTGGGCCTACACCGGACTCACCACCTCTCCACGGTGTGCTCGCGGATGTGCTCGACGTCGAACTCGTCGCCGAGGCCCGGACCGGTGGGCATGGCGACGCAGCCGTCCTCGTCGAGCGGGTCGGCGATCGCGAGCCGGTGGGGCGGCACGCGGTCGAAGTCGTGCCGGGGGTGCAGCAGCCCGCGCTCGTACCAGCGGCCGTTGTCCGTGCCGCCGAGGACCGCCAGGCTGGCGGAGCCGTCGCCGTGGATCTCGCAGTCCATGTTGAACGACTCGGCCAGGTGCAGCGCCTTGATCGTCGGCGAGATGCCGCCGACGTCGGTCGGGCCGGCCCGCAGGATGTCGCACGCGCCCGAGGTGATCCACTCGGCGCGGCTGAGGTGCTTGCCCCACGCCACTTCCGGGCCGATCACCGGGATGGACAGCTGCTCGGACAGCCACCGGTAGGAGCTGATCGACGCCTCCTCCATCGGTTCCTCGAACCAGTAGAAGTCCAGCGCCTCCAACGCCCGGCCCAGCTCCAGCGCCTCCGTGCGGGAGTACCAGTGGTTGGCGTCGAGCATCAGCGCCACCGTCGGCCCGACGGCCTCGCGGACCGCCTCGCACGCCGCGATGTCCGCCCGCACGCTCGGCGCGCCCGGCACCGGCGGCATCCACGTGTGCAGCTTGATCGCCCGGTAGCCCTGCTCCACCAGCTGCTTGGCGAACTCGGCGTAGTCGCCGGGCGTGCTCAGCCCGCCGGGGATCTCGTCGCCGCACATCGTGCTGGCGTAGGCCGGGATGCGGGACCGGGCGCCGCCGAGCAGCTTCCACACCGGCTGCTCGACCTTCTTGCCCACCAGGTCCCACAGCGCCGTGTCGACGTAACCCAGCGCCCGATCGGTGAAGCGGCCGTGGGAGCCGCGCTGCTTGCGCGCCATCCTGCGCCACAGCGCTTCCCGGTCCCACGGGTCCGCGCCGAGCAGCACGGGCTTCACGATCGACTCCAGCACGGCGGGGCGCAGCTGGTCGGGGTGCACCTGCACGCGCCCCACGACTCCGTCGGAGTCGGTGATCTCCAGCAGCGCCTCGCGGACCTCGTGCTCGGCGCTCGGGTGCCGGTGCCCGTGCGGGTCCACCGCGGTCCACGCGGTGGTCGTGAACACCGACACCTCGACGCGCTCGATCATTTCCGGTCCTCCCACTCCTTCTGCGCCTCGGTCAGCTTGGTCGCCATGTCGTCCAGGAACTGCTGGGCGGTCAAGTCGCCGAGGAGCACCTTCTGGTACTGGGGCTCGCTGTCGGTCTTGGTGATCGAGGAGTACTGCGGCAGGTAGACCGGCGCGGGCACGAGCACCGTGGCCGGGTCCTCCAGCACGCCGAGCGCCATCTTCACGTGGGCGGCCTTGTCGATCCACGCCGCGCTGCGCACGTCGGTGTTCGCCGGGATCTGGCCGACCTTCTCGTTCCAGTAGCTGTTGGACTCCGAGGAGGTCAGGAACTCGGCGAACTTCCACGCCGCGTCCTGGTTCTCGCTGTTCTTGAACACCGCGAAGCCGTCGGTCGGGTTGGGCACGACGGTCCGCTTGCCGCTGGGGCCGACCGGCAGCGGGATCGCGGCGACCTTGTCGCCCAACGCCTTCGTCACGTCGCTGTAGGAGCCGAGGTTGTGGTGCATCATCGCGACCGAGCCGCCCGTGAACTGGGCGATCATCTGGGTGAAGCTGTTGTTCACGTCGGCCTCGGGCGTGGCCTTCTTGTACAGGTCGGCGACCTTGTCGACGAGCTCGGCGTTGGCCTTGTCGTTGAGCGTGCTCTTGCCGTCCTTGAAGAAGGTGTCCACACCGGAGTACGAGTACGCCTCGGTGATCAGCTGGAACACCGAGCCCGCGCCGCCGCGGATGGTGTAGCCGTACTTGTTCGCGCCCGTGTCGGTGAGCTTCGTGGCGGCGGTGATGAACTCGTCCCAGGTCTTCGGCGGCTCGATGCCCGCGTCCTTGAACCAGTCGGTGCGGTACCAGATGACGTCCATGTTCGCCGACGACGGGACGATGTAGAGCTTGCCGTCCGGCGCGGTCTGGCGGACCGTCTCCACCAGCGACGGCAGCAGCTTGTCCTTCAGCGGACCGCTGGTGATGCGGTCGTCCAGCGGCGCCAGCGCCTCCTGGCCGACGAGGTGCGCGAGGTACGAGGTGGTGACGCCGCCGACGTCGGGCGTCTCGCCGCCGGCGATGGCGGTGTCGTACTTCTGCTGCACGGACGCGCTCGGGATGCCCACGTACTCGACCTTGATGGTCGGGTTCGCGGCCTCGAAGCGCGAGATCAGCTCCTTGTAGATCGGCTCACGGGCGGGCCCGCCGTTGTTGTCCCAGAACGTGATGGTGACGTTCCCGTCGCTCCCCGCACCTCCCTCCGACGAGCAGGCGGACAGCGCCAGGGCGGCGGCGGCCACGGCGACCAGCATTCTTCTCATGATGCTCCCTATCCCTTGACAGCCCCGGCGCTGAGCCCCTGCACCAGGAACCGCTGCACGACGGCGAAAACCAGGACCACCGGCACGGCCGCGACCACGCCACCGGCGGCGAGCGCTCCGAAGTCGGTGTTGAACTCACCCAACGTGTAGCTCAGGCCGACCGGCAGCGTGAACTTGTCCTGCCGGGTCGCGAACATCAGCGCGAACAGGAAGTTGTTCCACGCGCCGATGAACGCGAACGAGCCGACCGCGACCAGCGCGGGCTTGAGCTGCGGCAGGACGACGGCGAAGAACGCCCGCAGCCGCGTGCAGCCGTCCACCATGGCGGCTTCTTCCAGCTCCACGGAGATGTTGCGGATGAACCCGCTCATCAGGATCAGCGACAGCGGCAGCTGGAACGCCACCTCCGCGATGACCAGGCCGGTGATGCTGTTGAGCAGCCCGGCGCTCTTGAAGATCACGAACAGCGGGATCAGCATCATCGCGCCGGGGATGAACTGGCTGCACAGCATCGCCAGCAGGAACACCCGCTGCCCGCGGAACTTGAACCGCGCCAGCGCGTACCCGCCCATGACCGACAGGACGGTCACGAACACGAGCACGCCGAGGCCCATGACCACGCTGTTGTAGAAGAACACGCCGAACCCGATGTCGTTCCACACCGTGTCGAAGTGCTCGAACGAGATCGGCCACGGCACGAGCTGCGTCGAGCCGGACGGGCGCACCGCGAACACCAGCATCCAGTAGAACGGGATGAGGGTGAACAGCAGGTACAGCACCAGCGGCACGTGGATCATCCACCGCTTGCCCGGCTCCTCGGCCACGGCCCGGCGACGGCGCCTTCTCGGCGGCGGCGCGTGCGTGGTGTCGGCGACCTCCCGCACCAGGACGTCGGTCTTGCCCAGCGTCTCGGTCATGCCCGGCTCCCGAACTTCGACACCCGCAGGTACAGGATCGAGAAGAACAGCAGGATCAGGAACCCGGCGACGGTGAGCGCCGAGCCGTACCCGAAGTTGTGCGAGTCGACGGCCTGCCTGGCGACGTACAGCGGCAGCGTCGTGGTCTGGTTCGCCGGACCGCCGCCGGTCAGGGTGTAGATGAGGTCGACGTTGTTGAACTCCCACACCGCGCGCAGCAGCGTCGACAGGATGATCGCGTCCTTGAGGTGCGGCAGCGTGACGCTGGTGAAGCGCCGCCACCGGCTCGCGCCGTCCACGGACGCGGCCTCGTAGAGGTCCTTGGGGATGCTCTGGAGGTCGGCGAGCAGCAGGATGGCGAAGAACGGCACACCGCGCCACAGCTCCGTCACCACGAGGGCGTCGAAGACCGTGTCGGGGTTGCCGAGCACGGAGGTGCCCGGCGAGCCGATGCCCCACTGGGACAGCTGCTGGAAGATGCCGGTGGACGGGTTGAGCAGCAGGATCCAGATGCCCGTGGTGAGCACGCCGGACACCGCCCACGGCGAGAACACCAGCGCGCGGGCCACGCCGCGCCCGATGAACGTCTCGTTCACGATCAGCGCGAGGACCAGGCCGAGCAGCAGTTGCAGCGCGACTTCGACGAACACCCACTTGGCGCTGAACGCCAGGCTCTGCCAGAACAGCGGGTCGTCGAACAGCATCTGCTTGAAGTTGTCCAGCCCGGCGAACCCGTTCTTCCACGGCTGGGTGACGTTGTAGCGCTGGAGGCTGTAGTAGACGACGCTCCCGATCGGGTAGACCAGGAAGACCGCCATCAGCACCAGCGCCGGCGCGATCAGCGCGTAGGGCGCCCACGTGCGAGTCCTCATGCGGGGTTCCAGTCGCCGAGGTACGCGCGGAGGGTGTGCTGCTTGGCCTGGTCGGCGGTGAGCTGCGGGCGGTCGGCCGGGTCGCACGTGCCCGCGCCGTCGCCGGAGTTGCGGAACTCGGCGAACCGCGCGTCGCGCCAGGAGAAGCCGGACATGTCGGTCCACGGCGCGGATTTCACGGCGGCGGGCAGCTTGGTGTCGCGGATGACGACGGAGGCGATGGCGTCCGGGTCGCCGCCGGGGTGCCACGGCCGGCCGAGGTGGTACGTGCCCGCCGGCGCGTCGCTGACGATCGTCGAGTTCATGATCAGGAAGCCGTGCGGGTTGTCGCGGCGGGTGCTGGCGGCCGTGATGTAACCCGCCGTGCTCCCGCTGGGGTAGTCGTTGCCGCGGTCCAGCGCGCGGATCGTCACCTGGTCGAACACGGCGGTGGCGCGGCCGAAGATGAAGTCGACGTCGCCGACGACCTCGCCGCCCCGGTAGTACTGCCGGGCTTTCGTGCCCACGGCGCGCGTGTCGGCGTACAGCGTGTCCTGGTGGCCGAGGAACCGGACGCGGTCGTAGTACTGCCGGTCGCCCGTCGCCTTCACCGCGACCGCCTGCGTGCCGGTGATCTCGGGGTGCGCGGCCCGGTCGAACGAGTTGCTGAACGTCAGGTCGCGAGCGGTGAAGCCGTCGGCCTCGATCGTGGCGGTGGCCGAGCCGGTCGTGCCGTACGTGGTGCCGTCGGGCTTCTTGGTGCCGTTGGCGTTGTCGTAGTCGATGACGACGTCGCGCGCGGTGCCCGTGGAGCCCTTGAGGGTCAGGTCGCGCTTGGTCGCCGGCACCCGGATGACCTCGCGGTACACGCCCTTGCCGATGGTGATCGTGGTGCCCGCCGGCGCGGCGTCGATCGCGGCCTGCACGGTGTCGAAGTCGGTGCCCTTGGCCACGTGGTACCGCTCGCGGCCGAGCGCGCCCGCCTTGAGGTTCTTGATCCGGTCGGTCGCCTCCAGCCCGCGGTTCAGGGTGGGCGTCCAGCCCGCGTCGCCGGCCAGCGGCGCGGTCGGGTTGGCCGCGTTGAACGCGACGAGCACGTCGACCGGCCGTCCGTCGACGACCGTGCCGACCTCGGTGATGGCCGTGCCGCCCCAGTTGTGGATGAGGTCCTCGACCGCGCCGCCGTTGGCGAGCTTGACGTAGTTGTTCTCCACGTACAGCGCGGACCGCACGCCGACGCCCCAGGCGTAGTTGAACGTGGGGCCGGGCTCGTAGAGGTTGTTGTAGACGTGCACCTGGCCGAACCGCACCCGCGGCAGGCGTTCCTCGACGTTGCGGAAGACGTTGTGGTGCACCGAGATCCGCAGCTTGCCGGGGTCGGTGGTCGAGGTGTTGGACGAGCCGATGAGCATCGTCTTGCCGTGGTCCTCGAACAGGTTGTGCGACGCCGTGACCAGGTCGGTGCCGTTGGTCATGTCGAGCGAGCCGTCGTGCTGCTGGAAGGGGCGGCCGAAGTAGGTCGGCGCCGCGCTGTCCGGGTGCGGGTGGTCGGTGAACGTGTTGTGGTCGACCCACACGTTCGTGGCGCGCTGCAGCGACACCGCGTCGTAGTCCGAGTTCCAGTTGCCCTCGGCGCCGTCCGTCGGGTCCCACTGCGGGAAGCAGTCGCGGGTGTCGCGGAACGTCAGGTTCCGGATGATCACGTTGCTCGCCCCGTGGACGCGGATGTTGGCGCCGGTGATCCCCGCGCCCCGGCCGTCGCCGACGATCGTCGTGTCGGAGCCGACGTTGAACGCGATGGCCTCCGCCTGACGCCGCGCCGACGCCGCGCGGGCGTCCTCCAGGGGGCCGCTCGGCTCAGCGTCACGCCCCCAGACGGCGGGGTCGTATGCGGCCAAGTAGCCCGCGAGCGTGTAGCCGCCGGTGGCATAGGTTGCGCAATCAGCCCTGACGTCGATCACGCCGCGCACCTTGATGAGGCGCGGCGCGGGCGCCGCGAGGGCCGCCCGCAGTTCCGCCGCCGTGCGCACGACGTGCTCGGTGGTCGCGGCCGACCCTCCGGTGGTGCCCGTGCCGCTGGAAGCCCAGCCGTCACCGGATTGGAGAACCTGTCTCCCCAGGTCAGAGCCTGCGTGCGCGGGTGCCGCCGCGATCACGCCAAGGGCGCAGGAAAGCACGAGCGCAGAACTGAGTATCCGCATGGCGAGGGGCCTTCCCCGGCGAATTTGTTCATAAGTGTGAACACTATCCAGAAGTGCGAACAGAGTATTGCGAAAGTATCCGCCGCACGTCAACGACGTAACGTCGTTCGATTGCCGTTCGACGCTCCCGTTCGACGATTCGTCGAATTCGAGTCGAATTCGACAGCTCCGAGGCCACGACCAGGTCTGTCCACATGGGAACGCCCCCGACCGTGGGTGGGGTCGGGGGCGCAACGGTTGGGGTCACCGGGCGGAGAGCGCGGTCGGGGACGGGCCGGAGTGAGCGCGGTCGGGCGGAGGGACGGGCCAGGAGGGTCGGACGGAGGGGCGGACCGGCTGGGTCGGGTGGTGCGCGGGGTCAACGCGGCCGGGCGGCCGGGCCAGGCGGGTCGGGAGGGTCGGGCGGGGCGCGGGTCGCGGGGTGGGGTCAGACGGGTGGTGTGAACGCGGCGATGCGGGCGGACAGGGCTCGGGCGTGCGGGTCGGTCGCGTGGCGGTCGGCGAGGGCGCACAGGGGCCGCAACCGGTCGACCACCCGGGTCGAGCGGACCTCGCGCGCGGCGGCCAGGGCGTGGTCACCCACCTCGGCCGCGTGGTCGAAGTCGTGCTGCATCAGGTGGTTGGCGGTCAGCGCCACGAGGCTGAACGCCCGGCTGCGGGCCATGCCGCCCGAGTAGCCGGCCACGGCGGCGGTCAGCGAGTCGATCGCCGCGGACGTGTGCGAGCGGTCCACCGTGCGGGCCAGCTCGGTCAGCACCACGCCGCTCAACCCGCACAGGTCGGGCTCGTCGAAGAAGCGCGCCCACCCCGGCACCGGACCGCGCGGCGTGCGCGCGAACTCGTCGTGCGCCAGGTCGAGCAGCCGCACCGCCTCGCCGGCCTGACCGAGCCCGGCGTGCGCCCACGCCTGGTTGGCGTGCAGCATCGCGACCGCGCGCCGCGACCCCGCCCGACGGGCCGCGGCCAGCCCGTGCGCGAACACTTCCAGCGCCTCGCGACACCGGCCGCGGTGCAGCCGCATCCGGCCGACGCGGTAGCGGATGTTGGCCACCAGGTCGTGGTGGCCGGCCTCGGCCGCCAGCTCCAGCGCCCGGTCCCAGTGCCGCGAGGCGGCGTCGTCCAGGCCCGTGTCGAAGCACGTCCAGCCGGTCACGTTGTGCAGGTCCGCCAAGGCGACCAGCAGCCGGGCGCGCACCGCGTCGGTGGCGTCGGCGTCGAGGAGCGGGTCGTGCCGCGCCGCGCACGCGATCGCCGAGTCGCGGCACGCGCCGCCGCCCTGGCGGTAGTCCAGCCCGCGCAGGCGTTCGACCTCGGCTTCCAAGCGCACCACGTCGTCGACACCGACCCGCGCCGGGACCTGAGGGTTTCCTGCCATCGCCGCACCTCGCAATTCCACTAGAGCGGTGGAGGGATCGCATGGGGAGCGTGCCGCCGGCACGTCCTGACGGGGTACCCGCCGCGACGGCCCGCCGTTGCGCCGAATGTCGCCAAGCCGCCGCATTGGCCCCCTGCGCCGGCACCCGCCGCGGGGCCAAGATCGAGGGGTGATCGCGTTTTCAGGTCGCGGCCTGCGAAGAGTCGCCCACACCGGAACAGCACAGATCAGGACCGCGCCGCCGGCGGAGCGCCGGCCGGGCACGACTCGGGGGAGGCGCTGCGACTGGCCGACGGACGACAGGTGCGGCTGACGCGGCTGACGCCCGCCGACCGGGAGGAACTGGCCGAGGCGTGGTGGCGGGCGGACGACGACACGCTGTTCCAGCGGTTCTGCGGGGCCGCGCCGCCGGTGACGCCCGCGCTGCTCGCCCACCTCACCGACCTCGACCACGTGCGCCGGTGCGCGATCGCGGCCCGTGACGCGACGGGGCGCGGTGTGGCGATCGCCCGTTACGAGGCGACCGGCGAGCCCGGCGCGGCGTCCGGCAACGTCAGCACCACCCGCGAGGAGGTGTCCCGCTGCGACCGGGGCAAGCGCACCCCGGGGCCGTACTGGCGGGCGTGGCTGGGCCGGGTGCCCGGCACGTCGCAGCAGGAGCTGGAGCAGGCGGCGGCGATCGCGCGGCGCACCCGCCGGAACCGGTGACGGTCGGCGAGCCTGAGCCCGGTGACGGTCGGCGGGACCGTCAGCGGACGTCGTGCTCGGCGCGCCACCGCGCCACGACGTGCTCCACGTCGAACGGCATGAGGTTGAGCGGCGGGCCCGACATCGGCTTGCGGATGGCCTCCTCGATCCGGGCGTTGATGTCGGCCAGGATCGACCGCACCTCGGCCTCGGTCCGCGCCTTCCCGGCGGCCTCGCGCGCCGCCGCCGCGTCCTTGCGCAGCAGCAACGTCGGCGGGAGCGCGGTGCCCTCCTCGCGGCGCAGCTTCTCCTTCACCCACCACAGCTCGTCGTGCGGCTCGTGGAGCCCGCGCAACGGCTTGCCGGCGCCCGGCAGGTGCTCGAAGTCGCCCCGGTCCTGCGCCTCGCGGATCTGCCGCTCGACCCAGGTCTCGAACCCCACGCCGGCCGGTTTGCGCTCCGTCACGACGACCACCCCCGGTCGACTCTACCGACCTTCCGCGCCGGTCAGGGCGTGAGCCGGGCCGCCTTCTCCACCAGGTAGCGCCGCTCGGGCGTGCTGGTGGTGCGGGCGGCGGCGGCCCGGTAGTGCTCGACGGCGCGCGGCACGTCACCCGCCATCTCGTGCAGGTGGGCGCGCACGGCGTCGAGCCGGTGGTGGCCGGGCAGTCGCTCGTCCAGCCCGTCGATGAGCCTCAGCCCCTCGGCCGGTCCACGCACCATGGCCACGGCGATCGCCCGGTTGAGCGACACCATCGGGTTGCCGGTCATCCGCTCCAGCAGGTCGTACATGCGCAGGATCTGCGGCCAGTCGGTGTCCTCGGCCCGCAGCGCGTCGTCGTGGAGCGCCGCGATCGACGCCTGCACCTGGTACTCCCCGATCTCGCCGCGCTCCACCGCGGCCATGACCAGCTCGACGCCCTCCACGATCAGCGCCGTGTCCCACCGGGACCGGTCCTGCTCGGCCAGCGGGACGAGCCCGCCGTCCGGACCGGTGCGGGCGGGCCGGCGCGCGTCGGTGAGCAGCATCAGCGCCAGCAGGCCCGCGACCTCGCCGTCCTCCGGCAGCCTGGCGTGCACCGCCCTGGCCAGCCGGATCGCCTCGCCGGACAGCTCGGTGCGGTGCAGGGAGCCGCCGACGCTGCTGGTGTAGCCCTCGTTGAAGATCAGGTACAGCACGTGCAGCACGGTCCGCAGGCGGGCCGCGAACTCGTCCGGCCCCGGCATGGCGAAGCTCGCGCCGCGCAGCTTCTGCTTGGCCCGGCTGATCCGCTGCGCCATGGTCGCCTCGGGCACGAGGAACGCGTTCGCGATCTCGGCCGTGCTCAGCCCGCCGACCGCGCGCAACGTCAGCGCGATCGCCGACGCGGGCGTCAACTCCGGGTGGCAGCACAGGAACAGCACCACGAGCGTGTCGTCCCGGTCGGCCGCCTCACCGGGTGGCGGCTCGCGGAACACCTCGTCCTCGCGGCGCCGGCGGGCCACCTCGCTGCGGATCAGGTCCGTCATCTTCCGCACGGCGGTCTGCACCAGCCACCCGCGCGGGTTGTCCGGCAGGCCGTCGACGGGCCAGTGCCGCGCCGCCGCCAGCAACGCCTCCTGCACGGCGTCCTCGGCCAGCGCGAAGTCACCGAATCGCCGGGCGACCACGCCCAGGACCTGCGGCGCGCACTCGCGCAGCAGGTCCTCGACGGCACGGGTCACAGGTCGGGCGAGGGCGGCGCCGACATCAGCTCGCGCACCTCGATGGGCTGGCCGAGCGGCACCCCGTTCGGGCCGGGCGCGGCGGAGGCCTTCGCGGCGATCTCCAGCGCGCGCTCCAGCGTGGTGTCGACCATCCAGTAGCCCGCCAGCAGCTCCTTCGACTCCGGGAACGGACCGTCGGTGACGACGGGCGCGCCGGAGCCGGTGAACGTCACCGTCTTGGCCAGGCTCGGGTGGGCCAGGCCCTGCCCGTCGACCAGCTCGCCGTTCTCGGTCAGCTCCTGGCCGAGGTCCTGCTGGAACCGGATGTGCGCCGCGACGTCCTTGGGGTCCCACTGCTCGATCGGGACGTCGCAGTTCGCGGCCGGGCCGTAGTTCATCAGGAGCAGGAACTTCGCCATGTCGACTCCTAGGTCTTCGTTCGCGCCCATCTTGGCGCTCCCACCCCGTGGACGACGCCGATCGGGCGTTCTCGACATGGCTGATTGTGACCCGCGTCACCTCCTCGTCGCCGGCTCGCGGTTGTGCCCGGCCGTGGGCACAACCGCGAGGCCCGGATCAGGACAGCGTGCAGATCGGCGTGGGCGTCCACCCGGTGGCGTCGCCCGTGCCGGTGAAGCCGACCTTGACCGAACCGGCCGGCGGGATGGCGCCGTTCCAGCTCGTGTTGGCCACCGTCACCGACGTGCCGCTCTGGGTGAAGGCGCCGTTCCAGCCCTGGCTGATGGCCATGCCCGCGCGGAACGCGAACGCGACCTTCCACGACCGGCTCGACGTGCTGCCGCCGTTGCGGACGGTGACGTCGACCTGGAACCCGCCCGGCCACTGGTTGACGACCTTGACCTCGGCGTCGCACGACCCGCCGGGCGGCGTGGACGTCGTGGTGGTGGTGGTGGTGGTCGTCGTGGTGGTGGTGGTCGTGGTTGTAGTAGTAGTGGTGGACGTGGGCGTGGTGCCGTTCAGCGCGGACACGACCGCCGGGAACCACTTGTCCGCGATCTTGCGATCACCGGACGCGTTCGGGTGCACCCCGTCGTAGGTGTCGGTGCTCGTGGCGAACCCCGCCCACTGGTCGACCACGGTGATCGGCGACTGCGCGGTGGACTTGGCCGCCGCCCAGCCGGGGATCGCCGCGTTCAGGTCCACGACCCGCTGCGGGCACTCGGCGCAGGCGCTCGCCGCCATCGGGATGATCTTGGCGACGACCACCCGCATGGCCGGGTTGTTCACCCGCATCTGGTCGACCAGCTTGCCGTAGGCGGCCAGGATGGTCGCCGTCGACCGGTTGCTCCACACGTCGTTGGTGCCGAAGTGCATCAGCACCACGTTCGGGTTCGTGGCGCCGAGCCACCCCACCAGCTGGTTCTGGTCGGCCACCGCCGTGACGAGCGCGCCGCCGTGGCCCTCGTGCTCGCCGTCGTAGGCGAACCCGCAGCCGTCGCCCGCCCGCGTGCCCACGAAGTCGATGTTCGTGTGCCCGGCCGCCCGCAGGTCGCGGTCCAGCAGGGCGCGCCAGCAGCCCGGCGACCCGGTGATCGAGTCCCCGAGCGCCATGATGCGCGTCGGCGCGGCGGCCTCGACCGCCTGCCCCGGCGCGCCGACCAGCAGGCCGACGAGCGTGGCCGCGGCCGTCAGCAGGGCCGCGAGCGCGAGTTTCCTCGACATCGCCGGCCCCTAGACCGCGGTGCAGCTTGCGCCGTTAAGGGTGAACGCGGTGGGCACGGAGTTGGTGCCGTTCCACGACCCGATGAAGCCGAAGCTGACCGAGCCGTTCACCGGGATCGCGCCGGTGTACGACACGTTGGTCGCGCTCAGCGTCGCGCCGGACTGGGTGGTCGTGGCGCCCCAGGACTGGCTGACCGTCTGGCCGTTGGCCCAGGTCCAGCGCAGCGTCCAGCCGTTCACCGGGGCCGTGCCGGTGTTGGCGACCTTGACGTCGCCCTGGAAGCCGCCCTGCCACTGGCCGGTGACCCGGTAGGTGACGGCGCAGCCCGCCCCGCCGCCACCGGACTGCGTGGTGACGTTGACGGTGCCGGACCGGGCGGAGCGGTTGCCCGCCGCGTCCCGCGCGTAGACGGCGAACGTGTACGCGGTGCCCGCGGTCAGGCCGGTGACGGTCGCGGTGGCCGTGGTGGACGTGGCCGCCGCGGTCTCCGTGGTGCCATTGACCCGGACCACGTCGTAGCCGGTGACGCCGACGTTGTCGGTGGACGCGGCCCAGGACAGGGTCGCCGAGGTGGAGGTGACGCCGGACGCGGTCGGGGTGCCCGGCGCGGTCGGCGGCGTCGGGTCGGACGTCCCGCCGCCGTAGACGCTGGCCTCGCGCGACGTGGCCTTGATGCCGTTGGCGCCGTTGAACGCGCGCTGGCCCCACGCCGAGAGCGTCCCGGCGTTCCAGTTGGTCGCCAGGTCGAGGTACTCGACGCCGCCGCCGTTGCCGGACCACGACCAGGCGAGGTAGCCGAGGCCGAGCTGCTGGGTGGTGGCGAAGATGGTGTTCTCGTCCGGGTTGCCGTCGGAGTGGTTGTCGCCGAACTCGCCGACGACGATCGGCAGCTTGGCCGTGACGAAGCGGTTCAGGTAGTCGTTGATCTCCGCCGCCGTGTCGAACACGCCGTACATGTGGATGGAGAACACGGTGTTCTTCTGCGGGTCGGCGGCGAAGACCGAGGCCGCGTTGTCGCGCATGGTGAAGGACCAGTCCTGGCCCCAGTTCGGGGCGTCCACCATGATCGTGTGCTGGAAGCCGGCCGCGCGGAGGCGGGTGATGGCGTCCTTGGTCGCCTGGGTCCACCCGCTGTAGCCGGTGTTGCCCCACGGCTCGTTGCCGATGTTCAGGATGACGTACTTCTCCTGGCCGGCCATCGCGCTCTGGATGCCGATCCAGTAGTCCACCGCGCGGGCCAGGCTCACGGCCGCGCTCTGCTCCTGGTAGCCGGTGGTGTCGTGCACCTCCAGCACGCAGATGAGCTTGTTGGCCTTGCACTGGTTGATCACGTTGGCGACGTCGGCCGCGTCGTTGCGCGTCCACTGGTCACCGCTGGACAGCACCACGCGGACCGTGTTGGCGCCCAGGGACTTGATGTCCTTGAGGGCCTGCGTGGTCCGGGTGGCGTACCAGGTGTGCGCGTGGTTGACGCCACGCATCACGAAGTCGTTGCCGTTGGCGTCGAGCAGACGCCCGTTGGCGACGGTGAAGCCGGCGGCCGCGTGTGCGGGCGCCACCGTCAGCAGTGACAGGACCAAGGCGGCGACGGCGGCGCCGACCAAGGCGAATCGCTTGCGCATGGATGTACCTCGCGTGGTTGTCGACGTTGACTGTGCGAGCGCAGGGCAGCGCGCCTGCCGTCGGCAGGCATGCACACCAAAGCAATTAACCGCTTAAGTGTCAACGGCGGGAATTGCCGGACAAGCGCGGTTACGACCGACCGGAGGCATGCCGGGTACACGCCCTGGGAACGTTCCCAAAGCGTGCCGTCCCAGTGTGCTACGGACTACGGGATCACGTCGAGAGCTGATGTGCCGGCGCGTGGCCGGTGCTCGACCGCGGCACCAGCTCGGGGTCCGAGGTCTTCACCTGCTCGGCGGGCGCGCCGCCGATCACGTCGAGCAGCAGGCGGACGGCCGCCGCGCCGCGCTCGGCGATGGGGCGGCGCACCGCCGACAGGGCCGGGCGGACCAGGCGGCACAGCGCGGAGTCGTCCCACGCGACGAGCGACAGCTGGTCCGGCACGGTCAGGCCCAGCTCGTGGGCGACGCCGAGGGCGGACACCGCCATCACGTCGTTGTCGAACACCAGGGCCGTCGGCGGCGTGCCGCTGGTCAGCACGCGCCGGGTGACCCGCGCCGCGGCCTCGTCCGAGTAGTCGGCGTGCACCACCCTGGCCTCGTCGAGGCCGAGCCGGCCCACGGCCGCGGTGAACGCCCGCGACCTGGTCTGGGTGTGCACGAACCTCGTCGGGCCGGCGACCCGGACGATGCGCCGGTGGCCGAGCGCCACCAGGTACTCCAGCACCTCCGCCACGGCGGTCTCGTCGTCGGTCCACACGCACGGCAGGTCCGGCACGACCGGTTCGCCGAGCACCACGGCGGGCAGCCGGAGCTCCCGGACCAGCTCCACCCGCGGGTCGTCCTGGACCAGGTCCACCAGCAGCACGCCGTCCACCCGCCGCTCGCCCCACCAGCGGCGGTACGCCGCGAGCTCGGCCGCGGAGTTGTCGGTGACCTGCAGGAGCAGCGACGTCGGGCCGTCGGCCAGCGCGCCCTGTATGCCGGAGATGAGCTGCATGAAGTACGGCTCGACGCCGATCACCCTGGCGGGCCGGTCGACGACGAGCCCGATGGCGTTCGCGCGGCCGTCGCTGAGGGACCGGGCGGCGCTGCTGGGCACCCAGCCGAGGCGGTCGGCGATGTCCATGATCCGGCGCCGGGTGGGCTCCGAGACGCCCGGCCGGTTGTTGAGGGCGTACGACACCGCCCCGGTGGACACGCCCGCGGCTTTGGCGATGTCCGAGATGGTCGGACGCTTCCCTGCCACCCGCGCCTCCTCGGTAGGTGATCAACGAGTCTAGACCGCGATTGAGACGGTCATGCCGGGTAGGGTGATTAAGCGCTTAATAGATCATCTGGAAAGGGGACGCCGTGCCCTGGTTCGACCTCTCCGAGCGGGAGTTGGCGCAGTACCGGACCGCGACCGCGGAACCGGACAACCTCGACCTGTGGTGGAAGTCGCGGCTGGAGGAGGCCCGTGCCGCGGCGCTCCCGCCCGTGCTCACGCCGTACGGGGCCGACGCCTACGGGCCAATGGCGGTGTGGGACGTCGAGTTCTCGGGCTACGGCGGCGACCGCGTCCGCGGGTGGCACATCCGCCCCGCCGGGTCCGGCGACGAGCCCCTGCCGACCGTCGTCTGCTACATCGGCTACGGCGGCGGGCGCGGCCTGCCGTCGGAGCACGCGCTGCTCCCGGCCGCCGGGTACGCGGTGTTCGTGATGGACACCCGCGGCCAGGGCGGTCGCTGGACGCTCGGCGCCACCCCGGACTCCGGGTTCGCCGGGCCCGAGCACCCCGGCGTGATGACGCGGGGCATCGCCACGCCCGAGACGTACTACGTGACGCGGCTGATGGTCGACGCGGCGCGGGCCGTCGAGGTGGCCGCGGCGCTGGACGGCGTGGACGAGACCCGGCTCGCGGTGTCCGGCGGCAGCCAGGGCGGCGGGCTGGCGCTGGCCGCGGCGGCGCTGAACGGCGAGGCGGTGAAGGTGTGCCACGCGGACGTGCCGTTCCTGTGCGACTTCCAGCGGGCGATCACGATCACCGGCGCCGAGCCGTACGCGGAGATCTCGAAGTTCCTGGCCCAGCACGTCGACCTCATCCCCGCCGCCCTCGACACCCTGCGGTACGTGGACGGCGCGCTGCTGGCGAAGCGGATCACCGCGACGTCGCTGCTGAGCGTTGGCCTGATGGACGAGGTGTGCCCGCCGTCGACGGTGTACGCCGCGTACAACGAGATCACCGCGCCGAAGGAGATGGCGGTGTTCCCGTTCAGCGGCCACACCACGCCGAGGGTGCACGACGAGCGCAAGCTCCGGCACCTGCGCGCCCACCTCTGAGCCGCGGTTCGGGCGGGTCGTGAGGGGACCACCGCCATAGCCCCCTCACGACCCTGCCCGGTCGGTGGACTCGGCGACTCACCGGGCGCCCCGGGAAGCTCGGCCCGGGGCACCGCGTCCACGACCAGCCAGTGCGGGACCGGCGCGCGTGGCGCCGGCCCCGATCGGTCACTCCCCCGCCGGCCCCGTGCGCACCGGCGTCACCAGCACGCGGTCGTGGCCGACGAACCGGGGCTCCCCGGTCAGCGGGACGGACCGCTCCCAGCGGATGTCGGTGCTGGAGCAGCCGACGAGCAGCACGAGGTCGCCCGGCTCGACGACGCGCCGGCCGTCGCGGCCGGTGAACGACGTGCGGTCGGCGTGCAGCCGGAACGTCACCGAGGTGGCCTCGCCGGGCTCCAGCTCGACCCGCGCGAAGCCGACGAGCTGGCGCACCGGGCGCGTCACGCTCGCCACGGGGTCGTGCAGGTACAGCTGGACGACCTCGGCGCCCGCCCGGTCGCCGGTGTTGCGCACCACGCACGACACCTCGACCTCGCCGTCGGACGGCAGCTCGTCGCCCGCGGCGAAGTCCGACAGCTCGAACGTCGTGTACGACAGGCCGTGCCCGAACGGGTACGCGGGCGTCGGGTCGACGGAGCTGACCCCGCCGGCCCCGCCGAGCGGCGGGTGCAGGTAGGTGGTCGGCTGGCCGCCGGAGCCGCGCGGCACCTGCACGGGCAGCTTGCCGGACGGGTTGACGCGGCCGCTGAGCACGCCCGCGACCGCGCCCGCGCCCTCCTCGCCGGGGAAGAACGCCTGCACGACCGCGGCGAGCCGCGACGTCGACCCGTCACCGGACCCGTACGCGCCGAGCGCGTACGGCCGGCCGCTCAGCAGCACCAGCACCACCGGCACGTCGAGCTCCAGCAACGCGTCCAGCAGCTCGCCCTGCACACCGGGCAGGGACAGGTCCTCGGCGTCGCAGCCCTCGCCGGACGTGCCGCGGCCGAACAGCCCGGCCCGGTCGCCCAGCACGGCGAGCACCACGTCGGCGTCCTTGGCGGCGGCCACCGCGTCCGCGATGCCCGACCGGTCGTCGCCGTCGACGTCGCAGCCCTTGGCGGAGGCGATCGACGCGTCCGGGAACTCCGACCGGACCGCCTGCACGAGCGTGTCCATCTCCACGCCCAGCGGCACGTCAGGGTGCTGCACGCCGACGTGGTTCGGGAAGGCGTAGCAGCCCATGAGCGCCAGCAGGTCGTCCGCGCACGGCCCGACGACGGCGAGCTTCGACGCGTCGAGCGGCAGCACGCCGGACTGGTTGTCCAGCAGCACCACGGACTTCTCGGCCATGCTGCGGGCCAGGTCGCGCAGCGCGGGCGGGTCGAGGTCGACGGGTTCGCCGCGCAGCACGGCGGGCGACTCGGGCTGCCAGCCCTCGTCCAGCAGGCCCAGTTCGCACTTCTGCGTCAGCACGCGGGTGACCGCGCGGTCGACCAGCTCCTCGGCCACCTGCCCGGACCGGACCAGCTCGGCCAGCGGCTCGCCGTAGCAGCGCACGCTGGGCAGCTCGACGTCCACGCCGGCGGTCAGGGCCAGCGCGGCGGCCTCGCCCGGCGAGCCCGCGACACCGTGGGAGGTCTCCAGGAACGACACCCCGAAGTAGTCGGCGACGACGACGCCGGTGAAGCCCCACTCGCCGCGCAGCAGGTCGGTGAGCAGCGACGCGTCCGAGGCGGGCGGCACGCCGTCCACCTCGGCGTAGGAGTGCATGACCGACCGGGCGCCGCCCTCGCGCAACGCCATCTCGAACGGCGGCAGCACCACGTCGGCGAACTCGCGCGGGCCCATGTGCACGGGCGCGTGGTTGCGCCCGCCGCGCGAGGCCGAGTAGCCCGCGAAGTGCTTCAGCGTGGCCACGACCCCGCTGGACTCCAGGCCGCGCGTGTAGGCCGCACCGAGGAGGCCGACCAGGTACGGGTCCTCGCCGATGGTCTCCTCGGTGCGCCCCCACCGCGGGTCGCGCGACACGTCCAGCACCGGCGCCAATCCCTGGTGGACGCCGACGTCGCGCATCACGAGACCGACCTCGCGTGCCATCCGCTCGACCGACTCGGGGTCGAAGGACGCGCCCCACGCGAGGGGGATCGGGAAGACGGTGGCCTGCCAGGCGGTGAACCCGGCCAGGCACTCCTCGTGGGCCATGGCGGGGATGCCGAAGCGGGTGTTGGCGACGAGCTTGCGCTGCGTCTCGGCCAACACCTTGGCGCCGACGAGGGGGTCGACCGGACCGGTGCCGAAGACGCGGGTCAGCTGCCCGAGACCGGGCTTGGTCAGCTCGTCCCACGGCGGCAGCGGCTCGGCGAACTCGTGCTGCGCGGGGGCGACCTCCTGGTCGGTCTCCGAGATGCCCACCCACACCCCGACCAGCTGGGCCAGCTTCTCCTCCAGGGTCAGCTCGGCCAGCAAGGCGGCGACCCGCTCACCGGTCGGCTTTCCGGGATCGGCCCAGGTGTTCAGCACGGCGGCTCCTTCGTTGACGATCGGACGACGAGTTCGGTGGCCAGTTCCACCCGTTCGGTCTCCACGGGGCGTCCCGCGATGAGGTCCGCGAGCATCCGGCCCGCGTGGCGCCCCATCTCGGTGAGCGGCTGGCGCACGGTCGTGAGGGCGGGCGACGACCACACCGCGACCGGCAGGTCGTCGAACCCGACCACGCTCAGGTCGTGCGGCACGGAGAGGCCGGCGACCCGGGCCGCCTCGATCACGCCCAGTGCCTGCTCGTCGTTGCCCGCGAAGATCGCCGTCGGCCGGTCCGGCAGCGCGAGCAGCTCGGCCGCGCGGCGGAACCCGCCCTCGTGCTTGAAGTCGCCGTGCTTCACGAGTTCGCCGGCGAACGGGATGCCGGCCCGGTCCAGCGCGGCGCGGTACCCGTCGACGCGCGCGCGGCTGCACAGCATGCCCGCCGGTCCGCCGATGACGCCGACGCGGCGGTGGCCCAGCTTGAGGAGGTGCTCGGTGGCGGACAGGCCGCCGGCCCAGTTGGTCGCGCCGACGCTGGGCACGTTCGGCTGCGGCAGGTCGACCGGGTCGATGACCACGACCGGGATGCGGGAGTTGGCCAGCACGCGGCGGTCCGCGGCGGTGAGCTGGGAGGTCACCAGCAGCGCGCCCGCGCGCCGGGCCTCGACCAGGGACGCCGCCCAGGACGTGTGCTGACGGGGTTTGTCGGTGGACGACACGACCACGTGCAGGCCGGTGTCCACCACGCCGCGGATGATCTCCACGGCCCAGGGGCTGTCGAGTGCGGTGAACACGAGGTCCACCAGCAGGTGGCCGGAGGTCCGACGGGACCCCACCGGCACGTAGTCGTACTCGGCGAGCAACTGCCGCACGCGAGCCCTGGTCTCCGCGCCGACGTCGTCCTTCCCGTTCAGGACTTTGGACACCGTCGGGAGGGACACCCCCGCTGCTGCGGCAATCGTGGCCAACGTGGCTCGACGCATAACGCCGATAGTATCGAAACTCGATCGAAACACAAGAGTGACCGCTTGACGTGCAGAAACGTCACCTAGACGCGCCGAATGGTGACTCTTGACACCGCCCGTTCACCCGCCTAGGGTCTGCGCAAGTCGTGGATGTTTCGAAATGTTTCGATGCCACGAACAAATCCGCAGCGTGGCAGAAGGGTGGCGGTCGCATGTCCCGCCGTTCATGGGTGCGTCCCCTCATCGCGATGGGGCTGGTCGCCGTGACAGCAGTGGTGTCCGCGTGTGGTTCGTCCGGTCCGGGCGAGACCAACGCCGGAGCCCTGAAGATCTGGGCCCTCGAGGACCCGGTGCTCAACAAGATCGAGCAGAAGTCGATCGACGCGTTCAAGGCGGGCGGCGGCAACGCCTCGCTGGAGACGTTCGGCAACGACCCGTACAAGCAGCGGCTCCGGGTGGCCATCGGCTCCCCGCAGGCTCCCGACCTGTTCTTCAACTGGGGCGGCGGCAACCTGAAGGAGTACGTCGACGCGGGCAAGGTCGCCGACCTGACCTCCGTGCTGGACGAGAACAAGGCCGTCAAGGAGAAGTTCATCCCCAGCGTGCTCGACGGCGCGAAGCTCGACGGCAAGTACTACGGCGTGCCGATGCGCGGCATGCAGCCCGTGCTGCTGTTCTTCAACAAGAAGGTCTTCACCGAGGCGGGCGCGCAGCCGCCGAAGACGTGGGACGAGCTGCTGACCCTGGTGGACACCTTCAAGGCGAAGGGCATCACGCCCATCGCCCTGGCCGGCACCCAGGCGTGGACCGAGCTGATGTGGGCCGAGTACGTGCTCGACCGCTTCGCGGGCCACGAGGTGTTCAAGAACATCCGGGACAAGGGCCCCGAGGGCTGGAAGGACCCGGCCGTCGTCCAGGCGATGACCAAGCTCAAGGAGCTGATCGACCGCGGCGGCTTCGGCGACGCCTTCGCCTCCGTCGGCTACGACGCCGGTGGCGCCTCGACGATCCTCGCCCAGGGCAAGGCCGCGATGCACCTCATGGGTTCGTGGGAGTACACCAACCAGCTGGACCAGAGCCCGGACTTCGTGAAGAACGGCGACCTGGGCTGGATCGAGTTCCCGTCGATCCCCGGCGGCAAGGGCGACCCGTCCAACCTGGTCGGCAACGTGAGCAACTTCTACTCCGCGACCGCGGACTCGAAGAACCTGGACGCGGCGAAGAAGTTCGTCACGACCACGCTCCACGAGGACTCCTACGTCGAGGCGCTGATCGAGGCCGGTGACGTCCCGCCGGTGGTGGGCGCCGAGGAGAAGCTGAAGAAGTCCGCGCACCCCGAGTACGCGACGTTCATCTACGAGATGGTGCTGGGCTCCAAGAACTTCCAGCTGTCCTGGGACCAAGACCTCCCGGCCGATGACGCCACGTTCATGCTGACCCAGCTCCAGGAGTTCTTCCTGGGCAAGGTCTCGCCGCAGCAGTTCGTCGACGCGGTGGCCGCGCGCTGATGTCGTCCCAGCGGCCTTCGGCCTGGTATGCCGTGCCGGCGTTCGCGTTCTTCGCCCTGTTCGCCGCGTTGCCCATGATCCTCGTGATCTACCTGAGCTTCACCGCTTGGGACGGTCTGGGCACGCCGCAGTTCAACGGTGCGGAGAACTGGTCCCGGTTGCTCGACGACTCCGAGGCCCGCGCCTCGGTGTGGCGGACCCTGTTGCTGATGGTCATGTCGTGGCTCGTCCAGACCCCGATCGCGTTGCTGGTCGGGGTCTGGGCGGCCGGCAAGCAGCGCTCGAGGGCAGTGCTCAGCTCGATCTTCTTCCTCCCGCTGCTGCTGTCCACGGCCGCCATCGCCCTCCTGTGGCAGGCCCTGCTGGAGCCGAACTTCGGCGCGTTCGTCGGCGGCCCGCTGTTCCTGGGCGACCCCGACATCGCGCTCTACACGGTGGTGCTCGTGATCTCCTGGCAGTTCATCCCGTTCCACACCCTGCTCTACCAGGGCGCGGCGCGGGCGGTGCCGCCGTCGCTCTACGAGGCGGCGACGCTGGACGGGGCCACCAGGTTCGGAAAGTTCCGGCACATCACGCTGCCGCAGCTGCGGTACACGATCGTCACGTCGTCGGTCCTGATGCTGGTCGGCTCGCTGACCACGTTCGACACCGTGCTGATCCTGACCAACGGCGGGCCGGGCACCGCGACCCGCATCCTGCCGCTGCACATGTACATCACCGGCTTCAGCGGTTTCGAGATGGGCTACGCGAGCGCGATCGCGGTCGTGCTGGTCGTGCTCGGCACCGCGTTGTCGATCGCGGTCATGCGCTGGAGCGGGTTCCGCTCGATGAGCAGCCAGCAGGAGGGGTCGTGAAGCCTCGTCCCAACTGGCCCGCTGGGCTGTTCGCCCTGGTGTGGCTAACCTTCATCCTCGGACCGCTGATCTACCTGGTCACGGTGTCGCTGCGGACCCGCAGCGAGTACCTCGGCAAGGGCGCGTGGGAACTGCCGGACGCGTTGACGCTGGACAACTACGTCACCGTGCTCACCGGCGGCTTCGGCCAGTACCTGCTGAACAACGTGATCGTGACGGTCGCGACGGTGGGCATCGTGGTGCTCGTCGCCGTGCCGGCCGCGTACGCGGTGGTCCGGAACACGGGGCCGTTCGTGCAGCGCGGGTTCACCCTGATCCTCATGGGTCTGGCGATCCCCGCGCAGGCCACGATCATCCCCGTGTACCTGATGATCACCCGGATGCAGCTGTACGACACGCTCACCGCGATCATCCTGCCGACGGCGGCGTTCGCGCTGCCGGTGGCCATGCTGGTGCTGACCAACAGCCTGCGCGACGTGCCGCGCGAGCTGTACGAGGCGCAGTCGATCGACGGCGCCGGTCCGATGCGCGTGCTGGTGTCCCTGGTCCTGCCGCTGGCGCGGCCGGCGATCATGACCGTGGTCGTCTACACGTCGCTCAACGCGTGGAACGGGTTCCTCTTCCCCCTGGTGCTCACCCAGTCGGAGTCGTCGCGGGTGCTCACCCTCGGGTTGTGGGACTTCCAGGGCCAGTTCGGCACGAACGTGCCGGCGCTGCTGGCGGCGGTGACGCTGTCGGTGCTGCCGATCTTCGCGGTGTACCTGATCGGCCGGCGGTTCCTGCTCAGCGGCCTCACGGCCGGTTTCGGCAAGTGACCGGCACCCCGGTGCCCGGGAGGTGAGGGGACGGCGGTGCGGCCGCCGTCCCCCTCCGGCGACCTACCGCCGGACCACCCGACAGGCTCGGGCCCGTAACTCTCTCCCACGGGCCCGAGCCCTTGCCGTTCCCGGAGCCGTCGCGGTGGGTCGACGCGCGTCGCCGCACGCGCCGGACCGCTTTCCGGTAGCGTGGGTCACGCGGAGCTTCGGTCGAACCGGACGTCGCCATTTTCGGTCTCCACGGCGACTGTTTCGGTCCCGATGTTCCCCTGGGCAGTGACCAACGCCCCAGCAGCCAGCCTCCGCGTCCAAGGGCCGGAACTGGGCGGGGCTGCCGTAGACTGCCCTCATGCCGACCAAAGCCGACCCGTCACCCTCGGATGGCACCGCCTCGGGCAAGATCACCATCGCGGCCATCGCGGCCGAGGCCGGGGTGTCGGTACCGACTGTTTCGAAGGTCATGAACGGGCGTGCGGACGTCGCCCCGCACACCCGGGAACGGGTCGAGGCGATCATCCGCCGGCACGGCTACCAGCGGCGGGCGGACGAGCGGTCGAAGCGCTCCAACCTGGTGGAACTGATGTTCCACGAGCTGGAGAGCGCGTGGGCGCTGGAGATCATCCGCGGCGCCGAGCAGGTCGCCGCCGAGCAGGGCCTCGCGCTCGTGCTGTCCGAGTCGCAGGGCAGGCTCACCCCCGGCCACGGCTGGTTGGAGGGCGTCATCGCCCGCAAGCCCCTGGCCGTCATCTCGGTCTTCTCCGACCTGACGTCGTCGCAGCTGGCGAAGTTGCGCGCGCGGGACATCCCGGTCGTCGTGGTCGACCCGATCGGCGAACCCCAGCTGGAGACGCCGTCCATAGGAGCCACCAACTGGAACGGCGGCCTGACCGCCACCCGTCACCTGATCGAGCTCGGCCACCGCCGGATCGCCATGATCGGCGGCCCGGAGCGCGTGCTGTGCAGCCGCGCGCGGGTCGACGGCTACCGCGCGGCGCTGGAGACGGCGGGCCTCGCGTTCGACCCCGCCCTGGTCCGCTACGGCGACTTCCACGTGGAGTCCGGCCGGGCCCAGTTCGCGCCGCTGCTTGACCTGCCGGACCCGCCCACGGCCGTGTTCGCCGGGTCGGACCTGCAGGCCCTCGGCGTGTACGAGGCGGCGCGCGCCGCCGGCCTCCGCATCCCGGAGGACCTGAGCGTCGTCGGGTTCGACGACCTCCCGGTGGCGCAGTGGGTGGGCCCGCCGCTGACCACGGTCCGGCAGCCGCTGCAGGACATGGCCGCGGCGGGCACCCGTCTCGCCATCACGCTGGCACGTGGTGAAGAGCCCGAACACCGCCGAATCGAGCTTGCCACCACGCTGGTGGTGCGTCAGAGCACCGCCGCGCCGCGCTGACGAGCCGCCTCTAGTGGTGGTGGCCCGGCTTCTGGGTGTAGACGCACCCCTGTGCCTCCGCGGGCACGGTGTGTCCGACCTCGTCGTCCGGCCCCACCGGGGTGCAACGCAGTTCGTGCAGTCCGAGCAGTTCCAGGCCGAGCGTGCCGCTCAGCGCGAAGCCGTTGCCGAAGCCGAAGTCCGGGTTGTCCGAGACCTCGCCGCTCGACAGCGCCCCCTGCCACGCGCGCTGGAAGTCCGCCAGCTTCTCCCGCTGGAAGACCACCAGCCCGAGCCGTTCGTACGGCCCCGCCTGGCAGGTCGACCACTCGACCACGTACGGCGCGTAGAGCTTGGCGCGCAACGGGCCGACGAAGTCGGCGAACTCCTCGATGCTCCGGGACGCCACCTCGTCGCACTGCCCGGTCTTCTCCTCGACCCACGCGGCCACCTCGGCGGAGGTGCCCAGCGGCGGGCCGAGGGCGTTCGACCCGAGGCCGGTGGTGCCGGTCGCCGAGGAACAGGCGACCGACCCCACCAGGAGCGCGACCAGGGCCGCGCATCGCGCGAACATCAGGCCGCGGCGCACAGCGCGCCGTTGAGGGTGAACGCGGTCGGGCTCGTCGGCGTCCCCTGCGAGGAGCCGTTGAACCCGAAGCTCGCGCTCTGACCCGGCTGGATGTTCTGGTTCCAGCTCGCGCCCTTGGCCGTGGCCTTGCCCGCCGCGACGGCGACCTCGGCCGACCACGCCTGGGTGATCCCCTGACCCGCCGGGACGTCCCAGACCAGCTGCCACGCGTTGACCGCGCTCGTGCCCGTGTTCTTCACCGACACGTTCGCGGTGAAGCCGCCGGACCACGAGCTGCCCACGGTGTACGTCACGGCGCACGCGCCGGGCGTCGTGCCGCCGCCGGCGGTGGTCGTCACCGACACCGCGGCCGACGGCGGCGAGGTGTTGCCCGCCGCGTCCCGCGCCACCACGTAGAACTGGTACGCGGTGCTCGCGGTGAGGCCCGTGACCGTGGCCGTGGTGCCCGTGCTGGTCGCGACGGCCACGTCCGTGGCGCCCGCCTCCCGGTACACCGTGTAGCCGCTGACCGCGGTGTTGTCCGACGCCGCCGCCCAGCTCAGCGAGACCGAGGTGGACGAGGCGGTGGCCGTGGGCGCGCCGGGCGCGGTGGGCGCCTGGGTGTCACCGCCGCCGCCGCCCGTGAAGATCACGTCCGAGCAGCTGTAGAACGCCTCGGGGCTGTCGTTGCGCTGCCAGATCGAGTAGATGATGTGGCGGCCGGTCTTGTTGGGCAGGGTGCCGTTCCACGAGTACTCGCCGTTGCCCAGCGGCGGGTTCGTGATGCTGTCGAACGGCACGGGCTCCAGGTCGGACCACTTCAGCGGCTGGGTGACGTCGAAGCCGTCGCGGGTGACGTACTGGTCCCAGCGGCCGGGGTGCGGCGCCCACGCGTTGTACTTGAAGTTGATCGGCGCGCCCGCCCGGAGGGTGGTCACCGGCCAGTCGTTGCGGGCCAGGTTGTAGGCGTCGTACTTGGTGGTCGGACCGCAGAGGTCGCCGTCGGCGATGATCTCGCGGTGCCGTCCGCCGGCCAGGCTGATGAGGTTGCCGTACCAGTCCCACAGGGGCTGCTTCCCGCCGATCTGCACCGCGGCGACGCACGCCGGGTTCGTCGGGTTGAGGTCGCCGCCACCGCCGCCGATCCTGCCGTCTTCGTAGCAGGCGTAGGTGCGGCTGGGGGGATACGTCATCGAACCGTGTGCCACCGCGACGCCGCTCTGGACGAACACGCTGGTAACACCGACGATGCCGAGCGCGGCCACGGCCAACGCCCCTAAGCGCTTGAGTCGCAAGGATGTCTCCTTCAGATCGACGGTGATCTGTCAGCGAGTGGATGTCGGGCTGGGAGCGCTCCCAGAATTACGATCGCACTACGGGTGACCACACGTCAACGGCCCGTTTCAACTGGTGACCGCCGGGTACCGCTCCGGCATGCGGATCGCGGTGATCGGCCAGATAGCCCGTGACCTGGTCCTCGTGGTGCCCGAAGTGCCCGGATCGGGCGCCTCGGCGAGGGTTCGGGAACGCCGCGAAGTGCTCGGCGGCAAGGGCGCGAACATCGCCCGCGGCACCAGGCAGCTCGGCGCAACGGCGGCGCTGGTGGGCGTCGTCGGGGACGACCGGGAGGGCGGCCTGCTGGTCGAGCGGCTGGGCGCGGACGGCGTAGCGACCACCGCGGTCGTGCGGCGGGAAGCCACCCGGACCGCCTTGATCGTGGACGTCGTCTGCGACGGCGAGTACCGGTACCTCCAGGACGTCCCCGAGCCGACCCTGGTGACGGCGGACGACGTGCGCGCCGCGTCCGCCCTGATCGCCGGCGCGGACGCCGTCGTCGTGCAGCTGGAGCAGCCCGCCGAGGCGGCGCTGGCCGCGGTCCGCGCCGCACGGGGCCTGGTCGTGCTGGACGGCGCGCCGGACGGCCACGAGGCCGAGCTGCTGTCCGCCGCCGACGTCGTGCGCGCCGACCACGGCGAGGCGGAGGCGTTGACGGGGCGGCGGATCACCGGGGTCGACGCGGCGCTGCGGGCCGGGCGCGAGCTGGTCGGGCGAGGGCCTTCGGTGGTGGCGCTGGAGGTGCCCGGCGAGGCGAACGTGCTTGTGTGGCCGGACGACGCGGCCGTGATCCCGTTGACCGGGGAGCACGTCGTGGACACGACCGGCGGCGGTGACGCCTTCGTCGCCGCGCTGACCGTCGCCCTGGCGCGCGGCGACCACCCGGCGGACGCGGGCCGCCTCGCCACCGCCGCCGCGGGCCGGGCCGTGGACCACCCCGGCGGCCGGACGGACCTCGTCGGGCTCGTCTGAGGAGCCACCCGTCCGGAAAGCCGCCCGTCCCCGCCACCAGCCGGCGGGGACGAAGTCGTGCCCGAAACCGGACCCCTCGTGGACCGGCCGAGGCCGGTTCCGTAACCTGTCCGAGACCTGACCGGGGAGTAACCCGTTCGGGGCACGCCCCTGCTTCGAGGAGGACCGCGCGACCGTGGCGTCGAAACCTGCTCAGCGCACCGTCCGCGCCGCCCTGACGGCCACCGCCGTCACCGCTCTCATCGCGACGGCCCTGCCGATCACCCCCCACGCCGCGGCCGACCCGGTCACGCCGCCGAACGCCTCCGAGGCGTTGCGCAAGTACAACGAGCTGTCCACGCAGGCCGAGGCGCTGAACGAGGAGCACCTCCGCGCGCAGGAGGCGTTGACCAACGCCCAGGGCGCGCTCGACCAGGCCAACCGCGACCTCGACGCCGCCGAGCAGGCCCAGGAGACGCTGCGCGGCCAGGTCGACCTGCTCACCGAGGCGTCGTTCGAGGGCGCCCGGTTCAACCAGCTGTCCGCGCTGCTGGTCAGCGACTCGCAGCAGGACTTCCTGAACCGCATGTCCGCGCTCGGCGTGCTCGCCGGCGACAACGCCGAGGCGTTGCGGAACCTCGGCGACGCCGTGGACCAGGCGCACGACGCGGCCCGCCGCGCCACCGAGGCCGCCGACGCCGCGAACAAGGCGATCGTCGACATCGACCAGCGCAAGTCCGCCCTCGACGCGCAGGTCACCGAGGCGCGCGAGGCCTACCGCTCGCTCAGCTCGGCCGAGCGGGCCGCGTTGAACAACGCGGGCGACATGAGCCAGATCGCGGTGCCGCCGGGCCAGGCCGGCCAGGCCCTGGCGTTCGCGCTGGCGCAGCGCGGCGAGCGGTACGTCTTCGGCGCGAACGGCCCGGACACGTGGGACTGCTCCAGCCTGATGCAGGCGGCGTACCGGTCGGTGGGGATCTCCATCCCCCGCACCACGTACGGGCAGGCGACGATCGGGCGGTCGGTGTCGCGCAACGACGTCAAGGCCGGCGACCTGATCATCTACTACACGGGCCAGACGCACGTGGCGATGGCGATCGACGGCATCCGCGCCGTGCACGCGTCCACCGAGGGCGTGCCGGTGAAGATCCAGGACATCGAGTCGATCGGACCGGTCAACGTGATCCGGCGCGTGGTCGGCTGATTCCCGGGTACTCCCCCGCCACACACGCGTGACGGAGGAGATATGCCCGACGTAGTCGACCTGATCATGCAGGACCACCGCGAGGTCGAGCGCCTGTTCGCCGAGCTGGAGAACCACCCGGAGAAGCGACCGCTGCTCGTGCCCGTGCTGACGGCCGTGCTCACCGCCCACAGCCGCGCCGAGGAGGCCGAGGTCTACCCGGTCGCGAAGGACGAGGCGGGCGAGACCGAGGAGGTCGAGCACAGCCAGGAGGAGCACGCCGAGGCCGAGCGGCTGCTGCTGCGGCTCGCCGAGGCGGACCCGACGTCCCCGGCCTTCGACGAGGCGCTGCGCGAGCTGGTCGAGGCCGTGACGCACCACGTCGAGGAAGAGGAGTCGACGGTCCTGCCCGGCATGCGGGAGCGGCTGGACGACCAGCGGCGCGAGGAGCTGGGGCGGGCGTTCGCGGAGAGCCGGGCCCGGCACCTGGGCGACCGGCCGGGCGAGGAGACGCGCGAGGAACTGCTGGCCCAGGCCCGCAACGCCGGCCTGTCCGGCGCCTCCGGGATGAGCAAGCAGGAGCTGGCGAAGGAGCTACACCCGTCCTGATGGGCGGCGCCGGTTCCCTTGGGCCTAGGCTTGACGCGGTTGAGCAGACAGCCGCATCCTGCCCGACCGCACCCAGGGGTGGACCATGGACGATTTCACCGACGCCGTCACGCTCACGGCGAGAGAGCCCGCCGCGGGCGTGGTGGTCGCCGAAGTCGTCGGCGAGCTGGACATGGCGACCGTGCCGGTGGTCGAGGACTTCGTCCGCGAGCGGCTGGACGACGCGGTGCGGACGCTGGTGCTCGACCTCGACGGTGTGACGTTCCTCGGGTCGACCGGCATCAACCTGCTCATCGGCCTGCTCGCGGACTGCGAGGCGACGGGTGCGGCCTTACAGCTGGTGGCGACCACCAAGGCAGTCCTGCGCCCGTTGGAGCTGACCGACCTGACCAGACAGTTCACGATCATCCCGGCGGTCGGCGCGGCGAGCTGAGCGCCGGCCGGTCCCGACCCGGCGGGGTCGCGGGCCGGCCGGCCGCGCAGCCCGTCGCCGGGCACGCGGTCAGCCGCTCTCCTCCATCACGAGGATCGCGCCGTTGGCCTCGCCCGCGTTGGACCGCAGCGAGCCGCACACCACCCGCACCACCACGTCGCGGCCCTTGCGGTTGATCGCGCTCAGCTTGATCTCGGTGAGGAAGGACGCGTCGGCCAACGCCTGCCACACCACGGGCCGCACCTCTTCCAGCGGCAGCCCGATGTCGAGGTTGAGCAGGTGCTCCCCCTCGGCCTCGTCCCGCCGCACGCCCCACAGCTCCTCCGCGCCCCGGTTCCACGCGATGACGCGCATCCGCGTGTCGAGCACGATCACGCCGGCGCGCAGCGAGGTGAGGATCGACTCCAGGAAGTCGTTGACCTGGTCCAGCTCGCGGGTCCGGTCGCGCAGGGTGTCGTTGATCGTCTGGAGTTCGTCGTTGGTCGACTGCAACTCCTCGTTCATCGTCTCCAGTTCCTCGTTGGTGGACTGGAGCTCCTCGTTCGTCGTCTCCAGCTCCTCCACAGTGGACTGGAGTTCTTCGTTGGTGGTCTCCAGCTCCTCGTTGGTCGACTGCAGCTCCTCGTACGCCGACTCCAGCTGCTGGTTGGCGTACTCGAGGTCGTCCAGCAGCCGGCGCGTGGCCGTGACGTCGTGGAAGACGATGGAGATCCCGATGACCCCGCCGTCCGGGCCGATCAGCGGGTTGAGGTTCACCTCGAACCACACCTGGTCGCCGCCCGGCCGCTGCCACGACACCTCCTTGACCCGCACGGCGCGGCGTTCGGCCCGGACCTGCGCGACGTAACCGCGCAGCTCCACCGGCCGGTACGACAGGTCGAGGTCGCGCAGCGGGCGGCCGACGTCCTGGCGGCCGAGCCCGAACACCGTCTCCGCCTGCCGGTTCGCGAGCACCAGCACGTCCTCGGCGTTGACCACCACCTGCGCCACCGGGCTGGCCGAGAACGCGTGCTCCCGCAGCTGGTCCAGCCCGCCCACGTCGATCCGGCGGTCCTCGAGGAACGCGTGCGCGACGAAGCTCGACGCGACCGCGCCGGCGCCGTTGGCGCGGCGGAAGATCCGCCGCTTGAGGTCGACCGGGTCGAACAGGCGGCCGTGGCTGAGCAGCATCTCGGCCTTGCCGAGGAACAGCACGCCGCGCGGGGTCAGCGCGAAGTGGAACCGGCCGAGGATCTTGGCCTGCGTCTCCTGGTTGAAGTACATCAGGGTGTTGCGGCACACCAGGAGGTCGATGCGGGAGATCGGCGCGTCCTGCACCAGGTCGTTGCGGCCGAAGATCACCGTGCGGCGGAGGTCCTTGCGGAACGCGAGGCGCCCGTTGTGCGGCTCGAAGTACTTGGTCACCAGGTCCGCCGGCACGCCCTCCAGGTCGCGCGGCGCGTACACCGCCTGCCGGGCCTGGACGAGCGCGTCGGCGTCCACGTCGGTGGCGTAGATCTTGACCCGCCGGCGGAACCGCTCCGGGCCCAGCGCCTCGGCCAGCACCATCGCGAGGGTGTACGCCTCCTCGCCCGACGCGCAGCCCGCGCTCCACACCCGGATCGGCTCGTCGGGGCCGCGCTCGGCGAGCATGGTCGACACCACCTCGTCCCGCAGGTGGTCCCACGCCTCGGGGTCGCGGAAGAAGCCGGTGACGTTGATGAGGATCGTGTTGAACAGCGCGTTGAACTCGTCCGGGTCGACCTGCAGGTGGTCGATGTAGTCGGTGTGGCTGTCGATGCCCACCTGGCTCATCCGGTGGCGGACCCGGCGCATCAGGCTGGCGCGCTTGTAGCCGGTGAAGTCGAAGCCGCGCGACTCCTTGAGGTAGCGCAGCACCTCTTCGAAGTCCTCGTCCGGCGGCTGGTGCTCGGTCACGCCGGGAACGCTACCCGGCCCGCGGGCCGTCGCCCGATCACGGCGCCGGCCGGGACCGGCGTCAGTCACCGAGGACGGCCCACACGACCTTGCCGCCGCGCGGCCACGGCGAGCAACCCCAGATCCGGCTCAGCGAGGCGATGATGGTGATGCCGCGCCCGCCCGGGCGCAGCGCCTCGGCCTCCCGCTGCTCCGGCACCTCGGGGCTGTCGTCGCGCACCGCGATGGTGAGCCGGCCGCCGCGCAGCTCCAGCCGCAGCACGGGCGCCGACCGGGCGTGCCGCACGGCGTTCTCGACCAGTTCGGTGGCCACGGTGACGGCGCTCTCGGCCAGGTGGTCGACCCGCCACCGGCCGCACGCCTCGCGGACGAAGTCGCGCGCCAGCAGGCCGCTCACCAACGCCTCGGGCAGGTGGATCTCGTCGCGCCGACGATCGAGAGGCTGGTCGAGCGCGGCCAGCGCCGAGTCCAGCGCGGTGAACCGGGGCACCAGGCGTCCACCGCCGCCGCTGTCGAGCACCTCGCGGTGCTCGGGCGACTCGCCGACCAGCAGGATCGGCACGCCCGGCCACTCCGACACCCTCATCCACACCGTCGTGAAGACCGACATGAACGCGGGCGTCGCGCAGCGGAACCCGTCGGCGAGCCGCACGATGACCGCCCGCGGCTGGCCGGCCGCGCACTTCAGCAGCCCGTCGCGCAGGTCGCGGTAGGTGGTCAGGTCCAGCAGGCCGGTCGGGCGGACCACCACCGCGCCGTCGACCTCGGTCCGGTTGAGCGCCAGGGCGGTCACGTGGCCGTCTCCTCGTCAGCGGGTCGCGTGAACGTGCCGGACAGCAGGTGGCGGCGCAGCACGTCGGCGGCGTGCGCCGCTTCCTCCTCGGTGCGCTCGAAGCGGCGGACCAGCAGGTCCGCGCCGCGCGCGTGGGCGTCACCCCGCATCCGGCGGGCGAGGTTCGCCTTCTCCTCCAACGTGCGCAGCGCCGTCCACACGGCCTTCTCCAACGCCACGCCCTGCGCGTCGAGCAGCGCTTCGGCGGTCCAGGCGTGGCCCACCTGGCAGCGGAAGCGCTTCGGCTCCGCGTTCAGCTCGACCAGCGCTCCGGAGCAGTCAGGGCAGCTGAAGGTGGACGGTCTGCCCAACGGGATCACCTCATCGGCGTGCACGCCGCCGTCGGCGGCGGAGATCGCGGTCTCGCGGCGGGCCAGGTCCGCAGTGCCGAGGCGGTCCCTGCCGGGGCGGTCCTCGCGCGAGCGGTCCTCCCCGGGGTGGCCATTTCCGGGGATGGGGTCATCCCGCGAGCGGTCCTCGGCCGGCTGGTCGTCCACGGCGACCCCGACGCAGTCCTCCAGCAGGGCTCCCATCTTCGCGGCGGGCAGCACGTGGTCGGCCTTGACGTGCCGCAGCACGCTCGTGGGCATCCCGGCGTAGAGCGCGTCGTCCGGGTCCTGGACGACGGTGAGGCCGCCCCGGGCGGCGATCGTGATCATGCCGGCCGTGCCGTCGTCCAGCGCGCCGGAGAGGACGATGCCGATGACGCGCGCGCCGTGCGCGGAGGCGGCGGAGCGGAACAGGGCGTCGACGGCGGGCCGGTGGCCGTTCTCGGTCGGCCCGTGCGACAGGTGCACGGCGCCGTCGACCACGAGGAGGTGGTGGTCGGGCGGTGCGACGTGCACGCGGCCACGCCGCAGGGCCATCCCGTCGGACGCGTTGACGGCGGGCAGCGGGCCCGCGCGGTTGAGGATGCCGGCGAGCGCGCTGGTGCCACCCGCGGGCAGGTGGAGGACCACGGCCACGGCGGCGTCCAGGTCGCCGGGCAGACCGGCGACGAAGGTGCGCAGCGCTTCCACACCTCCGGCGGAAGCGCCGACGACGATCAAGTCCCGCGTTGGCATCAGGTCACCCCGATCGGTGGATACCCGAGCGGGGCGACCCTACTCCCCGCAACCGACGTCCACGGGGAGGAACCAGGGGTCAGGGGCAGGGCGTCGTCACTGCGACGACGACGCGCCGGCCTTGGTCTTCGGGGTCCACCGCGTGTAACCGGCGCGCTCCGCCTCGGCGATCGAGCGGAACGTGACGTCGCCCTTCATGCGCTTGAAGTACGGCGAGTCGGGCGTGTGGAAGATCATCGACTTGGAGCTGCCCTTGACCTCGCACTCCTCCTCGGCGTCCACGCCGACTCCCGCCACCACCGCTCCCGCCGCGACGGTCTCGGCGGGCACCGCCTCGGCGGGCACCGTCTCGGAGGACACCGTCTCGGCGGGCACCGTCTCGGAGGACACCGTCTCGGCGGGCACGGCGGCAGGGCCTTCGGTCACCTCGACCCGCTCGACGACCTCGGCCACCGGCACGGCCTCGGCCACGGCGACCGGGGCGGCTTCCGGCGCGGTCTCGGCCTCAGGCGCGGTCTCGGACTCGGCCACGGGAGCGACCTCCGGCGCCGCGACAACCTCCCGCGCCGCAGCGGTCTCGGTCTCGGGCTCGGTCTCGGCCACCGGAGCGACCTCCGGCACAGCGGCGACCTCGGGCTCGGACGCGATGTCGGCCTTGGGAGCGACCTCCGGCACGGCCGCGATCTCGGCCTCGGGGGCGGTCTCGGCCTTGGGGGCGGTCTCGGCCTTGGCGGCAACCTCCGACACAGAGGCACTGTCCGGCACCGCGACGACCTCGACCTCGGGCGCGGTGTCGGCCGCCACCACAACGTCCGGAGTGGACTCGACCGCAGCCTCGGCCTTGGCCGGGGCCTCGACCGGCTCGGACTCCTCGGCGGGCGCGGTCTGTTCCGGGATCACGACGGCGGCAGCGGGCGCGGCGGGGCGCGCGTCAAGCTGCGCGCGCAGGTCGCGGATGGTGGCGTTGAGCCGCTGCCTGGTGAGCAACCCACCCGCCAGGAATGCCAGGACGCACAGGACGAACGGGACGATGAACGACCAGAACACTGCCACTCCTACGACCACTGCTAGCGGGACAGGACGTTGATCTGAAGGGTCCCGACGAGCCGCACACGCCACCAGGTGGGGGATCAGCACCGGACCACGGGCGGGAGGATACCCGCAGCCCGGAGATCGGGACGCGTCAGGCCGCGTGGGGCAGCACCCCCTGCCGGCAGCCGCACCTGCTGCACACCGGGTGCGCCGGCAGCCGCACGTCGGCGAGCAGCTTGCGCGCGTCGTCGAACGTCGGCGTCCGCTGCCCCGGCACGAGCAGGCTGTCCAGCACCTCCTGCCGCCGCCGCGCCAGCTCCCGCGACCGCTCCACCGGGTCCTTCAGCCTGGCCCGCACGCGCTCCCGCGACTGCTCGCGCGCCAACGTCCCGGCCGCGCTCAACGGCCGCGGCGGGCGCGGCTGGGTCAGCCGGGCGTTGCGCCGGTTCACGCGCCACCACGCGCCCAGCGTCATGCCGGCCACCGGGGGGCGCGCCCGGAGCGCGCCCCCCTGCCACCACGACCTCAGCCGCGCACGGAGGAAGTCGTGCGCTACCTGGTCGCGGTTCCTCGGGCTGCCCTGCCTGGTGCCGTCAGGCCTGCGGTCGACCGCCGCGAGCAGGGCATCGACGCTCCACCCCTCGGCGAACCACGGCTCGACGACCCGGCGCACGGCGGCGCGGTGGGCATCGGGCCAGGTCGCGCGGAGGCAGAACGCCTCGACCGCCGTGTCGATCTCGGCGTCGGTCTCGGGGATGACACGGCCGGGCCACTGACGGGGATCTAGTCGAACTCGCATCGCATGGCTCCCTTCGAACGCGTACCGAACATCCGTTCGAGATAGTGCCACCGACCACCGACAATTCCGGAGACTAAGATTTGACTTATATAAGCCTGGCCTGAAAGATGCTGGTCGTGCACGCGTTCGACGTCCTCGGCGATCCCGTCCGCCGCCGCATCCTGGAGCTGCTCGCCGACGGCGAGCGGACCTCCGGCGCGGTCACGGAGGTGGTCCGCCGGGAGTTCGGCATCTCGCAACCGGCGGTCTCCCAGCACCTGCGGGTGCTGCGCGAGAACGGCTTCGCCCGCGTCCGCGCGGAGGGCACCCGGCGTCTCTACGCCGTGGACGACCAAGGCCTGCGCGAGGTGGACGAGTGGCTCGACCGGTTCCGCCGGTTCTGGAGCGGCCACCTCGACGCGCTGGCCACCGAACTCGCGCGCGGCAAGCGCGAGAGGCGACTCAAGGAGGAACCACAGTGATCGACCTCGCCGACCACCTCAAGGCCGTGCACCGAGAGGTGCGCGCCGGCACGACCGACACGGTGGGCGTTGTGCTGCGCCGCACCTACGACGCCGCCGCGGAGGACGTGTGGGACGCGGTGACCGACCCGGACCGGCTCAAGCGCTGGTTCATGCCGATCAGCGGCGACCTGCGCGAGGGCGGCGCGTTCCAGCTGGAGGGCAACGCGGGCGGTGACATCCTCACCTGCTCGCCGCCGAAGCTCCTGCGCGTCACGTTCGGCGACCCGACCAGCGTCGTGGAACTGCGCCTCACCGCCGAGGACGACGACCGGACGACGGTCGAGCTGGAGCACACGGTGCCGAAGGCGCTGGCCGGCAGCGGCGCGGGCGCGCTGTTCGTCGGACCCGGCTGGGACGGCGGCTTCCTCGGCCTCGGCCTGTACCTCGCGGGCGAGGTACAGGAGGGCGACGACCCGGTGGCCGCCGCCAACGCGCCGGAGACCCAGCGGTTCAACCTCGGGTCCATCGAGCTGTGGAAGGCGGCGGTGGAGGAGTCGGGCGCCGCGACGGAGGACGAGCTGGCGGCGGCCGTCGCCGCCGCCACGGCCCAGTACGCCCCGGACGTGACCTGACGACGTCAGGGTTCCGAGACGTCGGACTCGACGCCGTCGAGGGTGGCCTCGACGCCGTCGAAGCCGGGGTCGGCGGGCGCCGTGCCGTCGGCGCGGCACCCGATCAGGGAGAACAGCAGGACGACGGTGGCCGCGAGGGTCCTCACTTGCCGCCGCCGCAGTGCTCGGCCTGGAACGCGTCGACGCGGTGCTGGGCGTCGCCGAGCCTGGTCAGCTGCTCGCCGCGCCGTGACGCGCGCTGGTCCAGCCGCGCGGCGCGGGCGGTGCGGCCCGCGTCGCGCGCCTGCTGCGACTGCGCCCGGAGCCACGCGGTCGAGCCGGGCACGTCGGGCCCGCCGTTGATGCGGGTGGTGAGCCGGGAGACGCGGTCCTCGATCCGCGGCAGGCGCTCCTCGCAGAGCTGCTTCACCTGCTCGGGGCTGAGGGTGACGGGCGCGTAGGTGGTGTCCTGGGCGGTCGCGACGCCCGTGGGGGCGAACCCGAGCACGGCGGTCGCGACGACGGCGACGCGGCGAATCCATGTGGTCATGCGGACCACGATCGCGGTCGCGGGTGCGGGCCGCGTGCGGCCCGTGTTCGGGTCGTGCAAAGAGATCGAACGCGGCCGTTTCACGCCGGTCCGGAGTGGCAACCCTCTCCCCCATGACCGACACCCTGTGGGACGAGTTCCACCGCGTAGTGAACATGACCTCGCACGAACTGGAGGACTGGCTGCGCACCCGCTCGGCGGACGAGGACAGCGAGGCCCTGCCCGACCAGGCCGGGACACCGACCGGCCAGGAGGTGCTGCGGGTCCTGCGCAAGCGGCGCACCGACCTGACCACCGAGGACGTCAAGGTGATGCGGAAGGTCGTGGAGCGGGTCCACGAGCAGCGGCGGGACGACCTGGAGCCGACCGCGGGCGAGGCGCACTGGAGGCACCGCCTGATGTCGATCGGCCACGACCCGCTGAAGCCCGCCTGAGGACCCTGCCCCTGAGAATCCTGATCTGAGAATCCAGCCCTGAGAATCCTGTCTTGAGGACGAGCCCGCGCGAGGAGCAGCCCGCCGGGAGACCGGTCCGCCCTCACCTCGCCGCGGCGCCGACCTTCTCGGCGTCACCCAACCGCACGCCCGCCTCGGGGACCAGGCCGAACTGCACGACCTGGCGGCGGGCGAGGAGGTCGGTGAGCCAGTCGACGGCCACCCGCAGCCGGTTCCCCGGCATGGCCAGCAGGTGGTAGCCGCGGGCCACGACCTTCGCCGGCAGCCCGGTCAGCGGGATGTGCAGCGGGTCGGCGACGGCCTGCGAGCCGGCCAGGTCCACCACGAAACCGAGGTCGCGGTGCTGGTAGGTCCCCACGGCGCCGTGACCCAGGGACGCCGCGACGTTGCGGGCGGCCAGCTTCCCCTGCCGCTGCGCGTGCTGCGCCGTCATCGGCGTCGGCTTGCCGTCGTTGAACACGTCCGGCACGGCGGCCACGTCGCCCGCCGCGAACACGTGCGGGTGCGTCGGCACGGCCAGCGTCGGGTCGACGACGAGCCGGCCCTTCACCGTGGCCAGGGAGACGGCCTCCACTAGCGGGTCCGGCCGCACGCCGACGCACCACACCACGGTCCGAGTCGGGATCTCCTTGCCGTCGGTCAGCCGCGCGCACGACCCGGTGACGGCCTCGACGCTCGTCTCCAGCCGCACGTCGACGCCGCGTCCCCGCAGCACCCGGGCCGCCGGGCCGGACAGCCGCTCGTCCAGCCCCGGCAGCACCCGCGGCGCCATGTCGACCAGCACCCACTTGACGTCGGACTCCGACAGCCCGGTCCGGCCGCGCAGCGCCGAGCGGGTCAGCTGCTGGCCCTGGGCCACCAGCTCGGTGCCCGTGTAGCCGGCGCCGACGACCACGAACGTGGCGCGCGCCGCCCGTTCGGCCGGGTCGGTCGCCTGCTCGGCCAGCTCGACCTGCCGCAGCACGTGGTCGCGCAGGTACACGGCCTCGGCGACCGACTTGAACCCGAGCGCGTGCTCGGCCACGCCGGGGATCGACATCAGCCGGGTGACGGAGCCGGACGTGAGCACGATCCGGTCCCACTCCAGCACCTGCTCGCGGCCCTCGATGTCGACGAGGGTGCACGTCCGCGCGCCCAGGTCCACACCGGTGGCGTGCCCCTGCACGAGCCGCGTGCGCGGCAGCTTGGGCCGCAGCGGCACGGCGACCCGGCGCGGGTCGAGCGAACCGCCCGCGACCTCGGGCAGCAGCGGCACGTACAGCATGTAGTCGGTGGGGTTGAGCGCCACCAGCTCGGCGGCGTCGCGGGGCAGCACGCGTTCCAGCGTGCGCAGGCAGTGGTAGCCGGCGAAGCCCGTACCGACGACCAGCACGCGGGGCTTGCCCATGACGTGTCCCTCCGACGAGGAGTGTGTCCGCCAGCGGGTACCCCGGAGCCGGACGGGGTAGACACGGGACATGGCCTTGGGACTGCCTGACGCGATCACCGCCTGTCTCTTCGACCTCGACGGCGTGCTGACCAGCACGGCCGTCCTGCACCGCCGGGCCTGGCGGCGCACCTTCGACGACTTCCTCCGACCGCGCGGCGAGCCGCCGTTCGCCGAGTCGGACTACCTCAGGTTCGTGGACGGCAGGCCCCGGTACGACGGGGTGCGCGAGTTCCTGGCGTCACGCGGGATCACGCTGCCCGAGGGGTCGCCGGACGACCCTCCCGACGCGGACACCGTGCACGGCGTGGGAAACCGGAAGAACGACCTGCTGGAGGCGATCATCCGGCACGAGGGCGTGCTGCCGTACCCCGGCACGGCGCCGTACCTGCGCGCCGTGGAGGACTCGGGGCTCGGCATCGGCGTGGTGACGTCGTCGGCGAACGCCCGGAAGGTCCTCGACGCGGCGGGCCTCACGCCGTTCGTGCGGGCGCTGGTGGACGGCGTGGTGATCAGCCGCGACGGGTTGAAGGGCAAGCCCGCGCCGGACTCGTTCCTGGTGGGCGCGCGGCTGCTCGGCGTGCGGCCGGAGCACGCGGCCGTGTTCGAGGACGCGCTGTCGGGCGTGGAAGCGGGCCGGGCGGGCGGTTTCGGGCACGTGGTGGGCGTGGACCGGACGGGTCAGCGCGAGGCGCTGCTGGCGCACGGGGCGGACGTCGTGGTCGAAGACCTCGCGGAGTTGCTGTGAGCGGTTGGGAGATCCACCCCTGGTTGCTGCGGTGGGACGGGCTGGCGGTGGACCAGCTGCGGCGCACCGAGTCGGTGTTCGCGCTGTCCAACGGCCACCTGGGGTTGCGCGGCACGTTGGACGAGGGCGAGCCGCGCGGCCTGCCCGGGACGTACCTGAACGGCTTCTACGAGGCGCACGCGCTGCCGTACGGCGAGTCGGGCTACGGCTACCCCGAGGCGGGCGAGACGGTCGTCAACGTCACCGACGGCAAGGTGATCCGGCTGCTGGTGGAGGACGAGCCGCTGGACATGCGGTACGGGCGCGCCCACGCCCACCAGCGGGAGCTGGACTTCCGCACGGGCACGCTGCGCCGCCGCACGGAGTGGGAGTCGCCGACCGGGCGGCGCGTGACGGTGCGCAGCGAGCGGCTCGTGTCGCTGACGCAGCGGGCCGTCGCGGCGATCCACTACGAGGTGGTGCCGAGCGAGGACGTGCAGCTGGTCGTGCAGTCGGACCTGCTGGCCAACGAGCCCGTGGAGCACGACAGCGACGACCCGCGGGTGGCCGCCGCGCTGAACGAGCCGCTGGTGTCGGACTTCGCGCACGCCGTGGACTACCGGGCGGTGCTGGCGCACCACGCGCGCAACTCGGGCCTGCGGATGGCCGCCGCGATGGACCACGAGCTGGAGGTCGAGGACGGCGTCCGCACCGAGATGCGCGCCGAGGGCGACCTGGCCCGGTTCACCGCCGCCGTGGACGTGCCCGCGGGCGGGAGGCTGCGGCTGGTGAAGTACCTGGGCTACGGCTGGTCCGCGCAGCGGTCGGTGCCGGCGCTGCGGGCGCAGGTGGAGGCGGCGCTGGCGGGCGCGCGGCAGACCGGGTGGGAGGGCCTGCTGGCCGAGCAGCGGCGGTTCCTCGACGACTTCTGGGAGGTCGCCGACATCGAGGTGCACGGCGACGACGAGCTCCAGCAGGCGCTGCGGTTCGCGTTGTTCCACATCATGCAGGCGGCGGTGCGCGGTGAGACGCGGGCGATCCCGGGCAAGGGGCTCACCGGGCCGGGTTACGACGGGCACGCGTTCTGGGACACCGAGATGTTCGTGCTGCCCGTGCTGGCGTACACGGTGCCGGAGGCGGCGCGGGACGCGTTGCGGTGGCGGCACTCGACGCTGCCGAAGGCGCGGGAGCGGGCCGAGGTGCTGGGGCAGGCCGGGGCGGCGTTCCCGTGGCGGTCGATCAGCGGCGCGGAGTGCTCGGCGTACTGGCCCGCGAGCACGGCCGCGTTCCACGTCAGCGGCGACGTCTCGCACGCCGTGGCGCAGTACGTGAACGCGACCGGCGACACCGCGTTCGAGCGCGAGTGCGGCGCCGAGATCCTGGTGGAGACGGCGCGGCTGTGGACGTCGCTCGGGCACCACGACCAGCACGGCGGGTTCCGCGTCGACGGCGTGACCGGCCCCGACGAGTACTCGGCGGTGGTGGACAACAACGTCTACACCAACCTGATCGCGCAGAAGAACCTGCGCGAGGCGGCGGAGGCGTGCGACCGGCACCCCGACGTGGCCGACCGGCTGGACGTGACGGCCGACGAGGTGGCGGACTGGCGGAAGGCGGCCGACGGGATGGTGATCCCGTTCGACACGCTGCTCGGCGTGCACGAGCAGGCCGAGGGGTTCACCTCGCACGCCGAGTGGGACTTCGACGGCACCGACCCGGACGAGTACCCGCTGCTGCTCAACCGGCCGTACTTCGACCTATACCGCAAGCAGGTGGTCAAGCAGGCGGACCTGGTGCTGGCCATGCACGTGCGCGGCGACGCGTTCACCCCGTTGCAGAAGGCCCGCAACTTCGCGTACTACGACTCGCGGACGGTGCGCGACTCGTCCCTGTCGGCGGGGACGCAGGCCGTGCTGGCCGCCGAGGTCGGCGCGTTGCGGCTGGCGTACGACTACCTGGCCGAGGCGGCGTTCACCGACCTGCACGACCTGCACCGCAACGTCCACAACGGACTGCACATGGCGTCGCTGGCGGGCGCGTGGGTCGGCATGGTCGCCGGGTTCGGCGGGATGCGGGACCACGACGGCGAGCTGTCGTTCGCGCCGCGCCTGCCGCCGGGGCTGAGCCGGATGGCGTTCCGGATGGGGTTCCGCGGCACGCGGTTCGCGGTGGAGGTCGAGCCGGGCTCGGTCACGTACCGGATCGTGTCGGGCGGCCCGCTGCACACGCGCCACCACGGCGTCCCGGTCGTCGTCTCGCCGGACGAGCCGGTCACGTTGTCCACACCGGACCCGCCGGAACCGCCGCAGGTCCGCCAGCCGCCGCACCGGGCGCCGGCGCGGCGCACACCGCCGGGAGGTTGACCGTGACCGCGATCTGGAAGCGTTCCCAGAAGGCGACGGGGTTTCCGCGCGCGCTCGGCGCGGCGACGGCGGCCTTCGGCGCGGCCCTCGTCGTGCGACCGGAGCTGATGACCGGGCCGACCGGCCTGCGGGCGACGCCGGGGCTGCGGACGGTGGTGCGGGCGGTCGGGACGCGGGACCTGGTGTCGGGCCTCGCGATGGTGCTCGCGCCCGCCGGACGTCCCCTGCGCGTGGCGTTGGCGGCACGGGTGGCGACCGACGCGTCGGACGCAGTCGTGTTCGGCTCCGCCCTGCCCACGGCGGCCGCCCGGCGCAAGTCGGCGCTGGTCACGTTGTGCTGGGCGGCGCTGTGCGCGGCGGCGTGGCGCAGGGCGCCGGTCGACGGCGGCCGCTAGGCGTTCGGGACGGCGGGGCCGGAGCTCCGCCGTTCACGGCGTTCCGGCCAGGCGCCCCGGAACACGGGGCGGAAGAGGGGGATGAGGCGCCCGGCCAGGCTCTTGGGGGGGAGTAGAGCCCGGCCGGGACTTGTCAGGCGGCCATGGGGGGGTGATGGCCGCCTACGCCCTCATCGTGAGTAGGAGTACCCCTGTTACCGCCTTCCAACCACGAACTTCGCGATCACGCGGGTGATCTGGGTCATGATCGGTCCCGTGCAGCGGAAACGCGATCGTCCACACAGGTCAGACCCGAGGTGATCTCCGCAAGAATGCGGTCGACCTCCGGCCGATGGGTAACCCACAGGAGTGAGAAGAGGAGCGCTGCGGGCCGTAGCCGGACAGGATTCCGAAATGTGAGCTCAACACCGATCTACGACGAGTTGGCGGCCACCTACCTCGCCGACCTCACCGTGGGCGTCCAAGACCCGGCCGAGCCCGACCGGACGGGTGAACCCGGTCGTGCCGGCGAGCCCGAGCCCGCGCGGCCGGGCCGAGCCGCCCACGGCAAGCCGCAGCCCGCGGCGCTCCCGTCGTCGCCGCCCTCGACGCAGTCCGCTCCGCGCAAACGGCCGAAGGTCTGAACCACCTGCGATCTTGACACCGCCTCGCCCACCGGAGTAGGACCAGCACAGTCCGTAGACGAGGGCGCCTACCCCGAAAGGGTGGAGCGGTAATGCGTGGACGAGCCCTGCTCATCGCGGCCCTGCTCGCCGCCTCGGCGTGCAACGCACAGCAGCCCGATACCCCTCATCAAGTGACACTCACCTGGTGGGACTACCTGAACCACTCCCCCATGGCCGACCAGGCCGTGACGAGCCTGCTGACGCGGTACCAGCAGGAGCACCAGGACGTGCGCATCGAGCGCACCTCCCTCCCCCGCGCCGAGTTCCAGCGCAAGCTCGCCGAGGCCACCGCGTCCGGCGTCTTCCCCGACATCGCGGCCGTCGACTCGCCGGACCTGCCGGCGCTGGCCGAGCGCGACGTCCTCGCCGACCTGACCGACCGGTACGACAGGTGGCCGCTCGCCGACCGGTTCCTGGCGCCGGTCCGCGACGGTGTCAGCCACGAGGGCCGACCGCACGGCGTCCCGCTCCGCACCACCACCACCGCCCTGGTCCACAACCGCGACCACCTCGCCGCCGCCGGCCTCGACCGCCCGCCCACGACGTGGTCCGAGCTGCGCGCGGCGGCGAAGGCGCTGACCACGGCCGACCGCGCCGGCCTGTGCTTCCCCGCGAAGGACGACGACCTGACCGTCACGTTCCTGCCGTTCCTGTGGCAGGCCGGCGGCGACGTCGCGGACATCGACGGCCAGGCGTCCGTGGAAGCCCTCGGGTACCTGAACGACCTCGTGAACACCGACCGCAGCGCGCCGCCGGACGTCCTGGGCTGGACGCAGGCCGACGTCGATCGGCGGTTCGCGGAGGGGCGCTGCGCGATGGCGATCACGGGCCCCGGCGCGGTGCCCGCGCTCAACCAGGCCGGCCTGACGTGGGCGGCGGCCCCGCTGCCCGCGGGCGCGGCCGGACCCGCGGGCCAGGTGGGCGGCGAGGCGTGGGTGATCGGCAAGTCCGGCCAGGTCGACCGGGCGTGGGACGTGCTGACGTGGCTGGCGGAGAACCGGGACAACGCGACCGAGTTCGGCGGCGGCCTCGGCGCCCTGCCGAACCGCACGGACACCGTCGACGAGCTGGCCTGGCAGTGGGACCCGAACGTGCCGGGCTTCGCGGGCCAGCTGCCGACGGCGAAACCCCGGACCGCCTACGGCGCGAGGTACCCGGACGTCTCGCGCACCCTGCACACCATGGCCGCCAAGGTGCTGACCGGCGCCCAATCGCCGGCCCGGGCGGCGGCGGACGCCAGGCCGGACCTCGACCGCTTGCTGAGGTGACGAACGGCCCGGTGGAACACGCCAGGGACACGGTCGGGTGACGTCGGCAGGCCGTGCCGGGGCGGCGTAATGGCGGAGCGTGCACGGCGATGTTCTCTATAGAGGGGAGCCGGAAGGGGCGGGGATGATCCGTTCGGGGCCGGGGTAACCACGCGTCATGCGGTACCGGGCAGCCGTGAAGGAGCGGAGGAACGGCCGGAGAGGTGGGCCGGAGGCGGACGACGCCGCCGAGCGCCGACCCCGGTTCAGCCGCGCCCAGCTGCTCGCGCTCGTCGTGGGCGCGCTGCAGCTCGTCCTCGCCTCCGCCCCGTTCCTCCCCATGGGTGACGGCGTGAACCACACGCTCTACACCTGCACCGGCCTGGCCGGCATCCTGCTCGCCTGGGACCACCGGCACGCCCGGCTCTACGGTGTCGTGCTGCTCCTGCTCTACGGTCAGCTGTTCATCGCCGACGCGGAGGAGACGGGCACCCTGGGCCTGCCCACGTGGGAGACGCTGGCGTACGGGCGGGCCGCCCTGGCCGGCGTGGTGATCGCGCTCATCCCCGCGTTCAAGCGGCGGTAGTCGCCCGCGGTCAGCCTGCCGTCGGGGTGGAAGCGCAGCTTGGCGTCGGCGCTGCGCGCGATCGACTCGAACATCGCCCGGTCCGACGTGGTCGTCGGCTGCCAGCGCATGTGCGCGCCGTGGGTGACCCCCATGTCCATCGACATCATCGTCGCCACCGCCCGCTCGTACCGGCGGGGGCTCAGGTCGCCGCCCCCGGACGCCCTGATGTCGAACACGTCGTGGTCGCCGGTCAGGGGGCGCAGCCGGCCGCGCCGGTCGTAGCCGTGGACGACGCCCTCCCGCACGACGTACTCACCGCGCCGCTCGAAGTGGGCCATCTTGTCGCGCAGCGCGTCGAACTCGACGCGCCGCTGGTCGTACCGGCGCAGCAGCCGGTCGCTGAGGTCGAACCGCGGTAACGACGGCGGGAAGTAGCCGACCAGGCCCCGGTGCCGTCCGGCGGCGCCGAGGCGGACGTCGAGGTCGTCGATGGTCTTGGCCTTCACCGCCTCGGGTTTGGGCAGCGCGCCGCGGCGCAGCCACGCCACCGCGTGCGGGTTCGTCGCCCGCACGTCGATGACGAGGTCCTGCTCCGCGGCGACCTGCTGGAACTTGCGGGCGTGCTCGGTCGGCATGCCGAAGACCGGCTCCACCGACGCCAGGGGGAAGAGGTGATCAGTGCGCACGGGTATTAAGGTCCGCCCGAAATGGGCGTGCACCAGACCGCCCGCTTCGGTTAGCTCGAAGCGTGACCCCTGATTCACTGATCGGACTGCTGGCCGAACCCGAGCGGTTGCGGGTGGCGTCGGCGCTGGTGCTGGGCGCCCGCACGACCGCGGACATCACCGCGGCGACCGGGTTGGACGCGCGGCGCGTGGAGAACTCGTTGCGCCGGCTGCGGTCGGCGGGACTCGTCGTGACCGACGGGTCGGGGTTGCGGCTGCGCGAGGAGTTGTTCAAGGAGGCCACCCGGGTCGAACAGGCGAACCGGGTCCCGGAGGACCCGTTCGTGCGGGACGGGCGGCTGGTGAGGCTCCCCGCTCAGCGCGGACGCAGGCGGGCGGTGCTCGAACAGGTGAGCACGGCGTTCGAGCCGGGTAGACGGTACCCCGAGCGGGGCGTCGTGGAGGTGCTGAAGCGGTGGTGCGACGGCGGTGAGGTCGACCACGTGACCGTGCGTCGGTACCTGGTGGACGAAGGGTTGCTCAGCCGGGCCGACGGCGAGTACTGGCGCACCGGCGGCCCGGTGAGCGTCTAGCTCCCGGCGGCGGGGACTAGCCGAACGTGTCGGGGTCCGGGCCGATCCGCTCGCCCCGGTCCAGCTCGGCGATCCGGGCCAGGTCGTCGCCGTCCAGCTCGAAGTCGAACACGGCGAAGTTCTCCGCGATCCGGCTCGGCGTCGCCGACTTGGGGATGACCACGTTGCCCAGCTGCACGTGCCAGCGCAGCACGACCTGCGCGGGCGTCCGGCCGTGCTTGTCCGCGACGGACGTGATCACCGGGTCGCCCAGCAGCGCGCCCTGCGCCAGCGGGCTCCAGGCCTCCGTCACGACGCCCAGTCGGGCGTGGACGGCGCGCAGTTCGGCCTGCTGGAGGCGGGGGTGCAGCTCGACCTGGTTCACCGCGGGCACGGCGCCGGTGGCGTCGACGACCCGTTCCAGGTGCTCGGGCTGGAAGTTGGACACGCCGATGGCCCGGACCCGGCCGTCGGCGTGCAGCTTGCCCAGCGCGCGCCAGCTGTCGACGTACCGGTCCTGCTTGGGCGCGGGCCAGTGGACCAGGTACAGGTCGACCTGGTCGAGGCCCAGCCTGGCCGCGCTCGCGTCGAACGCCCGCAGCGCCTCGTCGTAGCCCTGGTCGGAGTTCCACAGCTTGGTGGTCACGAACAGCTCGTCACGGGCGATCCCCGAGTCGGCGACGGCCCGGCCGACCGGCTCCTCGTTGCCGTAGATGGCGGCGGTGTCGATGCTGCGGTAACCGACCCGCAGCGCCTCGGTCACCGCGTCATAGGTGTCCTCTGTGGACACCTGGAAGACGCCGAAACCGAGCTGCGGCATGGTGACGCCGTTGTTCAGGGTGATGGTCCTCATGGGTGCCATCATGCCCCGTGTCAACGGCTCCCACGTGGTGGGCGGCGTTGACCGGCGCCGCGCGGGCTGGTCCGATCACCCCGTGAGCGCATCACCTGACGTGACGACCGTGGAGGTGACGGTCCTCATCCGCGTGTCCGCGCCCGGTTCCCGCGTGGTGGACACCGCGGGACGGCTGGCCGAGGCGCTGCGGTCGGCGCTGGACCTGCCCGACGCGGACGTCGTGGTCGAGCTGCCGGTGCGGCGGGCGGAGCCCGCCCTGCGGGTGCTCGTCGACTCCCGGCGGGTGCTGCACCGGGGCGTGCCGGTCGAGCTGACCCGGCTGGAGTTCGACCTGCTGCACCACCTGTGCGCGCACCCCCGGCAGGTGCACCGGCGGTCGTCCCTGATGTCGAAGGTGTGGGGCGTGGCGGGGTTCGTGGACACCCGGACGGTGGACGTCCACGTGCGGCGCATCCGGCGCAAGCTCGGCGACGCGGCGGGCGTGATCACCACCGTGCGCGGGGTCGGGTACCGAGTGGACTCGGCGGCGGACGTGGTGGTGGAGCGGGACGCCCTGGCCGGGTGACGGGTCGGCGGTCGGCCCTCGGGAGTTCACCGGGCCGGCGGTTCAGGGGGTCGGCGGTTCACCGGGTCGAGGGGTCACCGGGGCGGCGGTTCACCGGGTCGGGGGCACCGCGTCAGGGGGTCGCCGGGTCAGGGGGTCGCCGGGTCAGCCGACGATCGCCACCCGGCGCTCCACGTCGGCGGGCAGGGACTTCCGGTGCCGCAACGCCGCCGGCAGCCGGCGCAGCGCCGCGACCAGGGCCGCGCCCGCGTCCCGGTCCCCCAGTGCCCGCCGCGCCAGCGCCACCGTGTCCGCGACCACCACCCCGGGCGGGCGGCGCAGCCACGTCGTCAGCAGCTCGTTGCGCATCTCGACCCGGCGCCGCCACGAGGACGGCGGGCGGGACGGCGACGGCTGGTGGTGCGCCACCACGTCGTCCACGTAGCAGCACGCCCACCCGGCCGCGGCCATGTCCCACGAGAACAGGCGTTCCTCACCGGGCCAGAACAGCACCGGGTGGAACCCGCCGACCTCCAGGTACGCCGACCGCCGCACCACCGCGGCGCAGCACACGAACCCCAGCACGGACGGTCCGGGCAGGTCGTCGTCACGGCCCAGCGCCGACCGGGCCATCTCCACGCACACGGGGTCCAGCCCGCCGCCGGGCTCCACGATCGTGCGCGCCGCGATCAGCCCGAGCCGGGGGTGCCGGGCGAACAGGTCCTCCGCGCGCGGCAGGGCGCCGGGCGGCCACCACGAGTCGTCGTCGCTGAACGCCACGTACGGGGTGGCGGCCCGCCGCACGCCGTGGTTGCGGGCCAGCGCGCCCTCGTTGTGGCTTAGCGGGATCACCTCGACGTCCGGGAAGTCCCGCCGCACCCGTGCCACCGTGTCGTCGGACGAGCCGTTGTCGACCACGACGACCGGCACGTCCAGCTCACCGAGCCGGGCGAGCGTGCGCACCAGGTCGTCCGCCCGGTCGCGGGTCGCGATCACCACCGTCGTTTGGGCCACCAGCGGGTACTACCCGGAGAAGCGGTGGTTACTCATCGGCCTCACGGGTAGGCCCACCGCATGGGATTCGAACGCGCGGTGGTGACCGGTGGTGCCGGGTTCCTCGGCTCGCACGTGTGCGAGGCGCTGCTGCGACGCGGCACGCGGGTGGTGTGCGTCGACGACTTCCGCACCGGGTCACCGGACAACCTGCCCGTCGACCCGCGGCTGGGCGTCGTGGTCGAGGACGTGTCGAAACCCCTCGACCTGCTCGGCCCGGTGGACCTGGTGATGCACCTGGCCTGCCCCGCGTCGCCGGTGGACTACCTGCGGACGCCCATCGACACGCTGAAGGTGGGCGGGTTCGGCACGCTGCACGCGCTGGAGCTGGCGCGGCGCAAGAACGCGCGGATCGTCATCGCGTCGACCAGCGAGGTGTACGGCGACCCGCTGGAGCACCCGCAGCGCGAGACGTACTGGGGCAACGTGAACCCGATCGGGCCACGCAGCGTCTACGACGAGGCCAAGCGGTTCGGTGAGGCGTTGACCTGCGCGTTCCGCCGGGAGCACGGCGTGGACGCGGGCATCGTGCGGATCTTCAACACCTACGGCGCGCGGATGCGGCCCGACGACGGCCGGATGATCCCCACGTTCGTGCGGCAGGCCCGCGCCGGCGAGCCGCTGACCGTGCACGGCGACGGATCGCAGACCCGGTCGCTGTGCCACGTGGACGACCTCGTGCGCGGGCTGCTGTCGATGGCGGACAGCGACCACGCGGGCCCGGTGAACCTGGGCAACCCCGAGGAGGTCACCGTGCTGGAGGTGGCCCGGAAGGTCATCGAGCTGGTCGGCAGCACGTCCACGATCGAGCACGTCGACGCCATGGTGGACGACCCGCGGCGACGTCGCCCGGACATCTCGCTGGCCCGCGAGCTGCTGGGCTGGCAGCCCGAGATCCCGCTCGACGAGGGCCTGCGGCGGTCGTTTGACCGACACCTCGTCGGGTAGTCGGACGACAACGGTCCGAATCGGTCCGCGACGGTCCGGCTCCGGCCCGAGGATCCGCACCGGCCGACGACGGTCCACACAGGAGCGAAAGGGGAACGCCGTGCGCGTGCTCGGCATCAACGCGGTCTTCCACGACCCCGCCGCCGCCCTCGTGGTGGACGGCCGGGTGGTGGCCGCCGCGGAGGAGGAACGCTTCTCCCGGCGCAAGCACGGCAAGCGGCCGGTGCCGTTCTCCGCGTGGGAACAGCCCGAGCAGGCCGCGCGCTGGTGCCTCAAGCACGCCGGGCTCACGCCGGCGGACCTGGACGCCGTGGCCTACTCGTACGACCCGGACCTGGTCGAGCCGAGCGACGTGCCGTGGGAGGACCTGCGCACCGAGTACGCCCGGCGCGCCCCGTACTTCCTGGCCACCGCGCTGCCGGGGCTGGACCCGGCGATCGTGCGGTTCGTGCCGCACCACGTGGCGCACGCCGCGTCCACGGGCCTGGCCGCGCCGTTCGGCGGGGACTGCGCGGTGCTGGTCAACGACGGTCGCGGCGAGTGCCGGTCGCACCTCGCGGGCAGCTACCGCGGCCACCGGCTGGAGACGCTGGCCGCGCAGCACCTGCCCCACTCGCTGGGCCTGCTGTACGAGGACCTGACCGAGCACCTGGGTTTCCTGCGGTCCAGCGACGAGTACAAGGTGATGGCGCTGGCGTCCTACGCCGAGCCGAAGCACCTGGACCTGGTGCGGGAGCACGTCTACGCGACCGAGGACGGCGGGTTCGCCGTGAAGCCGCTGGACTGGGCGACGCTGGCGAAGCGCCGCGACCCCGACGGCGAGGTGACGAAGGAGCACGCCGAGCTCGCGGCGAGCGTGCAGGTGCGGGTCGAGGAGGTCCTGCTGGACCTGGTCCGCTGGCTGCACGAGCGGACCGGCCACAAGCGACTGACCATGGCGGGCGGTGTGGCGCTGAACTGCGTGGCGAACACCCGCATCTTCGCCGAGGGGCCGTTCGAGGAGGTCTGGGTGCAGCCGGCGGCCGGTGACGCCGGCACCGCGCTGGGCGCGGCGCTGCAGGTGGTGGCAGACGCGGGCGAGCCCGCCGCCGCGATGCCGGGCGCCGACCTCGGCCGGTCGTGGACCGACGCGGAGGTCGAGGACTACCTGCGCACCGCCAAGGTCGCCTACGAGGAGCCGGAGGACGTCGCCGTCGCGGTGGCCGAGGCGTTGGCGGACGACCAGGTCGTGGCCTGGTTCCAGGGTCGCAGCGAGTACGGCCCGCGGGCGCTGGGCCGGCGGTCCCTGCTGGCGCACCCGGGACGCGCCGAGAACCTGGCCCGGCTCAACGAGGTCAAGGGCCGCGAGCAGTTCCGGCCGATCGCGCCGATGGTGCTCGCGGACCGCGCGGCCGAGCTGTTCGAGCGCGGCCCGCTGCCCAGCCCGTACATGCTGTTCGTGCACGACGTGCGCCCGGAGTGGCGTGACCGCATCCCGGCGGTCGTGCACGTGGACGGCACGGCGCGCGTGCAGACCGTCGACCCGGGGACGGAACCGCTGATGGCGCGGGTGCTCCGGGAGTTCGACCGGCGCACCGGCGTGCCGGTCGTGGTGAACACCAGCCTGAACACGGCGGGCCGGCCGATGGTGGACGACCCGCGTGACGCGCTGGAGTGCTTCGGCTCCGCGCCGGTCGACCTGCTGGCCATCGGCCGGTTCGTGGTGCGCCGGCCCCGGCCCGCCCCGGAGGTGCGGCGATGAGCGTCGACTACGCCGTGGTCATCCCGACCGTCGGCCGCAACAGCCTGCGCGTGGTGCTGGAAGCCCTGGAGCACGGCGAGGGGCCGCCGCCGCGCGAGATCATCGTGGTGGACGACCGGCCCGAGCCGGGACCCCTGCCCCCGACCCGCACGGCGCGCGTCCTGCGCACCGGCGGCCGCGGCCCGGCGGCCGCGCGCAACGCCGGGTGGCGTGCCGCGTGCTGCGAGTGGGTGGCCTTCCTCGACGACGACGTCCTCCCGCCGCACGACTGGAAGCGGCGGCTGACCGAGGACCTGGAACGGCTCGGGCTGGACGTGGGCGCGTCGCAGGCGCGGATCGTCGTGCCGCTGCCGGAGGACCGCCCGCCGACCGACTGGGAACGCGGCACGGCCGGGTTGGCGACGGCGCGGTGGATCACCGCCGACATGGCCTACCGCCGGGCCGCCCTGGTGCACGCGGGCGGGTTCGACGAGCGCTTCCCGCGCGCCTACCGCGAGGACGCCGAGCTGGCGTTGCGGGTGCAGGACCGCGGGTACCGGATCGTCATGGGCGACCGCGTGACCACGCACCCGGTGCGGCACGCGGGGTTCTTCGCGAGCCTGCGGCAGCAGCGCGGCAACGCCGACGACGCGTTGGTGCGGCGGCTGCTCGGCCCGGAGTGGCGGGAGCGGATCGGCGGCGCGCCGGGCCTGCTCCCCCGGCACGCGCTGACCACGCTGTCCGGCCTCCTGTCCGTCCTCTGTGGATACCTCGGGTGGTGGAAGGCCGCGGCGGGCTTCGCCGCCGGGTGGGCCGGGCTGACGGCGCTGTTCGCCGTCGAGCGCATCGCGCCCGGTCCCCGCACCCGCGACGAGGTGGCGAAGATGATCGTCACCAGCGTCGCCATCCCGCCCGCCGCGTGCGCGCACCGCCTGCGCGGCGAGGTCCGGCACCGGGCCGTGCCCGTCGCGGGCCGGGTGCGCCGGCGCGGCCTGCACGTCGCCGACACGCTCGACCGGCTGCGCCACCTGGGTCACCTGGGCCACTCCGACGCCCACGCCGAGGAGCCGAAGGCGTCCGGGACGGTGTCGCGGTGAGGGTCCTGGTGCTCCGCGCGCTCGGCCTCGGCGACCTGCTGACGGCCGTGCCGGCGCTGCGCGGGTTGCGCCGGGCGTACCCCGACGCCGAGATCACGCTGGCCGCGCCGGGGTGGCTGGCCGACGCCGTCGAGCGGATCGACGCCGTGGACAGGCTGCTGCCGACCGACGGTCTCGTGCCGATCGACTACGACTCGCCGGACCTCGCCGTGAACCTGCACGGGTGCGGGCCGCGGAGCACCGAGCTGCTGCGCGCCACCCACCCGGACCGGCTGATCACGCACGGCGCGCACGTGCCGTGGCCGCCGCACCAGCACGAGGTGCTGCGCTGGTGCCGGCTGCTGGGGCAGTTCGGCATCCCGTGCGACCCGAACGACCTGCTGCTGCCGCCGCTGCCGCGCAACGGCGCGATCGTCGTGCACCCCGGCGCGAGCCACGGCGCCCGACGCTGGCCCGCCGCGCGGTTCGCCGCGGTGGTGCGGGCGCTCGGTCCGAACGTGGTGGTGACCGGCAGCCCGGCCGAGACCCCGCTGGTGCGGGCGGTGGCCCGGGGGCGCTCCCGGACCGGCGACCTGGCCGGCCTGCTCGACCTGGTGGCGGGCGCGCGGCTCGTGATCTGCGGCGACACGGGTGTCGCGCACGTCGCCACGGCTTACCGCACCCCGTCGGTGGTGTTGTTCGGACCGGTGTCGCCGGCCGAGTGGGGACCGCGGTCGGGGCCGCACCGGGCGCTGTGGCACGGCCGGACCGGCGACACGTTCGCCGACCGGCCCGACCCGGGGCTGCTCGACATCACCGTGGACGAAGTGCTGGACGCCGCGCGATCGCTGCTGGGAGGTGGACCATGTCCAGGATCGGCGTCATCGGTGCCGGCTATGTCGGGTTGACCACCGCCGCCTGCTTCAGCCGGCTCGGGCACACCGTGGTGTGCGCGGACGTCGACGAGGCGAAGGTGTCGGCGCTGGGCCGGGGCGAGGTCGGCGCCCACGAACCCGGTCTGGCGGAGCTCGTCGCGGAGGGACTGCGGTCCGGGCGGCTGAGGTTCGTGCGCGGCAACGCCGAAGCACTGTCCGAAGTGGACTTCGTGTTCCTGTGCGTGCCGACGCCGACCGGACCGGACGGCGCGGCCGACCTGACCGCCGTGCACGCCGTGCTGCGCGAGGCGCGGGACGCCGTCTCCCCCGGTTGCGTGCTGGTGATCAAGTCCACCGTCCCCGCCGGCACGACGGAACGGGTGGCCTCGCTCGTGGGGCGGTCCGACGTGCGGGTCGTGTCGAACCCTGAGTTCCTGCGCGAGGGCCACGCGGTGGACGACTTCCTGCGGCCGCAACGGGTCGTGGTCGGGTCCGAGGCCGAGGACGCCGCGCGGCGCGTGGTCGGCCTGTACGCGGGCACGGGCGCGCCGGCGCTCGTCACCGGCAGCGCGAGCGCGGAGCTGGTGAAGTACGCGAGCAACTGCTTCCTGGCGATGAAGCTGTCCTACGTGAACAGCCTCGCCGAGCTGTGCGAGCGGGTCGGGGCGGACATCTCCGACGTGACCGAGGGCATGCGGCTGGACGACCGGATCGGCTCGGCGTTCCTCGAACCGGGTCCGGGCTGGGGCGGTTCGTGCTTCCCCAAGGACACCAGGGCGCTGCTGTCCACGGCGGACGAGGTGAACGTCGACTTCCCGTTGCTGCGGGCGACCATCGGCACCAACACCCACCAGGCCCACCGGGTCGTGGCGATGGTGCGCGACGCGGTGGGCCACCTGGCGGGCGCCCGGCTGGGGCTGCTCGGCCTGACGTTCAAGGCCGGCACGGACGACCTGCGCGACTCCCCCGCGTTGGCGGTGGCGGCGCTGCTCGCCGAGCAGGGCGCGCGGCTGACCGGCTACGACCCGTGCGTGGACACCGACTGCGGGCCGGTGCGGGTGCTCGACTCGCCGGACGCGGTGGCCCGCGACGCGGACGGGCTGGTCGTGCTGACCGAGTGGCCCGAGTTCGCCGAGCTGGACTGGCCGAACCTGGCGGCCGCCATGCGCCGCCGGGTCATCGTGGACACCCGCAACCTGCTGCCGCTCGACAAGGTGACCGAGGCCGGGTTCCACCTGGTCAGCCTGGGGCGTGCGGCCGCCTGACCGGCACGCCCCGCCGTCGTCGGGCGCGCGGGGCCGTCAGGTGCGCGGGTCCCAGCGGAAGAAGCGCACGGACAGCGCGACGGCGACGGCGGTCCAGCCCGCGGTGGCGAGCAGCGCCAGGCCGACCGCGTCGGTCGGACCGCCCCACGCGGCCTGGGTCAGCAGGCCCAGGCCGCTGCCCGGCACGAGCAGCACCCGCGGGTCGTCCCCGCCGCCCAGGCCCATCAGTCCTCCGACGACCAGGGCGAAGAAGAACGGCGCCGTGGTGATCTGCGCGAGCTCGGCGGTCCCGGTCAGGCCGCTCGTGCACACGCCCGCCGCGCAGCTCAGCGCCGCGCCGCCGACCAGCGCCAACGCCAGCAGGCCGGGGTTGGTCGGCATCGGCGCGCCCGCCGCGACGCTCACGCCGAGCAGCACGAGCGCCTGCGCCAGGCCGAGCACCACGACCGGCAGCAGGATGCCGGTCAGCACCACGACGTCCGACGCCGCGCCGGTCCGCAGCCGCTTCAGGTACAGGTCCTGCCGGCGTGCCGTCAACGACGTCGTCACCGTCACGTAGACGGTGAACCCGAGCGAGAACAGCAGCTGGAGGACGACGATCATCGTCCAGCCGTTGTCGTCGCCGCCCACGGCGAGCGCGAAGTACAGCCCCGCCGCGAGCGGCATGAGCAGCGCCAGCGCGGCGGCGGTGCGGTTGCGCAGCAGGAGCTTCAGCTCGGCCACGCCCAGTGCGGTGATCATGCGGCCACGACCTCCCTGCCCGTGCGGGCGTGGTGGAACACGTCCTCCAGCGACGCGTGGTGGGCCCGGATGCGGCCCAGCCGCAGCCCTTCGCCGCGCGCCCACGCCAGCAGGTCCGCCAGGTCGTCCTGCAGCTCCCGGGTCCGGACCTCGACCCGCCCGGACGGCCGGTGCACGACGTCGCCCGCCAGCATCGGCAACGCGCCGACGTCGAGCCCGCCCGGCAGGTCGAACGAGATCCGCGCGGGCTGGGCGGCCAGCACGTCCACCAGCGCGCCGGACACGGCCACCACGCCCTCGTGCAGGATCGCCAGCCGGTGCGCCAGCGTCTCGGCCTCTTCGAGGTAGTGCGTGGTCAGCACGACGGTCGAGCCCTCGGCCAGCAGCCCGCGCACCACCTCCCACGTGCGCCGCCGCGACTCCGGGTCGAGCCCGGTCGTGGGTTCGTCGAGGAACAGCAGCTCCGGACGTCCGAGCACGGCCAGCGCCAGGTCCAACCGACGCCGCTCGCCGCCGGACAGCTGCTTGATCCGCACGTCCCGGCGGTGCGCGAGGTCCAGCCGTTCCAGCACGTCCTCGGTGGCCCGCCGGCCGCTCGTGGCGTCCCACAGCCGCACCAGCTCGCGGGCGGTCAGGTCGGCCGGGAAGCCGCTGTCCTGGAGCATGATCCCGATCCGCGGCCGCAGCGCCGCGCGCTCCCGGAACGGGTCCACGCCGAACACCCGCACCGTGCCCGCGTGGGGCGCGCGGAGCCCTTCCAGCGTCTCCATGGTCGTCGTCTTGCCGGCTCCGTTCGTGCCGAGGAGGGCGAACAGCTCCCCCTCCGACACCTCGAAGTCCACCCCGCGCACGGCCTCGAACCCGCCGTAGCGGCACCTCAGGCCCGTCACCTCGATCACCGGTTTCCGCATGGCTACCATGCTGGTCGCGGGCGGGCGCGGCCCCCAGTGCCGCCGCGCACCGGTTGACGTGACAGATGTCAGCAGACAGCCGTGCGACCCGGCTCGTAGATTCACCCCGTGACTCCCCTGACCAGGCTCCGGCACTACACGTGGTACATGGTGCTGGTCGGCGGCGTGGCCGTCGGCTTCGGCACCGTGCTCGACCTGGTCGTCAACGACTACGGCCTGGTCAAGTCGGCGCTGGTGGCCGCGGCCGTGGCGCTGGTGGTCGTCCAGCACACCCGGTACCTGCGCCAGGCGATGGGCGGGCTGGGCCGCGGCGACGACCGGCCGTGGGAGCACGCGGCGACGTTCGCGGTGTCGCTGGTCGCGTGGGGCGTGATGTGCGGCAGCGGCAGCTTCCTGCCCGCCTGGGCCATGCTGCCCGCCCTGGTGGTCGCGCACGTCGGCGCGATCCTCCCGGCGCACCGCCGCTGGCCCGTCATGGCGGTGATGACGGTGCTCGCCGTGGCCGTCGCCGGCGTGTTCGGCGGCACGGACGCGCGCGCGGCGATGGCGCTGGCGGTGGTGATGATCGTCGCCCTGGTGTTCGCGGACCTGGTCCAGCTGTGGATCTGGGACCTGGCGGTGCGGCAGGAGGAGGCGCGCCGGACCGCCGAGGCGCTGGCCGTGGCCGAGGAGCGGTTGCGGTTCGCCGCCGACCTGCACGACATCCAGGGCCACCACCTCCAGGCGATCGCGTTGAAGGGCGAGCTCGCGCAGCGGCTGATCGGCCGGGACGACGACCTGGCCCGGCAGCACGCGGGCGAGGTGGCCGAGCTGGCCCGGACCGCGCTGCGGGAGACCCGGGACGTGGTGCAGGGCTACCGGCGGGCGAGCCTCGGCACCGAGATCGCCAACGCGGTGGGCGTGCTGCGGGCGGCGGGCATCGAGACCACCGTGGACGGTGACGCGACCGACGTGCCGCCGCCGTTGCAGCCGTTGTTCGGCGCGCTGGTGCGGGAGGGGACGACGAACGTGCTGCGGCACAGCCGGGCGCGGCGCTGCGACGTGGTGATCAGCGTGGCCGACGGGCAGGTCGGCGTGCGGCTGCGCAACGACGGTGTCCGACCCGACGAAGGGCGGGCCGACGACGGGCGGGCCGACGGTGGGCGGGCCGACGTTCCGGCCGGTGGCGCGCGGGGTGAGGGCGTTCCGGGCCGGGACGCGGCCGGCGCGGGGCTGGCCGGGCTGCGCGAGCGCTTCGCCACCGTCGGCGGGCGGGTCGAGGCCGGTCCGGCGGGCGGCGACGGGTTCGAGCTCGTGGGACGTGCCGGGGTGGGCCGGTGATCCGGGTCGTGCTGGCCGACGACGAGGACCTCATCCGGGGCGCGTTGGCGGCGCTGCTGGAGCTGGAGGACGACATCTCGGTCGTCGCGCAGGCCAGCGACGGCGACGCGGCGGTGGCGGCGGTGCGGGCGCACCGGCCCGACATCGCGGTGTTCGACCTGGAGATGCCCCGGCGCGACGGGGTGCTCGCCGCCGAGGCGGTGCGGGAGCTGGACGGGGTCGCGGTGGTCGTCGTGACCCGGCACGCGCGGCCGGGCGTGCTGCGGCGGGCGTTGAGCGCGGGCGTGCGCGGGTTCGTGCCGAAGACGACCCCGGCCGCCCAGCTCGCGTCGATCCTGCGCGACGTGCACGCGGGCCGGCGGTACGTGGACTCCGAGATCGCCGCCGCCGCGCTCACCGAGGGAGCGTGTCCGCTGACCGCGCGCGAGCTGGACGTCCTGCGGCACGCGCTGCGCGGCGGCACGGTGGCGACGATCGCCGCCGAGGCGCACCTCGCCGCCGGCACCGTGCGCAACTACCTGTCGTCGGCGATGACCAAGCTCGGCGTGAGCACCCGCTACGAGGCCGCGCGGCTGGCCTGGGACGAGGGCTGGATCTGACCGAGGTGCACGACCTTCACCGTCGTCATCTCGTCCAGCAGCTCCGGCCCGTAGCCGAACCCGGTGCCGGACGCCCGGCGCGGCTGGGCGGCGCCGCCGGGAGCCCCGCCGAACACCGCGTTGACCTTCACCGTGCCCACGGGCAGCGCCCGCCACGCCTGCTGCGCGTGCGCCATCGACGCCGTCAGCACGGTCGCGGCCAGGCCGTGCTCGTCCACGCACGCCTCCGCCAGGCCGTCCTCGAACGACGCCACCACCCGCACCGGCGCGACGGGGCCGAACGTCTCCTCCCGCATCACCCGCATGTCGGGCGTGCAGCGGCTCAGCACGGTCGCCGGGTAGTACGCCCCGTCCCGCTCCGGCACCTCGCCGCCGACGAGCGGTCGCGCGCCGTCCGCGACGGCCTCGGCGACGTGCGCGTGCACGTGCTCCCGCAGCCGGACGTCCACCAGCGGTTGCGGCGACTCGTTCCAGCGGCGGGCCTCGTCGCACAGCGCGGTCAGGAACTCCTCCGCCACGGCCTGGTGCACGAAGATCCGCTCCACGGACGTGCACAGCTGGCCCGCGTTGGTGAACGCGCCCAGCGCCGCCTGACCGGCCGCCCACACCGGGTCGACGTCCGCGTCGACCAGCAGCGGGTCGTTGCCGCCGTTCTCCAGCAGCGCCTTCGCGCCGGTCGCGGCGCACGCGGCGGCGATGGACCGGCCGGTCGCCGTGCCGCCGACGTGCGCGACGACGTCGACGTGCGGTGACGAGGCCAGCGCCGCGCCGACCGCGCCGTCGCCGGTGAGGCTCTGGAGCACGCCGGGCGGGAAGTGGTCGACCATGAGCTGGGCCAGGAGCACGCCGGTGTGCGGGCACCGCTCGCTCGGCTTGTGCACCACGGTGTTGCCGGTCACCAGGGCCGCGCCGAGCAGCCCGCACGCCACGGCCACCGGGTCGTTCCACGGCGTCAGCGCCACGACCACGCCCCGCGGCTCCGGCACCATGAGGTCCGTCGCGTCGTGCGCGCCGAGCAGCGACCGGCCGCGGTGGACCGGGCCCAGCTCGGCGTACTGCTCCAACGTGGACACACCGGCCAGCACACCGTCCCGCGCGGACGCGAACGGGCGGCCGGTCTCCTCCTGGACGACGTTCGCCAGGTCCACCGCGTGGGTCCGGATCGCGGTCGCGGCGGCCTTCAGCGCGGCGCCCCGTTCGGCCGCGGGCGTGGCCGCCCAGCCGGGCTGCGCCTCGCGCGCGGTGAGCACCGAGCCGGCCACGTCCTCGTCCGTGGCGGTGGGGAGCCAGCCGATCAGCCGACCGTCTACCGGGCTGTGGACGTCGAGTGCGTCGACACGCATGTCCGTCATGGCCACCGGGTACCCGAGCGGCCGAGGTGAAACCCGAGGCGACGCCCCGAGGAGGAGAGCCATGCCCGGAGCCCAGGAGCTGCCCAGCACGATCGCCCGCTCGTCCAAGAAGGCCCAGCGGACGTGGATCAAGGCGCACGACTCGGCGGTGGAGACCTACGGCGAGGGCCAGCGGTCGCACCGCACCGCGTACGCCGCCCTGAAGCACTCGTTCGAGAAGGTCGGCGACCACTGGGAGCCCAAGGAGGAGAAGGGCCCGTCGGACGAGCAGGCCGCCCGCAGCACGCCCAAGCGGGGCAGGACCGCGGGCGGCGTCGACGCCAACGCCAGCAAGCAGCACCTCTACGAGCTGGCCAAGAAGCTCGACGTGCCGGGCCGGTCGAGCATGACCAAGGAGCAGCTGGTCGAGGCGCTGCAGAAGGCCAACAACCGCAAGACCGCCAAGGCCCGCTCCTGAGCCGTCAGCACTCGGCCGCGAGTGCCGCGACGCACAAGGCCGCGACGCTCGCAGCCGTGACGCTCCCAGCCGCGACGCTCGCAGCCGTGGCGCTCGCAGCCGCCACGCTCGGAGCGGTCGGTGCCGTCACACGTCGAGCCACTGCCGGTCGGTGAGCAGCGGGCTCGCCTGCGGCCCCATCAACGTCATGCCGCCGTCCACCACGAACGACGCGCCCGTCACGTACCCAGCCGCCGGGGTGGCCAGGAACGCCACCACCGAGGCCACCTCGGCGGCGTGGCCCGGCCGGCCCAGCGGCACGCCCGGCCGCGCCTCCGAGCGCGGGTCCACGTCCTCCTGGCCCGTCATCGGGGTGGAGATCTCGCCGGGCGCCACCGAGTTGACCGTGATGGCGTGCTCGGCCAGCTCCAGCGCCAGCACCTTCGTCAACGCGCCCAGGCCCGCCTTGGCCGCGCAGTAGGGCGCGGCGCCGACGCGCGGCAGGTGCTCGTGCACCGACGTGATGTTGATGATCCGACCGCCCCGGCCGGCCTCGATCATGTGCCTGGCGGCGCGCTGCGAGCACAGGAACGCGCCGTCGAGGTCGACCGACAGCACACCGCGCCACGTGTCGAAGTCCATGTCCAGCGCCTTCTGCGCGGTGCCCGTGCCGGCGCAGTTCACCAGCACGTCGACGCCGCCCAGCTCGGCGGCCAGCTCGTCCACCACGTCCGCCGCGCCGGGCAGGTCGGTCAGGTCCAGCCGCCGCACGGCGGCCCGCGCGCCGTGCTCGCGGACCTGCCGCGCGGTGTCCTCGGCGCCGTCGGCGTCCCGGTGGTACGTGATGCCGACGTCCACGCCGCCGCCCGCGAGGGCCACCGCGATCGCCTTGCCGATACCGGAGTCGGACCCGGTCACCACCGCGCGCGTCGGCGCGCCGGACCGGTCCTGGGGTAGGGGTGCGCTCATGGCCGGCGGGTACCCGGCGCCGGGTTTGCCACACGCCGCCCCGGGAACGCTCCGAGCACCAGTCGGAAGGAGCTTTTTCCATGAAAGCCGTCACCTGGCACGGGAAGCGGGACGTGCGCGTGGACACCGTGCCGGACCCCGTCCTGAAGGACCCGACCGACATCGTCGTCCGCGTCACGTCCACCGGTCTGTGCGGCTCCGACCTGCACCTCTACGAGGTGATGGGGCCGTTCATCGACGAGGGCGACATCCTCGGCCACGAGCCGATGGGCATCGTCGAGGAGGTCGGCGCGGACGTCACCGAGGTGAAGCCGGGTGACCGGGTCGTCATCCCGTTCAACATCTCCTGCGGCACGTGCTTCATGTGCTCGCGCGGCCTCCAGTCGCAGTGCGAGACGACCCAGGTGCGCGAGCACCGGACGGGCGCGGCGCTGTTCGGCTACACCAAGCTGTACGGGCAGGTGCCCGGCGGCCAGGCCGAGTACCTGCGGGTGCCGTTCGGCAACACCTTGCCCATCAAGGTGCCGGAAGGCCCGGCGGACGACCGGTTCGTGTTCCTGTCGGACGTGCTGCCGACCGCGTGGCAGGCGGTGGAGTACGCGGCCACGCGGGACAGCCTGGTCGTGCTCGGGCTCGGCCCGATCGGTGACATGGCGACCCGGATCGCCCAGCACCGCGGCGTCGAGACGGTGATCGGCGTCGACCTCGTGCCCGACCGCATGGCCCGCGCGCGGGCGCACGGCGTGACCGTGCTGAACGTGCGGGACAGCCACCTGGTCGACCACATCCGCGAGCTGACCGGCGGACGCGGGCCGGAGGCCGTCATCGACGCGGTCGGCATGGAGGCGCACGGCGCGCCGGTGGCGAAGATGGCGCACCAGGCGGTGGGTCTGCTGCCGGACGCCATCGCGGCCCGGTTCATGACCACGGCCGGCGTGGACCGGCTGCACGCGTTGCGCCTCGCGATCGAGATCGTCCGGCGCGGCGGCACGATCTCCGTCTCCGGCGTGTACGGCGGCATGGCGGACCCGCTGCCGATGCTGACGTTGTTCGACAAGCAGGTGCAGCTGCGCATGGGCCAGGCCAACGTGTGGCACTGGGTGCCGGAGATCCTGCCGCTGCTCACCGACGACGACCCGCTCGGCGTGGACACGTTCGCCACGCACCACCTGCCGCTCGACGAGGCTCCGCACGCGTACCAGGTGTTCCAGCGCAAGGAGGACAACGCCGTCAAGGTGCTGCTCCGCCCGTGACGGATTATCGTCCAGCCATGATCCGCTTTCGGTGGTTGCTCGCCGCGGCGATGCCGGCGGTGTTGGCGAGCGGGTGTGGATCCGGCACGGAGGACCTGGCCAGGCGCGCGGCGGAGGAGTTCACCGCCGCGGTCGCCGCGGGCGACGCGGAACGGGCGTGCGGGCTGCTGACCGAACGGGCCCGCCAGGACGCGGAGTGCTCGTCGCTCGACCTGCCCGGCGGCGCGGTGGAGTCGGTCGAGGTCTGGGGTGACGCGGCGCAGGCGCGCACCTCGGCGGACGACGTGCTGTTCCTGCGCGAGCTGACGTCGGGGTGGCGCGTCGCGGGCGCCGGGTGCGCGCCGCAGGGCGAGCGGCCGTACACGTGCGAGGTGGGTGGGCCGTGACGCAGCGCGGCATGTTCTACGCCTACCTGCTGGGAGTGGCGGCCCTGCTGGTGTTCTTCAGCGTCATCGGGTTGGTGGGCCTGTGAAGAGGTTCCTGCGCGACAACGGGTTGGGCCTGGCGTTCGGGCTGCTGTTCCTGGCGACGCTGGTGGCGCAGTCGTTCGCGGGCAACGCGGACGTGAACCAGCGCCGGCTCGCCGACGGCGGCGACCCCATCGACTGGTGGGCGTACGTCACGTCGTCGGACTTCGCGGTGGACGTGGCGGAGAACTGGCAGTCCGAGTACCTCCAGTTCTTCCTGTTCATCTTCGCCACGGTGTGGCTGATGCAGCGCGGGTCGCCCGAGTCGAAGCCGGCGTCGCGGATCGGCGCGGAGTCCGACGAGGCGCAGCTGCTGGGCGAGCACCTGAAGCCGGAGTCGCCGCCGTGGGCGAAGGCGGGCGGCTGGCGCACGGCGTTGTTCTCGAACTCGCTCGGGCTGGTCATGCTGGGGCTGTTCGTGGGTTCCTGGCTGACGCAGTCGATCGCGGGGCGCAGCGCGTACAACAACGACCAGCTGAACGACTTCCAGGACCCGGTGACGTGGTGGGAGTACGTGGTGTCGGCGGACTTCTGGAACCGGTCGCTGCAGAACTGGCAGTCGGAGTTCCTGGCCATCGGCTCGATGGCGGTGTTGAGCGTGTACCTGCGCCAGCGGGGGTCGCCGGAGTCGAAGCCCGTCGGCACGCCGCACGACCGGACCGACGAGCAGGGCTGACCGAGGGCCGAACGAGGAAGGCTGACCGAGCTGAACGAGGAAGAAGCCGCCGCGCTCACGGGGAGGACGTCGTGAGCACGGCGGCTTCAAATCTGTCGAGGTCTGTCCGCGGTCTGTTCGCGGTCTACTCCAGCCGGTCCTCGGCGTCCTCGTCGTCGTCGGTGAACGAGCCGCGCCCGCGCTCCCGCCACGGGAGCAGGAACCACAGCGTGCCGAACAGCAGGGCCGCGAACGCGCCGAGCGCGACGGCCAGCCAGCCGCCCACGATGATCTCGCCGAGCAGCAGGATGGTGCCGGTCATGGCGACCGCCAGGCACCCGAGCCCCAGGATCGCGTACCGGTTCGCCACCTCGATGACGTCCTCGCGCCTGCCGCGGCGGAACAGGATGCGGTGCCACGCCGCCGGCGCGGTCATGAACGCCACCGAGCACGCGGCGAACAGTATGGTGACCAGGTGGGTGGCGCGCACGAAGGTGTCGGCGCTCGCGTAACGCCCGGTGAAGGCGATCGAGAGCAGGAACCCGAACAGGATCTGGACGCCCGCCTGCGCCACGCGCAGTTCCTGCAGCAACTCGTTGAGGTTGCGGGCCAACCTCCGCTGGTGTGATTCCTCGGCCTGACTCACGGGAAGCACATACCCCTCACCGGCCGTCGTCAACCTTCCGGGTGACGAACGACAGCCGGAAGTGGTTCAGCGTGGCGGGGAGCGGCGCACGCAGGGTGGGCACGTCCAGGTGATCGCGGAGCGCGTCCAGCATGGTGCTCGCCGCGACCAGCACGAGGTCCCGTCCGGGGCACACGCCGGGGCCGCCGCTGAACGGCACCAGGCCGGGGTCGGGCGGCATGGGCCAGATGTGCGGCGTGTACTCGTCGGCGTAGTCGAGCCGGTCGCGGTCCCGGTGGAAGAACGGCGCGAACACGACGAACGTGGTGCCCGCGGGCAGCCACGTGCCGTGCCACCGGGTGTGCTCGGTGCTCTCGCGCAGGATCACCGGCGTGGTCGGCCACAGCCGCACCGACTCCCAGATCCCGGCCTGCCCGGCGCCGCCGATCGCCAGCGCCCGCATGGTCGCGATGCCCGCCGAGTCGAACGCGAACAGCCAGTGCGGCGCCTGTTCCCGGAGCTCGTCGGCCGGGGCGAGGCCCGCCAGGCTGCCCGGCTCGCCGCGTTCGAGGTGGCCGAGGAGCCGTTCGTCGAACCGGCGGCGCAACGCCTCGCGCCGCCGGTGCAGGTAGGCCCAGTTCGCGTCGCTCCGCAACGCCCTCAGCACGTCCGTCAGCTCGTCGTCGTCCCGCGCCGTCGAGCCGAGCACGATCCGCCGGGCCGCGCGCCACCAGGACTGCGCGAACCCGTCCCAGGTGAGCCGCCCGGTGCTGCGGACGTGCCGCAGCAGGAGATCGGCCTCGTCGGCGACGATCCCCGGCACGTCGATGTTGTCGGGCCGCAGCACGCGGTCGTTGAGGGCACGCCGCCGCTCGCGCGCCTCCCCCGTCGAGATCAGCACGCCGTGCGGCTGGAAGTGCTCCAGCGCGGCCTTCTTCTCCCGCGTCGCCAGGGCGAACGGCGACGGCGACTCGGCCAGCAGCCGGGAGACGTCCACCGCGTCGAGCAGCAGCGCGATGCTGCGCCCGGTCACCCTCAGCCGCAGCGGTTCCGGCCCGTAGCGGTCCCGGAACCGCCTCATCGCGGCCACGGCCACCTCGTCCAGCTGCAGCTTCTCCGCCGTCGCCTCCACCGGCGGCCGGCGCACGATCGCGCCCTTGGCCAGCGTCGGCAGCAGCACCTTGGCGAACGCCCGACCGGTGTCCAGCCGGGAGGCTACGGCCACGACCCCTCCTCGGAGTGCGCGACGACGAGTTCGCGCACCTCGCAGCCCTCGGGCTGGCGCAGCGCGAACACGATCGCGTCGGCCACGCGCTCGGGCGGGTTGAGCTTGCTGTCGTCCGGCGGCCGGTACCGCTCCTCCCGGTCGTCGAAGAAGTGCGTGCGCATGCCGCCGGGGATCACCAGCGTCACGCCGACCCGGCCCGCGGTCTCGGCCGCCAGCGCCCGGGTGAAGCCGACCACGCCGAACTTCGAGGCGCAGTACGCCGTCGCGTCGCTCACCGCCTTGACGCCGAGCGTGGACGCGATGGTCACCACCCGGCCGCCGCCCTCCAGGAACGGCAGCGCGGCCCGCACCACGGCGGCCGTGCCGAGCAGGTTCACCATCACCACCCGGTCCCAGTCCGCGCCGGACACGTGGTCCAGCCGGCCGCACGCGTCCGTGCCCGCCGCCGTGACCACGGCCCGCAGGCCGCCGTTGCGCTCGGCGATGGCCTTGACGGCGCGTTCCGCCGCCCTGGTGTCCGACAGGTCGACCGACTCGAAGTCGGCCACCTCGGCGGCCGACGGCGCGGCCTTGTCCAGCACCAGCGGCCGCCCGCCCAGCTCGTGCACCGCGCGCACCACCGCCGCGCCCAGCCCGGACGCGCCACCCGTCACCAGCACCTGGTCCAGCATCAGCCCCTCCTCGACAGCATCTCGGTGGTCGAACGTCCCCGGTGGTAGGGCACGACGACGGTGCGCCCTCCCCAGCCGCGCACCAGGTCCGCCTCCGGCAGCGAGTCCACGGTGTAGTCGCCGCCCTTCACCCACACGTCCGGGCGCAGGTCTGCCAGCACGCGTTCCGGCGTGTCGTCGTCGAACACCACGACGTCGTCCACGCAGCCCAGCGCGCGCAGCACCTCGACCCGGTCCTGTTCCTTGGTGACCGGCCGGTCCGGGCCCTTGAGCCGGCGCACCGACGAGTCGGAGTTCAGGCACACCACCAGGCAGTCGCCGAGCGACCGGGCGGCGCGCAGGGTGCGGACGTGGCCCGCGTGCAGCAGGTCGAAGCACCCGCCGGTGGCGACGACCACGCCGCCGCGCGCCCGCACGGCGTCCACAGTGGACAGTTGGTCGACGGGCCGGAACCCGGACGCGCCGCCGCAGCGCAGGAACTCCGCCGCCGACGTCACCCCGTCCGCCACCGCGTCGTCCATCGCCGCGCCGCCCATGAGCCGGGCCGCGACGGTCACCGCGAACCGGTCCCCCGCGCCGCACGGGTCCACGACGGGGACGCGGGGCGCGGGCACGGCCACCGGCGTGCCGCCGCCGTGCAGCAGCGCGCCGTTCGAGCCGAGCGTCACCACGACGGCGCGCGCCCGCCACCGGTCGCGCAGCGCGGTGAGCGCGTCCGCCGGGTCGGCGTGCCCGCTGAACGCCTTCGCCTCGGCCGCGTTCGGCGTCACGAGCCGCGCGCCGGGCACCGGGTCCGGGCCGCGCGGGTGCGGGTCCCACACGACGGGCCGGCGGGCGAGCACGCCCCGCAGCCGCTCGTCGCGCACCAGCCCGCGCCCGTAGTCGGACACCAGCACGTAGTCGGCCTCCAGCACGGCGTCGAGCATGTCGTCCGTGGCCTGCGGCGCGCCGGGACCGCCGCCCCGGTCGAGCCGGGCGATCGACTGGTCGCCGGCGCGCAGCCGGGTCTTGACCGGGGTCGGCGCCGGGGACGGCCCGAGCACGCACGGCACCCGCGCCAGCTCGTCCCGCAACCGCTGGCCGTCCTCGTCGTCGGCGACCGCGCTGACCAGCGTCACGTCGATCCCGTCGGCCGCCGCCAGCGCCGCGGCGAGCCCCGCCCCACCGGGCCGGGCGCGTTCCTCCTCGACGTCCAGCACGGGCGCGGGCGCGTCCGGGCACAACCGCTCGACCGTGCCCAGCACGTCCACGTCGAGCAACGAGTCACCGACGACAACAAGCTTCACGAGACCCTCCGCTCCGCCGCGGGCAACGCCGCCTCGAACGCCGCGCACAGCGCGTGCACCGCCACCAGCTGCGCCTCCTGCACGTTCGCCGGCTCGCCCGGCAGCGACAGCACCTCGTCCACCACCTCGGCCAGCGGGTTCGGGGTCGGGCCGGTCATCGCCCACACGTGCGCCCCGGCCGCCCGGGCCGCCTTCGCGGCCTCCAGCAGGTTCGGGCTGCGCCCACTCGTGGTCAGCAGCACGACCACGTCCTGGGGCCGGGCGTGCGCGGTGACCTGGCGGGCGAACACCTGGTCGTAGCCGTAGTCGTTGCCGATCGCGGTGACGCTGGACGACTCGGCGCACAGCGCGATCGCCGAGAACGGCCGGCGGTCGTCGCGGAACCGGCCGACCAGCTCCGCGGTCAGGTGCTGCGCCTCGGCGGCCGAACCGCCGTTCCCGGCGGCCAGCAGCCGTCCGCCGTCGCTGAGCCGTCGGGCCAGCACGCCGCCCCAGCGGGTCAGCCGGGGCGCCTGGGTGCGCAGCCCGGCCAACGTCTGGGCGAGTCCGTTCAGGTGGCTCTCGACGGTCATCGCGTGCCTCCCACGGCCACGGCCTGGCCGGCCGTGACCCGCTCGTAGACGCGTTCGGAGTCCTCGGCGATCCGGTCCCACGTGTAGCGCACGCCCACCCGGTCGAGCCCGGCGATGCCGCACGCCTCCCGCCGCGCCTGGTCGGCCAGCAGCGAGTGCAGCGCACGGGCGAGCGTGGCCGGTTCGCGCGGCGGCACGAGCACGCCCGTGACGCCGTCCACGACGGTGTCCGTGAGCCCGCCGACCGCGCTGGCCACCACCGGCACGCCGCACGCCATGGCCTCCAGCGGCACGATGCCGAACGGCTCGTACCACGGCACGCACGCCACCACGTCGGCCGAGCGCAGCAGCGCCGGCATCGCGTCGCGCGACACCTGGCCCGCCAGCCACAGCCGGTCCCGCACGCCGACGCGCTCGGCGTGCGCGGCCAGCCGCCGGGCCTCGGGGTCGGCGCCGACGTCCACCGGGCCGCCCGCGATGACGAGCTCGGTGTCCGGCAGCGACCGCAACGCCGTGATCAGGTCCTGGAAGCCCTTGCGCGGCACCAGCCGGCCGACCGACACGATCCGGTGCCGGTGGCCGCGGCGGTCGCGCGGGCCCTCGGGGCGGAACCGCGCCGGGTCCACCCCGCACGGCACGACCGAGATCCGCGACCGCAGCACGCCCATGCGCATCAGCTCGGTCACCTCGTCGTCGCACGTCGCGGCGATCCGGTCGACCTCGCGGCCGATCATCCGCTCGATGCCGATCCGCTGCGGCGGGCTGGTGTCGTCGGCCCCCTGGTGGCGGCGCTTCAACGTGCCGAGCGCGTGGAACGTCTGCACGACGGGCACGCCGGCCTTGCGCGCGGCGAGCACCGAGGCCAGGCCGGACATCCAGAAGTGCGCGTGCACGACGTCCGGCCGCTCCTCGTACCACTGGCGCTCCAGGAACCGGGCGAACTCGCCCATGTGGGGCAGCAGCTCGTCCTTCGGCACCGGCCCCGGCGGTCCGGCGGGCACGTGGACGACGTCGTAGCCCTGGTCGGTGCGCACCCGCTCGGGCAGGTCCGGGTCGTCGCGACGGGTGTACACCACCACGTCGTGCCCGCGGGCCGACAGCGCCGCCGACAACGCGGCGACGTGCACGTTCTGCCCGCCGGCGTCGACACCGCCCAGGGCGGCCAACGGGCTGGCGTGCTCGGACACCATCGCGATCCTCATCCGCTCACTCCTGTCAGCAACCGGTCCCAACTCCGCAGGAAGGCGTCGAGTCCGTACCGTGCCAGGGCGAACTCCCTGGCCTGCTTGCCCTTCTGCCGCGCCAGCGCCGGGTCCGCGACCAGCTCGGCCACGGCCCGCACCAGCTCGTCCACGTCCGTGGAGATGACGCCCGCGTCGGGTGGCACCGCGCGGCCGACCTCCGTGCACGCCAGCGCCACCACCGGCATCCCGAGGTGCATGGCCTCCAGCAGCGACAGCCCCAGCGACGTCCACCGGACCGTGTGCAGGTACAGCCGCCGCAGCGCCAGTTCCCGGTGCAGCGACTCGAGGTCGTGGTCACCGCGGCCCATCTCGCCGAGCCGGTGGGTGCGCATGCCGTAGACGTCGAGCGGCGCGGCCTCGGCGAACCGCGGCAGCAGGTCCGTGCCCACCGCGCGGCCCCGGCGGACCGGGTCGTTCACCACGACGGCCGCGCGCGGCAGCTCGCCCGTGTACCGGTGGCCGGGGTCCACGACGCCGTGCTCGATGACCACCGTGCGGCTGGTGCCGCAGTCCCACATCAGGTCGTTGAAGTGGGTGACGTGGACGATCGTGCCGGGCCAGTCCTTCAGCGGGTGCGCCTGGTTCGGGTACTTCGGCGTGTTGTGCTCCAGGTAGACGACCGGGATGCCGGCCGGCACCAGGCCGATCTCGGCGGGCCGCTGCAGCACGGCGACGTCCGCGTCCAGGTCGGTCAGCGGGACCTCGCGCGCGGCGGGCCAGTCGCGGCCGGCCAGGCCGATGCCGTTGGGCGGCCCGGGGATCAGGTACTCGTGCCCGCCGCGGACGAACGCGTTCGTCCACGAGCCGTGCACGTGCCACAGCAGGATCTTCACGTCCGCACCCCCACTAGTTCGGCTACGGCGGCGACGACCCGGTCGGGCGTCACCTGGTTCAGGCACGGGTGCCCGGCGACCGGGCACTCGCGGGCACGGGAGCCCCGGCACGGGGCGTTCTGGTCGCCGAGCAGCACGTGCGGCCCGTGCGGGGCCCACCGGCGGGCGGGCACGACCGGCGCGAACAGCGACACGACCGGCGTGCCGACGGCGGCGGCGAGGTGCGCCGGGCCGGTGTTGCCGACCACGACGGCGTCCGCACGGGCCAGGAGGCCGGCCAGCTCGGCGAACGTGGTGCGCCCGCCGAGGTCGACGCCGTGCGTGCCGGCGACGTGCCGGGTCAGCTCCACCTCCCCCGGCCCGCCGGTGACCAGCACCCGGTAGCCGGCGTCGGCGAGCGCGGTCACGGCCTGCGCGCAGCGGTCGGGCGACCACGCGCGGGCGGGCACCGAGGCGCCGGGGTGCAGGACCACGTACGGCCCGATCTCCGCCGGTTCGGGCGGCGTGGTGATCGCGAGGCGTCCGTCGTCGCCCGGCGGCAGCTCGAACTCCGCGGCACGGGCGACCTCCAGCGCGCGCTCGGCTTCCGGGACGTCCGGGTCGTCGCGCAGCCGGACGTCCAGCAGCGAGCCGGGGTAGTCGGTCGAGCGGGCCACGACCTTGGGCACGCCGGCGAGCTTCAGCAGCAGCGCCAGGGGCAGCGGGCTCTGGTGGAACGACGTGAGGATCAATGCCACGTCGGCGCGAATTCCCTTCAGCAGTGCCACGATCCCCTCGATGTCCGGGGTGCGGACCTCCGGCGCCGGGTTGGCGATCCACGGGCAGTCCCACCGGACGACCCGCTGCACGCCGGGCAGCAGCTCCGCCGCCTGCGCCCCCGAATACCCGCACAGCAGCACGACTTCGCCCGCGTGCGCGGCGGCGCGGACCGCCGGACCGGCGAGCAGGACGTCGCCGTCGCTGTCGAGCCTGACCACCAGTGTCCTCATAGGACCATCGCCAACGCGGACGCGAGGTCCGGCGCCGTGCGGGGCGCGCGGTCGACCTCCTCGGGGAGGGTCACCGGTGTCGGCACCAGGATCGGCGTGGCGCCGGCCGCGAGCGCGGCCCCCACGTCGGCCTCGATGTCGCCGATCACGAAGGTGCGCCCGGGGCGCGCGTTGATCGCCTCGCACGCGCGGAGGACCAAGGCGGGCGCGGGTTTGCGGCACGCGCAGCCGTCGTCGGGGTGGTGCGGGCAGATCTGCCAGGTGCCGAACGGGCCGAGCAGCGCTTCCACCCGCGCGTTCACCGCGTCGACCTGGGCGTGCGTGAGCAGGCCGCGACCGATCCCGGACTGGTTGCTCACCACACCCGTGCGCACGCCGTGAGCGCGTAGTTCGCGCAGGACGTCGAGCGCGCCGGGCATCGGCCGCACCCGCTCCGGGTCGCCGTTGTAGGGCACGTCTTCGATGAGCGTGCCGTCGCGGTCGAAGAGAACCGCGTCGGGGTACTGGTCCACAGAGGAGAGTTAGCCGGCTGGGTGAGAAGCAAACACTTCTCGGCAAAGCGCTACTCACCGTGACCTGGGTCGTGAAATGCCATGTGTGTGAGGACCGCGAAGAGGGGTACCCGAGTGTCGAACTCGATTCCCCGAAGAGAGGTTGTTGCAGTGACGACGATCGAGAAGTCCGTGGACGTCGAGGTCCCGGTCACGACCGCGTACAACCAGTGGACGCAGTTCGAGTCGTTCCCGCAGTTCATGGAGGGCGTCGAGCGCATCACCCAGGTGACACCGACCAGGACCCACTGGGTCACCAAGATCGGTGGCGTGACCAGGGAGTTCGACGCCGAGATCACCGAGCAGCACCCGGACGAGCGGGTCGCGTGGCACACCGTGGACGGTCCGCCGCAGGGCGGTGTGGTGACGTTCCACCGCCTCGACGAGCGCACGACCCGGGTCCACGTGCAGATGGAGTACGACCCGCAGACGCTCACCGAGAAGGCGGGCGCGGCCATCGGGCTCGTCGACCACCGCGTGTCCGGTGACCTGGAGCGGTTCAAGGAGTTCATCGAAGGCCGCGGCGCGGAGACCGGTGGCTGGCGGGGCGACGTGAGCCGCCCGCCGCAGGCCGGCGAGACGCGCCACGACCTGCCGGATGCCGGCCGACCGGGCGACCCGTTGCGATGACCGCACGGGCCGTGCGGGAGCCGCGGAGGCGGGGCTGGTCATCACCACCGATCCCCCGCCCTCGTCCGCCGGTCGACGGCAGTTGAAGTACACGCGAATCCCCTTCGGGCCACGGCTCGCGGGGGATTCGCGTATCCGCGCCCGTTTCCGCCCGCGCCATGCGCCTCCGCGCCCGTGTGCCTCCGCAGCCGTGCGCCTCCGTGCCGTGTGCCTCCGCGCCGGTGGCCGTGGCCGTCCGTAGCCGCTGCCGCCCGCGTCCGATGCCCCTCCACCCGACTCCAGCCTCTCCCGATGCCGCCCGCGCCCTGCGCGTCCGTGGCCGTGGGGTGGCCGTGGCCGTCTGGTGTGGCCGTCGTAGACGGTGATCGAGGACAGTTCACATGCGCCGCACCCGTCACAGCGCGTCAGAACTGCCGCAAGCGAAAGGCCCGCGGACACCTCGGTCCACGGGCCTTTCCCCTGTCGTCTCGCCCCTCAACCGTCCTTGAGCCGGTCGAAGAGCCGCCTCACCGACTCGCGCACCGCCGACGTCGCGTCGCCGAGCAGCGAGCCGGTCCCGCCTTCGTCGTTCGGCCGCGGGTGGTTGTCCTGCGGCCGCACGTTCGGGTTCACGTTCGGGTTCACGTCCTGGTCCAGCAGCTCCCGCAGCACCTCCAGCACCACTTCCGGGTGCCCGAGCGGCACGGGTGCGGCGAACGTCTGCACCGAACTGATCAGCCCCTCGTGCCGCCGCACCAGCTCGCCGACGTCGGCGCCGGCCGCCGCGCCCGCCACCAGGTGCACCGGGACGTCGCGGTGGACGAACTCCTCCAGCACCTCGTCGACCTCGCGCCACGGCTCGTCCGAAGCGGGCAGTCGGCACCACATCACCTGCAGGTGCTCGGTGAGCGGCCGCCACGTGCCGGGCAGGTCGCCGTGCTTTCCCACGCCGGCCGGGTCGAGCACGACCACGGCGGGCGCGTCGGGCGGGCCCGCCCACACCACGGACGGGCCTCCGGTCCTCGCTTCGTCCATGCGCTACACCTCCACCACTGCGGGTTCCACGCAGTAGACGGTGTATGCCGACCGGATCACGGGTTGCGCCACGTTCCGGACCCGCACGCCTCCCGGCGTCATCCCGTGCTCGACGCCGAAGTGCGCGTGCCCGTGCACGGCCAGGGTCGTCCCGGACGCGTCGATCGCCTCGCCCAGCAGGTACGAGCCGAGGAACGGGTAGATCTCCGGCGGCTCGCCGCGCAGCGTGTCCGGCACGGGCGCGTAGTGGGTCAACGCCACCTTCACGTCGGCTTCGAGGCCGTCCAGCGCGGTCCGCAGCGAGTCGGCGATCTCGGTGGTGTGCCGGATGAACGCCTTCATCTCCTGCTCGCCGAACGCGCTGCCGCACTTGCCCGCGAACCCGCCGCCGAAGCCCTTCACGCCCGCGACGCCCAACGTGTGGCCGTCCACCGGGATCGTGGTGGTCTCGCCCTCCAGCACGGTCAGGCCCGCGTCGCGCAGGACCGCCGTCACCTCGTGCGGCTTGTCGTCGTGGTGGTCGTGGTTGCCGAGCACGGCGACCACCGGCACGGGCAGGTCGCCGAACTCGTCGGCCACGACCCGCGCCTCGGACACCGTGCCGTGCCTGGTCAGGTCACCGGCGAGCAGCAGCACGTCGGCGCAGTCGCCGAGCTGCTCCAGCGCGGGCCGCATCCGGCCGCGCGCGTCCTCGCCCAGGTGCACGTCACCCACGGCGGCAATGCGGATCATCGCAGCTCCTCTCGGCCGACCGGGGCGTCGGACGGCACCACCTTCACGTCGTCCAGCACGGTCAGCTCCGGCGCCACGTCGTGGATCACCGCCTCCAGCTCGGCGCGCCGCCCGGGGCTCGCCACGTCGCCGGACAGCAGGACGTGGTCGCCGCGCACGGTCACCCGCACGCCCAGCTCGGTGGTGCGCGGGTCCTCGGCCAGCGCCTGGCGCAGCCGGGCGGCGAGGTATTGCTCTGCGGTCATGACGCGCTCCTGGTCAGCGGGGTGGGCAGGAGGTCGAGGCGTTCGACCAGCACGAGGAACGCCTCGGCGTACGGGGAGTGCTTGGTCGCCTCGCGGACGTGCTCCCAGTCGATCTGCTCGCGCAGCGCGCGGGCGAAGGGCAGCAGCTCGCTGAAGTCGCACCGGTGCCCGTCGAGGACGAGCAGCTTGCCGATCAGCACCTCGGTGGCGGGCATGACCGGCAGCACCACCGAGCCGACCTGCAGCTCCTCGGCCCGCGACAGCGTCTCCTCGGTCACCGGCACCTCGTTGGGCCGGAACAGCAGGTCCACCAGCGAATCGCCGTCGTAGACCTTCAACAGCCAGTCCTCGGGCGGTGTCGCGGCACGCATGCCGGTCGCCACGAGCGCCCGCACCGCCTCGCCGGCGTCCTCCTCCCGGACCAGGATGTCCACATCGTGTTCTGTCGCCGGCCCGCCTCTGGCGTACACCGCACACCCGCCCGCCAACGCGAACGGGATGTCGTGCGCGCGCAGGGCCTTGGCGACCTTCGTCAACGTACGCAGCAGCTCGTCCTGGACACCGCTCATGCGAGGTGACTACCCGTCCGAGTCGGTCTTCACACGGCGGGTAGGGCCGTCGCCACGGGGTAGTCCACGCGTATGACTGCCACACCTCCCGACCCGGACCCGGCGGGCACGCCCGGTCTGGAGCCCGGCGGCGGGGTCGCGCCCGGCGAGACGCCGCCCGAGTCCGGTCAGACGTCCGGGCTGTCCCACCCGCAGCCGATGCCGTCGCGGCGCGCCCCGATCATCACGCTGGTGCTGGTCCTGATCGTGACGGCGCTGGCGGTGGCGTTCGTCGTGGCCCAGGTGATGGGCTGGACGAACCTGTTCGAGGGCTCCTGACCGCTCGCCCGACCATCCCGTGCGGGCGGCCGGGGCTCAGGACGGCCGGGCTCAGAAGGCCGGGATCGACGCTTCAACGGCGGCCGGATCAGGGCTTCAGCAGCGGGCGGCGCTCGGGGCTTCGGCGGCGGGCTCGGCGCTCAGGGCTTCAGCGGCGGGCTCGGTTCGAGGCCTTCCGCGCGCCCGAGGCCGTCGAGGAGCTGCTTGAGCGTGTCCCGCGCGTTGTGGCGGGGCGTCCAGCCCAGCCGGGCGAACGCCTTGGTGGCGTCCAGCAGGGGCGCGGTGAGGGCCAGGTCGACCCAGCCGTGCGAGGTGGGCTGCAGGCGCAGGCGCCAGGTGACGCGGGCGGCGGTGCGGAGGGCCGTCGGCGGGATCACCACGTGCCGCGCGCCCATGACCTCGGCGAGCACCTGGGGCGTCACGACGGGGTCGGAGACGAGGTTGAACGCCCCGCCGGCCCGTTGGGCGACGATCCGCGCGACGGCGTCGGCGACGTCGTCGGCGTGCACGAACTGGAGCACCATCGCGCGCGGCAGCGGGAGCACCGGCAGCCTGGTCCGGAACAGGGCGTGCGGCACGAGCGGGCCGAGGAAGTAGCGCTTGATCTCGGCGGCCGCCTCCGGTTGCAGCACCAGTCCGGGGCGAACGCGGGTGACGGTCAGCTCGGGGTGCTCGCGCTCCACGCCGTCGAGCAGGTGCTCCACCGCGGCCTTGTGCCGGCTGTAGTACGAGGTCCGGACGCCGTCGGTGGGCCAGGTCTCGTCCACGGTGTGGTCCTTCGCGGCCGGCGAGTACGCGCCGACCGACGACATGTGCACCAGGTGCGGCACGCCCGCCCGGACCACCGCCCGCGCGACCCGGTCGCTGCCCGCGACGTTCGTCCGGTAGAGGACGCGCTCGTCGTGGCTCGGCTGGATGCGCCACGCCAGGTGCACGACGGCGTCGGCGTCGCGGAACACCTCGGTCAGCGGTTCTTCCGCGCCCTCGCGGCTGAGGTCGACCGGCGACCACGCGATGTCGTAGGGCGGTTCGTGCACCGGTGGGCGGCGCGAGACGCCGTGCGCGGTCATGTCCGGCTCGTCGGCGAGCCGGCGCAGCAGGGCGGTGCCCAGATTGCCGGTGGCGCCGGTGACGACGATCCTCATGGCGGTCGGGTACCCGCCGCGTCGGCTGCGACACGGGCCGGCTGCGACACGGGCGCGGGACGGGGAGGCGTGGTTGTTCGAGGCGGCGTGGTGGGGGTTGCTGGCCGGGTCCGCTCTGGTGCTCGGCGCGCTCGTGGGCTACCTGGCGCGGGTGCCGCGCGGGGTGGTGGCCGCGGTGATGGGGTTCGGCAGCGGCGTGCTGATGTCGGCGGTGTCGTTCGAGCTGATCGCGGAGGCGCACGAGCAGGGCGGGTTGGCGGCCACGGCGGCCGGGGCCGGCCTCGGCGCGCTGGTCTACACGGCGGCGAACGTCGCGCTGGCGCGGCGGGGCGCGCGGCACCGGAAGCGGTCCGGCGGGTTGCAGCCGTCCGAGGCCGAGCACAGCGGGTCCGGCACGGCGATCGCGGTCGGCGCGCTGCTGGACGGCATCCCCGAGTCGGTGGTGATCGGGACGAGCCTGGTCGCGGGCGGCGGGGTGAGCGCGGTGACGGTCGCGGCGGTGTTCATCAGCAACGTGCCCGAGGGCCTGTCGTCGGCGGCCGGGATGCGCCGGGCGGGCCGGTCGCCGCGGTACGTGTTCGGGCTGTGGACCGGGATCGCGCTGGTCAGCGGCCTGGCGTCGATGGTCGGGCACGGGCTGCTCGCCGACGCGCCACCGGTGTGGACGGCCGGGATCACGGCGTTCGCGGGCGGCGCGATCCTCTCGATGGTCGCGGACACCATGATTCCCGAGGCGTTCGACGACGCCCACCTGCTCGTCGGCCTGGTGACGGTCGCCGGGTTCCTCACCGCGTTCGCGCTGTCGCACGCCTGAGGGGCGGCGAACGACCTCGCTGATGACGTGGTGCGCGCCGTCCTCGTCGCCGGTCACGACGACGTGCGCCGGCATCTCGATGTCGGACGGCTCGGCCGACTTCTTCACCGAGCGGTTGAGCACCACGGCCCTCATCGGGCACCTCCACATCCGGTCCGCCCGGCCGGGCGCCCGCGCGCCCGAAAATGCGTTGCCGGGAGAGTGGTGCGGTCGACAGGCTCGCGGCATGCCACCCGCACCGCACCGCGACGGCCGCGCCGGGATCGACGCGGCCCTGGTCGAGCGCCTGGTCGCGAGCCAGTTCCCGCAGTGGGCCGGCCTCCCGGTCGTCCCGGTGGAGGTGGACGGGTGGGACAACCGCACGTACCGCCTCGGCGACGACCTGACCGTCCGGCTGCCGACCGGCGAGGGTTACGTGCCGGCCGTGGAGAAGGAGCACCGCTGGCTGCCCGTCCTCGCGCGGTCCCTGCCCGTCGCGGTGCCGGTGTCGGTCGCGGTGGGGGCGCCGGGTGAGGGCTACCCGTTCCCCTGGTCGATCCGCCGCTGGCTGGACGGGCGGACCGCGGCCCTCGACCGGATCGACGACCTCGCCGCGTTCGCCGTCTCGATCGCCGACTTCCTCCGCGCCCTGCACCGCGTCGACGCGACGGACGGGCCGCCGGCGGGCGCGCACTGCTTCTACCGGGGCACCCCGCCCGCGCACTACGACGACGGGACGCGGCGCGCGCTCGCCGCGCTGGAGGGCCGGGTGGACACCGAGCGGGCCGCGGCCGTGTGGGAGGACGCCCTCCGCGCACCCGCGTGGGACCGGCCGCCGGTCTGGTTCCACGGCGACGTCGCGAGCGGGAACCTGCTGGTCGACCGCGGCAAGCTGACCGCGGTCATCGACTTCGGCGGGTGCGGCGTCGGCGACCCGGCCTGCGACCTCGTGATCGCGTGGACGATGTTCTCGGGCACGAGCCGCGAGGCGTTCCGCGACGCCGTCGACCTCGACGCGGCCACCTGGGCGCGGGCGCGCGGCTGGGCGTTGTGGAAGGCCCTCATCACGCTCGCCGACACCACCGACGACGAGGTGGCGGCCGACACCGGCCGGGTGATCCGGGAAGTCCTGGAGGACGAGTGACCGACGGGGCGCCCCCGCGGCCGGCGGCCCGGTCGCGGAGACGCCCCGTCAGGACTTCAGCGGGTGGCGGTCAGCTCGCGCACGGAGGCGTAGCGCTCCCGCACCCACGGGGTCGGGTCGGCCTCGACCGAGGTCGACGCCAGCTCCGACCAGTGCGGCGCCGATCCCGCGCCGCTCACCGCCCACGCGGCCTGCCGCGCCGCGCCGTCCGCCACGTACTCGCTCGGCGACGGCACGACCACCGGGAAGCCGAACACGGCGGGCGCGAGCCGCTGGACGGCGGGCATGCGGGCCCCGCCGCCGATCAGCAGCACCCGCGACACCGGCGTGCCCAGGGCCACCAGCGCGTCGATCGCGTCGGCCAGGCTGCACAGCAGGCCCTCGACCGCGGCGCGCGCCAGGTGCGCCGGGGTCATGGTGTCGAGCCGCAGGCCGTGCAGCGCGCCGGTGGAGTCGGGCTTGTTCGGCGTCCGCTCCCCTTCCAGGTACGGCACGAACGCGAGTCCGTCCGCACCCGCCGGCGCGCTGAGCGCGAGGTCCGACAGGTCGGCCAGCGACACGTCCAGCAGCGCCGCCGTCGCGTCGAGCACCCGTGACGCGTTGAGGGTGCACACGAGCGGCAGGTGGCCACCCTCCGCGTCGGCGAAGCCGTTCACGATGCCGGTGCCGTCCGCGATCGGGTGCGCCGACCGGGCGAACGCCGTGCCGGACGTGCCGATGGACACCACCACGTCGCCCGGCTGCGCCTGCACGCCGAGCGCCGCGGCCGCGTTGTCGCCCGCGCCCGCCCCGAACCGGCCCACCAGCTCGGCGGGGCCGAGCACGCGCGGCAGCGCGACGACCTTGCCCAGGGCCAGTTCCAGCAGGTCCGTCCGATAGTCCTCAGTGGACGGTGACCAGTAGCCCGTTCCGCTGACGTCGCTGCGGTCGGTGGTCAGCGCGTCGAGCGACGTGCCGCCGGACAGCTTCCACGTCAGCCAGTCGTGCGGCAGGCAGACGGCCGCCGTGCGGGCGACCGACTCCGGCTCGTTCGCCGCGAGCCACCGCAGCTTGGTGACGGTCAGCGACGCGACCGGCACGCTGCCGGTCGCCGCCGCCCACTCGTCCGGACCGCCCAGCTCGGCGGTCAGGTCGACCGCCGCCGCCGCGGAACGGGTGTCGTTCCACAGCAGCGCCGGTCGGACCACCTCGCCGGACTCGTCCAGCGTCACCATGCCGTGCTGCTGCGCGGCCACCGACACGGCGGCCACGTCGTCCAGGCCGCCCGCGTCCGCGATGGCCGCCTGGAGGGCGTCCCACCACGCGTGGGGGTGCACCTCGGTGCCCGTCGGGTGCGCCGCTCGTCCTTCACGCACCAGGGCGCCGGTGTCCGCGTCGCGCACCACCACCTTGCACGACTGGGTGGACGAGTCGACGCCCGCGACGAGCGCCATCAGCGCGCGCCCAACAGGTGTTCGGTGGCCAGCTGCGCGAGGCGCACGAACCCGTAGCCGCGCTCGGCGGCGGTGGACGGGTCGACGTCCTCGGCCTTCAGGAAGTCCGCGATGGACTCGCCCTCGTCCAGCGTCGGCTCGGCGAGCTCGTAGACGCCGCTGTGCTTCAGCGCCTCCTGCACCTCCGGGTCGGCGCGGAACGCCGCCGCGCGCTCGCGCAGCAGCTTGTAGGTGCGCATGTTCGCCGCCGCGCTCTCCCACACGCCGTCGAGGTCCTCGGTCCGCAGCGGCTTGTAGTCGAAGTGCCGCGGGCCGTCGTAGCCGCCGCTCTCCAGCAGGTCGACCAGGAAGAACGCGGACAGCAGGTCGCCCTGGCCGAACACGAAGTCCTGGTCGTAGCGCGGGCCCTTCTGGCCGTTGAGGTCGATGTGGAAGAGCTTGCCCTGCCACAGCGCCTGGCCGATGCCGTGCACGAAGTTGAGGCCCGCCATCTGCTCGTGGCCGACCTCGGGGTTCACGCCGACCAGCTCGTGGTGCTCCAGCGTCGAGATGAACGCCAGCGCGTGGCCGATCGTGGGCAGCAGGATGTCGCCGCGGGGCTCGTTCGGCTTCGGCTCCAGCGCGAAGCGGAAGCCGTAGCCCTGGTCGATCGAGTACTGCGCGACCGTGTCGACGGCCTCGCGGTAGCGGTCGAGGGCGGCGGCGACGGGCTTGCCCGCGTCGACCTCGGAGCCCTCGCGGCCACCCCACATGACGATGGTCTCGGCGCCGAGCTCGGCCGCGAGGTCCAGGTTGCGCAGCACCTTGCGCAGGGCGAACCTGCGCACCGAGCGGTCGTTGCTGGTGAAGCCGCCGTCCTTGAACACCGGGTGGGTGAACAGGTTGGTGGTCACCATGGGCACGACCATGCCGGTCTCGTCCAACGCCGCGCGGAACGCGGAGACCCGCTTGCCCACCTCGGCGGCGTCCGAGCCGAACGGGAACAGGTCGTCGTCGTGGAACGTGATGCCCCACGCGCCGAGCTCGGCCAGCTTGCGCACCGCCAGCGGCGCGTCCAACGCGGGCCGGGTCGCGTCGCCGAACGGGTCGCGGCCCGGCCAACCGACCGTCCACAGGCCGAAGCTGAACTTGTCCACGAAGGCACCTCCAATAAGTTTGATGCCTGAACTTATCGCACATTGCCGCTACGATCCAGTGGTGTCCAGACCGCAGCCCGCGAGCCAGCACACCGTGCGACGGCACAACTCCGCACTGGTGCTCGACGCGATCGCCGAGGCGCCCGGCTCGTCCCGCGCCGCCGTCGCCGCCCGCACCGGCCTGACCAAGGCCACCGTGTCGAGCCTCGTGGACCGGATGATCGGCGCCGGCCTCGTCGCCGAGGGCGGGGCGGAGGCGCGGTCCGGACCCGGCCGGCGCGGCACGGCGCTGCACCTGTCGCCCAGCGGACCGCACGGGCTCGGTGTGGAGATCGGGGTCGACTACCTGGCCACGTGCCTGGTCGACCTCACCGGGCGGGTGCGGGCGCGGTGGCTGCGGCCCAGCGACAATCGTGCCTCCTCCCCCGCCCGCGTACTGGCCAAGGTGGCGGCGGCGGTGCGGACGGCGGCCAGGCAGGACGTGCCGATCGGCGGGGTCGGCGTGGCCGTGCCCGGCCTGGTGGAGGTGGCGGGCGGCTCGCTGCGGGTCGCGCCGAACCTCGGGTGGCGCGAGGTGGACGTGCGGGGCGAGCTGACCCGGCGGGTGGAGCTGGACGTGCCCGTCCTGGTCGGCAACGAGGCGAACCTGGCCGCGCTGGCCGAGCTGTGGCACGGCGACGTGGCGTCCGACTTCCTGCACGTCTCGGGCGAGATCGGCATCGGCGCCGGCATCGTCGTCGGCGGAGGGCTGTTCGAGGGCGTGTCGGGGTTCGGCGGCGAGATCGGCCACCTGTCCGTCGACCCGCGCGGGCCGGAGTGCGCCTGCGGGTCGCGGGGGTGCCTGGAGCGGCTGGCCGGGCAGGACGAGATCGTGCGCGCGGCGGGCGTGCCGGGGGTGGACGAGCTGCTGGACCGGCTCGCGGCGGGCGACCGCACGGCGACGACGGCGGTGCGGTCCGCGGCGCGGTGGCTCGGCGTGGCGCTGTCGGGCGCGGTGAACCTGCTCGACCTGCCCACCGTGGTGCTGGGCGGCACGTACGCCCGGCTGGAGCCCTGGCTGCAGGAGCCGTTGCACGCCGAGCTGGACCGCCGCGTGGTGAGCGCGGAGTGGTCGCCGGTGCGGGTGGTCGCGTCGTCCCTGGGTTCGGAGGCCGCCGTGCGCGGCGCCGCGACGACCGCCGTCCGGGCGATCCTCGCCGACCCGGACCCCTACGTCACGTCAACCCTGGCCTGAGCCGCCCAGCACGGCCAGGAGCGCCCGGTAGGTGTGATCCGGGTCACCCTCACGGCTGTGGATGACGGTCGGGCGGCGCGCGGCCATCAGCGCCACCAGGTTGTCGTGGTAATCCGACAGCTCCTCCGGCGTGGCCCGCACGGTGCCGCGGGCGGCGAACCGGCGCAGCGCGTTCTCCTTCGAGTCGTACAGGACGACCTCGTGGAACGGCACGCCGACGTCGGCGGCCAGGTCGGCGAGCCGGTCGAGGAACTCCGGGCGGCCGAGGAACTGCGGCACGACCACGTCGTGGCCGGACGCCAGGTGGACGCGAGCGGCGGCGACCGCGACGTCCCGCGCCATCCGTCCCGTCTCCCCCGGGGCGCCGCTGATGAGGTCGCGCACCCGGTCGACGTCGAGCGCCAGCGTCCCCAGGTGGTCGTCCGCGTACCGGCGGGCGATGGTCGACTTGCCGCACCCCGGCGGTCCGTTCAGCACGATCAGGCGAGCCACCCCACCGAGCCTACCGGCGACGCACCGACCGTCACCGATCCACTACGGACGGTGGGCGAAGCGCGGCGAACCCGTTGCCACACCGCACTGTTCACCCGAATGCGCCCGCGGGAAGCGGACGCGCGAGCGTGACTCGTCTGACAGCCTGGATGGCACGTTTCGGCGTTGCGGCGCCGACGCGGGACAATCGGCGGAGAAGGGCAGGGGGTGGACCGGTGCCGCGTGGTGAACGTCCGTTGGACGTCGGCGACAGCCCGCTGCTGCGGTTCGCCGCGGACCTGCGGTCGTTGCGGGACAAGGCGGGCGGGTACAGCTACCGGCAGCTGGGGGCGCGCGCCCACTACTCGGCGACGACCCTGTCGGACGCGGCGGGCGGGCGGAAGCTGCCCACGCTGGCGGTGACCCTGGCGTACGTGCGCGCCTGCGAGGGCGACGTGGCCGAGTGGGAGGACCGCTGGCACCAGGTCGCCGCCGAGGTGTCGCCGAACCCCGAGCCGCGCCCCGACGAGGGCCACCCGCCGTACGCGGGCCTGGCCGCCTACGGCACCGAGGACGCCGAGTGGTTCTTCGGCCGCGACCACCTGCTGGACGACCTGGAGCAGCGCATAGCGCACCGGCGGTTCGTCGCCGTGTTCGGCGCGTCCGGCGCGGGCAAGTCGTCGCTGCTGCGCGCGGGCCTCGTGCCCCGGCTGGCCGGCGCGGGCCGGGTCGTCGTGACCACGCCCAGCGAGCAGTCCGACCCGGACCTGTCCGCCGGCCTGCTGATCGTGGACCAGTTCGAAGAGGTCTTCACGCTGTGGCAGGACGACCGGCGCGCCGCCTACCTCGACGCGCTGCTGGCCGCGCCGTGCAAGGTCGTGCTCGGCGTGCGCGCGGACTTCTACGGGCACTGCGCGCAGCACCCAGCTCTGGTGGCGGCGCTGACCGACGGCCAGCTGCTGCTCGGGCCGATGGGCCCGGAGGAGCTGCGGCAGGTGATCATGCAGCCCGCCGTGAAGGCGTCGTGCACGGTGGAGACGGCGCTGGTGTCCCGGCTGATCGCCGACGCCACGGGCCAGGCGGGCGTGCTGCCGCTCATGTCGCACGCCCTGCTGGAGACGTGGCGGCGGCGGCGCGGCACCACGCTGACGCTGGCCGGGTACGAGGCGGCGGGCGGCATCCAGCACGCCATCGCGCAGACCGCCGAACGCACCTACACGTCGTTGGAGAAGCAGCAGCGGGCCCTGGCGCGCCAGGTGTTCCTGCGGCTCACCGCGCTCGGTGACGGCACCGAGGACACCAAGCGCCGGCTGCCGCGCGCCGAGCTGGACCACGACGTGGACGTGGACGTGGTGCTCGACCGGCTGGCCCACGCCCGCCTGCTCACCCTCGACCGCGACAGCGTGGAGATCGCGCACGAGGCGCTGATCCGGTCCTGGCCGCGGCTGCGGAGCTGGCTCGCCGAGGACCGGGACGGGCTGCGCACCATGCGCCGGCTGACCGAGGCCGCCGCGACCTGGGAGTCGCTCGGCCGCGACCCGGACGCGCTGTACCGGGGCGCCCGGCTGGACGCGGCCGTCGACTGGACGCAGCGCGACGGCGTGCGCACCAGCGCCCAGGAGCGGGAGTTCCTGGCCGACAGCCTCCAGGCCCGCGACCGGGAACGGCGGCTCGCGCACCGGCGCACCCGCAGACTGCGCCAGCTGGTGGCGCTGCTGGCCGTGCTGCTGGTGCTCGCCGGCACGGCGGTCGTCCTCGCCATCGAGGCGCAGAAGGAGGCCGCGGAGGGCTGGAAGTCGTCGGCCGCGTGGTTCGTGTCGAACCAGGCGCAGGCGTTGCGGGGCAGCGACCCGAGGCTCGCCGACCAACTCGCCCTCGCCGCCTACCAGCTCAACCCGACCGACGCCCTGCGGGACGGCGTGCTCAGCGCGCACGCGGCGAGCGCCCAGGACATGGTCAGCCGCTCGGCGTTCCCGTCCGGCCAGGGCCTCAGCCCGGACGGCCTGCCGCGGCCGAACGCGCGCGTCCCCACGCCCGCCAACGACACCACCTACCTGCCGCTGGGCAAGCGCACGACGCCGAGCGCGACCGTCACGTCGATGGCCGTCAGCGGCGTGGAGCAGGCGTTCGCCACCACGCTGGAGGGCCGCACCGCGCGGGTCTGGGACGTCACCGACGCGATCGCGCCCGAGGTGGCGCACACGTTCACGTTCCCGGTGCTGCGGATCGCGCTCGACCCGGCGGGCGCGCGGACCGTCGTCACCGTGTCGGAGATCAGCGACGTGGTGGTGTGGGACTGGTCGGACCCGGCCCGGCCGGTCGAGCGGTCGCACCTGATCGGCCACCCGCGCCCGGTCAACGGCGTCGCCTACAGCCAGGACGGTCAGGTCGTCGTGACCTGGGACGACGCCGGGACGATCCGGCTGTGGGACGTGTCGAACCCGGTGCACCCGCTGCGGATCGGCGAGCTGGCCACCGGCCGCGAGATCACCGCGGTGGCGTTGTCGCCGGACGGCGACACGCTCGCCGCGGGCGGCGCGAACGGCGTGGTCCGCCTGTGGGACCGCAGCAGCCAGTGGGCGCCGACCGAGGTGTGGGCGCAGAAGGTGCACCCGGAGGCGATCCGGGCGCTCGGCTTCCGGCGTGACGGCAAGGCCCTCGCCACCGTGGGCAAGGACGACAAGGTCGTGCTGTGGGACGTCACCGACCCGGCCCGGCCGGCGGAACGGGGCCGGATCAGCGGCCGCACCACCGGCGTCTACGCCGTGTCGTTCGGCGAGACGTCCCAGAAGGTCGTCACGTCGAACTCCGACGGCACCACGCGGTCCTGGGAGTTCGACTTCGACCTCGCCGTCACGCAGATGTGCGCGGCCGTCGAGGCCCACATCTCGCGCGACGAGTGGCAGCAGTACGTGGAGGCCGTGGGCGCGCTGGAGTACCGCCGGCCGTGCGCCTGATTGGCGGGGCCGCCGGCCCGGACGGATAATCACGTCGTGACCACCCCGCGTGACGACGACCGCACCGAAGCGCTGCCGGCCAGCCCGATCCCGGACGGCCCGCCGGCGGTGGGCCCGCGGGAGACGGGACCGAACGCCCTGGAGCCCACGCCGCCCCCGATCGCCTCGCCGGCCCCGCCGGACCACCGGACCGAGGACGCGGGGAAACCGCCGAAGCTGAAGCCGACCCGGATCAGCGGCACGTGGGTCGCGGTGCTGGCGTCGATCGTCGTGCTGATCGTGCTGCTGGTGTTCATCCTGCAGAACCTCGCCGGCGTGACGATCCACTTCCTCGGCGCGGCGGGCACGTTGCCGCTGGGCGTGGCCCTGCTGTTCGCGGCGATCGCGGGCGCGATCGTGGTGGCCCTGGTCGGCGCAGCTCGGATCACGCAGCTGCGCCGCCAGGCCAAACGAGGGCTGCGTTAGCCGAGTGAACAGGTCCTACCGTTCAGCGTGAAGCCGGTGGGTGCGACGTTGCTGCCCTGCCAGCTCGCCTGGAATCCGAAGTCCACCGAGCGACCCGCTCCGATGGTCCCGTTCCAGCCCTCGTTGGTCACCGTGACGGCGGCGCCGCTCTGCGACACCTTGCCGTTCCAACTGTGGACGATCTTCTGGCCGTTCGCGAACGACCAGCCGAGGTTCCAGCCCGTGACGGCGCTCGTCCCCCGGTTGGTGATCTTCACCGACGCGGTGAAGCCACCTCCCCACTGGCTGCCGACCGAGTACCGCACGGAGCAGTCGCCGAGCGGCGGCTGGTCCGTGGTCGTCGTGGTCGTCCCAGTGGTGGTCGTGGTGGTGGTGCTGGTGGACGTGGTCGTGGTGCCGGTGGGCTCGGTCGTGCTGATGTTGCCGCTCGGGTCGGCGACGAGCACGCCACGCCCGTTGGTGCCCAGGTAGACGCGGCCGTAGACGCGCGGGTCACCGGTGATGGCCTCGCCCATGTTCCCGTACTGGTGGGCGTCGTCGTTGATCCGCACCCAGCCGAGGCCGGCCTCGTCGTCCGACCGGTACACGCCGGTCTTGCCGTTGAGGGTCAGCACCGCGTACAGCGCGGGGTAGGTCTTGCCCTCGGCGGGCTTGCCGAAGCCGATGTTGACCGCGCTGGTGATGTGGTCGCGGGTCTTGGCGACCGTCGCGCCGGAGTCGGTCGAGCGGAACAGTCCGCCCTCGCCCGCCAGCCAGAGGTGGCCCTCGTGGCCGGGCACGGCGTGCAGCCTGGCCACGTTCGCGGTCGGGCCGGCGGTGAACGTCGCGCCGCCGTCCGTGCTGACGTAGACGGTGTCGTCGGCCAGCCCGTAGAACTTCTTCGGGTTCACCCGGTCCGCCTCGACCACGGCGCCCGCCGGGATGCCGGTGGACGGCGTCCAGGTGTTGCCGAAGCCCACCGAGTAGTGGACCGCCGCGCCGCCGGGGCTCCACACGAACCGGCTGCCGTCGGCCGCCGCCGCCACGGTGCCGCCGCCGGTGACGCCCGCCGGATCGGCGCCCGCGAACCAGTTCGCGCCGCCGTCGGTGGAGAACGCCACGTGCGCCGGTCCGTCGACGTTGCCGGCGCGGACCACGACCGACGGGTTCGCCTCGGCGTAGTCGAGGCTCGTGGTGGTGGTGAAGAACGGCTGCTGGAACATCATCGACGGCACCTTGGTGACGTCGTCGTGCCGGAACCCGCCGATGTCGCCGAGACCGCTGATCAGCGGCGCGCCCGTGGGCGGGCTGATCAGGTCGAGCACCGCGGTCTCCTCCAGCCCCGCGGCGGTCGGCTTGATCGTGATCTGGCCGCCGGTGTCCCACTTCGTGAGGTCCGTGGTGCCGTAGACGGTCGCGCCGGTGCCGTACATCATCCGGTTGGAGTCGAACGGGTCGATCTCCAGCGACTCGGTCATCCAGCCCAGCTTCGGGCTGACCTCCGGCGGCGCCGGGTTCGCGCCCATGCTCAGCCACGGCGAGGACGTGATGTCCATCTTGTAGCGGAACGACCGGTTCGGGTAGCCCGCCCAGTCCCAGATCCGGGTCCACGTCGCGCCGCCGTCCGTGCTGCGGAAGAACGTGACGTCCGGCCACCAGGCGATCTGGGTGGCCACCATGATCGTGCCGGGGTTCTGCCGGTCGACGGTGAGACCGCTGTAGCCGAACAGGTTGTCCGCGCTCGACGAGGGCACCGGGCTGATCTGCGTCCACGCGCCGGTGGCGGTGTCGTACTTCCAGACGTCGCCCTTGCCGCCGTCGTACGGGCCGCCCTTGTCGCTGGTCGCGAGGTACAGGAAGCCGCCCTGGTGGTCGAGCACGCCCTTGTGGGCGATGTAGCCGGTCGGCTGGCCCGCCAGCCGCTCCCACGTCACGCCCGCGTCGGTGGTGCGGTAGACGGTGTTCTCCTTGTCGGCCACGCCGACGTAGACCGTCTTGCTGGGGCTGCCCGCCGTCGACGACCGCGGGTCGTAGGTCACCCAGACCACGCCCTGGTTGTCGCCCGCGTAGCCGCCGGGGTCGTTCGGGTTCTCGACGTAGTTGCCGGGGTTGGGGAAGCTCACCACCTGCGACCACGTCACGCCGCTGTCCGTGCTGCGCCACAGGCCCTTGCCGCTGGGCGCGCCGAGGTACAGCACCCGGCCGTCGTTGGGGTCGACGGCCAGCCGCTCCCCCATGCCGCGGCCCGGCATGTTGCCGCCAAGCTTGAAGGGCAGTACGGACGTCTGCCACGTGTCGCCGCGGTCGGACGAGCGGAGGATCGCGCCGTTGTTCGGGTCCCAGCCGTTGGTGTACATGCCCACGGCCGCGTACACCTTGTCGGCGTCCTTGGGGTCGGGGGCGATGCTGACGACGCCGTTGTAGCCCCAGTTCTCGTAGCCGACCCAGTCCAGCAGCGGGGTCCACCGGCCGGTCGCCTGGTTCCACCGGTACGCGCCGCCGATGTCGGTGCGCGAGTAGATCAGGTCCTTCTCGGCGGGGCTGAAGACGATGCCCGGCACGAAGCCGCCGCCCTCGATCTCCACGTTGCGCCACTTGTGCGGCTGCACGATCGCCGAGGCGGACGGTTCGGCGGCCGGGCTGACCGCGTTCGACACCAGCACGACACCGAGCGCGGCCACGGCCGCGGTCGTCAACGCCAGAAGCCGTCTCATGGCTCCACTCCCCAGACTCGTGATCCGCCGACGACGGCGAGGACGTGCCGCGCGGTGGCGGTGGCGGTGGCGGCGCCGGTCGCCCGGCGGTGGTCGTTGGTCGCGGCGAGGCCGTGCCCAGGGCCGCTGCGGGCCAACCGGTCCGACAGGTCACCCGCGCGGCGGTTCAGCCGGTCGCCGGCGTGTCGGTCCGACCGAGGGCCGACACCGCGGACCAACCGGCGGTCCGCCCGGTCCGACGAGTCATCCACGCGGCGGTTGAGCCCTGCGCCGGCGCAGCGATCCGGTCGGTGGGCGGTGAGCCGCGACCCGGTGGCGACCCGTCCCGAGTCCGCGGACGCGGTGGCGGGGCCGTTCGACCGCAGCACGACGGAGGTCACCGCGAGCGGGGTCCGTCGGGCTGCCATCGTGCTGCGCTCCTTTGCGCGGGGGTGGGGGGAGGCGGATGGGCGAAAGGGACCGCTCCCCCCGAGCTTGTCTCCGCATGACGTCTGGGAGCGCTCCCAGATCACGCAGGTTGGACCGTAGCCAGGGTGATCCACCTCCGGCAAGGAGGCGGCGTTACGCCATCCGAGTGAAGTGCGGTCCCGACCGCGCACCCGGCGTGTCGAACCCGTCGAACGGAGGTCGAATCGCTTCGAAAACACCGAGACCCGGGCCTCGGCCCGGGTCTCGGCACGCTCGTCGCGACCCGGGAACCCCGGGTCGGAGGTGTTCAGGCGGGACGCGATGCCCGCCGGTGACGGGTCAGGCGCTGGACCTGGACACCATCGAGGTCGGCAGGAGCAGGAACGGCGGCAGGTTCTCCTCGCCGGCCAGCTCCGCCATCAGCCGCCACGTCATGGTCCGGCCCAACTGCTCCACGTCCTGGCGGATCGTGGTCAGCGGCGGGACCGCGGTGGAGGCGATCATCAGGTCGTCGAACCCGACCACGGCAACGTCCTCGGGCACCCGCTTGCCGTGCGCGTGCAGGGTCTGCAACGCGCCGAGCGCCATGATGTCCGCGCCGACGAACACGGCGTCGAGGTCCGGCGCCCGCTTGAGCAGGTCGGCCATCGCCACCGCGCCGCTCTCCGGCGTGAAGTCGCCGTACGCGACGAGGTCGGTGTCCAGCCTGGCCTGGCTCAGGCCGCGCTTCCAGCCGGACAACCGGTCCATGCCCACCGCCATGTCGCGCGGGCCGGCGATGGTGGCGATGCGCTTGCGACCCAGCGAGACCAGGTAGCGAGCCGCCTCCATGGCGCCGTTGAAGTTGTCCGAGTCGACGTAGGGCACTCCGCCCGCCCCGAGGGGCCTGCCGCCGACGACGGTCGGCAGGCCCGCGTCGGCGAGCGTGCGGGGCAGCGGGTCCTGGCCGTGCAGGCTGATCACCAGCACGCCGTCCACGTGGCCGCCGCAGAGGTAGTTGACCAGGTCCTGCTCGTCGCCCTCCTTGCTCATCATGAGGACGAGCTGGACCCGCTTGCCCGCCAGCTCGGCGTGCACACCGCGGAGCACACCGGCGAAGAACGGGTCGGCCAGCACCCGGCTGCCCTGTTCGGACACCACCAGGGCGATGCAGTTGGCCCGGCTGCCCGCGAGCGTCCGAGCCGCCTGGTTCGGGCTGTACCCGAGGCGTCCGATGGCCTGGTGGACCGCCTCACGCGCCCGCGAGCTGACGTACGGTTCGCCGTTGATCACCCGCGACACGGTCGACTTGGACACACCGGCTGCACGAGCGACCTCCTCCAGCCGGGTGTTGGGTCGTCGTGCCTTGGGTGGGTCAACGGCATCCGTCACGGAGCGACCGTCGCCGTGAGAGCGTTGCCACGGGCAACCTGCGAGTACCACATGGCACTCATCTTAGGCGTCCGAACCTGCGTCTCGTAGTCGACATGCACGATCCCGAACCGCTTCGCGTACCCCTCGGCCCACTCGAAGTTGTCCATGAGCGACCACGCGAAGTAACCGCGGAGGTCGACACCCGCCTCGATGGCCGCATGCGCCGCCCTGAGGTGCGACTCGATGTAACCGAGGCGCTCGGGGTCGTCGATCGACCCGTCGTCGTTGATGGAGTCGACGTAGGCGGCGCCGTTCTCGGTGACGTAGAGCGGGATGCTCGGGTAGTCCTGGTGCACCCGCATGAGCACCTTGAACAGGCCGTCCGGCTGCACCTCCCAGTCCATCGCCGTCCGCGGCAGGCCGCGGCTGGGGAACGAGACGTGCTCCGCGCCGACCCAGGGCGACCCGGTCGGGCGGCGGCCGTTGGACTGGACCGGCGCCTCGGGCTCCGGCTCCGGGGTGCCGCTGACGAAGTGCTCGGCGTAGTAGTTGACGCCCAGCTGGTCCAGCGGGGCCGAGATGATCTCCAGGTCGTTCTCGCGGATGTGCTTCGAGAACCCGTACGGCTCGAGGTCCTCGACGATGTCCGCCGGGTACTCGCCCTTGAACAGCGGGTCGAGGAAGATCCGGTTCTGGAGGCCGTCGAGCCGGCGCGCGGCGTCGAGGTCCGCCGGGTCGTCCGGGTCCGCCGGGATGATCGGGTACATGTTGAGCGTGATGCCGACCTTGGCGTTCGGCGCCTGGTCGCGGATCGCCGCGGTGGCGAGGCCGTGGGCCAGCAGCAGGTGGTGCACGGCCGCGACGGCGGCCTCCGGCTCCTGGCGGCCGGGCGCGTGGATGCCCGCCGCGTAGCTCAGCAGCGACGAGCACCACGGCTCGTTGAGCGTGGTCCAGTTGTCCACCCGGTCGCCCAGCGCGCCGACGACCGACTCGGCGTACTCCGCGAAGCGGTACGCCGTGTCCCGGTTGGCCCAGCCGCCCTCGTCCTCGAGGGTCTGCGGGAGGTCCCAGTGGTAGAGCGTCAGCCACGGGGTGATGTTGTTCTCGAGCAGCTTGTCGACCAGCCGGGAGTAGAAGTCCAGGCCGAGCTGGTTGACCGGACCGGCGTCCGGTCGGATGCGGGGCCACGCGGTGGAGAACCGGTAGGCGTGCAGCCCGAGGTCGACCATCAACTGGACGTCTTCGTCCACCCGGTTGTAGTGGTCGGCGGCCGGGTCACCCGTGTCACCGCCCACCACCGCACCCGGAAGCTTGCAGAACGTGTCCCAGATGGACGCGGTGCGACCGTCAACGGTTGTCGCGCCTTCGATCTGGAACGCCGCGGTCGCGGCGCCCCACACGAATCCCTCGGGAAAGGAAATCGACTCCACAGCTACCCCTTCACAGCACCCTGCATGATCCCGGCGACGATCTGCCGACCGAGTACGAGGAAGACGATCAGAATCGGGACCGTGGCCATCGTGGTCCCGGCGAGCACGAGCGAGTTGTCGACGTAGTAGCCGCTCTGCAACTTCTCCAGGGCGACCTGCATCGTCGGGTTGTCCGCGTTGAGCACGATCAGCGGCCAGAGGAAGTCGTTCCACGACATCATGAACGTGAAGATGCCGAGCATGGCGGCGGCCGGGCGCACCGCGGGCAGGCACACGTGCCAGAACGTGCGGATCATGCTGCACCCGTCCATGCGGGCCGCCTCGATCAGCTCGTCGGGCACGGCGTCGGCGATGTACTGGCGCATCCAGAACACGCCGAACGCGGTCACCAGGTTGGGGACGATGACCGCGCCGAGGGTGCCGGACCAGCCGAACTCCGCCATCGCCATGTAGAGCGGGATGATCCCGAGCTGCGTGGGGACGGCGAGCGTGGCGACCACGAACACCATGAGGGGTCCGCGGCCCTTGAACCGGAGCTTGGCGAACGCGAAGCCCGCCAGCGTGGACAGGACCACCACCGACAGGGTGACCGTGCCGGAGACGATGATGCTGTTGCCCAGCGCCTTCCAGAACGGGATCGAGTCCAGCACCCGGGAGGCGTTGGAGAAGAAGTGCCCGCCGGGCAGCAGCGGCCCCTCGGACTTGAACGTGCCGTCGTCGTGGCTGGCGGCGAGGAACGACCAGTAGAACGGGAACGCCGAGCCGAGGATGAACGCGATCAGGATGCCGTAGACGACGAAGCCGGGACGCCGCTCGGAGAGCGACACCGCCCTCGACCGCCGGGGCTTCCTGGCTTCGGGCGCGGCGGCGAAAGGCGCCGGGCGGTCGGTGATGGTGGCCATCACGCCTCCCCACTGGACGCGAGCCTGCGGGTGAGCAGGAAGTTGATCCCCGCGATCGCGATGACGACGATGAACAGCACCCAGGCCATGGCCGAGGCGTAGCCCAGGTCGAAGCTCTGGAAACCGGACTGGTACATGTAGAGCACGACCGTCTGGTACTGGTTGGTCGCGCCGCCGTTGCTGCTGCCCGAGGGCGCGAACAGCTTCGGCTCGGTGAAGATCTGCAGGCCGCCGATGGTCGAGGTGACCACCACGAAGATCATGGTGGGGCGCAGCAGGGGCAGCGTGATGCTGAAGAACTGGCGCACCTTGCTCGCGCCGTCGACCCACGCGGCCTCGTAGACGTCGCGCGGGATGGCCTGCATCGCGGCCAGCACGATCAGGGCGTTGTAGCCCGTCCAGCGCCAGTTGACCATGGTGGCGATGGCGACGTGGCTCCACCACCGCTCGGCCTGCCAGTCGATCCGCTCGATGCCGAACAACTCGAGGATGTCGTTGACCGACCCGTACTGGACGCCGAACAGGTCGCCGAAGATGATGGTCAGCGCGACGAGGCTGGCGACGTAGGGCAGCAGCACGCCCATCCGCCAGCCGGTGCGACCGCGCAACGCCGTGTTCAGCAGCGCGGCGAGCAGCACCGCCGTGATGACCTGCGGGATCGTGGACATCGCGAAGATGCTGAGGGTGTTGACCATCGCGTTCCAGAACTGCGCGTCGGCCAACAGCGTGGTGTAGTTCTCGACGCCGACGAAGGCTTGCTCGTCGGCGCCCAGCTCCCAGTCGAACAGGGAGATGTACGCGGTGTAGAGCAGGGGGAACAGCCCGACGACCGCGAACAGGATGAAGAACGGGGCGATGTACAGGTACGGGGAGACCTTCACGTCCAGGCGGGTCAGCCGGTAGCGCCAGCCGAGCTTCGCCGGACCCATGTCATCGTTGTCGTCGCGCCGCGGCGGGCGGGGCTCGGAGCCCCGCCCGCGCGCGACCGAAAGCTCGGTCGTCATTACTTGGCAGCCTTCTTGGCTCCCTCGACGACCTGCTTCCACGCGTCCTCAGGAGAGGTGCCCTGCTCGACCGACAGCAGCGCCGGGGAGACGATGTTGTCCTGGATCTCGCCGTCCTTCGGGCCCTTGTACTGCGCCGCCGCGACCTTGTTGGCCTGCTCGGCGAACAGCATGCCGACCTTCTCGCCGCCGAAGTACTCGCTGGTCTGGTTGAGCAGCTCCGGCGAGATCAGGGCCTCGGTCTGGCTCGGGAACGTGCCCTTGGCCTTGAACGCCTTGATCTGCTGCTCCGGCGCGGTCAGCCACGCGGCCAGCTTGGCGGCCTCGGCCTTGTTCTTGCCCTGCTTCGGGACGGTCAGGTACGAGCCGCCCCAGTTGCCGCCGCCGCCGGGGAACGCGGCCGTGACGGCCCACTTGCCCTTGTGCTCGGGGCCGGCGTTGCCCTCGATGACGCCCAGCATCCACGACGGGCAGGTCTTGGTGGCGAACGCCGACTCCTTGAAGCCGGTCTCCCACTCCGGGCTCCACGCGGCGAGCTTGGCCGACTGGCCGCCCGCGACCGCGGCGGTGACCTGGTCCCAGATCTTCTTGTCGTCGTTGGTCTCGATCACGAGCTTGTCGTCGCGGTCGAAGTAGCCGGTCTTGGCCTGGTTGTGCATCGGGTTGAAGATCTGCGCGGCCGAGTCGAACCACGGCTTCTTGGTGGCGGCGACGTAGCGGTCACCGGCCTCGAAGTACGAGTCCCACGTGGCGAACAGGGCCTTCACGCCCTCGGGGTCGGACGGCAGGCCGGCGGCCTCGAAGAGGTCCTTGCGGTAGCACATGGCCAGCGGGCCGATGTCGGTGCCGTAGCCGATGAGCTTGCCGTCCTTGGTGGTGACGGCGTCGACCTTCCACTGCAGCCAGCGGTCCTCGCGGACGTCCTTCGGACCGATCTCCTTCAGGTCCTCGAACTGGCCCGACTTGGCCATGACCTGGCTCAGGAAGCCCTCTTCGACGGCCTCGACGTCGGCCAGACCGGAGCCCGCGCCCAGCTTGGTGAACAGGTTCTGGTGGTGCGGCGCGCCCTGTCCGGTCTTGCGCTGCGTGACCTTGACGTTCGGGTTGGCGGCCTCGTACTCCTTGAGGAGTTCCTCGTAACCGAACTCGTTGAAGGTCGCGATGGTCAGCTCGACCTTGCCATCGGACGAGGTTCCGGATCCGCCCGAGCCGCATGCCGTAGCGGCTGCGGCGAGCACTGCGGTGCAGGCCAGGACTTTGGCCAAGCCTGCTCGACGGTAGCGCACGAGAACTCCTCAGTTGATCGGCGGTGAACGTTCTGGGAGCGCTCCCAGGTTTTGGGGGAGTGTGGTTCGCGCCACGGAGTTGTGTCAAGCTCCCGTGTCCGCGCTGTTACCGACCTTGCGACATTCGCCCTGCTGGACCGATTCCGCCGGCGGTGCCGCCAGTGGTCCGTTCAGGCACAGTTCGTAGACCGATCGGACACGCTCGGTTCACCTCGCGAGCCGGAGATCCGGAACGCATTCACAAGCCGTAACCCGCTCACCCGGCACCAGTGTCCACCGGACCGCGCGACACGCGACGCCGGGGTGGGGTTCGGGAGTGTTCCGCGTCACGGCACGGCGAGTCGCCGGCCGCGCACGGGGAGTCGTCCGGTGAGCCGACGGCCGTCTCCGCCGAGTTGTCCGAGTGGCCCCGATCGGGCGCCCGCGGGCCGCCCGCAATCGTCCATTCAGGACCAGAGCCGGCCCGTTCCGCCGCTGTTCGGCGCCGGGGTATTCCCGAGGAGCCCGAATATAGGGGTACCCCTCATTCGGGTCGCGATCGCAATCGTGATCCGACCGGCTGTTCGACTCGCCATTCGACGCGAACCGGACCCACCGGCCGCCGCCGCGGCTCGGCTCCGCGGGCGAGTCCGGTTCGTGATCGGGCCGCCGCGTTCCGGGGAACGCGGCGGCCGGGTGGTCAGCGCCCGTCTTCCAGGTCGCCCTCGGTTTCGAGGTACGCGGTCCGGAGGGCGGCCAGCGTCTCCGGCTCCGGGTGCTCCCACATACCGCGCTCGGCCGCCTCCAGCAGGCGTTCCGAGATGCCGTGCAGCGCCCACGGGTTGGATTCGGTCAGGAACTTCCGGTTCTCCGGGTCCAGCACGTAACTGGCCGCCAACTGCTCGTACATCCAGTCGGCGACGACACCGGTCGTGGCGTCGTAGCCGAACAGGTAGTCGACCGTGGCGGCCAATTCGAACGCGCCCTTGTACCCGTGCTTGCGCATCGCGGCCAACCATTTCGGGTTGACCACCCTGGCGCGGAAGATGCGATTCGTTTCCTCGTGCAGGGTCCGGGTGCGCACGGCGTCGGGACGGGTGCTGTCGCCGACATAGGCGGCGGGCGCTTTCCCGGTCAACGCGCGCACCGTGGCGACCATGCCGCCGTGGTACTGGAAGTAATCGTCGGAATCGGCGATGTCGTGTTCACGGGTGTCGATGTTCTTCGCGGCGACGGCGATCCGCCGGTACGCGTTCTCCATCGCCGGTCGCGCTTCGACGCCGTCCAGTTCCCGACCGTAGGCGTACCCGCCCCAGACGGCGTACACCTCGGCGAGGTCGGCGTCGTCCCGCCAGTTCCGGCTGTCGATGAGCGGGAGGAGACCGGCGCCGTACGCGCCCGGTTTGCTGCCGAAGACGCGCATTGTCGACCGGCGCTCGTCGTGGTGCTGTGCCAGATCCGCCTGCGCGTGAGCCCGGACGAAGTTGTCGGCGTCGGACTCGTCGAGGTTCGCGACCAGTCGCACCGCGTCGTCGATCAGTGCCACCACGTGGGGGAATGCGTCGCGGAAGAACCCGCTGATGCGCACCGTCACGTCGATTCTCGGCCGGTTCAGCTCATCCAGCGGGATCACCTCCAGACCCGTGACCCGGCGTGACTGGTCGTCCCAGGTCGGCCGCACGCCCAGCAGCGCCAGCACCTCGGCGATGTCGTCACCGGCGGTGCGCATGGCGCTCGTGCCCCAGACCGACAGGCCCACGGACGGGGGCCACTCCCCCGTGTCCGCCCGGTAGCGCTCCAGCAGCGAGTCGGCCATCGCCTGGCCGGTCTCCCAGGCCAGCCGGGACGGCACCGCCTTGGGGTCGACCGAGTAGAAGTTCCGGCCGGTCGGCAGCACGTTCACCAGGCCGCGCAGCGGCGACCCGCTCGGACCGGCCGGGACGTAACCGCCGTCGAGCGCGTGCAGCACGTTCGTCATCTCGTCCGTCGTGCGGGCGAGCCGGGGCACGACCTCGGTGGCGGCGAACTCCAGGATGCGCGCGACATCGCCGTTGTCGGTGAGGCCGCGGGCGGCGTTCACGTCCCAATTGGCGTCTTCCATGGCCTGGACGAGCGCGCGGGCCTCCGCCTCGACCCGGTCGGTGCTCGTCCGGGTGGTGTCGGCGAGCCCCAGCGCCTCGCGCAGGCCGGGCAGGGCGGCGGTCTGGCCCGCCCACATCTGCTTGGCCTGGAGGATGGCCAGGACCAGGTTGACGCGGGTCTCGCCGGTGGGCGCCTCGCCGAGGACGTGCAGGCCGTCGCGGATCTGGACGTCCTTCACCTCGCACAGCCAGCCGTCGACGTGGAGGATCAGCTCGTCGAACTCGGCGTCGTGCGGCCGGTCGTCCAGCCCCAGGTCGTGGTCGAGCTTCGCGGCCTGGATGAGGGTCCAGATCTGGGCCCGGATGGCGGGCAGCTTGGCCGGGTCCATCGCGGCGATGTTCCCGTGCTCGTCCAGCAGCTGTTCCAGGCGGGCGATGTCGCCGTAGCTGTCGGCCCGCGCCATCGGCGGCACCAGGTGGTCCACGAGGGTGGCGTGCGCGCGCCGCTTCGCCTGGGTGCCCTCGCCCGGGTCGTTGACCAGGAACGGGTAGATCAGGGGCAGGTCGCCGAGGGCGGCGTCGGGACCGCAGCCCGCCGACAGGCCGACGGTCTTGCCGGGCAGCCACTCGAGGTTGCCGTGCTTGCCGACGTGCACCACGGCGTCGGCGCCGAACTCGTCCTCCAGCCAGCGGTACGCGGCCAGGTAGTGGTGGCTCGGCGGGAGGTCGGGGTCGTGGTAGATCGCGATGGGGTTCTCGCCGAAGCCGCGCGGCGGCTGCACCATGACGACGACGTTGCCGGAGCGCAGGGCGGCCAGGACGATCTCGCCGTCCCGGTCCCGCGACCGGTCCACGAACAGGGTGCCGGGCGCCGCGCCCCAGTGCCGTTCCATCCCCTCGCGGGTGTCCTCCGGCAGGGTGGCGTACCACTCCGCGTAACGGGCCGCCGGGAGCCGCACCGGGTTGCCCTGGAGCTGCTCCTCGGTGAGCCAGTCGGCGTCCTGGCCGCCGGCGGCGATCAGCGCGTGGATCAGCGCGTCGCCGTCGAGGTTCGCCACGCCCGGCAGGTCGTCGCCGATGTCGTAGCCGTGGTCCTTCATCGCGGCGAGCAGCCGCACGACGCTGGCCGGGGTGTCGAGGCCGACCGCGTTGCCGATGCGGGAGTGCTTGGTCGGGTACGCCGAGAGCATGACGGCGACGCGGCGCTCGGCCTGCGGGATGTGGCGGAGCCTGCCGTGGCGGACGGCGATGCCGGCGACCCGCGCCGCGCGCTCCTCGTCGGCGACGTAGACCGTGAGCCCGTCCTCGTCGACCTCCTTGAACGAGAACGGCACGGTGATGATCCGGCCGTCGAACTCGGGGATCGCCACCTGGGTCGCGGTGTCCAAAGGGGACAGTCCGTCGTCGTTCCCGTCCCACGCGGCCCGGCTGCTCGTCAGGCACAGGCCTTGGAGGATCGGCACGTCGAGCGCGGCCAGCGCGCCCACGTCCCACGCGTCGTCGTCACCGCCGGCGGAGGCCGCGGCGGGCTTCGTGCCGCCGGCCGCGAGGACCGTGACGACCAGGGCGTCCGCCTTGCCCAGCTCGGCCAGGAGGGCGGGGTCCGCGGCGCGCAGGGACGCGCAGAAGATCGGCAGGGGCCGGCCGCCCTTGGCCTCGATCGCGTCGCACAGGGCGTGCACGAACGCGGTGTTCCCGGCCACGTGGTGGGCGCGGTAGTACAGGACGGCGATGGTGGGGCCGTCCTCGCCCGCGGCCTCCCGCTCCAGCACGCCCCACGTCGGCGTGGGTTCGGGCGGGGCGAACCCGTGGCCGGTCAGCAGGACCGTGTCCGACAGGAAGTGGTGCAGCTGCGCGAGGTTCGCCGCGCCGCCGTGCGCCAGGTACGCGTGCGCCTCCGCGCACACCCCGCCGGGCACGGTGGACAGCTCCATCAGCGGCGCGTCCGGGTTCTGCTCGCCGCCGAGCACGACGACCGGCAGGCCGGAGGCGAGCAGCCAGTCGAGCCCCTCCTCCCACATCCGGCGACCGCCGAGGATGCGCACGACCACCAGGTCGACGCCCTCGACCAGCGCCGGGAGGTCGTCCACGGCGGTGCGGGCGGGGTTGGCCAGGCGGTAGTCGGCGCCACTCGCGCGGGCGGACAGCAGGTCGGTGTCGGAGGTCGACAACAGCAGGATCACGTGCGGGCTCCATCCCTCGGGGGTCCTCGCCCCGGTCGTGGGGGACGGCGAGCGGAGTTCCTGACTCCCGGGGCCTCCCCCGGTCACAGTGGCGGGACCGCGCCGGATTCACACCGGCTTCCTCCTGCTGCTTCGCCGTTCGGAGGTCACCCTAACGGCAGTTAGCATCCAGTCCATGCCCACGGACCGAGTTCGCCCGGACGCCTGCCCCGGCGCCGTCGACGTGCACCAGGCCGCCGACGGCGGGCTGGCCCGCGTGCGGGTGCCCGGCGGGACGTTGAGCGCGGTCCAGTTCGACGCGGTGCGCACGGCCGCGCTGGAGCTGGGTGACGGGTTCCTCGACCTGACCTCACGGGCGAACCTGCAGGTCAGAGGCTTGCCGCCGGGCGCGGAGCACGAGCTGGGCGCCCGCCTGCGCGAGGTCGGGCTGCTGCCGTCGACGACCCACGAGCGCATCCGGAACATCGTCGCCGCGCCGCTGGACGACAACCAGGCGCTGGTCGACGCGATCGACGCGGCCCTGTGCGCGACGCCGGAGCTGGCGTCCCTGCCGGGCCGGTTCCTGGTCACGGTGGGTGGCGCGGTGAGCGGCCTGGCGGGTGACGTCGGGCTGGTCGGCGACGCGTTGTTCCTAGCAGGGCGCGACTCCGGGCTCCGCGTGACCGATCCAGTGGACGCCGTGGTGACCGCCGCGCGCGTCTTCGGCGAGATCCGCGGCGACGCGTGGCGGCTGTCCGAAGTGGACGGCGGTGTGCGGAAGATCACGGAGGCGCTGGGCGTTCCGGGCCCGCCGACGATCGAGCCGGGTGTGACGCCGGTCGCACCGGGCGTCCACGGTTCCGCCGTCGTGGCGGGGGTGCCGCTGGGCCGGTTGGACGCGCGCCTGCTCGCCGGCGCGGCGGTGCGGCTCACGCCGTGGCGCAGCCTGGTGCTGCCCGCCGGGAGCGAGACCAGCGGCCTGTTCACGTCGCCCGACTCGCCGTGGCACGGCGTCAGCGCGTGCACCGGCCGACCGGGGTGCGCCAAGGCGCTGGCCGACGTCCGCGCCGACGCGACCCGCTGGATCGGCGCCCGGTCCACGCCGGGCCGGGCGCACTGGTCGGGTTGCGCGCGCCGGTGCGGGCGGCCGACGGGCGACGTGGTGGAGTTCGTCGCGACCGGCGACGGGTACGAGGAGATCAGGTGACCAGCTACATCAAGGACGGCGCGGAGATCTACCGCCGGTCCTTCGCCACCATCCGGGCCGAGGCCGACCTGGCGCGGTTCCCGGCGGACGTGGCGCGGGTGGTGGTGCGGATGATCCACGCCTGCGGGATGGTCGACCTCGTCACCGACGTCGACCACTCGCCGAACGTGGTCCGCGACGCCCGCGCGGCGCTGCTGGCCGGCGCGCCGGTCCTGTGCGACGCGCAGATGGTGGCGGCGGGCGTGACGCGGCGCAGGCTGCCCGCGGACAACGAGGTCGTGTGCGCGTTGGGCGACCCGCGCGTGCCGGGGCTGGCGGCGGAGCTGGGCAACACCCGCAGCGCGGCGGCGTTGGAGCTGTGGCGCGGCAAGCTGGACGGCGCGGTGGTGGCCATCGGCAACGCGCCGACCGCGTTGTTCCACCTGCTGGACATGGTGGCGGCGGGCGCGCCGCGACCGGCCGCCGTGCTGGGCGTGCCGGTCGGGTTCATCGGGGCGGCCGAGTCGAAGGACGCGTTGGCGGCCAACGACCTGGGGCTGGAGTACCTGGTCGTGCGCGGGCGGCGGGGCGGCAGCGCCATGACCGCGGCGGCGATCAACGCGATCGCGAGCGAGGACGAATGACGGGCAAGCTGTACGGCGTCGGGGTGGGTCCGGGCGACCCGGAGCTGGTGACCGTCAAGGCGGCACGGCTGATCGGCGAGGCGGACGTGGTGGTGTTCCACAGCGCCCGCCACGGGCGGAGCGTGGCGCGCCGGATCGCGGAGCCGTACCTGCGCGCGGGGCAGGTCGAGGAGCAGCTGGTCTACCCGGTCACCACCGAGGACTCCGACGACTACCAGGGCGAGATCGACGCGTTCTACGAGGAGTGCGCGGCGCGGTTGGCCGCCCACCTCGACGCGGGCCGCGTGGTCGTGGTGCTGGCGGCGGGCGACCCGTTCTTCTACGGGTCGTACATGCACCTGCACAAGCGGTTGGCGCACCGGTACGACGCCGAGGTGGTGCCGGGCGTGACGTCGGTCAGCGCGGGTTCCGCCGTGATCGGCCGGCCGCTCGTGGAGCGGGACGAGGTGCTGACCGTGCTGCCGGGGACGTTGTCCGCGGACGCGCTGGTGGAGCACCTGTCGGGCGGCGACCCCGTGGCGATCATGAAGCTGGGCCGGACGTTCCCGCGGGTGCGGGAGGCGTTGGCGCGGGCGGGGCGGCTGGACGAGGCCTGGTACGTGGAGCGGGCCACGACCGGCGCGCAGCGGACCGCGCCGCTGTCCGAAGTGGACGCCGACGGCGTGCCGTACTTCTCGCTGGCGTTGCTGCCGAGCAAGCCGCCGGGCAAGCCCGTGACGGCTTCCGGGCACAGGGGCGAGGTCGTGGTGGTGGGGCTCGGCCCCGCCGGACCCGAGTGGCTGACGCCGGAGGCGCGGCGGGCGCTGGCCGGGGCGGACGACCTGGTCGGGTACGTGACGTACCTGAACCGCGTGCCGGTCGACCCGCGGCAGCGGCGGCACGCGTCGGACAACAAGGTGGAGGCCGAGCGGGCCGCGTTCGCGCTGGACCTGGCCAAGCGGGGACGGCGGGTCGCGGTGGTGTCGTCGGGCGACCCCGGCGTGTTCGCGATGGCCAGCGCGGTGCTGGAGGTGGCGACCGAGGAGCAGTTCGCGGACGTGCCGGTGACGGTGCTGCCGGGGTTGACCGCCGCGCACGCCGTGGCGAGCCGGGTCGGCGCGCCGCTGGGGCACGACTACTGCGTGGTGTCGCTGTCGGACCGGCTCAAGCCGTGGGACGTGATCGAGGAGCGGCTGGAGGCGGCGGCGAAGGCCGACCTGGTGCTGGCGATCTACAACCCGGCCTCGCGCAGCCGGACGTGGCAGGTGGAGAAGGCGCGCGACCTGCTGTTGCGGCACCGCTCCCCCGACACCCCGGTGGTCGTCGGGCGGGACGTCGGCGGGCCGGAGGAGACGGTGCGGGTGGTGCGGCTGGCCGAGCTGGACGCGTCCACTGTGGACATGCGCTGCCTGCTGCTGATCGGCTCGTCGCAGACCACCGTCAGCGCCCGCGGCACGGTGTTCACCCCGCGCCGCTACCCCGGGTGAGCCACGCGACGGCCTCGGCCACCGTCTCCACCAGCGGCGCCGGCGGTGGCGGTGGCCGGCGCACGACGACGACGGGGACGCCGAGGTGACGGGCGGCGGTCAGCTTGGCCGCCGTCATGGGGCCGCCGCTGTCCTTGGTGACCAGCACCTCGACCCGGTGCTCGCGCATCAGCGCGACCTCGCCGTCCACTGTGTACGGTCCGCGGTCCAGCACGAGGTCGAGGCGGGGGTTCGGCGGGTCGGGCGGGTCGACCGTGCGCGCGACACCGCTGGTGAACGCGCCCAGCTCCTGTCGTCCGGTGGTGATGAACGCCCGGCGGCCCGCCACGAGCGCGGCGGCCTCGGCGACGCTGTCCACGTACCGCCAGTCGTCCTCGGGCGGCCAGCCGGGACGGCGCAGGACCAGGAACGGGGTGCCGGTCGCGGTGGTCGCGGCGAGGGCGTTCGCGGTGATGCGGTCGGCGAACGGGTGAGTGGCGTCGATGACCGCGTCGACCCGCTCGGCCCGGAGGTAGGCGACGAGCCCGTCCACGCCGCCGAACCCGCCGATCCGCACCTCGCCCGCCGGCAGCCTCGGGTGGGCCACCCGACCGGCCAGGGACGACACGACCCTCGCCGACGTGAGCGCGGCGGCGAGTTCCCGGGCCTCGCCGGTGCCACCCAGTACCAGCACGGTCTTCACCACTGTTGCATCCTGGCACCGTGAGCACGAACCTGCGCTACGGCTGGACGACGGGCGCCTGCGCCACCGCCGCGACCACGGCGGCGTACACGGCGCTGCTCACCGGCGAGTTCCCCGACCCGGTGGGGATCGTGCTGCCGAAGGGGCAGACGCCGACGTTCGCGCTGGCCCGCGAATCGCTGCACGGGGACCGGGCGTTCGCGGCGGTCGTGAAGGACGCGGGCGACGACCCGGACGTCACGCACGGCGCGCTGGTCGGCGTCACGGTCCGGCACGGCGCGCCCGGCTCCGGGGTCGTGTTCGAGGCCGGTCCCGGGGTGGGCACGGTCACCAAGCCGGGCCTGCCGCTGCCGGTCGGCGAGCCCGCGATCAACCCCGTGCCGCGGCGGATGATGCGCGAGCACGTGGCGCGCGTGGCGGCCGAGCACGGCGGCAGCGGCGACGTCGTCCTGTCGGTCTCGGTCGAGCACGGCGAGGAGCTGGCGCGCCGGACGTGGAACCCGCGGCTGGGCATCCTGGGCGGGCTGTCGATCCTCGGCACGACGGGGATCGTGGTGCCGTACTCGTGCTCGGCGTGGATCGACAGCATCCGGCGCGGGATCGACGTGGCGCGGGCGCAGGGGTACCGGCACGTGGCCGGGTGCACCGGCAGCACGTCGGAGAAGGTGGCGGCCGAGGTGCACGGGCTGCCCGAGGACGCGTTGCTGGACATGGGCGACTTCGCCGGCGCGGTGCTGAAGTACCTGCGCCGCCACCCCGTGCCGAGGCTGACCGTGGCGGGCGGGATCGGGAAGCTGTCCAAGCTGGCGGACGGGCACCTCGACCTCCACTCGCGGCGTTCCCAGGTGAACCTGGGCTTCCTGGCGTCGCTGGTGGACGACCCGGCGCTGGCCGCCGCCGTGACGGAGGCCAACACCGCGCTCGGGGCGTTGCACGTGTGCCAGGCGGCGGGCGTGCCGCTGGGCGACCTGGTCGCGGCGCGGGCCAAGGCGACGGCCGACGACGTCCTGCGCGGCGCTCCCGTCTCCGTGGACGTGATCGTGATCGACCGGGCGGGGACCGTCGTCGGCCGCGCGTGATCCACAGCCACCGGTCGGCGGGCCGTTGGCGTCGGTCCCCGTCGGTAGAATGGAAATCGGGGGGATCCCCGTGCCCCCGGTGCCCGCGAAGCGCCTTTCGAAGCGCCTCACGAAGCCCTCACGGAGCGCCTCACGAACGGCAGCGGGTCGTGGAGTAGAGGTGGCTGTCCGGGAAGCCCTCGGCCGCCAGCACCCGGCCCACGACGATGACGGCGGTCCGCTTGACGCCCGCGGCGAGCACCTGCCCGGCGATGTCGGCGAGGGTGCCGCGCAGGACCACCTCGTCGTTACGGCTGGCCCGCGCGACCACGGCGACCGGGCAGTCCGCGCCGTAGTTCGGCAGCAGGTCGGCCACCACCTCCTCGATCCGCTGCACGGCCAGGTGCAGCACGATCGTGGACCGCGACCGGCCCAGCGACGCCAGGTCCTCCCCCGGCGGCATGGGGGTGGCCCGGGCCGACGTGCGGGTGAGGATCACGGTCTGGCCGACGCCGGGGACGGTCAGCTCGCGGTTGAGCGACGCGGCGGCGGCGGCGAAGGCGGGCACGCCCGGCGTGACGTCGTACGGGATGCCCAGGGCGTCCAGCCGCCGCATCTGCTCGGCCACCGCGCTGAACACCGACGGGTCGCCGGAGTGCAGGCGGGCCACGTCGTGCCCGGCGGCGTGCGCGGCGGCGAGCTCGTCCGTGATCCGGTCGAGGTCGAGGTTGGCCGTGTCGACCAGGCGGGCGCCCGGCGGGCAGTGGTCGAGGACGTCGACCGGCACCAGCGCGCCCGCGTACAGGCAGACCGGGGACTCGGCGATGAGCCGCGCCGCCCGCAGGGTCAGCAGGTCGGCCGCGCCTGGCCCGGCGCCGATGAAGTGGACGGTCACACCTTCTCCTCAGCGACGTTCTCCTTGGCGACCACCCAGGTGGTCACGGGCATCTGCGGGCGCCAGCCGGTGAAGCCGCCGATCGCGGCCGCCCGGCTCACCTCGATCCGGCTCAGGTCGCCGCCCAGCCGGCCGTGCCAGCGCGTCAGCACGGCCTCCGACTCCAGCGTCACGGCGTTGGCCACCAGCCGCCCGCCGGGCTTCAGGGCGGCCCAGCAGCGTTCGACCACGCCTTCGGCGGTGAGCCCGCCGCCGATGAACACGGCGTCGGGCGGCTCCAGCTCCAACGCGCCCGGCGACGTGCCGACGACGACCTCGATGCCCGGCACGCCCAACGCGGTGGCGTTGCGCGTGATGCGCGCGGCCCGCTCGGGGTGCTGCTCCACGGCGATCGCCCGGCAGCTCGGGTGGGTCCGGCACCACTCGACGGCGATGCTGCCGGCGCCCGCGCCGACGTCCCACAGCAGCTCGCCGGGACGGGGCGCGAGCAGCGCCAACGTCACCGCCCGCACCTCCCGCTTGGTGAGCTGGCCGTCGTGCTCGTAGGTGTCGTCGGGCCGGCCGGGGACGAGGGACGCGCCGTCCGCGCCGCACTCGACCGCGAGGACGTGCAGCGGGTCGGCGTCGTCGAGCGCGTGGTGCACCCGCTCCCCCGGCCCGCCCAGCTGCTCCAGCACGGTCAGCCGCGCGTCCGGCGCCAGGGCGGCCACCTCGCGCGGGTCGCCGCCGAGCACGAGCACGCGCCGGCCGGGGTGCAGGTGCGGGACGAGGAGCGCGGCGGGCTTGCCGACCAGGCTGACGACGGCGACGTCGTCCAGCGCCCAGCCGAGCCGCGCGCACGCCAGCGACGCCGACGACGGGTGCGGCACCACGCGCACGTGCCCGGCGCCCAGCAGCCGGACCAGGGTCGTGCCGATGCCGTGGAACATCGGGTCGCCGCTGGCCAGCACGCCGACCCGCCGGCCGGAGTACCGGGACAGCAGCCCGGGCAGCGCCGGGACCAGCGGTGACGGCCACGGGACCCGGTCGAACGCGCCGGGGACCAGGTCCAGTTGCCGGCTGCTGCCGAGCAGCACCTCGCACGCCTCGATCTCGCGCCGGGACGCGGGCGGCAGGCCGTCCCAGCCGTCGGCCCCGATGCCGACGACGGTGATGTTCACACCGTCCCCAGCACGCGCGTGACGGCGATCTCGATCACCACGCGCTCGGGGTTGGGGCGCGGCGTCCGGTAGCGCTCGGCGTACCGCCGCACGGCGTCCTCCACCGCGTCGGACGACTGCCGGACGACGGCCCGGCCCTCCAGCGTCGACCAGCGGCGTCCGTCCACCTGGCACACGGCGGCGGGCACGCCCGCGTCACCGGCGGCGAGTATCCGGCGGACCTTGTGCGAGCCGCGCGAGCTGATCACCCGGGCGGTGGCGGTGTCCACGTCCAGCGTGACGCCGACCGGCACGACGTGCGGGGTGCCGTCCGCCCGGACGGTGGTCAGCGTGCACAGGTGGCGCTCGGTCCAGAACGCGCGGAAGTCCTCGCCCTTGGTCGACAACATGCGTGCATCATGCGGCACGCGCGGGCTAGGGTGGAAAACGTGACGCGTCGATTTAGCCGCCCCCGGCCGGGAGACCCCGTCGTCGGGGCCCGCGGCGTGCGCTAGTTCACGTGGTCCCGGTGGCGGACCGGCTCGGGGGACTCCTCTCCTGCCCGTCCACCAGCCCTCGAAGGGACCACCCGCGATGCCTCGCGACCTCAGCGACCCCACGTACGGGCCGCATGCCGTGCAACTGCTGGTAGCCGACATACTCGCCGCCCTGCCGGGAGACGTGCGCGTGCTGCGCGATCACCCGGAGGTGTCGGTCGACGACAACTACACGGCGTTGGGCTACCCGCCGGACGCCGTCACGCGTGACGCGAGCTACACCCGCTACACCGGCCCCGGCCGGATGCTGCGCAGCCACACGACCCCCGCGACCCACCCGTACACGACGGCCGGGCGGCAGGTCGACGTGCTGGTGGACGGCGAGTGGCTGGAGGTCGCCGAGTGCGGCCTGGCGGCGCGGCACGTGCTGCGGCGGGCGTGGCTGCCCGACGACGTGCACGGTCTCGCGCTGGGCGCCGGGCTGGACCGGTTGCTGATGCTGCGCAAGGGCGTCCCGGACATCCGCCTGCTGTCGTCGGAGGACCCGAGGGTGGCCGCGCAGATGCTCGACCTCACGCCGTACCGGCCGGTGTCGCGGCACCCGGCGATCACGCGGGACATCTCGGTGGCGGTGGACCCCGGCGCGGACGCCGAGACGATCGGCGACGCCGTCCGCGCCGTGATCGGGGACGTGGTGGAGGAGGTCGTGGTGGTGAGCGAGACACCGGTGCGCGACCTGCCGGAGGCGGCCGTGGCGCGGCTCGGCGCGCGGCCGGAGCAGCGGAACGTGCTGCTGCGCCTGGTCCTGCGCCACCTGACCCGCACGCTGACCGACGACGAGGCGAACGCCGCGCGTGACGCCGCCCACGCGGCCGTGCACCAAGGCGACCAGCCCTTGGTGCCGGTGTCCTGAGACGACCCGGTCGGTGGACGGAGGAGATGTTCCCGAAGGGGGGCCGCCCCGCCCACCGGCCGGGTCGTCAGGCCCGTACCTCGTTGAGGTAGTTGTAGATCGTGTACCGGGTCACGCCGAGGACGCCCGCGAGGTAGTCGACGGAGTCGCGGATGAGGAACAGGCCCGCCTCGTCCAGCACGCGGACGACCTGGGACTTGTGGGACTTCTTCATCAGCTCGACGGGCACCCCGACGGCGGCGACGGCGCGTTCCACGAGCAGGCGTTGGAGGGTGTCGACGTCGCCGGGGAACGCCTCGACGGCCGACACGGCGTGGTCGGGCCGGCGGTCGGGGCCGGGATCGCTGTTCACGCACAGGCAGCCCACGGCGACGCCGCGGTCGTCGCGCAAAAACACGGTGGACGAGCGGATCACCCGGCCGTCCGGGGCGTACGTCTCGTACCCCGCGAGGTCCTGCGTGGTGCCGCGGCGGACGAGGCCGAGCAGCAGGTCCGTCATCGGGCCGCCGACCTTGCGTCCGGTGAGGTCGCCCGCGATGGCGATGATCGAGTTGGGCAGCGCGCCCAGGTCGTGCAGGACGACCTCGGTGCCCGGTCCGACCGCCTCGGCCAGGCTGTTCACCGTGGGGATCAACGCGGTGAGCACGTCGGACGTCACGGCGGGCGCCGGCGTGGCGGCGCCCGGGACGGCCTTCGGCGCGCGGATCTCCTTCAGCGCGGCGGCGAAGCGGGCGATCGTGTCCGGGGTCGTGGAGGCGTGCGGCGACAGGCGGACGTGCTCCGGCCGCACGGTCGCCGTCACGCCCGCGTCCACGAGCGCCGCGCCGACCACGGACGGCGGGTGGTCGGGCAGGGTGAAGGCGAGGATGCCCGCGCGGCGGTCCACCGCGGACACCACCTCGCCGCCGGCCGCGCGGACGGCCTCGGCCAGCTCGTCGGACCGGTCGCGCACGGCGTCGTCGAGCGCGGCGACCCCGGCCAGCTCGACCAGCTCCAGCGCGGCGGCCAGCGCGCCCGCGGCGACCGGGCTCAGGTTCGTGATCGACCAGCCGGCCGCGCCCTCGCCGACCGGGTGGATCGCGTTGTCGAACAGCCCGGCGTCCTCGGCGCCCGTCCAGCCGGACAGCACGGGGTCCAGCCGGTCCAGCGCCCGGTCGGACAGCGCCATGAACCCGGTGGACCACCCGGCCCGCAGCCACTTCTGGCCGCCGACGACCAGCACGTCCGCCGCTTCCCACGGCTCGTCCACCACGCCGAAGCCCTGGATGCCGTCCACGACGAGCAGCCGGTCACCGACCACCTCCCGCAACGCCGCCAGGTCGGCCCGGTGCCCGGTGCGGAAGTCCACCGCGCTCACCGCCACGGCCTTCGTCGCGGGCGTCAACGCCGCGCGCACGGCGTCCGCCGTCACCGGGCCGGGCGGCAGCCACGACACGTCGACGCGCGGCGACCGCGCCCACGGGTAGGTGTTCGCCGGGAACTCCCCCGCCGACACCAGCACCTCGCCGGTCACGCCCAGCGCCACCTGGAACAGCCCGGTGCTGGTGTTCGGCAGCAGCGCCACGTGGTCGGTGTCGCCCCGGCACAGCCGCGCCACCGCCGCCCTGGCCCGCAGCTCCTGGCGCATGAGGTCGTCCACCGTCGCCGGACCGGCCGCCGCCGACGTCTCCAGCAGCCGGGTCGACTCCACGACGACCGCGTGCGACGGCGGCCCGAAGCGGGCGAAGTCCAGGTACCCCTCCGGCTCGTGGAACTGGACGAGGTACGAGGACGGGATGCGCATGACCACCTAGAGCACCTTCGCGAGGAACTGCTGCGTGCGTTGCTGTCGCGGATTGTCCAGCACCTGGCCCGGCGGCCCGGTCTCGACCACCGCGCCGTCCACCAGGAACACCACCGAGTCGGCGACCTGCCGGGCGAACCCGATCTCGTGCGTCACCACGATCATGGTCATGCCGTCCCGCGCCAGGTCGGCCATCACGTCCAGCACCTCGCCGACCAGCTCCGGGTCCAGCGCCGACGTGGGCTCGTCGAACAGCATCAGCTTCGGCCGCATCGCGAGCGCCCGCGCGATCGCCACGCGCTGCTGCTGGCCGCCGGACAGCTGGTGCGGGTAGGCGTCCGCCTTGTCGGCCAGCCCGACCCGGTCCAGCAGCGCCCGTGCCTGCTCGACCGCCGCCTTCCGGGGCGTCCGCAGCACGTGCACGGGTCCTTCTGCGACGTTCTCCACCGCCGTGCGGTGCGGGAACAGGTTGAACCGCTGGAACACCATGCCGATGCCCCGCCGCTGCCGCGCCACCTCCCGCTCGCGCAGCTCGTGCAACCTGCCGCCGCGCGCGGTGAACCCGACCGGCTGACCGTCGACCCAGATCCGGCCCGCGTCGATCGTCTCCAGGTGGTTCACGCAGCGCAGGAACGTCGACTTGCCCGCGCCGGACGGCCCGAGCAGGCACACGACCTGGCCCGCGTCCACCGAGAGGTCGACGCCCCGGAGCACTTCCGCGTGCCCGAACGACTTCCGCACGCCGACCGCCCGCACGAGGCTCACCGGGCCACCCCCTTGCCGTAGTGCCGCTCCAGGAAGTGCTGCCCGACGCTCGCCACGCTGACCACGACCATGTACCACGCGGCGGCGGCCAGCAGCGTCTCCATGATCTGGAGGTTGCGCGAGGCGATGTTGTTGGCGGCGTGGATGAGCTCCAGGAACCCGATGACGGACGCCATCGAGGTGCCCTTGAGCATGTTGATGAAGTTGTTGCCGGTCGGCGGGATGATCACGCGCATGGCCTGCGGCAGCACGACCCGACGCAACGTGGTCGCGGGCGTCATGCCGATCGCCTTGGCCGCCTCGACCTGGCCGTGGTCCACGCTGTTCAGGCCGGCCCGCACGATCTCCGCCATGTACGCGCTCTCGTTGAGGCCGAGCCCGAGCAGCGCCGCCACGAACGCGGTGACCAGGACGTTGGTCTTCTCCTCGAACAGGCCGGGGATGGAGATGTTCTCGAAGACCAGCGCCAGGTTGAACCACAGCAGGATCTGCAGCAGCACCGGCAGGCCCCGGAACAGCCACACGTACCCGGCGGCGAACCAGCGGGCGACGGGGTTGGCCGAGCGGCGCAGCAGCGCGATCACGACGCCGAGCACGATCGCGCCCGCCTGCGCGGTCACCGCCAGCACCACCGTGTTGACCAGGCCGCGCAGCATGATGTCGTGGGTGAAGAACCCCGGCACGGCCGCGTAGTCGATCTTCGCGTCGGCCAGCGCCCAGCCCAGGGCGCCGAGCAGGGCCAGGATCACCGCCCCTCCGACCCACCGCCCCCAGTGGCGCAGCGGGACGACGACCAGGTCGTCACCGGCCTCCGCCACCGAGGTGTCACCGGCCATTGACGGTCACCTCGGTGATCGCGCCCTGCTCGACGTCCCAGGCGGCGAGGACCTTGCCGTACGTGCCGTCGTCCACCAGGGTTTGCAGCGCCTTCCGGATGGCCGCGGTCAGCTCCGGGGTGTTCTTGTTGACGCCGATGCCGTACGGGCCGCCGTTGATCGGCGCCAGGTCCACGACCTCGAAGAACTCGCCGTCCCCCGCGGTCTTGGCGACGTAGACGGCGGTCGGCAGGTCGTTGAGGATGGCGGCGACGCGGCCGGTGCGGAGCTGGTTCTGGTTCTGGGTGTCGCTGTCGGTGGCGGTGACCTGGATCGGGTCGCCGGACAGGCAGCGGAACTCCTTGGCGTAGGTCTCCTGGCTGGAGCCGAGGTTGACCGCGACCGACTTGCCGCACAGGTCGTCCGGGCCCTTGATGCCCGCCGGGTTGCCCTTCTGCACCATGATCGTGATGCCGGACGTGAAGTAGTCCACGAAGTCGATCGCCTGCTGCCGCTCGGGCGTGTCGTTCATCGCGGCCATCGTCACGTCGATCCGGCCGGCCTGCAGGCTCGTGATGAGCGACCCGAACGCCATGTCCTGGTGCTCGACGGTCAGGCCGAGCTTGCGCGCGACCGCCTTGACCAGGTCGACCTCGGAGCCGACCGGGGTGGTGCCGTCGGCGGCGTAGAAGTTGTTCGGCGGGTTCTGGATGTTGGAGCCGACGCGCAGCCTGCCCGCCTTCGCGACCGCCTCGGGCAGGGTCGCGGCCAGCGCGTCGTCCTTCGTCACCGCCTCCACGATCGCCGCCGTCGACGGCAGGTCGTCGGCCGGGCCCGCGGGGCGGTCCTCGGCGGGCGCACCGCACGCGACCAGCGCGAACAGGGACAGGGCGAGCGCTGCGGTCCGGCGCACGGGACACCTCCTGCGATCGGGTGGCCCGAAAGTTACAACCAATCGTTGAAGGCGTCCACAATTTGTTGAAGGGAATGCGGCGGGGTGTCGGTATCGTTGCCCTGGGTACGAGGGGGCCACCCCCAATGTCCACAGCAAGGAGGACCCATGGCCACCGTGGAGCTGACCGCGGAGAACTTCGACGAGGTTGTCGGCGGCTCCGAGATGGTCCTCGTCGACTTCTGGGCAGCGTGGTGCGGTCCGTGCCGCCAGTTCGCCCCGACCTACGAGAAGTCCGCCGAGAAGCACACCGACATCGTGTTCGGCAAGGTCGACACCGAGGCGCAGCAGCAGCTCGCCGCGGCGTTCCAGATCCGGTCGATCCCGACCCTGATGATCGTGCGTGACGGCGTCGTCCTCTACGCCCAGCCCGGCGCCCTGCCGGAGTCGGCGTTGGAGGACCTGATCGACCAGGCCCGCAAGGTCGACATGGAGGACGTCCGCAAGCAGGTCGCGGAAGCGGCCGCCGAGCAGCAGGGCTGATCCGACCAGGGCCGACCGGACGGGCGGCGTGAGCCGCTAGTCCATCGCACGCGTGTCGCGGGGCGGGGCCACCGGGTCCTCACCGGTGGACTCCCCCGTCGCCATGCGCCGGCCGCGCTCCAGCTCCGCGTCCAGTTCCGCGCCGAGCAGCAGCGCGATGTTCGAGATCCACAGCCACACCAGGAACACGATCACACCGGCCAGCGAGCCGTAGGTCTTGTTGTACGACCCGAAGTTGGCCACGTACAGCGCGAACCCGAGCGACGCCAGCACCCACGCCAGCACGGCCAGCAGCCCGCCCGGCGTGATCCACAGCCAGCTCGGCTGCCGCACGTTCGGCGACGCCCAGTACAGCAGGCCGATGGCGAGGCTCGCGAGCAGGAACAGCACGGGCCACTTGGCGATGTCCCACACCGTCACGAACGTCGAACCGAGCCCGAGCACCTCGCCCAGCCACTCGGCCACCCCGCCGGTGAGCGTGACGCCCAGCGCGGTCAGCGCCAGCAGCACCACCACGCCGACGGTCAGCCCCAGCCGCAGCGGGATCACCTTCCAGAACGGCCGGCCCTCCTCGACGTCGTAGATCGAGTTCGACGCGCGCATGAACGCGCCCACGTACCCCGAGGCCGACCACAGCGCCGTCACCAGGCCGACGATCGCGAGCAGCCCGCTGGCCTGCGACTTCTGCAGGTTCTCGATGGCGCCCGCGATGGTGTCCTTCGCCTCGCCCGGACCGAGCGCGTCCAGACTGTCCACAATGGTCCTGGTCGTGTCGGGGCCGACCAGCCCGAGCAGCGCCGTCAGCAGCAGCAGGCCGGGGAACAGCGACAACACCGCGTAATAGGTCAGCGCCGCCGCCCAGTCGGTGAGGTTGTCGTCGTTGAACTCCTTGGCCGTCCGCTTCAGCACAGCCCACCAGGACCGCTTCGGCAGCTTCGTGGGCGCATCGGGGTGCGTCATGGGCGTGGGGGTTCCCACGAACACGGTGCGTACACCCACGCCTTTTCGGGTAGTCGTGGGTCGAGTGAGAGAGGAGACGGCCATGAGTCACGTCGCCACGGACCACGGGACCAGTCGCGTCACGAACCGTGAACCGTCGACCGCCGAACTGGTGAATCGGCTGTCCGAGCAGGTGAGCCGCCTGGCCCGGGACGAGATCCGGCTGGCCGTCGCCGAGATGCGCACGAAGGGCAAGCGCGTCGGCGCCGGAGCCGGTCTGCTCGGCGGTGCCGGCGTGCTGGCCTGGTTCGGCCTCATGACGGTGATCGCGGGCGTGGTGCTCCTCCTGGCCACGACCATGCCGGCGTGGATCGCGGCGTTCATCGTCGCGGCGGCTGTCTTCGTCATCGCGGGCGTGCTCGCGCTGGTCGGCCGCAAGCAGCTGGAACGCGGCACACCGCCCGTGCCGGAAGAGGCCATCGCGGGCGTCAAGAAGGACATCGCCACCGTGAGCGAGAGGGCACACCGATGAACGGCAAGGACGTCCCCACCGATCCGGACGAGCTGCGGGCCGACGTCGAGCAGACCCGGCGCGAGCTCGGCGACACGGTGGAAGCGCTGGTGCACAAGGCGGACGTGCCGGCGCGGGTGAAGGAGAAGGCGCACGAGCGGGTGGACAAGGTGAAGGAGAAGGCGACGCGGGCCAACGCGGCGGTGGCGGGCGCGGCGGGCAAGACGACCGCCGCGGTCGGCCAGGCCACCGACAAGGCCGGTGCGAAGGCGGGCAAGGTCGGCGCGGCCGCCGGGGAGAAGGCGGGCGAGGTCGGCCAGAAGGCGGGCGAGGTCGGCCAGAAGGCGGGCGAGGTGGCGGCGCAGGTGGGACAGAAGGCGAGTGCCGTGGCGGGTGCGGCGGCCGAGAAGGCGAGCGCGGTGGCCGGGGTCGCCGCCGAGAAGGCGAACGAGGTCGGCCAGAAGGCCGGCGCGGTCGCCGGCGTGGCGGCGGCGAAGGCCGGCGAGGTCGGCGAGAAGGCGAGCGCCGTGGCGAGCCAGGTGGGCCAGAAGGCCGGCGTGGTGGCCGAGCAGGTCGGCCAGAAGGCGACCGTCGTCGCCGGGCAGGTCGGCGAGAAGGCCGCGCACGCGGTGGAGGCGTTGCCGCCGCCCGTGCAGCACCGCGTCGAACAGGGCGTCGAGCAGGCGCGCCGGCACCCGGCGGCGGTCGCGGCGGCGGTCGCGGCGATCGTGGTGGTGCTGTGGAAGCTGATGCGGAGGGGGCGCTAGCCGTGAACGTGAACAAGCTGCTCTACCGGCCGCTCGGAATGCTGTTCGGCGTGCTCGGCGGTCTGGCCGCCAGCGCGCTGTTCGGCCAGGTCTGGAAGCTGATCACCGGCACGAAGGAAGCGCCCACGCCCACCCAGAAGGACCGCGGCTGGGGCGAGGTGCTGCTGGCCGCGTCCATCCAGGGCGCGATCTTCGGCCTGGTCAAGGCGGCGATCGACCGGGGCGGCGCGACGGGCTACGACAAGCTCACCGGCGAGTGGCCCGGCGACAAGAACAAGTACGACGGCGACTGACGCCGGCAGGCCGAACGGACCGCCGTCCCGCACGGCGGTCCGTTCCGCTGTCTCCGGCCGTCGCGCGGCTGGGTCCTGCCCGCTAGGACGGCGGCTCGTCCGCGCGTCCGCGCCGCTCGTCGTCGTCGAGGAACTGCTCGGGGTCCACGTCGAGGTTCGGCGGCTCCGGCGTGCCGGGCGAGTGCGGCGGATCGGGGTTGATGGGCCCCTCCGTCTCGGCCAGGTCGTCCTCGCGGCGGTCTTCGATCGGCTCTCCGGGTTCGGTCATGGGCACGAGGTACCCGGCCGGCCACCCCTCAATCAGAACCGGGGCGGCCGCTTCTCCAGGAACGCCGCCACGCCCTCCGCGTACTCCGGGCTGTGCACCGCCTCGTCGTAGAGCGCGCGCACGGCGTCGTCCTCGTCGTGCTGCCCGTCGGTGATCCGGTTGACGATGTGCTTCGCGCCGCGCACGCTGACCTGCGCGCGGGCGGCGATCGTCTCCGACAGGGCCTTGACCCGAGCCTCCAGCGCGTCCGCCGGGTGCACCTCGTTGACCAGGCCGATCCGCAGCGCGGTGGCCGCGTCCACGATCTCGCCGCTGAACAGGATCTGCTTCGCCCACGCCGGGCCGACCACGTCCACCAGCTGCTTGGTGGACGTGAGGTTGTAGACGATGCCGAGCTTGGCGGGCGTGATGCCGAACCGGGCGTCCGCCGCCGCCAGCCGCAGGTCGCAGGCCAGCGCGATCTCGCAGCCGCCGCCGATGCAGAACCCCGTGATGGCGGCGATCGTGGGCTTGCCGAGGGTGGCGAGGGCGCGTTCCCCGTTGTGCACGGCCTCGCCGTACCGGGCCGCGCCGTCCGCGCCCTTGCGGAGGGTGGAGAACTCGCTGATGTCCGCGCCGGCCGAGAAGTGCTCCCCGCCCCGGACGACCAGCACGCGCACCGCGTCGTCGTCCCGCACCCGGGCCAGCAGGCCGGGCAGGGCGGACCACATCTCGTAGCTCATGGCGTTGCGCTTGGCCGGGCGGTCGATGGTCAACGTCGCCACCGGGCCTGCGGTGTCGAGCCTCAGCGTCATTACCGGAGAGTAAGTCCTGGCCGCCCGCCGCACGGGGTGACGGCCCTCACCCGGTCGGGGCGCCCCGCGTTCCGTCACGCGACGCACGTGCGTCCGGACACGCGGGGCGCCGCTGACCGCTACCGGTAGGCGTTGCGCGTGTAGGTCAGGCTGAACGCGCCGCGGTTGGCGAAGTACACGGACACCACGTACGCAGGGTCGGTGGCGAGGAGGCCGCGCTGGACGTCGGCGCCGTCGTTGCCGTCGTCCCAGCCCCACGCGGAGTTGGCGGAGTTGTCCTTGCCGTTGTCGCCGCGGAACGTGCCCCAGCTCGCGAACGTCGTGGAGCTGTTGCGCTGCGCCCAGAGCCCGCCGGCGGCGAACGTGTCCACCAGCCGGTAGCCGACGGACCGGTCGTTGCCGCTCGACGGCACCTCGCCGGTCGCGCTCGGCACGTACACCACGCCGTCGCCGCCGGGGAACTCCGCGCCGTTCCACGCGTACAGGCCGTGGCCCTTGGCTTCCTGGCGCGTGGTCGGCCGGGTGCCCTGGAGGCGGAGCGTGCCGTCGATGCTCTCCCGACCGGACGTGAACGTGCTGCCTGCCGGGACGTACGAGTAGAAGTCGCTGTGCGCCACCGTGATCACGGCTTCGAGCCGGCCGAACGTCGAGCCGTCCTTGCGGACCGTCGCCAGCATGCCCTCCATGTCGTTCTCGTGGGTGAACTGCTCGAACGGGTCGGCGAAGTCCTCCCAGTCACGCGGGTGGTAGAAGCTGTAGACCAGGAACCAGTGGGTCGAGGTCTCCACCACGGAGTAGTAGGCGGCGCCGGTGAGGCGGGCGAGCGAGTCGTCCTGCGCCTCCCAGTTGTCCAGGGTGTTCCACTCGCCGTCGAAGTCCACAGTGGACAGGTAGTCGGCGTCGTAGTCCGACGAGTCGGTGTCCTGGTAGTGGACCGGCGCCCAGTGGAACGCCAGCTCGGCGTCGGTCGCCGCGTGGGCCGGGGTCGTGAGGAACGTCGAGAGGGCGACGGCCGCGAGCAGGGACGCGGCGATCTTGCGGGCGGGGGTCGGGCGTGCGGGAGTCACGCGTGCAGGGGACAAGCTCCACCTCCGTCGGGGTTGCCCGTGGGAGCCAACGGGCCGCGGTGAACCCTGTGGTGAAGCGGTGGCCAACACAAGGGGTGATTCAGGTGATCATTTTCCGAGTGGTTCGCCCCCCGATTCGGGAACCCGTTCGGCCGGCGCGACTTCCACCGGATCGGTGGTTGCGCCCGGCCGTTCCCGGCCATCGGGGGCGCGGTGCTGGGTGCCGCCGAGCCGGGGCGGCGACTCGGACACGTGCGACACGCGCCGTCACCGGCCCGCGAGATCCCAACCGTGGAATTCACCCGAACGGGTTGTCTCGTCCTCTCAGGACACTCGTGCGGGTTTACGGTGAGCGACCGAGGGGCCGATCCCGAGGAGCTGGTATGACCACCGCCGCCGCCACCGAAGTGGAAGAACTCGTGCGCGCCACGCTGGCCGCCCACCCGTCGATGTACCTGGCCACGGCGGGCAGCTCCGGCCCGTGGGTCAACGGCGTCTTCTTCGCCGAGACCGACCTGTTCACGCTGAACCTCGTGCTGGAGCAGCGGGGCCGCACGCTGACCGCCATCCGGGAGAACCCGGTGGTGGCCGTGGTGGTGTCCACCGGCTCGCCGCAGGACCCGTTCCTCCAGGCCCAGGCCGACGTGGAGGTCGTGAGCGGGGCGGAGGACGAGGAGGTGCGCCGGGTGCTGGTGGAGAAGGTGCCCGCCGCCGCGGCGTTCCTCGGCGCGCCGATCGTGGCGGCCCGCCTGGGCGTGCGCTCGTGGCGGGCCACCGACGTGCCCCGGGGCTGGCTGCCCGGCCGTCAGCTCCCGAACCCGGCGCTCCAGCCCTAGCCACCCGCCGACAGGACTACGCCCTCCCGCACCCGGCGTGGGAGAGGTCGGCGGCGGGGAGGCGTCCCGGCGCGCCCAGGGTGGGACGGTCAGGCCCCGTCGACGGGGACCTCGCGCACCCTGACCACCGGTCCCCCGTCGTCGTCGGCCGGCTCGACCTCCACGGCGAACCGGCGCTCCGGGAACCTCTCCCGGAGCGCGCCGCCCCACGACCTCACCAGCAGCGCCGCCAGGGCGTCGAGGCTCGCGTCGAGGTCGTCCCCGTCGTGCAAGGCCATCTGGAACACGACCCCGAGGTCGACCTCGCCGTGCTCCGCGGCCACGGACCACCGCTCCGCCCGGCTCAGCCGCTCCCAGTCCACCGAACGCCGACCGCGCAGCAGGTACTCGCGGTGCTCGGACACCCGGTCGGCGTCCCACGGCAGCAGCACGTACACGCACCCGTCCAGTTCGAGGAAGTCCGGCCACGTGATCCGCGCCGCCAGGACCTGGGCCGTCGGGCTGGACCACAGCACGTTCTCCCAGTCCGGCCGCCCCATCTCGGACAGTCGGATCGAGTCGGTCGTCATCACGTCCTCCGCGCGCTGCGGGCGGGTCAGGCCGCCGGGAACATCCTGGCCATGCCGGGCGGCGGGGTGAACGGGCGGCGGCGGTTCGGGCGTTGGGACAGGCGGTCGGCCACCACCCACAGGACGGCGGCGTTGTAGCCGTAACCGAGGTGGCTGGACACCACCGCCACGTTCTCCCACCTCGGGCCGGGAGCGGAGACGCACGTCCGCCACGCCACGATCCCGTCCGACTTCGAGTACACCGACGTCGACGGCACGGGGAACGGCGGGCGGGTGTGCTCGGGCGGCGGCAGGTCCGCGCCCGACACGTAGAACCGGGCCAGCAGGCGGTACACCGGGTTGACGCGGGTCTGCCGCAGGTCGGTCATCGCGTACGGGCTGCCGAGCGTGATCACCTGGCGGACCATGCCGGGGTGCTCGCGGGCCAGTTCGCGGGCGAAGATGCCGCCCAGCGACCAGCCGACGATGCTCACCTTGCCGCCGACGGCGAGTTCCCGCAGCAGGTCGCGCATCCCGCGCACGACCGCCACGGACGGGCCGATGTTCAGCCCGAGGCCCCAGCCGTGCACGTCGTAGCCGAGGCCGGTGAGGAACCTGCGCAGCATCACGGTGGACGCGTCGGTCGCACCGAGGCCGGGCAGGACCAGCACGGTGTGCCCGTCGCCGCTGGGCGCGGCGCGGAGCAACGAGCGGCTGGCCGCGAACTGGCCGAGGCCGACCGCCGTGCGGGTCGGCTCGGTGAGGTACCAGAGCAGGCCCGGTGCGGAACCGGTGGTGGACCACGGGTCGGGGTGGTCGGTCGTGGTGTCCGGCGGGACGTCCGGCAGTGCTGACATGGCCCCTCCCCCGCTCCGCGTCGAGCGTGCCCCAGGTAACCATGATGTTGCGGAACGGTGGTTTGCGCCAGTACCGGCGAGTCTCGATTCGTGCGGGGGTGCGCCTGGACCACGGGGAACGCGCGGGCCTACGGTCGCCGCATGGACCGGATGAGCGCCATGGACGCGGGTTTCTTCTTCATCGAGGACGAGAACGTGCCCATGCACGTCGGCTCGGTCCTGGTGTTCGAAGGTCCGGCGCCGTCGTACGGCGACGTGGTACGGCTCTTCGCCGCCAAGCTGGGCACCGTGCCGCGCTACCGGCAGCGGGTCAAGGCGCTCCCGCTGCACGTCGGCCGCCCGGTGTGGGTGGACGACGAGCACTTCCAGATCCTGTACCACGTCCGGCACACCGCCGTGCCGTCGCCGGGCGCGGACGACCAGCTGCGCAACCTCGCCGGACGGCTGTTCGCGCAGCGCCTCGACATGTCCAAGCCCCTGTGGGAGGTGTGGCTGGTCGAGGGCTTGGAGGACGGCCGGTGGGCGATCATCTCCAAGGTCCACCACTGCCTGATCGACGGCATCGCCGGCACCGACCTGATGACCGTGCTGCTGGACTGGCGCGAGGACTCGCCACTCCCGGAACCGACGCGGTGGACGCCGAAGCCGAACCCGTCGACGGTGGACCTCGTCGTGGACGGCGTGCGCGACGCCGTCCTCACGCCGATCACGCACCTGGCCAAGTTCCCGGCGATGGCCCGGCGGCTGCGCAGCGGCTCGGAGGTGCTGGACATCGGCCGGGCCGTCCTGGGCAGCCTGCCGACGACCGCCCGACGGCTCGCCGTCAGCACCCCGAAGACGTTGAACGGGCCGATCGGACCGCACCGCCGGTGGGTGTGGGCCAAGGCCGACCTCGCCGAGCTCAAGACCGTCCGCAAGGTCACCGGCGGGACGGTGAACGACGTCATCCTGACCGCCGTCACCCGCGGGTTCCGCGACCTCCTCGCCAAGCGCGACGAGTTGGCCGACGGGCAGGTGGTCCGCACCATGGTGCCGGTGTCGGTGCGCTCCTCCGCCGAGCGCGGCGTGCTCACCAACCGGGTCAGCGCCGTGCTGGTCAACCTGCCGGTCAGCGACCCCGACCCGTTGGCGCGCCTCGCGTCGATCCGCGAGCAGATGGACGACCTGAAGAGCAGCCGCCAGGCAGCCGGCGCGGACGTGCTCACCGGCCTGTCCAACTTCACCGCGCCCACGCTGCTCGCGCTCGGCTCGCGCACCGCCGTGCGCTTCCCCCAGCACCTCCTCCAGACCGTCACCACCAACGTTCCCGGCCCGCGCATCCCGTTGTTCATGCTGGGCAGGCGGCTCGCCGAGATCTACCCGTACGTCCCGATCGCCAGCACCATGCGGATCAGCGTCGGCATCTTCTCCTACCTCGGGCAGGTCACGTTCGGGATCAACGCCGACTTCGACGGCGTCCCGGACGTGCAGGTGCTCGCCGACGGCATCCGCGCCGGCTTCGACGAACTCGTCACGGCGACCGCCGACTGAGCTGGTCCGCCGCCACCGCGCCCGCCAGCTCCACCGCCTCCGCCGCCGCCTCGCTGATCTTGGTCAGCGCCCGCGGGTCGGCGTACAGCTCCACGTCCTGACCGATCTTGAACACCACCGCTCCCCCTCCCGGCTCGATCTCGTAGTTGATCCACACATCACCCGGAACCTGCGCCCACAGGTGCACCTGCGCCCGACCCATCCCACGGCCTCCCGATCGTCAGCTCTGTTATGATCGTGGCCAGGATTGCTAATATTATCAAGTCGCACAACCTGATCGGGTGAACGATCATGCCAACATCGCCGTCCGTGGCAGGGTGGGAGCTGGGCCTGCGCCTGCGGGAGCGTCGCGAACTCCTGGACGTCACCGCCGTGTCCGCCGGGCGAGCCATCGGCACGAGCCAGTCCTACATCTCGGGCGTCGAGAACGGGAAGCTCAAGATCAACGCGCGCAAGCTCGCCGAGCTCGCCGCCGTGCTGGAGTTCGACGAGGCCGAGACCGAAGAGCTGCAGGCGCTCCGCGAGGAGGCCGGCAAGCGCGCGTGGTGGAGCCCCTACTCGGCCATGTTCAGCGCGGAAGTGCTGCGGTACTTCGGTTTCGAGGCGGGCGCCGAGAGCATCCGCGCGTACAGCGCGGGCATGATCACCAGCCTGCTCCAGACCGAGGACTACGCCATGGCCATCATGAACGGTGGCGCGCCGAGCATCCGGCTGGCGGAGGCGAGCCGCCGCGTCGAGGTGCGGATGAAGCGGCAGCAGCGGCTCGACGGCGACGACCCGGTCCACCTCACCACGGTGATCACCGAATCGGGGCTGCGGCAGATGGTCGGCGGGCGCACCGTGATGGCGGCCCAGCTCAGGCACCTGGCCCGGAAGATCACCGAGCATCCGGACACGATCGACGTGCGGGTCGTGCCGTTCAGCGCCGACTACCACAACGCGATCGGCGGATCGACCTTCTACCTCCTCGGTTTCGCCAGCAGCAGGCTGCCCGACCTGGTGTGGCAGGAGACCGTGTCGACCACCGATCTGATCGATCAACCCATGCGCGTCCGCGAGTACAGTCTGGCCCACAGCCAGGCACTGGATTTCGCGCTCGACCGGGCCGCGTCGCTGGACCTGGTCGAGGAGATCGCCAAGGAGCTCGGATGAGCAACCCCGTCGACCGCACGGGCTGGTTCAAGTCCAGTCGCAGCGCCGAGAACCCGGCCTGCGTCGAGGTCCGGTTCGCGCCCGACGCGACCGCCGTCCGGGACTCGAAGGACCCCGGCGGCCCGGTGCTGACGTTCTCCCGAGCCGCCTGGGTCACGTTCGTCCGGCGCTGATCAGGCGAGCCAGTCCTTGATCCGCCGCGCCACCAGCTCCGGCACTTCCAGCTGCGGGACGTGGCCGACGCCGTCCAGCACCTCGAACCGCCACGACGGGTTGCGGCGGGCGGCGGCCCGAGCCGACGCAAGCGGCACCAGGCGGTCCTTCTCGCCGGCCATCAGGTAGACCGGCACCCGGATGCGGCTCATCGCCGTGTAGTACCGGCGGCTGGTCGCGCCCGTCCACACGACCGAGCGGGCCGCGCCGAGGAACGCCTCGTCCAGGCCGGGCACCTCGGCCCGCTGCTCCAGCAGCGTCATGGACGCGAGGATCATCTCCTCCGGCACGGCCTTGGGGTTGGCGCACACGAGATTCAGCACCCGCTTCACCTGCCGGCGCGTCGACACGCCCTGGCGCGACTTCGCCAAGAACCACTGCCCGAGCCCCGGCACGGCGTACATCGCGAACGCCGCCGCCACCTGCGGGTCGAGGCGCACGCCCAGCGGCAGCGGCACGGCCGGGTCCAGCAGGGCCAGCGCGGTGACCGAGGCGGGCCGGCGGGCGGCGTGCAGGATGGAGATCATCCCGCCCATCGAGTTGCCGACGAGCACCACCGGCTCGCCGACCACCTCGGCGAGGAACCGGTCGAGCAGCCGGGCGTTCGCGGGCACGGTCGTGGAGCGGCCCTCGGGGTGGGTGAGGCCGAATCCGGCCAGGTCGACGGCCAGCACCCGGTGACGGTCGACCAGGTGCGGCGCGAGCAGGCACCAGTTGAGGTGCGACCCGCCGAGCCCGTGCACGAGCACCACCGGCGGCCCCTCGCCGCCGAAGTCGACGTAGTGCACCGGACCGTCGAGGTCGACGTACCGGCTCGTCCCGCCCCAGTGGTCGAGTGTGGTCATACCGGTCAGTATGTCCCGGACGGGTGCCCGTACAGACCCGGCCCCTCGATCGCGACCCGCGCGAGGAACGCGGCGGAGGCGTCGTAGGACGCGGCGATCAGCTCCGCGGTGTGGCCGAAGTCGAGCGGGGTGACCGGCTGGACGGGCGGTCCGGGCAGGTAGACGACCGGCACGTCCGCCGACGCCAGCTCGGCCTCCAGCACGGCCTGGTTGCGGGTGCTCAGCGTCGCCCAGAACAGCAGGGTCTCGGCCAGCGTCGCCGGCACGACCGGCAGGTGGCCGGGGAACGCGCAGTCCAGCACGACCAGCGACTTCGCGCCCATTGCCAGGGCCTGGCGGATGGGCACGTTCGCGAGCACGCCACCGTCGTAGAGGACGTGCCCGTCGCGGTGGGCGGGCGGGTAGATGCCGGGGATGGCGCTGCTGGCGAGCACCGCCGACACCAGGTCGCCCGAGGTGAGGGTGACGGCGGTGCCGGTCACCGAGTCCACCGCGACCGCGCCGAACGGCAGGGTCAGCTCGGCGAAGTCCCGCGCGCCGCCCAGCCCGAACCCGAGGACCTCGGCCAGCCCGGTGTTGGTGAACAGGTGGGTCTTGTGCTGCCGCAACGTCCTGGCCTGCGCGAGGAGGCCGCCGGGGAAGACGCGGGCGCGGGTCATGTGCCGCCAGATCGCGCCGAGCCGCTCGAAAGCGTTCGCCGGGTCGAGGGCGAGCAGCGAGCCGTTGACCGAGCCGACGGACGTGCCGACGACGAGGTCCGGCGCGACGCCGTGCTCGGCCAGGGCCCGGAGCATGCCGACCTGGCCCGCGCCCAGGCTGCCGCCACCACCGAGCACGAACCCGACCGGTCCGGGGAGGTCCACCACGGCGCGGATCGTCCCACCGGCGCGTCCGGGTTCGCTCACCGGAGCGGGTTCGGGCGGCCGTGTTCGCTGGTCACATTCGGCGGCTCGGGCTCGGCGGCTCGGGCTCAACGCCTCCTGCGCGGCCGCTCCGGCCCGGCGGCTCGGCCGCCCAGGCTCGGCGGCTCGGGTGCCCAGGCCGGGCGGCCTGGATGCGGGCGCTCCGGTCAGGTGGTCGGCGGGTCAGGTGGTCGGCGGCCCGGCGGCGATCCGGTCGCGCACGGCGTCGACGGTGGTCTCCCAGTCGGACTCGATCCACCAGGTCGCACCGGCCTCGGCCCACTCCGCCACGCTGGTCGCCTTGCCCTCGGCGATCACGTCGTAGCCGTCCCACGGCAGGCCGAGCGACGCCCGCAGCTCCCGCGCCTCCGCCACGACGGCGGCCAGCTCCTCCGGGCTCGACGGGCCGCGCGCGCCCTCGGCGGCGATCACGTTGGGCAGCAGGCCGTCCCACGCCACCGCACGGCGCATCGACCGGGGACGGCCGAACGCGCCCACCACCCACACCGGCACGCGCGGCCGCTGCACGGGCGGCGGCGGTGGGAAGAAGTCCGTCTCCCGCACGTCGTAACGCCGGCCCTGGAACGAGAACGGCTGCCCGCGCATCAGCCCGTCGTACACGGCGAGCCCTTCGTCCAGCAGCAACGCGCGCTCGGCGCGGCTCGTCTCGCGCTCGAACGCCGTCCAGCCGGGGTGCAGCGCGCCCAACCCGACGGACAGCTGCACGCGCCCGCCGGACAGCCGGTCGAGGGTGGCGACCTTGGACGCCACGTCCCACGGCTTGAACCGGGGCAGCGGCGTGAGCATCGTCCCCAGCCGCACCGACGACGTGTGCATCGCCGCCGCCGTCAACGCCACCCACGCGTCGACGCCCCACACCGACTCGGCCAGGAACACCCCGTCCCACCCGCAGGATTCCGCCAGTTCCGCGCACGCCACCACGTCGGGCGCGTCGAAGAACGGCAACACGATTCCACAACGCATACCGGCAGCCTCCCACTCACGCGTCCGTTCGCGACGGTCACCGGGGCAACGGCGAGGCGCGCCGGGGCGCACGATCGTGGTTCGCCGGGCAGGGCACAATGGCTCGCTGTGACCACAGCCATTCACCAGAGGATCGCCGACGAGCTCGGGGTGCGGGCCGGGCAGGTCAGCGCCGCCATCGACCTGCTCGACGGTGGTTCCACCGTTCCCTTCATCGCCCGGTACCGGAAGGAAGCGACCGGCGCGCTGGACGACGCCCAGCTCCGCACCCTGGAGGAACGCCTCGGCTACCTCCGCGAGCTGGAGGAACGCCGGGCGGCTGTGCTCGACTCCATCCGGTCGCAGGGCAAGCTGGACGAGGCGCTGGAGGCCTCGATCCTGGCCGCCGACTCGAAGGCCCGGCTGGAGGACCTCTACCTGCCCTACAAGCCGAAGCGGCGGACCAAGGCGCAGATCGCGCGCGAGCAGGGCCTCGAACCGCTCGCCGACGGGCTGCTGGCCGACCCGACGCAGGACCCGCAGGTGGTGGCCAAGGCGTACGTCACCGAGGACGTCCCGGACGTGGCCGCGGCGCTGCTCGGCGCGCGGGCGATCCTGGTCGAGCGGTTCGGCGAGGACGGCGACCTCATCGGCGACCTGCGGGAACGCATGTGGACGCAGGGCCGGCTGGTGTCGAAGGTCCGGGAGGGCAAGGAGGAGGACGGGGCGAAGTTCTCCGACTACTTCGACTTCTCCGAGCCGTTCGCGAAGCTGCCGTCGCACCGCATCCTGGCGCTGCTGCGCGGCGAGAAGGAAGAGGTCCTCGACCTCCAGTTCGACCCCGCCGACGAGGACGAGCCCACCGGCTACGAGGTGCGCATCGCGTCCCGCTTCGGCGTGGACGACCAGGGCCGGCCGGCCGACCGGTGGCTGCGCGACACGGTCCGCTGGGCGTGGCGCACGCGCATCCTCGTCCACCTTGGCATCGACCTGCGGTCGCGGCTGCGGGCGTTCGCCGAGGACGAGGCGGTGAAGGTGTTCGCGTCGAACCTGCGGGACCTGCTGCTGGCGGCGCCCGCGGGCACGCGCGCCACGATGGGCCTCGACCCCGGTTTCCGGACCGGCGTGAAGGTGGCCGTGGTCGACGCGACCGGCAAGGTCGTCGCCACCGACACGATCTACCCGCACGTCCCGGCGAACCGGTGGGACGAGTCGATCGCGAAGCTCGCCGTGCTGGCGAAGGAGCACGACGTCGAGCTGATCGCCATCGGCAACGGCACCGCGTCGCGCGAGACCGACAAGCTGGCCGTCGACCTGCTGAAGCGGCACCCGGACCTGAAGCTGACGAAGGTCGTCGTGTCCGAGGCGGGCGCGTCGGTGTACTCGGCGTCGGCCTTCGCGTCGGCGGAGCTGCCCGACCTGGACGTGTCGCTGCGCGGCGCGGTGTCGATCGCACGCCGGTTGCAGGACCCGCTGGCCGAGCTCGTGAAGATCGACCCGAAGTCGATCGGCGTGGGCCAGTACCAGCACGACCTGTCCGAGTCGAAGCTGTCGAAGTCGCTGGACGCGGTGGTCGAGGACTGCGTGAACGCGGTCGGCGTCGACCTGAACACGGCGTCCGTGCCGCTGCTGGCCAGGGTCTCCGGCATCACCGCCGGCCTGGCCGAGAACATCGTGCAGCACCGCGACGGGCACGGCCCGTTCCGCTCGCGCAAGGCGTTGAAGGACGTGCCGCGGCTGGGCCCGAAGGCGTTCGAGCAGTGCGCGGGCTTCCTGCGCATCCCGAACGGCGACGACCCGCTCGACGCGTCCGCCGTGCACCCCGAAGCGTACCCCGTGGTGCGCCGGATGCAGGAGCGGGCGGGCGGTGAGGCGCTGATCGGCAACACGGCGGTGCTGAAGTCGCTGCGGCCGCAGGAGTTCGTGGACGACACGTTCGGCCTGCCGACCGTCACCGACATCCTGCGCGAGCTGGAGAAGCCGGGGCGCGACCCGCGGCCCGCGTTCAAGACGGCGACGTTCGCCGAGGGCGTGGAGAAGATCGCCGACCTGAAGTCCGGCATGGTGCTGGAGGGCGTGGTGACGAACGTGGCCGCGTTCGGCGCGTTCGTGGACATCGGCGTCCACCAGGACGGCCTGGTGCACATCTCGGCGCTGTCGAACACGTACGTGAAGGACCCGCGGGACGTGGTGAAGTCCGGTGACGTGGTGCGGGTGAAGGTGCTGGAGGTCGACATCCCGCGCAAGCGGATCGGGTTGACGCTGCGGCTGGAGGACGAGCCCGGCCGCAAGCCGCCGCGGGAGCAGCAGCCGCGGGACGGTCAGCGCGGCGGGCAACGCGGCGGTCAGCGGGGCGGTCAGCGGGGCGGCGGCCAGGGTGGCGGCCAGTCCCGGCAGGCGGAGCGCCCGCCGGCGAACGGCGCGATGGCCGAGGCGCTGCGCCGGGCGGGGCTTGGCGGCGGCCGACCGGGGTAACCGGGCCGGTATGAGGGTCGTCGTCACGGGTGCCAGCGGCAACGTGGGGACGGCCCTGCGCCGGGTGCTCGCCGACGCGGGCGACGCGGTGGTGGGCATCGCGCGGCGCGTCCCGCCAGGGTCGCCCGACTGGGTGACCTGCGACATCGGCGCCCCGGCGGCCGAGGCGGTGCTGGCGAGGGCGTTCGCCGAGGCGGACGCGGTGGTGCACCTGGCGTGGGCGATCCAGCCCGCGTCGGGTGAGCCCGACATGCGCCGCACCAACATCGGCGGCAGCGAGCACGTGCTGCGGGCCGCCGAACGGGCCGGTGTGCCGCACGTCGTCGTGGCGTCGTCGGTGGCCGCGTACACGCCTTCGGCGGTCCGGACGAGGCGCGTGACCGAGGACTGGCCGTGCGGCGGCGTGCCGGGCAGCGCCTACAGCCTGCAGAAGGCCGAGCTGGAACGGATGCTCGACGGGCGCGCCGGGGTGGCGCGGGTGCGGCCGTGCGCGGTCGTGCAGCCGGACGCGGGCGCGCAACTCGACCGGTGGGTGCTGAGCCCGCTGATCCCGCCGGGCGTGGTGGGCCGCCGGTGGGTGCCGGTGCCGCTGTGGCGGGGGCTGCGGGCGCAGGTCGTGCACGCGGAGGACGTGGCCCGCGCGATCGCGCTGATCCTGAGGCGGCACGCGCTGGGCGCGTTCAACGTGGCCGCCGACCCGCCGTTGCCCGCGTCGGAGCTGGCCCGGGCGTTCGGCGGGTTCCTGGTGCCGGTGCCGCTGCCCGTGCTGCGGGGGTTGGCGTGGCCGACGTGGCGGGTCGGGTTGCAGCCGATGCACCCCGGCTGGCTGCGGCTGGCCGACCAGGCGTGCCTGATGGACTGCGCCCGCCTCCGCGCCTTGGGGTGGACGCCCGCGCACGGGCCGCGTGAGGCGTTGGAGACGTTCGTCGCCGCGATCGCGGAAGGGCGCGGCGCGTGGGGTCCGCTCGCACCGCGGGACGGCGGCCGGTGGCGCAGACTGGGCTGGGGTCGGCCGGTGCACCAGAGCCAACAGGGAGAGATGCGTTGAGCGATGTCGTGGACGCCGTGGTCATCGGCTCCGGACCCAACGGGCTGGTCGCGGCGAACCTGCTGGCCGACGCGGGCTGGGACGTGCTGGTGCTGGAGGCCGCCGACGAGCCCGGCGGCGCGGTCCGCACGGCCGAGCTGACCGAGCCGGGGTTCCGGCACGACCTGTTCAGCGCGTTCTACCCGCTGGGCGCGGCGTCGCCGGTGATCGCCGGGCTGGGGTTGGAGCGGCACGGGTTGCGGTGGCGGCGGGCGCCGGAGGTGCTGGCGCACGTGCTGCCGGACGACCGGGCCGTGGTGCTGTCGCGCGACGTGGACCGCACGGCGGCATCCGTGGAGGAGTTCGGCGCGGGCGACGGCGACGCGTGGCGGGCGGAGTTCGCGCTGTGGCAACGGGTCCGCGGGGAGTTGATCGAGGCGTTGATGCGGCCGTTCCCGCCGGTGCGGGCGGGCGCGGGGCTGCTGGGCGCGTTGGGCGCGGGCGAGGCGTTGCGGTTCGCGCGGTCGTTCGTGCAGTCGGTGCGGGCGTTCGGGGACGAGCGGTTCTCCGGCGAGGGCGCGTCGTTGTTGTTGGCGGGCAACGCGATGCACACCGACCTCGGGCCGGACCAGGCGGCCGGCGCGGCGTTCGGGTGGCTGCTGTCGATGCTCGGGCAGGACGTCGGCTACCCCGTGCCCGAGGGCGGCGCGGGCGTGTTGACCCAGGCGTTGGTGCGGCGGCTCGGCGGTGTCGTGCGGTGCTCGCGGCCGGTGACGCGGGTCGTCGTGGCCGGTGGGCGGGCGCTGGGGGTGCGTGACGGGTCCGGCGGGTTCGTGCGGGCGCGCAAGGCGGTGCTGGCGGACGTGCCCGCGCCCGCCCTCTACCTGGGGCTGGTCGGCTCGGAGTTCCTGCCGCCGTCGCTGGTGTCGGACCTGGCCCGGTTCGAGTGGGACGACGCCACGATCAAGGTGGACTGGGCGCTGGACGCGCCGATCCCGTGGACCGCGCCGGGCGCGCGTGCGGCGGGGACCGTCCACTTGGGAGGCGACTTCAACGGGTTGGCGTTCACCAGCACGGAGATCGCGTGCGGCCGGGTGCCGGGGACGCCGTTCCTGATCATGGGGCAGATGACGACGACCGACCCGACCCGGTCGCCGGCCGGCACGGAGACCGCGTGGGCGTACACGCACGTGCCGCGCGGCGAGTCGTGGTCGGCGGACCGGTTGCGGCGCCGGGTGGACGAGATCGAGGCGTTGGTGGAGCGGCACGCGCCGGGGTTCCGGGACCTGGTGCGGGCGCGGGTCGTGCACGGGCCGACGGACCTGGAGGCGCGCAACCAGAGCCTGCGCGGTGGGTCGACGAACTCGGGGACGGCCGCGATCCACCAGCAGCTGGTGTTCCGGCCCGTGCCGGGGTTGGGGCGGGCGGACACGCCGGTGGACCGGCTGTACCTGTCGAGCGCGTCCGCGCACCCCGGTGGTGGGGTGCACGGGGCGGCGGGGGCGAACGCGGCGCGGGCGGCGTTGGCGCGCAACGGCTTGGCGGGCGACGCCTACCGCCTGCTCATGCGAGGCTTGCACCGAACCCTCGCCTGACCGGGCCAGGGGCACGGGCGCGACCCGGTGGTTCGGGGTCGGCGGCCCGGCCCTGCGTTGTCCGCCCTGCGTCGTCCGCCCGGCGTTGGCTCCGCGTTGTCGACCCTGCGTTGTCGACCCCGCGTTGTCCGGCTAGGGGTTGGCCTTGCGGGCGGCGAGGTCGCCGAGGCGGCGCAGCGATTCGCGGTTGCGGGGCACCAGGAACAGTCCTTGCACGGACTCCGGCAGCAGCGAGGGCGGGCCCTTCACGGCTTCCTCCGCCATCGTGATCTCGGCGCCGTCGGCCACCGCCGCCACCTCGAACCTGATCCGCGCCACGCCCAGGGGCCACAGCCGCGCCTCCAGCTCCAGCATCCGGGGCGGGTCGACGTCGAGGACCGTGGTCACGTCCTTCACCGCCAGCGGCCACGCGCCGACGCTGTGGTGGATGCGGGTGCCGGTTCCCGGCCAGCCGGGGTCGACCTCGCGGATGTGCGCGGCGCCCACCACCCAGCCCGCGTAGGACCAGCCGTCGGCCAGCACGGCGAACACCCGCTCCACCGACGTGGGCACCGTCAAGCGCACCTCGATCATGCCCACCGGTATTCCCCGGTCGGGCCGGGGGAAACTACCTCGCCCGGGTGCCCTTCAGCTTGACCAGCTCGGACTCGAACAGGTTGGCGACGACGGCCAGCCCGCCGGGCGTCGCCGGGTCGGGCCGGGACACGTACGACTGGGTGCTGGACGGCCGACCGACGAGCGAGAACCGCAGCTTGCCGGTGAGGCTGCCGGTGTCCACCTCGTTGGTGTCCTGGAACGCGCGCAGCACGCCGTCACGGGTCAGGTCCCGCTCGGCGCACGCCTTCTCCAGGATCACGCCGAACGCCATGCCGACCGCGTACCCGTGGTCGACCGAGCCGGACGGCTTCAGGTCCGGGTACTGGCGGGTGAACGCCTCGGCGACGGCGCGCGGTCCCGGCAGGTCGGTCGCGAACGGCGCGATGGGCGACACGACCAGCACCCGCTCGACCACGGCGGACGCGGCGGGGGTCTCCAGGATCAGCGGGTCGTACGCGGCGGCGTTGACGAGGAACGGCACGTCCCAGCCGAGCCGTTCGGCGGTGGCGACGGCGGTCGCGGTCTGCTGCGGCGACGTGCTGAGGAAGACTGCCTTCGCGCCGGCCGCGCGCAGCTCGGTGACCTGGGCGACGACGTCGGCGGTCTCCGGCACGGCCCTGCCGACGAGGTTCAGGCCCCACCGCTCGGCGGTGAACGTGCTGCCTTCGAGGGCGTTGCGGCCGTAGTCGCTCTCGACGTGGAGGTGGCCGATCGTGTCGCCCGCGCCGATCACGCCGCCGCGCTTGAGGTGGTCCCAGCCGTTGATCACGTCGAGGTCGTAGGTGGTGCCGACGACGACCATGTGCGGGTTGCCGAGCAGGGTCGCCGACCAGGACGCGGGCGCGGCGATGGCGCGGGTCTGCATCAGGTCGGGCTCGATGGCCTCGGTCATGGGCGCGCCGGTGACGTCGATGAACCCGAGCACCTCGGGTTCGAGCTCGAAGTACGCCTGCAACGCGCGGTCGACGTCGTAGCCGTGGTCCATCTGCTTCAGCTCGACCTTGCGGCCGCAGATGCCGCCGCGCTCGTTGAGCTGGCCGAGGAACAGCTCGTAACCCTTGATCCGGATGCCGGACGTGGCCGAGAACGGGCCGGTCAGGTCGGTGAGCACGCCCAGCGAGATGGTGTCCGCGGTGACGCCGGGCCCCGTCTTGACGGGTGGCTCCTCGTCGGCGCCGCAGCCGGCGGCGAGCAGGGCGAGGACGACTGATCCGGCGACGAGGTTGCGCACCACGACGACTCCCAACCACTCACGTTGCCCGGCCACCACTCTGTTACCGGCCGGTAGCGAGTATTGGCACCGTTCGCCCGAATCGCCTAATCCTGTGACATACCGCACGGTCGGTGAACTCCCCGTCCCCCGATCCGCACCCGCGGTCCGCCGAACACCACGCCAACACCGGGGGTGCGGCAGGTGACGGGTTCTGGGTTCTAATACAGGGGTCGGCCGATCGCTTGGAGTGCGCATGACGCCACCGCGAACCAGTTCTCCCGTCCTGGTCGGTCGGGGCGACGAGCTGGCCGCGGTGCTGCACGCCGTCGCGTCCCAGCCGTCGGTGGTGCTGGTGGCCGGCGAGGCGGGGGTCGGGAAGAGCCGGCTGGTGCGCGAACTGCTCGGCCGGCCGGAGCTGCGGCCGCTGCGCGTGCTCACCGGGTTCTGCCAGCCGCTGCGCGAGCCGTTCCCGTACGGCGCGGTGCTCGACGCGCTGCGGAACGTGGGCGGGTACCTGGGTCGGGTGTCGCTGAGCCCGGTGACCGGGGTGTTGCGGCCGCTGGTGCCGGAGATCGCGGCGCACCTGCCGGAGCCGCCCGAGCGCCCGGACGACCCCCGGCACGAGCGGCACCACCTGTTCCGCGCGGTGCGCGAGCTGCTGGGCGCGCTCGGGCCCGTCCTGCTCGTCGTGGAGGACCTGCACTGGGCCGACGACGGCTGCCGCCACCTGCTGCGGTTCCTGATGTCCGACCCGCCGCCGAACCTGACCACCCTGGTCACCTACCGCCGCGAGGACGCGCCCGGCGGCATGCCGCTGGGCAGCGCGTACCGGCCGCCCGCCGGGGTGGCGTCGGTGCTGGTGGAGCTGGACCCGCTGGACGTGGACGAAGTGCACGACCTCACCGCCGCGATCCTCGACGTGGACGCCGTGCCCGCCGAGTTCGCGGCCCGCCTGCACGAGCGCACGGCCGGCATCCCGTTCGTGGTGGAGGAGATGCTGCGCGCGCTGCGCGACCCGGACTGGCGGCTGCTGGACGCGGTCGAGGTGCCGGCGCTGCTGCGCGACGCGATGGCCGAGCGCCTCGCCCGGCTGCCCGCCACGGGGCGGCGCATCGCGCAGGCCGCCGCCGTGCTCGGCGTGCCCGCCACCGAGGAACTCCTCGCCGAGGTCGGCGCGGTCGCGCCGGCGCGGGCGCGGTCCGCGATCACCCACGCGTTGCACAGCGGCGTGCTGCACGAGAGCGCGGGCGTGCGGTACGGGTTCCGCCACGCGCTCGCCCAGCAGGCCGTCTACGACACCCTCACCGGTCCCGAGCGACAACGCCTGCACTTACGCGCGCTCGCCGCGCTCGACCAGGTCACGCCCCGCCCGTTCATGCAGCTCGCCGAGCACAGCAGGCGCGCCGGGCTGCTCGCCGACTGGCTGCGGCACGGCGAGGCCGCCGCGGACCGCGCGCTGGAGGTCGGCGACCCGTCCACCGCGACGCACCTGTTCCAACGCCTGCTCGACGAGGCGTCGCTGACGTCCGCCGACGTGGACCGGCTCGCGGTGAAGCTCGGCCAGGTCGCCCGTGGCGGGCTCGACCAGCACGACCCGCGCGCCACGCTGGAACGGCTGCTCAACGACCACCGGTTGTCCACCGCCGCGCGCGGCGAGGTGCGGCTGAACCTGGGTTTCCTGCTGATCCGCCAGTTCCACGGCCCGCAGCACGGCCGTGACGTCATCGAGCACGCCATCGCGGAGCTGGCCGAACGGCCGGACCTGGCGATGCGCGCGCGGGCCGTGCTGGGCCAGCCGTTCGTCGGCGCCACGCCGCTGGCCGACCACCTGCGGTGGATGCGCGAGGTGGACGAGTTCATCGCCGGGTGCGACGACGACGAGGTCCGGTTCGCGTTGCTGGCCAACCAGCTCGGCTCCCGGATGTGCATCGGCGACCACACCGTCATGTCCGAGCTGGACCGCCTGCCGGACACCGCGTCGGACGTGGGCATCCGGCGGAACCTGGCGCGGGCGCACTGCAACCTCGCCGACGCGTTCGCCCTGGTCGGGCACTTCGACCTGGCCCGGGACTTCCTCGACCGGGGGCTGCGGCTCACCGTCGGCGCGGGCGTGCCGTTCACCGAGGGCACCGGGCAGTCCACCCGCATCCACCTCGACTGGTACACCGGCGAATGGGGATCGCTGGCCGACCGCGCCACGCGGCTGCTGGAGGAGTACCGGGAGATGCTGCCGGTCGCCGGCGAGATCAACCTGGTGCTGGGCTGCCTGGCCGTGGCGCGCGGCGACTGGGGCGCCGCCGAACGGCACCTGGCCGACAGCGGCGTGCGGTCCGTGGAGAACTCGATCACGCCGGTGGCGCTGGGCGGGTTCGCCGCGCTGACCCGGCTGTGGTCCGAGCGCGGCGAGCCGGAGCGGGCGTGCGCGGAGGCCGACCGGGGACTGGACCTGGCGCGCCGCAAGGGCGTGTGGGCGTGGCTGGGCGAGCTGGCGCCGGCCGCGGTGGACGCGTTCTGCGCCGCCGGCCGCACCGAGGACGCGGCGAAGCTCGTGGAGGAGTTCGACGCGGGGCTGGCCGACCGGGACGCGCCGCTCGCTCACGTGGCGCTGAAGGTGTGCCGGGCTCTGGTGGCCGTGCAGCGGGAGGACGACGACGCGGTGTTCCTGCTGCACGACGCGCGCCGGGCGGCCGACGACCTCGGCCTGCGGTACTACTCGGCGGTGCTGTCGGAGCGGATCGCGCTGGTGGAGCTGGAGCACGGGGACGAGACCGCCGTGGCGGCGCTCGGCGAGGTGGCCGCCCGGTTCGACGCGCTCGGCGCGAGCCGGGACGCGGCGCGGTGCCGGCACCTGGTGCGCGGCGCGGGCGTGGCGACGCCGTCGCGGCGCGGTCGGCGCGGCTACGGCAACGCGTTGTCACCGCGGGAGCAGGACGTGGCCCGGCTGCTGGCCCAGGGACGGACCAACCGGGAGATCGCCGACGTGCTGTTCCTGTCGCCGCGGACGGTCGAGCAGCACGTGGCGCGGGTGCTGCGCAAGCTCGGCGTGGCGTCGCGGGCCGATCTGCTGGCCTGACGCCGTGGCCTGACTCCGCGGGCCATGCCACCGGCGTGACACCGCGGGCCTGACCGTGGCCTTGACGGCGTGGACCGATCCGCCGACGGTGACGCCGTCGGCCGGTCCGGTGACCACGAGCGAGTCGATCTGGTGACCTGACGCGCGGCCGGTGTGCGGCCTGACGTCGGGTCTGACGCCGTCCGCGAGGATCGAGGGTGTGTGTCCGACGATCCCCGCGGCACCGCGCCTGTCCGGTACCTGCACGAGAGGTTCAGCCCCAGCGGTACCAGCGCCCCTGGTGGGTGTGCCCCGATCGGCACGTGCCCACTAGAGGTACGAGCGCTGGCCCCACGGCATCGCCGCGGCGAGCTGCGCCCGCCGGCCGATGTCGAGCTTGCGGTAGATGCGGGTGATGTGGAGTTCGACCGCCCGCGTGGACACCGAGAAGTGCTCGGCTATCTGACGGTTCGTCATGCCCTCCAACATCATCAGCGCGATCCGGTGCTCGTGTGGCGTCAAGGGCTCGCGCGAGCGCGCTTCCGCGCTCTGGCCGTCGCGCGGCCGGACGATGCCCGGCACCCGCTCGCCCTCCGGCACACCCAGCAGCACGTGCCACTGGCGTATCCGCACCTCTGCGATCGACTGCGATCGCACGTACGGGTCACCGCGCACCAGGTCCCGGGCAGCGGCGTCGTCGGGCACCTGCACGATCAGCAGCACTCCGGAACCGTCGGCCCAGGGGCCGGTTCCGACGAGCACACCCTGCTCGGCGAGCGGACGCCAATATTCCCGGTGTGCGAGATGAATGGATCTCCGCACCTGGCGCGCATCACGAAATGTCAACTCAACGGCGAAAGCCACTGGACTGATCCCCATTTCATTCCGCGGCCGACTTTCGTCCCATACTCAACTGCGGCGATTATTCAGTGTCAAGTGAGACACCTCACACCCGTGATACGGGAACCCGATGGCCTCTATAGCCGCTTTTCGAACCAGTGGTCCGCATAGCGGTCGTCGTTGAACGGGGACACCTCACGGTAGCCGTGGCGGGCGTACAGCGCTCGGGCTTCGACCAGGTCAGCACGGGTGTCGAGGCGAACGGACGCAGCACCAAATGAGACAGCCGCACGTTCCGCCGCGGCGAGCAACGCCGCTCCCCCGCCGGTGCCGCGGGCCTCCGGGTCGACGAACATCCGCTTCAGCTCGGCCGTTTCCGCCCCGACCATACGGAAACCGACACACCCTCGCACCACACCGTCCCGTCGCCCCACGAAGAACGCGGCCAGGTCGTCCGTCGGGTCGTCGGAGATCGCTTGATCGATCTCCTCGGGCGTGGCCGGCCGACCGTAGTAGCGGGCGATGATGTCGGCGAGGTAGGTGCGGATGACGGCCACCGCGGTCGGGCTGTCAACCGGTTCCGGCTGAACGGTCCAGGAAGTCACCGGAAGATTTTCACCTCCACTGGGCCATTCGGACACCTGGTTTTCGGCATTCCGGACGCGTGTAAAGTCACAGCCCGTGGCAGCGCAACAGGTCCGCCTCGAGCGGGACGCGGTCGGGCTGGCCGTGCTCACCGTGGACGCTCCCCCGCTGAACCTCTACACCGCCGGGTTGCACGACCTCCTGGAAGCGGCCGTCGAGGACCTGGGGGAACGACCCGCGCGGGCGTTGCTGGTCCGGTTCGAGGGCAAGGTCGTCAGCGGCGGCGTCGACGTCGGGCTGTTCGACGCGCAGGAGACGTCGGCGCGGGCCAAGGTCCTGTTCGACCGGATGCTGGAGCTGCCCGACCGGGTGGCGGCGCTGCCGTTCCCGACCGTCTTCGCGGCCCACGGCCTGTGCTTGACCTGGGCGTTCGAGCTGGCGCTCGCGTGCGACATCGTGCTGGCCGCCGAACGGGCCCGGTTCGGGCTGGTGGAGAAGGTCGTGGGGCTGACCCCGACCATGGGCGGCACGCAGCGGCTGGCCGCGCGGGCGGGCGTGGGCCGCGCCAAGGAGTTCGTGATGACCGGCGACCGCTACGACGCGGCCACGCTGGAACGGTGGGGCGTGGTCAACCGGGTGCTGCCGGACGAGGGCTTCGACGACGCCGCGCTGGAGTTCACCCACGCGCTGGCGACCGGGCCGACGCTGGCGCACGCGGCCACCAAGCGGGTGCTGGCGCACTTCGAGAGCGGCGGCGTGGCCGAGGCGAACGCGCACGTCACCGCGATCGCGGCCGAGCTGTTCGACACCGAGGACCTGCGGGGCGCGGTGCGGTCGTTCCTGGCCGACGGGCCGGGCAAGGCGACGTTCCGCGGTCGCTGACCGGAGGTCCCCGCCGGGCGTGGGCCGACGCGCACGCGGTCGGTGCGCCCCACCAGGTCCGGCGCAGGTCGGACTTCGGTGGCGTGACGAGGGTCCTCTCCGCGGCCGGAACCCCGTGGATCAGCGCGGGTCGTAGGCGGCCGATCCGTACCAGGCCAGCGCCGAGCGCAGCTCGACCACGTCCCGGTCGCGGCGCTTGCGGTAGCGCTCGTGCGAGATCGGGTACACGCGCAGGCCGCCCTTGTGCTGGGTGAAGCTGCCGCGTCCCAGCGTCTCGGGCGCCTTGGCGGCGCCGACGAGCCACACGACCAACCACGGGCGGGCGTGGTGGGCCTCCACTTTGACGCGGGCGATCGCGTACCAGGGCAGGCGGCGGGTCTTGCCGCCGTTGGACAGGGTGATGCCGTCCGGGCCGACGTCGAGGGTGAGCGGGGAACGGGCCACGCCGATCAGCAACCGGATCGTCGCCACCGCGAACACCACGAACGCGACGAACGCCGCCAACCGGACCGCGCCGGGCGCGCTGGAGTTCGGGTCGGCGATGGCGGCCGTGACGAGCGCCGCCAGGAAGTGCGCGCCGGCCCAGCTCGCGCCCACCACCCGCGACGTCCGGAACCGGACGCCGGTGGCGCGGACCTCGTCGCGCTCGGGGACCGCCGCGGGCGCGGGCTTGGCCGCGACGAGCGTCGGCGGCTTCGGGGCGGGCGCGACGAGCGTCGGCGGCTTGGGCGGCGGGTCGTCCACCATGACCCGCGTCGGCGGCTTGGCGGGCAGCTTGCTCAGCTCGGTGTGCCGCTGCTCGACCACGGTGTGGATGCGCGCGGGCAGCCAGGACGGTTCCGCTGACGGCGGCCCGATCAGCTCCAGCAGGCGGGCGGGCGTCGGCCGGTGCGCCGGTTCGCGGACCAGGCACGGCACGATCAGCGGCACCAGCGCCGGCGGCACCCGCGACAGGTCCGGCTCCTGGTGCACCACGCGGTAGACCAGCGCGGACGTGGCGCCCTCGCCGAACGGCCCGCCGCCGGTCGCGGCGTAGACCAGCACCGACCCGAGCGCGAACACGTCGCTCTGGGTGCTGATCGCCTGGCCGACGACCTGCTCCGGCGACAGGTAGCCGGGCGTGCCGAACACGATGCCCGCCTCGGTGAGCGCCGAGTGCTCCAGCGCGCGGGCGATGCCGAAGTCGATGACGCGCGGCCCGTCGTTGGCCAGCAGCACGTTCGACGGCTTGAGGTCGCGGTGCACCAGGCCCGCGCCGTGGATCGCGACCAGCGCCTCGGCGAGGCCCGCGGCGAGCCGGCGCACGGCCCGTTCCGGCAGGGGCCCGTGGTCCTGGACGGCCTGCTGGAGGCTCAGGCCGGGGATGTACTCGGTGGCCATCCACGGCCGGTCGGCGTCCGGGTCGGCGTCGACGACCGTGGCGGTCCAGAAGCCGCCCACGGCCCGCGCCATCTCGACCTCGCGGCGGAACCGCTCGCGGAACTCCGGGTTGTCGGCGAGCTCGGACCGCGCCACCTTCACCGCGATCGGCCGCCCGCCGCGCGACCGGGCCAGGTAGACCGAGCCCATCGCGCCGCGGCCGAGCGCGGCGAGCAGCGTGTAGTCGCCGATCCGCGACGGGGCGTTCGGGGGCAGTGGCTGCACGACACCCACCCTAGATGCGCCGGCCACCCGACTCGTGCCGGACGGCGAGGTTCGCGGCGCACACCACAGCGGCGCAACCTCGGCGGGACGGGCGTCAGCGCGTGGTCAGGGCCAGGAGGTCGGCGGCCCGGGCGTGCCAGGAGTGGTTTTGGACGGAGGCGCGGAGGACTGCGGGCGGGCGCAGCGGACCGCGGGCCAGGGTCTCGCGGACGGCCTCGACGAACGCGGTGTGCGTGGTGGCGACGCGAACCCGGTCGGTGTAGGCGGCGAGTTCGGCGAAGTCGGTGCTGACGACCGGGAGGCCCAGCGCGAGGTACTCCTTCAGCTTGATCGGGTTGGACCGCTTGATCCAGTCGTTGTCCTGCCACGGCATGATCGCAACGTCGAACGCCGACCCGTACGCCGGGATGCGGCTGTACGGCTGGAACCCGAGCCAGTGGACGTTCGGGTACTTGTCGAACCGCTCCATCGGGTGCGTGGCGTCGCCGATCAGCACCAGGGACGCGTCCGGCAGCTCGGCGGCGACCCGTTCCAGCAGGTCGAAGTCGACCACGAAGTCGTCCAGCGCGCCGAAGAACCCGATCCGGGGGCCGGGGATCGACCGCACGTCGTCCGGCCGCTCGGCCTCCGGGCGGGCGGTGAAGTGGTCGACGTCGACGCCGTGGTCGAGGAAGTGGGCGCGGGAGCCGGTCCGGGGCAGCTCCTCGTCCATCAGCGAGTGGCTCACGTAGACGACGTGGTCGGCGTGGGCGAGGAGCCGGTGCTCCAGCGCCTCGATGGCGGCGCGGTCGGCCTCGGGGAAGTCCGAGTGCCGGTCGGAGCGGTTGAACACCAGGCGGTGGCGGCGCATCGGGGCCACGACGTCCCACGCGGTGGGGATGGTCACCATGATCACCGGCACGCGCAGGCCGAGCGCACGGGCCACCAGCCGGACCTGGCAGCGCACCAGCACGGCGTTGACCTTGCGCAGCAGCGGCGAGCCGTAGAACGGCAGCGGCAGCGGCGACATCACGTAGAAGTCCGGCATGGGTCGGCGCACGAACTTCGCGACGCTGCGCAGCTTGCGCAGGATGCGGCGGGCGACGTGGGTGCTGTTGCCCCGGGTGGGCATGCGCATGCCGATGCTGTTGACGACGAGCACCCTGCGGTGCGCCGTCATGGACCGCATCAGCTGGAAGTCCGAGTGCGCCCGGTTGTGGTACCACCAGTCCTGCGCCGAGAAGCACACCCAGCCGGGCTCCGGGACGGCGCCGGGACGGGCCGGCCACCGGCGCCAGCGCACCAGGTCCGCCACCGCCCTGCGGTGCTTCACGCCGCGCGGCGCGCGCAGCAGCTCGTTGAGCAGCACCGCGCACCACATGGCGAACGCCGCCGGCCGGCCGTCGCGCTCGCGGACCATCCGCACCCGGTTCGTGGTGGCCATCGACCACAGCACCGGTGACGTCGACTGCTCGCCGCCCAGGTGCACGGCGTGCGCCCGCGGCTCGTAGCGTACGACGTACCCGCGCTTCCCGGCGCGGAGCAGGTACTCGGTCTCCTCGGAGTACAGGAAGTACCGCTCCTCCAGCACGCCCGTGGCCTCGCGCGCCTCGCGGGAGATGAGCCACGCGGCGCCGGTCGCCCAGTCGGACGTCCCGGCCGTCTCGTACCGGAGGGGGTCCACGACCAGCTCGCCGAGCGCGTCGACGCGACCGGCGCGCGTGCCGCCGAGGAGGGCTTCGCCCAAGGCGCGCAACGGGTTCGGCGAGCGGCGCAGCGACAGCTGTTGCGAGCCGTCGGGGCCGGTCAGGCGCGGCACGGCGATGCCGGTGCCGGGCAACGCCAAGGCGGCGCGCAGCAACGTGATCGTGTCCGGTGCGAGCCGGATGTCCGGGTTGAGCACCAGGACGTCGCAGTCCGGCGCGGCGGCGAACCCCGCGTTCACGCCCGCCGCGAACCCGTCGTTGGCGGTCCGCGCCACGATCCGCGCGTGCGGCGCGACGCGGGCGACGACGCCCAGCGTGTCGTCGGCAGAGGCGTTGTCCACCACCACGATTTGACTGTCCGGGATGGACTCCAGCGCGGCGGCGACGGACTTCAGGCAGTCCTCGACGACATCGGCGCTGTGGTAGGTCACGACGACCACGGCAAGCGGCACTTCTACTCCCCGGTCCGGGTGCCGACGCCGTCGGCGGCGGTCGTGCTGCCGGCGCTGCCGGTTGCGGCGGGATTGCCGTCGGCCGCGGTCGGATTGCCGACACCGTCGGCGGTGGCGGTGGCGGTGGCAGTGGCGGTGGCGGTGGCGGCCCCGCGGAACCGGGCGCGCAGCGCGCCCCCGAGCAGGCGGAACGCGAACGGCAGGTCGTCGCGCAGGTAGCGCTTCGCCAGCCGGCGCGGTTCGAGCGCGAGGCGGTGCAGCCACTCCCCGCCGACCTTCTGCACGACGCCGGGCGCGCGGCGGAACTCGCCGGCCGCCATCGGGATGCCCGCGCCGCAACCCAGGAACCACGTGCGCGGCAGCTCGGCGCGCAGCAGGCGGATCAGGCGTTCCTGCTTGGGGAACCCGAGGCCGACCAGCACCAGGTCCGGCTCCGCCTCCCGCACCTTGGCCACGGCCTCGGCGGTGGCCTCGGCCGACGCGTCGAACCCGAACGGCGGCGAGTCCGTGCCCGCGACCGCCAACCCCGGGTACCGGGCGCGCAGCGCCTCGGCGGCCTTCTCCGGGACGCCCGGCGCGCCGCCGAGCAGGTACACCGAGCGGCCGTCGCGGGCGGCGGCCTCGGCGAGCGTGAAGACGAGCGACGAGCCGGTGACGCGCTCCGGCACCGGCACGCCCGCGAGCCGTCCGGCCCACACCACCGGCATGCCGTCGGCGACGACCACTTCGGACTCGGCGATCAGCGCGGCCAGGTCGGGGCGGCGGGTCGCGGCGCGCACGATGTCCACGTTGGCCGTGACGATCGCGCCGCCCTCGGACCGGCCCCACGCCGCGCGGACGTGGTCGGCGACCCCGGACTCCCGCACGGCCCACACGTCGACGGCGCCCACGCGGACGCGGGCTTGGGAGATGTCCGGCATACCCGCGTCATCGGGTTCGGGAGGGCGCCCGTTACGGCGGACCCCGGCGGCGGTAACGGTCACCACCCGTGACCGATAACGGGGGCATGTACATCGCGTCCGCCCGGACCGGCGACCGCGTCAAGGGCAAGGTCCCCGGCACGGTCGTCGCACTCGGCGCGGTGAGCCTGCTGACCGACGTGTCGGCCGAGATGGTCACCGCGTTCATGCCGGTCTACCTGCTGTTCACGCTCAACATGAGCTACGCGCAGTTCGGGGTGCTCGACGGGCTGTACACGGGCGCGACGGCGGTGCTGCGGCTCGTCGGCGGGCACGTCTCCGACCGCACGCACCGGCACAAGGCGGTGGCCGCGGTCGGTTACGGACTGTCCGCGGTGACGAAGCTCGTGTTCCCGTTGGTGGGCGCGTCGGCCTTCGGGATCGGCGCGACGCTGGCCGCGGACCGCGCGGGCAAGGGGCTGCGGACCGCGCCGCGCGACGCGCTGATCTCCCTGGCGACCCCGCCGGACCGGCTGGGCGCGGCGTTCGGGCTGCACCGGGCCATGGACACGGTGGGCGCGCTGCTCGGCCCGCTGGTGACGTTCCTGCTGCTGTACGTGGTCGGGACGGTCGCCGGGCCGGTGTTCGTGGTGAGCGCGTGCTTCGCCGCGGTGGGCTTGATCGTGCTGGTGGCGTTCGTGCGGGAGAACCCGCGGCCCGCGCCGGCGCGCCCGTCGTTCCTGTCGGGTCTGGCGCTGCTGCGACAGGCCGGGTACCGGCGGGTGGCGGTGGCGTCGGCCGTGCTGGGGTTGGCGACGCTGTCGGACGCGTTCGTGTTCATCCTGGTGCAGAAGGCGACCGACGCGCCGCTGCACCTGCTGCCGCTGCTGCCGTTGGGCACGGCGTTGGTGTTCCTGGCCGCGGCGGCGCCCGCGGGGCGGTTGGCGGACCGGGTCGGCCGGTGGCCGGTGTTCCTCGGCGGGCACGTGCTGCTGCTCGGCGTCTACGTGCTGCTGCTCGCGGCCGGCACGGGGTACGTCGGCGTCGGCGTGGCCCTGGTGCTGCACGGCCTGTTCTACGCGGCGACGGACGGCGTGCTGTCCGCCCGGGTGAGCGGTCTGGTGCCGGAGGCGCTGCGGGCGTCCGGGCTGGCGGTGGTGCAGACGGGGCAGGCGCTGGCGCGGCTCGTGTCGTCCGTGGCGTTCGGGTTCCTGTTGCAGTTCGCGAGCTTCGGCACGGCCGTGTGGGCGGCCGTCGGTTCGCTGGTGGTGGCGGTGCTCGTGGCGTGGTGGTTGACCACCCGCACGTCGCCTATTGAAATTCGATAGGATTCGAGTGATACTCGGTCGACAGAACCGAAGGTTCCACGTCTGATCGGAGACCCGTGAAGTTCCTGCTCCCGCTCCTCGGCATCGCGGTCGGCGTCGCCGCCGTCGTGTACGGGGAAGCCGACGACTCGCCCGGTCTCCAGGGCCTGGGCGCCCTGCTCGTCATCGGCTCGATCGTGGTCATCGTGCGGGCCGTGCGCGCCACCCGCCGAGCCCGATAACGCCCCGTGAAGAGCGGCCCGTGCGCCCGAGGGCGCACGGGCCGCGGTCCGGCGGTCGACGTCAGAGGAGGCCGATCGGGCCGTGCGCGGCGGACGGGCCGTGGGCGGTGTCGCCCGCGTGGCTCGCCGTGTAGCCCATGAGGAGCGTGGCGACGCCCACCAGCAGCGGGACGTTCGCGTCGCACTGCGCCTTGCCCGCGGAGTTCGTGGTGGCCGTGCAGAGCGGGTGCCCCTTGACGGTGCGGAACGTGACCCGCTTGCCCGCCACCGGGCGTCCGGTGTGGGACTCGGTCAGCGTCGCGTCCAGCCCGCGCACGGTGAAGCCCAGCAGGCGGAGCTGGAGCTGCGCCGGTCCGGCCGCCAGCCGGGTGGGCGCGGCCGGGACGGCGTTGACCGCGATGCCGACCGGGTTCACGCCCACCGGCACCGTCGCGGACACGGCCAGCGTGGCGGTGTCCACGACGGACACCGTGCCGGAGCCGAAGTTCGTCACGTACGCCCGGGCGCCGTCCGGGGTCAGGGCCACGCCGATCGGCCGAGTCCCCACGGGCACCCGCGCCACGTGCGCCAGCGCCGCGAGGTCCACCACCGACAGGCTGTGGCCCTCGCTGTTGGTGACGTACGCGCGGACGCCGTCCGGGGCGATCGCGACGCCGTGCGGGATGAAGCTCACCGGGACCGTGCCGATCACCGCGTTCGACCGGGTGTCGACCACGGCCACGTTGTTCGAGAACTTGTTGACCACCACCAGCTTGGCGCCGTCCGGCGTCACCGCGACGGCGGTCGGCGTGTCACCGGTCGGGATGTCGGCGACCTCCGTGTTCGTGGTGGTGTCCACAACGGACACCGTGCCCGGACCGACCACGTCGTGCGCCACGTACAGGCGGCGGCCGTCCGGGGTGATCGCGACGCCGTCCGCGTTCGCGCCGACCGGGATCGTCTCCGTCACGGTCAACGTGGCCGCGTCGACCACGGACACCGTGCCCGCCCGGTAGTTCGACACGTACACGTGACCACCGGACGGCGAGACGACGACACCGGCCGGCCCGTCGCCCACCGGCACCGACGCGTCCACGGTGTTGGTCGGCGTGTCGATCACCGTGAGCGTGTCGTCGCGGACGTTCGTCACGTACCCGCGCGCGCCGTCGAACGCCACCCCGACGCCGTAAGGGGAATCGCCGCCCGAGTCGGCCAGCGTGCCGGTGACGGTGTTCGTGGCCGTGTCGAGCACCGACACCCCGCCGCCGTTGTTGGCCACGTACCCGAGCACCCGGCCCGGCTCCGCCGCCGAGGCCGACGGCACGAGCAGCAGCCCCGCCCCCAACGCGACCGTGGCGCACAGGGCGCGCACCTTGCGGATCTGTCCGAACGACACGTCGGCCTCCGTCTGCTGGAGTTGCGGTAATGGGCCCATCGACGACCCGCGCCCGGCCGTTAGCACGCCACGGGACGCGGACCGGTCAGAATCGGTACACGTGCACCCCGTACGGGCCGAAGTCGTCCACGATCTTCCCGTCCACGATCGGCACGGTGCGGTCCTCGTCCACGACCGCGGCCGTGCCCGACCCCACCGGCACGGTCAGCGTCACCGTCGCGGCGAGGCTGCGCGGGTGCTGCCGGGTGCCGTCGGTCTGCGCCAGGACCCAGCGCTCGCCGCCGACTTCCTTGTGCAGCACGGACACCGGGATGCCGTTGTCGGCGGACGCCGTCACGCCCGGCAGGTGCGGCGCGTTGAGCACCGGCGCCAGCGACTTCAGCCGCGCGTTCACGGCGGTGACCCGCGCGGTGATCTCCGGCCTGGTCAGGACGCTGGAGTACTCGCCGCGCCCCTCGGTGTAGAAGCTGTGGGCGAAGTAGTTGATGCCGGTCGCGCCGTGCAGCACCGTGTTCCAGACCGCCGACTCCAGCTGGTCCGGGTCGATGATCTCGCCGTGCGTGTGCGGGTGCCCGGTCTCCACGAACCCGTACAGCGGCTTGTCCGGCCCGCACCACTTGCGCATGGTGTCGATCACCTGGCCGTAGCTGTACGCGCCGACCGTGTCACCCCGGTCCGGGTGCGTCCACCCGTAGTAGTCGGCGGAGGCGATGTCGGCGGCCGAGCAGTACGTGCGCATGTCCTCTTCGTACGACTCCTCGATGTAGCCGTACCCGACCTCGCCGGTCGGGGTGCCCATCCACGGGCTGAAGTTGACGTACGTCGGCCGCGTCGGGTCCTTGGCGCGCACGGCGTCCGCGGCCCGCACGATCGCCGAGGGCTGCATGTCGGGGTGGAACACGTCGCCGTAGACCTTGTTCATGTCCGGCTCGTCGGCCACCAGGTAGCCGACGTAGTTGCGGGCGTGCGCGGTGTCGGCCAGGACCGCGTCGACGCGCGTGGCGTCCACGTAGACCCGCCAGTCCGTCTGGTGGAGGCCCTCCTGGCGGAGGTACCACCACTCGTCCTCCCACAGCCCGATGCCGGTGTCGATGCCGATCTCCGGGTACGCCAGGCCGAGTTTCCTGCCGTTCTCGACGCCGGACGGGTCCTGCATCCACACGGTGATCGGGAACACCGACGGGTCGCCGGTCGGGTTGGGGCCGTTGGCCCACTTCTTGTAGTAGTCGACGGACGGGATGACCACGGACACGGGCTTCGGCGGTGGCGGCGGCTCCGCCTCCGAGGCCGTGCAGGCGGTCGCGGCGGTCACGGCGAGCAGCACGACGACCGACAGCGCGCGGAAGCGGTTCACCTCACGCGCCCGCGCGCCGCGAGCACCTGCTTGGCCTTCTCGAACCCGCCGGGTCCGAGCAGCCGCAGCGCCGCCGTCTTGGCCACGTGCCTGGCCGCGTCCCGCGCCACCCGCAGGGGACGTCCCACCAACCGGTCCCGCGCCAGCACGCGGCCCGCGGGCGTCGGCACGTCGTCCAGCGCGTCGCCGAACAGCGGCCGGTACGGCGCGGGCGCGACGAGCCTGCCGCGGGTCCGGTTGCTGACGTTCCCGCCGTGCACGACCTGCAGCCAGCCTGGCGCGCCGCCCAGCGACACCACCTCGGCGTGCCGGTGCAGCCGGTTGTGCCAGTCGGCCCAGCACGTCACCGGGTCGTCCCAGCTCTCCCGCATGGACGCGAACGCGTTGTCCCGGTCGTGGTGGGCGTACACCCCGCCCGGGCTCTTGACCAGCCCGTTCGCCAGGTACAGCGCGGTGCGGCGGCCGGTGGAGGGCGCGGCCTGCAGGCGGGCCACGAAGTTCGCGGCGAGCCCGTCGTCGTTGTCGAGGTTCGTGGTGATCAGCTCGTCGCCCTTGACCGGGAAGAGCTTGCCGATGTCCTCGACCAGGTCGTCGTGACCCACCTGCGTGCGGAACACCGGGGTGTACGCGTCGCCGTGCGCCGCGACGCGGTCCTTGAGCCACTGCGGGCTCTCCGGGTCGAAGTAGACGAGCCACCGGAAGTTCGAGGACGTCTGCGCCGCCACCGAGGGCAGGCAGTACCGCTCGAACAGCCCGACACGCTCGGTCAGCCACCCGTCACGCGCCCGCACGACGCTCTCCGCGCCGACGGACGGCAGGTTGAAGCGCGTCAGCACGACGTGGTCCATGGAACCCCTTCCCGTTGTCCCGTACATCGGGATCGCGCCCGCGTCGTTAACGATCCGCGGTCCGGCACGATGAGTAGGGCGTGACTGAGCCACCGGCACGACCGACGGTCGACGTCGTCATCCCGTGCTACAACTACGCCCGGTACCTGCGCGCGTGCGTGAAGAGCGTGCTCGACCAGCCCGGCGTCGACGTGCGCGTGCTGATCATCGACGACACGTCGACCGACGAGACACCCGAGGTGGTGGCGCAGCTCACAGCCGACCCGCGGGTCGAGGGCCGGCGGCACGAGGTCAACCAGGGCCACATCGCGACCTACAACGAGGGCCTGCTGGAGTGGGCGAAAGCCGACTACACGGTGCTGCTCTCCGCCGACGACCTGCTCGCGCCGGGCGCGCTCGCCCGTGCCGCCGCGGTGTTCGAGGCCAACCCGAACGTCGGCATGGTGTACGGCCGGGTCGTCTACTACTCCGACCACGACGACCTGCCGTCCGTCCTCACTCCCCCGCCGGGCCGCACGGTGTGGCCCGGCGTCGAGTGGATCGAGGCGCGCTGCCGCACCGGGCAGAACGTGCTGTCGTCGCCGGAGGCCGTGGTGCGCACGTCGGTCCAGCAGCGGGTCGGCGGCTACCGGCCGGACCTGCCGCACGCGGGCGACCTGGAGATGTGGATGCGCATCGCCGCCGTGTCCGACATCGGGTACGTGCGCGGCAAGCCCGCCGCCTACTACCGAGTGCACCAGCAGAGCATGATGCGCACGCGGTTCTCGTCCCTGTTCGCCGACCTGGAGCAGCGGCAGGCCGTGTTCGACCGGTTCTTCGCCGAGCACCCCGACCTGCCGCCGCGGCTGCGGTCGCTGGCCAACCGGTCGATCGCCAAGGACGCGCTGTGGCGGGCCGTGCGCGCCTACGACCGCGACAAGCTCGACGAGATCCCGGTGGACGAGCTGCTGGCGTTCGCGCGGCGGGTGTGCGCCGACACCGAGCGGCTGCCCGAGTACCGGGCGCTGCGGCGGCGTCGGGCCCTGGGGCCCCGGCTGTGCAGCCGGACCCAGTTGTTCGTGGGCAGCCACCTGGCCAAGCGCGGCGCCGGCCTCGTCGGCAAGCAGGTCTGGAAGTGGCGCGGCCAGTGACCGCCGGCCTGGAGCGGAAGGTCACCTCGGCGATCCGGTGGAGTGCGGTCAACAGCCTCGTGCAGCGGCTGAGCCAGGTGGGCGTCGGCGTCCTGCTGGCCCGGCTCGTCGCGCCCGAGCAGTTCGGCGTCTTCGCCGTCGCCCTGGTCGTGCTCAACATCGTGATGAGCGTCAGCGAGATGGGCGTCAGCGTCGCCCTGGTCCGCTCGGAGAAACCCGTCGCGGAACTCGCGCCCACGGTGACGACGCTGTCCATCGCGTCCGGCTGCCTGCTCGCCGTCGGGTGCGTCGTCGGCGCGCCCTGGTTCGCCGCGGCGATGGACACCCCTCAGGCGACCGGCGTGATCCAGCTGATGTCGCTGTCGCTGGTCGTCGCGGGCGCTTCGGCGGTGCCGGGGGCGTTGCTGCAGCGGGAGTTCCGGCAGGACCACAAGTTCGTCGCGGACACGTCCGCGTTCGTCGTCGGCACGGCCGTCGTCGTGGTGCTGGCCGTGCTGGGGTTCGGCGCGTGGAGCCTCGCGTGGTCCCGGATCGCCACCAACGTGGTCGCCGCCGTGGTGATGTTCGCCTACACCCCGCGGCGCTACCGACCCGGTTTCGACGCCGCGCAGGCGCGCGGGCTGCTGGCGTTCGGGCTGCCGCTGGCGGGCAGCAGCCTGCTCGTGTTCGGCGTGATGAACGTCGACTACATCGTCGTGGGCAGCGTGCTGGGCACCGTGCCGCTCGGGTTCTACCTGCTGGCGTTCAACCTGGCGAACTGGCCCGTGGCGGCGTTCTCGCAACCCGTGCGCAGCGTGTCGCTCGCCGCGTTCTCGCAGGTCAGAGATGATCCGGAGCTGTTCGCGCGGACGTTCGCGCGGGCGTTGCGGCTCCTCGCGCTGGTGACCGTGCCGGCGTGCGTGCTGCTCGCGGCGCTGGCCGACCCGCTCGTGCGGACCGTCTACGGCGAGCGGTGGGCGCCGGCCGCGCAGGCGTTGGCGTTGCTGGTGCTGCTGGGCGCGCTGCGGGTGGCGTTGGAGCTGGGGTACGACTACCTGGCGAGCGCCGGGCGGTCGCGGGCGATCCTGGTCATCCACCTCGGGTGGCTGCTCGGGCTCGTGCCGCTGCTGGTGCTGGGCGCGCACCTGGACGGCATCCGCGGCGTCGCGGCCGCGCAGAGCCTCGTCGTGCTCCTGGTGGTCGTGCCCGCGTACCTCGTCGCCTTCCGCCCCTACGGGTTGCGGGCGCGGGTGCTCGGCACGGCGGTCGCGCGGCCCGTCCTCGGCGGGGTGGTGATGGTCGCGGTGGCGTCGGGCGTGCAGTGGGTGACGGCGGACGCGCTGTGGCGGCTGCTGGTGGGTGGCGCGCTGGCGTCCCTCGCGTACGCGGCGGTGGTGTTCCCCCTGCGCCACGAGGTGCTGGGCCTGCTTCGGAGGGGTGGCGCGTGAAGGTCGTCCGGCGGTTGCAGCGGCGTGCGCACCAGGTGACGCGCATCGTGCGCGCGCAAGGCGTGCGGCAGTTGGGCGCGCGCGCCCTCGGCCGGGCCGCGCGGCGGTTCGCCGCGGACGCCGAGGTGTTCCCCGTGCGCCTGGAGGACGTCCGCGCGGCCGACATCTCCGTGCGGCGGCCCGTCGTCGTGCCCGACGTCCCGGCGGACGGGCGGCTGGTCGTGAACTGGGTGAGCACGCCGCCGTCACCGGGGTCCGGCGGGCACACCACGATGTTCCGGCTGATCCGGCACCTGGAGTCGTCGGGGCACACCTGCCGGCTGTACCTCTACGACGTGTACGGCAGCCGTGCGGTGGACCACGAGCCGGTGATCCGGTCGGCGTTCCCCGGCTTCCGCGGCCCGGTGCTCGACGTGTCGGACGGGATGGCCGACGCGCACGCCGTCTTCGCCACCGCGTGGATGACCGCCTACCCGGTGTTCAACGACCCGTGCGCCGGCAGGCGGTTCTACCTGGTGCAGGACTACGAGCCGTGGTTCTTCCCCGTGGGCGGCCTGTCGGCGCTGGCGGAGAACACGTACCGGATGGGGTTCCACGGCTTCACCGCCGGCCGCTACCTGGCGGAGAAGCTGCGCACGTCGGTGGACATGCCGGCGGACTCCTTCGACTTCGGCTGCGACACCGACCGGTACCGGCTGACGCCGGGCGTGCGGCGGGACGGCGTGGTGTTCTACGCCCGGCGGCTGGCTCCGCGCAGGGCGATCGAAATCGGGCTCCTGGCGCTGGAGCTGTTCGCCGAACGGCACCCGGACGTCGCGATCCACACGTACGGCGAGAAGATCGGCAGGCTCGGCCCGCGGCACGTTGACCACGGCCTGGTGACACCCGACCAGCTGAACGACATCTACAACCGGTGCTACGCGGGCCTCACGCTGTCGATGACGAACGTGTCCCTCGTGCCGCACGAGATGCTGGCCGCCGGGTGCCTGCCGGTCGTCAACGACGCCCACCACAACCGCGTGGTGCTCGACAACGACCACGTCCGCTACGCGCCCGCCACCCCGCACGACCTGGCGCGGGCACTGTCCGAAGTGGTCACCGCGCCGGACTTCGACGCGCTCGCGGCGGCGGCGTCCGCTTCGGTGACCGGGCGTTCGTGGGACGCGGCGGGGCACGAGCTGGAGGAGGTGCTCCGGCGGGAGCTGGGGGCGTGAGGCTGTCGGGGGTGTCGTTGCCCGGCGCGAGCCGGTCCGACGTGTGGTCGGCGGGCTTGCGGCTGACCGGAGTGCGGCCGGCGGGTGCGTGGTCGGCGGGCTCGTGCGGTCAGGCCGGGGACGGGGAGGTGGCGTCCGGCACCAGGAGCGTCGCGGGGGTGGCGCCGTCGGCGTCCACCAGGTGCACGGCGGCCCGTTGAGCGTCCCGGGGCACGGCGGCGAACGCGATCCGCTCGTCGTCCAGCCAGGTGGCCTGGTCGTCCACGCCGGCCGTGCCGGGCAGCCTGCGCTCCACGCCGGTCGCGAGGTCGAGCACGGCCAGGTCCCACGGGCCCAGGCGGCCGATGCGCTTCTTGTAGGCGATCTTCGTGCCGTCCGGGGACAGCGACGGGCACTCGGCGTCGCGGCGCAGCGACTCGACGCGGCGGTCCACCAGGTCGCCCTTCACCAGCCACGTGTAGCCGCCCGACGCGAGGGTCGCGTAGAACGTGCGGTCGTCGGCGCCCACCGTCAGGCCCCAGTAGTTGACGTCCTGCGCCTCCCACCGCTTGCCCTCGACGTCGGCGACGAAGCCCTCCAGCGACTCCACGACCTCCCCGGTCGTCACGTCGAGGTAACCCGTGCGGGTCGAAAAACCACCCGGAACGGCGTACGAGTCGCCGGTGACGAACGACGTCCACGACACGATCCGCCCGGACGCGGACACCTTGGCACGGCTGGGAATCCCGGGCAGCGGCACGGACCGGACCACGGCGCCGTCACGCGACACCTCCGCCGCGTACGTCGGCCCCGGCCCCTCCAGTTCGAGGCACACCGCGGTGCCACCGGCCCGGTAGAACCGCTGGCAGGACTGGTCCGTGGCGGTGCGGACGGCCGGGTCGGCCAGGTCCAGCCGCTCGACCCGCGACCTGCCGTCGGCCAGCTCCACGTACATCAGGTCGCCCTCGGCGGACGCCGCCGCGGCCGGCGCGGGGGCCACCGGGCGGCCGTCGAGGACGGCCGCCGTCACGTAGACCGCGCCTGCCACGACGACCAGTACGATGGCGGTCACGGCGAGGGCGGTGCGCCGCGAGCCCAATTCCATCACCACCTGTAACGACAAGGCGCGAGTCGGCCGATTTCAGGGTAACAAGACCTTGCGGGCCTCTACGCAGGGTAAACGCGGATCGGGGAGCGATGGATTTCTGGGGCGCGCTGCGCGTCGTGCGGAGGCGGTGGTACGTCGCCCTGCCGTCCGCGCTCCTCGCCGTCGGACTGGCCGCGGGGATCTTCTTCTCCATCCCCACCCGCTACGAGTCGACCGGCGTGATGGTGCTCACCTCGCCGTCGGCCGGTGGCACGTTCTCCGAGAACGTCTCCCCCGAGGAGGCGATCCGGGTCAACCCGCTGCTCGCGTTCGACAGCAGCCTGTCGACCACGTCGCAGATCATCGCGCAGATCCTGGCCGACCCGAAGACCCGCGAGAAGCTCGGCATCACCAAGGACTCGACGTCCAACTTCACCGCGTCCGGCGGCGGCCAGAACGGGCCGTTCATGTTCGTGGTGACCGACAGCGAGTCACCGGACGAGGCCGAGCGGCTCGTGACCACGGTGCTGGACTTCGCGCGCGCCGAGCTGGAGGGGCAGCAGCGCAAGCTCAACGCGCCGGAGTCGACGTTCATCACGTCGCAGGTGATCGTCAGCCCGACGACGGCCGAGGCGCAGATCGGCGGCAAGGTCCGGTACGCGGGCGCGGCGTTCGTGCTGATGATGCTGGTCACGTTGGCGGCGACGTTCGCGTCGGACAGCGTGATCGCCCACCTGCGTCGTCGGCGTGGGCGCGGGGCTCCTTCGCCCGACGAGGCCGCCCCTTCCGCGGAGAACTCTCCCGCCGCCGCCGTGCCCGCTGCCGCGCCTCCCGCTGAGGTGGCCGAGGCGCAGCCGCCGGCCCCGCCCCGTCCCCTCAACGGCCGCCCGCGCCGTCCCGAGGGCCAACCGCTCAGCGCGCCCGGTGGCGCCTCGGCCGCCGGTGCGACCGGGCCGCGCCCCGCTCCCCCGGTGCGCCGGCAGCCGACCGCGAGCGAGCAGACGGTGAAGGTGCAGCTGCCGCCCACCGCGAGCGAGCGGACCGTGAAGATCGCCGCCGTGAACCTGCCGGACGGGTCGGCCGGTCCGTCCGGGTCGGCCGTCCCGGACCGTCCCGTGGCGAAACCGGGCGGCCCGACGTGGCCGACGCGCGAAGACGCCCCGTAGATGGGCGCCACCACCCGCGTGCGGCAACGCGCGGACGGCGCCACGCTCGTCTGTGCCTACCTGATCGCGCTGCTGGTGATCCCGGCGCGGCTGGTGCTGTCGTTCGTCCCGATGACCCTGCCGCCCGCGCTGGTGGTGGCGTTGCTGCTGGGTGTGCTGTGGATGTCCGCGCAGATGGTGGACACGCTCGGCATGGGCAAGGGGCGCAACGCGCTGCGGACCGCCGTGGGGGTGTACCTGGCGATGCACCTGGCGACGTACGCGGTGGCGACGCGGCGGTGGTTGCCGACCGATGAGCTGACCGTCGCCGACAGCAGCATGGTGCGGATCGTGGCGACCATCAGCGTGGCGATCTTCGCGTGCGACGCGATCCGGACGCGGGAGCGGCTGGACCGGGTGCTGAAGCTGGTGCTGGCGTGCTCGGCGGTGATCGCGTTCATCGGGCTGGTGCAGTTCGGGCTCGGCGTCGACCTGGCGGCGTACGTCAACCTGCCGGGGCTGCGGACGCAGGAGAACGCGTACTCGGCGATGGAGTCGCGGTCGATCTTCCGCCGCCCGACCGGGACCACGAACCACCCGATCGAGTACGGCTTGGTGTGCGCGATCGCGGTGCCGTTGGGCGCGCACTACGTGTTCCGCGCCCGTGACGAGGGAACGCCCGCGTTGCGCTGGTGGCTGTGCGTGGCGATGGTGGGCCTGGGCGCCCTGACCTCCCTCTCCCGCACCGCGATCCTCGGGCTGGCGGTGTCGGGGATCGTGCTGGTGGCGACGCTGCCTCGGCCGCGGAAGCTGACCGTGACGCTGCTCGGCGGCGGGTTCTTCCTCGGGGCGAGCCTCGTCGTGCCGGGCCTGTTCGGCACGCTGCGCGGCATGTTCTCGAACATCGAGGACGATCCCAGCGTCAAGGCCCGCACGGCCGACTACGAGGCGGCCGCGGCGCAGATCGACCTGAACCCGTTGCTGGGACGGGGGTTCGGGACGTTCCTGCCGACCAAGTACACGATCCTCGACAACCAGTTCCTGCTGACGTTGATCGAGAACGGCTACCTGGGCCTCTTCGCGCTCGTGGGGATGTTCCTGGCAGCCGCCTACGCCACCGTTCGGGCGCGGCTGGTGAGCCGGGACGAGAACCTGCGCGGCCTCGCCGGCTGCCTGCTCGCCGCGGTGCTGCTGGGCGGCATCGCGTCGGCCACGTTCGACCTGCTCAGCTTCGGCGTCGCCACCGGCCTGGTGTTCACCATGATCGGCCTCTCAGGCGCCGCCCTCCGCATCGCCGTCGCGGAACGCCACTCCCCCTCCCCGCCCAGCCCCTCCCCGCCCAGCCCTTCCGCGCCCAGCCCTTCCGCGCCCAGCCCTTCCGCGCCCAGCCCTTCCCCGCCCAGCCCTTCCGCCGATCACGACGACCGCTAGGCGCCCCCCGACTCAGCACCCGTCGACTGACCACGCACATCTCGACTGTGGGTGGATGAGGGGCGAGGGGCTGGGACGGCGGTGGGGGCGGGTCAGGTGGCGGCTGGTGAGAGGCCCTTGTCGCCCTCCACGTAACGGTTGTCGCAGTCCCGGCACACCAAACCCGCGTCCAAGCGCTGGCCGCAGTCGCAGACCCAGCCCTTGTGCGTGGCCGGGTTGCCGGCCACGAAGGCGTGCGCGGGCACGTCCTTGGTGATCACCGAGCCGGCGGCGGCGAAGGCGTGTTCTCCGATCTCCACACCGCAGACCACGACGGTCCCCGCGCCGAGCGTCGCACCTCGCCGCACCATTGTGGACAACAGCGCCTCGCCGGTCCGCCGGATCGCCGCACGGGGGCGGAGGTCGTTGGTGAACAGGACGTTCGGGCCGAGGAAGACCTCGTCCTCGCACACCACGCCGTCGAACACGAGCGTTCCGTTCTTCACCGTCACGCGGTCGCCGAGGACCGCACGGCTCTCCACGAACGCGCCGTCGCAGATGTTGCAGTCCCGGCCGATCCTGGCCCCGGGCAGCACGTGGGCGAACGCCCACACCCTCGTGCCCGCCCCGACGTCGGAGCTCTCACACAACCCTTTCGGGTGGACGAAGACGTCGCTCATCCCACTGCCTCCACGAGTGCCGCCACGACGCGCTCCTGCTGCGCCGCCGTGATCTCCGGGAACAATGGCAGGGACAGGATCTCCCCCGCCACCGCCTCGCTGACGGGGAAGTCGCCGGGCGCGTGCCCGAGGTCGGCGAAGGCGCCGGTCAGGTGCACGGGCGTCGGGTAGTGGATGCCGGCCCCGATCCCCGCCTCGTGCAACGACGACAGCACGCGGTCGCGGTGGGGGACTCGAATCACGTACAGGTGCCACACGGGGACGTTGCCGTCCAGGACCACCGGCAGGGTCACGGACGGGACGTCGGCGAGCAGGGCCTGGTAGCGGGACGCCGCGGCGCGGCGGGCCTCGTTCCACGCCTCCAGCCGCCGGAGCTTGGCCGACAGGACGACGGCCTGGAGGGTGTCGAGGCGGCTGTTGAAGCCGAGGACGGGGTGCTCGTACTTGCGCGGCGAGCCGTGCTCGCGCAGGAGGCGCACGGACGCGGCCAGGTCGGGCGAGGTGGTGAGGACGGCGCCGCCGTCGCCGTACGCGCCGAGGTTCTTGCCGGGGTAGAAGCTGGTGGCGGCGATGTCGCCGAGGCCGCCGACGGGCACGCCGTGACGTCGCGCGCCCTGGGCCTGGGCGGCGTCCTCGACGATCGGCAGGCCGAACGCGCGCAGGTCCTCGACGGGCGCGGCCTGGCCGTAGAGGTGGACGGGCAGGATCGCCCTGGTGCGGGGGGTGAGGGCGGCGGCGACCTCGGACACGTCGATCAGGCCGGTGTCGGCGACGCAGTCCACGAGGACCGGGGTGGCGCCGGTGCGAGCCACGGCCTCGGCGGTGGCGATGAAGGTGTTGGCGGGCAGCACGCACTCGTCGCCCGGTCCGACGCCGAGGGCGCGGAGGGCGAGTTCGATGGCGTCGGTGCCGTTGCCGACGGTGACGCAGTGCGGCACGTCCTGGTAGGCGGCGAACGCGGCCTCGAACTCGGCGACCTGGCGTCCGCCGATGAACGCGGTGGTCTTGAGGACCTCCGCCCAGCCTTCGGCGACCTCGTCGGCGACCTGGTCGTGCTGGGCGCGCAGGTCCACCAGCGGGATGTCGATCACGAACCGTTCCCCTCTCGCAGTCGTCGGGCGGGGTTCCCCACCCAGACCTCCCCCGCGGGGACGTCGGTGAGCACGACGGAGCCCATGCCCACCACCGCTCCCGCGCCGATCGACGCGCCCTCGCGGACGGCGCTCGCCTGTCCGAGGTACGCGCCCGCGCCGACCCGCACCGATCCGCCCAGTGACGCGCGGCCGGCGAACGTGACGCCGTCGTGGACCTCGCAGTCGTGGGTGATCAGGGTGTGCGGCATGGCGACGACGTGCGCGCCGATCCGCACCGGCGCGGTCACCACCGCCCCGGCGAGCAGGACGGTTCCGGGTCCGAGCGTCGTGCCGGCGGCGACGGACGCCGCCGGGTGCACGACGGTCGCCCACCGGTGGTCGGGCAGGCCGAGGCGGGCGACGACGCCCAGCCGGCCGCGGGGGCGGTGGGCGTTGGCGACGCAGGCGACCACGGCGGCGTCGGACGTGTGGACGAGGTCCGTGCCGCCGAGGACGGGCAGGCCGTCGAGGTCGGCGCCGTGGCGTGCCGGGTCGTCGTCGAGGGCGCCGAGCGGGAGCCAGCGGTCGGGGGTGAGGCGGACGGCCGCGAGGACTTCGCGGGCCAGTCCGCCTCCTCCGACGAGGAGCAGCGGGCGGGGGCTCATCCGGTGGTGAACACGACGTCGACCCAGTAGTTGCTGCCCGCGTAGGACGACTCGGGGAAGCCGGGTCCGGCGCGGAACACGCCGTTGCCGGCGCCGTCGGCGGTGGCGGGCGCGCTGAGCGGCGGGCTGGTGACGGCGTTGCCGCTGAAGTACCCGGTGTCGACGGAGTAGTGGCCGTTCGGCGCGGTGTAGGACGCGACGTAGGTGGTGCCGGCGGTGACGTTCACCGGTGTGGTGAAGGTGAGGGTCTGCCAGCCGCTCGCGGTCTCGTTGGTGAACGTGCCGGTGGCGAGGGGGTTGCCGGCCGCGTCCCAGAGGGTGCCGGTGTGGGTGCCGGTGTTGCCGACGCCCTTGTGGAACTTCACGCCGGTGACGGCGCCGTTGACCGAGGGCACGAACCGGACGCCGAGTTCGTAGGAGCCGGTGTCGTCGGCGGACTGGACCGTGGGCACGGTGGCCGTGCTGAACAGCGAGCACGGGCAGTCGCCGGTCGTGGTGGTGGTGAACGACCAGGTGGTGGGCGCGGTCATGGTGTTGCCGTAGACGTCGGCGATGCGCAGGCTCGCGGTGTGGGTCGTGCCGCCGGCGAGGGGTGCGGCCGGGGTCCACGTCACCTGCTGCTGGTTGGCGGAGAGGGACAGGGTGCCGGCGATCTTCGCGCCGCCGGCGTCGGCGACGGTGAACTGGGCGGTGGTGAGGTCGACCGGTTCGTCGAACGACGCGGTGAGGGGCGAGGTGCGGGACACGTCGCTCGCGCCGTCGAGGGGGGTGCGGCCGTTGACGACGGGTGGGGTGTTGTCGTCGTTGGGCAGGTAGACGACGTCGACCCAGTAGTTGCCGCCGGCGTAGGAGTTGGTCGGGTAGCCGGCGCCGGGGCGGTAGACGCCGTTGCCGCCGTCGCCGGCCGCGGGGGCGGCGAGGGGGCCGCTCGTGACGGAGTGGCCGCTGAAGTAGCCGCTGTCGACGGAGTACCGGCCGGTGGTCGTGGTGTAGGAGGCGGTGTAGGTGACGCCGGCGGACACGAAGACGGGGTCGGCGAAGGTGAGGGTCTGCCAGCCGCTCGCGGTCTCGCCGGTGAACGTGCCGGTGGCGAGTCGCTGCCCGCCGGGTGACCAGAGGGTGCCGGTGTGGGTGCCGGTGTTGCCGGGTCCCTTGTAGAACTTGACGCCGGTGATCCGGCCGCCGGCGGTGGGGGTGAAGCGGACGCCGAGTTCGTAGGCGCCGGTGTCGTCGGCGGACTGGACCGTGGGCACGGTGGCCGTGCTGAACAGGGTGCAGGGGCAGATGACGGCGGCGTCGGTGGTGAACGACCAGGTGGCGGGGGTGGGCATGGGGTTGCCGTTGACGTCGGCGATCAGGGCGCTCGCGGTGTAGCGGGTGTTCGGCATGAGCTTGCCGGTGGGTGTCCAGGTGACGGTGCGCTGGTCGCCGGACAGGGACGTGGTGCCGGTGAGCTGGGCGCCGCGCGGGTCGGTCAGCCGGATCTGGGCGCTGGCGGGGTCGACGGGTTCGCTGAACGTGACCGTCAGGGGGGTGGTGGCGGTGACGTTCGCGGCGTCGGCGGCGGGTGTGCGGTGGGTGGGGGTGGGCGGGGTGCTGTCGCCGTTGAGGCCGTTGCGGTAGATGACGTCGACCCAGTAGTTGGTGGCGTTGTAGGTGGAGGCGGGGGCGACGCCGCCGTTGCCGTAGCGGTAGACGCCGTTGGGGCCGTCGACGCCGTCGGCGAGCGCGCGGATGCCCGCGTGCTCGGCGCCGTTGCCGGAGAAGTAGCCGCCGGTGACGGCGTAGCGGCCGTTGGGTGCGTGGTAGGACACGACGTAGGTGGTGTTCGCCTGCACGACGACCGGTGAGGCGAAGGTGAGCTTCTGCCAGCCGCTCGCGGTCTCGTTGGTGAAGGTGCCGGTGGCGAGGAGCAGGCCGGTGGCGGACCAGAGGGAGCCGGTGTGGGTGCCGGTGTTGCCGGCGCCCTTGAAGAAGCGGACGCCGAGCACCTCGCCCTTGCCGTTGAAGCGGACCTTGGTGCCGACTTCGATGGGTGTGGTGTCGTCGGCGGCGTGCACGGCGGGTCGGGCGAAGTCGTCCCAGACGGTGCACGGGCAGGTCGCGGGTCGGGGGGCGCCGGTGGTGAACGTCCACGTCGACTGGGTTGTCTGGTTGCCGGCGGCGTCGGAGGCGCGCAGTGCCGCGGTGTAGGCGGTGTTGGGCGTCAGGGCCTGGCCGGGGGTGAAGGTGACGGTCTTGTTCTCGTGGGAGAAGGTCGAGGTGCCGGACACGGCGCCGTGGGGGCCGGTGAGGGTGAACTGGGCGGAGCCGGGCGCGATGGCCTCGTCGTGGGTCGCGGAGACGACGGGGGTGAGCGCGACGGTGCCCTCGCCGTCGACCGGCGTGGTGGAGACGAGCAGCGGGGCGCGCTGGTCGGGGCCGGGGTCCGGCGCCCACACGACGTCGACCCAGTAGTTGCTGCCCCAGTGGGACTGGGTCGGGAAGCCGGTGGAGCCGAACCGGAACAGGCCGTTGACGCCGTCCGCGCCGTTCTTGAGGCCGGTGAGGGGTTCGAGGTAGCGGGGTTCGCGGTGGAAGTACTCCAGGTCGTAGGAGTAGTGGCCGCGGGGCGCGAAGTAGGAGGCGACGTAGGTGACGCCGGCGGTCACGGCGACGGGCTGGGCGAACGTCAGGGTCTGCCAGCCGGTGGCGGACTCGTTGGTGAAGGTGCCGGTGGCGAGAGGGTTCCCGGCGGTGTCCCAGAGGGTGCCGGTGTGGGTGCCGGTGTTGCCCGGTCCCTTGTAGAACCTGACGCCGCGCACGTAGCCGTCGCCGTTGGCGCGCCACTTCACGCCGAGCTCCAGCGGTGACGCGTCGCCGCTGTCGGGGACGTCGGGGGTGTCGGCGTCGGTCCACAGGCCGCACGGGCAGGTGCGGGGGTTGACGCCGGGGGTGGCGACGACGGGGGTGGACAGGTTGGCCGAGTCGTCGACGGCGCGCACGCGCAGGCTCGCGGGGCCGGACTTGCTCGGGGTGTAGGTGTAGCTCCACGCGGTCTGGCCGGCCTGCCACGCGGCGGGGTGCCAGCGGGCGCCGCCGTCGGTGGACACCTCGACGCCGCCGACCTGGCCGCCGACGTCGGCGACGGTGCCGGAGAACGTGTAGGGGACGCCCACCGTGGACAGCGCGGGCACGGAGGTGAACGCGGCCGTCGGCGGTTGGGTGTCGGTGCTGGCGGTGGCCTGCACCAGGCCGGGCCGCAACGTCGTCGCCTGGACGCCCATGTCGGCGAGGAAGTTGACGGTGGCCTGCTTCATCCGGATGTCGGAGGTGGGCGTGTTGGTGAGGAACGCGTGTTCGTCGTCGACGCCCCACGCCCACTGGACGGTGCCCGCGCCGAACACCAGGGACCCGCTGGGGTGCCGGTAGTAGGTGATGGCGTGGGTCTTGGTGTCGGGGGTGTAGAGGTCGCCGTGGTTCTGGAGCACGTACGGGCCGTCGGGCATGGTGACGGTGGTGCGGGACAGCTGGGCGACGCCGGGCGGCTGGAAGCCGTTGTCCTCCACCGAGTTCCACTCGTAGCCGAGGGTGCCGGGCTGGAAGGTGTACGTCGTGCCGGGGGCGAGGCTCTGCAGGGACGTGTGCCGCCACAGCCGCATCTTGCCGTACGCGGCGGGCACCTGGAGGGAGTCCTCGCGGCGGCCGTTGACGGTGAAGATGTTGCCCAGCAACGCGTTCTCGGGACGGCCGCCGTCCTGGTCGGGGTAGCGCGGGTCGCGCCAGGTGCCGGTCCAGTCGCTCAGGCCGTCGTTCTGGGTGCCCTTGGTCTCCTTGTAGCAGGCGATCGTGCGCCAGTCGGTCCGGGAGGCGTCGATGCTCTTCTCCCAGCGGTGCTTCCAGAAGATCTCGTTGCCGGTGAGGAACGCGAGGTGCACGCCCGCGTCCCGGGCGGCCTCGACGTTGGCGCGCTGCTCGTTGGACCAGTACTCGTCGTGGCCGACGGCCATGAACACCTTGTGGTTCTTGATGAGGTGGCCGCGGCGGGCGGAGTCGGCGTCGGTGGTGTAGCTGACGTCGTACCCGTTGGCCTCCAGGAACCGGAGCATCGGGTACTCGGCGTTGAAGATGAAGTTGTCGTCGCCGTCGCCGCCGGTGTACGGGCGGTTGTAGCTGACCTTGTAGGCCTGGCCGCCCTGGCCGGGGCCGTCGCCGAAGTACAGGCTGTTGCCGCCGTACCGGTTGTACGCCACCCACGTCGAGTCGGACGTCTGGAACAGGATCTTGGAGGTGCTGGTGTCGTCGCGGACGACGAACACGATCTCGTTCTCGGCGCCGGTGTCGTTGCGGTGGGTGCGGGCGTAGTAGAGGCCGGAGACGGCGGTGGCGGGGACGTTCCAGCTGAGCGACACGGCCCAGTTGCCGCAGTCGATCAACGCGCTGCCGTCCGTGCCGCGCAGGCACGGCGGCTGGTTCTGCGGGGTGGCGCGGCTGATCCGCTCCTGGAAGCGGGCGCCGACGCCGCCGTAGTAGCCGAGGCGGTAGATGTCGATGTAGTAGGACGACGCGCTGGTGTGCATCTTGAAGTCGACGCGGCCGCCGGGGGTGGCGCTGATGTCCGTCGTGTACCCGAGGATGGCGTCGTCCCGGTAGGACACCTGCCAGTTCGGCGTGCCGGGCTTGGTGTTCTCGCACGCCACCTTGTTGACCACCGGCGCGTCGCACGGTGCGGCGGACGCCTCCGGGGCGCGGACCAGGCCGACGACCGCGAGTGTGGACGCGACGAGGGCGGTCACGACCAGCAGGCGCAGCAGGGGTACCGCGAGAACGGGTCTGGCCCGCTTCCGGTCGGCGGTCATGGGTGGTTCACCTTTCGGGCACGAGCTGTTGTCACCGCGGGTGATCAGGTGTGTACCGCGTCGACTGGCGGAACGCCGTTGCTCCGATCGTCGTGCGCGCCGCACTCCGCGTTACACCAAGGGGAACGCGGGGTCCGGTGATCGCCCAACGCGCCCGTCCCGACCACGGTGCGTGTCGGGACGGGCGCGTGGCCGGGTCGCGGGCGGGGGCGGACCGCCCTCGGCCGGGTGCGTGGTCTTCGGGTGGTGCTAGCGGGAGACCAGCGGCGCGTGCAGCGCCGCCTTCAGCTGCTCGACCACGGTGTCCTGGTCGGCGGCCGTGAGGTCGTGGTAGAGCGGGAGGATCAGCGACCGCCGGGTGAACGCCTCGGTGACGGGCAGGTCGACGCGCGGGTGGTCGGCGTACGCGGGTTCGAGGTGCGCGGCCATGATCCCGCGGCGCGCCGACACCCCGCGTTCGGCGAGGCGGGCCAGGACGTCGTTGCGCTCCACCGGGAGGTCGTCGGGCAGCATGACCCAGAACGACTGGTAGTTCGTCGTCCCGTGCCCGGGGTCGCGGACCGGGCGCAGGCCCGGCACGTCCGCGCCGAGCACGTCGGCGAGGAGGTCGTGGTAGCGGTCGGCCAGCTCGCGCCGCCGCCGCACGATGGCGTCCAGTCTGGACAGTTGCACGAGGCCGACCGCGGCCTGGATGTCGGTCATCCGGTAGTTGAACGCGGTCTCCAGGTAGCTCTCGACGACGGCGCCGCCGCCGCTGTGCCGCTCGGCCGCGCTGACGCTCATGCCGTGCTCGCGCAGCCGCCTGCCGCGGGTCGCCCACTCGGCGCGGTTGGTGGTGAGCATCCCGCCCTCGCCGGTGGTGATGAGCTTGCGCGGGTGGAACGACCAGGCGGCCACCTCGGCGTCGGCGCCGACCGGTACGCCGCGGTAGGTGGAGCCGGCGGCGCACGCCGCGTCCTCCACCACTGTGACGCCGCGCGGGCCGCACAGGGCGCGCAGGGGGTCGACGTCGGCGGGCACGCCGGCCTGGTGCACGAGGATCACGGCGCGGGTGCGGTCGGTGAGGACCGGTTCGACGGTGGCGGCGGACAGGTTGCCGGTCTCCGGCTCCACGTCGGCGAACACGGGGGTGGCGCCGCAGTAGCGGACGGCGTTGGCGGTCGCGATGAACGACAGCGACGGCACCACGACCTCGTCGCCGGGCCGCACGTCGAGCAGGTGCAGCGCGATGTGCAGCGCGGTGGTGCAGGACGACGTGGCCACGGCGTGCAGCGCGGCGACGCGGCGGGCGAAGGCGTCCTCGAAGGCGGCGACCTTCGGTCCCTGGGCGACCCAGCCGGAGCGGACGGCCGCGGCGGCGGCCTCGGCCTCCTCCTCGCCGAGCCACGGCTTCATGACGGGGATCATCGGGACGCCTCGGCGGCGACGGCGGACCGCCACCACGACACCAGGCCGCGCAGGCCGTCGACCAGGCCGATCTCGGGCTTCCAGCCGAGGTCGCGGGCGGCGGCCGAGATGTCGGCGAGCCGGCGCGTGACGCCGTTGACGGCGCGTTCGGGGCCGTGCTCCAGCGGCAGGTCGGAGTCCATCGCGGCCAGCAGGGCCAGCGCGAGGTCCTTGAGGCTGGTCTCGCGGGCGCTGGCGATGTTGTAGACGGCGTCGGTGACGGGGGCCGTCGCGGCGAGGACGTTGGCGCGGGCGATGTCGTGCACGTGGACGAAGTCCATGGTCTGCGCGCCGTCGCCGAAGATCAGCGGCGGCTTGCCGTCGGCGATGCGCTCCATCCAGCGGATCAGCACCTCGGTGTACTTGCCGTGCGCGTCCATCCGGGGCCCGTAGACGTTGAAGTAGCGCAGCGCCACGTAGTCCAGGCCGTTCATGGCGTGGAAGCTGCGGAGCATGCCCTCGTTGAACGCCTTGGCCGCGCCGTAGAACGTGTCGTTGTTGTAGGGGTGGTGCCGCTCGGTGGTCGGGAACTCCTCGGCGAGGCCGTAGACCGACGCCGACGACGACGCGACGAGCTTCTTGACGCCCGCGGCCACGGCGGCCTCGATGACCGTGAACGTGCCGTCGACCAGGGACTCCAGCGCGAGGCGCGGTTCCTCGGCGCACTGCGTGATGCGGATGGCGGCGAGGTGGAACACCAGGTCGACGCCCCGCGTCAGCTCGCCGACCAGGGCGCGGTCGTTGATGTCGCCGTCGACGACGGTGAGCCGGTCGCCCGCCGCGGCGGTGGCGTCGGCCAGGTTCTCCCGGCGGCCGCGGACGAAGTTGTCCAGCACGACGACCTCGGCGGCGCCGGCGGCGAGCAACCGGTCCACCACCGCGGAGCCGATGGTGCCCGCTCCTCCGGTGACGAGGGCCCGTTGCCCGGTGATCGGCTGAGCCGCGTCCGACATGGTGCTTGTTCCTTCCGTGGGGTCGTGCTGGTGGTCTGGCGGGTGGTGGCGGTGCGGTGGGGTCACGCGGTGGCGAAGGCGTCGGTGGCGGAGGCGTCGGTGGCGGAGGCGTCGGTGGCGGAGGCGTCCAGGGCGGAGGTGTCGGTGGCGGAGGTGTCCGGGGCGGAGGCGTCCCGGGCGAAGGCGTCGGGGGCCGGCTCGTCGACCTGCGTCACGGTGACGAACTCGCCGCCGGCGGCGAGGCTCGCGGACGCCGCTTCGAGCGTGGCCAGCACCCGCAGTCCCGACCAGCCGTCCGTCAGCGGCGCGCGCTTCTCGGTGATGGCGGCGGCGAACTCCGCCATGACCCCGCGCAGCGCCTCGTGCTCCGGCAGGGCGGGCGCGACGGTGTCGCCGCGCCGGTAGGAGATGATCGCCTGGCGGCGGTCCTCGTCGTCCTCGATGCGGTCCGCGCCCCGGTCGTGCACGGAGAGCCGCTGCACGGCGTTCAGGTCGTCCCACACCACCGTGCGGCGCGACCCCCCGACGATCATGGTGCGGATCTTGGTGGGCGACAGCCAGTTCACGTGCACGTGGGCCAGCACGCCGTCGGACAGCTCCAACGTCAGGTGGCCGACGCAGGCGCGGCCCGCGCCGATGGGGTCCGAGCCGTGGGCGGCGACGCGGGTGACGCGCACGCCGTCCGGCAGGATCGCGTCGAAGATCGACAGGTCGTGCGGCGCGAGGTCCCAGAACACGTCCACGTCGGGCTGCACGAGGCCGAGGTTGACCCGCACCGAGTCGAGGTACTGGACGGTGCCGATCCCGCCCTCGCGCACGAGCTGCCGCAGGTACCGCACGGTCGGCGTGTAGACGAACGTGTGGTCGAGCATCAGCGTGAGGCCGCGGCGGTCCGCCTCGCGGGCCAGTTCCAGCCCTTCCGCGTACGTCGCCGCCAGCGGCTTCTCCACCAGCACGTGCTTGCCCGCGCGCAGCGCGGCCAGGGCGACCGGCAGGTGCGTGGCGGCCGGCGTGGCGACGGCGACCGCGTCGACCGCCGGGTCGGCGAGCACGTCGTCCAGCGAGCCGGACACCCGCACGGTCGAGTAGTCGCCCAGCACGCGGCGGGCCCGCTCCACGTCGAGGTCGCACAGGTAGCGCAGCTTCAGGCCGGGTGTCGCCTGGGCGTTGCGCACCAGGTTCGGCCCCCAGTAGCCGGCGCCGATGACGGCGATGCCGATCGGCTGGTCCATCTCACTCCCCTTGTCGCGGCCGTCGCCGCGAGGCGCGCGTCGGCTGGTCGTCATCAGTAGGCCCCCTGGCCGCCGAACACGGCCCGGAACGTCTTCCACAAGATCAACGCGTCGAGGGCGAGCGACCAGTCCTCCACGTACCGCAGGTCGAGCCGCACGGACTCCTCCCACGACAGGTCGCTGCGGCCGGACACCTGCCACAGGCCGGTCAGGCCGGGCTTCACGAGCAGCCGGCGACGCATGTCCGGGCCGTACCTGGCGCTCTCCTCCGGCAGCGGCGGGCGCGGCCCGACCAGCGACATCGCGCCCGTGAGCACGTTGAACAGCTGCGGCAGCTCGTCGAGCGAGTAGCGCCGCAGGACCCGGCCCACGGCGGTGACCCGCGGGTCGCGGCGCAGCTTGAACAGCACGCCCGCGCCCTCGTTCACCGACTGGAGCCGGGCGCGCAGCGCGTCCGCGTCGGTGACCATCGTGCGGAACTTGAGGATCGTGAACGGCACGCCGTCCTTGCCGACGCGGCGCTGCTTGTAGAGCACCGGCCCCTTGGTGTCGACCATGATGGCCACGGCGACGGTGAGGAGGACGGGCGCGAGCAGCGCCACCAGCAGCGCCGCGCCGACCTTGTCCACGGTCGCCTTGACCAGGCGGCGGAAGCCGGTGAACGACGGTTCGCTGACGCGCAGCAGCGGCATGCCGAGCACGCCGGTGACGTGCAGCCGGGGTCCGGCGAAGTCCATCAGGGCGGGCGCGACGACCATCTCGGTGCCGGAGCCCTCCAGGTCCCAGGCCAACCGCTGGAGCCGGCTCGGCGTCCAGTAGCCGTCGGCGGTGACCGCGACGATCCGGTAGCCGCCGCGGCGGACCTGCTCGCCGAGGTCGTCGAACGTGCCGACGACCGGCACGCCGTCGAGCTCGACGCCGATCTCCGCGCGACCGTCCACAGTGCACACGGCGTCGACGCGCCAGCCCAGGTGGGGCGCTCGGCGGGTGCGGCCGATGAGGTCCGCGACGGTGTCGACGTTGCCCGCGGCGAGCACCGGCAGCAGGCAGCGGCCCTCGCCGCGGGCGCGGTGCAGGGGTCGGCGCAGCAGGTAGCGGACGGGGAAGGCGACCAGCGCGACGGCCGGTCCGACCACGAACACCCACAGGCGGGCGCCGGGCAGGTCGGCGGCGAGCGCGCCGAAGCCGAGCGCGACGACGGAGGCGAACAGGCCGCGGCCGAGGCGGCGGAACTCCTCCGCGCCCTGGCCGAGCACCGCGGGGTTCCACACGCGGTTGAGGAGCAGCGACCCGACGACGACGGCGACGGTGAGCGCTTCGAGGGCGAGCAGCGAGAACGGGGCGAACGAGGCGTGGCGGGCCGACATGACCATGCCGGCGAGCACCACGACCACGACCGTGCACAACACGTCGGCGGCGATCACGCCGCGGCGGTAGGCGGGCTCCCAGGCGCCGACCGTGGGGTTGGTCGTGCGGTGGGTGGCTCCCGCCCCCGCGACGGGTCTGTGGCGTCGCGTCGGCTGGACCTGCTTGCTCATCGCGGTACTCCCCCGGGTGGGCCGGTTCGGACGTGCACGTTCGCAGGGCATCCCCGACGGACCCGCGATGGTGGACGACAAATGCTGTGGTGGCGATTTCTGCCTCGCCCATCCGTCATTCGTCACGTCGGCGGCGCGCGTTACACGGGCGGTGCGGGCCCTCTGGGTGGCATTCCCCCATTACGACACTCGGCGCACACCGGGACGGGTTCCCAGGTGACGTGACGTCACCGCCGGAGGACTCCGGGAAAGGCTTGGCGGGCGGCGGGAGGGGAAGGTCCACAGTGGTCGGTGCGGGGTCGCGCAGGCACGCGGCCACGTCCATCGGTGACGGGACGCGTTCCGTTACACCGGGTTTTCGACGGTGGTCGAAACTCACTGTGAATAGGGTCGGCAATAGGGTCGAAAGGCCCTACTCCGTGGCGGCGCGCGATCGCCCATTCACAGACCGGCAGCAGCTATTCGGCGCAACGTTCCGGGCACTTCGGGTGACCGCCCGGACGCATTCCCGACGGACCCGACGAACCGAGGGTGACCCACGCCACTTTTCCGGCCACAATAGGGCCGTGGTGGTCGTGCTGGTCGTCGGCGGGCTGCTGGGCGCGTTCCACGGCGCGTGGGCGTGGCGCACCCGGCTGTACCCGCGCGGGGCGCGCGGGGTGGCGCTCGCCGTGGTGGACGCCACGTGGAGCCTGCCGAACACGCTCGCCGGCGCGGTGTTCCTCGCCTACGCGCTGGCCCGCGGCAACCGGGTCGACGCCGCGTTCAGCCGGCACCGCGGCACGCTCGGCCTGCGGCACGGCGTCATCAAGGGCTTCGCCACCACGATCGGCCCGGTGCAGGCGGGCATCTCGCCGGGCGTGGACGACCACGAGGCCGTGCACGTGCTCCAGGCACGCCTCTTCGGGCCCCTGTACCTGCCGCTGGTGGTGGTCAACTGGGTGGTGGCGACCGTGCTGCCGTACTGGCTGCTCTACCACGACCGGGCGAGCGCGCCGATCAACGGCGTGAAGGCGTACTTCCGGCACGGCGTGTACCCGCACTGCTGGCACGAGGAGTGGGCCTACCGCCGCCAGGGCACGCCGCCCGTCGACTAGCGGGCCGCGACGAGCCGGACCTTCTCGTCGCCCACGGCGACCACGTCGCCGTCGTGGAGCTGGGCGCCCCGCCGGCCCTCCAGCCGGCCGTTCACCGTGACCTCGTCGGATTCGACCAGCTCACGCGCGTGCGCGCCGTTGTCCGCCAGACCGGCCAGCTTGAGGAACTGGCCCAACCTGATCATGTCGTCGGAGATCTCGACCTCGCGGATGCGCATCGCCACATCATCCCCCAGCGGTGCACGGGCGTCCGCACGTGCGGCGGTTAACGAGGATTGCACGGACTCGCAACACGCCCGACATCATCGCGACCCGGTTCGGTCTACGGTTCCCGGAATGTGAGCACAGGCAGCTCAGACCCGGAGTTCGCGGGCGGCGCGGGACGCAAGCGCCGCCGGTCCCTGCGCGGTGAGGTCGGCACGACCGGCGCCCGGTTCGGCTCACCCGCGCTGCGGCGCAGCATCGAGGAGCAGCCGCCGGAGCAACCGAAGCCGCCCCAGCGGCGGCGGTCGTTGCGGGGCGAGGTCGGGGCCACCGGCGCCCGGTTCGGCTCGGCCGCGCTGCGCCGCAGCCTCGACGACCAACCCGACCAACCCGACGACCACCGGAACGGCCCGCCCGACGACCACCAGAACGGCTCGCCCGACGACCACCAGAACGGCTCGCCCGGCGGCCACCCGAACGACCTGCCGGGCCGCCACCCGAACGGCCCGCTGGACGAGACGGCGCCGTTCGAACACCTCCACGACCACGGCGGACCACCGTCCGTGCCGGCCGGCCGCGAGCCGGAACCCGAGCCCGAACCGGCCGTGGAGGAGTTCTCCGGCCCGCTGGTCCGCCCCTACGCGTGGACGGGTGGCCGCACGACGTCCGACCACGACCTGCGGCTGGAGACGCTGGTCTCGCTGGAGGAGAACGGCATCGCCGTGGCCATGCGGCAGTCGACGGCCGAGCAGCGGTCGATCGTGGAGATGTGCGCCAACCACCCAAGGTCGGTCGCCGAGGTCTCCGCGCTGCTGTCCGTGCCGCTGGGCGTGGCGCGGGTGATGCTCGGCGACCTGATCTCGATGGGCGTCGTGGCCGTGCACGACAACGCGGCCGCGCCCGGCGGTCCGGACTTCACCCTGCTGGAACGGGTCCTGGTGGGCCTGCGGAGGTTGTAAGAACGCCGCCGGCGCGGAGGGGCGGCTAGAGCTCGGCGACCTCCGCGCGCAGCCGGCCGAAGACCTCGGCCAGGGCGGGCAGCTGGTAGTGCGCGTTGAGCCCGCTCGGGTTCGGCAGCACCCACAGCCGCGAGGACGCGATCGTCTCCTCCTGCGGACCCACGCGTGCCGCCTTGCGCCCGAACGCCGTCCGGTACGCCGTCACGCCGACCACCGCCACCACCTTCGGCCGGTGCCGCCGGGCCAGCTCCGTCAACCGCTCCCCGCCCGCGCGCAGCTCCTCGGCGGTCAGCTCCTCGGCCCGCGCGGTCGGGCGGGCGACCAGGTTCGTGATGCCCAGCCCGTACCGGAGCAGCTCGGCCTGCTCGGCGGGCGCGAGCCGGCGCGGCGTGAAGCCCGCCAGGTGCAGCGCGGGCCAGAACCGGTTGCCGGGCCGGGCGAAGTGCTGCCCCTTCGCGGCCGACAGGAGACCGGGGTTGATGCCGCAGAACAGCACGTCCAACCCCGGCCCGACGATGTCCGGCAGCATCACCCGACGACCACCGGCGTCCCGTCGACGACCAGCCGCCAGTCCGTGCGGTGGAACGCGGCCGGGTCGATCTCGCCGCGCCCCTGCACCCACTCGATGAGCAGCTGCCGGATCTCCAGCTGCCGGTTGTGCAGCACGGGCGCGGTGGCGATGTGCGGGAAGTTGCCGCCGCCGGACTGCCGGTAGTTGTTCACCGCCACCGCGAACACCTGGTCCGGCGTGACGGCCGCGCCCGCGTAGGCCAGCCCGGTGATCCGCTGCCCCACCGGCCGCGCCAGGTCGATGTCGTAGGTCAGCGGCGCGTCCAGCCCGGCGGCCACGTCGTACAGGTAGTCCGGGGTGCCGCCCGCGTTGGTCAGCGCGTCCGGGTGGTGCGGGCCGGGCGTGGCGACCGCCTTGAAGTAGCCCGCCGACCGCTCCAGGTAGTCCTTCAGCTGCGCGCCGGTGAGCCGCACGCCGAACAGGGTGTTGTCGAAGACGTACAGGCCCGCCACGTCGCGCACCGACACGTCGCCGGCGGGGATGGCGGCGGCCTTGTTGAACGGCGACGCCAACGACAGCACCGGCAGGGGTTCCGCGAGCGCCGCCTTCAGCGCCGCGCCCTGCACGTGGTTGACGAAGTCGAGCGCGGCGGTGTCCTCGTACCGGGCGGTCGCGGCCGACATCGCCGACTTCGACGTGCCGATCTTGGAGTTGACGTAGGCGACGACCTTGTCGTGGTCGGCGCGCAGCTTCCGCACGATCGCCGGGTCCTCGGGCACGGTGTTGGTGTTGAGCACCTGCGAGCGGGACGCCTCGGCGTGCCAGCCCCGCCCCTGGGTCCACGCCAGGTCGAACTCCATCAGGCTCAGCCGCTTGCCCCAGAACAGCGGCTCGGTCAGCAGCACCCGCTTCCCGGTGGCCTTGTTCGTGACGAACCGCTGCGCGATCTCGGTGTGGGCGTGGCCGACGAGGATCGCGTCGATGCCCGGCACCTCCTCCGCGACCAGCGCCGAGCAGTTCTCCGGGAACGGGAGCAGGTCGCCCAGGGACGACGACAGGTCCGCGCCGGAGTGCGCCGCCACCACCACGAGGTCCGCTCCCGCCTGCTTCACCTTCGGCACCCACTCGCGGGCCTGTTCCAGCACGCCCGGGAACGTCATGCGCCCGTCGACGTGCGCCTTGTCCCAGATCGCGATACCGGGGTTGGTCAGCCCGAGGATGCCGACGCGCAGCGGCGCGGCGCCGGTCCGCCACACCGTCTTGACCACGTACGGGCGGAACGCGGGCGCGCCGGTGGCGGCGTCCACGGCGTTCGCGGCGAGCAGCGGGAAGTCGAGCTGCTTCTCGAACGCCCGCAGCAGGGGGATGCCGTAGTTGAACTCGTGGTTGCCGAGCGCGGCGGCGTCGTAGCCGAGCTCGTTCATCGCGGCGGCCATCGGGTGCACGCGGCGGCGTCCGATCGGCTCGACCTTGGCGTAGTAGTAGGCCAGCGGGGTGCCCTGGAGGGTGTCGCCCGCGTCGATCAACAGGGTGCGGTGCGCGCCGCGCTCCTCCCGGACCGCCTTGACCAGCGTGGACAGCTTCGCCAGGCCGACGTCGTTGTGCGCGGCGTCGTCGAACTCGCGGTCGGCGAAGTAGTCCCAGTTGAAGACGTTGCCGTGCAGGTCCGTGGTGCCGAGGACGGTGAGCGTGAACCGCCGCCCGCCGGTCCGGTCGTCCGGGGCGGCGTGCGCGGCCGTGCGGAACCCGGCGGCGGCGAGCACACCCGCGGCCCCGCCGGCGAGCAGGGCGCGGCGGTGCAGAGGAGATCCGGTCATGGGCGGAACGGTAGCCATTGACCGTTGACTAGGTGGCGGACTCGCCGTCGTCCGGGCCGCCCGCGTCGGACCTGTTCGCGCGCCGGCTCAGGGCGACGGCGACCGCGATGCCGACGACCGCCAGGAGCGCCACGAGCACGATCCACACCCACAGCGGCACGCCGTCGTCCGCCGCGCCGCCGGTGGCCCGGGTGGACGTCGCGGTGGCCTCGGCGGTGATCGTGGCGACCGAGCCGGTGGCCGTGCTGCCCGGCGACGTCACCGCGGGAGTGGTCGCGGCGGGGGACGTCACGGCCGGCGGCGCGGCGGGCGTGGTGGCGGCCGGCGGCTGCTGCGCCGGCGGGGCCGTCAGCGTGAACGCGAACGTGCCGTCGACGAAGTCGCCGTCGAGCGACTGGACCATCCACGTCACCGTGTACGCCCCGGCCGGCGAGCCCGTCTGGTTCAGCGGGACGAGCAGCGTCGCCCCCTGCGCCGTGACCTCGCCCAACGGCCACGCCGCGCCGTCCGGGCCGGTGACGGTGACCGTGGCGCTCTCGGCCGGCACCGGTTCGGTGAACGTCAGCGTGAGCCGGGTGGGCCGCTGCGGCAGCGAGGCGCCGTTCGCCGGGTCGCTGGAGACCAGCTCGGTGTGCGCGGACGCCGGGGGCGCCGCCCCGAGCAGGACCAGGGTCGCCAGGAGTGCCGAGAGCGCCAGTCGGGTCATGCGGTAGTTCTACCGGGTCCGGGGGGTGTCCTGCCGATCGGCCGGGAGCTCGTCGTCGGGGGGCTGGCCGTCGCCCCGGCGCGGCCCGCCGCGCTGCATGTCGCCCTCCATGATGTTGTCCGCGGTGGAGACGCCGTCCACCGCCGAGGCGAGGACCGTGACCACGTCACCCGCGGCGACGTCGTCCAGGTCGGCCTGCCCGCCGTTGACCCGCGTGTCCCCGTCGATCGTGTACGTCTTGCTGAAGCCGTCGCCGCTGCGCACCGTGACGGAGTCGGCGTCGACCTCGGTGACCTCGCCGTTCTGGAACTCGCCGTGCTGCGCGTCGCCGAACGGCCCGCCCATGATCACGAGGCCGCCGCCGGGGCGCATGCCGTAACCGCCCGGGCCCAGGCCGCGCGCGGCGTCGGAGTTGCCCGCCGCGTAGATCACCCCACCGCCGACGGCGGCGATGCCCACGGCGACCGCGACCGCCGCGAGGGTCTTGCGGCCGTTCCAGCCGGTTCCGGGGGCGTCGGCCCGCGCCGGCGGCTCCTCACCCCAGGTCGGGTGCTGCTCGGTGTCGGTAGTCATGGCGACCACGCTCTCGGCGGACCCTGTGCGCAGCCTGTGCGGTCCTTGGGCGGCGGCTGTGCGTCGCGCCGGCTGGTTGACCGGGTTCCCCGCGTTTCCCGCGTTCGCCGGGTTCGCCGGGTTCGTCGGGTTCACCGGGTTCACCGGGTTCCTTCGGGGGTTCACAGGTGCCGCACAGGATCGGCACAGGGTCGTCTCAACCGCGGGCGCCACGATGCGCCCATGCGCCCAGTGCCCGCTTCGGGGGCCTCCCCCGAGCTCCGCCGCCCGGACGGCAGTCCCGTCCGGGTCCTCGTGGTGGACGACGAGTCCACGTTGGCCGACCTCATGTCGATGGCGTTGCGGATGGAGCGGTGGGAGGTCCGCACCGCGCTCGACGGCACGTCCGCCGTCCGGGCCGCGCGCGAGTTCCGGCCGGACGTGGTGGTGCTGGACGTGATGCTGCCCGACTTCGACGGGCTGGAGGTGCTGCGCCGGATGCGGGCCGACCTGCCCGCGTTGCCGGTGCTGTTCCTGACCGCCCGGGACGCCGTGGAGGACCGGATCGCCGGGCTCACCGCGGGCGGCGACGACTACGTGACCAAGCCGTTCAGCCTGGAAGAGGTCGTGCTGCGGCTGCGCGGGCTGCTGCGCCGCACCGGCGTCACCGAGGCGACCGCCGGCACCGAACTCGTGGTCGGCGACCTGGTGCTGGACGAGGAGACGCGCGAGGTGCGGCGGGGCGGCACGTCGATCGAGCTGACCGCGACCGAGTTCGAGCTGCTGCGGTTCCTGATGCGCAACCCCCGGCGCGTGCTGTCCAAGGCGCAGATCCTCGACCGGGTGTGGAGCTACGACTTCGGCGGGCAGGCGAACATCGTCGAGCTGTACATCTCCTACCTGCGCAAGAAGATCGACGCCGGCCGGACGCCGATGATCCACACGATGCGGGGCGCCGGGTATGTCCTCAAGCCTTCGGCCTAGGCGCTGGTCCCTGCGGACCCGGCTCGTCGCCGAGCAGGTGGCGCTGCTCGCCGTGGTGTGCGCGATCATCGGCGTGGCCACCGGGTTCGCGCTGCGGGAGTTCCTGGTCGGGCAGCTCGACGACCAGGTGGTCGAGTCGGCGGTGAAGGCGAGCCGCGAGCTGCCGCCGCCGATGCCCGACGACCTGCACCGCGGCCCGCTCGACCGGCCGGGGTTCCGACCGGGGACGTTGGTGCTGATCAAGCGCCTCGACGGCGCCACCAACGCCGAGCGGCTCACGCCGGGGCGCGGCGAGAGCGAGGCGCTGTCGATCGACGTGAGCGCGCTGGCCGCCGCGGTGCCCGCCGACGGGAGGCCGCGCACGGTGTGGCTGGGCGAGGAGCTGGGCGACCACCGGCTCGTCGCCGTCACCACGCCGTTCGGGACGCGCGTGATCACCGGACTGCCGATGTCCGACGTCGACGGCACCGTGTGGCGGATGGGGTGGGTCCTCGGCGGGGTGGCGCTGGCCGGGCTGATCGCCGCGAGCCTCGCCGGGGCGCTGATCGTCCGCCGCACCCTGCGCCCGCTGGAACGCGTCGCCGCCACCGCCGGACGGGTGGCCGAGCTGCCGCTGCACGAGGGCGAGGTGGCGTTGGCGGAGCGGGTGTCGGAGCGGGACGCCGACCCCGACACCGAGGTGGGTCAGGTCGGGCTGGCGTTGAACCGGATGCTCGGCCACGTCGGCAGCGCGTTGCAGGCGCGGCACGCGAGCGAGACCAGGGTGCGGCAGTTCGTGGCCGACGCGAGCCACGAGCTGCGCACGCCGTTGGCGGCGATCCGCGGGTACGCCGAGCTGACGCGTCGCACGTCCGACGACGTGCCGCCGCGGATCGCGCACGCCATGCGCCGCGTGGAGTCCGAGGCGGTGCGGATGACGTCGCTGGTCGAGGACCTGCTGCTGCTGGCGCGGCTCGACGCGGGCCGGCCGCTGGGACGTGAGCCGGTCGACCTGTCGCGGCTCGTGGTCGACACCGTCAGCGACGCCCGGATCGCCGGACCGGACCACGAGTGGCGCCTGGCCCTGCCGCCCCAGGCCGTTCAGGTGACCGGTGACCAGCACAAACTGCACCAGGTGCTGGCGAACCTCCTGTCGAACGCCCGCACCCACACGCCACCCGGCACCACCGTGACCACTTCGCTGTCCATTGTGGACGGTGCGGTGGAGGTGGCGGTGACCGACGACGGCCCCGGCATCCCGCCCGACCGGCAAGGCGAGGTGTTCGAGCGGTTCAGCAGGGGCGACACGTCGCGCTCCCGTGCGGCCGGCAGCACCGGCCTGGGCCTGTCCATCGTGTCCGCCGTCGTGACCGCGCACAACGGCACCGTGCGACTGAACAGCAGACCGGGCCACACCACCTTCACCGTTCGCCTGCCGCACCACCCCCCCACCTGATCCGGCGCGGGTTCGGATGCAGGGTGCGTACTGGCCGGGGTTGGGGTGCACAGGCGGCTCACAGGTTGGGCACAAGGCGTGCCCAGGGTTGCCGGCCAGGGTCGAGCCCATGCGAGCGCGACTACCCCTGTTGCTGTTGTCGGCCGGGACGGCGGTGCTGTACCTCTGGCGCCTGGGCGACTCCGGTTGGGCCAACGCCTACTACTCCGCCGCCGCCCAGGCCGGAGCCGAGAGCTGGCACGCGTGGTTCTTCGGGGCCACCGACCCGGCCGGCGGCATCACCGTCGACAAGACGCCCGCGGCGACCTGGGTCATGGGGCTGTCCGCCCGGCTGTTCGGCGTCAACGCGTGGAGCATCCTGGTGCCGCAGGCCCTCATGGGCGTGGCGAGCGTCGTGCTGCTGCACGCCACCGTGCGCCGGACGGCCGGTGAGGCCGCCGGCCTGATCGCGGGCGCCGTGCTGGCGCTGACACCGGTCGCCGTGCTGATGTTCCGGTTCAACAACCCCGACGCGTTGCTGGTCCTGCTGCTCGTCGCGGGCGCCTACTGCACGGTCCGCGCCACCGAGACGGCGTCGGCGCGGTGGTTGGCGCTCGCCGGCGTGGCGGTCGGGTTCGCGTTCCTGGCCAAGATGGCGCAGGCGTTCCTGGTGCTGCCCGCGTTCGGGCTGGTGTACCTGGCGTTCGCGCCGGCGGCCGTGCTGCGCAAGGCGTGGCACCTGGCCGTGGCGCTCGGTGCGGTGGTCGTGGCCGGCGGATGGTGGGTGCTGGTGGTGGAGCTGGTCCCCGCCGGGTCGCGGCCCTACATCGGCGGGTCGCAGTCGAACAGCGTGCTGGAACTGGCGCTCGGCTACAACGGCCTGGGCCGGCTGACGGGCGAGGAGATCGGCAGCGTCGGCGGCGGGGGCTGGGGTTCCGGCGGGTGGGGACGGTTGCTCGGCGCGGAGATGGGGAGTCAGATCGCGTGGCTGCTGCCGACGGCGGTGGTGCTGCTGGTCGCCGGGTGGTGGGCCGGACGCGCGGGCGAACGGGTCCAACTCGCGCTGTGGGGCGGGTGGCTCGTCGTCACCGCCGTCGTCTTCAGCTTCATGAACGGCATCATCCACGCCTACTACACGGTGGCGCTGGCGCCGGCCATCGGCGCGGTGATCGGGATCGGCGCCGTCGCGCTGTGGCGGAAGCGGCGCGAGCCCGCCGCGGCCGCGGCACTGGCCGGCGCGTTGGCCGTCACGGCGTTGCAGTGCTACCTGCTGCTGTTGGACTGGTCCACCACGTTGGCCGTGGTCGTGCTGGTCCTCGGTCTGGCGGCCGCCGTGGGGTTGTTCCTGTCCGCGGTCGCGCCGGCGGTCGTCGTCGTGCCGCTCGCACTGGTCGCCGCCCTCCTCGGGCCGGGCGCGTACTCGGTCGCCACCGCCGCGACGCCCCACTCCGGCGCGATCCCGAGCGCCGGTCCCGGACCTGGGGACCGACCGGGCGGCGGGCTGGTGGTGGTCGGCCCCGGCGGCGCGGTGACCGGTGGCGGCACCGGGCGGATGGGCGGCCTGCTCCACGCGCCCGACCCCGGTGACGACCTGGTTCGGCTGCTGCGCGACAGCGACGGCTTCACGTGGGCCGCGGCGACCGTCGGGTCGAACAACGCCGCCGGGTTCCAGCTCGGCAGCGGGTCGCCGGTGCTGGCCGTCGGCGGGTTCAACGGCACCGATCCCGCGCCGACGCTGGAGCAGTTCCAGACGATGGTCCGAAGTGGACGAATCCACTACTTCCTCGGTGGCGCGGGCATGCCGGCGGAGACCGGCAGCGACGCGTCCGAGCGGATCGCCGAGTGGGTCGAGGCCACGTTCACCCCCACGACCGTCGACGACGTCACCGTCTACGACCTCACCGACCGGAACCTCACCGATCAGGACATCACCGACCGGGACCTCACAGCGGGCGCACAGCGATGACACACGAGCCGCCCAGCGAACCGCCCGAGGGTGAGGTCATGACACTCGCTTCGCCCACGGCGACCACCGTGCTCGACGTGGTGGTGCCCGTGCACAACGAGGAACGCGACCTCGCGCCGTGCGTGCGCGAGCTGCACGCCGACCTCAGCCGGACCTTCCCCTACCCGTTCCGGATCACCATCGCGAACAACGCCAGCACCGACGGGACGCGCGCCGTCGCCGACGCGCTGGCCCGTGAACTGCCCGGCGTGACCGCCGTGCACCTGGCCGAGAAAGGACGCGGCCGGGCGCTGAAAGCCGCGTGGACCGCGTCCGACGCCGCCGTGCTCGCCTACATGGACGTCGACCTCTCCACCGACCTGGCCGCCCTCGCACCGCTCGTCGCGCCCCTGATGTCGGGTCACTCCGACCTGGCGATCGGCAGCCGGTTGGCGCGCGGGGCACGGGTGGTGCGCGGACCGAAGCGCGAGTTCATCTCCCGCTGCTACAACCTCGTCCTCCGCGGCACGCTCGCCACCCGGTTCACCGACGCGCAGTGCGGCTTCAAGGCCATCCGGGCCGACGCCGCCCGCCGCCTGCTGCCCCACGTCGAGGACACGGGCTGGTTCTTCGACACCGAACTGCTGGTGCTCGCCGAACGGGCGGGCGCGCGCATCCACGAGGTGCCGGTCGACTGGGTGGACGACCCCGACAGCCGGGTCGACCTCCTCGCGACCGCCGTGGCCGACCTGAAAGGCGTCGCACGGGTGGCGCGCGGCCTGGTGACCGGGCGCATCCCCATCGGCGACCTCCGTGCCCAGCTGGGGAGGCAACCGTTGGAGCCGGGGACACCGGGCGTGCCCGCCGGGCTGTTCCGGCAACTCGTCCGGTTCGGCGCCGTGGGCGCGATCAGCACAGTGGCCTACCTCCTGTTGTTCGTGCTGCTGCGCGGCGGCCTCGGCGCGCAGGGCGCCAACCTCGTCGCACTGCTCGTGACGGCGATCGCCAACACCGCCGCCAACCGCCGTTTCACCTTCGGCGTGCGCGGCCGGAGGGGTGCGGGCAGGCACCAGTTCGAGGGCTTGCTCGTCTTCGGCCTCGGTCTGGCGCTGACCAGTGGCTCACTGGCTTTGCTGCACACCTTCGCCACACCCGGCGGCCCGGCCGAGCTGGCCACGGTCGTCGGCGCGAACCTCCTGGCCACCGTCCTGCGCTTCCTCCTGCTGCGCAACTGGGTCTTCCGGCCCCGCCGCACCACCCCTCACCTCCCCTGACGGCTGACCACTGACCGCTGACCACTCCGACCACCGTCGACGATCGTTGGGATCACTCCATGACCACCGCCACTGAGATGGCACCCGCGGCCGCACCCGCCTCGCCCCGGCCACGTCGGAACGGGCACACGGCCGCTTTGGTCGTGCTGCTGGCGGGCACTTCGGTGCTGTACCTGTGGGACCTCTCCTCCTCCGGCTGGGGCAACACCTACTACGCGGCCGCCACGCAGGCCGGGTCGCGGGACTGGGTTGCCTGGCTGTTCGGCGGGCTCGACGCCGGCGGCGTGATCACCGTCGACAAGCCGCCCGCCTCCTTGTGGGTCAGCGGGCTCGTCGCCCGCGTGTTCGGGTTCTCCAGCTGGACGGTCCTGGCGCCGCAGGCCGTCCAAGGGGTGCTGGCCGTGTGGTTGTTGTACGCCACGGTGAAGCGCACCTCCGGCGCCGTGGCCGGGCTGATGGCCGGGACGGCGCTGGCCGTGACGCCGGTGGCGGTGTTGGTGTTCCGGTTCAACCTCCCCGACGCGTTGCTGGTGCTGCTGATGGTCGCCGGCGCCTACTGCACGGTGCGGGCGTTGGAGAAGGCGTCCGCGTGGTGGCTCGCGCTGGCGGGCGTGGCCGTCGGGTTCGCGTTCCTGGCCAAGATGGGGCAGGCGTTCCTGGTGCTGCCCGCCTTCACGGCCGCCTACCTCCTCGCCGCGCCGACGTCCCCGGGCAGGCGACTCCTGCACCTGGCGGGCGCGGGACTGGCCGTGGCCGCGTCCGCCGGGTGGTTCATCGCCCTGGTGGAGCTGTGGCCCGCCGACTCACGCCCGTACATCGGTGGGTCTTCGAACGACTCCCTGTGGGAGCTGGCCATCGGCTACAACGGCCTTGGCCGGATCTTCGGCGGAGGCGGCGGGAAGGTCGTGGGCGGCGGCAACGGCAACCTCGGGTTCGGTGGCGACGCCGGGATCGACCGGTTGTTCGGCGCCAGCATGGGCGGCGAGATCTCCTGGTTGCTCCCCGCCGCGCTCATCGGACTGGTCGCCGGGCTGTGGTTCACGCGCCGCGCGCCGCGCACCGACCGCACCCGTGCGGCCCTGGTGCTGTGGGGATTGTGGGTGCTGGGCAACGGGATCGTGTTCAGCCTCATGAGCGGCATCACCCACCCGTACTACACGGTCGCCGTCGCACCGGGCGTCGCGGCGCTCGCCGCCATCGCCGGCCGCGAGATGTGGCGCGGACGCGCGCACGGCCCGGTGCGCGTGGCCCTCGCCCTCATGGTCGCCGCGGCCGGTTTTTGGGGCTTCGCGCTGCTCCAGCGGTTCGGCGACTGGGTGCCGGCCCTCCGCTGGGTCGTCGCCGCCCTGACCGTGCTGGTGGCCACGGCGATCATCATGGGCGCGCGCCGGATCGCCGCGCTCGCGCTGATCACCTCCACCCTCTCCACCGCCGCCTTCGGCGTGGCCACCGCCGCCACCCCGCACGGCGGCTCCATCCCCATGTCCGGCCCCGCCTCCTACACCGGCCAGCTGAACGGCGGCGGCCCGATGGGGCAGACCTCCGACGAGCTGGCCGCGCTGCTGAAGGACACCACCGGCACCTGGGCCGCGGCGACGCTGAGCGCGCAGGCGGCGGCAGGACTCTCGCTGGCCTCGGGCAAGGCCGTGATCGGGATCGGTGGGTGGAGCGGCGGCGACCCGGCGCCCACGCTCGAAGAGTTCCAGCGGTACGTGGCGGACGGCCGGATCGGCTACTTCGTCACCGGGGGCATGGGCGGCGGGGGCGGCCCGCGCGGTGACTCGGAGATCACCGACTGGGTCGCCGCGCGCTACGAGGCCACGACAGTCGGCGGCTCCACCGTCTACCGACTCGGGTAGCCCACGGGCGCGACCCCCACCGAGCCCGGCAACCACCCGCGCCAGGCCCCTGGCAAGGGAACGCAACCAGCCTGGCACGCGTGAGCGAGGCACCACGCTCCCTCGGCGGCGGCCAGGCGCGTGCCGCGGACCGCCGGCCGGGTGATCATCAGGACGCCGAGCCGGAAGCCGACCACGCCGCCAGCACTGGTGGACAGCGTGCGGGACCTCGGACCAGGTCGGCACGCACGACCGAACGGCCACAGCCACCCCGACGCGCAGCGGCAGCGGCAGCGGCAGCGGCAGCGGCAGCGGCAGCGGCAGCCGAGCACACACGCCCCACCTCCAGCGCGGCCGGGCAGACACACCCAACTTCGTGCGCAGCCGGGCACGCACGCCCCACCCCTCGTGCAGCCGCAAGGGAGGAGCCGCGTCCGTCCACGCGGGCACGCGCGGTCGAGGGGGTGCTGCGGAGCGGTCGGGTAGGCGCGATCGGGGCGACACGGCCGAGCAGGTCGAGAGGCACGGGCGAAGGAGCGAGGGGGTGCGGGGCCGGCCGTGGCCGGCGTGGCGGTTGCCGGTCGCACGTCGACCGGAACGAGGTGGCGGCCCGAAGTCGACTGTGGACAGTGAGCGAAAGGCTTGCGAGACAGTGGTTGTGGTCATGCCTCCACGTTATTCAAACGCGTGGTCGAGGTCATCACTCGGTCGGATGACATATCGGGGCGGTTCCGGGTGACCCGCCCACGAGCGGTACATGATGGTTGCGGCATAAGGGAGGAGGTCGCGCCCTCGCCGCCACAGCCACGGAATCCCCTTGAACACCAACCATCCCGCGTGGTGCAGCGGGGTCACCCTCAAGCCGCCCGTGCACACCAACGACACCTCACCGGGCACCTCGCAGCCCATCTCCGCCAACCGCGCCGCGAACGCCGCCGCCAGCCGCCGGTGCCCCAGCTCCGACGGGTGCAGCCGGTCCACCGCCCACGTCTCCTCCGCGTACGCGCCCGCCATCAGGTCGAGGTCGACGCACCCGATCCCGTGCCGCCGCACGACCGCGTCGATGATCTCGTTCAGCTCGCCGATCCGCGCCCGCAACGCCCGCCGCAGCGCGCCCGGCAGCCGGAACACCCTGCTGTGGTCGTGGAACCGCACCGTCACGACCGCCGAACCCGCCGCCACCAGCGCGCCCACGATCGCGTCCAGGTCGACGTGCAGCCGCCGGCCGTCGAAGTCCGAGCGCAGCGTGTCGTTCATGCCCACCAGCAGCACGGCCGCGTCCGGGCGCGACGGCAGCACCTTCGGCAACTGCTCGTGCCGCACCGACGCCACCCGCGCGCCGGTGGACGAGACGTTCAAGTACCGCGCGTCCGCGAAGGCCGCCGCGAGCAACGGGCCGACGCCACGCCACCCACCGGGCACGGGGTCGCCCACGCCCACCGTCGTCGAGTCACCCAGGACCACCAGGCTGCGCACCGTCTTGGCCACGGGAGGACCATCGCGCAGCGACGTGACGCGCCGAGAACGAACAGCGGAACGCTACCGGAATGCCGGGTACAGCGGCAGTTCCGCGGCCTTCGACCCGTACCGCGACACGAGCGCCGAGAGGACGGCGTCCGCGTGCGCCGCGATGTGGTGCGCGCCGGCCGCCACGGCGTCCGCCCGCAGCCGCACCCACCGCGTGGTCAGCACGACCACCCGCGGCGGCGAGTCGAGCGGGCGGTGGCCGGACGGCAGGGCCGAGTCGAGCCCCGGCAGGCCGCGCCACGTGCCGAGCCACACCCACAGCAGCTGCGCTTCCAGCAGCCGGGGCAGGAACACGGCGTCGTCGTCCAGGTCGGGCCACACGGACGACACCTCGGCGCGCCACGCCGCGACCATCGCCTCCGACATGCCGGCGGGCAGCCCGTACGCGCACCAGCACGACGGGAACGGCACCCGCAGGCACGCCGCGTCGAACACGATGTCCCGCACGCAGCCGCCCTCGAAGTCGAGGAACCGCACGCCCTTGCTGGTCACGAGGTGGTTGTCGGGGCACGACGTGGACGGGCTGAACGCACGCCGGCGGGACGTGACGAACCCGCGCACTGCCTGGTCGGCGAACGACCGCACCGACTCGGGCGTCTCCACTTCCAACGATTCAACGAGCAGCTCCGGCAGCCCCCGGAGCGCCGTGTGCACGTCGACGACGATCGGGTCGGCGCAGCACTGGCTGCCCTGGCGGCGCATCAACGCGTCGAAGTCCGCGTCACGCCCGGCGGTGGTCGCGTGCAGCCGCCCCATGGCGTGCGCCCACGACAGCAGGCCCCGTTCGGCGGCACGCGCGTCGGAGCCGAGCAGCTTCTCGGCCAGCCGAGGCGCCTTGCCGAGGTCTTCGAGGACGACGAGCCGCTTGGCGTTGTCCTGCGCGACCAGCTCGGGGGTGAGGCGTTCCTCGGACGGCAGCGCGGTGAGCAGCTTGTGGCTCACCACCTCGTGCGCGAACGGGTCGCGGTCCGCCACGGGCGACGGGTAGCGCTTGACCACGAGGGTGCGGGGCAGGGAGAACGGGGTGGAGGCCACCCGGACGCGCGCGACGACGGACCGGCCCGCTCCCCCGAGGTCCTCGGGGTCGGCCAGTCGCACCGGTGCGCCGAACCTGCCGCTCAACACCGATTCGGCCGCCGCCACCGCGTCGTCAAGCTCGGAGGGGGCGGCGTCGTCGATGTCGTGCGGGCCGGCGGTGATCTCCACGCTCATCTCCTCCGACCCTACTCCCGGTGGCCACCGACCTGACAGAACCCGTCCGGGCACCGTGACGGTAATGCTCACCCACCGCCCGTCACCACCTTTTGTGGAAATGAGGACCCGGTCAGCCGCTCGCGAGGGGTCGTCCCAGGTCGTGGACCCGGCCGCGCCGGTTGCGCACGGCCAGGACCAGCGCCGCCGCCGCGACGATGCCGACGAGGTTCACCGCGAGCTGTGCCACGGACTGGAGGCATATGTCCCACTCACCGAGAACGGCGGCCACGGCGGCGTAGCCGGCGGCGGGCACGGTGGTGACCGAAATGAACACGCCGACGAGCGCCGCGGACTTCGCCGACGTCATGGAGAGCATCCCGGCGGCGCCCGCGAGCAGCGCCACGATGAGCGAGAACGGCCCGACCTGGAACACGAAGTCGACCTCGTGCGCGGACAGCACCATGTCCCGGTCGAACAGGTCGGTGTAGGAGCCGGCGAACGCGGCGACCGCCGTGATGGCCATGGCGACGGGGAACCCGACGGCGAGCCCGGTGGCGGCCCGGCGGACCAGGTCCCAGCGCCGCAGCACGAGGCCGACGGCGATCGCGGCGAGCGGGCCGAACTCGGGTCCGACGACCATGGCGCCGACGATGGTGACCGGCGAGTTCGTCACCACGCCGACCGCCGCGAGCAGGCACGCGATGGTCAGGAACGACAGGAACGTGACGTTGAGGCGGGACTCCTCGCCGGTGCGGGCGAGCAGTTCCTCCCACACGACGGCGTCCGCGGCCTCGCCGGGCGCGGCTTCCTCGGCGCGGTCGGCGGCGTCGGACAGGGCGGTGTCGATCTGCTCCAGCGTGACCCCGCCGGCGCGGTCGACGCCGAGGTCGCACAGGGAGGACACGACCACGTCGGTGGCCTCCCTGGCGACGTCGGCTTCCACGACGTCACCCGCGGGGTCGATCGCCGCGCCGCGCAGCAGCACGACGTGCGTCACCCCGGGGTGCTCCTTCAGCGCCACCAGCACCGCGTCGGTGCGGTCCGGCGGGCAGATGGCGCGCAGGTGCAGCACGGCCTTACTGCGCCGTCTTCTCCGCGCCGGACTTCTCGGGCGCGGACTTCTCGGGCGCGGACTTCTCGGGCGCGGACTTCGCAGCACCGGACTTCTCGGCACCGGACTTCTCGGGCGCGGGCTTGGCGTCCACGCCCGCCTCCTTGCGCTGCTGCGGCGTGATCGGCGCGGGCGCGGCGGTCAGCGGGTCGTAGCCGCCGCCGCTCTTCGGGAACGCGATCACCTCGCGGATCGAGTCGAACCCGCCGAGCAGCATGGCGATCCGGTCCCAGCCGAACGCGATGCCGCCGTGCGGCGGCGCGCCGTACTTGAACGCGTCGAGCAGGAAGCCGAACTTCTCCTGCGCCTCCTCGGGCGAGATGCCCATGACCTGGAACGCCCGCTGCTGCACGTCGGCGCGGTGGATACGGATCGACCCGCCGCCGATCTCGTTGCCGTTGCAGACGATGTCGTAGGCGTAGGCCAGGGCGTTGCCCGGGTCCTCCTCGAACCGGTCGATCCACTCCGGCGTGGGCGAGGTGAACGCGTGGTGCAGGGCGGTCCACTTGCCGCTGCCGACCGCCACGTCGTCGCCGATCTTGTCGACGGCCTCGAACATCGGGAAGTCCACGACCCACACGAACGACCAGGCGTTCTCGTCGATCAGGCCGACGCGGTGCGCGATCTCCACGCGGGCCGCGCCGAGCAGGGCGCGCGCGCCGTCCGGGTCGCCCGCGCCGAAGAAGACGCAGTCACCGGGGTTCGCGCCGACGGCCTTGGCCAGCCCGTCGCGCTCGGCGTCGGACAGGTTCTTGGCCACGGGGCCGCCGAGCGTGCCGTCCTCGTTGACCAGCACGTACGCCAGCCCGCGGGCACCGCGCTGCTTGGCCCACTCCTGCCACGCGTCGAGCGTGCGGCGGGGCTGCGACGCGCCACCGGGCATGACGACCGCGCCGACGTACGCCGCCTGGAACACCCGGAACGGGGTGTCCTTGAAGTAGTCGGTCAGCTCGGTGAGCTCGAGGCCGAAGCGCAGGTCCGGCTTGTCGGTGCCGTACTTGGCCATCGCCTCGGCGTAGGAGATGCGGCGGAACGGCCGGGCGATCTCGTGGTCGGCCAGCCCCTGCCACAGCGCGGAGATGATCTTCTCGCCGAGCGCGATCACGTCGTCCTGCTCGACGAAGCTCATCTCGATGTCGAGCTGGGTGAACTCGGGCTGCCGGTCGGCGCGGAAGTCCTCGTCCCGGTAGCAGCGGGCGATCTGGTAGTACCGCTCCAGGCCGCCGACCATGAGCAGCTGCTTGAACAGCTGCGGGGACTGCGGCAGGGCGTACCAGGAGCCGGGGCGCAGGCGGGCGGGCACGAGGAAGTCGCGCGCGCCCTCCGGGGTGGAACGGGTCAGGGTCGGGGTCTCGACCTCGACGAACTTCTCGGCGTGCAGCACCTCGCGGGCGATCCGGTTGGCCTCGCTGCGCAGCCGCATGGCCTTGGCCGGGCCGCTGCGGCGGAGGTCGAGGTAGCGGTGGCGCAGCCGCGCCTCCTCGCCGACCTCCAGGTGCTCGTCCAGCTGGAACGGCAGCGGGGCCGCCTCGTTGAGCACCTCCAGCTCGGTGGCGTAGACCTCGATGTCACCGGTGGGGAGGTCGGGGTTCTCGCTGCCCTCGGGGCGGCGGGTCACGTCGCCGACGACCTTGACCACGTACTCGGAGCGCAGCTTGTGCGCCCGCTCGGCCATCTCGCCCTCGCGGAAGACGACCTGGGCGACACCGGAGGCGTCCCGGAAGTCGATGAAGATCACCCCACCGTGATCGCGCCTGCGGGCCACCCACCCGGTCAGGGTGACGGACTGCCCGGCGTGCTCGGCGCGGAGCGTCCCGGCCTCGTGCGTGCGCATCACGGGTACTGCTCTCCTCGGGGGTCGGCTCGACTGACGACTAATGGTCAAGGCTAGCCAACGGCCCCCCGGCCTCCGCCACCAGGTTTGCCGGGTCCGCGCGGAGGCCCCGGCTCGAACGGCCCCGGAGGCCGCTCGGCGCGCTCTACGATCCTGACGTGGCCAGACGCCTGCTCGTGAGCGCCCTGATCCTGTTGACGACCGCGTGCACGACGGTGGTCCCCGGCCGGCCGGTGGCGGGTTCGGCGCCGCCCGCGCCCGTGCCGACGGTCGGCTGCGAGTACCCGCTGGTCACCGGCGAGCCGCGGTACCGGCGGAACCCTCCCGAGGACGGCCTGGCGCCCGCCGGCGGCACCCACACCGTCCGCATCGACACCAACCGGGGCCGGGTCGACGTGGAGCTGGACGCCGCGAGCGCGCCGTGCTCGGTGAACAGCGTCCGCCACCTGGTCGGGAACGGGTCGTACCGGTCCACGTCGTGCCACCGGCTCACGGTGGAGGGCATCTGGGTGCTCCAGTGCGGCGACACGGACGACAACGAGGTCGGCACTCCCGGGTACACGTTCGACGACCCGACCGCGAAGACCGGCGGCTACACGCGCGGTGTGGTCGCGATGGCCAACGCGGGACCGGGCACCAACGGCAGCCAGTTCTTCATCGTCTACCGGGACAGCCCGCTGATCAGCGCCGACTTCCCGGTGATCGGCCGGGTCACGGTCGGCATGGACGTCGTCGACGCGGTCGCCGCGGGCGGCGTCATCCCCGGCACCGGGTACACCGAGGGTGACGGCGAGCCGGCCACGTCGCTGGTCTTCCTGGCGGTGGAGCCCGCCTGAACGCGACCGGGGCCGCCCCCGAAGGGACGGCCCCGGTGCTCACGTGCGTGACGTCAGGCGGTGGGCGCCAGGTAGAGCAGGCGGTTCGGGGAACCGGTGCCCGGGTTGGTCACCTTGCTCAGCGTCGACTGGCCGACCAGGTAGCTCGCCACCTGGGCCGGGGTCGCCGCGCGGTTGGCCTGCAGGTAGCGGGCCGCCGCGCCGGCGACGTGCGGGGTCGCCATCGAGGTGCCGCTGATGGTGTTGGTGGCGGTGTCACCGGTGTGCCACGCCGAGGTGATCGACGAGCCCGGCGCGAAGATGTCGAGCACGGTGCCGTAGTTCGAGTAGCTGGCACGCGCGTCGGTGCTGGTGGTCGCGCCGACGGTGATCGCCTCGGTCACGCGGGCCGGCGAGTAGTTGGCCGCGTTGGCGTTGCTGTTGCCCGCCGCGAGGGCGTAGGTGACGCCCGCCGCGACCGAGCGGCGCACGGCCGCGTCGATCGTGGTGGACGCGCCGCCGCCGAGGCTCATGTTGGCCACGGCCGGCTTGACGTGGTTGCTGGTCACCCAGTCGATGCCCTCGACGACGTCGGCGGTGGTGCCGCTGCCGGCGTTGTTCAGCACGCGGACGCCGTAGACGGTCGCGCCCTTGGCGACGCCGTACTGGCTGCCCGCGATGGTGCCGGCGACGTGCGTGCCGTGGCCGTTGCCGTCCTGGGCGACGCTGTCGTTCTCGACGGCGTCGTAGCCGTTGCGGGCGCGGCCGCCGAACGTGCTGTGGCTGATCCGCACGCCGGTGTCGATGACGTAGACGTTCACGCCCGAGCCGGTGGAGGTGTAGCTGTAGGACGTGTCCAGCGGCAGGTTGCGCTGGTCGATGCGGTTGAGGCCCCACGACGGCGGGTTGGTCTGCGTCGCCTGGGTGTGGAAGACCTGGTCCTGCTCGACGTACTCGACGGCCGGGTTGGCCGCGAGCCGCTTGGCCGCCGCCTCGGGCAGCGTCACGGCGAAGCCGTTGAGCGCGCTGCGGAACACGGTGTCGACCTTGCCGCCGTACTGGCCGGCGAGGCTCTCCGCGGACGTGGCCGAGCCGTCCTTCAGCTTGACGATGAAGTGGTTCTGGACCTTGTGCGCGGCGTCGGCGGCGCGGATCTCGCCCTCGGCGGCCTGGGCCGGGGCGGCCAACAGGGAGGTCGCGGTGACGGCGAGCGCCGTCGCCCCGACGCCGGCCAGGAACCGGACCTGTCGTGACTGTCGCATGCGGACTTCCGTTCTTCCGAAACGGTGACCCCAACCGCACCCCGAGGAGCTTGCAGGGCTCGGGGGTGACGTTGGGCCACCTTGCCCTCGCTGACGGTCACAACGTAGGCATCGTCGGGGTTAACTCGGAAGTGTGAACATTTGCCAGTTATGCCCCCTCCGTCAACAATCGACCTGACCTGCGGGTTCCCAAAATCCGGGCGCGCCGGCGTGACCCTGGCGCTACCGTCCGCTCATGCGTTTGGAACCGGTCACCGAGGACAACTACCGGGCCGTCATCGGCCTCGAGGTCCACGAAGAGCAGCGGACGTTCGTCGCGACGAACCTCAAGTCCATCGCGGACGCCTGGATCCACCGCCCGAAGTTGGAGCCGCTTGCGCTGTACAGCGGAACGGACCTGGTCGGGTTCACGCTCCTGGAGCGCGACCGGCCGCGGGAGCTGCACATCGTCCGGTTCATGATCGACCGCCGGGCGCAGGGCCGCGGGCTGGGGCGCAAGGGCCTGGCCGCGATCGCCGACGTCGCGCGCGCCGAGGGGCGCACCGAGCTGGTGCTGAGCGTCGTGCCGGGCAACGCGGTGGCCCGCGGCCTGTACGCGGCGTTCGGGTTCGCCGACACCGGCGAGGTGGACGGCGGCGAGCTCGTGATGCGCCACGAGCTCGCCCCGACCGCTCACCTCACCGGCACGGCGAACGGGTAGGTCACCGGGTCGGCGGCCAGTGCAGCAGCCGGCCCCACGACAGCGGCGTCGACTCGGCGACGACCGCCGCGTGCACCTGCGCGGGCGTCGCCGAGGGGTTGAGCTGGAGGTACCGCAAGGTCACCCCGGTGACGTACGCCGTCGACAGCGACGTGCCGCTGATCGTGTTCGTCGCGGTGTCGCCGCTGTGCCACGCGACGGTGATGCCGACGCCCAGCGCGTACACGTCGACCACGGCGCCGTAGTTGGAGAACGAGGCCCTGGTGTCGGTGCGGGTGGACGCGCCGGACGTGATGGCCTCCGGCACCCGCGCCGGGGAGAAGTTGGCGGCGTTGGCGTTGCTGCCGCCGGCGGTCACGGACGCGGTGACGCCCGCGGCGATCAGCCGGCGCACCGCGTCGTCGATCGCGGTGGACGGACCGCCGCCCAGGCTGAGGTTGGCCGAGGCGGGCTTGACGTGGTTGCGGGCCACCCAGTCGATGCCCGCGATGACGCCCGAGGTCGTGCCGCTGCCGGCGCCGTTGAGCACCCGCACGCCGCACACCAGGGCTTCCTTGGCGACACCGTTCACGCGGCCCGCGATGAGGGACGCGATGGCGGTGCCGTGGCCGTTGTCGTCCTGCGGGACGCTGTCGTTGTCGATCACGTCGTGCCCGGCGCAGGAACGACCGGTGATCTCGCCGTGCGTGGACCGGACGCCCGTGTCGATCACGTACGCCCTGGTGCGCGCACCGGTGGACGTGTAGGTGTACCTGCCGTCCACGGGCAGGGCTCGCTGGTCGATCCGGTCGAGTCCCCACGGCGGGTTGAGCTGGGTGGTGTGGGCGCGCACGGTCTGGTCCTGCTCGACGTACTCGATGGCCGGGTCGGCGGCGAGCCGGCGGGCCTGCCGGGGCGTGAGCGTCGCGGCGAAGCCGCCGAACGCGGGGTACGTGCGGGTGACCTGTCCGTCGAACGGGGCCGCGACGGCGGACGCCGCGGGGTCCTTCAGCTTGACGACGTAGCTGCCGGGGACGGCGGTGGCCGATCCCGCGTGCAGCACGGCGCCTTCGGCGTGGGCGGGGGTGGTCAGGGTGGCGGCGGCGAGGGCGGCGACGCCCAGGCCGGTCAACAGCTTGCGCATGGCAGGGGTCCTTTGCAGGGAAGGGGCCTTGCGTGGAGGGTCCTTCGCGGGAAGTCCTTCGCGAGCGGGCCTTCGCGGGGTGTTCCGTCGCGGGGTGTTCCGTCGCGGGGTGTTCGTCGCCGGGGCCCGCGGCGGGCTACCTGGCGGGCGACCAGTGCAGGAGCCGACCGCCCCACGGCAGGGGCGTGGCCTCGCGCACGATCTCGGCGTGCACCTCGGCCGGGGTGGCCGCGCGGTTCGACTGGAGCAACCGGGCGGCGACGCCGGTGACGAACCCGGTCGCCATCGACGTGCCGCTGAGGGTGTTGGTGGCGGTGTCGCCCGTGTGCCACGCCGACGTGATGCCGACGCCGGGCGCGTACAGGTCCACGCCGGCGCCGTAGTTGGAGAACGACGCCCTCGCGTCGGCCTGGGTGGTGGCGCCGGACGTCAGCGCCTCCACGACCCGGGCGGGCGAGACGTTCGCGACGCTGCCGCCGCTGCCGCCCGCCGTGACGGACGCGGTGACGCCGGAGGCGACCAGCCGGCGCACGGCGTCGTCCAGCGCGACCGACGCCGAGCCGCCGAGGCTGAAGTTGGCCACGGCGGGGCGGGCCGCGTTCCGGGTCACCCAGTCCACGCCCGCGACGACACCGGCGATGGTGCCGCTGCCCTGGCCGTTGAGCACCCGCACGGCGACCGCGCGCACGCCCTTGGCGACGCCGTGCGTGCGGCCCGCGATGATTCCCGCGACGTGCGTGCCGTGCCCGTTGTCGTCCTGGGCGACGGCGTCGTTGTCGACGGCGTCGTAGCCGTGGACGGCGCGCCCGCCGAACTCCGCGTGCGTGACCCTGATGCCCGTGTCGATGACGTACGCGGTGACGCCCGAGCCGACGGTGGTGTAGCCGTAGGTGGTGCTCAGCGGCAGGGCGCGCTGGTCGATCCGGTCGAGGCCCCACGGCGCGCCGGTCTGGGTGGCGTTGGCGTGCACCACCTGGTCCTGCTCGACGTACTCGACGGCCGGGTCGGCGGCGAGCCGGCGGGCCTGCTTCGGGGTGAGCGTCGCGGCGAAACCGCCGAACGCGGGGAACCTGCGCGTCACCGCCGCGTCGAACCGGGTGGCGACGGTGGTGGTGACGGCGGAGGCGGTGGTCGTGTCCTTGAGCTTGACGAGGTAACTGCCGGGCACCGCGGTGGGTGAGCCGGCGTGCAGGACGACGCCTTCGGCGTGGGCGGGCGTGGCGAGCAGGGTGACGGTCAGGGCGGCTACGGCGAGACCCGGTAAGAGCTTGCGCATGCGGCTTCCTTCGCGGGGTGGGGGGAGACCTCGGCGCGGATCACGCGCCGGGGCTGCCAGTGTGCCGAACTCCGGTCAGCCGGCGGGAGCCCGACGACGCGGGCCGGTTCGGTGGGCGCCGGCGGCGCCGGTCGCGACCGGTCGCCCGGCGGCGTGCGACGACAACGTGATTGAGAAGCGATTCAACGCTGTGGAGAAAATACGGTCGAACGTGTCGTCGAAACAAGAAGTGCGCGCGTTCGACGCCACCGCGGAGAAGTCCTTCAGCGAGTGCGCGTATCCGTTGCGCGTCTCGTTAGGCCGGCCGCGGTCGCCGATCATGCCGTCACCGACCGGCGGGATCGCCCCTACCAGGGCATATCCGATCGGCAGGACGTCCGCTCGCCCGGTCAACGTGACTTTGCGCATAGGCGTTCCGTTCTCCGGCGGGGACCACCGAGCGCATCCCGTTCACAGTTGGGCGAACACGCGCGACCGCGTGGGGTGTGGTCCGCGTCACCCCACGTCCGAGGTTATGGGCTGCTTCGCGTACCCGGAAGGGACCAGACGTCCCAGTCCGGTGCGGCAATCGACCCCGCCGACCCTTCACACCGCCGCTGTTAATGAGATTTCAAACTTTCCACCCGGCAACGCGATTGCGCCGTCCGATTCGGTCAAATTCACAGCGGGAAACCCGATCGGCTGTACCGCGCCGGCGATTTCCCACGATAACGTCGCTCGCCTTGTCCTCGGAAGAACGGAGCGAAGATGACCACGCCAGTCGTCGGACCGGATTCGCGGCTACGCGATCCCCGACGGATCGACGCGGGGGCCGACCCCTTCGCGGAAGCATTGCGTGCGGCGATCAGGGCGAAAGGGCTCAGCCTCGAACGCGTCCAGCACAAGCTGCGGGCGCGCGGGGTGGCGGTCAGCATCGCCGCGCTGAGCTACTGGCAGTCCGGCCGGAGGCGGCCCGAGCGGCCGGACTCGCTCACCGCCGTCAGGCACCTCGAGGAGATCCTGGACGTCGGCGAGGGCGGGCTGAGCAGCCTGCTCGGGCCGCCGCGCCCCCGCGGCAAGGCCCGGCCCCGCTCCCGCGTGTCCGGCCCGGAGGGCTGGGTCGGCGAGAACGACTACGCGACGATCGCCGAGCTGCTGGCCGACGTCGACACCAGCACCGACCAGGACCTCACCCGGCTCAGCCTGCGCGACCAGGTGGAGCTGGCGATGGACGGCAGCACCCGCCGGGTGCGGTCGCGGCAGGTGCTGCGCGCCGAGCGCGCGGGCGTGGACCGGGTGCTCCTGGGCTACGACACCCGGCTGCCCGGCGACCCGCTGCCGGTCATCGGCACGTTGCGGTCGTGCAGACTGGGGCGGGTTTCCGCCGACCCGCGCAACGGTCTGATGGTCGCCGAACTGCTGCTCGACCGCCCGCTGCGCCGAGGCGAGCGGACCGCGATCGAGTACGAGCTGATCCACGTCGCCCCGCACCACCCGACGTTCGACAACACGCACTCGCGGCGCTTCCGACACCCCGTTCGCGAGTACGTCCTGGAGGTCCGGTACGACTCACGGTGTCGACCCGCACGTTGTGAACAATTCACGACCGGTTTGACCGGTGGAGAACCCACCGACGTGCGCGAGACCCCGGTGGACACCTGGGGCTACGCGTACGCGGTCGCACTCGACTTCGGTCCCGGCGTGGTCGGCTTGCGCTGGGAATGGACCTGACTCAATAGGAGCGCGGCAACCCCAGCGTGTGCTGCGCCACGAAGTTCAGGATCATTTCCCGGCTGACCGGCGCGATGCGGGACAACCGGGACGCGGCCAGCAGGGCGCCGAGACCGTACTCGGACGACAGCCCGTTGCCGCCGTGCACCTGGATGGCCTGGTCCACCGCCGCCGCCACCGCCTCCCCCGCCGCGTACTTGGCCATGTTGGCCGCCTCTCCAGCAGCCCGGTCCTCCCCAGCGTCGTAGAGAGCCGCGGCCTTCTGGGTCATCAGCCTCGCCAGCTCGACCTGGATCGCGCACTGCGCCAACGGGTGCGCGATGCCCTGGTGCGCGCCGATCGGCGTGTCCCAGACGGTCCTGGTGCGGGCGTACTCGCTCGCCTGGTCGAGTGCGCGGCGGGCCATGCCGGTGGCGAACGACGCCGCCATGATCCGCTCCGGGTTGAGGCCGGCGAACAGCTGGGCCAGGCCGCCGTCCTCCGTGCCGACCAGCGCGTCCGACGGCAGGCGCACGTCGTCGAAGAAGCAGGTGAACTGCTTCTCCGGCGACACCACCTCCATCGGGATGTGCCGGTAGGTGAAGCCGGGCGCGTCCGTGGGCACGATCATCAGCGACGGCAGGAGCCGCTGCCCGGTCGCGTCGACGTGCCGGGCCACCACCAGGACGGCCTCGACCTCGTCCACGCCGGAGATGTAGTACTTGCCGCCGTTGAGGACCCACTCGTCGCCGTCGCGGCGGATGGCGGTGGTGAGCTTGTGCGAGTTGGAGCCCGCGTCCGGCTCGGTGATGGCGAACCCCATCTTGGTGGTGCCGTCGGCGAACCCCGGCAGCCACCGCCGCTTCTGCGCGTCCGTGCCGAACCGGGCGATCACGGTCGCGCAGATGGCGGGCGAGACCACGGTCAGCAGCAGCGGGCAGCCGCCGGCGGCCAGCTCCTCGCACACGGCGGCCAGGTCGCCGATGCCGCCGCCACCGCCGCCGTACTCCTCGGGCACGGCCACGCCGAGGTAGCCGAGCCTGCCCGCCTCGGCCCACAGCTCGTCGGTCTTCTCCCCCGCGCGCGCCTTGGCGGTGAAGTACTCGTGGCCGTACTTGCGGGCGAGGGCGGCGACGGCCTCGCGCAACGCCCGCCGCTCCTCGCCCTCGGTGAAGTTGATCGTCACGACCGGGCCTCCCCAACCACCGCGAGCACGTCGCCCGCATCGACCTGTTGACCTGCCCGCACGAGCACCGCGGCGACGGTGCCGCCGGTGGCGGCCAGCACGCGGTGCTCCATCTTCATGGCTTCCAGCACGAGCAGCTCCGCGCCCGGCGCGACCACCTGCCCCGGTGCGACCGCCACCCGGACGACGGTGCCGGGCATCGGCGCGACGGTCGCGCCCTCGGCGACCCCGGCCTCCGGCTCGGGGAACCGCGGCCGGAGCCTGAGCGACACCGCGCCCACCTCCACCCGGTCCCCGTGCACCGCGACCGGGAACGTCGTGCGCACCCCGTCCCGCTCCACCGTCACCGCGTCCGGCGAGGCCGCCACGACGGTCAGGTCGAGGCTCGTCTCCACGCCGGACCGGGTGTGCCGGTAGTCGACCTCGACCACGTCGTCGCCGTGCTCGAACGCCGCCCGCTGCGGCTGCGACGGGACGTTCCGCCACCCCAGCGGCAGCGCCGTGCGCCGCCGTTCGGCCAGCGCGAGGGCGGCGGCCAGCGCGGCGGGCCGCACGTCCACCGGTTCCGGCGTGGTGAGGCCGTGCTGGTCGAGGAACCCGGTGTGGGTGTTGCCCGCCTCGAACTCCGGGTGCCGCAGCGTGCGCACCAGGAGGTCCCGGTTGGTGACGAGGCCGTGCAGCTCGGCCCGGTCCAGCGCGGCGGCCAGCTTGCGGACCGCCGCGTGCCGGGTCGGCGCCCACGCGATCACCTTGGCCAGCATCGGGTCGTAGTGCACGCCGACCTCGCTGCCGTCCTCCACGCCGCTGTCGACGCGCACCCCGCCGGGCACGGCGAACCGGTGCACGGTGCCGCTCGACGGCCGCCAGTCCCGCGCCGGGTCCTCGGCGTAGAGCCGGGCCTCGACGGCGTGGCCGTGCGGGACCGGCGGGTCGGCCGGCAGCCGCGCGCCCTCGGCGACGGCCAGCTGCCAGGCGACGAGGTCGAGGCCGAACACCTCCTCGGTGACCGGGTGCTCGACCTGGAGCCGGGTGTTGACCTCCAGGAAGTGGAAGGAGCCGTCGTCGGTGTACAGGAACTCCACCGTGCCCGCGCCGACGTACCCGATCGCCTCGGCGGCTCTGGTGGCCGCGGTGAACAGCCGTTCCCGCGCCTGCGGCGTCACGGCCGGGCTCGGCGTCTCCTCGATGATCTTCTGGTGCCGGCGCTGGATGGAGCACTCCCGCTCGCCCAGCGCCCACACCGTGCCGTGCGCGTCGGCCAGCACCTGGACCTCGACGTGCCGGGCGTGCTCCAGCAGCGGCTCGCAGAACACCGTGCCGTCGCCGAACGCGGACTCGGCCTCCCGGCGGGCGGCGGCGACCTGGTCGGCCAGCTCCGCGGCGGACCGCACCACCCGCATGCCGCGCCCGCCACCGCCTGCGGACGCCTTGACCAGCAACGGGAACTCGTCCGCCGACTCGGGGTCCAGCTCCGGCAGCACGGGCACGCCCGCCGCCGCCATCCTCTTCTTCGCCGCCACCTTGGAGGCCATCGCGTCGATGACGTCCGGGTCCGGGCCGACCCACGTGAGCCCGGCCGCCAGCACCGCGCGCGCGAAGGACGCGTTCTCGGACAGGAACCCGTAGCCGGGGTGCACGGCGTCCGCGCCGGCGGCGAGCGCGGCGGCCACCAGGGCGTCGCCGCGCAGGTAGGTCTCGTGGGGCGCCGCGCCGGGCAGGCGCACGGCGGCGTCGGCCTCGCGGACGTGCGGCGCGTGCTCGTCGGGGTCGGAGAACACGGCCACGGGCGAGACGCCGACCTCGCGGCACGTCCGGATCACCCGGCGGGCGATCTCGCCGCGGTTGGCGACCAACAGCTTGCGGATCATGGCGTCCTCACATCCGGAAGACGCCGTAGCCGTCGGCGCCCTTGATCGGTCCGCTGTGGATGGCGGACAGGCAGAGCCCGAGCACCGTGCGGGTGTCGCGGGGGTCGATGACGCCGTCGTCGTAGAGCCGGCCGGACAGGAACGCGGCCACGGACTGCTGCTCGATCTGCCCCTCGACCATCTGCCGCATGGCCGCGTCGTGCTCCTCGTCGTAGTCCTGCCCCTTCGCGGCGGCGGCCTGCCGCGCGACGATCGACAGCACGCCCGCGAGCTGCTTCGGCCCCATGACGGCGGACTTGGCGTTCGGCCAGGTGAACAGGAACCTGGGGTCGTAGGCCCGGCCGCACATGCCGTAGTTGCCCGCGCCGTAGGACGCGCCCATCACCACGGTCAGGTGCGGCACCGTGCTGTTCGACACCGCGTTGATCATCATCGCGCCGTGCTTGATGATGCCGCCCTGCTCGTACCGCGCGCCGACCATGTACCCGGTGGTGTTCTGGAGGAACAGCAACGGGGTGTCGCTCGCGTTGGCGAGCTGGATGAACTGGGTGGCCTTCTGCGCTTCCTCGCTGAACAGCACGCCGCGGGCGTTGGCCAGCACGCCGATCGGGTAGCCGTGCAGGTCCGCCCACCCGGTGACCAGGCTGTTCCCGTAGTCGGGCTTGAACTCGTCGAACCGGGAGCCGTCCACGATCCGGGCGATCACCTCGCGCGGGTCGAACGGCACGCGCGGGTCCGTCGGCACGAGCCCGAGGAGGTCCTCCTCGTCGTACCGGGGCGGCTCCACCGGCTTCGGCGCGGGGCCGAGCTTGCGCCGGTTGAGCCGGGCGACCACGCGGCGGGTCAGCCGGATCGCGTCCACCTCGTCCTCGGCGACGAAGTCGGCCAGACCGGACGTCGTGCCGTGCATCCGGGCGCCGCCCAGCGACTCGTCGTCGGACTCCTCGCCGGTGGCCATCCTGACCAGCGGCGGGCCGCCGAGGAACACCTTCGAGCGGTCCTTGATCATGATCACGTAGTCGGACATGCCCGGCACGTACGCGCCGCCCGCGGTGGCGTTGCCGAACACCGTGCTGACGGTCGGGACACCGGCCGCGGACAGCCTGGTCAGGTCGCGGAACGCCCGGCCGCCGGGGATGAAGATCTCGCTCTGGCTCGGCAGGTCCGCGCCGCCGGACTCGACCAGGCCGATCAGCGGCAGCCGGTTCTGCGCCGCGATGTCGTTGGCCCGGAACGTCTTGCGCAGCGTCCACGGGTTGCTCGCGCCGCCGCGCACGGTCGGGTCGTTGGCGACGATCACGCACTCGACGCCCTCGACCACGCCGATGCCCGTGACGACGCTCGCGCCGACCGGGTAGTCCGTGCCCCACGCGGCCAGCGGCGACAGTTCGAGGAACGGGCTGTCCTGGTCGACCAGCAGCTCGATCCGCTCCCGTGCCAGGAGCTTGCCGCGCTCGTGGTGCCGCTCGGTGTACTTGGGGCCGCCGCCCGCGAGCGCCTTGGCGTGCTCGGCGTCCAGCTCGGCGAGCCGGGCCAGCAACGCCTCGCGGTTCTCGGCGTACTCGGGCGACCGGCTGTCCAGCGCGGTCCGCAACGTCGTCATGCCGTGTACCCCAATCGCCTCGCGGCCAGTTCGGTCATCACCTCGGTCGCGCCGCCCCCGATGCCGAGGATGCGCGCGTCCCGGTAGTGCCGCTCGACCTCGGCGCCGCGCAGGTAGCCCGCGCCGCCGTGCAGCTGCACCGCGGCGTCCACGACGAACGAGCAAGCCTCGACGGCCGCGTTCTTCGCGAAGCACACCTGCGCCACGACTTCCTGCCCGCGCGACGCCCTGACCGCGACCTCGCGGGTGTACGTGCGGGCGAGGTCGACGCGCTGCGCCATCTCCACCAGCTTGTGGCTGACGACCTGGCGGGCGATGAGCGGCTTGCCGAACGTCTCCCGCTGCCGCGTGTACGCGACGGTGAGGTCGAGCGCGCGCTGCGCCGTCGCGTACGCCTGCACGGCCAGCGAGATCCGCTCCACCTGGAACTGGCGCATGACGAGCGCGAACCCGCCGTTCTCCTCGCCGACCAGGTTCGCCACCGGCACCCGCGCGTCCACGAAGGACAGATCGGCGGTGTCCGAGCAGTGCCAGCCCATCTTGTCCAGCCTGCGGTCCACGGTGAAGCCGGGCGTGCCCTTCTCCACGACGAGCAGGCTCACGCCGCCGTAGCCGGGACCGCCGGTGCGCACGGCCGTCGTGACGAAGTCCGCCCGGTCACCCGAGGTGATGAACGCCTTCGCACCGTTCACCACGTAGCGGTCGCCGTCGCGCCGGGCGGTGGTGCGCAACGCCGCCACGTCCGAGCCGCCACCAGGTTCGGTGATGGCGAGCGACCCGATCAGCTCACCGTCCAGCGTCGGCCGCACGAACCGGTCGATCAGGCGCGGGTCGCCCGCGTCCACGATGTGCGGCACCGCGATGCCGTGCGTGAGCAGGCCCGCGACCAGCCCGGACGACCCGCCGGCCTGGATCAGCTCCTCGGTGACCACGACGGTGTCGAGCAGGTCGCCCGCGCCGCCGACGTGCTCCGGGAACCCGATGCCCAGCAGGCCGACCCGCGCGGCCGCGCGGTGCAGCTCGCGCGGCAGCTCCCCGGTCCGTTCCCAGTCGGCCAGGTGCGGCACGACCTCCCGCTCGGTGAACGTCCGCACGGTGGCGCGGAGGTCGCGGCGCTCGGGCGTCTCGAACAGCTCCGACGTGGTCACAGCAGCGCCTCCGGGAGGTCCACGTGGCGGGCGCGCAGCCACTCGCCCAGCGCCTTGGCCTGCGGGTCGAACCGGGTGGACGACGCCACGCCGTCGCCGAGCAGGCCGTGCAGCACGAAGTTCAGCGCCTTGAGGTTCGGCAGCTCGTGGCGCTCGACGTCACCCGCCTCCGGCAGCAGCTCCTTCAGCCGCTCGACGGTGAGTTCCGCGCGCAGCCACTCGTACTGCGCGTCCGTGCGCACCCACACGCCGAGGTTGGCGTCACCACCCTTGTCGCCGGAACGCGCGCCGGCGATCGTGCCCAGGGGAACCCTCATACCTCGACCACCTTCCCGTCCGGCAGCACGGCCTGGTGCCGCACCGACGCCCGCGGCACGGACGCGGCCCGGTAGACGCCGAACGGCGTGCCGTCGCCGGGCGGCGCGGTGACGTGGAAGCCGGGGTACGACCCGAGCGCCAGCTCGATGCCCGCGCGCGAGAACGCCTTGGCCCGCTTGGGGTCCGCCGTCTTGATCGTCACGTGCAGCAGCGCGCTCGCGGTCTCCTCGGTGTCCGCGTCGACGTGGTCGGTGCGCGCCAACACCCACGTCAGGTCGTCACCGCCAAGGGCCTGTTCGAGCTGGTGGCGGACCAGGTTCGCCTTCGCCTCCACGTCCAGGCCGGTGAGCACGAACGTGGTGGAGTTCCGGAAACCGCCCAGGGTGTTGAGGCAGACCTTGAGCGTGTCCGGCGGCGGCGAGCCCTTCACCCCGGAGATCCGGACGCCCCGGTCGTGCGGGTCGAGCCGGATCGTGTCGAAGTGGCTCACCACGTCCGGGCCTAGGTAGGCCGGGGCGCCGATCTCGTAGAGCAGCTGGGCGGTGACGGTGTCCACGGTGACCGCGCCGCCCGTGCCGTCGTGCTTGGTGATCAGCGACGACCCGTCCGCCTCGACCTCGGCGATCGGGAAACCGGGTCGGGTCGCGTCGATCGACGTGAAGAACGAGTAGTTGCCGCCGGTGGCCTGCGTGCCGCACTCCAGCACGTGCCCCGCGACCGTCGCGCCCGCCAGCGCGTCCCAGTCCTCGCGGCCCCAGCCGTGGTGCGCCGCGGCGGGTCCGACGACCAGCGACGCGTCCGTGACGCGGCCGGTGACGACGACGTCCGCCCCCGCGTTCAGGCACTCGGCGATGCCCCACGCGCCCAGGTAGGCGTTGGCGGTCAACGCCTCCGGGAACCGGTCGCGCAGGTCGTCCCCGGTCACGTGGGCGACCTTCGCGCCGAGCCCGAGCCCGTCGATCGCCTCCGCCAGGCCCTCCGGGTTCAGCCCGCCCGCGTTGGAGACGATCTTGACGCCCCGCGCCAGCGCGTCGGCCAGGTTCTCCTCCAGCTGCCGCAGGAACGTGCGGGCGTAGCCGAGGCTCGCGTCCCTCACCCGGTCGCGGCCGAGGATGAGCATGGTCAGCTCGGCCAGGTAGTCGCCGGTCAGCACGTCGAGGTCGCCGCCCGTCAGCATCTCCCGGACGGCGGAGAACCGGTCGCCGTAGAAGCCGGAGGCGTTGCCGATCCGGATCACGGCTGACCCTTCTCCCGACCGGGGCCGGGCGGACCCGCGAACGCCTGCGCGATGGGCAGCCACGCCTCGGCGTGGTCGCCGACGGCCGTGACGGCGAGGTCGTCGCGGTGCCTGCGGCGCGTGGCCAGCAGGCAGAAGTCCAGCGCGGGGCCGGTGATCCGGTCCTCGGCGTCCGCCGGGCCCCACGTCCACAGGTCGCCCTCCGGCCCGAGCAGCTCCACCCGGACCGGGACCTCGGGCACGGGAAGGCCGTTGACCATGAACGCGTAGCCGAACGCGCGGACCGCGATGTGCGCGACGTGCTTCAGCCGGTTGGTCGGCTCACGGGTGACGCCGAGCGCGTCGGCCACGTCCTGGCCGTGCGCCCAGGTCTCCATCAACCGGGCGGTGGCCATCGACGCGGGGCTCATCGGCGGGCCGAACCACGGCACCTTCCGCCCCTCCGGCACGGCGCGCAGCGCGTCGGCCAACTCGTTGCGGCCCGCCCGCCACTGCTCCAGCGTGACCGGCTCGCGCGCGCCCTCGTCCACCATGTCCGGCGTGGCCCGCTCCAGCTCCTCGGCGAACGCCTCGGGGTCGCGCGCGGCGAGCCCGGCGATCCGGTCGGTCCAGTGCAGGTGGCTGATCTGGTGGGCGATCGTCCAGCCCGGCGCGGGGGTGGGGACCGACCAGTCGTCCAGCGGGGCGACGAGGGCGTCCAGCACCTCGCTCTCGGTGTGCAGGTCGATCAGGATCTCGTTGATCACAGCGCATCCTCCAGCGTTCGCGCCCAGTGCCGGATGATCCGCTTGCGCCGCTTGCCGTCGTCGGTGAGCTGGTTGGCCAGGGCCAGGCCGCGCACCAGGTCGAGGGTGATCTGCACGGCTTCGCGGACGCCCGGCTTGGTCTCGTCGGCGTTCAGCAGCTCCACGGCCAGGCGGTGCGTCTCGCGACCCAGGCGGGCCTCCAGCGGCACCACCACGGTCTTGAGGTCGGGGTCGGTGCGGGCGGCGACCCACAGTTCGAGGGCGGCGGTGAACAGGTCGCTGGCGTAGAAGTCGGCGATCAGCTCGACCACCGCGACCGTGCTGCCGTTGACCTCCCGCGCGCGCTCCTTGAGGTGCAGGACGCTCTCCGCGCCCAGGTGCTCCACCGCGGCGGCGACCAGCTCGCCGCGGGTGCGGAAGTGGTGCAGCTGGGCGCCGCGGGACACGCCCGCGCGCTCGGCGACGACGGTGGTCGTCGTGCCCGCCCAGCCCCGCTCGACCAGGCACTCCACGGTCGACTCCATGAGCTTGCGGCGGGTCTCGCGGCTGCGGTCCGCCTGCCGCCGCACTTCCCGCGGCCTCGTCTCGGTGGCCATGCGGCGAGTGTTCCGGGCAACTAACAAACAGTCAAGACTGATTGTTAGTTGCCCGGACCCGCCGGCGGCCGGTCACCACCCGCCTTGGACCATCGTCTGGAACAGCCACCGGCCGTCCTTCTTCACCAGCAGGTCGCCGTACCGCACGACCTGCGAGAACTCCCCGGCGGTGATGGTCGCGTCGGTGATCACGAACACCAGGTCCGCGGTGACGAAGACCGGCGTGCGGACCGACTCCATCCGCACGTCGCCCTCCCCCAGGGACGCCGCCATGTCGTAGAGGAACCGTTCGCGGTCCCACGACTGCGCCGACCCGTCGGTCACCGCGTTGACGGGGAACAACGCCATGTCGGCCATCGCCTCGACGTCCTTGGCGACGGCCAAGGCGTCCCACTGCTCGAACCACGCGAGCACGCCCGCCACGTCGTCGTCGGTCGGCACGAACCCCGCTCCACTACCCGGCACAGCACTCATGTCGTACATTGTACCGTACGCCGTACGGTAGCCGTGCGCGCGACCGGTCCCGGCCCGGGAGAGCTGGTCAGAGAAGGGTCAGTTGTCCTTGGTCCACGGGCGCGGACGGGGTGGCAGCAGCGGGCAGGCTGCCGTCCGGCCACAGGCCCTCGTCGTCGCCCGGGACGCCGACCGCCTCGCGCTTGCCGCGCGGTTCCAGGCCGTGGCGGACCAGCAGGGGCGTGATGCGGTCCGCCAGCCGACGGCGGTACCTGGCGTCCACGTAGGACCCCCGCGCGTACAGCTCGCGGTACCGGCCGGCCAGGTCCGGCCGCTCCCGCACCAGCCACCGGGCGAACCACTCGCGCGCGCCCGGCCGCAGGTGCAGCGGCAGCACGGTGACGCCGGTGGCGCCCGTCGCCGCGATGGACGCCAGCAGCTCGTCCAACTGCTCCTCCGAGTCCGTCAGCCACGGCAGCACGGGCGCGACGAACACACCGCACGGCAACCCGGCGTCACGGATGCGGCGCACCAGCTCCAGCCGGGCCTGCGGGCTGGGCGTGCCCGGCTCCAGCCCCGACTGCAGCTCCCGGTCCAGCAACGCCAGCGACACCCCGATCCCCACCGGCACCGACGACGCCGCCTCGGCGAGCAACGGGAGGTCCCGCGCCAGCACGGTCCCCTTCGTCAGGATGGAGAACGGCGTGCCGGAGTCCGCGAGCGCCCGGATGATGCCCGGCATCAGCGCGTACCGGCCCTCGGCCCGCTGGTACGGGTCGGTGTTCGTGCCCATCGCCACGTGCTCGCGCCGCCACCGGGGCGACCGCAGCTGCGCCCGCAGCACGTCGACCGCGTTGACCTTCACCACGACCTGGGTGTCGAAGTCGCGCCCCGCGTCGAGGTCGAGGTACGTGTGCGTGTTGCGGGCGAAGCAGTTGTGGCTGACCAGCCCGTTCGCCACGAAGTCGCCGGTGCCCGTGGTGATGTCGTACAACGTCCGCGTCACGCCCAGCGACTCCACCGCCACCACGGCCAGGCGGGACGTCACGGGCACCTCCGCGCCCTCCACCGCGTTGCCGCGCGGGATCGCCGGGCCCACCAGGTGCAGGAACCGCAGCCGTTCGGCCAGGCCGCCGACGACCCGCACGCCGCGCACCTCGACGACGTGCGACACGCGCAGCCGCGCCAGCGCCAGCACCGCCGCCTCGAACACCGCGCTGTCCGCGCTGGACATCACGAGCTCGCCGCCCGTGGAGCTGCCGCGCGCGTCGAACAGGCCCGCCAGGAACCCCTTCGACCACTCCTCCCCCGGCGTCGTCGGCCACTCGACCAGCTCGTTCTCCCGCGGCACCCGGCCGCCGGCGAACTCGCGCACCCGCGCCAGCACGTCGGGGTGGTGGGGCAGGCCGCCGCGCACCACACCCCACAGGTAGCCCTCGCGGTACTCGTCGGAGTGCGCGGGCGGCGTGGCGAACCGGCCCGTCCCGACCAGCAGCGCGCCCTTCACCAGGTACGGCCGCTCCTCGAAGTCCTCGCACCGGCCGGGCGTGACGTGCTTCCAGCCCTCGTCGGTGAGGAACCGGTGGTCGCCGCCCGCCACGACGCGCGTGCCGTCGCTCAGCGTGAGCCGGTACGCGGGCTTGGTGGTCTTCCAGTGCGCGCGCACGCGCGTCACCACGAACCGGCCCTCGGACGTGCCGAACACCTCCTCGCCGACGGACAGGTCGGCGATCGGCTTGGTGCGGCCGTCCGCCAGCAGGACGGGCGTGTCGCCGGTCAGGCAGTACGTGCAGCCGTGCGTGCAGCCCCGGTACGGGTTGACCGTCCACGAGAACGGCAGGCCGCCGCCCTTGCCGGACCCGGCGCCCTGGACCCGGTTGAGCACGGACTTGGCGTTCACCTCGTGGAACACGACGTCGGCGAAGTCGGGGGTTCGTACGCTGCGCACCAGTCCCGGCAACCCCGGCAGAGCCTGCTGCCGGTCAGCCCCATCCTTCTGCCCGTCCCATCGCATGTCCACATTCGAACACGTGTTCGAACTACGGTCAAACGGAGTGCCCGTGTCAGCACTGGACGTCATCCTGTGGCCCTTCAACACCCCCGCGGTGACCTTCGCCGGCGTCTCCACGAGCTGGGGCGAGGTCGCCGGGTTCATCACCGGCGCGCTGTGCGTCTGGCTCGTGGCCAGGCAGAACCCGTGGAACTGGCCTATCGGCATCCTGAACAACCTCGCGTTCCTGGTCCTGTTCGCGACGAGCGGCCTGTACGCGGACTCGGGGCTCCAGGTCGTCTACGTGGCGCTGGCGTTGTACGGCTGGTGGGCCTGGCTGCGCGGCGGGGTCGAGCGGACACCCCTGCCCGTCACCCGGACGTCCCGCGCGCAGTGGCTGTGGCTGCTCGCGGCGGGTGTGGCGGGGACGCTGCTCCTGGTGTGGGTGCTCACCTCGTTCAGCAACTCGACGGTGCCCTGGGCGGACTCCGTGACCACCGTCGTCTCGCTGCTGGCCACGTGGGGCCAGACGCGCAAGAAGGTCGAGTGCTGGTGGCTGTGGATCGCCGCGGACGTGATCTACGTTCCGTTGTACGCCTACAAGGACCTGTGGCTGACCGCGATCCTCTACGTCGGCTTCATGGCCCTGTGCGTGCTCGGGCTGCGCAACTGGACCAAGGCGCTGCGCCAGGACGAGCGCGACGAGCTGGTCGCCGCGTGACGGACTTCGACCACGCGCTGGTGCTCGGCAAGTTCTACCCGCCGCACGCCGGCCACCACCACCTGATCCGCACCGCCGCCGCGCGCAGCAGGCGGACCACCGTGACCGTGCTGGCGTCGAGCGCGGAGTCCATCCCGGTGGCCGACCGGGTGGCGTGGCTGCGCGCCGAGCACGCGGGCACGCCCGGCCTCGCCGTGCTCGGCGACGTGGACGACCACGAGATGGACTTCCACAGCGACGCCGTGTGGGAGCTGCACATGGGCGTGGCGCGGGCGGTGCTCGCGCGGCGGGCCATCCGCGACGGCGACCCGTCGGCGGCGGCGGTCGACGCGGTGTTCTCCAGCGAGGCGTACGGCGACGAGATGGCCAAGCGGCTCGGCGCCCGGCACGTCCTGGTCGACCTCGACCGGGCCGCGCACCCCGTGTCCGGCACCGCGGTCCGCGCCGACCCGCGCGGACGGTGGCGGCACCTCGCGCCGGCGACCCGCGTCGGGCTGTGCGCCCGGATCGTGGTGCTGGGAGCGGAGAGCACGGGCACCACGACGTTGTCGCGCGACCTGGCGGCGGCGCTGGACGCGCCCTGGGTGCCCGAGTACGGCCGCGAGCACACGGAGCTGAAGCTGGCCGCCGCCCGCGCGTTCGACCCGGCGGCGACCGTCGACGATCTCGTGTGGACGGTCGGCGACTTCCAGGACGTGGCGCGCCGGCAGCGGGAGCTCTCCGACGCCGCCGTGACCGGGCCGGTGCTCGTGTGCGACAACGACCCGTGGGCGGCGACCGTGTGGGGCCACCGGTACCTCGGCGCGCCGCACCCGGACATCGCGCCGGACGCCCCCCGCCCCGCCCTGTACCTGCTGACCGACCACGTCGGCGTGCCGTTCGAGCAGGACGGGTGGCGGGACGGCGAGCACCTGCGCGCGTGGATGACGGACGAGTTCCGGACCGGCCTGGCCGCGCGGGGCGTGCCGTGGCGGCTGGTCACCGGGTCGCGCGAGCAGCGGCTGGCGCAGGCGCTGGAGGCGTGCGAGGAGGCGGTGGCCCGGCACTTCCGGTTCGCCGACCCCCTGGGCTAGATGTTCTGTCCTGTGAGGTTGGGGACGCGGCTGGCGGGTGGTTGGCCGTGGAGTGCGGTGTGGCCGCGGTGGTGGTTGTAGGTGTGCAGCCAGTGTGGCAGTGCGGCTCGTCGTTCGGTTTCGGATGGGTAGGGCTGGGCGTAGGCCCATTCGTCGAGCAGGGTGCGGTTGAAGCGTTCGACCTTGCCGTTGGTCTGGGGTCGGTAGGCGCGGGTGCGTTTGTGGGTGATGCCGGCGTGGGTGAGGGTGTCGCGCCACAGGTGTGAGCGGTAGCAGGAGCCGTTGTCGGTCAGCACCCGCTTGACCGTGATGCCACCGGCCTGGAAGAACGTCTGGGCTCTGGTCCAGAACGCGACCGCGGTTTCCTTGGTCTCGTCGGGCAGGATCTCGGTGTAGGCCAGCCTGCTGTGGTCGTCCACGGCGTTGTGCAGGTAGGCGTAGCCGAGGTTGGGGCGGCCGTGGACCTTGCGCGGCCTGTCCGGGTCGCGGTGGGCGGAGCTGTTGCGCCCGCCGGCCCGGCGTCCGTGCACTTTGTGGCCGCCGCCGTCGGGGATGTTGCCCAGCTTCTTGATGTCGACGTGGACCAGGTCGCCCGGCGCGGCGTGTTCGTAGCGCCGCACCGGTACGGCGGTGGCGCGGTCCAGGTGCGCCAGGCGGGCCAGGCCGAAACGGCGCAGCACCCGGTGCACCGTGGAGGGGTTCAGCCCGAGCAGGTAGGCGATGCGGGCCGGACCCCACCGCCGCGCCAGGCGGACCTTGACGATCCTGCGTTCGCGGCGGGTGGGCAGACGGCGGGGGCTGCGGTGGGGCCGGCTGGAGCGGTCGACCATGCCCGCCTCGCCCCACCGTCGGTAGCGGTCGGCCCAGCGGGCGGCGGTGGTCGGCGAGACCTGGAACCGCTCGGCCGCGCGTCGCAGCGGCCAGCGCTCGTCCACGACACACCGGGCCAGGCGCAGCCGGCCCGCCGGAGTCAGCGGTGCGTTAGCGTGGGTCACGAGGGCCTCCGTCGGCTCGGTGTAGACGTCGCAATCCACACCGAACCCGGAGGCCCTCCCTCATTCCAACATCATCCGACTACGTGTCGAACCGCCCACAACCTCCCAGGGCAGTACAGCTAGACGCTCCGCGCCGAGCCCGGCCCGCTGGCTGAACCCGGCGGGCCGGGGGCGGACGGACCGCGGTCAGACGCGCACCATCACCTGGTCCAGTGATTTCCGGACCAGGTTGGGGACCACGCAGTCGTCGGCCGGGTAGCCGATCGGGATCACCGCGAACGCCTTCTCGTTGCGCGGGCGGCCCAGCACCTCGCCGAGGAACCTCATCGGCGACGGCGTGTGCGTCAGCGCGGCGAGACCGGCCAGGTGCAGCGCGGTCAGCAGCATGCCGACCGCGATGCCCACGGACTCGTCCACGTAGTAGTGCTTGCGGTGGGTGCCGTCCGGCGCGACGTAGTACCGCTGCTGGAACACGACCAGCAGTTCCGGCGCGTCGGTGAGGTGCGGCTTGACGTCGTCGGTGCCGAGCGGGCGCAGGGCGTCCAGCCATTCGTCCCCGAGGCGGCCCGCGTAGGAGACGCGCTCCTCGTGCTCGGCGGCCTCACGGATGCGCCGCCGCACGTCCGGGTCCTTCACCAGCACGAACGTCCACGGCTGCTGGTGGGCGCCGCTGGGCGCGGTGGACGCCACCGCCACGGCGTCGAGGATCACCTGTTCGGGTACGGGATCGGAGGAGAACATGCGCACGGTGCGGCGCTCGTCCATGCGGGCGCGCAGGTCGGCCGCGACGCGCCGGGACTCGTCGGCCGGCATCCGGGCCGGTCGGTACGGGACCGGCTCGTAGTCCCGACCGTGGATGGGCGTCCAGTTCGTGGTCACGGGGCGAGCGTGGCACCCGCGGCGCGCCGGTTGAAGGGACCACCCCGGAACTCGCACTGAAGTGTCCGAGATGCGGACACCGGGGGTGGTTCGGGCAGTATGTGCGCCGTGCACGCCAAGGACCTGATCGCCGCGCACGGCCACGGACACGGACACGGCCGCCCCGCCGAGCCCGCCTCGCGACGGGTCCGCAAGCTGTTGCTGGCCCTCCTCCTGCCGTTCGCGCTGGCGACCGTCGTGGGCGCGCTCGTGCTCTACCCGTTCGGCCACGAGCAGCGCACCGGCGCCGAGGCGGGGCTGGCGCAGGTGCCCGTGCGCGGCGACGTGACCGCCGTGGCCCAGGGCGGGTGCGGGCCGGACGCCACCGAGCCGGGGGCCACCGGCTGCGTGCTGGTGACCGTGCGGATGACCGACGGCGCGGCGGCCGGGCGGGACGTCCGCATCCCCGTCCCCGACCAGCCGGGCACGCCCACGTTCACCGTCGGGGACGCGGTGGTGCTGTCCTACGGCGGCGGCGACCCGAACGACAGCACCTCCTACCAGCTGGCCGACTTCCAGCGCGGGGTGCCGTTGCTGCTGCTCGCCGTGCTGTTCGCGGCGGCCGTGCTGCTCCTGGGCCGCTGGCAGGGGCTCGCGGCGCTGGGCGCGCTGGCGTTGAGCTTCGTGGTGCTGGTGCTGTTCGTGCTGCCCGCGATCCTGGCCGGGGAGAACCCGCTCGCCGTGGCCGTGGTCGGCGCGGGGCTGATCATGTTCGTGGTGCTGTACCTGACGCACGGGTTCTCCGCGCGAACGTCCACGGCCGTGCTCGGCACGTTGGCGAGCCTGGCGCTGATCTGCGTCCTCGGCGCGGCGTTCTCCGCGTTCGGCAAGCTCACCGGGCTCGACCAGGAGACCGCGAACCTGGTGTCGCTGCTCGGGCACGGCATCGACACGCGCGGGCTGCTGCTCGCGGGCACGATCATCGGCGCGCTCGGCGTGCTGGACGACGTGACCGTGACGCAGACCAGCGCGGTGTGGGAGCTGCGCCGGGCCAACCCGTCGCTCGGGTTCCGCGAGCTGTACGCGGCGGGGTCGCGGATCGGCCGCGACCACCTGTCGTCCGTGGTGAACACGCTGGTCATGGCGTACGCGGGCGCGGCGCTGCCGCTGCTGCTGGCGTTCTCGCTGTCCGGCCGGAGCCTGGGCGAGATCCTGACCGCGCAGGAGGTGGCGCAGGAGGTCGTGCGGACCCTGGTGGGCAGCATCGGCCTGGTCGCCGCCGTGCCGATCACCACCGCCCTGGCCGCGTTCGTGGCCGGGCGCGAGCCCGCGCCGGAGCCCGCGGCGGACGAATCGACGCGGAAGGTCGCGCAGCGGTCCGCGCCGGAGCCCGAGGACTCCGACGACCGCGGCTCCGACGAGGTGACGTCGTCGGTCGAGCCCGCGTGGCGCAAGCGGGTGACCGGCGACCTGCGCACCGGCTACGACCCCGCCAAGGGCCCGTGGCGCCGTCCCGGGGTCAGCGGGCCAGCAGGACCAGCGCCAACGCGACAGCGGCGGGCACGGCCTGCACGACCAGAATCCGACGACTGACCGTCGCCGCGCCGTACAAGCCCGCCACGATCACGCACGCCAGGAAGAACACCGCGAACGCGAACCCGGTCGTGCCGGGCAGCACCAGCGCGGCGATCAGACCGGCGGCCAGGAACCCGTTGTAGAGGCCCTGGTTCGCGGCGAGCACCTTCGACGCGGCGGCGAACTCCGCCGTGGTGCCGAACGCCGCCCGGCCGCGCGGGGTGGTCCAGAGGAACATCTCCAGCACGACGATGTAGAGGTGGATGGCCGCGACGAGCGCGGTCAGGACATCAGCGGCGATCTGCACGGGTCGGTAACGTACCCGCACGCCGCGGACGCTGGTCGGCCTCACCGCCCAAGTCGCCACCGGACTGGCTGGAGGCCGTGCAGCAGCAGCCGGCCGCCCTCGAACCCCGGATCAGCGCGCCGGCGGGGAACACCGGGCAGCTCGACGAGTCGATCCGGGTCCTGGCCGCCGCGCTCGGTCCGCTGCAGGGCACCACCGAGCGGCTGGCCAGGCTCGTGGACCGGCTGCCCGACCGGAAGCGCCGCGGCCAGGCGCTACCGGGATAATCGCCGGGTGGGACGGATCCGGAAAGCCGACGAGACCATCAGCCGGGAGGTCGACTCGGGCATCGCGGAACTCGTGCCCGACCCGGACGTGCCGCGGGCGTGGATGCTGCGCCTGAACGGCACGCCCCAGTCGCACGTCGACCTGGACGACCCGACGCACCTGGAGTTCGAGTACCTGCGCCGGCTCGGCCACGTCGCCGACCTGATGGCCCCCGGCGGCGACCCGATCCGGGCGCTGCACCTGGGCGGCGGCGCGCTCACCCTCCCGAGGTACATCGCCACCACCCGGCCGCGGTCCAGCCAGCAGGTCGTGGAGATCGACGCGGCGCTGATCGACCTGGTCCGGGGCGTCCTGCCGCTGGACCGCACCTGGCGGCTGCGCATCCGCAACGGCGACGCGCGCGCCGTGCTGGAGAAGGCGCCGGAGAGCGCGTTCGACCTGGTCGTGACCGACGTGTTCGCGGGCGCCCGCACCCCCGCGCACCTGACGTCCGTCGAGTTCGTGGCGCTGGCCGCCCGCACCCTGCGCCCCGGCGGCATCTACACGGCCAACATCGGCGACGGCGGCAAGCTCGCGTTCGCCAAGGCCCAGGCCGCCACCGTCCGCGCCGTCTTCCCGCACGTGTGCGTGCTCGCCGAGCCCACCGTGTTCCGGGGCAGGCGGTTCGGCAACTTCGTCCTCGTCGCCTCGCACGGCGAGCTGCCGATCGCCGACCTCACCCGCCGCACGGCCGGTGACCCGTTCCCAGGGCGCGTGGAGCACGACAACTCGCTGACCCGCTTCATCGGTGGCGCGCCGCCGACCACCGACGCCACGGCCACCGTGTCGCCGTCGCCGCCGAAGGGCACGTGGGGCCTGCCGGACGACTGACCCCTGGGGTCAGTCGAGGGTGGAGACGAAGCGGGAGATGGCGTCCGGGTTGAGCTTCTGCGCCAGGCGGCCCGTCGGGGCCATCGAGCCGAGCTGGTAGAGCGGCCGGTCCGCGGCGGCCAGGCCGCGGGCCTCCGCGCGGAGCTGCGCCACCATCAGTTCCGAGAAGACGAGACCCGGCGCGTCGCCCCGGCCCGCCAGCACGTCCGCCAGCTTCCGCAGCGGCAGCACGCCCTGCTCGCGGCCACCCGTGCCGGCGTAGATCGCCAGCGCCAGGTTGATCGCCTTGCCGCCACCCCGGACGAACAGCCCCACCGTCCGGGTGCCGCGCATGTCGGTCACCAGCAGGTCGAGCTGGTCGGCGGTGTGCAGGTCGACGGACCGGGTGCCGAAGGCGCGCACCGACAGGACGTGGCCCTCCAGCCACACCCGCCGCCGCGCCTCCGACCACCCCAGCAACAGCAGCGGCACGGCGAACACGGCCGCCGTGACCAGCCCCGCGGTCCGGCCCGCGAGCAGCCCCAGCAACCCGCCGAACGCGGCGGCGACGATCAGCGCGCCGATGGCGACCGTGCGCGCGCGCTTGCGCACCGCCTTCGGGTCGAGCAGGTCGAGGGGGATGCGCTCGCTCACCGGCCCAACGCCTCCAGCACCGACGTCACCACGTCGACGAGCGGCACGGAACGCTGATCGCCCGACGCGAGCTCCTTCACCTGCACGACGCCGGCCTCGATGTCCCGCTCCCCCAGCACCAGCGCGAACTTCGCGCCGGACCGGTCGGCGGCCTTCATCGCGCCCTTGAGCCCCTTGCCGCCGTACGACAGGTCGAACCGGACGCCGGCGGCCCGCAGCGGCGCGGACAACGCGACCAGCCGCGACTTCGCCACCTCGCCCAGCGGCACGCCGAACACGTCGCACCGCGTCTCGTCGCCCGGCGCCACGCCCTCGACCTGGCACGCCAGCAGCGCCCGGTCCACGCCGAGGCCGAACCCGACCCCGGACAGCGCCTGCCCGCCCAGCTGCTCCATCAACCCGTCGTACCGCCCGCCGCCGCCGATGCCGGACTGCGCGCCCAACCCGTCGTGCACGAACTCGAACGTCGTCTTCGTGTAGTAGTCGAGGCCGCGCACCATCCGCGGGTTCTCCGCGAACTTCACGCCCAGGTCGCTCAGGTAGCCCTTGACCTGCTCGTAGTGCGCCAGCGACTCGGCCGACAGGTGGTCCACCATCAGCGGCGCGTCCGCGACCAGCTCCCGCACCTCGGGCCGCTTGTCGTCCAGCACGCGCAACGGGTTCAGCTCCGCCCGCCGCCGCGTCTCCTCGTCGAGCGGCAGCTTCGCCAGGAACGCCTGCAGCTTCTCCCGGTACTGCGGCCGGCACGTGGCGTCGCCCAGCGACGTCAGCTCCAGCCGGAACCCGGTCAGCCCGAGCGCCCGGAACCCGGCGTCCGCGACCGCGATGACCTCGGCGTCCAGCGCCGGATCGTCCACGCCGACCGCCTCGACGCCGACCTGGTGGAACTGCCGGTACCGGCCCGCCTGCGGCTGCTCGGCGCGGAAGAACTGGCCCGCGTACGCGAGCTTCACGGGCAGCTGGCCGCGGTCGAGCCCGTGCTCGATCACCGCGCGCATCACGCCGGCCGTGCCCTCGGGCCGCAGCGTGATGGACCGGCCGCCGCGGTCGGTGAACGTGTACATCTCCTTGCTGACCACGTCGGTCGACTCGCCGACGCCACGCGCGAACAGCGACGTGTCCTCGAAGACGGGCAGCTCGACGTACCCGTAGCCGGCCCGGCGCGCGGACTCGACGAGCGTGTCGCGGACCGCCAGGAACGACGCCGAGTTCGGCGGGAAGTAGTCGGGCACGCCCTTGGGCGCGGCGAACGGGGGTGCGGAGAACGTCGTCACGGTTCCTACAGTCCTCGGTGCGGTGCGGCCGGCGCGTCGGGCGCACCCAGCTTCAGCAGGAAGGGGTTGCTCGCGCGCTCGCGGCCGATGGTCGTCGTGGGCCCGTGGCCGGGCAGCACCACCGTGTCGTCGGTCAGCGTCAGCACCTTGGTGCGCAGCGACGTCAGCATCTCGCGGTGGTTCCCGCCCGGCAGGTCGGTGCGTCCGATGGAGCCGGCGAAGAGGGTGTCGCCGGACAGCACGAGCCGTCCGCCCTCCTCGGTGCCGGCGCGGAACATCACCGACCCGCCGGTATGGCCCGGTGTGTGGTCGACGGTCAGCCGCAGGCCGGCCAGGTCCAGCTCGGCGCCGTCGGCCAGCTCGCGCACCTCGCGCGGCTCCCGCATCTCCAGGTTGCCGCCGAAGAAGGCCCGCGACTCGGCGCTGATGCCCTTGAGCGGGTCGGACAGCAGCCCCCGGTCGTCGGGGTGGATCCACGCGGGGATGTCGTTGCCGTCGCAGACGGGCGCGACGGAGAACGTGTGGTCGAAGTGCCCGTGCGTGAGCAGCACGGCGACCGGGGACAGCCGGTGCTCGCGCAGCGCCTCGGCGATCGGCTCGGCCGCGTCCTGGCCGGGGTCGACCACCACGCACGTCCCGCCCGGTCCCGTGGCCAGCACGAAGCAGTTGGCCTGGAGGGAGCCGGTCGGGAACCCGATCACGAGCACGGGATCACCTCTCGTCGGCAACGGATCGACAACGGATCCCAGCGGACCCCGTCAACCAGCCTATCCGGCATACACCAGTCACATGCGCGCCCCCTAGACTGCTGACCGATCGTCGCGTCGACGGGAGATCAGGGAGGTTGCAGGTGCCGACCAACGTGCAGCGCCGCGAGCAGGCCAAGCGGAAGCTGGAACGCCAGCTCGTCCGCAGGGCGGAGCGCGCGAAGCGGCGCCGGGTGATGGCTGTTGTCGCGACCGCCGTCGCCGTCGTCGTCGTAGCAGGCGGCGTGTACTTCCTCGCCACGGGCGACTTCGGCGGCGACGCCGACGACGCCGCGGCCAGCGCCAGCTCCACTCCCCCCGCCCAGGACGACGCCGCGACGTCGATCCCGACCGAGCTGCACCCGGCCGTGAAGCGGCCGACGCCCCTCCCGGCGCAGGTGGCCTGCGAGTACCCGGCCGGCTCCGAGCCCGCGAGCAAGGAGGCCAAGGCGCCGGCGGCGGGCCAGGTGTCCGCCGAGGGCACGGTCGGCGCAACCCTCAGCACCTCGATCGGCGACCTGAAGCTCACCCTCGACCGCGCGCTCGCGCCGTGCACGGTGAACAGCTTCGTCAGCCTGGCCGAGCAGGGCTACTTCAACGAGACCTCCTGCCACCGCCTGGTGACGTCCGGCATCCAGGTGCTGCAGTGCGGCGACCCGAGCGGCCTCGGCAGCGGCGGCCCCGGCTACAGCTTCAAGGACGAGGTGTTCCCGGAGCTGTCGTACGGCCGCGGTGTCCTGGCCATGGCGAACTCCGGGCCCGACACCAACGGCAGCCAGTTCTTCATCGTCTACGGCGACGGCAAGAACCTGGAGCCGAAGTACACCGTGTTCGGCACGGTGGACGAGGCGGGCCTGAAGCTGGTCGACGAGGTGGCGAAGGCCGGCACGGACAGCGGCCAGGGCGACGGCAAGCCGAAGAAGGCGGTCGACATCAAGACCGCGACCGTGGTCAAGTGACCCGATAGCTCTCCGGACAGGGCCGCCCGGACCACCTGGGCGGCCCTTTCCCGTCGACAACGCGCAGGGCCCGCCACTCGCGAGAGGAGTGGCGGGCCCTGCGTCTTCCCCGTCAACCCGCGGGGGGCGACATGCCGGATCGTGGCAGCAGGCGCTGACGTTTCGCTGACGCGCGCCTCGTCCGCGCGGTGGCGGACTCGTCCGAGCCGTCGCCCGCGCGCGCTACGACGCCGACGTCACCCGGTACACGTCGTACACGCCCTCGACGCTGCGGACCGCCTTGAGGACGTGGCCCAGGTGCTTCGGGTCGCCCATCTCGAACGAGAACCGGCTCACCGCGACGCGGTCGCGGGACGTCGTCACGGACGCCGACAGGATGTTGACCTTCTCGTCCGCCAGCACCTTCGTCACGTCCGACAGCAGCCGGTGGCGGTCGAGGGCCTCCACCTGGATGGCCACCAGGAACACCGAGGAGGACGACGGCGCCCACTCCACGTCCAGCAGCCGCTCGGGCGTCCTCAGCAGCTCGTCCGCGTTGGTGCAGTCGGTCCGGTGCACGGACACGCCACCACCGCGCGTGACGAACCCGAGGATGTCGTCACCGGGCACGGGCGTGCAGCAGCGGGCCAGCTTGACCCACACGTCGGCCGCGTCCTTGACGATGACGCCCGCGTCGCCGGTGACCCGGCGGCGGGTGACGGTCGACGGCGTGGACCGCTCGGCCAGCTCCTCCTCGGCGTGCTCGACGCCGCCCAGCTGCGCCACGAGCCGCTGCACCACGTGCCGGGCGGACGTGTGCCCCTCCCCCACGGCCGCGTACAGCGCGGACACGTCGGGGTAGTGCAGCTCCTTCGACAGGGCGCCCATGGAGTCGGCCGAGACCAGGCGCTGGAGGGGCAGCCCGACGCGGCGGACCTCCTTCGCGATGGCGTCCTTGCCGACCTCGATGGCCTCTTCCTTGCGCTCCTTCGCGAACCACTGCTTGATCTTCGCCTTGGCGCGCGGCGACGCCGCGAACGACAGCCAGTCGCGGGACGGGCCCGCGCCCTCGGCCTTCGAGGTGAAGATCTCGATGACCTCGCCGTTCTCCAGCTTCCGCTCCAGCGCGACCAGCCGGCCGTTGACGCGGGCGCCGATGCAGCGGTGGCCGACCTCGGTGTGCACGGCGTACGCGAAGTCGACCGGGGTGGAGCCGGTGGGCAGCGTGACCACGTCGCCCTTGGGCGTGAAGACGAAGATCTCCCGCGCCGCCAGGTCGAACCGCAGCGACTCCAGGAACTCACCGGGGTCGGCGGCCTCCCGCTGCCAGTCCAGCAGCTGCCGCATCCAGGCCATCTCGTCGACCTCGACGCCCTTGCCGGTGTGCGTGCCGCGGGTCTCCTTGTACCGCCAGTGCGCCGCGATGCCGTACTCGGCGGTCCGGTGCATGTCGTACGTGCGGATCTGCACTTCCAGCGGCTTGCCGTCCGGCCCGATCACCGTCGTGTGCAACGACTGGTAGACGCCGAACCGCGGCTGCGCGATGTAGTCCTTGAACCGGCCGGGCATCGGCTGCCACAGCGCGTGCACCACGCCCATCGCCGCGTAGCAGTCCCGCACCTCGTCCACCTGGATGCGCACGCCGACGAGGTCGTGGATGTCGTCGAAGTCCCGGCCGCGCACGATCATCTTCTGGTGGATCGAGTAGTAGTGCTTGGGCCTGCCCTCGACCTTCGCGGTGATCCGGGCGCCCTCCAACTGCTGCGACAGCTCCTTGATCACCCCGCCCAGGTACGTGTCGCGGGACGGCGCGCGGTTGGCCACCAGCCGCACGATCTCGTCGTACTTCTTCGGCTGGAGGATGGCGAACGCCAGGTCCTCCAGCTCCCACTTCACCGTCGCCATGCCGAGGCGGTGAGCGAGCGGCGCGAGCACCTCGAGGGTCTCGCGGGCCTTGCGGGCCTGCTTCTCCGGCGGGAGGAACCGCATCGTGCGCATGTTGTGCAGCCGGTCGGCGAGCTTGATGACCAGCACCCGGGGGTCCTTGGCCATGGCGATGACCATCTTGCGGATGGTCTCGGCCTCGGCCGCCGCGCCGAGCTTGACCTTGTCGAGCTTGGTCACGCCGTCGACCAGCAGGGCGACCTCGTTGCCGAAGTCGACGCGCAGCTGGTCCAGCGAGTAGTCGGTGTCCTCCACGGTGTCGTGCAGGAGGGCCGCGACGAGCGTCGTCGTGTCCATGCCCAGCTCGGCGAGGATCGTCGCCACGGCGAGCGGGTGCGTGATGTACGGGTCGCCGGACTTGCGCCGCTGCGGCCGGTGCTTCTCCTCCGCCACGTCGTACGCGTGCTGGAGCAGCGCCAGGTCGGCCTTGGGGTGGAGGTCCCGGTGCACGGCGGCCAGCGGTTCCAGCACCTGCTTGACCGGCGCGGCGCGCTGGGCGGTGATCCGACGGGCCAACCGCGCGCGCACGCGCCTCGTCGCGGACGGCGGCCGTGCGGGCACGGGCTGCGCCGGCTGCGCCGACTGCGCGGATTCGATGTCCTGGCTCAACCACGCTCCTCGGGTCTAGGAACCGAGGATAACTCCGTTGGGCCGCGCACCTCGGCGGCGAACCGGTGAGCGGTGCGGTTCACACGACGAGCAGCAGGGCCGACGACCAGCCGGACGGGTCACCGCCGACCTCTCGTGGGCCCGGTCACACGTCGCTGAGCAGGGCGTTCACCGCGCGACCGGCCAGCCGGTCACGTCCGCCGAGGCCGGGGATCTCCAGCACCACCGAGACGCCCGTCACCACGCCGCCCGCGCGTTCCACGAGTTCGCACGCCGCCGCGGCCGTGCCGCCGGTCGCCAGCACGTCGTCCACGACGACAACGCGCTGACCAGGCGTGATGGCGTCGGCGGGCAGTTCGAGGGTGGCCGTGCCGTATTCCAGGTCGTACGTCACGCGGTGCGCGACGGCCGGGAGCTTGCCGGGCTTGCGCAGCGGCACGACCCCGTAGTGCCAGCCGTAGCCGAGCGCGGCGCCGAGGAGGAAGCCGCGCGACTCGATGGCGGCGACCGCCTGGGTGTCGGGGTGGATGCCGCCCTGCAGGCCGTCGACCACGGCGCGCAGCGCGTCCGGGTCGGCCAGGAGAGGCGTGAGGTCCCGGAAGACGACCCCCGGCAGGGGGAAGTCCGGGACCTCACGCATCAGCCCTAGGGCCCGATCCAGCTTCAACGGTGCTTCTTGCCCGTCGGACGACGTCGCGCGTCGGTTGCCTTGCCGGTCCGCGCCGGCACGCCGGCCGCCGCGGCCATCGCCTTCTCCTTGCGGACCTCGGCCTGCACCGACTCGTCGTCGGTCGACTCGACGACGTCGCCGCCGGTGACGACCGCGCCACCCGCCTTGCGGGCCAGGTTGTCCCGCCGGGCCTGCACGCGGGCCGCCTGCGCCTTGTAGCGGGCGTCGCGCATCTTCAGGTCCACCGCGACCGGGGTCGCGATGTAGATGGACGACAGCGCGCCGATGGCGATACCGGTGAGCTGCACCAGCGCCAGGTCCTTCAGCGTGCCGACGCCCAGCAGGCCCACGCCGATGGCGAGCAGGCCGAGCACCGGCAGCAGCGCGATCAGCGAGGTGTTGATCGACCGCATCAGGGTCTGGTTGACCGCCAGGTTCGCCGCCTCGCCGTACGTGCGGCGGGTGAGGCCGAGCAGGCCGCGGGTGTTCTCCCGGACCTTGTCGAACACCACCACCGTGTCGTACAGCGAGAAGCCGAGGATGGTCAGCAGGCCGATCACCGTGGCCGGCGAGACCTCGAAGCCGACCAGCGAGTAGATGCCCGCCGTGATCAGCACGTCGTGCACCACCGCGACGAGCGCCGCGACCGCCATGGCCAGCTCGAAGTACAGCGCCAGGAAGATCATCACCGCGAGGAAGAACACGGCGAGCGCGATCAGCGCCTTGGTGGTGATCTCACCGCCCCACGAGGCGGAGACGGCGCTGTCGCTGATCGCGTCCGCGCCGCCGTTTGGCTTCAGGTCGGCTTCGAGCGTGTTCTTGAGCTTCAGCACCTCGTCGGCGTTCAGCGCCTCGGACCGGATCTGGATGGTCGCGGCGTCGCCGGTGCCGACGGTCTGCACGGCGGCCGGGTCCTTGCCCAGGGCCTTGCTGAACGTGTCCTCGGCCTGCTGGACGCTGATCGTGCCGGTCGCGCTCGTCGCGGGCAGCTGCACGCGGGTGCCGCCGGTGAAGTCGATGCCCAGGTTGAAGCCCCGGAACACGATCGACCCGATGCACACCAGCAGGATGAGCCCGAACAGCACGTACCAGTGCTTGCGCCTGCCGACGATGTTGAACGCGCCATTGCCGACGTAGAGCCGCTGGAAAACGTTGGCCTTCTTGGTCTCGGCCACGTCAGACCTCCTTCACAGCGGTGCTCTTCGCACCCGACATGGCGGCCCGGTCGTCGACGGCGGCCTGGACGGCTCCACCGAGGCCGGACAGCTTCGGGCTGGACAGGGACTTCGACTTGGAGACCATCGAGACCAGCGGGTGCGTGACCAGGAAGACCACCACCAGGTCGAGGACGGTCGACATGCCGAGGGTGAACGCGAAGCCCTTCACCTGGCCGACCGCGATCACGTACAGGATGGCCGAGGCCAGGAAGCTGACCGCGTCCGCGGAGAGGATCGTGCGGCGCGACCGGACCCAGGCGCGCGGCACGGCGGACCGGAACGACCGGCCCTCCCGCACCTCGTCCTTCAGGCGTTCGAAGAACACCACGAACGAGTCCGCGGTGATACCGATCGACACGATGAACCCGGCGATGCCCGCGAGGTCGAGGGTGAACCCGATCCAGCGGCCGAGCAGCACCAGCACCGCGTAGACGACCACGCCGGACAGCACCAGCGACAGGATCGTCAGCACGCCGAGCAGGCGGTAGTAGAACAGGCAGTAGACGAACACCAGCGCGAGGCCGATGCCGCCCGCGATCAGGCCCGCCTTCAGCGAGGCCAGGCCGAGCGTCGCGGACACCGTCTCGGCCTCGGAGGCCTCGAACGACAGCGGCAGCGAGCCGTACTTCAGCACGTTCGCGAGGCCGTTGGCCTCGGCCTGGGTGAACCGGCCGCTGATCTGCGTGCTGCCGCCCAGGATGGGCTCGTTGATGTTCGGCGCGGACACGACCTGGCTGTCCAGCACCACCGCGACCTGCTGTGAGACGTTCGCCGAGGTGAACTTGCCCCACTTGTCGCCGCCCTCGCCCTTGAAGGTGAGGTTGACGATGAAGCCGGCGCCCTGCGGGTCGGTGCCCGCCGCCGCGTCGTCGATGTCCTCACCGGTCAGGCGGGAGTACAGGCTGTAGTCGTCGTCCTTGACGCTGCCGTCGGTCGGCGGGGTGACCGGGGCCAGGACGTACTTCTCGGTGCGGTCCTGGTCGCAGGTCAGCAGCGGCAGGGCCGGGTCGTCGTTGCCGAGCAGCGGGTCGATCGCCGGGCAGGTGAACGCCTCCAGCGCCCGGGACACGGTCTGCGCGTCCAGCGTGGTCAGCTGCGGGTCCTGCCGGCAGGTCTTGGACTCCTCGATGGCCTTGGTCGGGTCCTCGGAGTACTGGCCGTTGAACACCGCGCGGCAGTCGACCTGGGGCTCCGCGGGGGCGGACGGGTCGGCGGGCGGCGCGGACGGGTCGGCGGGCGGGGTCGTCGTCTCCGGCTGGCCCTCCAGCGCCGGCGCGGGGCGACCCTGCGCGGTCGTCGGCGCGACCGAGGCCGCGGACTCCGTCGGCGTGGCGCTGCCGCTCGCGGGCGGCGTGGCCGAGCCCGAGGTGGGCGGCGCGCTCTCCGACGGCGGCGCGGGCTGCGCGTTCGGCAGCGGCGAGCCGATGACCTTGCGGAAGTTCAGCTTCGCCGTCTGACCGAGGCGCTTGGCGCCCTCGCTGTCCGAACCGGGGACCGTGATCACCAGGTTGGTGCCGTCCCGGACGACCTCCGCGCCGAGCACGCCCAGACCGTTCACGCGGGTCTCGATGAGCGTGCGGGCCTGGTTGAGGGCTTCCTCGGTCGGCGCCTGACCATCAGGAGCCCGGGCGGTCAGCGTGACACGCGTGCCACCCTGGAGGTCGATTCCGAGCTTGGGTGTCGGCTGGCGGTTCCCGGTGAGAAACACCAGGGAGTACAGCGCGACCACGATGAGGACAAATGCGCCCAGGTACTTCGCGGGGCGGATTTGCCCGGCCGGAGGTGCCACGGTCCGTCCGTCTCCTGATAGTTGACAAGGTCAGCGAGGGCGCAGCGTACCCCTGATGGTGTGAGCTGCGCGTCACTGCCTGGAGTCGGCACGTTCACAGTTGCCGGCTCCAGGCGAGGGGTCCGCTGGCGGGGGTTCGGTTACTTCTTGCTCTCCTGCTGCACGGGCTCGGCGACGACGGTCTCGTCGGCGGCGTCGTCCACGTCGTCCACGACCGCGTCGGTCTCGGTGTCGACGACGACCTTCTCGCGGATCGCCTGGCGCAGCCAGGTGGTGATGACGCCGTCGGCGATCTCCAGGTCGATCGTGGTGTCGTCGCTGGAGTCGGCCACCGTCGCGTACAGCCCGGAGGTGGTCATGACCCGGTCACCCGGCTCCAGGGACTTCAGCAACGCCTGCTGTTCGGCGACCGCGCGCTTCTGCTTGCGGGCGCTGAGGAACAGCGGCACCGCGAGCAGCACGAGCAGCAGCGGGAACATCAAGGAGGACAGGTCCATCATTCTCCGATCAACCGGACGGGCGGACGCGATCAGCGCCCGGTACGTCCGAATTTCTGGGGTGCCGCCCCCGATTGTGCCAGGTGAGTAATCCCGATCACTCGGTGGCGTCGTCGAACAACGACCGCGTGGCCTCGCCGGGCGCGCGGGCGGGCGGCTGGAGCCCCAGGTGCAGCCAGGCGGTGGCGGTGGCGACCCGGCCGCGCGGCGTGCGGGCGAGCATCCCGGCGCGCACCAGGTAGGGCTCGCAGACCTCCTCGACCGTGGTCGGCTCCTCACCCACCGCGACGGCCAGGGTGGACACGCCGACCGGTCCCCCGCCGAACGACCGGACCAACGCGTCCAGGACCGCGCGGTCCAGCCGGTCGAGGCCCAACTCGTCCACGTCGTAGACCTTCAGGGCGTCGCGCGCGACGTCGAGGGTGACCGCGCCGTCCGCGCGGACCTCTGCGTAGTCCCGAACCCGGCGCAGCAGCCGGTTGGCGATGCGGGGCGTGCCCCGGGAGCGGCCCGCGATCTCGCGGCCGCCGTCCTCGCGGAGGTCGACGCCGAGGATCTTGGCGGACCGGCGCAGGATCAGCTCCAACTCCTCCGGGCTGTAGAACTCCATGTGCCCGGTGAAGCCGAACCGGTCGCGCAGCGGGCCGGTGAGCGCGCCGGACCGGGTGGTGGCGCCGACCAGCGTGAACGGGGCGATGTCGAGCGGGATGCTGGTCGCGCCGGGCCCCTTGCCGACGACCACGTCGACCCGGAAGTCCTCCATCGCGAGGTACAGCATCTCCTCGGCGGGCCGGGCCATCCGGTGGATCTCGTCGATGAACAGGACGTCGCCCTCGACCAGGTTGGACAGCATCGCGGCGAGGTCGCCCGCGCGTTCGAGGGCGGGGCCGGAGGTGATGCGCAGGGACGCGCCCAGCTCGGCCGCGATGATCATGGCGAGGCTGGTCTTGCCCAGGCCGGGCGGGCCGGACAGCAGCACGTGGTCCGGGGGCGCGCCGCGTTGCAGGGCGCCCTGGAGGACGAGTTCGAGCTGTTCGCGGACCTTGGGCTGGCCGACGAACTCGTGCAGGTCCTTGGGGCGGAGGGTGGACTCGACGTCCCGCTCGGTGGGGTCGGGCAGCGGGTTGAGGGTGTCGTCGTCCTGGTGGTCGTCGAAGTTCATCGCTTGCGACCCAGCGCGGCCAGGGAGCGGCGGAGGACCTCGGAGGTGCCGAGCGCGCCGTCGGCGGCCAGCACGGCGTCCACGGCCTGCTCGGCCTGCTTGGCCGGGAAGCCGAGGCCGAGCAGCGCCTCGGCGACCTGCGTGCGGACCACGCCGGCGCCGCTCTCCGCGCTGGGCGCGGCCTGGAGCTGACCCACCTTGTCCCGCAGCTCGATGATCAGGCGCTCGGCGCCCTTGCGGCCGATGCCGGGCACCTGCGTCAGCACGGTGATGTTGCCCTCGGCGAGCGCGGCGCGCAGCTTGTCCGGCTCCAGCACGGCCAGCGTCGCCAGGGCGAGCCGCGGGCCGATCCCGGACACCGTCTGCAGCAGCCCGAACAGCTCCCGCGCCTCGGCGTCGGCGAACCCGAACAGGGTCAGCGAGTCCTCGCGCACGACGAGCGCCGTGGCGAGCTGGGTCTCCTCGCCGCGGCGCAGGGTGGCCAGCGTGGCGGGGGTGGCCTGCACGGCGAAGCCGACGCCGCCGACCTCGACGACGACGTGGTCGAGCCCGATGGACGACACCTGCCCGCGCAGCGACGAGATCACTGACCTTCACCTCCGGTCTTGGCGGCCTTCGACGGCCCGGTCCTGGCGGCCGGTGGGGCCGACAGCCGGACACTGGCCTGCGCCAGTCTCGCGCGGTGCGTCCGGGCGATCTCAGCCGCCCTCGCCTGCGCCTCCTCCAGGCGCGACCGCATGGGCGCGCGCCACAGGTGGCAGATGGCCAGCGCGAGGGCGTCGGCGGCGTCGGCGGGCTTGGGCGCGGTCTTGAGCCCGAGGAGCTTCGTCACCATGGCGGTGACCTGCGCCTTGTCCGCGCGGCCCGAGCCGGTGACGGCGGCCTTCACCTCGCTGGGCGTGTGGAAGACGACCGGCAGGTCGCGGCGCGCGGCCGACAGCGCCACCACCCCGCCCGCCTGCGCGGTGCCCATCGCGGTGCGCACGTTGTGCTGGCTGAACACCCGCTCGATGGCCACCACCTGCGGCTCGTACCGGTCCAGCCACCGCTCGACGGCGTCGGACAGCTGGAGCAGCCGCACGGCGAGGTCCGCGTCCGCGGGCGTGCGCACCACGTCGACGGCCACCGGCCGCACCGCGCGGCCGGGACCGCCGTCGACCACCCCGAACCCGCACCGGGTCAAGCCGGGGTCGACTCCGAACACGCGCACGCTGGTCCCCTCAGCCGCCGACGAACACCCGTTCGAACTTTAGAGGGTTGACGAGGGGGAATCCGTCAGGACACGCGCACGGCGCGGTGAGGGCGCACCGTGACGGTGGGAGACCCCCCGATCGACACAGCGTCACGGAGGTCACTACAGTGGCTCGGTCAACTGATCGACACCAGTCGGGGCATAAGCGGGGTGCCATGACCCTGAGGCGGTTCGGCATCATCACGGGTGCCGTCTGCGCTCTGGTCTTCGGCATCGTCTGCCTCGTCGTCTCCGGCGTCCTCGACCGGCCCACGTCCGTGGCCGTCGACAAGTTCACCCAGTTGCTCGCCGCGACCGCCGCGATGGTGTCGTACTGGCGGGCGGCCCGGCAGCGGACGGGCGTGGCCCGGCGGTGGCGGCTGTGGATGGCCGCCGCGATGGCGTTCCTGGTCGTCGGCCTGGCGGTGTGGATCTGGGGCCAGGTGATCCTGGGCGTGACGCTGCCGTCGTCGACGCTCGCGCCGATCGGCTTCATGCTCGTGCCCGTCCTCACGCTGTGCGCGATCGTCGTGCTGTCGCACGGCGGGTCCGGCACGCTGCCCGGCCACCGCAGCAGGCTCGTGGTGGCGCTGGACGGCCTGATCGTCGTCGGGTCGCTGTTCGTGCTCACGTGGGTGTCGCTGCTGGAGTCGATGGTGCGCGCGTGGGCCACCTCGGGGCCCGGCTTCGCGACCGTCGTGGCGCACCCGGCGCTGTACCTGGTGATGCTGATCGTGCTGCTGGTGTCGTCGTGGACGCACCGGTCGGTGCGCCAGCTGCCGGTGCTGTTCATCGCGCTGGCGGGCATCGCGCAGTCCGCGTCCGGCTGGGTGTTCGCGTACCTGGTGAGCAAGGGCGCGACGGCCATCCCCACGGCCGCCGACATCGGGTTCATGGTGTGCCCGGCGTTGTTCTTCCTCAGCGCCATCGCGCCGGGCGGCGCCGCGCGGGAGCGGGTCGGGTCGACCCGGCTGCGCGCCGGCGAGCTGCTGCACCTGCTGGTGCCGTACCTGCCGATGCTGGTCACGGGCCTGTTCATCGTCGTCGGCACGGCGACGGGCGTGCGGCTCAACCCGCTGGAGATCTACGTCGGGCTCGGCGTGGTGCTGCTGGTGATCGCGCGGCAGCTGCTGACGCTGATCGACAACGTGCGGCTGCTGGAGCAGCTGCGGGACAGCCGGGAGCGGCTGCGGCACCAGGCGTACCACGACCCGCTGACCGGGGTGGCGAACCGCGCGCTGTTCCGGGAGCGGCTGGACGCGGCGCTGGCCGGCACGTCGCCGGTGGTGGTGCTGTTCATCGACGTGGACGGCTTCAAGGACGTCAACGACAACTACGGGCACGCCGAGGGCGACGCGGTGCTGCGGATCGTGGCGGCGCGGTTGCAGTCGTGCGTGCGGTCGCAGGACGTCGTGGCGCGGCTGGGCGGCGACGAGTTCGGCGTGCTGGTCGACGGCTACCCGCAGCCGCCGGAGGAGATCGGGCGGCGGGTGCTGGAGGCGATGAGCGAGCCGCACCGGACGGCGACGGGCTCGCACGTGATCCGCGCGTCGATCGGCATCTCGCACCGCGAGGGGTTCGACCCGTCGCTGACCGCCGACGACCTGCTGGGCACGGCGGACGCGGCGATGTACACGGCCAAGCGGCTGGGCAAGGGGATGGTCGTGGTGCACGGGTCGGTCGAGGCGGAGATGTCGTGAGCCGGTCGGGCGGGAACGGGGGCCGCGGGATGGGCGCGGACGACGTCGTGGCGGCGTTGGGGCTGGTGGAGCTGCCGGTGGAGGGCGGGTGGTTCGGCCAGTCGTGGCGGTCCGCCGAGGCTTCCGCGATCCACTACCTGCTGCGGGAGGGCGAGTTCTCCGGCGTGCACAAGCTGGACCACCTGGAGGTCTACGCGCACCACCTCGGCGCGCCCCTGCGGATGCTGCTGCTGCACCCGGACGGCGCGGTGACCACGCCGGTGCTGGGGCCGGACCTCGGAGCCGGGCAGCGCCCCCAGGTCGTGGTGCCCGCCGGGGTGTGGCAGGCGAGCGAACCGGACGGCGGGTGGTCGCTGGTCGGCACGGTGGTGGTGCCGCCCTACACCGACGACGTCGTCACGTTCGGCGAGGCCGACACCCTCGCCCCCCGGTACCCCTCGCACGCCGACCTGATCCGCCGGCTGTGCCGCCGCTGACCACCGGTCAGCCCATGGTCCGCTGACCGTCGACCGTCTCGCGGATGATGTCGGCGTGGCCCGCGTGCTGCGACGTCTCGGCGATCAGGTGCAGCACGACGCGGCGGACGGTCCAGCTCGCGCCCGGCTCGAACCAGGGCGCCACCGGCAGCGGGTGGGCGGTGTTCAGGTCGAGGTCCGCGAGCAGCCGCTCGGTGGTGGCGGCCGTCTCCTCGTAGGACTCCAGCAGGCCTTCCAGCGTCTCGTCCTCCAGCATGCGGAAGCCGTTCTCCCAGTCCGCCGGGTCGCTCTCCATCAGCTCCGCGCCGCCGACCGCGAAGCGCATCCAGCCGATCTCCGTGTCGCGGACGTGCTTGATCAGCCCGCCGAGGGACAGCGCGCTGGCGGTCGGGGTCTGCCGCGCCTGCTCGTCGGTGAGGCCGCGGACGGTGAAGCGGAGGAAGTCGCGGTGCCTGGCGAGCGCGGTCAGCAGGTCCGTCAGCTCCGGGGAGGCGGTGCGGGCGGCGTCGACGGTGGTGGCGGTGGCGTTCATGGGTTCCTGCCTTCCGTTTCGGTGTTGAGGCAACCGTAGAACCTATTGCGGACAGGTTCGGTCCTTGATTCGCATCCACGGTGAAAAACGTCGGCTCGACCTACGCTCGGCGGCGTGGACCTCCCCGTGATGCCACCCGTGCGGCCGATGCTCGCCAAGGCCGTCCACTCGGTGCCGCGCGAGCCCGGCCTGGTGTTCGAGCCGAAGTGGGACGGCTTCCGCTGCGTCGTGTTCCGCGACGGCGCCGAGCTCGAACTCGGCTCGCGCAACGACCGGCCGCTGACCAGGTACTTCCCCGAGGTGGTCGAGGTGCTGGCGGCGGGCCTGCCGCCCCGGTGCGTGGTGGACGGCGAGATCGTCATCGTCACGCCCGAGGGGTTGAGCTTCGACCTGCTCCAGCTGCGGCTGCACCCGGCCGCGTCACGGGTGCGCAAGCTCGCCGTCGACACGCCCGCCGGGTTCGTCGCCTTCGACCTGCTCGCCCTGGACGACCGCGACCTCACCGGCACGCCGTTCGCGGAACGCCGCCGGCTGCTCGAAGGGGCGCTGCGCGACGTGCCGGGCCTGTACCTGACGCCCGCCACGGACGACCCGGACGTCGCCCAGGACTGGTTCACCCGGTTCGAGGGCGCCGGGTTCGACGGCGTGGTGGCCAAGCGCACCGACCTGCCGTACGAGCAGGACAAGCGGGTGATGTGGAAGGTGAAGCACGAGCGCACCGCCGACTGCGTGGTCGCCGGGTACCGGCCGCACAAGGACGGCGAGGGCGTCGGGTCGCTGCTGCTCGGGCTGTTCGACGACGCGGGCGCGCTGCACCACGTCGGCGTGGCCAGCAGCTTCACCGCCGCGCGGCGCCGTGAGCTGGTGGACGAGCTGGCGCCGTACCGGGAGCGCGCGCTGGACGGCCACCCGTGGGCGGAGTGGGCCGGCGTCGACGCGGCCACGCCCGGCGCGCAGAGCCGCTGGAACCCGACCAAGACGTTGACGTGGGAGCCGCTGCGACCGGAACTGGTGGTTGAGGTGCGGTACGAGCACCTGCAGGCGCGCCGGTTCCGGCACACGAGCAGGCTCGTCCGCTTCCGACCGGACCGCACGCCCGGGTCGTGCACCTACGCGCAGCTCGAAGAGGTCGCGCCGGCGGAGCTGATGGAGGTGTTCTCGCCGCCGGCGGGCCGGGAACGGCCTTAGCCCGTCGTCAGCGCCCGTGCGTTCAGGCCGTGGCCAGGAGGGCCATCCCGTCGGCCGTCAGGCGTGCCGGGCCCGACTGGGACGCGATGAGACCCGCGCGAGCCAGGCGCGGGCCGACGAACTGGTCGCAGCAGCCGATCCCGTCGACCAGCAACGTGCCGGCGGCGTACACGCAGCGGCCTTCCGCGACGGCGCGGAGCACGGCGCGGTCCCTGTGGGTGATGGGCGTGGTGGTCGTGGTCATGGCCGTCTCCTTCCGTGCGGGTGTCTCTACCCGTACGACGAAGGAGACTGCCGGGATTCGACACGTCCCGGGAGGAAGGCCGCGGTACCGGTCCCCACTCCGTCGACTCAGTCCTTCACCGCCTCGGCGGCCTGCCGGAAGGCGTCCACGAGCTGCGGCCACCGGCCCGCCCGGTCGCGGTTGATGGACAGCGGCGACGGGTGCGGGGCGTTGGACACCTTCAGCTTGTGGCCCCGGCCGGACAGGGTCCAGCCGGTGCCCGCGGGCCTGCCCAGCACGACGACGGCCTTGAGGCTCGTCAGCATCCGCAGCAGCTCCACCAGGTACGGCACCGCCGCCCGCAGCTCCGCGGGCGTCGGCGCGCGGTTCGACAGGTACCAGGGCACCACGTTCCAGTTCAGGCACACCCGCCGCGACAGCCCGGCCTCCGCCATCGCGGTGAACACGTTGGCGGCCGTCGGGTCGTCGTTGTCGAGGGAGTTGAAGCCGGAGCCGGTGGTCGACGCCGACGCCGGCCCCGGCGACTCCAGCAGCAGCAGGACCTTGGCGTTGACGCCGCCGCTCGCGGGGTCGAACAGCGGCACGTCGGCCTTGCGCTCGGTGGCGACGCGCCGGGCGAACTCCGTCAGCTTCGCCAGGTGCGGCGCGGTGAGGAGGGCCTTCTTCCGCGCGACGACCACGGGGTTGCGGTGTGCCCTCGGGGTGGAGGGGAAGACGTCCATGGTTGGCAAGCGTTCCGGCACGGACCTGGGCCGACCATCCGCCGTCCGGGGGGCGCCGCGATCTCAGCCGAAAGAGGTTCGGGGTCGGCGGGATCACGGGTCGGTCACCGCGGCGAGTTCCGCCGACTGCGCGGCGCGGGCGGCGGCGATCGACGCCGCCAGGTCGCGGGTCTCCGGGTCGCCGCCGCTGTCCTGCTCGCCGCGCGCCAGCAAGGCCGCCTGGTCGAGGTGCTCGCGGAGCTTCACGGCCAGCGTCGACGGGTCGAGGCGGATCGCGGCCAGGTCGGCCTCGGAGACCAGGCCCGGCATCTGGTGGCCGGCGTGCGGGTTCGCGTCCGGGAGGCCCGCGCGGTCGCGCAACCGCCGCAGGTGGCCGAGTTCCTCCTCGTGGGACGCGCGCAGGTCGGCCGCGAACGGGGCCAGTGCGGGTGGCGCGACGTCGAGGGCGGGCAGGAGCTGTTCGTTCATCGGGATCATCAGCTGGATCCACGCCGTGTCGGTCGGGTTGAACGGGGACGACGACGGTGGCGGCGGGGAAGCCGGCGACGGGGACGCGCAGGCGGCCAGGAGCAGCAGGGCGCCACCCCAGAGCGCCCGGAAGCGCCCCGGGGTGGCCGAGGACAACGTCACCGCGGCAACCGGTAGTCCGGCCCGAGGGCGGCGCCCCGGTGCGGCTTGTACTGGTCGTAACCGCGCGGGTCGCACTGGAGCCCGCCGTTGACGCAGTGGCTGACGAGAGCCTGCAGCGTGGGACCGTCCCACGCGTTCATGAAGTCGTAGTGCCAGGTGTAGCCGCGCCCGCTGGACAGCCGCACGCGCGACATGTCACCGGACACGGGGAACGCCATCTTGAACTCCAGCATCGGCACGGGCACCGGGTGCGTGGACGGGCACACCAGCGTGGCCCGGTCCGGGTACGCCATGTGCGACTTGTGGTCCGCCGAGTCGAGGTCCCGGCCGTTCCAGCAACTCGGCGCCTGGTACCGGACGTTGAGCTGGGTGCCCGGCGGGCAGTACGACGGGAAGTCCCAGTTGTGCGCGCTGTTTCCGCACTCCCAGCCCTCGACCGCGCCGGGCGCGGTGCGGAACTGGTCCTGCGTCGCGGTCGGGCTGCCGACCACGAACCGGATGCCGGCCGGGAACGACCGGACCTCCTGGTACTTCAGGATTCCGGACTTGTAGTAGATGACCTGGGGGAAGTTGGGCGGGACGATCTGGTCGCCGTTGTAGAGCGACGGGAACCAGTAGGCGGACTTGTCGTCGGGGGTCCGGCAGTTGGTCTGGCCGGCCTTGAGCGAGTCGTTGGTGCTGCGCGCGTCCGTGGAGTGGTTGCCCAGGAACGTGTGCATGTGGGACGCGCCGGGAAGTCCCGGGAACACGATCGGGTCGTCCGGGCGGTGCGTGGTGACCGAGCAGTTGGCCTGGAACTCGTGGTGCGTGACCAGTTCGTCGGCCTGGGCCGACTGGCTCGCTGCCGAGTGGACCGCGACCGTCAAGGCGGTCGCGAGGAGGCCGACCGCGACGGTGGCGGTCAGCGCGCGGAGTTTTCGGGACACCTTTGTCCTCCTGCCGACGTGGGAACGTGGCTGGGAGAGCGCTCTCCCACATGAGGCTGCCCGCTGCCCGCAACGGTGTCAATAGGCGGGACGTTGACAGATCCGTAGTCCGCTCGTAACACTTCGAGCCGGGTTGAGAGAGCGCTCTCCCGCACTTCGACCCGACAATCCGGCAGGAGACGCCATGTACCGCCTCCGATCCGCCAGCACGGTGTTGGCCGCACTTCTGGGGTTCGCCCTGCTCATGGGGCTCGTCGTGGTCCCGGGCACGGCGACCGCGGCTCCCGTGCTGCTCTCCCAGGGCAAGCCGGCCACGGCGTCCTCGACCGAAGGCGCGGGCACCCCCGCGTCGGCGGCCGTCGACGGCAACGCCGGCACGCGCTGGGCCAGCGCCTGGAGCGACCCGCAGTGGTTGCGCGTCGACCTGGGCGCCACCTCGACCCTGAGCCGGGTCGAACTGGACTGGGAAGCGGCGTACGCCACGTCGTTCCAGATCCAGGTCTCCGCCGACGGCACCACGTGGACCCCGGTCCACACCACCACCGCCGGCACCGGCGGCAGGCAGGGCTTCGACGTCACCGGCAGCGGCCGGTACGTCCGCGTGCACGGCACCCAGCGCGCCAACGGCTACGGCTACTCCCTGTGGGAGTTCCGCGTCTACGGCACCCGGGGCACCACTCCCCCGCCCGGCACCGGCGTGCACGTCACCGGCTCGCAGGGCAACTGGCAGCTCACCGTCGACGGGAAGCCGTGGACCGTGAAGGGCCTCACCTGGGGCCCGCCCGCCGCCGACGCGGCCCGGCACATGCCGGAGCTGAAGTCCATGGGCGTCAACACCCTGCGCACCTGGGGCACCGACGCCACCACCAAACCGCTCCTCGACGCGGCCGCGGCCAACGGCCTGCGCGTCATGACGGGCTTCTGGCTGCAGCCCGGCGGCGGCCCCGGCTCCGGCGGCTGCGTCAACTACGTCACCGACGCCGGCTACAAGTCGGACATGCTCAACACCATCCGCCAGTGGGTCACGGCCTACAAGGACCACCCCGGCGTGCTGATGTGGAACGTGGGCAACGAGTCGATCCTCGGCCTGCAGAACTGCTACTCCGGCACGGAGCTGGAGAACCAGCGCGTCGCGTACGCCAAGTACGTCAACGAGGCCGCGCTGGCCATCAAGGCCATCGACACCAACCACCCCGTGACCAACACGGACGCGTGGACCGGCGCGTGGGTCTACCTCAAGGCCCACACCCCCGCGCTCGACGTGTACTCGGTCAACTCCTACGGCAACGTCTGCAAGGTCCGCCAGGACTGGGTCGACGGCGGCTACACCAAGCCGTACATCCTCACCGAAGCCGGCCCGGCCGGCGAGTGGGAGGTGCCGAACGACGTCAACGGCGTGCCCAGCGAGCCCACCGACGTGCAGAAGCGCGACGGCTACACCCAGGCGTGGAACTGCATCACCGGGCACACCGGGGTGTCGTTCGGCGGCACGCTGTTCCACTACGGCACCGAGTACGACTTCGGCGCGGTGTGGTTCAACCTGACGCCGGCGGGCAAGAAGCGGCTGTCGTTCTACGCGGTGCAGAAGGCGTTCGGCGGCGCGACGCCCGCCAACACCCCGCCGGTCATCACCGCGATGAACCTGCCGACCAGCGTCCCGGCGGGCGCGCAGCTGACCATCGACGTGGCCGCGAGCGACCCGAACGGCGACGCGATCGCGTGGTCGGCGGCGTTCAACAGCAAGTACATCGACAACAGCGGCGGTCTCACCAACACGCCCGTGCAGGTCAACGGCAACCGGCTGACGGTGACCGCGCCCGACCGGCTCGGCGTGTGGAAGGTGTACGTGATCGCCGAGGACGGCCGCGGCAACATCGGCATCGAGACCAAGTCGGTCCGGGTCGTCGCGCCGCAGCCGGCGGGCGTCAACGTGGCGCTGAACAAGGCCGTCACGGCGTCGTCCTACCAGCAGGTGGGCGACGGGGCGCCGTTCCCGCCGTCGAACGCCGTGGACGGCAACGCGAGCTCGCGCTGGGCCACCGACTGGGCCGACCCGCAGTGGCTGCGCGTCGACCTGGGCGCGCCGACGACGTTCCACCACGTGCAGCTGGTGTGGGAGGGCGCGTACGGCCGGGCGTACGAGATCCAGGTGTCCGACGACGGGGTGAACTGGCGGGCGGTGCACGGCACCACGACCGGCAACGGCGGCGTCGACTTGATCGACGTCACCGCGACCGCCCGGTACGTGCGGCTGCACGCCACCCAGCGCGGCACGGGATGGGGTTACTCGCTCTACGAGTTCGGCGTCTACCGGCGCTGATGTGACATGCGGAGGGGCCGGGGGGATGAACTCCCCCCGGCCCCTCGGCCGTCCGGTCAGCTGCCCTTGACGCGGCGGATCGTGTCCCGGTACCACAGCGCGCTGCTCTTCGGCGTGCGGACCTGGGTCTCGTAGTCCACGTGCACGAGCCCGAACCGCTTGTCGTAGCCGTAGGACCACTCGAAGTTGTCCATCAGCGACCAGGCGAAGTACCCGCGGACGTCGGCGCCCGCCGTGCGCGCCTTGGCGACCGCCGCGATGTGCGACTCCAGGTACGCGGTGCGGTCGTCGTCCCGGACGAACCCGGACTCGTCGGCCTCGTCGTCGAACGCCGCGCCGTTCTCCGTGATGACCATCGGCACGCCGGGGTACTCCTCGGCGATCTGCACCAGGAGCTTCGTGAAGCCCTCGGGCACGATCTCCCAGTCCATCGCGGTCACCGGGCGGCCGAACGTCACGGTGCGGTCGATCGGGAGGCCGTCGGCGTCGTGCGTGTTGCCCGCCTCGTCCACGCCGGAGAACTTGTGGCTGGAGTAGTAGTTCACGCCCAGCACGTCGATCGGCTGCCGGATGACCTCCAGGTCGCCGGGCTCGACCGGGATCTCCACGCCGCGCGCGGCCAGGTCCGCCACCACGTCGGCCGGGTACTGGCCGCGCACCAGCGGGTCGAGGTAGATGCGGCGGGACAGGCCGTCCGCGCGGCGGGCGGCCTCGCGGTCGGCCTCGCTGTCGGTGGCCGGGCTGGCGTGGCTCATGTTGAGCGTGATGCCGAACTCGGTCGCGGGCGGGGCCGCGGCGCGCATCCGCCGCATCGCCAGGCCGTGCCCGAGGAGCAGGTGGTGCACGGCGTGGATGGCCGCGCCGAAGTCCTGCCTGCCGGGCGCCTGGCGGCCCTCGTAGTAGCCGAGCATCGCCGAGCACCACGGCTCGTTGAGCGTGGTCCAGGTGCGGACCCGGTCGGACAGCGCGTCGAACACCAGCATCGAGTAGTCCGCGAACCGGTAGGCGGTGTCGCGGGCGGGCCAGCCGCCCGCGTCCTCCAGCTCCTGCGGCAGGTCCCAGTGGTACAGCGTCACCCAGGGATCGATGCCCTGGCCGAGCAGCTCGTCCACCAGCCGGTCGTAGAACGCCATGCCGGGCGCGTTGACCGGGCCCTTGCCGCCCGGCTGCACGCGCGGCCAGGCGACGGAGAACCGGTAGGTGTCCACGCCGAGCGAGCGGATCAGCGCGACGTCCTCGGGCATCCGGTGGTAGTGGTCGCACGCGACGTCGCCGTTGTCGCCGTTGTGCACCATGCCCGGCGTGCGGCAGTACGTGTCCCAGATGGACGGTCCGCGCCCGTCCTCGTCGTGCGCCCCCTCGATCTGGTACGCCGAGGTCGCCACGCCCCAGCGGAACGAGGCGGGCAGGGTGCCGATCGCGGGGTCGAGCCCGACGGTCGGCGCCGTGGTGTCGGTCAAACTTTCCACTGGGGAAACTCCTCTGGAGGTTCGGAACCCGTCGTGGTGGACGGGTTCAGAGCCCGTTGTCGTGGACGGGGTGCAGCAAGCAGGCCACGGTGCGGTCGGGCCCCTCGTGGTCACGGGGGACGCCGAGCACCGGCACCTCCACACCGCAGCGCTCCATTGCGTGCGGACAACGTGGGTGGAACGCGCAGCCCGAGGGCATCGCGCGCAGGTCCGGTGGTGAGCCGGGGATGCCGGTCAGCTCGCGCTTCGGCCCGCGCAGGGCCGGGAACGAGTTCAGCAACCCGTGGCTGTAGGGGTGCAACGGGTTCCGGTACAGCTCGGCGGAGTTCGCCTCCTCGACGATCCGCCCGCCGTACATGATCGCGATCCGGTCGGAGAACTCGACCAGGAGGGACAGGTCGTGGGTGATGAACACGACCGAGAACCCGAGCCGTTCGCGCAGTTCCACGAGCTGGCGCAGGATCTGCCGCTGCACCACCACGTCGAGGGCGGTGGTCGGCTCGTCCATGATGACGACCTTCGGCTCCAGCGCGAGCGCCATGCCGATCATCACGCGCTGCCGCATGCCGCCGGACAGCTGGTGCGGGTAGCTGTCCAGCCGGTCGGCGGAGATGCCGACCAGGTTCAGCAGCTCGCGGGCCCGAGCCAGCCGGGCGGCTTTGCTGCCTCCGGGGTCGTGCGCCTGGATCACGTCGGTGAGCTGGGTGGAGATGCGGTGCACCGGGTTGAGCGAGTTCATCGCGCCCTGGAACACGATCGCGGTCTCCGCCCAGCGGAACTTCCGCAGCTCCGCGTGGGTCATCCGGAGCACGTCGACCGGGGCGCCGCCGTCGGTGTGGTACAGCACCTCGCCGCTCGTGATCACGCCCGGCGGCGGCAGGAGCCTGGTGAGGCCGTAGGCCAACGTCGACTTGCCGCTGCCGCTCTCGCCCGCGAGGCCGAGCACCTCGCCCCGGTGGAGGGTGAGGTCGACGTCGCGGATGGCGTGGACGGCCTCGTCACCCAGGCCGTAGTCCACGTTGAGGCCGCGGATCTCCAGCACCGCGTCGGTCACGGTGTCTCCCTTCCCTGCGCGGGCCCGGCTTTCGTGGCGAGCACCGGCGTGAAGCCGACGCGCATCCGGACCGTGTGGCCGTCGGCGGTCTTGACGTCGGTCTTGCCGCCGCCGCGCAGTCGCGGGCTGACGAACTCGTCGATGCCGAAGTTCACCAGCGACAGCGCGGTGCCCAGCAGCGCGATGGCCAGGCCCGCGGGCACGAACCACCACCACGCGCCCTGCCCGAGGGCCTGCTGGCTCTGGGCCCAGTACAGGACCGTGCCCCAGTTCCAGTCGCCGCCCGCGCCGATGCCGATGAACGCCAGCGTGATCTCCAGGGTCACCGCGAAGATGACCGTGCCGACGAAGCCGGACGCGATGACGGCGGTGAGGTTGGGCATGATCTCGAACAGGATGATCCGCCACGTCTTCTCACCGGTCGCGCGCGCGGCCTCGATGTAGTCGCGCCCGCGCAACGACAGCGTTTGCGCCCGCAGCACGCGGGCGCCCCAGGCCCACGAGGTCAGGCCGATGACCAGCGCGATGGTCATCGTCCCGGTCTCCGGCAGGGTGGACGTGATGATGATCATCAGCGGCAGCGCCGGGAGCACCAGGAACACGTTCGACAGCGCGGAGAGCACTTCGCTGCCGGCGCCGGCCAGGTAGCCGGACGTGACGCCGACCAGGATCGACAGGATCGTCGCCACGAGGCCCGCGACGAACCCGACGACCATGACGCTGCGCGTGCCGACCACGATCTGGCTGAAGATGTCCTGGCCGAGGTGGGTGGTGCCGAACCAGTGCGCGGCCGACGGCCCCTGGAGCAGGTCGTTGCTGCGCTCCGACGGGTTGTACGGCGCGATCCACGGCCCGATGATCGCGAGCAGGGTGAAGAAGCCCAGGACGACCAGACCGGTGGTCGCCTTGGGGTTGGCCACGAACCGCAGCCGGCGGCGCTTCACGGGCGCGGCGACCGGGGTCGCGGTCCCGGTGGTGGGTACGACGGTCACTGCTCAGCCCTCCCGTCGGGTGCGCGGGTCGAGCGCGAGGTAGGCCACGTCGGCGAGGAAGTTCGCCAGCAGCACGGACAGCGTGATGATGAGGAAGATGCCCTGCATGAGCGGGTAGTCCTTGGCGCCGACGGCCTGGAACAGCTGCAGACCGAGCCCCGGGTAGGAGAACACGATCTCCACCAGCAGCGTGCCGCCGACGATGAAGCCCAGCGACAGGGCGAACCCGGAGACGTTGGGCAGCAGCGCGTTGCGGGCCGCGTACGACAACATCACCCGCCGGTCGGACAGGCCCTTGGCGTGCGCGACGGTCACGTAGTCCTCCGAGGCCACCGTGACCATCATGTTGCGCATCGACAGGATCCAGCCCGCCATGGACGAGATCAGGATGGTGAACGCGGGCAGGAGGCCGTGCCGCAGCACGCTGCCGATGAACTGGGGGTCCGGGTTGGGCACCAGGCCGCCGTCGTAGGCGCCGGAGGCCGGGAAGAAGCTGTCCGGGCCGGTCAGCAGGGCGATCGCGATCAGGCCCAGCCAGAAGTACGGGATGGACGACACGAACGTGGTCACCGGGATCAGCGCGTCGGCCCACGAGCCTCGGCGCCAGCCGATGCCCGCGCCCAGCGCCGTGCCGATGACGAAGCCGAGCACGGTCGTGATGCCGACGAGCCCCAACGTCCACGGCAGGCCGTCGCCGAGGACCTGCGACACCGGCGACGGGAAGTGGGTGAACGACAGGCCGAGGTCGCCGCGGAACAGCTGACCGAGGTAGCTGAAGTACTGCTCGACCAGGCTCGCGTCCTTGTCGAGCCCGAACAGCACGTAGAGCGACTGCACGGCCTCGCTGGTCATCTGGCCGCGCGAGCGGGTGATCAGCGACTGCACCGGGTCGCCCGGGATGACGCGGGGGATGAAGAAGTTGATGGTGATCGCGGCCCACGCGGTGAACAGGTAGAACGCGATCCGCTTGAGGAGGTAGCTCACAGCACCTCCTCGGCGCCGGCGGCGGTCCTGTCGGACGTGACCCCCACGACTCGGAGCTTGATCTTGTCGCCTTCGGACAGGTCGTCGCCGTAGAGCCAGCACGCGGCGAAGTGGCCGCCGGCACCGCCGCCGTCGCCGTCGTCACCGATGGCGAACCGCGGCGGCACCTTCTCCGCGCAGACCTTCATCGCGTGCGGGCAGCGCGGGTTGAACCGGCAGCCGTCGGGGGGCTTGATCAGCGACGGCGGCTCGCCCGTGCCGCCGTCCTTCTCCTGCACGGCGGGCCGGTCGGGGTCCGGCGCGGAGTCGATGAGCAGCTGGGTGTACGGGTGGGCGGGTCGCTGGGTGACGGTCTCGCTGTCGCCGCCCTCGACCACGCGCCCGGCGTACATCACGAACGTCTCGTCGGCGAAGTAGCGGGCCGACGCGATGTCGTGCGTGATGTAGAGGATCGCGAGGTGCAAGCGCTCCTTGAGGTCGCGCAGCAGGTTCAGCACGCCGAGCCGGATGGAGACGTCCAGCATGGACACCGGCTCGTCGGCCAGCAGCACCTCCGGGTCGGCGCCCAGGGCGCGGGCGATCGCCACGCGCTGGCGCTGGCCGCCGGACAGCTCGTGCGGGAACTTGTCCACGTACCGCTCGGGTGGGGTGAGCTGCACGCGGGTGAGCAGGTTGGCCAGCGCCTCTTCCAGCTCCTGCGGCGTCCTGCCCGCGTTGCCGTGGATCTTCAACGCGCGGGTCAGGTGGTAGCGCACGGTGTGCACGGGGTTCAGCGAGGCGAACGGGTCCTGGAAGATCATCTGGACGCGCTTGCTGTACGCCCGGAAGCGCTTGCTGCCCTTGGTCCGCACCGGCTCGCCGTGCAGCCGGATGGAGCCGGAGGTCTGGGGGTAGAGCTGCGCCAGCAGCCGGGCCACCGTCGACTTGCCCGAGCCGGACTCGCCGACCAGCGCGGTGACCCGGCCGCGGTGCAGCCCGAGCGTCACGTCCTCGACCGCGCGCACCGAGCGCTGGGTCCGGGACAGCAGCTCTCGCCCGCGCTTGCGGACCGGGAAGTGCTTGGTCAGGCCGTCGGCCTCCAGGACCACCTCAGTGGTCCCGGAGGCCGACGGTGAAGTGCTCGTCGTCATGCGGCCGGCTTCAGGTGCATGACCACGTCGAGCGCGTTCTCCAGCGTGGGCTGGGCGGGCGCGTACGGGTTCTCCTTGTCCGGCCAGCCGACCCAGTTCTTCGTGCTGTACTGACCACCCGCGTTGGCGGCGGAGGTGATGGCCACCGGCATGTCCCGCACGTGGATCTGCTGGATCTTGTGCAGGGCCGCGTTGCGGGCGGCGTCGTCGGCGGCGTTGGCGTACTCGTTGAGCAGCGCGGTCGCCTCGGGGTTCTCGTAACGGCCGTAGTTGCCGTTGATGCCGCCCTCGCCGATCGGCTTGTACAGCGCGCCGTTCATGATGTTCTCGTAGATGTCGTACGGCGTCGGACCGTTGTTGGTCCAGTGCAGCGCGGCCTGGAAGTCACCGGTGTCGAGCGCCTTGCTCCACGCGTCGGCGTTCGGCAGGTCGACCGTGGCCTCGATGCCGATCTTGGACACGTTGTCCTTGATGATCTCCAGGTTCGTCACGTAGTCCGACCAGCCGGACGGCACGGTCATCTTCAGCGTGACCGGCTTGCCCGACGGGTCGAGCAGCTTGTCGCCCTGGAGGGTGAAGCCGGCGGCGGCCAGCTCCTTCTTCGCGCCCTCGACGTCGACCGTGACGACCTCGTCCTTGAACTCGGGCGCGATGTAGGAGTCGCCGGCGGGCGTCGGGATGCCGGTGATGTTGTCGACCTTCGGGTAGAAGTACCCGGCCTCGCCCTGGGTGAAGATGTCGTCGCGGTTGATCACCATGTTGACCGCCCGGCGCAGGGCCGGGTTGTCCCACGGCGCGACCTTGGTGTTGAACCACAGGCCGTGGATGCCGAGCACCGGCGGGAAGTAGAGCTTGTGGTGCGCCGGGTCCTTCGAGGTGTAGACGGCCTCGTAGTTCGGGATGAACACGAAGCTCCACTCGGCCGCGCCGGTCGCCAGCGCGGTGGTCTGCGCGTTGTTGTCGCTGTAGGAGGTGTAGCGGACCTCCTTGACCTTCGGCAGCTCCTGCCAGTACGAGTCGCGGACGGCCAGCGTGACGGTCTGCGACGTGAAGGTCTTCAGCGTGTACGGGCCGCTGCCGACCGGGGTCTTGACCGGGTCCGTGCTCGGGTTGGCGATCGTCGACCAGATGTGCTTGGGCACGATCAGCTGCTCGAAGATCTTCTTCTGGTTGACGAACTGCGAGCGGGGGAAGCCGACCTCGACCTTGTTCCCGGACGTGGTGATCGCGTCGTAGGGCACGGAGTCGACGTTCAGGCCGGGGTTCTTCTTCAGCAGCTCGAAGGTGAACGCCACGTCCTCGGCGGTCAGCGGCTTGCCGTCGGACCACGTCGCGCCGTCGCGGATGGTCAGGCTCAGCTTGCTGTAGTTGTCCGACCACGCCCACTCGGTGGCCAGCCACGGCTTGGGCTTCTCCGTGGGGTTGGTCTCGTTGACCATCGCCAGCGGCTCGAAGATCAGCCGGCGGTAGCCGAGCGAGCTGGCCGCGGACGTGTTCAGGAACGGGTTGTTGTTCTCGGTCTGCGGACCGTTGGGCATGCCGACGTTCAGCACGCCGCCGGTGCCGCCGCTGTTCGCGCCGGGGTTCGTGGCCGAGCAGGCGGCCGAGAACAGCAGTGCTGCCGCGACGGCGAGGACGGACGTTCGCCTGAGTCGCATGGGTTCTCCTTGTCGGGCGGGGGGGAAGTGCGAGCGCTCGTGGTGCGGGCCGCGGGTGCCATCGCGGCTGGGACGCTGCTCGCGTCCTCGTGTCGTTGCAGACTCAACCCCGGTGAGCCAAGTCACGTCAATAACGACCAGGTTACAAACTTAGTCTAATTTTAAGTCGCAAACTAAGGTGGGCCCGTGGCTCCGAAGCGCACCACCGTCCGCGACCTGCGTCGGCAGAACCGATCGACGCTGCTGTCGACGCTGTTCTTCGACGGTCCGCTGAGCAGGCACGAGCTGTCCCGGCTGTCCGGCCTGTCGGCCGCCACCGTGTCCAACGTGACCGGTGAGCTGGTGGACGACGGGCTCGTCGTGGAAGCCGGTTCCGTGGACTCCGACGGCGGCCGGCCGCGCGTGCTGCTGCGCGTCAACCCGGCGTTCGGGCACGTCGTGGGCGTGGACGTCGGCGAGACCGGCATCAAGGTCGAGCTGTTCGACCTGTCCCTGGCGCAACTGGCCGCGTTCGACCACGCGTTGTCGCCGTCCTCGCCCGCCGACGTGGCGGCGCTGATCGCCTCCTCGGTCCGCGACGTCGTCGCCGCGGCCGGGGTGCCGGGGTCAACCGTGCTCGGCGTCGGCATCGGCGTGCCCGGCACGGTGGAGCAGGTCCCGACCGTCGACGGCACCGGGCACGCCGTCGTGCACGCGCCCACCATCGGGTGGGACGGCGTGCCGCTGACCGAGCTGATCACCTCCGCGTCCGGCGACGCGTGGCCGCTGTACGTCGAGAACGGCGCCAAGACGCAGGGTCAGGCCGAGATGTGGTTCGGCGCGGGGCGGGGCGCCCGGCACGTGGTCGTGGCGCTCATCGGGTCGGGTGTCGGCGCGGCCGTCGTGACCGACGGCGGCGTCTACCGGGGTGCGACCAGTTCGGCCGGCGAGTGGGGGCACACCACCATCGTGTACGGCGGGCGACCGTGCCGCTGCGGCGCGCTCGGCTGCCTGGAGGCGTACGTGGGGGCCGAGGGCATCCTCGACCGCTACCGCAAGGCCCGCGGCCGGGACCTGACCGGCGCGGACGAGCAGTCCAGCGTCGACGCGCTGATCGCCGCCGCGCCGCGCTCCAAGACCGCCGCCCGCGTGCTGGAGGAGACCGCGGGGTACCTGGGCGCCGGGATCGCGAACCTGGTGAACCTGTTCAACCCCGAGCGGATCGTGCTGGGCGGCTGGGCCGGGCTCGCGCTGGGCGCGCACCAGCTGGACCGGATCGTCGCGGCCACCCGCGCGCACGCGCTGCGCCACCCGTACGAGCAGATCTCGATCGAGCTGGGACGCCTCGGCCCGGACGCCGTCGCGGTCGGCGCCGCCACCCTCCCGGTGGCCGCCCTCCTCGACCGCGCCGCCGACCCCCGCAAGCCGGCGATCCGCGCCGACATCGCCTGACCGTTCCCCCGGCGTCACCCGACCGCCGTCACCTCACCGCCCGCCCCACCGCCCGTCACCCCGCCGTTCGCCCCGGCGTCACCCGACCGATCCCGGCGGGTTGACAGCGCGGGCGGTTGGCCTGAGGCTGGCACGGAGAGCGCTCTCCGACCAAAGGGGCACCGGTGGACGACGTTGACCTGGACCTCCTGGTCGGCAAGGTGGACGTGGCGCGCAAGGCCCGGCTGCTGACCGGCGCGACGGCCTGGCGGACGCACGACGAGCCGGACCTCGGCCTGCGGTCGATCGTCGTGTCCGACGGCCCGATCGGGGTGCGCGGCCAGGGGTGGGACGAGCGCAGCACGTCGCTGGCGCTGCCCTCCCCCACCGCCCTGGCCGCCACCTGGGACGTCGAGCTGGTCGCGCGGCTGGGCGGCCTGCTCGCCGCCGAGGCCCGCCGCAAGGGCGTCGACGTGCTGCTGGCCCCGACCCTGAACCTGCACCGCTCGCCGTTCGCGGGACGGCACTTCGAGTGCTACTCGGAGGACCCGGTGCTGACGGCCCGCATCGGCGCGGCCTACATCCGGGGCGTGCAGGGCGGCGGGGTGGCCGCGACGGCCAAGCACTACGTCGCCAACGACTCCGAGACCGAGCGCATGACGCTGGACGCCCGCGTCGCCGACCGCGTCCTGCACGAGCTGTACCTGGTGCCGTTCGAGGCCGCCGTCGAGGCCGGGGTGTGGGTGGTGATGTCCGCCTACAACGCGGTCAACGGGACCACCATGTCCGAGAACCCGCTGCTCGACGAGCCGCTGAAGGGCTCCTGGGGCTTCGACGGGCTGGTCGTGTCCGACTGGGGCGCGGTGCGCTCGACGGTGGCGTCCGGCCGGGCCGCCCAGGACCTCGCCATGCCCGGTCCGGAGAGCCCGTGGAACGCCCTCGCCGACGCCGTCGACAACGGCGAGGTGCCGGAGAGCGCGCTGGACGACAAGGTTCGCCGGCTGCTCCGCCTGGCCGGGCGGGTCGGCGCGCTGAACGGCGCCACGCCGTCGCGGCCCGAGGTCGACGCGCCGCTCGACCTGCTGCGCGAGGCGGTGGCGGCGAGCACCGTGCTGCTCCGCAACGACGGCGCCCTTCCGCTGTCCCCCGGCGCGAAGGTCGCCGTCCTCGGCCCCAACGCGGCCACCGCCCGCATCCAGGGCGGTGGCAGCGCGGGCGTCTACCCCGAGTCCGTGGTGTCGTTCCTCGACGGGCTGGCGGAGGTCGCGGACGTCGTGCACACGGCCGGCGTCCGGCTCGCGGACCGGCCCGCGCCGCTCACCACCGGCAACTCCCGCCACCCGCACGACGACGTGCCCGGCGTGCTGGTCCGGCTCCTCGACGCCGACGGCGCGGAGCTGTCCGCCGAGCACCGGCTCCTCGGCCGCGTGCTGGAGGTGCCGCTGGTCGACGGCGCGCGCACGGTGGAGGTCAGCGGGCGGCTGGCGGTGGACGCGACGGGCGACTGGCGGATCTCCGTCGCCGGGTTCGGCCGCCTCACGCTCGACGTGGCCGGCGCGCGGGTCGTGGACGAGGACGTGCCGCTCGACACCGACGACCCGGCGGTCATCCACCTCACCCCGCCATACCGGCACGCCACCGTGCACCTCGACGCGGGCACGACGGTGGACCTCCTGGCCCGCCGCGAGCTGCGCGCGGACACCGGGACGGCCACCGTGCTGGCCGCCGACCCGCCCCGGCTGAGCGAGGACGACGAGCTCGCGCTGGCGGTGGAGCTGGCCCGCGCGAGCGACGTCGCCGTGGTCGTGGTCGGCACCACGGACGAGATCGAGAGCGAGGGCTTCGACCGCACGTCCCTGGCCCTGCCCGGCCGGCAGGACGAGCTGGTGCGCGCGGTCCGGGCGGTGAACGACCGGACGGTGGTCGTGGTCAACTCCGGCGGGCCGGTCGAGCTGCCGTGGCGGGACGAGGTGGCGGCGGTGCTGCTGACCTGGTTCCCCGGCCAGGAGGCCGGGCACGGGCTGGCCGACGTGCTGTTCGGCTTCCGCGAGCCCGGCGGGCGGCTGCCGACGACGTGGGCCGCCGCCGGGGCCGACCTGCCGGTGTCGGACGTGACGCCGCGGGACGGCGTGCTGCGCTACGACGAGGGCCTGCACGTCGGCTACCGCGCCTGGCGCCGCTCCGGCGCCGAGCCGGCCTACTGGTTCGGGCACGGCCTCGGGTACACGACGTGGGCGTACGAGGAGGCCGTGGCGACGGCCGGCGGCGTCCGGGTGCGGGTGCGCAACACCGGCGGGCGGGTCGGGCGCGAGGTCGTGCAGGTGTACGTGACGCGGCCGGGCAGCGCGGTGGAACGGCCCGAGCGCTGGCTGGGCGGGTGGGCCGCGGTGTCGGCGGCGGCGGGCGAGGCGGTCGAGGTGGACGTCGAGGTGCCCGAGCGGGCGTACCGGCACTGGACGCCGGAGGGGTGGGCGGTCGAGCCGGGCGGGTTCACCCTGCTGGTGGGCCCGTCCGCGGGCGACACGCCGCTCACTCTCGGAGAGCGCTCTCCACACGTGGCAGAATAGGCGCATGAGCAGACCGCCGACGGCCCCGCCGACGTTGGAGGACGTGGCGCGGGTCGCCGGCGTGTCCCGCGCCACCGTCTCGCGGGTCGTCAACGGCACCCGCAACGTCGACCACAAGATCCAGGAGGTCGTGCGGGCCGCGATCGACAAGACCGGGTACGCGCCCAACCGCGCGGCCCGATCGCTGGTGACGAAGCGGGCCGGGACGATCGCGCTGGTGGTGTCCGGCGCGGGCGACCCCGGCGAGGAGGACGCGTTCGCGGCCCGCGTGTTCGCGGACCCGTTCTTCGGCCGGGTGGCCAGCGGGGTGCTCGGGTTCCTGCGCACCCGCAACGTGCACCCGGTGCTGATGGTGGCCGACACGGAACGGGCGCGCGAGGACGTCATGGGGTTCCTGCGGCAGGGCAGCGCGGACGGCGCGCTGCTCGTCTCGACCCACGCCGAGGACCCGCTGCCCGCCCGGCTGGTGGAGGCGGAGCTGCCCGCGGTGCTGTTCGCGCGGCCCGCCCGGCCGGTGCCGATCAGCTACGTCGACCTCGACCACCAGGCGGGGGCGAAGCTCGCCGCCGACCGGCTGGTGGGGGCGGGACGCACCCAGGTCGCCACGGTGACCGGCCCGCTGGACGTGCCCGCGTCGCAGGACCGGCTGACCGGGTTCCGGGACGCGATGGCGCGGCACGGCTTCCCGTACGTCCCGATCGCCGAGGGCGGGTTCACGTCGGCCAGCGGCGAGGCCGCGACCGAGCGGCTGCTGGCCGAGCACCCCGGCATCGACGGCCTGTTCGCGGCGAACGACCTGATGGCGCAGGGCGCGTTGCTGGTGCTGCAGAAGCACGGCAGGCGGGTGCCGGAGGACGTGGCCGTGGTGGGCTTCGACGACAGCAACCCGGCGCTGGTGTGCCGGCCGCGGCTGACCACCGTGCGCCAACCGGTCGAGGACATGGCCGCCGAGATGGCCCGCCTGCTGCTGACCCACGTGGACCAGCCCGGCCTGCCGCCGAAGTCGGTCATCTTCGACCCGGCGCTGGTGGTGCGGGAATCCGGTTGAGGCGTCGTTGACGTCGTCGTGACGTGAGCGTTACGCTCCGAGAGAGCGCTCTCTCAGCGCCTCCGGTGCCACGGAGGCATTGCTCCGGGCCATCTTCCGCCCCTTACCTCGTCAGGTAGGACCATGAGCTCTCCCCGCTCCCGTTCCCGCGTGCTGACCGCGGCGCTGGCCCTCGGGCTCGCCGCCGCGCTCAGCCCCGTGATCACCCAATCCGCCCAGGCCGCCGAGTGCGGCACCGCCAACGCCGCGCTGAACCGGCCGGCCACCGCGTCGTCCGTCGAGAACGGCGGCACGCCCGCCGCCGCGGCGGTCGACGGCAACGCCGGCACCCGCTGGTCCAGCGCGTTCGCCGACCCGCAGTGGCTCCAGGTCGACCTCGGCTCCACGCAGCAGGTCTGCCGCGTGTCGCTGACCTGGGAGACCGCCTACGGGCGCGCGTTCCAGATCCAGTTGTCCGACAACGGTTCCACGTGGCAGAACGTCTACTCCACCACCACCGGCACCGGCGGCGTGCAGAACCTGACCGTGGCGGGCTCCGGCCGTTACCTGCGGGTGTACGGCACGGCGCGCGCCACCGGCTACGGCTACTCGTTGTGGGAGCTGGCGGTCAACACCGAGACGGGAGGCACCACAATCCCGCCGACCGACCCGCGCAACCCGGACTTCGGTCCGAACGTGTTCGTGTACGGGCCCGGATCGTCCCAGTCGGACATGCAGGCCCGGCTCGACGCCATCGCCACCCAGATGAAGACCAACCAGTTCGGCAGCGAGCGGTACGCGGTGCTGTTCAAGCCGGGCTCCTACAACGCCGACGTGAACCTGCGGTTCTACACCCAGGTCGCCGGTCTCGGCCTGCACCCGGACGACGTGAACATCAACGGCCACATCCGCGTCGAGGCGGACTGGTTGCAGCAGGGCGACAACCCGAACAACCTCGGCAACGCGACGCAGAACTTCTGGCGCGGCGCGGAGAACATGTCCGTCACCCTGCCGGCCAACCAGATCGAGCGGTGGGCGGTGTCGCAGGCGGCGGCGTACCGGCGCATGCACCTGCGCGGCCAGATCCACCTGTGGAACGGCGGCGACGGCTGGGCGTCCGGCGGCCTCATCGTGGACAGCAAGATCGACGGCGTGGCCGTGTCCGGTTCGCAGCAGCAGTTCCTGACCCGCAACAGCAACCTCGCCGGCGGCTGGAGCGGCTCGGTGTGGAACATGGTGTTCGTCGGCTCGCCCGGCGCGCCCGCGCAGCACTTCCCGAACCCGTCGCACACCACCGTCGACACCAGCCCGGTCGTGCGCGAGAAGCCGTTCCTGTACTTCGACAACACCGGCGAGTACAAGGTGTTCGTCCCCGCGCTGCGGCAGAACGCCCGCGGCACGAGCTGGGAGAGCGGCGCGCCCGCCGGGCAGTCCATCTCCCTGGCCGACTTCTTCATCGTCAAGCCCGGCACGCCGGTGGCGACGACGAACGCGGCGCTGGCGCAGGGCAAGCACCTCCTGCTCACGCCGGGTGTGCACCGCTTGAACGACACGATCAACGTGACACGGCCGAACACCGTCGTGCTGGGCATGGGTCTCGCGACCCTGTCGCCCGACACCGGCAAGCCCGCGATGGCCGTGTCCGATGTGGACGGTGTGAAGCTGGCCGGGTTCCTCGTGGACGCCGGTGTGCAGAACTCCCCCGTGCTGCTCCAGGTCGGTCCGACCACCTCGTCGGCGTCGCACGCGGCGAACCCGACCTCGCTGCACGACGTGTACCTGCGCGTGGGCGGTTCCCAGGCGGGCAAGGCCACGGTGTCACTGGAGATCAACAGCGACAACGTGATCGTCGACCACACGTGGGTGTGGCGGGCCGACCACGGCACGAGCCCCACCGGCTGGAACGTCAACACCGGCCGCAACGGCGTCGTCGTCAACGGTGACAACGTGACGGCGTACGGGTTGTTCGTCGAGCACTACCAGCAGTACAACACGCTGTGGAACGGCAACGGCGGCCGCACGTACTTCTACCAGAACGAGCTGCCGTACGACCCGCCGAACCAGGCCGCGTGGATGAACGGCTCGCAGCTGGGCTGGGCCGGGTACAAGGTGGCCGACCACGTCACCACGCACGAGGGCTGGGGCATGGGCGTGTACGCCTTCAACCAGGCCGACCCGAGCATCCGGACCGCGAACGGCTTCGAGGTGCCCAACCGGTCGGGCGTGCGGCTGCACGACCTGGTCACGGTGTCGCTCGGCGGTGTCGGCACGATCGACAACGTCGTGAACGGCATCGGTGGCGCGGCGAACATGGCCACCCAGCAGCGGTACGTGGTCAACTACCCGTGATCGCTGGAAAGTGACCGCTGGAGGGTGACCTCCGTCCCGCGTTGACGAACCGCCCCGCCGTGGCCCCCTTAATCACGGCGGGGCGGTTCCGCTGATCGGCGCGGGACAGGCAGAACGGGTGGCACTCGGGGTCGAGGAGGACGGGGACGTGTGCGCGGCGGTGTGGGTGAGGCCAACCTGACGGCCACCCGCCCGCGCGGTCAGCCGGCGAGCCGGAGGGTGGCTTCCACGAACGCGCGCACCACCGGGTTGGCGTTGTCCGGCACCCACGCCACGGCGACGCGCAGCGGCTCGATGTCGGTGATCGGCCGCCACGCCAGGTCGGGGTGCGCGTAGTACGTCGCCATCGACTCGGGCCCGATGCACACCGCCGCCCCGGTCGCCACGTGCTCCAGCATCTCCTCGACGTTGTCGTTCTCCGGCCCCCAGACGGGCTCGCGGCCGTCCGGCCTCGGGCTGACCGCCCACCAGTCCACCCACGCCTTGGGCGCCTTCCTGGTCCACATCAGCGGCTCGTCGCGCAGGTCTCCGATGCCGACCTCGGGACGCGCCGTCAGCGGGTGCTCGCGGGCCAGGGCGACGTACCGCCGCTCGGTCGCCACGATCCGGGACCGCAGGCCGTCGGTGTCGGCGGGCAGCCAGACGAACGCCACGTCGGCCAACCCCTGCCGCAGCGCGTCCGGCTCGCCGCCCCAGTCGAACCTCTTCGGCTCGATCGTCACCTCGGGCCGCTCCTCGGCGAACGCCGCCCGCGCCCGCCGGGCCACCGTCCCGCCGCCGGACGCGACGAACCCGACCCGCAGCACGTTCGCCTCGGCCGCCGCCGCGGACCGCACCACGCGGACCGTCTCCTGCCAGTGGTCGAGCGCTTGACGTGCCAGCGGCAGCATCCGGCCGCCCGCCGCGGTCAGCCGGATGTCCCGTCCCGTCCGGACGAACAGCTCGACGCCGAGGTCCTCCTCCAGCCGCCGGACCTGCCTGCTCAGCACGGGCTGGGACACGTACAGGTCGCGGGCCGCCCTGGTGAAGCTCAACCGGTCCGCCACGGCCACGAAGTACCGCAGCACCCTGGTGTCCACGTCGAGAGGACTCATGCCCAAAGGGTATGGGCACGGGTATTGGACCCGGCGCGGGCGCCGCTGGTTGGGTGGTCGGGCCGGTCGAAGCGTGACGAGAAGAGGACATGCGGTGTCGCAGGACCACCCCAACGTCGAGTTGATCCGCCGGTTCTACCAGGCCTACGGGTCCGGTGACCTGGCGGCGTTGAAGGCGGTCTTCGCCGAGGACATCCGGTGGACGATCCCCGGGCACCACCCCCTGTCGGGCACCAAGGCAGGCGCCGACGAGGTGGTCGCGTTCTTCGGCGAGCTGGCCAAGGCCGGCTTCAAGGCGGAGCCGATCTTCCTGGCCGCGGACGGCGACTGGGTCGTCGACCTGCACCGCGGCTGGAGCACGAACCCGGAGGGCCTGGACATCACCTGGGCGCTGGCGTTCCGCGTCGCCGACGGCCGGATCGCCGAGGCGATCAACTTCGCGGCGGACCAGCACGCGGCCGACGCGTACTTCTGGCGGAAGTACGAGCTGGCCGCCGTGCCGGACCGCCTGAAGCAGGACTAGCGGGCGACGCCTACGCGCCCACCGGGCGCCGTTCCCGTTGCGGCGCCCGGTAAGCGCGGTCCCACAGCGCCTCCACGGGGCCGCGCTCGAACCGCCGCATCCACCAGGACGCGCCGAGCAGGAGCAACGCCGACACCAGGAACCACAGGCCGACGGCGAGCCACGCGCCGAGGTGTTCCCCGCGCCGCGCCAGGTCGAGGCCCCACTGGTAGCACAGCGCGGACGCGATCACGTTCTGGCCGATGTAGCAGCTCAACGCCGACCGGCCGACCGCGGCGACGCCGCCGCGCAGGAACCCCGGCTCCGGCCGCATCCGGTGCACCAGCGCGGTGATCCCGCCGAGCAGCCCGAACGCGACCAGCGGCGCGACCACGTACCGGTCCACGGCGAACCAGTTCGGCCCGGCGAGCGTCGTCAGGACGTTCAGCGGCACGCCGACCCCGAGGCCCCACACCATGAGCCGGCGCTGAACCTTGGCGCCACGCGGCGAGTTCTCCAGCGCCCCGGCCCTCAGCAGCCGGGCGCCCGCCAGGAACAGCACGGCGCTCAGCGGCAGGACGAAGAACCCCTCGGCGCGGAACAGGGCGAACAGCTCGATCCGCGACTCCACCTGCCCCCACCAGCTCGCCGTGCTCACCGTGAGCCCCGGACCGCTGACCTGCGCCTGACCGGCGAGCAACCCGAGCGTGAGCACGCCGACGAGGAACAGGTGCACCGCGCCGAACGCCACCAGCCACGCCCGGATGACGCGAGGACCGCGGCCCACCAGGTAGGCGACCACCACCGACACCACCGCGTAGAACATCAGCACGTCGAACTCGAAGATCAGCACGTAGTGGACCAGGCCCTCGACCATGAGCAGCGCGGAGCGCCACAGGTACCAGCCGGGCCACTTCCGGCCGCGGCGCACCGCGGAGTCGTGCTGGATCGCCAGGCCGATGCCGAACAGGATCGAGAGCAGGCCCAGGAACTTGCCGTTGCTGATCATGCGCAGCAGCGCGTCGCCGCTGTCGCCGAAATCGGCGAGGAACCCCGCCGGCCCTCCCGGGTGCGTGAAAGCCCAGACGTTCGTCCCGAACGTGCCCAGGATCGCCACCCCGCGCAGCACGTCCAACGCCGCGATGCGTCCGCCCATGTCCCCCTCCACGGATCACTTGCGGAACCGACGGTAGGGCGGCGGGCGGCGGCGGCACGTCGGCCGTTGGTCGGGCCGCGCGTCGCACCTTCGGAGGACGGCGCTACCGGCGCCGGTTGGCGGCCTGGCGGGCGAGCGCGCTCGCGCCGAGGATGAGGATGATCGCGGTCAGGCCCCAGCGGCGTTGGTCGCGGACGGTGTTGTCGACGCTCTCCGCCCGCGTCGCCCGGCGTTCCGGCATGTCGAGGTCGGCCGCGGACGGGATCGCCGCCGACGGCGGCAGGGGCGGCGACTGCCCCGGTGGCGGGGGTCGCACCGGCGGTGGCGGCGGTGGCGGGACCACCGGCTGTGGTGGCGGCGGCAGGGCCACCGGCGGGGGTGGCGGCGGCGGGGTGGGTCGCGGCGTGGTCGTGGTGGTGCGCGCGGGCGGTGGTGTGGTCGTGGTGACGGGCGGGACCGGCCGCGTGGTGGTGGTGCCGGGCGGGACCGGCCGCGTGGTGGTGGTGCCGGGCGTGGTCGTCCGCGGTGGGATGGTGGTGGGAGCCGGCGTCGTCGTTCGCGGCGGCGTCGTGGTCGTGGGTGCCGGCGTGGTCGTGGTGGTGCCCGGCGGCTTCGTGGTCGGCGGGGTCGTGGTCGGAGCCGTGGTCGTCGGCGGCGTCGTCGTGGTGGTCGTCGGCGGCGTGGTGGTGGTCGGTGTCGGTGTGGGGGTAGGTGTCGGGGTCGGGGTGGGAGTCGGCGTTGGGGTGGGAGTGGGCGTGGGGACGGTCGGCAGGCAGCCGGACGAGTCGATGGTGTGCAGCGGCGGCCGGGACGAGACCTCGGTGACCACGCCGGAACCGTCCATCGCCACCCGCCACAGCGTGCTGCGACCACCGTGCTGGTTGTTGGTGGCGTAGAGCGCGCCCTCCGGGCTGAACGTCACCGCGCCGTACCCGCTCCCACCGGGCAGCCTCCCCACGCCGGGCGCCCGCCGCACCTCGCCGGTGCGCGGGTCGATGGAGACCACGACACCGGGCCCGTGCTCGTGCGTGGCCACGCCGTACAGGAGGCCGTCGGCCGGGTTGACGTCGAAGTCGTCCACGGTCAGGCCGTGCCACGGGCGCAGCAGCACCTTGCGCAGCACGTGCCCGTACAGGGGGCTCTCGGGGTTGATGTCGACCGTGTGCAGCCAAGGCCCGGCCCGCACCACCAGCCGCTCCCCCACCACCACGCCCGCCGTCGCGTTCCGGAGCAGGTGCGACGGGCGGCTCGGCGTGCCGACGAGGCGGCCCGACCGGTCGAGCGCGACGAGCCTGCCGCGGTCGTCCAGGCCGTACACGAGGTCCTGCTCGGCGGAGTAGCCGATGGCGTTCAGCCGCACGTCCAGCTCGCGCAGGGGGGTCGTCGCGCCGGACGGGTACCGGACCTCGTAGACGGTCGACGGACCGCGGTGATCGGCCTCCACCTGGAGGGTCGTGCACACGACCTGGGCGAGCTCCTCGATCATCCGAACCGCTCGACGGCGGCCTCGAAGGCCTCCGGGCTCACGTCGGCGCCACCGCCGAACGGGTTCTGCAGCTGGTACGTGGCGTACAGCAGCAGCGTGACGGTGGCGGCGAACGTGGCGACGATGAGGACGTGGGTGCGGATGCGCGGGCCGCCGAACAGCAGCGGCAGGCAGACGGCCAGCACGCTGCCCGCGATGAGCACGAACCACACCACCGTGTTGACGCCGCTGCCCGCCGCGTCCAGCCGCGCCTGCCGGGCCTCGTAGACCTTCCACAGCTGGTTCGCGGCCTCGGTCTTGCGCTCGACCTGCCACTGGTCGGACGCGGGCGTGCGCGCCACCACCTGGCGCAGCTCGTTGAGCTGGGACCAGCCGTCCGACTCGAAGTCGGTGCCGGCCCGCATGCCCGGCCACTCGTCGTTGATGACGGTGAGGGCGTACTCGCGGGAGAGCTGCCGCACCTCCTGGCCCGCCTCCGGGGACAGCGCCTCGCTCGCCCACGTCGCGGCCACCAGGCCGTCCGCCTCGCGGTACGCCGCGTCACCGGCCTGGGTCACCGCGTCGAACAGGGCGATCAGCACGAACGCCACCAGGACCGCGTGCAGGCCGCCCACCAGCGTGAACACCTGGCCGGCGGCCTCGTTGTTGGCGGTCCTGCCCTCCAGCTCGCCGTACTTGCGGATCACGTAGGCGAGGACGGCGGCGATGACCGCCGCGCCGCCGACCCACAGCAGACCTGTGAGGTAGACGCTCATCAATGCCCTTCCACCACTCGGACCGAATTCCACAGATCCGCGAAATCCACGGTACGAAACTAGTGATGGGAGTTGACCGGGGAGAAGATGATTCATCCGTGCGCACGGCAATGCCAAACGGCCGGGTGAAGCCGGCGCGTCACACGGCTGCGGTGGTCGGGATGGAACCGCCCGGATGCGGTTCAACCCGTCCTATCGGGCTAACGGGTTAAGCCAACCGAGTCACCCCGTGACGGAGGCACGGGGGGAGTGCCCTCCGGCTCACCCCGCGAACAACAGCGCGAGTCCCCCGGACGTGTACCCGACCATGAGCACCAGCAGCGGCACCTGCCCGGTCAGGTGCTTCTCCGGCGGCAGCAGCCGCAACGCCCGGTCGTGCGCGGACACGACGGCCAGCAGGTGCCCGACGAGCACCGCTCCCACCTGCACCGATGCCACGAGCACCGGAGCGGCTGCCGTCTCGTCCGGGGTGAACCCGGTGGCGCCGACCAGGAGCGCGACGGCCCGCTGGCCCTCCACGGCGAGCAGCGAGAAGTAGTGCGCCACCACGTACCCGGCCACGATCGGGACCAGGGAGTGCGCCAGTTCGCCCCCGAACGAGCGGCACGCCGCCAGGTAGGTGCCCGCGACCAGCGCCACGGAGGCCAGGAGCCCCACCCAGTCGGGCACGCCGAGCCGTTCCCAGCTCGGGCTGGAGCCGATGCTGTCGAACGCGGTCGAGCCCAGCAGCACGGCCACCACGGCGACCAGGCCGGGACGCACGGGCGTGGCGACGAGCGCCCGGAACGGGTTGCCGCGCGACGGCGACAGCCGGCCGAGCAGGGTGGAGAACACCTCGAACCCGTCGGCCCGCTCGAACCACGCTCGGCCGAACACCACGCCACCGGCGACGTTCACCGCGGCGTACGCCACCAGGAACCACGGCAGGGCGTCGGGCTCGACCAGTTCGACCCACGTGAACGCCAGCAGTCCGAGCGCGGCGGGCCAGTGCCCCCACCGCTCCGGGTACGGTCGGCCGAGCGTGACGAGCGCGGCCAGGCGCAGCGGGTTCAGCACCCGCCACACCGGCCCCAGCAGCATCGACAGCACCGCCACCCCCACCCAGAGCAGCACGAACACCAGGTGCGGCCACGCCTGCGCGGGCACGAGCACCAGGCCGGCCGCGACCAGCACCCGGACCGGCCACCAGTCGCGCTCGGGTCCGGGCGCGGCGGGGTGGAACCGGGGTTTCGTCCACAGCAGCCCGAGCGCGAGGAACGACGCCAGCAGCGCGACCGCCGCGCCCTGGAGCACCAGGTCCAGCGGCAGCGGCAGGTCGTGCCGCGCGCCGACGCCGTGCGCGAGGACCGTCACCGCACCACCAGTTGCACCAGCAGCGTGTCGGGGTGCGCCTCCACGTCGAACGTGCCGGTCCGGTCCACCGTGAACTCCAGCACGGCGGGCTTGCCCTCCTCGGCCTTGGCCAGCACGTCGATCCCGTGCACGTGGACCTCCACGGGTTCCGCGCTGGTGACGGTCAGCTCGACGGCCTGCCCGCGCACCGCCTCGACCTGCTGCGGCGACGCGTCGTCCACGGAGAGCCGCAGCACCAACGGTTCCGTGGAAGCGGGCGCGGGGGCGGGCGCGGACGTGCAGCCGGCCGGCACGAGCACGGCGAGCGCCGCGAGGGTGGCGAGCAGCAGGACACGGATCACCGGGGTGTTTCCCTTCGCATGGAGTCGAATCCGCCCGCGGCGAGGCCGAGGCCGCCGCCGAGCGTGAGTGCCACGAGCAGCCGGTCCAGGTCGGCGGGACCGGCGAACGGCAGGTGGGAGAACCGGAAGCTGTCGAAGTCCGGGATGCCGGCCACGACGAGCATCGCGCCGACCACGGCCGCCACGAACGCGGTGGCCGGTGCGCGCCGCACCGCCGCCACCACCGCGACCACGGCCAGCGGCCACGCCACCAGGCCGACGCCGCTCGCGCCGAGCAGCAGCGGCAGGAACGGCCGGCCGGTGACGGCGAGCGTCGCGCCGACGGCGTGCCACGCGTGCGCCGCCGTCACCACTACCACGCCGGCGGCGAGGAGCGCGCGACGGCGTCCGAGGAAGTGGCCGCCGACCGCGAGCGCCGCCGTGAACACCAGCCACCACAACGGGTTCGGCCCCGGCGTCGTGACCACCTGGCCGGTGATCACGGACGTGCCGACGGGCACCGCCCACTCCGGCCGGGTGGTGCGCTCGTCGCGGAAGCGGTGGGTCTCGCCCGGCGCCACCACGTGGCCCGCGACCTCGACGGGGACCGCGCCCCCGTTGCGGACCTCCAGCTCGGCCCCGTGGTTGACCATCGCCGCCGTCACGCCGGGCAGCGGCGGTTCGATCCCGGTGACCCGGCTCAGGTGGTCCTGCGGCGCGAGGCCGCCGGCGTGCGCCTGAGCCGGGGCGGCGGTGCCGACCAGCAGGGCGAGCACCAGGAGGACGAGCCTCACCGGCGGGCGGTCGGCACGAGCACCACCGCCACGAGCAGCCCGTGCAGCGCGGCCATGACGGGGGCGCCGGTCCACATCTCGGTGACGCCCGGCGTCGTGCCCTGGTCGATGATGGCGGCCGCGAAGTACGCGGCCCAGGTGACGAAGGACGCGGCGGCGGCGAAGACCCGGTACTCCCTGACCCGGTCCTCGGACGGGCGCAGCTTCAGCAGCAGCACGTCGACGAGCACGCCGGCCACGACGAACCCGATGGCGGTGCTGAGGTTGGTGTAGTTGGCGACGGCCGTGCTGAGCAGCATCACCACGACCGCGAGGAGCGTCGCCGTGCCGAACGGCGGCCGGAACCGGCGGACGATCGCCAGCAGCGGCACCACCATGATCAGGTTGGTGAACATGATCGCGGCGGCGAGCTCCACCGCGTTGCGCGAGCCCTTGCCCTTGTCGAAGGTGAACGCCCTGACGATGTCCTCGCCGGTGAACACGGTCGCGTCGGCGTAACCGGCGAACAGCAGCACCAGCGAGGCCGTGAACGACAGCGCCAGCGCGGCGGGCAGGAACTGCCGGAACGTCGGGCTGACCACGTCGCGGTCGGCCCACGCGGTGCGCAGCGGCGTGGTCAGGATCATGATCATGGACGTGATCAGCGCCAGGTGGGTCGGGCTGAACAGGATGTCGATGCCCTGCTCGATGCCGATGAAGGTGTGCCACAGGTAGTCGCCCGCGCCGGCGGCGGCGAACACGGGCAGCGCGACCACGGCCGGGCCGTAGCCGATCGGGACCGCGTCCAGCCCGCGCAGGCCCTGCTGGTGGTTGCGCCACAGCACCCACAGGATCCACGCGCCGGTCGCGGCGAAGCCCGAGTAGAACACCGCGTGCCACGGCGTGAAGAACGACTCGAGCTCGGGCACGTTCGAGTGCGCCCACGCGTCGAGGAACAACCCGAACGAGAACCACGTCCCGAGCAGCACGGTGATCAGGTCCGTGCGGAAGCCCGCCCTCGGCCGTCCGCGCGCCGGCGTCGGCCGGTCCTCGACTTCAGTACTCCGCCCCAGTTCCATGAGGACGAGCCTGCCGCGCGGCCCCGCCCGCCGGAATCGTGCCAGCACCACCCCGTGGTGCGGTTAACCGCACCGCGGTCACGCGTTGAGGTAGCGGAGGACGGCGAGGACGCGGCGGTGGTCGTGCGGGCTCGCGGACAGGTCCAGCTTGGCGAAGATGCTGGTGCAGTGCTTCTCCACGGTGCGCTCGGCGATGAACAGGCGTTGCGCGATGGCCTGGTTGGTGCGGCCCTCCGCCATCAGCGCGAGCACGGCGCGTTCCCGTTCGGTGAGCCTGCTGTCGCTCTCGTCCCGGCGCCGCACCAGCAGCCGGCTCACCACCTCCGGGTCGAACGCCGAACCGCCCGCGCCGACGCGGCGGATCGCGGCGGTGAACTCGGCCAGGTCCGACACCCGGTCCTTGAGCAGGTAGCCGACGCCGTCCGCGCCGACGTCCAGCAGCTCGGCGGCGTAGCTGACGCGGACGTACTGCGACAGCACCAGGACGCCCGTGGCCGGGTACTGGCGGCGCAGCACCACCGCCGCCCGCAGCCCCTCGTCGGTGTGCGTCGGCGGCATCCGGATGTCCACGATGGCCACGTCCGGCCTGTGCTCGTCGACGGACCTCACCAGCGCGGGCGCGTCCTCGACCGCCGCGACGACGTCGAACCCGGCCTCCGCGAGCAGCCTCGTCAACCCCTCGCGCAGCAACGTGGAATCCTCCGCGATCACGACCCGCACGGCAGCACCACCCGCACGCTCGTGCCCGTCGACGCCGTGCTGACCACCCGCATCGTCCCCCCGTTCGCTTCCACCCGTTCGCTCAGGCCGCGCAGCCCGGAACCCCGGTCCACGTCCGCTCCCCCGCGCCCGTCGTCGTCCACCCGCACGACCAGCTTCCCGTCACCGCCGGTGATGAGGACTTCCGTGCGGGACGCCTCCGCGTGCTTGGCCACGTTCGCCAGCGCCTCCGCCACCACGTAGTACGCCGTGGTCTCCACCAGCGGCGGCACGGCGTCCGGCAGGTTCAGCGTCAGCTCGACGCGCGGCCCGGCCAACGCGGTCAGCTCGCGCACCGCGCCGTGCAGCCCCCGTTCGGTCAGCACGGGCGGGTGGATGCCGTGGCACACCGCGCGCACGTCGTCGATCGTGGCGAGGACGGCCTGCTTGGCCTCGGCGGCGAGGGCGCGGCCGCGGTCCGGCGGCACGGTTTCGGCCAGCCCCAACGTCATCGCGACCGACAGCAGCCGTTGCTGGACGCCGTCGTGCAGGTTGCGCTCCAACCGCCGGCGCTCGTCCTCGGCCGCCCGCAGCACCTTGCCGCGCGACTCGTCCAGCTGCCGCACCTTCGCCCGGAGTTCGGCGGTGAGCCGTTCGTTCTCCAGCGCCAGGCCGACGGCGGCGCACGCGGCGTCCACGAGTTCGAGGTCCAGCACGGGGTCGTGCAGCAGCACGGCGACCGGCGCGCCCGCCCGGTCCACCCGCGTGTGCGCGCAGTCCAGCTCCACGGGCCTGCCGTCCGCGTCGACGTACCGCTCCTGCCCGGCCACCCAGTAGGCGACGCGCAGGCTCGGGTCGTGCAGCGTGGCGGCCAGCGCCTCCTGCACGCCGGCCCGCGCGCTGTCGCCGCTGAGCCGCACCACCAGGTCGGCGACCTCGCCGCGGTCCATCCGGCGGCGCAGCAGGCCGGCGAGGTAGGCGAACGGGATGCCGCTCAACGCGAGCATCAGCACCACGACCGGCGGGTTGAGGCCCGCGCGTTCCACCGGCTCCCACACGACGAACGCGATGATCGCCACCGCGGTCGCGCCGAGCATCGCGGTCAGCGTGCGCCGCTGCGCCATGCTGCTGACCCGCCAGCGGTGCAGTTGCAGGCCCAGCATGCTGATCCCGACGGCGGCGGTCATCGCCGTCTCGCCCTCGATGATCGTGGCGGCCCACGGTTCGCACGGCCGCTCGAACGCCACGCTCAGCAGCGCGCTCTCCAGGTACCCGGCGGCCACCACCAGCCGGCGCGGCACGGTGAGGAGGCGTCCGGTGGGGAAGGCGACCAGCGCGTGGCCGAGGATCGACGGCCACAGCTTGGCCAGGAACATCACCGCGAGCGGCCCGTCGTCGATCGCGTACTCCAGGGCCCAGCCGATCCCGACGAGCACGAACAGCAGCCCGATCCGGTTGCGCGGCTGCGCTCGACGGCTGATGACACCCGCGATCACGAAGACCGCGCTCACCGCGAGGATCGCGGACGGCAGCAGCATGTGCCCAAGGTAGCCGTTGGCCGGTCCGACCCGGACCGCTTTGCCGGCTGGTGGGACTCCGGTGGGGCGCCCGGGCTGGGGCGGGCCGTCAGAACTGCGCTGGTGCGGCGGAAATCCGGTGGGGCGCCCGCGGCGCGAGGCCCCACCGGACCGCGATCGGATCAGAAGGTGAGCCGCCAGGCGTCGATGTAGCCGGTGTCCTGGCTGTACACGTCCTGCACCTTGAGCCGCCACGTGCCGTTGGCGACCTCGGACGACGCGTTCACCGTGTACGTGGTGACGATGTCGGGCGTGCTGGAGCTGCTGGAGTTCTTCAACCGGTAGGTGGAGCCGTCCGGCGCGACGAGATCGATCACCACGTCACCGCCCCACGAGTGCTTGATGTCCACGCCGACCTTCAGGGTGGACGGCGCGTTGCCCGCGACGCCGCTGACGGTCACGTTGCTGTACACGGCCGCGCCCGCGTCGGGGATGGTGACGTTGGTCAGGTTCTCGAACACCTTGCCGGGCGGCTGGGTCGTGCCGCCGAGGTCGGCCGCCGCCTGGTTGATGGCCGCGGCGAACGTGCTGACCTCGGTGTAGACGCCGGGGTTGCCCGGCCGCGCGCACCCGTTGCCGTGGCTGACGATGCCGACCTGGATCCACGCGCCCGCGTTGTCGCGCCGGAACATCGGACCGCCCGAGTCGCCCTGGCACGTGTCGACGCCGCCGTTGGCGAGGTCGCCCGCGCACAGCTCGGCGGCCGGGATCAGGTCGGAGTAGTACGGGTCGGCGTTCTTGCACGTGGTGTCGTCGATGTAGTCGACGTTCGCCTTCATCAGGTAGCGGGACTGGCTGCCACCCTCGCGGGTCGCGCCCCAGCCGGCCACGGTGAACACACCGGTGTTGTAGGCCGCGGTGGTGGCGATCGGCAGATTGGCCGCGCCGGTGATCGGGCCGGCCAGCTTGATCAGCGCCCAGTCGCCGCCGGTCGCCGTGCCGTAGGTCGGGGCGCGGTGCACGTAGGTGGACGTGCGGGTGATCCTGGTCGTGTCCTGGAGGTCCGTCACGCCGTACGTGGCCGTGATGGACGTGTTGTTGCCGGTGCGGCTGACGCAGTGGGCGGCGGTCAGCACGAGCTGGTCGGTCAGCATCGCGCCGCCGCAGCCCATCGACAGCCGGACCATCCACGGGAACTCGCCCTTGGCGGCCTGGGTGCCGCCGACGACCATGGGCGTCGGGTTGCCCGCGTCCGGTGGCGGCGGGGCGGCGATCGCCTGGCCCGCGAACGCGGCCAGGGTGGCGACGATGCCCGCGGCGAGGGCAAGCGTCTTTCTCGCGGTGTTGCGCACGGTGAATCCTTCCCGCGCCCGGCCGGGTCGTGCTCGCAGGGTGGCCGGACGTCGAGATCGCAGGGTGTCGAACAGCCGGCCCCTCAGCCGGCGCGCTCATCGTGCGTGGCGGACAGCCTGCTCACAATCCGTCGATCGACGGGAGTTCTTTCGGCGCGGACCTGCTAAGACGTGTGGTTCTCTGGTGAGTTGTGACGGGGACCGGTTTTGCTTCGGGTGAGGGGCGGTGGCGCGCCCGGCTGGGGACGCTCCGCCAGGTCGTGCGGCAGGAGGTCGTGGCGCGGCAGCCGGCGGCGCACCTGCCCGTCGCGCCGTGCCGCGTGCTGGACGTGGGGTGCGGGCAGGGCACGCAGGCGCTGCGGCCGGCGCGGCTCGGGCACGACGTGACCGGGGTGGACTCGTCGGACGCGCTGCTCGGCGACTTCGACGCCGCCCTGGCGGCCGAAGGTGCCGACGCGCGGGCGCGCGTGTGACTGGTGCCGGGCGACGCCCGAGACCTCGGCACGCTCGCCGGCGGGTACGACGCGGTGCTGTGCCACGGCGTGCTCATGTACTTCCCCGACCCCGCGCCGATCGTGGCCGAGCCGACGGACGTCGTCGCGGCGGGCGGGCTGGTGTCCCTGTTGGTGCGCAACGGCGACGGGCTCGCCATGCGGCCGGGGCTGGCCGGTGACTGGGCGGCGGCGCGGGCGGCGTTCGACGGGGTGTCGTACGGCAACCGCCTCGGGGTGAGCGCCCGCGCCGACCGCCTCGCCGACCTGACCGCCGTGCTCGCCCACCGGCGGCCGGCCGTCCACTCCTGGTACGGGGTGCGGGTGTTCACCGACCACGCGGCCGACGACGCGCCGCTGCCGGACGAGGGGACGCTCGCCGACCTGCTCGACTGCGAGGAGCGTGCGGGTGCGACGGACCCGTACCGGGGCGTGGCGGCGTTGACGCACGTCGTCGCGCGGGCCGGCTTGACTTCCGAAGGTGTGAGTGGTTGATTACTCTCATGCCCGCAGCTCCGAGCGAACGCCGACTCTCCACCGCCGAGGAGCGCCGGGAGACGGTGCTCCGGACCGCCCTCGGCGCGTTCGCCGCCCGCGGCTACTACGGCACCACCACGGGCGAGGTCGCCAAGTCGGCCGGCATCTCGCAGGCCTACGTCTACCGCCTCTTCCCCGACAAGGAAGCGCTGTTCCTGTCCGTGGTCGAGCACTGCTTCGCGCGGATCAGGGAGAGCCTCGCGGACGGGGTCGCGGGCGCCGCGGGCAGTTCGGCGGAGGCGGTCCTGCACGCGATGGGCGACGCGTACGCGCGGCTGATCGCCGAGGAGAACACGCTCCTGCTGGTCCAGATGCACGCCCAGTGCGCGGCCGTGTCGGAACCGGCCGTGCGCGAGGTCGTGCAGCGCGGGTACGCCCGCATGGTGGAGTACGTGCGCGGGGTGTCCGGCGGCAGCGAGCCGCAGGTGCAGGACTTCTTCGCCAAGGGCATGTTGTGCCACCTGGTCGTGGCGGTGGACGCGGACGGGGTCGACGCGCCGTGGGCGCGGACGCTGTCGGCGGGCATCCGCCACTACTGAACCTTCGGACGAGGCCACGTCGCCTCTCGGGGTCGCGAGGGTGAGTGGCCGACCAGTCCAGGAACGCCGGTCGTGGGCGACCGTTGACGCGAAGTCGAGCGGATCTCTACGTTCGGGAGCACACCGCCTCGTCAACGTGGTCGAGGAAAGGGCTTTCCCGTGACAGTGAGTCGACGCGGTCTCCTGCTGGCAGGCGGAGCCGGACTGGCCGCCCTCGGCACGTCCCGGCTCGCCGGGGCCGCCACCTGGGAGACCGTCATCAACGGTTCGTTCGCGAACTACGGCACGTTGGAGTCGGTCTGGAACTACCGCTACCCGTGGGGTTCGGACCACAACGGCACGGCTCGCATGTACGCGAGTCCGTCCGACCACAACCACGTGTACCTCGAAGGGTCGACGCTCGTCCTCAAGGCGACCCGGATCAGCTGGGACGAGGGCACCAGCTCGGCCGACCCGCACCTCCCGATCCGGTACCACTCCGGCGCGGTGCACGCCAAGCAGCACGTGCTGGTCGACGACCGGTTCCCGAACTGGGAGGTGCGGGGCGAGTTCCAGGCGCCGTCGGCCCGCGGCACGTGGCCCGCGTTCTGGCTCACCGGGGTGAACTCGTGGCCGCCGGAGAGCGACATCCTGGAGTACAAGGGTGACGCGCGGAACTGGTCCAACACCTACAAGAACGCCTCCGGCGGGTGGTCGAACACCATCCGGTCGGTGGCCGACCCCGGCGCGTGGCACACCTACCGGGCGTGGATCGCCAAGGTGAACGCCACGGACGTGGACATCCACTACTACCTCGACGGCACGTGGGTCGGGCAGCACCGGGGCGCGAACTTCGTCGGCAAGCCCCTGTGGATCATCATCAACCTCCAGATGGAGGGCTCGTCGGGGTCACCCGGCCCCACCACCCCCACCTACTACCGCGCCCGCAACCTCTACGTCGGCCGCACCCGCGCCTGACGCGTCCGCCGCGCGCCAGCCCGGTCCCAGGGCCGGTGACGGACCGCGGGCCGGCCCGCTCCCGGTCGCGGGAGGCAGGTCGGCCCGCCGCGGCGTCACCGTCACGCGTCGAGGAAGGGGATCAGGTTCTCCTCCTCGTACGCCAGGTGGGCCTCCAGCTCGTCGACCAGCCGGTCGACGTCGTCCCGCAGGGTCGGCGCGTCGGTCCGGTCCAGGGTCTCCTGCAGGCGCGTGAGCAGGTCGGCGATGCGCTCGTGCTCCGCGCCGAGCCGGTCGAGGACCGGCGCCAGCTCCGGGAAGCGCTCGCGCAGCGCCGGGAACGTGCCGCGGTCCTCGGACGTGTGGTGGAAGCGCAGTCCTTGGCACGCGGTCAGGCAGTTCGCCTTCAGCTGCGCGCCGAGCACCGGCTTCGACGCGGCGACCTCGCGGCGGATCGTGGCCAGTTCCCGGCGGAACGCGTCGTGCACGAGCTTCAGCGCGGCGCCCCAGCTCGACGCGTTCGGCGGGCCGCCGGAGACCTGGGTCAGGGCGACGACGGGGATGCGCCGGCTGGTCTTGGCCTGGTACTCGGCCCACCCGGGGTCCGACTCGACGGCGCGGGCCCACATCTCGTCGCGTTCCGGCCCGTCGAGCACGACGGCCTTGGCGTCGTAGGTGAAGACGCCGTCCTCCACCCGCACGACGGGGTTGGCGACGAGGTTGTGGAACCACGCCGGGTGGCGCGGCGAGCCGGCGGCCGACGCGATGACGAGGATGCGGTCGCCGTCGGGCAGGTAGCCCACGGGCGTGGTGTGGCGCTTGCCGGTGCGGGCGCCGGTGGTGGTGAGCAGGATCAGCCTGCCCCCTTCGAAAGGGCCTCCGACGCGGCCCGCGTTGGCACGGAACTCCTCGATCACCTGCTGGTTGAAATCCATTGGCGTTCTCCTGTTTTCGGGCATGCCGAGTCACCGCGGGTGAATTCGCCCGTGGTTTTCGGTGAAGGTTTTGTGGAGGCGCGCGGGCACGGCGCGTGGACCGGCTCGGGCGCGCGGAAACGGTGCGGTGCGGCAGGTGTGCGGGTGCGTCACGCCGACGTGCGTGGAAACCCTGGGAGAAGCGGAGAACGGCGGGCCGCGGGCCCACCCGGCGGTCAAACCGCGGCCGGGTGACTCTCTCGCTCGTGGCTCAAGGCCGACCCGGCAGTCACGGGCGGGAGCTTATCCGGGACTGCGCGGGCGGGCAACTTCCCATTCCCGTGGCACTATCGGAGCCATGTCCCGACTGCCATTCCTGGTGCTCGTCCTGCTGTCCGCGTGCACGCCCGTTCCGGGGCAGCCGGAGCCGGCTCCGTCGCGGTCCGCCGACGCGTGCCCGCACGGCGTCGAGTACGACGTGCTGGCCCAGGAGGCGGCGATGGGTCTGCGCGTGCTGTCGCTGCGGGCGACCAACTGCGGCGCCGAGGCGGTGGAGCTGAACGGCTACCCGTCCGTCACGGTGCTGGACGCCGAGCGCGCGCCGCTGCTCGTGGCGGTCGGGCAGGGGTCGTTCGGGATCTCGGCGGTGACGGCGTTCGACGCCCCGCCGCAGCCGGTCGTGGTGGGGCCCGGCGAGTCGGCGCGGACGGGCTTGTTGTGGCGCAACACCTACACGGACGTGTCCGCGCCGCCGGCGGTCGGCGAGCACCTGGAGATCGCTGTCGCCGCCGGGCGGCCGGCGCAGGTGTACACGCCCCTCGACGAGCACCGCCACCCCGTCACGCTCGACCTCGGCAGCACCGGCAAGGTCGGCGTGATGCCGTGGACCGCGATGACGCCCTGAGCCGGGCGGCCCGAACCAGGCCGGGACCAGGCCCGCATCAGGCCCCGATCAGGCTCGCATCACCGTCGAGATCGGGATGCGCGCGGCGCGCAACGCCGGGACCAGACCGCCGAGGACGCCCGCAACCAGGCCCGCGGCCACGCCCGCCACGCCCGCCTGCCACGGGAACTCGACGCCCTCCAGCGACGGGAACCGCGAGCCGAACAGGGCCAGCCCGACCTTCAGCCCCAGCACGCCCGCCCCGATCGCCAGCGCCGCCGTCAACAGGCCCGTCAGCAACGTCTCGGCCAGCACGATGCCCGCCAGCAGCAACCTCGGCGTCCCCACGGCGCGGCGCAGCGCGAACTCCTCGATGCGCTCGCCGACCGTCGCGAGGCCGACGTTGAGGATGCCCGCCACGCCGATCAGCAGCACGAGCGCCGCCAGGCCGAGGAAGATCCAGCGCAGCACGGCGAGCTGGGTGGACATGCGCTCCAACGTCTCCACCGTGGACACGTGGATGCGGTCGGCCGGGGTGCCCGCCGCGGTGAGCCTGGCCCGCAGGACGTGCTCGACCTCGGTCGCCGTCGGCGTCATGAAGACCTGGAGGCCCGGGCCGGAGTTGCCGCCGGCCATGCTGGTCTCCGGGAGCCAGTTCAGGATCTCGTCGGTGCGCGCGTACGCGGTCGGCCGGTAGCCGCCGTCGTCGATCACGCCGATGATCCGCGGCGTCGGGTTGGCGGTGGCGCCGTCCACCCGCATCTCCGCCGGCACGCGGTACCGGGTGAAGGCCTTCGCGGCCTCCTCGTTCAGCACGAGCCGCGGCGCCAGCGACGGTTCGCCCGCGAAGTCCAGCCACTCCCCCTGCGACGGGCGGAACGGGCGGAACTGGCGGATGTCACCGCTGAGGCCCACCAGTTCCAGCTCCACCGCCTGGCCCTGCGGCGCGCCGGCGTCGCCCTCGTCCACGGCGTAGCAGCCGTTCATGTCGCACGTCATCGAGCCGCCGTAGCCGCCGGGCTGGTCGATCGACCCGCCGCCCTCGTTGACCGGACGCACGCCCGGCTCGCCGATGATCGCGCGCGTGCTGGTCATGGCGACCGCGTCGGTGCGGCCCCGCAGCACCTCCAGCGCCACCGGCACGGTCCGCCCCTCCGGCGACAGGTACATCTGCCGGGTGCCGTCCTTGCCCTGCGACAGCTCGACGTCCGAGAGCATGGCCCGGTTCGCGATCTCCGCGCCCGCCTGCACCACCACCACGGCGAGCACGCCGAGGAACAGGCTGATCATCGACAGGAACGTGCGCAGCTTGCGGGCCCGGATGCCCTGGCCGCCGATGATCACCGACGCGCGCAGCCTGCCCGAGAGCCGGATCACGCGACCACCCGCCGCGGGCCGGGTTCAGCACGCCGTCGGACAGCTGGAAGACGCGGCCCATCTTCGCCGCGTGGTCGTGGTCGTGGGTGACGAGCACGAGCCCGCAGCCCTGGTCGGTGGCCTGGCGCAGCACCTCGACCACGAGGTTGCCGGTGTCGGTGTCCAGCGCGCCGGTCGGCTCGTCGGCGAGCAGGATGCGCGGTTCCCGCACCAGGGCGCGGGCGATCGCCACGCGCTGCTGCTCGCCGCCGGACAGCCGGGGCGGCTTGTGCTTGGCCAGGTGGCCGATCCCGACGCGCTCCAACGCGGCCAGCACCTTGGCCTTGCGCTTGCGCCTCGGCAGCCAGCCCTGGCCGTTGACCAGGGCCATCGCCACGTTCTGCGCCGCCGTCAGGTGCTTGAGCAGGAAGAAGCGCTGGAACACGAACCCGAACTCGGCGCTGCGCAGCGCGGCGGCCCTGCGCTCGGGGATCTTCGTGATGTCCCGGTCCCCCAACAGGTACTGGCCGCCGTCGGGCCGGTCGAACAGGCCGATCAGGCTGAGCAGCGTGCTCTTGCCGGAGCCGGAGCGGCCCAGGATGGCGACGCTGTCGCCCGCGTGCACGGTCAGGTCGACGCCGGCGAGGATGGTGCGCGGCTCGTCCTGGCCCTTGAGGGTCTTCGTCACGCCGGTGAGGCGGATCAGCGGGGCCGCGGGCGGGACGTCGTGCGGCGGGACGTGAAAGGGGACGTGCGGCGGGACGGGCATCGGCGACGTGGTCACTTCGACCCCGTCTCGGGGCCGCCCCGGCCGTCGGGCTCGGCGGGCGGCAGGTTCGGACCCGGCACGGCCAGCGTCTCGTCGCCCGTCAGACCGGACTTGATCTCCACGACCTTGCCGTCGGTGAGGCCGAGCTCGACGTCCTTCGTCTCCTTCGCCCCGTCCGGCCCGACCACGTCGACCTTGCCGCGGCCCTGGCCGCCCGCCACCGCCTCGACCGGCACGACCAGCGCGTTCTGCGCGGTCGCGGTGACGAGCTCCAGCGTGGCGGCGGCGCCGTTGATCAGCTTCACGTCGGCGGGCGCGGTGCAGACCAGGCGCAGGCCGGTCGGCTGCGACGACGTCTCGGGCTCGCGCGGTTCCTGCGGCGCGGGAGGTGCGGGCGGCGCGGGCGCGTTGCTGCCGCCGGGCGGGTCGGCGGGCGGCTGCTGCACGGGCGGTGGCGCGGGGACGGTGCCCGCGGGCAGCGCCGCGATCGTGCCGAGCAGCGTGCACGCGAACGGCCCGGGCCCGTTCTTGATCTGCGCCTGCACCACGCCCTGGGCGGCGTCGGCGATCTGGTACGCCTGCTCGCCGTTGATCTCGGCGACGATGCCGTAGCCCGCGTACTTCGCCGACGCGATCGGCATGCCCGCGGTGACGGTGGCGCGGTCGTCCACCAGGCGTCCGCCGAACGTCGAGCCGGCGGGCACCTCGACGTTGTTCGGCTTGCCGTCCAGCCAGACCGTGGCGAACCGGGTCGGCTTCGTCGGCGTGCCGGTGGCCTCCGGCACGGTCAGGTAGCGCACCTGGCCCGCGACCGGCGACACGATCCCGAAGACCGGGTTCATGGTGACCGTGCCGGTCAGGCTGACCTTGTTCGACAGGTCCTGCCGGGACGGCGTGGCCGTCGTCTGCACGGTGCCGCGCGGCGCCAGCCCGGGGTCGAGCGGCTCCGCCCCGGTCGACGTGCACGCGGTCGCGGCGAGCGCCACCGCGACCAGTCCGCACACGCGGACGAACGCTTTTTCGGACACCGGTCCCCCCAAACGCGAATACCCATTCCGGTTTCGCCAACTTACCCATATGACGCCGGCGGGGTGATCGGGGTTGCGCCTCACCGGGGAACCGCTCCGGGAGGGAGCGGTTCCCCGGTGGTCAGGGGATCGGGGGGCCGGTCCGGGAACCGGCCGGCGGCTCAGGCGACGGCGTGCAGCGCGCCGTCCGGGCCTTCGAGGCAGCGGGCCGTGCCGACCCGCGCGTTGACGAACTCGGTGATGCAGCGGCCCAGCTGCTCGTGCGCGGCGGCGTTCGGGTGGAACGACTGCTGCGCCATGTGGATGCCGATGGCGTCGAGGCCGCCGGACACCAGCGCGTACGGGTCGACGGTCAGCCGGCGCTGCCACTCGCCGGTCGTCGTGTCGCCCTTGCTGCACGCCTCGCGGTTCTCCGTGGCGCGGGAGAAGTCGAGGAACTTCACGCCGGTCCGCGTGGCCACGCCGCGCAGCGCCTCGGACAGCTGCGGCACGGCGACCGTGCGGCCGTAGCCCGCGTCGGCCAGCCGCAGCGGGCAGCCCTGCGGCCCGTGCCGGTAGCGGTCCATCTTCTCGGTCACCGGCGAGGCGTACGAGGTGAGGACCAGGTCGTAGGACGTGTCGGCGTAGCCGGCCTGGGTCATGGCGGCGCGGACGTCGCGCACCGCGACCTCCACCTTCGGCGCCATCGCGGCCAGGCGGGCGGGCCACTCGCGTTCCAGCGTCGAGCGGCAGCTCGGGCCGAACGGGTTCACCCACGCGGCCACGCAGTCGACCATGGTGTCGGCGAACCGGGGGTCGTCGTTCGCGCCCACCTGCACCACGACCGCGGTCACCCGGTACTGGCGGGCCACCTCGATGAGCCGCCGAGCCTGGGAGCCCTCGGTGTAGTGCACGGTGTCGGCCAGCGACACGTTCGCCGAGTCCGCGCCCGAGCAGGCGAGGTTGACCGTGCGGTCGGCGAGCCGCGTGCGGTGGATCATGGCCTGGGTGGAGCGGTGGCACCAGTTGCCGTTCTCCCCCTCGGTGCCCGGCTCGTACGACCCGGCGCCCTCGCCGGACATCGCGCTGTCACCGAGGGACACGACGGCGGTCTGCCGATCGTCGACCGCGGCCGCCGTGACGGGGACGGCGACGAGCGCCGCTCCGGCTGCCAACAAGGCGCCCACCACGGCGCCAACCTTCTTCCGCGACACCGCAGACCTCCAGGGCTTGATCACCGTCGACCGGACCCGCACGTCATCCGACCGTATGGCCGCCGCCACGCCGGGGACAACGTCCGATCGGCGGCTTTGCACGGCCCTTCGGGGGTCCGCATTCGGCGGCAGGCCCGTGGAGTGTCCACAGAGGACTTTTGCTGTGGGGGTTCGCGGGCGCCGGTGCGGTGGGCCGAGGAAGTGGCCCACCGCACCGGGACTGCCCGCTACTCCTCGCCGCCGAAGTCGTCGCCGCCGTCGAACACGTCGTCCACGACCTCGCCCAGCACCATGCCGCCGACGACGCCCGCCGCGACACCGCCGACCATCGCGCCCATCCCCGGACCGCCGTGGTGCCCGTGGTGGCCGTGGTGCCCGTGCACGCCGTGGCCGCCGCGCTCGGCGACCTGAGCCATCCACTGCCCGATGGCGGACGCCCAGTCGGTGTTCACGGCGTCGGCGTGCGAGGCGTGGAAGCGGCCGAACGCGTCGGAGCCGGACGAGAACATCCCGCCCCGCTTGTCGGCCTCCAGCACGACGACCAGCTCGTGCGGGCTGGTGACGAAGGTCAGCTCGACCTGGTTCACCCGGCCCGCGAACTGCGCCGGCGGGAAGAACTCGATCTCCTGGTAGAAGCCGAGTTCCTGGTGCACGCCGTGGATGCGGCCCGCCTCGACGTCGGCGCCGCGGAACTGGAAGCCGAGCTGCCCGAACGCGTCGAGCACGCGGTCCTGCGACGGCAGCGGCCCGACCAGCACCGGGTCGAGGTCGCCCTTGTCGGGCGCGCCGGAGATCACCAGCTCGGTCCGCACGCCCACCGTCATCCCGGGCAGCGGCTGCCCGCCGACGGCCGTGATCGGCGTTTCCCACGGCAGCGGCAGCTGGAACGGGACGGACACCGGCCGGCCGGCCGCGATCCGCACGTCCTGCGCGACCTCGACGCGCAGGAAGTCGGCCTTGCCGGCGAACTCGTGGTCGCCGTGCTCGACCTCGACCCTGGTCACCAGGGACAGCACGATCCGGTCGATGCGGGCGTCGCTGCTGCCGCCCTGGATGCGCACCTGGCCCGTGATCACCTGGCCGGGCTGCGCGTGCGGCGAGTCGAGCACCGTGTCGACGGACGGTCCGCCGACACCGAAAGCGCTGAGCATCCGCTTGAACATGAGGTGGTCTTCCTCCGTGGAATCCGGTCGGTCAGTTCGGTTGGTCGGTCTCGTCCTCGAAGTCGCCGATCAGCTCTTCGAGGAGGTCTTCGAGGGCGGCGATGCCGATCACGCGGTCGTCGGCGTCCGCCACCAGCGCCAGCTGCGCCCGTTCGGCGCGCATCGCGGTGACGGCGCTCGCCACCGGCAGCGTGGCGGACAACGTCAGCGGCGTCGTCATCAGGTCGCGGGCCGGTGTGTCGGCGCCCGTGGCGGTCGCGCGCACGGCCTCCCGGATGTGCACGAGCCCGACGAACCGCCCGTCCCGGTCCGTCACCGGGAACCGCGACCGGCCGCAGTCGCGGCTGCGCTCCTCGACCGCCCGCGCGCCGGTGTCCTCGGTGACGGTGACCGCGTCCGCGACCGGCACCATCACCTGGGCCACGGTCGTCTGCCGGAGCTGGAGCATGCGCGTCAGCAGCCGTCGCTGGCCTTCCGGGATCAGGCCGTGCTCGGCGGACTGCCGCACCAGCATGCGCACGTCGTCCGGGTGGTGCTCGGGGGCCAGGTCGTCCTTCGGCTGGACCTTCAGCAGGAGCAGCAAGGCGTTCGTCGTCGCGTTCAGTCCGCTGAGTACCCACCGGACGGTGTGCGCGAAGGCCCGGAACGGCAGCGCGAGCAGCAGCGCCGACCGCTCGGGGCGGCTGATCGCCCACGACTTCGGCGCCATCTCGCCGACCACCATGTGCAGGAACACCACCAGCAGCAGGCTGATCACGAACGCCGTCGCGGACGACAGCCCGGCCGGCAGGCCGACCGCCCGGAACAGCGGGTCGACCACGTCCGCGACCGCGGGCTTCGCCAGCGCGCCCAGCCCCAACGTGCACAGCGTGATGCCCAGCTGCGCGCCCGCGAGCATCAGCGACAGCTCGCGCACACCAGCCAACGCGGCCCGTGCCGCCCGGCTGGTGTGCGCGGCCTCCTCCAGCCGGTGCCGCTTCGCCGCCATCAACGCGAACTCGGCGGCGACGAAGAAGGCGTTGGCCGCCAACAGGACCAGCGACAGCGCCAACGACCACGACGTGCTCATCGCCGTTCCCCCGTGGCGTTCGCCGGCGCGGTGGTCCGCAGTCGGACCCGGCTCGCCACGTGCCGCGCGACGGCTTCCACCCGCACGGACACCGGGCCGATCACGACCTCGTCGCCGACGTCGGGCGTGCGACCGAGGCGGTGCATCAGGAGACCGGAGACGGTGTCGTAGCTGTCGTGCTCGGGCAGCGCGATGCCGGTGGTGTCGGCGATCTCGTCGATCCGCAGCCGTCCGGGCACCTCCCAGCCGTCGGCGCGCCGTTCCACGGTGTCGCGCGGCACGTCGTCCTCGTCGTGGATCTCACCGACCAGCTCCTCGGCGAGGTCCTCCAGCGAGACGACGCCCGCGAAGCCGCCGAACTCGTCCACCACGCACGCCAGCTGACGGCGTTCGGCGCGGAGCCGTTCCAGCACGGCCGGCAGCGGCAACGTGGCGGGCACGACCAGAGCGGGTGAAGCGATGTCGCCCACCGGTGTGGTCGCACGACGTTCTGGCGTCACGGTCAGCACTTCGGCCAGCCCGACGACGCCACGCAGGTCGTCCAGCCCGTCGCCGGTGACGGGGAAGCGGGAGTGACCGGTGTCCAACAGCTCGACCACGCGCGCGGCGGGTTCGTCGGCGCGAACGGTGTGGACGGAGACCCTTGGCGTCATGGCCTGGTCGGCGACGAGGCCCCTGAAGTCCAGGCCGCGGTCGAGGAGGCGCGACAGCTCGGCGTCCAGGTGACCGCCCGCCTCGGCTTCGCGGATGATCTGCCGGAGGTCGTCCGTGGTGGCGCCTTGCGGAAGCTCCTCGACCGGTTCGATGCCGACCGCGCGGAGGAGCCGGTTCGCGGCCGCGTCGAAGAGCCGGATCACCGGGCCCGTGACCTTGAGGTACGCGAGGGTGGACGCGCTCAGCGCCTTGGCGAGGGTTTCCGGTTTCGCGATGGCGAGGTTCTTGGGGAACAGCTCGCCGAGGACCATCTGGACCGCGGTCGCGAAGGTGAGCGCGAGGGCCATCGACAGCGACACCGCGAGCGCGGGCGGGAGGCCCGTGACGCCGAGCACGGCGGCGAGGCCGTTGCCCAGGAGGGGTTCGGCGACGTAGCCGGCGAGGAGGGCGGTCACCGTGATGCCGAATTGGGCGCCGGAGAGCATGAAGGAGAGGCGGCGGGTGACGAGGTAGGCGCGGTGGGCGGCCTGGTCGCCGTGCTCCGCCTGCTGGCGGAGGCGGCCCCGGTCGACGGCCAGGTAGGCGAACTCCTGGGCGACGAAGTAGCCGGTGGCGACGGTGAGGAGGACGATCGCCAGCACGCCGGTGATGATCAACATGGTGCGTTCAGCCGGGCCGGACCCGGCCGGTTACTACAGCCGTCTGACATACTTCACACTAACACGTGGGACTGTACGGTTGGGGGTGTGGCGAGGTGACGGAGGTCCTGCTCAAGATCGGCGAGTTGGCGGCGCGGGCCGGCGTCAGCATCCGCACCGTCGACTACTACACCAGCCTCGGCCTGATCGCGCCAGCGCGGCGCACCACCGGCAACTACCGCCTCTACGCCCCCGCCGACGTCGAGCGCATCCACCTCGTGCAGCGCCTTGAGGTCCAGGGCGTCCCGTTGGACGAGATCGCCGCCGCCTTCAACACGCGTGAGGCCGACGTGGCCCCGATCTTGGAGCGGATCGACGAGGACCTGCGCGCGCTGCAAGCCGCAGTGGAATCGGCGCCGCCCGAGGCCCAGGGCGTCCTGGCCGCCATCGCCTCCCGAGTCCACTCCCTGATCGCCCTGGCCACCCAGATCCCCCCACTCCCCTGACCCTCGTCATCCCCCCGACCCCGCACCCACGCGTAGGCGCGGGTCACGGGGCGGGGGTTGGCGCTGGTTCGGTGTGGACGGTGACGGCGGTCAGGCGGGGGACGGCGCGCTTCAGGTGGTGCTCGACCTCGTGGGCGATGTGATGGGCTTGGCCCACGGTCAGGTCGGGCGCGACGGCGATCGCCAGCTCGGCGCGGAGGACGTGACCCGTCCAGCGCATCTTCACGCGGTCCGCCCGGATCACGCCGGCCACCTGGGTGGCGGCTCGTTCGGCCAGGTCGACCGAGGCCGGGTCCACGGCGTCCAGCAGGCGGCCGAAGACCTCGCTCGCGGCGTCTCGCAGGACGAAGAGGATGGCCACGGTCATGCCCAGGCCGACCAGGGGGTCGGCCGCGGGGAAGCCCGCTGCGACGCCGACGCCGCCCACCACCACCGCGAGTGAGGTGAAGCCGTCGGTGCGGGCGTGCAGGCCGTCGGCCACCAGCGCGGCCGAGCCGATGTCCCGGCCGATGCGGATGCGGTAGCGCGCGACGAGTTCGTTGCCCAGGAACCCGACCACGCCGGCGGCCGCGACGACCCACACGTGCCGCACCGGCTGCGGGTCGAGCAGGCCGCGCACCGACTCGTACCCGGCGTACACCGCGGACGCGGCGATCACCAGCACCACGACGACGCCCGCCAGGTCCTCGGCCCGACCCAGGCCGTAGGTGAAGCGACGGGTCGCGGCGCGCCTGCCCAGCACGAAAGCGATGGCCAACGGCACGGAGGTCAGGGCGTCGGCGAAGTTGTGGACGGTGTCGCCGAGCAGCGCCACCGAGCCCGTGACCACCACCAACGCGGCTTGGGCGACCGCGGTCACGAAGAGGGCGACGAACGAGACCACCAACGCCCGCATGCCGCGCTTGCTGCTCTCCAGCGCGCTGTCCACGCGGTCCGCCGAGCGGTGACCGTGACCGTGCCCGTGGCCATGTCCGTGACCACGTCCATGACCGTGGCCGTGGCCGTGGCCGTCGTCCTTGTGCCCTCTGAGTCTCACTGGTCCGCCTCGTCCGCATCGGGTTCCACGCCGGGCCTCGCGGCTACCAGCCTACCTGCGCAGTCATGCAGATACGCAAGTAGGTAGGCTGTCGCCCATGCACACCGCGCTGTCGGACTTCGACATGCCGAACGACGAGCAGGTCCACCTGGCCGCCGAGTCGTTCCGGCTCCTCGCCGACCCGACCCGGATCAAGGTCCTCTGGGCGCTGCTCCAGGGCGAGTCGTCCGTGGCCTGCCTGGCGGACCTCGCCGGCGCCGCCCCGACCGCGGTGAGCCAGCACCTGGCGAAGCTGCGCCTGGCCGGTCTGGTGAAGGGCCGGCGGGAGGGCACGTTCGTCTACTACTCCGCCGCCAACGACCACGTGAAGTCCCTGCTGGCGCAAGCGCTCTTCCACGCCGACCACGTCGACCGCGGCATCCCGCCCGCCGACGACGCCGAGCAAGAAGTCGCCCATCACCGCCAGTGACGCGGCACGCCCTGGCGACCCGGTACCCAGGTGACCCGGTGCGCGGCCGGCCAGGTCAGGCAGGTCGGGCGACGCAGGCCGGGCGTGTCAGGCGACGCATCAGGCATGGCACGAGACGTCGGGGGACGTTGCGAAGCGTTGAGGAGGGGGCGTGACGGTGGTCGGCGACGGCACGGTGGAGGTGTTCGATCCCGGTCTCGCCGATGAGGCGGACCTGGCCGCGTACTACCGCGTGGTGCGGGACAGTCACGACGAGCCGGACGAGCCGGCGCCGACGTACGACGACGTCGTGGAGCGGTTGCGCAATCCGTTCCCCGGTGTCGGGCCGGCCGCGCACTGGGTGGTGCGCGAGGGCTACGGGATCGTGGCGTTCGGGTACGCGCGGTTCCCCGAGGAGGAGAACCGGCGCCTCACGGTCGCCACGGTGGTCGTGCACCCGGACTCACGGCGGCGCGGTGTGGGCACGCGGCTGCTCCGGGCGACGCTCCCCCACCTGCGCGCACGGGGGCGCACCGTCATCGAGGGCTGGCGGGTGCCGGACGGCGGCACGGCGGCGCGGTGGGCCCACGGCATGGGTTTCCGGACCGTGCGGGTGTTGGCGGTGCAGGCGTTGACGGTCGCCGAGGCTGATCGGTCGCGGTGGCCGGACGCGCTGCCCGACGGCTACCGCGCGGTCCGGTGGGTCGGTTCGGCGCCGGAGGACGTCGTGGCGTCCTACGCCGCCGCGCGGAGCGCGATCCACGACGCGCCGACCGGGACGACGGAGTTCCGCGCTCCGGAGTGGACGGTCGAGCGGGTCCGGGCGGCCGAGGCGGAGCTGCGGCGGGAGAACACCGAGCAGCGAGTGGTGGTGGCGGTGCACGAGGCCACGGGCGCGGTCGTCGGGTTGACGGAGGTGGTGCTGCTGCCGCACGGGCCGCGGACGTCGTACCAGGGCGACACGGCGGTCCTCGCGGCGCATCGCGGCCACGGGCTGGGGTTGGCGCTGAAGGGCGTGATGGCGCACTGGCTGGTGTCCGACCACCCCGACCTGGAGCGGATGGGGACCGTCACGAACGCCGACAACGAGCACATGGTCCGGGTCAACCACCGGCTCGGGCTCGCGACCGTGCGCACGGAACTCGTGATCGCGCACGACATCGACCTGCTGATCGCCCGGTTGGGGTGACCGGCAGGCCGGGTTCATTCACCCGGCCGGGTTGACTCGGCGACGGTCAGCGAGCGGTGAGGAGCTTGTCGTCCGGCACGAGGGCCAGGTCTTCGACCCAGCGGGCGACGGCGGCGGGCTCGGGGCGGAGGGGGCCGCGCAGGCGGGCGAGCACGAACGGCGGCTCGGCGCTGTCGCTCTCCACGGCGACGGCCCAGCCGCGGTCCTCGTCCCAGAGCAGGGCCACGTCGCGGTCCGCGAAGCCGGGCAGGTGCCCGTCGAGCGCTAGGTAGGCGGTGAGGCGGCCGCCGTCGGCTTGCACGTACGAGCACTCGCCGCGGAAGCCGAGCGCGTGCGTCACCTCCGACACGTAGGCACGCAGCGCGCGTACCTCTTCGTCATCGAATTCCCAGTCCACCACGCATCACCGTCCCGCCGCTGTGACACCCCGTCTCGCACCGACCGCTCGGCGCGGTCCGGGGTAGCCCGATCGAGCGTTTCCAAAACCCACAGGACGCAACTTTTCCCCTCTGAAGCTGCTTTGGGTATGCCCGGATCGGGTAGATGTGCTGGTAGAGGGCGCGCGAACGGGTGGAACCGGTGCCGCGGTGTTTCAGGGTCGGGGCGTGCGGACGGCGATCTGGGCGGTGCGGTCGAGGTAGTCGGCGGTGAACGCGCCGGAGACGGCCTCGGTCTCGGCGACCACGACGGTCACGCCGTCGAGCACGTCGGAGTCGTAGTTGAGCGCGGTGAACGGCACGTCGTCCATGCGCAGCAGGGCGCCCGGCAGCGGCGTGATGTCGCCGGTGCCGTGGATGTCCTCCACCCGCTTGAACTCGCGGGCCTGGTCGCGGTCGTCGAACTCGACCCACGCCACGGACACGACGATCGTGCCGCCGCTGTCGTGGGCGAGGGTGAAGAGCATGCGGTCGAGCGCGACGCACGGCGCGGCTTTCAGCAGCTCTTGGACCTGGCCGAACGAGTGGGGCGCGCACTCGCCGTCCGCCCTGGTCGCGCGGTCGACCACGCGCAGGCCGGTGCCCTCCCAGACCTCGTCCGGGTCCGGCACGGACAGCCCGCCCGCACCGGCCGCGACGACGCCCGCCAGCGCCGCGGCCGCGATCACCCCGCCGGAACCCACGCGCAGCCTCCTCCGCACCGCCGAGCCGAACCGCGCCGACCACCCCGTCGACCGGCGTCATCCCCCCGCGAGTACCCGGTTCGACGGTATCCCGCACCCGTCGGTTGCGGACAGCGTCCGGCCCCGAATGCGGGCAGGTCAGGGCAGGGTCGGCAGGTACGCGGGCGCGCGGCGGGCTTGAGCGGCCTGTTCGAACGGCCTGGGCGAGGGCGTCGGGGTTCACCGCGACCACGGCGTTGACCCGGCGGTCGACGGTGTCGATGCGGCGCAGGTAGGCCCGGGTGAGGTCGACCGAGGTGAGGGTGCCCGCGTCCATGCGCCGGACCAGCTGCGGGATGGTGGCCGCGTCCAGGTTCTCGACCGGGCGGCGGGTGGTGGCGTCGGCGGGCCGGGGGCGGTCGGCGGGCCGAGGGCCGGCCGGGGTCCGGTCCGCGGGTCGGGACGTGGTCCGGGGGTCCGCAGGTCGTGGCGCCGGGTGCGGTCCGAGGGCCGCGGGCGGTCGGTGGGCCGGGGGGCGGTCCGAGGGCCGGTCGGATGCGGTCCGCGGGTCAGGTCGGTGCTACTCGCCGTGGTCCGGGTTCGCGGCGGGGTTGGCGATCCGGGCGTGCAGCCGCTCCCGGATCTCGTCCGGCGTGTAGGCGCGGCGCTTGCGCTCCGCGCGGGCGATCACGACGCCGGTCGCCGCGACACCCGCGACACCGGCCAGGCCGAGCAGCTTCCACCAGCGCATCTGCCTAGGCTACCGGGATGGCGGGAACGAAGATCGGTCTGGACGAGGCGGTCGAGCTGACCCGAACCGGCGACGTGTGGCTGTTCCGCGGCAGCTCGGTGGCGGACCGGGCGATCCGGGTGACGACGAACAGCCCGGTGAACCACGTCGGCATGACGGTGGCGGTGGAGGACCTGCCGCCGTTGATGTGGCACGCGGAGCTGGGCCGCTCGCTGCCGGACGTGTGGACCGGCACGCACCACCGCGGGGTGCAGTTGCACGACCTGCGGGACGCGGTGCTGGTGTGGGCGCGGAAGTACGGGCAGCGGGCGTGGCTGCGCCAGTTGGACCGGCCGACGACCGCCGAGGAGGACGACGCCGTGCTGCGGACGGTCGCCCGGCTCAACGGCACGCCGTTCCCGTCCACGGCGCGGCTCGCCTCGCGGTGGTTGCGCGGTCGGCTGCCGAACCTCCGCAAGACCGCCGACGCGACCTTGGAGACCGCCTACTGCGCCGAGGTCGTCGCCGTCACCTACGAGGCGATGGGGCTGCTGCCCGCGGGCCGGCGGGCCAACTGGTACGACCCGGGCCGGTTCTGGAGCGGTGACGAGCTGGACCTGCTCGGCGGGGCGAGGCTGGGCGAGGAGATCGCGGTGGACATCCCGGCCTGATCCCGGCCGCGGGCGACGGACCTGCCGGAAACAGCCCTGTCGAGGGGTTCGCCGCCCTACCATCCGATCGGTGAGCATGCGTTCGAGCGTGGCGTTGGTGGCGATGTCGGTGGCGGTCGTCGTGGCCGGGTGCACCGCGGAGGCGGACGTGGCGCCGGAGCCGACGCCGACCGGGCTGGTCGGGGCGTTGGGGCAGGCCCGGGCGGCCGACGAGTCGTCGGTGCTGGTCGAGTACGGCGACGTGGCCGCCGTGCGGGCGCTGGTGGCCAAGGACGCCGAGCGCTTCCGGCCGTTGCTCGGTTACGGCTACTCGGACCTGGCGGGGCGGGCCGACGCGCTGCCGGAGCTGGTCGGGTTCGACCCGGGCGCGGCCACGACGGCGTTGCGGGTCGGGCAGTCGCCGGCGTGGGCGGGTGTGCTGCGGATGGACGTGGACGTGGCGGCGGTCGAGGCGAAGCTCGCCGCGCTGGGCGGCAAGCGGTCGGGCCAGGGTGTCTGGGTCACCGCCGAGGACGGCGAGGTCGTGCCGGACGGCCCGCTGGCGGAGGCCGGGATCGTGACCGGGTTCCAGCAGGTGCGCGTGGAGGCGGACGCCGTCACGTACGCGCCGACCGGCGAGTCCTTGAAGTGGCTGACGGAGCCGGGTGACCGGTCGCTGGCGGCGGACCCGATGATCGGGGAGCTGGCGCGGTGCCTCGGTGACGTGTCGGCGGCGGTGATCAGCAAGCCGAAGAGCGGGCTGCCGGTGGCGGCGGGCGTGCGGACGACGCCGTCGGGCGAGGCCACGGAGGTCGTGTGCGTGCCCGACGAGAACCCCAACGCGCTGAAGGACCTGGTGCGGACGAACCTCGACGGCGCGCCCTGGTCGACGGTGCTCCCCGGCGCCGCGGTCGAGCAGCCCGCGGACCAGACGGGCGTGGTGCGGGTGCTCGCGCCGGCCACCGCGGACACCAGGGTCGGGCGGGTGTTGAAGGCGTCGCAGCAGGGCGACTTGCCGTCGTTGTTCAGCTGATCGGGGGCGCGGGGGTCGGCAGCCGACCCCGCGCCCCGCCGGCTCACGTCGGCCGCTGGGCCACCCGCTCGCGGCTGGCCTCCACCGAGGAGCCCGATTCGCGCCGCGCCATGCGGCGCAACACGATCGGCGCCACCACGAACCCGACGACCGCCCACGCGCCCAGCGCGGCCACGGTCTCCAGCTCCCGCCAGGAGCCGCCGATCTCGGCCGCCGCGACCGCGTCCGGCAGCAGCGCCGACCGGAGGCCCAGGCCGACCCAGTACAGCGGGAACGCCTGGCCGACCCACTGGGCCCAGCCCGGCAGCGCGGTGATCGGGTAGAACACGCCGGACACCGCGACCAGGGCCATGATCAGCAGCATCACGAACCCGAGGCTCTGGGCGTTGCGGAACAACGCGCCCAGGATCGCGCCCAGCGGCAGGGTCGCGAGCAGCCCGAGCAGCACGACCCACGTCAACGTCAGCCACGTCGACGCGCGGCCCGGTTGCAGGCCGTCGAACGCGAACACCGCCGGCACCAGCACGAGCACCAGCACGGCGACCGTCATCGCGGCCTTGCCGAGCACCTTGCCGACGACGTACCCGAGGACGCCGTTCGGGGTCGCCCTGGCGCGCAGCAGGGTGCCGTCCTCGCGGTCCATGGTCAGCGCCATCGCCAGCCCCATGAGGCCGGTGAACACGGCGTTCATCGCGAGGATGCCCGGCACGGCCTGCGCGCCGAGCGGGAAGTCCACGCCGGGCGCCGCGCCGTCGCCGAACGCGTGCATGACGACCAGGGCCACCACCGGCAGCCACAGCCAGCCGAGCAGCTCGCCGACGTTCGTCATCGTCTGGGCGAACTCGATCCGTCCCCGCCGCACGCCCGCGCGCACGGCCACCGCGCGGGCGTTCACGCGCTCACCAGCTCGGACTCGCGGACCAGCGCCAGGTACACGTCCTCCAGGCTCGCGCGGCGCACCTCCAGGTCGTCGACGGCCTCGCCGTGCTCGGCGAACAGCTCGCGGACGTACCGGGTCGAGTCGGCCACCTCGACCACGTGCTCGGAGCCGTGCAGGCGGTAGCGCACCTCGGCCTTGCCGGCGATGCGGTCGGCCAGTTCGGCGGCCGTGCCGTCGGCGACGACCCGGCCGGCGACGAGGACGACGATCCGGTCGGCGAGCTTCTCGGCCTCGGCGAGGTCGTGGGTGGTGAGCAGGATCGCGGTGCCGGTGAGGCGGCGCACCAGCGCGTGGAACTCGCGCCGGGCCTCCGGGTCGAAGCCCACCGTCGGCTCGTCCAGGAACAGCAGCTCCGGGCGTCCGACCAGGCCGACGGCGACGTCCAGCCGGCGGCGCTGGCCGCCGGACAGCGTGCCGACCCGGTGGTCCACGTGGTCGGTGAGGCCGACGAGGTCGATCAGCTCGTCGGGGTCGAACGCGCCCTCCCGGTAGGGGGCGTAGAACAGGCTCAGGTAGGACAGCAGCTCCCGCACGCGCCACCGGCTGTGGTCGCGCCACGACTGGAGCACCACGCCGAGGCGGGCGCGCCACTCCTCGTCGCCGTGCTCGGGGTCGACGCCGAGCACCCGCACGTCGCCGGCGGAGCGGGTGCGGAAGCCTTCCAGGATCTCGATGGTGGTGGTCTTGCCCGCGCCGTTGGGGCCGAGCAGCGCGACGACCTCGCCGCGCCCGACGCTCAGGTCCACCCCGTTGAGCACGTCGGTGGAGCCGTACCGCATCCGCAGCCCGCGCGCGTCCACCACCGACGGTTCCCGCTGGTTGTCACCGGTTTTCATGGCTTCAACCGTATCGTTGAAGTGGGTTGTTGAGACTTTTCACGACCGGCAGTGCCGCTGCCTCGGATGGGTGCGGCGTAACCTTCAAATCGTCGTTGAACCCGACTGTGCCGCCGGAGGGCTGTCGTGCCGCTGCGCCCCGTCGACCTCGCCCGCGCGGCGGGCATCTCGACCCAGCAGGTGCGCAACTACCTGGACGCCGGCATCCTGCCGCCGGCCGAGCGGTCGCCGACCGGGTACCGGCGGTTCGACGAGCGGCACCGGGAGGCGTTGACGACGTACCGGGCGCTGGGTCCGGGCTACGGGTGGGACGCGGCTCAGGCCATCATGCGGGCCGTGCACGCCGGGACGCCGGCGGTGGCGTTGGCGCGGGTCGACGCGGTGCACGCGGCCGTGCACGAGCAGCGGCGGGCGTTGCGGGCGACCGCCGAGGCGTTGGAGGCGGTGGCGTCCGGCGCGGGGACCTCCGGCGCGGAGGTGTCCGGCACGGAGACGTCCGGCACGGAGACGTCCGGCGCGGAGGTGTCCGGCACGGAGACGTCCGGCACGGAGACGTCCGGCACGGAGACGTCCGGCACGGAGACGTCCGGCACGGAGACGTCCGGCGCGGCGGTGTCCGGCGCGGAGGTGTCCGGGCACGGCGCGGAGACCGTGCCGCGGGGTGGTCTGCGGGTGAGTGAGCTGGCCGCACGCCTCGGCGTCCGACCGTCCGCGTTGCGGGTGTGGGAGGCCGCGGGCCTGCTGAGCCCGCGACGCGACACCGACCGGCACCGCCGCTACGGCACGGCCGACGTCCGCGACGCGCGCCTGGTGGCGACCCTGCGCCAGAGCCGCTACCCGCTGCCCGCGATCAAGCCGATCATGGACCAGTTCCGCAGCTCGGGCGGCACGGAGGCGCTGCGTGCCGCCATCGCGTCGCGGGAGGCCGACCTGACCCGCCGGGACACCGCGATGCTCGAAGCCGCCGCCGCCCTCCACCGCTACCTCGCCTGGACCGCCGCCCGGGGGTGACGTGGCCTCACGAGGCAGGGGTGGTCAGACCGGCTTCGTGGGCGAGAATGGCGGCCTGGACGCGGTTCGCCACGTCCAGCCGCTGGAGGATGGTGCTGACGTGGGCCTTCACCGTGCCCTCGGCGACGGTGAGGCGGCGGGCGATGTCCTGGTTGGTGCGGCCCCCGCCGACCAGCGCCAGCACTTCGCGTTCGCGCGCCGTGAGGGCGGAGACGCGCCTGCGGGCTTCGTCGTAGCGGGCGAGGCGGCCGCCGCGCAGGTCAACCACGACCCGGTGGGCGATCTTCGGTCACGACGGACAGGCCGGGCAGACCGGTGTCCCGTAACGCTTCGGTCAGGTAGGCGTCGATGGCCTCAGCGGTCGGTTCCGCAGCGGTCAATTCGGCAGCGGTCGGTTCGGCGTGCGCGGCGGCGGGGAGGGGCGGCGTTAGGGCAGCCAGGGCGACGACCACGCCGATCAGGTGGGCTTTCACGGTGGTGAACCTAGGAATCGGCGGGGCGCCGGAACATCCGGCGACCGACCAGGGGCGCCCCTGACGAAAGTCGTAGACGGCTAAGGTCGCCGCATGCCGGGGCAGGTCGAAGCGGGGTTCCTGACCTCCATCGCGCGGTTCGCGGGGCCGGTCCGCGGCGTCGCCACCACGTTGATCAGCGTGTTCGGCCTGCTGTCCGTGCCGTCCGACGGCCTGGCGCCCGGTTTGGCGGTGCTCGGCCTGGTGGTGGCCTGCGCGGTGGCGGACTTCGGCGCGCCGCGGCTCGCCCTGGCGTTCTGCGTCGTGCGGGTGGTGGCGGTGTGCGTGGCGCACGAGTGGATCGGCGGCACGGACCAGTGGGCGCTCACCGTCCTCACGACCACGGCGATCACGCTGCAGTGGGAGTGGTCGCCGAAGGTGTCGGCGCCCGTGACGGTCCTCCTGCTCGCCGCGTACGTCGGGACGCTCGGCTGGGTCGGCACGGCGGTGCTGAGGGTCGTGGTCGAGTGCGTGCTGGCGCGGTTGGCGTTCGGGCTGGTGCGCCGCTCCACGCGCCGGGTGGACGGGCTCCGCGCCCGGCGGGCCGCGCTGGAGCGGGTGGAGGCGGTGGCGTTGGAACGGCGTGCCCGCGAGCGCGAGTACCTGGCGTTGCTGCACGACACCGCGTCGGCGACGTTCCTGGTGGTGGCGGTGAACGGGCGGGACGCCGACCCGGCCGAGGTCGCCGGGTACGCGCGCCGCGACCTCGACCTGTTGACGGGCGCCTCCGGCGAGCCGCGCGACAGCGTGGTGGACGTCGGCTCGTCGCTGCGGACGGTGGTGGAGCGCAGCCCGTTGGCCGTCGACGCGCGCTGGGACGCGGTGCTGGTGCCCGCGTCGGTGGCGTTGGCGCTGGTGCGGGCGCTGCGGGAGGCGTTGGCGAACGTCGAGCGGCACGCCGGCACCGGCGCGGCCGAGGTGCGCGTGACGGCACGGGGCGGCGGCGTGGAGGTGCGGGTGGCGGACACCGGTCCGGGGTTCGACGTCGGGGCCGTGTCCGCGCACCGGCGCGGCATCCGCGGCTCGGTGGTCGAGCGGATGGCGGCGGTCGGCGGCGGCGGCGAGGTGACGTCCGGGCCGGGCGGCACGACGGTGCGGCTGGTGTGGCCGCGTGGCTGACCGGGTCGTGCCGTCGGCCGTCGACGCCGAGGGGCACGTGTTCGCCAGCCTGCGGTTGGTGCTGCTGGGCGTCACGGCCCTGGTGCAGCCGACCCTGGGGGTTGGGCCTCTCCTGGTCCACGACCACCCCGCCGCGCTGGCCGCGTTCGCCGTCCCGGCGTTGGTGACGGCGTTGTGCGCGGTGTGGGTGCTGCGCCGCAAGCCGTTGCCGCCGCCGTTGGTGGTGGTCGGCGCGGTGGCGGTGCTCGCCGCGTCCGCGGTGGCCACCGACGTGTTGCCGCCGGACGCGCACTTCGGTCCGACGCACTGGTCGTTCGGCCTGGTCGGGTGGCACCTGCTGCTGTTGCTGCCGGACCGGGTGGCGGCGCTGCTGGCCGCGCAGGCGGCGCACGTCGCGATCAGCGTGACCCAGTGGCTGCTGGCCGGGACGCCGGACCGGGCGGAGGTCGGCGGCGCGGGGGTGGTGGTGCTGAGCGTGGTCAGCTTCCAGCTCGGCGTCCTGGTGATCTCCCGGGTGCTGGTCCGCGGCGCGCGCCTGGCCGCCGAGGTCGCCGCCGAACGGGAACGCGCCGCGACCAGGGCCGCGCTGGCCGAGCAGTGGGAACAGGACCTCCGGGCCGGGTTCGCCGGGCAGCTCGGCACGACGTTGCCGCTGCTGGCGGACCTGGCGGACGGCGTGCTGGACCCGCGGGCCGACGAGACTCGGCTGCGGTGCGCGCTCGCGGCCACCCAGCTGCGCCGCCTGTTCGCCGAGAACGACGACGTGCCGGACCCGCTGGTGCACGAGGTCACGGCCTGCGTCGACGTGGCCGAACGGCGCGGTGTCGTGGTGTCGCTCGCGGTCAGCGGCGCGCCGGTGCCGGTGCCGACCGACGTGCGGCGCGAGTTGACCGGGCCGCTCGCGGTGGCGCTGTCCGCGGCCCGCGTGCGCGCGCGGGTCAGCCTGCTGCGCGGCGACGGCGAGGTCCGGGTGGCGGTGGTCGCCGACGCCGGCGTGGACGTGGGAACCGCGACGGGGCGGGTCGAAGTCGAATGCGGGACGTACGGTCGGCACACGCGGATGGAGGCCCGATGGCGGACGAGCTGAGCGCGGTGGTGATCGACGACCACCCGGCGGTGCGCGCGGGCGTCGCGTACTGGCTGTCGTCCGGCACTCCCCCGATCCGGGTCGCGGCGAGCGGCGAGGACGTGCGCGCGGCGTGGCTCGGCGAGGGCGCCCTGGCCGACGTGGTGATCCTCGACCTGCACCTGGGTCGTCCCGCGCCCGTGCTCGGCGACCTGCGCCGGTTGGTGGAGGCGGGCCGGCGGGTCGTCGTCTACTCGATGCGCGCCGACGACGCGATCGCGTTGCAGTGCCTGGAGCTGGGCGCGCTGTGCTACCTGACCAAGGCGGAGGGCGCGGACCACCTGGTGCAGGCGACCCGCGCGGCGGCCGAGGGGCGGCCGTACACGCCGCCGTCGCTGGCGGGCGCGTTGGCGGCCGACCGCTCCGACCACCGGCCCGCGCTGTCGCCGCGCGAGGCCGAGGTGCTGGTGGAGTGGTTCCAGTCGGAGTCCAAGGAGTTCGTGGCGCAGCGCCTGGGGATCTCGCTGAGCACGGTGAACTCGCACCTCGAACGCATCCGGATCAAGTACGCGCTGATCGGGCGCGAGGCGCCGACGAAGGCCGCGCTGGTGGCGCGGGCGATCCAGGACGGGCTGATCGGCGTGGACGACCTCTGATCGTGGCCGCGGACCGTGGTCGGCCGGTACCGTGGGCAGCACACCGCCTCCCTTCACCTCGTCGTGATCACCGGAGGTAGCCGTTCATGAGGTCTTCCTTACGCGTCGGCCACGTGCTGACCGCGGTCGCGCTGGCCGCGGGGCTCGTGGTCGCCCCGGCCCACGCGGCCGATCCGCCACCCGCCGCCGCGCCGCGCACGTCGGTGCGCGTGGACAACCCGTACGTCGGCGTCCGCGCCTACGTGAACCCGGAGTGGTCCACCCGTGCCGCCGCCGAGCCGGGCGGCGCGGCCGTCGCCGGGCAGCCGACCGGCGTGTGGCTCGACCGGATCGCGTCCATCCACGGCTCGAACGGCCGCATGGGCCTGCGCGCGCACCTGGACGAGGCGCTGCGCCAGCGCGCGGGGGTCGTCCAGCTCGTGCTGTACGACCTGCCCGGCCGGGACTGCGGCCGGCTGTCCACCAACGGCGAGCTGGACGCGAGCGAGCTGCCGCGCTACAAGCAGGAGTTCGTCGACCCGATCGCCGCGATCCTGGCCGACCCGGCGTACGCGCGGCTGCGGATCGTCGCCGTCGTGGAGCCGAACTCGCTGCCGTTCCTGGTGACCCACACCGCGCCGCGGTCGTGGGCGACCTGGCAGTGCGAGACCGTGAAGGCCAACGGCGCCTACACCGGGGGCGTCGCGTACGCGTTGGCGAAGCTCGGCGCGATCCGCAACGTCTACAGCTACCTCGACATCAGCCACCACGGCGGCATCGGCTGGGACGAGGACCGCAAGCCGACGCTGGAGCTGCTGGCGAGGACGGCGCGCTCGGGCGGCGGGCTCGGCGCGGTGCACGGGTTCATCGCCAACACCGCCGACTACTCGGCGCTGCGCGAGGAGTTCCTCGTCAAGACGGTGATCAACGGGCAGCACATCCGGCAGAGCCGGTGGGTGGACTGGAACCCGTTCGTCGACGAGCTGTCCTTTGTGGACGCCTTCCGCGCGGAGGCGGTCGCGGCGGGCTTCGACCCGCGCGTGGGCGTGCTGGTCGACACCTCGCGCAACGGCTGGGGCGGTCCGAACCGGCCGACCGGGCCGGGCCCGGAGACGAGCGTCGACACCTACGTCGACACCAGCCGGGTCGACCGCCGGGTCCGGATCTACAACTGGTGCAACCAGACCGGCACGGGCCTGGGCGAACGCCCGGTCGCGGCGCCCCGGCCGAACGTCGACGCGTACGTGTGGATGAAGCCGCCGGGCGAGTCGGACGGCGCGTCCATCCCGCTGCCGATCGGCGACGAGAACCACAACCGGATGTGCGACCCGGACTACACCGGCTACCCGGGCGCGAGCCAGTACCCGACGGGGGCGTGGCGGAACGCGCCACCGGCCGGGCAGTGGCACTCCGAGCAGTTCCGGGAGCTGCTGCGCAACGCCCACCCACCGCTGTGACCAGGTTCGTTGCGGATAATCCGCCGGTGTCCGAGTAGGTAGGCTGGGGCCATGTCCGCCATGGCCCCGGCCCGCACCGAGTCCGACCTGTCCTTCCTCCTCGACCACGCCGGCCACGTCCTGCGCACGCGGATGGCGGCGGCGCTGGCCGAGATCGGCCTCACGGCGCGCATGCACTGCGTGCTCGTCCACGCCCTCGAAGAGGAGCGCACGCAGATCCAGCTGGCCGAGCTCGGCGACATGGACAAGACCACCATGGTCGTCACGGTGGACGCGCTGGAGAAGGCGGGCCTCGCCGAGCGCCGGCCGTCCAGCACGGACCGGCGGGCGCGGATCATCGCCGTCACCGAGAAGGGCGCGGAGGTGGCCCGGCGCAGTCAGGAGATCGTGGACGGCGTGCACCGGGCGGCGCTGGAGTCGCTGCCGAAGAAGGACCGCGATGCCCTCCTCCACGCGATGAACCTGCTGGTCACGGGCCACCTGTCGACGCCGGTCGCGGCGCCGCAGACGGCCCGCCGCGCCCGCGAGAGCACCAAGTGAGTCCGCACTAGATTGTCTGTAACAAAACTATCCGCTACGGTTGCTCCTGTCACCGCGGGAACAGGAGCCAGCCATGCCGTCGGATGTCGGAACCGACTCCGGAACACCCCTCGAAGCACCACGGGACACGCCTCGCGTGAACCGGTGGACCGCGCTCGCCGTGCTGTCCGCGGCGATGCTGATGACGATCCTCGACGGCAGCATCGTCACCGTCGCGATGCCCGCCATCCAGCGTGACCTGGGCTTCTCCCCCGCCGGCCTCAGCTGGACCGTCAACGCGTACCTGATCGCCTTCGGCGGCCTGCTGCTGCTCGCGGGCCGGCTCGGCGACCTGGTCGGCCGCAAGGCCCTGTTCCTCGCGGGCAACGCCGTCTTCACCGCCGCGTCCCTGCTGGCGGGCGCGGCTACCACGCCCGGCCTGCTGATCGCCGCCCGGTTCCTCCAGGGCGCGGGCAGCGCGATGGCCTCGGCGGTCGTGCTCGGCATCCTGGTGACCCTGTTCACCGACCCGGCCGAACGCGCCAAGGCGATCGGCGTCTTCAGCTTCACCGGCGCGGCCGGCGCGTCCCTCGGGCAGGTCCTGGGCGGTGTCCTCACCGACGCGCTGAGCTGGAACTGGATCTTCTTCATCAACCTGCCCATCGGCGTGGCCACCATCCTCCTCGCGGTCCGCGCGCTGCCGGCCGACCGCGGGGCGGGACTGGCCGCCGGCGCGGACGTGCTCGGCGCGGCGCTCGTCACCAGCGGCCTGATGCTCGGCATCTACACCGTGGTCAAGGTCGAGCAGCACGGCTGGACGGCGGCGCACACGCTCGGCCTCGGCGCGCTGTCGGTGGCGCTGCTGGCCGCGTTCACCGTGCGCCAGGCGACCGCGAGGACGCCGTTGATGCCGCTGCGCGTCCTGCGGTCCCGCAACGTCAGCGGGGCGAACCTCGTGCAGGTGCTCACGCTGTCGGCGATGTTCGCGTTCCAGATCATCGTCGCGCTCTTCATGCAGCAGGTGCTGCGCTACGGCGCGTTGGCCACGGGCCTGGCGATGCTGCCCGCGGCCGTCGCCATCGGCGGTGTGTCGCTGTTCCTCTCGGCCCGCCTGAACAACCGGTTCGGCGAACGCGCCGTGCTGCTGGCCGGGCTCGCGCTGCTGTTCGGCGCGATGCTGAAGCTCCGGACCGTCCCCGTGGACGCCGACTACGTCACCGACCTGCTGCCGGTCATGCTGCTGATCGCGGGCGGCGGGCTCGTGCTGCCCGCCCTGGCGTCGCTGGGCATGTCCGACGCCAAGCCGGACGACGCGGGCCTGGTGTCCGGGCTGTTCAACACCACCCAGCAGGTCGGCATGGCCGTGGGCGTGGCCGTCCTGTCCACGCTGGCCGCCGCCCGCACCGGGGAGGACCGCGCGGCGGGCGTCGCCGAAGCCGCCGCCCTCACCGCCGGGTACCACGTGGCGTTCACCGTCGCCGCCGCCCTGCTCGCCGCCGCGTTCGTCGTCACGCTGGTCGTCCTGCGCAAGCGCCCCGCCTGACGCCCTCCGGCAGGACCACGCGTCAGCCCGGCAACTGGTCGAGGTCGAGCCGGTAGTGCGCGGTCCCCGAGATCACGTGCAGCACGTCCCCGCGCCCGACCGCCGTCCACCCGTTCGACGGACGGCGGTCGGGCAGCGCCAACCGCCGCGTGTGCCGGACCTCGAACCGCCCGTCCCCGGTCAGCTCCCCGACCCGGACCAGGTCGCGCTCCCCGCCGTAGCCGCCGACCAGCGCGCAGCGCACGCCGTCCGTGATGACGGCGGTCGCGCCCTCCACCTCGTTCTCCCACCCGGTCACCCGGTCGCCGTCGACCCGCACGACGGGGAACTCGGAGTAGTAGCACGTCCACGCCGTCTCGCCGGCGACGTTGAGCGCGTAGCAGTCGTCGATCCCGTCGAAGTCGCCGTCGTGCGGGTACGCCCAGGTCGGGGTCAGGTCGCGGCCGAACCGGACGAGTCCGGACCCGCCGACCGGCGCGGGGCCCGGACCGCCCCAGCCGAAGTTGCCGTACACGCCCTCGTCGGAGTAGCCGACCCACACCTGGCCGGACGGGGTGGCCGCCACGTGGGCGACGCCGTCGCCGAACAGGGCGGTGCGCACGACGCCGCCCGCGGGGTCGACCACGTGGGCGTTGTCCTCGACACCGTCGGCGGTCCAGCGGTTCCGCGCGCCGACCACGAGGAACCGGTCCCCCGGCAACGGCTGCACGTGGCAGTGCGCGAGCGCGAGACCGTCCAGGTGGACGACGGCGTCCCGGTCGGGGACGTGCCGGGTCAGGCGGGCCGCCACCGGACGCGCGGCCCGCACGGCGGGGAAGCTCGCGCCACCACGGCCGCCGTCGCGCGCGTGCAGCACCTCGCGGCCCTCCGGCGTCGACCACAGCGCGACCACCTCGCCGTGCGGCCCGACGTCGGCGGTGACCAGGACGTCGTCCTCGCTCACCGGAACGAGCCCGCCGTGCCGCCGCAACTCCACCCGTCGTGTGAACACGGTCCTCCTCCTCGACGCCGGTATTACGTCATGCCGGGGAAACGCCGTCCACCGAGTTCTCCCTGTGAGCAGCGGCACGCGGTGTGGGCGCGAACCGGGGGCGTGCGACCGTTAAAATCGTTTCCGTAGCTAAGCAAGCCACAGCTAAGCAAGCCACCTCAGCCCGGCAAGCCACGTCGCGCGGTCACTGTCGACACGGGACAGACGACAGGAGCGACGCGATGACAGCGACGGCCGTCCAGCCCGCGGCGACCCGGCGCGGACGCAACGGCGGCGCGGCCATGGGGGCGCTCGCGCTCGGCGGCTTCGCCATCGGCACCACCGAGTTCGCCACCATGGGCCTGCTGCCGCAGATGGCGGCGACGTTCGACCTCTCCATCCCCGCCGCGGGCCACGCGATCAGCCTCTACGCGCTCGGCGTCGTCGTCGGCGCGCCGCTCATCGCCGGCCTGGCCGCGAAGCTGCCGCGCAAGGGCCTGCTCATCGGCCTCACGATCGCCCTGGCCGTCGGCAACGGGCTGTCCGCCGTCGCGCCGAACGCCACCCTGCTGATGATCTCCCGGTTCGTGGCCGGCCTGCCGCACGGCGCGTTCTTCGGCATCGCCGCCGTGGTCGCGACGACCCTCGTGCCGCCGGAGCGGCGTGGCACGGCGGTCGCCCGGATCATGGTCGGCCTCACCGTGGCGAACCTCGTCGGCGTGCCGGTCGCCACCGCCGCCGGGCAGCAGATCGGCTGGCGCGTCGCCTACTTCGCGGTGTCGGCGATCGCGGTCGTGACGGCGTTGTCGGTGGCGAGGTGGCTGCCCCGCATCCCCGCCGCGCGGGACGCGGGCGTGGCCGCCGAACTCCGCGCGTTCCGCCGCCCGCAGGTGTGGTTCGCGCTGGTCATGGGCATGGTCGGGTTCGGCGGCATGTTCGCCGTCTACTCCTACGTCTCGCCGATCACCACGGAGGTCACCGGCCTGTCCGCGGGCGCCGTGCCGTGGGTGCTGGCGGTGTTCGGGCTCGGCATGACGCTCGGCGCGACCACCGGCGGCCGGTTCGTGGACCGGTCCGTGATGGGCACCGTGTTCGGCTCGATGATCGCGGTGACCGCCGTGCTGGTGCTGTTCGCGCTCACGGCGACGTCGCCGGTGATGGCGTTCGCCACGGTGTTCCTGCTCGGGCTCGTGTCGCAGGTCCTCGCCTCGGCGCTCCAGGTGCGGCTGATGGACGCCTCGCCGGACGCGCCGTCGCTGGCGTCGTCGTCCAACCACTCGGCGCTGAACATCGCCAACGGCGCGGGCGCGTGGCTGGGCGGCCTCGCCATCGCGGCAGGCTGGGGCTACACGTCCACGGCGTGGGTCGGTGTCGCGCTGAGCCTGTCCGGGCTGGCGGTGGCCGCCCTGTCGGTCGTGGTCGACCGCCGCGCCCGCGCGTCCGCCTAGCCCTCGGCCACCACCTCGCGGAGGCGGGCGGCGAACCGCTCCGGGTCCTCGACGAACCCGATGTGGCTGCCGGGGAACGTCGTGGGCTCGACGCCGAGCCGCTCGGCCAGCGCCTGCGACGTGCGCTCGCACAGCTGCCCGCCCGACGCCTCGCCGATGGCGACGACGATCCGCGCCCCCGACGCGCGCAGCGCCTCCACGTCCGGCACGAACTCGACGGTCGGCCGCAGCATCCGCGTGTACTGGTAGTGCTCGTCCGCGCGGTCCTGCGGGTCGCCGTCGCCGCCGAACATCTGCTCGACCGCCTCGACGGGCATGTCGATGTCCGCGATGGCGAGGAACTTGCGCCACGCGCCCAGGCGATCGCCCGCCAGGTAGGTGGCGATCATGTCGTCGGTCCGCTCCCGCAGCTCCTCGCGGTCCTCCACCAGCTCGTCCAGCGGCGGCTCGTGCGCGATCACCGTGCGCACCAGCTCCGGGTGGGCCTGCGCGAGGGCCAGGGCGCTGACCGCGCCGCCGCTCGATCCCAGCACCACCGCCGGGCCGACGTCGAGGTGGGCGATGAGGCGGGCGAGGTCGTCGGCGCGCAGCTCGGGCGTCGAGTCGCGCTCCCGGTCGTCCACCTCGCTGCGGTTGATGCCGCGCGGGTCCGTGGTGAGCACGGTGTGGTCGGCGGCGAGCAGGTCGGCCAGCGGCTCGAACGCCCTGGCGTCCATCGGCGCGCCGACGAGCACCACGAGCGGCCCGTCGCCCCGCACCTCGTAGTGCAGCGACGCGTCGGGGACCCGCAGGGTCGCGACGGTGGCGGTCGACGTGTGGTTCATCTGTGGATCCTCCCGGAACGGTGCCTGTGCGCCACACCTTCCCGCAGCCCGGCGTCCGCCGCAGGGCCAGCCGCGGCAGAGTCAGCCGTCGCAGGGTCGGCCGTCGCAGGTCGGCGGTCACCACGCCGCGGCGGCCGGCACCTCGTGGGCGATCCCGACGACCGACTTGCCGTCCGTGGCGACGTGGACGCTGCGCGCGGGCGCTTCCGCCGTGGCGCGGCTGCGGTCGACGTGCGGCGCGAGCCGGGAGCCGACCTCCCAGTGCGCGAGCCGTTCCCGGACGGTGGCGTCCTCGGCGGTGAGCAGCACCGTGCACCTGATGTCACAGCCGACGCTGGACTTCCCCACCCCCGCGCCGCCGCCGATCAGCAGCAGCTCACGTGTCGTCGTCATGGTCGGGGAGCCTGGCAGCGCCGGGCCGGGCGGGGGAAAGGGTTATCGCGACCGTCGTGCCCCGGCCGGGGGTCGAGGCGACGGTGGCCCGGCCGCCGTGCGCGGCGGCCACGGCGGCCACGATCGACAGACCCAGCCCCGCGCCCCCGTGGTCGGCGCGGGCGGTCGGGGCGCGGTAGAACCGCTCGAACACGTGCGAGCACTCCTCCTCGGTCAGGCCCGGACCGTCGTCGGACACCGCGATCACGGCGTGGTCGCCCTCGGCGCGCACGCTGACCCGCGCCGTCGTGCCGGGCGGGGTGTGGCGGGCGACGTTCGCCAGCAGGTTGCCCAGCACCTGGCGCAGCCGGTCGCGGTCGCCCGCCACGGTCACCGGCTCGTCGTGGTCCAGCTCCACCGGGTGGTCCGGCCACGCGGTCAGGGCGTCGGCGACGGCGTCGGCGGCCAGGTCGGTCAGCTCGACCGGGTCGCGCGACAGCGGCCGGCCCTGGTCGAGGCGCGCCAGGAGCAGCAGCTCGTCCACCAGCGACCCCATGCGCTCGGCCTCCGACTCGATCCGGCGCATCGCCACGTCGAGGTCGTCGGGGCGGCGGGCCGCGCCGCGCCGGAACAGCTCGGCGTACCCGCGGATGGTGGCGATCGGGGTGCGCAGCTCGTGCGACGCGTCGGCGACGAACCGGCGCAGCCGGTCCTCGGACGCCTCCCGCTCCCGGAACGCCGACTCCAGCTGGCCGAGCATCGCGTTCAGCGCGTCACCGAGCCGCCCGACCTCCGTGCGCGCGCCCGCGCCCCCCACCCGGCGGGTGAGGTCGCCCGAGCCGATGGCCGCCGCGGTCGCCGAGATGCCCGTCAGGGGACGCAGGGCCCTCCGCACCGCCCGCCACGACAGGTACGCCACCGCCAGCAGCGCCACCGCGCTCGACCCGACGGCGACGTTGCGCACCCGGTCGAGGAGCTCGTCCGACTTCGCGGCCGGCATCGCCACCACGAGGATGTCGCCGTGCTCGCCCACCCGTGACGTCCGCACCAGCCAGCGCGGTTCGCCGACGTCCGCGAACCGGCCGCCGTCCGGGTTCTCCGCCGTCACCGCCGCGGGCCACAAGGCGTCGGTCAACGGGTCCGGCAGCGCCGGCGCCGCACCGAACGCCGTGGTGTGCCGCACCCGCCCGTCCGGGCTTCGGACCTGGAAGAACGACGGGATGTCGCCGTGCGCCGCCGCGTCCCGCCACACCCGCGTCACCACGCCGTCCGTGACCACGCCGTTCTGGGGTGCGCCGGGGCCCGCGAGCAGTTCGCGCCGGAAGTCGCGGCCCACGGCGGTGAGCACGTCGTCGTTCTGGTCGCCGGACCAGTCCTGCAACGCGCCGAAGATCGCCCCCACCGACACCGCCAGGCCGAGCGCGAGCAACCCGACGACGGTCAGCACCAGCCTGGCCCGCAACGACATCAGGCCCGCCCGGGCCGCGGGGGCCGGTTCTCCGGCAGCCGCACGACGTACCCGACACGCGGGACGGTGTGGATCAGCGGGGGGTCGAACGCGTCCACCTTCCGCCGCAGGTAGGAGATGTACGTCTGGACGACCCCGTCGTTGCCGCCGAAGTCGTACTCCCACACGTGGTCGAGGATCTGCCGCTTCGACCGCACCCGGCCGGCGTTCGCGACGAGGTAGCGCAGGAGCTTGAACTCGGTCGGCGTGAGGTCGATCGGCTCGCCGTGCCGCCGCACGGTGTGCGCGTCCTCGTCCACCTCCAGGTCCGCGAACCGCAGCCGCTCCCCCGGCCACTCGCCGGGACGCGTGCGGCGCAGCACCGCCCGCACCCGCACCACCAGCTCCTCGATGCTGAACGGCTTGGTCACGTAGTCGTCGCCGCCCGCCGTGAGCCCGGTGATCTTGTCCTCGGTGGCGTCGCGGGCGGTGAGGAACACGACGGGCGCGCGCTGCCCGGTCCGGCGCAGCTCGCGGCACAGGTCGATGCCGGACCCGTCGGGCAGCACCACGTCCAGCACGAGCAGGTCCGGCGCGAACGACGTGGTCCGGGCCTCCGCGGCGGTCGACGCCACGGCCGTCTCGAAGCCCTCGTAGCGCAACGCCGTGGCGACCAGGTCGGCCAGGTACCTCTCGTCGTCGACGACGAGGACGCGCGGCGGTGGTGGTGTCACCGGGCCAGTCTCGTGCAGGGGTGACCCGGATCGACCGCGGAGGCCGCTTTTTCACAGAGAACTCCCAGAGCGCTCGCACGCCGCCCGAAGATCGCGCTGGTGGGCTGGTCGGCATGGAGAAACTGTCCCGATTCGTGCTCGGGCACCGACGACCGGTCGGCGCGCTCGCCGTCGCGCTGCTGCTCGCCGGCTGCGGCGCGCTCGCCCTGCTGCTGCCGGCCACGTCCGAGCGCAACGACTACCCCGGCCTGCCCGGCTACGAGGCCAACCAGAGGATCACGGCCACCTACGGCACCGGGGGCTACGAACGGCCGTTCGTCCCGGTCGTCACGCTCCCGGACGGGGTCACGGTGGACTCGCCGGGCGTGCGGGAGGCGTTGGCCGACGCGTTCGACGCGATCCCGGACGACGCCCGCGTCGTGTCGTACGCCGACACCGGCGACCGCGCGTTCGTCGGCGACGGCGGCACGACCACGTTCGGCCTGGTCTTCGGGCCGCAGGTCGAGCAGGGCGGTCTGCCCGGCAGCGCGCTCGGCGAGGGGTCGGACCTGGGGGCGGTCGTCGCCGACGCCATGCGCCCGCACCTGCCGGACGGCGCGCTGCTGCACGTGACCGGGCTCGACGCGCTGGCGACGGGCGCGGACACCGGCGGGCTCGACGTGCCGCTGAAGCTGCTCATCACCCTCGCCGCCGCGATCGCCGTGCTGGCCTTAGTGTTCCGCTCGGCCCTCGCGCTCGTGCCGCTGCTCACGGCGTTCGTCGCGGTGCCCGTGTCGTTCCTCGGGCTGCTGGCGGCGAGCGCGGTGATCGACGTCCACGAGACGACGGTGATCATGCTGCCGCTGTTCGGGATCGGCATCGCGGTGGACTACGCGCTGATCCTGGTGACCCGCTGGCGCGAGGAACGGGCGCTCGGCCGGGACGGCGACGAGGCCGTGCACCGGGCGATGGCCACGGCGGGGCACGCGATCGTGTTCAGCGGCGGCGCGGTGGCGATCGGGCTGGTGACCATGGTGGTGCTGCCGATCCCGCTGCTGCGCAGCCTCGGCGTCGGCGGGATGGTGGTGACGCTCGCGAGCGCGCTCGTGTCGCTCACGGTGCTGCCGCTCCTGCTGGCCAAGGCCCGCCCCGGGAAGCTCGAACGGGAGGAGGCGGCGAGCCGGGCGTGGACGGCGTGGGCGCGCGTCGTGGTGCGGCGGCGCGTGCCGGCCGCGGTGGTCGCCGCCGCCGCGCTGGTCGGCCTGTCGGTGATCGGGTTGGGCGTGAACCTCAGCGTCCCCGTGACCGGCGACCTGGCCCGCTCGGGCAGCGGGCACGACGGGCTGGCGGCGTTGCGGGAGGCGGGCGTCCCGTCCGGTGTGCTGACGTCGTTCGACGTGTTCGTGCCGCCGGGGCGCGATCCGGGCGCGGTCGCGGCGGCCCTCGCGGACGTGCCGGGCGTGCACGCCGTCACGGCTCCCGACGACGACCGGTGGCGCGTCGACGGCTCGGCGCTGGTGACCGTGCTGCCGGTGCCCGAGGGCGGCGCCGACGCGGGCGAGGACCTGGTCCGGGCGGTGCGCGCGGCCGTGCCGGACGGGGTGCTCGTCGGCGGGAACGCCACCCAACAGCTGGACTACGTCGACGTGACGTACTCGGCGTTCCCGTGGATGCTCGCGCTGCTCGCCGCGGCCACGTTCGTCCTGCTCGCCAGGGCGTTCCGCTCGCTCCTGCTGCCGCTCAAGGCGATCCTGCTGAACCTGCTGTCGCTGGGCGCGGTGCTCGGCGCGCTGGTCGTGGTGTGGCAGTGGGGCTGGGGCACCGAGGCGGTGCTCGGCCTCCAGCCGGACGGCGCGATCGGCACGTTCGTCCCGGTGACCGTGTTCGCGTTCCTGTACGGGCTGACGATGGACTACGAGGTGTTCATCATCGCCAGGATGCGCGAGGAGCACGACCGGACCGGGAGCACGCGGCAGGCCGTCGTCGCGGGCATCGGTCGCACCGGCAGGCTCGTGACGTGCGCGGCGCTCATCCTGTTCTTCTCGTTCGCGTCCATGGCGGCCGGCGGCGAGCTGGACGTGGCGATCTTCGCGTCCGGGGTGTCGCTGGGGATCGTGCTGGACGCCACGCTGATCCGCGCCGTCCTCGTGCCGGCGACGGTGGCGATGATGGGCCGGTGGAACTGGTGGCTGCCGGGGTGGGCGGCACGCGTGCTCCGCGTGCCGCCCTCACCGGTGCGCCCGGCCGTCACGAACGGGCGCTGAGCCTCACCGCGGTCCACGAGACGGGCGGCAGGACGGCCGTGAGGTCGCCGTCCGCGACGGTCGCCGGGTGGGGCTTCGGGACGACGCGGTCCGGGTTGGACTCGGTGTTGGTGGCCGAGCCGTCCGGGTCGTGGACCGTCCACGCCTCGGCCACCTCGACGTCGCCGAACGCGGCCAGGCCGACCCGCAGGTCCACCGGCTCCGACCGGTGCCGGTTGACCACGAACACCACCGTGTCGCCGGACTCGGGGTCGTGCGTGGCGACCGCGTCGACCACCGGGACCTCGCCGAAGCGCTTGGTCTCGTACGTCGGCGAGGTCGTCTCCACCCGCAGCACCTGGCCCCGCGCCAGCCGTGACGTCAGCGCGAACGGGTGGAAGGTCGTCTGCCGCCACGCCGGGCCGCCGGGCTCGCTGCGGATCGGCGCGATCACGTTGACCAGCTGCGCCTGGCACGCCACCGCCACCCGGTCGCTGTGGCGCAGCAACGAGATCAGCAGGTTGCCGACGACCACGGCGTCGGTGACGTCGTACTGGTCCTCGATGACCCGCGGCGCGACCTCCCACTCCGTGCGCGGCTCGGCCTGGAACCGCTTCAGGTACCAGACGTTCCACTCGTCGAACGACAGCGTGATCTTCTTGCTGCTCTTCAGCCGCGCGCCGACCGCGTCCGCCGTGGCGACCACGCTGTCGATGAAGTGGTCCATGTCCAGCGCCGAGGCGAGGAAGCTGTCCACGTCGCCGTCCAGCACCTCGTAGTAGGCGTGGCACGAGATGTGGTCCACCTGGTCGTAGGTCAGCTCCAGGACGGTGGACTCCCACTCGCCGAACGTCGGCATGGACGAGCTGGAGCTGCCGCACGCCACCAGTTCCAGGTCCGGCTCGGCCTGCCGCAGCGCCCGCGCGGTCTCGGCGGCCAACCGGCCGTACTCGTGCGCGGTCTTGTGGCCGAGCTGCCACGGGCCGTCCAGCTCGTTGCCGAGGCACCACAGCTTCACGCCGTGCGGCGCCTTGGAACCGTTGGCGCGGCGCAGCTCCGAGAGGTGCGTGCCGCCCTCGTGGTTCAGGTACTCGTGCACGTCGAGCGCTTCCTCGACGCCGCGGGTGCCGAGGTTCACCGCGTACATCACCTCGACGTCGGCCTTGCGGGCCCAGCGGGCGAACTCGTCGATGCCGACCTCGTTCGTCTCGATGCTGTGCCAGGCCAGTTCGCGGCGCACCGGGCGGTCGGCGACGGGCCCGATGCCGTCCTCCCAGCGGTAGCCGGACACGAAGTTGCCGCCGGGGTAGCGGACCAGCTCCACGCCCATCTCGCGGGTGAGGGCGAGCACGTCGCCGCGGAAGCCGTCCTCGTCGGCGGTCGGGTGGCCGGGTTCGTAGATGCCGGTGTAGACGCAGCGGCCCATGTGCTCGACGAACGACCCGAAGAGCCGGCGGCGCACGGGCGCGATGACGTAGTCGGGGCTGAGGACCAGGGAGGCGTTGAGCACGTTTCTCCTACTTCAAGGCGCCTGCGGCCGCGCCGCTGCGCCAGAAGCGCTGCAGCAGGACGAAGGCGACGACGAGCGGGACGATGGCCAGCAGTGAGCCGGTCACGACGAGGTTGAACAGCATCCGGGTGCCCGCCTCCTGCTGCGCGGTGTTGAACCAGGTGGTCAACCCCACGGTCAGCGGGTACAGCTCGGAGTCGCTGAGCATCACCAGCGGCAGGAAGTAGTTGTTCCACGTCGCCACCAGCGTGAACAGGAAGACGGTGACGATCGCGGGACGCATCATCGGCACCACGATCTGCCAGAAGATGCGCAGCTCGCCGGCGCGGTCGATGCGCGCGGCGTCGATCAGCTCCACCGGCACGCTCTCGTCCACGTACACGCGGACCAGGTACGCGCCGAACGGGCTGAGCAACGACGGCAGGATGACCGCCCACATCGTGTCGACCAGGTCGACCTCCGACAGGATCAGGTACGTCGGCAGCACCAGCGCGGTGGCCGGCACCATGATCATGCCGAGCAGCGCCGTCTCGAACAAGCGCTTGCCGGGGAACCGGAACCGGGCCAGGCCGTAGCCCGCCGCGGCGGCCAGCGCGGTCGCGCCGAGGGCGCTCAGCCCCGAGTACAGGGCCGTGTTGAGCAGCCACTTGCCGTAGACGCCGTCGTCCTCGCGGAACAGCTGCCCGATGTTCTCGAACAGGTTGAACTCGGCGAACCACAGCGCCGGGCTGTCGAGCAGGTCCGGCTGGCTCTTGGTGGCCGCGACGACCACCCACAGCAGCGGGACGAGGAAGTAGAGGATGCCCACACCCATGAACAGGTGCGGCAGTCGGGTCTTCACCCTGGTCTGGTTGCCAGCTCCGCCGACGTTCACTTCCGCGCACCTCGCCGACGGTTGACGAACACGAACACGTAGGCCACCACGAACACCAGGAAACCGAGGGCGAACGACAGCGCGGCCGAGTAGTGGAAGTCCGAGTAGGCGAACGCCTGGTTGTAGGCGTACAGGTTGGGCGTGTACCCGGCGGAGATCTGCGGCGCGAACCGCGCCATGATCGCAGGCTCGGTGAAGAACTGCATGGTGCCGATGACGGTGAAGATCGCGGCCAGCGAGATCGCCTGCTTGATGGCGGGGACCTTGACCCGCAACGCGACCTGCACCGGCGTGGCGCCGTCGATCACCGCGGCCTCGTACATCTCGCGCGGCACGCCCTGCAGCGCCGAGTACAGGATGATCATGTTGTAGCCGGTCCACGCCCACGTCACGATGTTGCCGAGCGACACCAGCAGCAGCGAGACGCTGAAGAAGTCGATCGGGTCGCCGCCGACGAGCGTCGGCAGGTCCGCGAACGGGCCGAACGTGCGGCTGTACAGGAAGCCCCACATGAGCGCGCCGACGACGGCGGGCACGGCGTAGGGCATGAACGCGATGAGCCGGAACGCCAGGGCGAACCTCGTCGTCACGGCGTCGAGCACGAGCGCGCCCGCGAGCGCCAGGCCGAGCATGACCGGGATCTGCACGAGTCCGAAGAGGACGACCCGCAGCAGGCCGTCCAGCAGCATCGGATCGGTGAACGCGCGCACGTAGTTGTCGACGCCGGTGAACCGGGTGCCCAGCGCGAGGCTCTTGCTGGACAGGCTGAGCCAGAACGCGTACGCGAGCGGCACCACCAGGAACGCCACGACGACGAGGAAGAACGGCAGGACGAACAGCGCTCCGGCGACCGGGTGCGCGGTGACGCGGCGCGACCCGCGCCGGGACCGCGCCCGCGACTCGACCAGGACGGGCGGTGGCGGTTCGTCGGCCTCGGGCGCCGTGATCGGTGTGGACCGGGTCACGGGGAACCTCCTGACTGGGCCCGAACGGGAACGGGGTGGTGGTCGGCCCGCCGCGGCGTGGTCGCGCCGCGACGGGCCGGGCCGGGCATCACCTGGCGACCTTGAAGCCCTGCTGCTCGGCGTAGGCGACGACGTTCTTCTGCGTCTCCTCCAGCACCGTGCTCCACGGCCTGCTGCCCGCCATCGCCTCGGCGCTGCGGTCGTTCAGCTCGCCGAACACGAAGTCCTGGAACGGCGTGTACTGGAACTCGCCCAGCTTGTTCGACACCGGCACGAAGATCTCGTTCACCTTCTGGCCGTTGAAGAACTCGTAGGCCTTGCCGGTGAACGCCGGGTCCGCCGCGACGTCCTTCACCAGCGGGTAGAGGAACGCCTTGTTCAGCCCGATGTCCCAGGCCGCCTTGGACTTGCCGAACAGCTCACGCGCCACGGTGGTCGCCGCCGCCGGGTTCTTGGCCTGCTTGGTGACGGTGAACGTCGAGCCGCCCCAGTCGCCCTGCTCGTCGGCGCCCGCCGTCCACTGCGGCATCGGGGCGACGGCCCACTTGCCGGCCGTGTTCTTCAGCGAGCCGGCGACGTAGCCGGGGGTCCAGCCGGCCGCGGCCCACGTCCAGTACTTGCCGGAGTCCAGCGCGGCGGTGGCGTCGGCGGTGAAGAACGGGTCCTTGGCCATGAGGCCCTTGTCGACCAGGTCGCCGTACAGGTCGAAGACCCGCCGGCACTCCGGCGCGGTCAGGTTGATCTTCACCTGGTCCTTGGCGGTGGCCCGCGAGTAGCCGTACGGGCGGCAGCCGGACTGCCACATCAGGCCGTTGATCCAGCCGCCGTCGCTGCCGAAGCTCGCGATGTGCGCGTTCGGGTCGACGGCCTTGATCCTCGCGGCGGCGTCGGCGTACTCGGCCCACGTGGTCGGCACCGGGATGCCGTGCTGGTCGAAGAGGTCCTTGCGGTACATCAGCGCCATCGGGCCGCCGTCGACGGGGATCGCGTAGACCTTCTCGCCGTCGGTGGCCTGGCTCCACGCCCACTCGGCGTAGAGGTCCTTGTCGTCGTTCGCGCCGTGCTCGCCCATGTCGACCAGGGCGTCGAGGATGATGAAGGTGGGGATCTGCTGGAACTCCACCATCGCGACGTCCGGCGCGCCCTTGCCCGCGGTGAACGCAGTCTTGAGCTTGGCGTACTGGTCGGGCCCGGTACCGACGTTGGTCCAGTCGACCTGGATGTCCTTGTGCGAGGCGTTGAACGCGTCCACCACGCCCTTGAACTCCGGGTACCAGGCCCAGACCGACACGCGAACGGGTCCGCCGTCGTCGCCGCCGGCCCCGCCGCACGCGGCCACGGCGAGCAGGCCGCAGACGGCGAGCCCCCCTCGGAGTTTCGCCAACCAGGTGGTGCCGTGCATAGGTGCGCCTTTCCGTCGCGGCATGCTTCCGGGCATGCGCGACCGCCATCACGGTGCGTGAGCGAGACGTGCAGTGGTGTGCGGCGACCCCGCGAGGCGCGAACTGGTGCCGTTGAGGTCGGTGGGTGCTGCGCCACGGCCGGCGGGTTCCGGGGAACCGACCGTGGCTGCCGCCGTGGCACCGGGGCTTGCTGCGCTGCAAAGGACTATGGACGGCGTTTTGCTGCGCTGCAAGACCTCACTTGAACTTAATCCAAACGAGATTTAACACGACGGCGCGCCGTGACGGCCGGGGCTTGTCCGGACGGCACGTCGCCGGGCACACTGCTTTGCAGCGCTGTAGCGGTGGGGCCGCCGCGCTGGTCCAACGGAGGAGAACCATGCGCGACGCCACGCTGCGTGACGTAGCCGAGCTTGCGGGCGTGTCCGCGCGAACGGTGTCGAACGTCGTCAACGGGTACGCCCGCGTCACCGAGCGGACCCGCGAGAAGGTCGAGCGGGCGATCGAGGAGCTGGGCTACCGGCCCAACGTCCTCGCCCGGAACCTGGCCAACGGCCGGTCCGGCCAGATCGCCGTGGTCGTGCCGTACCTCGACACGCCCTACTTCGCCGAACTGCTGCAGGCCATCATCCCCAGGGCGCGCGAGCGCGGCTACAACGTGCTCATCGACCAGACCGACGGCGACCCGGCGCACGAGCGGGAGCTGATCCGGCGCGGCGCGCGGGCGTTCCTGTTCGACGGCATGATCTTCAGCCCGCTCGGGCTCGCCCAGGAGGACCTGGACGACAGCGATCCCACGCTGCCGCTGGTGGTGCTCGGCGAGCGGTCGTCGAACGGCACGTTCGACCACGTCGGGATCGACGACGTGGCGGCGTCGCGGGAGGCCACCGCGCACCTGATCGGCCTCGGGCGACGTCGGGTCGCGGCCATCGGCGACCAGCCGTACCCGACCGGCGAGGCCGCGCAGCTGCGCACGCTCGGTTACCGGCAGGCGCACGCCGAAGCCGGCCTGCCGGTGGACGAGTCGCTGATCATCCACACGCCCCGGTTCAACCGGGCCGACGGCTCGGGCGCGATGCGCCTCCTCCTCGACCGCGCGGACCCGCCGGACGCGGTGTTCTGCTACAGCGACCTGGTCGCGCTGGGCGCGCTGCACGAGGTGCTGGAACGCGGGCTGCGGGTGCCGGAGGACATCGCGCTCATCGGGTACGACGACATCGAGGAAGGCCGCTACTCCAACCCGACGATCAGCACCATCTCGCCGGACAAGGTGACCATAGCGGCCACGGCGGTGGAGCGGCTGCTGGCGCGCATCGGCAGCACCGAACCGCTCCCCGGCGTGGAGGTGCGGGCCGCGCACCGGCTCATCGCGCGCCAGAGCACCCTCGGCCGTTCCGCCCGAGGCTGACCCCGCCGGTGGTGGTGCAGTGCCGATGGGAAAGCGCTTTCCATCGACTGGTGACGTCGCGCTCGTGCGGGCCGGGGTACACCGGCTCGCCCGAGCGCCGCCGCGTTCGTGCGGCCCGCGTTCGTGCGGCCCAGCGTTCGCGTTGCGACGGTGGCGGCGGCGGGGCGGTCAGGTTCGGTTGGGCCGCGGCAGGAGCAGGTGGACGGCGAAGCCCGCCAGCGTCGCCAGCACCGCCTGGTAGAGCATGGCGATCGGGGTGTTCGTCCCGACGAGGAACAACGCGTCGAGGCCGGTCGTCACCAGTCCACCCAGGGTGAGCAGACCCGTCGCGTGCCAGCCGAAGAACCCGGCGGTCCAGCCGACGAGCGGCCACCGGTTGCGCGTCGGGCGGCGCAGCACCAGGTAGGTCGAGAGGGCGGCGGCGGCGTTGAAGAGCACGCCGACGAGCCGCAGCTCGGCCGGTCCGCCGGACAACAGGGTCGCGAGCGTTTGCGCCACGACGAGCGCGATCACCGACCAGCAGCCGACCCGCGTTGTGTCCACGTCCGCGATGCTAGGTCAACGCCCGCGTCGCCGTCGCCGGGGTGCGGCGGCCCACGGGTCGCCCGAGGGTCACTCGCCCACCCGGACGCCCTCGACAAGGGCCTTCGGGGCGTACTCCGACTCGACCGTGAGCTCGATGCCGAGGTCGTGCGCGACGCACGCCACGGCCAGCGGGCCGAGCGCCGGCAAGCCGTCTGCCGCAACGTCCACGGCGCGTCACGGCACTGCGGCCGGCACGCCACCGTGTGCATGCCGATCCCGCGCACCTCCCCCATCGGCACGTCGAGCGACTCGCGGTCCTCGCCGAGCGGGATGCCGAGCAGCACGGGACGGTCCATGCCGTCGGCGAACACGGCCGCGCGGCCGGGCGGCAACGACACGACGTGCCGCGACCGCACCTCGTCGAGCTTCATGGTGGCGCCCACCGCGTCGCGGTCGTCGGCGGCGGGCATCCGGAGCACGATCTTCAGCGCGGTGTTCTTCAGGACGTCCGGGATGATCTTGGCCGGGATCTGCTCGGCGATCACGACGCCCTCGCCGTAAGCGCGGATCTCGGCCGGCAGCGCCGCGAACATCTCCACCGCATGCGACGCGGGGCTGCCCGGCAGCACGTTCTTCAGCAGCCGGTGCGCCTCCTCCACGACGGTCACGTGCCGCACCCCCGCCGCGCCGGACGACCGCCGCACCGCGGCGGGCGGCCCGGGTTCGACCAACTCGGCCCCGAAGTTCGCACCCGGTCCGCCTACCGCTCCCTGGGCCGCTCGCCGTTCGCCGAGGTGGGCACGATGAGGCCGCTCTCGTACGCCACCACGACGGCCTGCGCGCGGCTCGACAGGCCGAGCTTGCCCATCGTCCGCTTCACGTGGGTCTTGACGGTGGCCTCGCTGAGCACGAGCCGCTGGGCGATCTGCCCGTTGGTCAGCCCGTTGCCGACCAGCCGCAGCACTTCGGTCTCCCGCACGGTCAGCTCGGCCAGGCGCGGGGCGCCCGCAGTGGTCGCGCGGTGGTGGCGGGCGTAGGTCTCGATCAGCCGGTGGGTGATGTGGGGCGCGATGAGGATGTCGCCGGCGGCGATCGTGCGGACGGCGGAGAGGATGCGCGCCGGCGGGGTGTCCTTGACCAGGAAGCCGGACGCGCCCTCGCCCAGCGCGGTGTAGACGTACTCGGGCAGGTCGAACGTCGTCAGCACGACCACGCGCGGCGGGTCCTCGCGGTGTTCGGCGAGGATGCGGCGGGTGGCGGCGATGCCGTCCAGCACCGGCATCCGGATGTCCATGAGGATGACGTCCGGCGTGGTGTCGCGGGCGAGCGCGACGGCCTGTTCACCATCGGCGGCCTCCCCCACGACGTCGAAACCGGGCGCGGCGGTGAACAGGGCCACCAGGCCGGCGCGGATGAGGGCCTGGTCGTCGGCGACGAGCACGCGGATGGTCACCGGGCCGCCACCTCGTTCATCGGCAGGCGGAGGACCACGCCGAACCCGCCGTCCGCCAGCGGCCCGGCGGTGAGCACGCCGCCGTACAGCTCGGCGCGTTCCCGCATGCCGCGGATGCCGTGCGGGGTGTGCTCGGGGCCCGGTGGGCCGCCGTCGGCCCGGCCGTCGTCGGTCACCTTCAGCACGAGCGTCTGCGGCCCGTACTCGACGTCGATCCGCGCCCGCGCAGGTCCGGCGTGCTTCAGCACGTTGGTCAGCGCCTCCTGCGCCACCCTGTACGCGCACAGGTCCGGTCCGGGCTGGAGCTCGCGGGCCTCGCCGGTGACGGCGACGTCCACGGCCAGGCCCGCGCCCCTGGCCCGTTCCACCAGCTCGTCCAGCGCCGCCAGGCCCGGTTGGGGCTGGTAGTCGTGCTCGTGGTCGACCCGCAGCACGTCGAGCAGCCGGCGCAGCTCGGTCAACGCCTCGCGGCTGGTGTCGCCGACGGTCGCGATGGCCTGCCGCGCCGTGGGCAGGTCCGTGTCCAGCACGTACTCCGCCAGGCCGGCCTGGAGCGAGATCACGGACATGTGGTGCGCCACGACGTCGTGCAGCTCCCGCGCGATGCGCACCCGTTCGTCCGCGACGGCCCGCGCCGCCTCCTCGGCCAGCCGCTCGGCGCGTTCCGCCCACCGCCTGGTGCCCTCGCCGAGCACCCACGCGCCGAGCACCACCAGCACCGACTGGACGACCTCCGACCACACGATCGTGCCCGCGAGCCGCACGAACGCGCCCTCCACGACCACCGCCGACGCCACGAACACGAGCGCCGCGACGTGCCGCGGCCGCAGCGTGGCCACGGTGAACATGCCGACCAGGATGCCGACGCCCGCGCTGGGCAGGCCGTCGTACTCCAGCAGGCTGTACGCGGTCAGCGCGCCGAGCATCACCGCCATCGTGGTGACCGGCGCGAGCTGCCTCAGCGCGATCGGCGCGACGGTGAGCCCGGCGAGCGCGTACGCGTCCCAGCCGAGGCCGCCGCCGTGGCTGACCGTCGTGGCCACGGTGAGCCAGGTCAGCACGGCGGCCAGCAGCAGGTCCAGCCGGATGGGGACGAGTTTCGCCAGCACCCGCCCACGGTAGTCGGACGTCGTGGCCGTCGTCGCCAGCCCGCGGTCGGATGCGCCGTACCCCTGTGGTGGTACGAGGAAATGCCGTGTCGGGGCGATGACGCGCGACGTCCGCGTGCCTAGCGTCCTTGGCATGAAACGACTGTGTGCGACAGTGGTGGTCGCGGCGCTGGCGCTGACCGCGGCGGGCACGGCGAGCGCCGACCGGCGGACCGGCCCCCGACCCGACCCGACGACGTTGCAACGGCACGCGGACGCGTTGCTCGACCAGGGCGCGCCGGGCGTGCTGGTCGAGGTGGACACCCCGGGTGGAACCCTGCGGGTGCGCAGCGGACACGGCGACGTGGCGGCGCGGACGCCGGTGCCGTGGCGGGCGAAGTTCCGCATCGGCAGCTACACCAAGACGTTCGTGGCGGCGACCGTGCTGCAGCTGGTCGGCGAAGGTCGACTGTCCCTTGAGGACAGCGTGGAGCGGTGGCTGCCGGGCGTGGTCGCGGGGAACGGCAACGACGGCACGAAGATCACCGTGCGGCAGCTGTTGCAGCACACCAGCGGGCTGTACAACTACGTGGGCCGGATGCCGGAGCTGTTCCTCGAACGGGGTTTCCAGGAGAACCGGTCGCGCACGGTGCGGCCGGAGGAGGTCGTCGCGCTGGCGATGCGCGAGCCGCCGTCCTTCGCGCCCGGCACGGGCTGGAGCTACTCGAACACCGGGTACGCGCTGGCCGGGATGATCATCGAGCGGGTCACCGGGAACACCTGGCAGCACGAGGTGCGCGTCCGGATCGTGGAACCGCTCGGGTTGCGCGGCACGTACCTGCCGGGCACGTCGCCGTTCATCCCCCGGCCGCACGCGGTGGCCTACCAGCGGTTCCCCGAGAAGGGCCTGGAGGCCGACCCGGCGGACCCGCGGTGGGGCGCGCCGGTGGACGTGACCACGTACAACCCGTCGTGGGGCGGCGCGGCCGGCGACATGATCAGCACGACCGAGGACGGGAACCGGTTCCTCCAGGCGCTGCTGGGCGGCGAGGTCCTGCGGCCCGCCGAGCTCGCCGAGATGACGAGGACCGTGCGCGCGGCCGAGTTCGACGGCGCGTGGCCCGGCGCCCGGTACGGGCTCGGGTTGATGTGGACGCCGAACTCGTGCGGCGGCCACTGGTCGCACGGCGGCGACATCCACGGCTTCATGACGCGCAACGGCGTCACGCCCGACGGCACGCGCAGCGTCGTGGTGTCCGTCAACACCGACTCGATGGTGCCGAAGACGGGAACCCCCGCACCGACCAAGGACGTCACGGTCGACCTGGTCGACCACGCGCTCTGCGGTCCGGGCGCCACCCCGTGAAAACGGAACACAACAGTCCAGCAAAGGGATGGTCGGGCGATGACGAGCAACCGGCGCGAGGGGGAGACCGAGTTCGTCAGGAAGTTGTTCTCCGCCAACCACATGCCACCGGACCTGGCCGGCGCCACCGTGGACGAGCGGGTCGCGGCGCTGCTGTCGCGGTACGACTCGACCCCCGGGCAGCGGACCGCGCTCGGCCTGAGCCTCGTGCGGTGCATGGAGGAAGCGCCCGACCGCCCCGACAGCGTCCCGGTGCTGCGCCGGGTGCTCGCGGACTTCGAGGACGCGCTCGGCCGCACGCACCCGCTCCACCTCGAGGCCGCCGGCGCGCTGGCGACCGCGCTCTCCGCCCACGGCGTCACCGAGGAGGCCGAGCGGACCTACCGGACCGCGCTGTGGACGGCGGTCGGCACCACCGGTGAGCACTCGGACCTCAGCACGCGCCTGCGGCACGGGCTGTTCCTGTTCCTGGCCCGCCACGACCGGCTGGACGAGGCGCTGGAACTGCACCGGAAGGTGAAGGTGACGGACGACGTGGCGCTGGTCCACCGGGGCCGGCTCGCCCGGCTGCTCGCCACCGCCGGCCGTCCGCTGGACGCCGTCGCCGAGTACCAGGCCGCGCTCCGGGAAGCCGAGGCCGCGCTCGGCCGCGACCACGTGCGGACGATCAACCTCCGGACGTTGCTGGCGGTGCTCGCCATCGACCACGGCCACCCGGTGGCGGAGGAGGCGCAGCGCGGTGTGGTCGCCGACCTCGAACGGGTGCAGGGCCCGGACAGCCCCGGCGCGCTCGTGGCCCGCGGCGCCCTCGCCCGCCTCGTCGGCCGCCTGGGCCGGCCGGACGAGGCGGCCGCGATGTTCCGGGACCTGGTCCACGACCACCGCCGGGTGCTGGGGCCCCAGCACCCGGGCACGCTCGTCACCGCGGCGGAGTTCGGCCGGCTGCTGCTCGACCTGGCCCGCGACCGGGAGGCCGTCGCGCTGTTCCGCAAGCTGCTGCCGGTCGCCGAGCGGGTGCTCGGCGACCACCCGGTGACCCGTGCCGCGCGGGCGGTCGTGCGGGACCGCTGACGCCGCCGCGGGGCAAGCCCGGCCGCCAGCGCGGCGGCGCGACCCGTTCGGCGCGGCCCGTTCCGCGCGACCGTTCCGCGCCACCCGTTCAGCGCGACCGTTCCGCGCCACCCGTTCGGCGAGGTCCGTGTCAGGAAGTCGGGATGACGGAGTAGACCATCCGCTTGCCGGGGTGCTCCCCCACCGTCCAGAACGTGCCGCGCGTGGGGCTGGTGGCGGTGCCGTTCGGCCAGTGCGACAGGTCCTCCGGCCCGATGCTGAGCGACTGGCTGCCGGTCAACTGGAGCGTGCCGGTCGTCGACGCGGGCCGCGCGGTGGAGTAGAGCGTGCCGGCGTTGGTGAGGCCGTTGCTCTGGCTCAGGTACCACCTGCCGTCGAACCGGACGGCGCCCTGGACGTTGCTGACCGGCAGCCGGTGCGCGGCGTCGGCGTTCCACCGGTGGGCCGGGTCCAGGACGAGCTCCCCGCCGCTGAACGCGCCCGCCATCGGCCACGCGGCCACGCGGCCGTTCGTGGCCTCGCCCCCGGCGCAGTACTCGCCCGCGAGCAGGTGGTCCGTGCCGCTGCGGTCGAGGCCGGCGTACGAGAAGTTCGGCGACTGGTCCGACTCGGCGCACTTCGCGCCCGTGTCGGAGGTCCGCGTCCACGACCCGATCTGCGGCATGACGTACCGGTAGCCGTAGCCGTAGTAGGTGCCCTGGTGGTAGCCGACCAGGTGCGCCCCGCTCGTGGTCCCGTTCCCGGAGGCGCCGAGGTCGAAGATCCGGCGCACGTCGAACACCCGGAAGCCGCGTGCGGTGTCGGCGACGAACAGGTGGTTGCCGTACCAGACGATCCCGCCGGCGTGCAGCGCCCTGCCGTAGTCACCGCTGGACGGGTCCTGCGACACCCGGATCGAGTCGTAGTCGATGATCCCCGAGGCCTCGCGCGGGTACACCAGCAGGACGTGCCGGTAGGCGCCGGTGTCGCGGTTCATGAAGCTGACCCGGACGCCCTTGACCATGCCGTCGGCGTTGTTGTCGTGGTCGTACCAGCTCACCAGGACGGGCTGGTGGCCGTCGCCCCACTGCTGGTCGGACTGCATGTCGGCGACCGTGGTGACGCCTTGCGGGTACCACTCGGAGGTGGCGTTGTCGCCGTCGTTGAAGCAGACGCTCTGCGCGATCGTCACCGTGCTGCCGCCCGCCACCGCCGCCGGCTCGCACGCCTCGCCGAGGCCGGCCGGGTCGTCGTCGTCACGGCGGTTCAGGTCGTTCATGACGTCGGTGACGGTGGCCTTCACCAGGGGCAGGGCGTCGGCGCGGTCGCGCAGCGCGGTGCCGTAGGCGTTGGGGCGCAGCTGGAAGTGGGACAGGGACAGCACGTCCGCGACGGCCGGCGCCGGCAGGGCGACCAGCGCCGGGAGGACGAGGGACAGGACGGCCAACGGGACGGACACCACGCGGTGCCGGGTCATGCGTTCTCCTCATCGCCGGTTCCGGCCGGCGCGAACGCGGTGGTCCGGGTTTGCCGCGGGGCGCGGGCCGCCGGCCGTCAGGTCCAACTCATCACAACGTGCCACGGACCGCCCACCGTCCGCAACGACCGGTGCGGCCGGCGTGCGACTTGCCCGGTCCGGCGTTCGACAGGCCATGATGTACGGGTGGAGTCCACCCGTGTGGACCGCTGGTTGTGGGCGGTCCGGCTGACGAAGACCCGATCCGACGCGGCCGCGGCCTGTCGGGGTGGACACGTGCGCGTCAACGACCGTCCCGCCAAGCCCGCCACGACGGTGTCGCCCGGTGACGAGGTGCGTGCCCGGGTGGGTGACACGACCCGGATCGTGGAGGTCGTGCGGGTGATCCAGAAACGCGTCGGCGCGGCGGACGCGGCGACGTGCCTGATCGACCGCACCCCGCCGCCACCTCCGCCCACCGACGTCGCCGCCCCCGTGGCCCGCCGCGAGCGCGGGGCGGGCCGGCCGACCAAGCGCGAGCGCCGGGTGCTCGACAAGTTCCGCACCGGCCTGCTCTGACGCGCTACGACCGGGGTTCGCCGAGCTTCACGGCCACCACACCGGCCAGGATCAGCGCGCCGCCGACCAGCTGGATGCCGCCGGGCGCCTCGCCGAGCAGCAGCCACGCGAACACCAGCGCCGACAGCACCTCCGTCAGCGCCACGAACGACGCCAGCCGCGAGCCGAGCCGACGCGTCGCGGCGATGCCGGCCACGTAGGCGAGCGCGGCCGTCACCACGCCGAGCACCGCCACCGGCAGCCACCACGGCACGGCGAACCCGTCGAACGCCACCGGAGCGCCCGACACGGCCAGCGGCACGATCCCGACGGCACCGGCGACCAGCAGCGCGACCCCGCCGACCAGCAGCCCGCCGGCGGCCAGCACGGTGCCGGGCAAGCCGTCCTCGTCGCGCGCGGACAGCACGAAGTAGACCGCCGCGCCGACCATCGCGCCCAACGCCCACAGGATGCCGACCGCGCTGGCCCGCGCGCCGGACACGAGGTCGAGCACCAGCATCAGCCCGACCAGCCCGAGCACCGCGCCGACGACGGTCAGCCGACCGGGGCGTTGGCCGCGCCGCAGCCAGAGCCACCCGACCACGGCCACCGGCGCGGTGTACTCGACCAGCAGCGCGACGCCGACCTCCATGTGCGCCACGGCGTTGAAGAACGCGAGCTGGCACCCGGCGACGGCGACGAGCCCGTAGGCGGTGATCAGCGGCGCGGTGCGGCGCAGCAACCCCCACCGGCCGCGCAGCCGCACGACGGCGATCGGCGTGAGCACGGCGGCGGCCAGCAGCACGCGCACGGCGACCGCCGCCGCCGAGGACCAGCCGGCGTCCATCAACCCGCGCGCCAGCGGCCCGGACAGCCCGAACGACGACGCCGACAGCACCGCGAAGCCCAACCCGGCCCGCAGCCGGCCACCCGTCACCCTGTCATGCGTCATCGTCGTCATGGCGCATGACGCTATGGACCGCGGAGGTAACCTGTCAACGTGCTTTTCACCCATGACACCACCGCGTCCCTGATGGCCGCGGTCGCGCTGGTGAACTCGGCCGAGGAACCGGACACGATGACGGAGCCGGCGCACCTCGACGCGTTCTTCGCCGAGCACCGCTACACCGGCTCGCGGACCCACGACGCCGCCGAGCTGGCGGCCGTCCGCGCCCTGCGCGCCCCGCTGCGACGGCTCCTGACCAGCGACCGCGACATCGCCGTGGAGATCGTCAACGCGATGCTGGCCGAGCACCGCGCGGTGCCGCGGCTGGTGCGCCACGACGGGTTCGACTACCACCTGCACGCCACCAGCCCGGAGACGCCGCTCGCCGTCCGGATCGCCGTCGAGACGGCCATGGCGATGGTCGACGTGATCCGCGCGGACGAGCTGGGCCGGCTGTCGACGTGCGCCGACGAGACGTGCGGCGGGATCGTCCTCGACCTGTCCCGCAACCGCTCCCGCCGGTACTGCAGCACCACGTGCGGCAACCGGATCGCCGTCGCCGCCTACCGCGCGCGCAAGGCCTGAACGCCCGCTCACCACCAGGGCCGCCCCGCACCTGCGCGACACCGGGCGAGGGTGAGGATTTCCCCTGCCCTGCAACGACTTCTCCGACTCGACGACCAGTGGCGCCGCCGGATCACCGGCGGCGCCACTGCCGTGTGCGCGCACGGTGACCCAGATCACCCGATTGGTGGCCCGGGCTCGTAGCGAAAATGATTACCATTACCTCGATCCGTCGGTCCCCCACTTCCCCCTCCCGGAGGAGCACGCGTGGCGCACTTGTTGATGATCGAGAGCTGGGTGGGCGCGATGAGCTCGCTGCTGCCGCGGGCGATCCACGAGTCGGGCCACCGGTTCACGTTCCTCACCCGCGACCTGCACCACTACCTCCGGTCCGCGCCGACGCACCCGCACCCGCTGCTGGCCGCGGAGAACGTGCTCACGACCGAGACGAACGACGTGCCCGCGCTGCTGTCCTATGTGGAGCGGGTGCACGACGTGCTGCGCTTCGACGGCGTGATCTCCTCGTGCGACTACTACCTGGCGACGGTGGCCGAGGTGGCCGGGCGGCTGGGCCTCCCCGGCCCGTCGGCGCGGGCCGTGGAACGCGCCTACCGCAAGGACCTCACCCGCGCCACGACGGCGGCGGCGGGCGTGCCCGGCCCGCGGTTCGCGCTGACCGAGGACTGGCCCGCGACCGCCAAGGCCGCCGCCGACCTGGGCTACCCGCTGGTGGTCAAGCCGGTCGACCTGTGCGCCGGGATGCACGTGCGCGAGGTGCGCGACGAGACCGCGCTCCGCGAGGCGTTCCGGGCGCTGGAGGCGTTCCCGGTCAACGCGCGCGGCCAGGCGCGGGTGCCGACCGTGCTGCTCGAAGAGCTCCTCGTCGGCCCCGAGGTCAGCGTGGAGACGGTGACGGTGGCCGGCACGACCCACGTGGTCGGCGTGACGGACAAGAGCCTGGCCGGGCGGCCGTGGTTCGTGGAGAGCGGCCACATGTTCCCGGCCGCGCTGTCCGACGCCGACCGGGCCGCGGCGGTCGACACGGCCGTGGCCGCGATCGAGGCGCTCGGGCTGGACGACACCGTGGCGCACACCGAGGTCAAGCTCACCGCCGACGGCCCCCGGCTGATCGAGGTGAACCCCCGCCCGGCCGGCAACCAGATCACCGAGCTGGTCCGCCGCGTCACGGGCATCGACCTGCCCTCGGTGTTCACCCAGCTCGCCGCCGGCCAACGCCCCGACCTGCGGGCGCGGGAGACCGGCGTGCGCAGCGCGGCCATCTCGTTCCTGCTGCCCCCGCGCGCCGGCGTCGTGGCCGGGATCGACGGCGTCGAGGAGCTGTCCGCGAACCCGGAGGTGGTCGACTGGGCGCTGAAGCCCGCCGGGCACCGGGCCGGCGAGCCGACCAGCAACAACAGCTACCTCGGGCACGTCATGGTGACGTCGCCGGACGCGGCCGCGCGCGACCGGGCCGAGCGCGTCGTCGGCGGGCTGTCCGTGCGGTACGCGGAGGGCGCCGAGTGACGGCCCCGACGGACCGGCTGACCGGCGTCGCCGAGCTGGTCGCGCGGGCGCTGGCCGGCGACCTCGGGCCCGACCCGGCGGACCTCCGGACCAGCGTCGCGTTCACCACCCGGCAGGGCGCCCGGCACGTCTCGCGCGCCACGGCGTACCGCAACACCGTGGTGAGCGTGCGCGTAGGCGACGCGGTGGGCTCGTGCGCGGCCGAGCCCGACGACGTGGACGACTCGACCGTGACCGACTGCGCCGGCGCGACCGTCGCGGACCTGCTCGCCCACCCCGACCCGGTGATCCGCACGGCGGCGCTGGACGCGTACCTGATGAGCGCCCACCCGCACGAGACGTCCGGCGCGCGGCCGGTCGTGATCGGGCCCGGCGACTCGCTCGCCAAGTCGATGGCGCGCGCGTCCGCCGTGGTCGACCTGCTGGACGCCGTGCCGGGGCAGCGGGTGCTGGTCGTCGGCGTCGTGAACTCGTTGCTGCACCACCTGCGCGAACGCGGGCTGGAGTACGTGCCGTGCGACCTGAAGGGCGGTCGCACGGAGTGGGAGGAGCCGATCGTGACCGACGCCGAGTCCGCCGTGGGCGACTGCGACGTCGTGCTGGCGTCGGGGATGACGGTGGGGAACGGCAGCTTCGAACCGCTGCTGCGCACGGCCGTCGAGGCCGACCGGCCGCTGGTGGTGTTCGCCCAGACCGCGAGCGCGATCGTGCCGCGGTTCCTCGGCTCCGGCGTCACGGCGGTGTCGGCGGAGCCGTACCCGTTCTTCTGGCTGCACGGCGGTCCGAGCACGCTGCACCACTACCGCGCCGGCACGCCGCGACCGGAACGGGCGCGGTGATCGTGCTGCCCACCACCGGCGTCCGCCGCAACCACCACTTGCTCGACTTGCTCGGCAACACCCCGATCGCGCGCATCGACACGCCGCTCCCCCACCGCCACGGCGGTTTCTGGGCGAAGCTGGAGTGCCTGAGCGCGGGCGGCATGAAGGCGCGGTCGGCCGTGGCGATGCTGCGGGCCGCCCGCGAACGCGGCGAGCTGCGCCCCGGCGCGGTCGTCGTGGAGTCGACCAGCGGCACGCTCGGGCTCGGGTTGGCGTTCGCCGGCCAGGCGTTGGGCCACCCCGTCGTGCTCGTGGTCGACCACGAGCTGGAGCCGTCGATGCGGGCGTTGCTGCGCGCGCACGGGGCACGGCTGGAGGTCGTGGACCGGCCGCACCCGACCGGCGGCTGGCAGCAGGCCCGGCTCGACCGGCTCGGTGAGGTGCTGCGGGGGCTGCCCGGCGCGTACTGGCCGGACCAGTACAACAACCCGGACAACCCCTCCGGGTACGCGGGCCTGGCGCGGGAGCTGGCCGCGCAGCTCGACCGCGCCGACGTGCTGGTGTGCAGCGTGGGCACCGGCGGGCACAGCGCCGGCGTCGTCACCGCCCTGCGGCGGCACTGGCCCGACGTGCGGCTGGTCGGCGTGGACACGGTCGGCTCCACGATCTTCGGCCAGCCCGCCCGGCAACGCGTGATGCGCGGCCTGGGCAGCAGCATCCACCCGCGCAACGTCGCCTACGAGGAGTTCGACGAGGTCCACTGGCTGGGTCCGGTGGAGGTGGTCGACGCGTGCCGCAGGCTCGCCCGCGACTGCTTCGTCACGGGTGGCTGGAGCACGGGCGCGGTCGCCCTCGTGTCGGCGTGGGCGGCGCGCGTCGAGCCCGGCGCGACCGTGGTGACGATCTTCCCGGACGGCCCGCACCGCTACCTCGGCACGATCTTCGACGACGACTTCTGCCGGGCGCGCGGCCTGCTCGGCACGCCGGAGGACCGTCCGGTGGAGATCGGCGACACCGCCGAGATCGAGGTCACGAGCTGGGCGCGGTGCCGTTCGGTGTACGCGCCGAAGGCCGTCGGGGTGCCGGCGTGAAGCTCGACTGGGCGGTGTACGGGCTGGAACTGCGGTCGCCGCTGCGGATCTCGCGGTCGGTGATGGCGCGGCGCGACGCCGTGCGCGTGGTGGTCGAGCGGGACGGGCTGCGCGGGCACGGCGAGGTGGTGACCAGCCAGTTCTACGGGCTGGACGTCGAGCGGATCACCGGGCTGCTGCGGGACCTGGCGCCCGTGGCGGCCGACTGCGCCGACCCCGCGGAGCTGTTCGAACGCCTGCCGGAGCTGCCGCCGGGCGTGCGCGCCGCCGTGGACGCGGCGCTGCACGACCTGATCGCGCTGCGGCAGGGGGTGCCCGTGCACGCCTTGGTCGACGTTCCACAGTGGACGGACGTGCCGACGGCCTGCACGATCGGCATCGGCGACCCGGCCACCGCCGCCGCCCGAGCCGCCGAGCTGGCCGGGCGCGGGTTCACCGTGCTGAAGGTCAAGGTCGGCGCGGAGGACGACGTCGCCACCGTGAACGCCATCCGCGCCGCCGCGCCCGACGCGCGCCTCATCCTCGACCCCAACGGCGGGTGGACCGCCGAGCAGGCCGTGCGGTTCGTGGACGGGCTCACCGGGGTCGACGCGCTGGAGCAACCCATCCCGCCCGGCCGCTGGGACGACCTCGCGTGGCTGCGCGAGCGCTGCCCCGTGCCGCTGATCGCGGACGAGGACGCCGCCACCGTGGCCGACGTGCGGGCGTTGGCCGGCGTGGTGGACGGGGTGAACGTCAAGCTCGCCAAGTGCGGCGGGATCGGCCCGGCGAGGGAGATCATCGCCGTGGCGCGGGACCACGGGCTGGACGTGATGCTCGGGTGCCTGGTGGCGAGTTCGCTCGGCATCGCGCCGGCCGTGCACCTGACCGGGCACGCCCGGTGGGTCGACCTCGACGGCCACCTCCTGCTCGCCGACGACCCGTGGACGGGCATCGGGGGCGAGGACGGCACGTTGCGCCTGTCCGGGGTGCCCGGTCTGGGCGTGGTGCCCGCCGGCGCGGCGGCAAGCGGCCCGGCAACAAGCGGCCCGGCAACAAGCGGCCCGGCAACAAGCGGCCCGGCAACAGGCAGCCCGGCAACAGGCAGCCCGGCGCCAGGCAGCGCGGCGGCAGGCGGCGGCTTGGTGCGGGAACGATGAGGCGTTTTCCGCTGCCCGTCCGGGTCCTGCTGGTCAACCAGTTCGGCGTCAACACCGGCTTCTACCTGTTGATCCCCTACCTCGCCACGCACCTGGGCGACCTGGGCCTGTCCGTCGCCACGATCGGCGTGGTGCTCGGCGTGCGGACGTTGAGCCAGCAGGGGCTGTTCCCCCTCGGCGGGTCGGCGTCCGACCGGCTCGGACCGCGCCGGGTCATCCTCGCGGGCTGCGCGCTGCGCGCCATCGGGTTCGGGCTGTTCGCGGCCGGCGAGTCGGTGGCGGTGCTCCTGGCCGCCGCCGCCCTCAGCGGGCTCGCGGGCGCGTTGTTCAACCCCGCCGTGCGCGCCTACATCGCCGAGGAGTCGACCGACCGGGCGGGCGCGTTCGCGATGTTCAACATCTACGGCCAGGCGGGCGCGCTGACCGGTCCCGTCCTCGGCGGACTGCTGATGCTGTGGGACTTCCGGCTCGCCGCCCTCGTGGCGGCCGGGATCTTCGCCGTGCTGACCGTCGCCCAGGCGGCCGTGCTGCCCGCCCGCCCGGCGCCGCCGCGTCAGGGCACCGTGCTGGACGACTGGCGCGAGTGCGTGGCCGACCGCCGGTTCCTCGCGTTCACCTGCGCGCTCACCGGCATGTTCGTCCTCCAGAGCCAGCTCTACCTGGTGCTCCCGCTGGAGGCGCGGCGGCTCACCGGCTCCGCCCTCGGCGTCGCGGCCGTGTTCCTGGTGTCCACCGTGGCCACCCTGGTGTTCCAGATGCGCGTCACCAGGGCGTTGAAGCGGGTGGCGCGGGGACGGGCCATCGCGCTCGGGCTCGCCGTGATGGGCCTCGGGTTCGCCGCGACGGCGGTGAGCCACGTCGGTCCGCTCGGCGGCATCACCCCCGTGCTGGTCGCGGCGCTGGTGCTGTCCGTCGGCGTGATGATCGCCCACCCGTTCGTGTACGAGCTGATCCCGGAGTTCGGCCGCACCGGCCTGGCCGGCACCTACTTCGGCGTGTTCTACCTGGTCTCGGGGGTCGCGGCGGCCGTGGGCAACACGGTGATCGGGTGGGTGTTCGGCCGGTCGGGCTGGGCCGCGTCCCTGCTGTGCGTGGCGATCGGGCTGCTGTGCGCCGCCGCCGTGGCCCGCCTGCACCGGCGTGGCGTGCTCCCCGCGAACCGACCGGAGGTGCCCCGATGACCGCGTTCCGCAACACGGCGGGCGAGAACCTGCTCACCGACAACCCGGCGCTCTACGAGCACCAGTTCCCCGACCCGGACCACGTCGCCGCGCGGTTCGTGCACGACGTCGCGACGCGGTTCGCGAGCGAGCCGGGGCGCCGCCTGCTGGACGTCGGCTGCGGCACCGGGCGGGACGCGGGCCACCTCGCCACCCTCGGCTACCGCGCGGTGGGGTTGGACGCCTCGCCGCGGATGGTCGAGCACGCCCGCGAGCACCACCCGGCCGTCGAGTTCGTGCTCGGCGACATGCGGGACTTCGACCTGGGCCGCCGCTTCGACGTGATCACGTGCCTCGACAGCGCGCTGCTGTACTGCCACACGAACGACGACCTCGACGCCTTCCTGCGCCGCTGCCACGACCACCTCGAACCCGGCGGGCTGCTCGTCGCGGAGATGCGCAACGGCGCGTTCTTCCTCGGCAGCACCGAGCTCCTCGACGGCGTGCGCAGCCGCACCGTCGAGTGGGAGGGCGTGTCGTACACGTCGCACACGCGGCTGTGGATCGACCACGCGGCCCAACTGCTGCGCCGGCGGCGCGAGTGGTCGTGGCCCGGCGCGCGGCCGCTCGTGCAGCGCTCGGCGTGGCGGCTGCTGTTCCCGCTGGAACTCCGGCACTTCCTCGACCGTGCCGGCTTCGACGTGCTCGCCCTCTTCGACACGCCGGGGCCGCGCACCGACGAACGGTGGACCCCCGACGCGCCGCTCGGCGACGCCCTGTCCGGCGACCGGCTGCACCTCGTCGCGCGCCGACGCGACACCCAGTGAAAGGAACGCCCATGCACTCCCTCAACCGCCGCGGTTTCCTCGGCCTCACCGCCGGTCTCTCCGTCGCCGCCCTGACGGGCTGCGGCACGGCGGGCGGCGGCCCGGCGTCCACCGCGAGCGCGCCACGCGCCGGCGGCCGGCTGCGCGCGGCGTTCGCGGGCGGCGGGGCCAAGGAGGTGCTGGACCCGCACCTGGCGAACCTGTTCGTGGAGGCGGCCCGGTCCAAGGCGCTGTACGACAAGCTCGCCGACCTCGGCCCGGACGTCTCCGCCCAGCCGAGACTCGCCGAGAAGTGGGAGCCGGACGCCACGCTGACCCGGTGGCGGATCACGCTCCGGCAGGCCGCGTTCCACGACGGGAAGCCCGTGCGCGCGGACGACGTGCTGGCCAGCTACGCCCGCATCCTCGACCCCGGCCGCGCGTTCCGCGCCAAGTCCAGCCTCGCCCTGATCGACCTCGCGAACAGCCGCGCGGTGGACGACCGGACGGTGGAGTTCGCGGTGAAGCGGCCGTTCGTGGAGTTCCCGAACGTGCTGGCCGCGTTCGGCGCGTACATCGTGCCCGCGGGGGCGGAGGACTTCACCGCGCCGGTCGGCTCCGGGCCGTTCCGGTTCGTGTCGTTCGAGCCGGGGCGGTCGGTGGTGCTCAAGCGCAACGCCGACTACTGGGACGGCGCGCCGCACCTCGACGAGCTCGAGTTCGTCATCGCGAACGAGGAGTCGGCGCGCGCGAACGCGCTGCTCGGCGGCCAGGTCGAGTACGCGCACGACCTGACCCCGACCACGGCGCGCAGCCACGCCGCCAGTGACCGGATGGCGATCCACCGGGCGCCCAACAGCGCCGTGCAGGCGTTCGCGATGAAGCTGGACCGGCCGCCGTTCGACAACCGGGACCTGCGCGAGGCGATGTTCCTGCTGGCCGACCGGCCGCAGCTGGTGGAGTCGGTGCTGGCGGGCAGCGGGCAGGTCGGCAACGACCTGTTCGGCAAGGGGTACCAGCACTACGCCGACGACATCCCGCAGCGCACCCGCGACCTGGACAGGGCGAAGTTCCTGATCCGCCGGGCCGGCGCGGAGGGGCTGACGGTCAAGCTGGACACGTCGACCGCCGCGGCCGGCATGGTCGAGGCCGCCACGGTGTTCGCCGACCAGGCCAGGGGTTCGGGCCTGACGATCGAGGTCGTCACCGGCAACAAGGACAGCTACTGGTCGGACACGCTCAAGAACGGGTCCATGTCGAGCTTCCGGTCCGGCGCGATGCCGATCGAGACGCACTTCGCCCAGCGGTTGCTGACGGGGTCGGGCACCAACGTCACCAAGTGGGCGCGGCCGGAATTCGACGCGCTGTACGACAAGGCCCTGTCCACAGTGGACGAGGCGGAGCGCGGCGCGGTGTACCGGGAGATGCAGCGCTCCCTGCACGCCGAGGGCGGCTACCTCATGTGGGGCTTCGCGGACTGGATCGTCGGCGCCGCCCCGAACGTCGGCGGCATCTCGACCGCGCCCGCGAACACGCTGGACTGGGCGCGGTTCGACAAGGTGTGGTTGGGGTGAGCCTGCGCCGGTACGCGGCCCGGCGGCTGGCCATCGGCGCGGTCCAGGTGCTCGCCGTCGTCACCGCCGTGTTCCTCCTGGTGCAGGCGTTGCCGGGGGACGCGGCGGTGGCGTTGGCGGGCGACAACCCCGACCCGCGGCGGATCGAGGAGATCCGGACCGCGATGGGGCTGGACCGCCCGCCGCTCGACCGGTTCGGCTCGTGGCTGTGGGGGCTCGCGCACGGCGACCTCGGCTCGTCCCTGGTGTCCGGGCGGCCGGTCACCGCGTTCCTGGGCGACGGGCTCGGTCCGACGCTCGTGCTGGCGGTGCTCGCGCTGGTGCTGCTGATCCCGTTCTCGGTGCTGCTCGGCGTGCTGGCCGCGCTGCGCGAGGGCGGGCCGCTGGACCGCTGCGTCACGACCGTGACGGTGGGCCTGCACTCGATCCCGGAGTTCGCGCTGGCCGTCGTGCTCATCGCGGTGTTCGGGGTGCAGCTGCGGTGGCTGCCGCCGACCGCCGTCGGTGCGGACCTCCTGTCCCGCCCGGAAGTGCTGGTGCTGCCGCTGGTGGTGCTCGTCGCGCGCCCGCTGTGCTCGATCAGCCGGCTCGTGCGGGCGGGGATGATCGAGGCGCTGGCGTCGGACCACGTCCGGCACGCCCGGCGGCTCGGCATCGCCGAGCAGCGGATCAGGTTCGCGCACGCCCTGCCGACCGCCCTCGCGCCGGCCGTGCAGCAGGTGGCGCGGACCACGGACTGGTTGCTGGGCGGCGTGATCGTGGTGGAGGCGGTGTTCGTCATCCCCGGCCTCGGCACCACGCTGGTGGACGCGGTCGCGGCGCGCGACCTGCCGGTCGTGCAGGGGCTGGCGGTGGTCTTCGCGGTGACCACCGTGGTCGTGAACCTCGTCGCCGACCTGCTCGTGTTCCGCCTCGCGCCGCGATCGGTGGCGATCGCGTGAACCCGTTGAAGAGCGTCGGCGCGTTCCTCGTCGTGGTGCCGCTGGCCTTGGCGCTGGCCGGGCCGCTGTTCGTGCCGGACGACCCGACCCGCGGCGCGCCGTTCATGGCCAACGCCCTGCTGGGCACCGACTTCGTCGGCCGGGACGTGTGGCACCAGGTGCTCGCCGGCGGTCGGACCGTGGTGCTGGTCGCGTTGCTGGCCACGGCGTTCTCGTACGTCGCCGGCGTGCCGTGGGGCGTGGTGGCGGCGATGGCGCGGCCCCGGATCGTGGACGAGGTGCTGATGCGGCCGCTCGACCTGCTGCTGGCCGTGCCGTCGCTGCTCGTGCTGATCCTGGCGGCGGCGATCGCGGGACCGGGGCTGCCGGTGCTCGTGGGCGTGGTGGCGCTGGTCAACTTCCCGGACGTGGCGCGGATCTCGCGGGCCGCCGCCGTGGAGATCGCCGGCAGGCCGGCGTTGGAGGCGATGCGGTTGCAGGGCGAGACGTGGTGGCGGACGTCGATCGTCTACACGGGACGGTCGATGGCGCGGACCCTCGCCGCCGACCTGGGCGTGCGGTTGACGGGCGCGCTCTACCTGGTGGCGTCGGCGAGCTTCCTGGGCGTCGGGGTGGCGCCGGACGCCGCCGACTGGGCCGTGATGGTCGACCGCAACCGGGTCGGCCTGTTCCTCCAGCCGTGGGCCGTGGTCGTGCCCGCGGTGCTGATCGTGTGCCTGTCGGTCGGCCTGAACCTGGTGTTCGACCGCGCCTTGCGGGCGGAGGCACGCACGTGACGCCCGTGGTGCACGTCGAGGACCTGCGCGCGGTCGCGGGCCGGAAGACCTTGGTGGACGGCGTGAGCTTCGCGTTGTCCGCCGGGCGGGTGGTGGCCCTGGTCGGCGCGTCCGGCAGCGGCAAGACCACGACCGGGTTGGCGCTGCTCGGCGAGCACGCGCCGGGGGTGGCGGTGACCGGGACGGTCGCGGTGACCGGGCGCGTCGCGTTCGTCCCGCAGCAGCCGTCCGCCGCGCTGAACCCGGTGCGCCGGCTGCGCGGGGTGTTCCGCGAGATCGCCGCGCTGCACCCCGGCGACCCGGACGAGCTGATCGCCACCGCGTTGCGCCGCGCCCGCGTGCCGGTCGAGCTCCTGCGCCGCTACCCGCACGAGCTGTCCGGCGGGCAGCAGCAACGCGTGGTGCTGGCCCAGGCGCTCGTCGGCGACCCGGCGGTGCTCGTCGCGGACGAGCCCACGACCGGCCAGGACCCGATCACCCGGGCCGAGGTGGTGGACGAGCTCGCGTCCGTCGTGGCGCAGGGCGTCGCGCTGGTGCTCCTCACGCACGACCTCGACGTGGTGCGGGCGATCGCGGACGAGGTGGTCGTGCTGCGCGGGGGTCGCGTGGTCGAGGCCGGCGCGACCGCCGACGTGCTCGACCGGCCGCGCGAGGCGTACACCGCCGCGCTGGTCGCCGCGCAGCCCCGCGTCGCCGTGCCCGACGAACGCCCACCGGGCGTGCCGCGGCTGGAAACCCGGGCGGTGACGGCGCGGCACCGTGCGGCCACCGTCCTGCGCGACGTCGACGTGCGCGTGGGCGCGGGCGAGTGCCTGGCCGTGGTGGGCCGGTCCGGCAGCGGCAAGACGACGTTGGCCCGCTGCCTCGCCGGGCTGCACGCCGGGTTCACCGGCGACGTCCTGCTCGACGGCCGACCGCTCCCCCGGTCGCTGCGCCGCCGGTCCCGCGCCGAGCTGGCCGCCGTGCAGTACGTGTTCCAGGACGCCCGCGCGTCGTTCGACCCGAACCGCACCGTGCTCGACCAGGTCGCGCGGACCGCCGTGCGGCTGGGCGGCGTGGCCGACGGCCGCGACGCCGCGCTGGCGGAACTGGCCGCCGTCGGCCTGGACGAGGCGACCGCCACCCGGCGGCCCGCGGGCCTGTCCGGCGGCGAACTGCAACGGGCCGCGCTCGTGCGCGCGCTGCTCGCCCGGCCGGACGTGCTCGTGTGCGACGAGATCACGTCCGGGCTGGACACGCTCACCCAGGCGAGCCTGCTCGACCAGCTGGCGGCGCTGACCTGCGCCGTCGTGCTGATCAGCCACGACCTCGCCGTCGTGGCCCGGCTCGCCGACCACGTCGCCGTGCTGCACCGGGGCCGGGTAGTCGAGCACGGCCCGGCGCGCGACGTCCTCGACTCCCCCACCCACCCGGTGACCACCGGCCTGCTGGGGCGCTCGCCCCGGGGCCACTCCATGGAAGGAACAGAGGAGAAGCGGACATGACCGAGTACCACCGCGAAGTCGGGCCCTACGAGGTGCGGCGGGCGATCGACGCCGACCTGCCCGGCGCGCGCAGCGTCATGCTGGACACCTTCTACCAGGAGTTCGGTTACGGCTACCGGCCCGAGTGGCACGGCGACGTGATCGACCTCGACGGCGCGTACGTGCGTCCCGCGCGGCACGCGTTGTTCGTCGCGGTCAAGGGCGACGAGGTGGTGGCGACGACCGGCGTGCGGGCGAACGGCCCGGCCAGCCCGCCGCACCCGGCCTGGCTCGCCGCCCGCTACCCGCACGGCACCACGGCCCAGCTGTTCCGGGTCTACGTGCGCCCCGACCACCGCCGTTCCGGCCTGGCCCGAGCGCTGGTGGAGATGGCCACCTCGTTCGTCGCGGCGGCGCCGGGGTACGAGCGGCTGTACCTGCACACCGACACCAGGATCGCCGGGGCCGAGCCGTTCTGGCGGTCCGTGGCCACGGAGGTGCACGACGCTCGTGACGGCGACCCGATCACGTTCCAGACCGTCCACTTCGAGATCCCGCTGCCGCGCTGAGCGCGTGGGCCGTCCTCGGTTGTCGCCGGGGTTTGGGGGCCGGGCGGGCAGACGGAGGAGGTCACACGTCTGCCCACCCGGCGTGCCGGTGAGGCGGGTCCGGCTCGGGGTCGCGAGGCCCGGCGGCGCGCCGTGGCCTCTACTGTGTTATCGCTAACAAGATTTGTCAACACCGGTCTACACGCTGCCTGTTAGCGCTAACAGACCGTGGTGGTCCCTCACCGCTCCGCGGCACGGTTCAGCAGGTCGGCCAACGACGTCGCCGGGCGCCTGGTCAGGAGCGGGACGGCGTCGCTCACCGCGGCCAGCTCGCCGTTCGCGATGGCCGTGTAGGTGGAGACCCACGCGTCGACCTGCCAGTCCGGCGCGCCGGAGGAGGCCCGCGAGCGGTACGCCTCGGCGACCGTCTCGGGGTGGTAGGCGATCTTCCGCCCGGTGGCCGCGGACAGCACGGCCGCCACCTCGTGCAGGGTCGGCGCCTCCGGCCCGGTCAGGTCGTACGTGCGACCGGCGTGGGCGTCCGGGTCGGGGTCGGCGAGGACGGCCGCGGCGGCGTCGGCGATGTCGTCCTGCGCCACGACGGCCACCCGGCCGTCCCCGGCGGGTCCGCGCAGCACGTCGTCGTCGCCGACGAGGCCGGGGACGAAGTCGGCGTACAGGTTGTCGCGCAGGATCGTGAACCGCATCCCGCTCGACCGGATGTGCTCCTCGGTGGCCCAGTGGTCGCGGACGAGCGTGAACGTCGCGTCGGGCGCCGCGCCGACGAACGACGTGTAGACGAGGTGCTCGACCCCGGCGGCGGCCGCGGCGTCCACGAACGCCCGGTGCTGGTCGACGCGGTCCCGCGATTCGGAGGCCGAGACCATGAAGACCGTGGGGACTCCGTCGAGCGCCCGCCGAACCGCGTCGTGGTCCCCGTAGACCGCCTGGGCCGTCGTCGCCCCCGGCAGCCGCGGCGCGAGTCGGGTCGCGGACCAGCAGCAGCTGGGCCGTGCCGGCGTCGGCGAGGCGGCGGGCGACGCGTCCGCCGAGGCGCCCGGTGGCTCCCGTGACGGCGATCTGCGTGGTCGACATCTGCGGCGTCCCCTCGGGTCGAAGGCGTCGTCACAGGCTGACACGGAACCGGCCGGCCCACCGGACGACGTGACTACCCCGCCGCGTGCGGCTACCGGTCACCCAGGGAGTCGGCGATGACCTGGACGATCCCCCGCCACGCCGAGCGGTCCTCGCGCACCGACCGGCTCACCTCGACGTGGACGAACGACGACCCGTGCTCCGCGGCGACCTGGCCCTGCGCACTCCGCCTGCCTTCCAGCTGACCGCAGTCGCGCTGCCACGCCCGGCAGACGCGCAGGTCGTCGTCCAGGCCGTCGGCGACGCGCTCCAGCGTGTCGTCCACGTCGGTCGCGCCGGGCGAGAGCACGACGTCCGCCGACGGCAGGCTGGCGTCGTTGAAGCCGTGCAGCTGGACCTGGGGCAGGCCGCGGCGGGCGTGGTCCTCGGCGAGGGCGTGGAACGCGGAGCCCTTGTGGTGGGAGGCGTCGCCCTTGCCGAGGGAGGCCCGGCGGTGGGTGCCCGCCACGGCGAGCACCGCGCCCGGCACGCGCCGGAACAGCCCGAGACCGATCTCGTCGGTGCGCAGGTCGTTCGCGGGGTGCGGGACCTGCACCGCCACGCGCGCGGGACGGGACAGGTCCACGACGTAGAAGCCCCACCCGGGCTCGGCGTTGGCCTTGCCCGCCACGGCCGCGTAGGGACGCCCCGTTTCCGCGTCCGTGCCGAGGTCCACGTCGAGCCCCAGCTCCTCCAGCGCGTCGACCGCTTCGGACGACCCGTCGCGCAGCGCGCCGAGCGCGTCCACGAACTCACGCCGCTGTCGCTCACCCGGCGGGTCGTACGGGGCGTCCTCGCGCAGGGCCGCGGCGAAGGCGCCGAGCCGGGCTTCGAGGCCAGACGCGGGCGGAACGTCCGGCGCGGGATCGGGTGATCGGGGCGGTTCGTCGGCCGGGCCCGGCAGCGCTACCAGCACACCTGTCACCACAGTGACGATTCCGGCGACTGTGAGCAACCAACGCCATCGTGACCAAACACGAGAGGTAGTCACGTAACGTAACCCATTTCACTCGAATGTGTTCCCACTGTTTAACCCAAGAGAGTGCAATCCGTCCGGCTTAGTGCACAATCTACGAGGTTTGCGACAGTGGGGTAGCGCGCTCGGGGGGCGCACCCGCATCACAGGGTGACGGTCGGAGAGCTTGAGTGCGCCACAAGAAAAACACGCTGCGTGACGAACGCGTCGTGCGTTTGGAAGCTCAGCTGCCTGAAGCAGCGTTTCCGGCCACGGTCCGGACGTTGCCGGCGCTACTGCTCGTGTTGTTCCTGATAGTCGCCGGGACGACGATCGTGCTGTTGGACGATCCCGACGGACAGGCGGTTCCCGGCGCGTTCGTCCAGTCGCAGCAGGAACTGGCCGCCGGTGTCGCGCGATCGGTCGCCGCCACCGCCAACCAGGGCGTGCGGGACCTGCGGACCGCGTCGGCCGGGATCGCCAAGCCCGCCGACGTCGACCCGGTGCTGGAAGCGCTCGTGCGCGACCGGCGGTGGCGGGGCGCGGTGGTGCTCGACGGGCCTTCCCGCGCGCTGGTCGCCACGCGGGGTGAGCCGGTGCCCGCCCAGGCGATCCCGGTCGCGGTCGCCGACGTCGCCATCACGTCGACCACCGCCGCCAACGGGCAACTGCTGCTGATCACCACCACCTCGCTGCCGGGCGGACGGCTGCTCGCCGCGTCCACGACCGTGCGGCTGCCCGACGTCGACGCGGACGAGGTGCTGCGGCAGTCGTTCCTGCTGGCCACCCTGTCCGGCAAGGTCGTCGCGAGCACCGGCTCGCCGGCGCAGGACCGGGACGCGAAGCTCGAAGGGCTGGTCGCGGACGCGGGACGGGCGGCGCGCGGCGGCACGCCGGGCGTGCTGCTCGGTCCCGCGGCAGGACTGACCCAGCCGACCGTCGCCTACGCGCGGGTGACGCCGTCGAGCGTTCCCGACGGACTCGACCTGGCCGTGGTCGGCATCGCCGACGGCCCGCTGGCCGGCAGCGGCGCCGAGGGCTCCGGCATCGTGCCCGGCGCGATCCTCGCCCTGCTGGCCGTCCTCGGATTCGTGCTGGTCAGGCGGTACGTCACGGGTCCGGTCCTGGCCGCGCGCCACGACCTGGTCGGCGTCGCCGCGGGCAACCTCCGCACCGAGATCCGCCCCGCCGCGTCCGGTGAGGTGGCCCGCATCGTGGCCGCCGCCCGGCTGTGCCGAGACCGGCTCCTCGGCGGCGACCGCGCGGACGACGCCGAAGACGACGCGGCCACCCCGTCCCGCCGCGGGATCACCGCACGCGTGGCGACCGCCGTGGTCGCGCTGTCGGTGTTCGGCTGGTCCGCCGGCGCCCTCGTGGCGTTCCGGACCACCGACGTCGACATCCCCGTGGCCGTGGTGGCGAGCGTCCGCGCCCAGACCGGCAAGGCCACCGACGCGTTGCGCCGCAGCATGAACAGCGGCCTCGCCGACCTGACCGCCCTCGCGACCACGGCGGGTGACGACCGCGCCCTGCGGACCGCCCTCGAAGGGCTCCACGCCAACCACACCCGGTTCCGCAGCCTCTACCTGGTCGACCGGGCCGGCACGGCGGGCGACCCGATCGGCCGGCCGCCGCTGCGCCGAGCCGAGCCGCCCGCCGCGGCCGCCGGCCTGCGCCAGCAGGACCAGTCCGGCCGGGTGCCGGTGGTCTTCGCGGAGGTGCCCGTCCCCGGCCGCGGCACGGCGGTGGTCGGCGAGTTCGACCTCGACCACCTCCGCACGTTGCTGGACCACGTCCCCGGGCACGCCCGCGTGGTCGACCGGGGCTTCCGGACCGTCAACGCCACGGACGGGTTCGTCGCCTTCGAGGAGGTGACCGACACCGGCCTGCGCGACAGCGCGGCGCTCGCCCAGCGCGGCGACGTCGTCGGCGAGATCCGGCCCGGTTCGGACGGGCCGTCGATCGTGGCCTCCGCCGCCCTGCGCGGCGGCGACGTCGAGGCGCTGGGCTGGACGGTCGTGACCGAGCTGCCCGGCGTCGAACTCGCGCTGCCGGTGAACGAGGCCCGTCGGCACGTCCAACTCGTCGCGCTGATCACCGCGCTGATCGCCCTGTTCGGGTACGGGTGGCTGCTGTTCACCGTGCTCGGGCCGCTGCGCCGGGTGGCGCGCGCGGCCGACCGGATGGTGGCGGGCGACCTGCAGGCGGTGATCTACCCCCAGCGGCACGACGAGATCGGCACGATCGCGTCCTGCCTGGAGATCTGCCGCCAGGCCGTGGTGCAGGGGCCGGACCGCCTCGGCGAGGTCCGCCGCCCGCGCGGCGCGGCCACCGACCCGACGATGCTGATGAAGCCGGTCGAACCACACGCGAAACGGGCTCCGGAACGTGCGCCGGACCGTTCGGGACGTCACGTCGAGCGTCACGCCGAACGGCCGGCCGAAAGTCCGGCCGAACGTCACGCCGAACGTCCGGCCGAGCGTCACGCCGAGCGTCCGGCCGAGCGTTCCGCGCGGACCAGGCACGCCGCGCCGCGCAGGCCGGCGCCGGAACCCCCGCGTCCCAAGGTCGGGCGGGGTTCGGCGTGACCTACCTGTACGTGGTCTTCCTGGTCCTCACCACGGGCCTGCTCGTCTGCGGCGTGCTGGAACAGCGCAAGCACTTCGCCCACCTGCACCGCATCGAGCAGCGGGTGCTCGTCAACGGCATCCGCGGCAAGAGCTCCATCACCCGCCTGTGCGCGGGCGCGCTGCGCGGCGGCGGGCTCGTCACCACGGCGAAGACGACCGGCACGGCGGCGCGGTTCATCCACCCCGACGGCAGCGAGGAACCCGTCTACCGCAAGTGGGGCATCGCGAACGTCGTGGAGCAGATCGGCATCGTGCGCCGCGCCGCCGCCTACCGGTCCGACGTGCTGGTGATCGAGTGCATGGCGGTGATGCCGGACCTCCAGGAGATCAACCAGAGCAAGCTGATCCAGTCGACCATCGGCGTGCTGTGCAACGTCCGCGAGGACCACCTGGCCGAGATGGGCCCCACGCTCGACGACGTGGCCCGCTCGCTGAGCCGGTCCATGCCGGTCGGCGGGATCTGCGTGACGGCCGAGCGCGACCGGCTGCACATCCTGGAGCAGGAGGCGGCCAAGCGGGACTGCGAGCTGATCGCGGTCGACCCCGAGTCGGTCACCGACGAGGAGATGGCCGGGTTCGGCTGGGTCACCTTCAAGGAGAACGTGGCGATCGCGCTGGCCGTGGCGGAGCTGCTGGGCGTCAACCGGCAGCTCGCGCTGACGGGCATGTGGTCCGCGCCGCCGGACCCCGGTGTGCTCTCCGTGCAGACCCGCGTGGCGGACGGCAAGGTGGTCAAGCTCGCCAACGTGTTCGCCGCCAACGACCCCGAGTCGACGTTGATGAACATCGAGCGGCTGCTGGAGCAGGGTTCGATCGCCCGCCCGCTGCACGTGGTGATCAACTGCCGGCCGGACCGGGTCGAGCGCAACCGGCAGATGGGCGAGCTGGTCGCCCGGATCGACCCCGACCGGGTCGTGCTGATCGGCGACCCGACCCGCAGCGCGCGGTCGACCATCGGCGAGGAGTGGCAGGACGTCGTCAACGACCTCGGCGGCGCCCGCTCGGCCGAGGAGCTGCTGGACGCGATCCTGGCCGACATCGACGACACCGCGTCGCTGGTGGCCATCGGCAACATCCACGGCCAGGGCGAAGTGCTGCTGGAAGCGCTCGACGGGCTCGAAGCGGTCGCGCCGGACGAGCGGCCCGCGGTGCGCGAACGCCCCCAGTCGGCGCCCGCTGCCGCACCGCCGACCACCGCACCACCCCGCGCCGTGCCGCCGCGCACCCCGCCGACGCGCGTCGCGCCACCCGTCCACGACCTGCCGGAGGAGCAGGACGCGGTCAGCGGCAGCCTGTTCGAACCCCAGGGCCCGAAGTACCCCGCCGGACGGCGGCAGCAGCCCTCCGCGCCGCCGGACGCCGTCCGGACGCAGCTCATCCGCCCGGTCGGGCCGCCGTCGCGCGGTGATCGGGCGGACGACGACCGGACCCGGTTCCTCCACCCCGTCGACCCGCCACCCCACGCGGAGCGGCCGGTCGCCGACCCCCCGCGGCGCGCCCGACGTGAGCGGCCCGAACCGCTCGCCGAGCCGCCGCGGGACCGGGCCGAGCGGGCCGAACCGCGGCGGGCCAACGGACCCGCGGTCCCGCCGAACCCGCCGACCCAGCGGCTCGAACCCCCGGCCGCGCCGCACGTCGCCCAGCCCGGAACGCCGCCCGACCGCGTCCCACCTCGCCGGCAGCAGCCGCCCGGCACACCGCCGCGGGGGATCCCGGCCCACGGCGGACAACCCCACGGGACGCCACCCCCTGGCGCACCACCCCGTCGGGTGCCACCTCACCGCCCCGAACCGCGCCACCCCGAACCCCACGGCACCGGACCCCACGGCACTGACTCCCACGGCGCCGAACCCCGGAGCTCCGAACCCTGGAGCTCCGAACCCCGGAGTGCCGAACCCCCCGCCACGGAACACCAGGGCGACCAGCCCGCACCTCGACACTGGAAGTCCCTGTGACCAACGGATCTCTCCTCCTCCCGGAGGTGGCAACGCTCGGCCTCGCCATCGGCCTGGTGTTCTCGCTCGCCTGCTACCTCACCACCAACCTGTCCCCCGGCGGCATGATCACCCCGGGGTGGCTGGCGCTGACGCTCGTCGAGGACTACCGGCGGGCCCTGCTCGTGGTCGCGATGAGCGCGGTGACGTTCGGCGCGGTCAAGCTGCTGCAACGGGCGGTGATCCTCTACGGCAAGAGGCTCTTCGCCGCCGTGGTGCTGACCGGCGTGCTGCTCCAGACCACGTTGTTCATGTTGATCCAGAACGACTACCCGCTGCTGTTCGCGCACCAGACGCTCGGGTTCGTCGTGCCGGGCCTGATCGCCTACCAGCTCGTCCGGCAGCCTCCGCTGGTGACGGTCCTGGCGACCGGTACGGTCAGCGCCGCGGGTTACGGTGTGCTGGCCAGCGGCGTGCTGGTCGGACTCGTGCCGACGGTCTGAGAGGCTCGCTGGAGGTGCCGTGAAGCGGGGAAGTGCACGTCCGGCGCTGGCCGCTGCCGCCGTGGTCGTCGCGCTCGTCGTCGGCGTCGTCGTGTGGTGGCCGACCGAGGACGCCGCCGTGGTGCCGCCCGCCGTGGGGCACGTGGAAGCCCCGATCCCCGCGGAAAGCCACGTCGCGCCGGTGGCCGACCTGGTCTACGAGCGGCTCGCCCAGCCCGCGCGCACGGTCGTCCGCGACCGGGCCGGCACGGTCGTCGCCACGTTCACGGACGACGCCCGGACCGCCGTCCTCGACGGCCCCCGCCGCACGTTCAGCGAGCCGAAGGCCACCTCCGCCACCATCGACACGGCCGCCTGGGTGCGGTTGCTGCCGAGGCCGTGGCAGGCGGGCGCGGAGACCTCGGACTGGTTCCGGTCCTGGTTCGACGAGGCCCGCGCGGACACCAGCCCGGACGTGCTGGCCGTCGCCACCGAGTACCTCGTCGACGCGCCGGCCAAGACCGACGCCGAGGGCGTGCGCTTCCGCGGCGACGCGTCGTTCGGGCCGGTCAAGTCGTCCGGCGCGGGACGCCAGGAGCAGTCGGACTTCTACGACTACCTGGGCGTGCCGTGGGACTTCCCGAACGGCGTCACCGGCCGACCCGACGACAGCCGCTACGGCTCCGTGGACTGCTCGGGCTACGTGCGGCTGGTGTTCGGCTACCGCCTCGGCATGCCGCTGCTCGGCACCAACACGGCGGGTCCGGGCATCCCCCGCCGCGCGTTCGCGATCTCGCAGTTCGGCCCCGGCGTCCAGCTGGTCGCCGACGAGCGCCGCCGCGCCACCGACTACGGCATCCTGCAGCCCGGCGACCTGGTGTTCTTCGAGGTGGAGGACGACCCGGAGACGCTCGACCACGTCGGCATCTACTTCGGCCTCGACAGCGACGGCCACCACCGGTTCATCTCGAGCCGGGAGCGCATCAACGGGCCGACGCTCGGCGACGTCGGCGGCACCTCCCTGCTCGACGACGGCGGCCACTACTCGACGTCGTGGCGGTCCGCGCGCCGCCTCTGAGCGCGCCGACATCACCGCCACCACCGCCGCAATTGCCGTCGAACGCCATTCGACCATTGTTCGACTGCGTTTCGCCGAATCAGTCGAAATAGCAATTATTCCGGCGTTCCATTCACGTGCGTGAACATCCTGTGCAATCCGCCTGCCACGCGTTATTGTCTCCGGGAGCGCTCCCAGAACACGTTGTGCGAACTACTAGTTCAGATATGTGCACAACAACGGGGAGTTGCTCGACGGAACTCGCTCGCAAGGAGGCGACGCATGAGTTTGCGCACAGGCAACCGCACGACAAGGCCCACCGGTCGGCTGGCGGCGATGGCGGCCGCGGCGTCGGTCACGGCGTTGGCGGCGACGATGGTGGTGGCCGGCGGGCAGAGCGCCCACGCCGCCGCCGGCTGCAAGGTCGACTACACCGTCGTCAACCAGTGGGGCGGCGGGTTCGGCGCGAACGTCACCATCACGAACGTGGGCGACCCGCTGTCGAGCTGGACCCTGGAGTGGACCTTCACCGCCGGCCAGCGCGTCGACCAGCTGTGGGGCGGCGAGTTCAGCCAGTCCGGCAGCACGGTGACCGTCCGGAACGCCTCGTGGAACGGCTCCCTCGCCACCGGCGCCTCCACGACCCCCGGCTTCAACGGCACGTGGACCGGCTCGAACCCCGCGCCGACGTCGTTCAAGCTCAACGGCGTGGTGTGCACGGGCTCGCCCACGTCGACCACGACGTCCGCGACGTCCACCGGCACGTCGTCGTCGACCACCAGCCGCACCACCACGTCCACGACGACGTCCACGTCGACGACTGCTCCGGGTGGTGGCGGTGACGGCAGTGGGCCGTGGCCGACCGACTCGGGCAGTGTGCACCAGACGACGACGCGGAACGTGGGGACGTTCTTCGACGGTGGGATGAAGCGGTTCTACGGGATCGGGGACGGTGGTCAGGGCGAGGGTCAGGACCCGATGTTCGTGGTGGCCCACGGCGGCACGATCCAGAACCTGTTCATCGACGCGCCGGCGGGTGACGGGATCCACTGCGAGGGTTCGTGCACGATCCGCAACGTGTGGTGGAACGACGTGGGCGAGGACGCGGCGACGTTCAAGAGCCCGAGCGCGTCGGCGACGTACCTGGTGGACGGTGGCGGTGCGAAGTCCGGGTCGGACAAGGTGTTCCAGCACAACGGCGCCGGCACGGTGACGATCCGGAACTTCCAGGTGCACAGCTCGGGCAAGTTGTACCGGGCGTGTGGCAACTGCTCGACGTCGTACCAGCGGCACGTGGTGATGGACGGTGTCACGGCGCGCACGACGAAGGTGTTGGCGGGGATCAACACGAACTGGGGCGACACCGCCCGGTTCTCGCGGATCACGGTCTACGGCAGCACGGTGATCTGCGAGAAGTACCAGGGTGTGCCGAAGGGCAGCGAGCCGAAGAAGATCGGTGAGGGCGCGGACGGGAAGAACTGCTTCTACTCCGAGTCCGACATCACCAGGCGGTAGTGGTCGGCACTGCGACGGGCGGCGCGGTCGGGGGTGATCCCCGGCCGCGCCGCCGCACATGTCCCCCGAACCTCGTTGTCAGTGCCCTCAGTACCCCCCTCAGTACCCCTGAGACCACTGCCGCAGCGCCACCAGGACCACCACGACCAGCCCGACGGCCAGCAGGACGCCGAGCACGCCGCCGATGATCACGCCGGTGCCCACCGAGTTCCACGGCGGCCGGAACGCCTTCAGCACGGTCCCCACCCACCACCGCGCCGAGCGTGACGCCGATGAACGCGTACGCGTACTCGCCGCCGCGCCAGCCCAGCGCGTCGAAGTACTTGGCCCGGTAGGCGAGCACGATCACCGCCAGCAGCCCGAACGGCACGAGGAAACCGGCGAGCGCCGCACCGGGCCGTCTCCGCTTCCGCTGGTCGAGGTCGTCCACGCGCCCAGCCTGCCGTCCCGCCGCACGCCCGCGCATCCGTAGGACTACGGGGTCCCCGGCACGGCGGTCAGACCACGACGACCGGGCACGTCGCGTGGTGGACGATGGCGTGGCTCGTCGTGCCCGCCGTGAGCGTGTCGACGTCGCGGTGCTCGCGCGCGCCGAGCACCAGCAGTTCCGAGCCGGACGCCGCCGCGGCCAACGTCGCGCCGGGCGGACCCGACAGCACCTGGCCGCTCGCCCGCACGCCGGGGTGCGTCGCGGCGTGGACGGAGAGCAGCCCGCGCACCCGGTCGGCCGCGGCGAGCCGACGCCGCTCCACCTCGGCGCGCGGCACGTCGTCCTCGACCAGCGACGCGTCCGGGTCGACCACGTGGACCGCGTGCACGTCCGCGCCGCGCCGGGCGGCCTCGTCGAACGCGAACGCCAGGGCCGCGTCGCCCGCCGCGGAACCGTCGACGCCGACCACGACCCGCCGGCCCGAGCCACCGCCCGCCCGGTCGCCGACCTCGGGCACCACCGCGAACGCCCGCCGGGCGTGCCGGGCGACCTGGTCGCTGACCGAGCCGAGCCGCAGGCCGTGATACCCGCCCGAGCCGCGTGCGCCGACGACCAGCAGCAACGCGTCGGCGGCGGACCGGACCAGGTGGCGGGCCGGGTTGCCGGCGACGAGCGCCCCGGTCACGGCGACGCGCGGCTCACGGCGGCCGGCGTGCTCGACGCCGAGCCCGAGCACGTCCCACGCCGCCTCCTCACCGCCCGCCTCGTGGACGTGGCAGAGGACGACGCGCGCGTCGCGCAGCCCCGCTTCGCCGAGTGCCCAGTCCAGCGCCACCACGCTGTTCGGGGAGCCGTCGAAGCCGACGACGATGCGGGGACGCCCGCCGCGCCGGTCCTGCCCGACCCGGCTCATCGGGCAGGGACGGGCAGCGCCGCAGCCGACGAGACGACCTCCGACGAGACGACGTCCGACGAGACGACGTCCGGCGAAGTGGCGGACCGCAAGGAGGCGGCCGGCGAAGTGGCGGCCGGCGGGCCGGCGTGTTCCGGGAACCCGCGCGCGAGCGTCGGCCACGCGTGCAGGGCCGTCATCGGGTGCTCCTCCGCGGCGCCGGCGGTTGCCGGAGCGCGGCGATCCGGGCTTCGGTGAGCACGTTGGGGCCGACGACGGCGAGGGCGATGACGACTTCGGCGAGGCTGATCGCGCCGAGGCGGGCCACCCTGCGGCGCGCGGCGTTCCGTCGCCTCGCCACCGTCCGGCCGCGTCCGGCGGAGCGGAACCGGCGCACGAAGTCGGGGTCGTCGGCGGCAAGCCGGCGCTGGATGTCGCGCAGCGCTTGGCGTTCGGCGTCACTGAGCACGACACACCTCCTGGTGCCTCGCAGAGATTAATATCGTAACACGATAGACCGGCGCGTGGCCGGGGTGATCGCGCCGCGCACCGCGACGCGTGGTGCGATGAGCGCATGACCGGGGACGAGGAAGGTCTCGACGCGGAGCCGTTGACCAAGCAGGACTTCGAGGCGCTGGCCCGCTTCCGGTTCGCGATCCGCCGGTACCTGCGGTTCAGCGAGGAAACCGTGCGGGGTCACGGCCTCGCTCCGCAGCAGTACCAGCTCCTGTTGGCGCTCAAGGGTTTCCCCGGTCGCGAGTGGGCGGCGGTGGGCGAGCTGGCCGAGCGCCTGCAGCTGCGCCACCACAGCGTCGTCGAGCTGGTCAACCGAGCGCAGAAGCAGGACCTGGTGCGCCGCACCCCCGACCCGTCCGACGCGCGGGTAGTGCGGGTCGAGCTGACCGACTACGGGCAGCAGGTGCTCGCCCGCCTCAGCGCGCTGCACCGCGCCGAACTCCGCCGCATGGGATCGACCCTGGCGCTCCCCATCTGGGGCGACGAGTGACCTCGGGTCGGGGCGGGGCCGGGCACTCCGGTTACGGTGGGTCGTCGTCCGGGACAAGGGGTGGAGCATGGTGCGGTTGGACCGCCTGGCGAACGTGCTGGGTGGCTACGGTGTGAGGCTGGCCTGCTGCCCGGTGCCCCGGTCGACGGAACTGCGCAGCGTGGTCATGCACGAGTCGACCGCCGCCCGCGCGGTGGGCGGTGACGTGTTCCTGGCCGTCGGCGCGGGCTCGGTGGGCGAAGCCCTGCGGTGGGCGGTGGCGGCACGGGCGAGCGTCGTGCTGATCCACGGTGACGCCGAGGTCGAGCGCGAGGCGACGGCGGTCGGCACGAGCGAGGGCGTCGCGGTCATGGTGGTCGACCCGGCGGTGTCGTGGAGCCAGCTCGCCGGCGTCGTCTACGGGCTGGTGCTGGAGGGCCGGGAGACCGAGTCCGGCCGCGGCCCGACCGACCTGTTCGCGCTGGCCGACAGCCTGGCGGGCGCGGTCGGCGGCGCGGTGACCATCGAGGACCGGCTGTCGCGGGTGCTGGCGTACTCCAGCTCGCAGCAGGGCGCGGACCCGGCCCGGCTGGCGACGATCCTCGGCCGCCAGGCCCCGGACGGGTTGCGCGAGCTGTTCGAGGAACGCGGGGTGTTCGCCTACCTGGCGTCCTACGACGAGCCGCTGTTCGTCGAGGAGGACCGCGAGCACGGGCTGACCGGCCGGATGGTGGTCGCCGTGCGCGCGGGGCGTGAGCTGCTCGGCTCGGTGTGGGTGACGTGCGGCAGCCCGCTCACCGGGGTCCGCTGCACGGCGCTGGCCGACGGCGCCCGCACGGTCGCGCTGCACCTGCTGCGCTCGCGCGCCAGCGCGGACCTGGAGCGGCAGGTCGAGTCCGACCTGGTGATCCGGCTGCTGGAGGGCACGGCGGACGCGGCGACCGTCGTCAGCAGGCTCGGGCTGCCGCCGGGACCGCTGCGGGTGATCGCCGTGCGCGCGCACATCGCCGCCGAGCGGCACGCCGCCCTGCTGCTCGCCTTCGAACGGGCCACGACGGGTTTCGGCTGGTCACGGCCCGGCCGCAGCACCCTGGCCGGCAACACGCTCTACACCGTGCTGCCGGGCGAGCAGGTGACGGCGGCGCGGGAGTGGGTGGCGCTGCTGCGGGCCGCGCTGCCCGCCACCGTGACGGTGACGGCGGGCATCGGCGGGGTCGCCGCGGCGGACGACCTGCCCGCCGGCAGGCAGGAGGCCGACGAGTGCCTGGCGCTGCACGAGGCGCGCTCGCCGGACACCGTGCCGCCCGCGTACGACGAGTCGTGGGACGACATCCTGCTGCAACGGCTGCGGGCGGCGGCGCGGACCGGGCGGACCCCGGCGCGCGGGCCCCTGGCGGAGCTGCGCCGGCACGACGCGGTCAACGGCACGCACTACGTGGCGACGTTGCGCGCGTGGCTGGAGGCGCAGGGCGACCTGGCGCAGGCGGGCGACCGGCTCGGCGTGCACCCGAACACCATGCGGTACCGGCTGCGGAAGATGGCCGAGGTGACCGCCCTCGACCTCGACGACCCGCGCAAGCGGCTCGCGATGATCATCGACCTCGCCGCGACCGACGACCAGGCCGACGACGAGCCTGCGCGCGGCTGACGGCTGGCGTCCGCGCGGTCGCCGTTCCGGCGGTCGCCGTTCGCGCGGTCGGCATTCGCGCGGCCGCCGTTCGGAGCGACTGTCGTTCGGAGCGACTGTCGTTCGGAGCGGCTGTCGTTCGGAGCGGCTGTCGGCAACCGACAAGATCGACCCCTCCGATTGTCCGTCACGGACAACAGCCCGGTGCCCCGCCCGAGCCATGCTGGCTTCGACAGGCGGTACCGAACGCGGAGGTGGTCATGGTCGACGTCGAGCGCATCGACGGCGGACCGAGGTCGGCGGTGGTCGTCGGCGCGGGCATCGTGGGCCTGTCGACGGCGTGGTTCCTCCAGGAGCGCGGCGTCGAGGTGACGGTGGTCGACCGGACCGGCGTGGCCGCCGGCGCGTCCTGGGGCAACGCCGGGTGGATCGCGCCCGGCCTCACCATCCCGCTCAACGAGCCGTCCGTGCTGCGCTACGGCCTGCGGTCGCTGCTCAGCCCGACCGCGCCGCTGCACATCCCGCTGACGTTCGACCCGGGGCTGTGGGGCTTCCTGGCCCGGTTCGCCGCGCACTGCCGCTGGTCGTCGTGGACGGAGGCCGTGCGGGCCAACGTGCCGCTCAACGACGAGTGCGCCGAGGCGTTCGACGTGCTGACGGCCAACGGCGTGGACGCGACCGTGGTCGACGGCCCGATCACCGCCGCGTTCGCGACGCCGAAGCACGCACAGGGCCTGCTGCGGGAGCTCAGCCGGATGGCCGCCGCCGGGCAGCCCGTCGACCACGTCGAACTGGACGTCGACCGGCTGCGCGAGCACGTGCCCCTCGCGTCCTCCGCGCTCACGGCGGGCGTCCGCGTCGACGGGCAGCGGCACATCGACCCCGGCGCGTTCGTGCGGGCGTTGGGACGGGCGGTGGTCGCCCGCGGCGCCACGATCCGCGTGTTCGAGGCCGCCGACGTCCGGACGTACAGCAAGGGCGTCACCGTGCACCCCCGCTCCGGCAAGGCCGTGGCGGCCGACGTCGCGGTCGTCGCGACCGGCGCGTGGCTGTCCCGGTTGGCGACCCGGTGGGGTGTCCGGGTGCCGGTGCGGGCCGGGCGCGGCTACTCGTTCACCGTGCCGGTGGACCGCCCGGTGCCCGGCCCGGTCTACCTGCCGGACGTGCGGGTGGCGTGCACGCCCTACCGGGGCGCGTTGCGCGTCGCGGGCACGATGGAGTTCCGCGACCCCGACGCGCCCGGCGTGCCCGCGCGGCTGGAGGCGATCATCGCGTCGGCCCGGCCGCTGCTCGACGGCGTCCGCTGGGACGAGCGCACCGACGTGTGGGTCGGCCCGCGCCCCGTCACGTCGGACGGTCGGCCGCTGATCGGCGCGGTGCGCGCGCCCGGCGTGTACGTCGCCGGCGGGCACGGCATGTGGGGACTGGCGCACGGTCCCGTCACCGGGCGGCTGCTGGCGGAGCAGATCACCACCGGCAAGCAGCCGCAGGCGTTGCGCCCGTTCGACCCGTTGCGCTGAGCCGCCGTGGACACCGCGGATTCCCGGCTCACCGGGGCGGAACGGGACGAGCTGGCCTGGCTGCGGTCGGAGAACGAGCTGCTGCGCGTGCAGCGGGACATCCTGCTGCGCATCGCGACCGACTACGCCCGCGACGTCGACGACATCCTGCGCCTGCGCACCACCGACCGCTGACCCCGGCTGTCACGAGCCCACCAGCCACCCTCCGTCCGCGGAGCCGGCGTCGACCAAGACCCGGCGACGCGGACACCCCCGCCGTCAGGGCGTCCCGCCCCTCCCCCGGCCGCCCTGACGGCACCCCGCCCGAACCCGCCGACCTCCGAGGCCACCATGACCAGCACCCGCGGCGTCTGGCTGACGCCCCAGGCCCACCGACGGCTGGAGGACGAACTCGCCGCCCTCCTCGCGGCCGACGCCGGCCCGCCCGCCGAGACCGACTCCACCACCGACGACGACCGCGTGGTCGCCCGGAGGCGTCGGCGCGAGCGCATCCGCGAGATCCGCGACCTGTTGCGGCACGCCGTCGTCGGTCAGGACCCGCCCGACGACGGGATCGCCGAACCCGGCATGGTGCTGACGGTCCGCTACGACGACACCGGCGAGACGGAGACGTTCCTGCTGGGCCTGCGGGCCGCCGAGCACGGCGACATCGAGGTCTACTCCCCCGACTCGCCGCTGGGCACCGCCCTCACCGGCGCCCGCCGGGGCGACCGGCGCGCCTACCGCGTGCCGAACGGCGACCTGGTCCGCGTGACCCTGCTGGACGCCGTCCCCCACGGCCACCACCGAACCGCCCCGCCCGCGCGGGAACCGCTGACGGGACAAGGGAACTAGACTCGCCGGCGGAGCGGAGGTCGGGCCGATGACGGGCAGTGGTGACGGCGAACCGGCGGCCGGCGTGACACCGGACGGCCCGGCGACGGCGCGGCCGGCGGCAGGCGAGTGCGTGGAACCGATGGCGGCCCCGTACGTGCCGGGCGAGCGCGGCGAACCGGCGGCGGTCCGGCCCGCGGAGGGCGAGCGCGTGGAACCGGTGGCGGCCCGACCCATGCGTGAGGAGGGCGGCGACCCGGTCTGCTGGCTGTCCCGCGTGTGCCCGGAGTGCGGGCTGTTCCTCGAATCCGAGCCGCCGGCGGCGTGCGAGCGCTGCGGTGCGGAGGTCCCCGCCGGCTAGCGCGGCGGGGTGGGCGCCGTCAGCCTTCGAGGTGGGCGGTGAGCGGGACGGAGGTGTCGGCCAGCCGGCGCGGGTCGACCGGTCGCCGCCGCCGGATCAGCTCCTGGACCTCGCCGATGCCGGCGTCCCACAGGTTGACGTGCATGCCGGCCACCAGCTCGTCGCCCGCCAGCCAGAACGCGTGGAACGCGAGGCCGGGCACGTCTCCCCTGGTGACGACGCGGTCGTAGCCGCCGGGCGGGAACCAGCCGGCGAACTCCAGCCCGAGGTCGTACTGGTCGGAGAAGAAGTACGGCAGCTCGTCGTGCGCGATGTCCTCGCCGAGCATCGCCCTGGCCGCGGACTGGCCGCCGCTGATGGCGTTGGCCCAGTGCTCCACGCGCAGCCGCCGTCCGTAGCGCGCGCTGGGGATGCTCGCCACGTCGCCCACGGCGTGGATGTGCGGGTCGTCGGTGCGCAGCGCGCCGTCCACGACGACGCCGTCGTCCACGGTGAGGCCGGCCGCCTCCGCCAGGTCGGTGTTCGGGCGCGCGCCGACGCCGACGACCACCGCGTCGGCGGGCAGCTCGTCACCGTCTGCGGTGACGACGGCCGAGACCCGCCCGCCACCGCGGAAGCCCGCCACCGCCGTGCCGAAGCGGAACTCGACGCCGTGGCCGCGGTGGACGTCGGCCAGCACGCCGCCGACCTCCGGGCCGAGCACGGCGTGCAGCGGGGTCGGCGCCTGTTCCACGACGGTCACCTCGCAGCCGCGCGTGCGTGCCGCGGCGGCGACCTCCAGGCCGATCCACCCGCCGCCCACGATGACGATCCGCCCGCCGCGCTCCACCGCCTCGCGCAACCGGTCGGAGTGGCCGAGGCGGCGCAGGTAGTGGACGCCGTCCAGCTCCGCGCCGGGCACGCGGAGGCGGCGCGGCGACGCGCCCGTGGCCAGCAGGAGCTTGTCGTAGCCGAGAGACCGGCCGTCGGCCAGCCCGATCCGGCGGGCGGCCCGGTCCAGCGCCGTGACGCGGCAGCCGAGCAGCAGCTCCACGGAGTGCTCGCCGTACCACTGCTCCGGGAACACGTCGACCGCCGCGCGGTCCTGCTCGCCGAGCAGGTAGCCCTTCGACAGCGGCGGGCGTTCGTAGGGCCGCTCGCCCTCGTCGCCGACCAGGACCACCCGGCCGGTGAAACCCCGCTCCCGCAACGCTTCCGCCGCCTTCGCGCCGGCCGGTCCGGCACCCACGACGACGAACACCTGTTCCGCGCCCATGACCTCTCCTCGGGACTCACCCGTTGACGCCCGCGAGGGCGAAGAACTCGTGCCGCGACCGACCGTCCTCGCGCAGCGCGCCCAGCAACGCCGACGTCACCGTGCTGGTGCCGGCGGCACGCACGCCGCGCAACGACATGCACAGGTGCTCGGCCTCGATCACGACGCCGACGCCGCGTGGCGCGAGGTGCCGCTGCAGCCAGTCGGCGACCTGCTTGGTCAGCCGTTCCTGCACCTGCAGGTCGCGGGCGAACAGCTCGACCACGCGGGCGAGCTTCGACAGTCCCAGGATGCGCTCGCCGGGCAGGTAGCCGACGTGGGCGACGCCGTGGAACGGCAGCAGGTGGTGCTCGCAGAGCGACTGCACCGGGATGCCGCGCGCGAGCACGAGCTCGTCGTAGCCCTCCTCGTTGGGGAAGGTCGTCAGGTCGAACTCGCGCGGCGTGAGCAGTTCGACGTAGGCGTGCGCGACCCGTTTCGGGGTGTCGGCCAGGTGTTCCGACCCGGGGTCTCGACCCAGGGCGACGAGCAGGTCGGCGACGGCCCGTCGGGCGGCCTCGACGTCGACGCCGCCGCGCCCGTGGACCACTTGCAGCTGCGGGTGCACGGCGCGCCTCCTTCTATCGACAACTTCAGCTAACCTTAGAAGGCTCGACCTAATTTCGTCAACAGAAGTGGATTTTAGAGATGGCCGAGGGCGACCAGCCGCGGACGTCGCACGTCTCCGCCGTCGCGGCGCTGGACGAGCCGACCCGACGTCGGCTCTACGACTTCGTGGTGCGCAGCCCTGCGGCGGTGAGCCGGGACGAGGCCGCCGAGGCGGTGGGCGTCCCGCGCACCACGGTCGCGTTCCACCTCGACCGGCTCGTCACCGAAGGGCTGCTGGAAGTCGTGCGCGAACGCCGCACCGGGCGCACCGGACCCGGCGCGGGCCGGCCCGCGAAGCTCTACCGGCGCTCGGCCGAGCAGATCGCCGTCTCGCTGCCCGACCGGCGGTACGAACTGGCCGGGCACCTCCTCGCCGACGCCGTGCAGGAGGCGGCGGACACCGGCGAGTCACCCCGCGCGGTGCTCGACCGGCGGGCCCGCGAAGTGGGCCGTGAGCTGGGACGATCCGCCCGCACCGACGACCCCGGCCCGGTCGCGGCGCGGCACGCGTTGGAGCGGTTCGGCTTCGAGCCGCGCACCGAGGACCGTTCGATCGTGCTCGGCAACTGCCCGTTCCACAGCCTGGTCCAGCAGCACATGCGACTCGTGTGCGGCATGAACCTGTGCCTCCTCGACGGCCTCCTGGACGGCCTCGCCGACACGGGGCTGGTCGCGCGGCTCGTCCCGGCGCCCGGCCTCTGCTGCGTCCGCCTCGACCCGGAGGACCAGCCGACCGGGTGACGTGCCCGGCGCCGTCCGGGTCCGCAGGGCGGCGTGACGGCTACCCCCGCCGGCGGAACGCGGTGCGGGCGGCGGCCTCGGCCCGCCGCAGGAGCGCGGGCGCTTCGGACAGTCCCCGACCCGTCTCCACGTCGAGGGCGTGGGCCTTGCCGGCGTTGAGGTGCGCGGCCCGGTGGTCGCCGCGCGCGAGGTCGGCGGCGGCCAGTTCGGTCAACGCCTGGGCCTCCAGGGGCCGCAGGTCCGCGGCGTGCGCGAGGTCCAGCGCGGCGGCCGCGTGGAGGGCGGCCTCGTCGGGCTCGTCCTGGGCGCGGTAGGTGGCCGCCAGGCCGATCAGGGCGTCCACCTGGCCGCGCAGGTAGCGGGACCGGCGGCAGTCGGCCAGGGCGTGGCGGTGCAGGGCGATCGCGCGGTGCGGCCGGCCGGTGTGGCGGTGGGCCGTCGCGGTCGTGTTGCGGGTGTCCACCTCGGTCGTGTGGTCGCCCTCGGCCAGCGCGGCGGCGCGCCCCAGCAGGACGTGCGCCAGGCGGTGGTCGCCCTGCGCGAGGGCGAGGCGGGCCCGGAGTTCGTGGCAGCGGGCCAGTTCGTGGTCCACCCCGGTCGTCCGGATGTGGGCCTCCGCGCGGTCGACGAGTTCCTGCGCCCCCGCCAGGTCCCCGGTGTGGAGGTGGGTGTCGGCGAGGAGCAGCAGGCCGATCCCGCGGGCCCGCTCGTACCCCGACTCCTCCTGCATGGCCAACGCCCGCGTCAGGTGCTCGACGGCCTGGGCCGGGCGGCCGAGGCCGAGCGCGGTCGAGCCGAGGTTGAGCTGGATCATCCCCGCGTGCCCCAGGCACTCGGGCGCGCCGACTGTGACCGCTTCGGCCCGGACCAGGTAGTCGAGGGCCGTCCTCAGTGGACCGGTGTAGTAGTAGAGGACGCCGAGGTTCATCAGGCCGCCCGCCTGGCCGAGCCGCCAGCCCGCGGCGGTGGCGGCGTCGATCGACGCGGTGAAGTGGTCGGCCGCGGCCGTGTAGTCGCCCCGGGTCAGGCCCAGGATGCCCGCGCTGTTGTGCATCGCGGAGGACGGCAGCGGGTCCGTCGCGGTCGGGAACGCCGCTTCCAGCACGGCCGGCCAGTGCGCCGTGTTGCCGCGCAGGAAGAGCCCCTTCAACGCGTCGGCGAGGCACCACGCGGCCCACGTCGGCCCGATGTCGGCGGCGGTGCGCACCATCGCGGCGACGTTGGCGACCTCGGCGGTGAGCCAGGCGGACGCGGTGGCGGCGTCGGGGAACGCCACCGGCTCGCGCGGCGCCCACGGCGCGTCGGGGCGGGCGAGGCGGTGGCGGCCGGGGTCCAGCGCGTCGGCGGCCCGGTCGACCGTGTCGACGTACCAGCCGAGCAGGCGGTCCAGCGGGGCCCGGCCCTCGTCGACCCGTTCGGCGGCGTAGAGGCGGACCAGTTCGTGCAGCGCGTGGCGGCCCGGCGCGGGTTCCTCCACGAGGTGCGCGGCGACCAGGGCGCGCAGGCCGCGTTCGGCCTCGACGACGTCGACGTCGGCGAGCGCCGCCACCGCGGCCGGCGTCGTGTCCGGTCCGGGCACCAGGCCCAGGAGGCGGAACAGCCGCTGCTCGACGGGGGTCCGCGCGGCGTGGGACAGGTCGATCGCCGCCCGCACGGCCATTTCCGGGTCACCGTGCAGCTGCAGGCCCGCCAGGCGGTCGCCGGTGCGCAGCTCGTGGACGTAGTCGCCGATCGAGCGGTCCGGGCGCGCCAGCAGGTGCGCCGCGGCGATCCGCAGCGCCAACGGCAGCCCGCCGCACAGCGCGACCAGCTCGCGGACCGCCGGCCGGTCGGCGGCGAGCCGGTCCGCGCCGACCATCCGGTCGAGCACGGCCACGCCGTCCTCGGGCGTCAGCGCGTCGAGCCGCACCTGCCGGGCGCCCTCGCGGGCCACCAGGCCGTCGAGCCGGTTCCGGCTGGTCACCACGACCGCGCAGCCGGGCGTGCCGGGCAGCAGCGGGCGGACCTGCGCCGCGTCCTCGGCGTCGTCGAGGACCACCAGCACGCGGCGGTCCGCCAGCGCCGACCGGAGCGCCGCCGCGGCCGCGTCCACCCCGGACGGGCGGTGGGTCTGGTCGACCGCCAACGCGTGCAGCAGCTGCTCCAACGCCTGCCGCGGCCCCAACGGCGGGCCGGCGGCGTGCGCGCGCAGTCCGACGAACAGCTGGCCGTCCGGGAACCGCGACCGCACCCGGTGCGCCCAGTGCAACGCCAAGGCGCTCTTGCCCACCCCTGCCGTGCCGGTGAGCACGAACGGCGCGGGGTCGGGGTCGTCCACCAGCGCGTCCATCGCCCGCAGGACGTCGTCACGGCCGACGAACCCGCGTGGCGCGGTCGGGAGCTGGGCGGGCGCCACCCGGCGCGCCGGCGCGGCCGGCGCTTCGGCGTCGTCGCCGAGGACGGCGAGGTGCGCCCCGCGCAGCTCCGGTCCGGGCAGCACGCCCAGCTCGCGGTCGAGCGTGCGGCGGACGTGCTCGAACAGCGTCAGCGCCTCACCGGACCGGCCCGCGCGGTGCAGCGCGGTGACCATCGTGGCCTGGAGGTGTTCGCGGAACGGGTGCTCGGCCACCAGGCCGCGCAACGCGGCCACCGCCTCGTCCGGGCGGTCGAGGTCCAGCAGGGCGCGCGCCAGGTGCTCGTGCCCGGTGAGCCGGTGGTCGGCGAGCCTCGCCCGGACGGCGTCGACGTCGGGGCCCGCGAGTTCGGGGAACGGGTCGCCGCGCCACAGCGCCAGCGCGCCGGACAGCACCTCGGCGGCACGCCGCGGGTCGCCCTCCGCCCGTTCCCGGCACCCGGCTGCCACGCGGTCCGCGAACAGCAGGTGCGCGACGCGGGCGCGCCCGACGCGGAGGCGGTAGCCGTTGCCGTCGTTGTCGATGGGCGGCGCCCCGTCGTCGGACCGGCCGCCGGCACGGTCGTCGGCACGGTCGCCGGCACGGTCGTCGGCACGGTCTCCGGCGAGCAGGCGGCGCAGCTGCCAGACGTACGTCTTGACGTTCCCGGCGGCCGACCGCGGCGGGTGGTCGCCCCACAACGCGGCCACGAGCCGGTCGACGCTCACCGGCTCGCCCGCGTGCAGCAGGAGGCACGCCAGCACCAGTCGCGGCTTCCGCGCGGCCAACGGCGTCCTGGTCCCGTCGGACGCCACGACCTCGACCGCGCCGAACACCTCGAAGTACATCCACACCCCCGCCGACAACGTAACGCAGCCGCCGGCGTTCCGGCGACGTGGTCAGGACAGCAGCGCGGACAACACCTTCCGGCACCGGGCGGGGTCGATGGTGAGGCCGTTCTCCAGGCCCCAGAGCCAGTAGTCGACGCACCGCGCGACCACCCACCCGTGCGCGGCGTCGGCGTCGAGCTCACCGGCGGCCACGATCACGGCCAACAGCCGGCGCACCGCGGTGTCGGAGTCCAGCGCGCCGTCGTCGGCCCTGGTCCACATCAGCTCCGGCACCGAGAACTCCGGCCGGCCGCGCACCGCCCGTGCGTCCACGGCGAGCCACGGTTCCCGGTCGCCCGCCAGGACGTTGCCGTAGTGCAGGTCCGCGTGGACCAGCACGTCGTGGTCGACCGCGCCGAGTTCGGCGGCGAACCCGCGGGCGGCGTCCACCCACCTCCGCGGCACGGGATCGCCCAGCGCGCGCTGCCGCCGCGGCAGGTGCTCCACCATGACGTCCGCGATCCCGGCCAACGGCCGCACGCCGGCCGGCGCGGGCACGGCCAGGCGGCGGATCAGCCCGCCCGCCACCTCGGCCGCCGACCGGAGGTCCAGGTCGTGCAGGGACTTCGCCGGGTCCAGCCGTTCCAGCAGCAGCGCGCCGACCTCGGGGTCCGCCTCGTGCAGGCGCACCGCGCCGCGCCCGTCCCACGTCGTCAACGCCAAGGCCTCGTCGACGGTGGCGTCCTCCAGCTGGCTCACCTTCAGCGCGCACGGCACGTCGCCCCGGTGGACCAGGACCACCAGGCCGAGCCCGCCGTGGAGCGGCGGCGTGTCGTCCGGCGTCAGCCGCCACCGCGCGCACAGCCGGTCCACCAGGTCCGGCAGGCCCGCCACCCACTCCCGGCCGGCCTCGCCCTCGACCTGGGCGCGCCACCGGGCGAACTCCGGCGGCACCGCGATCACCACGCGTGCGCGCCGCTCTCGAAGGCCAGGAGCAGGCGCTTGCGCTCGATGCCGCCGCCGTACCCGGTCAGGGCGCCGGTCGAGCCGACGACCCGGTGGCACGGCACGATGATGCTGATCGGGTTCTTGCCGTTGGCCAGGCCGACCGCGCGGGACGCGGTGGGTCGGCCGATCCGGGCCGCCAGCTCCCCGTACGACACGGTCTCCCCGAACCCGATGCCCCGCAACGCCTGCCACACCGTGCGCTGGAACGGCGTGCCGACCGGGTGCAGCGGCAGATCGAAGTCGGTGCGCTCGCCCGCGAAGTACTCCTCCAGCTGCGCGACCACCTCGCCGAACGGGCCGTCGTCGCGGTCGCCGAACGTCTCGAACGCCGGGCGGTGCCGGTGTTCGGTCAGGTACAGGCCGGCGAGCGCGCCGTCACGGGCGACCAGGGTGATCTCGCCGACCGGGCTGTCGACGACCGTGTGCACGGCCACCCCGGGGGTTGCTGGGGACATGCCCGCCATTCTGCCGCCCGCCACGACCCCGGCCACGGTCGGCACACGTCCACGACCGGCCCGCGCGCACCCGTTCCGCCTGCTCCTGGAGTGACCCCGCGGGCGGGCCAGTCGCGGATCTCGACCTCGAACCGGTCCGCCCACCCGAAGCCGACGTCCACGCGCACCCCCGTCATCTGGTCGACGCACCGACCCTGCGCACCGGTGAGTGAACCCGGCGGCCCGGCCGGTTTGCCCGATGTGCGGCGGGGTAACGCGAGAAGATGAGCCACGACGACTTCCCGCTGCCCGATTACGACCAGCTGCCGTTGTCCGACCTGCGGCACCGCATCCGGTCGCTGGACGAGGACGACCTGCGGCGCGTGCGCGACCACGAGCGCGACCACGGCCACCGCGTGCCGGTCCTCCAGCTGCTGGACGCCCGGCTGGACGAGCTGGCCAACGGCGCCGAGCCCTCGGGCGGCGACCAGCGCAACGCGCCTGGCGTCACCCACTCGCAGCGGCAGAACCCGATCTCGCCCGCGCACTCCCCCGCCGACCACACACCGCTCCGGCACGGCGTGCACGACCAGACCCGGTCCCGCTGAGCGCCCCTCACTCGCCCAGCACCAGCGGACGCCGCTCGGACCACCGCAAGGAGTCCTCGATGGCCTCCGCGATGCCCAGCTCGGTCTTCCACTCCAGCAGCCACGCGGCCTTGTCGCTGTCGGTGTAGCAGCCGATCACGTCGCCGGGGCGCGGCTCGGCGTCCTCCACCACCAGGCGTGCCCCGACGACCCGCTGGAACGCGTCGACCAGCTCGCGCACGGTCGTGCCGTCGCCCGTGCCGATGTTGATCACCTCGTAGGAGGCGCCGCCGGCCGCGGGCACGACCTCGTCGAACTTGCGCAGGGCCGCGACGTGCGCCAGCGCGAGGTCCCACACGTGGATGTAGTCGCGGATCGCGCTGCCGTCGCGGGTCGGCCAGTCGACGCCGGTGACGCGGAACGGCGTGCCGGTGCGGTGCGCCTCGAAGAGCTTGCCCAGCACGTGCGACGGGTTCGCCGCCTGCAGGCCGGTGCGCAGCTTGGGGTCCGCGCCGATGGGGTTGAAGTAGCGCAACGCCACCACCCGCAACGGGGTCGCGGCGGCGATGTCCGCCAGCACCATCTCCGTGATGGCCTTGGTCCGCGCGTACGGGCTGCTCGCCGAGATCGGGGACGACTCGTCGACGTGACCGCCGCCGTCCGGCGCGTAGATGGACGCGGAGGAGCTGAACACGACCCGCTCGCAGCCGTTGCGCAGCAGGTGGGCCACGAGCTCGACGGTCTTGGCGACGTTCTCGCGGTAGTAGCGGACCGGGTCGGCGACCGACTCCGGCACGACCACCAGCGCCGCGCAGTGCACGGTCGCCGCGATGTCCGGGTGCTCGGCGAAGATCCGGTCCACCACGCCGCCGTCGGCGATGTCGCCCCGGTAGAAGGCCCGCCCGCGGGTGAACTCCTCCCGGCCGGTGACCAGGTTGTCCAGCACCACCGGCACGATGCCCTCGTCCAGACAGGCCGACGCGATGGTGCTGCCGATGTACCCGGCCGCGCCCGTGATCAGGACCTTCACCTGGGCCCCCTCCGCATGTCGTCCGCACCTCGCACTACGGCAACAGGGACCGGGCGGCGCGCGCTACTCCCGCGCGACCGCCGAGGGCGGATCGGCCACTCCAGGAGAAGCGAGGTACTGCGCGACGCCGTCACCCAGCGACCAGTCGGCCGGCCCGTTCTCGGTCACGGTGACGACCACGTTGCGCGGCTCGGTGCCCGCGTGCTCGTAAGCGAGTTCCGCGATCCGCCGGTACAGCGCCTGCTTCTGCGCGTCCGTCCGCCCCGCGCGCATGGTGATCGAGACGATCACGATCCCGTCGTCGCGGTGCAGGCCGAGGTAGTCGTCGTAGCGCAGCGTGCTGCCGACGCCGTCGTGTCCCACCAGGATCTGGAACCGGTCGTCCGGCGGGATGCCGATCGCCTCGACCAGGGCTTCGTGGACGGCGCGGCCGAGCGCGTCGAGACGGGCGGGGTCCGCGCCCACCGCGTCGATGCGGACCAGGGGCATGTCAGCGGTTCCCCTTTCCGGGTGCGGCGGGCGCCAGCAGGCCGAGGGCGCCGTCCACCGCGCGTGCGTAGACGTCGGGTGATGCGGCGGCGCGGGCGAGCACGTAACCGCCCTGGAGCACGGAGACCAGCGCGGTCGCCGTGGTCAGGGGGTCGAGCCGGGCGTCCAGCTCGCCGTCCGCGCGGCCTTCGGCGAGCAGCCCGGCCAGCCGGTCGGTGAGCCAGGCGAACACCTCCTCGACCGGCCGCCGCAGGTCGGGGTCGGCCATCACCTCGGGGTCCTGGGTCAACCGGCCGACCGGGCAGCCCCTGAGCAGGTCGCGCTCCCACCGCAGGTAGGTCGTCACCCGCTCGACCACGGTGCCGGGGCCGGAGAACACGGCCTCCACCCCGGCCCGCAGCTCGTCCGCGCTGCGCCGGATCGCGGCCAGCGCCAGGTCCGGCTTGCCGCGGAAGTGGTGGTACATGCTGCCCTGGCCGGCCCCGGACCTGGCCTGGATCGCCTTCGGGCTCGTGCCCACGTAACCGCGTTCCCACAACAGCTCACGCGTGCTCTCGATGAGGCGTTCCCTCGTGTCCACGAACTCGACCGTACATACCAGTAGGTACAGTCCGCTAGTCCCTCGTCCGACGTGCGACGAGCACTATCGCCGTTGCGGCCAGGCCGGCGCTCACCCACGCGGCGTCCCGGTAGTCGCCCGTGGTCCCCGTGACGGCCCCGGCCAGCAGCGGGCCGGCGAACGCGCCGACGTTCAGGGCGACCGTGGCGAACGCCCCGCTCAACGACGGCGCGTGCGCGGCGACGTGCATGACGCGCCCGACGAGCGTCGACCCGACGCCGAACGACAACCCGCCGAGCACCACCGCCAGGACGAACAGCGGCACGGCGTGCGTGGCGGCCAGGGCCAGCGCCGCCCACCCGAGCGGCAGCGCGCACACCCCGCCGACCACGAGCCAGCCGCCGCCCAGCCGGCCGGCCGCCGTCACGCCGAGGAACGCGCCCACGCCGAACGCGGCCAGCAGACCCGGCACCGCGCCGGCGGGCAGGACACCCGTGGCGATGACCCCGAGGTAGGCGAAGGTCGCGAACGTCGCACCGTTGACCAGCGCCGCCAGCACCAGCGCCCGCCGCACCGACGGCGACCGCAGCGCCCGCGCCTCCCGCCGCACCGACACGTCCCGCCGCTCGGCCGCGTCGGCGGGCGCGGACCGGAACACGAACGCCAGGGCGGGCACGCACAGGGCCGCGACCGCCCAGAACGCCGACCGCCACCCGGCCCACTCGCCGAGCGCCGCGCCCGCCGGCACGCCCGCGACGCACGACAACGTCACGCCCGCCACGAGCACGGCGGTCGCCCCGGCCTGCCGGGCCGGCCCGACCAGTGCCGCGGCGGCGGACATCGCGACGGCGAGGAACCCGGCGTTGACGATCGCCGCGACGACGCGGGTTGCGAACAGCACGGAGAAGTCGGTCGTGACCGCGCCGACGACGTGCACGACGACGAACGCGGCCAGGAAGCTTGCCAGCGCGCGGCGGCGCGGCCACCGGGCGCTCCACGCGGCCATCACCGGCGCGCCCACGACCATCCCGATCGCGTAGGCGGAGGTCAGGCTCGCGGCGGCGGCCACCGACACGGACAGGTCGGCGGCGATGCCCGGCACGAGACCGGACACCATGAACTCGGAGGTGCCCTGCGCGAAGACGGCAAGGCTGAGGACGTAGACGAACACGGGCACGGGAATCGACTCCGACGTCGGCATGCGCGGGTGGAGGACATCCGCGTGCCGGCCGTTGGAGGCACGTCGTCGACGGCCAAGGCACGAGCCACCGGCCGGACACGCGGAACGCGTCTCCGGTCGCCGAAGAGGGGTCGGTCGGGGAGCCGGTCGGTGACCGGTCAGGCGACCCGCCGCCGGACGACCGGCGGCTCCGCTCTGTCCGACTCGGGGCTCGTCACCCCGCGAACCCTACCCACGGGTCCGGCCGGTGATCAACCGCGTTCCGGCCGGGCGAACTCCGGCAGCCGGCGGGCCACCTCGTCCGGCGACGGCATGCGCGCGATCTCCACGGCCAGCACCCGGGCCGCGTCCCGGTGACCTGGGTTCCCCTGGCGCGGCAACAACTCCCGGACCTTCGCCGAGGCCGACGGCGTCGAGGACCGCCTTGGCGTCGCGGTAGGCGAGGGGGCCGGTGAGCGCGGCGGTGAACACGACCCGGGCCATCTCGGTCGACGACGTCGCCCACCCGCCCCTGGTCCGGGCGGGGTCGTGCATGGTGTCCCAGTGGTTGCGCTCCCGGTCCAGGAGGTAGCCGGTGAGGCCGGTCAGGCTCTCGGGCGCGGCCGGGCGGTCGGCGGGCCGGGCGTGGCGGTCGACCACGACCAGCGCCGCCATGTGGACGGCGAGGGTGAGCCCGAACTCGTCGCGCCGCAACCAGTCCGGCACGTCGATCACCTCGGGGTCGGCGATCCGGTAGTGCCGGGCGAAGCAGTCGCGGGCCGCGGTGAACATGCGGTCGCGGGCGGAGTCCGCGGCGGGCAGCGGGTCGAGGCTGCTGCTCGTGCACGCGTCCGGCGGCCAGCCGGCCTGGGCGAGGGCGTGCCGCAGGGCCGGCCACACGTGCACCGTGCGGGCCAGCAGCAGCACGCGCACGGGCACGTCCCGGTGCAGCGCCCTGTCGCCGAACAGCGACGTCAGGTGGTCCAGCGGCCAGCGGTCGGCGTAGTCGACCAGCAGCAGCAACCCGGCCGGTTCGCCGTCCGGGTCCGGAGTGGACGGTGCGCCGACGTCGACGCGGCCGGCGGTGAGCTCGGCGGTGACGACCTGCCAGCCGGCCCGCGCGGCGCGGCCGGCGACGTGGCCGGCGATGCGGGTCTTGCCCTGCCCGCCCGGCGCGTGCAACCACCGCACCGCCCGGTTCCCGCCCTCGGACCACCGCGCGAGGTCGCGCACCTCGGCGTCCCTGGCGGTGAAGTCCACGATCGCGAAGCGGGCGTCCAGCAGGTGGCTCGGCTGGGCGGGCAGGCCGCGCCCGTCCACCGCCGGCGTCACACCCGGCCCGGTCGGCGGGTAGCCCGTGATCCGGTAGCCGGGATCGCGGCCGGTGACCTGGGTGAAGTGGTTGACCTGGTTGATGTGGTTGACCTGGTCGACGCTGACGTCGCGGCCGGCCTGGACCACGAGGTGCGCTGCGCTGTGCGTGATCGTTTGGGACAGGCCCGCCGCGTCCGCCTCGCGGCGCACCGGGCCGGTCGAACCGTCGACGGACCGCTCCACGGCACCTCCCCCGAGCCAAGTGAACGGCCCGACCCCCACCCCACCGGGCTCCGCGCCACAATTCACCGCAATTGGGCGGAAAAGCCACTGCCTGTCCACACGGGTGTCACACCGTCGGCGCAGGGCCGAGTGCGCCGCGTCGGGCCAGGCTGGTGCGGCGGCAGGACTTCCGCCTAATCCGGTCACCCGGCCGAGCCACGCGTGCTTAGATCACTCGCCACGGCCCGTGCTCCGTCACCGCGGACGACCGGGGCGACTCGGCGGGGGACACGACCGCCGGCGCGCGATGGCACGTACCGGCCGGCTCCATTGCGGCCGCACGCCCCGCTCCGGTACCCAACAAGGTGGAACGCCTCGCCGGCATTCCGAGGAAGGACCACGATGACGCAGCCGCCGCAGCCCGGGCCGAGACCGGACCCCGCCACCGGTCAGGCCTCCGAGCCGACCTCCGAGCCGACGCCGGCTCCGGCCTCCCCGCCGGCCTCCCCCGAGCCGACCCCAGCCCCGGCAACCGAGTCGGTCACCGAGTCAGCCACCGCGCCGGTCACCGCGCCGGAACCGACCACCGAACCGACAGCCGAGCCGTCACCCGCACCGGCCGAGGCCGCCGAGGAACCGGCGCCCCAGCCTGAGCACGCACCGGGAGCGACGTCCGAACCGGCACCCGCCCCGGCTTCCGAGACCGCACCGGCCTTCGCCGCCGAGCCCGCGCCGCAACCGACACCCGAACCCGCGTCCGCGTCGGGGTCCGAGTCGACGCCCGCGCCCGAGGCCGCCGCCGAGCCGGCACCCCAGCCCGAGGCCGCCCCGGAGCCGGCGTCCGAGCCGGCTCCCGGTCCGGCACGCGCTCCGGCGTTCGAGTCCGCGCCGGCCCAGGCGGCCGAGGCCGCGCCCACGTCGCCCCCCGAGTCGTCGCCGCTGACCTCGGCGCTGTCCCCCGAGCCATCGCCGGACCAGCCCCTCGCCTCGCCGTCAGGCCGGCCCTACTTCCCGCCGCCCGCCGCGCCGCCGTCCCCGTGGTCGCAGGAGCAGCCGGTCGCCTCGCCGACCGCCTGGCCGCAGGACCAGTTCGCGCAGCCCTCCGGCTGGGCGCAAGAGCAGCACACCGCCGCGCAGACCGGGTGGTCGCAGGAGCAGCACCCCGTCCCGCCGTCCGGGTGGCCGCACCAAGACGGTCCCACCGCACCGACTTCCTGGGCGCCGCCACCCCCGGTCCCGCGGACGCCACCGCCGCCCCGCGACCCGCTCGCCGTCGCGCTCGCCAACGCGTCGCTCCTCAGCGCCGGTTACGTCATGCTGGGCCGCAAGTGGATCGCCGCCGCCACCGGCCTGGTCACCCTCGCCCTGCTCGTCGTCCTCACCTCGACCGCGCGGTCGGTGTGGATGGAGATCGGGGTGCTCGCGTGGTGGGTCGCCATGATCGCCCACGGCTGGTACCTGGCCCGCGCACGGCGGCAAGACGTCACCGGCGCGAAGAAGCAGCGGCTGATCGCGGTGGCCGTGACGGTTCCGGTGCTCCTGGCCTTCGGCCTCCTGCGCTGGGACGCGGCGCGGATCGAGAGCGACACGACCGCCGCCCGCGAGGCCGGCGACTGCGCGCGGGCGCTGTCCGCCCTCGACCGGCTGTGGGCCGGTCACGAGCTCGCCAACGCCCCGCTCGCGGCGCGCGGGGACAACACGGTCGAGGCGTGCGACCGGCTGCGCCAGGCCGGCGAACGGCTCGACACCGCGCTGGGCGGCGACACGGCCGCGCTGGAGGCCGGCTTCACGGGCCTCTCGTCCGTCCTCGCCGACCTGCCCGGCCACGAGAAGATGGTCGACACGTCGCTCAACGGCTTCCTCGACCGCCTCCCGATCAGCACCGCCTGCGACACCCGCGAGATCACCGACTGGCTGCGCGACCGCGAGGCGAGCGGCAACGGGCTGGACCGCGCCGCCGACGTCGTGCCGCGCCTGGCCCCGGCGGCGATCGTGCAGTGCGCCGACGACCACATGGAGGACGACGCCTGGGAGCAGGCACGCGCCGGCTACCAGCAGCTCCTCGACGAGTACCCCGGCCACGAACTCGCCGCCAGGGCCGAGGAGGGCGTCCGGAAGGCCACCCTGGCGATCGAGCTCGCCAACGTGCGCCGCCTGCTGACCGCGCCGCACGGCACCGTCCAGCCGCCGTACTGCAAGACCGCGGCCCCGTACAGCGGCGCTCCCGCCTACCGCGCCCAGAGCCCGAACCGCGCGATGGTCTTCGGCAACCCCACGTACTCCGGCAAGCTGCCCGCCGAGTGGCTGGCGCCCGACGCCGCCGAGGCCGTGCTGGTGATCTGCGCCGGCGAGACCGAGTTCGGCGCGCCCGTCCAGACGTGCCCGTACGAGGCCGACGTGGCCATCGGCGGCCGCAAGGACGTGACGTTCCACAAGATCGCGATCCCGGTCCGGGTCTTCGAGCTGCGGACCGGCCAGTTGGTGGCCGACACGCGGGTCGAGATCGGCGGCGCCAGCTGCCCCGCGATCCTGTCGTACACCAGCCACGCGTCACTGGACCTCGGTCCCCCGTCCCAGGTCTACGTGACCGCCTCGGACGCCGACGTGCACGCCGGGTTCAACGGGCTGATCAACCCCTGACCCGCACCGCGCGCGGGGATTCAAGGCCAACCCCTCATGGCCTTGAACCCCCGTCGAGCGCGGACGTGCCCGCTGCCTCGGCGACCGGGCGGTCGACAGGTGGAAGACCGTGTCGTCAGCCCGGCCGTCGCGTGCGGTGGCGTCCCCCCGACTCGGCCCGGTCCCCCGCGGCCGACCTTCCCCTGACGCCACCGCGGTGAGCATCCAGCGGTCCGGTCCAGCGGTGGTCCAAGCGCGGTCCACGCGGCCGCGGACGCCGCCGGACTCACCCCTCGGACGCGGCCAGCAGTCGACGGCCGAGCAGCCGCGCGGCTTCTCGCAGCTCGGCGCAGCGCACGATCCGGTACGCCGCCGGGATCACGGCGAGCTGCTCGGCGTACCAGGTCGGGTTGCTCGTGCTGCCGACCAGGCGGCACGTCCCGTCGTCGAGCGGTGTGAGCCGGCCGAGGGTCGGCGGCAGGCAGCGCGCCAAGGCGTCGGCGGGCGCGTCCACGACGACCTCGACGTCGTACTCCCACCCGGTGGCGAGGTGGTCCTCCAGCACGGCGACCGGGTCCAGGCCGGCGGGCGGGGTGAACGTGTCGCCGAGGACTTCCACCGACCCGACCCGGTCGATCCGGTACGCGCGCACGGCGTCCTTGGCCACGGACCGGCACAGCAGGTACCACCGGCCGTGCCGGACGACGACCGCCCACGGGTCGGCTTCGGCGGTCCACTCCGACCCGGCCTCGGAGCGGTAGCCGAACCGCACCCGCCGGCGGTTCGAGCAGGCGTGCACGAGGGTCGTCGTGGTGGCGGGGTCGGGTCGGGCGGCGGCACGGTCCGGTGCGGGCGCGGTGGCGCGGCGGATGGCCTCCGCCTGCGCGGCCACCGCCTCGGGCAAGGCGCGGGTGATCTTGCCGAGCGCGCTGCCGACCGGGTCGGTGGGGTCGCCGGCGTCGTGGTGGCCGTCCAGCACGGCCATGACGAGGCCCAGGGCCTCGGCGGCGCTGAACACGAGCGGCGGGAGCCGGACGCCGCGGCCGACGCGGTAGCCGCCGTGCGGACCGCGGGCGGACTCGACGGGGATGCCCGCCTCGCGCAGCACACCGACGTACCGCCGGGCGGCCCGTTCCGTGACGCCGAGCTTGTCGGCGAGCCGGTCGGCGGTGATGCCGGGGTTGGCCTGGAGCAGTTCGAGGGCGAGCAGCGCCCGTGCGGTGGGGCTCGGGTGCGGTGTCACGGCATTCCCCGAATTCCGGAAGCAGAACGTCCGGAATGGACGTTACCGTCCGAGCCATGACCGACGACGAGACCGGCAGCCGGTGCCACCGCCGCGGGACCAGGCAGACGACCACGCCGACGTCCACACCGCCCCGGCCGCGGTGGCGGCCGTGAAGACGCCGATCCGCCCCGAGCAGGTGACCGTGACGCCCGCCAACCGGGCGACCTGGGACGACGTCACCGCCGTGTTCGGCGCCGCCGACTACCCGAGCCGGTGCCTGTGCCAGCGGTTCAAGGTCGCCGGCTGGATCTGGCGCGACAGCACGCAGGAGCAGCGGACCGCGATGCTGCGCGAGCAGACGGCCTGCGGCGACCCGGACGCCGCCACCAGCGGGCTCGTGGCCTACGTCGACGGCGAGCCGGCGGGCTGGGTCGCGGTCGAACCCCGGCCCGCCTACCCGAAGCTGCGCGGCTCACCCGTCCCGTGGCGGGGTCGGGACGAGGACCGCGACGACGACCTCGTGTGGGCGGTGACGTGCTTCGCGGTCCGCAAGGGCTACCGGGGTCGCGGTCTCACGTACTTCCTCGCCCAGGCCGCGGCCGACTTCGCCCGCGAGCGCGGCGCCGGCGCGGTCGAGGCGTACGCGATGATCACCCAGCCGGGCAAGGAGATCACGTGGGGCGAGCTGCACGTCGGCGCCCGCCAGGTCTTCGAGGAGGCCGGGTTCACCCAGGTCAGCCACCCGACGCCGCGGCGGGTCGTGATGCGGCTCGACTTCGGCGGCGACGCGACGGCCGCACCGCCGGGGTGATCACCTCCCGGACGGGGCCGAACGCCGTGCTGCGAAGCTCGTCCCGTCTCCGGCGAAGGGAATGACGTGACACCGCAGCGACCAGCCGTCAGCCGCCGCGCGTTCCTGGGGGCCGCGGTCCTCACGGTGGCCGGGTGCGCCGAGGCCGAGGCGCCTGCGCCGACCGCTTCGACGCCCACGGCTCCGGCGTCGACCAGCGCGTCGACCACGACTCCGCCGCCGCCCGCTCCGGACGCCCGCCTGGCGGAGCTGGAACGCGAGTTCGACGCCCGGCTGGGCGTGTACGCGCTGGACACCGGCACCGGGGCCACCGTCGAGCACCGGGCGGACGAGCGGTTCGCGTTCTGCTCGACGTTCAAGGGGCTGGCGGCGGCTGCGGTCCTGCACCGCGACCCGCTGTCGCACCTCGACCGGGTCGTCACCTACACCGAGGACGACCTGATGCCCAGTTCCGTCGTCACCCGCGAGCACGTGGCGACCGGGATGACGATGCGGCGGGTGTGCGACGCGGCCGTCCGGCACAGCGACGGCACCGCCGGCAACCTGCTGCTCCGCGACCTCGGCGGACCGGCCGGGCTGACCGCGTACGCGCGCGCCCTCGGCGACACCGTCACCCGGATGGACCGGTTCGAGCCGCACATCACCGGAGCCGTCCCCGGCGACCTCCGCGACACGACGTCACCGCGCGCGATCGGGACCGATTACCGAAAGATCGTGCTCGATGACGCCCTGTCACCGGACAAACGGGCGTTCCTCCGCGACCTGCTGGAGCGCAACGCCACCCGCGCCGGCGCTTTGCGCGTCCGGGCCGGCGTGCCGCGGGGCTGGGCGGTGGCCGACAAGACCGGGACGGGCGACTACGGCACGGCCAACGACATCGCCGTCGTGTGGCCGCCGGCTTCCGCGCCGCTCGTGATCGCGATCATGTCCAGCAAGGCCTCGCCGGACGCCGAGCCCGACCAGGCGCTCCTCGCCGAAGCCGCCGCGCACGTCGTCGCCACCCTCACGTGAGCACCCTCATGTGAGCACGGTCACCGGACCGACCCGCAGCACCCCGTCGTCCAGGGGGACGCACCGCATCCCGCCGCGACCACGCAGCGCCCGGAACGCCCCCGGCGCGATGACGGCGTTCATCCACGCGCACGGGTTCGCCGGCCGGTGCGCCTCGAACCGCACCGGGCCGTCGCCCGAGTCGAGGCTGATCACGTCGTGCCGGGCGAGCCTGTCCACGTCGAACCCGCGCAGCACGACGTTCCGCCGCACGACCAGCGGGCTCGGCACGGCGTCCAGCCCGAGCGCGGCGGCGACGTCCTCCAGCGCTTCGACGGCGAAGAGGGTGACGGCCGCGCGCCGGTGGGCGGCGTGGTTGAAGTAGCGGTCGCCCACCAGGCCGAGGCCGGCCCGGACCACGACCCGGTCGCGGGAGACCGGCTCCGGGTCGGGCCGCGGGCCGTCGGCCGGCCGTCCCTCGTAGGCGTGCACGGGCGACACGTGCAGCGCCACGACGTCCGCCGTCGCGGTCACCGCTCGCCGAGCTGCCATTCGGGCCGGACGTAGTGGCAGGTGTACCCGTTCGGGTAACGCTCCAGGTAGTCCTGGTGCTCCGGCTCGGCCTCCCAGAAGTCACCCGCCTGGGTGACCTCGGTGACGACCTTGCCCGGCCACCTGCCGGACGCGTCCACGTCGGCGATGGTCGCCTCCGCCACCCGCTTCTGCTCGTCGGTCTCGTAGAAGATCGCCGAGCGGTAGCTGGCGCCGATGTCGTTGCCCTGGCGGTCGCGGGTCGTCGGGTCGTGGATCTGGAAGAAGAACTCCAGGACCTGCCGGTAGGTCAGCTGCGCCGGGTCGAAGACGATCTCGATCGCCTCCGCGTGGGTGCCGTGGTTGCGGTAGGTGGCGTTCGGGACGTCGCCGCCCGTGTAGCCGACCCGGGTCGAGACGACGCCGGGGTGGCGGCGGAAGAGGTCCTGCATGCCCCAGAAGCACCCACCCGCGAGAACAGCCTTCTCGGTCACCGTTGCCATGTGGTCGCTCCGCTCCTCGGTCTGATCGGGTGCCTGTTCATCCGAACGTTCCCGCTCGCCCACATCATCCCCGCACGGCGACGACCCGCGACCGGCCGGGGATTCTCGGTGGCCGGTGCCACACTCCGCGGCACGGGCAAGATGACGGTCCGCTGGATGGTCGACCTGCTCGTGGGGCTCGACTGGTTCCGGCGGAGGAGGCGGCGGCGGTCCAGGCCGGCGTCGCCGGGTGGCGCGAGGAGCACTTCCACGGCGCCGCCGTCCGCTGACCGAGCTGTGCCGCGTCGGCGTCGTGAAGCCGCCGCACCCCGTGGCCGGCACAGGGCTGATCAAGCCCCAGACGGTCAGGGGGTCAGAACGTGGCGATCGGGTTGACCGGGCTGCCGGACGTGCCGGCGAAGCGGACCGGCGCGACCGCGAGCTGGAAGTCCCACTGGCCCAGCTCGGCCGCCGTCGCCGCGCACGCCTCCAGGTCGCAGTTGTCGAGCAGCCACAGCCCCATCGCGACGAGGCCCACGGCGTGGACCGGCATCAGCACGTCGTCGTACCCCGACGGCTGGACGTCCTGGGGCGTGTCGGCGCCGATCAGCGCGACCTCCCGTTCGCGCAGCCACGGCAGGCAGGACGCGTGCCAGCCGGCCTGCGTGAACCCGCCGGTGTCGCCGACCTCGTGCCGGGCGCGGCCGCGGCCGGTCCGCAGGAGCACCGCGTCACCGGGCCGCACCCGCACGCCCTGGCGACGCTCGGCCTCCTCCAGGTCGTCGGGGAACACGCCCTGCCCCGGCTCCAACCACCGCACGTCGCGGACCCTCGCGACGTCCAGCAGGACACCCCGCGTGACGATCCCGTCCGCCGCCGCCGTGACGGCCGCCCACGCCGATCCCGTCGCCGGGTCGACCAACGAGTGCGACCGCCCGTTGTACATCGTGCCGTCCCAGAAGAGGTGGCACGGCGAGTCGACGTGGGTGACGGTGTTGCCGTGGAACGTGATGCCGAGCCGTTCGGACGAGAAACCCCAGCGGCGGTCGGCGTGGAACCCGGCCACCGGCATGTTCTCGGCGCCCGGCATGTCGGCGGCGCACGGGCACGTCGTCGTCGACCGCTCCATGTCGTCCGGCACGGCGACCTCCCACGCGCACGACACGCTCCGGCCGTGGCGCACGGCCCGTGCCGCCGCCAGCCGGACGTCGTCGGTGATGTGGTTCAGCGTGCCGCGCTCGTCGTCGTCGCCCCACCGTCCCCAGTTGGACAGCGTGTCGAAGTACCCGAGCACGTCGTCCTGCGTGGGCATCGGTCGCCCTGCCGTCATCCCGGCATCGTCTCCTCCGGTCACGCGGTTCGCGGCGCGAGGCCGAACCGGCCCGACCCTGGATCGGCGGGCAGCGGCTCGCCACCCGTCCAGAGTTGACCACACGGCGGTGAGGTCCCGCCGACCCCCGCCGGCTCCACGACGTCGACGGCTCAGGCGGGCTGCGGCCAAGAGAGGAAGGCGGAGAACTCGGCCCCCTGCTCCGGCGTCAGGAACTCCTTGTACACCACCATCGTCTGCATCTTGCCGAACATCAGGTACCACGCGTCCGGCTGCTCCACGATCCGTTCGAGCGCCGGCCACCCGAACCGGGTGGTGAACGCCGCGCCGCGCATCTCCACGCCCGCGTCGTCCAGCGTCATCTGGTAGCCCGGCCGCATGACCGCCCCCTGCGTCCGCACGACCTGCCGCACCGCGACCGGTTCCATCACCAGGGCGACGCACGCGGCGGCGATGGTCGCGCCCAGCAGCGTGGGCGAGCCGAGGTCCGTGAGCAGCATGACGGCGGCCCCGGACAGCGCCACGACCAGCGTGGCGACCCGGAGGCGGGTCATCGAGGAGCGCAGCACGAACCTGGCCGAGCGCCGCAGGCGCTGCTCGTCGTACGGGACCCACATCGAGATCTGCACCCGTGGATGCTAGTCGGCTCACGGCTTCCAGGTGATCGGCGACTTGTCGTAGCCGTCGCCCTTGTCGTAGGTCGCGCCCGAGATGCCGGCGCCCTCGCGGGTGCCCTGCAGCACGCACGTCTCGTACTTCGCCCCGGCGGTGGTGAAGTCCTTCTTCGCCGTCTCCGACTCGCACTGGGCCGTGTCGCCGCTGATGATCACACCGGTCGACCGGCCGTCCGCGCCCATCAGCCGCAGGCTCAGCGAGCTGTACGACAGGTCGGTGCCGCCGACGTTCTCCACGGAGACCCGGATGTAGTACGGCGTGATGCCCTTGGCCTTCTCGCCGAACGCGGCCAGGTCGGCGTTGTCGCCCTTGTCGATCGCCGTGACGACGATCGCGATCGTGCCTGCCTTGTCCGTGCCGTACTTGAACGGCACCACGGCCCGATCGCCGATCTTCAACACCGTGCCGGGAGGTGTGGCGTCCGCGTCCCCGGAGGACTGCTTCGCGCTGGTCGTCGGAGCGCTCGACGCGGTGGACGTCTCGTCCGCCGAGGTGGTCGTGGTCGTCGTGACGACGGGCGCGGCCGTTCCCGCGGTGGTGTCGCCACAAGCCGTCGCCAGGAGCGCGACAACCCCGACGGCAGCGATCAACGTGCCTTTGACCTGCATGGGTGAATCTCCTTGAGCCGCCGCGAGGGGCGGACGACGTGACCGACCGGAAGCACCCCCGACACCGCGGAGTGGACGTTGACGCGCACGGCCCCCACCCGCACGTCACCGGCACCGTATCCCCCACCCGGCCCGCGTCGTGTGGTCTGTTCAGCCCACACGCCTCTTGGACGGCACCGACTCGTGGCGGGGCGCGTCCGAGTCGACGTGAACCAGGAGAACGACATCGAGGACGAGCCGCCGCGGTGGGCGGTGTGGGTGGCGCGGGTTGTCGCTCTTGTCGTCGTGGTGCCGGTTCGGGTGGGCTGGGAGTGGGTCAGGGCTGTCGGGTGGGCGGTGCGGCGGGTGGTGCTGCGGCCGTTGTGGGGAGTGGTGCGGCGGGTCGGGGGTGGGGTGCGGCGGTGGGTGGTTCGGCCTGTCGGCGCCGGTGCGCGGTGGGTGGCGCGAGTGCTCGGGGCGGGGCTGCGGTGGGTCGCGCACGTCCTCGGGACAGGGCTGCGGTGGGTCGCGCACGTCCTCGGGACGGGACTGCGGTGGGTCGCGCGGGTGCTGTGGGGCGGGCTGCGGTGGGTGGCTGGGGTCGTCGGGGCGGCGCTGCGGTGGGTCGGGCGTGGGCTTGAGGTTGGGCTGCGGGCGGTCGGCGGGGTGCTGGGGCGGTTCGTGGTTCGGCCGGTGGACGTGGTGCTGCGGGGGTTGGGCCGCTGGGTCCTCTGGCTGTGCGGGGCGCTGGCTCGGCCTGCCGGCCGTGGGTTGCGGTGGTTGTTCGGGCATGTGGGGCGAGGGCTGCGGGTAGCGGTGGTGGCTGGTGGCCGGTTCCTGCGGGTGGTCGTGGTGTGGGGCCGGACGTTGGTCGTGACGCCGGCGCGGTGGCTGTGGCGGGACAAGGTGGCACCGGCCGTGCGGGCGCTCGGCGCCGGGGTGTGGTGGGTGGTGCGGCTCTTCGCGGCGGCGCTCGTGTGGGCGTTCCGGCGGGTGGGGCGGGTGTTGGCGGTGCTCGGGCGGGTGGTGCGCGACGCCTGCGCGTGGGCCGGGACGCGGGTGGCGCTGCCGTTGTGGCGGTTGGCGGTGCGGGTGGTCCGCGCGCTGGTCGTCACCCCGGCGAAGTGGCTCCGGCGCACGGTGTTGGCGCCCGTCGGACGGGTCGTGGCGCGGGTGTGGCGGGCCACGGTGGTGGCGGGCGCGCGGTGGGTGCGGGCGACCGTGGTGACGGGCGCGCGGTGGGCGCGCGTCTCGGTGGTCGAACCCGTCCGGGTGGCCGGCCGCCAGGTCGGCGGCCGGCTCCGGAGCGCGTTCGCGAGTCGCCGTCGTTGACCTCGCGCGCCTCAGCGGTTCGCGTCGTCGCGGGACAGGCGCAGCCGGCCGAGCAGCAACGCGCCGGCCGCCCAGCACAGCATGGTGACCATCGACGACGTCCGCGTCATCCCCGGCACCTCCCCGATCAGCAGGAACGCCGCGCCGGAACCCGGCAGGAGGTCCGCGAGCGCGGACATCCACTCGTAGCCGAAGTTCGGCAGCATCAACGGCAGGACCAGCATCACGAGGAACACCGTGACGAGGGCGCCGGCGGTGTTGCGGAGCAGGAAGCCGAGGCCCGCGGCGAACGCGGAGCCGGCCGCGAACACGAAGGCGACGGTCGCCAGCACGTCCACGCCCTCGTCCACCGGGAGGCTGAGCAGCGGGCTCGCCGCGGTGAAGGCGGTGACGGCGGCGGCCAGCGCGAGCAGCGTGCCGACGACCGTCACCGTCGCCACCGCCACGGTCACGCGGGCCAGGAAGAGGACGGCGCGGCGCGGCGTCCACTGCAGGCTGGGGACGATCCCGCCGGTCGCGTAGTCGGACGTCACCGCGATCAGGACGAGGGCGAGGAGGGCGAACTGCCCCGGCAGGGCGGGTATCCCGGCCGCCGACCACGCCGGGGCGCCCTGCGGCGGGTCGGGGTCCGACGCCGCCTCGAAGCCGGCGATGGCGCCGATGCCCATCATCGTCACGGCCGCGGCGGCCAGGAACCACCACGTGGCCCTGACGGTCCACAGCCGCGTCCACTCGGCGGCGCACGCACGGGCGAACAGGCGTCCTATGTGGACCTCGGTGCCACGCGACGCGGCGGTCACCGTGCCGCCTCGGTCGACGCGAACTGCCGCTCACTGCCGTGGTACTCGACGCTGCCGCTGGTCAGCTCCAGGTAGGCGCCTTCGAGGGAGTGGCGCACCTCGGAGAGGTGGTGGAGCGGGAGGTGCAGGGAGTGGGCGAGGTCGCCCACGGCCTCGGCCGTCGTGTCCTCGACGCGCAGTTCGCGGTCGTCGACGCGCTCGGCCTCGAAACCGCGCCCGCGCAGTTCGGCGAGGAGCCGGTCCGACTCCGCGCTGCGGACGCGCACCTGGACGTGCCCGAGACCGCTGAGGATCTGCTCGGTCGTCGCGTCGGCGATCAGCCGGCCGCGGCCGATGACGACGAGGCGGTCGGCGATCTGCTCCATCTCGCTCAACAGGTGGCTGGACACCAGCACCGTGCGGCCCTCGTCGGCGAGCTGCCGCAGCAGCCCCCTGATCCACCGGACGCCGTCGAGGTCCAGCCCGTTGACCGGCTCGTCGAACACCAGCACGCCGGGGTCGCCGATCAGGGCCGCCGCGATCCCGAGCCGCTGGCGCATGCCGAGCGAGTAGCCCTTGATCCGGCGACGGGCCGCGCCGCCGAGGCCGACCCGTTCGATCACCTCCTCCACGCGGCGCGCCGGGAGGCCGTTCGTCCGGGCGGCCACGCGCAGGTGGGCTCGCGCGGTGCGGCCGGGGTGCGCCGAGCCGGGGTCGAGCAGCGCGCCGACCTCGCGGAGCGGTTCGGCGAACGTCCCGTACGACCGGCCGTTCACCAGCGCCGTCCCGGACGTCGGCCGGTCGAGGCCGAGCACCACCCGCATCGTCGTGGACTTCCCCGCGCCGTTCGGCCCGAGGAACCCGGTCACCTTGCCCGGCTGGACGTCGAAGCTCAGGTCGTCGACGGCGAGGACGTCGCCGTAACGCCTCGTCAGCCCGCGGATCGTGATCATCCGCGGCTCTCGTCGTCCGCGTCGGCGAACGCGCCGGACGTCCCGTCCCCGTCGTCGACCCATTCGAGGAGGTCGCCGGGCTGGCAGTCGAGCACCCGGCACATGGCCTCCAGCGTGCTGAACCGCACCGCCTTCGCCCGACCGTTCTTCAGCACCGCCACGTTCGACGGCGTGAGCCCGACCAGCTCGGCGAACTCGCCCACGCTCATCTTCCGCTTGGCCAACTCGACGTCGATCCGCACCACGATCGGCATCAGATCACCGACTCCATGTCGCTCCGCAACGTCGTGGCCTGCCGCAACAACGCGCGCATGACGATCATCAGCAGCCCGAGCACCGCGACCCCGACGGACATCAGGAACAGCAGCAGCGGCAACCCCGGGTCGTTCGCGTTGAACCCGACGTACAGGAACACCCCCGCCAGCACGACCCAGCCGGCGCCGATCGCCCACACGATCCCGTCCACCCACTTCAGCGACACCTCGGTGAAGATCCGGTCCTTCTTCACCAATGTCAACAACTTCCAGGTGCACACGATCACCACCTGCACGCACAGCACCCAGAACACCGACACGACCGTCGCCGGCCACCTCAGGTACGCCATCTCCGGGTCCTGCCGCGCCATGTGCGCGAACTGCCCCGGAAGGGACATCACCTGGAACAACACGAGCACCCCGAACAACACCACGAGGAACACACGGAGAGCGGCCACCGCTCGATGCTCTGCGATCATGCATCGAGTATCGCTCGCTACCTATCGAAAGTCAATCGATACCTACTGTTCTGCAACATGCGTCGCCGGCACCCTAAAAAATCATGGACGTTTGGTGTTCGCCGGCTCCCCCGGCCGCCGTCTGTAGCAGCAGTACCACCCCCCACCCCGCCGACCAGGGAGCCCACGTGGACGCGTGCCCGTGCTCGATGTGCAAGGAGCGAGACAGATGCGACACCTACACCTTTGTTGCCGAAGCTGTGCAAGCCCACCACCAGGAAGACCTTGAGCGCGCGTGCGCGAAGGTGACCGCTGACGTGCCTCGGCTGCTGGCCGACGTACGGCTCCACCTCCACCGCTGGAACGACCACTCCTGCCCCTCCGACGTTCCGGTCGAGCGTTGGCTCGACAAGATCGCCCGGAACGTCGTCAAGGTCCGCGAGTGGTCGGACTGGCGGGTGTACGGCCAGTCTGACTTCGCCGAACTCCACCGCGCGTACGAGAAGAAGATCCGACTGCGGGCGCGCGGCATGGGGTTGGACAACCCCGCAGACCTGGACGACGTCGTCCAGGAGGTCTTCCTGAAGTTCTACCGCCATCTGCGAGTGCCGGGCGCTCTCAACCCCCTTGCCCTGTTAGGCAAGATGACCGGTCAGCAGGTCAACCGCCAGAACGGGAAGTCGCACCGCAGGCGCGAAGTGCTCAAGATCGACGACGAGCGCACGAGGGACCTTTTCGAGCAGGCACGCCACCAGCCGGAGTACGACGACGACGAGACGGTCAGCCGCTGGACGGCCTTCGCCCTCGACGTCCTGCGCACGCACGGCGTGCGCGACGACCTCCCGCTGGACACCTTCGCCCGGGACAACGCCGAGTGGCTGGACTTCTGCACGGAGCTGAAGGCGCACGCCTCCGGGGGTGGACGTCGCGGGTGGCTCGACGGCGCGAGGGTGGTCGGCGAGACCGTCGCCGCGCTCGCTTGCCTGGACCACCTGGGTGGTCCGCGCCACCAGGAGATGCGCGAAGTTCTGGACAGCGTGCTCGGCGCGCCCAACCGGGGTCAGTCGATGCGCCGGGGCTGGAAGTACCTGCAACCTCTGGCCGCGAAGCACAACATCGTGCCGGAGGACGGCACGAACGGGAGAACCTCATGAACGTTGTCAGACTGTCCGAACGGCCCACCCCTGCCCGGTGGCCGGAGTTCGTGCCGTGGGTGACCCAGGTGCTGCTCTCGCGCCCGCGAGAGCGCGCCGACGCCGACGCCCTGGGCGCGCAGCTCCGCACCGCGATGCGCATCCTGGCCGAGGAGCGGTACCGGCCGATCACGCGCCGGTGCGACTCGCTGGAGATGAGCGGGGTGCACCTGGTGGCCCTGCTCGTCACCGCGGCCCTGGACGCGGGCAAGCAAATCGACCGCATCCTCAGGGCGCTCACGGACGACGAGTGCGACACCGTCCTCGACCTCGTCGGCGAGCTGAACGAGGAGCTGCTGGTCCAAGCCGGTGAGCGCGTGCCCGAGGCGGCCACGCCGATCGCGGTGGAGCCGCTGTCCGCGGGGCTGGCGGCGGCCAGCCCGGTGGTGATGAGCCAGGAGCCGGGACGGCACCGCTTCCGGGTTCGGCTCGCCGGGATGGACGACGACGAGGCGCAGGACGCCGTGGTGGAAGTCCGGTTGGGCGGCGGCCCGGCCGAGCTGCGGCAGGTCTCCGGGCCGCCGCTGGAACTGGCCGCGGACGGCGTGCCGCTGCCGACCAACGACGTGGTGGACGTGCCCGTGGAGAATGGGGCAGACCTGGCGAGCTGGCTGGAGGTGGCGTTGTGCCGGTCAGGCGACGATGAGAGCTGACCAGAGCGCGCGCGACGTCCTGATCGGCGGGCTGCTCGCCCTCGACGAGCTGGTCCGCGGCCTCGACGCCGCGGACCGCGTCGACGACGAGACGGCGTGGGCGGCGCGGGCCGCTCACCTGCACGCCGTCGTCGAGTGCCTGTGCACGCACGGCGCCCGCCCGACGCGCCGCACCGGGGGTCGCCTCGCCTACGGCATCCCCCGCTGGCTGGTCGACCCCATGCCGCCGCCGCCCGCCGTGCCGCGCGGGTTGGGCGCGCTGCTGGCGCGCGACCTCACCGGCGGCAGCGCGCGCTGGACCGCGTTGCTGGCGGAGCTGGACGGAGACGCGTGGCTGGCCGACCTGTACCGGCTCCAGAACGCCCTGGAGCGCACGTCGCCCGCGCACGTCGCCGATCCGGCGCCCGGCACGGCGCTGGCGGCGGCGACGGGGCTCCGGGCGGTGGCCGACGTCGACCCGGTCGACGACCCGCTCGGCTACGACCTCGTGCTGCGCCGGACGAGGACCGACATCGCGCTCGTGCACCCGGACGCGCCGCACGGCATCCTGCTGGGCCTGACGCTCACCGCCGAGCGCGGCGTGGACGTGCGCGGGCGCAAGCCGAACGCGCCGGGCGTGGCCGGCCGGTTCACCGACCCGTGGTCGCCGTACGCGCCGAGGTTCGTCCAGGGCGTCGACGGGGGTCGTCGGCTGGCGCTGGAGCTGCTGGCGGGGGCCGGCGTCGGCGACGACGACCTGGAACCGTGGCACGGCCTGCGGTTCGAGGTGGTCGGCCTGCTGCCGCCGGTGTCCGTGGACGAGGAGTCGGCCGCGCTCGCGGTGGCCCTGCACATCGTGGCCGAGGTCGCGGGGATGCCCGCGCCGGGCCGGCTCGGCGTGGTGTGCACGGGGTCGGTGCGCCGGGGCGTGGTCGAGCCGATCACGGCCGCCCACCTCGACCGCAAGCTCGAAGCGGTCCGCGTGGACGGCGTGCACCGCGAACTCCTGTACCCCCGCGCCGACGGCTGGGCGCGCCAGGCGGTCGACGCCGGCGCCCCGTCGGTGCGGAGCGGCCCGCTCACGTTGGCCGGCGCGGCCGAGGCGCTGTGGGGCGACCAGTGGCGGCAGTGGGTGGACGACCAGCGGACGACCGCGCTGCACGCGGCCGGGTGGAGCCGCTGGGACGCGCGCAGGCGGTCCATCGCCAGCGCGATCCCGGTGACCGTGCCGCCGAAGGCGTCCACCCTCGCCAAGCACTTCCGCTCCGGGCACCCGACGACGGCCGTCGTGGGCGGTCCGGCCAACAGCGGCAAGACGACGGTCGCGGCGTGCGTCGGCGACCTGCTGGCCCTGGAGAACTGGCAGGTGCTGGGTTTCTCGTCGCACACCCACGAGCTGAACGAGCCGGGCGAGCTGGTCAAGGTCATCGCGCAGGCGGTCACGCCCCACCTGAAGCCGGGGCTCAAGACGCTGATCGTCCTGGACGGGCTGTGGCCGGTCGGGCGCAACAACAACCTCGGGGTGGCGCTCGGCAAGCTGCACGACCGGCTGAAGACCAGCGTGCTGGTCACCGCCAGGTTCGAGGTCGACGTGCAGCGCGAGTGGAACACCGGCTCCGCCACGACGGTGTCGCTGTTCGTGGACCCGGGCGCCATGCGCAGGTTCGCCGAGCACGTGATCGGGCAGCAGCCCGTGCTGAGCGAGCTCCGCCCCTTGGCGGGCGTGCTGGCGAAGGCCGCCGGACCGGACCTGTGGATGCTGACCCAGATGCTGAACTGGGCGGCCACCCGCGCCCACTCCTCCCAGGACGCCGCGGACCACCTCCGCGCGGCCTTCCTGCGCGACCGGCTCAGCCTGCTGGCCGAGCCGGAGCGGGAACGGGCGCGGCAGCTCGCGGCGGCGTCGCTGCTGGCGACCGGCCTGACCGACGCCGAGACCGGCCTCGACCCGGAGACCCTGGCGACGTTGGGCGCGCGGCGCGGCGGCACGGACGGGTGGGTGCTCCCCAGTTCCGTGCTGTGCCGGATGGTGCTGAGCGACGCGGCCGGCGTCCCGTCGCCGCAGGCGGTGGAGCAGCGCGTGCTCGCGCTGACCCGGCCGCGGCTGCACGACCTGCTCCGCGCGGGCGACGGCGCGCGGATCGTCAAGCTGCTGGTCGGCAGCGGGCACTTCAGCGACCGGGTGCTCAGCGCCCTGGTCAAGGCGAGCCGGGACGAGATCGTCGCCTGGGCGATGTCCGCCGACCCCGTGCTGATCGCCCGGCTGCTCCAGCTCGCGGACTCCGACCTGGGCCCGCAGGCGTGCGAACGCCTCGTCGTGCGGCTGTGCCACGCGCTGCCCGCCGCCCTCGTCAACGCGTCCCGGCTGGTCGAGTGCCTGCGCATGATCAACCGGTACCGGCACTTCGTCGAGCGCGGGAACGCCTTCGCCGACGTCGTCTCCGGGCTCCGCGACGGCGGGCTGAAGCTCGCGCTGGAGCTGAACGCGAGCCCCGCCGCGCGGCTGAACGCGCTGCGGCAGCTCGAGCGGTTCCACCACCCGCAGCTGTCCCGGCTGGTCCTGCTGCACCTGCCGCTCGCCCTCCAAGGGCTGAGCACCGAGCAGGCCGACGACTACCTCACCGTGCGGCGGGCCGAGGACCTGCGCCAGCGGGTCGTCGCCGAACTCGCGGCCGACGACGTGCCGGCGCCCGCCACGGCGGCCGTCCTGGCCGACCTGCCCACCGTCGCCGCGATGCTGGACCGCAAGCCCACGCGCACCGACGGCATCGCGCTGTTCATCAACGCGCTCATCCTGCGGATGATGTTCAAGCGGGAGGACACCGACTGGGAGGCGGTGCTGGAGCACTACGACGTGGTGCTGCGCAACGCGTTGGACCAGAGCCCGCTCAGCGAGCAGGTGCGCGCCTTCCGCAACCTCGCCGACTACCACCGTGCCCTGTGCGTGCGGCTGCTCAACCGCCCCGACCTCGCCCGGTTCCTCGGCCGCCAGCTCGAGTCGTCGCAGCCGGCGGAGGTCGCGTTCCTGCTCCGCACGGTGATGAAGCTGCACGGCAAGTTCACCAAGGACCTGCTGTACGAGTCGGACGAGACGCCGAAGGCCGAGCTGGTCCGCCACTTCGCCGAGAAGATCACCAACCTCGGCGAGAGCAAGGGCGCGGGCATGCTGCTCAACGCCACGGCGGCGATCGACGACCTGTACGGCTCGCGCGGCCGGGGGTTCGCGAACGCGCTGGCCGAGGAGCTGACCGCGGACTTCGCGGAAACCCTCGTGCGGACCGACCAGCGGCCGTCGGTGATCGCGCACTTCCTGCACGGGCTGTGGGAGGCCGGCGCCGACTACCTCGACCGGGTCATGCACCTGGTCGAGGACGTCACCGTCCAGTGGGTGATCAACTCGAACCGCGCGTGGGCGCCGCGCCTGGCGCTGCTCCTCGGCGCGGACGACGAGCGGGGCGAGCGGTTCCTGGCCACCCTGGCCGGCAAGATCGACGACGCCACGCTGCTCGACCGGATGCTCACCACGCTCAAGCCGGAGGCGCTGGCGACGCACCACCAGCTGGGCCGGGCGCTGTTCCCCGAGCTGCCCGTCCGGTTCGCGAAGAGCTTCGACTCGATCGCGCTCGACACGTCGCTCCTCACGGCGCGCGCGGAGCAGTTCCTCCGCTGCTGCCTGGAGATCCGGAACACGCTGATCGCGGCGGGCGCGCCCGCGGGGCCGCAGGTGCTGGCCAAGGTCGGGTGGGCCGGTGCGCAGGAGCTGCGCCGCGTCCGCCACCCCGGCGACCTCGCGGAGTCGTTGCGGCTGCTGGCGAAGCTGAACCCCGCCGCGGCCGCCGACGTGGTCGACGGCCTGTCCGCGGAACCGTCGGAGCACAACGCCGACCGGGGCTTCTTGGAGCACCAGGTCCGACGGGCGCTGCCGAACCCGTCCACGGCCGTCGAGCTGCTGTCGGCGGTCGAGACCTCGCGTGACGGCGGAGGCGTCGACCTGTTGCGGAACCTCCGCGCGGTGCCGGGGTCGTGGCACGCCTTCGGCGTCGAGATCGCGCACACGCAGGACCCCCGCGAGCAGGCGAAGATCCTCCTGCAGCTCATCGCGCTCGGCCTGCACCGCGGTCAGCCCGGCACCGGGTGGATGGACCCGCTGGCGCAGAAGTGGCTGCGCACCGTGCCGAGCCTGCGCAGCCCGCACGCGATCGCCGACCTGATCCGGATGTTCACCGCCTGGGACCAGGCGACCGGCGCCGCCGTGGCGAACGCCGTCAACACGGCCAAGCTGACGAGCCGGTTGGCCGAGGGCGCCGCCACCGACCTGCGGGCGGCGTGGCGGATCATGTCGGCGTTCGTGCTGGCGTGGCGGGAGGACCGGGCCCACGACGTGGCGCGGGCGCTGGAACCCCTCGACGCGGAGACCGTGATGCGGGCCTGCGGGCTGTCGGACGGCGCGCGGCTGGTCCGCGTGCTGCACCGGATCGACCCCATCGCGGCGCGGCGGTACGCCGACGCGCTGGCCGGGATGGTCGACCGCGCCATCGCCCGGCGCCACGTCGTCGACCGCACCGGGCACTGGCTCGACATCGGCTGGGCCGCGCACGCCGTCACCGACTCGCTGAGCGCGGTCCCGCTCGGCACGACCCGGCCGCCGGTGCTGCCCGACGGGCTGGACCCGGGCATCGGCGCGTGGGGCGTCACGTGGCTGGCCCCCGTCGAGTGGGTGGAGGGGGTGCACGCCAACGCGATGGGGATGGTGACGCGGAGCGGTCCGCCGAAGCCCCCGGCCGCGGCCGCCGCCGTGCTGACCGCGGTCGCCACGCGGGGCGGGCTGGACGCCGTCGAGCCGGGCGCGTGGACGCACGCGGGCGACGCGTCGTTCGGCAACCTGTGCGCGTTGTTCGAGCACGGCGCCGACCACCCGCTGGTGGCCCCGGTGCTGCGGCTCGTCGCGGAGAAGGTGCGCCGCCGCCTCGACCAGCCGACGGCCCGCGCCGACTTCGACGCGCACCTGCTCCGCCGGATGCTCTGAGAAAACACCGCCGCCGGTGTTCGGCGACGCCGCCGGCGAGCGTCTTCCCGTTGTCAGCGAAGGAATTTCCAGCACTGGGAAGGCAGGCGCCATGAGCGGCAACCCGCAACTCCACGACGCGTTCGCCGACTTGGAGTCCCGAGTCGTCATGACCATCGGGGTCGTGGACGTCAACGACTCCACCGGGATGAAGGAGCAGCAGTCCGAGTCGGGCTGGCTGCCCGGTCTCGGCTGGCTCTACCGCACGATCACCGACATCATCCTGGAGTCCATCCCGGACGTCGTCGTCAAGTACACCGGTGACGGGGCCATGTTCGCGTGCGACCCGGACCACACGACCGCGGCGGTCAACGCGGTCATCCGCATCCAGGAGGCGATCAAGGGCGCCGGCACCCGCGGCGACGGCGCCAAGGGCATCATCGACTTCACCTGCTCGGCGGCGTTGACCACGGGCGAGGTGCGCCGGTTCACCACGCCCAACGGCACGCCCGACTTCGTCGGCTCGGTGGTGGACAAGGCGTTCCGGCTGTGCGCCTTCGCCAACGCCAAGGCGATCTTCGTCGACACCGCCACCGTGGGCGCGGCCAACGCCATGAACATCAAGTCGGTGTTCGGCAAGGCCGCCGTCCGCCAGGCGGGCGAGTACACGGGCGAGGTCCAGAAGGCCGTCCTGAAGGGCTTCGCGCAGCCCGTGGCGTACCAGGAGATCCTCTGGGACCAGCAGTTGTACGCGGTGGCGTCGGCCGCCATCACCGCGAGCACCGACCGCCTGCGCTCCACCCCGGCGGTCGCGCCCCGCCAGGCCGCGCCGGCGGCCGCGGCGACCACGAGCACCCGCCCGGACCGCCGGCGCGGCGAGGTCACGCACTGGAACCGGGAGAAGAACTGCGGCGTCGTCCACGACCCGCAGACCGGCGAGGACTTCTACACGTCCACCCGCCTGATGGTGTACGCGGAGGACGCCGGGAAGATGACGACGGGCCGCGAGGTCGTCTTCGTCGTCACCGGCACGGCGGAGGGCACGCGCAAGCGCCAGGCCGCGGCGCTGCTGCTCGTCGGCGAGCCCGCCGAGGGCCCGCTCGTCAGCCGGCCCGCGGCCAAGCCCCACGGCTGGATCAGGGTCGAGGACACGGCCGGCAACCGGCACCTGGTCTACGTCGCGGCGGCCGACCTGGCGGAGCACCGCGTGGGCACCATGCTCGGCTTCACCGTCTCGGCCAACGACAAGGGCGCGTGCGCCTCCCACGTGGAACGCGCGCAGGACGAGGCCGCCTAGCCCGATCGGCTCGGGGCCCCGGGGAACCTTCCCCGGGGCCCCTTTTCGCGCGTTCGGTCCGGGTTGGACGTCGGCCCTCGGAACTCCGGCGGGTCCGGTCGGCGCCACGGCGGGTCGCCGGTCGGGTCCCGCAGCCGACGCCGGTCGGCGAGCGTCACCGGGTCGACGTGGCCCGACCTGCCCGAGATTGTCGGTGGGCGCGGGTAGCGTTGTCCGCCGTGAACGCTCGGGAACGCATCCAGGAACTCGCCGACCAGGTCGTGTCGCTGCGCGACGCCTACTACCGGGGCTCGCCGCTGGTGGCGGACGCGGAGTACGACGCCATCGAGGACGAGCTGCGGGGGTTGATCGAGGCGCACCCCGAGCTGGCGCCCGACCCCAACCCGCTGGACCAGGTCGGCGCGCCGGCGGTGCTGCACGCGCCGGTCCGGCACTCGCGCCCGATGCTGTCGCTGGAGAAGGCGACGCGGCCGGAGCAGGTCGTCGCGTTCTTCGACCGCTTCCCCGGCCAGCCGGTGGTGGTCATGCCGAAGCTGGACGGGCTGTCGCTGGCGCTGGTCTACGAGGGCGGGCGGCTGGCCCGCGCCGTCACCCGGGGTGACGGCACGACCGGCGACGACGTGACACCGCTGGTCAGAGCGCTGGTCGACGGGGTGCCGGACCGGGTCGACGCGCCGGGCCGGGTGGAGGTGCGCGGCGAGGCCGTGATGCTGCGGTCCACGTTCGCCGCCTACAACACCGCGCACCCGGACAAGCCGCTGATCAACCCGCGCAACGCCGCCGCCGGCACCCTGCGCGCGAAGGACCCGGCCACGGTCGCCGAGCGTCGGCTGCAGTTCTTCGCCTTCGACCTGGACACGTCCGAGGGCGGGGCCGCGGCCGACCTGGAGCACGGGTTGCGGGCGCTCGGGTTCGACGTCGCCGACATGCGGCACCGCGACGACGCGGCCGCGGCGCAGGAGGTGATCTCGGAGATCGAGGCCCGGCGCAACGACCTGGACTACGACCTGGACGGCGCGGTGCTGCGGCTCGCGAACCGGGACGCCTTCGCCGCCGCGGGCACGCGGTCGAACTCGCCGCGCGGCGCGCTGGCGTTCAAGTTCGCGGCCGAGGAGAAGACCACGGTGCTGGTCGACGTCGTCTGGGACGTGGGCAAGACCGGCAAGATCGCCCCGGTGGCGTGGCTGGAGCCGGTGTTCGTGGGCGGCACGACGGTGACGCGCGCGACGCTGGCCAACCAGGAGGTGATCCGCGCGCGTGGCATCAAGATCGGCGACACGGTGCTCGTGCGGCGCGCCGGTGACGTGATCCCGTTCGTGGCGGGCGTGCTGGACGAGTCCAAGCGCACGGGCGCCGAGGTGGAGATCGTGCCGCCGACCGCGTGCCCGTCGTGCGGGCACCCGCTGACCGAGCAGGGCAACAGCCGGGAGTTGTTCTGCACCAACGTCGCCTGCCCCGCGCAGACCGTGCGGCGGCTGATCCACTGGGCGTCGCGGGCGGCGGCGGACATCGACGCGATCGGTCCGGTGTGGATCGAGCGGCTCGCCGAGGCCGGTCTCCTGGAGCACCCGTCGGACTTCTACGCCCTGACCAAGGAGCGGCTGCTGGAGTTCGACCGCATCGGCGAGACGTCGGCCACGCGCATGATCGAGTCCATCGACGCCAGCCGTGCCGTGGGCCTGCGCCGGGCGCTGATCGGTCTGGCGATCCCGATGGCCTCGGAGGGCACCGCCACCCGCCTGTGCCGGGCCGGGTTCGGCACGCTGGAGGAGGTCGCCGACGCCGGTGAGGAGCGCCTGGTCGCCGTCGAGGACATCGGCCCCAAGGTCGCGGCCTCGTTGACCGAGCACCTCGGCCGGCTGCGCCCCGAACTGGAACGGTTGCGGGAGCGCGGCGTCTCGCTCGACGTGCGCGAGGAGGACCTGCCGCCCGTCGTCGCCTCCGACGCCCCGCTGGCCGGCAAGACGGTGGTGATCACCGGTGCGATCAGCGACCCCCGCTCCGGCGAGAAGGTCCCGCGGCCCACGTTCCAGCGGCTGTGCGAGAAGGCGGGCGCGACCACGGCGTCCTCGGTGTCGGCCGGCACCGACTACCTGATCACCGGCGCCGACGTCGGCGCGAGCAAGCTCACCAAGGCCGAGAAGCTCGGCGTCGAGGTCGTCGACCAGGGGGTCATCTGGCAGCAGTTGATCGCGGCGGGCATCGCGTAGGGCCACCCGGCCGGACCGGCGACGAAGGACCGCCCGGCGGCGGAGGACGGCGAGGCGGCCTAGCGGCGGCGGCGCGGTGGAGAACGGCCCGGCAACGATCGGCCCGGCGACGGTCGGTTCGGCGACAGCGGACGGCGCAACGGCGAACGGCCAAGCCCGAAGGCGGACGGGCGTGCCGGCGGCAGCGCGGCGGCGGACGGTCCGGCGGCGGAGGGCAGGCGGCGGAGGACGTCCTCCCTGTAGGCCGTGCACCCGTGCGATCGACCCCTTTCGCGAGGTCCGGTACCCCGGCTGGCCTCCGCCGACTGCGGATAGTGCACAGCGCGTACCCGAACGTGTACACGCTTCACCACATCGTGTCCCTAGTAGCGACGTGCCACGAGGAGTGGACTGGGCGTTCCGGGTAGCGAAGGGGCCACACACCATGATCGACACCGCAACGGTGGACGCACTCAAGTTCCAGGGCGACCCGCTCGCCGACGCCGTGGTCGCCGACCTGGTCGCCGCCGGCCGCGTCGGCGAGGTGAACCGCGTGCTGGAGCACTTCCGCGCCAACGACCAGCCCATCCCGGACGAGCTGCCCGAGGTGGTGCGGGAGTTCCTGGTGGCCACCGACAACCCGCCGGCGTGGGCGGACCTCGACCGGGTGGCGCGCGCCTACGACTTCTTCGTGGACGACGGCGTGCACGTCGCCTCCGTCCTCACCTTCGGGGCGATGGTCAACTGCTACGCCCAGCCCCGCGCGTCACGGGCGCTGACGCTGACCCACGGCCTCAACCAACCGCACCGGCGGCTGTCCGAGACGTCCCAGTTCGTCATGGACATGATGGCCTGCGACGCGTTCCGCTCGGGCGGCTCGTTCGTCCCCACCATCCAGAAGACCCGGCTCATCCACGCCGCCGTCCGCCACTTCCTCACCAAGTCCGGCCGGTGGGACGTCGAAGCCGACGGCGTCCCCATCTGCCAGCAGGACATGGTGGGCGCGCTGCTCATCTTCTCGGTGCAGGTGATCGACGGGATGCGGCGCATCGGCATCTCCGTCACCGAGCAGGAGGCCGCCGACTACTACTACGTCTGGCGCGTCACGGGAGCGATGCTCGGCATCCCCGTCGAGGCCCTGCCCGAATCGCTCGACGGGGCCCGCGAGTTGAGCGCCGCCCTGGTGGAGGCGGCCTACGGCCCGTCACCCGAAGGCGTGGCGCTGACCCGCAACCTGGTGACCCTGTACGAGAAGCTGTTCCCGGGCAAGGTCTTCGACGGCATCGTCGCCGCCATGATCCGCCAGGTGGTCAACCCCGAGGTGGCCGACTGGATGGAGGTGCCGCGCTCGCGCGCCTGGGGCGGCGTCGTGCGCACCGGCGCCCGCCTGATGCGCGTGCTGGAGCGTTCGGAGGACACCAGCGCCCTCGCCACGACCGTGCTCGACAAGGCGGGCGCGCTCCTGCTGGGCGGCAGCGTCCGCACCCTCACCGACGGCCAGTCCACGACCCTCAGCATCCCCGCCGACCTGCGCGAACGGTGGGCGGAGGCCGGCACGCTCCCCCCGGACACGACCGCCGGTCGGCGGTGACGTCGCCGCCGACCCCCGACACGTCCGCCCTCTCCGGGCAGTCGGCCTCTTCCCGCAACCGACCCCCGGACCCGCGTCACGCTGGTTGGATGGCGCGGTGTCGTGGGAACTGGTCGAACGCCTGTCGTGGCTCGCCGGCATCTTCAGCGCGCTGGTCGCCGCCATCGCGGGGTGGATGGCGGCACGGGCCAGCCGGGGGACCGTGCGCGACCTCGCGCTGATCGTCTCGGTGGCCGCGGACAAGCCGGAGCTGCTGGAGAAGGTCGAGGCCGACGCCCGGAAGCGGGCGGAGGCCGTGCGACGGCGGGTGCGCGCGGTGGTCGTGTTCACCGCCACGGCGTTCGTGCTGGTCGCCACGGGTGGTCTGATCGGCCTCCTGGCGGCCCAACTGCCGGATCACGTGCGTCCTGCCGTCGCCGGCGGCGACACTCCCCGCACCGTGTCGGAGTGCGCCCAGGCGGCCGAGGCGACGCTGTGCGCGCCCATGCACGTGTACGAACTGGCCGCCGGCGCGAAGGTGGAGACCAGGTTCGCGGGCGTCCCCAGGCCGACGCCCCAGCAAGGCGTAGGCGGCCTGTCCGTCGAACTGCCCCGCTGCGAGGCGGAGGTGCGGTGGCACGTCACGGTGGCCGGCGCGGTCGTCGCCGAGGCCGTGTCCCGTGACGACCTGGTGCGCGTCGACTTCCCCGTGGCGAGCGACCAGGAGTACACGTTCACCGCGGAACGGCCTGCCGACGGCGGCTGCCCGACCACCGAACTGCGGGTGCGGACCGGCGTCTCGTTCGAGCGATGACCGACCGCGCGCGGGCCGGTAGCGAGCCGGTCGTGAGTCGGTCGTGAGTCGGCCGTGGGTCGGTCGCGAGCCGAGGAGGACGCCGGTCAGCTGCCGATGCGCAACGCCTCTTTGAGGAACACGTTCAGGTAGCGCGGGGTGCCCTCGGTGGTCAGCACCTCGACGCACTCGCGCACGTGCCGGTCCTCCACCGCCTCGCGCAGCAGCACGTCGGCGAGGTCCGCGCGGGACGTGAACATGCCGACCACCCGTTCCGGGGCGACGGCCACCCGGTAATCGCTGACGACGGTGGTGTCGAAGAGGCCGGACGGGCGGACGATCGTCCAGTCGAGGTCGGTCGCGCGGACGACCTCCTCCATGCGTCGCGCGTCCTCGTACAGCGGGCGGCCCATCGACAGCAGGATCGGCGCGATCACCCTGCGGACGAAGAACGTCGCCTCGGGCGGGAGGTCGGTGTGCACGCCGATCGAGGTGACGCACACCAGCCTCCGCAGGCCGTGCCGGCGCATGGCGGCGATGATGTTGCGCGCGCCCTGGGAGAAGATCGTGACGGGTTCCTTCGTGTACGGGACGCCGAGGGTCGAGATCACGCGGTCGTGGCCGGCGACCACGTCGGCGACCGCCGCCGCGTCGAGGGCATCGGCGCCGACCACCCGCAGCCGCGGGGCGTCGAACGGGAACGCGTCGGGCCGGCGGGTCACGGCGGTCACCGCGTGCCCGTCGTCGAGCGCCCTCCGGGTCACCAACCGCCCGGTGGGCCCGTTCGCGCCGAACACCACGAGTTCCATGCACTGGCCTCCTTCGACTTGCTAAGGTTTGGAACAACGAACTAGAAGTTGGAACGCTGTTCTAACTCGGGAGCGTACATGACCGATCTGCCCGGTGTCGTCCGCCTCAAGGACCGACGCGAGGCGTTGACCCTGCGCACGATCCTCACCGCCGCGCGCAGGCTGTTCGGCGAGGACGGGTACGCCCGCACGCCGATCCGCACCATCGCGAAGGAGGCCGGCGTCGCGCCGCAGACGATCTACGCCCACTTCGGGTCCAAGGCGGGCGTCCTGGCCGGGCTGGTCGACCTGATGGACGAGGAGGCTGGACTGCCGGAGCTGATGGCCGAGGCGGCCGGGCTGACCGACCCCGTCGACCTGCTCGGCCTCGTCGCCAGGGCGTCCCGCCAGGTCCGGGAGCGCTGCGGCGACATCGTCGCGATGCTGAGCTCGGGCGCCGCCGTCGACCCCGAGATCGCCCGCAGCCAGGCGGAGGGCGCCCGCCGCAACCGGCTCGGCATCGAGATGGTCGTGGACCGCATCCGCGCCGCCGGTCATCAGGTAGCGCCCCGGGCCGCCGACGTCGCCGTGGCGCTCACGACCACCGGCGTCCACGACAGCCTCGTGGTCGACTCCGGCTGGTCCCACGACGACTACGAGGCCTGGCTCAGGCGAACCCTCGTCGCCGCTGTCCTGGTCACCGAGCCGAACGGCCCGGAAACGTCTGCGTGACAACGTCAGGAGCCCTTGCGCGCTCGGGGACGTGCGGCGGGTCGGCGACCGGGTCGAGCTGTTCACCCGGGAGCTCGCGGACCGGCCGTGGCGCGACGTCCTCGCCACGTGGTCCTGTGGGGACCGAGCCTGACCGCCGCCTGGGCGCGAGCGCCGCCGTGTCCGCGGCCTACTCGCCACCGGCGGCCGCGCCGGAACCGGTCGGGCCGGCCCCGAGCCCCGCGGTGGAAGCCCTTGCGCGGGCGGTGGAGCACGGTGACGAGCACGCCGTCGAGTTCGCGGACACGGCCGTGGACACGTTCGACCGGACGGGTGACCCGGCGGCGTCGTCGGCCGCGATCCGCGCGACCCGGCTGATCGAGCCTGCCGGCTGACCGGGACTGACCACGCGCCCGAATCCCGTTGACATGCCTGACAAGGTGGAATGTCGTGGCACACAAAGAGGACGACACGAACGAACTCCGCCGCCTGGCCGGGCTGGCCACCCCGATGGCGCTGCGCGTCGCCGTGACCCTGGGCCTGCCGGACCGGCTGCGCGACGACCACGCCACCGTCGACGGGCTCGCGGCCGACCTCGGCGTCGCGCCGGTGCCGCTCGGCCTCCTGCTGAACCACCTGGCGACGGTGGGCGTGGTCGAGCGCACCGCGGCCGGCTACCGGACGACCGCGTACGGCGCGAACCTCTGCGCCGACGCCGGCAACGGCCTGGTCGACCTCCTGCACCTCGACACCGCCGGCGGCCGCGGCGAGTTGGCGTTCGTCGAGCTCGCGCACAGCGTCACCACCGGCCAGGCCGCCTACCCGCGCCGTTACGGGCAGGACTTCTGGGCCGACCTGACCGACCACCCGCGCCTGCGCGAGTCGTTCGACCGGCAGATGACGCACCGGTTCCACGAGCAGGTGCCGCAGATCGTCGCCACAGTCGACTGGTCCCGGTTCTCCACGGTCGTGGACGTCGGAGGTGGCGAGGGCAGCCTGCTCGCGGCGATCCTGACCGCCAACCCCGGCATGCGCGGCCACCTGGTCGAACTCGACGCGACGGCCGCCGAGGCCGGCCGCACGTTCCGCGCCCGCGGCCTCGAGCAGCGGACGCGGGTGACGGCGGGGAGCTTCTTCGACCCGCTCCCGGCGGGGGCGGACGCCTACCTGCTGTTCGACATCCTCCACAACTGGGACGACGAGCACGCGCACCGCGTCCTGGCCCGTTGCGCCGAGGCCACCCGTCCGGGCGGGCGGGTCCTCGTCATCGAGGGGGTCGGCGGGCGGCGCGCCGACAGCGAGAGCGACCTGGTCATGCTCGTGATCTTCGGGGGTCGCGAGCGCCGGGTCGAGGAGTTCCGCGCCCTCGCCGCGCCGCACGGCCTGGTCCTCGACGCCGTGACCGACCTGACCGACCGGCGCTGCCTGCTGGAATTCCGGCGCGCGTCAGACCCCGACCACGTCGAGGCGACGTCTCACTCGTAGAGCCGCGCGGCGAAGAGCTGGTGGGCGAGCTTGTTCCACGTGAGCGGATCGACCTCGCTGCGCGGCGTCGGCGCGCCCGGCCGGAGGATGGAGTCGTGCAGCCAAGCGCCCCACTGACCGGGGAAGACCCCGAGGTTGTGGTGCGCCCACTGGCCCTCGAACGGGACTTTGGCGCCCGAGGATTCGTGTCGCGCCGCTGTGACTTCTTCGGCCTTGAAGTCCTCGGCCAGGAGGCCGAGGTAGTCGACGAAGTCTTCCATCGTCTCGACTGCGTCGAAGTCGTCGACGTCGCGCGGGGTGGCCACGAATCTCTGGCGGCTGGGCGGGCGCGCTGAAGCTACCTGCCCGGCTCACGTGCGGTCGGCTCGGCGGCGCGGGCCAGTTCGCGGATGTGGTCGAGGTTCTCCCGCACGGCCGCGGTGTCGGGGTGGTCGGGGCCCAGCACCGCGATGTGCTCGGCGAGGACGCGATCGAGTCGGCTGATCGCGGTGGTGTGGTCGCCGGCCTGGGCGTGGCAGGTGGCGATGTTGTGGTCGATCATCAGGGTCTCGGGGTGACGGGCGCCCAGCACCTCGGTGAACTTCACCAGCAGGAGTTGGAGCTCGGCGAGGGCTGTCTCGTGGTCGCCCGACCGGGCGCGGACGACGGCCAGGTTGTTGCGGGTCATGAGGGTGTCCGTGTGGCCGGGGCCCAACACCTGCCGGCGGTCGGCGACCAGCCGTTCGAACTCGGCGGCCGCACGGGCCAGGTCGCCCGACTCGGCACGGCACGTGGCCAGGTTCGCGCGCGTCGTCAGGGTGTTCGGGTGGTCGGCGCCGAGGGTCCGCGTCTGGTCGGCGAGCAGCTGCTCGAACTCCGCGATCGCGCCGGCGTGGTCACCGGACTCCGCACGCCAGCGGGCCAGGTTGTTGCGCGCGACCAGGGCGTCCAGGTGGTGCGGCCCCACCGTTTCGGCCATCTCGCCGACCAGCCGGTCGAACACGTGGACGGCGTCGTCCCGGTCACCGGACTCGGCTCGGTACGCGGCCAGGTTGTTGCGGGTCAGCCGGGTGTCCGGGTGGTCGGGGCCGAGCACGCGGACGCGGTCGGCGAGCAGCAGCTCCAGCTCCGCGGCCGCGGCGACGTGGTCACCCGCGTCCGCGCGCTTGCAGGCCAGGTTGTGGCGGCAGATCAGCGTGTCGATGTGGTCCGGCCCGAGGACCCGGAGGCGGTCGGCGAGCAGGGCTTCCAGCTCCGCCACGGCGTTCGCCGGGTCGCCGCCCTCCGCCCGCCACATGATGAGGTTGTTGCGGGTGGTCAGGGTGTTCGGGTGGTCGGGACCGAGCACCCGGAGGCAGTACTCCAGCAGCCGCTCGTGCTCGGCGATCGCGGCGGCGTGGTCGCCGGCCTCGGCCAACCAGTGGCCGAGGTGGTTCCGCGTCGCCAGGCTGCCGGTGTGGTCCGGGCCGAGGTGGCGGTGCGCCTGGTCGTGCAGGTCGCGGAAGTGCTCGACGGCCGCGGTCACGAGCCCGGCCTCGCCGTACGACCGCCCGGCGCGGAACAGCAGCCGGTGCACCCGCGTCCGCCACAGCTCCGGGGCGCTGGTGGCGTGCAGGACGGTGGTGCACGAGCGGAGGGCCTGCGTGAGCGCCGTGTCGACGTCGGTGGGCGGCCAGATCGCCAGGAGCCCGTCCGCCGCGGCTTGGGCCACCCGCGCGTGGTCGTCCGGGGTGAGCGCGTCCCGCACCGCGCGTTGCACCAGGGCGTGCACCTGGACCGTCCGCGCCGGCTGGGACGTGTCGAGGGTGATCAGGCTGAGGCGGTGGAGGTTGCCCAGGGTGTCCACGACCGCGTCGGTGTCCACCTCGCGGCCGACGGCGTCGGTCACGTGGCCGAGGCTGGGCGCGCTGGTGAAGAACGCGGTGGGGACGCCCGCGGGGTCGAGGACGCTGGTCAGCGCGAGCAGCGGCCGGGCCACGCCTTCCGGGTCGCGGCGGTCGGCGCGTTCGACGGACAGCGACCACGTCACGGTCACCGTGGCGTGGTGCTCGTCGGGCAGCTCCCCGTTGCGGGGCAGCACCTGCGCCAGGGTCCGGCGGCGGTCGGCCAGCCGTTCCCGGTAGGCCGACACGGTGAGCAGCGGGTTGTCGGTGATGAACGCCGCGGCCTGCGCCAAGGCCAGCGGCAGGTGCCCGAGGTCCGCCGCGAGCGCGTGCAACCCGTCCCGTCCGTCCGGTGTGGCGGCGTGCCCGGGCAGCTTCCCGGCCAGGTAGCGGCCGGCCTCGGTCTCGCTGAACGACCCGACCGGGACGACCGGGCGGTCCAGCCGGGCCAGCAACGCGTCACGCCGCCGTGTGGTGATCACCGTGCGGCCGGCGGGGTTGTTCGGCGGCCAGAGCCCTTCGAGGTCGGCGGTCTCCCGCACGTCGTCGAGGACGATCAGCCAGCGCCGGTCGGTGGACCCCAGCCACGTGCGCAGCTTGCGCGCCGCCTCGTCGGCCGTCCGCGCGCCGATGGCCGGGTCGCTGTCCACCAGCGCCGACGCCGCCGCTTCCGCGTACGCGGCCACGATCGCGGCCCGGGTGACCGCGCTGATCCACAGCGCCAGGTCGACCGACTTGTCACGCCACACGGCCCACGCGCGGGAGGCGGCCAACTGCGACTTGCCGACCCCGCCGAGCCCCGACAGGACGACCCCGCACACGGAGTCGTCCAGCCGCGAGGTCACGACGTCGGCGACCCGCCGCTCGACCTCCCGGTGCTGGTAGTGGTCCGCCACCGGCGGCGGCAACCCCACCCGCACCGGCCAGGGCGCGGTCGGGCCCGACTGGCCACCCGTCACGATGACGTCCCGACCGGCCACCACCACGGTGCTCGAACCGGAGGCGTGCACCGTCTGCGTGACCGTCGGCCGGTCGTCGGACAACGGTTCGGCGGGAACGTCCGGGCCGTCGTCTAAGGGAACCTCTCCGCGCACCGGACGATCCTGCCACGCACGGGTGGCCGGCGGGCGTGCGACTCGGGCCTACACCGAAGCCCTGAGCAGCGGTTTTCCGCTCTTTTGCGGACGACGGGCCCTCACTCGACGGGACGTCCCTGCGCGCCGGGAACCGGGCTGGACGTCGGCTGCGAGCGGTCCGTTCCCGCGGTGGACTTCGCGGTCCAGTCCGGCCCCAGGCGGGTCCGGCGGGGGTTGGCGACGGCCTGTCCGTTGTCTGTCTCGTGCATCGTCCCTCCAGGTCGTACGTGCTCCCCTTGATTGCCGCGTCCGGCGCCGGCGAAACGATGAGGTCCGTCACGATGACCGGTTCAGGGGTGCATGCGTGCCCCCTTGAGCGCCTTGTCCACGGCGTTGCGCGGGCCGTGCACGCCGATGCCCACCAGGTCCAGCGCGTCACGCGGCACGGCGCGCACCGCGGCGCGGTTGTCCTCGTCGTTGCCGGTGGCGAACAGGTCGGAGGTGAACACGGCCAGCGCCAGCCCACGGGCCACCGCCCGGCCGTGCGCGGCGGTCAGCACCTCCTTGCCGCCGGTGAGCACGAGCACGGGTTGGCCGAGCATCGGCAGGTACGTCGTGCCGTCGGCGTCCTCGTACGGCTCGCCGACGGCCTCGGGCACGGCCGCCGTGAGGGCGCCGGCCAGGAAGGCGGTCACGTTCAACGCCTGCCAGGGCGCCAGGTCGTCGCGGAGCAGGACGGCGAACTTCGTCTGGGGTCGTTCCACGCGGACAAGGTCGCCGAACCGCGCCCCGCTCGTCTTGTACGTTCTTGACGTGGGCTCCGACATCTCCGCGTGGCGGCCCGCCGTGCCGGGCATCGTGGAGGTGCTGCACGCGCGCTTCACCGACCACGCCTACCCGGCGCACACGCACGACGCGTGGACGCTGCTGCTGGTCGACGCCGGCACGGTGACCTACGGCCTGGACCACCGCGAGCACGGCGCCCCGCCCGCGTCGGTGACGTTGCTGCCGCCGCACGTCCCGCACGACGGCCGCAACGCGACCGCCGAGGGCTTCCGCAAGCGCGTCCTGTACCTCGACACCTCGGTGCTGGGCGCGGACCTGATCGGCGCGGCGGTCGACCACCCGGCGTTCGCCGACCCGGCGCTCCGGCTGCGCGTGCACCAGCTGCACGGCGCGCTGCACGGCGGCGACGAGTGGGAGGCCGAGTCCCGGCTGGCCCTCATCCGCGACCGGGTGCGCACCCACCTCACCCGCCGCGCCCCGTCGGCGCCGGACGCCGAGCCGGGCTTGGCCCGGGCGCTGCGCGACCTGCTCGACGCCCACGTGACGGACGGCCTGACGCTGGCCGACGCCGCCACCCGCCTGGCCGCCCGCCCCGAACGCCTGGTCCGCGCGTTCACCCGCGAGTTCGGCCTGCCGCCGCACCGCTACCTCACCGGCCGCCGCATCGACCTGGCCCGCCGACTCCTCCTCGACGGCGTCCCACCGTCCCAGGTGGCCCCGGCCGTCGGCTTCTACGACCAGTCCCACCTGACCCGCCACTTCCGCCGCATGCTGGGCACCCCACCGTCCACCTACGCCCGCTCGGGCGTCCCCCGGCGAACCCCGTCAGCCACGGGCCACCGCGGCTGACACCGGCGTCAGCTCTCGGCCAGCTCCTCCAGACCGCGCCGGTCGAGGAGGTCGAGCCGTTGGCCGTCCGGCGAGTCGGTGCGCTTGACCAAGCCCTTGCGCTCCAGGTGGCCCAGGGTCTTGCGGAGCTTCTCGGTCGCCAGCGAGCCCTTGCCCTTGGCCGCGAACTCGCTCTTCTCCTCGACGGCGAGGGTCGGCGCGATCGCCTTCTTCCACGCGGTCAGCAGGGCGGCCCGCGGGATCGACGGCGCGCCGCCTGCGGCGTCCAGGATGATCCCCGCCAGCACCCGCCCGAGGTCGTCCTGGCGCGACGAGTGGCGCTTCACCAGCTCCTCCACCGACGTGCGGCCCTCGCCGTCCGGCGTGCCGGGGACGTCGAGCGCGGCCAGCCGCGCCCACAGCGCCTGGTCGGTCGGCGTCGGCTCGTACCCCTCGACGAGCACGGCGGCGCGGTGGGCGTCGATCGCCGTCCCCAGGGCGAGGACCAGGTCCATCAGCTCGTCGCGGACGTCGTCGCCGCGCAGGCGGCGCGCGGCGGGCGCGATCAGGCGGTGGTGCTCGCGCACCAACGTCTCGAAGTGGGCGGTCTTCGTGGCCCGGTTGGCGTCCTCGGCGGCGTCCCGCTGGTACTCGGCCTGGCTGATCTCCCCGTCGAGCGCCCGCGAACGGGCGGTGGCGCGTTCGGCCGTGCGGTGCGTGCGGGCCACCGCGATCCGGTCGAGCATCGCCCGCAGCACGCGGTCGGTTTGCTCGACGTAGGCGTCGGAGGCCAGGAGCCGCCACGCCTCGGCGTCACGGCTGCGCAGCGCGGCGTTGATGTAGCGGTCGGCGGCCTGGTCGTCGTCGGGCTCGTAGGGAAGCGTCACGTGTCGATCCTCGGTTGTGGGTGTGGACCCCCGCGCGGACACAACAGGGACGACATCAAGGGTGCCTGACCTGGTCGGACGTGCGCCCGCCGGGTGGGGTGCACGCCCGACGCGGAAGGTGGTACGGCGTGGTGGCCCGCGGTGGTCACCAGTCGAGCGGCAGGGTGGCGATGTAGTCGGTGAGCAGCCCGGAGAGGAGCCGGTGGTCGTTCAGCGAGAAGTGCCAGTCGCAGCCGAGCCGGTCCAGCCTCGGGTCGTCGTTGTTCCAGAAGCGGACCCGGTCGTCGCCCCTCGCGTTGCGGTCGCGGACGACCTGCTCGGCGGTCTGCGCGAACAGGTTCGTGGCGCTGACCACGATGACCGCGCCGGCGCCGTACCGCGCGCGGAGCTTGTCGATGAAGCCCTGGTAGGCGGTCTTGTAGGCGGCGACCAGGCTCTCCTGGGTCCACGGCTCGCCGGGGTTGATCGCGGTGGAGAAGTCGTTGGTGCCGAGGCCGACCACGATCAGCTGCGGTCGCCACGTGCCGGGGTTGCGCCACACGTCGCCGGGCACGTGCTGCAACGCACGGTCGTAGTAGGTGCGGAAGTCGGTGCCGGGCTCGCCGCCGTTGTAGTTGCGGACCATGCCGCGCCCGGAGTGGGCGTTGACCTGGTAGTCCGCGTTCAGGCCGCGAGCGGTCAGGGCGCCGAAGCTCAGGTCGGTGTTGGTGTTGCGGTTGACGCCGCCGTTGGCCGAGCAGTCACGCGTGGTGGAGGTGTTGCCGTAGCCGGCGGTCAGGGAGTCACCGATGAACTCGATCTGCCGGCCGCGGGCGGCGGGCTTGGCGAGGATCTCGCCGCCCGGCGCGGCCACGAACCCGCCGAACTCGCCCGCGGCCCACGGGCTCTCGGTGCGCTTGACCAGCCGCACGGTGTGCACGGCGTCGGTCAGACCGCGGACCTGGTGGGTGACGCGGCCGGGGGTGACGAGCGTGGCCACGGTTGCGCCGTCGACCTGGACGTCGTAGTCGTTGTGGGCGTCGTTGAGCACGATCCCGACGCCGGTGCCGCGGAACCGGGCCTCGAAGTGGACGCCCGGCCAGGTGTACTGCGCGGACGTGCCGTCGGCCTTGACGCGTCCCACGGTGTGCGCTTGTGCCAGGACGTCCGACGGCGGGGTGGACGTCGTGGTGGTAGTCGTCGTGGTGGTGGTCGTGGTGGTTGTCGTCGTGGTGCCGTTGCAGCGGGTGCCGTTGAGCGCGAAGTCGGTCGGCACGGGGTTCGACGCGTTGTTCCACGAGCCGTTGAACCCGAACCCGGTGCTCGCCCCGGTGCCCAGCGCGCCGTTCCAGCTCGCGTTGTCGACCGCGACCTGGGCGCCGGACTGCGCGACCTTGCCGCCCCAGAGCTGCGAGACCGCCTGACCGGCCGTGAACGACCACGTCAACCGCCAGCTCGGGACCGGGTCGCCGAGGTTGGTGACGTTCACGTTCGCCGTGAAGCCGCCCGACCACTGGCTGCCGACCTGGTAGGTCACGCGGCACGCCGCCGCGGCTTGGGCGGGGACCGTGGCGAGGGCGACGACGGCGGCCGAGGCGGTGACGACGCCGAGGGCGGCGGCCAACCGGCTCCGGTGACGGGTGACGTGCATCTGCGTCCTTCCGAGGGGGGCGGGGTGGCGGGTGACGGGGCCGTTCCCGTCACGGCTGGTGCAGGTGGGGCTCGGTGTCGACGGGGCGCCGGTGGCGATGTAGCCGAACGTCGTGGACGCGGAGGGTGCGCGTGCGCCGCGCCTGCGCCACCGTGATCACGGACCCGGTGAGCGCCCCGAGTGCCACGAGGGCCGTCAAAGCGCGGAACAGGTGCGACTTTCCGGCCACGGTGTTCCTCTCCGCTGACGAAATGCGCGCTGTCGGGCGATGCGGGTCGTGGTGGGCGCGCGCCCGAGCCACGGGCGCACTTCTGTCCACTTCGGACGCCGGGTGGGTTCCGATTGTTTCGGTGCGCCTGACGTCCGGCGACACCATCACGAAGGTTACGGAAAGATCGAGTCGAATCAATGACCCGTCCGGCGCTGAATCCCAATCAAGACATCGAATTCATTCGACGCTGCGACAGGCAGTGGAGGAACTTCCCCACAAAAGGGCGAACACCGCCGCGGCGGCCGGTGTGAGGGGCGCGGACCGCCGGCCGTGACAGAATCGCCGGGTGCAGATCGGGATGCTGGGACCGTTCGAGGTTCGCACGGACGACGGCGTCCTCGTCGACGTGCCGGGCGCGCGGTTGCGGGGGTTGGTGGTCGCCCTCGCGCTCGAACCGGGTCACGTGGTCCCGAAGGCGGCGCTCGTCGACTGGATCTGGGGCGAGCAGCCGCCCGCCGACGCGGCGAACGCCTTGCAACGCCTGGTGTCCCGGCTGCGGAAGGTGCTGCCGGAGGGGTCCGTCGAGGGGCGGCCGAACGGCTACCGGCTGGCCGTGGAACCGGACGCGGTGGACGCGGTGCGGTTCGAACGGCTCGTCGGCCGGGCGCGCGACCACGACGATCCGCCACGCGTGCTGCGCGACGCCCTCGCGCTGTGGCGCGGCACGGCCATGCAGGACGTCGGCCTCCAGGACAGCGAGGCGTTCGACGCGGCCGTGACCAGGCTCGACGGGCTGCGCCTGACCGCCCTGGAGGACCGGTTCGACGCGGAGATCGACTCGGGGCACGGCGCGGCGCTGGTCACGGAGCTGACCGACGCGGTCGCCGCCCACCCCCTGCGGGAACGGCTCGTCGCCGCGCTGATGCGCGCCCTGATCGCGGCCGGTCGCGGCAACGAGGCGCTGCTCGTCTACCAGCGCACCCGCGAGGCCCTGGCCGACGCGCTGGGCGTCGACCCGTCACCGGAGCTGTCCGCGTTGCACGTCGCGCTGCTGCGGGGCGAGGTGGGACGGCGTGAGGAGAACCGGAAGACCAACCTGCGGGCCGAGCTGACCAGCTTCGTCGGCAAGGACGGCGACGTCGCCGCGCTGCGCGGCATCATCGCCGAACACCGGCTCACCACCGTCATCGGGCCGGGCGGCTCGGGGAAGACCCGGCTCGCCGCGGAAACCGCGCGCACGCTGCTCGGCGACCTGCCGGACGGCGCGTGGCTGGTGGAGCTCGCGGCCATCGGCGCGGACGGTGACGTGGCGCAGGCGACGCTCGCCGCGCTCGGCCTGCGCGACGCGCTGCTCGGCGCGGCGCACGACGCCGAGCCGACGGACCGGCTCGTCGCCGCCGTCCGCGACCGGGAGGCGCTGCTGATCGTGGACAACTGCGAGCACGTGATCGACTCGGCGGCGGCGTTCGCCCACCGGGTGCTCGGCGAGTGCCGGCGGCTGCGCGTCCTGGCGACGAGCCGGGAACCGCTCGGCATCACGGGAGAGGCGCTGTGGCACGTCGTGCCGCTGGCCCTGCCCGCGCCCGACGCCGCCCCCGACGAGGTAGAGCGCTCCCCCGCCGTCCGGTTGCTGCGGGACCGGGCGAGCGCCGTGCGCAAGGACTTCGCGGTCGACGCCCGCGCGTCGGCGACCATGGCCCGCGTCTGCCGCGCGCTGGACGGGATGCCGCTCGCGATCGAGCTGGCCGCGGCCCGGCTGCGCACCATGTCCCTCGACCAGCTCGCCCACCGCCTCGACGACCGGTTCCGCCTCCTGACCGGCGGCAGCCGGACCGCGCTGCCCCACCACCGGACGCTCCGCGCCGTCGTCGACTGGAGCTGGGAACTGCTCACCGACGCCGAGCGGGTCGTCCTGCGCAGGCTCTCGGTGTTCTCGGGAGGCGCGAGCCTCGAAGCGGCCGAGCGGGTCTGCGCCGGGGACGGCGCCGACGCGGGGCAGGTGCTCGAACTGCTGACCGCGTTGACCGAGAAGTCGCTGGTGCTCGCGGAGGGCGACGAGGCGCCGCGCTACCGGATGCTCGGCACGATCAAGGAGTACGCCGCCCAACGGCTGGCGGAAGCGGGCGAAGCCGACCTGGCCCGGCACGCGCACCTCGCCCACTTCACCGAACTCGCCGAGACCGCGGAGCCGCACCTGCGTCGCGCCGGGCAGCTGGAGTGGCTCGCCGCGCTCGGCGTCGAGCACGACAACATCGGTTCCGCCATGCGGGGCGCGCTCGCGGCCGGCGAGGCGCACGGCGCGATGCGGCTCGCCGCGGCCGCCGGCTGGTACTGGTGGCTCAGCGGGCACAAGTCCGAGGGCATGGAGCTGATCGCCGCCGCCACCGAGGTCGCCGGCGAGGTGCCCGACGAGGTCCGGGCGATGGTGTACGCGCTCATGTCGACGTTCGTCACCTCCGGTCCGGGCGACGAGCACCAGGCCGCGGAGTGGATCCACAAGGCGTACCGGTACAGCCGGACCGGCCGGCCGGGCAACCCGATGCTGGCGCTGGTCGTCCCGCTGGAACGCATGCTGCGCGAGCCCGGCGCGTTCCTGCCCGCGTGGGAAGCGTTGCTGGACAACGAAGACCCCTGGGTGCGCGCGCTGGCCCGGCTGCACCTCGGCAAGATGCGGATCGTGCTCGGCCACGGCGGGCGCGACGCGGACGCGTACCTCGAGGAGGCGCTCGCCGAGTTCCGCGCGATCGGCGAGCGGTGGGGCATCTCGTTCGCACTGACGGAGTTGGCGGACCGGATCGCCGTGCGCGGCGAGTTCGCCGGCGCGTGCGAGTACTACGAGCAGGCCATCGCGATCGTCAGCGAGGTCGGCGCGACCGAGGACGTCATCCGGATGCGGTCGCGACAGGCCCAGCTGTACCGGCTGCTCGGCGACGAGGACTCCAGCGCGGCGGCCATCGCCGAGGCGCAGCGGTTGGCGGACCGCGTCACCTGGCCGGACGCCCTGGCGCTGCTGGCCTTCGCGAAGGCGGAGCTCGCCCGGTGGGACGGCGACACCGCAGCGGCGCGCGAGCAGCTCGACGTCGCGACGACCATGCTGGGCGGCGAGGTGGACCAGCCGAACATCCGCGCGGTGGCCCAGGACGTGCTCGGCTACCTCGCCGAAGACCTCGACGCGGCCCGCGCGCACCGCGCGGCGGCCTGCCGGGCGGCGTCCGAGGCGGGGCACGCCTCCCTGATCGCGCAGGTGCTCGTCGGCGTCGCGGACCAGGCGTTGCGCCTCGACCAGCACGAGCAGGCCGCACGGCTGCTCGCGGCGAGCGCGGCCGTGCGCGGCCTGCCGGATCACGCCAACCCCGACGTCGCCCGGATCGAGCAGGCCGTGCGGAGCCGCCTCGGCGACGCGGGGTTCGCCGAGGCGGCTCGGGAGGGCACGAGCGCCGACTGGTCACGCCTGGTCGAGGTCACGCTCGCTTCGTGAACGTGGAGGACGCCCACAGGTAGCCGACGAGCGCGATCCCGACGCACCACGCGAGGGCGGCGACCACGTCACCGGTGGCCGGCGCGCCGTCGAGGAACCCGCGCAGCGACTCGATGATCGGAGTGAAGGGCTGGTACCGCGCGAACTCCCGGATGCCCGGCCCCATCATCTCCGCCGGCACGATGGCGCTGCTGAAGAACGGCAGCATCACCAGCGGCACGGCGGCGAGCCCCGCCGTCTCCGGGGACTTCGCCGACAACCCCAGGGCGACGGTGAACCAGCCGGCCGCGAACCCGAGCAGCACGACGATGCCGACCACGCCGAGCCAGTCGAGGAAGCCCGCCGACGGGCTGAAGCTCAGCAGGAACGCCACCCCGACGAGCGCCGCGATGGCGACCAGGTTCGTCAGCACGCTCGCGACGACGTGACCGGTCAGCACCGCGCCGCGCGAGACGTCCATGACCTTGAACCGGTTGATGATGCCCTTGGTCATGTCCGAGTTCACCGACGTCGCGGTGGCGCCCAGCCCGTAGCAGACGGCCATCAGCATCAGCCCCGGCGTCGCGTAGTCGATGTAGTCGACGCCGACGTCGAACGCGTCACCGAACACGTACACGAACATCAACATCATCACGACCGGCATCAGCACCGCGTTGAACACCGAGGTCGGGTTCCGGGCGATGTGCTTGAAGTTGCGGCGCAACATGACCGTCGAGTGGGACTTGGCGCTCACTTCGCGTCCTCCGCGGTGCGGCCCGTCAGGGCGAGGAACACGTCATCGAGGTCGGGGGTGTGGACGGAGAACGCCTCCGCGTTCAGCGAGTGCTCGTCGAGCCGGTCGAGCAGACCGCGCAACGACTTCGTGCCGCCGTCGCTGGGCACCCGCAGGGCCAGTCCCTCGTCGTCCCGCGCGGAGCCGGCGAAGAGCCGGGCGGCAGCGTCGAGGTCGGCGGTGTCGGCGAACCTGAGCCGGACGTGCGTCCCGGGGAGGCGGCTCTTGAGCTCGTCCGGGGTGCCCTGGGCGACCAGGCGGCCCCGGTCGAGCACCGCGATCCGGTCGGCGAGCTGGTCGGCTTCCTCGAGGTACTGGGTGGTGAGGAAGATCGTGACGCCGTCCGCCACGAGCTCGCGGATGATCGTCCACATCGTGCGGCGGCTGCGCGGGTCCAACCCGGTCGTCGGCTCGTCCAGGAAGATGATCCGCGGCGCGCCGACGAGCGTCATCGCGAGGTCCAGCTTCCGGCGCATGCCCCCGGAGTAGGTGGAGACGGGCTTCCTCGCGGCCTCGGCCAGCTCGAACCGCTCCAGCAACTCCGCGACGACCCGCCGGCCGCCGCCCTTCAGGTCGACCATCAGCTGCAGGTTCTCCTGGCCCGTCAGCAGGTCGTCCACCGCCGCGAACTGCCCGGTGACGCCGATGGCCGCGCGCACCGCCTTCGCGTCGGCGGCGACGTCGTGCCCGGCGACGCGCACCGTCCCGCCGTCGGCCTTCGTCAACGTGGTCAGCACGTTCACCGTGGTCGTCTTACCCGCCCCATTCGGACCGAGCAGGGAGAAAATGCCGCCCTGGCGAACATCGAAATCGATGCCGTCGAGCACGACCTTGTCCCCGTACGCCTTCCGGAGCCCTGCGACTTCAATCGCGGAACTTGTCATGCGCCCACCATCACGGCCGGCGCCGCCACGCCCCTGACACGCCGCTGACACGACCGCCGACACGGTGTCCGCGCCGGCCGCCACCGCCGTCGGGCGGCCCCACCTCGTCCAGACCCGCCGGAACGGCGACGTGCCGGGACACGACGTCGCAGGTCACGCGGTCACGCACGGCGCGCGTCACGCGCAATCCGGAGAGCCGAAGCGACGACATCGCCCGCAATATGATTTTCCGGAAATGCGCACCTCAGGACCACGAACAACGTCCAGAGTGGACATATGGTAATGGTTCGCGGCAGTTGCTCCATCAGGGGGAGACTGCGACGACCACTTGGCGTGCGGCGAAGTCCCGTGATTAAGATCAGAGCCTCCCGGCGCACTGGTATCCGGCAGCACGCCCGCTCAGAGGAATTGATGGACCGACAAACTCTCGCAGTGGCGTTCTGGTTCGCGCTCGCCGTCGCACTGGTCGCCGTGTTCCTGCTGGTACGCCAGAGGCAGGCCGCCCGCGCGTTGCGCGCGCGGGCCGAGGCGGCCGAGCACTGGGCGCGCGTCCGCGCCGAGGAGGATCGGCACCTGGTCGAGGCCCGGCTGCCGGCCCTCGCCGAGTCGCTGGGCCACCGGCCCGTCGAGGTGCCCGGTCCGCGGCGCCCGGAGGCGGCCGAGGGCCACGACCGGGTGCTCGCGCTGTTCACCGACTCCGTCGGGCAGGCCTCCGCCCGCGGCGAGCAGTCCGCCCGCGCCACGCTGAAGTCGATGATGCGCGCGGTGCAGAGCCTGGCCAACGAGCAGCAGGTCGCGATCTCGACCATGCAGGACCGGCACGACGACCCCGACGTGCTCGCCGGCCTGATGCGGATCGACCACATGAACTCGCAGCTGAACCGCCGGGCCCAGGCGACCGCCGTGCTCTGCGGGTCGTGGCCCGGCCAGCAGCGGTCGGCGTCGTCGCTGACCGACGTGGTGCGCGGCGCCACCTCGCGCATCCGGGACTACCTGCGGATCAACGTCCCGGCCGAGTCGGACGTCGCCGTGGTCAGCCGCGCGGTCGAGCCGGTCGTGCTGGCCGTCGCCGAGCTGCTCGACAACGGCGCCCGGCACTCGCCGCCCAACACCAGCGTCGAGGTCAACTTCCAGCAGGCGCACAACGGCATGGTGGTGATGATCGACGACGGCGGCGTCGGCATGACCGTCGAGGAGCTGCGGCGCGCCGCCCGGCTGCTGACCGGCGACGGCGCCAACGACATCAACCGGCTCGGCGACCCGCCGCAGGTCGGCTTCGCCGTCATCGGCGTGCTGGCCAAGCGCTACGGCTTCCGCGTCTCGGTGGACACGCGCTCGCCGTACGGCGGCGTGCGGGCGGTGGTGTTCCTGCCGACCGAGCTGCTGACCCGCGTCAGCAAGCCCGCCATGCCCGACAACGCCGTCGCGCTCCCGCCCGAGCAGCGGACCCCGCCGGCCGCGCCCGTGGACGACGCGGAGCCGGAACGCACCCCTGGTGGCCTGCCCCGACGTCGGAGGGTGTCCGCCCCGGGCCAGGTCGCGGCGCCGTCGGCGCCCCCGGTGTCGAGCCCCGCCGGGCAACCGCCGGCCGACCAGCGGATCGCGACCGGGCTGGCCGCCTGGAAGCGCGGGACCGATTCGGGCCGGGCCACCACCCCACCGCCCGTCGCTGAAGGGAACAGCCAGGCATGAACGAGTTGGGTTGGATGCTCGACGACGCCCTGAAGATGCCGGAGACGCGGCACGCCGTCCTGCTGTCGGCCGACGGGCTGCTGATGGCGCACTCCGCCGGCATCGACCGGGACGACGCGGAACGGCACGCCGCCGCGATGTCCGCGCTCCAGTCGCTGGCCCGCGCCACCGCCGAGTTCTGCGGGCAGACCAGCGCCGAGTGGCAGCAGACGGTCAGCGAGTTCACCGGCGGCTACGTCTTCCTCGCCGCGGCGGGTCCGGGCGCGTACCTCGCCGTGTCGGCCACCGCGCGGGTGGACATGGAGGCGGTCTCCTTCCGCATCCAGGAGCTCGTCCAGCGGTTGGGCAAGGAACTCACCAGCCCGCCGCGACAGGACGCCGGCAAGCCGGCGTGAGCGGCGAGAGGCGCTTGCGGGGGCTGGTGCGGCCGTACGTGGTGACCGGCGGCCGGGCCCACGCCAGCCGCAACACGTTCGACGCGGTCACGGTCGTGATCGCCACCCGTGAGCAGGTCGCCGGGCTGTCGCCGGAGAAGAAGCGGCTGATGGAGCTGTGCCGCGGCGGCGCGCTGTCGGTGGCCGAGATCGCCGCGCACCTCTCGCTGCCGATCAGCGTGACCAAGGTGCTGCTGTCCGACCTGGTCGACAGCGGTCACATCGCCACGCACGCCGCGGTCTCGCACACCGCCCGCCCCGACATGAAGCTGCTGAAGGACGTGCTCGATGGCCTCCGCGCTCGCCTCTGACGGCGTCTACCTGCGCGACACCGTGCGGACGGCGGTGAAACTGCTGGTCGTGGGTCCGTTCGCGGTCGGCAAGACCACCTACGTCGGCACGCTCTCGGAAATCCGCCCGCTGCGCACCGAGGAGACGATGACGCAGGCCGGGGCCCTCGTCGACGACCTCGCCGGCGTGAACGGCAAGAGCACCACCACGGTCGCGCTGGACTTCGGCCGGCTGACGCTCAACGACGAACTGGTGCTCTACCTGTTCGGCGCGCCCGGCCAGAAGCGGTTCACGCAGGTTTGGAAGGACATCGCCTACGGCGCGCTCGGCGCGCTGGTGCTCACCGACACCCGCCGGCTGGAGCAGTCCTTCGAGGTCATGAGCCTGCTGGAGGAGCTGGGCATCCCGTACGCGGTGGCGGTCAACTCCTTCGACGGCGCGCCCGCCTTCCCCGGCGACGAGCTGCGCGACGCGCTGGACCTGCTGCCCGAGACCCCACTGGTGTTCTGCGACGCCCGCGACGCGACGTCGTCCACGGAGGCGCTCATCACCCTCGTCGAGTACCTGTTGACCCGCAACCAGGAGAACGTGTGACCTCGCAAGCCGCCCCCGGGCAGGCATGTCCCGCACACCGCGGCCGGATGCCGCTGCACGGCCCGGAGTTCGCCGCCGACCCGGCCGCGACGTACCAGGCCCTGCGCGAGCACGGGCCGGTCGCCCCGGTCGAGCTGGCGCCCGGTGTGCCCGCCACGCTCGTCGTGGGCTACACCGCCGCGCTGGACGTCCTGCGCAACCCCAGCGCGTTCCCGCGCGACCCGCGGCGGTGGCAGGCGAAGATGCCGCCGGACAGCCCGGTGCTGCCGATGATGATGTACCGGCCGAACTGCCTGTTCACGGACGGCGCCCAGCACGCGCGGCTGCGCGCCGTGGTCACCGACAGCCTGGCCAGGGTGGACGGGAACGCGCTGCGCGCCTACGTCGAGCAGACCGCGGACCGGCTGATCGCGCGGTTCTCCCGCGACGGCGAGGCCGACTTGCTCGGCCAGTACGCGCAGCTGCTGCCGCTGATGATGTTCAACCACCTCTACGGCTGCCCGCCGGAGCTGGGTGACCGGCTGGTCGCCGCCATGCGCAGCATCTTCGACATGGTGGAGCCGGAGAAGGCCAACGCCGAGCTGACGCAGTGCATGTTGGAGCTGGTCGCGCTCAAGCGGGGGCACCCCGACCAGGACATGCCGTCGTGGATGATGGCCCACCCGGCGCGGCTGACCGACGAGGAGCTGATCCACCAGCTCATCCTGCTCATGGGCGCGGGCACCGAGCCCGAGCAGAACCTGATCGCCAACGGCATCCGGCTGCTGCTGTCCGACGACCGGTTCGCGGGCGACCTCTCCGGCGGCAGCATGCCGGTCGAGGAGGCGCTGGACGAGGTGCTGTGGACCGACCCTCCGATGGCGAACTACTCGGCGAGCTACCCGGTCGAGGACACCGACTTCGCCGGGGTCCGGCTGCCCGCCGCCGAGCCGGTCGTGATCAGCTTCGCGGCGGCCAACAACGACCCCGTGCTGGCGGGCCAGCAGCGCTCGGGCAACCGCGCGCACCTGGCGTGGAGCGCGGGCGTGCACTCCTGCCCGGCCCAGCAGCCGGCGCGGCTCATCGCGTCGGTGGCGATGGAGAAGATCCTCGACGCCCTGCCCGACATGCGGCTCGCCGTCCCCGTCGACCAGCTGGTCTGGCGGCCGGGCCCGTTCCACCGCGCGCTCACCGCGCTGCCCGTGCGTTTCACCCCGGTAGCCGTGCCCGTCCACCCCGACGAGTCACCTGGAGAAACCCGATGGAACGTCCAGCCGACCCCGCCGTCCTCGAACCCGCTGCCGCCGCACCCGCTGCCCTCGGCTCCGCCGCCGTCGACTCCCCCGCCGTTCACCCCGCCGCCCTCGACCCCATCGTCCTCGACCCCACCGGCCGTGACCTCCACGGCGAGTCCGCGGCCATCGCCGCACGAGGGCCGGCGACGCTGGTGGAGCTCCCTGGTCAGGTTCGTGCGTGGTCGGTGACCAGCCAGGAGACCTTGCGCGGCCTGCTCGGTGACCCGCGGGTCTCGAAGGACCCGCGGCGGCACTGGCCGGCGTACTCCAGCGGCGAGATCTCCGAGGACTGGCCGCTGCACCTGTGGGTGTCGGTGCAGAACATGTTCACCGCGTACGGCGACGACCACCGCCGCCTCCGCTCGCTGGTGTCCAAGGCGTTCACGGCGCGGCGGGTGGCGGCGATGCGGCCGTGGATCGAGCAGATCACCACCCGGCTGCTGGACGAGCTGGACGCGGCGGAGCAGCCGGTGGACCTGCGCGACCGGTTCGCCTACCCGATCCCGATCGAGGTCATCTGCCAGCTGTTCGGCGTGCGGGCCGAGGCGCGGTCGGAGCTGCGGGAGGTGGTCGACGGCGTCTTCGACACCACGATCACGCCGGAGGCCGCCCAGGCGAACGTCGTGCGGCTGTACGGGATCATGCACCAGCTGGTCGCGGAGAAGCGGGAGAACCCCGGCGACGACCTGACCAGCGGTTTGATCGCGGTGCGCGAGGACGACGGCTCGACGCTGGAGGAAGCCGAGCTCGTCGACACGCTGATCCTGGTGATCTCGGCGGGGTACGAGACCACGGTGAACCTGCTGGACCAGGCGATCACGGCGCTGCTGACGCACCCGGAGCAGCTGGCCGCCGTCCGCGCGGGCACGAGCAGCTGGGCGGACGTGATCGAGGAGACCCTGCGCTGGCAGGCCCCGGTGGCGAACCTGCCCCTGCGGTACGCCGTGGAGGACATCGAGATCGGCGACGGCGTGGTCATCCGCCAGGGCGAGGCGATCCTGGCGGCGTACGCGGCGGCGGGTCGGGACAAGGCGGTCCACGGCGAGACCGCCGACCAGTTCGACGTCACCAGGGCCGACAAGGCGCACCTGGCCTTCGGCCACGGCGTGCACTACTGCCTGGGCTCCCCGCTGGCCCGGATGGAAGCCGAGATCGCCCTCCCGGCCCTGTTCGCCCGGTTCCCCGGGATGGAACTGGCCGTGGCGCCGCACGAGCTGAAGCCGGGCCAGTCGTTCATCTCCAACGGCCACGAATCCCTGCCGGTGCGGCTGAAGTAGTGCGATCCCTCTCCCGGGGTCGGCCCGGTCGTCGAACGCGACGTCGACCGGGCCGACCCGGGCGTCCGCGCCGTCAGAACGCGTAGCGGACGCGCAGGTACGGGGCGTGCTCGGCGATCAGGGCCAGCAGGTCGTCCAGCAGGGCGCGCTTGAGGCCGCGCCGGTAGCGGACGTTGACGCCGCCGCCCTCGCTGCGCTTCGCCTCCTGCAGGTCCGGCCGCCACAGGACGTCCTCGGCGCGGGGGTGCCAGCGGAGGTTCACGTCGTGCAGCGCCTCGTTGTGGGTGAGCATGATGACCTCGGCGGCCAGCCGGTCGCGGGTCTCGGGTGACGTCGCGTCGCCCAGCGCGCCGAGCAGGTCGCGCCAGTCGTCCAGCCAGCCGTCGTGGACGACGACGGGGCTGAGGTTGACGTGCACCTCGTACCCGGCGGCGCGGAAGTCGTCCAGGGCGGCGAGGCGTTCGGCGACGGGGCTGGTGCGGAGGTCGAGGAGCTTCGCCGTGCGCTCGGGCATCAGCGAGAACCGCACGCGGGTGCGCCCCCTCGGGTCCCAGTCCAGCAGGTCCCGGTTGACGTGCTTGGTGGCGAAGGACGCCTTGGCGGTCGGCAGGCCGCGGAACAGGCGCACCAGGTCGCGCACGTTGTCGCTGACCAGGGCGTCCACGGAGCAGTCGGAGTTCTCCCCGATGTCGTACACCCAGGCGTGGTCGTCCACCTGGCCGGGCTCGGTCATCGGGCCCTGCCGCGCGACGTGCCGGGCCAGGTAGCCGGTGATCTGCTCGATGTTCGCGAACACCGTGATCGGGTTGGAGTAGCCCTTGCGCCGGGGCACGTAGCAGTACGCGCACGCCATGGCGCACCCGTTGGCCGTGGACGGGGCGATGAAGTGGGCGGAGCGCCCGTTGGGCCGGGCCGCGAGCGACTTCTTCACCCCCAGCACCAGCGCCTCCTGCTTGATGCGGACCCAGCGGCGGGCGTTGGCCTCGTCGCCGTGCAGCTCGGGGATGCGCCAGTGGCTGTCGACCTCCACGCGCTCGGCGTCGGGGAACCGGTCCAGCACCTCGCGCCCGCGCGGCAGCGCGGCGGCGGCGGGCTCCACGTAGATGCGGGTGGGTGAGATCAGCGGCTGGGCGGTCACCACTCCAGTGTCCGAACGGGACCGACAAATCCGCACGTCGAACGGTGCCGTGTGGCGCGGTTCACCCGGTCAGGCGGCCAGCACGAAGGACAGGAAGAAGCCGCCGGCCGTGGCGAACGCGTTGAGCGGCCGGCCGTGCTCGAACGCCTCGGGCATCAGGGTGTCGGCCAGCGACGCGATCACGGCACCGCCGGCGAAGGACAGCGCCACGGCCAGCACGGCGTCGCTCAGCCCTCCGGCGACGAGCCTGCCGAGCACCACCGCGCCCGTGAGCAGCAGGGCGCAGATCGCCCAGGTCATGATCACGGTCTTCCGGCTCTGCCCCGACTCGCGCATGGCGACGGCGCCGACCAGCGACTCCGGCAGGTTGGAGAAGAAGATCGCGACGAGCAGGGTCAGCGACACCCCGCCCGCCAGCGACACGCCGAGCGCGAGGTTCTCCGGCACGCCGTCGAGGGTCACCGCCGCGAGCAGCGCGAACCCGACCCCACCGCTCGCGCCGGCCTTCGTCACCTCGCGCTGCTCGGGCCCGGGGTGGCCGGTGACGTAGCGGTCCAGGGCGGAGTCCGCGAGCACGAACGCCGCCGCGCCGGCCAGCAGTCCGAGGCCGGACCGCACCGCGCCGCCGAGGTGGAACGCCTCCTCGAACAGCTCGAAGGCCAGCGCGGAGATCAGCGCGCCGCTGGCGAAGGCCAGCAGGATCCCGGTGAGCCACCGGGGCGGGTCCCACAGCGAGCCGATGATCGAGCCGAGCACCAGGGCGCTCGACGCGGCCAGGCCGTACAGCACCGCGGTCAGCATCCCCACCATTCTGACGGCGGACCGGTCACCCCGCCACCGTTCGCCCGCCCGCGGCGCCCCACCCCGGGCGGGAGTCGGGAGCGCGCGGGCCGGCGGGACGTGGTCAGACGGGGGTGTGGGGTGCCTGGTCCGGGTCGCCGTGCCGGTCCCGCGCCGCGCGTCGCCGCAAGCGGTCCAGGAACCTTATGGACGGTGTCGCGGTGACGCCGTGGAGGATGATCGAGCCGATCACGACCAGGCCGACCACCCGCCAGATCGCGTCCGGGTCGGCGAACTGCCCGGACTGCAGCGCGTAGGCGACGTAGAACAGCGATCCGACGCCCCGCACGCCGAAGAACGAGATGACGGCCCGCTCGCGGGGCCCCGTCCGGCCGCGCGCCAGGCCGATCAGGCCCGTCACCGGCCGCACCACCAGCAGGACCACCAGCGCCACCAGCACCTCGCGCCACCCCGTGCCGACCAGCAGGCCGGTGACCGCCGCCCCGCCGAGCAGGAAGACGATCAGCACCGTGAGCATCCGCTCGATCTGCTCGACGTACTGGTGCAGGACGCGGTGGTACCCGTGGGAGCGCTCGCCCGCCCTGATCGTGCAGGCGCACACGAACACCGCGATGAAGCCGTACCCCTCGGCCAGTTCGGTGAGGCCGTAGGCGAGGAACGTGGCGGCGAGCGCGACGAAGCCCTCGGCGTGCTCGGCCAGCCGCAGGTTCTCCGACGGCGCCGCGAAGAACAGCTTGCGCAACGCCCACCCGGTCAGCAGCCCGACGAGGACGCCGCACGCCAGCCGCCACAGCACGTCCACGGCGAGCCAGTGCGGCAGCCAGCCGTCCGGCGCGGCCCCGACGATGCTGATGGCGACGGCGGCGTAGGTGAAGGGGAACGCCAGCCCGTCGTTGAGCCCGGCCTCGGACGTCAGCGCGAACCGGGCCTCGTCCTCGCCCTCGCCGGGCGCGTCCGGGTTCTCCGCGGGCTCGGCCACCTGCACCTCGCTGGCGAGCACCGGGTCGGTCGGCGCCAGCACGGCCGCGAGCAGCACCGAGGACGCCAGCCCCCAGCCGAGCGCGCCCCACCCCAGCAGCCCGACGGCGAGCATGGACAGGGGCATGGTGATGCCCAGCAGCCGCCACGTCGTCGACCAGCGGCGCAGGCCCACCGGCCGGTTCAGCGCGAGCCCCGCGCCCATCAACGAGATGATCACGCACAGCTCGGTGAGGTGGAGCGTGACCGAGCCGTGCCGGGCCGGGTCCGGGTCGGGCAGCGGGTCGGCGACGGTGAACGCGATCGCGCCCGCGGCCAGGAAGATCATCGGCATCGAGAGCGGCGCCTTGCCCAGGACGCGGGGCAGCAGCGCGGCCAGGAGGGTCGCGACACCGACGCCGGCGTAGGCCACGGCATCCGGACCCACCGGGTTCGCTCCTCTCGTCGGGCCGCGGACGGACGAGCGCCGGCCGCGGCGGTACCCCGGCCGCATACCCCGATCCGCCGGTGCTAATCCTCCGAACGCCTTCACGACCCGGCGAACCTGAACGCCTTCCGACCCGGCGTGAATGTCGACGTGACCCCCTCCGACCAGCGGCGGGCGCAATCCGCGCGCAGCGTAGACGGCCGGGGAAACACGACCTACTGATCACCGTTCTCCATAGCCTTACCCGTTGACGCGGCCACGGCGCACGTAGCGTGATATCACCCCCTCGAACGGACTTGCCTACCCGCGCCGGCGAGTGAACCCGGTCTACTCGCACAATGATCCCGGGCGGCACCAGGTATAGATCTTCTCGGCGCAGCAAAACGACATCAGGGCCGCCGTGAGCTGGGCGGTCACGGCATCGCGCTCGACCGACCGGCGGGTGCGCACCACTCGGAAAAGGCGACGGCATGGCACTCGGAACAAGACAGATCATTCGCGTTGGGGAGATCCCGGCGCGCTTCGGCACCCCGTTCCGCCCCCGACCGGAAATGAGCTAGTCGTGCACGTCGCGGTCATTGGCGCGGGTGTCGCCGGCCTTGCCACGGCCAAGGTGCTGCGGCAGGCGGGGCACGCGATCACGGTGTTCGAGAAGAGTTCGGAAGTCGGCGGCGTGTGGAGCGCGGCCCGGCGATATCCGGGGCTCACCACGCAGAGCCCGAGGGACCAGTACGCGCTGTCGGACTTCCCGATGCCGAAGGACTTCCCCGAGTGGCCGACGGGCGAGCAGGTGCAGGCGTACCTGGCCGCGTACGCCAGGCGGTTCGGCCTCGTGCCGCACCTGCGCCTGAACACGGCGGTCACGGCCGTGACGCCGACCACCGACGGGCGCTGGCGCGTCGCGACCGGTGACACCGGCGAGGTGTACGACCGGGTCGTCGTCGCCAACGGCGTGCTGTGCGAGCCCGCGGTGCCCGACTACCCCGGTCGCGCCGAGTTCGAGGCGGCCGGCGGGCGGGTGTGCGCCGCCACGGAGTTCCACGACGTCGAGGACGCGCGCGGCAGGCACGTGGTGGTCGTCGGCTACGGCAAGTCGGCGTGCGACGTGACCGTGCCGATCTCCGAGGTGGCGGCGAGCACGGACGTCGTCGCGCGGCAGGTGGTGTGGAAGGTGCCGAGGAAGATCGGCGGCGTCGTGAACTTCAAGGTGCTGCTGATGACGCGCATGGGCGAGTCCCTGTTCCGGTACGCGCGGCTGCGCGGGTTCGAGAAGTTCCTGCACGGGCCCGCCGACCGCCTGCGCCGCAACATGATCAACTCGGTCGGGTCGGTGTCGGTCCGGCAGTTCCGGCTCAAGGAGCACGGCCTGGTGCCGGCCGGGCACATGGAGGACATGATCCGCAACGCGATCGGCCTCGCCACGGAGGGGTTCTTCGAGGGCGTCGCCGACGGGTCGATCCGGGTCCGCAGGGACCGCCGGATCACGCGCCTGTTCGCGCGGGGCGGCAAGCCGTGGGCGGCGCTGTCGGACGGCGCCGAGCTGCCCGCCGACCTCGTCGTCTGCGCGACGGGTTTCGTCCAGGCCGTGCCGTTCCTCCCGGCCGACGTGCGGGACCGCGTGCAGGACGAGCGCGGGAACTTCCTGCTCTACCGCCAGATCCGGCCGGTCGGCGTGCCGGGCCTGTACTTCAACGGCTACAACTCGTCGTTCTTCAGCCAGCTCAACGCCGAGATGGCGGCGCTCTGGATCGCGGCCGACCTCGCGGGCGCGCTGCGGCTGCCGGACGACGACGCGATGCGCGCCGCGATCGCCGCGCAGATCGCGTTCATGGACGAGGCGACCGACGGCCACCACTGCCACAACACGAAGATCATCCCGTTCTCGCTGCACAACGTGGACGAAGTGCTGGCCGACCTGGACGTCAACATCCCGAGAGCGGTCCGGGCCGCGCACTGGCTGGTCCCCGTGAACCCCGCGGCCTACCGCCGCGTGACGCGAGCGCTGCTCGCCCGACTGCCCGCACCTCCGCCCGGAGGCGCGCGACCCGCGGGCCTCGACGCGGTGACGGTGGCGCCGGCGCACCGCGGTGAGCGCGCCGCCCGCGCCGGATCGTCCACAACGGACGGTTAAGCGCCGGTCCCACCCCCGATCCACGGCCCGCACGGGCAAGTCACGCGTGCGCCCGGGCTTCACGCCGCTCCCCGGCGGCGGGCACCGCACGGGCCGCGGCCCGCCACCACGCCTCCCGACCGCCACCGGACGTCGAGCGACCGCGTGCGGACGCCCGCACCCCGCCGCCGGCGGTGGCGCCCGTTCAGGCTGCCCTCCCCCGGGCCGGCCCCGCCCCGCGGGGGCCCGGCCGCCGACCCACCAGCCGATTCCCAGGGCTGGTTCGACCCATCACAGCGAACGGAGTCGCGAGAGCCAGCACTTCCACCGAACGAAGGAATGTTGCCCCATGCCCACTCTTTGCAGGCCCTCCGTCTGGGTGCCGGACCACATCATATCGATGCAGCAGACCCTGGCGCTGTGTCGCAGCATCCACGCCGGCCACGAGAAGCTGTCGCTGGTCCTGCGGATGATCGAGAACACCGGCGTCCGCAAGCGGCACATCCTCCAACCCATCGAGCAGACGTTGCGGCACCCCGGTTTCGAGGCGCGCAACCGGCTCTACCTCGCCGAGGCGCGGGCACGCGTCCCCGGCGTCGTGGAGCACGCGCTGGCCTCCGCCGGCGTGGACGTCGAGGACGTCGACGCGATCGTCTTCGTGTCCTGCACCGGTTTCAGCATGCCACCCCTGACCGCCTCCCTGATCAACGACATGGGGTTCCGGAGGAACACCCGCCAGATCCCCATCGCCCAACTCGGCTGCGCCGCCGGCGGGGCGGCGATCAACCGGGCGCACGACTTCTGCACCGCCTACCCCGGGTCCAACGTGCTGATCGTGGCCTGCGAGTTCTGCTCGCTCTGCTACCAGCCGGACGACTCGGACATCGGTTCCCTGCTGTCCAACGGCCTCTTCGGCGACGCGATCGCCGCGGCCGTCCTGCGGGGACACGGCGGCGTCGGCTTCCAGCTCGAGCGCAACGAGGCGTACCTCGTGCCCGAGACGGAGGACTGGATCCGCTACGACGTCAAGGAGACCGGGTTCCACTTCCGGCTCGACAAGCGCGTGCCGGGGACGATGTCCATGCTGGCGCCGGTGCTGCACCGGCTGGCGAACGACCACCAGTGGAACGCGTCCGAGCTCGACTTCTACGTCATCCACGCCGGCGGCCCGCGCATCCTCGACGACCTGTGCCACTTCCTGGACGTGCCGCCGGAGTCGTTCCGCCACAGCCGGGCGACCTTGACGGAGTACGGGAACATCGCGTCCGCCGTCGTGCTGGACGCCCTGCGCCGCGTCTTCGACGAGGGCATCCGGCCGGGGGCCCGTGGCCTCCTGGCGGGCTTCGGCCCCGGCATCACCGCCGAGGCGTCCGTGGGCACCTGGTCCGTCGTGGGCTCCGCGGCCCACCCGCGCGAAGGCTCGATCGTGCCCGGAGCGCGTGAAGAGCTGCACCGACTGCAACCCGCAGGTCAATGGAAATGAGGGAGACAACAGTGACGACGTCCAAGACGCTGACCATCGGCGGCGACATGACCATCAACCGCCTCGGCTACGGCGCCATGCACCTGACCGGGCCGGGGTTCTGGGGACCGGTCGAGGACCCGGACAACGCGGTGCGACTCCTGCGGCGCGCCGTGGACCTCGGCGTCAACTTCATCGACACCGCGGACTCGTACGGCCCGAACTTCAACGAGCAGATCATCCGCGAGGCGCTGCACCCCTACCCCGAGGACCTCGTCATCGCCACGAAGGGCGGCATGCTCCGCTCCGGTCCCCAGGACTGGGTGCGGGCGCCGGACCGGGCTCCCTACATCGTCGCGCTCGGCCGGCCCGAGTACCTGCGCCAACAGGTGGAGCTCAGCTTGCTGAAACTCGGGCTCGAGCGCATCGACCTGTACCAGCTCCACCGGATCGACCCCCTCGTCCCGATCTCGGACCAGGTCGGCGAGCTGGCGCTCCTCCAGCAGGAGGGCAAGATCCGGCACATCGGCCTGTCCGGGCAGCCCGAGGTGACCATCGACCAGATCGAGGAGGCCCGCAAGACCGCCGACATCGTCGCCGTGGAGAACCTCTACAACATCGCCGACCGGTCGAGCGAGGCCGTCCTCCACCACGCCGAGCAGAAGGGCATCGCGTTCCTGCCGTGGTTCCCCCTCGGACACGGCGACCTCCTGTCGCCGCAGGGCGCGCTCACCCGGGCCGCGAAGCGCGCGGACGCCTCACCTGCCCAGGTGGGCCTTGCCTGGCTGCTGCGCCGCTCGCCCAACACCGTGCTCATCCCCGGCACCAAGTCGATCAAGCACCTGGAGGAGAACATCGCCGCCGCCGACCTGGAGCTCGGCGACGACCTCTGGGACGAGATCGAGGAGCTGTGCTCCTACGAGACGCCGTGGCGACCCGCGCACGTCTGACCCGGGAGGAGCTGCCATGACCACCGTCGACGCGCCGGTCATCGACCACGCCAACGTCGAGAGGCTGCGGGCGATCTACGCCGACCTGCCGAGCATCGGCGAGCACGCCGCCGACGACGTCGTGCTCCACCCGGCGGACCGCACCACCGAGGACCCGACCCCCGTCGTCGGCAAGGAGGCCGTCGTCGCGCACGAGCAAGCCCTGGTGGACCTGTCCGCCGGAACGCTCGTCATGGACGTGCACCACATCGTCGCGAACGCCTGGTTCGGCGCCGTGCTCGGTGTGCTGCGCGTGGAACGTCCACACAAGACGTCCATGCCGTTCTGCGGCCTGTGGCGCTTCGAGGACGGCCGCATCGTCGAGCACTGGGAGAACGCCCACGACGTGTCGGCCCTCACGAAGAGCCTGTTCCCGGCCGACGCGACGTCCTGAGTGACCGTCCGGCGTGGAACAACGTGGCGAACGCCACGTTTGGCCCCGCGCCCGCACGGGTTCCACACCGTGCCGAATGGACCTGACCGTGGGCGGAGCCACCGCGCTCCGCCCACGGCGGCCCGTTCCCGGCGGCGGTGTGACGAAACTAGATTTGATCCGTTCCAGACAAGGCGTCTAGGGTCGTGGTGTGACATCCGACTTCGAGGCGCAGCTGCGGGCGGTGTCCCTGCGCGTGACCCGCCCCCGGTTGGCGGTGCTCGCCGCGTTGCGCGACCACCCGCACGTCGACACCGAGACGGTGATCACGCTGGTGCGGGCCGATCACCCGACCGTGTCGCACCAGGCCGTCTACGACGTGCTCCGGGCGCTGACGGACGCCGGTCTGGTGCGGCGCATCCAGCCCGCCGGCGCGACCGCGCGCTACGAGTCCCGGGTCGGGGACAACCACCACCACGTCGTGTGCCGGTCCTGCGGCGCGATCGCCGACGTCGACTGCGCCGTGGGCCCGAGCCCTTGCCTCACCCCCTCGGACGACGGCGGGTACGTCGTCGACGAGGCGGAGGTCGTCTTTTGGGGCACCTGCCCCGACTGCGCGGCCGAGAACACCGCCGATGATCCACCCGTTGGAAGGAAGTAATGACCGACCCCAGGACAACGCCCCAGTCCAGCGCGCAGGGCGTGGACGAGAAGGCCGCGGTCGGCTGCCCGGTCGCGCACGACTCGGTGACCGCGCACGGCAGCGAGAGCGAGAACCCGGCGATCGACTCGCCGACCCCGAAGACGGGCGGGCGTCCGCGCACGAACCGGGACTGGTGGCCCAACCAGCTCGACCTGTCGGTGCTGCACGCCCACTCGTCGAAGGGCAACCCCCTCGGTGAGGCGTTCAGCTACGCCCAGGAGTTCGCCAAGCTCGACGTCGAGGCGCTGAAGCGTGACATCCACGAGGTGCTGACCACCTCGCAGGACTGGTGGCCCGCCGACTTCGGCCACTACGGCGGCCTGATGATCCGGTTGAGCTGGCACGCCGCGGGCACGTACCGCATCCACGACGGCCGCGGCGGCGCGGGCGACGGCGGGCAGCGCTTCGCCCCGCTCAACAGCTGGCCCGACAACGCGAACCTCGACAAGGCGCGCCGCCTGCTGTGGCCGGTGAAGCAGAAGTACGGCCAGAAGATCTCGTGGGCCGACCTGCTCGTGCTCGCCGGCAACGTCGCCCTGGAGTCGATGGGCTTCAAGACGTTCGGCTTCGGCTTCGGCCGCGAGGACGTCTGGGAGCCCGAGGAGATCTTCTGGGGTCCCGAGGACGCCTGGCTGGGCGACGAGCGGTACGTCAGCGAGTCGGAGATGGCCCCCGAGGTCGGCGCGACCGAGATGGGCCTCATCTACGTCAACCCCGAGGGCCCCCGCGGCAACGCCGACCCGCTGTCGGCGGCGCACTTCATCCGGGAGACGTTCGGCCGGATGGCGATGAACGACGAGGAGACCGTCGCCCTCATCGCCGGCGGCCACACGTTCGGCAAGACCCACGGCGCGGGCCCCGCGGACGGCCACGTCGGCGCGGAGCCCGAGGGCGCGCCGCTGGAGGCCCAGGGCCTCGGCTGGCTGAGCACCTACGGCAGCGGCAAGGGCGCCGACACGATCACCAGCGGTCTCGAGGTGACGTGGACGGACAAGCCGACGCAGTGGAGCAACCGGTTCTTCGAGATCCTGTTCGGCTACGAGTGGGAGCTGACCACCAGCCCCGGCGGCGCCAAGCAGTGGGTCGCCAAGGACGCCGAGGCGATCATCCCGGACGCGCACGACCCGGCCAAGAAGCACAAGCCGACCATGCTCACGACGGACCTGGCGCTGCGCGTCGACCCGGCGTACGAGAAGATCTCCCGCCGCTTCCTGGAGCACCCGGACGAGTTCGCGCTGGCCTTCGCCAAGGCCTGGTACAAGCTGCTGCACCGCGACATGGGCCCGGTCAGCCGCTTCCTGGGCCCGTGGGTGCCCGAACCCCAGCTGTGGCAGGACCCGGTGCCGGCCGTCGACCACGAGCTCGTCAGCGAGGCCGACGTCGCCACCCTCAAGTCGATGGTCCTCCAGTCCGGCCTCACCATCGCCGAGCTGGTCTCCACCGCCTGGGCCTCGGCCGCCAGCTTCCGGGCGACCGACAAGCGCGGCGGGGCCAACGGCGCCCGCATCCGCCTCGAGCCGCAGCGCGGCTGGGAGGTCAACCAGCCCGAGCAGCTCGCGAAGGTGCTGGAGGTCCTGGAGCGCGTCCAGCGCGAGTTCAACGAGGCGAGCGGCGCGAAGATCTCGCTCGCCGACCTGATCGTGCTGGCCGGCTCGGCCGCCGTCGAGAAGGCGGCGCGGGACGCCGGCTTCCACGTGACCGTGCCGTTCCACCCGGGCCGCACCGACGCCACCCAGGAGCAGACCGACGTCGAGTCGTTCCGCGTCCTGGAGCCGCGCGCCGACGGGTTCCGCAACTACGTGCGTCCCGGCGAGAAGCTCCAGCCCGAGGTGCTGCTGGTCGAGCGCGCGTACATGCTCGACCTGACCGCGCCGGAGATGACCGTGCTGGTCGGCGGCCTGCGTTCCCTCGGGGCCAACGTCGGCGGCGCCCGCCACGGCGTCCTCACCGACCGGCCCGGCGTGCTCACCAACGACTTCTTCGCCAACCTGCTGTCGCCGGGCACCCGGTGGAAGGCGTCGGAGTCCGAGGAGCACGTGTACGAGATCCGCGACGCGGCCACCGACGAGCTGAAGTGGACCGCCACCTCGGTCGACCTCGTCTTCGGCTCGAACAGCCAGCTGCGGGCCCTCTCCGAGGTCTACGCCAGCGAGGACGCCCGCGAGAAGTTCGTCACGGACTTCGTCGCGGCGTGGACCAAGGTCATGGACCTGGACCGCTTCGACCTGGCCTGACCTGCATCCGCTCCACCGACGAGCCCGGCCGATCCACGCGATCGGCCGGGCTCGCCCGTCCCACCACCTCGGTGACGAGGTCAGGCGGACTTCACTCCGTCCTGACGAGTGCGTACGTGTAGTAGTCCTGTCGGTAGACCCCGCCGGCGAAGGTGTCGTCGTAGTGCCACGCCGCGGTGAGGAAGGCCGGACCGTCGGAGGTGCCGTCCGCCCGGATGCGCACGGTCTCGCGGTTGGCGACGCCGTGCTCGACGGTCACCTCCAGCTCCCACCGGTAGGAGGCGGTGGCCGCCATCGCGTTGATCTCCAACCCGATTTCCTCGCCCTCCTCCAGGGTGATGGACTTCGCTTCCAGCAACGGGCGTTCGACGCCCTCGGCATCGGTGGCGATGAGCCGGCCGGACGGGTCGTCCAAGTCGACGGCGACCTGCTCGATCGGCGTGGAGCCCTCGCTGGGGAACCTGAGGAGCGTGCCGTTCATGCGCGGCAGCCGCTCGACGACCCGGGCGCGGAGGTCGACGACCCGGATCTTCTCCCGTCGGTTGCCGACCAGCGACACCAGGTGCTTGGTGGCGGACTTCGACAGGCGCTCGCTGTCGCGCCACAGCGACAGCACACCACCGAGTTCGCGCTTGCGGGCGGCGAGTTCCTCCAGGTAGGCGTTCATCTCGTCCCGCGACAGCTTCTCGCCCTCGGTCTCGAACCACTGCCGGGACGGCTTCGCCAGCTCGGCGACGGTCGCCTCGCTCAACGCCTGCGGGAAGACCCACTCGTAGGGCGGGTAGTACGTCGCCTGGCGCACGCGGGCCAGCACCGCGGGGAACCGGGCGAGGTCCGCGTCCTCCGCGCGGTTCGCGCCGGACTGGGCACGTGCCTCCTGCTCGCCCGCCTGGTCCAGCGCGAGCCGGGACGAGTACAGCGCGATCGCGCCGCCGACCAGCATCGGGATCACCAACACCGTGAGCCACGTCCACGACTTCCGGTACGCGGGACGTTCCGGCGCGGTCGGGCGGGCGGGTGGCGTGGTCGAGGCTGCGGCTCGGCGGTTGCGGCGACGTCGAGTGGCCATGCGCGAACGGTAACGGACCGATCACCCGACCGTAGCGCGATCGCCGAACACCACGACGGGGTGCGTCATGCCGCGCACTTGTTCTCGGCGGGCGCGGTGGCGGCGCGGACCTCGCGGCTGATCTCGCCGGTGCGGACGAGTTCGGTGGTCCTCTCGAGGTCCGGGGTCAGGTAGCGGTCGTCGTCGAGGCGCTGGACGTGTCGGCGCACCAGGTCGTGGACGCGCTGGGTGCCCGCGCCGAGCGGGAGGCCCGCCATCTCGTCGGCGATCAGGTCGATGCCCTGCGCCGACATGAGCACCTGGACGGCCAGGACGGTTTCGAGGCGGTCGAGGTTGTCGTGCAGGGCGCGCACGGACGCCATGGCCATGGTGTTGTGGTCCTCCTGGCCGAACTTGGCCGGACGGGACAGCGTGCCCGCCGGCGTGGCCCGCTGCTGCATCTCCGGGACCAGGGCGACGGCGACGGTCTGGACCTGCACCATGCCGGAGTTCAGGCCGACCTCGCCGCCCGCCAGGTTGGCGGGCAGGTGGTAGCTCCACTTGTCGGCCAGCAGGCGCGCGGACAGCTCCTGCGACAACACGCCCAGGTCGGCCACCTGCGCGTTGAGGGAGTCGATCTCGTGGCCGAGCAGGGCCGCGTCCCAGTTGCCGCCCATCACGAACTCGTGCCCGCCACCGGGCTTGGGGAAGACCAGGGGGTTCGACGTGGAGGCGTTCGCCTCGCGCTCGACGTGGCCGCGGGCGTCGGCGAGGCGTTGCCGGAACGCGCCGGTGATGTGGGGCGTGGCGCGCACCGACACCGCGTCCTGGATGCGGGGGTTCTCCTCCCCCAAGCGCTTGCGGCCCTCCTCGGTCATCCAGCCGGTGCCGCAGATCAGGGCCCGGATCGTCGCCGCGGTCCGCACCTCGGCGGGGATGCGCCGCTCCTCGTGGGTGCGGGGGTCGAACGCGCCCTGCTCGGCCCTGGTGCCCTCCAGGAACAGCGCGAAGGCGCCGTCGAAGGTGTCCGCGAGGTGTTCGGCCCGCACGACCGCGTCCACGTAACGGGCGGTCAGCACGCTGCTGCCGCTGATCAGCGGCAGCGCCTCCCCCTGCTCCAGCGTGAACTCGACCGGCAGGCCGGCCTCGGCCAGCACCTCCGGCGCGGGGGCCTCGCGGCCCTGGAAGCGCGCGGGGGCCGGTTCGCCGGTCAGCACCAGGCCGGCGGCCGCCATGGGTTGCAGGTCACCGGTGCCCAGGGAGCCGATCTCGGGCATCCTCGGCGTGACCCCGGCGCCGACGAGCGCGAGGATGCGGTCGACGAACTCCGGCCGCACGCCCATCGTGCCGCGCGCCATCGAGTTGGCCCGCAGCACGAGCGCCAGCCGGGCCACCCGGTCGGACACGGCCGGACCGACGCCGGCGGCGTGCGAGCGCAGCACGCGGCGCTGGAACTCGACCCGGTCGGCCTCGGCCAGCGGCTCGTCCTTCAGCGGGCCCAGCGCCTGGTTCCAGCCGTACACCTTCTGCCCGGCGTTGATGGCCTCCAACGCCCCGGCCCGTGCTTCCACCATCTTCTGCCGGGCCTTCAGGTCGAGGCGGACGGTCACCGCGTCGGCCTCCAAGACCTGCACCAGCCGGTCCCAGGTCAGCGCGTCGCCGTTGAGGACCAGGTCCACGGACCCGCGCTCGGCGACGGCGAGCGGTGACACGACGCCCGTGCCGGTCAGCGCGACCAGGGCCGCGGCCAGCACCACCAAGAGACGCCTCGGGTACGTCATCATCGTCCTCCCTGGAGGCGGCGATCCAGCACGGACTTCCCATCGTGGCAGCGCCACGGCGCCACGCACGCCGGCCACCGCGCGGACGGAACCATCGGGTGAGGTTCGCCCGAGGACTCCGCTGTCCTCAGTAGACAGTGCGTCACGTTGGAGCGCGGGGCTTTCCACCGCGGAGGAAGGAGGGCGCTCACGAACGGGTGGCCGGTCCGCTACGCCCGCGTGCGCCGACCCACGACACCGTGTGCTGGACCGGTGAACCGGGCTTTCGAGTGGTGTCGAGCCACCAAGGGGTGATCCGGCTGCCGGAATCACCGCCCAGCGGGTACACCACGGCGATAGACGTCAAGCGCACGGGAGACCCGATGTCCGACCTGAAGACCGCCGTCATCTACTACTCCGCCACCGGCAGCGTGTACTCGATGGCCGAGGCCGCGGCCAAGGCGGCCGAGGACGCCGGGGGCGAGGTGCGGCTGCGCAAGGTGCGCGAGCTCGCGCCGGAGGAGGCCATCGCCAGCAACCAGGGCTGGGCCGCGCACGTCAAGCAGACCCAGGACGTCCCCGAGGCGACCCTGGACGACCTGGAGTGGGCCGACCTGCTCATCTTCGGCACGCCAACCCGGTACGGCCTGCCGACGGCGCAGCTGAAGCAGTTCATCGACACCACGGGACCGCTGTGGGCGGAGGGCAAGCTCGTCAACAAGGTGGCGACCTCGTTCACCTCGGCGGCCACCGCGCACGGCGGGCAGGAGACCACCATCACCGCCCTGAACAACACCTTCTACCACTGGGGCTGCGTCGTCGTGCCGCCCGGCTACGCCGATCCCATCCAGTTCCAGGCCGGCAACCCCTACGGCACGAGCCACGTCTCCAACAACGGCCAGACCCCGCCCGGTCAGCTGGAGCTGGACGCGGTGTCGTTCCAGGCCCGCCGTGCCGTGCACATCGCCCGCGCCCTGAAGACGGGGCTCGCGGCGTAGGGGCCGTCGGCCGCCTCCCGTAGGCCGGCGAGCCGTGGACTCGCCGGAGCGGGGGGACGGGACGGCCGCGCGGCTGACGCGGAGATCCGTGCTCCTGACCGGCGCCGTCGCGGCGTTGGCGGTAGGCGGCTTCGTGGCGTTGTCGCAGGTCCGCAGACCGCCCGGCGGTCTGCCGAACGTGACCGACCTGCCGCTGGCGGACGTGCCCGCGCCGACGGACCGGCCGGTGGAGGTCGTGTACTGCGCGGGGTGGGACTCCGCCGCGCGTGCCCCGGTGTCGCCGATGGCGGAGTCGGTCGCACGCGCCCAGGACGCCGCGGGAGCCCAGGGACGCCGCCGTCCTGCTCGTCGACGGGGTGGCGCGGGCGGTCGTGGAGGTGTGCTGGTCGGCCCACCACGCCGAGCTGTGGCACGTCGACGGTGTCGGTCGCCGTACCGGGGCGTCGCCTACCGGCGTTGGCCGGACGGGCGGTTGCGGCTGTTCGAGGTCCGCAGCTGGAACTACGCCGGGCCGGGCGCGGCGGAGTTCGAGGACGACGAGCCGACGTTCCGGGCCAGGGTCCGCCGCGACGCGAGCGCGGTGCCCGAGACGGTGGGGATCACCGCGGTGCGGTCGGACGGCAGCACCCTCCAGACCGTCCGTGACTGGCCTTCCTGGCCGGAGCGCGTGCAGCCGCCGGAGGACGTCCCGCTGCCGGCCGTCGACGGCTGGCCGGCGCTCTTCGGCATGACCGGCCCCACGACCGTCCGCCCCGGGCCCGCGGTCGTCCCCACCCACTTCCCGTGACGCCCGCCCCGACCGCTGCGGCCGCGCCACATCGCCGAGACCGTCACCGACGGCGCGCGCTCCGCACGGAGGACGGCCGCGTCCTGACCATCCAGCGGGTCCCGGCGGGGACGATCCGGCTGCCCAGCGGCTGGCTCGTCGTCGCGGACCCCGGCTGGCTCGACGCCGACACCGCCCCGCTGGCCACGACCGCGCCGCCCGGCCGGTACCCGGTCGACGTGTTCCGGGCGACGGAGGAGAACCGCGCGGCCATGACCGTCGCGTGCCGGGTGACCGTCACCGACGCGCCCGTCACGTCGTGGCACCTGGCGTTGCGCGAGGGTGACCACGAGCTGGCGCTGGGAGACGGCGAGTTCTTCGGCAACCCGGTCGACACGGCCACCCTCGCCCTGGTCGACCGCATCGGCGCGACGGCGTACCAGCAGGCGGAGATCGAAGCGGCCACGGCCGACGACGCCCCGTACCACACCCTGTCCGCCCGGGACACGGACCTGGTCATCGTGCCGGGCTGGAGCGACGGCGCGAACCCCGCGTGGCTCGGCCGGACCGCGGACGGCGCCCTGGCGTGCTACGTCCTGGACCTCCTCGCGCCCGACCTGGCCACCGCCGAACCCGGCTGACGGCCCGGTTCTCGAAGCGCCTTCGTGGTCAGCGCGCGGCGGGATCGTCGCGGAGTGCGTCGACCTCGGCGCGGTGGCGGTGTGTGGCCGGGTCGGCGAACAGGGCCGCGGCCTCGGCGAGGACGCTCGTCGCGGCTCGTGCGCTTTCCGTCGCGATCAGGGCGGTGCCCGAGGTCCGGAGAGCCGGGTCGTCGGGCCGGCCAGTCAGATGACGACCACGGAGAACGCGTGCACGCACCACGGCCCGTCGTAGTTGGTCACCCAGACGTTCCCCGAGTGGCCGTCGATCTTCTGCCCCTTGGCGGTGCCCTGCAGGTACAGCTGGAAGGACTTGGGACCCGCGGTGATGCCGTCCTTGGTCGTGTTGATCCTCAGGTCCGGGTCGTGGCCGACCAGCTCGTCCACGTGCTGCGGCTTCTTGATGCCGTCCGCGCACAGCTGGGTCTTGGCCTTCGCCGCGTCTCCCGCGTTGACGCTGTCCAGGAACGCCTGCACGGCGGCCAGAGCCGCGGGGTCGACGGGTTTGCCGCCCGCGGTGGGGGTTTTCGGGTCGGTCGGGGCGCTCGTGGGACTGGTCGGCTTGGCGCTGGTCTTGCCGACGTCGGTGCGGGAGATGTTCGTCCAGCACCACGTGTCGCCGTCCCGGACGACCTTCAGCTCGTACTCCTCCGGCTTGCTCTTCGTCGCGACCTCGACGGCCCCCACAGCCACGTCGGCGGAGGTCTTGCGGGTGGCCACCAGCTCGGCCCCGCGGAACGGGGCGACGTCCTCGACGACCTTGTGCACGGCGGAACCGGCCTCCGGGCAGGCGACGTCCTCCAGGACCTTGGCGTCCTGCGCGCCGAAGGCCTCGACCACCGCTTCGAGCAGGCGTTCCGGGTCGGCGGACGGCGGCACGGAGGACGACGTCGTGGACGGCGCCGTGGGCGCCTGCGGAGCGGCCGTGCCGCCGTCACCGAGGAAGAAGCCGGGCGCGACGAACCCGGTGAACCCGAGACCGCCCAGCACCAGCACGACCAGCGCGACCACCGTCACGACCGCCGCCGTGTTGCGCCGCGGAGGCGGAGGCGGAGGCGCGCCGAACCCGCCGGGCTGGGGAGCGCCGTACCAGGACGGCTGCCCGTGGCCCGGCGTCTGCCCGGGGAACTGTTCGGACGGGCCCTGCCCGCCGTACGGCTGCTGCGGGTACGTCATGCGGCCTCCCCGGTCGTGGTCGCACGTTCGACGGAAGGCGGCCGCCATCCGTTCCCGTCGAACGGCCACCGCCGCCACGCGCCGGCGACCGCACCTAGGGTGGGTCGGTCACCGCCTGGTGCCGCTCTCGACGTCGATCCCTCCGCCACCAGACGTAGCTGGTGACCAGGTCGACGACCTCCAGACCCACGATCACCGCGATCACGGTGGACGTCAGCCATCCGAACACCGCGCAGACCGCCGCCACCACGGCCCCCGACGCCAGGCGGAACCACAGTTCCCCACGCCCCCGCGGGTTGCGCAGCAACCACCGCACGAAAGATCGCATGACGCCAGTATGGGCCGCGCCCAGTGGACCACCTGCGCGCCGAAGGGCGGGTGGTCGCGCCACCCGCCCTTCGTTCACGCGTCAGTCGGTCGGCATGCTCCACGTCTGGTTCGGGCCGCCGACGCAGTCCCAGACCTGCAACCGGCGGCCGTTGGCGGCGTCACGGTCGACGCACTTGTTCGTGCCGTTCCACTTGATCATGCCGACGCCCTGGTCCGGTCCGCTGGGCGCGTTGCTCCAGGCCTTGCCCAACCGCCGGAAGGTCAGTGATTCGAGGCGGACCGTGCCGTTGTTGGCGCAGGTCCGGATGCCCAGGCTGCCGCTGGAGGAGTCGAAGTTGACGTTGTCGGTGACCGAGACCTTGCCGTCGTTGCCGAACGTCTCCAACTGCCCCCGGTCGACCAACACCCGCAACTTCACCCGGTTGTTCACCGGTGGCATCGGCGCGTCGGCCAACGTCTGCCGGACGCGGCCATAGCCGATCGCGGCGTCACGGGTGCCGTCGGCGCGGCGGTGCAACTCGAAGCCGCGCCGACAGGACGGTGATGGCGAGTCGGAGCGATCGCGCAAAGGCAACTCTGCGCATACGGATCTCGCCTCTCGTGCAGAGGAACGGGGTGCCCGTGCGTTTCAGAACGTCGCGGGGCGGGCCTCGACGGGGAGCAGTTCGTCGAACCAGGGGGAGTCGGCGCCGGTGCGGGTGCAGGTGATGGCGGCGACGCGTTGGGCGTAGGCGAGGGTGTCGGTCAACTCCTCGTGGGTGAGGGTGGCGAGGTTGGGGCGGGTGAGGAGGTCGTCGCGGTCGAGGGCGGCCAGGAGGCCCGCCATGAACGCGTCCCCCGCGCCGACGGTGTCGGTGATGGCGACGGGAACGGCGGGCAGGTCGACGTGGCCGGCCGGTCCGGACGCGTACACGCCCTCCGCGCCGCGCGTGACGACGACGAGGGTCGGCCCCTGGTCGTGCCACTCGGCGACGACGTCGGCGAGCGGGCGGTCCGGGGCGATCCACCGCAGGTCGTCGGCGCTGACCTTGACGACGTCGGCCAGGCCGAGCCAGCGGCGGAGCCGGGCGCGCGCGGCGTCGTCGTCGGTGATCAGGACCGGGCGGATGTTGGGGTCGAAGGTGATGACGCGGTGGGGGTGTTCGCGGGCCAGGAGGGTGTCGAACACGGTCGCCATCGGCTCGACGGCGAGGGCGAAGGAGCCGCCGACGTGCAGCGCGGCGTCCGGCGGGAGGTCGGTGGGCAGGTCGGCGGGCTGCCAGCCGCCGTCGGCGCAGCCGTCGATGTAGAACGAGTAGTCGGCCACGCCGTCCCGGTCGACGTCCACCACGGCGAGGGTGGTCGGCGCCGTGGACGTGACCGCGAAGCCGAGGTCGACGTTGGAGGTGCCGAGGTGGGCGCGCAGCAGCGCTCCGAGGCGGTCGTCGGCGAGGCGGGCCAGCAGCGCGGTCTGCGTGCCGAGGCGGCCGAGGCCGACCGCGGTGTTGGCGGGGCTGCCGCCGGGGAGGGGGCGGTAGCCGCCGGTGTGGTCGGGCACCAGGTCGATGAGGGCTTCGCCACCAACGATGATCATGTCGTGTTCCTTGTCGGGGGTGTGGTGGTGGAGCCCGCGCGGGGCTCCACCACCACGGGTGGTCAGCGCGACCTCGACCGGGGACCGGTCCACCGGCGCGCGGCCGTCACCGTCGCGGTCCCACCGGGCGGCCGCGCTCAACAGCCTCGGGAAGGCGTGCTCGTCCCGCACAACGCCCGCAAGGCGTTGCGCCGCAGAGGAAACCGGTCAGGTGGCCTGGTCGGGCGGTTCCATCGCGCCGGTCATGATGGCGACGGCGTCGGACATCGAGATGGTCTTCGGGTCGACGACGGCCTTGCGGCGGCCGAGGCGTTGGATGTGGATGCGGTCGGCGACCTCGAAGACGTGCGGCATGTTGTGGCTGATCAGGATCACCGGCAGGCCGCGGTCGCGGACCTGGAGCACGAGGTCGAGCACCGCACGCGACTCCCGCACACCCAGCGCCGCGGTGGGTTCGTCCATGATGACGACGCGGCTGCCGAACGCGGCGGCACGGGCGACGGCGACGGCCTGGCGTTGGCCGCCGGACAGGGTTTCCACGGCCTGGCCGGGGTTCTGGATGGTCATGATGCCCAGGGCGTCGAGCTGGCGGCGGGCCTCGTCGCGCATGCCGTTGCGGTCCAGCATCCGCAACACCGTGCCGAGCACGCCCTTGCGGCGGCGTTCCCGACCGAGGAACAGGTTGCTGGCGATGTCCAGCGACGGCGAGACCGCCAGCGACTGGTGCACGGTCTCGATGCCGGCGTCGCGGGCGTCGATCGGCGTGGAGAACGACACCGGGCGGCCGTCCACCAGGATCTCACCCTCGTCCGGCACGACCGCGCCGGACAGGGCTTTGATCAGGCTGGACTTCCCGGCGCCGTTGTCGCCGATGACGGCCAGGATCTCGCCGGGCAGCAGCTCCAGGTCGGCGCCCGCCAGCGCGGTGACCCTTCCGTAGCGCTTGACCAGGCCGCGGGCCTGCAGCACCGGCGTGGTCATGGCTTCACCTTCCGAATCCACTGGTCCAGCGACACCGCGACGATGATCAGCACGCCCACGGCCATCGTCTGCCACAGCACGTCCACCCCGGCCAACGCCAACCCGTTGCGGAACACGCCCACGATCAACGCCCCGATCAACGAGCCGACGATCGCGCCCCGGCCGCCGAACAGGCTCGTGCCGCCGATCACCACCGCGGTGATCGAGTCCAGGTTGTCCATCTGCCCGGCCTGCGGGCTCGCCGACGCGATCCGGCCGATCAGCACCCACGCCGCCAGCGCGTACACCGCCCCCGCCGTCGCGTACACGCTCAACAACACGCGGCCGGTGCGGATGCCGGACAGGCGGGAGGCTTCGGCGTCGTCACCGGTGGCGTAGACGTGCCGGCCCCACGCGGTGTTCTTCAACGCGAACGCCATCGCCGCGACCAGCACCACCATCATGATCGAGCCGTAGGTGACACGGGTACCGCCGACGTTGATCGTCTGACCCGTCCACAGCAACAGCGACGGCATGTCGCTGCCGCGGATGGTGGCGCTGGCGGAGTACCAGAGGTTCAGCGCGAAAAACACGTTGAGCGTGCCCAGGGTGACGATGAACGGCGGCAACTTCAACCGCGTCACCAGCAACCCGTTGAGCAGGCCACACAACGTGCCGACCACGAAACCCAGCAGCAGCGCGGGCAGGCCGGGCAACCCGGTGTCGGCCGCGACCTTCGCCATCACGATCGACGTCAACACCATGATCGCGCCACACGACAGGTCGATACCCGCGGTCAGGATCACGATCGTCTGACCGACCGCGAGCGTCCCCACGACCGCCACCTGCTGCAGGATCAGCGAGATGTTGCCCGGGGTGAGGAACCGCTCGGACAGCACGGCGAACACCACCACCGACACCAGCAGCACCACGGCGGGGCCGATGGTGGCCTGGGCGTGCAGCAGGTGCTGGAGCCGGGTCAGCGGCGACCGCTTGGCGGTGTCCCCGCCGAGCGGTCCCCCACCCGGCGACTGGCTCTTGGACAGAGTCGTCGACATGCTCAGCCCCAGCAGTTCTCGAGGCCCCAGGCGGCGTCCTTCGAGTCGACGCCGGCGGCGGGCTGGTCGGTGATCAGGGTGACGCCGGTGTCCACGAAGTCCTTGCCCGCGGTGTTCTGCGGCTTGGTGCCGTCCTTGGCGAACTTCGCGATGGCCTCCACACCCATCTGCGCCATCTTCAACGGGTACTGCTGCGCGGTCGCGCCGATGATGCCGGACTTGACGTTCTCGACGCCGGGGCAGCCGCCGTCGACCGAGACGATGACGACGTCCTTCTCCTTGCCAGCCGCCTTCAACGCCTCATACGCACCCGCCGCCGCCGGCTCGTTGATCGTGTAGACCAGGTTGATGCCCGGGTCCTTCTGCAGCAGGTTCTCCATCGCCGTCCGGCCGCCCTCCGGGGCGCCGTCCGTGACGTCGTGGCCCACGATCCGCGGGTCGCTCTCGTCGCCGATGCGGTTCTTGTCCTTCACGTCGACGCCGAAGCCCTCCAGGAAGCCCTGGTCGCGCTGCACGTCGACGGACACCTGGTTGGGGTTGAGGTCCAACAGAGCGATCTTCGCCTGCTTGCCCTCGGCCTCGAACTTCGCCTTCGCCCACTGCCCGATCAGCCGACCGGCCTGGTAGTTGTCGGTGGCGAAGGTCGCGTCGGCGGCGTCGGCGGGCTCCAGCTGGGTGTCCAGCGCGATGACCAGCAACCCGGCCTGCCGCGCCTTGTCCACCGAGGGCACGATCGCCTTGGAGTCGTTGGGCGTGATCAGGATGCCCTTCGCGCCCGCGCCGATCAGGTTCTCGATCGCGTCCACCTGCGACTGGTTGTCACCGTCCTGCTTGCCCGCGAACGACTGCACCGTCGCGCCGGTCGACCCCGCCGCGGCCTGCGCGCCCTCCTTCATCTTCACGAAGAAGGGGTTGGTGTCGGTCTTGGTCACCAGCCCGACGAGCGTGCCGCCACCGGCCGCGCCGCCGCCGTCGCCGCCGTCCCCGCACCCGGTTGCCAGTGCCAGCAGTGACGCCGACACCAGGGCCGTCAGCCTGACGCCACTACGCGCCCGTCCGGTCATGTCTTCTCCTACGTCAACGTTGACGTAACGGCCGCCGTGTCCGAAGAGGTTCACATCGAGGCCTGTTACGCGAGATCATGTCGGAAAACTGTCCGCACTTCCGGCCCCGTCAGGACCGTCGGAGGAAGTGGGTCTTTCGTTAAGTCATCGTTGACGCTAGCTTCGTGCTGCAAGTCACGACAAGTCGCCGTTACGCAAGCGTTACTCGGGGTGGAGCAGAGCGTCATGGATTCACGGGGTGCACGGCGGGAGCCAACCATGCGGGACGTCGCGGCGCTCGCCAAGGTCAGCACGAAGACGGTGTCGCGGGTGATCAACGACCTGCCCGGCGCCGGTCCCGAGGTCGTCGAGCGGGTCCGCGCCGCCGCGCGCACGCTCGGTTACCGGCCGAACCTGTCCGCGAGCAGCCTGCGCCGCTCCGACCGGCGCAGCGCCACCATCGGCGTGCTGCTGGAGGACCTGTCCAACCCGTTCGACTCCGCGCTCCTGCGCGCCGTCGAGGACCGGGCACGGCAGAACGACGTGCTGGTGCTGGCGGGCAGCAGCGAGGACGACCCGGAGCTCCAGCGCGAGCTCCTGACCTCCCTGGCCACGCGGCGCGTCGACGGCATGGTCGTCATGGCCGTGGGCGGCCACCAGGACGCGCTCCAGCAGGAACGCGAGCGCGGGACGCCCATGGTGCTGGTCGACCGCCCTCCGACGTTCCACGGCACCGACAGCGTCACCACCACCAACCGCGAGAGCTCGCGCGAGGCCGTCCTCCACCTCGCCGCCCTCGGCCACCGGCGCATCGCCTTCCTCGGCGACCGGCAGACGTTGTGGACCAGCCAGGAGCGCTACACCGGCTACCTCGAAGGGCTCGCCCACACCGGCCTCACGCTGCGCGAGGAACTCGTCCGCACCGACCTGCACGGCCCCGACGCCGCGGAGACCGCCACCGCGGCCCTGTTCGACCTGGCCGAACCCCCGACCGCCCTGTTCACCGCGCAGAACCTCGTCACCGTCGGCGCCATGAGAGCACTGCGCGACCGGCACCTGCACCACTCGGTCGCGCTCATCGGCTTCGACGACTTCCCCCTCGCCGACATGCTCGAACCCGGCGTCACCGTCCTGCGCCAGGACGTCCCCGCCCTCGGCCGCAAAGCCGCCGAGCTGATCTTCAAGCGCATCGAGGGCGACCAGTCCCCGCCCGCGCACGCCGTCGTCCCGGCCACGCTCGTCCGCCGCGGGTCGGGCGAGATCGCACCGGGAGGGCGACCGCCCCACTCCGGTTGAGACGGCGCCCGGCGGTCGGACGCGGCACCGCCCGTGACCGACCACGACCGGCGGACATCGACTTGTCCCCCAATGAGTGACGACGCGTCGGACACGCATGAGGATCACCGGCGGCGGCATCCTCGCCTTGCACGGCCGTGCGTCCGTTTTGTCCGAAGGAGGCAAGTCATGCGACGAGCAATCTCACTCGTGACCGCGATGGTCGCGGCCTTCATGATGAGCGCCGGCACAGCGAGCGCCGCCACCGGCGTCCTGTACGTCGGCGACGAGGACTACCACGACCCCGAGGGCTGCTACGTGGTGATCCTGGAGAGCGGGGAGCGGCCCCACGTCTACAACAACACCGATGAGCCGGTCGAGATCTACTCGAACCTGGGCTGCAACGGCACCCCGGCCAGGGTCCTCCAACCCCGTGAGGGCGGCCAGCTGCGGGCGAGCGTCAGCCTGTGGGTCGACTGACGACCCTCGCGCCGCCATCGGCTCGCCGTGATGGCGCCCGGCGCGGTCCACTCCGCGCCGGGCGCCGGCCGGGACCACACCCGCACGGACCCGTTCCCGCGCTGTGGCGGCCGTCCTCCGGCGTGTCCACCGCGTTCCCGGTGCCGGGCGGCACCACCACTCCGATCTCCACGTGCCCGCCCACCCCGGCCGCGGTGATCGTCTTCCCGCGTCCACGATGGAGGTGGGATCGAACGCCCCGGTTTCCGGGGTCGGCGGTCGCGTCCGGGCGGGCGCGACCGCCGTGCCACCGGTGCCGGGCCGAGCGGCGTCAGACGGCGGAGAAGTGGGTCGCGTCGCCGACGACCGTGGTGCTCGTGACGCCGTCCACGCTGACCGGGACGTCGCCCGCGATGGTGATGCGGTGCAGGCGGCGGCGGGCGTCGTCGTAGTCGGCGACGCCGTAGTGCTGGGTGGCGCGGTTGTCCCAGATCGCCACGTCGCCGTCGGCCCACTGCCAGCGCACGGTGTTCTCCAGCCGGGTCACCCGGTCCTGGAGCAGGCGGTAGACCGTGTGCGACTCCGCGGACGTCAGGCCCACGATCCGCTTGACGAAGTGGCCGAGCAGCAACGCCCGCTCGCCGGTCTCCGGGTGCACGCGCACCACCGGGTGCTCGGTCTCGTAGCGCTGCGCCTGGAACTCGTCCCGATAGGACTCCTCCTTCACGTCCACGCCGCCGATGCGGGTCGAGTCCACGTGCCCGGCGTAGTCGTAGACGTTGCTGTGCACCGCCCACAGCCGGTCCACCAACGCCTTCAGCGCCGGCGGCAGCTCCTCGTAGGCGCGCACCGTGTTGGCCCACACCGTGTTGCCGCCGTAGGGCGGCAGCTCGACCGCGCGCAGGATGCTGATCGCGGGCACGCGGTCGACGAACGTGACGTCGGTGTGCCAGCTGTTGGCCTTGCCGTAGTCGGAGTCGATCGGCAGCACGTTGGCGTGCTCGCGCCCCTTGACGGTCGGGTGGGCCAGCGTCGGCTCGCCGAGCAGCCGGGCGAAGGCGAGCTGGCCCGCGTCGTCCAGGTGCTCCTGGCCGCGGAAGAACACGACCTTGTTGGCCAGCAGCGCGTCCCGGACGGTCGCGACGGCGCCCTCGGACAGGTCGCCGCCCAGCCGGACGCCGTCGACCCGCGCGCCGATGCCCGCGCCGAGCCGGTGGACGGTGATCGTGTCGGAAAGCTGTGCGGTCATCGCCGATGTCCTCTCGTGAGAATGCGTTCGCACTTCACGATGGGCAGTCGCGCGGAACGGGCACAACAATGCGCGGCCGTGAATTAAGTCGTCCCAGCACGCGGACGCGGTTGACACCCGCGACCCGTCCCGGCACTTCGTTGCGCCGGACAAAGAAGTGGCCGGTGTCCAGCGCGGCGGACCGCCGGCTCCATGATGTGGGACGACCGCCGAGCCCGTTGACCCCGCCTGACCTGGGTGTGAGGCTCTGGGCCGTGAGCAACGCCGTCAACCTCACCTCGCGCCGGCACGTCGATCTCCGACGCCAAGCCGGCGCGCTCTGTCGCGCCGGTCGCTGAACCCGCCACCATTCTCCTCCCTCACTCGGGCGCCGAAGCCCGCTATTTCGGCCTGCCCGCTTTTACCCAGCAAAGGATTCGCCGTGACCAGCACGCGACGGAACTTCCTCGGCCTCACCCTCTTCGGCCTGACGGCGGCCGCGGTCGGCTGCTCCCCCGCGGGGGCCGGCGGCGGCGCCGAGACCAGGACGCTGCGCTACCAGGGCTGGGCGGGCGACGTGACGCTGCCCGAACTGGCCGCCGACCTCGGCTACCTCGGCGACGTGAGGCTGGAGTGGGTCGGCAACACCACCAGCGGCCCGCAGGACATCCAGTCCGCCGCCACCGGCCAGGTCGACTTCGGCGGCGCGTTCAACGGCGCGGTCGTCAAGCTCAAGGCCGCCGGCGCCCCGATCAAGTCGGTGATCGGCTACTACGGCTCCGACGAGGCGGCGTTCAGCGGCTTCTACGTGCTGGAGGACAGCCCGATCAGGTCCGCCCGCGACCTGATCGGCAAGAAGGTCGGCATGAACACGCTGGGCGCGCACCACGAGGCCATGCTCGGCATCTACCTCAAGCGCAACGGCCTGTCCCCCGACGAGATCAAGAAGGTGGAGCCGATCGCGGTGCCGCCGGTCAACATCGAGCAGTCCGTGCGGCAGAACCAGATCGAGGTCGGCGTGCTCGGCGGCATCCTGCGCGACAAGGCGTTGGAGAAGGGCGGGCTGCGCAAGCTGTTCTCCGACTTCGACCTGCTGGGCGCGTTCACCGCGGGCACGTACGTGTTCACCGAGAAGTTCCTCAAGGACAACCCGAACACCGTGCGGACGTTCGTCAGCGGCGTGGCGCAGGCCATCGAGTGGAGCCGCACGACGCCGCGCGACGAAGTCGTGGCGCGCAAGGTCGACATCCTCACCAAGCGCGGGCGCAACGAGGACCCGGCCGCGCTGCGGTACTGGAGGTCCACCGGCGTCGCCGAGAAGGGCGGCCGGATCGTGGACAAGGAGCTGTCGCTGTGGGTGGACTGGCTCGCCGAGCGCGGCGAGATCACCAAGGACCAGGTCAGGCTCACCGACCTCTACACCAACGAGTTCAACGGGGTGGCGGCATGAGCACCCACATCAGCTTCCGCGACGTGACCAAGCGGTTCGTGGTGCGCGACCGGGCGTCCCGCCGCCGCACCGAGTTCACCGCCGTGCGCGGGGTGGACCTCGACGTGGAGCGTGGCGAGTTCCTGGTCCTGGTGGGGCCGAGCGGCTGCGGCAAGTCCACGTTGCTGGACCTGCTCGGCGGGCTGACCGAGCCGAGCGAGGGCCAGGTGCTGCTGGACGGCGTCCCGATCACCGGTCCGGGACTGGACCGGGGCGTGGTGTTCCAGCAGTACGCGCTGCTGCCGTGGCGCACCGCGCAGGGCAACGTCGAGTTCGGGCTGGAAGCGGCCGGCGTGCCGAGGCGGGAACGCCTGGGCAAGGCCCGCGAGTTCCTGGACCTGGTGGGGCTCAGCGGTTTCGAGGACCGCCACCCGCACCAGCTGTCCGGCGGCATGCGGCAGCGCGTCGCGATCGCCCGCAGCCTGGCGTACGACCCGACCGTGCTGCTGATGGACGAGCCGTTCGCGGCGCTGGACGCGCAGACCCGCGAGTCCCTGCAGGACGAGCTGTTGCGCATCTGGCGGCGCACCGGCAAGACCGTCGTGTTCATCACGCACTCCATCGACGAGGCGGTCTACCTGGGTCAGCGGGTCGCGGTGCTGACGTCGCGGCCGGGCCGGGTCAAGGAGGTCGTCCCGATCGAGCTGGGCGACCGCACCGGCCGGGTCGACCTGCGTTCGAGCACCGGGTTCGCGCGGTACCGGCACCGGATCTGGGAGCTGCTGCACGACGAGGTTTCCCGCGCCCAGCAACAGGAGAAGGAGGTGGCGGCGGTATGACCGCGCTGGTGGAGTCACGACCGGCCGTGGACGGGGCGCGTGCCGTCGGACGGGACCGCCTGAGGAAGCCGTCGGTGGCGCGCCGGGTGGCCGACGCGCTGGTGACGGCGACCGGCAAGGTGGCGGCGATCGTCGTGCTGCTGGCGGTGTGGGAGGCCGCGCCGCGGCTGGGCCTGGTCGACGCCACGTTCCTGCCGCCGTTCTGGACCGTGGTCGACGCGTGGTGGCGGCTGGCCGTGAGCGGTCAGCTCGTGGACAACACCGGGGCGAGCCTGGCCCGGTCGCTGTCCGGGTTCGGCCTCGCGGTGGCGGTGGCCGTGCCGCTCGGCCTGGTGATCGGCTGGTACAAGCCGGTGGCGACGCTGCTCGGGCCGCTGCTGGAGGTCTTCCGCAACACGGCGGCGCTGGCGTTGCTGCCGGTGTTCGTGCTGCTGCTCGGCATCGGCGAGACGTCGAAGATCGCCATCGTGTTCTACGCCTGCACCTGGCCGATCCTGCTCAACACGATCAGCGCGGTGCGCGGTGTCGACCCGACCTTGCTCCGGCTGGCCCGGTCGGTGGACCTCTCGGGGTTCCGGCTGTTCCAGAAGGTGATCCTGCCCGGCGCGGTGCCCACGGTGTTCACCGGCATCCGGCTGGCCGGCGCGGTGTCGATCCTGGTGCTGGTCGCCGCGGAGATGGTGGGCGCCAAGGCCGGGCTCGGCTACCTGATCAACGCCTCGCAGTTCAACTTCGCCATCCCCCAGATGTACGCGGGCATCATCACGATCTCCGCCATCGGCGTGGTGTTCAACCAGCTGCTCGTCGCCCTGGAACGCCGGTTCACGTCCTGGCGCGTCCCCGTCGGTTCCTGACCCCGCGCAACGGAAAGGAGCTTCCCATGACGCTCGAACTCGACGCGGACGTGCTGGTCGTCGGCGGAGGTCCCGCGGCGACGTGGGCCGCGCTCAAGGCGGCCGACGAAGGCGCGGCGGTGGTGTTGGCGGACAAGGGTTACTGCGGCACCAGCGGCGCGACGGCGTCCGGCGGCACCGGCGTGTGGTACGTGCCGCCGGAGCCCGAGGCCCGGGAGAAGGCCATGTCGAGCCGGGAGGCGCTGGGCGGGTACCTGGCGGACCGGCGCTGGATGGCCAGGGTGCTGGACGAGACCTACGACCGGGTCAACGAGCTGGCCGACGTGGGCCGCTACCCGTTCCCGGTCGGCCCCGACGGCAAGCCCCTGCGCACCGGCCTGCAAGGGCCCGAGTACATGCGGCGGCAGCGCGTCCGGGTGCGCCGGGCCGGGGTGGCGATCCTCGACCACAGCCCCGTCACCGAGCTGCTCACGACGGACGACGGCGTGGTGGCCGGTGCGGCGGGGTACCAGCGGCAGGCCGACCGGGCGTTCCGGGTGCGGGCCGGCGCGGTGGTGCTGGCGACCGGCGGGTGCGCGTTCCTCAGCAAGGCGTTGGGGTGCGACGTCAACACCGGCGACGGCGCGCTGTTCGCCGCCGAGGTCGGGGCGGAGCTGTCCGGCATGGAGTTCTCCAACGCCTACGGCATCGCGCCCGAGCACACGTCGGTCACCAAGACCGCGTTCTACAACTACGCCACGTTCTACCGGGCGGACGGCTCGGTGCTCGACGGCGCGGGCAGCCAACGCGGCCGGTCGGTGATCGCGCGGACGTTGTTGGCCTCGGAGAAGGTGTTCTGCAAGCTCGACCGCGCCGACGAGGCCGCCCGCAGGGCGATGCGGCTGGCGCAGCCGAACTTCTTCCTCACCTTCGACCGGCTGGGCGTCGACCCGTTCACCCAGCCGTTCGCGGTGACCCTGCTGGCCGAGGGCACGGTGCGCGGCACCGGCGGCATCCGGATCGTCGACGACGGCTGCGCGACCACCGTGCCGGGCCTCTACGCGGCGGGCGACGCGGCGACCAGGGAGCTGATCTGCGGCGGGTTCACCGGTGGTGGCAGCCACAACGCGGCGTGGGCGATGTCGTCCGGGTCGTGGTCGGGACGGGCCGCCGCACGGTTCGCCCGCGCGCTCGGCCCGTCCGCCGCGAGGCGCGCGGTCCGTGCCGCCGGTGGCGCGGGGCTGCGCCCGACCGGCGCGACGTCGTCGGTGTCGGCGGCGGAGGTCGTGGGCGCCGTCCAGGCCGAAGTGCTGCCGTACGACAAGAACTACCTGCGGCACGGTGACGTGCTGCGCGCGGCGTTGGGGCAGCTCGACGCCACGTGGTCGGCGGTGCGGTCAGGTCTGCGCGCCGAGGGCTCGGACGTGGTGCGGGCGCGCCAGGCCGCGGCGATGGTCGCGCACGCCCGGTGGATGTACACCTCGGCGTTGGCGCGCAGCGAGAGCCGGGGCATGGCCAAGCGGCTCGACTTCCCCGAACTGGACCCCGCTCAGCACTTCCGGATCACCTCCGGCGGTCTGGACGACGTGTGGGCCCGGCCGCGGGAGGTGGCGGCGTGATCGAGCTCGTGTCGGCCGCTCAGTGCGTCACCTGCGACAAGTGCATCGCCGTGTGCCCCACCAACGTGTTCGACCGCGGCGCGGACGGCGTGCCGGTGATCAGCAGGCAGCAAGACTGCCAGACGTGCTTCCAGTGCGAGGCGAACTGCCCGACCGACGCGTTGTTCGTGGCGCCCCACACCCACCCCCTGCCGGCGGAGTCCTCCGCCCACGACGAGGAGCACCTGCGGCGGACGGGCCTGCTCGGCAGCTACCGCCGTGACATCGGGTGGGGCCGCGGGCGCACGCCGGGTGCGGCACGGGCGGTGGGCCCGGCGCTGTCACCGTCCGGCCCGCCGCTGATCTCGTGAGCCCGCGCGGGACGGCCGCGGCGGCGTTGATGGGCGCCGTGCTGCGGCACGGGCCGGTCGCGCGCACCACCATCGCCCGGCTGACCGGCCTGAGCCCGGCGGCGGTGACGCGCAACTGCGCGGCGCTCGCCGGTCTCGGCCTGCTCACCGAGGTGGCCGGGCCGCTGCCGTACGGGGGCGTGGGCCGCCCGCACACGCCGGTGGACGTGGACACCGGCCGCCACCTGGTGGCCGGCATCCACATCGCCCACGAGCACTGCACGCTGGCGTTGCTGGACCTGCGCGGACGCGTCCGGGCCCGGCTGCGCGTGCCGCACCGCGACCCGGACGACCACCGGGACGTGCTGGCGACCGCCGCCGACCGCCTGGTGCGGCTGCACGCCGAGCACCTGCCGGGGCACGTGCCGCTCGGGCTGGGCGTCGCCGCCGGCGGCTGGGTCGACACCGAGGCGGGCGTGCTGGTCGAGCACGCCTCGCTGGGCTGGCGGGACGTGCCCGTGCGCGACCTGCTCGCGGCCCGCACCGGGCTGCCGGTGCTGGCGGACAGCCACGCGCGGGCGTTGGCGCGGGCGGAGCAGCTGTTCGGCGCCGCGGGCCGCCACGAGTCGCTGGTGCACCTGTTCGTCGGCAACGTGGTGGACGCGGCGATCGACCTCGGCGGCGGCACGCACCGGGGCGCGCGGTCGGCGGCGGGCGGCGTCGCGCACCTGGCGCTGGGCGACCCGGAGATCACGTGCCCGTGCGGCCGCGGCGGCTGCCTGGAAGCGACGGTGTCCGACCGCGCCTGGGCTCGGCGCGCCCACCAGGCGGGGGTGATCGCCCGGCCGTCGATCGCGGACCTGGCCGACGCCGCCGTGGCCGGGAACGCCGCGGCCACCGCGCTGCTCGTGGACCGCGCCCGGATCGTCGCCCGCGCGGCGGCGCTGCTGTTCGACATCGTCAACCCGGATGTCGTCGTGGTCACCGAGCTGGGCGTCGTCCGGCTGCCCGAGTGCGCCGACGCCCTGCGCGCCGAGGTGGCCGCGACCTCGCGCGCGTGCCCGTCGCCGTCGTCCGTGCTGCCGAGCAGCTTCGGCCTGGACGCCCTCGGCGTGGCCGCCGGCGCCGTGCAGCTGGACGCGATCTACGCCGATCCCCTCAACATCCGCAACCCGATCCGACTGGGAGTCTGAAGTTGTCCGCACGAGAGCTCCACCTCAACGCGTTCCTCATGGGCGTCGGCCACCACGAGGCCGCCTGGCGGCACCCCCGCACCGACCCGCGCGCCCTCGACGACGTCGCGCACTTCCAGCACCTGGCGCGGATCGCCGAGCGCGGGACGTTCGACTCGGTGTTCCTCGCCGACGGCGTGCAGATCTGGGGCGACGTGCGGCACACCGCCGCCAACCGGTTCGAGCCGGTCACGCTGCTGACCGCGATCTCGCAGGCCACCGAGCGCATCGGCCTGATCGCGACCGCGTCGACCGGGTTCAGCGAGCCGTACAACCTGGCCCGGCTGTTCTCCTCGCTCGACCACATCAGCGGCGGCCGGGCCGGGTGGAACATCGTGACCACGGCGGGCGACCGGTCGGCGCAGAACTTCAACCGCGAGGTCAACACCGAGCACGCCGAGCGCTACCAGCGTGCCGACGAGTTCCTGGACGTGGTCACCGCGCTGTGGGACTCGTGGGAGGACGACGCGCTGGTCGTGGACCGCGAGTCCGGCGTGTTCGCCGAGGACGCCAAGGTGCACGAGATCAACCACAAGGGCCGGTTCTTCTCTGTGCGCGGGCCGTTGAACGCGGTGCGCAGCCCGCAGGGGCACCCGCTGCTGGTGCAGGCCGGGTCGAGCGAGGACGGCAGGGCGTTCGCGTCGGCGTGGGCGGAGGCGGTGTTCACCGCGCACCAGACGCACGGCGACGCGACCGCGTTCTACGCCGACCTCAAGCGCCGCGTCACGGCCCGGGGACGTGCCGCCGAGGACGTCAAGGTGCTGCCCGGCATCGTCCCCGTGCTCGGCGGCACGGAGACCGAGGCGCGGGCGCTGGCCGACGAGCTGGACGGGTTGATCATCCCGGTGCGGGCGGTGCGGCAGCTGACCGAGCTGATCGGCGTCGACCTGACCGACCACCCGCTGGACGAGCGGTTGCCCGAGTTCCCGCCGGTCTCCCGCGTCAACGGCGCGAAGAGCCGGTTCGAGCTGGTCCGCGACCTGGCGCAGCGCGAGCGGCTGACGTTGCGCCAGCTCCTCGGCCGCCTCGGCGGCGGTCGCGGGCACCAGGTCGTGGCGGGCACGCCCGAGCAGATCGCCGACCACATCGAGCTGTGGTTCACGACGGGCGCGGCGGACGGCTTCAACGTCATGGCGCCCCTCCTGCCGTCCGGCCTGGAGGACTTCGTGGACCACGTCGTGCCGCTGCTGCGGGCCCGCGGCCTGTTCCGCACCGAGTACACCGGCCGCACGCTGCGCGAGCACTACGGCCTGCCGCGCCCGGTCAGCCGCTACGCCGCGACCGCGCTCGTCTGAGTGCCCTCGGCTTCACCGGTCGGCCGCCCGTCCGGTGAAGCCGGGCGCGTCGGCCGGTTCGCGCTCTGACCTGCGTGATCCGGAATTGTCGGTGGTGGCCGCTACCGTTCCTCGCAGTTGACCTTGAGGGGGAGCGCGGATGTCCGGCACCACGTACCTGGAGCTGTCCGAAGCGGACGGTGGGGCGCACAAGTTCTACGAGGTGCGCGTCGACGGCACCGAGGTCACCATCACCTTCGGGCGCATCGGCGAGCAGGGGCAGGTCCGCAGCGCCACCTTCGCCGACCACGCCAAGGCGCTGAAGGCCGCCGAGAAGAAGATCGGCGAGAAGGTGCGCAAGGGCTACGCGCCCGCCGTCCGGGGGTTGCGCCGGCGTCGGCCGACGAGCAGGCGGCAGATCGTCAGCACCCGTTCGACGGCCCACCAGGCGCCGGTGCTGTGGCGGTTCGCGTCCGGCGCGCCGGCGTTCGGGATCTACGTCGGCGAGGACCAGGCGTGGGTCGGCAACGAGGACGGCGACGTCTACACCCTCACCCACGACGGCCGGGTCACCGGGCGGTTCGGCCTGCCCGACTCGGTCAAGTGCATCGTCGCCGACGACTTCTGGATCTACGCCGGGTGCGACGACGGCCGGGTGTACGACCTGGGCGCCAAGGTGCCGCGCGTCGCCTACGAGATCGCCGAGGACGTCGACATCTACTGGCTCGACATCCACGACGGCGTGCTGGGCGTGTCCGACCGGCAGGGCCGGGTGACCGTGGTGGACCACGAGGACGAGTTCCAGTGGTCGCGCCCGGCCACCGGCGAGAGCGCGTGGATGGTCCGCTGCGCGTCCGAAGGCGTGTTCCACGGCCACTCCCGCGGCGTCACGCACTACACCGGCCGCGGCGACCAGGTCTGGCACGCCGACACGCCGGGGCAGGTGCTGTTCGGCTGGCAGGAGCGCACCGAGGTCTTCGCCGGCACCAGCCGCGGTTACGTGCAGCGCCTCCGCAAGTCCGACGGCGCTAAGATCGCCGACTACCGCTGTGACGCGGCCGTGTTCTCCTGCGCGACCTCGCCCGACGGCCGACTGGTGTTCGCGGGCGACAACCAGTCCTCGGTGTACTGCTTCGCCGCCGACGGCACCAGGCTGTGGAAGCTCGCCACCGGCTGCGGCTCGGCGTTCTCCATGCAGTACCGCGACGAACGCCTCTACCTCGTGACGACGGACGGCTCACTGGCGTGCCTGGACGCCGGCCCCGCCGCCGTGCACGCCGCCGAACAGGGCCAACTCCCGCCGCGCCAGGACATCAAGGCCGGCGCCATCGCGCGCGTCGAGGCGACCGCCGACGTCGAGGTGGTCTCCCACGTCGCGCCGGGCGAGGGCGTCGTCCTCGAGTGCGTCCAGGTGGGCGGTCGCGTCCGCGTGCACGTGGTGTCGGACGGCTACGACCGCACGTGGGGCGTGCAGTTCCCGAAGAACATCCGCGTCCCCGGCGCGCGCTACCTGGTCACCGAGGTGCTGCCCTCGGCCAACGGCTCGTTCTACCGCGCCCGCGGGGAGATCAAGCGCCTGCGCTGAGCCACGTGCCGAGCACGGCGGCCTGGGCGTCCGGACAGTGCTGCCCACAGGCCGCCGTGCTCGGCACGGCGCGCGGTGGGTTCACCCCACGCCACCAGCGCTTTCCGAGACGACCGCGCTCCCGAACCGCAGCGCCAGCTCGGCGTTGACCTCCACCTGCCGCAGCAGGAACGCCCTCTCGTCCAACCGCTTCCGCCGCAGCCACCCCGTCACCTCGGCGTTGCACTTGCTCGCGTTGCAGGACCGGCACGCCGGCACGATGTTGTCGAGCGTGTACCGCCCTCCGCGCGACAACGCCTGCACGCAGTCCTTCTGGAGGGGCACACCGGCGGCCCCGCAGTAGGCACACCCACCCCAGGCCGCCTTCAGCGCGGTCCACTCCGCCACGGTGAGGTCGTTCTCGACGCGCTGCATCCGCCGCGTCCGCTTGCGCGCGGCCCGCGCCCTCCTGCTGCCCCCGACGGCCATGCGCGCACCCTACGCGCGTGACGTCCGCACAGCCCGCAGACCCGCCGTGCCCGCGCGACGGGCGCCGGGGAGCCGCCGGGTCGGCAGCCGACCGGCCGGTCACGCCATCGTGGGCCGACCGGTCACGGGTTCCACCCCACTGCGGCTGCCGACGTTCGGCTCAGTCGGAGGTTCAGTCATGGCCACCCCTGCCACCGGAACCCCGAAAGCCCTGGGCGTCGGCCCACTGCCTGATCTGCCGGTTCCACGCCGTGAGCTCATCCGGTTCCGCCGGGCGTGACCGGTCCGCGGCGGCGGGTTCGCCCGAAGGCCAGAGCTGGAGCAGGAAGTGCTCGACCCGTCCGTCCACATCGGCGCCCCAACGGAACGCGCGGACGTGGTACCACCCGGCCGGACCGACCGGGACGGTGTCGATGTCCGGCGCGGTCGCCGGCACGGCTCTCGCACGCACCGCACCGTCGGAGAGCGCCACCGTTCCCTCGGCCACCTCCGCCTCGCCAGGACCACCCACCTCGGGCAGTCGATCCCACGCCTCGATGCGGACGTTCGCCGACCTGATCACGTCGGACGTGGCGTGCAGCGCGACCACGTCGTCCATCACCGCGAGGAACCCGTCATCATCGTCGAAAACGAATCGCGGAGGCTCGCGCAGCCCTCGCGATTCCACGTAGAAGTGCGCGTAGGCGACACCCACCACGCCTTCCGCCGACTCGACCGGCCCGGTCGCCACAGGACCGACGCTACCGCCCGGCCCACAGGCGAGACGGCGGCTACCGAGCACACCGGCCCGGTAGCCGCCGTCCGTGACAGCGCGCGGCGAAACGTTGCTAGCAGACGCCGTTCGACTCGCGCATGCCGGTGTTGGCGCCTGCCGTCCGCCCGACGATGGTCGGCACGCAGGCGGCCTGGTCGAGCGTGTAGCTGTAGGGGATGCCGACCGTGGTGGTGGACTTGACGTCCGGCCCGGCGGGCTTGTGCTCGCTGTCGGGCGCGGACCACGTGACGTTGTCGAAGATGTTGCCGCTGACCTGCCAGTAGCCGGCCATGTCGGTGTAGAAGGTCCCGAGGACGTCACGCGAGTTCTTGAAGTAGTTGTTGTCCACCTTGGCCTTCGCCCCGGCCCGGGAGTTGATGCCGGACTCGTTCAGGCTCACGTAGTAGTTGTTGTACATGTGGCCCACCCCGCCGCGCAGCAGGGGCGCCCGCGAGTCGATGTTCTCGTACAGGTTGTGGTGGAACGTGACGAACCCGTTCGAGAGGTCGCTCTCGCTGGACCCGATCAGCCCGCCGCGGCCCGAGTTGCGCAGGGTGCTGTAGGACAGGGTCACGTACTGGGTGTTGTTCTTCATGTCGAACAGGCCGTCGTAGCCCTCGGACTCCCCGCCCGACGCCAGCAGGTTGACGTGGTCGACCCAGACGTTGCGGACGTTGCTCTCCATCCCGATGGCGTCACCGCCGTTGGAGGTGGGAGAACCCGACTTCTTGACGTTCCGGACGGTCACGTTCCGGATGATGATGTTGCGGGACTCCCGGATGTGGATGCCCAGCTGGTCGAAGACCGCGCCGGCGCCGACGCCGATGATCGTGACGTTGCTGATCTGCTTGAGCTCGATCACACCGGAGGCGGTCGAGCAGCTGCCGCCCGACACCGCGCTGGTGTTGCCGTGGTTGATGGTGCCCTCGACCTCGATGATGATCGGGGTGGAGCTGCTCGCCCGGCTGCACAGCGCCTGGTGGATCTGCGTTCCCGTGGTGGCCCGGACCGTCCTCCCGCCCTGACCGCCGGTGGTCCCGCCGTTCTGCGACGCGAAGCCCGTCGCCGCGCCCGTGGGCGGCGGGTTCGACGTCGTGGTGGTCGAGGTCGTGGTCGACGTGGAGGTGGACGTTGACGTTGACGTGGAGGTGGACGTGGACGTCGAGGTCGTGGTCGAGGTGCCGGTCGGCTGTCCGGTGCAGGCGACGCCGTTGAGCGTGAAGGAGGTGGGCGCGGGGTTGGAGCCGGTCCAGGTGCCGTTGAAGCCCGGCGTCACCGACGCGCCCGTGGCCAGCGAGCCGTTCCAGGACGTGTTGCGCACCGTCACCGCGCTGCCGGACTGGGAGAACTCACCACCCCACAGCTGGGTCACCTTCTGACCGGCGCCGAACGACCACGCCAGCGTCCAGTTCGAGACCGGGTCACCCAGGTTGGTCACCGTGACGTTGGCGCCGAACCCGCCCTCCCACTGGCTCGTCACGGTGTAGTCGACCCGACACCCGACCGCCGCATTGGCATTGGCGCCGGTCGCCATCACCAAGCCCCCGGTCAAAGCCGCCACCGACGCGACCGCGGCAATACCGGCGATCCGGCTCCTCGTTCGTTCACCAATGCGCAGACTCATGCGTCGCCTCCTTGCGAACAGCACTCCTGGACAGCGGCCCTCAGTGACACCGGCCCCACTACCAGCGGGAACGCCAGCGATCTCCGGAAATCTGGGAACGCTCCCAGCGAGCATTGCGCAAGTGTGCGGGACAGGCAACAAAATTCACGGTGATGAACAAGCGGAGCGGTCTTGTTTACCGAGCCCGCCTTCACGCATGTGAACAAATAGACCGCGCCGGGAGAAACATTCGCATTCCTCCGAATCACGCGACGTTCGCCCGCCGCTCGGCCGCGGCGGGCGAAGTCGTCCGCGGAGGCCGTCGCCACCCGCCGGGCGCGCCTCCCGGCGCCCACGAGCCGGGGGCGCGGCGGTGGCCCGCCGTCCGGACTTCGGGCGGCGGGCCACCGCCACCGCTCAGGGGCGGACCACCGCCGGAACGCTGACCTGCACGGGCGTGCTGTGGCCGGGTCCGGTGTTGGCCACGTCGCGGTAGCCACCGTCCGCGAGTTGGCGCTGGTAGACGATCGTGAGCCGCACCGGGCGGTGGCCAGTGGTGGTGACGGTGACCTGATCACCCCGCACGACCGCGGTGCCCGCGCCCGCCGGGTGGAGCTCCGCGCGCAGGCGGTTCTGCGGGTTCGTCAAGGAGAACTCGGCTCCCCGAGCGCTCGTCACGTGGACCGTCGTGGTCGCGGAGCCGTCCGGGCGTGGGCGCAGCACCTGGTCGTCGGCCCGGATGCGCAGTGGCCCGACCCCCGGTGGCAGCGGCTCGTCGGACGTCGACGCGACGATGGACAGTTCCTCCCCGAGGTGCATGCGCGAGGTGTAGAGCGCTCGTGAGGAGGTGGTGGACGGACGCCCGTGGTGGACGTAGTAGAGCCGCGTGCCATCCGGTGAGCCGATGATGCTGCCGTGCCCCGTCGAGTACAGACCTCGGGCGGGGTCCTGGGACAGCACCGGGTTCGCGGACGCCTTGCGCCAGGGACCGAGCGGTCCGTCGGCCGTCGCGTAACCCACGCCGTAGAACTCGTTCTCGTAGTTGTTCGCCGAGTAGGTCAGGAAGTAGCGCGGAACGCCCCGCTCGTCGGTCGTCCTGACGGTGGTCGAGCCCTCGGCCCACCGGCGGTCCTTCTTCTCGCCGCCGGACTTGGCGTAGTCGTCGACGTGCGCGTTCTCCCACGCCTGCTTGTCGGAGCCGTAGTCCAGGATCGGGACGTAGCCGTCCTTGCGGACCCCGGGCGCGTCGTCCGGCGCCCGGTTGCGGTCGCGGTACGCGGGCGCGATCGTCGGCATGGTCCGGCCGGTGGGGTCGCGCCACCAGTCGCCGGTCAGCTCGACGGCGTAGATGTTCGACTCCTCGACGTACTTGCCGAGGTCGGCGTCCCACACCCAGTTCCGGTAGGCGTTGCGGGAGAAGTAGAGGTAGATCCGGCCGTCGGCGTCGAAGAAGACGTTGGGGTCGATGTAGGGGATGTAGGTGCCCAGCGGCGCGGTCCGGCCCACCTCCAGCGTCGCGGGCGGCTTCTTCTGCGCGGCGTCCATGATCAGGTTGACGTCGTGGTACGCCGGGTCGTACGGGTAGTAGTCCAGCGGCGCCTCGACGATGTCGCGGAACGGCCCGGCGGGCGAGGTCGCCACCGCGACGCCGACCTTGCACGGCTCCTCGAAGTCCGCGTGCTTGAAGTGCGCGGCCACGTCGCGGTTCATCCTGGCCGCGTAGAACAGGAAGTACAGGCCGGTGTCCGGGTTGTGGTAGACCTCGGGCGCCCAGAACCAGTCGTGCGCCCAGTCGCCGTCCTGCCCGGCCCGCAGCGCGCCGCCGGGCAGGTGCTCCCAGGTGGCGAGGTCGGGCGAGCGGTAGACGGCGAAGTGGTAGCCGGGGTCGGCGCCTTCCGTGGAGTAGGCGTAGTAGTAGCCGCTGGGGCGGTCGAACAGCACGAACGGGTCCGCGCCGGGGGTGGTGGCGTCGTTGTGGTAGGTCGCGTCGGTCGTCCGGGCCGGGTGGGCCGAGACCGTCACCGGCACGAGGGACACGACCGCGAACACGATGGCGAACAGGGCGGTGAGTCGCATCCCACCATGCTGCCGCCTCGCCTCGTCCCCGTGCGTGCGGACAACCCCTTCGGGTTCGGGATCGCACGGCCGTCCTCCGGCGCGCCACGGGGCACGCGGGCCGGTCGTCAGGGCACGCGGGCCGCGACGGCGGCGGCAAGCGGCTCCAGGCGGGCACGCATGTCGGCGGGCGTCCAGTCCGCGTTGCCGTTGGAGAGCCCGCAGTCGATGCGGACCTGGTGGAAGCCCTTCGTGAACACGAGGCTGAAGGAGGAGCGGCCGGCGCCGAACACGGCTCCGTCACCGACGCCGGGGACGTCCACCGCGCCCGCGATGTCCCGGCGGTCCTCCGCCATCGCCGCGCGCGCCGCGGCGGCGTCGACGTGCTGGGTGACCGTGACCTTGGGCGACATCGACCCGTCCAGGTAGGTGGTGCCCTCGGGAGCGGGCCGTTCGCGGTCGGGCGGGGCGGTGGTCCGCCTGCACGTCCTGGTGATCGAACCCGTCAACGCCGTGTGGTAGCCGCGGTCGACGTTGGTGGGGTCCACGGCGTAGTCGACCGCGTCCTGGAAGTCCGCGCCGGTGAAGACGGCGCAGGCGTCGGTCACCACCCGTCGACCGCCCTCGCGCAGCTCACCGAGGTCCGCGGCCGCGCTGGGGGCGTTGGCCACCCCCTTCACGACGCTGTCGACCAGCGCCGTGATCGTGGCCTCGGGAATGGGCGGCTTCTTGTTGCTCCAGACGAGGTTCAGCCGGAAGCGCGTGTTGCGGACCCAGCCGAACACCTCCACGCCGCCGTCCCCGTCCTGCACGGCGACGTTCTCGATCCCCGGCAACGACCGGCCCTGCTCGGCGGGCTTCGCCTCCACCGCACCGTCCACACCGTACTGCTCCAACTCCAACGACAGGCTGCGGAACACCGCCTCCTGGTAGTCGACCGGTCGGACGTCGCAGTGCGACCGGGCCGAGAAGGGCCACGTGGGCGGCGATGCCGGGTCGGCGGCCGGCAGGGGGTCGATGAACGACTCCTGCACCAGCAGGCCCTCGTCGCCGGCAGGGCCGATCCGGGAAGCGGTGCCCGACGGGTCGAGCAGGCCGCACGCGTTGACGTACCGGTACTTGCCGATGCAGTAGTCGCCCGAGCAACCGGCGTCCTCGGCCGCACCGCCGCCGGAGCGCTCCTCACGGCCGGCGGAGCGCTCGTCGCCGGCGAGGGCCAACCAACCCGTGACCCCGCCGGCCGCCAGCACCACGACCAGCGCGAGGACCCACCACACCGCCCGGCCCTTGCGCCGCGGCGGCGGGGGTGGGACCGGTCCGGCGTGCGCCGGTCCGGTCGGATGGGCGGGCCAGGCTTGCGGGCCGTGCCCCGGCCCCTGCGGGTACGGCGGCGGTGACGACACGTGCGGCATCAGACCCACACCCGTTCCCCTGGGGAAGCGACGTTCCCGTTCGACGAAGTCCGGCGCTTCGACGGCACGGACCGGTTCCCGGTTCCACCCCGACGACGGCACTGTCCCGACGGACCGCCGTTCGCCCTGCCGGTCGAACGTCGCGAAGGACACCATGACCATCACGGCGACGAGCGCGGCCATCGGGCAACTCCACCACGCACTCAGCCAAGCCGATCGCCGTAGGTGTGAAATCGGTCCGGATTGGGCAACCCGGTGTCAGTAGCGATCACGCCGCGTCGCAGAAGTCGGTGTGGCACGAGGACAAGGAATCACCGTGGGCATCCTGGGTTGGATCGTTCTGGGTCTCATCGCCGGCGCCATCGCCAAGGCCGTCATGCCCGGCAAGGACCCCGGCGGCATCGTCATCACCATGCTGCTCGGCATCGTCGGCGCCATCATCGGCGGATTCATCGGCCGCGCCATCTTCGGCTCCGACATCGGCAGCTTCTTCGACCTGAGCACCTGGCTGCTGGCCATCCTCGGCTCGCTCATCGTGCTCGGCATCTACCACGTCGTCACCAAGCGGGGCCACCGCGCCCACAGCTGACACGACACCGAACGCTCGGGCCCGCCGGTTATCACCGGCGGGCCCGACCCGTGTCCGGCGCCGCACAACCAGCAGGTCGAAGCCGAGTCGTGCGACACCGGCTCCGGAGTCACCGCGGAGTCGTCCGACGGCGGAACCGCGGTCACCTTCTCCGGCTCCGGCAGCCACATCGCGTTCCACAACGTGGACTTCGGCGTGACGGGACTGCGGACCATCTACATCACCGCCACCGCGCCCCTCCGGATCAACCACTTCACCTTCGCGTCCTGATCCGGGCACACCACTGACCGCTCGTCCCGCGAGCGACCATCCACATCGGACGCGCCTGCCGAAGCGCTCCACCTGCCGCCGTCCGCTCGATCCGGTTGCTGGTGGCGCCTCGGCGCGGGGCGAACCCGCGGCACCGGGTCCCGTCAGTCGGCGAGGGTGGCGATGTCGATGACGAACCGGTACCGGACGTCCGAGTCGAGGACGCGTTGCCACGCATCGTTGACCTCATCGGCGCGGATGACCTCGACCTCGGGGGCGATGCCGTGCTCGGCGCAGAAGTCGAGCATCTCCTGGGTCTCGGCGATACCGCCGATCGTCGACCCGGCGAACGAGCGGCGGTTCGCGAAGAGCGTGAACAGGGTCACCGGGACCGGCTCCGGCGGCGCGCCCACGTTCACGATCGTGCCGTCGAGGGCGAGCAGCCTCAGGTAGCCGTCGAGGTCGATCGGGGCGCTGACCGTGTTGACGATCAGGTCGAAGGTGTTCGCCAGCCGCTCGAAGGTCGCCGGGTCGCTGGTCGCGTGGTAGTGGTCGGCGCCGAACCGCAGCCCGTCCTCGCGCTTGCGCGAGCTCTGCGACAGCACGGTCACCTCGGCCCCCATCGCGTGGGCCAGCTTGACCGCCATGTGGCCGAGCCCTCCCAGGCCGACGACGGCGACCTTCTTGCCGGGCCCGGCGTTCCAGTGCCGCAGCGGCGAGTACGTCGTGATGCCCGCGCACAGCAGCGGGGCGGCCTTCTCGAACGGGATGGCGTCCGGGAGGCGCAGCACGAAGTGCTCGTCGACGACGATGTGGGACGAGTAGCCGCCCTGGGTGACACGACCCTCCCGGTCCACACCGTTGTAGGTGTCGGTGAAGCCCCGCAGGCAGTACTGCTCGTTGCCCGACAAGCAGTTCGGGCACTCGCGGCAGGAGTCCACCATGCAGCCCACGCCGACCCGGTCGCCGACCGCGTGCGCGGTGACCTCAGACCCGACCTCGACCACGGTCCCGGCGATCTCGTGCCCGACGGTGAGCGGGTAGGACACCGGGCCCCAGTCGCCCCGAACGGTGTGGATGTCGGAATGGCAGATGCCGGCCCAGGCGATCGCGATGAGCACGTCCTTCGGGCCCACAGCACGCCGTTCGACCACACCCGGAACGAGCGGGCCCTTGGCGGAGGTCGCGGTGTACGCACGCGCGGAAGTCATCAACGTCTCTCGCATGGGGAATCGGGGAACAGAGCGACGCCCCGCATCTTATCGTCGCGGAGGACCGGAACGACCTTCCTCCGAACCTGGGGTTGCTCCACCCCGTTCCACCGGCGTGCGGTTGACGTGCTCCTCGTCGAGCATCAGCCACTTGTAGACCGGTTTCCAGGCGACGTACAGCGGTGCCGACGCGGTGCCGACCGACTTCGCTTTCAACGGTCATCCGGGTCCAGGACGGCACGATCGAGACGTTCTTCCGCCTCGACCCGGCCGGCTATCCTGACCCGATGAAGTACTTCACCGACGACCTGCCCCGGCCGCCGCACCCGTGAGCGACCCGAAGCGGTTCGTCGACCGCGTCCGCGAGCTGGCCGGGGCCACCCCAGGCCGGCTCGTGGCCGAATGGCGCGAGTTCACCGGATTGGTGGAGGACGGTTACACCTTCGGCATAGACGAGTACGAACACGACCTGCGCGTGCGCGACCGGGTCGAACGCGTGCTCACCGATCCGTGTCTGGCCGGCATGGAGGAACTGGGCTGGGTGAAGGCCGAGGTGTCCGAGACCGACACCCGGTTCCGGGCACTGCTGACCGAGGACCCGGTCAACCGCGCGCCGGGCCTGTCGTGGTGGTGGTCGAGGTACCCGAGGCGGGCCGGGGAAGACCTCGCGCGCGACATCGAGGCGTTGTACGGCCTCCGGATCGAGATCGCCTGAGCCGACCCGCGTCGGATGCCGGGACGCCACGGCGCGACAAGCCGGGCGTCCCCGCATCTGCGGGCCGGTCGCGAGTCGTCCTGGCATCATGCTGGGGACACACAAGGGCTGAGCGGGGCCGGTGGTCACCGGATCGCCCAGCGGCACGAGGACGCCGTACTCCGTCGGCAGCGTGCAGGTCAGGTCCGCTACGAGCCTGCGGATCGCTCTGGTTCGCCGCGGCCACCTTGCGGAGTGCCCTGGGCGTGCCGACGGTCCGCATCTCCGGTGTCGCGCTGCATTGGCTGGGCCGGGCGGTGCGGTGGTCGCGCGAACCGGGGATCGACCCGTTCCTGCACACGGGCGCCGGCGACACACAGATCGTGAACGAACTGGGCTGACTCACGACCAACACGGTTCAACCGGAGTCCAGCAGGCGAAGTTTATAGTTCGTGACGTCGCGCCGCTTCTTGAATACTACGATCTCCTTCCCGATCGATTGCGCATACCCAATCACAGCTTTCTGCCGCCTGGACAGGTGGACAAAAATATAAGGAATGAAGAACTTCAAATCGAGATCGCTCCGCCGCGCACCGAGACGTTTCTCCGCACCCGCACGCAGACGCACCCACCTCATCACGTGACGCATCAAGCTCAACATTGGCGCACAGCGGAAAACGAAGACCACCTGTGATCGATTGATACGCCCCACGGGGTCCTTGCCGAAAGAATTTCCATCAATAATCCAGCTATCTCGGCTCGCATACTCCGCGAGTCGCATACGGATCTCTTCCGGATGACGCCTGCCAATGTCCTCGACAACCAGGTCGACGTGAAAGACCTGCACGCCGGTAATGGCCCCCAACTCCAGCGCGAATCGACTCTTCCCGCTGGCCGGAGGACCGAGCACCACCGCCCTCATCGCACACCTCCGGGTTTCCATGTCGATACGAATCTCGACTGAACATTGCGGATTCACACCTGCCGGACATCAACGGCATCGGCCGAGCGTGCTGCGATCGGCACAGACAATCAGGGCCACATCAGCGGGATCGCAGTCCACAGTGCCCATCCGATGAGCACGGCCCAAGCAGCGATCCACACTACGCCGGGGATTCCGGTGATGTCCGCCAAGCCGTCAGCGTCGTCGTCGTCAATTCGACCTCGAACACGTCGCATCACCAGTACCCAGATTCCGATGACTTCACTGAAGAGCAGGATCCAGGTCTCGGTATAGGCAATCCAGTGCTGCAACCACTCGATTTTTGAGTACAGCGCCAATGCGGCGACCGCGCCCACCGCCACGACGCCGGCCAGCGTGATCAGGTCTCTGGTCACGACGAGGATCAGGATCATGGCCGCGATCGTGAGCACCAACAGCATCGGCGCGTGCCCCCTGGACAGGAGCGAGGCAGCTCCGAGCCCGGCAAGCGGAGGGGTCGCATAGCCGGCGGCCGATATGACGAAGGCGGAGAAGCGCGAGTAGTGCCAGGTGTACGCGATGCCCGAGTGCGGAGTGTGCACCTGGATGAGGTGGACGCCGCCGCCGGTCACAACACCGCCGGCCGCGTGGCCGAACTCGTGGGCGATGGTGCCTACGACGTTGAACGCGAATGCGACCCGACGTGGCCAGGTGACTCGTGGCAGAACCGCAGCCGCGCTGACCAACAGCGCGATCACGCCGGTAGTCAGCGGTATCCACCACTGAGGTAACGCAGTCGGGACGGTTACCCACCACACGTCATCGTCGGACATGGACTCCCCCGCCCCTCGGCACCTCTACCAGAGCTTCTATCCAGAGGCGGAGAGCTGGTCAATCGCCAGAACGTGGGGCGTTCGCGTGCGAACCCACCGATCCGCCGGCCAACGTGGTCAGCGGCTCGACTCGCTGCCCGTCGGGGGGCGAACTCTCGAGCCCGTAACCCGCTCATGGGCCTCGGCGACCGGGCAGACGACTTCCGGTCCCTCATCCGCGGCCGAGCCGGCCATCTCTACCGGCTCCACGAGCGAGGCGCGTCGCTCAGCTTCCGAGACCTTGGAGGTTGAGGAGGAGGTCGCGGACGTCGGTGGCGGCGATCCGGCCGGTGCGTTCGACGGTGTCGGGTGGGTGGGGGTCGGAGCACAGCAGCACCGGGCCGTCCTGGGCGCGGTCGGGCAGCCGGCCGTGGGTGCCGCGCACGCAGGACGGGTCGAGCGGGACGACGTTCATGGCGTAGCGCAGGCCGAGTTTCTTGCGTGCCAGGTTGAGTCCCGCCTTGGCCTTGGCGAGCCGGTCGGCGGGGTCGAAGAAGAGTTCGGCGGGGTCGTAGCCGGGTTTGCGGTGGATGTCCACGCCGCGGGCGAAGTCGGGTGCGTGGTCGTCGTGCAGCCAGTAGTAGTAGGTGAACCAGGCGTCGGGCTCGGCGACGGCGATCAGCTCGCCGGAGCGTTGGTGGTCGAGGCCGACGCCTGCCTGCGCCGCGCGGTCCAGCACGAGGTCCACGCCCGGCAGTTCCGCGAGGACGGCCCTGGTGCGGGGGAGGTCGGCCGGGTCGGCGACGTAGACGTGGGCGATCTGGTGGTCGGCCACCGCGAACGCCCGCGACGTCCACGGGTCGAGCAGTTCCCCGCCGGCCTGCGTGTAGACCTCCAGCAGCCCGGCCCGGCGCAACGCGCGGTTGACGTCGACCGGCCGGCGCGCGGCCGTGATCCCGTACTCCGACAGGGCGACGACCGTGGCGCCGGCCGTCTCCGCGTCGGTGAGCAGCGGCGCGAGGGCGGCGTCCACCTCGGCTGCGGCCCGCGCGGCTTGTGGCGCGGTCGGGCCGAACCGTTGCAGGTCGTAGTCCAGGTGCGGCACGTAGACCAGCAGCAGGTCGGGTCGCTCGGACGCCAGCACGCGGCGGGCCGCGCCGACGATCCACTCGCTGGAGCGCAGCGCGGCCGTGGGTCCCCAGTACTGGAACAGCGGGAACTCGCCCAGTTCGGCGACCAGCTCGTCGTGCAGCGCCGGTGGGCGGACGTAGGCGTCGGGTGATTTGCGGCCGTCGGCGTGGTAGATCGGGCGCGGGGTGACGGTGACGTCGGTGGAGGCGCCCATGGCGTACCACCAGCAGATGTTCGCGGCGGTGTAGCCGGGGTGGGCGCGGCGGGCGGTCTCCCACAGCTTCTCGCCGTGCACGAGTCGGTTGTGCTGCCGCCACAGGTGGACCTCGCCGAGGTCGCGGAAGTACCAGCCGTTGCCGACGATGCCGTGCTGGGCCGGGGTGAGCCCGGTGAGCAGGGTGGACTGCACACTGCACGTCACGGCGGGCAGCACGGTGCCCAGTTCGGCCTGCCACCCCCGGCGACCCAGGCGGGTGAGGTTCGGCATGTGCGGGAGCAGCGCCGGCGTCAGGCCCACGACGTCGATCACGACCAGCGGTTTCACGCCACGACTCCGTTCACCAGGTGGTCGGCCGGGTAGTGGTCCGGCTGCTCCACGACGCCGGGCAGGTCGTCGGCCGCGTGCACGTTGGTGCAGTACGCCGGGATCACGACCCACCGCGCAGGATCGAGTTGCCCGCGAACGTGCCGTGCACTTCGGCGTCGTCCATCTCCAGGCGCCCGCTCTGCCCGTAGAACGCGATGGGGTTGAGCCAGAGCACCTTGTCCACATCGGACTGGTCGAAGCCGGCGGCGAGCATGGCACGTCCGGTGCGCTGGGTCTTGAGCGGATCGGACCGGCCCCAGTCCGCCGCGGAGTTCACCAGCACGCGGTCGGTGCCGTACTCGCGCAGGATCGCCACCATGCGGCGCTCGTCCATCTTGGTGTCCGGGTAGATGGAGAAGCCCATCCAGCACCCCGAATCGGCCACGGCACTCACCGTCGTCTCGTTCAGGTGGTCGATGACCACCCGCTCGGGCGACAAGCCGGATTCCCGGATCACGTCCAGCGTCCGCCGCGTCCCGGTGAGCTTGTCCCGGTGGGGGGTGTGCACCAGGGCGGGCAACCCGTAGCGCACGGCCAGTTCCAGCTGCCGCGCGAACGCCTCGTCCTCCTCCGGCGTCATCGAGTCGTACCCGACCTCGCCGACCGCGACCACGCCGTCCTTGGCCAGGTAGCGCGGCAGCACGTCGAGGACGCCGGCGCAGCGCGGATCGTTGGCCTCCTTGGGGTTCAACGCCATCGCGCAGTAGTGGCGGATGCCGAACTGCGCCGCGCGGAACCTCTCCCAGCCGATCAGCGAGTCGAAGTAGTCGGTGAACGACCCGACGTTCGTGCGCGGTTGACCCAACCAGAACGCGGGCTCGACCACCGCCCGCACACCGGCCGCGTACATCTCCTCGTAGTCGTCAGTGGTGCGGGACGTCATGTGGATGTGCGGGTCGAAGATGCGCATCAGGGTTCGCTCCTCAGCAAGTCGAGCGCGTCATCGGGCACGGCACGCCCCGCGGCACGGCGTTCGTCGGCGAACGCGCCGACCATTCGTCGCAACTCCTCGTCGACGCGCCGGTCGAGCCCCGCCACGACGGTCAGCGGGACACCCGTGAACAGGCACTTGAGCACGCCGTGCCGCCAGGCGTGGGCGTCGAGGTGTTCGGCGGCGAACGGTCCGAGTGCCGCCGCCACGAGCCTGGTGTCGTTGGTGCGCAACGCGTCCTTGACCAGCTCGACCCCGGCCGCCGGCACCTCGTCCCCGACCGAGGCGAGCGCGCGCAGCACGCCACGTCGTTCCGCGTCGTCACCGAAGCGGTACAGCTCGACCAGCACAGTGGCCAACTCCTCCGGCCCGGTCGCCGACGCGTAGGCGGCCACCAGCCTGGCGCGGGCCAGGTCGTCGGCGGTCCCGTGGACCACGCCCAGCGGATCGGTCGCGGCGCGCAGCGGCGTGCGGCCCACCATTCGCCCCGCCACGGGGAAGAACGCCCGGATCGCGCCCGGTTCGGAACGCACGGTCCGCTCCGCCTCGACGAGCCACGGGTGGCCCGCCACCGGTTGTGGCATTGCCGCGCGCAGCGCGCTCATGGCCTCGCGGGCCACCTCCGGCGCGGCGTGACTGTGCCGGGGTAGCTCCACCGCGGCGATCCCCCGATACCCGATCTCCTCCAGCGCGACGAGGGTGGCCGGCAGGTCCAACGCGCCCTCACCGAACTCCAGGTGCTCGTGCAGGCCGGGCACCATGTCGTCCAGCTGCACGTTGACCAGCAGGTCCCCGGCGCGGTGGATGCACGCCGCGGCCGTGTCGCGCTCCACGGCGACGCAGTGGCCGACGTCGAGCGTGACGCCCAAGGGCTCCGGCGAGCCGAGGTCGGTGCGCAGCCGCAGCGCGTCGTCGAGGCGTTCGACGAGGTGCCCGGGCTCCGGCTCCAGGCCGAGGCGGACCCCGAACCGGGCCGCGCCGTCGAGCACTTCGGCCACCCCCGATCGGAGCCTCGCCCACGCCTGGTCGGGGTCGGTGTCCGCGGGCACGACACCGGACCAGAACGACACGCAGTCGGCGCCGAGCGCGGCGGCGATCTCCGCGGCCCGCACCAGGAAGTCCGCCCTGACCTCCCACTCGCGGTCGACCAGGGTGGGGTGGTGCTTGCGGTGCGGGTCGAGCAGGTACCGCGCACCGGTCTCGACCACCACCCGCAGTCCCAGGGCCGACAACCGTGCCGCCACGCGGTCGGTGCGCCGGGCGAGGCCGGGGGCGAACGGGTCGAGGTGGTGGTGGTCGAGGGTCAGCGCCACGGCGGTGTAGCCGAGGTCGGCGATCACCGCGAGCGCGTCGTCCAGCCGGTGGTTGGCGAAGCCGTTCGTGCCGTACCCCAGCTCGAAGGTCATGCGGGCGTCACCTTCCTGCTCAGCGCGCGGACGAGGGGGAGGACGAGTGCGAGGCCGGCCGCGACGGCCGTTGACCCGGCTCCTGCCACCAGGGCGCACTGCAACGGCACCATGCCGTGGACGCCCGCTTTCGTGGCGGACCGGACCGTGCCCGCGCCGGGGTCTCGCACCACTCGGAGTTGGGCTCGCCCGACCGTCGTGGCGTAGGCGACCGCCCCGGCGAGGGCGCCGGTCCGGTGCCGCCGGGTCCGCGTCGGGAGGGCGACCGGCGTCGCCGCGGTCACCGCGGTGGCGCCGAGGACCGCGCGCGCGACGGCGGGTGACGCACCGCGGACCTCGCCGTGCGCGAGCACCGTCACGCCCAGCGTGTGAGCGGCCATGACGGCTGCCCCGGGCAGTGCGGCCGCGGCGCGTCCGCGTCCCGAGCCCAGGAGCACGTCGAGTGCGCGGCACGCGGCCATCGCCAGAGGCCCGGCCTTGGTGTCCTTGAGGACCGTGTCGTAGGACCACACCGCCGCCGTGAGCGGCACCGCGACGGCCAAGGCGTCCCGTCCGCCCGCCACCGCGGCGAGCCCGAGCCCGGCCGCGCTGAGGGCGACGGCGGTTCCCAGCGCGGCGCGGGGGCTCACCCGGCCGGACGGGATCGGGCGCTCCGGGCGCTCGACGGCGTCCAACGCGCGGTCGGCCCAGTCGTTGAGCGCCATGCCGGACCAGTACAGCGCCACCGACGACAACGGCAGCAGCAAACGCCTGCCCCGCAGCGGCACACCGGCCGCCGCCGCGCCGACGAGCGTGTCACCGAGCACGGTCAGCGCGGCGGGCGCACGGACGAGTTCCGCGTAGGCCCTCACCCCAGCTCCCGCGCCCAGCGGTGCAGGTCACGGGTCTGTTCGGCGAACCGGTGCTCGTCGCTGCCGAGCGGGTCCTTGAAGAAGAACGCGAGCGCGCCTTGCGCGCCGACCCGGCCGGCGGCGTGCGCGGCGGCCACCAGCCGGGCCAGGTCGAGCACGAGCGGGGCGGCCAGGGCGGAGTCCAGGCCGGTCCACGTGAGTTGCAGGGACATCCGCGCGCCGAGGAACCCCTCGAACGACACGTGGTCCCACGCCGTCTTCCACTCGCCCAGGTCGGGGACGTTGTCGATGTGCAGCGGCGCGGTGACGTCGTCACCGAGCAGCGCGGCCAGACCCCGCGCCTTCGACACCAGCTTGCTGTCCGCGTGCGCCGGGTCCTCCAACGTCGCGCCGTCACCGCCGCCCAGCAGGTTCGTGCCCGACCACGACAGGACCCGCAGTCCCCGCGCCACGAACATCGGCGCGAGCACCGTGCGCAGCAACGTCTCCCCCGTCTTGCCGTCCCGGCCCGCGTAGGGCAGACCCATCCGGTGGGCGAGCTGGTCCAAGGCGGGAAGCACCACACCGGTGGACGGGGTGAAGTCCACGAACGGACACCCGGCGCTCAGCGCCGCGTACGCGGCCACCGAGCTGGGCGGCAGCACGATCCGGGCGGGATCGCGCAGCGCCTGCTCCAGCGCGTCGAGGTCGTCGTGCTCGGGCAGGGCCCGCACCGGTGGTTCCGTGGAGGCGACGTTGACCACCACGACCCGCGCCAGGTCGTGCCGGTCCCGGAAGTCGGTGATGTCGGCCGCCAACCGCTCGATCGCCTCGGCCTGGCTGCCCCGGTGCGTGAGCGGGTCGTAGCCCGGCCGGACCTCCGCGTCCACGGCGTTCAGCCCGTCCGCGATCGCCGACGGCAGGTGGTGCGGCAGCACGCCCGATCCGGCCAGTGCCTCGGCCCGCTTGACCAGCGGCGTGTCCACCACGTCGTGCCCACCGACGACCAGCGAGTCCCACGGCGGCAGGTCCGCTTCGAGCAGTTCGGTGACGCAGCCGACCGGCGGTGCGAGCCCTTCGCGCACCGCCACCAAACCGCTGATCGCCGTGGTGGCGACCGAGCCACGCGCGCCGATCAACCACAGCCCGGTCCTTCGTCGCACCACGGCGTCTCCTCTTCTGGTCGATGGTGGGTCCTGGTCAGGACGCGTCCTGGACGGCACGGGCGCTCGAAGGCGGTGGCTCGGCGTAGGCCCGCAGCAGGGAGTCGGGCTCCAGCCGGTACAGCGACTCCAAGCGGCGGCGGGCGTAGGGGCCCGGGTGTTGCCTGCCGTGTTCCCAACCCCGCACCGAGTCGGTGCTGGTGGCGCACCGCTGCGCCACTTGCGCCTGGGTCAGGCCGTTCCACTGCCGCAGCAGGCGCAGCACCTCCGACAAGTCGCCCTGCCGCCACGTCTCCGGCGAGAGGAACCCGGGTTTGCCGGCCCTGGCCGCTGTCGCCAGCGCGGACACCGACACCTCGTACAAGGCGGCCAACTGCCGGATGGCGGGCCAGGGGGGCACCGCCTCGCCCCGCTCCCAGCCGCGCAACGTGGTGCGCGAGACGCCGAGCAGGTCCGCGACCTTGGCCTGCGAGCAACCGGCCCGCGCGCGCAACCGGGCCAGGTCGCCGCTCAGCCGCACCACGGTCCGCGCGCCGCGTGGCGAGTCGCGCAACGCCCGAACCAGTTCCTCCGGCGTGACACCGAGGCACTCGGCGAGCGGGGCGAGCAGCCGTGCCGGCAGCCTGCTGCCGCCCCTCTCCCAGTTGTAGACCATCCTGACCGTGACGCCCAGGGCGTCCGCGATGTGCCTGGCGGGCACACCGCGGTCCCTGCGGAGTGCCCGCAGCCCACGTCCGGGCAGGGTGTCGTCGATGGACGGGTGTTCCGGTCCTTCGGCGAAGAACGCGGTCACCCGGTCCCGGTCCAGGCGGAGGACTTCCGCGAGCGCGGACGCCAGCACCGGGGCGGGTGTGCGCTGCCGGCGCTCCCAGCGCAACAGGCACGCCGGCGTGACCCCGATCCTCTCCGCCACCTCGCGCGACGTGAGGCCGAGGTGCAGCCGCACGGATCGCAACGAGGACGCGGTCGGCGCACCGATCTCCCTCGGGGGGTGCTCCCCGGAAACGGACACCATCGTCGCCGCCGTCAGTCGCCGCTGGAGAACGCCGCGTCGAAGGAAGCCGCGGGCGCGTCGAAGGCGTGCTTGCGCACGAACTCCAGCGCTTCGGGGGCGCCGAGCAGCCGGTCCATGCCGGCGTCTTCCCACTCGACGCTGATGGGTCCGTCGTAGCCGATGCTGTTGAGCATGCGGAAGGACCGCTCCCACGGCACGTCGCCGCGTCCGGTGGAGACGAAGTCCCAGCCGCGGCGGGGGTCGGCCCACGGCAGGTGGGAGCCGAGGCGGCCGTTGCGCCCGTCGCCGACCTGGCGGCGGGCGTCCTTGCAGTCGACGTGGTAGATGCGGTCGCGGAAGTCCCACAGGAAGCCGACCGGGTCGAGGTCCTGCCACACGAAGTGCGACGGGTCCCAGTTGAGGCCGAACGCGGGACGGTGCCCGATCGCCTCCAACGCCCGGACGGTGGTCCAGTAGTCGTAGGCGATCTCGGACGGGTGCACCTCGTGCGCGAAGCGGACGCCGACCTCGTCGAACACGTCGAGGATCGGGTTCCAGCGGTCGGCGAAGTCGGCGTACCCGGCGTCGATCATCGAGGCCGGCACGGGCGGGAACATCGCGACCGTCTTCCAGATCGACGAGCCGGTGAAGCCGACGACGGTGCCCGCGCCGAGCCGTGCGGCGGCCCGCGCGGTCACCTTCATCTCCTCGGCCGCGCGCTGCCGCACGCCCTCCGGGTCTCCGTCGCCCCAGATGCGGGAGGACAGGATGCCCTTGTGCCGCTCGTCGATCGGGTCGTCGCAGACGGCCTGGCCGGTGAGATGGTTGGAGATCGTCCACACCTTGAGGTCGTGCTTGGCGAGGATCGCGAGGCGGTCGGCGACGTAGTCGTCGTCCTCGGCGGCTCGCCACGGGTCGAGGTGGTCGCCCCAGCAGGCGATCTCCAGGCCGTCGTAGCCCCACTCGCCCGCCAGGCGGGCGACTTCCTCGAACGGCAGGTCGGCCCACTGGCCGGTGAACAGCGTGATCGGACGTGCCATTGGTCTCTCCCAGTGCCGAAGGTCGTCAGACGGCGTGCCAGGTGCGGCTGGCGGAGCTGTCCTCGACGGCGGCCAGGACGCGCTGCACCTGCAGCCCGTCGGCGAACGTCGGGGTCGGGTCGGTGTCCGCGGCGATGGCGCGGACGAGGTCGACGGCCTGGTGGGTGAACGCGTGCTCGTAGCCCAGGCCGTGGCCGGCGGGCCACCAGGCGTCGACGTACGGGTGTTGCGGCTCGGTGACCACGATGCGGCGGAAGCCCGCCACCCCCGCGTCCTCGGTGCCGTCGAAGAAGTGCAGGACGTTCATGTCCTCGAAGTCGAACGCGAGGCTGCCGGCGGAGCCGTTGATCTCGATGCGGATGGCGTTCTTGCGGCCGTTGGCGAACCGGGTGGCCTCGAACGTGCCGAGCGCGCCGCCGGTGAACCGGGCCAGGAACAGCGCCGCGTCGTCCACCGTGACCGGACCGGTCCCGGCCGACGAGGCGGTGCCGGACAGGCCCGCGTGCTCGGCGGCCAGCGGGCGTTCGGTCACGAAGGTCTGCAGCGTCCCGGACACCTCGTGGATGGTGTCGCCGAGGATGAACTGGGCGGCGTCGACGATGTGCGCGCCGATGTCGCCCAGCGCGCCCGATCCCGCCTTCTCCTTCTGCAACCGCCAGGACAGCGGCGCGGCGGGGTCGACGATCCAGTCCTGGAGGTACTGCGCCCGCACGTGGTGGATCCGACCCAACCGGCCCTGCGCGACCAGGTCCCTGGCCAGCGAGATCGCCGGCACGCGCCGGTAGGTGAACCCCACCATCGCTCGCACGCCCTGTTCGGCCGCGCGTTCAGCGGCGTCGGCCATCACCTGCGCCTCCAGGACGCTGTTGGCCAGCGGCTTCTCGCACAGCACGTGCTTGCCCGCCTCCAGCGCGGCGACGGCGATCTCGGCGTGCGTGTCGCCCGGCGTGCAGATGTCGACCACCTGCACGTCGTCGCGGTCCAGCAGCGCCTTCCAGTCGGTCTCGGCGTGCGCCCAGCCGAGGCGGACGGCGGCCGCCTCGGTGCGCGCCCGGTCGCGGCCGCACACCACGGCCATCACCGGTCGCAGCGGAAGGTCGAAGAACCGGGGCGCGACCCGCCACGCCTGGGAGTGGGCGGCTCCCATGAACGAGTGGCCGACCATCGCCACGCCCAGCGCCGGTGTCGTCCCGTCGAGTGTCGTCACAGTGCTCTCCTCACAGCGGTCCGCTCACGCTCAGGACTCGAACGCGGTGGGCAGGTAGCGGTCGACGTTGTCCTTGGTGACGACCGGCGCGAACAGCTCGACCTGACGGGGCACCTCGACCTCGACCAGGTCGCCCAGGCTCTTGCCCTGCACGGCCAGGCGGGCCAGGCGGATGCCGTCGGCGCCCTGGGTGGACGGGTAGACGACGGTGGCCTTGTGCAGGCCGTTGTCGGCCTTGATCTCGCGCATCACGTTGGCCGACCCCGCCCCGCCGATCAGGAAGAACTCACCGCGGCCGGAGTTCTTGATGGCGGCGCTGACGCCGATGCCCTGGTCGTCGTCGTGGTTCCAGATCGCGTCGATGCGCGGCGCGGCCTGCAGCAGGTTCGCGGCGGCCCGCTCCCCGCTCTCCACGGTGAACTCGGCCGCGACCCGGTTGTCCACGTTCAGCCCGCACTCGCGCAGGGCGTCGGCGAAGCCCTTGCTGCGGTCCTGCGTCAACGGGAGCGAGTCGATGCCGGCGATCTCGGCGACGACGGCGTCGGGCTTGCCCTTCAGCTTCTCGCACACGTAGGTGCCCGCCGAGACGCCCATGCCGTAGTTGTCGCCCAGCACGGTCGAACGCGCGGCGAACGGGCTGTCGAACTCGCGGTCGACGTTGATCACCGTGATGCCGGCCTTCATCGCCTTGAGCGCCACCGGGGTCAGCGCCGCGCCGTCGAAGGGCAGCAGCACGATCGCGTCGACCTTGTCGTTGATGAACGTCTCGACCTGGCTGATCTGGAGGTTGACGTCGTTGGTGCCCTCGACGACCTTCAGCTCCACGTCGGAGTACTTCTCGGCCTCGGTCTTGGCGGCGTTGGAGATGGCCGCCATCCAGCCGTGGTCCGCGGCGGGCGCGGAGAACCCGATGACGACCTTCTCGCCGGGCTCGTCGTTGGCGACCCGGGCGCCGCCCTGATCGCCGCTGCCGGCAGCGGGAGCGGGGGTGTTGCCGGTGCACGCGGTGAGCAGCGCTCCCGCGGCGAGCACGGCGAGCAAGGAGGTGGTTCTGGTACGGGACATGGCGGTACTCCTGAAAGGTGGCGGCGGAGAGAGGGGGCGGAAGCGATGCGGTGCGGCGGTCAAGCGCCGCTGCGGCGGGCCAGTCGCTGTTGCAGCAGGACGGCGATGACGATGATCGCGCCCTTGGCGACGGCCTGCGCGGAGATCGAGAGGTTGTTGAGGGTGAACACGTTGGACAGCGTGGTGAAGATCAGGACACCGAACACGGTGCCCGCGATCGTGCCCCGCCCACCCGACAGCAGCGTGCCGCCGATGACGACCGCGGCGATGGCGTCGAGTTCGTAGAGGCCGCCGTGGGTGGAGCTGCCGGTGGTGGTGCGGGCGATGAGCATGACCGCGGCGATGCCGCAGCAGACGCCCAGCAACGTGTAGAGCAGCACGGTGTGCCGCCGCACGTTGATGCCGGCCAGCCGGGCGGCCTCGGGGTTGCCGCCCACGGCGTAGGTGCGGCGACCGAACGTCGTGCGGTTGAGCACCACCCACCCGATGACCGCGACCACGGCGAAGATGATGATCAGGACGGGCACGCCGAGCACCGAGGCGTCGAAGAACGCGGTGAAACCCGGCACGTCCACGATCTGCGTCTTGCGGTTGGACATGATCTCGGCCAGGCCCCGCGCGGCGGCGAGCATCGCCAGCGTCGCGATGAACGCCACGATCCGCCCGTAGGCGATGAGCAGGCCGTTGACCACGCCGCACCCGGCGCCGACGGCCAGTGCGGTGAACACCAGCGCCGACCAGTGGAAGTCCCGTGCCACGGTCTGGGTGGCCAGGGTGGTCGCCCACACCGAGGACAGCGCCACGATCGCGCCGACGGACAGGTCGATGCCCCCGCCGGTGATCACGAACGTCATGCCGATGCTGACCACGCCGATGACCGAGGCCAGACGCAGGATGGTGAGCAGGTTGTCCACGTGCGCGAACCGGTCGCCGGCGGTGATCACGCCGACCAGGCACAGCAGGACCAGGGCGACGACCAGGCCGGTGTTGCGGCCCGCGGCGGACCCGAGCAGCGCGCTCACCCCCCGTCTCGGGGCGCTCCCGGCGGGCGGTCCGCCGGTGCGGGGGGCGGTGGCGGTGGCGGTGTTCTTGTTCATGCGGCGCTTCCTTCCATGACCAGGTCCAAAACCCGGTGCTCGTCCAGCTCATCGGCCGGGCCTTCGTGGACCACGCGTCCTTCCCGCAGCACCAGGACGCGGTCGGACAGGCCGAGGACCTCTTCGACGTCGCTGGACACGACCAGCACGGCCACGCCCCGGTCGGCCAGGTCCCGGATCAGTTCGTAGATCTCGCTGCGCGCGCCGACGTCCACCCCGCGCGTCGGCTCGTCCAGCAGCAGCACCCGGCACTCGCGCAGCAACCACCGGGCCAGCACGACCTTCTGCTGGTTGCCGCCCGACAACGTGCGCACGGCACGGTCCACACCGGACGGACGCACGTCCAACGCCTCCACCAGCTCGGTGGAGCGAACACGTTCGGCGCCGTTGTCCAGGAACCCGAACCGGGCGAACGCGGGCAACGTGGAGACGGTGATGTTGCGGTAGACGGCCTGGTCGAGCAGCAGCCCCTGGCTCTTGCGCTCCTCCGGGCACAACCCGATCCCGGCGCGCACGGCGGCGCCCACCGAGCCGCGCCGCAGGCTCCTGCCGTCCACCTCGACCGTGCCCGAGGAGGACTTGCGGGCCCCGTACACGGTTTCCAGGATCTCCGAGCGCCCGGAACCCACCAGTCCCGCGATCCCGACCACCTCACCGGCGTGGACGGTGAGGTCCACCCCGGAGAACCGGCCCGACCCCGCCAGCCCGCGCACGGTCAGCACGGCGGGCGCGTCGGGAGCGGGCGGCTTGCGCTCGGGGAACACGTACTGCACGTCCCGGCCCGTCATGAGCTTGATCAACTCCGCCGTGCGCACCTCGCGGGCGGGAAGGCCGGTCGCGACGGTGCGGCCGTCCTTGAGGACGGTGACGCGGTCGCCGATCTCGCGGATCTCCTCCATGCGGTGGGAGATGTAGACGATGGCGACGCCCTGGGCGGTCAACTCCCGGATCACCCGGAACAGGGTCCGCACCTCGTCCTGGTCCAGCACGGCCGACGGCTCGTCCATGATCAGCAACCGGCTGTCCCGGGACAGCGCGCGGGCCATGCTGACGATCTGCTGGTTCGCCGCGGACAACCGGCCCACCTCGTGCTCCGGCGGGATGTCGGGGTGCCCGAGGAGTTCCAGCAGCGCACGGGTCCGCTGCCGCGCGACGCCCCGACGCGTGAACCCCGCGGTGGACAACTCATGGCCGAGGAAGACGTTGTCCGCGACCGACAGTCCGGCGACCAGGTCCAGCTCCTGGTGGATGGCCCCGATACCGGTGTCCATCGCGTCCTGCGGGCTACCGAACGAGACCACCTCGCCCCGCCAACGCAGCTCACCCTCGTCGGGGCGGTGCGAGCCCGCCAGCACCTTGATCAGAGTCGACTTGCCCGCGCCGTTCTGCCCGAGCAGGCAGTGCACCTCGCCCGCGCGGACGTCGAAGTCCACCCCGCCCAGCGCGGTGACGCCCGGAAAGCGCTTCACGACGTCCCGGACCGACAGCAGCGGGACCGCATCGGTCGTCATACCGTTTCCTCCTGTGCTACGTCCTCGTGGGCGACGCGGTCTCCACCGATCGGCTCGACGAGGGTGGGGTCCTGAAACACGCGGTCGAGCACCTGCGACGCCCCACCGCGCAGGGAACCGGAGAAGCCGAGCGTCGAGAACGCCACGCGCGTGCCACCCGCGTCGGCGGCGAAGACGTGCCGGCGCAACTCATCGCGCAGGGAACCGGCGATCCACGGCTGCAGGGCGGCGAAGTAGCCGCCCAGCACCAGCAGTTGCGGGTTGAAGACGTTGACCAGGATGCCCGCGCCGACCGCGAGCCAGTGGTCGATCTCGGCGATGGCGGACAGGACGCGTTCATCGCCCGACCGGGCGCGGCTGCCGATCTCGGCGAGCCGCTGCTCCACGTCCAGCGACGGGTCGCGCACCGGGTCGTGCTCCGACGCGGCGGCCGTCAGCAGGGCGTTGAGGCCGACCACCGCCTCCCAGCAGCCTTGGCGGCCACACCCGCAGAACGGGCCACCGGAACGCACCCTCATGTGCCCGACCTCGCCGGCGAACCCGAACGCGCCGCGCAGCAGCTGCCCGCCCGCGACGACGCCGCCGCCGACGCCCGCCGCGCCGGTGAGCAGGATCAGGTCCGCGCTGCGCTCCGGACCCTGGGCCTCGATCTCGGCCAGCGCGGCGAGGTTCGCCTCGTTGTCCAGCAGCACCGGGTAGGGCGGATCGCCCAGCAGCCTGCGGATCTCGGCGACGACCGCGACGTCGGCCCACCCGAGGTTCGGGGCCACTCGGAGGACACCGGTGTCGACCTCGACCAGGCCCGGGACGGCGATGGTCAGGCCGACCGGCCTGATGTCGGACTTCGCCAGGCCGCGCAGCACGGTGCCCAGCAGTCGCCCCAACCGGGACAGGACCAGGGCGGGCTCCACGTTGGCGGTGTCGAGCGCGAGCCGCTTCTCCGCCAGCACGCTCCCGCGCAGGCTGAGCACCAGCACCGACAGGTAGTCGATGTTGATCTCGGCGCCGACGGCGACCACGTGGTCCCCGTCGAGCTGGATGGACTGGCCCGGACGTCCGACGGTGGCCCGCTCCACCTCGCCCTCCCGGACGAGGCCCCGCTCGACCAGCTCGGCGACGAGGCTCGACACGGTCGCCTTGTTCAACCCGGTCTCCTCGGCGAGCCGCGCCCGGGACCGCGGACCGCGGTCCCGCAGGTGCGACAACACGACCGAGAGGTTGTGGCGGCGGACCGTGAGCTGGTCCGCGGTCGAGCTGCCCGCACGCAGACGGGTGGGCGTGCTCCTCATACCTCTCCTCGGGTTGGGGGCAGCCGTCACCGACTGCGGGATTACGTGGTCTTGCTTGGCGGGGGTGACCGCACCCCGCGCACGGCATCGCCGGCGTTGACGATCAGCCGGGCGGACCTGTCCGACCGGACTTGCCGGCGAGCTCCTCCATTCCGGTTACCGATGTGCTGCGCGCCACACCGTTCGTCTGTCGGATCAACAAACTAATGAGCGCTTTATGGGCGGTCAAGGGCAACCGGACCAGCCGACCGGTCAGTTCTGGAAGTGGACAGAAACCGTAAGCGGATCTCTCTACGCCACTGATCATCTCTTCGTGATCAGTGCGTCGATCATCGACCGGCGAATGATCTGCGCAGGTCACAGGTCATGAAGATCCATACGAGACGGACTACTGAATCGAAATAGCCGCACCGGACGCACGTTGTCGCAGGGCCCGCAAGCAAATCAAGAAATCTGGGAGCGCTCCCAATTCATTGTTGGATCTCCGCATAGCCGAATAGTCTTGCAACCTGTGCCCAAGCGGCCACAACGCGCAACTAAGTTCTGGCTTCACAACGCTCGACGACAAGCCGATCACCGCGTCCGGAGCCGCCGTTCCGGAGCCGGCGGCTCCGCTTTCCCTCACACTCGGTCCAAGGGCTCCATCCGGATGTCGCGGCGTTTCGGGTTCGCCCTCACGCTGGAGTCCCGCTCAGCGGTCGACTCGTCCGTCGGCGAGCGCGGAGCAGCACACCGGCTTCCTCGGCCCGATCGCGGATTCGGCGGCGCGAGGCCGGTCAGGTCACGACGCCGACGGGCTGGATCAGCAGGCATCGCGCTTCACCCGGTCGCTCGTCGGCGCCGCCGCGAGGTAGGCGCGCAGCAGGGAATCGTGCGGTAGCCGGTAGAGCCTCTCCAGGCGGTGGCACTGGGAGGGGCGCGGACGCTGCCTGGCGCGTTCCCAGCCCCGCACCGTGGCGGTGCTGGTGCCGCAGTGCTCGGCGACCTGGGCCTGGGTGAGGCCGTTCCACTGCCGGAGCACGCGCAACACCTCCGGCAGGTCTCCCGGCAACCAGTTCTCCGGGTCGAGGAACCTCGGCTTGCCCGCCTTGGCCGCCGCCGCGACGACGGCCAGCGGCGCCTGGTAGAGGGTCGCCATGAGCCGGATGGCCTGCCAGGGCGGCACCACCTCGCCGCGTTCCCAGCGGCGCAGGGTGGTGCGGGAGACGCCGAGCAGGTCGGCGACGCGGGCCTGGGAGAAGCCGGCCGTGTCGCGCAGCGACGCCAGTTCCCCGCGCAACCTGACGACGGTCCTGGTGTCCCGGCGTGCCGCTCGCAGCGCCTTGACCAGTTCCTCGATCCCCATCCCGAGGCACCGCGCCAGGGGTTCGAGCAGTCGCACGGGCAACCGGCTACCGCCGCGCTCCCAGTTGTAGACGGTCTGGACGGTGACCCGCAGCGCTTCGGCGATGCTCCGAGGCGGCACGCGCCGGTCCTTGCGCAGCGCGCGCAGCGCGTAGCCGGGCATCGTGTCGTCCATGAGCGGGTGCTCCGTGCCCTCGGCGAAGAAGGCTGCCGCCTGCTCCACCGGGAGTCGCAGCACGCCCGCCAGTGCCGCCACCAGCTCCGGCGACGGCGTGCGCTGGCGGCGTTCCCACCGCAGCAGGCACGCGGTGGTGACGCCCACCTGCTCGGCGACCGCGCGCGACGACAGGCCCAAGGCGAGCCGGACGGCCCGGAGCGAAGGGGGGACGGCTGCTCCGGGACCGTCCGGGTCGCGCGACTCCCCGCCGGTCACCACTGCTCGGACGCCACTGGTGTCGTCCCGGTGCGCGCGGCGAGCTCGAACTCGGCCACCGACCACGCGCCGGCCGTCGGGCCGGGCGAACCACCCGCCGCGGTGAGCGCCACCTCGTGCGAGCCGGATCGCCCGGTGAGCCGGTGCGCGGTCGCGCCGCGAGCGCGCGCCGGCACAGGCGTGCTTCTCATGTCACTCCTCGATCTCCGCGGAGAACCACGACCGCCAGGCCGCGACCGGGTGGAGGGGTGGCCCGCTCGGCGCGGGCCACCCCCGGTCCTCACTGGTGGGGCAGGGCGTCCGGGTTGTGCCCGGGCTGTCCGGTGTGGCGGCCGGTGGCCTCGACGTTGCCCGCGACGTCGATCGACCGGTACTCCAGGACGTCCACGCCGTTCGGCCGGAGCTTGATCTCCCCGCCCTGGTAGACCTGCCACGGACCGTTGGAGATCCGGTACTCGGTCTTGGCCACGCCGGAGGTGTCGTCCTCCGCCTCGAGCCGGACCCGCGAGGCCGCCGTGCCGCGCCGAGCGGACGTGACGGGCGCCGCGGTGTCGAGCCTCAGGTCGAGCACGCTCTCCGCCGAGGTGTTGCCGGCCGCGTCGGTCGCCCGCACGGCCACCCGGTGCGCCCCCGCGTCGGCGATGCTCACCGCGCCGGAGTAGGGCTGCCACGTCCCGTCGTCGACCTTGTACTCGACCGCGGGGTCGCCGGAGGCCCCGTCGACCGCCGAGGCCGACACCGACACCGCGCGCGTCCACCAGCCCTCGGACCCGGACGGCTCGTCCGCCCGCGCCGAGACCTCCGGCGCGGTCCGGTCGAGCCTGACCGTCACCGACTCCTCCCCGGACGTGTTGCCGGCGGTGTCCGAGGCGCGGAACGCCACCGCGCGGGCGCCGTCCTCGGTGATCGACAACGGCGCGGTGTACTCGCTCCAGCCGCCGTCACCGATCCGGTACTCCACGTACACCTGGCCCGGGCGGTCGTCGGTGGCCGTGGCGGTCACGGTCACCGGCCCGGTCCACCACCCGTTCGCGCCGGTGGGCGTTTCCGGGGTGGTCGCCACCGCCAGCTCCGGCGCGGTCCGGTCGCCGCCGCCGACCTTGAAGTGGTCGAAGCGCGCCGGCTTCGACGCGGTCTGCGGGCCGCCCAGTGCGAACAGGCCGATCTTCGCGCCGGCCGCGAGCGCGGTGTTGACCACGGGCTCCAGTGACGTCCAGGCCTGCCCGTCCGCGCTGTAGGAGCCGGTGTAGGTGTCCCCCGACTTGGTCAGCCGCAGGTGCCACACGCCCTGGTCGAGCGGGCCGGCGCCGGGTTGCGGCTGCCCGACCACGTCACCGCTCTCCGAGCGGAGCTCGATCCCCCGCTGCACGGCCGAGCCCGGCGCGTTCGTGGTGAGGTAATCGAGCTTGACGTAGTTGGCGTCGTCGACGTACGCCATCAACCCGGCCTGCTGGTACCGCTCGTCCAGGGCCGAGCCGTCCACCTTCGTCTCGATGGTCCAGTCGCCCTCCGGCGCGTCCTGGAGGATGAAGTTGGCCGGGGCGCCGTTGGGCGTGCCGTAGATGTCACCGGCGCCGGTGTCGATGCGCAGGCTGCCGTCGGCCAGCCCGACGCCGTTGGAGTCGCGCCGCACCACGGCGTTCCAGCGGCAGCCGTCGAGCGACGAACCGGAGAAGTCGTCGTTCGGGTCGACCACGGCGGTCGTGTCCGGGGTGATGGTGAACGTGTCGAACTGGGCCGTCACCACCGGGCGGTCGTCGTACCCGGCCAACGACAGCAGGCCGATCTTCGGGTGCGCGATGCCCGCGAGCGACTTGGTCTGCGGCATCGTGGTGAAGGTCTGGCCGTCCGCGCTGTAGGACGCGGTCAGGGTGCTGCCGTCGCTGGTGAACCTGACCCAGACGGTGTCGGGGTACTGCGCGCCCAGCGGCGCGGTGTTGGACTCGCCGACCTCGTTGGGTGAGCCGTTCTCCTCCCGGATGAACTGGAAGATGCGGCTCGCCGCGTCGTCACTGCCGGTGTTCCGCCCCTGCAGCACCATCTTCGCGTAGTTGTCGTCGTCGCCGTAGACGATCAGCCCCGCCTGCTGGTAGCCCCGCCGAGCGGGCAGCGTCAGCTTGGTGGTCGCCTCGAACGGCCCGGCCGGCAGGTCTTGGAGCACGATGTTCGGCGTGTTGCCGCCGGCGCCGTAGATGTCCGTGGACGACGCCGGGATCACCAGGTGCCCGTCGCGGACGGCGAGGTCCTGGTTCTCCCGCACGACCGTCGTCCACCGGCCCCGGTCCAGCGAGGTGCCGAGGAAGTCGTCCGACCGGCCGCCGAAGCAGTCCGTCGTCGAACGCTCGACCTTGATCTCCACGTCCTGGGTGGTGCTCGCGCCCCTGGCGTCGGTCGCGGTGACCTTCGCGCGGAACGTGCCGCCGGTGGCGTAGGTGTGGCTCGTGGTCGCCCCGGTGCCGGTGCCGCCGTCGCCGAACGTCCAGGCGTACTGGATGGGCTCGTCGCCCTCGGGGTCGGTGGCGGTCGCGGTGAAGTCGACCTTCAGCGGTGCGGTGCCCGACGTGGGGGTGGCGGTGACGGTGACCGCGGGCCGTCGGTTGTGCGTGACGCCCTGGCCGACGAACTCCACCCAGTTGATGTTCGCGAGGTAGCTGGTGGTGGTGCTGCCCTGCGGCCGGCGGGTGACGAAGTACAGCTTCGAGCCGGCCGGCGGGTTGTCGGCGAGCTCGGCGGTCACCGTGGTCCAGTTCTGCCAGCCACCGGTTCCGCCGAACGTCGCGGTCCCGGCGACCGGGCCGTCCGGCGCGCCCACCCTGATCTCGACCAGACCGCCGCCCGAACCCGAGGCGACGCGGAAGCGCACCTGGTCGATCCCGGTGAGGTTGGCCGGGGCGAGCGAGAAGTAGTCGCCGTCGGTGATGAAACCGATGTTCTGGCCGCCGCCGGTGTCGGTGGTGTTCTCCCGCTGCACACCGGCCGCGTCGTCACCGACGCCGCCGGGGGCTCGGCCGGACTCCTCGTAGAACTCCGCCTCCTTGTGCTTGGGCTGCAGGACGAGGATCGCCTCGCTGGTCAGCGGCGCCACGCCGGGCGCGCCCTTGTCGGTGTACTTCGCGGTGAGGACGCCGAAGATGTTGGCGCCGGCGTGGCCCTCGTCGCCGGACATGACGGCCAGGCCCTCGCAGCCGCGGTACTGCTCGTAGCCGTGGGCGTGCTCGTCGTGGCCCAGCGCCGGTTGGACGACCACGTTCTGGCAGTCGACCGTGCCGTCCTCCGCGTCGGTGACGGTGACGCGGTAGGACACCTGGTCGCCGAAGTCGATGAACCCGCCGTCGACCGGAGAGGTCAGCGTGATCACCGGGGCGGTGTTGCCGACGACGATGGAGACGTTGGCGGACGCGGACTTGCCGTCCGCGTCGGTCACGGTGAGGCGGGCGGTGTAGTTGCCGTTGGCCGTGTAGGTGTGGCTCGGGTTCGCCTCGGTGCTGTCGGTGGTGCCGTTGCCGTCGAAGTCCCACGCCACGGTGATCGCGGCGCCGTCCGGGTCGCGCGACTCCGACGAGTCGAACCGCACGGTCAGCGGCGCGTGCCCGGAGGTGCGGTCGGCCTTGGCCACCGCCACGGGGGCGCGGTTGCCGCGCACGTAGTCGATCCGGTAGAGGCCGCTGTCGGCGTTGTTGCCGCCGAAGCCGGAGCCCCACTCGATGATGTACAGCGCGCCGTCCGGGCCGAACTGCATGGCGTGCACGCGGTTGAAGCTCATCGCGGGCAGCATCCGGTTGATGTCGAACACGCTCGCGCCGTCCGGGGACAGCTGCAACGAGAACAGCCTGCCGTCGTTCCAGTCACCCCACATCGCCTTGCCGTCCCAGTAGGCCGGCCACTTGCGGTCCGAGACCAGGTCCGCGTCGTACCGGTAGGTGCCGCCCGCCATCGGCGCGCCGCCACCGCCGATCTCCGGGGTGCCGGTGGAGGACTTGCCCTGCCAGATCGGCGTGCCGATCGCCGCCGGGAGCTGGGTGATGCCGGTGTTGTTGGGCGAGTTGTTGACCGGGGCGGCGCAGTCGAACGCCGCGCCCGACACGCCGGTGGCGAAGTCGTGGTCGTGGTAGGGGGTGTTGGCGCCCACGCAGTAGGGCCAGCCGTAGAAGCCCGGCCGGTCGACGATGTTCCACTCAACCCGGCCGTCCGGCCCCCGCTGGGGGTTGGCGCCACCGGCGTCCGGGCCGTAGTCGGCGACCTGGAGCTTGTTGGTCAGCGGGTCCAGACCGATGCGGAAGGGGTTGCGGAAGCCCATCGCGTAGATCTCGGGACGGGTCTTCGCGGTGCCCGGCGGGAACATGTTGCCGGCGGGGACGGTGTAGGTGCCGTCCGGCTGCGGCGTGATCCGCAGGATCTTGCCGTTGAGGTTGTCGCTGTTGGCCGAGGAACGCTGGGCGTCCCACGCCGCGCGGTCCGGCCTCTCGTCGATCGGCGTGTAGCCGTCGGAGGCGAACGGGTTGGTGTTGTCGCCCGTGGTGATGAAGAGGTTGCCGTCGTTGTCGAACTCCATCGCGCCGCCGGCGTGGCAGCACTGGTCCCGTTGGGTGGTGATCTCCAGCAGCACCTTCTCGCTGCCCGCGGCGATCGTGTCGCCGGACAAGGTGAAGCGGGACACCCGGTCGATCGCCTGCGAGCCGGCGGGCGAGTAGTACAGGTACAGGTGGTTGTTCGTGGCGAAGCCCGGGTCCAGCGCCAGGCCGAGGAGGCCGAACTCCTGTCCGGTGTAGACCTGGAGGGACCCGGCGGTGACCACCGCGCCGTCCGTGCGGACGATCTTCACCGCGCCGTTCCGGTCGATGTAGAAGACCCGACCGTCCTGGGCGATGGCCAACTCCATCGGGTTGGCGGTGTTGTCGTCGAGGGCGACCTTGTCGAAGCTGTCGGTGCGCGTGGCCGAGCAGTCGGCGTCGACGACGCCCGCCGCCGTCTGCACGCCCTTGAGCAGGTGCTCGCGGAACGCGGGGTCGGCGTACGACTCGACGGTGTGGCCGAGACCGGTGTACCAGGACCGGCCGCCGTCGTAGTCCTGGCACCAGGCGATCGGGTGGCTGGTGCCCATCGCGCCGCCGCTGTAGCTGGTCTCGTCCAGCTCGGCCAGCACGTGCACCTTGGCCGTCGGGTCGGCGCGGAAGTCGTACCACTCGTCGAAGCGCTGCCACGACTGCGGCAGGTGCGCGGTGGAGGGGTGCGCGGGGTCGGTGACCTTGACCTTGGCGTTCTGCGGGTCCGGGTGACCGGCGAAGTACGCGCCCACCAGGTTCCCGTACCAGGCCCAGTCGTGCTCGGTGTCCGACGCGGCGTGCACGCCCGCGAACCCGCCACCGGCCTTGATGTAGCGCTCGAACGCCACCTGCTGGTCGACGCCCAGCACGTCACCGGTCGTCGAGAGGAACACGACCACCTCGTACTGGGCCAGGTTCGCCTCGGTGAAGGCGCCCGAGTCCTCCGTCGTGTCCACGGTGAAACCGTGGGTGGAGCCCAGTTCCCGCAGCGCGGCGACACCGGCGTCGATCGACGGGTGCCGGAAGCCCGCGGTCTTGGTGAACACCAGCGCCTTGAACGTCTCGTCACCGTGGCCGGGATGCGCCCGCGCCGGTATCGCCAGCGAGACGAGCGATCCCACCAGCGCCGCCACCACCACCGCGGACAGCCAGGAGCGTCGCCGTCGAATCCGGCCAGGTCTGGGTGAGTTCACCATTGAGCCCTCCGCACTACGAAGATCGAACGGTGGTCTGTACCACTCGGTTCGTCTGTCGAGGCAACAAACTAATGACCATTCTTGAAGGCGGTCAAGGTTACGGACAGGCGACAAGATGGCCAATCCTGGAACTGGCCAACAACCGTGAACAACCGATCTGCCAACCCTCGTCCACGCCTTTGAGAAGTGGTCGGTAAAGCTATGTTCGCGCTAACACGCCTGTGCACACGAATCGCCCAATGGGAGTAGTGCGGCTCGTGGCAGTCGGCGCTGCAGCACCGTGACCTGGACATACCTAAGAAGATGGTTGCCCACCGACTACTTCCGAAGATCACCGTGCCGCTGTGAGCGATAACTACTGTTGACGGCTCACGACAACCCTGGCTAGATTCGGACCAGCCTGCGAGCCAGCCATCAACGAAGAAGGTGGGTTTCTCGTGCTCATTGCGCCCAGGGAACCCGAATGGTCCATGTGAACAACGGGCATTCAGGGTAACCCATTCGCGCCCGCGTCGACGTCGCGGCGGCATTCCGACGCGGCACCACGGCGCGTCGAGTCCGGCCGTCTTCGAGCGCTTCGGGGCGGTCGCCTTCGCGAACAACGGTGGCTCCGACCAGGCCGTTCAGCCACACCTTCACTGTCCACACAGGACCGACCCGTACCTGTGCCGACCCGTCGGAGACGGCTCGGCCAGATCACGGCACCGCTGAAAGAGACCGCCGGCCGCTTACCGGCCGCACGGTCGGTCTGTCGTGTCCAGCTCCAGAATCGAGTGCTCCCATGCGGTTTCCCAGTCGATTGCTCTCGGTCGCCTCGGCCTTGGCGGTCACGGCGGCGTTGAGCGTCGCCCCCACCGCGCAAGCCGCTCCCTCCGCCACCCTCGACGTCGACGTCGCCCACACGACGTCGGCGGTGAACGACTACCAGTTCGGGCACATCGTGGAGGACATCAACCACTCCGTCGAAGGCGGCCTGAGCGCGAACGTGGTGCGCAACAGCACCATGAAGGAGAACGGCAACGCGAACCCGCCGTCGCACTGGTCCGCCGTGGGCGGGGGAACCATCAGCGGTGACGACGCGACGCCGTTGAACCCGGCCAATGCCCGTTCCTTGCGCATCGACGTCACGGACGACGACCCCGCGCAGCGGGCAGGAGCCGCGAACTCCGGCTTCTACGGCATCGGTGTCCGCCCGAACACGGCCTACCAGGTGTCCTTCTGGGCACGCGCGTCGGCCGGTCTGACCGGTCCGCTGACGTTGTCGCTGGAGTCGACCGCGGGCGCGGTGCACGCGGAGACCACCGTCACCGGGGTCGCGCCCGAGTGGCGTGAGTTCACCGCCACCCTGAACACCGGGGCGTCGGCCCCGGTCTCCACGGACAACAGGTTCGTCGTCACCACCACCGGGCACAACGCGGGCAAGTCGGTGTGGCTCAACGTGGTGCGGGTGCTCGGGCCGACGTTCGCGCCCACCGGCGGCATCCGCAAGGACCTCCAGCAGAAGCTCGCCGACACCAAGCCCGGCTTCATCCGGGTGCCCGGCGGCAACTACCTCGAAGGCGTCGTGCTGGAGAACCGCTTCAAGTGGAAGGAGACCATCGGCAAGGTCGAGGACCGGCCAGGCCACCAGAACGACGCCTGGGGCTACTGGTCCACCGACCAGTTCGGGCTGCTGAGCTACCTGGAGATGGCCGAGCAGGCCGGTGCCGAACCGATCCTCGGCGTCTTCGCCGGCTACACGCTCAACGGTCAGGCCGTGCCGCAGGACCAGCTCGCGCCGTACGTGCAGGAGGCGCTGGACCAGATCGAGTACGTCATCGGCGACGTCAGCACCCCGTGGGGGGCCAAGCGGGCCGAGGACGGGCACCCCGAACCCTTCCCGCTGAAGTACGTCGAGATCGGCAACGAGGACTGGTTCGACCCGACGCCCAGCTACAACACCTACCGCTACCCGATGTTCTACGACGCCATCAAGGCGCGGTACCCGCACCTGCAGATCATCGCGTCGATGGGGGTCACCTCCCGGCCGATGGACGTGATCGACGACCACTACTACAACGGGAATCCCGACGCCTTCGCCGCGCTGGGCAGCCGCTACGACAGCGCCGACCGCAACGGGCCGAAGGTCCTGGTCGGCGAGTACGGCGTCACGAACGGCAGCGGGTCCAACCCGACCGGCACGCTGTCGGGCGCGCTGGCCGAGGCGGTGTTCCTGGCCGGCACGGTCCGCAACTCGGACGTGGTGCTCGGCTCGGCCTACGCGCCCGCGCTGACCTCCGTCGACAAGTGGCAGTGGTCGTCGAACATGATCGGATTCAACGCGGTGTCGTCCTACGGCTCGCCGTCGTACCACGTGGTGAAGATGTTCGGCGAGGGCACCGGTGACCACGTCGTGCCCAGCACGCTGACCGGGACCAAGCTCGACCAGGTCGCCACGCGCGAGGCCGACGGCACGGTGTACCTCACGGTCGTCAACCGCCACGCGGCCCCCGTGGAGACTCAGGTCAACGTGAAGGGGGCGCGCACCGTCGGCTCCAAGGCCGCGGTGAAGACGCTGACCGGGGACCCGAACGCCCGCAACTCGATCACCGCGCCCGACACCGTGGCGCCGACCGAGTCCCAGGTCAAGGCCGGCCGCAGCTTCGTCCACACGTTCCCGGCCAACTCGATGACCGTGCTGACGCTGACGACCAAGAGCACCGCGTCGCCGCTCCTGGCCACGGACCGCAGCGTTTCGCTGCGCACCACGGCAGGGCCCGACCGGACCCTGACCCCCCGGGACGACCTCGCGGTCACGTCCCCGGTGACGGCCACCTCCGACAGCCCGACCAAGCTCGCCGCGACGTTCATCCTGCGGCGCGGCCTGGCCGACCCGAACTGCTACTCGTTCGAGTCCCGGCAGTCCCCCGGCCACTACCTGCGGGGCAGCCAGGCCAGGGTCCGCCAGGACGCGGGCGACGGCAGCACCGCGTTCGCCCAGGAGGCGACGTTCTGCGCGACCTACGGCAACAGCGGGAGCGAGGTGTCCTTCAGCTGGTACCCGGACCGAAACCGCTTCCTGCGCACCTACGACAACGAGGTCTGGCTGGCGGGCAACGGCGGGCCGCTGCCCTCGGACGACCCGGCGAACTGGGCCGCCGACACCACGTGGAGGATCGCCGACGGGTGGTGGCGCAGCCGCGCGGACGTGTCCCCGGGGCGCGTGTCGCTGAAGGTGGCCGGAACCTCGGACCAGTTCCTGCGGCACAGCTCGAACGCGGGGTTCGTCAGCGCCATCACCGGATCGTCGCCCGAGCTCGACAAGCAGGACGCGACGTTCGACATCGTGCCCGGCCACGCCGACTCGTCCTGCTACTCGTTGCGCTCGCGCAACTTCCCCGACCACTACCTGCGGCACCGGGGATTCCGCGTCGAGCTGGCCGCCAACGACGGCTCGCCGCTGTTCGGGGCCGACTCCACGTTCTGCGCCCAGCCCGGCAACGGGGGCGACGGCGTGTCGTGGCAGTCGATCAACTTCACCGACCGCTACCTCCGCGCCGTCGGCAACGAGGTCTGGATCTCCCACGGCAAGGGCGGACAGCACTACGACGACCCGAGCGGGTGGGGCCGGGACAGCACCTGGACGGTGAGCTCCCCGTGGGCGCCGTAGCACGAACCTGATCCCCGGAGGGGTGAGGTGCGGTCCGTTGCCGCACCTCACCCCTCCACTGCGGCGTGGTCCTCCGGTCCTCACAAGATCTCCTCGCGCTCGTGCACGACTCGGACGCCGCGCCAGGTCACGGGTAGAGGTTCAGCTCGGCGATGGACCACCAGTTGGCAGGCGCGCTGCCGCGTTGGTTGATGCCGAACAGCTGGTAGGACTGGCCGGCCGGGAGCGTGATGGTGGTGACCGGTCCGGTGCCGGAGCCGGAGGCGAGGACGGTCCAGGTCTGGCCGTCGTTCGAGCCGGTGACCTCCCAGATCCGGGGGTAGTCGCCGCTGGAGGCGCCGGCGTCGAGGACGACCTTGCGGACCTGGTGCGGCGCGCCGGTGTTCACGGCGAGGTACTGCATGGCGGAGGGCTGCTGGACGGCGCCGGACGACCAGCGGGTGCCGAGGTCTCCGTCGATGGCCGCGTTCGCGCTGCCGCCGGGCTCGGTGCTCGAGGCCCAGGCGTGCCAGCCGGCCCGGTTCAGCGGGCTGCCTGCCGTGTCGGTGAAGGTCATCGCGTCGAGGTTGACGCCGCTGTCACCCTGCTTCTGCTGGAGCCGCAGGAAGGACCCCGCCGGGATGTCGACGTCCACGGTCACGGTGCCGAACGCGTTCCAGGAGTACGTGGACGCGAACGGGATCTTGATCGGCTGGTCGTTGACGTAGAGGGTGATGGTGCCCGCCGCGGGGGCCGCGTACCGCAACGTCACCGACGTCGCCCTGGGCGCGTTGCGGAGCATCGCGCCGCTGAGGTAGGTGTTGACGTAGGCGAGCACGTTGCCACCCGAGGCGTTGCCGTCGGGCGCGACGCGGGCGCCGCCGGTCGGGACCCAGCTCTCGACCTCGATCGTGCCCGCCGGACGCGCCGGCGGCGCGGGATCGGTCGTGACGCCGCGCCTCGTGTAGCCGAGGGTCTGGAACAGCGTCGGAGAGGACTGCAACCACGTGCCGTTGGCCATCTCGGCCTTCCACCGGTCCGCGATGTAGGGGTTGTCCTGCACCCGCGAGTTGCCCCACACGGAACCGGAGCTGCTCTCCCACATCGGCTGCGCGTCCCAGTCGGTGTTGATGTAGGCGACGGCCTTGATGCTGGGGTTGTCGCGGATGAACCTGAAGAACCCCTCGTACCAGGACGACCACAGCGCGGCGCCGTCCTCGCGGTCGGTGCGACGTCCCTGCGGGGACACCTCCGCGATCATCACCGGCTTGTTGCCGTGCTCGGCGGCGAGGGCGACCATCCCGACGTCCCAGTTGCAGCCCCAGCACGAGAACCCGAACCAGTCGACGTAGTCGTCACCGGGGTACCAGTCCATCAACCGGTCGCCACCAGCGGCGGACGCCCAGACGGTGGCGAAGTTGGTGACGCCGTCCGCCTTCAAGCGGTCCACGATCCGCCGGAACGACGCGATGTAGAGCGCGGGGTCGTAGCCGTTCCACGGCCCGTTGAACTCGTAGCCGATCCGCAGGAAGATGGGGCGGTCCTGCTTGCGCATCCAGTCGCCCATGCGCTTGATGAGCGGGTCGTTGACGCCGTTCACCACGTTCGGCAGCTCGTTGACGAGGTCCAGCGAGAGGTGCAGCGCGGAGTTGTCGAAGGTCGGCGAGTTCATGAGACCCTGGGCGTGGGAGTCACCGGATCCCCAGTTGGACGGCTCCTCCAACCCGTCCAGACCGACGGTGTGCAGGCCCCACGACTCCCGCCCCACCTGGAAGTTGGTGTAGACGGTGACGCCACCGGGCACGATCCCCGTCGTGTCGACGTAGCCGTTCCGGTAGTGGGCGGTTCCACCGATGGCGCCCGCGTCCTGGCCGATGAACGAGATCACCTTGCCGGCGGGCGGCTCGAACTTCGCCGGGGTCGCCGCGTGGCCGGGGACGGCCGTGATCGCGCCACCGACGAGCGTTGCGCCGGCCAAGGCCATGGCCAGACTGCGTCGTCTGCTCACCTCGGATCCTCTCTGCTTGGGTACGGGCCTGTGCACGATATGAACGCCGTTCGCGAGGCCGAAGAGTTTTCGAAACGACGACTTAACCGGTTCGCCGCCTGTAGGTGATCGAGCACAGCGTGTGTGCGATTGACCAGCGCATAGCGGATGACACAGACTTGGGCACCGGCGCGGCCCGCCCCCTCGCACCGTCAGCGGCAGGGCGGCGGTGCGGATGCGGCGGCAGACCGACCACGGGTAAGGCGGAATGTCCAGCAGCAGACCGACGATGGCCGAGATCGCGAAGGAAGCGCAGGTCGCCGTCTCCACGGTCTCGAAGGTGCTCAACGGGCACACCGACGTCTCCGTCAAGACCCGGCAAGCGGTCGAACGCGTGATCGCCCGGCGCGGCTACCAACTGCCCCGCGCGGCCCGCAGCGGCCGCCGCCGGCGCATCGAGCTGGTCGACCTGGTCATCAACGAACTCGACAGCGTGTGGGGCCTGTCCATCCTGAACGCCGTCGAACAGGTGGTCGAGGAAGCCGGCCTGTGGCTCGTCGTCACCGCCCTGCACAACCGGCAGTCGCTCACCCGCCGCTGGGTCGAGTCGCTGCTCGCCCGCGGCTCCCGGGGCGTGATCCTGGTCCTGTCGGAACTCGGTGACCGCGACATCCAGGACCTGCGTCGGCGCAACCTGCCGTTCGTGGTGGTCGACGCGGTGGACCGGCCGCTGCCGGGCGTGCCGTCGATCGGCGTCACGAACCACGCCGGCGGCTACGCCGCGACCGAGCACCTCACCGCGCTGGGCCACCGGCGCATCGCCGTCATCGGCGGGCCCGAGCAGCTCCTGTGCACCCGGGCCCGCGTCGCCGGGTACCGCGCCGCGCTGGAGGCCGCCGGCATCCCGGTCGAGCGGCAGCTGATCCGGTACGGCAACTTCCACCGGGACGGCGGCCTGAGCGCCGCCGAAGCGCTGCTCGCGCTCCCCGACCGCCCGTCCGCGGTGTTCGCGGGCAGCGACCAGCACGCCGTCGGCGTCTACGAGGCGGCCCGGCGGGCCGGCCTGAGCGTCCCCGGCGACCTCAGCGTCGTGGGCTTCGACGACCTCGACTTCGCCGAGTGGACGGCGCCGCCGCTGACCACCGTCCGCCAGCCGCTGCACGAGATGGGCGCCACCGCCGCCCGCATGCTGCTGCGCGCCGTCAACGGCGAGCAGGTCGCGTCATCGCACGTCGAGCTGACCACCGAACTCGTCGTGCGGGAGAGCACCGGTCCGCCACCGCCGACGGCCGGTGGCACCCGGATGAGGTGAACGGGGAGGGCGGGTGGTCGACGTGTCGACCACCCGCCCTCCAGCGGGAACCGGCAGGGCGTCAGCCGGCGTCCAGGACGTCGCAGACCATGCGACGACCGGTGAGGTCGGTGGCGCAGACACCGAGGAACGCGCCGGTGAACCCCTCCACGGCGGTGCCCGTGCCGCCCGCGACGGCGGAGCGGGCGGCGTGCTCGTCGGACAGGGTGCTGGCGTCGAGCGACGGGCCGACGCGCTGCCACGGCCCGTCGAGCCGGGCGGCCGAGAAGCGCAGCTCGGTGCCCTCGACCTCGGCGCGCAGCCGGACAGGTCCAGCGTGCGGCCAGGGCACGACCGCGCCGGCCAGCGGGTCGGTGAGCGTGCCGTGGTCGCACGACAGCACCGTCAGGCAGCGACCGACCCGCTCGTCGTGGGTGAGCTGGAGCCAGTGCCACAGCGCCGAGTCGTAGTAGTGGATCAGGCCCGCCATCTGCTGGAAGTGCGTCGGCTCGGCCTCGATCGTGACGGTGAACGCCGTGGTCGTGGCCTGCTGGCGGCGGGCGAGCAGGCTCACGTCGTGCCGGCTGGCGGGCGACTGGTCGGCGCGCAAGCGCACCGCGCCGGGACGCTCGGTCACCGACAGCCACGACGGGTCGGGCGCGCGGCGCACGGTCTGCCACTCCGGGCCGAGGTCGGTGAGAGGGGCGGTCGCGGCTTCGGTCGGCGGGTAGTCCTCGGGCACGGGCACCGACGTGGCCGGCGTTCCCCCGACCACCCGCGGCCAGCCGTCCACCCAGTCCACGCGCTGGATCGCGGTCTCCCGGCCCAGCATGCAGTGCCCGGCGCCGTCGACCGGGCGGCCGACCAGGTGGGCGAGGAACCAGCGGTCGTCCTCGTCCGCGACCAGGCTGCCGTGTCCCGCCTTCCGCAGCTCCAGCCCGGGCCGTCCGGCGCTGGTCAGCATCGGCCCGGTCGGGTCGGCCGCGTAGGGTCCGGTCAGCGACCGCGACCGGGCGACCGTGACCGCGTGGTTCCAGCTCGTGCCGCCCTCGGCGACGACCAGGTAGAACCAGCCGTCGCGGTGGTACAGGTGCGGCCCCTCCGTCAAGCCGAGGTCCGTGCCGGTGAAGATCAGCTCCGGTTCGCCGACCAGGGTCCGGGTGGCCCGGTCGAACTCCTGGAGCAGGATGCCCGCGAACCGGAGGCGCCCCGGCCGGTGGTCCCACTGCATCGACAACAGCCACGACCTGCCGTCGTGGTGGAACAACGACGGGTCGAAGCCGCGCGAGTGCAGCGGCACCGGGTCGGACCACGGACCGTGCAACGACGACGACTGCACGTGGAAGTTCGGCGTGTCGTAGAAGCCGTCGACGTTGTAGCCCAGCACGTTGGTGTAGACGAGGTGGAAGACACCGTCCACCTGGGACAGGCAGGGCGCCCACACCCCGCCGGAGTCCGGGACGCCGCGCAGGTCCAGCTGCGCGTGCCGGGTCAGCGGGTGCGGCAGGCGCTCCCAGGTGACCAGGTCGGTGCTGCGGTGCAGCGCGACACCGGGGAACCACTGGAAGGTCGACGTCGCCACGACGAACGCGCCGTCCACGCGGATGATCGAGGGGTCGGGGTGGAAGCCGGGCAGCACCGGGTTGTGCGCCACCCGCAGGCCCGTGCGCGGGGTGGTGATCACGCGACCACGCTCCCCTGCGCCAGGCCCTGCCGCCAGTGGCGTTGCAGCAGCAGGAAGCAGACCACCAGCGGCAGCACGGCGAGGAACGCGCCGGTCACCACGAGGTGGAAGATGACCTGGTTGCCGACCTGCGGCTGGGTGTTCCAGTCCTGCAAGCCGAGGGTCAGCGGGAACAGCTCGCGCGAGTTGAGCATGACGAGCGGCAGGAAGAAGTTGTTCCAGATCGCCACGAACTGGAACAGGAACACCGTCACCAGGATCGGCGACATGATCCTCAGCACCACCGTGCGGAACACCCGCCACTCCGACGCGCCGTCCATCCGCGCGGCCTCCAGCACCTCGTCGGGCACCGAGGAGATCGCGTACAGGCGGCACAGGTAGACGCCCATCGGGGAGACCAGGCTGGGCAGCAGCACCGCCCACGGCGTGTTCTGCAACCCCACCTCGGACATGAGGAAGTACAGCGGCAGCGCCAACGCGGTCACCGGGACCAGCACCGCGCCGATGATCACCCACGAGATCAGGCCGGAGCCGCGGAAGGAGTACTTCGCCAGGGCGTAGCCGGCCATCGCGGCCAGCGCGGTCGCACCGAGCGCTCCCCCGCCCGCGTACAGCAGCGTGTTGGCCGTCCACCGCAGGTAGATGCCGTTCTCGTAGGACAAGGTCTGGCGGACGTTGTCCACCAGCGCGAACTTCTCCGGCAGGGCGAACCCGAACGTGGTGAACAGCTCGTCGCGTCCCTTGGTCGCCGAGATCACCAGCCACACCAGCGGCAGCACGAAGTAGGCGGAGGCGACCACGAGCACGACGTGCGCGGGCAGGGTCTTGAGCCTGGTCATGTCAGATCACCCCGCGCCTGCGGCCCAGCCGCAGGAAGTAGAGGCTGAACAGGAACGTCACCAGGGCCAGCGTCACGGCGATCGCGCCCGCGTAGCCGGACTGCCCCTCGGCGAACGCCTTCTGGTAGGCGTAGACGTTCGGCGTGTAGTAGCTGGTGATCGTCGCCGACAGCGGCTTGAGGATGGCGGGCTCGTTGAAGAACTGGAACGCGCCGATCAGGGAGAACAGCAGGCTCAACCCGATGGCGGGCAGCACCATCGGCAGCTTCACCCGCACCGCGATGGCCAGTTCGCCGCACCCGTCCAGCTTGGCGGCCTCGTGCACGCTGGTCGGGATGGCCTGCAACGCGGCCAGCACGATGATCATGTTGTAACCGATCCACTCCCAGGCGGCGATGTTGGTCATCGACAGCAGCACCGCCGTGCCGTTGAGGAAGTCGGGGCCGGCCCAGTCGAACGCGTCGAAGGTGCGCACGATCGGGCTGAACTGCGGCTGGTAGAAGAAGCCCCACAGCAGTGTCGCGATCACCGCCGGGACCGCGTACGGCAGGAACACCAGCAGCCGGAACAGCTTGCGGGCCCGCACGAGCGCCGAGTCCAGCAGCAGTGCCACCACGGTGGCGGTGACCATGATCAGCGGAATGGTCAGCACCGCGTACGCCACGACGCGCAGCAAACCCTCGTGGAACTTCGGGTCGGCGAACACGTCGAGGTAGTTGGTCACCCCGACGAACACCTCGGTCGTCTTGCCGAGCAGCCCGCTGCGGCGCGGTTGGAACAGGCTCTGCCAGACCGCCACTCCGATCGGGACGAGGAAGAACGCGGTGAAGCACAGCGCGAAGGGCAGCAGGAACAACAGCGGCGCGACGCTGCGGCGGCGTCGGCGCCTCGGTGCGGTGGTCGGCGGCCTGGTGGGCCGGTCCGCCCGCGGCGGGGCGAGCGTGGTCACGGAGTTGCCTCTTTCGGGGTAGGCCTCGTTCGGGGTGGGCCTCTCGGGGTGGGGTCCGCCCGGTGCCGCGCGGGAGGCGGCGGCACCGGGCGGAAGCGGTGCGCCTGGAGTCAGCCGCGGACGGTGAAGCCCTGCTTGCCCATGTCCTCGACAGTGCGCCGCTGGAGGGCGGCCAACGCCTCCGGCACGGTCTGCTCGCCGTTGGCGACCTTGCCGAACTCATCGGTGAAGGCGGGGAACGTGCTCGTCATCGTCGGACCCCAGGCGAAGTTCGGGTCGATCTGCTTCGCGGCCTCGCTGAACACCTCGTAGATCTTCTGACCGCCGTAGAACTCCTGCGGCTTGGCGAACGACGGGTCCAGCAGGCCCGACTTGGCCGCCGGGAAGATCGACGACTTGGAGATCAGCGAGTTCAGCGACTGCTGGTCGGTGTTGAGCCACTCCACGAACTTCGCGGCCCGGTCGACGTGCTTACTGCTGCTGGTCACCGAGATCGCCGAACCACCCCAGTTGCCGACCTGCGGCTTGGCGGGGTCCCACTGCGGCATCGGCGCGACGGCCCACTTGCCGGCGCTCGCGGCCATGCTGCCCTTCAGGTACGAGCCCGCCCACACGGGCGCCACCCAGGAGGCGACGGTGCCGCTGGTCAGGTCGGACACCCAGCCGGTGCTGAAGTCCGGCTCGGCCTTGACCAGGTCACGGCTGATCAGGTCCTGCCACAGGTCGGCGACGCGCTGCGACTGCGGCGGGTTCATCGACACCGTCCACTGGTCGCCCTCGGTGCCGAACCAGCGCGCGCCCGCCTGCCAGGCCAGGCCGGCCCACTGGCCCGCCTCGTTGGTGGCGAAGGTGGCCAGGTACTTCGACGGATCGGCGGAGTGCAGCTTCTCGGCCTGCTCGGCGTACTCGTCCCAGGTCTTCGGCACGGTGAGGCGGTGCTCGGAGAAGACATCGGTGCGGTAGAACAACGCCATCGGCGCGATGTCCTGGGGGACGCCGTAGACCTTGCCCTGCTGGTTGACCTGGTTCCAGACCCAGTCGGGGAACCGCTCCCCGAGGTCGCGCCCCACCTTGCCGGTGAGGTCCGCCAGGCAGTCGCAGGCGATCATGGACGGCACGAACTGGTACTCGACCAGGGCGATGTCCGGGGCGTTCCCGGCCTTCACCGCGGCCTGGAGCTTGGCGTAGTAGTCCTGGGCGGGAACCTTCTCCGCCTTGACCTTCGTGTCGGGGTTCTTGCTGTTCCAGATCTCGACCTCGGCGCTGTTGTCCAGGAAGGTCCAGAACGTCAGCTCCACCGGGCCGCTGCTCTCCTCGGCGGCGGTGCCGCAGGCGGTGGTGAAGGCGAGCAGTGCCGTCGCGGCGGCGACGGCGAGGCGGTGTCTGCGTTGACCCATGATCGGTTCCTCCGGCGTTGCTAGGTGCGGCGTCACGCTAGGAACGCGGTTTCGCAAAGAACAAGGTTTCGCCTCCGAAACATCACTACTTTTCGAAACCTCTTCGAAAACTCGCAGGTCAGAAGTACGAAACCCACCGCTTGACCGGAACGTTAGATTGGCGGGGTGACGAGGGAAACGGGCGCGAAGCCCACGTTGGCGCACATCGCGGAGCTGGCCGGGGTGTCGGTGCCGACGGTCTCGAAGGTCCTCAACGGGCACCGCGACGTGTCCGCGAGCACCCGTGAGCACGTCGAGCGGATCGTGCTGGAAGAGGGCTACCAGCGACCGCCGAAGGCCACGCCCAAGCCCCGCCGCACCCGCGCCGCGCTGCTCGACCTGGTGATCAACGAGCTGGACAGCTCATGGGCCACGGAGATCCTCAGCGGCACGGAGGAGGTCGCCCGCGAGCACGGGATGCACCTGGTGCTCACCGCCGTGCACACCGCGCCGACGCCGGACAAGGGTTGGCTGGAGTCGCTGACCACCCGCGGGACGCGCGGCGTGATCCTGGTGCTGTCGGACCTCAACGCCCGGCAGCGCACGGAGCTGAACCGGCTCAACGTCCCGTTCGTCATCGTCGACGCCGTGGGTCGCCAGGACCCGACGGCGCACTCGGTCGGCGCGACCAACTGGCATGGCGGCTACGCGGCTGTCCAGCACCTGGTCTCGCTGGGCCACCAGCGCATCGGGGTGATCGGCGGCCCGAAGCAGATGATGTGCACCAAGGCCCGCGTCGCCGGGTACCGCGACGCCCTGGACGTCGCCGGACTCCCCTACGACCCGCGCCTGGTGCGCTACGGCGACTTCCGCCACGAGCAGGGTTACCTGCACACCAAGGCGTTGCTGGAGCTGCCCACCCCGCCGACCGGCATCTTCGCGGGCAGCGACCTGCAGGCCCTCGGCGCGTACCAGGCGCTGCACGAGCGCAGGCTCCGCGTACCCGACGACGTCAGCGTGGTCGGGTTCGACGACCTGCCCTTCGCACCGTGGACCGCGCCCCCGCTGACCACCGTGCGCCAGCCGCTGCGCGACATGGGCGCCCTCGCGACCCGCATGCTGATCTCGCTGATCAAGGGCGAGAAGCTGGCCGCGCACCGCGCCGAGCTGGCCACCAACCTCGTCGTGCGCGGCAGCACCGCCCCGGCACGGAGGAGCTGATCGGCCTGCTCGGCCCGGCCGGGCGAACGTCATCCGGACGTGTGGTGTGCAGCCCCGGAGCCGGCCTCCTCATCGGCACGTCAGGTCACCCGAGGGGATCGACGACGAAGAACGAGGATTCTCCGGTTGCTTCGCCGTGATCGATCCACACCTCAGCGTCGGGCCTGCCGCGCAGGAGGTGGCCGGGGAAGTTGATCGGTTCGAGCGCCACCGCCTGCTCCCCGTGCCCGGGATGGGCGCAGAAGGTCGAGTCCTCCGCGAATTGGGTGGTGCCGTCGTCAGGCCCGATCTCCACGCGCATCACGTAGTGCCGGAGGTAGTCGCCGTCCGGGGCGCGGAACGAGTAGCACGCGGGGTCCGCCAGCCCGCTGACGACGGTGAAGGTGGCCTCCTGCCTGGCCGTGGCGTCGCTGTCGGCCGAGATCTCCCCCATCGCGGCGTACTTGTTCCACGGATTCCGGTGCAGGTACCGCTCGCCGCTCGCCGCACGCAGCGAGAAGCGGCCGAGCGCCAGGGCTTTGCCGGATGTCCGGACCTGCGCGGGCTGGGCGTCGGTCGGTCGGCCCTGCGACGACACCGGGCTCGTCGTCGGCGGGAGGTCGGCCGGCGTCACGGTCGTCCGTCCGACTGTGGTGGACTCCGGCGCTGCCCGAGTCCCGGCGTCCGACCCCGGCGGTGTGTGGACGGTCGACAGCGCGACCTGGCGCTCCTCCGACTCCGTCGGCTGCGTGTAGTGGTGCACCACGATGGCAGCGACCGTCGTCACCGCCGCCGCTGCCGCCGCCGCCAGCGCTTTCAGGGACACCCCGCCTGCTGTAGCGGCGGCGGAGGTCGTGGCCGCCGCCGCTCCGGTGGCCGCGGTCGAGGCCAGTTGGTGCAGGACGAGTCCGGCCAGGCCGATCGGCAACGGGACGAGCGCGAGGTTGCCCACCAGGCCTTCCAGCGGCATCAAGTCGGACGTGCACTGCCCGCACGACCGGACGTGGCGTCCCAGCCGCTTGCGCCACCGGGCCGACGGCGTGCCGTCCCAGCTCCGGGCCTCTTCCGCCAACTCCCTGCAACGGGGTACGGCGGCCAGTGCCCTGGCCACGGCCCGCGCGGTGTCCAGGCGCTGCTTCACCCGCTGGATGCGGACCGCGACGTGCTGGGCGGGTTCGTCACAGGCCGCCACCACGTCCGCGCGGGTCAGCTCGCCCGCGACCTCCAGCCACCACAGCGCGAGCACCTCGCGTTCTTCGTCGTCCAGCCAGCGGGTGGCCCGGACCGCCTCCTCCCGCTGCCCCGACAGCTCCAGGCGCAGGATCGTGAGGTCGGCGAAGTCCAGGCGCCGGTCGGCCAGGTTGTCGACGTCCTCGGGCAGGCCCACCTTCTCCCGTCGCTGGTCGTGGTGCCACCACGAGCGCACCTGGCGGATGGCGATCGCGACCAACCAGGAACGCAGGCGCTCCGGGTCGCGGAGTCGGGGAAGGCCGTCCAGGGCGCGCAGCACCGTCTCCTGCACGACGTCGTCCACGTCACCCCGCCCGTTCATCGCCCGGCCGACGACGTTGTAGAGCAGGGGTAGACAACCGGTGACGAACCGCTCGACCGCCCGCGGGTCACCGGCCTGTGCCGACCGGATCACCTCCGATCCCGGCAGGTCCACGACCGCCCTCACACGCACTGGTCGCCTCCGTCATCGTCACCGCGGGTGTGCCCGCATCACGGCGAAGGCTACCGCCACCGCAGAGCCAAGCGCTCAGGTGTCCGGAAATCTCCCGCTCTCCCAACGCTTGCGGTTCCGACCCCACTCCCAAGTGGAGGGTCAGCGCGTCCGACCGGTGCCGGTGCCACTCACCGGACAGCGGGCAGCCCATAACACTTCGCCACTGCGGTCCACGTCACACCGAGCGGAGCCGGCGTTCTGTTATCCGAGTGCCCACGGGGTGGTCTCCACCGATGAGGTCTCGCGCACCGCGCTTCCCGCCGCTGTGGGTGCGCATGGCCCGCCCCACCGTCGATGGACCGCTGGAGAACGCCGCTGATGACGTACCAAAACCCGCCCGAACCGTGGGAAGCCGACCCGTCCGCGACGGATGGCCACCACGCCGGCGCACCGGCCCCGGGCCAACACCCCGCGGCGGGACGTCCCACTGGGCCACGGCCGCCCGTGCGGCAGGCGCCGCAGTCCGACCCGCGTGCTCGGCGGCCGGATCCGCGTTTCCCGGTGGTCGACCCACGCGGCCCTCGATCTCATCCTCATCAGCGGCCGACGGATCCACACCCACCGCGACAGGACCAGCCGCGGGCCGACGCACACGGCGGCCGACCCGATCCGCGCGTCCGGCAGCCCGACGCGCGCCCGCGACCCGACGCGCGACCACAGCGACCCGACGCGCGGCCACAGCGACCCGACGCGCGGCCACAGCGACCCGACGCGCGGCCATCGCGATCCGATCCGGATGGCAGGCGGTCCGAGGCCCGCACGCCGGACGCCGACGCACCCCTGCGGACTGGTGCGCCCGCACCCGAGCGCCGCGTCCAGAGCGCGAAATCCGCCCGGCCTGAGAAGTCGAACCGCCGCTGGATGATGGCGGGCATCGGCGGACTGCTCGCCGCGGGCGGCCTGTCCTGGTTCGGCAAGGGCCTGCTCGAGGACGAACCGGCCACCACCGAGAACACCGCGCAGCCGGTCTCCGACGCGGTCGAGCGACGGAGCGCCCCCAGCGCCGCTCAGCCGACCGCACCCGGTGCCGCACCGCTCCCCTCGCGTCCGGTGGACGACGCGCCGAAGGTCGCCGGGAGTTTCGCCGACCGCGACACCAGCTACAGCCGGGCGGTCGCTCCGGAGGAGGCGTACACGGGACCGGCGGGCCTCGCGGCGTCCCCGAAGGTGGCCGCCGAAGAGGTCGCGCAGGCCGAGAACGTCGTGAAGACCCCGTTGACCGGGGAGTCGAAGCTACATCTGCTGCGACGACTGACGTTCGGGCCCACCCCGGCTGACGTGGCGGAGGTGGAGAAGCTCGGCATCGACGACTGGATCGAGCGGCAGCTCCGCCCCGAGGAGCTGGACGACCCGATCGCCGACCGGGTGCTGGAAAAATTCCCGCTGGTGTCGATGACCACGGCGGAGCTGCTCGCCACCATCGAGCGGTTCTCGTGGAGCGCGATGGTGGAGGTGCGCGACGCGACGCTGGCCCGCCAGTTGTGGAGCAAGCGGCAGCTCCTCGAGGTGATGGTCGAGTTCTGGCACAACCACCTGCACGTCCCGATCCCCGGCGACTCCTGGGACACCGCGGTGTTCCACGACCGGGAAGTCATCCGCAAGCACGCCCTCGGCAAGTTCGCCGACCTGCTGCGCGCCAGTGCCCGCAGCCCTTCGATGTTGTGGTACCTGAGCAACGCCCTGTCCAACCGCGAGTCGGTCAACGAGAACTACGGCCGCGAGGTGCTCGAACTGCACACGGTCGGCATCGACGGCGGGTACAACGAGGAGGACGTGCGCAACAGCGCCTACATCCTCAGCGGCCGGACCGCCACCTGGGAAGGCGAGTTCCACTACGACCCGGCCAAGCACTGGGTCGGCGAGGTGCACGCGCTCGGCTTCTCCGACGCCAACGCCTCACCCGACGAGGGCCTGGCGGTCGGCGACCGGTACCTCGACCACCTGGCACGCCTGCCGGCCACCGCCCGGCGCATCGCGGGCAAGCTCGCCGTGCGGTTCGTGTCGGACAACCCGCCGCAGTCCCTGGTGGACCGGCTCGCCCAGGCGTACCTGGACAACGACACCGCCATCGTCCCGGTGCTGCGCGTGCTGTTCCGGTCCCTGGAGTTCTGGGCGGCCCCCGGGCAGAAGCTCCGTCGACCGGGGGAGAACTACACGGCGACGGCCCGCGTCCTCGACGTGCTGCCCGGTGATGCCACGGGCAAGGGCCTGGAGTCGTTCTCCGTCTGGGACATGGGACCGCTGGGGCAGGCGCCGCTCGGCTGGACTTCCCCGGACGGCTACCCGGACGTGGCCGGCGCGTGGCGGTCGACGCACATCACGCTCGGCCAGTGGAACGCGCACCGCGTCCTGGTGCACGGCCATCGTCCGGGACTCACCTTCCGCAAACCGGAATCCCTGGTCGAGGACCCGCCCGCGACGACCGGCGAATACCTCGACGCGCTCGCCCGTCGACTGCTGTTCCAGCCACTCCGCGCGAGCGAGCGGCAGGCGTTGCTGGACTACCTCGAAGCGAAGGACGACGCCCCGGTGGGTGAGCCACCGCTCGGCGGCCACATCGCCGAGGTGGCCGCCCTGATGCTCGACTCGATCAACCACTCGCTGCGGTAGGAGAACGACCCGTGGAACAGAACCCTCCCCAGACGCCCGCGGTGCCCGAGCGCACGATCGACGAGATGCGCCGGCACGGGCCGACGGTGCTGGACGGCGCGGTCCGCCTCCACTCCGAAGCCGTCGGCGCCGAGCTCGACGGTCAGCGCGACCTGTGGCGGCGCGGCTTCACCCGCCGGCGGCTGCTGGCGGGCGCCGGCGCCGTCGCGGTGGCCGGGCTCGGTAGCCAGCTCGTGACGTCCAAGGTGTCCTTCGCCGCCCAGAACACCACTGACAAGACGCTGATCATGGTGTTCCTGCGCGGCGGTGTGGACGGGCTGTCCGTCGTCGTGCCGCGCGGCGACCGCAACTACCTGGACGCCCGCCGTGACGTCGCGGTCGGACCGGGTGCCCTCCTCGCCGGAGACGACCGCTTCGGCCTGCACCCGGCTCTCGCCCCGCTCGTCCCGCTGTGGAACGCCGGCACGATGGCCGCCGTCCACGCGGTGTCCGGCGACAACATCAGCCGGAGCCACTTCCAGGCGACGGACTGCATCGAACGCGGCGCCGCCAGCCCGTCGGTGAGGACCGGCTGGTTGGAACGGGTCCTCGGCGAACTCGGTCCGGGCACCACCTTCCGCGCTGTCGCCGAGGGTGGAACCGTGCCGCGGTCCATGATCGGGAGCGAGGCCAAGGTCGTCATGCACAGCCTGAAGGACCTCCACCTCGCGACCTGGGAAGGCGTCCGGGAACGGTCGTTGACCGCGTTGAAGGGCCTGTACACCGGTCTGGACCACCCCGAGGCGGTGCAGACGACCGAAACCCTCGCCATGCTCGCCGCCGCACGTGAGCTCGACGGCGCGGCGGAAGCCTCGGCCGCCACGTGGCCCGAGGGTGAGTTCGCCGCGCAGATGAGGAACCTCGCCACGCTCATCAAGGCCAAGGCAGGCCTGCGGGTGGCCTCGGTCGACGTCGGCGGGTGGGACATGCACACCAACATCGGCACCCCCGACAAGGGCGACATGCACAGCCACCTCACGTACCTGTCCACCGCCCTCGCCGCGTTCGCCGCCGAGCTGGGCCCAGCCTTCGCCGACGTCAACGTCGTGCTGATGAGCGAGTTCGGCCGTCGCGTCGAGGTCAACGGCAGTTCCGGCTTCGACCACGGCCGCGGTGGTCTGATGATGCTGCTGGGCGGTGGCCTGCGCGGCGGACGCGTGCACGGGGCCTGGCCGGGCCTGGCCGCCGACGCGCTGGACGAGGGCGACCTGGCCGGTGCCAACGACTACCGCGACGTCCTCGGCGAGTTGCTGACCAAGCGGCTCGGACTCGGCTCGACCAACACCATCTTCCCCGACCACGCCCAGCAGAACCTGGGCGTCTTCACCTGAGCCACCAGTGGTGCGATCCGGAGGAACACGGCCGGCAGGGCCGCAGTCGTGCTGTCGACCCTGCCCGCCCTGTGCCTGTTCCTGGTGAGAGGCAGCGACGTCGTCGATTTCGCTCGGCACTTCGGTGAAAGCCGGTCGGCCGGAGCGAGCGCCTCGTCTGGATGCGAGAAGCCGGCCGCGCACCGCGCCGAGCTGGCCACCAACCTCGTCGTGCGCGGCAGCACCGCCCCGGCACCGAGGAGTTGATCGGCCTGGAGCAGGCCGGTACCCCTCGCACAGCTGTGCGAGGGGTACCGGAGACTTCCTCGTGACGACGGCGGCGGGGCATCCGGCGATGAGAGCGCCGGGTCGGCCGCCCGCTCATCCGGCGTTGACGGTGAACCCCTGCTGGTTGCCGTAGTCGACGAGCGCCTTCTGCCAGTCGGCCAGACCGGGGTCGATCGCGGTGCCGCCTGCGTAGGACTTGCCGACGGTGTCGCCGAAGATCGTGTTCGCGTAGATCTGGTAGGGCAGGTAGGACCAGCCGGTCGAGACCTGTTCGGCGGCCGCGGTGAGGATCTGGTTGGCCTTCTGCCCGCCGAAGTAGGGCGTCTCCTCGTCCTTGAAAGCCGGGGACTCGAGGTCGGCCTTGGTGGCGGGGAAGCCGCCGCTGTCCACGAACGGCTTGACGCCGTTGCCGTTGTTGAGCCAGCGCACGAAGGCCGCCGCGAGCGCGGGCTTGGAGCTCTGCTTGAGGACCGACTGCGTGCTGCCGCCGTTCTCCCCGGTGACCGGTGCTCCGCCGTCGTAGGTGGGCACCGGGGCGACGGCCCACTTGCCCGCGCCGTCCTTGACCGACGACTCCAGCACGCCCGGCATCCACGCGCCGCTCACCAGGCTGGCGATCGTGCCGTCACCCAGCGCCTTGTACCAGGCGTCGGACCAGCTGGGGATGGGCGCCAGCAGCTTCTGCTCCACGAGCTGGTTCCAGACCGAGGTCCACTTCTTGGTGCCCTCGTCCTGGAGGTTGATGGTCACCGACTTGCCGTCGGTCTTGAAGGGCCGACCGCCTGCCTGCCAGATCATGCTGTTGGCGAAGCCCGCTTCACCGGTGTCGTTGGTGATGTACTTGGTCGGGTCGGCGGCGTGCAGCTTCTTGCCCGCCTCGACGTACTCCGCCCAGGTCGTGGGCGCCGCGATGCCGTGCTGGTCGAACAGCTGCTTGTTGTAGAACAGGGCCATCGGGCCGGAGTCCTGGGGCAGGCCGAACAGCCCGCCGCCGACCTTCACCGAGTTCCACGTGGACGGGGTGTAGTCGTCCTCGAAGGCGTTGAAGCCGTACTGGCCGAGGTCGACCAGCGAACCGGTGAGCGCGAACTGCGGCAGTGCCTGGTACTCGACCTGGGCGACGTCGGGTGCGCCGGAGCCGGCCTTGATGGCGTTCTGGAGCTTGGTGTAGTGGTCGTTGCCGGTGCCGGCGTTGACGTAGTTGACCTTGACGTTGGGGAACTCCTTCTGGAACGCCTCGACCTGCGCCTTGGCGGACGGGGTCCAGCTCCAGTAGGTGATCTCGCCGCCTTCGCGCAGGGCCGCGTCGACCGCTTCCTGCGTACCGGTGGCGCCGCCCTGCGCAGTGCCGTTGCCACCGGAGGAGCACCCTGCGAGTGCTGTGGCCAACGCGAACGTCAGAGCGGCGGCCGCCTTCCAGCGGCGCTTGGTGAGTGACATGGGAAAGGACCTTTCGCGGCGGTGATGAGGGGTGTTGGTCGTGGAGGACGAACCGGTGTCACTGCTTGACGCTGCCCGCGGTCAGGCCTGACTGCCAGAAGCGCTGGAGCAGCAGGAACGCGATGACGAGCGGGACGATGGTGATGACCGAGCCGGTGATGACCAGGTGGTAGATCGGCTGTGCGCCGACCCCGGCGGCTTGGGCGCTCCACTGGTTCAGGCCCACGGTCAGCGGGTACCAGTCGGGTTCGCTGAGCATGATCAGCGGCAGGAAGTAGTTGTTCCAGGTCGACACCACGGCGAACAGCGCGACGGTGACCACGCCGGGCAGCAGCAGGCGCAGGGTGACGGTGAGGAAGATGCGGACCTCGCCCGCGCCGTCGATGCGGGCGGCCTCCAGCAGCTCGTCGGGGACGGCCTCGACGGTGTAGGTCCACACCAGGTACAGGCCGAACGGGCTGACCAGCGACGGGATGATGATCGCCCACGGGGTGTTGGTCAGCCCGAGGTTGCTGAACATCAGGAACGTCGGCACCGCCAGCGCCGTGCCGGGGATCGCGATCGCGCCCAGCAGCACGGCGAACACGGCGCGGCGGCCGCGGAAGCGGTACTTGGCCAGGCCGTAGCCCGCGGCGGTGGCCAGCACCGTCGCGCCGCCCGCGCCCACCACGACGTACAGCAGGGTGTTGCCCAGCCACCGCAGGAAGATCCCGCCGTCGTGGGTGAACGTCCCGGTGATGTTGTCCAGCAGCGCGAAGCTGCCGCCCGGCTCGAAACCGGACGTGGTCAGCAGGTCTTGCTGGGTCTTGGTGGCGCTGATCAGCAGCCACGCCAGCGGCACCAGCGTGTACAGCAGGTACACCGCCATCGCCGCGGTCAGCACCCTGGACTTGCGTGGCCGGAGCGGGGAGTGGGTCGTCACCACGGTGCTCACACACCCTTCCGGGAGCCGCGCAGCTGCACGACGTAGGCGATGATCGCGGTGATGACGCCCATGACGATCGCGACGGTGGCCGAGTAGTTGTACTGCTGGCCGCTGAAGGAGAGGTTGTAGGCGTACATGTTGGGCGTGTAGTAGGTGCTGATCGCGTTGGGGGCCAACGACCGCAGGATGTTGGGCTCGTTGAACAGCTGGAAGCTGCCGATGATCGAGAAGATCGTGGCGATCATCAACGCACCGCGGATGGCGGGCAGCTTGATGCTGCGGACGATCCGGAACGTCCCCGCGCCGTCGATCGCCGCGGCCTCGTACAAGTCGTGCGGCACGACCTTGAGCGCCGAGTACAGGATCAGCATGTTGTAGCCGACGAACTCCCAGGTCACGATGTTGCCGATCGAGGCGAGGACCCAGTCGCCCGACAACGGCTCGACGGCCTTGCGCCCGAGCAGCTCATTGAGGTCCGCGGCCAGGCCGAAGTTGTCGCCGTAGATGAACCCCCACATCAGCGCCGCCACCACACCCGGCACCGCGTACGGCAGGAAGATCACGATCCGGAACAGCCCCGCCGCGTGCAGCCGCGCGCTGTCGATCGCCAACGCGGCCACCAGCGCCAACCCCAGCATCACCGGCACCTGCACCAGCAGGAACACCAGCACCCGCAGGAACGACTCCCAGAACTTCGCGTCGCCCAGCACGGCCGCGTAGTTGTCCAGTCCCACGAACTCCGTGCCGCCGAAGAACACCTGCTCGCGGAACAGGCTCAACCACATCGCATAGGCGATCGGCGCCAGGAACACCAAGGCGAACACCAGCAGGAACGGCGCGACGAACACCCAACCTCGGCGATCCACGCGCAGGCGACGAGAGGGCCCGCGGGTCGGGCGCGCCGAACGTGCCGGCGGAACCTGGACCGGCGGCGAGATGGACGTCATCGTCACTCCTGTCGACCAGCACTGCGGCAGGTCATGTTCACGTTAACATTCCTCGTTGACGCTAACCCCGGGACCACGACGTGTCCAGTGTGGAGCGTCGATTCAGTCGGGTGGCATTCCGGATTCCGCCGTCCACTCGCGATAGAGATGCCAGTCGGAGTGACGGTGGAGAACCACTTCTTGACACACCGTCAGCGGCCCGACACGGTGAAGCCGTGTTCATGGCCGTACCGGGTGATGGATTCCTGCCACTGGCCCAAGCCCGTCCTCAGGTCCGACTCACCGGTGATCGCCTTCCCGACGGTGTTGTCGAAGACCGTGTTGGCGTACTCCTGGTAGGGCAGGTACTGCCAGCCGGTGCCCACTCGCCGCGACGCCTCGGCGAACACCTGGTTCGCGGGTTGGCCGCCGAAGAAGGGGACGGGCTGCTCGCGGAACGCGGGATCGTCCAGCAGGGCCTTGGTCGCCGGGAACAGGCGCACGTCGGCGTTCAGCGACGCCGCACCCTCGGGGTCGGAGTTGAGCCACTGGGCGAAGGCGACCGCGGCGGCCTTCTTCTCGCTCTCGGCCGTGACCGCGACCGAGGAGCCACCGTGCTCCCCGGCCGTCGGTTCGGCCGCGTTCCACTGCGGCATCGGGGCGACCGCCCACTGCCCACTCGTCCGCGGGATCGACTTCTCCAGGTTCGCCAGCCCCCACGCGCCTGCGAACCACGTGGCGTACCTGCCCTCCGCCATGGAGGTCCACCACTCGTCCGTCCACTCGGTGACGGGCTCGACCGTGCCGTCGTCCAGCATCGCTCCCCACACCTCGGCGAACGCGTCGACGCCGGCATCCGCGGTGAGGTTGACCCCGATCGACCTGTTCGGCCGGTTGGCGAACGGCCTTCCGCCCGCCTGCCAGATCAGACCGCCCACTGTGCCGAAGTCCACCGGGTCCAAGGAGGTGACGTAGGTGCCTGGTCGGTCGCGCTTGAGGCGCTGGGCGGTCCTGCGGTACTCGTCCCACGTCCCGGGTGGCTCCAGGCCCAGCCGGTCGAAGACGTCCTTCCGGTAGAACATCACCATCGGCCCTGTGTCCTGGGGGATGCCGTAGACCTTGTCGTCCACCACGACTTGTGACCACGCCGACGCGGTGAACCGCTCTTCGAGGTCCGCCACCCCGTACGGGGTGAGGTCGGCGATCTGGCCGGAGGTCGCGAACTGCGGCAGGGCGAAGTACTCGATCTGGGCCAGGTCGGGTGCACCGACCTTGGTGTTGAGCGTGTTCTGGAGCCTGAGGTAGTGGTCCGGCCCCTGACCGGCGTTGACCACGTCGATCTTGATCTTGGGGTGCGCGGTCTCGAACTTGTCGACCGCCTTCTCGATGTTGGGCACCCAAGTCCAGAAGGTCAGCGTGGTCGGCTGGTCCAGCGCTGCCCGCACCGCTGCCGCACCGGTCGGCTGCTCGTCGGCGGACCCGCAGCCGGCCAGCGCCGCGGCTGCGACCACCAGCACCGCGAGGGTGCGGCGCGGTCGTCTCTCGGAGGGCATGGGGCGGGCCTTTCACGGATTGGTCGTGGGGAGGGGGATGAGGGCGTCGCCGGTCGCCCGCCGCTGCTGTCGCGGCGGGCGACCGGCCGTGGTCCTACACCAGCAACCACTGCTGGTTGGCGCCACCGTTGCAGGCGTACTGGGTCAGTGCGGTCCCGGCGGTCGTGGAGAACGCGCTGAGCTCGAGGCACTGCCGGCTGTTGACGTTGGCCAGGGTGAAGTAGCCGCCGATCGTCGGCGTCCTCGTCCACAGCTGCGCCGTGCTGCTGTTGCACGTCTGCTGCACGGCGGCCGCCCCGCTGGCGGTGGAGCCGCCGGCGATCGCCAGGCACTTGCCGCTGCCGGCGCTCACGAGCCTGTAGTTGTCACCCACCCGCGTCACCGTCCAGAACTGGTTGGCTGCGCTGTGGCAGCCGTACTGGTTGACCGCCGCGCCGTCGGCGGTGCTGCTGCCCCACACGTCGGCGCACATGTTGCTGTTCTGGTTGACCAGGTGGTTGCTGCGGGAATCGAGCGGCGCCGACAGGACCGGCCACCCGTTGACCATCGAGATGTGGCGGATGTCCAGCTCGGGGCGGCCGTTCACGTTGCCGTTGTAGTAGTGGTAGGCGAGGTACTTCTCGGCTCCGTCGTCGTAGACGTCCGCGCCGCCCGCGCCGACCTTCGGCCACGCGCCGCGCATGACCACCGTGCCGCCTTCAGGGGCGGTCATCGGCACGCCGCTCCGGTCGAGGTACGGCCCGGTGATGCTCGTGGACCGGCCGACGACGGTGTAGTAGGTGCTGTTGGTCCCGATGCAACAGCTGCCCTCCGAGCCGAACAGGTAGTAGTACCCGTCGCGGTACATAAAGGTCTGGCCCTCGATGCCGTTGGCCACCCGCCACGTCCTGGTGTCGCTCGTGGACAACTTGCCCGTGGCCGGGTCGAGCACCCGCATGTACGTGCCGTACCAGGAACCCCAGGCCACGTAGAGGCGACCGTCCTGACCCCACTCCACCGCCGGGTCGATCGGGTAGTCCCTGTCGGTGATCATGCCCTGGTCCGTCCACGGGCCTTCGATGCTGTTCGAGGTGAGCAGGCCCATGACCGCGTAGTAACCCTTGCCGGGAATCGAGGCGGCGTAATACAGGTAGTACCGGTTGTTGAAGAACGTGATGTCGGGCGCCCAGATGTGCGTGGGGTTCTCGCCGAGCCGGTCGATGATCCAGCGCGGCGTGGACCCCCACACGTTGGCGATCCGGGTCCAGCCGGTGGCCGCGTTCCCGGCGCACGTCCGGCGCACGGAGATCGTGGGCGCGTCGGTGGCGAAGGAGTAGTAGCAGTTGCCGACCTTCATGACGCTCGGGTCGTGTGCCACGACGTCGCCGCTGAGCGCGGTGGCCGGGGTGGTGCCGGCGAGGTGGAGCAGCGCCGTCGCCACCAGCGTCAGCACGCAGGTGATGGCGAGGCCACGACCCCGGGTCCGGTGCCGGGCAGCGTGGAAAGTGTCGTCGTTGACTCTTTCGAACATCGATTCCTCATTCCCGAGGAGAACGCCCGGCAGGATCGACCGGGATGTCCGGGGAGGCGTGTGCGTCCGCGCCGCCACGGGAAGGCCGCCGGTCGAACCCGGTGACCTCCCCCTGGCGCTTCGGCGGTGTGCGCGTCAGCCGTCGACTAGCTCGACACCTGGACGAGCGACCACTGCTGTTCGAGGCCGTTCACGTCCGGCCACTGGATGACCTGCGCGCCGTCGGCGGTGGATCCACCACCGACGCTCAGGAGCTTGCCGCTGTGGCGGGCGCGGATCTTGTAGTAGGCGCCCACCGGTTCGAGCCGGAACGACTGGTCGAACGCGGTGTTCTGCACCCACTGCGCCGCGTGCGCCGCGTCGGCCGTGCTCCCGCCGTAGATGGACACCGCCCGGCCGCTGTTGCGGTTGAGCAACGTCCGGTAGCCGTCACCGGTGTCCGTGACGTGCCAGTGCTGGTTGAAGCCGCCGTTGTCGGGCCACTGCACGAGGTTCGCGCCGTCGGCCAGGTCGGCGCCGAACGCGTCGAGCACCTTGCCGCTCTGCCGGTTGACCAGCTTGTAGTACGCCCCGGCGGATCGCCCGAAGTCGATGTCGGCGTGGCTGATGGTGCCCGCTCCGGAGAGGATCAGCACCCGGCCGGTGCGCGGCACGTACGTGAGGTTGCGGAAGTAGCCCGCCTGGATGGTGGTGCGCTGCCGCGTCCAGGGGCCGGTGCTGCTGCCGCTGGGGTTGACCCAGACGTCGCCGCTGCCGGATGCGTTGAACATCAGCCGGCCGTCGGGCAGGCGGATGACGACCGGGCTTCCACCGGTGGTGAGCGTGGGGGAACCGGCGGTGACCGGGAGCGCGCTGATGTTGGTTCCCGCCGCACCGCCCACCGAGCGGAAGTCCAGCGGGTTCGACGAGATCTTGTAGCGCACGTTGTCGCCGCCGCCGAAGTACTCGTACGTCATCATCCACCGGCCGTCGGAGGTCGGCACCACGTTCGGCATGCCCGGACGTCCGCCGCCGATCTGGCTGACACCGGCAACGGTCTCGGTGAGGCCCGCGACGTCCACCACGGGTGCGCTCCACCCGCTGGAGGTGTAGCCGTTCCAGGTCCGGTGGGCGATGACCTGTCCGTGGGAGTCGGGTGCGGTGGCGTTGTCGGGGCGCATGGTCAGGACACCGGTCGAGGGGTTGTAGCCGGTGAAGTCGTTCTCGTCCGAGTAGTAGGCGACGAGCTGGTTGTTGTACACCATCAGGTACGGCTCCCAGACGGGATCGACCTGGCGGTAGGTGTTGGCGCGGGCGATGCGCTGGCCGATGGCGCCGGCGCTGCCGCCCTGCCACCCGGCCGTGGTGATGATGTTGAGGAAGTTCCAGGACGCGCCCTGGTCGGTGCTGGAGTACAGGGCGGTCGCCATGTCGCGGCGGTCACCGTCGTTGGTCGGCACCCAGTTCGGGTCGGCGGCCTTCTGCTCGGTGAAGTAGTGGTCCTCCCCCGTCACGGTCGTCGCCAGCAGCAACGTGCCCGCGCTCAGGTTTCCGACGTTCTGGGGAAGGGTGTAGAAGAACGGGCTGCCCCAGTTGCTCGTGTACTTCGCGTACGCGGGGTTGCTCGACATGTACGCCGGCGCCCGCACCTCGGCCAGTGGCTGCCACGTGGTGCCGTCGTCGTCGCTCTTGTACACGGGGATGACCTGACCGACCGCCGTGCCGGTCGGGCCGACGAGGGCCCGTTCGAAGCCGGCGACCAGGCGGCCGCTCGGGAGCGCCGCCGACTTGGAGTAGATCGCGCAGTTGCCGAGGCCCTTGGTGCACTGCGCGTTGGCGGGCAGTTGGTAGAGCGTTCGCGGGGTCGGGCTGACTGCCCCGGCGGGAACGGTGGGGATGGCCAACAACGCCACTCCCATCACCGCGGTCACGGCCCTCGCGAGCCACTTCTTCGTGTTCACGGGCTGTCCAATCGGGATTGTTCGGTTCTCGTGGTGGTGGTCCGGAGCTGGAGGCGGAAAGCCGGGCCACCGGAGCGATCGTCGCCATGCTCACGTAAACATGACTGCGCGGGCATCACTGACGGCGAGACTTGCCCGCGCTTCGCCGCGCCGGAGCCGGCGCGGCTGCCTCGAGGAACGGTGTGCCGTCGGTTGACAGCCCCGAAGCGGGGACCGGTGAGTGCGGTGCCTGCCGCAGGATTCTCATCACGTGACCTCTCTCGTGCAGCGCACGGTCATTCGGCGTGTCGCCGGAGCACGGCCACCGCCCGCGGTGGCAGGACGAGCTGCCGCCCGGAGGCGTCGGGGCCGACGACGACGTCGCCGTCCAGGTCGGGGACGTCGACAGGCTCGTGGGTGCGGTTGATCAGGAACCAGAAGGTCGCGTCGTGGCCACCGCGGACGGCCAGCTCGACCCGGCCACGGGCCTCCGGCGGGAGTTCGCTGCGGACGACGGCCGCGTCCAGCAGCTCCGCCAGCACCGGACGCAGGCCCACGGCCCCGAGGCGGGTGGACACGTACGTGGCCGACCCGGTCGCCGTGACGCGCCTGGTGATCGCGGGCCGATCCGCGTGGTCCCCGGTCTTGTACCAGGCGAGGACCTCCACCTCGGCCGAGGTGACGTCGATGCGGTCGGTCCACATCGTGCCGGTCGTGCCGTTGTCCAGGTCGACCCGCCGGTCGTCGGGCAGGGGGCCGAACTCCTCGATCCGGATGCCCAGCAGTTCCCTCAGCGCGCCGGGGTGGCCACCGGTCCAGACGTGGTCGTTCTCGTCGACGACGCCGGAGAAGTACGTCACCGCGAGGTGTCCCCCGTTCGCGACGTAGGCGTTCAGGCGCTCGGACAACGCCGCCGGGACCACGTGCAGCACCGGGGCGACGACCACGTCGTACCCGTCGAGCGGCGTGTGCGCGGGCACCACGTCGACGCGGACGCCGAGGTCGAGGAAGGCCGAGTACCAGTCGAGCGCTTCCTGGCGGTAGTCCAGGAGCGAGGTCGGGTGGGAGTCCTGCTCGGACGCCCACCAGGACTCCCAGTCGAAGAGGATCGCGGCCTTGGCCGGGCGGCGCACCGTGCCCGCGACAGGAGCGAGCTCCTCCAGGGTCCGGCCGAGGTCCTTGACGGAGCGGAAGACCTCGCTGTCCTCCCCGGCGTGCGGCAGCATCGCGGAGTGGTACTTCTCCGCACCGGCGACCGACTGCCGCCACTGGAAGAAGCACACCGCGTCGGCGCCGTGGGCCACGTGGGTCAGCGAGTCGCGGGCCAGCTCGCCCGGCCGTTTCGCCAGGTTGACGGGTTGCCAGTTGACGGCGCTGGTGGAGTGCTCCATCAGGAACCAGGGGCGTCCCGGCGCGAGGTTGCCGGTCAGGTTCGCCGAGAACGACAGCTCGTCGAGCGCCTGCGGCCCGGGGTGCACGTAGTGGTCGTTGGAGACGAAGTCGACCTCGTCCGCCCAGTCCGCGTAGTTCATGCCCTTGATGCCGCGCATGACCATGAAGTTCGTCGTGACCGGCACGTCCGGGGTGACAGCCCTCAGGAGGTCGCGCTCGGCCCGCAGGTAGTCCTTCAACGCGTCGGAGGAGAAGCGCTTGAAGTCCAGCTGCTGCGTCGGATTGGGGTGCGCCGCCGCCTGCCGGGGAGGCAGGACCTGGTCCCAGTCGCTGTAGTGCTGCGACCAGAACGCCGTGCCCCAGGCGGAGTTCAGCTCGTCCAGCGCGCCGTACCGGGCCCGCAACCACGTTCGGAACGCACGCGAGGCGTCGTCGGAGTAGTCGTAGACGTTGTGGCAGCCCAACTCGTTGGACACGTGCCAGGCCGCCAGCGCCGGGTGGTCGGCGTACCGCTCGGCCAGGGCGCGCACCAGGCGCAACGCGTGCTCGCGGAAGACGGGCGAGGTCGGCCGCCAGTGCTGGCGAGCACCCGGCCACACCGTCGCGCCGGTCCGGTCCACGGGCAGGACCTCGGGGTGCTCGGTGGTCAACCACGGTGGTGGCGAGGCCGTCGCCGTCGCGAGGTCCACGGCGATGCCGCCCGCGTGCAGCAGGTCCATGACGGTGTCGAGCCACGTGAAGTCGTAGGCGTCCCGGGTTGGCTGGAGCCGCGCCCACGAGAAGATCCCCAGGGACACGATGTTCACCCCGGCCGCCCGCATCGCCCGGACGTCGTCGTGCCACACCTCGGCGGGCCACTGCTCCGGGTTGTAGTCGGCGCCGTAGGCCAGCCGCGCCCTGGCGGTCGCGTCGGGCCGGCGTAGCCAGCGAGGGGCAGGACGAGGGACCACTGCTGCTCCTTGACGTTTCGAGTGCGCCACGAGTGGCCGATCGGCTCGACCACCCGCTTCATGTTCACGTCAACATGGCCGTGGGCACGCGATCGCGACGTCCATGACGCGCACAGCGATCGACGGGAAGTTCACCACAGGGTCGGCACGAGCACGCCGGACCATGTTAACGTAAACATCAGGCTGATAGTGTCACCGTGGCACACGGTCGTCAAGACCCGACGCGTCAGTAGCAGGCGCCCGTCGAGGAAGGTGGTAGGCGATGAGCGCCGCGGAAAGATCGTCAGGAACGACACCACCGGCCTCCTCCGGCCGCCGGGGTCGCGCGAAACGCGGGGTGTCCATCGGCGACGTGGCGAGACTGGCCGGTGTCTCGTCGCAGACGGTGTCCCGGGTGTCCACCGGTCATCCCCGGGTGATCCCCTCGACCCGTGACCGCGTGCTCGCCGCGATGAAAGAGCTCGGTTACCGCCCCAACAGCGCCGCGCGCGCCCTGAGGATGGGCGAGTTCCGCACCCTCGGCGTCGTGCTCTTCACGCTGTCGAGCACGGGCAACAGCCGGACGGTCGAGGCGATCGCCGACCACGCCGCCGCGGAGGGCTACGCGATCACGCTCATCCCCGTCGCGAGGCCGACCCAGGACGACGTGCTCGGGGCGTTCACCCGCCTGGAGGAACTGGCGGTGGACGGGGTCATCGTGATCATGGAGGTGCACCTGTTGGACACCGCCACGGTGACGCTGCCGCCCGGCGTGCAGCTCGTCGTGGTCGACTCCGACGCGGGAGACCACTACGCCGTGGTCGACAGCGACCAGTACGACGGCGCGAGGCAGGCCGTTCGCCACCTGCTGGACCTGGGCCACCGCACGGTCTGGCACGTCGCCGGTCCGGCCGGGTCGTTCTCCGCCGAACGCCGCGCCCACGCCTGGCGCACGACCCTGGAGGAGGCGGGCCGCCGCGTTCCGCGCATCGAGCAGGGCGACTGGTCGGCTGCCTCCGGCTACCAAGCCGGCCTGCGGCTGGCCGAACGACCAGGGTGCACCGCCGTGTTCGTCGGCAACGACCAGATGGCGCTGGGCGTGCTGCGCGCCTTCCACGAACACGGTCGCACCGTGCCCGACGACATCAGCGTGGTCGGGTTCGACGACATCCCCGACGCCGGCTACTTCATCCCACCGCTGACCACGGTCCGCCAGGACTTCGCCGAGGTGGGGCGGCGCTGCGTCCAGCGCCTGCTCCAGCAGATCCGCCATGCGGGGAACGGCACCGATCCGGGCCTGGTGCCCACCCATCTGGTCATCCGCCACAGCACGGCGCCACCCCGCCGCGCGCGGTGACGCGGGCGGCGGGGCTTCCCGTGCCGCGAACCGTCAGGCAGGCGCCTGGCGCCAACGCTGGTTCGTGCCGCCGGTGCACGTCCACTGGACGAGCAGCGTCCCGCCGGTCGGGCTGTACGACGGGACGTCGAGGCACTTGCCGCTGGCGCGGTTGACCAGTGACACCGTGGTGGCGTCGAACCGGCGCACGGTCCACTGCTGGTTGTCACCGCCGTGGCAGCCGTACTGCAGCACGCTCGCGCCGTCCGCGGTCGAACTGCCCGACACGTCCAGGCACGAGCCGGTGGCCCGGTTGATCACCTCGACGTAGCCGCCCGCCCTGGCGCGGAGCTGCCAGTGCTGCGACTGCGCGGTCGACGCGGTCGCCTGCCGCACCGAGGAGCCCGACGTGTCGAGCCTGAGCCCGCTGTGCTGCGCGGTGAACGTCGAGAACGGACCGACGCCGCCCGCGGTCTGGGTCACCGTGCGGATCGTGCCGTCCGCGTTGTGGTGCAGGCGATCCATCACGACCGACCTCTTGAAGTCACCGCCGCCGGCGCGGGCGTTCTTGTGGTAGGCGATGTACCACTCCCCCTGGTACTGCACGATCGACTGGTGGTTGGTGCTGACGTTGACGTAGTCCAGGACCACGCCGCGGTAGGTGAACGGCCCCAGGGGCGACGTGCCGGTGGCGTAGTGGATCTGGCCCGGCCAGCCGGTCGAGTAGGTGAAGTAGTAGGTGCCGCCGACCTTGTGCAGGTGAGGAGCCTCGCCGTACACCGTCGAACCGGTCACCCGGACGTCGGTGATCGGCCCGGCCGTGGACACCATGTCCGCGCCCAACCGGACCACCTTCGGCGTCCGGGTCCCGAAGTACATGTAGGACGATCCGTCGCCGTCGGTGAAGATCATCGGGTCGATGGGCTCCTCGCCGACGTTCACGTCCCGGGCCCGGTCCACGAGCGGGTTGCCGCGGGCGTCGGAGAACGGGCCCGTCGGCGACGACGAGACCGCCACACCGATCTTCGTCCGGTCCACGGGGAGGTAGAGGTAGTAGCGACCGTTCCGCTCCGCCGCACCGGGCGCCCAGGCGTACTGGCTCGCCCAGGAGAACCCGGACACCGAGAACACGTCACCGTGGTCGGTCCAGTCCACCAGGTTGGACGACGAGTACGACCGCCAGGACCTCGAGTCCCAGTAGGTGCCGCTGTTGGTCTGGTCGTCGGTGAGGTAGAGGTGCACCCGCCCGTTGAACACGTGCGCGGAGGGGTCCGCGACGAACCGGTCGGGGATCACCGGGTTCGCGGCACTCGCCTGCGGCAGGCTGATCGCCATCGAACCCACGAGCACACTGGCGGCCACCATGCCGCCAAGGGCCAGTCGGCCATTGCGTGAAGTCCTGATCCTGATCACTTCCAATCTGCGGCGTGCGGACTGCGTCCCGCGTGCCAGACAGTGGGATTCCGAGCGATGACCGGCGTCATCGACGCCTCCGGGCACCCGTGCAGCCGGTGAACGGCATCACAATCGGGTCGCGCCACTCGAGGACGCTGTGTTAACGTTAACATGCCACGTGGCGAAACCCAATACCCCGAGCGGTGCTCGCGCCACCGTGGGCGAAAGTTCCCACCACGCCCCGATTTGCCGCAGGACAGCCGGCCGTTTCCGCCCGTTGCGGCGGCCCGGCGCGTCACCCCACCGGCACCACGCGAACGTGCTCGGCACGAGAGTCCCGCTCACGCCAACGCGACCATCGTGGTCGCCCCTGGGAGCGACTGCGGCACTCGGGAAGGCTTGGGGGGTGTACTGCCGGTACACCTCTCGGTGGTGACTCGCTGAACGGGCGAGGAGCGGCTTACCTGGATAACGTGGCTCTTCGCCGCCCGGTCGTGAGCACGGCCGGGCAGTGGGGCCGCATCCGACGCCGGAACGGCTTCCCACCGCCTGCGCCGGATCCGCGACCGCACTCGGCGGCCGGTACACCCGTACCGCACGCCTCACCACGGAAGGACTCCCCCATGCGCGGAGCAGTGATCCACGCACCCGGCGACGTCCGCTTGGAAACCCTGGACGACCCGAAGATCCTCCACCCGACCGACGCGATCATCCGCACGGCTGTCACCTGCGTGTGCGGTTCGGACCTGTGGCCCTGGCGCGGCCTGGAGCCGATCGGCGACGCGCACCCGATGGGCCACGAGTACGTGGGTTTCGTCGAGGAAGTCGGCGCCGAGGTCACCTCGGTCAAGCCGGGCCAGTTCGTCGTCGGCTCCTTCGCGACCTCGGACAACACCTGCGCGAACTGCCGCAACGGCTTCCAGTCGAACTGCCTGCGCCGCGAGTTCATGAGCACCTGCCAGGCCGAGTACGTGCGCATCCCCCACGCCCAGGGAACCCTGGTGGCCACCGACGAGGTGCCCGGCGAACAGCTGTGGCCCGGCCTGCTGGCCGTGTCCGACGTCCTGGGCACCGGCTGGTGGGCGGCCGACGCCGCCGAGGTCAGGCCCGGCTCGACCGCCGTGGTCGTCGGGGACGGCGCGGTCGGCCTGTGCGGGGTGATCGCGGCCAAGGAGATGGGCGCGGAACGGATCATCGCCATGTCGCGGCACGCCTCCAGGCAGGACCTCGCCCGGCAGTTCGGCGCCACCGACATCGTCACCGAACGCGGCGAGGAGGGCATCGCCCGGATCAAGGACCTCACCGGCGGCATCGGCGCCGACTCCGTCCTGGAATGCGTCGGCACCGCACAGGCCATGCGGCAGGCCCTGCACTCGGCACGGCCCGGCGGCAACGTCGGCTTCGTCGGCGTCCCCCACGACGTCGCCGTCGACGGCCAAGAGCTGTTCTTCTCCCACGTCGGGCTGCGCGGCGGCCCGGCCCCCGTGCGCCGCTACCTGCCCGACCTCATCGACCGCGTCCTGTCCGGCCGGATCGACCCCGGCAAGGTCTTCGACCTCACCCTGCCCCTCGACCAGGTCGCCGAGGGCTATCGGGCCATGGACGAACGCCGCGCCGTCAAAGCCCTCCTCAAGCCCTGACGGACGAGGATCGACATGCACTGGCCGGCCGCCGTCGCCGACCAGGAGCACTCCGCAACCCCGACCGAGTGAACAAGGGAGAACCGGGTGCTCCGCGCACTACCACGAATCGCTCCCGCGGTCGTGCCCGTACTGGCCGTGCCTGCCTGCGGCACCAGCTCGACGCCTCCGCCGGACGCCTCATCTCCACGCTCCGGTCAGCAGACGTCGACGCCGGAGGCGCCGCCCGCACCGTCCGAGGGGACCACCGCCATGCCCATCCGCCTGACGATCGACGGTCACCCGATCGACGCCACCTTGAACACCGGCGCCACCTCGCGCGATCTCGTCACCCTCCTCCCGCTCACCTTGGACCTGGAGGACTTCCACCAGACCGAGCGGATCGCCTACCCGCCCCGCAAGCTGGACACCTCCGACGCCCCGGAAGCCGCCACACCGAAGGCGGGAGACCTCGCCTACTTCGCCCCCTGGGGCAACCTGGCCCTCTTCTACCGCGACGGCCCGCACTCGCCGGGCTTGGTCATCCTGGGCCACCTCGACCACGACGAAGACACCGAACGGCTCGCCACCGCCGAACGCGTCACCGTCGAAGCCCGGTCCTGACCGGATCACCCCACTCCGGACCGGCACGGTGGTCGGGAAGACCACGGTGACGACCAGGCCGGCGGTGACCCGCGCCTGGCGACGCACCGGGCCGGACACGCCCCCTGTCGGCCGGCACCGCCGGCGCGGAGACCAGTGGGGGCAGGTGGTCGAGCTAACCCGCTGCGGGCAGCGCCGAGAAGACAACAGCCACAGGTGTACCGGCAGTACATCGCAGTTCAGCGGGATGCGTCGTACCGTCGAGACCGTGGACGACAACCGAGCCGAAGTGCGCGACTTCCTCACCTCGCGGCGTGCCAAGGTCACGCCCGAGCAGGCCGGCCTGCCGACCGCGGGGCAGCGCCGCGTCCCCGGGCTGCGCCGCACCGAGGTGTCCGCGCTGGCCGGGATGAGCGTGGAGTACTACTCGAAACTCGAGCGCGGTCAGCTCGCCGGGGTCTCCCCCGGTGTGCTGGAGGCAGTCGCCCGCGCCTTGCGACTGGACGACGCCGAGCGCGCACACCTGCTGCGCCTGGCTCAGGAGGCCAACGGCAGCGGTGCACTGCTGCGTCCCACCCGCAAGCCGAAACAGCGCGCGATCCGGCCCAGCCTGCGGTGGTCGCTCGACAGCGTCACCGCTCCGGCGATCGTCGTGAACCTGCGTCAGGACCTGCTCGCCGCGAACCTGCTCGGCCGGGCGATGTACAGCGACGTCTACACCGACTCAGCCGGTGTGCCGAACTTCGGCCGGTTCACCTTCCTCGACCCTGCCGCGCGCCGCTTCTACCCGAACTGGAACCTCGCCGCCGACATGCTCGTGGCCAACCTGCGCACCGCCGCGGGCGTCGACCCGCACGACAAAGCCCTGCACGACCTCGTGGGCGAGCTGTCCACCCGCAGCGACGAGTTCCGCCGCCGCTGGGGCGCGCACAACGTCCGCATCCACGGCACCGGCAGGAAAACCTTTCACCACCACGTCGTCGGAGACCTCGACCTGGCGTACGAGAGCACGGAACTGCGGGCCGAGCCGGACCTCACCATGACGATCTACGCCGCCGAACCCGACTCGCCGACCGCGCAGGCGCTGTCGCTGCTCGCCTCCTGGGCAGCCTCCGAGACCGGCATCGTGCCAACGCCCGAACGCTGACCGTCGCGCGCAACCGCCCACTGTGGACGCCTGCAGGACCGGGCCTGTGCCGATGCCCTGTCAGTCACCTGTGGACAGTCCCTTCCCCACGCGAATGTCAGCGCCTTTCCTGCCAACGGCTACCGGCCGGCCGATCAGGAATCGTTCGATCGGCCGGCCGGTACGCCCGTGGCTCGATTGCTCAGTACACGTACGGCCAGCCGTTCTGGTCCCAGCCGAGTTTGTTGATGCCGAGCAGCGGGTTCCCGTTGTCGGCGTAGTAGTGGTAGAAGAGGATTGATCCGTCGGTGTCGTCCAGGTACTCCTGATGGCCGGGGCCGTGGATGTTGCCGCGACCGGCCAGGATCTCCGTGCCACCGCCGGACATCATCGACACCCCGTCGCGGTCGGTGAACGGGCCGTTGACCGAGGTGGAGCGGCCCACCATGATCCGGTAGTCGCTGGCGGCGCCCCGGCAGCAGTAGTCGAAGGAGACGAACAGGTAGTAGTAGCCGCCGTGGCGGACGAGGGTGGCCGCCTCGATGGGGAGCTGCGGGAATGGCGCGTTCCGGCTGGCGATGTTGATGAGGGTCGAGTCGGCGCGCTTGCCGGTCACCGGGTCGAGCCGGAACTGCTTGAGACCGGAGTAGTAGGAGCCGAGGGTCAGCCACCAGCCGCCCTGGGTGTCGATGGTCAGGGTCGGGTCGATGGCGTTGAAGTTCTCCCCGGTGCGCGACTCGTAGATCAGGCCTTCATGCCTCCACGACCCCGCGGCGCCGGTGGTGCTGGTGGCCAGGAAGATCGCCGAGCGCGAGGAGCCGACGCTGGAGGCCGAGTAGTACATGTAGTACCGGCCGTTGACGTAGGTGAGGTCGGGGGCCCATATCTGGTTGCTGTTGTTCGTGTACGGGTGGGCCCACGGGACTCCGCCGGGGAACGCCGAGCCCGCGTTGCGCCAGTCGGTGCGGTCGTTGGAGGTCTTCAGCGGAATGTTGTCCCCGGTGGACGCGAGGAGATAAGTGCCGTTGGACCGCTTGACCACCGTGGGGTCGTGCACGCCGATGTCACCGGTGACCAGACCGGGACGAGGGTAGGGAGGCCGGTCGCCGGTCCGGATGAGCTGCCACTGCTGGTTCGCGCCGCCCAGGTCGGTGTACTGGGAGACGCGGCCGCCGTCGGCGGTGGACCATCCCCACACCTCCAGGGCCTTGCCGCTGTTGCGGTTGATCAGGCGGATGTGGCCGCCCTCGCTGTCGCTGACGCGGAACTGTTGGTTGGTGCCGTTGTGGTCGGTCCACAGCGCGACGTTCGCGCCGTCGGCGGTGGAGGCGGCGGCGATGTCGAGGACCTTTCCGCTGTGCACGGAGCGCAGCCGGTAGTAGCCGCCGCCGGAGTCGACGAACTGCCACTGTTGCCAGGCGTTGTTGTTGCGTGCCCACTGGCCGATGGGGGCGCCGTTGGCGGTGCCCTGGTTGAAGACCTCCAGGACCTTGCCGCTGTGCCGGTTGGCCAGGATGTAGGTGGCGTTGGTGTCGATGTAGGCCGCGCTGGCCGGGGCCGCGGCCACGATCGCCTGGACGAGCGAGACCAGGATCGCGACAACCACCATGATCGCGGTGGCGACCCGGGGGCGGATGCGCCGCCGACTGGAAGGGGGTGCGATGGTGTCCATGGAAGACCTTTCGTTCCGGACGAAGGTCGAGATGACGCACAGGCGGATAGCACTGACATTCGCGAGGTTTTCTACTTGCACACGCTGCCCTCGCGCACGACTCATGTGTCCTGGGATTGGCCCCGATGGTCGCGTCGCCGCGGGTGACTGCTGTGCCGAGAGCGGTGCTCGCCGCCGCGGCGAGCACCGCTCTGCGGTTGGTCGTCAATCCTCCTCGACGTCCATCGGTGGTCAGACGACGGTCGGCCAGCCGGCGGCGTCGTAGACCAGGCGGTTGATGCCCAGCAGTGGCGCGCCGTTGTCGGCGTAGTAGTGGTAGAACAGGATGTCGCCGTCGGTGTCGGCGAGCACGGCCTGGTGGCCGGGGCCGTGGATGTTGCCGTGGCCGGCCAGGATCTCCGTGCCGCCGCCGGAGGTCATCGCGCGGCCGCTGCGGTCGACGTAGGGGCCGGTGACGCTGGTGGAGCGGCCCACCATGATGCGGTAGTTGCTCTGGGCGCCGCGGCAGCAGTAGTCGAACGAGACGTACTGGTAGTAGTAGTTGCCGCGCTTGACGATGAACGGCGCCTCGATCGCGCCGTTGTAGGCGATGGAAGTGATCGAGGTGCCCTGCCGCAGGCCGGTGGCGGGGTCGAGCGGGATGAGCTTGATGCCCGACCAGAACGAGCCGAAGTTCAGCCACCAGCGGCCCTGGTCGTCCACGACCAGGTTCGGGTCGATGGCGTTGAAGTTGTCGGCCGGACGGGACGACACGACCAGGCCGCGGTGGGTCCACGTGCCGGGGTTGCCGCTGGGGCTGGTGGCCAGGAAGATCGCCGAGTTCATGGAACCGAAGGTCGAGGCCGAGTAGTACATGTAGTACTGGCCGTTGCGGAAGGAGATGTCCGGCGCCCACAGCTGCGGGCTGTTGTTCGTGTAGGCGTTGGCCCACGGCGTGCCGCCGGGGAACGCGGCACCGATGTTGCGGAAGGCGATCCGGTCCGTGGAGGTCTTCAACGGGATGCCGTCGCCCGTGTACGCGACCAGGTAGCTGCCGTCGGGGCGCTTGACGACGGTCGGGTCGTGCACGCCGATGTCACCGGTGACGTAGCCGGGGTTCGGGTAGGCAGACCGTCCGGTGGACCAGCGCTGGTTGGGCGCACCGGTGCAGCTCCACAGGATCACCCGCGTGCCGTTGGCGGTGCCGTGGTTGAGCACGTCCAGGCACAGGTTGGACTGGGTGGCGGTGATCGTGCCGTCGCCGTTGCGCCGGAACTTCTGGTTCGCCGCGCCGGTGCAGTTCCAGCTCACCAGCCGGGTGCCCGGCGCGGTGCCGAAGTTGTAGGCGTCCAGGCACCGGGTGCCGTCGAACGTCCGCATCTCGCCCGCGGCGGTGAACTCCCAGCCCTGGTTCACCTGCCCGTTGCAGTCCCAGATCTGCACTTCGGTGCCGGGGGTGGCGTTGTTGTCCACCACGTCCAGGCAGCGACCGGACCCGGCGCCGACGAGGGATGGACCGATGACGGCGGACGCCGTGGGCGCGCTGACCAACGTGGTCAAGAGCGCGGCTATGAGCAGAAGGGCTCCGGTGAGCCGGGATCGAGCGGTCGACATGGCTGCCTCCATTGGCAACGGATGTGTGGTGATCGACGAACGGCTTGGGGTCGGGGACATGGGCGTGCAGCACTGCCCGGTGGACGGTGCGCGGTGACGTGGTCCGCGCACCGAACCCGGCAGGCTCGCGATCGTCAGGCTTGCGGTGAGGTCATGGTGAACGAGGCGTCACGGGCGAACACCGTGTCCGTGCTCCTCAGGTCCAGGCGCATCTCGAAGCCGAAGTGCCGCAGGTAGCGGCCGGGGAAGTTGTAGGACTCGAAGGAGGTGGAGCCGCCCCCGGCCAGGCCCTCCCGGCCGCAGAAGGTCGCGTCACCGCGGAAGACGGCCGATCCGTCGTTGCGGGCGAGCACGAGCTTCATGTAGCTGTGACGCAGGTAGTGGCCCGGGAAGTTGACCGACTCGAACGAGTAGCAGTTCCCGTTGGCCAACCCGCCGACGACGGTGAACGTGGCGTCGGCGCGATCGGTGGCGGTGCCGACGGGTTCGACGTAGGCGACGTTGTTGCGGTGCCTGACATACCGGTCGGGGAAGTTGACCGAACGCACCCAACGCCTGCCCGTCGGCACCGCCGTGCTGTCACCAACGTTCTCCCGCAGCACGGTGAAGTGGCGCGCGGTGCCGGACAGCTCCGACAGCTCGACCTTGGCGCCGAAGGTGTTCAGGTTGGAGCTGTCCGCGTAGAAGTAGCGCCTGGCGCCGTACTGGTCGAAGTAGATCCGCCATCGGCCGTCGGGCAGCTGCACGAGCGCGGGTCCTTCGAGGCCCGAGCCCCAACCCGCCCAGTCGCCGGTGCCGACGAACTGCCACGGGCCGTTGAGCGACGTCGCGGTGGCGTGCTCGATGTACTTCGTCGTCTCGTTCTTGAGGAAGTTGTGGTACGTCCCGCCGTCTTTGACGATGAAGCTGTCGATGTAGTTGGCCGGGATGCCCAGCGCCACCGGTGCGGTCCACGCCGACAGCGAGCTGTCGGTCGCGGTGATCCGGTAGGGCCGGAACTGGCCCGCGGTGCCCGTGGTCGACGCCGAGAAGACGACGTGCACGCTGCCGTCGGTGTCCTTGAACCACTCCGGGGCCCACGTGCTGCCGGTGGAGCCGTTGAGGCCGACGGTGACGTTGCGCAGGAACGTCCACGTCGTGTAGTCGGCGCTGCGGGCGAAACCGATCGTGTTCCCGGTCCAGCCCGTGGTGTAGACGATGTAGTAGTAGCCGTCGGTGTGCCGGATGACGCTGGGGTCGCGGATCAGCCCGGACGGCGGCGTGTACGCGTTGGAGCGAACCAGGTTGAAGTTCGTCCCGTTCGCCGAGTCGTACACGTACATGTTCGACTCGCTGCTGTTGGTGAACGCCGTCATCACGTAGTGCGGCGCAGGACCTGCCGCGTGCGCGGCGGGCTGGTGTACCAACAGTGAGGCGGCCAAGGTGGTCAGCAGGGTCGCCGCGGCGGCGGCGATCCTCGAGCGGGGGGACGTCATTGTCTCTCCTCGGAACGGACTGCGTGCAGCGTCGGCTGCAGCGGCCTTGCCGATAAGCCGGTCACCACCGGCGGCAGCGCTGTGGCGCTGGAGGAGCACGGCCGGGGTGCCGACCGCCCGCACCATGTTTACGTCAACATGGCGCGGGGTGGTACATGGCGCGTAAAGAGCGGGAGTTGCCGGAAGCAATGTTCACGTTAACATCCTGTGGTACTTCAGTGTCTGCGCAAGGCCACGCGGATGTCAAGAGCAAGGTCACCGCCAACTCGCGATCCGGTGCCCGGCACCGTCCACCGCTCGGCCACCCGCGGCGTCACCGCACGCGCGGCGGGGCGGTGCCCTGGCGCTCGACCAGCCGGGCGGGCACCAGGACGTACCGGGCTCGGTCGCCCCGAGCCGGACCCTCCCCCAGCCGGGCCGCACGTCGACAGGTCAGCGGCGGCCTGATCAACGAGCGGGAGCCCACAGCAACCTGACCGCGGCTCAGACCGCACGACCGACTTCGGCGCCCGACCGGGGCGGGGGCCACGAGCGGCCCCCGCCCCGTCTGAAGGGCGTAGTCAGTCCTGTCGGTCGTGCAGGTCCCGTCGTGGAATGAGGCTCAGCGGTGCGGGGTCATCCCGTCAGCCTGAAGGTCGCGTCGGCGCGGCCGATGGCATCGGAGATCTGGTGCAGCCGCAGCTGGTAGTCCTGGTGGCGGATGTAGCGGTCGGGGAAGTTGTAGGACTGGAACGACGACCAAGACAGGTCGGCCAAGCCCGCGACCTGGCGGAAAGCGGTGTCGGCCTTGAACGTCGCGCTGCCGTCGTCGGCCGCCAGAACGAAGTCGAAACCGCTGTGCCGCAGGTAGTGGCGGGGGTAGTTGACCGACTGGAACGACACGGTTCCCGCGCCTGCCAGGCCGGGGACCAAGCGGAACTGGGCGTCCTGGGCGGGGTTGACGTTCGGGTCGATGCGCGCGTCGAAGTCGACGTGGCGGATGTAGCGGTCGGGGAAGTTGTAGGACTGGATGCGGTTGACCGGAGCGACCGACCCGGCCGCGTAGCCGGCGGCGGCGATGTTGGCCTGCACGGCGTCCTCGGTGGCGTTGGTCGGGTAGCCCGAGGTCATCACGCCTTCGTAGAAGGTGCCGGCACCACCGATGCTGTTGTCACCACCGATGCCGAGGAGGATTCCGCCTTCCTTCTGCATCGGGTGGTAGCCGTTGGGGCGTGGCCCGTCGAAGGTGGTCGACAGTCCACCGGACTGGGCGTTGCCGCTGCGGATGGCCCAGTGGTTGGGCTCGCCCTTGACGATCGCCGTGACGAACCGGTGCGTGATAGTCGGGTTCGGGTTGTAACGGGGGTTCACGCCGGAGAACAGCCCCCACTCCAAGTCGGCCATGACCCACGGGCCGGGGCCGTCCCCGGACCCCCACCAGTTGTTGGAGCCGAAGTAGACGGTCTCCATGATGCCCTGCCGGTCGGCCTTGCCGTCGGTCTGCGCGTTGCCGTAGTCGAAGCAGCAGCCGTCGCTGTAGTGCGTGCCGTCGAGGACGGCGTAGATGCCCTCCGGCTGGTCGCCGGTGGCGATGCCGTTGGTCCTGTTGTTGCGGTAGCCGGTGCCGGGCGAGATGAACACGCCGTACGCCTTCTGCCCGCCGACGGTCACCGGCGCCGCGGTCGCGACCGCGAGGTTGTCATAGCCGCCCGGAGCCGGGCCGAGGAAATCCCCGGGAGGCGCCTGGGTGAGGTGGTTGCCGCGGCCGGACTGGTCGTAGAGGACGGTGATGAGGCACGTCGTGCCGGCGCAGAACGAATCCTGCGTGGCGGCGTTGGCGACCCCGCCCGCGGTGAGCGGACCGATGTCGCGCGTGGCGTTGTCCGACGAGCGCCGGACCTGGTACAGCGGACCGTTGTACGCGCCGTACAGCGCCCTCGTGGTGCTGTGCGCCGCCACGCACGGCGTGTTGCTGGCCGCGTAGATGTCGCACGGCCCTTCGGTCGCGCCGTTCGCCGGCGAGGCGAACGGCACCGCGGTGAGTGCGATTCCGGTCGCGAACGCCACGGTGACCCGTGTGATGGCTCGAACTTCCATGACTCTCCTCGTCGTGTCAGGCCGAGCGCGGACGGCTGTGCCGTGGTGAGGGAGACTCTGAGGCGGTCACGAGCGACATCGGCGCGTCCGCAGGTCTGCACCTGGGCACGGCTCAACCACAGCGGCGAGCGTCGCCATCGGGTCCGGCCTGGTTCGGGTGAGTTCGCCATTGAGCTCTCCGCACTACGATCGAGCTGTTCCGTGTACCGCTTGGCTCGTCTGTCGAGGCAACAAACTAATGACTACTATTGATGTCGGTCAATATTCCGGGCAGGCCACGAGGTGGCCAGTATCGAAACTGGTCAACAGCCGTCAACCGCAGTCTGACCAGCCCCAGCCCACACCGTGCGATGAGACGCACATATCTACGTCCACGCTAACATGCCAGTGGCTTGGAGGCAGTCCGGCAGGAGTAACGGACCGTGAACCGAACGTCAATACCCTCGCATGAAGTGCGCAGACGCCGGACAAATGCCCGTCGGCTCCTGCTATTCGAAGATCATCGAAGCCATGTGAGCGATAACAACCGTTGACGACAACGACACCTCTGGCTATATTCGACAACCCTGGCCGCATCCGAAGCGGCACCAAGTACCGGGTTTGATGGGGAATGTGATCACCGCTTGACGTCAAGGCGGGCGCAGTTGCGCGGTGGTGGTTGCTCTCGTATTCCACGTGCGGGATCAGGCCGAGTTCACCGTGCAGGCTGCAACCGGCCGGTTGGCGCTAAAAGACACCTATCGAATGTGAGCGCCAACTCTTTGCCCGGTGTCGAGCTGCTGGTTCGGCACCCAAGCCGACACGCCGCGCCGCCGCGTTCAGCGAAGCACAGGGTCGGGGCTCTGCTCCGCTTCTGATGGGCGCCTTGCTTGGTGGAGTGGCACGAGCAAGCGGCCGGGCCACCCGCATCGCGGCATGTGCGGACGTTCGGGTGGCGGGGTGCTGCGGGTGGGTGGAGGGACGGTGCCGGTGCGTCAGGCGAGGTCTTCGAACGAGTCTTCTCCTGGGCGCCAGCACATCCACTGGCCGTCGGTGAAGCCGTTCAACATGGCGATCTCGGGCCCGTCGAGTTCGGTGGGGGTGGGGTGCAGGACCAGGGTGCCGTTGTCGAATTCGATCCGCAGTCCGATGCCGATGGCTTCCTCGGTGGCGACGACGGTCGCGGAGATCAACGAGCGCAGTGCGTCGGCGTAGCCGGGTGGGCCGTCGGTGTACCGGCGCTCCTCGACAATGGCCGTGGGCATCACGTAGCAGTTGAGAACCGGCTGCTCCGTGCCGGGAGCGTCAAAGCGCAGCTGGAGGTAGTCGTGCACGAACTGCACCGGGTAGAGCCGAGACCCGACCAGTCTGCCCAGCAACTGGTTCGGTTCGTACCTTCCCGTCGTCATAGCGCGATCTTGCCGGAGCCGTCCCGCTCTCGTCGGCATGTGCGGATGTTCACGCGTTGCGGTGGCTCGTCACGAGGACGGCCGGTGCTTGGTGGGTGGCGGGGTCGGTGGGGCTCAGGACCTGTTCGGTTGCTGGACGACGGGACGAGTACATGCCGCTCGTCGGGTCTGCTGCGACGGGCGTGCCTGCCTTCGTAGCCGGTCCAGTTCGGCTGGCCATCGCGCCTGTTGTTCCATGCCCAGGCTGCGGCAGATGCGGGCCGGACGGATCAAGTTCGTCAAACAGGGCAGCGCCACGCTCATCCCGGCGTCCGAGCACATGATCAAGGCCAAGATCCACATATGGAAACAAAAGAGCCCGCTAACCAGGTATTATACCTGGTTAGCGGGCTCTTTCGGCCGTCGGGACGACAGGATTTGAACCTGCGACCCCTTGACCCCCAGCGGGACAAGGGGTGTCCACAATGGTCTCCTCCAGTCCGTTGTGGCTGGTCGAGTCCGGCGGCAATCCAGGTCAGGGCCTCCATTCCGGCCCCGTCTAACAGGTTCGTGAGACGCCTGTGAGGCGGGACCCGAGCACCAGAGGTCCTGTTCACGATGAGCACCACCAACTTCCCCACTCCCACTACGCCGCTCCGACGGCCACCGCGGCGCGTTCGCCCGCCCTTCGACATGAGCGGCGCCGAAACCCTCGACAGCCAGCAGCCGGACGAGACCACCGACCAGTGGCGCGCTCGTCGCCACGCCGACCGTGCCGCCGCCCTCCTGGAGCTGCTGGACGGCGTCGAACTGGGTGAGCACGACCGGCACGTCATCGAGTGGCTGGCCGACCAGGACACCTCGATCGTCGGCACCGTCGCCAGCCTCCTCTACCGCGCCCGTGCCGTGGACGGTGCCTGGTGAGCATCGAGGCCATCGACTGGGCGCTCAACCGCGCCCCCATCCCCACGGACCGCAAGGACGCCTCGACACTGGCGATCACACTGATCGCACTCGCCAACCACGCCGGACCCGACGGTCGGGACGCGTTCCCGTCGGTCGAACGGATGGTGCGCTACACCCGTCTGTCCCGACGGACCATCCAGCGTTCCCTGCGGTCGCTGGAAGAGCTGGGCCTGATCTGTGCGGGCAACACGCGAGTGCGCGACACCAAGATCCCGGAGGCCAACGCACGACCCCAGGTCTACGACCTCCTGTCCCCCGAGTTGTCCACAGCCTCGAACGAGAGGCGTCAGGACGGCGCCCCTCCGACCAGCCGGGGGCGTCAGCAGAAGCGCCTGGGGGCGTCAACAGCGACCAACGGGGGCGTCACCACGACGCCCAAACCGTCCTTCAACCGTCCAGATAACCGTCCCACGCCGAGCGCGCCCGCCACCGGACGCTCGGCGGTCCCACCGGTGTGCGGGCAGTGCGACGCCCGCGACTCCGACCCAGTCAGCGCACGCGTCGTGTGGCAGGACGAAGACCGCACACGATCAGTGCCGTGCCCACGCTGTGCGCCGCGGCGAAGCGGAGGTGCCCGATGAGCCGGGTCCACCTGTTCTACAAGGAGCCGCCGACCTTCGCTCACCTCAGCGGCTGGCGCTCCTCACCGCACTGCCTGGAGGACCGCATCGCCGCCGAACGGCTGCGGGACGCCACCAACCTGCTGTCGGGCCGCAGCGCCGCCGCGCGCCGCACCTGGCACATCGTGGACTGCCCCGGCGACGACTGCGGAGTGCGGCGATGAACACCTCCACGCCCTTCCCCGAGCCGAACGACAACGACGTGGAGCGCGCCGTGGCCGAGCTGGAGAACTACGTCGCCACCCACGCCCCCACCAAAGCCGACCCGACCCCACCCGCCATCGCACCGGCCACCAAGCGGGTCCGCGACCTACGTGCCGAGGTCGACGAAGCCCACCTCCTACTGGAGTTGCAGGCCGACGCCGCGCCACTGCTGGTGGACACCGACCGGGTCCGGCGCAGCCGCAAACGCGCCGCCGAAGCCGCCCGCCTGCACACCCTCGCCCAGGACCCGGCCGCACGGGCTTGGCAGGCATCGCGGGTGCGCCTGGTGCTCACCTCCGCGGCACTGACGGCACTGGTCGGGGCACTGGCGTGGTCCACCACCGGCGTTCACCACACGCTCACCCGAGGCATGGTCGAACGCACCGCCGCGTGGTGGGGCGCCTGGGCTGTGGAACCCGTGATCTCGACGGTGATGCTGGTGGTGGTCGGGACACGGGCGTTCCTGGCGACCCGCGGCCGGGTGCTGCACCACCCACACCTGACGGTGGTCGAGTACGGGGCGCTGGCGGTGACGCTGACCTTGAACGTGTGGCCGTACCTGCCGTGGGTGTCGGTGCCGTGGACGCGGTTCGACCCGATGCAGCTCCTCGCCCACGCCATCGGCCCACTGGTCGCGGTCGGCGCCGTGGCAGTGCTGCCAATCATCTGGACGGCGTTCGCCGACCTCGACCACGGCCCACCGGTAGCCCCTACTCCTACCCGCACCAGCCCGAAGTACAGGCAAAACGCGCCTGGCAGCACAGCGGCGCAGCGTGGGACCACCGGCGACCGAGTGGCCCTACTGGTAGACCGCGCTCGCTGGATGATCGCCGCCGGCCAGCTGTCCACCGACCCGTCCGCGACGCGGCTACGGGAGGCGCTGGGCTGCGGTACCGACACGGCCCGCGATGTCCGCGACGCCCTACGCCGGACTACCGCATGAGCACCACCGAGCAGGAGGTGGACTGAAGGGCGGGTGATCTCCTTCCCAGCCCTGCCTATGTTCACCGGGCCGGAATCCAAGTCACGCACGCGTGAGAGCTGCTTCCGCAGCACCGGACGAGTTGATCGCAGAGATCAAGTATTAGATACGGACCCCGAAGTGATGCTGTATATCGTCGGCGAACACTGCGTTCAACAGCACCTCACTGATGCTCTCGCAATGCAACTGGAAACTGCCAGCGATAGATCTCGCCGGGGTTGAGCGCATTCTATACCGCGCAAGCGACAGCGTACTCACGAGCATCGACATGAACACTGAGCGAAACTTCAAGGGGTCAAACATTCCCCCACACCACTATGCCCTTAGGTCACCGGCTACGCGATTCCTCAACTGAAGCGATGCGACCAGTAGTCCAGTGAACGCTTCGATGGTCGTTCAAGGACGCCCAGGAGAACCTGCAAGCGGCGAACCGCTCTGAAGCATGCCCCGCCCTTCCGGGCGAGGCATGCTTCATTATTAGATCGAGTTGGATCGCCTATGGTCCGCGTAGTGCGAATCGCGACCGAATCGAGCACGCGCCCCGCTGCTTCCACAGGATACTCGCCCTCATACCCCTACTGGAGCTAACAAGATACGCCGTACGGGACTGGGCCTTGTCGAATCAGGGTGAGCCGCTGGCGTAGCATGAGCGGAGCCGGATGACCAGCGACTGCCACGAAAAGGCTGGCGAGGACTACAGCACTTCGCTTGTCGAGATAATCGAGGTGTGCGCTAATGATGACTACCTCACCCTTCGTTCCACAGCCACGACGACCTGCCAATATCGACTGATCCACCCACTGAGCCTCTAGCCTCAGCGACTGGCCTGCGACCAACCCAGTTCACTCCTGTGGCCGACTTTGGTAATCAGATCGCAACTCCTCCCACTTGTCGGACGTGACCAAGCCAACGAAGACCGTGCTGCGCGCATTGGCAATTTCCCGACACAGGACCTCATCACCGCCGACACAGTCGAGGTCCCGAATAACTGCGACCATTCCCACTCCGACAGCTTGACCGTGCGTCACGATGTAGCGAATCAATTCCCGACCTCTCGGAAGCCGAAGGACGTCATCCGCATCATCGATCCCGAATAGGATTCCGGGACGTTCCGCGGTCGGACTTGACACGCTCTCCGACGCAGCCCTGGCCTTAACCACCCTAACCGCCGCCTCAAGGTTCCTCATCGTGTCCGCAGCGTTGGTGGCGATCCACGCCGGAGTGTCTACGGCGGAACGCCAGAGGCGATCGAAGCCGTGCTCGTTGCGCGGGTCGGATGGGAAAATGTGGAACAATCCGGACCCGACCGCCTCCAGCAACACGATGCGCAACGAGTTGGACTTTCCGGCACCGCTGTCACCGAGGATCCAGACGTGGTCAACGGTGCCGGTTTCCGGGTCATTGAGCCACAACGACATGTCACTACCGGTTATGGAGCGGCCAATCCTGATCGTTCCGGTCGCGACATTGTACGAGTTCCCTCCTGGGTATCGCACCGTACCATCGAAGTCAGTCGCCAAACCGCGTATCTGGGAAACCACCTCCGCTACAGAGGCACCTGTCAGACCGGCGAGCTCCTCGGCCAGTTGACACTCGACCCCGATAAGGTCGGCGAGAACGCGTACCATCCCGTCTCGATCCAACTGCGTCAGGATCTGGTTCAACTCCGGGTACCATCCGCTGTTGAAGCAGTGAAGGATCATGCGCGTCGGTACGGTGTCGACCATGTTGTCGTGTTGGGATCGGATCAGGCTGTCCTTGCACTTGTTCCGCACATCGTCGATCGACTCTCCCGTGATTTCACCGATCCTGTAGGACACCGTGTCGATCAGGCGCCAGGCGCCGATGAGGTGATCAACAGCAACCTGGGGCTTCGTGACAGGCTCCCGCAGCACGTCCTCAACCTCCTGTGCAGACGGCAGGTCGTCACCGATGAGCTCGTCGAGCAGCGCAGTGTGCGTGGCGATACCTTGCACCCGGTTAACCACGAGTTCGGTTCCGACTCCAGGCACCTCTGCGCCAGCGTCCTCTACGTCAGACGGTATCGGTCGGGTCGGCAGTAGATCGAAGTGACGGCAGCGTTCCGGCTCATATTTGGGCCTGGCTGGGGCCGATAGCGAGTTCGACAGATTCTCCCCAGGTTTCAGTCCTAGCCTGCGGGTCTGCTGAAACCTCGCGAGAGGTGCAACCACTCGAATGTTTCGAGCCATGGCTTCGACGTTGCCCGGCAGTTTCTTCCGGTACTGGCGCACGAGGCGCTTTACCTCCCGAGCATACCGCTGATACTCGTCGACGTGGCCGTTCTGCGCCGCATAGAGGGCTTTCAGCGAACTCAGCCTGATGCTCATCCAGTCGCGTTGCGTAGCCGCCCAGTCAACCTCGGCCACCTGGTCGTCGATGTCCGCCAGGAGCATCTGGATGAGCCGGCTGATGTCGCGGTACGGAAATCCCGTCACCTCGTCCATGCACACCCCGAGCAACCCCAAGGCGAGTTCGATCGACTCGTCCACTTCGAAAGCCGGATCGATCCCAGCGATGCCGGACACGATCTGCTTGAATTGTCGGAAGTGTCGCCAGGCTGCATCGACTGCACCTTCTGACCCGTGCGCTTCAGCCAGAGCCATGTGCGCCGTAGCAGCTGCGGCCGGTTCTTCGTGGTCGCGATGACCAATCAAGGCGAGCAACTGTTCGGCACAGTCTCGGAAATCGGAACGTACACCCGCCTTCCAGACCATCTCCCGTGCGATCGTAACCAGGCATGAGGCGCGCACCAATGCTGCTTGGTGCGTAGGCTCAGGCAAGGCCTTCACCTTCTCGAATTGCGCACGCACCTCGGCCTGATCGGTGGCTAGGTGCGCCTCGAGCCGACATTGCACCGCCACGCACTCGACCAACGCCTCGAAGTGCGCGGGAATGATCCGGTGCATGTCGTGGACGCGTCGAGCCGCTTCCAGAGTCGATCGCGCGTCCTCAACCTCATCGTGTTCGAGTTGCAATTGTGCCAGCGTGGCTAGTGTCCGCCCGCGTCGGCCAGCGATCTGCGGGTCATAGTCACCAGGCGGTATTAGGTCCAACGCTTCTTTGACGAGGCGTTGCGCGTCGGCGAGATCACCCTGGAACCTCGCGATCGATGCCGCGTTGGACAGCATCGCTGTGGTGGTCTGCCAGCTCTGCGCGCCGTGCTGCACCAGGCGTTCCGCGAGCGTGATGGCGTGCAGGCGCAACGCCCCACCGGTCACCATGTCCATGGCTCTCATGCAGTCGACCATCAGGTCGGTGGCGGCCAACTCCACAGCGAGCAATGTCTCTCGAAGCTCATCCGGGTGCATGCCGAGTTCGGCGCGGACGACGTCTTGGACGGCTCGGTGGACACGCACCCAGTCCCGCTTCGCGCTGTCCTGCCAGCGGTCGATGAGCGAAAGCTCCGTCAGCGCGGCCACCGAGGCAATGAAGGTGCTGCGGTCGGTGGCCAGGAGTTGCACCGGGATCCGGTCCGGGAAGACGACGCTGGCACGCGCCAGGACGGCGATTGCGTCGGCGGGAAGATTCCCCTCCCGTGCGCGCAGTCGCTGCAACGCGAGGTTCACTGCCGCCACTGCGGTGCGCGGGTAGTCGTCCAGGCGTTGGAGAGGGAAATCCAGCGCATCAAGTCGACGCACCTCGTCACCTAGGGTCTCGAGGAAGTTCCCGATGGATTCCCGGGTGCTGCGCAGGTAGCTGGTGGCCGTGACCAGACTCAGAGGGAAGCCGCCCAACGTACTGCACAACGCATCGGCATCTGCGTCGGCGAGGTCCAGGTCTGCGAGCCTCCGCTGTATGAGGGCACGCCCCTGCTCCAACGTAAGTTCATCGACCTTGACGATGGGGTGCGGGCTATGCCAGGCGCTGTTCCGGGTGGTGATCAACACCGCCCCATATCCGGAGGCAGGCAGCAGCGACGCAATCGTGTCGGCCGCCGTCGCGTTGTCCAGGATCAACAACCATGACTGCGAGCACCCGGCGAGGGCCTCAGTGACCGCACCCGCCGCGTCCGCCGGTGACCGGTGCGGACCGCGCCGAATCGTGACGCCCCTGCCCTCGAGCCATGACGCGAACTGCTCCAGTTCCTCACCTAGAACCTCGCCCTTCGCGGTCACATCATCGTCACCGTGCACGGTGAGCTGGTAGATCCAATCGAACTCGGCAGCGTTGTCGAGGGCGTACTGCTGAGCCAATGTGGTCTTGCCAATACCAGCGGGGCCGGTCAGCACACACGTCCGAACCTGCCCGTCCGTCGTGTGCAGTCCGGCCTCCCCCGCGAGGTGCTTCGTCACCTCCTGGAGCAACTCATCACGTCGAACGGCGTGCTCGCGATTGACGAGTCCGATCGGCACCCCCCATCTGGCCGCGAGGGCTGCTTCCACATCGGCTCGTGACGCACTCAACGCCTCTAGGAACTCGCCGCGGTGCAACGTGCGGCCTGCGACGTCGTCGGCTTCAGACTTGTCCATGGCCAATCCGAGCAGGTAGGCGCGAAGCAGTTCGGCTGCCTGAACACCAATGCCCTGTCCAGCCGCCGAGCGAACCCGCCGGAGCTGATTCCGTACCCGTTCACGCAGTTCGGATAACCCGTACGGCTGAACTCGGACCGACGACCGCCGTAACGCCTCCAGCATCGCGACGTCTGGCTTCCGCGTGGTCGTCAACTGCTTCACGGTTCGTGCCAGGTTCTCGTCACTAAGGCCGTGCGCTTGGTCAAGCAACTCGATGAACTGTCGCGCCTTAAAGCTGAACGTCCCGTTCGCGACGAGCTCGAGCCGTGCGGACCCGCTCGCGTCCCGCTCCAACGACATGAGCAGGCCGAGCAGTTCAGTTGGAGACCATGCCTTGGAACCCCAGCGACTCTTGACCTGGACGACCCCGTCGTCGGTGCTGATGCGGCCGATCAATTCGTAGTCGACCTTCTCAGCACCAGGACGTCCTTCGATCACTATGGACTCGACACCTCGGTCATCCGATCCGCACCACAGCTCCAACGCGGTCAGTACGATGACGTGATACTGGAACCTATAACCAGCCAGACCGAACTCGCCACTCACGACGTCCTCCGCACAGTCCAACGGGACGCAGTACGCCGGTTCCAGTGCCACCAACGCGAGCCTGGGGCCTTGTGTTTTCCGGCCCAGGGAATCTCGGCCACGGCAACAATACCGGAATGCCTGGCCCGAACGAGTTCGACCTCACGGTCGGCGTCGGTGTACGAGACACGCCCATGAGGGACCCGCACTCCGACGAACACCCCGTAGATTACGCGAACCATCTGGTGTGCTTCTGCTGCGGCGAGCCATTCATCGTCGACCGACAATTCGGCACGCGCCCAGATGCCACCTCCATCCCATAGCTCGAGGCCGTCTGGTGTATGCCTAACCGACCAGGACGACAGTCGGGGCACGGCCGTGAAGTTCGGCAAGAACCGGCTGAACCCGGCCATGATGATGCCCTCCGCCTGAGCTTCGAGCGTTGCGAAGCCACGCACCTGGACGCCGACAGCGCCGCGCGGTTCGAAAAGCACAATAGGAACGTCACCGCCACCCGTTGCTGTGGTCCCGGACCGCAATACCCGGGCTTCGGTGGCGACGTCCGACAGCGTTTCTTTGACCAGGTCGTGTTCCGGGCCGGGTCGAGGTTCTCGATCTTCCGGATAGCGGGACACCAATGCGTCGACGACCTCGATCGTGATCGCATCGAGGCGCAAACTGCGTTCGACGTCGTCGCTGCGGATCGTGAAGAAGAAGTCTCCATTGGGCTCGACCACGAACTCCGCGTTTCCGACCGCGTCGAGCAGAGCATGCAGGCGCGGGTACGGCACCTTGCGCACCCGCTCAGCGACCGGGCCGACGCGCAGCAGGGTCAATGCGCGACTGGCGAGGTTGACGCCAGCACGTCTGTACTGCTCGTTGGCCTCCTGCGTTAGCGATGAGGAGACGAGATCCCGGTACTCCGGGCCCGTCAGCTCGTAATGCAGTAGGCCGACAGGGCTCAGCACCGGGAGCAACGTGCCGGCGGCAAGCCCACCTCCAGCGGAGGTCCGTTCTGGCGGGGTCAAACTTGTCCCACGGCCGACCAACAGTTGGGGCATAGAACCGGGCGCCGTAGAGAACTGCTCCACCGTCGCGTCGACGACCCGGCCCGACTGGGGAAGCCACAATAGGCAGTGTCCATCCAGAACTCCGGCGTCCCAGCGCGGGTCGAGACGTCCATATTTCGTCGACCAATCGGTCGACGAATCTGTGATTGAGAATGTGACGGTGTACACGTAGGAGGTGATACCAAATTGTTCGTAGGCGTGATGCAGCACCATCGCCCCTTCGACGGAAGAGTTTACCGCAAACGCCTCCAGACGGCTTAGCCACAACACTGGGAGCAACATCTCGATCAACAATGCTGAATCGATCTCTTCCGCACCCAGCACCATGGCCACCTGCGCGTCATCGACTGATGGGGTCGTCAGGCCGTTGACATGGCGTTCAGGCGATGCACCCGCCCCGCCCCGAGACCGAGCTGCCCGGTCCGGCCGCCGTTGGCGCCGGCGCCCTGTGGAGTTCGACATGCACCGCAGACTAGGGCGGGACACCGACAATCCCCGCCGCCCTCTAGCGGAGAGCCCTTCAATTCACCCTTCACCAGGAGTATTACACATCACAAAGAATCAACAGCACTGCGATACCATATGATCCACCATTACCGGACGTGCGGCTGCTGAGGCTCCTTCCCGTGCTGTTCGAAGCGCCAAGCGCAGAGTCGTAGGGCGCATGAGCGCGGTTGCGTTCAACCACTCGAGTGAGTTGGACCAACCGCTGACCATGCGGTACGCATCGCGACGAGTTCGAGCACGCGTTGCGCGGCCTCCGCGGGGTCTTCGTGTTCCCACACCCGAACCACCAACCACCCCGCCTTGGCGAGCTGGGCGTCCGTGTCGCGGTCACGCAACGCGATCCCCCTAAGCTTCAGCCTCCACCACTTTCGGTTGGCCTGCGGGAGCTGGCCGTGCACCGGGCAGGAGTGCCAGAAGCAACCGTCGACGAACAGGGCGATGCGGGCACCGCGCAGCAGGATGTCCACCCGCCTGCGGCGATCCGTCCCGGGTGGCGAGCGGTCCACGACGAAGCGCAGTCCTTTCCGGTGCAGCGCGCTGCGCAACGCCAGCTCCGGTTTCGTGCCCGACCTCCTGATACGCCGCATCAGCTTCGCCGCGTCGGGGTTCGCAGCAGGAGGCGTCGGCCCAGGGTTCAAGTAGCTGTACATTGCTCCAGGTTGCCAACGACGTCCGACAATTTGACTGCATCGGGACACAGGGTGTCGCGGCTTGCCGCGCCTACTCGTTGCTCGGCCAGGTATGACCCGGTCAGGCATCACCCGTGATGGCTCGGGGGTCGAAGGCGTGCCCGCGTTGACTGTAGGGGACGCGGCGCCCCTCGGAATCGACGTCAGCGGACACGTAGACGCAGCGGGCACCGAGGAGCGCGGCGACGCGCATCATCGCGAGGGTGAGCGGGACGCTGCCACCGGTGACATCGATGAGCACGCGATCGGCAGAGACATTGAGAGCGCGGAGCTGGTCGAGGACTTTGTCGCTGTCCTCGACCGCGGCGACCGGGCTGTGCGCGTCGTCGATCAGGACGGGCTGGAACGCGATGCCGTCAGCAGCCAACTCCGTCGCGAGGTCGTCTGCCATTGGCGCGGTTCGTGGGGTGAAGACCCCGATGACCGTCTTGGGTTTGCTCTCCTCACAGAGGAACTCCGGGACCTCCGGCGCTCGGTCACGGCGCTGCTTGCGCATGTACGGGTCCGAGCGAACGCTGATCGGCAGAACCAAGACGTCAGCGGCAGGTAGCGGGGTGAAAGGTCTGCGAGCACGTTCGCCTCGATGACGGACCCAGGCGCTGCGCGCGATGCCGACTAGGACCGCGAGGGTGAAGACCGTGACCACGGCCAGCACTCGCAGCAACCCGTTGCGCTGGGGCCGACCGGGGTCGCCGAGCCAGTCGACGAACAGGTCAGGGACGACCGGGATTAACAGGACCGCGATGAACACGCTCTCCAGGTGGCGCCTGGCACCGAAGACACGATCGCCCGCCCAAGCCAAGATCCTCATGCCCATCCCCCTATGTCAAGCAGCCAAGAGCCGGCATGGACCAAGTTCGGGCTGCGCGGCAGCTGATTATCGTCGATGGCTCACACACGTAACCGTTGAGGTCGTGTCGATCCGCATTGGATCGATCGCGTACTCGTACAGGTAACCCTCATAACCAGAGACAGTCGTTATCCATGCTCGATTGAGCATTTCCAAAGCAGTTGACTACCCAGTGCCAATTTCCATCCAACTTCACTCTGCGTATCCGCTCGTGTGATCAGCGTCACAATGGTTGCATTGTTGAAGGTCGCGGTTACCATCGTTCAACCACTCGGCCGTGGCGCCTCTTGCGCTCATCCGATCGCAAGCGTCACCAAAGCGGGAGGGGGCGGTTGATGGCAAACCTGGCCAAGTCGTTCGAAGCTGCACTGAGCAAGATCGAACCGAAGGACGACGCGAAGAACGCTCAGGAAGCGCACAAGCAGGTCACCGAGGCGCTGAAAGCAGATGACCGCTTGAAGAAGCTCGGCATATCGACGTTCCTGATCGGGTCGTACGGTCGGCACGTGTCGATCAAGCGGGTCAAGGACGTCGACGTGTTCGCCCGGCTGACCAAGGCGACGTCATCGCTGCGCCCTGGAGACATACTCGATCATGTGACCGAAGTCCTGGAGGAAGCCTTCCCGTACTGCGTGAAGCGCCAGCACCGCTCGGTGATGATCGAGTTTCCCGACTTCGACCTGTCCGTCGACGTAGTCATCGCCCGCCCTTGCGCGGACCACCCGGATGACCACTGGCAGATCCCGGAAAAGATCGAAGACGACGGGCGGGCGAGCTGGGTTGAGACCAACCCGATCAAGATGGCCGAACTCACGACAGCCGCGAACAAAGACTTCCTGCTCAACCCGGACGACGATGAGAGCGGCATCTACGTGCCGATGGTGAAGCTCATCCGACAGGTTCGGCGAACCTGGGTGGATGACCAGCCTGGCGGCTACTACTTCGAAGTACTCGCCTACCATGCATTCCAGGACTTGCAGCCCGATGAGAGCACGATCGCCGGTTACTTGCCCGTAATCCTGGGAGAAATCGCCGAACGACTCCCCGATTACATGGATGAGGGACCGGACGACCCCACCCTCGACGATCGGACGATCAAGACGAAGGCAACGGCAGAGCAGATCGAGGCAGCGGCCGAGAGGATCGCCGAAGCGGCTTCCTTGGCGAAGAAGGCGCTCAAGGAAGAGGACCCCTGTAAGTCTGCAGTGCTGTGGCGAAACTTGCTGGGTGAAACACAGAACACCGAAGAGTCTGAATACGTGTTCCCGCTACCCGACTACTGCAACCCCGACGGGTCCACCAAGTCTTCAGGTCGCGCCCTCGTCAGGGGAGCCCCGGCCGTGCCGGCGGGGCAGGATCGGTACGCATGAGCAGCCCCTTCGCGGCGGCTGCGGACCAGTGGCGCGAACGACTGGTGGCACTCGGGTTCACCGATGACGGTGATCACCTCTGCGGCCCTGTGCGATGGCACCACTCGACGACTGACCAGATCCACATCGCTCGTGTGGTGATCAGGCATGGGCCGACCTTCCCGTTCCTACCTCCCAAGGTGATCTTGCTGGACGCAGGGGGGCCGTTCGAGACCACGTTCCACGCGAATGCTGACGGCTCCTTGTGCCTCTGGACGGATGATTGGGCGGTCGACCAGGCCCCCTGGCTGCGCCCGGATGTGCTGCTCGACCGCATCGGTGGCTGGCTTTGCAAGAGCGCGGCCGGTTGGCCCGGTGATGACGACTGCGACCTGGAGCGCTACCTGGAGCGGGAGCACATCGATCGCAGGCTGGTGCTCTACGACGTTTCCGCCTTGATACCTGATCGCGCCGTACGCACCGGGCCTGGACCGAACCCGCACACGATCGTCATCACGAACGAGCGCCGACGAGTCGGCGATCTCGACACGGGTCGACGACAACGGCGCAGGGACCGCAACTTGGCGTGGGTGGCCGATCTCGGCTGCATGACGAGCCCCCTGCGATCTTGGGACGACGTCGCCGTCGCGCTCGGTCCTCGTGTCGCAGAGGTGGGGCGGTTGATCGCCGTCGGTGCCATTACGCACATCCTCTTCCTCTACGTGCGCGGCACGAGGCAAGGCGTCCTCGTGACAAGGGTTCGAAAGTCGTCGAATGCCATCCGAGTCACCGCCTGTGAGAGCGCTGATTCCAGCGCTGCGACGTGCATGTTGCGCGCAGGCTCGGCTGCTCCGGAGCTGTTGACCACTCGGATCGCGATCGTAGGCTGCGGCGCAATAGGTTCCTTCGCGGCGGACACGCTTTTCCGAGCGGGTGCGCGCAGGCTTACGCTCGTCGACGGGGAACGCCTCCGCCCCGGCAACGTTGTGCGGCACCTCGCTGGCAACAGGTACGTCGGATGGCCCAAGACCGAAGCGGTACGGGCATGTTTGGTGGCTGTCGACGCCGACGTCACCGGCATCCACGTACCTCGGGGTCCTCTTGTCGATTTGGAGGAAGCGGAAGCCCTCGTTCGCGACCACCAAGTGGTGCTGGATGCCACGGGTAGTGGCTACGCGAGCAGCCTGTTGGCCACGGCCGCCGATTCGATCGGCCGTGCGACGGGGCACGCGGTGGTCTCGGCATGCGTGCAGCGCGATGGCGATGTCCTCAGAGTGGATCGGATGCCCCTCCGCAGCGGCGAAAAGTACCTACCCGCTCTTCCCCGCCTCGACAGCAGCATCCGACTCCAAGAGCGCGGTTGCGGCAGCACGGTCTCGCCGACACCACCAGGCGCGGTACTGGCCGCAGCGGAACTCGCGCACCAAGTCGTCGTCGACGCTGCTTTGCTCACGTGTGCACTGCCTGCAAGCATGGCCGTCGTGCGGCGCCCTCAACCTGAGCCGCTCTACAACCGGATGGGCACGGTTACCAGCGACGTCCTGCGAGATGCGGCGTCATGAAGCCCAGGAAGACCCAGACCGAGGTGCACGCTGACGCAGTGACCACGATCTCCGCGTTGGCCTCAGCCGCGTACCCACGGGAGACCGGGGGGTTGCTGCTGGGCTGGTGGACCAACGGCCGAGTGGTCATCCGATACGCCATCGAGGTATCCGACCCGAATGCAACAGTGAGTTCCTGGTGCAGGGACGAGAGTTCGGCGCAGGCTGCCCTCGACACGGCACTCGCCGAACACGAGCACCCGTGGCTCGGGTACGTGGGTGACTGGCACAGCCACCCGGTGGGGAGTGGGACGAGCGGCCAAGACTTGATGTCCATACGACGGGCATCGATCGCCTACGAGCATCCGCTGGTCCTCCTCGTTCACCGCACCGATGGCCCGATCGAGATCACTGTCGCGCATCACGGCGCGCACCCCAGCACTCGCGCCTCGTCAACGCCACGGCAGGGGCAGGAAGCTTGATGAACGGACAACGCCCAGCAGCGGGTCCACCATCCAGGTCGGGCGTTCGACGCAGCGGGGACAGGTTCCAGGACTTGTTCGTGTGGGGGGCTGCCATGCGCGTGATCGGCCCCGAGCGCCGCTTCTCGCAGGTGGAGGTGGAGATCAACGGGGTCGGGAACGTCGACGACGTGGTCCTGCGTAGCTGTACCGGGGAACCTGACATCTTCGCGCAGGTCAAATGGGCGACTAACCCTGCTGACCTGGTCAACGAGGGCTTTCTCACCGCCACGTCCGGCAAAGGCAAGTCGCTGCTGCAGAAGCTGTACGCCAGCTACCTCACGCTCAGCGCCAACGGCGCGACTCCCGCACTGCGGCTGATCACCAACCGGGCCCTGGATCGCACCGACCCGCTGCTCGGGCACGTTGACGGCCGCACCGACCTGCTGATGCCGTACGCGGAACAGGTGGAGCAGATCAGCACAGCCGGGCGAGCTGTAGAGCGCTGGGCGGACCACGTCGGCGCGAGCCGCCCTGAACTGCTCGTGATGCTGGAACACCTGCAGTTTGTCACAGGGAGGATTGTCAGTGCCGAGGAGGAACACGTCCGCACGCTGATGGTCGCTGCTGGTCTCGACGGCAGTGATTCGGCACTCCAGCATGGGCTGAACATTGCTGAGGGCTGGGTTACCAGTGGCAAGCGGGCCGTACCCGAGCAGGACATCCGAAGCGCAGTGGAGTCCCTGCACCCAGCTCCCCCGTCAGCGGTCCTGGTCGTACAAGCCATCGATAGGGATCCTCATGCCGAGGAAGCCACCATCGCCCTGGACTGGGTCCACCTGTTCGACGGTGACAAACCCCAGGTCCGTGTTCAGCCACGGCACGCTTCGGGCTGGGCCCGCATGGAGCAGGAAATCGTGGACGCGGCAGCAGCACTGGAGGAGAGCGGTTGGCGCTCCACCGTCGTCCGCGGTGCCATGCGCCAAGCGACGTTCTTCCGCGTCGGTGCCGCACTTCCCAGCGTCCGAGGTCACACCTTGCGATACCTCCAAGGTCATCATCTGTGGTCGACCGATGCCCGGAAGGTCCCGATCCCCGTACCGCAACTGCAGCGGCAGCAGTTGAACCTGGGTCCTGATCTGGCCGTGGCCCTTGGCTTCGCCATCGACCCGACACCGGCCGTGATCAAATTCCTGCAGCGCAACGGCATCCCAGCCCACCACCTGCTCACCATCCAGCCAGGCGGTGGGAGCGACGACCAATCCATCGACGGATCGGAACAGGCCGTCACCTATGCGGAAACGATCCGGAACCTGGTCCGCGCCGAACTCGACGAGTTGCCGAGTGCCAAGCGCATCCACCTCTTCATGGCCGGGCCAGGCGGCCTTGCCCTCATGCTCGGGCACAGGTGGAACCGCACACGGGTCACCGTCGCCTACGAACACCTCGGTATGGGCCAGGGGTACACCCCGGCGTTCGAAGTCGACAGCTGACAAGGTCCCCTCGTTTCATCCGATGTGCACCCTCTGCTCCACGCTGGTGGCGCCCGTGCCGGACGCCACCAGCTCGTCAACTGGAGAGCAGGTCAACCAGTTCGCCGACCAATGCGACCACATGAACCAGGGCGCACAGGACGAGGGTCAGCTGTTCGGACAGGCTCTCGCGACGGGTCTTTTCGATCTTGTTTGGCGGTCGCTGGTCGTTCTCTTCATCGGGCACGCGCCCACCTCCACCGACGGTTCACTGCGGGTGGATGTCGGTTCTCCCCACCCGATCGGAGTGGGGACGCGGAAGCGCGGCGAAGCCCGGTCAGTCAGCGAAGGAAATCGAGGCCAGCCTCGGTGTTCAGCAGATCGTTGAGCGAGAACCCCTGGCCGAAGCACTCCCTGGCAGCCCGCCACGCCTCCATCACACGCGGTCCGAGGTGTGCACCTCGTTCACCACGGACGAGTCCCGTTCCGGGCGTGTAGTCTCCCGCGATCACCAAACGGCCGCCACCCATGCGTTCCAGCACACTGGCGACAAGGCCTTCTTCGTGACTGCGCCGCACCAAGCCGAGGGAACGATCGAAGTGCTCGCGGGCCACATTGTGGAGTCCGGCGTCGAACGATGCCCAACCCGCCAGATCGTGCAGGTCCGCCATCGCGACCTGGAGCCGCTGTCTCACCTCCTGTGCGGTGATGGAACCAAGCATCCCTCGTGCCCAGGCAAGCTGACTCATGGCCGCCTCACGGCGGGATCGGCCACCGTACATGCGGTCGATCCCGCGCAAATTGCGCACGGCTGCTTCCACTCGGCGGACGTCGCTCATACCGATGCGATCAGGCGCGGAAAGCAAGGCGGGCGAGGAAAACCAAGTCCGTGCCCCCGTGCCGAACACGGCACTGCCGACCGTGATCGCAGCGGCGTGAGCGAGGAATTTCCTCCGCTTCACCGACTCACTCTCCGCGGTGGCCGAGCGATCTGGCGTTTCTGCCAGAGCAGCAGCGCGGACCGCTACCGCTTCGTCGTAGGCCAGTCCCATGTACCCCCGCGGCACACCCAACCCACGTGCGATCTGCGCGAGCACGTTGTAGGCCATGACCTGGCGGCCCTTCAGGATCTCGACGACCTCCGCCTCGGACTGGCCGGTTAGAGTCGCTATCTGTTCGTTCGACACACCGTGGCGCCGCAGGAGTCGATAGACGAGGCTGAGCTCACGGCGTGCCAACGCGTCTCGCATCTCATGGTGGTCCCAGACTTCCGGTACCAGTGCGAGCTCGGTCGAGTCGAGTTCCGCAGCAGCTGCCAGGTCAAGCGCCCGCAGTTCGACCCAAGCCCAGGCATCGTCGTGGGACGTCCGAGCAGCGACTTCAGCGTAGGACAGCAGGATGCCGCGCATTTTCTCGGACAACTGCTCCGGCACCGCGGTGACACCCGGGATCCGGCACAGGGATTCCGTCAAGATCGCGATGACGACCTCATCGGAGAGTCCGTGCTTCCACCGCACTCGCAACGAGTCACCGTTGAGCGCGCTGTCGAGCCAGGCCGAGTGCCGCCACAACGGGAAGCGCCGCAGCACCGCACTCATCAGGTCGGTCGGCGCGGCTACCACGTTGTCGAGTGACCGGCGCTCAGCTACGTGAAGAGCACTCCCTCGGCGCTTCCACACCGGTTCCCTGCCCAGGAGGACTTGGTCGAGGCCGCGCTGCGCGGCACGCCATCGTTCTGGTGTCACGCCCAACAGCCTTACGTGCCCAGTACGGTCGCCGTTGGCGCCGATGACGTTCAAGTCCAGGAAGTCGCGCCCGACCTCGGGGCGAAGACCCGGTATCCCGTTCACCCCGAGCGGGGTCACGGTAGGCAGCGACCGGGCGAGCACCTGGTGCAGGACTTGGTCGGCCAAGTGGAGCGAGAGCGAGTCGGTGCGCAGTCGCGCCTCCTTCACCACCGCCTCGCTGCCGCCCGGCGGCCTATTACGCGCGATTGCTCCGCTCGCCGTCCTGATCAGCGGCAACAGGGCCGCCTCGAACTGGTGCTGCCCGTCCACCGCAGCGGGGATCAGCGTCCCGCCTTCGGCCAAGAGCTGCCGGCGAGCGATGTTCGGGTGCTCACCCGTGCACAGCGCACGCAGCTCCAAACGCGCACCCAAGGAGTCCGATCGTGTCCGAGCCACAGAGTCCTCCGCAGACGCCTCCCGGCCGACGCTGCGAGCCATGAGGTTCTACCTCGCGCAGCACGTGACGACTCGCGGTGCGCACCCGATGGCACGCTTAGAAGGCACTCGCCCCAGCCGGGATGTCGGAGCTGCCTCAAGGCGGACCGCGACCGCCTGGGCTCGAACCGTACACCGTTGGCAAGCCGGACCACAGCGGCCGTCACTCGAATGAGTGAGTATTCCAAGTGCTTAGGAAATTGCTGGCTCACGCCGGAATCGCTGTGCTACTCCATCGCTTCGATGGCTGATCGCCACGGGTAGTGGGCCAAAGCACGCCCACCTTGCCGAGGCAGGTGGGGCTCGAATCCTCCCGGCCCGAACAGCACTTTCACGCCTGAGGAACGCAGCACTTCGAAGCTTCGGTGGAGCACGGCGTTGTTCGCGAGAGCCGTGTTCACGAAGGGCAGGACGGCGATCGGCACGCCCAGGCCGGTGAGTTCTGCAAGCTGTGTCAGGACATAGGTGTCGGCGATGCCCGCCGCCCACTTGTTGATCGTGTTGTAGGTGGCCGGTGCGACGATCACCGCGTCGGCAGGAGGAAGCGGCGGCTGACCTTGGCGTTGGTAGCCGGTTCGCACGGGATGGCCGGTGAGCTGGTGCAGATCGTCGAGGTCGAGGAAGTGCTCGACGGCGGCTGGTGTAGCGATGCAGTAGACCGACCAGCCTGCTTCCTGGGCCAGCTTGATGGCGACGTCGACGTGTTTGGCGGGTCCGGCGCCGCAGATCATCAGGTAGAGGACTCGTTCGGTCACGCGGGCACTCCGGCTCGCTCGGCCATCTGCTTCACCATGCGAGCGGGCTCGCCAGTGGTGTTGGACAGCAGCATCCTCAACAAGCCGTGGGCCAAGGGGCGGCTGCGGACTTCTTGGGGTGCGGTTCGCTCAGCTTGGGCGAGGGCGCGGGTGGCCTCGACGAAGTTGCCGCAGCGGGCGTTGGCCTCGGTCAGGTCGAGCAGGTGGTTGGCCCGGCGTTCTGGCGGTAGCTCGTTGAGAGCGCTGCTGGGGATCGTCGCGGCGAAGTTGAGAGCTGCTCCGGCTTCGTAGAGGCGGACGAGCGCGGCGACGCGGTGGATGGCGACATTGGCGCGGCCGAAGTGGGTGTGGTGGGTGTCGTAGTGGCGCTCCATGCGTTCAGCAGCCTGGGTGGCTTCCTGGTGCATGGACAGGGCCAGGGAGGTGTCTTCCTGCTCGGCTGCGGTGATCGCGGCGGCGAGGTGGAGCATGCCGTGGAGGGAGAGCAGGCTCGTCGGGTGCTTGGGCACTTCGGGGCGCATGCGGTCGGACATGCTCAGCAGGGTCTCGACCGCCTCGGTGCGCTGCCTGGCTGCGCTCATGGCGCGGGCGACGCTGCGCGTGGCCCGCGCCTGCGACCAGGTGTCGTCGACCGCCAGGGCGGTGTGCATGGCGCGGTCGGCTGCCAGCCAGGCGACGTCGTGGCTCTCGAACTTGAGCAGCATCGAGGAGGCCAGGCGGTAGGCCGCGATGAGCACGCGGTAGGCGTCGACCTGCCCGGCCGGCGGTGCGGCGAGGGCTGCGCGCTGCGCTGCTTCCAGCAGCTTCGGCAGGTGTTGGGCGACGGTGGTGAAGTGGGACGACGTCCAGGCGTGCTCGATGTAGTCGGCCTGGCGAGCGAGTTGGGCGACGCCGGCAGGCTTGGTGTCCGCGGCCGCCAGGCCGGGGTAGCGGCCGAGTGCCGCGCGGATGGCGCTGACCTCGGCGGCGTCCACGCGGTCGGCGGCTCGGGCTGCGGCGGGTGCGTCGGTGAGGACGCTGGGGTCGATGGCGAGGGCGTCGGCGACCAGCTCGATGACCGGGATGCGTGCGAGGCTGCGCTCACCCGACTCGACCTTGTCCAGCCACGAGGTCGAGCGACCGATCATGTCGGCGAACTGCTTGCGGCCGAGGTTGCGGCGCAGGCGCCAGTAGCGGACTCGCTTGCCGATCTCACCGGCGGTGTCGGGCATCCGACCTCCTCGGCTTCTCCCGAGTTGATGACGCAAGGGTAGCTGGGGAGAGGTTGCACATTTTGTACGACTCGTGACGCTCGGTCGTCCCTAACTTGGCCACCGGTACCGAGCTTTGGGCCGTTGAGCCGATGACGGGTGGTGAGCAGGCGTGGCAGCGCCTCAGGGTGCACGGCGAGCGTGCTTGACGAGTTGGGCCGGTGGTTGGGGGTGACCAGGGACGAACTGCTGTTCAACGCTTGGCTGAGCAGCGTCAACACCGAGTTGGCACGCTACATCGTTCGGCTGATGGACGAGAGCGCGCATGCGTCTCCTCCGCCGTCCGGACCGGGTGGTGAGATGCGTGGCGCCCTCGATCTGGCCGAGGTCGAGGCGGCACTGGCCTTCGACCTCGCCGAGGTGGCCAAAGCCATCGCCTTGAAGGCCACCGGGCAGCCATATCCCCGGCGAGGAAGGAAGCAGGCGGGTGGTCCGCTGGCCCGACCTGACCTACCGGCCTTGGCTGCTGCGGTTGACGGGGTCCAGCGCGCGACCGGCGGTTCGGCTGCCCCATGATCAAGAAGCAGCCCGCCGGCGCGCCCCATACCGTCCGACTGCGTTCCCGCAGGTTCGGCAGCGCGGCCAAGCTCGCCAGCTTCCACTCCGATTATGCCTTGGCCAAGGCGATGGGCGTCAACCGGTCCACCGTGTCACGGGTGATGCACGGCGCGCTCCAGCCAGGCCCCGCCTTCATCGCCGGTGCCTTGGTCGTGCTCGTGCCAATGCAATTCGACGACCTGTTCGAAGTCGTGCCGGTCACCGCGGGTTCGCCATCGGCTCCTACGCCCCTGGCAGATGACGCGGCGCTACGCAGCACCTCGAATGTTTCCGGTGAGATGGGAGCAGCGTTGGAGTACGCCGCACTCGGCTGGCCAGTGCTGCCGGGAGCCGTGTGGCGCGGTGGTCGGTTCGTCGACCCCGACGACGGTCAACCCACCACGGGTGCCGTATTGCGTCCCGTCGAAGCAGCCACGACCGATCCCGGTGTGATCCACCAGTGGTGGACTGCGGCAGGTGGTCAGGCACCAGCGGTGCTCACCGTTACGGGGGCGAACCTCGGTGCAGTGTCCGTGCACCAGTCATTGGCGAAGGACATCACCGATCACCCGAGGTTCAGCTCCAAGCCGACACCCGTACTGGCTCTACCCAGGGCTCCGCTGGCCTACTTCCTGATCGAACCGCCGTTCCCGTTGGTCTTGGCATGGAGGAAGGTGCGCGCGCTGCGGAGCGGGTCGCCGCTGCCCTTGCCGCCGACGGTGATCGGCGAGACGGCAGCGTCATGGCTGGTGTCCCCCGAAGAGACCGGGCACTGCCTGCTGCCCGGAGGCGAACTCGCCAACATCATCAACGACCTGAGAAGGGGCAGCACGTGAGCGAGCCGGTGCACATCAGCTCGGAGCACAGGACCGACGACGGGTTCGATGTGTTCGTGAACGAACTCGTACGGGAAAAGGCGCCGCGACCGTTCGCCATCGTCGAGGAGTACGGCGACCGCCAGTACGCACGCGTCGCGGGGTACGGCCTGGACTACGGCGACCGGGCCGGCGTCAACTCGGTCGAGGGTGACTTCCGCTTGGTGTCGGACAGCGCGGAGCGCGCCCTGATGACCTTCGAACTCAGCACGGGAGACGCCGAGGTGCGACAGCTGCACCTCGTGTGGCTGGGCGGCACACCGGCAGTCGCTCGGGAGAGGTAGGACGGGGCGGAGTGCTGAGCACTCCGCCCCGTCACGCTCCCGTTCTCATCGCATCTTCGCCCGGATCTGGAGGAGCAGTTCGTCGGTGGAACCCACCACGCGACGAACGAGGCCCAACAACCGCGCCGCGGCCTCCGGGTTGTCGGTGCCACCGGTCGCGTTGGTCGCCTTCGCCAACTGGTTCAGGTTGCCGCCCACGTTGGCCAGCACCCTGCGCTGCTCCTGCACCGCTGCCGCCAGAGCGGCGAAGGCGTCGCGGTCGAGCCGGGCTCCGCTGTTGCGGTGGGCGGCCTCGTCGAACGCGACCCGAGCGATCCACGCTCCCGCCCGCATGCCGTCCAGCGAAGCCGCGATCGTGATGGCCGCCCACTCGATGTCGGTGAAGGACACCGACGTACGCGCTCGGCGCTTCGCCGTCCCACTGGGCACTGCCTCGCGGTTGCCGAGCCGCACATCGCGGCCTGTGCCACGCCGGTGTTGCTCGTTGCTCACAGCACCCCTCCCCCGTTCCCGGCCCGCCGGCCAGAGGCGTGCACGGGAGGGCTGCTCGCCGAGCACAGCGGTTCGGATCGCGTGGCGACCTTGGTGCGAACTATCAGTTCGCACATATCTTGCTCTCCCTGGAGCGGCTCCCCAGGCAGTTCGAAGAGGTAGCGGAACTCGCCGTGCGCACCGCTCATGTGTCTGTCGAACTGTGTGAGCGACATCGTCAGTCCCCTGCGGACAGAGCACGAACGACCGACTCGGTGATGACCACGAGCCGCCTCCCGTACCTCGCCACCTTGGCCGGGAACTCGCCACGAGCGATGAGGTCGTACGCCTTGCTGCGGCTCATCCCGAACGCCAAGGCCGCCGTCGTGACGTCCACGGCGGGCGGCCAGGTCGCCTTGATCTCTGCCAGCGTCGGTCGGTTCTGCCTACTCCTCATCCCACTCACCTCCCCGCTGTTCGTGCTCAGCGAGGTGTGCGAGGAAGCTGTGGTAGGCCAGCATGTTGCGGCCGCGAGGCAGCCGGCTCCCCGCTTCCCAGCGGTGCACAGTGGACGCCGAGACCTCGCAGTCCTGTGCGACCAGAGCTTGGCTGAGACCCGCGTCGACGCGCAGCCGCCGCGCTCTTCCCGTCCGAATCCATGTCTGCAGCTCGGCGGATCGCTCCGCCCGAGACTGCCCCCCGGTAGTCATGTCATCGACGGTAGCATGCAAAGACATTGGCCATGCCGTGGCGATGGCATACCTTGGGTCGCACAAGACCGCAGAGATCGGAAGGGGGTGCGTATCGTTCTGCCGTGCCTCGCCTGCCGAAGAACTTCCGGATCGCTTGGGTGACCATCGACGAGTTGGCACCGATCGGCTACCTGGAGACGGGTCCGGACACCGCTGTACCGACCCGGTTCCAAGCCAACTTCGCGTTGGAGGAGCCGGACGTCGCGGCGACGATGGAGGTGTTCGTCGGCACCGACCTGCGGCCCGTGGTGCTGTCGGTGGCCGTGAAGGGCAAGGCCGCGGCGCCGGTTACCACGTCGGTGATGCGGCAGATCCTCGTCGACCAACTCGTGCGCGCTGCTGTCGAGAAGGCAACTGTGCCCGCCTCCGTGCGGGACGAGTGGCTGGCCACCTTGCCGCTCGGTGCGCAGGCAGTCGACCGTCGTGAAGCGTCTTCGACCGCGGACGAGCGCGTCCGCAACCAGGCCGACGACGACGCCCGGCGCGCGGCGCGGATCTACTCCGGCGCCGTGGCAGCCGGCAACAGGGCACCTGCGGTGGCCGTGGCCAACGTGATGAACAGGTCGCGGACGCAGGCGGCGCGGTACATCCGCAGGGCCCGGGAACTCGGATTGCTGCCCCCTCTCGGCTCATCGGAGGGGGCCTGAACTAAGGAGCTGCAAGCTCGTGGGTGACCCGATCAAGAAGATCGAGTTGAAGGACGGTACGACGAGGTACCGGTTCGTGATCGACATCGGGCGCGACCCGGCGACCGGCAAGCGTAGGCAGTTGACCAAGACCTACGACACCAAGAAGGAAGCCCGCGCCGAGTACGCCAAGGTCAAGCACCAGACCGACGAGGGGACGTTCGTCGGACCCGACAAGACCACGGTGTCGGCCTGGCTGGACACCTGGTTGAAGTCCACGACGGTCGACGTCGAGAAGGCCACCGCCGCCAACTACGCAGACGCGTTGCTGCCGGTGCGCGAGCGGCTCGGCGGGAAGCGGCTCCAAGACGTCACCGAAGAGGACGTGGACGAGCTGGTCAGCTGGATGCTCACCTCCGGTCGGAAGCGCGGCGGGAGGGTCGGCAGCGGGCTCAGCGTCCGGTCCGTGCAGCTCACACTGGGGCGCTTCAGGTCATCGTTGAACGTGGCGATGCGGCGCAGGTTGGTAGTCCGCAACGTCGCCCAGTACACCCAGATCCCGCGCGAAGCGCGGCGCAAGGCGGCGGCTGCGGCGGCCTTGCGAGTGCCTTGGAGTGAGATGGAGGTGAGACAGTTCCTCGCCGCGATCCGCGACCACCGGCTCCACGCGCCCGTGCTCCTGGCGCTGATCGGGATGCGGCCCGCCGAGGTCTGCGGACTCAGGTGGAGCGCCGTCGACCTCGACGAGGGGACGCTGTCGATCGAGCTGACGCGCACGCTGGTCGAGGGTGAAGTCGAGGAGAAGGGGCCGAAGTCGGAGAAGGGCAAGCGCAAGCTGCCTCTACCCACGCCCCTGCAGGCAGCACTCAAGGCGTTCAAGGCCAGGCAGGCCGCGGAGGCGATGAGAGCCGGTGAGCTGTACGAGCGGTCAGGGTTCGTGCTGGTCGACGAGCTGGGCCAACCCTGGAAGACCGATCGACTTCGGCGCGCGATTCACAAGCTGATGGAGCAGGCCAACGTGCGGAAGGTCCGGCCCTACGACGCTCGGCACGCCTGCCTGACCTACCTGGCGACGTCCGGTGTGCCGGACGTGATCGTGAGCGCCTGGGCGGGCCACGCGGACCTCAGCTTCACCAAGCGGGTCTACATCCACCCGAACGTCGAGCACCTGAGGCAGGCAGCCGATCAGCTCGGTGAACTCCTGGGCTGAAAGAAGCAGTACGAGCGTTCGTGAGAAATTGTGAGACGACGTGCCCGGAAACAGAATCAGGGCCTTGTCTCACCGTAGTGATCCAAGGCCCTGACCTGGGCTTTCGCCGTACTTCGACCGTCGGGACGACAGGATTTGAACCTGCGACCCCTTGACCCCCAGGCACTTTCCAGCGGGTTTCCACCACGGTCGATCAGGGCTTTGACCAGCACAAACAGTCCCCCGACGTCCATCGACGTCCGCACGGGTGCGCACCGTTTGTCACTCAGTTAGTCACCCAGTCCACCACGTGAACATCCACAGTGGACTAGCCTTGACCAGGCACAATGACGAACACTCTACTCGGGTGGGCGGCCGAACCAACACCTGATGGATGTGCGCCCCTGCCTGCTATCTGACCGGGCATCAAGTGAACCAGCCGCGGCTCCCGCCAGGCTCGGCCGGTGTTCTTCCAGAGGCCCGGACCACCAGCGGATCAGCGCTGGGATCGGAATCTCTAATTTGCCAAGCTCTCAATCACTTCACCCACTAGGCAGGGAACTTCTTCAAGTGCAAATTCCAGCAGCTGTTCCAGGCCTACGGCATGAGGGCTCATGTCAACGTTCAAATCATCCGTCCAGGCATTCGGCGCATACCGCGCCGTCATTGACAAATAAAATAGTGCCGCCCACCATGCGCATAGACGGTGTAACGTACGCCCTTGCTCAGGCAAAGTTGGATCCACCACATCGTCGAATGAGAAGTATGGTTTTCTCACGCCGAGTTCCCGCTCTAGGGCGGATCGATCCTCATCCGCAGGCGTGAAGTAGTCAGAATCTTTAACGGTTATTTCACCTTGCCTCGTCAGCGTCAACCAGCCTTTCCGACCGAGGCCGCTACCATTGTCAATGTTCCCGACTTCCCACTGGTCATTAAATTGCGGATAGAACCGGCGCAAGAACTCTCCAACTAGCGCCTGCATGTTCTGGGCTTGAAGTATTGACGCAGGGAGCCCGTTGATGCACAAAACATCAATTCCATTTCTGGTCGCAAACGCCTCAACGCTGACAGCCAGAGGCGCTGGCATGTCATTAAGCGATGCGAACATGGAACTCCCTCCGGAGTACGTGCGCGTGCGAGTTTCGTCCAATAATGCAAAGAGACTGCCCAATTTGATCTCTGTCGTGAGATCGGGACTATTTAGAATCCTTGCAATTGTGGGGTATGCCTCTTGAATTCTCCCCGTGCCGCGAACGACCATGTCGGTGAGACTCTGTCGTTCCCTGACCGGCGCGCGGTCGCGATCACTTAGGTTGGGAGCCTTCAGGCCGTGTCCTTGCAACTGCCAAGGGCAGGATCTATCCGGATTAGCTGCGGCTATTGCTCGACCTGCCTGGTAAATCCCGTAGTAAAGCAAAATTGGCTTAGATTCCATACCTACGGAAGTTGCCGCAGTATAAAGTTGTTCCGACTGCTCCAACGCTGCATTGAAAGTTCCACGTCGCGCATCATTTCCTAACACCGCTGGCGGTGGTGAAGACCTCATTCGCCGCAGGTACTGCCAATAAGTTTTCGAAGTGTTGAAGTACATGAATCTCCAATCAATGGAGCGGTCTCATCAGATGCCCCGTTGCGGTCACAGCGCGCCTTTCTCGGATTGCCGGGCAACTGTCCCGAGATTGATGAAACCAGCGATTCGCGCCGCCGCAACCTCGTAGCATAGGAGGTTGACACCTGGAACTGTCCGCGCCGAATGAGGGCTTACTATTACACCGGGACAGGACCATAGCGGGTGATCCTTAGGAAGCGGTTCAGGTTCGGTAACGTCCAAAGCGGCACGCAGGCGACCGCTTTCCAGTTCACCAACCAAGGCCATCGTGTCTACAATTTTCCCGCGCGCCGCGTTGACTAGTAGCGCACCATCGCTCATGGTCGCCAAGAACTCGGCGTTGACGAGTCCACGGGTCTTCTCAGTAAGCGGTGCGGCGATAACCACGATGTGATGCCCTGGGACCAGGTCCGGAATTTCGTCCGCTCCATGAACTCCGTCGCGCGGAGCGCTAGCGACGAGTGTGCAACTCACATCGAAGGCTGTCAATCTGCGGGCCACGGCTCGCCCGATGCTGCCAGCGCCTACGATCAGAACGCGTTTACCGTCTAGCGTGTCGGCGTTAAAGCGCCGATGTGCCCAAACTCTGGAATCTTGAAACCTCACCAACGCTGGCCACTGACGGTACTGGGTGAGGATTGCAGACAGCACCCATTCAGACACCGGGCCAGCATGGGCACCACGAGCGCTTGACAAGACCACACTATCGGGCACATGCTCCGCCCATTCGTCCACCCCCGCCGATAGGAGTTGAACCATGCCGAGGTTGGGTAGTTGTTCGACCAGCGGAATCGGTCGGTGGCTCCCTCGGTACGGCGGAAGCAGGATCTCAGACATGCGCTGTGTGTCTGTCAATACCGAAACGTTCGGGTCATAGGTGCACACCTCAACGCCGTTTAGGTCAGACAGCTTTTCCACGCCAACTTCGTCGTCGGGCTCGTTGCTAACGAGTACCTGCATCGCTTTCCCCTGAACTGTACGTCAGTTATTACGATCAACACCGCTGCGGTCAGCTGCTACCAGCCACGGACTTGACCAAATCTCGCGCCTGATCCTGCAATGGTGCTCCCGAGGCGCTGTTGTTAATCACGGAGTGCTCTACCGGTGGGCGGAAGTCCACGTCAATGGTCGCTAGATAGTCAGTCCAATTATCCAGCTTGGCTGCGTCGCGAGCCGCTCCACGGTGCCGAATGTAGGTATGCATAGTATCCGCATCGCAGTACACCCACACAATCGAAACTTTTGCTCGCATTTCCCTGCATGTCGCTTCAATTCGGTGCAGCCAAGCAATGTCTTTAAATTCTTTGATGAAGGGCGCTGTCACGATTGCACTGTTACCGCATTGAACGTTCTCCGTCAATGCATTGATGAGCGCTTCATACTCGCGCGGGCGAATGCGCGCCACGTACTCCTCCGACTCACGGTCGTGTGGCGAGCGGCCAAGGATTTCTAGCGCTGCCTCTACAACGGGCCGAGTGAGGGTGTCCTTGTCGAGCATCGGCCAACCGGTTTCGCGCGCCAGCACCCGGCCCAGTTCGGTCTTGCCGCTGCCTGCGTAGCCGCCGACAAGTAGAACTTGAGGCGTCTTCACTCGCACCTCGGTATGGGCTGCCTCGTCCGGTGCGTTGACGACGCGACCCGCCCGCGGCTTGCTGATGATGACGTTCTCGTCCACGAGAAGCTTCATGGCTTCGTTGATCGTGAAGACGCTGACGCCCCACTGCTGCGCCAGCTCGCGCGTGGACGGCAAGGACTGTCCGTCACGCAGTAGCCCAGCCGCGATCTGGTTCCTGATGTTCCGCGCCACCTGGTGGTGCAAGGACTCGCCACGCGAGACACGTGGAGTCTGGCCGGTCATGCTGCCTCCGGATCGCTCGACACAGACCAGAAGCATACCAGTGACCTAACACTGGACTGGCGGTCGTTTCCGCTGGTAGCGAGCGTGCGCACCCTCCCATGATGCCTAACAGTTGACTCGGTAACCATTCAACTGTTAGCTTCCTCCTGTCGCCGCTGTGGCGACGAGCACCTGGGAGGTTTCGAGATGGACGACGTGGCCAACTACCCGGATGGTCTGACCTCGGTAGTGGTTGAGCAGCTGTTGGACGCGCAAGTGTCGGTGGAGATCGCGTCGGCCGCGTTGACGTCGGGCCTGTTGGACGGTTCGGCGCGGGAGCGTCGGAACCGTCGGATCGCGGCCCGTGCGTTGCGGGGGATCACGCCGCGGTACGGCGTGTCGGTGGCGCAGGCGCAGGCGGAGTTGGAGGGGGAGTCGCGGCCGGTGGTCGTGGCGGCGGCGCTTCCGGCGCCGGTGTTCGGTGTGTCGAAGGGGAAGGGCCGTAAGGCGCGTCGCAACGCCGCGCGCCGGTCCGCGGCTCGTGCCGCGTCGATGTCGGGTCGGGTGGCGTGATGAGCCGGAACCTGGCGGGGTTGGCGGCGGTGACGGCCGTGGTGCTGGCCGAGCACGGCGGGTCGTTGGACGTGTGCGGGGTGGACGTGCGGGCGTATCCGCAACCTGTCACCGGGGCCGATGTGTCCATGCAGGTCGCGTCGCGTAGGGACTGGGCGGCCGATCTGGCGGGGGTGGCTCGCGCCGCGGTTGCCCTGGGGTTCGACTTCGTCCGGTTCTTCCCCGAGGACGGCTACGTCCGGGTGGCGGCGGTCGGCGAGATTTCCACGTCGGCGGGCACCGCGCGGGTGGAGGTGTGGGACCACCTGAACGGTGCCGACGTCGGCCGCGCCGAGCGGGTGCTGGGCATCACGCTGGACCGGGACGTCGACCCGGTGTTCGTGGCCGCGTCCGACGTGACGCGCCGGCTCGCCGTGATGGCCGAGGGGCGGGTGGCGTGATGCAGCTCGACACGATGGCGACGGCGGTGACGTTCGCGGTGACGCTGCCCGCGTTGCTGGTGGCGCACAACGTTGCCGACCACTGGGTGCAGAGCGACGCGCAGGCCGCGCACAAGAACCTGCGGTCGCGGGCGGGTCGGGTGGCGTGTCTGCGGCACGTGGTGTCGTACACGCTGGTGACGGCGGGGACGGTCGCGGTGTTGTGGTGGCTGCTGGACCTGCCGATCACCCCGGCGGGGTTCGTTGTCGGTCAGCTGGTGTCGGCGGTCACGCACTACTGGGCGGACCGGCGCCACACCCTGGCCCGTCTCGCCACGCTGACCGGTCACCGCGGGTTCTACGCGCTCGGCGCGCCGCGTCCTGACCACGACGACAACCCCTCACTGGGCACCGGCGCGTACGCGCTGGACCAGTCGTGGCACTGGTTGTGGCTGGGTGTCGCGTCGCTGCTGACGGCGGTGCTGCGGTGACGGCCGCGCGGGTCGCGGCGCGGGCCGCCCGGTACGCGGCGGCGGTGCTCGCGTTGGCGGAGCACTTCACGGCGTGCGTGCCGCGGACCGGTCCCGACGCCGTGGACTGGTGGCTGATCCTGGCCGACCTGTGGGGGGACGTGGCCCTGTACGCCGACGACCCGTTCGTCAACGACCGCGCCCACCAGGCCGCCGAGAACGCCGAACGCCACGCCGCCGAGCTGGCCGACACCACCACCGGCGCCGCCGACGGCATCGCGCCGGCCGCGTGAGCAGGGAAGGAATCGTCATGGAGTTCAAGTTCGACCCCAACTGCGTCAAGTGCGGCGGCACCGGCCGCTACGACGACTGGACCGAGACCACCGACGGCATGTGGTTCTCCGTGGACACGACCTGCGGGTGCCAGATCCCGGACCCCGCCAACACCGCCAAGAAGAACCGGAACGGGAAGTGAGCGCCATGAAGGACAACAACGCCGCCATCACCACCGACGTCCTGCTGTTCGCCCCCGACACCGCCGGGCAGTGGCACGTGCTGCTGATCGAGCGCGGCCACGCCCCGTTCGCGGGCCGGTGGGCGCTGCCCGGCGGCTACGTCGACCCGCACGAGACGTTCGCCGCCGCCGCCGTGCGCGAGCTGCACGAGGAGACCGGCGTCGCGTTCGAGGAGTGGAACCTGGACCGGGTCGGCATCTACGACACCCCCGGCCGCGACCCGCGCGGCCGTGTCGTGTCCGTGGCGTTCGCGGCGGTGCTGGACCACATGCCCGTCGCCGTGGGTGGCGACGACGCCCGCCAGGCCCGCTGGTGGCCGGTCACCGACGTGCTGTCGACGGACTTCGGGCCGCTGGCGTTCGACCACGACCAGGCCCTCGCCGACGCCGTGGACCTGTACATGCAGGCCGGCATCACCCTCGCGCACTGACTTCGCCCGGACCGGCGGCCCATCCCGGCCAAGGAACCGCCGCCGGTCCGGTCCACCCCGACAACCGCACGATCCGAAAGCGCGGGTACCGGTCATGAGCGCACCCACGGACGAGTCCGTGTCCCTGTCGCACGCCGTGGACGACACGGCGCGCCTGGTCCTGCTGGACAAGCCGGACCTCGGCGTCGTGGCGTTCCACCGGGCCGTGCGCGCCGAGCACGACCGCTCGACGCCCTACACGGTCCTGCACGCCGCGATCGTCGCCGCCTGGCGGCGCTACCGGGGCGACAAGCCCACCCACGACGTCGCCACCGGCCGCAGGCTCACCACCCCCTGAACCCGCCCGGACCTGGCCGTGAGGCCCGCCCCCGGCACGGACGTCGCGGAAGTCGTTGCGGCGCAACGGACCTTCGGTCCACATCCGCGTCGGCGACGCCCGACCGTGTAGTTCCCATCCCCACCTGCCAACGACCGACATCAACAACGGCACCGGCGAACGTCCGCCGCGACGACCTCCGGATCTGGCCGTTCCGACCACGTCGCACCAAACCCGATGGAAAGGCAGAACACCAATGGAGTGCCCGCAGTGCATGGGCGACGGCGTCGACCGCTGGTTCGCGGGAACGCCGTGCGAGGAGTGCGAGGGGTCCGGCGAGGTGGACCCCGCCGCCTACTCCGACGAGTGGGACGACGAGGACGACGACTACGAGGACGACTGACCTCAACGTCGGCTGCCGCACCGTCCACACCGGGAGGAAATCCGCCGTGAAGATCCGACTCGAACTGACTCCCGACGAGGTCGCCGCGGGCGCCGTCGAAGCCCTGCGGGAGATCTACGACGTGCACGAGGTCAGCCGTCCCTACCGCAACCGGGGCAACTCGGTGCTCGTCCGCGTCTACGTCACCGCCGCCTACCCGCCCGCCCCGCGGCCTGTCCGAGCCCGTGCCACCCGCACCGACCAGCCCACCCGGCGGACGCCGATCCGCCGCCCGGACACGCCCCGCGAACTGGAGCCGTAGCCCCGCGCCCGGATCGGCGGCCCATCCCGGCCAAGGAACCGCCGCCGGCCCGGTCCACCCCAACACCGCACCCGAGAGTGCGGGTGAGGAGTTCCCCGTGTTCCGCGCCCTGATCACCCAGTCCAGCGCCACCCACTGCACCGCGCCCACCGGCCGCAACGGCCGCCACTGCGGCCGGCGCAAGCGCGTCGGCCGGCTGGCCGACGGTCACACCTGCGGCAGCGAGGTCTGCCAGCTCTGGCACGCGGCCAAGACCAGCCAGACCTGGTGACACCCCACCCGCCATCCACGAACCGCACGAGAGGCCAGGCCATGAGCGACGACGGCAAGTGCAACACCGCGTGGGACGAACACCAGGGCTACCGCGACTCCGGACGGCACGGGGTCAACCCGTTGACCGGCAGCGCCTACGAGGTGTGGAAGTGCCAGTGCGGCACGAAGACCATCGACGTCTTCCCCCACTTGAAGAACCAGAAGTAGGCATCCACGATGCGCCCGGACCGGCGGCCCATCCCGGCCAGGAACCGCCGCCGGTCCGGTCCACCCCAACACCGCACCCGAGAGTGCGGGTCAGGAGAGATGAAGCATGTCGCGCACCAACACGGCGCACAAGTCGGCGGTGGAACCCGCCGCCCGCGCCGCATTCGAGTCCACCCACCCCGGCCGGTCCTGGGAGACCGCCCCGGCCTACCTGCGCGACCGGTTCCGCCTGGTCGAGCGGCAGCGGACGGGGGTCGCCGACGATGAGTGAGCGTCTGCTGACCGTGCCCGCCCCCGTGCTGCTGGTGGTCGCCGCCCTGGCCGTGGTCGCGGTGGTCGTGCTGTGGAAGCTGCTGATCACGGCGGGGCTGATCGGCCTGGCCCAGTGGGCCGTGATCACCCAGACCGACGACCCCACCGCCGTCCTGGTCGTGGTCGGCGTGCCCGCCCTCGTGCTGGCCGTCCTGCTGCGCCGCGCCACCGGGCGCGCCGGCCACCGCGCCGGTCGCCGCGCCGGACCGCTGTTCCCGATCCGTTCCGCCCGCCACGTGGAGGTGACCCGATGAGCACGACCGCCCTTCCCCTGCCCGGCCCCGACGAGTCCGACCCGTTCGCCGCCACCGTCGCCGAGCTGGAGCGCTACGTCGCCGCCTCCGCCCCCGCCTCCGTCCCCGACGAGCACCAGGACGACGGGCACCGCGACGTGCCAGCTGTGGGTGTGGCGCCGGTCGTCGCGGACACGCGGCGGGTGGCGCGGTTGTCCGCCGAGGTCGCGGAGGCGCACCGGCTGCTGGAGTTGCAGGGCGACACCGCGCCGCTGCTGGTGGACACCGCGCGGGTGCGCAAGGCGCTCAAACGGTCCCGTGAGGCCGCCCGCCTGCACGCCCTCGGGCAGAACCCGATGGCGCGGGCGTGGCAGGCCGCGCGGGTGCGGCTCGTGCTCACCGTCGTGGCCCTGGTGGCGCTGATCGGCGCGTTGGCGTGGTCCACCACCGGCGTGCACCACACCCTCACCATCGGCGTCCCCCGGTTCAGCGCGGCGTGGTGGGCCGCGTGGGCGGTGGAGCCGTTCGTGTCCGCGGTGCTGCTGGTCGTGGTCGGCGCGAAGGCGTTCCTGACCACCCGCGGGCACATCCTGCGCCACCCGCACCTCACCGCGGTCGAGTTCGGCGCGCTGGCGGTCACGCTGACGCTCAACGTCTGGCCCTACCTGCCCGGTGTGGCCGACGGCTTCCGACCGATGGCGCTGCTCGCCCACGCGATCGGCCCCCTGGTCGCGGTCGGCGCGGTCACCGTCATGCCGATCATCTGGGCCGGGTTCGCCGACCTCGACCACACCGCCCCCGCCCGCCCCGACACCCCGACAGCGGCGACCGACACCGCGCCGGTCCGACCGGCGTCGGCGAGCCCGGCCGGCACCCCGACCGGTCCGGTTCCGGTGATCGTCGCCGACACCGCCGACACCGCGATCGTTCAGGCACAACTGTCCGCGCGGGCCGCCGAACTGCTGCCCCGACTGCGGGCCGCCATCGCGGCCGGCGACCTGCCGCCCACCGCGTCGGCCAGCGCCATCCGCGCGCACCTGCGCTGCGGCAGCGAGTACGCCCGCGAACTGCGCAACGCCGTCACCGACCCCGCCCGACCGGCCCGACCCGAAACGAGGTGACCCGATGACCACCACCGCCCACGACCACGACGAGCACCAGGCCGACGACGCGGGCCGGGAGCACACCAACGTGGTGCACCTGCCGGTGCGTCCTGCCGCCGCCCCGGCCGACACGGTCGCGGGCACGGCCGGGCTGGAACCGGACGCCGCGCTCGTCGGTGAGCTGTTGACCGACGAGGAGTCCGCCGAGCTGGACCGCCGCATGGCGGCGCAGAAGGCACGAGCTCGCGCCGCCGCCGGGGCGGTGGTGGCGGTGGTGCGTACCGGTGTCACCCACGACCGCACCCGTCGCGTGGTGCGCGGGGTGGCGCGTAACGCGCTCTACGTTCCGGCCGGCGGTGCGGTGGTGGCGCGGCAGGTGTGGGAGGCGCACACCACCGCCCGCTACGAGCGGATGATGCGCGCCGCCGAGGCCGCGGGCGACTTCGGGGCGGTCGCGGAGTGGGAGGAGCGCCGCGCGCGGTTCCTCGCCGAGCGACACCGCCGCACGATGGCGTGGCTGCACGCGCCGGTCGCGGTGGTCAAGGCGGCGCTGGTCGCGCTGGTCGCGCTGGTCGGGGTGCTGGTGCTCGCCGGGGTGGTCCTGGCGGTCACCCGCGCCGAGCTGGCCGCGTTCCTGGCGCCGTTCCTCACCGCGTTCGCGGTGCTGTCCGGCGTGGTGACCGTGATCGACGCGGTGTGGGGTGCGGTGTCCGTGCTCGCGCCGTTCGCCGCCGTGGGGTACCTGTGGCACGTCGGACGTACCCGCACCACCCCTCCGGCGTGGGCGGCGGGTCGCACCGAGGACCGCCAGGACGTGCCGATCACCCCGTCGGTGCTGGTCACGGCGCTGCGTGACCTCGGCGTCGCGAAGCTGACCAAGGCCATCAAGGACATGGGCGACGCCGGAGCCGGGATGCTCGGGCTGATCCGCATCGCCGGGTGCGGGGTGGAGGTGGACGTCACCCTGCCCTCCGGTGTGTCCACGAAGGACGTCAAGGACAAGCGGCAACGCCTGGCGGAGAACCTGTTCCGTCACGAGCACGAGCTGTTCATCACCATCCCGCCGGCGGCGCGCACCGTGCGGCTGTGGATCGCCGACCCCGGCGCGCTGGACGAGCCGATCGGACCGTCCCCGCTGACGCTGGACGACACCCTGACCGCGGACATGTACACCGGGCGGGCGCCGTGGGGTCAGGATCTTCGCGGGGAGTCGGTGCTGCTCCCGCTGCTTCAGCGGCACCTGCTGATCACCGGTCTGTCCAACCAGGGCAAGACCGCCGCCCTGCGCGCGTTGGCGCTGTGGCTGGCCCTGGACCCGACGGTCGAGTTCCGCATCGCCGACCTGAAGGGCATCGGCGACTGGCACATGTTCGTCGGCCTGGCCACCGAGATGATCGCCGGCCCCACCGACGAACACGCCTGCGCCGCCACGCACATGCTGGAGAAGGGGGTCGAGGAGATGGAGCGCCGCCTGGCCGCCGTGGACCCCGACACCCACAAGAACGGCGTCACCCGCGACCTCGCGCGCGCCGGCACCGGCTTCCACCCGCTCGTGCTGATCGTGGACGAGGCACAGCAGGCGTTCATGAACGTCGCCATCGGCGACGACAAGCGGCCCTACGGCGGGCAGAAGAGCACCAGCCGCTACTTCATGGCCGCCCGCAAGATCCACAACCAGGGGCGCGCGGTCAACGTCATCCTCTGGCAGGGCACCCAGAACCCCACCGACCAGAACCTCCCCAAGCTCGTGCGCGAAGGCGCGCACATCCGCGCGTCCCTGGTGCTGGGCACCGAGGCCGAGTCCCGCATGGCGCTGGGCGACAAGGCCGTCAACGCCGGGGCCGCCCCCCACGAACTGCGCCAGGGCTTGGACAAGGGAACCCTCGTCGTCGCCGGTGACGGCGTCCCGCTGCCCCCGCAACAGGCCAGCATCACCGTGCGGACCCACTTCATCGACGGCGACGACGCCACCGCCATCGCCGACCGCGCCAAGACCCTGCGCGGCCGACGCGCCACCACCATCACCGAGGCCGCGCCCGCGCGCGACCTGCTCGCCGACGTCGCGCAGGTGATGGGGGAGGAGGTCCGGGTCCGGACCGAGGTCGTGCGCCAGCGCCTGGCCGAACTGGACACCGGCACCTACGAGGGCATGACCGCCGACGACCTGACCAAGGGCCTGGCCGACGACGGCGTGGAGCCCTACAAGTACAACGGCCGTATGCACCTGCGGCTCAGCGAAGTCCGCCAGGCAATCACACAACGTGACGAAGCTGCTGGGGAGTGAGCCGGGGAGAACCCTGGGGAGGCGCGCCACGGTTGGGGAGCACTCCCCAACCCCCTCCCTGGCCCGCCTCCCCAAGCGTCACCAGCGCCAACGCCACTTTGGGGAGCTGGGGAGCCCAACGGCCCCCACCTGCTAAAACCCCCTGAGAACCGCACTTCCGCATGGCTGGCCCGGCCTCCCCATGTCGCCCTCGCGCGCCCATGCGTGGTCACAGACAGTTACCGGAAGGTTCGTGATGGACAACGTCATGCACATCGCCGGCGACCTCGCCGTCATCGCCCACACCTGGGGTCTCACCAGCCGCCCGAAAGCCCTGTGCGGGGTGCGCATCACCGGCGCACCCGAGAACGCCCCGTTGTGCCAGACCTGCCGCAAGCGCGCCGGCTGGACCCACGACAAGCGCCACTAGCCCGCCGACCGGACCGAACGCCCAGCACAGCAAGGGGGGACGTGACATGTGCAGAACAGGCGGACGCCGCTGCGACGGCAGCCGGCACAGCAGCCGAGCCACCCAGACCACCCGTCAGCGGGTCTTCCGCGCCCGCAAAGCCCTACAGCAGGCCAAAACCAGCGGAGACCAAGACGCGATCGACGCCGCGCGACAACGCCTCGCCGACGCCCGCGCCGCACACCAGGAAGCCAAAAACACCATGCACCACAACGAAACCCCAGACCAGGCAGGGGACGTGACCCCACCCGCCGACGAACCCGCCCCGTCGCCCCGTGTCGCCGCGTTCATCGACATGCTGCAGGGCCTCGACGGCAGCCCCGGCCAGCGGCCGGCCGGCGCGGGTGCTCCCGACCGCGACCACCCCGCCGTGCGCTTCGGCCTCGTCCCGCCGCCAACCGCCACCGCAGGTCGACACAGGGACGTGACCCCGGCCGCCGACGAGCCGACCCGCACCGTGCGGGACGACGACGCACCCCGACCTCGCACCGACCACCGGCACGAGCGCACCGGGCACGACGACCGGCCGCGTGACACCGCCGCCGCGCCGACGGGCTTCACCGTCGTCAACACGAACTACGCCGCGCCGGGCGCCCACGTCGGCAGCCAACACGACGTCCTCGGCGACCCGGCCGGGGTGGACGCACAGGACGTCGCCGACCGCATCCGACACGCGGCCGACCGCCTGCAGCACGCCACCAGCCAGACGAACCGGGAGGGCCGACAGCCGAGCGGGCCGCGCACCACCCACAACGTCGCGTCCGGCAACGACCACGTCGACCAGCAGGTCGGCATCCGGTTCGGCGACGCCCACCACCACAACGACTAGCGCACGCCACAGAGCCGGTCGCGCCGGGGACGTGACCGACCACCGTCCCCGGCGCGACACCCCACACGTCCGCCGTCCCAGCTCACCTCAGGAGTTGCAGCATGCTGACCGTTACGGACCTGTTCTGCGGAGCCGGTGGCTCCGGTCTCGGCGCCACCACCGTGCCCGGTGTCGATCTCGTCATGGCGGCGAACCACTCGCCGCGCGCCATCGAGACGCACGCGGCGAACTTCCCCGACTGCGCCCACGACTGCGCCGACATCAGCCAGGTGGAGCCGCGCCGGTACCGGCGCACGAACATCCTGTGGGCGTCGCCGGAGTGCACGAACCACAGCGTCGCCAAGGGCCGCAAGCGCCGCTCGGACACCCTTCCGGGCACGCTGTCGCTGTTTGACGAGCCGGTGCCCGACCACGTCGCCGAGCGGTCGCGGGCGACGATGTGGGACGTGCCGCGGTTCGCCGAGGCGCACCGGTACGACGCGGTGATCGTGGAGAACGTGGTCGACGCCGCCGCGTGGCCGCCGTTCCACGCCTGGCTCATGGCGATGGACTCCTACGGCTACGACCACCACATCGTGTTCCTCAACTCGATGCACGCCCCCGCCATCGCCGCGCCGCGCGCGCCGCAGAGCCGCGACCGGATGTACGTGGTGTTCTGGCGCAAGGGCAACCCGGCGCCCGACCTGGCGGTGCGCCCGCTCGGCTGGTGCTCCACGTGCGACCGCCAGGTGGAGACGCGGCAGGCGTTCAAGGCACGGTCGAAGTCGTGGCCGCTGGCGCGGTGGGGCCGCTACCGGGCGCAGTACGTCTACGTGTGCACCACGGCCGGGTGCGGCCGGCAGGTCGAGCCGTACGCGCTGCCCGCCGCCTCCGCCATCGACTGGGCCACGCCGGGCGAACGCATCGCCGACCGCAACCGGCCCTTATCGGCCAAGACCCTGGCGCGCATCCGGGCCGGGCTCGCCCGATACGGCGCGCCGCAGCTCGTGCCGTCGGGCGGGACGTGGAACGAGGACGCCCAGCCGGTCTCGATGCCGTTCCGGGCGCGCACCACCCGCGAGAACGAGGGGCTGATCGTGCCGGTCGAAGGACGGCCCGGCAACGCCGCCGCGTCCGTGACGATGCCCATGCGGACGCAGACCACCCGGCACGAGTCCGCGCTCGTGGTGCCGTACTACTCGACCGCCGAGACCGCCCACCCGGCCGACCGGCCGATCGGGACGCTCACCACGCTCGACCGCTACGGGCTGGCGTTCATCGCCGAGCTACGCGGTGGCGGCAGCACCGCACGCGACGTCCGCGATCCACTCGCCACCGTCACCGCGTCGGGCAACCACCACATGCTCGTGCGCCACAACACCACCCGAGGCGGTGCGGGCCACCTGTCCACCCCGGTCCACGAACCGATGCGGACGCTCACCACCGCCGGCCACCAATCCCTCGTCGGCTGGTCCGACACGCCACCACGCGTGGAGGACTGCACCTTCCGCATGCTCACCGTCCCGGAGATCCAGGCCGCGATGGCGTTCACCCCCGACTACGTCGTCACCGGCAACAAGCGCGAACGGGTCAGGCAACTCGGCAACGGCGTCACCCCGCCCGCCGCCGAATTCCTCGTCCGCGCCGTCGCCCGCTCCCTAGGCCACGCCGCCTGACCCGCAGCACCACCAACAACCCCACTACGAAGGAGTAGCGATCATGGCTGGACTTCCCGAGGTCACCGTCGCCGGCACCCTCACCGGCGATCCCGAACTGCGCTACACGCAGTCCGGCATCCCGGTGTGCAACTTCACCGTCGCGGCCAACGACCGCCGCTACGACCAGCAGCAGGGCCGCTGGATCGACGGCGACGCCACCTTCCTCCGCTGCACGCTGTGGCGGCAGCCCGCGGAGAACCTGGCCGAGTCACTGAACAAGGGCGCCCGCGTCCTGGTCACCGGCACGCTGCGGCAGCGCTCCTACGACACCCCCGACGGAGAGAAGCGCACCGTCATGGAACTCGACGTCGCCGAAGTCGGCGCGTCACTGCGCTGGGCCACCGCCAAGCTGGCCAAGGCCGCCCGCACCTCCGTCCCGGCCCCGTCCGACAGCGCGTGGGACACCCGACCCGCCGCCACGAACCCCGGCGGCGACCAACCGCCGTTCTGAGGCTCGCCCTCCCGTGTCGACGTGCGCGCCGGTGCACCCAAACCCGACGCGCACGTCGACCCGCCATGCGGACCCTCCCGCCGAACCCTTGCAGGAGAACCTCATGCCCGACCACTCGTCACCCCTGACCTCGGCTCTCGACGCCGCCTCGCACGGCTGGCCGGTGTTCCCCCTGGACCCCGGCCACAAGACCCCGGCGATCAGACAGTGGGCACAGCGCGCCACCACCGATCACGCCCGCATCACCGGGTTCTGGACCCGCCACCCGCGCCACAACGTCGGCATCGCAACCGGTCCCGCGGGGCTGGTTGTGGTGGACCTGGACGTCGCCAAGCCCGGTCAGCCAGTCACGGCTGGCTTCAACATGGGGGCACGGGGCAGGGGGTCCGACGCGCTGGCCGCACTGGCGGAGCGGGCCGGCGCGACCGTCCCCGACACCCGTACCGTGCGCACGCCCTCCGGCGGCGCGCACCTCTACTTCCGGGCACCGGACGGCGCGGCGTTGCGCAACACCGCCAAGCGGCTGGGACCGCTGATCGACACCCGCGCGCACGGAGGCTACGTCGTCGCCGCAGGCTCGACCCTGCCGAACGGCACCTACGACCTGATCGCGGACCGCGAGCCCGCGATCCTGCCAGCCTGGATACACCGGGCACTGTCCACCAGGCCGTCCACGACGGCCTCAGAACGCCACCACGGCCCCACAGTGGCCCGGTCCGCCTATCTGGACGCGATCGTGCGCGGCGAGTGCGCCAAGGTCTCAGCGGCCGAATCAGGCAGGCACAACAAGACCCTGTTCCAAGCTGCCCTCACCCTCGGGCAACTGGTCGCGGGCGGCGAACTCGACGCCGCCGATGCTGCCGCCATGTTGGAGCAAGCCGCCCAGCACATGGTCGGCGGCGACTGCGACTGCACCCCCCGACAGATCACCGCGACCATCAGCTCCGGCCTGCGGCTGGGCGGCACCCGCCCGCGCCGGTTGACACCACGCGCCGGCAGGGCGGCATGACCGACCGGCCCGCCCACTTCGCCCACCCGCGCACACCACTGGTGGCGTTGGAAGGCGGACCGAAGCACCGCCGCTGGCTCTTCTACGCCGACTGGCTCGCACTTCGCGCCGCCAGCCGACGCGGCCGGTACCCGATCGACCACCCGTGCGCCTCCGAACGCCGCTACCTGCCCACCGACCGCCACGCCACCAACACCAACCCCGCCATCACCGACCGACACGGCGAAGCACGGATCTGGGAACACGTCCCGCCCGCCACCTGGCGGCACTGGGACCGCGAATACCTCACACCCGAAGAGACCAGCGCCGCCGACGGCGCCGACCACGACCACCAGAGGAGGGAAGCCGCATGACCGCGACGAACGGCGCTGAACTGCTGGACGAACTACACGCCGCACTGACCCGATACGTGGTGCTGCCGACGCCGGAGGCCGCCGACGCGGTCGTGCTGTGGATCGCCGCCACCCACGCGCAACCGGCCTGGGCACAGGCCCCGCGGCTGGTCATCCGGGGACCGGAGAAGCGGTGCGGCAAGTCCCGGCTGCTCGACGTGGTCGAAGCCACCTGCCACAACCCGTTCATCACGGTCAACGCCTCACCGGCCGCGATCTATCGGTCAATCACCGAAGACCCGCCGACCTTGCTGGTGGACGAGGCAGACACCATCTTCGGCCCCAACACCGGCGGCAACGAGGAGGTGCGCGGGCTGCTCAACGCGGGATTCCAGCGCAACCGCCCCTCCACACGCTTCGACGTCAACATCAACGACGTCGTCAGCCTGCCCACCTTCGCCATGGCGGCGCTGGCCGGCATCGGCAGGATGCCCGACACCATCGAAGACCGCGCCGTGGTGGTGAAGATGCGCCGCCGCGCACCCGGCGAGCGCGCCGACCCGTACAGGTTCCGGCGCGACCGCCCCGGCCTGCGGTCCATCGCCGAACGCCTGGCCCATTGGCTGCGCACCGACCTCGACGCACTCGAAATCCTGGAACCCGACATGCCGGTGGAAGACCGCGCCGCCGACACCTGGGAACCCCTGGTAGCCGTGGCGGATCACGCCGGGGGCACCTGGCCGAACCGCGCCCGCACGGCCGTCCTGGCGCTCACCGGCGAAGCGGCGATCAGCGACCAGGGCTCCATCCGAATCCGGCTGCTAATGGACTGCCGCACCATCTTCGGTCACCACAACGCCATCCCCTCCGCCTACCTACTCGACCAGCTCAAAACCGACCCCGAGGCACCCTGGACCACGCTGGGCAAGACCGGCATCACCGCCGCCAAACTCGCCGGAATGCTCCGAGAATTCGACATCACCTCAGGCAACATCCGATTCCCCGACGGAACCCAGGCAAAGGGCTACACACGTACCCAATTCGAGGACGCGTGGGCACGCTACTGCCCGCCGCCCGAGTCGGGGCCGTCCCAGCCGTCCCAGCCGTCCCCGCCCTGGTCAGAGCGGGACGGCAACCCACCGTGGGACGGCACGAGCCGTCCCACCAAAACCGGCCGTCCCAGCCTGACCAGCATCGGGACGGCTGGGACGGCTGGGACGGCCACCCCCCTCACCGGCGTCACCGGAGGTGCAGCATGACCGCGAAGAACACCGCCGTCACCGAAATGACCAAATACCTCTACAAAGTGTCCGAGGCCATGACGCTGCTCTCGCTGAGTCGGAGCCTGTTCTACGAGCAGATGCGCGCGGGCCGGATCAAGTTCGTCAAGCAGGGCCGATCCACATTCATCCCGGCATCGGCAATCAAGGCGTACGTGAAGCTGTTGGAACAGGAAGCGGGAGTGCGGTATGGCGAAACGGCGTAGCCGCGGGGACGGCGGTCTACACTGGGACGAGAAGCGTCAACGATGGATCGCCACCGCGACCATCGGTTTCAAGCCCAACGGCAAGCGCATCACCCGCAAGGCCAGCGGCAAGACCAAGACCGAAGCCAAGGACAAGCTCAAGGAGATCCTGCGCGACCTTGACGACGGGTTGGCCATCACGCCGCACGGCTACACCGTCAAGGACGCCGTCACCACGTGGTTGGACTACGGGTTGCGCGGACGCGATCCGGAAACGGTGAAGAACTACCGCTATCAGGCCGAAGGGCACATCATCCCGAACCTGGGAGCCCGGAAGCTGCGCGAGCTGACCGCCGACGACGTGGACGAGTTCCTTGCCGAACTGTCGTTGACGCTGTCCACGCGGACGCTGCGGCTGGTGTACTCGATCCTCAACCGTTCGGTGCGCATGGCGCAGGCACGCGACAAGGTTAAGCGCAACGTGGTGCCGCTGTGCGAGGTACCGACCGGGCAGGCCGGACGCCCGTCGAAAGCCCTCACGCTCGACCAGGTGGGCGGAGTGCTCGACGCGTCAGAGAACACGCCAATGTACGCCTACATCGTGTTGTCCCTGCTGATCGGCGCACGTACCGAAGAACTGCGCGCCCTGACGTGGGAACACGTGGACCTTGAGGGCAAGCCGAACGGCGACCCGGTCGTCTTGCCGTCCATCTCTGTGTGGCGGTCGGTTCGCCAGGATGGCGACACAAAGACCCGCAAGTCTCGGCGAACGCTGGCCATGCCGACGCGGTGCGTGAACGCGCTCAAGGCGCACCGCGTCTACCAGGATGCTCGGCGCGAGTTGGCAGGCACGCGCTGGCAGGAACACGGGCTGGTGTTCGCCTCGCAGGTCGGGACCGAACTGGACTCGCACAACGTCCGGCGCGCATTCCGGCGGGTGGTCAAAGCCGCAGGACTCAACCCGAAGGACTGGACACCTCGGGAGATGCGGCACAGCTTCGTGTCGGTGCTGTCCGCGTCCGGCGTACGGCTTGAAGACATCGCCCGACTGGTAGGCCACAGCGGCACGGCAGTCACCGAAGCGGTCTACCGACACCAGATCGTGCCCGTGATGGTCGAAGGGGCGACCGCGATGGACCGCATCTTCCCCAAAGCAAGTTGATCACGGCTGCAGATACAACGGCCCGCCGACCAAAAACGACCACTGGTCGGCGGGCTTCGCCGTGAGGTGTCGAGCTGTCCAACGGCACGACCGGCAAGTATGCCGGTGCTCATGCAGCTAGCCTCTAGACATGCTCTATCTACTTCTTCCGAACCTAACGATGCAGTGGTCGGACATACCAGCGACCAGCACCATCAAGCTTGCGCGCGAAAATGGCGCAGACCTGAGCCGACTGCCGTGGCAGCCATCGGAGCGTCCTGTAACCACGACAGTCATACGCTGGGCTATGCGGCACGGCGTGCCCTGCTCGACGGGCTTGATCCTCCACGCAGGGGACTTCTCTGTCATCACTCACCCTGAGGAGATTCGCCAGACCCATGCAGATGCTAAGCGAAGCCGTGAAGAGTTCGCTGCATCGCCAGCCGGTCAGTTGACCGAACACCTGACGCCAGGTTCGGCCGAGCAGGGTCGACAGCTTGAGGCCAAGGTTGACGAGAGCACCGCGAAGGCACTGGAGAAGGCCGACCGGAAGCTTCAAGAGTCGCTGGCCGTGAAGCCTGACGAGAGGGTTGTCGCTCACTGGAGAGCACTGGGCGGCATCGTACCCACGCCCGCCTGACTGCCATCTACAGGCCGTAGTCACCCAGTTAGTCACTCACCGCCGTGTGAGACGACAGCAAGATCAAAGAGAAGATCCGCAGTCGGAAGCAAAAGAGCCCGCTGACCAGGTGTTATACCTGAATCAGCGGGCTCTTTCGGCCGTCGGGACGACAGGATTTGAACCTGCGACCCCTTGACCCCCAGTCAAGTGCGCTACCAAACTGCGCCACGTCCCGGCCGCATCCCGTTGTGGGGTGCGCGCATAGCTTAGCGCACCCACAACGGGCCCCCGACGCGACCCCCCGCTACCGTCGACCCTGTGGTCTACCTGGGGAAATGACAGAGGCCCGCGGGTGGCGGGCCTCTGTGTTCCCCTCGGTCTCGCCGTTCCCCCCGGATCGACGCCCCACCCACTATGCGTTCGCCGCGTCCCGTGCACTACCGCCGAAAGTCGAGTCATCCCCGTCAACTTTCGACGGACCCGTCGGTAGCTTGGCCTCGACGGCGAAGCTGCCGTCCGCACGGGCGTGGGTGGTCAGGGTTCCGCCTATCAGGGTCACTCGTTCGCGCAGGCCGTGGAGGCCGTGGCCGCCTGAGGTCGACGGGTCTGCGGTCGCCGGCGGGGCGGAGGGGGACGGGAGGGTGGGGCGGCCGTTGACGATCGAGACGTGCAGGTGATCGTCCTGTGTCGACAGTCGCACGTGGACCGCCGCACCCGGCGCGTGCTTGGTCACGTTGGTCAGCGCTTCCTGGATCACCCGGTAGGCCGCTCGGCCCGCGGACGGCGGCTGGGACGGGCTGGTGCGGTCCTCGTAGCGGACGGTCAGGCCGGCGGCCTTCGCGCGTTCGACGAGGGACGGGATGCCTTCGTAGCCGGGCGTCGGCTCGGTGTTGAGGAGGCCGAGGGCGGCACGCATCTCGGCCAGCGCCTCCTTCGCCAACGCACGCAGGCGCAGCGCGGTGTCGCGGGTCTTGGGGTCGTCGGTGGTCGCGGCGAGGGCCGCCGACTCGACGGCGATGAGGGTCGCGTGGTGGCCGACGGCGTCGTGGATCTCGCGCGCGATCCGGGCCCGTTCGGACGCCCTGGCGCCGTCCTCGCGCGCCGACAGCTCGGCGGTCCGGGCGCGGGACGCTTCGGCGAGGCTCGCGGTCAGCTCGCGCCGGGTGGTGATCAGGGCGCCGAGGGCGGCGGGCGCGCCGGCCATGAAGAGGCTGAACGTGAACGTCAGGAGCGCGGCGCTGGGGCCCATGGACTGGCTGACCACGATGAACGTCGACGGCACGACCGCCGCCACGGCGACCCAGGCGGTGGTGACGGGCGCCGACGACTTGCGGCCCAGGCGGTACATGGCGACGACGGTGGGCGGCCAGCCCAGGCCGCCGACGAGGCCGGGCAGGCAGACGAGCGCCGCCAGCCACGGTCGCCAGCGGCGGAGGGGCAGGAGTGCGCAGGCCACCAGGGCGGTGGGGATCGACCACGGGAACTGGACGTAGTCGGCCATCAGCACCATCGCGGCGGGCACCGTGACGGCCAGCAGTTCCAGCAGGATCACCACGTGCCCACCTGGTGGGCGACGAGGGCGGCCTGCACGCGGTTCTCCACGCCGAGCTTGGTGAGCACGGTGGAGACGTAGCTCTTGACGGTGGCCTCGCTGAGGCCGAGCGCCGCGGCGATGGCGCTGTTCGGCCTGCCGCTCGCGAGCAGGTCGAGGACCTGGCGTTCGCGCGCGCTCAGGCCGCCGAGCTGCGGGTTCTCCCGCAGGCGGGTGGTGCGCAGCTTGGGCAGCAGGCGGGCGGTGATCCGCGGGTCGAGGACCGCTCCGCCTGCGGCGAGGTCGAGGACGGCCCGGACCAGCGCGTCCGGCTCGGCGTCCTTGAGCAGGAAGCCCTGCGCGCCGAGTTCGAGGGCCGTGGCCACGTACTCGTCCAGGTCGAACGTGGTCAGCACGGCCACCGCGGGCCGGTCCGGCCACGCGAGCATCGCCTTCAACGCCGCCAGGCCGTCCATGCCGGGCATCTGCACGTCGACCAGCGCCACGTCGGGCCGGAACCGGCGCACGACGTCGAGCAGGCCGCCGCCGTCGGCGGCTTCCGCCACGACCTCGACCTGCCCGTCCGCTTCGAGCAGCACCCTCAGCCCTCGGCGGAGCAGCGCTTCGTCGTCAGCGAGGACCAATCGCACCGGCACGACGCCAGGCAACAGCATTCCGCCTGCCGGAGCAACCGATCACTTCTTCTGCCGCTTCTCCCTCACCCGGACGGAGATCCGGACCGGGCTGCCCTGGAAGCCGAACTCCTCCCGCAGCCTGCGCTCGATGAACCGCCGGTACCCGGCCTCCAGGAAACCGGTCGTGAACAGCACGAACGTCGGCGGACGGGTGCTCGCCTGGGTCGCGAACAGCACCTTCGGCTGCTTGCCGGACCGCACCGGCGGCGGGGTGGCCGCGATGAGGTCGTTCAGCCACGAGTTCAGCTGACCGGTCGAGATGCGCGTGTCCCACGACTTCAACGCCGTGCGCAGCGCGGGCGCGAGCTTGCGCACCGCGCGACCCGTCAGCGCCGAGATGTTGACGCGCTCGGCCCACGGCACCCGGACCAGGCCCCGCTCCAGCTCACGCACCATGGCGGTGCGCCGGTCCTCGTCCACGAGGTCCCACTTGTTGAACGCCAGCACGCACGCCCGGCCGGACTCCACGACCATCGTCAGCACCCGGAGGTCCTGCTCGCTGATCGGCTCGGACGCGTCCAGCAGCACGATCGCGACCTCGGCGGACTCGATCGCGGCCTTGGTGCGCAGCGACGCGTAGTACTCGGCGCCGGACGCGAAGTTGACCCGCTTGCGCAGGCCGGCGGTGTCGACGAACCGCCACAGCTCGTCGTCCAGCTCGACCAGCGAGTCGACCGGGTCGACCGTGGTGCCCGCGACGTCGTGCACGACCGACCGGTTCTCGCCGGTCAGCCGGTTGAGCAGGGACGACTTGCCGACGTTCGGCCGGCCGACCAGCGCGACTCGGCGGGGGCCGCCGCGGACCGCCTCGAACGTCTCGCGCGGCGTCTCCGGCAGGGCCTTGAGGATCGCGTCGAGCATGTCGCCGGAGCCGCGGCCGTGCAGACCGGACACCGGGATCGGCTCGCCGAGCCCCAGCGACCACAGCGACGCCACCTCGGCGACGAGCCGCTCGTCGTCGACCTTGTTCGCCACCAGCAGCACGGGCCGCTTGGACCGGCGCAGCAGCTTGACGGCGGCCTCGTCGTTGGTGGTCGCGCCGACGGTCGCGTCGACCACGAACAGGATCGCGTCGGCGGTGGCCATGGCCAGTTCGGCCTGTGCGGCGACGGCGGCCATCATGCCGACCGCGTCGGGCTCCCATCCGCCGGTGTCGACGACGGTGAACTTGCGCCCGTTCCACAGCGCGTCGTACGCGACCCGGTCCCGGGTCACGCCCGGCACGTCCTGCACGACCGCCTCGCGGCGACCGATGATGCGGTTGACCAGCGTCGACTTGCCGACGTTCGGCCGGCCGACGACGGCGAGCACGGGCATCGGGGGCGCGCCGCCCTCCTCGCCCTCCACCGTCTCGTCGAACGCGGTCCAGTCGGACTCGTCCGCCCAGGTGCCGTCCAAGTCCGTCATGGTGCTTCTCCTCGCTGACTGTCTAGCTCGGCCACAAGGGTGGCCAAGCGGTCGCGGACCTGCTCGGTGGCCTTCACGAGCGCCTGGCGACCCTTGTCGCTCGGCAGCTCGAAAGGCTCGCCCACGAGCACGTCCACCACGGGCCGGAACCGCCGTCGGGTTCCGGGCGGGCGTCGGGTGCCGCGGCACGCGACGGGCACGACGACCGCGCCGGCCGACCGGGCGAGCCACGCCGCCCCGGCCTGCGCCTCGGCCACGTCGCCCTCGCCGCGGGTACCCTCGGGGAACACGCCGACCACGCCGCCGGCCCGCAGCACCTTCTGCGCGGCGAGCAGCGGCGCCCGGTCGGGCTCGCCGCGCCGCACGGCCAGCTGGCCGATCTTGCGCAGCCCGGTGCCCACCACGCCCTTGAACATCTCCTGCTTGATCAAGAACACCACACGCCGGGGCAGGAGGCCGAACAGGATCGGCCCGTCCACCATCGAGCTGTGGTTCGCCACGACGACCACGGGTCCTTCGAGCGGCATCCGCGAGGCGCCGTGGACGCGCACGCGGAACGGCAGCCGGAACGGCACGCGCGAGATCCACCGGCCGATGTCGTGCAACCAGGCCGCCGAACCCTCGGGGAGCTGGTCGGTCACCCGCGCACCCGTCCGCTCGGCTGGGCCAGCAGGCCGTGGTCGTCCACCAGGTCCAGCAGCGCGGCGAGCGTGCCGGGGAGGTCCAGCGCCGTCGTGTCGAGCACGACCGCGTCGTCGGCGGCGCGCAGCGGCGACACCGCGCGCGTCGAGTCGTAGGCGTCGCGCCGCTGCACGTCGGCGAGCGTGGCGTCCACCGTGGACTCGCGGCCGGACGCGCTGTCCTGCTTGGCGCGGCGCTGCGCGCGGGCCTCGGCGTCGGCGGTCAGGTAGACCTTCAGCGGCGCGTCGGGCACGACGGCGGTGCCGATGTCGCGGCCCTCGACCACGATCCCGCCCGCTTCCTCCAACGCCGCCGCGATGATCCGCCGCTGCTCGGCGACGAGCCGCTCGCGCACCGCGGGCACGGCCGACACCGGCGACACGGCGAGCGTCACCTCGGGCCCGCGGATCTCGGCGCCGACGTCCTCGCCGTCGAGGTGGGTGGTCGAGTGGTCGGGGTTCGTGCCCTGGACGACCCGCGCCGCGGCGGCCGCTTCCGCGATCCCGGCCTGGTCGGAGAGGTCGACGCCGGCGCGCAGCACGGCCAGCGTCGCGGCCCGGTACATCGCGCCGGTGTCGAGGTAGCGCGCGCCCAGGGTCGCCGCCAGCCGGCGCGCTGCGGAGGACTTGCCGGTGCCGGAGGGCCCGTCGAGGGCCACCACGCCACGCAGCTCACCGTGTCCCACGGGGTTTTCCTCCTCAACGCGACGACGGTCGTCAACCTCCAATTGTGCCTGGTGCGACCCGTCACACCCGCATCAGGTGGCCTAGGCGGCACTGCGAGTGGTGAGCGGTTCCGCCGGACACCGCCGAACCGGCCCCGGTGACGGCTCTGGCGGCCGGGGTTCGCCTTCGCTCGGGGTGCACGCCGGCGCGGGCCGGTCGGCCGCCGGGGGTTCGCGGGGCCGGTCGGCCGCCGGGGATTCGCGCGGGGCCGGTCGGCCGCCGGGGATTCGCGCGGGGCCGGTCGGCCGCCGGGGATTCGCGCTGGGCCGGTCGGCCGCTGGGGGTTCACGCCGGCGAGCCGGTCTGCCACTCGCAGGTCAAGCGTCCCTGTCAGGTGGGTCGTCGTTCCAGCGGTGCACGCGCGAGAGGTCGCCCCGTCACGGATGCGGCGCGTCGATCGGCGGGTTGACGCGCGCGGATCGGGGCGCGGCCGGGTCAGCCGGCGCGGGCCGCGCACCGACGACGTCCCGCAGCGGGCAGCGCCACGCTTCGCAGGGGTCCTCGCCAAGGGGACCCCTGCTTTTATTCTGCCGGCGGGGTACGACAATTTCGGCTCCTCGACCGGCAAAGACAGCCACTCGACCTGAGGTACTCAGGCACGCGCGACCAACGAAATCGGCCAACCGAAACGCACCCCCCGTCGGCGGGTCAGTCGAGATCCGCCAGCAACAGCCCGCTGCGCGGCTTGGGCGTGAAGTACGTGCTCTTGCGCGGCATCCGGCCGCCCGCCGCGTGCACGGCCAGCACATCGCCCAACGGCACGGGAGCGATCAGCAGCACGACGTCCGCCCCGTCCACGGGCGCTTCCCCCGTCACCGGCCGCACGTGAGGGCTCTCCGGGTCGAGCCCGAGCGCCTTGTCCAACAGCACTGCCTCGACGAACGCGTGGTCCAGGCCGGGTGGCAGCGAGACGCACACGGCGGCCTCGCCGGACACCGCGACGACCACCCCCGGCGACGGGCGCGCGGTGGCCGGGGCCGGGGTCACGTCCAGGCCGACCGAGCGCCACGCCGCCGTCAGGTCGGCCAACGTCAGGCCGGTGCCGGCGATGGCGCGGTGGATCGGCCCGATCCGCAGGTCCGGACCCGCCGTGACCAGGGCCAACAGCCCGGACAGGCCGGCGGACGCGGCGACCCGGTGGTTGCCGTCGGCGACCATCAGGGGGTGTTCGCCGGCGGCGGCGAGGAGGGCGTCCTGGCGCTCCCCCGGCCCGACGAGCCACAGCCAGTGCCGCCGCCCGCCCGGGTCGACCACCGAGACCGCCGGCTCGTCGTCGACCTCGGCCACGAGCCGGGTGAGCCGGACGTCCCGCGCCACCGGCACGAGCATCGCGGCGCTGGTCACGCAGCCGAGCCCGGACAGCACGCGGGCGCGCTCGGCGACCACGTCCGGGTACACCTCCTCGGTGTGCCCGACGGCCGCCGGGTCGACCATGCAGAGGAGGCCGTACGCGGTGCCGTCGGGGCCGTCCACGCGGTACGGCGCGACGACGTCCCGCACCTCGCGGTAGGCGGTGCGGCGCAGGTGGGCGAGTTCCGACCGGGCGTGGGGCAGGGCGTCGAGGAGGCTCGCTCCGGCGGCCAGCGCGGCGGGCGTGCGGTGCGGGTGCTGGACGGCGAGCAGCGTGCCGGGACGGGCCCGGGCGAGCGCCGCCACGATCCGCTCGGGTTCGGCGAACTCGTCCACGTCCGGACCGGGCACCCGGTCGCGGACGACCCAGCCCCGGCTGATCGAGCCGACACGTCCCATCAGGCGATTATGATCGGAGACGTGAACGTCGAGGTGACGCCGCTTCCGGGGATCGGCACCCGCCAGGACTTCATGATCCGCGCGGGCCGCCGGATCGGGGTGATAACCCACCGCGACGGCAAGTTCGAGCTGATCGTGTCCCACCTGGACGACCCGGACGGGTGCGCGGCGTCGATAGCGCTGACGGCGGCCGAGGCGAGCACGCTGGCGGGCCTGCTGGGCGCGCCGAACCTGGTCGCGCAGCTCGAGGAGCAGCACCGGGACGTCGAGGGCATCTCGACCAAGCAGTTCCCGGTCGTGCCCGGCTCGCGGTTCGACGGCCGCCCGCTGGCCGAGACGGAGCTGCGGACGCGCACGGGCGCGTCGATCGTGGCCGTCGTGCGGTCCGGCTCGGTGCACCCGTCGCCGCGCCCGGACTTCGTGTTCGCGGGCGGTGACCTGGTGGTCGTCGTCGGCACGGCGGCCGGCCTGGCCGCCGCCGGCGAGCTGCTGGGCGGTGGCTGAGCACCTTGCACAGCACCGCAATCGCACTGGTCCAACTGGGCGCGGTCTTCTTCGGGCTGGGCCTGCTCGGCAAGATGGCGTGGCGGATCGGCATCTCCCCGATCCCGCTGTACCTGATCGGCGGCCTGGCCTTCGGGCAGGGCGGCCTGGTCCCGCTGCACGGCATCGAGGACTTCACGCACATCTCCAGCGAGATCGGCGTCATCCTGCTGCTGCTCCTGCTCGGCCTGGAGTACTCGGCGGCCGAGCTGGTGACGGGGTTGAAGCGGTCGTGGACGGCCGGCCTGGTCGACATCGTGCTGAACGCGACGCCGGGCGTGGTCGCCGCGCTGGTCCTCGGCTGGGGCCCGGTCGGCGCGCTGGCGATGGGCGGCGTCACGTACATCTCGTCGTCGGGGATCATCGCGAAGGTGCTCGGCGACCTGGGCCGGCTGGGCAACCGGGAGACGCCGGTGGTGCTGTCGGTGCTGGTGTTCGAGGACCTGGCGATGGCGGTGTACCTGCCGATCCTGACGGCCGTGCTGGCGGGCGTGAGCTTCGTCGGCGGGTTGACGGCGGTGGGCATCTCGCTGGCCGCGATCACGGTGGTGCTGGTGATCGCGCTGAAGTTCGGCCGGTACGTGTCGGCGCTGGTGGACAGCCCCGACCCGGAGGTCTTCCTGCTGAAGGTGCTGGGCGCGGCGCTGCTGGTGGCGGGCGTGGCGTCGCAGCTGCAGGTGTCGGCGGCGGTCGGGGCGTTCCTGCTGGGGATCGCGATCTCGGGGTCGACGGCGGAGAACGCGACGCGGATGCTGGAGCCGCTGCGCGACCTGTTCGCGGCGATGTTCTTCGTGGTGTTCGGCCTGAACACGGACCCGGCGTCGGTGCCGCCGGTGCTGCTGCCGGCGGTGGCGCTGGCCGTGGTGACGACGTTGACGAAGGTGGCCACCGGGTGGTGGGCGGCGCGGCGGCAGGGCGTCGGGCGGATGGGCCGGGCGCGGGCGGGCGCGGCGCTGGTGGCGCGCGGCGAGTTCTCGATCGTGATCGCGTCCCTGACGGTGGCGTCGGGCGCGGTGGACGGCGAGCTGGCGGCGTTGGCGACGGCGTACGTGTTGCTGATGGCGGTGCTCGGGCCCGTGGCGGCACGCGTGGTGGAGCCGCTGGCGCGGAAGTTCACCCGAAAGCGTGGTGCGGAGCCCACAGCGGTGTGACCTGTATCTCTTCCGTGATCGGGGCCTCCACTAGGGCATACGAACCACGTTTGGGCCAGCGGGTCGACTCTTCCGGCCGATTGAGCGCAAGCGTGATCCGGGGTTAAACCTGACTGCTGTCCCACCCCGAAGGGGGTCGTCATGTCACAACCAACGGGCGCCGAGTCGACGACTGGCCGTTACCTCGTGCTCCTCGAAGACAAGTCCGTCGCGGCCGGTGTGCGGGAGATGAACCGGGTCGCCGGGATCTCCGCCGCGACCACCGCGGACGCCACCACCGCCGAACAGCTCGACACGACCGACGGCGTGATCTTCCAGGACCTGGGCATCGCCGTCGTCAACGCGACACCCGACCAGGTCGCCCAGCTGACGAGAGCCGCCGAGGCGCCGGGCCCGATCGCCGTGGTCGAGGCGGAACGCGTGCTCCAGGCCTACACCGCTCCCCCGGAGACCGGCGCCGACGAGGCCGCCGCGCCCGCCGTGGACGAGTCCGTGTTCACCTGGGGCCTCCAGGCCGTGGGCGCGAACCTGAGCTCGGCCACCGGCAAGGGCGTGCGGGTCGCCGTCCTCGACACCGGTTTCACCGTCGCGCACCCCGACTACGCGGGACGCGTCGTGATCACCCAGTCGTTCATCCAGGGCGAGGCGGTGGACGACGCGCACGGCCACGGCACGCACTGCGTCGGCTCGGCCGCCGGTCCGCGGCAGCCCGCGAGCGGCGGACCCGGTTACGGCGTCGCGCACGAGGCCGAGATCTACGCGGGCAAGGTGCTGTCGAACGCGGGCTTCGGCTCGGACAGCGGCATCCTGGCCGGCATCGAGTGGGCCATCGCCAACGGCTGCGCGGTCGTGTCGATGTCGCTGGGCGCGTCCGTGCAGCCGGGGACGCCGCACTCGCAGATCTTCGAGCAGGCCGCGACCCGCGCGCTGGCCAAGGGGACGCTGATCGTCGCCGCCGCGGGCAACGAGAGCAGGCGGCCGGGCCGGATCAACCCGGTCGGGCACCCGGCGAACTGCCCGTCGATCCTCGCCGTCGGCGCGATCGACGTGCAGCGGGCGATGGGGTTCTTCTCCTGCGGGACGGTGGACCACATCGGCCAGGTCGACCTCGTCGCGCCGGGCGTCGACGTCTACTCCAGCTGGAACAAGGAGGACGGCGGCCTCGGCATGCACAAGCGCATCCAGGGCACGAGCATGGCCACGCCGCACGTCGCGGGCGTCGCCGCGCTCGTCGCGCAGAAGCACGGGGCGCGCGGCTGGGAGCTGTGGGCGAGGTTGTCGCAGTCCGCTCGTCGGCTGGCCTTGCCTTCCACGGATGTGGGTGCAGGATTGGTCCAAGCTCCCTAGGCCCGTTGGAGGCGTCCGTGGACAAGGTCGTGGTCTCGGTCGCCGACGACAGCCTCGCCGAACTGCCGACCGTCGTGTCCGCGTTGCGTGACGCGGGAATGGTGGTGGACGACGTGATGGAGACGTTGGGCGTGGTCACCGGGTCGGTCCCGCCGGGGGTGGGGGACCTGCTCGAAGCCGTGCCCGGCGTCTCCCGCGTCGAGGTCGACCGCACCGTGCGGCGTCCGCCCGTCCCGGAGCCGTGACCAGGCCGGGTGTTTGACGCGGGCACGTCACCCGGTCGGCCGACAAGAGGTTTGAGCCGACCACCTCGGGTAACCGATTCCAGAGACGAACCGGTCGTCCGAGGAGGTCGAAGACCATGAAAGCCCTGCTCGCCGCGCAGACGGTGCAGGCTCAAGGCATCGGTGACGCCGCCGGTGACGCCCTGCGCTCCGTGGTGACCTTCCTGCCCAAGCTCGTCGGATTCCTGGTCGTGCTGCTCATCGGGTGGATCGTCGCCCGGCTGCTGCGCACGGCCGTCAACAAGGTGCTGGAGCGGGTGCACTTCGACCGCGCCGTCCAGCGCGGGGGAATCGGTGACGCGCTGGCGCGCTCGAAGTTCGACGCCTCGGGCCTGGTCGCGCAGATCGTGTACTACGCCGTGCTGCTGATCGCGCTGCAGATCGCGTTCGGGCTGTTCGGGTCGAACCCGGTGAGCAACCTGCTGACCGAGATCGTGGCCTGGCTGCCGAGGGCGATCGTCGCGATCGTCATCATCGTGGTCGCTGCCGCCATCGCGCGTGCCGTGCGCGACATCGCCACCCGTGCGCTCGGCGGCCTGTCGTACGGCGCGACGCTCGGCAAGATCGCGTCGTGGTTCATCATCGGTCTCGGTGTGATCGCGGCGCTGAACCAGATCGGTGTCGCCACCACCGTCACCACGCCGATCCTCATCACCATCCTCGCGACGGTCGGCGGTATCGCGGTCATCGGCGTCGGCGGTGGTCTGATCAAGCCCATGCAGCAGCGCTGGGAGGGCTGGCTGACGAAGGCCGAGAACGAGGCCCCGCAGGCGAAGGCGCAGGCCGAGGCGTACCAGCGCGGCCGTGAGGACGTGCAGCGGACGACCCAGGTCGCCCCGGCCCCCGGTGCGGCTCCGGCCCCCGGCGCCGAGCAGACGATGCGGATGACCGAGACCCCGGCGCACGCGGCGAACATGCCGACCCCGCCGGTGGGTCAGCCGATGGGCCGGCAGCCGATGCCGCCCCGTCCCACCCAGTACCCGCCGGGTGAGCAGCGGTAACGGTCGTCGTCGGAACGAGTAGGAACGCTGAGGCAGGGGTCCCGCACCGGGGCCCCTGCTTTTGTTCTGCCGGCGGCGTCCGACAATGTCGATGTTGTCGGTCACCGCGGAGCGGTGCCTGTGGACAGGTTCGGGTGAGGAGGCGCGGGTGGGTGGGCTCGGCGTCGACGCGCTGGTCGGCCGGGACGAGTGGGAGGCGGTCAACCAGACCGCCGACCGGCCGTTCGTGGTCTACAAGTTCGCCGCCACGCTCGACGGGCGGATCGCGGCGGCTGACGGGACCAGCCAGTGGATCACCGGCGTCGAGAGCCGGGCCGAGGTGCACCGGCTCCGGGCCGCGTGCGACGCCACCGTCGTCGGCTCCGGCACGCAGGTCGCCGACGACCCGCACCTCGCCGTGCGCGGCGACGTCGTGGACCGCCAACCGCTGCGCGTGGTGATCGACAGCAATGCCCGGACGCCCCGGGACGCGAGGGTGTGCGACGACGCCGCGCCGACGCTCATCGTGGTCGCGGAGGACGCCGACGCCCGGCACCTCGACGGCGTGGCCGACGTGATGAGGGCGCCCAGGGGCGCGCGAGGGCTCGACCTGGCGCTCGTGCTGCGAGGGCTGCGCCGACGTGGCGTGCGCGGGCTGTTCCTCGAAGGCGGGCCGACGTTGGCGGGCGGCTTCATCGCCCGCGGGTTCGTCGACCGCGTCGTCAACTACGTCGCGCCGGCGCTGCTCGGCTCCGGCAAGAGCGGGCTGGGGGACGCGGGCATCCGCGGCATGTCCGACATCCTGCGGTTGGAGCTGCTGGACGTCGCCCGGTCCGGCGCGGACGTGCGGCTGGTGAGCAGGCCGGTGCGACGCGCCTAGGCCTCGAGCGCCGGCTCGTCGCGCCTGGCCAGGTGGCAGACGGCCGCGAGTCTCAGCGTCAGCCAGTCCGCGTTCGGCCAGTCCACGATCGCGGGCACCTGCCAGCCCTGCGCCGTCGCCTCGTCCAGCACGCCCTTGGCGTACCCGGCCAGCAGCACCGCGCCGGCCACCGCGCCCGCCACCGCCGCCGCGGGCACGCCGAACGCGAGGATGTCGCGCACCGCCGCGCCGTGCTGGTCGACAGCGGCCAGCACCCCGGGCGCCAGCACGCCAGGCGCCAGCACCGCCGCAATTCCGAGTTCGTCGCTCAACCGGTCCAAGAACCGGCGAGCGGAGAAGTCCCTCCAACCGCTCACAAGCTCGACACCCTACGCTGTGCGGGGCAATCGACCCACCATCGAACACGTGTTCTATGATCACGCCGGGTCGAGCCGGATGCGCAGAGAGGAACAACGAGAACGTGCAGGCGGACACGCTCGTGGAGCAGGAAGAGAAGGTGGACGCCGAGGCGCCCGCCGCACCCGTGCAGCAGGAGGTCGCACCCGTGCCGCAGGAAGAGCCCGAGGTGAAGCCCGCGAAGCGGACGAAGTCGACGGCCAAGAAGACCCGCACGGTCGAGCTGACGCTGACCGTGACCGGCACCGCCGACGGCGAGTGGCAGGCCGACCTGGTGCACGGCACCAAGCGGGTCGTGCAGGGGCTCGTCATCTCGGCCGCGGCCGTGTCGCGGGCGGCCAAGGAGCTGCACGACGACATCGCCGGCGGCATCGACGAGGTCATCGAGGCGGCCCGGACCCAGCACCGCACCCGCATGGAGGAGCTGGAGGCCGAGCTCGCGAAGGTCAAGGCCGCGCTCGCCGAGCTGAGCGAGTGACCGCGGGCTGACCGTGCCGGAACGGGGGCCGCTCGATCGCGGGCGGCCCCCGTTCCGCGTTCCGGGGCGCCTAGCGGGACGGGTCGAGGACGAGCTTGCCGGTGGTGCGGCGGGCCCTCAGGTCCTCGTGCGCCCGGCGCACCTCGCTCAGCCCGTACTCACCGCCCGGCACGGCGCGCAGGTCGCCCGCCAGGACCAGGTCGAACAGCTCGCCCATGGCGCGGTGGACGACGCGGCCGGGCAGCTTGAACGCGTGCGGCAGCCACATGCCCGCGATGGTCGTCGAGTGGACCAGCAGGCGGCCGGGGTCGACCGGGGTGGGCTTCTCGCGGCTCGCCATGCCGTAGAACGCGAGCCGCCCGAACGGCGCGAGCGCGGCGATGCTCTGGTCGGTGACGTCGCCGCCGGTCATGTCGAGCACGATGTCGACCCGCCGCCCGCCGTTGGCCTCGCGCAGCACGTCGGTCATGTTCTCGGCGGTGGAGTCGACGGCGACGTCCGCGCCGAGGTCCAGCGCGAGCGCCCGCTTGTCCTCCGTGCTCGCGGTGGCGATGACGCGGCCCGCGCCCCACTTCTTGGCCAGCTGCACGGCCAGCGACCCGACACCGCCCGCGGCGGCGTGCACGACGACGCTCTCCCCCGGCTCCAGGTGGGCGCTGCGGCGCAGCAGCAGCCACGCGGTCGCGCCCTGCACGACCATGCTCAGCGCGGTCAGGTCGTCGACACCGTCCGGCACGTCGAACGCCGTCGCCTCGGGCACCACGGCCTTCTCCGCGTAGCCGCCGAAGTTCGTCAGGCCGACGACGCGCCGGTCGCCCGCCCGGCCGACGACCTCGCCGCCCGGCACCAGCGGCAGCTCCATCTTCGACAGGTACGAGTTCTCGGCCTGGTGCGTGTCGGCGTAGTTGAGGCCCGCGCGGCTGACGTCGACGAGCAGTTCGCCGGGACCGGCGACGGGGTCGGGCAGCTCGACCTCGTTGAGGACTTCGGGTCCGCCGAACTCGGTGATCTGGATGGCGCGCACGGCTGTCAGTGCTCCTCGGGGGTGGCGGTGGTGTTCGAGTCGGTGGTCTTGTCGCCGGTGGTCTTGACGTCGGCGGTCTCGGGTTCGGCGGTCTTGACGTCGGCGGTCTTGACGTCGGCGGTCTCGGGTTCGGCGGTCTTGGCGTCGGTCGCGATCGGGTCGTGGCCGAGCCGGACGCGTTCGCCGGTGGCGGTGCGCGGTCCGGGCGGGTTGGGGAAGGTGAACGGCGCGCTGGGCCGGCCGGCCTGCACGAACCAGCATTCACCGGGTTGGCCGTCGCGCAACACGGCGACGAACGCGTCGACCACGTCGTCCACGCTCATCACCGGCATGCCGGCGGACTCCAGGGTGGACTTGAAGCCCGTGATGATGGCGGTGTCGGCGAAGGACGGGCACACGGCGTTGACGGTGACGCCGTCCGCGGCGAGCACCGGCCCGAGGCCGCGGACGAGCCCGACGACGGCGGCCTTGTTGGCGCCGTACACGGGGTCCATCGGCATCGCCATGAGGCCGGCCATGCTGGCGGTGGCGACGATGTGCCCGCCGCGCTTCTTCAGCTCGGGCAGCGCCGCGTGCACGCCGTAGACGACGCCGTCGAGGTTGATCCCCATGACGGTGCGGTACCGCTCGGGGTCGAAGTCGTCGCCGAGGGTGAAGCCGGTGGCGATGCCCGCGTTCAGCACCGCGATGTCGAGCCCGCCGAACCGCTCGACGGCCACGGCGACCGCGGCCTCGCTGTGCCGGGGGTCGCGCACGTCGCAGTGCGCGAACACGCCGCCCACCTCGTCGGCCACGGCTTTGCCGCGCTCGTCGTCCACGTCGGCGACGACGACGGACGCGCCGGCGGCGGCCAGGCGGCGCGCCACCCCCGCCCCGATGCCGTTCGCGGCTCCGGTGACCAGTGCGACCTTGCCCGAGAACTCCACCGCGCCTCCTCTGGCTGACATTCCGACCAGTCGGTATGGTTCTCCTGACGCGCTCTGGCGTCAAGGCGACGTCGCCGGTAGGTTACTAAGCGGTTGCTTAGGCCCGCAGATCAAGGAGGATTGACCGTGGCCGAGACGGACGCACGGGTGGCCATCGTCACCGGTGCCGCACGCGGCATCGGCGCCGCTGTTGCCACGCGGCTCGCGCAGGACGGCATGGCCGTCGCGCTGCTCGACCTCGACGAGGACAGCTGCGCCGAGGCCGTGGAGAAGATCAAGGCCTCCGGCGGCACGGCGATCGCGGTGGGTGTCGACGTCAGCGACAGCGCCGCCGTGGACGCGGCCGTGCAGCGCGTCGCCGACGAGCTCGGCGCGCCGACCGTGCTGGTCAACAACGCGGGCATCCTGCGGGACAACCTGCTGTTCAAGATGACCGACGACGACTGGGACGCGGTGATCAACGTCCACCTGCGCGGCTCGTTCCTGATGAGCCGGGCGGTGCAGAAGTTCCAGACCGAGGCCAAGTGGGGCCGGATCGTCAACATGTCGAGCACGTCGGCGCTGGGCAACCGCGGCCAGGCGAACTACGCCGCCGCCAAGGCGGGCCTGCAGGGGTTCACCAAGACGCTGGCGATCGAGCTGGGCAAGTTCAACGTCACCGTGAACGCGATCGCGCCGGGGTTCATCGCGACCGACATGACCGCGGCCACGGCGGCCCGCGTCGGCGTCGACTTCGAGGACTTCAAGAAGGGCGCGGCGGCGATGATCCCGGTCGGGCGCGTCGGCACGCCGGAGGACATCGCGCACACCGCGTCGTTCCTGGTCAGCGAGGGCGCCGGGTTCGTGTCCGGTCAGGTCGTCTACGTCGCCGGCGGACCGAAGGACTGACGATGCGGGTATTCGCGAACCTCGACGAGCTGGCGGCGGCCAAGGGCGAGCACCTCGGCCACGGCTCGTGGCACGAGATCACGCAGGCGGAGATCAACCTGTTCGCCGACGCCACGGGGGACCACCAGTGGATCCACGTCGACCTGGAGAAGGCCGCCGCCGGGCCGTTCGGCGCGCCGGTCGCGCACGGCTACCTGACGCTGTCCCTGATCCCGTTGCTGGTGCGCGACATCTACACGGTGCAGGGCTTGTCCATGGGCGTGAACTACGGGCTGAACAAGGTGCGGTTCCCGAACCCGGTCGTCGTCGGGTCGCGGGTGCGGGCCGGGGCGGAGCTTGCCGAGATCACCGACGTGCAGCAGGGCAAGCAGGCGGTGGTGAAGGTGACGGTCGAGATCGAGGGCAACCCGAAGCCGGCGTGCGTGGCGGAGACCGTCGTCCTGCTGGTGCCCTGACGGGCAGGTGTTCCGGGCCCGACGGCTGCCGTCGGGCCCGGAACGGTCAACGCCGGCTGTCGTTGATGTAGTGCACGCCCTCGTGCGCGAACTCGTAGTCGGCCGTCGTCGCGTAGACGTCGATCGTGTCCTCGATGTACGCGTAGTAGTCCGGGTCCGCTTCGAAGTACAGCACCGGCCACGCCTCGTCCGGCACGACGAGGTCCGGGTGGTGGCAGTCGATGCCGCCCACGGTGTCCTCGCAGGACCAGCGGTCGCCCCAGGACTGGACGTCGAGGGCCTCGGGCACGGAGAGGAACACCGTGACGCCCCGCTCGCGCTCCTCGCCGACGTGGGTCAGGAGCACCTCGAACTGGAACTTCTCCCCGTAGCTGGTCCAGTAGTACTCGGTGCTGCCGGGGAGGCCGGTGAGGGGCGACATCCGGATGTCGATCGGCGCGACCGCGGCGTCATTCGCGACCGGCGCCGTCTCGGTGGCATTCGCGACCGACGCGCCCCCCAGCGCGACCAATCCGGCAATGGCGGTGGACAGCAGTACCTTGAACATTGAAACCCCCGTATTGTGAACTCACTGCCTAAGACGCATCGCCGCCTTGTGGGTTGCACGCGTTCCGCGACGCACCCGACTTATTTTTGCCGGAACAGGTCAGGCCCCGGATTCACGGGCCACTCGTTCCAAGCGGGCGTGGTGGGCCTGCCAGTCAAGGGTGGCGAGGTTGTCGTTGTCCGGGCGCAGGCCGGCCGTGCCGTCGATGAGCTCGCGGACGATGTCGGCGTGCCCGGCGTGGCGGTTGGTCTCGGCGATCATGTGGATCAGGACGAAGTGGAGGGTGACGGCCTCGCGCTCCGGCGGCCACCACGGGACCGTGCCCGGCGAGTCGAGGTCCAGCGCGTCGATCGTCCCGTCCGAGTGCGCGCACGCGCGCCGGTAGAGGTCGACGACGTGCTCACGCGACTCGTCGGCCGTCGCCCACATGTCCGCGTTCGGCTCGGCGTCCTCCGCCAGCCACGCCAGCGGCTCGGGGAACGGGCGGCCGAACGTGTCGCCGAAGTAGCCCGTCTCCACGCCGGCGAGGTGCTTGACCAGGCCCAACAGGTTCGTCCCGGTGGGTGTGAGGGGTCGTCGGACGTCGTACTCCGACAGGCCGTCGAGCTTCCACAGCAACGCCTCGCGGGCGGTGCGCAGGTAGTGGTGCAGGTCCGCCTTCACGACGGTCTCCGTTCACGGGTCGGGACGCGGGATTCACGGCACGCGGGTTCGCGGCGCGCGGCGTGCGGGTCACGGCACGCGGGTTCGCGGCGCGTGGGTCACGACACGCGGGTCACGGCACGCGGGCCGGTGCGTCCGGTGTGGACTTCCGGGCATGGCAAAGCAGGGACCCCCGAGGGGACCCCTGCTTTGATTCTCCCAGACAGCACCGACAATTCCGGGTCCGACGAGGACCGTCAGAGGCTGGTGTCGTTGAAGTAGTTCACGCCTTCGTGCGCGAACTCGAAGTCGGCCGTCGTCGCATACACGTCGATCGTGTCCCGGATGTGGGCCTCCGGGTAGGCCTTGAAGTGCAGCACCGGCCACGCCTCGTCCGGCACGACCAGCTCCGGGTGGTAGCAGTCGATGCCGCCGATGGTGTCCTCACAGGACCAGCCGTCGCCCCACGAGACGACGTCGATCCTCTCCGGCATGGAGAGGAACATGGTGACACCATGCTCGTACTCGTCGCCGATGTGCGTCAGCAGCACGTCGAACTCGAACATGCCGCGGGTCGCCCAGTCGTACTCGGTGCCTCTGATGAGGCCCCCGGCGGGCGTCATCCGGATGTCGATCGGCGCGACCTCCGCCGCAGTCGCGGCCGGCGCACCCCCCAAAGCGACCAATCCCGCGACAGCGGCCGCCAACAATGCCTTGACCATCGAAACCCCCGTTGTGATTGACCCAAGACTCAGGACGCGTGATCGTCGCCGGGGTTGCGCTTTCTCTTCCCCAGGCCGTCGAGATCAGGTGAACGCCCGTGTTACCCGCGAAACAGGCGGCACGGAATTCCACGCGAGCACGACTCGAATCGACCACCGGCGAACGACAGCGATACCGTGAACGTCACAACGTCCGTTGTTCACGACCCAGAGCCCAAGACGCGTGATCGCCGTCCTGGTTGCGCGCGTCCACGAATGGACCAGGCCGACCCGCGCTACGACGAGGTCGGCCGCAGCGAGGCCAGGAACAGGTCGGCGAAGTGGCGGCCCACCTGCTTGGCCGAGAGCGGCCCGTCGGCGCTGTACCACTGGCCCAGGTGGTGGACGGTGCCGAAGAAGTAGTGCACGGTCAGGTCCGCGGGCACGTCGGCCCGGAACACGCCGGCCTCCTGCCCCTCCTCCACCAGCGACCGGAACCGCTCGTGGTACCGCCGGCGCTCGACGCGCATCTCCCGCCGCTTGTCCTCGGCGAGGTGGTCGGCCGAGCGGAAGTAGACGCGGGCCTGGTCGAAGTTGTCGACCGACGTGACGACGACGTCGACCGCCGCCGCGTGCAGCCGCTCGGCGATCGGCGCGGACCCGGACGCGATGGCCTCCAGCCGCTCGGTCTGCATGCGCAGGAGGCTGCCGTAGATCTCGTGCAGCAGGTCGTCCTTGGACCCGAAGTAGTGGTACATGGCGCCCTTGGTGACGCCGGCCAGGTCCACGATCTCCTGCACCGCGACCCGGTCGAAGCCCTTGTCGGCGAACAACCGCGTCGCGGCGTCGATCAGCCGCTCCGGTACCGATGCCATGGGGCAAGCATCGCACGACCGTTCACTGGAACATGGCGATCGGTCGGATGACCAGGTGTCCCGCGTCGGCCTTCCACGACTGCACCTTGCCCAGGCACCGCGCCTGGAAGCCGCCCTCGGGCACGACGTCGTCCCGCAGCCCGGTGTTGTAGCACTCGACGCGCACCTGCGGGCCGCTCTCGGGGTCGTCCGGGTCGCCGAACGGCGCCAGGAACACCGTCGTGCCGTCGCCGTCGGACGCCACCCGGAACACGCCCTTCACCGACACGTACGAGTCGATCCGCCGCAGCCGGACCACGTCGGACGACTCCAGGTGCTGCTCCAGCGCCGTGTTGCGCAGCACCTTCATCTCGCGCAGGTCGACGTGGACGACACCGGACGCGGACTCCAGCGCGTCCAGCAGCACGCCGATCACGGCGATCGGCTCGTAGTTCTCGATGTAGGTCTTCACGACCTCGCGGCCGGACGTGCGCGCGCCCTCCACGCCGAGGTCGAGGCCCTTCAGCGCGATCTTGCCGTCCTTGGTGACGCCGACCCGGTCGACGACCTCCTTGGCCATCGCGTCGCCGTACCGGCCGACCTGGTAGAGGTCCATCACGGACTTCTCGTGCAGGTAGATGGTCAGGCCGGGCACCTCGCGCGGCGGCGCGAACCGGTGCCGGGACCGCCACGCCCACAGCGCCACCCCGGCCGCGACGACGAGCGCCAGCGCGGTCACCAGCCACACGACCGCCCACGGCCACCACACCGACCACCACAGGCCCCTATCGACAGCCACGGATCTCCTTCACCGCCTCCAGCAGCGACCCGGAGGTGGCGTCGACCACCCGCCCGCCGGTCGCGCGTGCCACCCGGTCCAGCTCGACCGGGTCGGCCTCGCCGAACCGGATCGCGTACGTGCGCGCGGGCGGGTCCGGCCACGTGGCCAGGAACCCGTCGGCGCTGATGCCGGCGTTGTTCTCGCCGTCGGTCATGAGCACGACCGTGCCGTCGCCGACGACCCGGTAGGCGTGGTCGAGCGCGGACCAGATGGCGGTGCCGTCGTCGGACAGCTCCGCCGACGCCAGCGCGCCGGCCAGCGCTTCGAGGTCGGCCGGCCCCCGGATCTCGACGGCGCGCTCCTCCAGCACGGTCCCGGCGAACCGCACGAGCACGACGGTCTCCCCCACTCGGAACCGGTCGAACCCGCCGGCGCGGCTGAGCGTCGCGAACGCCTCCCGCAGGCCGGCGATCCGGTCGCCCGCCATCGACGTGGAGTGGTCGAGCACGAACACCACCCGGCCGGGTTCGCCGGCGCGGTCGTAGGCGGCGAGCAGGGCGTCCACGACCTCCTGCCGGCCGGGGAAGTACAGGGCGGTGCCGATCGGCTCGCGCAGCCGCTCGGTGCGCTCGACCTGCGGGTCCACGGGCCGGCGGTGGGTGCGTTCCATGATCGCCCGTTGCGCGGACGGCGAGCGGAGCCACTCCGCGGCCCGGTCGTACGCGGCCCGCTTGTCCGGGTTCAGGAGCATGAGCGGGTAGTCGGAGAGCACGATCCCGTCACGCGGGTAGACGACTTCGAGTGGTTCGCGGAGCTGCCCGGACGCGTTGAGGGACAGCACCGCGGCCTCGTACGCGACGACGGCGTCCACCTCGTCCTGCCGCTTCACGTACTCGTCCACGACCTCCGCCGCGCCGGGCGCGCCGAACGCTCGTCCGGTGAGGAAGCCCTGGAGCTTGTCGCAGGTGACGTCCTCGGGGCGCAGCGCGGCGCCGGTGCCGGCGGCGGCCGTGGCCACGCCGATCAACGCCGCCAGGCCGCTGCCGGACACCCTCGGGTCGGCCATGCCGAACCGCAGCTCCCCCGCGGCCGCACGGCTCGCCACGTCGGCCCAGGACGCGCCGCGCAGCGCCTCCGCCTTGCCCGCCTTCACGCCCACCACCAGCGGCGACAGCATCGTCGTGGTGGACAGCGGCAGGTCGTCGCTCTTCAGCTTCAGGTACCGGTTCGTGGACAGCCAGGCGAGGTCGTGGCCCGTGCCGCCGACCGCCAGCTCCTCGCTGGCCCGGACCGTGCCGCGGTGGTCGAGGCGCAGGTCCACGCCGGTGTCGCGGCGCAGGTCGGCGAGCACGGGTTCGAGGTCCGCCAGCTCGGAGCTCGCCAGCACGGTCAACGTGGTCCGCTCGGGCGGGGCCGACGTGCAGGCGCCGAGCACGGCCGCCGCGGCCAGGAGGACGACGGGGAGGACGGGGGGCCTCATATCGGCACCCGGATCTCCGGGCAGCGGCCGACCTCCCTGATCATCGTCTCCAGGTCCTCCGGCTTGGGCAGGAAGCCCTCGGTGCCGCCCACCGCCGGTTCCGGCAAGCCCCGTTCCCGCAGCAGGTCGGTGAGCGCGGTCGAGTCCTGGTTGTCCAGCCGGAACCCCAGTTCGAGGGCACGTCGGCGCAGGCCGGGATCGCCGCGGACCAGCTCGCCGACCTTCTCGCCCGCCGGGCTGAACGCGATGAGCCACGGCTCGGTGCGGTGGTGCGCGTCGGGGTAGAGCAGGACGCGCTCGGCGTCGTGCGCGCCGGTGCGGGCGACCGTGGCGAACTGGTGCGCCAGGTACTGGTGCTCGTACATGACGCCGACCGGCGCGCTGGTGCGCCCGTCGGGGTAGAAGAACGTGGTGCCGATGCCGGAGCCGTGCAGGCCCTCGATCTCGAACACCGGCTTGATCCGGCGGGCCACGTCGAGGACGGTGTGCTCGGTCGGCGCGGTGGAGCCGTTGGCCGCGAACGCCACCAGGCCGAGCCACGCCGAACCGGAGTACGAGTCGCAGGGGTTCGGGGTCTGCGCGACGATCTGGTTGCGGTTGTCGACGCCGTACTGCTGCCACGTGTCCGTCGGCCCGCCCGGACCGGGCAGGGACAGCTCGTTGACGAAGGCGTCCATCCGGAGGGTGTAGTAGAGCCCGTCCGTGCCCTCCTGGACCACCGCCGCCCCGGCCCTGACCAGCGCGTCCGCGTACTCGCGGAACGCGCCGAGCACGAGCGGGCTGGCGAACGGGTAGAACACCCGGCCGCCGAACCGGTCGCGGATCAGCTCGGCCGCGGCCTGCCCGGACGGCATGACGAAGTCGTACTCGCGGACGCGGTTCTGCTTGTCGCGGGCCAGCTCGCGCGAGCCGCCGGAGTCGGTGACCCGCACGTCGACGCCGTGGGCCATCAGGATGCGGCGGACCTCCGGGTCCTGGAAGTACACCGACTTGGACGCCATCATGGCCCGCACGACGGTGATCTGCCGGAACGGCAGCGCGACCGTGCCGGAGGCGAACAACGCCACGACGCCGAGCACCGCGACGCCCGCCGAGACGCCGAACGGCAGCAGGAACCGCTTGCGGCGGAACACGGACCTGGGCGGGTCCAGGATGGTGAGGCTGGGTTCTTCGGTCGAGTTCTTCGCGACCACGGACTCCCCCGGGCGGACGGCGATCTCCCCTGCGCACCAGGCTAGATCGCCGTGCCGCCGCCGTGGGGCACAACCCGCGAATCCGCCCCCGATGGCCGCACCGGGCCGGTCGGGGCTCGCGGGGTCAGCTCCCGATCGTCACGCCGCCGTCGACGACGATCGTGGTGCCGGTCGTGTAGCCGCCCGCCGCCGAGGCGAGGAACACCACCGCCGCGGCCAGCTCCTCCGGGTCGCCCACCCGGCCGATCGGCAGCTTCGAGATGTGCTGCTCCAGGTAGCCGTCGGGGTACTGGTCGGTCATCTCGGAGGCGAAGTAGCCGGGCGCGACGGCGTTGACCCGGATGCCCTTGCGGCCGGTCCACTGCTGCGCCAGGTCGCGGGTCAGGCCGATCACGCCCGCCTTGGACGCCGAGTACGCGGCCTGCGGCAGGCCGCCGGAGACGAGCCCCAGGACGCTGGACACGTTGATGATCGAGCCGCCGCCGGTCATCACGGCCGCCGCGGCCTGCGCCATCCAGTACGTGCCGTTGAGGTTCACGTCCATGACGCCGAGGAACTGCTCGGGCGTCTCGCGGGACGCGGGCACCGCCGACGCCACGCCCGCGTTGTTCACCAGCACGTGCACCGGGCCGAACTCCGCGGCGGCACGGGCCACCTCGCGGCAGTCGTCCGGCTGCGCGACGTCGGCCCGCACGACCAGCGCGCGCCGCCCGGCGTCCTCGACCAGCCGCGCGGTGTCCTTCAGCTTCTCCACCCGCCGGGCGGCGAGCACGACGTCCGCGCCGGCCTCGGCCAGGGCCTTGGCGAACGCCACGCCGAGGCCGGAGGACGCGCCGGTGACGATCGCGACCTGCCCGTCCAGCCGGAACTTGTCCAGGATTCCCATTCAGCTCAGCCTCTCCAGGATGATCGCCATGCCCTGCCCGCCGCCGACGCACATCGTCTCGAGGCCGAACTGCGCGTCGCGGGCGCGCATCCCGTTGATCAGAGTGGTCATGATGCGGGCGCCGGTCGACCCGAAGGGGTGGCCCAGCGCGATCGCGCCGCCGTGCACGTTCAGCTTGTCCATGTCGATGCCGAGCGCGCGCTGGCTGCCCAGCACCTGCACGGCGAACGCCTCGTTGATCTCGACCAGGTCGATGTCGCCGATGGTGAGGTTCGCGTGCGCGAGCGCCTGCTTGGTGGCGTCGACCGGGCCGAGGCCCATGATCTCCGGCGACAGGCCGGACACGCCGGTGGACACGATGCGCGCCAACGGGGTCAGGCCCAGCTCCTTCGCCCTGACGTCGCTCATGACGACCACGGCCGCCGCGCCGTCGTTGAGGGGGCAGCAGTTGCCGGGCGTCACCGTCCCTTGTGGACGGAACGACGGCTTGAGCGCCGACACGGCGTCGTAGGTGACGCCCTTGCGGGGGCCGTCGTCGGTGGAGACGACCCTGCCGTCCGGCAGGACGACGGGGGTGATCTCGCGCTCGAAGAAGCCGTCCGCGACGGCCTTCTCGGCCAGGTTGTGCGAGCGGACGCCGAATTCGTCCTGGTCGCGGCGGCTGATGCCGAGCAGGGTGGCGACGTTCTCCGCGGTCTGGCCCATGGCGATGTAGTAGTCCGGCAGCTCGCCGTCCTCGCGCGGGTCGTGCCACGGCTCGTTGGTCTCGGCGGTGCGCCGGGTGCGCGCGCGTGCCTCGTCGAACAGCGGGTTGAAGTGCGGGTCGTCGTGCCGGTAGCGGGACACGCACTCCACGCCGGCGCTGATGAACGCGTGGCCCTCGCCCGCCTTGATGGCGTGGAAGGCCATCCGCGCGGTCTGCACCGACGAGGCGCAGAACCGGTTGACCGTGGTGCCGGGCAGGCCGTCCAGGCCCAGCTGCACGGCGATGCGGCGGGCCACGTTCTGGCCGTGCTCGTCCTGCGGTTCGGCGCAACCCAGGTGCAGGTCGGTGATGTCGCCGCGGTCGAGTCCGGGCACCTGGTCGAGCGCGGCGGCGACGACCTGCGTCGCCAGGTCGTCGGGGCGCAGGTCGACCAGGGAGCCCTTGCGGGCCCGGCCGATCGGCGACCGCGAGGTGGCGACGATGACAGCCTCGGGCATGGCGGTTCTCCTGGGGCTAGAGGCCGAGGTCGCGGCCGATGAGTTCCTTCATGATCTCGTTGGAGCCGGCCCAGATCCGCGTGACGCGGGCGTCCATCCAGGCGCGGGCCACCCGGTACTCGGTCATGTAGCCGTAGCCGCCGTGCAGCTGCACGCACGCGTCGATGACGTCGTTCTGGACGTCCGCGCTCCACCACTTGGCCTTCGCCGCGTCCACGGCGGTCAGCTCGCGCCGGGTGTGCGCGTCGGTGCACTGGTCCAGGAACGCCTGCGTCACGTCGATCTTGGTGACCAGCTCGGCGAGGGTGAACTTGTTGTGCTGGAACGAGCCGATGGACTGGCCGAACGCCTTGCGCTCCTTGGTGTACTCGATCGTCTCGAGCAGGATCTGCTTGGCGTGGGCCAGGTTGGAGATCGCGCCGCCGAGGCGTTCCTGCGGCAGGCGTTCCATCATGTAGATGAAGCCCTGGTCGACCTCGCCGATGACGTTCTCCACCGGGACGCGGACGTCCTCGAAGAACAGCTCGGCGGTGTCGGACTCGGGCTGGCCGACCTTGTCCAGCTTGCGGCCGCGCTCGAAGCCCTTCATGCCGGCCTCGACGGCGAACAGCGTGATGCCCCTGGCCTTCTTCTCGGGGCTGGTGCGCGCCGCGACGACGATCATGTCGGCCGAGTAGCCGTTCGTGATGAACGTCTTGGAGCCGTTGAGGATCCAGTCGGAGCCCTGCCGGACGGCGTTGCTCTTCAGCGCGGCGAGGTCGGAGCCGCCGGACGGCTCGGTCATGCCGATGCCGGTGGTCATCTCGCCCGAGCAGAACCGGGGCAGCCAGCGCTGCTTCTGCTCCTCGGTGCACAGGTCGACCAGGTAGGGCGCGACGACGTCGCCGTGGATGCCCAGGCACGACGCCAGGCCTGCACTCGCCTTCGACAGCTCCTCGCCCAGCACGGCGTTGAACCGGTAGTCGTTCGCGCCGCTGCCGCCGTACTCCTCGGGGACCTCCAGGCCGAGCAGGCCCTGCTTGCCGGCCTCCAGCCACACCTCGCGGTCGACGTGGCGCTGCTCGACGAACCTCTCGTAGTGCGGCTTGAGGGTGCGGTCGACGAACGCCTTCGCGGTCTCGCGGAACGCCTCGTGGTCGGGTTCGAACAGCGTGCGGCGCACTCTCGGATCCTCCATACTAAGCGGTTGCTTAGGTCTAAGCGTGTGCTTAGCCTGCGGTATCGTTCGGGCCTGTGTCAAGGAGAGGTGCATGACAACGACCCGCGGTGAGTTCGCGCTCCTGGATGAGACGTGGTCCTCCGTCGAGCCCCCGGCGGCCAGGCGGATGCTGATCGCCGCCGCCGCCGCGTTCTCGGTGCGCGGCTACCACGCCACCACCACCCGGGACATCGCCGCGCAGGCGGGCATGTCACCCGCGGCGGTCTACATCCACTACCGGTCCAAAGAGGAACTGCTGTTCCAGATCTCCCGGATCGGGCACGCGACGTCGTTGGCGGTGCTGACGGGGGTGTCCGACCCGGACCCGGTGACCCGGCTGGCGTCGGCGGTGCGGGCGTTCGCGTCGTGGCACGCCGAGTTCCACACGACGGCGCGGGTCGTGCAGTACGAGCTGAGCGCGTTGACGCCGGAGCACCTGGCCGAGGTCGTCGTGCTGCGGCGGCGGATCGAGGCGGCCGTGCGCGGGATGATCGAGGGCGGCGTGGCGGCGGGGGTGTTCGACGTGCCGGACGTGCGGGGGGCGACCCTGGCGGTGCTGTCGCTGTGCATCGACGTGGCCCGCTGGTACCAGCCCACCGGTCGGCGCACGCCGGCGGAGATCGGCGACCTGTACGCCGACCTGGTGTTGCGCATGGTGGGCGCCGACACCTGACCCGCGAGCAGGCTGTTTCGCCGCCGGGGACTGTGCACCGTCAAAGGCGGTTGCGCGGTCGCGGCCCCGGTGGGCGACCGTGGGCGACGGCCCGGAATTGTCAGACCCTTCGGGCAGAATAAAAGCAGGGGTCCCCTTGGCGAGGACCCCTGCGAAGCGATTCTGAATCTGCGCACCCGAGCGCTGCGCGCCCAAGCTGTGAGCACCCGAGCCGCGCGGCCCGAGCTGTGCGCACCGGAGCTGAGCGGTCCTAGCCGGGCGCACTCCGGAGCCGTGCGGCCCGAGCCGGGCGCGGACCGGAGCCGGCGGCCTCGACGTTCACCCGGACGTGGGCGGGACGGAGACCTCCCGGAACGTTCCGGGAGGCCCCTGGTGGTCCGATCCGGGGTCTAGCGCACCGATTTCTTGCCGTAGAAGCCGGCGACGAGGCTCACGCCGACCGCGGCGATCGCCAGCTGCACGATGATCTCGATCCAGTCGATGCCGGGCGTGTCCTCCACGCCGAGAGCCCGAGCCAGGAACGTGCCCAGGAACGCCGCCACGATGCCGACCACGATGGTCAGCCAGATCGGGATGTTCTGCTTGCCCGGCGCGATGAGCTTGCCCAGCAAACCGATGATGAGACCCACGATCAGAGCGCTGATCACACCGCCGATGCCCACGTTGCCTCCTGCGGGTTAGTCGCCTTCGAAGAAGTCCCCGACTTCGCCGAGGGCCTCCCGCTCATCATCCCACCGAACACGCCGGCCGCAGCGTCAGCGACGTGCGCGCCGACGCCGATTCCCCCACCGCGGTGACCGCCCGGAAGTCGCTCAGTAGCCCGTGCGACCGCCGTAACCGCCGGAAGATCGCCTGCCGGCGGCCTGGTCCATCCACTGGTGGAGCAGCGCCGGCCAGTCCGCGCGGATCACCTCATCGTGCGACATGGCGTAGTGGCCGATCGCGTCGCCGCCCTGCTGGAAGAGGCCACCGCGGCGGTCCGCCTCCAGCACCACGTACAGCCGCTGGGGGTCGGTGACGAACGTCAGCTCCAGCTGCTTGATCTTGTTGAGGAACTGCGCGGGCGGCAGGAACTCGATCTCCTGGTAGAACGGGAGCCGCTGCGGGACGCCCCGGATGCGCCCCGACTCGTTGTCGGCGCGCTGGAAGCGGAACCCGAGGGCGCCGAACGCCTTGAGCACGTGCTCCTGGGGCGCGGTCGGGTGGACGGCCACCGGGTCGAGGTCGCCGGGGTCGACGGCGCCGCGCACCTCCAGCTCCGTGCGCAGGCCCATGGTCATCCCGTACAGGTGCTGCCCCAGCACGACGGTCAGCGGCGTCTCCAGCGGCACCGGGAACCGGAACGGGAGCACGAGGTTCTGCCCGGGCGCGACGGTGATGCCGTGCGCGACGACGAGCTGCGCGAACTCGACGTTGCGGTTGTGCTCGTTGTCGCCGCTCTCCACCTCGACGCGGGTGACGAGGGACAGCTTGACCACGTCGATGAGGGCCTCGTGCTCGCCGCCGGCGATGCGGACCTCGCCGGTCAGCGCCTCACCGGGCCGGACGTTCGGGTTGGCCAGCACCGTGTCCACGGTCGGGCCGCCGACACCGAACGCGCGCAACATCCTCTTGAACACCACGGTGGGCCTCCTGGCCTGCGTCTGGGTCACACCTCTGGACCGTTGTGAGCAAAGACGCCTGGGCCTGTCCCCCGGTTCCCTCTGGACGAACGCCAATCGCAGATGCCACTATGCGGCCGCGGTCACATACTAAGCGGTCGCTCAGGAGGTTCACGTGCCCACGCTGCTCGTCGCCAACCGCGGAGAGATCGCCGTCCGCGTGCTCCGCGCTGCCGCCGACCTCGGCTGGAACACCGTCGCCCTGGTCACCGACTCCGACGACGCCCACGGCAGGCACGCCGACCGGGCCGTCCGCCTGCGCGGGTCCTACCTGGACGTCGACGCCGTGCTGGCCGCCGCCGAGGGGTGCGACCTGGTCCACCCCGGCTACGGGTTCCTCGCCGAGAACGCCGCGTTCGCCCGCCGGTGCGCCGAGGCCGGGCTGACGTTCGTCGGGCCGCCGCCCGAGGTGCTGGAGCTGCTCGGCGACAAGAGCCGGGCGCGCGCCCTGGCCGCCGAGGTGGGCGTGCCGGTGCTCGCGGGCGCCGAGGACGGGTTCGAGGCGTTCTTCCGGGAGCACGGCGCGGTCGTCGTGAAGGCCGTCGCGGGCGGTGGCGGCAAGGGCGTGCGGGTGGTGCGGCGGCTCGCCGACCTCGCCGCCGCGGTCGAGCGGTGCCGGGCCGAGGCGCTGGCCGCGTTCGGCGACGGCACGGTGTTCGTGGAGGAGCTGCTGGAGCCCGCCCGGCACGTCGAGGTGCAGCTCGTCGGCACGACGGTGCTGGGCGACCGGGACTGCTCGTTGCAGGTCAGGCACCAGAAGCTGGTCGAGGTCGCGCCCGCGCCGGACCTCTCCCCCGAGCTGCGGTCCGCGCTGCACGACGCGGCGGCGACGATCGCGCGTGCCGTCCGCTACACCGGGCTGGGCACGGTGGAGTTCCTGGTCGCGCCGGACGGCCGGTTCGCGTTCCTGGAGGCCAACCCCCGGTTGCAGGTCGAGCACACCGTCACCGAGCAGGTCACGGGGCTGGACCTGGTGCGCGCCCAGCTGCTGCTGGCGACGGAGGTCGAGCCGGACCTCACGCACACGCCGCGCGGCAGCGCGATGCAACTGCGGGTGAGCCTGACGTCGACGGGGCGGCTGTCGGCGTTCGTGCCGCCGACCGGGCCGGGGGTGCGGGTCGACACGCACGCGTCCGTCGGCTACCGGGCGGGCCTCGACTTCGACCCGTTGCTGGCGAAGGTCGTGGTGCACGCGGACGACCTCGACATCGCGCTGCGCCGGGCGCGCCGCGCGCTGGACGAGTTCACTGTGGACGGCGCCAGGACGAACATCGGCTTCCTGCGCGGGCTGCTCGACCACCCCGACGTCCTGAAGGCGCACACCGGTCTGCTGGATTCGCTGCCGCGCGAGGACACCGGGGCGCGGGCTCCCGTGCAGGGCACCGTCGTGGCGATCGAGTCGGGCGCGGTCGTCGTGGAAGCGATGAAGATGCAGCACGTCGTGCCGGTCGGCGACGCGCGGGTGCTCGTCGCGGTCGGCGACACGGTCTCGGAGGGCACGCTCCTGGCCGAGGGCGTTGACGTGGCCGTGGAGGAGAAGGCCGTCGAGTTCGACCTCGACGACGTGCGGCCGGATCTCGCGGAGACGTTGGCGCGGCACGACTTCTCGCGCCCGGAGGCGGAGGCGAAGCGGCACTCGACGGGACGGCGCACGGTCCGGGAGAACATCGCCGACCTGTGCGAGGAGTTCGTCGAGTACGGCGGGTTGGCGATCGCCGCGCAGCGCAGGCGGCGCTCGTTGGACGAGCTGGTCGAGCGCACGCCCGCGGACGGGCTGGTGGCGGGCGTCGGCACGGTGAACGGCGGCCAGGTCGTCGCCCTGTCCTACGACTACACGGTCATGGCGGGCACGCAGGGGTTGCGCAACCACGCCAAGAAGGACCGGATGTTCGCGCTGGCCGAGCAGCGGCGGCTGCCCGTGGTGCTGTTCGCCGAGGGCGGCGGCGGACGGCCGGGCGACACCGACCACGGCGGCGTCAGCGGGCTGGACTGCCTGGCGTTCCACCTGTTCGCGAAGCTGTCCGGGCTGGTGCCGCTGGTCGGCATCGCGTCCGGGCGGTGCTTCGCCGGCAACGCGGTGCTGCTCGGCACGTGCGACGTGGTCATCGCGACGCGTGACGCGACGATCGGCATGGGCGGTCCGGCGATGATCGAGGGCGGCGGGCTGGGCGTGTTCCGGCCCGAGGAGATCGGGCCGGTCGACGTGCAGTCGCCCAACGGCGTGATCGACGTGGTCGTGTCCGACGAGGCCGAGGCCGTCGCGGTGGCCAAGAAGTACCTGTCGTACTTCCAGGGGCCGGTGGACGGCTGGGAGTGCGGCGACCAGCGGCTCCTGCGGCACCTCGTGCCGGAGAACCGGGTCCGCGCCTACGACGTGCGCGCCGTGGTGGAGACCGTCGCGGACACCGGCTCGGTGCTGGAGCTGCGGCGCGAGTTCGGCCGCGGCATCGTGACCGCCCTGGTCCGGGTCGAGGGCAGGCCGCTCGGGCTGATCGCCAACGACCCCGGCCACCTGGGCGGCGCGATCGACGCCGACTCGGCGGACAAGGCCGCCCGGTTCCTACAGCTGTGCGACGCGTTCGACCTGCCGGTGGTGTCGCTGTGCGACACGCCGGGGTTCATGGTCGGGCCGGACGCCGAGCGCACCGCCACCGTGCGGCACTTGACCCGGATGCTCGTGACCGGCGCGAACCTCGACGTGCCGTTCGGGTTCGTGGCGCTGCGCAAGGCGTACGGGCTGGGCGCGCAGGCGATGGCGGCGGGCAGCTTGAAGGTGCCGCTGTTCGCCGTGTCGTGGCCCAGCGGCGAGTTCGGCCCGATGGGGCTGGAAGGCGCGGTGCGGCTCGGGTACCGGCGCGAGCTGGACGCCGTCGACGACCCGGAGCAGCGCAGGGAGATGTTCGAGGCGATGGTCTCCGCCGCCTACGAGCACGGCAAGGCGCTCAACGTGGCGTCCGCGTTCGAGATCGACGACGTCATCGACCCGGCGGACACCCGCCGCTGGATCAGCACCCTGCTCACCGGTCCGGCCGACGACCCCGCCGCCGGCCGGACCGGCAAGAAGCGTCCGTTCGTGGACACCTGGTGAAAGGGACAAGCATGGTCACGACCGCTCCCCCCGAGCGGCGCACGTTGCGCAAGCTCATGGCCGCCGGCCTCGTCGGCTCCAGCCTTGAGTGGTACGACTTCTTCATCTACGCCACGGCCGCGGCGCTGGTGTTCCCGAAGTTGTTCTTCCCCGAGGCGTCGCCGCTGGTCGGGCTGCTGCTGTCGTTCAGCACGTTCTGGGCGGGCTTCATCGCGCGGCCGGTCGGCGGGCTCGTGTTCGGGCACGTCGGCGACCGGTTCGGGCGCAAGCCGGCGCTGGTGGCGTGCCTGGCGATGATGGCCGCGGCGACGTTCCTGATCGGCCTGCTGCCGACCGCGGCGACGGCGGGCGTGCTGGCGCCGGTGCTGCTGGTCGTGCTGCGGTTCTTCCAGGGCATCGCGGTGGGCGGCCAGTGGGGCGGTGTCGTGCTGCTGCTCACCGAGACCGCGGGGCCGGACCGGCGCGGGTTCGCGGGCACGTTCGGGCAGGCCGGCGTGCCGCTGGGCGTGATCCTGGGCAACGTGTCGTTCCTGGTGGTGGGCGCCGTGGTGCCGGCCGCGGACTTCGCCGCGTGGGGCTGGCGGGTGCCGTTCCTGGCGAGCGCGCTGCTGTTCCCGGTGGTGCTGTTCATCCAGCTCAAGGTGGAGGACAGCCCGGTGTTCCGGGAGATCAAGGCACGGCGGGCGCAGGCCCCGGCGGCGCCGTCCGCGCCGTTGCGGGAGGTGCTGCGGTCGCACTGGCGGACGGTGCTGCTCGGCGCGGGGCTGATGTTCGCGTCCAACGCCGTGTTCTACGTGAGCATCGCGGGCGTCCTCGACTACGCCACGCGGGCGCTGGCGCTGCCGCGGAACTCGGTGCTGCTGGTGACGCTGCTGTCGTCGCTGGTGAGCGTGCCGGTGATCCTGCTGGCGGGGCGGTGGTCGGACCGGCACGGCAGGCGTCCGCTGATCGTGGCGGGCGCGGTGGCGATGATGGTCTGGGCGTTCCCGTACTTCTGGCTGATCGACACGGCGTCGCTGGGGCTGATCTTCGTGGCGCTCGCGGTGTCCGGCGTCGCGTCGAGCCTGGTCTACGGGCCGGTGGCCGCGTACCTGGCGGAGCTGTTCGAGGCCCACGTGCGCTACTCGGGGGCGTCGCTGGCGTACCAGTTGGCGTCCATCCTGGTCAGCGGTGGTTCCCCGGTCATCATGGCGGCGCTGCTGGCGGCGACCGGCTCGTCGGCCTCGGTGTCGGCGTTCCTGCTGGTCATGGGCGTGGTGACGCTCGGGTCCGTGCTCGCTCTGCGCGAGACCCATCACCGTGCGTGACCTCGGGTGGGTGAAATCGTGAACTGTCAAACGGGTGACGTGCGGAACGTTGCGCGCTTGCCGTACGTTGCCGTGCCGTGACCACTCTCCTGGGACGGTTCAAGCAGCGGCTGCGTCGGTTCGCGCAGAAGCCCGGCTCCGCCGACCTCACGCCCTACCGCAAGCTGCTCGACGAGGTGAACGAGCAGACCGAGCGGGTGCGGGAGCTCAGCGACGAGGAACTGACCGCCGCGGCGGTCGCGCTGCGCGGCAAAGCCGACTTCGGCCGCGCTGAACTGGTGGAGGTGTGCGCGCTCGGCCGGGAGGCGGCCGACCGCGCGCTCGGCCTGCGCCCGTTCGACGTGCAGGTCCTGGGCGCGCTGGGGCTGCTGGAGGGCCACGTGGTCGAGATGGCGACCGGTGAGGGCAAGACCCTCTCCGGCGCCATCGCGGCGGCGGGCTTCGCGCTGCGGGGCGACCAGGTGCACGTGGTCTCGGTCAACGACTACTTGGCGCAGCGCGACGCGCAGTGGATGGGGCCGCTGTACGAGCTGCTCGGCGTCTCGGTCGGCTGGATCGACCAGAGCTCCAAGCCCGAGGAGCGGCGCGCCGCCTACCAGGCCGAGGTCATGTACGCCTCGGTCTCGGAGATCGGCTTCGACGTGCTGCGCGACCGGCTGGCCACCGACGAGGGCGACCTCATCGTGCCGAAGCCGCGGGTGGCGCTGGTCGACGAGGCCGACTCGGTGCTGGTGGACGAGGCGCGCGTGCCGCTGGTCCTGGCGGGCTCCACCGCCGGTCCCGCGGTCGACCCGGCGCTGGCCGACCTGGTCAAGCGGCTGCGCCGCGACCTGCACTTCGAGATCGACGACGAGGAGCGCAACGTCTACCTGACGGGCGCGGGCAGCGAGCTCGTCGAGCGGTCGCTCGGCGGCATCGACCTGTACTCCGACGAGCACGTGTCGACCACGCTGAGCAAGGTGAACGTGGCCCTGCACGCGCAGGTGCTGCTGCACCGGGACGTGGACTACATCGTCCGCGACGGCAAGGTGCACCTGATCAACGACACCCGCGGCCGGATCGCGAAGCTCCAGCGCTGGCCGGACGGCCTCCAGGCCGCGGTCGAGGCCAAGGAGAACGTGGCCACGACGGACGCGGGCGAGGTGCTCGACTCGATCACCGTGCAGGCCCTGCTGAGCCGCTACCCGACGGTGTGCGGCATGACCGGCACCGCGGTCGCCGTCGCCGAGCAGCTGCGCGACTTCTACAAGCTGGAAGTGCTGGTCATCCCGCCGAACGTGGAGACGATCCGGGAGGACGAGGCGCCCCGCCTGTACGCGACGCTGGAGCAGAAGGAAGCCGCGATCGTCGCCGAGATCAAGAAGGTGCACGAGACCGGCCGCCCGATCCTCGTCGGCACGCTCGACGTGGCCGAGTCGGAGCGGCTGTCGCGCAAGCTCGCCGACGCGGGACTCGAGTGCGTGGTGCTGAACGCGAAGAACGACGCCGAGGAGGCGTCGATCATCGCCGACGCGGGCTCGTTCCAGCGGATCACCGTGTCGACGCAGATGGCGGGCCGCGGCACGGACATCCGGCTCGGCGGGCACGACTCGACCGACCACGAGCGGATCGCCGAGCTGGGCGGCCTGTACGTGATCGGCACCGGGCGGCACTCGTCGTCCCGGCTGGACGACCAGCTGCGCGGGCGCGCGGGCCGTCAGGGCGACCCCGGCGGGTCGGTGTTCTTCTCGTCGTTGCAGGACGAGCTGGTCACGCAGTACGTGCCCGACCACGACGAGCCGGCCGAGGTCGACGAGGACGGCCGGGTGACCGACGCGGGCACGCTGCACACCGTGGAGCACGCGCAGCGCGTCGCCGAGGGCGTGCACCTGGAGATCCACCGCAACACGTGGCGGTACAACAAGCTGATCGAGCACCAGCGGCAACTGCTGCTGGAGTACCGGGACAAGCTGCTGCGGACCGACCTGGCGTGGCAGGAGCTGTCCGAGCGCAACACGGACCGGGCGCACGACCTGAAGGACCTGGACGAGGACGTCAAGGTGAAGGCGGCCCGGCTGATCGCGCTGCACCACCTCGACCAGCGGTGGAGCGACCACCTGACGTTCCTGACCGACCTGCGGGAGGGCATCCACCTGCGGGCGCTGGCGCGGCAGAACCCGCTGGACGAGTTCCACCGCGAGGCCATCCCCGCGTACCACAAGATCATCCCGGATGCGTGGGAAGAGGCCGAGGAGACGTTCGCCAAGGTGGAGATCGACGCCGACGGCGCGCACCTGGCGGAGGCGGGCGTGCAGCGGCCGAACACCACGTGGACGTACCTGGTCAACGACAACCCGTTCTCGTCCGGTCTGGAGGAGACGTTCAAGGGCCTCGTGAGCCTGGTCCGGCGTCGCTGACCGGAAACGCCGACCGGGGTCGCCGGTCGTCGCGCCGCCGAGCGGGTTCGCTCGTCCGGCGGCGCTGAACGGTGTTGGCTGCGCGGGTTCGCCGCGCGGGGTTTGCGCGGTCCTTGCCGAGTCGGCGTCCTTGCCGGGTCGGCGTGGGCCGCGCGGGGTTGGCGCGGGCTGGGAACAGGCCCAGCCCGCGGCCTCAGCGGACGGGAGCGGAGAGCTTCACGTCCTCCACCGGCTCCGCCTGGCGCGGCAGGGTGGCCGGTCTCGGCATCCGCTGCGCCACCGCCTGCTCGGTGAGGGCACGGATCTCCGCCAGGATGTCGAGGTGGTGCTGCGACGGTGGCGGACCGACGAGGTTCGAGTGGTCGAACGCGGTGCGTTCGGCCCGGTGGGCCAGGTTCTGGATGCGCCGGATCAGGTCCCACTCCTGGTCTGTGCGCGTAGAGCGCCGTTGCTCAGTCACCCCGGAAGCAGACACCTCACGCCGGGTGAACGTAAATCACCTGGCAGTGCGAACTTCGCTGGGTCAACTCAGCTACCCCTGCCGGTGTCCCCAAAACACACCGATCGGGCGACTAAAGCCTCCACCGCTGGGCGAGGTACCACGCCGCACAGGCATTGACGTCCAGCACATACGCGGTCGGCGTGCCGCACTGGTGGGTAGCCGTGCCCGGATCGACCGGTTGGCCGTGCCCCATACCGGTGACGGTGTGGGTTTCCACAACCGGTGACCCGCTGCTGTTGCGGTACACCGCATGGGGGTAACCCGCGACGGTGTCGGTGACATCGGAGGTCGCGTCCGTGGCGTGCACGTCGGTCCACTGCTCGACGACCTCGCGCTGGTTCGCCACGGCGACGGTGCCGTCCGCGGTGCCGTGCCACACGGTCATCGTCGGCCACGGGCCGCGGTGGCCCGTCGCGGCGCGCACCTTGTCGCCCCACTGCCGGGCGGTGAGGTCGCGGCCCGGGTTCATGCAGGCGTACGCGTCGAACGCGCTCGTCGCGCAGCCGAACGGCAGCCCGGCCACCACCCCGCCGCCGGCGAACACGTCCGGGTACGTCGCCAGCAGCGCCGACGTCATCGCGCCGCCCGCGGACAGCCCCGTCGCGTAGGTCGCCGACGTGCCGAAGTCGGCCCTCGTCCGCGCCACCATGGACGCGATCGACGCCACCTCGCCGTGACCCCGGCTGGTGTCGAAGGCCTGGAACCAGTTGAAGCACCTGTTGGCGTTGTTGACGCTCTGCTGCTGCGGCAGCACGACGGCGAACCGCAGCCGGTCGGCCAGCGACACCCAGCCGCTCGACGTGCCGTAGCGGGCGTCCTGGGTGCAGCCGTGCAGCACCACGACCAGCGGACGTCCGGCGGGCAGGCCGTCCGGCACGTACCGGAACATGCGGAGGTTGCCGGGGTTCGACCCGAACGCCCACACCTCGGTGACGGTCGCCGCGTGCGCCGAGGGCGCAGGCCCGGCCGACAAGGCGGTCATGGACACGATCGACAGGAGCAGTGCCAGTGCGCGCATGCGGACCTCCTCGTCCGCTTCCCGACCGTACGAGCGGGTCCGGGGCGGCACGATGGGGCGTCGCACCACATCGGCGCGGCCGGGCATGGCGGCACGACCCATTACGGCGCGCCGCGAACCGTTTTACCGTGCCACGGGTGAACATCGCCGTTCCGCTGATCGCAGCGCTCCTCGCGACGACGGCGCAGGCCGTTCCCGCGTCCGCCCAAGGATGCGGGCCCCTGCGCGTTCCCGGTGCCGCGCACCAGGAAACGACCCACCTCGCCGACCTGTCCACCGCGGGCGGCCGCACCGATCCCGCCGACTGGGCCGGCCTCACCCCCGCCGGCCTGCCCGCGCCGACGCCCGTGTCCGGCACGCAGGTCGACGGCTACTTCCCCGACTCGTCCACCGGCAACACCAACAACGGCTGGGCGCACGACTCGCAGTTCGTGATCCGGCTGCCCGAGCGCTGGAACGGCGGCCTCGTCGTCGCCGGCTCCCCCGGCGTGCGCGAGCAGTACGCCAACGACCGCGCGATCAGCGACTTCGTGCTGGCCAAGGGGTACGCGTTCGCGTCGACCGACAAGGGCAACACCGGGGTGGCGTTCCACCGGGACGGCGCCCGGCCCGGTGACGCGATCGCCGAGTGGAACCACCGGGTCACCCAGCTGACGCGGGCGGCGAAGGTCGTGGTGGCGCAGCGCTACTGCCGGCCGCCGTCCCGCACGCTCGCCACGGGCATCTCCAACGGCGGCTACCTGGTCCGCTGGCAGCTGGAGAACCGGCCGGAGCTGTACGACGGCGGCGTCGACTGGGAGGGCACCCTGTGGACCGCCGACGGGCCGAACCTGCTGACGTTCCTGCCGCCCGCGCTGAAGGGCTACGCCACCGGCGACCGCGCCGCGGTGGTGGCCGCCGGGTTCCCGGCCGAGTCGGAGTTCCTGTGGCCGTTCCACCACCAGTACTACTGGGACCTGACCCAGCGGATCTACCGCGAGGAGCTGGACCCGGCGTGGGACGGCGACCGGGAGGCCGGCACGCCGTTCTGCGCGCCCGGCACGCCGCTGTGCGACGCGGACTACGACTACGCGTCGCGGCCGCAGGCGCAGCGGGCCGTCGGGAAGATCGCGTTGACGGGTCGGATCGGCAAGCCGCTGCTCACCCTGCACGGCACGCTCGACGTGCTGCTGCCCATCTCCCGCGACTCCGACGTGTACGCCGACATGGTGCGGCGGGCGGGGCGTGACGGGCTGTTCCGGTACTACCGGATCGAGGGAGGCACGCACGTGGACTCGCTGTTCGACGTGTTCCCGGACCGCCTGCGGCCGTTGACGCCGTGCCACCGGTCGGTCTTCGGTGCGTTGGAGGGCTGGCTGTCGGGCACCCGCCCGCCGGCGTCCACGACCGTGCCGCGGCCCGCGGTGGTGAACGCGACCGAGTGCGCGCTGGCCTGACGCCCGGTGGTCCCGCCACTCGGCGCGCTCTGGGGGCGGCCGAGCGGCGGGACCCGCGGGTGCGGACTGGACGTGCGGGGCTACTGGCCGAGCACGCGCATGAGCTTGAGCGCGAGCTGGACTTCGAGCACGCGTTCCGGTGACTGCCAGTCGTCGCCGAGCAGGCTCGCCACCCGGTCGAGGCGCTGCACCACCGTGTTCACGTGGACGTGCAGCTCGTCCTTCGCGCGGCTCAGGTTGGCGCCGCACGCGAAGTACGCGGTGATCGTGCGGATCAGCTCGGTGCCCCGGCCGGCGTCGTAGTCGATCAGGGGGCCGAGGGTGGCGCGGACGTAACCCGCCACGTCGGCCTGGTCGCCCAGCAGCACGCCCACGAACCCCAGGTCGGCGAGCGTGCCGCCGGTGCCCTTGCGCTCCAGCCGGAGCAGGGCCTTGACGCACCGCACGGCCTCGGCGTGCGCGGCGGCGACGCCTTCCGGGCCGTCCGCCGGGCCGCCTCCGCCCACGGTCACCGGCAGGCCGACCGCCTTGCCCAGCGTGCGCGCCGCGTCCCGCGCCGCGCACGCCGGGTCCGTGCCGGGCAGCACCAGCACCACGTGCTCGCCGTGCACGCCGGCCAGGCCGCGGGACGCCGACGCGTGGTGCGCGGCGGCGGCGAGGAGCCGGTCGCGGGGGCCGTCGGCGACCAGCACGACGTGCGCGGCGGCCAGGTCGACGCCGACCCGGCGGGCCCGCGCGCGCAGCGCCGCCGAGTCCACTTCGGACGTCAGCAGGTCGGTGATCAGCTCGCCGCGCACCTTGTTCTCCGCCTCGGCGACCGTGCGGCGCAGGAGGAGCAGCAGGGCGGTGACGACGCTCGCCCGTTCGAACAGCCTGCGGTCGGCGTCGGCGAGGTCCGGGCGGTCGGTGAGGGTGATGCTGCCCAGCAGCTCGCGGCCCGCCAGCACGGCGCACACCCACGTGCCGTCCTGCGGGATGGCGCGGCCGCTGGCACGTGAGGCGTTGATCGCGGCACGGGGCGCGAGCGCGCGGGACGTGCCGATGCGGGCCAGCTCGGCGCCGTCGCTGTCGTGGACGACGATCCCGCCGTCGAGCACCTTGGCCACGGCGGCGGCCACCTCGGGCACGTCCGCGCCGCGCAGCACCAGGTCGGTGAGCCGGTCGTGGGCGTCCTCGGCGCGGCGCATGGCCTCGTTGTGCGCGCGGATCGTCTCGCCGGCGGCCCGCGTCTCCTCCAGCAGGTGCGCGGTGTCGAGGGCGATGGCGGCGTGGTCGGCCAACGACGACAGCAGCGCCACCTCCTCGGGCGGGAACTGGCGCGGGGAGCGGTTGGCCGCGTACAGGACGCCGATGACCCGGCGGTCGAGCTTCAGCGGCACGCCGAGGATCGCCACCAGGCCCTCGTCGCGCACCGCCCGGTCGATCGGGCCGGTGTGGTTGAACCGGTCGTCGGCGAAGTAGTCGGCGGTCACGTACGGCTGGGCGGTCTGCGCGACCAGCCCGCCGAGGCCTTCGCCCATGCCCAGCCGGACCTGCTGGAACAGGGGCGAGATCGAGCCGTCGGTGACCCGCATGTACGTGCCGCGCTCGCCGGGGTCGTTCATGCTCAGGTAGGCGATGTCCGCGCCCAGCAGCAGCCGGGCGCGGCGCACGATCGAGCGCAGCACGGCGTCCGGGTCGCGCACCCCGGCCAGGTCGTTCGCCGTGTCGAACAGCGCTTCCAGCTCGGCTTCGCGGCGGCGGTGCGCGGTGAGGGTGCGGCGGATCCGCAACGCCCACTCCGTGGCGCGCGCGACCCGGTCCAGCTCCCGGTCGGGGAGGCCCGCCGCGCGCGCCGCGGGGAGCACCGCCGCCAGCCGCTCGCTGCCCGCGTCGGTCGCGAGCAGGTCGAGAAGCTCCAGCAGGTGCTCCACCGCGTCCGCCTCACTCATGCCCTCATGCTCGCACCGAGGCGGGCTCGTCGTCGGTTCGGTTCAACGAGGTGCCCTTGGTCTCCTTGGCCGCGAGCACCGCGATCACGGTCAGCCCGCACATGCCGATCACGTACAGCACCACCGGGAACGTGCTGTCGTACGCGGAGAGCAGCGCGGTCGCGATGAGCGGCGCCACGGCGCCCGCCGCGATGGACGCGAGCTGGTAGCCGACGGACGCGCCCGAGTAGCGGACCTTCGTGCCGAACAGCTCGGAGAAGAACGCGGCCTGCGGGCCGTACATGGCGCCGTGCAGCACGAGGCCGATGGTGACGGCCAACGTCATCGGCAGGAACGACTTGGTGTCCAGCAGCGCGAAGAACGCGAACATCCACAGGGCGATGCCGACCGCGCCGATCAGGTACGTGGTGCGGCGGCCGATCCGGTCGGACAGCGCGCCCCACATCGGGATCGTCACCAGGTGCACGGCCGAGGCGATGAGCACCGCGTTCAGGCCGGCCGACCGCGACATGCCCAGCTCCGCGGTGATGTAGACCAGGATGAACGCCGTGATCACGTAGTAGGACACGTTCTCCGCCATGCGGGCGCCCATCGCGATCAGCACCTCGCGCCAGTTGTGCCGCATGACGGTGACGATCGGCGCCTTCTCCTTGACCTTCCGCGCCTCGACCTTCTTCTGCGCCTCCAGGAACACCGGCGACTCCGACACGCTCAGCCGGATCCACAGCCCGATCAGGACGAGCACGCCGGACAGCAGGAACGGCACCCGCCAGCCCCACGACAGGAACGCCTCGTCGCTCTGCACGGCGGCCAGCACCGCGAGCACCGCGGTGGCCAGCAGGTTGCCCGCCGGCGCGCCCGCCTGCGGCCAGGACGCCCAGAACCCGCGCCGTTCCGGGCTGCCGTGCTCGGACACGATGAGCACCGCGCCGCCCCACTCGCCGCCCAGCGCGAAGCCCTGCACCAGCCGCAGCAACGTCAGCAGCAGCGGTGCGGCGAACCCGATCGCGGCGTACGTGGGCAGCAGGCCCATCGCGAACGTCGCGCCGCCCATCAGCACCAGGCTGAGCACGAGCAGCTTCTTGCGCCCCAGCTTGTCGCCGAAGTGGCCGAACACCAGACCGCCGAGCGGGCGGGCCAGGAAGCCGATCGCGTAGGTGGAGAACGCGAGCAGGGTGCCGGTGAGCGGGTTCGCCGTGGGGAAGAACAGCTTGTTGAACACCAGGGCGGCGGCGGAGCCGTAGAGGAAGAAGTCGTACCACTCGATGGTGGTGCCGATCATGCTGGCTACGACGACCTTCTTGAAGGACGGTTTCGGCTGTGGAGGGGCGGCGTTGGTCATCTCGGTCACCACTTCGTTGGGGTAGGGACTGGGCAGGGGGTGTTACTGGGCGGTCCAGCCGCCGTCGATCGGGAACGACGATCCGGTGACGTGGCCGGAGCGCGCGCCGCACAGCCACACCACGACGGACGCCACCTCCTCCGGTTCGATGAGCTGCTTGATGGCGTGCCGGGTGAGGAGCACGTCGGACAGCACCCGGTCGGCTTCGATGCCGTGCGCCCGCGCCTGGTCGGCGACCTGGTTCTCCACCAGCGGGGTGCGCACGTAGCCGGGGCTGACGCAGTTGCTGGTGACGCCGTGCGGCGCGCCCTCCAGCGCGATGACCTTGCTCAGCCCTTCGAGGCCGTGCTTGGCGGCGACGTAGGCGGACTTGAACGCGCTGGCCCGCGAGCCGTGGACGCTGGAGATGTTCACCACCCGGCCCCAGCCCCGCTGGTACATGTGCGGCAGCACGTGCCGGGCCAGCAGGAACGGCGCGGTGAGCATGACGCTCTGCAGGAGGGCGAACCGGTCGGGCGGGAACTCGTGGATCGGGGCGACGTGCTGCAGGCCCGCGTTGTTGACCAGGATGTCGACCTCCGCGGGCAGGGCGCGGGCGGGGTCCGGGGAGGACAGGTCGACCACGTGCTCCGTGCCGCCGGTCTCGCGGGCGGCGTCGGTGACCGAGTCGCGGTCGCGGTCGACCAGGTGCACCTTCGCCCCGGCTCGGGCCAGGGCGACCGCGCAGGCCCGCCCGATGCCGCTGCCGGCGCCGGTGACCAGGGCGGTGCGACCCGACAGGTCGTCGCTGTGACCGGGAACACTCGTCATGGCCCGAAACGCTAGGTGACCTGCGGTTCGCCGCCCATGTGACAGGCCGCCACAACCTGACGAGGTCAGATGTGTTTAGCCGACAGTTAGTGGGGAAATGATCCGAAAGTTGAATACCGGGTGAAGTGGGCCTGCCGCCGTAGGTACGCTCCTTTGGCCCGTTCGGGGGACGAACGACGTCTTGGGGGTTACGAAGTGTCACTCACGCCGATCTACGACGACCTGCTGCGCGAGATCGAGGGCATCGTGCTCGTCAGCCAGGCCGCCGAGGCAGTGCAGACCGCCGCGCCCATCACCGGGCAGCTCCCGGCACCCGCCTCCGCTCCGACCACCGCGCCGAACCCGGCGCCGGCCGCCGCGCCCGTTCCGGCGGCGGTCCCCGCTCCGGACCCGACGCCGACCGCCGCCGTCCCGGAGACGGCCGCGGCCCGGGTGGAGGAGACGGCCGTCCAGAACGCGAGCTGACCGCCACCTGACCCCTCGGGGCCGCCGGCACGTGATCGCGGCGCTGCGGGCGTGTCGGTGTCAGCGGAGCAAGCGCCTTGAACGCGAAGCGGGCCGCCGGGCGAACATGCCCGGCGGCCCGCTCTTCCGACGTGGTGCTACTTCGGCTGCGGCAGGAGGTCGGCCGGCACCGGCTCGTCCTTCTCCAGCGCGCCGAACAGGCGCAGCGCGTTGTCCCGGTCCCACTGCACGACGGATCCCGCGCCCGGCACGGTCGGCGTGCCGCTGACCGGGACGGTGACCGTGTCCACTCCCCCGCCCATCGCGAACGCCATGCCTGCCAGATGGTGCAGGTGGTCGTCGCTGTTCACCGAGATCGAGTCGGTGCCCGCGAACAGCAGCGGGAACGCGCGGAACGGGTTGGCCAGCGTGCCGAAGCTCGTCGCCTTGTCCGACAGGGCGGAGAGGAACTTGCGCTGGTTCTCCACCCGCTGGAGGTCGCCGGTGGCGAAGTTCCGCGACCGCACGAAACCCAGCGCCTGCGCGCCGTCCAGCTCCTGGCAGCCCGGCTGGAGGTCGAGGCCCGCCAACGGGTCCTGCATCGGCTCGTCAATGCAGATGTCGACGCCGCCGATCGCGTCGACGATCCCGGCGAACCCGCCGAAGCCGATCTCCATGTAGTGGTCGATGCGGATGCCGGTCTCGCCCTCGATGGTCTGCACCAGCAACGGCGCGCCGCCGAACGCGAACGCCGCGTTGATCTTGTTCTTGTTGTTGCCGGGGATGTCCACATAGGAGTCGCGAGGGATGCTCACCAGAGTGGACTTCCCGGACCCCTCGGGGACGTGCAGCAGCATGACGGTGTCCGTGCGCCGTCCGCCCGCGTCACCCGTGGACAGCTCCGCCTTCTGCTCCTCGGTCAGGTCCTCGCGCGCGTCCGACCCGACGAGCAGCCAGTTCGTGCCCGGCGTGTCGGCCGGCCTGTCCGGGTAGTCGGGCAGCGCGTCGATCCGGCGCAGCGACGAGTCGACGTAGACCCACATGCCGATGCCGAACGCCAGCAGCAGCACCAGCACCACGCCGATGACGCGACCGAACCTGGGCTTGCGGCGCTTGGGCACGGGACGTCCTCCGGCCGGTTGGTAGGCGGGTGGCTGCTGACGCCGGTCCGGCTGGTACCCGTCCTGCCGGTACCCGCCCTGCCGCGGTTGTCCGCCGCGCGGCTGCGGCCCGCGCTGCCGCGGCCCACCCTGCTGGTATCCGCCCTGCTGATACCCGCCCTGCTGGTATCCGGCGCTCATCAAGCGACCCCGTCCGTGTGTCGGTCACTGCTCGCACCTAAAGACGCGGTGCGCTCCGAGAGGTTGCCACCCTAGTGGTCGGGCGGCAGCACCAGGGAGGCGAGCAGGCGGTCCAGCTCGGCTTCCGGGTCGTCGGTCAGACCGGTGTGCGCGGGCGACGTCTGGATGATCGTGCTGCGCGGCGCGGTGAGCCAGCGGAACCGCTGACCTGCCGACGTGCGCGACACCGGGCCCGCCTTGGCGGCGCCGTCGCAGGACAGCCCGAGGTGGTCCAGGCTGGCCCGCAGCACCTCCACGTCGAGGAACGGGTCCAGGGCCAGCACCCGCCGCTCGTCGACGTGCACGCGCGCGCCGAGGAAGTTCAGCGCCGAGCAGTAGACCAGCACGCCGACGTTGACGAACTCGCCGCGCTCCTGCCTCGGCACGGCGCGCAGCACGGCGTACTCAAACACGTGCGGCACGAGCGGCCTCCAGAGCGTCGACCCACGTGCGCGGCGCGGCCAGGCGGGCGGTGAAGAACGACTCGTACGCCTCGCGCACGGCGGTCGGTGTGCCGAACGCCTCGTCCTGCGCGAGCCACTGGTCCGGCACCAGCGCGAGCACTTCCCGGACCAGGTCGGGCGTGACGCGGGCGGTCAGCTCGGCGTCCACGTCGGCCAGGGCGCCCGCGAACGGGAGCATCAGGTGGTCGGCCGCGTCGAACCGGTAGGACGTCGCCGGGAAGCGGTCCGGCCGCCACGAGTGGTGGAAGTACAGGGACGCGCCGTGGTCGATGAGCCACACCTCCCGGTGCCACAGGAGGGTGTTCGGGTTGCGCCAGCTGCGGTCGACGTTGAGCGTGAGGGCGTCGAGCCAGAGCAGCCGGGCGGCGAGGTCGGCGGACGGCTCGCGCACCACCGGGTTGTAGTCGAACGAGCCCGGCAGGTAGTCCAGGCCGAGGTTGAGCCCGCCGCTGGCCTTCAGCAGCTCCTGCACCTCCTGGTCGGGCTCCGACCGGCCCAGTTCGGGGTCCAGCTCCACCAGCACGATCTCCGGCACCCGGAAGCCCAGGCGGCGGGCCAGCTCGCCGACGACGATCTCGGCGATCAACGCCTTCACGCCCTGGCCGGCGCCGCGGAACTTGAGCACGTACATGCCGAGGTCGTCCGCCTCGACCAGCCCCGGCAGGGAGCCGCCCTCCCGGAACGGGGTGACGTAGCGGGTGGCCGCGACGTGGCGCAGGCCGTTCGTGGGGTTCACGCCCGGCATCATGGCCAATGCCGCACCACGACCGCCAACCGGTTAAGGCCGCCCGGCCGGCCACCGTCGCCGTGATCACCGACGGAGCGTCGGCGCCTACGAGGCCGCGGCGGTCAGGGCGGGGAGGTAGCCGGACTCCTGACCGGTGCGATTGGGGTGGTAGGAGCGGTAGACGGGCACCAGCACCAGGCCGTTCATCCACGGCACCTCGGCGCACGCGCCGTGCCCGTCGAACGCCGCCCGCACGTCGACGAACTCGAACCCCGCGGCCGACGCCCGCGCACGCGTCACGTCGGCCATCGCGTCGACCGCCTGGTTCAGCGCCTTGCGCTTGCGGTCGGTCATCAGGCACCACGACTCGAACGAGAACAGCCGGGGGTAGCCGAGGACGACGACGTCCGCCGACGTCCGGCCGCGCACGGCGCCGTACAGGGCGTCCAGCCGGCCGGGGAGGCGGTCGCGGATGAACTGCTCGGCCGTCGCGACCCGCCGCACGCACTCGTCGTCGCCCGCGGTCGTGCACGTGGTCATCACGTCGCGGAACCCGGCGTCGTTGCCGCCCGCCGTGATGGTGACGAGCGTGGTCGCCGGGGTGATCCGCTCGGCCTGCCGGGCCACCTCCGTCGTGTCGGCCTCGGAGCACGCGGCCAGCACCACGGACGCCCCGGTCCGTCGCCCCCACAGCCTCGAATGGGCGTGCGGGCTCTGCCGGCACTCGTCGGACGACTCGTCGCCCGCGCCGGTGCCCGCCGCGTAGGAGTCACCCAACGCGACGAGCTCCGGCGCGGCCGGGGCGGGGACCAGGGACATCAGCAGCGCGACCGCGATCATCTTCATGACCCCGGCGTACCACTGTGGACGGTCCCCGCGGCGAAAGTTGACCCGTCCGGTGTCACCCCCTCAGGGCGACGCACACCGGGATCGGCGCGTCGAACGACGCGGTCTGCCGGAGCCTGCCGGTGGTCCGGTCGACCTCGAACGTGGTGACGTTGTTCGAGTTCTGGTTGGCCGCCAGCAGGAACCGGCCCGCCGGGTCGAGCGTGATGTGCCGCGGCGAGTCGCCGCCGACCGGGGTCGTCTCGACCAGCCGCAACGCGGCACCGCCCGCTTCCACCGCGAACACGGCCACGCTGTCGTGACCCCGGTTGGACAGGTAGACGAACCGGCCGTCCGGCGAGACCAGCACCTCGGCCGGGTGGTTCGGCGGCGTGGTCGGCGCGTCGGCGGGCAGCGTGCTCAGCTTCGCGCCGGGCTTCAGCACACCGCGCTCGTACGTCGCCACCACGATCGTCGAGTCGAGCTCGTTGGCGATGTACGCGAACCTGCCGTTCGGGTGGAACGCCAGGTGCCTCGGCCCCGCGCCGGGGTGCACGCGGGCCGTGCCGACGAGGGTCAGCTCGCCCGCGCGGCTCAGCCGGTAGCTGTAGACGGAGTCGGTGCCGAGGTCGACGGCGAGCACGAACTCGCCGGTCGGGTCGGGGAGCACCTGGTGCGCGTGCGGCCCCTCCTGCCGGTCCGGGTTCGGCCCGGAACCCTCGTGCACGACGAGGTCGGTGCGCTCGCCCAGGCCGCCGTCGGGCCGCACCGGGTGCACCGCGACGCTGCCGGAGCTGTAGTTCGCCGACAGCAGGAAGCCCTTGTGCAGCGCCAGGTGGCACGGGTCGGCGCCGCCGGTGCTCTGGGTGTTGACCACCTTCGGCACGCCGTCCCGGCCGACCGCCAGCGCGGTCACCTCGCCGCCCTCCTGCTCGTTGACCGCGTACAGCCGGCGGCCCGCCACGATCACGAACGACGGGTTCGGCACGTCCGCCACCACGCCGGTGGCGCGCAGCCCGCCGGTCGCGGGGTCGTACGCGCCGAGCCCGATGCCCGTGCCACCACCCGGCCAGGTGGTGTAGGTGCCCAGGTAGACGGGGACTTCCCCGCGCCCGCGCACCTCGTCCCCGTGCGCCCCGGCGACACCCTCCGTCATCAGCAACCCCGCTCCCACGCCAACAGCTCCCAGGAACCGCCGCCTGTCCACCACCACGCCGAACCTCCGCTCCACCGCCCGCGGCCAGTCCCACAGTGGCGTGCACCACGGTGCTGAAGCAAGAGGCGCAACGAAGATTGCGTCTAGCGCAACGGGTCGGCTTCCCGGAGCCGTGCCAACTCGACCTGCGGATCGTACGTAGGCTCGGGGTACCTGGGCGTGAGGTCACGCAGCGTCTCCAGCAGCACGCTCGCCACCACCCAGTTGCGGTACCACTTGCGGTCGGACGGCACGACGAACCACGGCGCGTCCGGCGTCGAGCACTTGACCAGCGCGTCCTGGTAGGCCAGCTGGTAGCGGGAGAACTTCGACCGCACCTCCAGGTCGCCGGGGTTGTACTTCCACCGCTTCAGCGGGTCCTCCAGGCGCGCGATGAGCCGTTCGCGCTGCCGTTCCGGCGAGATGTGCAGGAAGCACTTGACGACCGTCACGCCCTGGCCGGCCAGCTCGGCCTCGAACGCGTTGATCTGCCGGTACCGGCGCCGCCACTCCGTCGACGGCACGAGGTTGTCCACGCGCGCGACCAGCACGTCCTCGTAGTGGGAGCGGTCGAAGACGCCGATGTAGCCGGGGTGCGGCACCTGCCGGCGGATGCGCCACAGGAAGTCGTGCCGCAGCTCGGCCCGGGTGGGCTTCTTGAACGACGCGATGCGCAGGCCCTGCGGGTTCACCAGGCCCGCGACGTGCCGGATCGTGCCGCCCTTGCCGGACGTGTCCATGCCCTGGAGCACCAGCAGCACGCGCCGCTGCCCGCCGCCCGTGCCCTCCGCGTACAGCGCCTCCTGCAGGGCGTCCAGCTCCGCTCCGATCTTCACCATGTCCGCGGCGGCCTCGGTCTTCGACCTCGGGCCGACGGGCGTCGCGTCCGGGTCGACCTTCGCCAGGTCGAACCCGTCGGGGTTCACCCGGAAGGCGTCGGATATCGACTGGACCTGCGGGGACTTGTTGGCCATCGTCGGAGGGTAACCGGCTGATCATGCGGCTACGCGCCGCGCAACGGATCGCCGTGAAACGAGCGGATTGCGCAATGAAGACACCGGACACGCAACGCCTGGCGGATGAAATCGCTGGCGCGAGCCCCTTAGCCTGGTGACATGACCGCCATGGCTTCATTCACCGCAGGGCACGCTGCGTCGACCTCCCGGCAGTTCATCGCGCTCGACGAGGAGTGGAGCACCCACAACTACCACCCGCTGCCGGTCGTGATCTCGCACGGCGAGGGCTCGTGGGTCACCGACGTCGAGGGCCGCCGGTACCTCGACTTCCTGTCCGGCTACTCGTCGCTCAACTTCGGCCACCGCCACCCGGACCTGGTCGCCGCCGCCGTCGAGCAGCTGGGCCGCGTCACGCTGACCAGCCGGGCGTTCCACCACGACCAGTTCGGCCTGTTCTGCCGCGAGCTGGCCGAGCTGACCGGCACCGAGATGGTCCTCGCCATGAACTCCGGCGCCGAGGCCGTCGAGTCGGCGATCAAGGTCGCCCGCAAGTGGGCGTACCGGGTGAAGGGCGTGCCGGACGGCACGGCCGAGATCGTGGTGGCCGGGTCGAACTTCCACGGCCGCACCACCACGATCGTCTCGTTCTCGACCGACGACACCGCGCGCGGCGACTTCGGGCCGTTCACGCCGGGCTTCAAGGTCGTGGACTACGGCTCGCTGGACGCGCTGCGCGACGCGATCACCGAGCGGACGGCGGCCGTGCTGCTGGAGCCGATCCAGGGCGAGGCGGGTGTGGTCGTGCCGCCGGCGGGCTACCTGGCGGGCGCGCGGGCGCTGTGCGACGAGCACAACGTGCTGCTGATCGCGGACGAGATCCAGTCCGGCCTCGGCCGCACCGGCGACCTGCTGGCGCTGGACCACGAGGGCGTGCGGGCCGACCTGTACACGTTGGGCAAGGCTCTCGGCGGCGGCATCATGCCGGTGTCCGCGGTGATCGGCAGCCGGGCCGTGCTGGGCGTGCTGCGGCCCGGCGAGCACGGGTCGACGTTCGGCGGGAACCCGCTGGCCTGCGCGGTCGGCCGGGCCGTGGTGCGGTTGCTGGCGACCGGCGAGTTCCAGGAGCGGTCCCGCGAGCTGGGCGCCCACCTGCACGCGCGGCTGGGCGAGCTGGTCGGCCGCGGCGTCGCCGAGGTGCGCGGCCGCGGGCTGTGGGCGGGCGTCGAGATCGCGCCCGGCGGGCCGCGCGGCCGGGAGGCGTCCGAGGCGCTGGCCGGGCTGGGCGTGCTGTGCAAGGAGACCCAGGACACCACCCTGCGCGTCGCTCCCCCGCTCGTGATCACCCGGGAGGAGCTGGACCTCGGCGTCGATGCCCTCAGCGAGGTGCTGAGCACGCAGCGTTAATGCAGGTCACAGACGTGTCGAGGCGCACGTATCCGGCGGGTCCGTAACGCATCCTTACCCGCATGGGCGAACGCAAGCGGGCTGAGGCAGCTGTCACTCTCGGGCGGTGGGTCGAGCCGGAAGAGGTCTTGGCGCGCGGTCGGGGGCTGCGGGCGGCGGTGAGCCACGAGGCGCACCGCAAGATGCCGCTCGCGCCCGACCGGCCGAGCGTGGTCGAGTTCGTGAACGCGTCGAACGAGGGCCGTCTGCCGCACCTCGTGCCGCTGCGGGTCGGCCGGATGCTCGTCTCGCCGTTCGCCTTCTTCCGGGGCAGCGCCGGGCTGATGGCGGGCGACCTGGCGCTCGGCGCGCGCAGCGGGCTGGACGCGCAGCTGTGCGGTGACGCGCACGCGGCGAACTTCGGCCTCTACGGCACGCCCGAGGGCCGGATCGTCATGGACATCAACGACTTCGACGAGACGCTGCCCGGCCCGTGGGAGTGGGACCTGAAGCGGCTGGCGACGTCGCTCGTGCTGGCGGGCCGCGAGGGCGGCGTGTCGGAGAAGGGCTGCCGCGACGCGGCGTCCGACGCGGTGCGCGCCTACCGCGGCGCGGCGCGGCACCTGGCCGAGATCCCGTTCATGGAGTCGTGGAACGCCCTGGGCGACGAGTCGGCGTTGTCCAAGACCAAGGCCGACGACCTGATGGACGACTTCACCAAGGCCGCGTCCAAGGCGCGCAAGAACACCAGCGCGCGGGTGGCGGCGAAGTGGACGCGGCGCGAGGGCGAGCACATCCGGTTCGTGCCGGACCCGCCCGTGCTGTCCCGCATCTCCCCCGAAGCGGCGCAGTCCGTCGTGGACGCCCTACCGTCCTATGTGGACACTCTGCGCGAGTCGCGGCACAACCTGATCACCCGCTACAGCGTGTCGGACGTGGCGTTCCGCGTGGTCGGCACCGGCAGCGTCGGCTGGCGCAACTACCTGGTCCTGTTGCACGGCAACGGTGACGAGGCGCTGGTCCTGCAGGCGAAGGAAGCCCGCCCGTCGGCATTGGCCCCGTTCCTCGGCGCGCCGCCCGCCAAGCACGAGGGCAAGCGGATCGTGCACGGCGCGCGGCTCGTGCAGGTGGAGACCGACATCCTGCTCGGCTGGACCACCATCGAGGGACGCCACTACATCGTCCGGCAGTTCCGCAACCGCAAGGGCGAGATCGATGCGACCACGTTGAAGCGGGACGACCTGGACGACTACGGGCGGCTCGCGGGCGGACTGCTGGCCCGCGCGCACAGCCGGTCGGTGGACCCCCGGCTGCTGGCCGGGTACTGCGCGAACGGCGAGGAGCTGGACGACGCGATCGCCCGGTACGCGCTGGACTACGCCGACCGGACGACCGCCGACCACGAGGCGCTGGTGGCGGCGGTCAGGTCGGGTCGGCTGCCCGCTGACGTCGGATGACCTGCCGGGCCACCAGGAACAGCACCACGGCGTTCAGCACGTGCCAGGCGTAGTGGGTGCCGCTCGGCCACACCCCGCACAGGGGCTGGTCGAGCGTCCGCAGCGTCACCGACACCACGAACACGCCCGCGGCCGCCGCCAGGTCGTGCCACGGCAGCCGGCGGACCGCCGCGATCACCGTGACGACCAGCAGTGACAGGAACGGCGCGAGGTAGATGCCCGAACCGCCGGGGATCATCGCGCCCAGCGGCGCGACGGCGACGGCGAGCACCACGAACGCGGGCGCGGCCAACCAGGCGAGCGCCCAGCGGGCGTCCAGGTGGTGGCGCGCGAACACGATCAGGTACCAGATCACGTAGACCGCGATGAACCCGATGTCGAGCCAGTTGGTGACGGTGTCGGCCACGGTGTGGAAGCTCAGGCTGCCCAGCCCGACGAGGGCGAGCAGCACCGGCAGCGCCCGGAGGTCCCCGGTCCGGGGCCGGTGCCGCCACCAGAGCAGGGCGGCGGCGACCAGGAAGGCCGCGTTGCTCACGGCGTTGAGCGGTTCGGCCCACAGCCCGGGCGCCAGGCGTTCGCAGTACGCGTCCACGTCCACGGGCCGAAGTTGTACCGCGCCCGGATGAACGCCGGGAGTGCCCGCGCGGCGGAGGGCGGCTATGTTCGCTGGGGTGGAGTGGATCGGGCTCATCAGGCACGGCGAGTGCGAGGCCGCGCTCGCGCGGGAGGCCGCCGAGTCGGCCGGCCACGAGGTCGTGGACGTCGCGGTGCGGGAGGCGGACGTGCCGCTGTCCCCCGAGGGCGAGCGGCAGGGCCGGGCGCTGGGGCGGTGGTTCGCCGCGATGCCGCGCGAGCGGTGGCCGGACGTGGTGGTGTCGTCGCCGTACCGGCGGACCATCGCCACCGCCCGGCTGGCGCTGCCGGGGCACCCGCGGACGCGGGTCGACGAACGGCTGCGCGACCGTGAGCTGGGTGTGCTGGACCAGCTGACGTCGCACGGCGTGGCGCGGCGGCACCCCGAGGAGCACGCGCGGGAACGGCGGCTCGGCGCGTTCTACTACCGGCCGCCGGGCGGCGAGTCGTGGGCGGACGTGGCGCTGCGGCTGCGGTCGCTGCTGCGCGACGTCGACGGGCGGCGGGTGCTGCTGGTCGGGCACGAGGTGACCGCGTTCCTGCTGCGCTACCTGCTGGAGTGCCTGCCCGAGCCGGACGTGACGGCGTTCGCGCGGAACGTGCCCGTGCCGCACGGGTCGTTGACGTCGTGGCGGCGCGAGGACGGGCTGTGGGTGCTGGAACGGGAGTCGGAGACGGCTCACCTGGTCGAGCACGACGCCGAGGCGACGCCGGCCGAGGGCGCCTCGACGGCGGTGGGCGGCTAGGGCGTGCCCGGCGGTCCCTACCTGGCCCGTTTCACCCGCGTCTCGTCCCACACCGGCTCGTCCACCTCGACCACCTGGCCGTCCGACCGGAACAGCAGGAACCGGTCGAACCCGCGGGCGAACCAGCGGTCGTGCGTGACCGCGACGACGGTGCCGGTGAAGCCCTCCAGCGCGTCCTGCAACGCCTCGGCCGAGTTCAGGTCCAGGTTGTCGGTCGGCTCGTCCAGCAACAACAACGTCGCGCCGGACAGCTCCAGCAGCAACACCTGGAACCGGGCCTGCTGGCCGCCGGACAGCGTCTCGAACCGCTGGTCGCCCTGCTTGCCGAGGCCGTAGCGGCTGAGCACGGCCATCGCCGCGCCCCGGTCACGCCCCGCGCGGCCGTCCGACCCGTGCCAGAGGATGTCGACCAGCGTGCGGCCGATCCACTCCGGGTGCTGGTGGGTCTGCGCGAACAGGCCCGGCACGACCCGCGCGCCGAGGCGGCAGACCCCCGTGTGGGCGACGTCGCCGCCGCCGAGCAGGCGCAGGAAGTGGCTCTTGCCCGAGCCGTTCGAGCCGAGCACGGCGACCCGGTCCTCGAAGAACACCTCGACGTCGAACGGCTTCATCAGGCCGGTCAGTTCCAGGTCCTCGCAGGTGATGGCGCGCACGCCGGTGCGACCGCCGCGCAGCCGCGGCGTCACCTTCTCGTCGCTCGGCAGCTCGGGCGGCGGGCCGGCCTCCTCGAACCGCTCCAGCTTGGCCCGCATGACCCGGTACTTCGCCGCCATCACCTCGCTGATCCGGGCCTGGACCTGGAGCGTGCGGACGAGTTCCTTGAGGTGGTCGTGCTCCTCGTTCCAGCGGCGGTGCAGCTCGGCGAGGCGGTCGATGCGCGCGGCGCGGGCGGCGTGCCACGTGCCGAAGGAGCCCGCGTGCGTCCACGCCGAGTGCGCCTCCACCGTGACCACGTGGGTGGCGGCGACGTCGAGGAGTTCCCGGTCGTGGCTGACCAGCAGCACGGCCTTGCCGGTCTCGCCGAGCCGTTCCTCCAGCCACCGCTTGCCCGGCACGTCGAGGTAGTTGTCCGGCTCGTCCAGCAGCAGCACCTGCTCCGGCCCGCGCAGCAGCGCTTCGAGCACCAGGCGCTTCTGCTCGCCGCCGGAGAGCGTGCGGACCTCCCGGAACCGGGCCCGGTCGAACGGCACGCCGAGCGCGGCGACCGTCACCGTGTCCCACAGCACCTCGGCGTCGTACCCGCCGACCTCGCCCCACGCGGTGATCGCGTCGGCGTAGCGCATCTGGGCCGGTTCGTCGTCGGTCTCCATCAGCTCCAGCTCGGCGGCGTCCAGCGCCTCGGCGGCGGCCCGCAGCGGCGCGGGCGACGCGGCCAGCAGCAGGTCGCGCACGGTGCTCTCGTCCCGGACCGAGCCGACGAACTGGGGCATCACGCCCAGGCCGCCCTGCACGCGGACGCTGCCCGCGGTCGGCGCCAGCTCGTTCGACAGGATGCGCAGCAACGTCGTCTTGCCGACGCCGTTCGCGCCGACCAGCGCGACCACGCTGTTCGTGCCGACCTTGAACGACACGTCGCGGAACAGCTCGCGTCCGTCGGGCAGTCGGAAGGCGAGGCCGTTGGCGTCCAGGTATCCCACCCGCGCATGGTCCGGCATGGCCGGGTCCGAGAGCCAGCGGATTCCGCGGTCAAGCTCACCCGGCTGAGCGCGGACCGGGCCGCGGGCCGCCGTTGAAGGCGGTCGCCACCCATCCCGACGGCCCGGACGCGGCCGCCCCCTGCTCGTGCGCGAAGCGGATCGCGACGGCCGTGGTGGGCACCGTGAAGAAGGGCTGGGACGTGGTGGCGCGCGCGGGCTCGTGCGGGGCCCGCGAGGTCCCGTGTCCCCGGAGGGACGTGGCGCCGGTCAACGCCAGGTGTAACCGCGCATCAGCATGAGGACGGCGCCGAACCCGAGCGATGCGAGCGCCGGGCCGAACGCGCCGAGGAACAGCAGCAGCACGCCGAGGCAGGCGAACGTGCCCACGAGGGCGTAGCTGAGCACCGGGTACCGGGGTTTCCCGGCGACGAGCGCCGAGGCCAGGCCCGGCTCCTCGTCCGCGAGTCTGCTCTCTATCTCACTCAGGGTGCGGCGTTCCGCTTCGCTCATCACGGGCGTGGGATACCCGGCGCCCCACCCGCAAAACCACCGCTGAACGGGGGTTTAGCGGTGTCCGGCGGCCTCTCCGGGGACCTCCGGAGGCACCTCTCGGGGCGGCCTCTTCGACGGTCCACCGGTGGGTCCACTCGTGGGTCTGCGCGGGGGTCCGCACGGCGGTCCACTCGTGGGTCCGGACGGGGTCTGCGCGGGGTCCGGATGGGGCCTGCGCGGGTGCCCAGGCGTCCGGACGGGGGCCGCACCGGGACCGCTCAGCGGGACAGCGCGACCAGCCGGGAGACCGCCCGCAGGTACTTCTTGCGGTACCCGCCGCGCAGCATCTCGGCCGTGAACAGCTCCGACAGCGGCTCGCCCGAGACGGCCACCGGGATGTCCCGGTCGTACAACCGGTCGCCCAGCGCGACCAGCCGCAACGCCACCGCCTGGTCCGGCGCGGGCCGCACGCCGCGCAGGTGCACGGCGGTCACGCCGTCCACGAGCCGCCCGTAGCTCGACGGGTGGATGCGCGCCAGGGCCTCGCACAGGTCGGCGAAGTCGTCCAGCGTGCTGCCGGGCGTGCTCTCCGACTTGGCCACCAGCTCCTCGTCCGCCATCGGCGGCGGCGCGTCGGGCAGGCCGCGGTGCCGGTAGTCGGGGCCGTCGACCCGGACCACGGTGAACTTCGCCGACATGGACTGGATCTCGCGCAGGAAGTCCGCGGCCGCGAACCGGCCCTCGCCCAGCTTGTCCGGGAGCGTGTTCGACGTCGCCGCGATCGACACGCCCGCCGCCGTCAGCTCCTTGATCAGGCGCGTCACCAGCATCGTGTCGCCGGGGTCGTCCAGCTCGAACTCGTCGATCGCGAGCAGCCGGTGCGACGACAGCCGGCGCACCGTCTCGCCGAAGCCGAGCGCGCCGACCAGGTTCGTCAGCTCGACGAACGTGCCGTACGCCTTCGGGCCGGGCACGGCGTGCCAGATCGACGCCAGCAGGTGCGTCTTGCCGACGCCGAACCCGCCGTCGAGGTACAGGCCGGGCTTGGCGTCGTCCTGGCCGGACCGCTTGAACAGCCGGCCCAGCCAGCCCTCGCCACCGCCCTCGGACACGCGTTCGGCGAACTCGCGGCACGCCTTCACGGCCGCCGCCTGGCTCGGCTCGTCGGGGTTCGGCACGTAGGTGTCGAAGCGGACGCGGTCGAAGCGCGGCGGCGGGACCAGGGCGTCCACCAGTTCGTCCGCCGCGACGTGCGGGACGCGGTCGGACAGGCGCGGCGGGGCGGACATGCCCGGATGGTAGCGGCGTGCTGGGATGTGGAGGTGCGGATGTTGTGGCCACCACGCGAGGGCGAGATCACGGACGCGGAACTGGAGCGCCTCTACGACTACCCCGACGGGCTGGACCGGCCCTGGGTGCAGGTCAACTTCGTGTCCAGCGTGGACGGTGCGGTGTCGGTGGCCGGTCGGTCCGCGGGGCTGGGCAACGAGGCCGACCGCAAGGTGTTCATGCTCGGCCGCGACCTGTGCGACGTGGTGCTGGTCGGCGCGGGAACGGCCCTGGTCGAGGGCTACCAGGGCGTCAAGGCGGGCGAGGTGCGGGCGTCGCGGCGGGCCCGGCTGGGGCTGGCGCCCGTGCCGCCGATCGCCGTGGTGACGGCGCGGTGCTCGATCGAGCCGACGTCCACGCTGCTGACCAGCACGTCCGTGCCGCCGATCGTCCTCACCACGTCCGCCGCGCCGCGGGAGCGGCTGGACGCGCTGGTCGACGCGGGCGCGGACGTCGTGGTCGCGGGCGGTGACGACGGGGTGGTCGACCTGCGGGCAGCCCTCGCCGCGCTGGACGAGCGGGGCCTGCGCCGGGTCGACTGCGAGGGCGGGCCGACGCTGTTCGGGGCGCTGATCGAGGCCGACCTGGTGGACGTGCTGTGCGTGACGTTCTCCCCGCTGCTCGCGGGCGGCGACGCCGGGCGGATCGCGACCGGGCCGCTGCCCGCCGCGCCGCGCTCGATGGACCTGGCGTCGGTGCTGCACCACGAGAGCGCGTTGCTGCTGCGCTACCGCAGGGCGGACGGGGACTGATCCCGGCTTTCCCGTGCGGTAGGGCCGGTCACCAGGCAGGATGGCCGGGTGGCGCTCCCGTTGAACCCTCCCGTGCAGCCCATGCTGGCCAACGCCGTCGACCGCATCCCCACGGACGCGGACCTGGTGTTCGAGCCCAAGTGGGACGGCTTCCGCTGCCTGGTGTTCCGCGACGGCGACGAGGTCGTCCTCCAGTCCCGCAGCGGCAAACCGCTCAACCGGTACTTCCCCGAGGCCGAGGCCGCGCTGCGGCGCACCCTGCCGCCCCGGATCGTGGTGGACGGCGAACTGGTCGTCGCCAAGGACGACAAGCTGGACTTCGACGCGCTGTCCGAGCGCATCCACCCCGCGGCGAGCCGGGTGAAGCTGCTCGCCGAGCAGATGCCGGCCAGCTTCGTGGCGTTCGACGTGCTGGCCGTGGGCGACGACGTGCTGCTGGAGCAGCCGGGGACCAAGCGGCGCGCCACGCTGGAAGGCCTGATCACGCCCGGCGACTCGCTGTACCTCACGCCCGCGACCACCGACGCCGCCGTGGCGCTGCAGTGGTTCGAGCTGTTCGAGGGCGCGGGGCTGGACGGGATCATCGGCAAGCCGGGGGCCGGCGAGTACACGCCCGGCAAGCGCAGCATGATCAAGGTGAAGCACGCCCGCACCGCGGACTGCGTGGTGGCCGGGCTGCGGTGGCACAAGGACACCGAGCCGGGCACGGCGGTCGGGTCGCTGCTGCTCGGCCTGCACGACGACGACGCCGTGCTGCACCACATCGGCGTCGTCGGGTCGTTCAAGGCAGCCGAGCGGCGGGCGCTGGCCGAGGAGCTGGCGGGCCTGATCACGACCGACGACCACCCGTGGCTGGTGGAGCCGGACGGCAGGCGGCTGCCGGGCGAGATCAACCGGTGGCGCGGCAAGCACGCCGACTGGGTCGCGCTGCGGCCGGAGCGGGTGCTGGAGATCTCGTACACGCAGACCGAGGGCGCGGCGCCGGCCCGGCTGCGGCACAACGGCCAGTTCCGCCGCTGGCGGCCGGACCGCGAGCCGTCGTCGTGCCGCTACGACCAGCTCGACCAGCCGGCCCGCTACGACGTGGAATCGGTGCTGCGCGGCGAAGTCCGCCCCGGGAAGGGCGTGCGCTGAGTACCGTGGCGGGTTGTGGCTGACGTGGACGCGCTCATCCGGGAACTCGACGACCGCATGCGGCACGACTGCCGGCGCATGGCGCTGTGGCGGGTCGTGCACCGGACGACCGGGCTCTGCTACACGGTGGTGCTGATCCTGGTGCCGGCCGTGCTGGCGGTGGGCTTCACCTCGTCGGAGACGGCGCTGGGCAAGGTCCTGCTGCTCACCGCGGCCGTCGTCGGCGGGTTGAACGTCACCTTCAAGCCGTACCTGCACAGCCAGAAGCGGCGCGGTGACGTGAACACCATGCGGCGGCTGCGGGACGAGTTCCGGGCCGACGTCGCCGGGGCGGGGACGGGTGACGTGCTCGCGGTGTACCGGAAGTACTCGGCGGCCTACGCGACGGTGTTCGAGCAGCGGGGCGGCGAGCTGATCGACGGCCGGCTGAGCGCCGAGGAGCCCCCTCCCGCCGGGTCCGCGCCGGGGTCGGACGCACCGGCGAAGCCCGACGCCGAGCCGCGCCCCGAGCCGCACGCCGAGCCCGCCGCCAAGGCTTAGCCCGACGTCACCCCTGACGCCCGTCGCCGGTGCGCTGCTCGTCCGAAGCACGCGCCCGCCGCCGGCGCGCTGATCGCCGGCCGGCCGCTCGCCCGCCCCCGGTCACTCGTCGGCCGCTCGTCCGCCGGTCAGACGTCCGGTTTCGCGGTCTTGGTCGCGCCGATCGACGCCAGCACCACGCAGAACACGGCGACCCACTGCGCCGGGTGCAGGGCCTCGTGCAGCACGACCAGCCCGGCCAGCGCGGCGACGGCCGGTTCGAGGCTCATCAGGATGCCGAACACGCGTGGCGGGATGCGGCGCAGCGCGTCCAGCTCCACCGAGTACGGGATCACCGACGACAGCAGCGCCACCGCCGTGCCCGCGATCAGCACCACCGGGTTGAGCAGCATCGTGCCCGCCTCGGCCACCCCGAACGGCAGCGCCAGCGCCGCGCCGAACACCATCGCCAGCGCCAGGCCCTTGCCGTCGGCCGTGCGGCTGCCCAGCGCCGCCGCCAGCAGGATGTACCCGGCCCAGCACACGGCCGCGCCCAGCGCGAACAGCACACCGGGCAGCGCCAGGCCGCCGTCCACCCTGGTCAGCAGCAGGACGCCGGCCGCCGCCAGCAGCGCCCACAGGCCGTCCAGCCAGCGCCGCGAGCCGAGCACCGCCACCGCCAGCGGGCCGAGGAACTCGATGGTGACCGCCGCGCCCAGCGGGATGTGCTTGATCGCCTGGTAGAAGCACAGGTTCATCGCGCCGAGCACCAGGCCGTAGCCCGCGATGACGGCGTACGTGCGCAGGTCGAGCCGCAGCGACGGCCGCCACACCACCAGCAGCACGACGGCGGCCAGCACGAGCCGCATCGTGACCGTGCCCGCGGCACCCGCCAGGGTGAACAGCTGCTTCGCGACGGCCGCGCCCACCTGCACGCTGACGACGCCCAGCAGCACCAGCGCGGGCGGCGGGATCGCGCCGTACGCCCTGGCGGCGAGCGTGAACGGCCCGGAGCGGGCCGGCCTGCGTTCGGGGAGTCCTTCGACGTGCACCGTGACCACCCGGCCATCCTCCACCAGCCCGCTCACCGAAGTCTCACCTGGACTGTGTGAGGCTCTGCACGACCACCGCCGGATGGGCTGAACCGTGGACGACCACTGTCGCCAGAGAGCGAGGACCGCTGTGCCGCGTCGGCGTCACGCCACCCTGATGCTGGTGGCCCTGAGCGCGCTGGCCGCGTGCAGCGCGGGTCCGTCGACCCGCCCGGTGATCGCGGTGCACGGTGAGGGCGACGACACGTCGGTGGCCACCGTGCCGTCCGGGCCGCGCGAGGTCCCGCCGCTGGAGAACTACGAGTCGGCCGGCCTGTCGTGGTCGTCGTGCACCGACTCGACGAAGGCCCGGCTGGGTGACACCGCGCCGGCCTCCGGGCACGAGTACGAGTGCGGGCGGCTGACCGTGCGGCTGGACGTCCCGAGCCGTCCCGGACGGGGCAGCCTCGGGCTGTCGCTGCTGCGCGTGGGCACCGGCGGCAGCCCGCTGGTGGTCGTCGGCGACGCGGACGGCGAGCCGGGCACGTTGACCGCGGCGCGGTTGGCGGCGAGCCTCCCGCCGTCGGTGCTGAGCACGTTCACGCTGATCGGCGTCGACCGGCGGGGCACGGGCATGTCGGACGGCGTGCAGTGCGTGCCGGACGTGGCGCGGGTGGGCATCCTGGAGGCCGATCCGGGCGCGGAGGACCAGGACGACCTGGTCGACGCCTACACGTTGGCGAGCCGCGAGTGCGTGCTCGACCTGGAGAACCGGCTGACGGCCGTGGACTCGTGGCGGGCGTCGGCGGACCTGGAGCAGCTGCGCGAGGCGTTGGGCGTGGCGCACCTCAACGGCATCGGCGTCGGCGAGGGGTCGCGGGTGCTGTCGCTGTACGCGAGCCGGTACCCGGACCGGATCGGGCGGATGGTGTTCGACGGCGCGCCCGACCCCACGCTCGACGTGTCGGCGGTGGCGGAGACGCAGGCGGTGGCGGCGCAGGAGACGTTCGCGGCGTTCGAGAAGGACTGCGTGCTGCGCGGGTGCCCGTTGGGCGCGGCGGCGTCGGACCGGTTCACCGCGTTGCTGGGCTCGTTGCGGAACCGGCCGGTGCGCGGTGACGACTTCGACCTGACCCCGGGCACCGCGACGGTGGCCGTGCTGGCGGGTCTCGCGGACCGCCCCCGGTGGCCCGCGCTGGCCGACGCCCTGGTCGCGGCCGAGGGCGGTGACGGGACGAAGCTGAGCGCGTTCGTCAACCCGCTCCTGCTCGACAACGAGGAAGACCCGCCGTGGCTGGACGCGGGCATCGTCACCGGGTGCAACGACACGACGACCCGCATCCCGCCCGAGCGGGTGGCCGGCCTGGCCGAGGACTGGAACACGAAGCACCCGCTGTTCGGCGCCTACTTCGCCCGCAAGCTGCTGATGTGCGGCCCGTTCCCCGTGCCGCAGCCCGTGAAGCCGCCGAAGCTGGTGGGGGCGCCCCCGATCGTGGTCCTGACGACCGCGACGGACCCCGTCACGCCGAGGGTGGGCAGTGAGCGGGCGGCGCAGGCCCTGCCGGCCGGCATCGTGGTCGGGTGGCAAGGCGGGGGTCACGGCGCCCTGGGCCGTTCGGCCTGCGCGACGACGGCGGCCGAGGAGTTCCTGGTGAACGCGAAGGTGCCGAGCAGCGGCACCGTCTGCCCGCCCTGAGCCGAACCCGATTGCGCGCAGCCACGCCCACGTCACGCCCACGCCGCGCCGCGAACTCGCACAGCCGCACGCGCCCGTACCCCGGCCCGTGCTCAGGGGTGAACGCGGTGCGTGGCGCGGCCCCGGCGCGCTGGGGCGGCCGGGGCCGGGCGGTGGTGCTCGGGTCGACGGGCTGCCGGCTCGGCGCCTAGCAGCTGGAGCAACACCCGCAGCCGGGTCCGGTGCAGCCGTTGCAGCAACCGCAGCCGTCCAGTTGGGCGTGCTCCACCGTCATGATCTCTACCACCATCGTTGGCTCCCCTGCGTCGAGCGGATGTCCTGCGACCGAAGGTATTTCGACCCCACGGTCCGCTCTACCGCTGGGCAGGGGAAGTCCCCTCACCCGATCGCGGAACGCCAATCATCAAGATGTTGCAATACGTGTTCACGTCCCTTCGGCGGTCAGTTCGTCCAGCGCCCGCTGCGCCGCCTCCAGCTCCGCGCGCAGCTGCTCGACCCGGGCCAGGTGGCGTTCGCGCGCCGCGCTGAGCACGCTGTCCACCGCCTCGTCCACCTCCGCGGGCAGCAACTTCGCCGCCTGCGCCACCGCCGACGCGGCCACCGGAGCCGCCTTCAACGTCCGCCGCGACCCCCACTGCACGTCGACCGTCCACTCGCCCTCGGCGGTCGACACCAGGGTCACCGTCACCTCCGCCGGCTTCGCCTGCTTGCGCGCGGCCGGCTTCCGCTCGGCGGGCTTGCGCTCGACCGACGGTGGCGCGGGCGCGGGCTTCGGCTTGGCCGGCGGCGGCGCGGGCGTGTAGATGTGCTCGACCGGCGCGGGGGCCGCCGGTTCGGGCGCCGACGCGGGCGCCGGGGTCCGCTTGCGCGGCGCGGGCTTCTCCACCGTCAGCTCGGCGGGCGAGAACGACAGCTCGTCCTTCTCCCCCGTCGGCCGCACCTGGATGTAGTCGCCCTCGGCCGGGTCGGTGAACGCCACCACCTTCGCCGACCGCCCAGCCTCCACCCCCACCGCGGCGGAGGTGAACCAGACCTGGGCCGGGCGACCGGCGGCCAGTTCCGCGCGCAAGTGGTCGATGTCCTCCTCGGACAACGAGCTCTGCTTCGCCTTCGCCATCGGTACCTCCACGACTTGCACAAGATCCGTCGTGGTGCAGCTTGCCCTACCGCACCGACAATTCCGCGAGCTGCCGGTCGTGCGGGCGCGCGAACACCCACTGCGACACCACCGAGCCCACCAGCGCGAGCAGCATGTCCCAGTGCGTGTCCCAGACATCCCCTTGCGTGCCAAGGAAGTCCGTCGCCGCCTCGCCGCCGATCACCGCGCCCGCCCACTCGACGAACTCGTAGACCGCGCTCACCGACAGGCACGTCGCCGAGACGAGGAAGAACGTCCACCCGCCCGGCCGCAGCGGCGTCCGGCGCAGCAGCACCTCGCGCGCGAGCACCGCCGGCACGAAGCCCTGGACGAAGTGCGCGAACCGGTCGTAGTGGTTGCGGTCGGTCCAGAGGTCCCCGAACGGCACCTCGGCGTACGTGTAGTGCGCGCCTAGCGCGAGCACCAGGGCGTGCCCGAAGACGAGCCAGTACGCGAGCCGCGTCAACGGGAACCGGCGGTACGTCCACGCCAGCAGCGGCAGCGCGATGGCGATGGGCGCCACCTCCAGCAGCCACGTCCCGTAGCTCTTGGGCCGAATGGCGGACACGGCGACCGCCACCACGACCAATCCCGCCAGCACGACCGGAAGGCGATCCCTGCGCTCCATCCCGCGATCCTGCCGCATCCCGGTCCACACAGGACAGGGGCGGCGAGGGAACCGTTCCCCTCGCCGCCCCGGTCACCGATCAGGATCAGGAACCGAACTGGATCCAGTTGACGTTCACGAAGTCGGCCGGCTGGCCGCTGGTGAAGGTCAGGTACACGTCGTGCTTGCCGGTCAGCCCGGTGATGTTGGCCGGCACGGTGCGCCAGCTCTGCCAGCCGCCGGTGTTGGCGATGGCGAAGCTGCCGAGCGGCGCCGCCGTCGGGCTGCCGACGCGGACCTCCACCAGGCCGCTCACGCCACCCGCCGCACCGCTCGCGACGCGGGCGATGAACTGGCGGCCGGTGCGGGTGCCGAAGTCGACACCCCGGAAGAGCGCCCACTCGCCGTTGGCGATGCCGGCGATGTTCTGGCCGCCGCCGACGTCCGTGGTCGTCTCCTTGAACACGCCGTGGTGCTGGTCGTACGACTCGGCCTGGATGGTGCCGAACGCGTCACGGGTGACCGGCGGAGCCGTCGTGGTCGTGGTGGTGGTGGTGGTGGTCGTCGTCGTGGTGGTCGTGGTGGTCGGGGACGTGGGGTTCACGCCGCCGGAACCCGAGTCGACACCGCTGCCGGCCGGGCCGCGCCACGCCGTGGACGACGCCGGGACGTTCAGCGTCTGCCCGTCGGAGAACGTCACCGTGGTCGCCGCCGAGCCCGGGTTGTAGGCCACGTACGTGCGGGCGCCGTTCTTGCTCAGCACGGCGTGCGTCGGCACGTTCGCGGTGACGGACGTGTCGGGCGTGCCGTAGGTGTTGAGCGACGAGATCCAGTGGTAGGCGTGCGCCCGCGAGTCGCCGTCCTCGGGGCTGAGGCCGCTGCCGTAGTTGGCCATCGCCTGCGCCGGGTCGGCGATCGCGAGGAACTGGGTGATGATGTCCTTCCACTCGACCTCGGTGCCGCCGTTGTTGGCGCGGAGCTCGTTGATGTTCTGCAGCACGTCGGCCTTGTAGTCGGCGTGGTACAGCGAGCCGCCGGTGATCGGCAGCATGTTGATGCCGTGGATCTCCTCGGGGTTCGCCGTCCACCACGTGCTGTAGCTGGCGCCCGCGCCCCACACCATGCCGACCGTGCCGTGCTGGAAGGCGGGCGGGAACACCGCGTCGTCCTTGTCGAACCAGTACTGCGCGATCGCGGTTTCCTGCGTGGTGTGCAGGTAGATGCCCGCGTCGCGCAGGGCGGTGTCACCGGTCGCCTGGCCGAACAGCACGGCGGCGGTGGCGAACATCATCCCCTCGGACGAGGACTCCTCGTTGTTGCCGTGCGCGAAGCCGGCGTGGCCGGACGCCCAGCCGTGGCCCGCGTACGCGTCGAAGTTGCGCAGGAACGGGAACCTGGTCTCGCCGCGGTCGTAGTTGTTGGCGTCCTTCACCAGCAGCTTGATCATGCCGCCGTAGCGGGAGTCGGCCGCCCACGCGGCGTCGTGCTGCGCCACGACGGACGCGGCCAGCACGTAGTAGCCGGCGTGGAAGTGGTGGTCGTTCAGCTCGGCGTCCGTGCCGTAGGAGGCGCGGTAACCGGTCAGCGTGCCCCACGTCGAGTCGTAGACGAAGTGCTTGTCGGGCTCGCCGGGCGTGGCGGTCAGCCAGTCGGTGAGCCGGTCGCGGACCATCGTGATCAGCCGGTCGCGGCCCGTCGTGTAGCCGATCTGGTTGGCGACGCGGGCGAGCGCCGCCAGGCGCCACAGCGCCTTGCCGGTCCAGTACGTGTCGGCCGCGCCCTTCCACGGGTCGGCGGCGTTCAGCTCCTGGTCGATCTCGGCGCGCAGGCGGTTCTGGTCGGCTGCCGAGGACAGGGGCAACGCGGGCAGGACGCCGTTGAACGTGCTGCGGGTCGTGAACGACGAGCCCTCGCGCAGCCGCATCTCACCGCGCGGGGAGGCGTAGCGGTAGGGGGTGACGGCGTCGGTGGAGTTGAGCCACTGGTGCCGGTAGAGGGCCTGGAGGGTGCCCGTCTGGGTGCCCTGGCGAGCCGTGGTCGTCGCCGTGTAGGTGGCGGTGAGCTGGGCATTCGCCGAGTTGTAGGTCCAGCTGACCTTGGTGTCGGTCACGAAGGAGAACGCGTAGCGCTGGAACAGGGACAGCGCGTCGCGGCTGGGCAGCGCGGCCACGGAGAAGAAGGCGGCCGGCGAGGTGGCCTCGGCGGTGCCGACGACGTTCCAGTTGCTCGGCGAGAACAGCGCGTAGTCACGGCCGTTGACGGAGACGCCGAGCGTGGTGCCGGTGTTGCTCCAGATCGTGGTGGCGCCGTTGAACCCGACGCGGGCCGTGCCGCCGGTCGCCTCGGCGTACACGTACGGCGAGCCGTGGCCGATCGTGGTGCGCAGGGTGCGCGTCCCGTCCGTCCACAAGGGAGTGACGGTCCAGTCGGACCAGCCGTCGACCTGCGTGCGCGGCGCGTTGAGGCCGCTCACGCCGACGAACAGGTCGTCCTGGTGCATGAACTCGTAGAACCGGCCGTCGGGGGTGATGTTCGGCGTCTTGGGGTTGCCGACGCCGAGCCCCTGCGCCGCCGCGTGGAAGGTCAGCGGGTGGGCGTACATGTTCTCGGAGTACGGGTTGCCCGGGTAGCGCTGGAAGGCCAGCGACGACCACCAGTCGTTGGTGGGGACGGGCCGGCCGGCCATGCGGGCGGTGACCTTCGGCGTCACGGGAGCGCCGTTGGAGTCGGACGGGCCGACCGCGCCCGCCGGACGGGTGGTGGCGTAGCTACCGGCCCCGACCGTGACGGCGTTGGCCGTTCCGGTCAGGACGAGAGGGACAGCGGCAGCCGCGGCCACGGCGACCGCCAAGGCCGCCAGGTGGGGGCGGATTGAACGCACAGGGAACCTCCAACAGGAACTCACAGCTCTGTGAGAGCGCTCTCACGCATGGCAAACGGTAAACCGCCAGGTTGCCGCGTGTCTACGGTTGGTTGGTTCTGACCCTGTCAAGAGCCCGCGGAGGCGGTCGGTCAGTCCTCGACGCGGAGGTGGTACTCGCACCCGTACTCGACCGCGTACTGCAGGTCGTAGTGGTGCACGATCTTGGGGCCGCCGTGCAGGTGGACGTGGGTGACGGTCTGCTTCGGGGCCTCGGGCGCCTTGGCGTGGGAGTCGACCCGGCCGTCGAGGGGACCACCGACGAACCGCACCACGTACGCATTCGTCATCGACTTGCCTCCCTCTCTTCGGCGTCGCCGTCCATGGTACGAGAGGACCAGTCGGATCGCGGCTGACGCGCGTGGGGAAACAGCCGGTTGGCGCAAGGCGCCTGCGTGGTTCCCGATCTCCTCCACCCCTGCCGACCTGGCGTGACACGTCCCGGCCGGCGTCGCCGTCCAGCCCGACGGCGACGCCGAGGTCGGGTGCACGACGCCTCGGCCCCCGAGCGCGTCGACTTCGGTCTCAGCCGGTGTCAGCCGTTCACGTCGTCACCGGCCTCGTCGTCAGTCCGCAACGAGCTCTCCTCACCGAGCCCGACCTCGTCCAGCACCGCCCAGATGGCATGGGCGACGGCCGCGTAGTCGCGGGCGGACAGGTCGGCGGGCAACAGCACTTCCAGGCTTCGAGTCGGCACGACTTCAGCGTGACCGTGGACCACCTGCCACGCGATACCCCAAGGGAGCGGTGTTCCCAGCCGTTGAGACCACCGGCCCCCGCGACCGGCACGCCCGGCGTGCGCGAACGCCTCCGTCTTCGATGGTGACAGGCACTCGCGGCTCCACTCGCCAGCGCCCGCTCCACGCCCACCGGGGCGTACACGGTTTTCGCCGAATCGGACGGTTTCGCGCGTCTTGCCGCCCTCAGGTGTCTCTTCATGGGTGCGCGACGCGGCGCAGGGGACCCCAGGTCGCCTCAAACGCGCTGCGGCCTCGCCCGAATGGAGGGCACGCCGACGCCGGGTGCCTGCCCGGACAGCCGGCGCCCGGAGTCGGTTCACCTGGTGGTCGGACGTGAGACCGACCCGTATCCCCAGCTCTACTGGCGCTTCCGCGACGGTTGGACGCGCGGTGGCTCGCCGGGCATCTTGGGGTAGTCGGGCGGGTAGGGCAGTTCGCCGCGCTCGTCGTTCGCGTACCAGTCGAGCAGCGCCTCGATGCCGAACGCCTCGTCGTCCAGGCTCGCGTGCGGGTCGCCGTTGTCGGCCAGGTACTTCGGCACGGTGAGGACGTCGAAGTCGTCGGGGTCCACAGAGGACAGTCGATCCCACGTCACGGGGGTGGACACGGTGGCGCGGGGCGTGCCGCGGACCGACCAGGCGGACGCGATGGTGCGGTCCCGGGCGGCTTGGTTGAAGTCGAGGAAGACGCGCTCACCGCGTTCCTCCTTCCACCACGACGTGGTGGCCTTGTCGGGAACCCGCCGCTCCACCTCGCGGGCCAGCGCGATGACGGCGTGGCGCACGTCCACGAAGTCCCACTCGGGCCGGATGCGCACGGCGACGTGCACGCCCCGTCCGCCGGACGTCTTCGGGTACCCGGTGAGCCCGAGCTCCTCCAACACCTCGCGCAGCACGAACGCGACCTCGACCGCGTCGCGGAAGTCCGTGCCCGGCTGGGGGTCGAGGTCGACGCGCAGCTCGTCCGGCCGATCGGTGTCGGACCGCCGCACGGGCCACGGGTGGAAGTCGAACGTCCCCAGGTTGGCCGCCCACGCCAACACCGCGGGCTCGGTCGGGCACACCTCGTCCGCGGGCCGTCCGGACGGGAACTTGACCCGGGCCGTCTCCACCCACTCGGGAGCCCCCTTGGGCAACCGCTTCTGGTAGAACGCCTCGCCGGTGACCCCGTCCACGTACCGCTTCAACGTGGTGGGCCGATCCCGCAGGACCCGCAACAGGGGCTCAGCGACGGCCAGGTAGTACTCGACCACCTGCAGCTTGCTGATACCCCGGTCGGGGAAGTACACCTTGCCCGGGTTCGACACCCGCACCACGCGCTCGCCAACGTTCAGTTCCACAGCTGGGGCCGCCACACCGGCGAGGGTAACAACGCCGGTGGGACGGGGCAGGCCAACGCGCCGACGTGGTGATCAGCACAGCAATCCCACATATCCCGGCCCGAACCGCACGTCAACCAGCACTTTCCCGTATTACGGACACCCACCCTCCAGCCCATTCGCGTGCACGCTAGCGGTTTCGACGAGCAGTTACCCTGACGGATCCCATAGGCGACGAGGCCGCGTGCGAGGTGCTCATCGCCGTCTCCGAATCATCCTCGGTCCAGGTGCTCGGAACGCTTGCCCGCCAACTCGACTGACGCGGCCGCCGCGTGCAAGCGCGCGACCGACGCCGCAGAACTGATCGCGCCCAAGCCGCCAGAACGTCAATGACATCAGCAGTTGTACTCGGGCGCGACGACGACGCAGACCGCTGCCTCCACGGCCACGGACGGGGGCCGCCTGCAGTGGCGACGCACGGTGGTGGCGATCAGCACAGCAACACCACGTATCCAGCCTGAACGGCCCTCCGACCAGCGTGTCCATCTCTTCCAGCCAGTGCCGCGCACCACCGGATTGACTGAGTTCTTAGCCCGTTCGTATGTAGGTGGACGATGTCCACCCCAGGTGTCCGGTGCTTCGATACAGTCTCCGACTGACCACGGAGCGCAATCGGGGAGGTTTGTGCTGTGACCGGTTACAACGGGGGGCTGACGGGGGATGTCGGTCAGTACGCCTTGAAGCAGTACCGCGAGCAGAGCGGGGGTGGGCTCGCCAGCCTGTTCACCATGGGATTGAGCGACGTCGTCGCCGCCGCCAAGGCGCTGGCCGCCGCGAACGAAGCCAAGGCTTTGGCGGTGGACCCGCAAGCCGTCGACACGATGCTGAAGAAGCTCACCGACATGCAGGACGTCCTGGACGGAATCCAAGCGGATGCCGAAATGCTGGCCAGCCAGACGCCGCTCGGTGGCGGGTACGCCGAAGACATCGGCAAGGTGAACGCCCAACTGGGCCACCAGGTCATCAACGAGGTGATCCCGGAAATGGTCAAGGCCATTGCGGACCTCAAGGATCAGGTCGACAAGAGTCGGGCTTCCTACCGGAACGTCGACGAAGCCAAGTCTGAGACCTTCAACAACCTCTGACGGGATGACGCAGCTGCGATGAATCGCACACTCACTCGAATTTCGATGGCCTTCGTCGCCGGTCTCGCCCTGTTGACCACCGCTTGCTCCGACGGTGCGACAGGAACTCCGACACCGGCCACGACGACCACGGGAACCAAAGCCGACTCGTCGACCACCCCCGCCACCACCTCGCCTTCAGATGACAACGCCCTCGCGGACGTCGACCCGTGCGATCTCCTCACCTCCGCCGAAGTGACCCAGGTCGGTCTGACGAATCCCGGTGAACCAGAGGTGATCGGCGGCGCCGAGACCTGCCGCTGGAAGGTGAGCGGAAATGGCGGTCTCCTCGTCGCGGTGAATCCGCGTAAGGGCTTCGACGATCTCGACTACCGAGGCAAGGACGTAGCGCCGACCAAGGTTGGAAAGTACGAGGCGCGATTGGCCAAAGCACTCGACGGCGCCAAGAACATCTGCCACGTGGTGATCGAGGTTTCCGGATCGTCCAGTGTCCAACTCATCTCCAACTTCACGGCCAGCTCGAGCGATACCGCCGGAGCGTGCGCCCGTGCCACGCAAGCCGCCGAACTGGTCGCGCCCAAGCTGCCCTGACCTGCTGTTAGTACCGTCCCAAGGGGGGATGAGATGACCCGAGAGAAGCCGCGAGTTCCGGAACCGACCGCGAACTACCCAGCGCACCAGCACGAAGACTTGAAACGACAGGTCGAGGAGAACTTCGACGCGGGCGTGGCCGGTCAAGTCGCCGACAAGTGGAAGTCGATCGGGGCGACTTTGACCGAGATGGCGGTGGACTTCCAGGTCATCGTCAACGGCTCGCAGGGCGGCTGGACGGGTAGCGCGGCGGAGGGGGCTCGGGCCGCGCTGGCCAAGGTCGGGAAGTTCAGCGACATGACCGGTGATCACTTCACGGCTACCGGGACCGCCCTGCACACGCAGACCACGGCGGCGGCCGAGGCGAAGAACCGGATGCCCGAGCCGGTCGAGTACGACCCCAAGAAGATGTTCACCGACGCGCTCACCAGCGGCTCGATCCTGCAGTTGGCGGCGTTGCCGATGGCGATGCCGGCGCAGAAGGCGAAGTCGGACGGCGCCAAGGCCGAGGCCGTCCAGGTGATGCAGTCCCGCGACGACGCGATGCGCTCGGCCACCAGCACGATGCCCGCGTTCGCCGAGATGCCCGCCGTGACGCAAGACCAGGGCACGGCCACCAGCTCAACGCACACCTCGTCGGTCACCACCCGCACGGTCGACCCGAGTCGGGTGGGGCCCGGCGGTGTGCCGGGGACGACGGCGACCACGGGAGTGGGCACCACCACCGGGACCACCACCACGTCGTGGGCGCCGCCGCCCAACGTCGCCCCGCCGACCGTGCCGCCCAACTTCGGCACGCCTCCGCCGACGCAGCCGCCCCGCACGCCGCTGCCCGGGTGGTTGCCGCCGGCCTTCCCGCCCGGCGGCAAGCAGAACGTCCCGCCCGGCAAGGCGGTGCCCCCTGGTCGGCCGCTGCCCCCCGGCGCACGACCGCCCGGCGGCGGGCTGCCCGGACGTGGGCCCGGCGGTGGACCCGGCGGACCCGGTGGCGGTCCCGGCGGACGGCCCACCATGCCCGGCTCGCCGGGTGGACCAGGTGGACCGGGTGGACCGGCGGGACGTGGCGGGTTCGGGCCCGGCGGACCCGGTGGGTTCGGGCCGCACGGCGGTGGGCCGCACGGTGGCGCGATGCCGCAGGGCGGACCGGGACAGGGCAACGCACGGGGCGCGGCGGCCGGAGCCCCGGCGGGCATGGGCGCCGGCGGGCAGGGCGGCCAGGGCGGCGAGGACCAGGAGCACAAGGCGAAGTACCTGATCCCGACCGACGACTACTTCGACGACAACCGGCTCGTCGCCCCACCCACCATCGGCGAATAAGGGCGGATGAGCACCATCGCGACACTCTCCCTCCCCGAGTTCGACGTGCTGTGGGAGGTCCTCCGCGTCGGCGCGGTGCCGTACCCGTTGCAGGTCGACCACCACGGCATGACGGTGGACGACCGCGCCCAGGTCCGCGCCGACGCGCACGCCTCCCTCGAACGCCGGGGCCTGGCCCGCCGGGGCAGGCCGGAGCCGGAGCTGGAGGACGCGTTGCGCCTCCTCGCCCGCCCGGACACGTCGATCACCGTCATGGGCCTGCCCGACGCCGCCTCCGACGACCTGCTGCGCGCGCTCGCCGTCGCACGCGGGCGTTACGCGGTGCTGGCGGTGCAGCAGGCGGACGGCGTGCGGCTGGACCTGCTGCGCGACGTGAGCCTCGCGGGCGCGGCGGTGAGCGTGCTGCCGCCCCGGCCGCCGGGTCCGGGCAGGCCGATCACCGTCCCCGCGTCCGCGATCGAGGACCAGGGCGGGAACGGCATCCGGCAGACGGTCCGGGGCGGCGGCAGCGACGACGTGCGGGCGCTGAAGGACATGCTGGCCGGCCCGATCACGGGCACCGGCCACTTCACGCCCCGCGTGGACGGCCACCCGCCGCCGCCCGCGGTGACGTGGATCGACACCCCGCGCGGCCGGTACGCGAGCATGGGCACGGAGTGGCTCACGGTCGCGCCGGCCGACCACACCGGGCTGGTGCGCAGGCTCAGCCAGGCACTCGCGCCGCCAGGCCGGTGACGAACGCGTTCAGCGCCAGCTCGAAGCTGTCGTGGTCGAGCTCCCGCGCCACGGACGGCAGCAGGTGGGCCTTGTCGAGGTTCGGGTACCGGTCCCGGTAGAACGACTGGTCCTCGGTGAACCCGCTGGAGAACGAGCTCAGCGCGGCGCCGAACACGAGGTACATCAGCGACGCGGCGATCATGGTCGCCTCGCGCCGCGACCACCCGGCGGCGACGAGCCCGCCGTGCACGACGTCGAGCCGGCGCAGCGACGCCTCGCGGTGCGCCGGCCCGTACGCCAGGAACGGCACGATGTTGGGGTGCTCCGCGAGCGCGGCCCGGTAGGAGCGGGCGCAGCTGAGCAGGCCGTGCCGCCAGTCGCCGCCCTCGAACCCGGACACGTCGACCCGTTCGAGGATTCCGGCGGCCACGTCGTGCAGCAGGTCGTCCTTCGTGCTCACGTGCCCGTACAGCGACGCGGCCTGAACGCCCAGCTCAGAGGCCAGTTTGCGCATGGACAAGCCGTCGAGGCCGTCACGGTCGATGATGTGGAGTGCGGCCGCCCGGATGCGCGAGGCACTCAGGATCGGGTTCCTCGGCATGTCCGTCCCCTTGCCTGTGGTGGGTTCCGCGCATAGGTTAGATAACCTAACACCGTTCGGTTAGGAGGTCACCCCGGTGGACTTGCGCATCTCCGACGAACACCGGCAGCTCAAGGAGCTGGCACACAGGTTCACCGAGGAGCGGATCGTCCCCCACGCGGCGCGCTGGGACCGGGACGAGGCCATCGACCGCGACCTCGTGCCCGCGCTCGGCGACGTGGGCTTCCTCGGCCTGGGCATCCCCGAGGAGCACGGCGGCTCGGGCGGCGACAACCTGGCGTACTGCCTGGTGCTGGAGGAGGTCGCGCGCGGTGACTCGGCCGTCCGCGGCATCATCTCCGTCTCGCTCGGCCTGGTCGGCAAGACCATCTTCAAGCACGGGACCGACGAGCAGAAGGCCGAGTGGCTGCCGGGCCTGTGCTCGGGGCGGCGACTCGGCTGCTTCGGCCTCACCGAGCCCGGCACCGGGTCGGACGCCGCGTCCCTGGCCACCAAGGCCGTCCGCGACGGCGACGACTGGCTGATCACCGGCCGCAAGGTGTTCATCACCAACGGGACGTGGGCCGACGTGGCGCTGGTGTTCGCCCGCACCGGCGGCCCCGGCCCGAAGGGCATCACGGCGTTCCTCGTGCCGACCGCCTCCCCCGGCTTCACCGCCACCGAGATCCACGGCAAGCTCGGCATGCGCGGCCAGGCCACCGCCGAACTCGCCCTCGACGGGATCCGCGTGCCGGACGCGAACCGGATCGGAGACGAGGGCGCGGGCTTCAAGCTCGCGATGGCCGCGCTCGACCGGGGCCGGATGTCCGTCGCCGCCGGCTGCGTGGGCGCCGCGCGGGGCGCGCTGGAGGCCAGCGTCGAGTACGCCAAGGAACGTCAGCAGTTCGGCAAGCCCATCGCCGGTTTCCAACTGGTGCAGGAACTCCTGGCCGACATGGCCGTGGAGACCGACGCGGCACGGCTGCTCACGTGGCGGTGCGCGGACCTCGCCGACCGCGACGAGCCGTTCGGCACCGAGGCGTCGATGGCCAAGCTGTACGCCAGCGAGGCCGCCGTGCGGGTCGCGAACAACGCCATCCAGGTCTTCGGCGGCTACGGGTACGTCGACGAGTACCCCGTCGGGAAGTACCTGCGCGACACCCGCGTCACGACCCTCTACGAGGGCACCAGCCAGATCCAGAAGTTGCTCATCGGCCGGGCGCTGACCGGCATCAACGCGTTCGCGTAGACGGTAGAGGGAGGACGTCATGGACTTCACGCTCGACGAGGAGCAGAAGGAGATCCGCGACTGGGTGCGGACCTTCGTGCGCAAGGAGGTCGCGCCGCTGGAGCCGGAGGTGCTGCGCCGGGAACGCCAGGGCCAGCCCGGCCTGACGCGTGACGAGCTGAAGGAACTCCAGGACAAGGCCAAGGCGGCGGGCTTCTTCGGCGTGCTCACGCCGCAGGAGTACGGCGGCATGGGCCTGGGCGCGCTGATGACCGCGCTCGTGGAGGCGGAGCTCGGCCGCACGTTCGTCCCGTTCCGCTTCGGCGGCTACGCGGACAACATCCTGTTCCACGGCAACGAGGAGCAGAAGCAGCGCTACCTGCTGCCCACGATCTCCGGTGAGCGCGTGTCGTGCTTCGCGATCACCGAGCCGGGCGCGGGCTCGGACGCGAAGGCCATCCGCACCTCCGCCCGCAAGGAGGGCGGCGAGTGGGTGATCAACGGCGAGAAGACGTTCATCACCCAGGGCAACGAGGCGGACTTCGTGATGGTGTTCGCGGTGACCGACCGCGAGAAGGGCGCGGACGGCGGCGTCACGTGCTTCCTGGTGGACCGGGAGATGGGCTGGAAGTCCGAGCCGATCCCGACCATGGGCGAGTGGGGTCCGGCGGCGCTGGTCTTCGACAACGTGCGGGTGCCCGAGGAGAACGTCCTCGGCGAGGTCGGCAAGGGCTTCACCCTGGCCATGCAGTGGATCGGCCAGGGCCGCTACCTGCTGCCGGCGCGGGCGCTGGGCGCGTGCGAGCGGTTGGTCGAGATGGCCATCGAGCAGGCCAAGAACCGGGTCACGTTCGGTCAGCCGATCGCCGAGTACCAGGCCATCCAGTGGATGATCGCGGACTCGGCGGTGGAGATCGAGGCGTTGCGGTGGCTCGTGCTGCACGCCGCGTGGCTGGTCGACCAGAAGGCAGACTCGCGGCAGGCGCAGTCGATGGCGAAGCTCTACGGCGGCATCAAGGCCAACGAGATCGTGGACCGCGTCCTCCAGATCCACGGCGGCATGGGCTACACGCGCGAGCTGCCGATCGAGCGCTGGTACCGGGAACTGCGGCTGCTGCGCATCTACGAGGGCACGGACGAGATCCAGCGCCGCACCATCGCGCGGAACCTGTTGAAGGGCCACGCGAAGGTGACCGGCACGCTCGGCTGACGGCGGCACGCCCGGCCGACGGCTCCCCCGGCGACGTTGGGCGCAGGTGGTCGCACCCCGACCACCTGCGCGGCCACTACGCCGGCGCCGCGTCGTCCAGCCAGACCAGGTGCACCCGCCGTCGTCCCGTCGACCGGGACGTGATCTCGAACAGCGTCCGCGCGCTGTCGGCGCTCTCGGACACCAGGTGGAAGCCTCCCTCCACCGAGTTGGCCTCCGCGCGGTCCTCGAACGCCAGGCCGTAGCCGGCGACCCGCGCGTCCTCCGCCTCGCCGTACTCCTCCACGATCGCGAACAGCCGCGGCGCTTCCTCCAACGCCACTTCGCGCGCCAGGGCCGTGAAAACGTCGTTCACCCGTTCGTCCTTCCGGTGCTCTCGATCGGGTCACGGTGGTAGCGGTTACCCTGCGTCCACAACCCGTTACTGGATCGGCTGTGAGACTGCCCCCGCCTGACCACGAAATGCAAGATATGCAGATCGCCACCTTGCATTTGCCGTGCAGGACGGCGCCGTCTCGGGAAGGGACGACTGAACACCGTGGCCACGAAGAAGGGCACGCCGACCATCCGGCTGCGCAGGTTGGCGGGCCAGTTGCGACGGCTCCGCGACGGGACCGGCCTGCGCCGCGAGGACGTCGAGGAGCGGACCGGCATCAACGCGACCACGCTCTACCGCATCGAGACCGCCCGGAACCGGCCGCAGTACCGGACCCTGGCGGCGCTGATGAAGCTCTACGGCGTCCCGAGTGACGAGCAGGAACGCTTGAAGGCGCTGTACAAGCAGTCGGCCGGTGAAGGCTGGATGCAGCCCTGGCACGAAGACCTCCCCGAGGGGTACACGGCGTACATCAACTTCGAGAAGGAGGCGTACGGCCTCCGCCACTACTCCGGGTTGTTCGTCCCCGGCCTGCTCCAGACCGAGGATTACGCCCGCGCCGTAATCCGCGGGGTCCTGCACGACGAGACCGACGACCAGGTCGAGGACTTCGTCCGCACTCGCATGGAGCGACAGGCTGTCCTGACGAAGAAGAAGCCGCTGAAGCTCTGGGCGGTCATCGAGGAAGCGTCGTTGCACCGCCAGGTCGGAGGAGCCGACGTCATGAGGAGCCAGCTCCGCCACCTGCTCGACGCGGCCAAGGCGCCGAACATCACCATCCAGGTCATCCCGTTCAGCTCGGGGGCTCATCCCGGGATGCCCGGCCAGTTCGTCGTCATGGACTTCCCGGACCCGCTGGACACCGACCTGATCTACGTCGACAGCCAGGCGGGTGAGATATTTTTGGAGTCGGACGCCGACATCAAGCGCTTCAGGGCTGCCTTCGACCACTTGGTGGCAGTGGCCAAGAGCCCGGACGACTCGGCGGCGTTGATCGCCGGGATCGCCGCCGGTCCGGAAAAAGGGAGGTTCGGGCGACTGTGAAGCACAGGGATCTGTCGGGCGCGGCCTGGCGCAAGAGCACCTTCAGCGGAAGCGGCGAGTCCTGCGTGGAGGTTGCTCCGGTGGGCGAGCGCGTCGCCGCGCGTGACTCCAAGCACCCGACGGGGCCGACGCTGTCCTTCGCGGTCGCGGAGTGGCGGAGGTTCCTCGCGGGCCTCGAAGACGGTCGGGCGCAGGCGGTCAGCCGAGGCTGGTGAGCATCTGGGCGCACACGCGCACCAGGTGCTTGCGCATCACCTCGGACGCGCGGGACGGGTCGCCGGCCGCGATGGCGGCGACCAGGGCGTCGTGGTCGTCCAAGGACGCGTGCTGGTGCGGCGGGTCGTCCTGCAGGCCGCTGCGCAGCAGCACGACCCGCTGCTGGACCAGGCGCACCTGCTCGGCGATCCGCGGGCTCCGCGCGGCGTCCAGCAACGCCTGGTGGAACGCCAGGTCCAGCCGGTACGGGAACCGCTCCCCCGCCGAGTACGCCCGCCGCGACTCCTCGCACACGGCGCGCAGCCGCACGACGTCGCCCTCCGACCGCCGTGACGCCGCGAGCTCGGCCGCCGCGCACTCCAGCGCCGTCCGCAGCTCGAAGAGCGCCTGCACGTCGGCGGCGTCGGCCGTGGGCACGAACGCGCCCCGGTGCGGCGCGAGCACGAGCAGCCCCTCGGACACCAGGTGCCGGATCGCCTCCCGCAGCGGCCCGCGCGAGATGCCGAGCCGTTGGGCCAGCTCCACCTCGTTCACCCGCGCGCCGGGCGCGATCTCGCCGGTCAGGACCAGCTCGCGGACCACGTCCACTGCCTGACCGGCCAAGCTCATGTGCAGGGGAGGTGTCACGAACGTCTCCTAGCGCGCGGCGATGCTGCCATGTTAACTGTCGACAGTTGGCAGCGCAGCGGAGTGGAGAAGCGGATGGCGCACGAACTGGTCGCCGAGGTCTGGCGGGGAGAGTTCCTGGAGTCCGTGCACCACGGTTCGGTGATCGCCCTCGACGCGACGGGCCGCGAGGTTCTCGCCGTCGGCCGCCCGCACGACACCACCTACCCCCGCTCGTCCAACAAGCCCGTGCAGGCGCTGGCGATGCTCCGCCAGGGCCTCGACCTGAGCGGCGAACTGCTCGCCCTGGCCTGCGCCAGCCACTCCGGCGAGGACTTCCACGTCGACGGCGTGCGCCGCGTCCTCGACGCGCACGGCCTCACCGAGGCCGACCTCCAGTGCACGCCCGACCTGCCGATCGGCGAGGACTCCCTCAAAGCCCACCTCGCGGCGGGGCGGTCCAAGGCCCCGATCTACATGAACTGCTCCGGCAAGCACGCCGCCATGCTCGCGACGTGCGTCGTCAACGGCTGGTCGACGCACGACTACCTCGACCCGGCCCACCCCCTCCAGCGCGCCATCCGCGCGACGCTGGAGGACCTGGCCGGCGAGCGCATCGGCGCGGAGGGCGTGGACGGCTGCGGCGCGCCGCTGCTCGGCATCAGCCTCGCGGGCCTGGCCAGGGCTTTCGGCGCGCTGGCACGTGCCACCGCCGGCCCCGAGCGGCGGATCGCCGACGCGATGAACCGCCACCCCGAGTGGGTCGGCGGCACGAACCGCGACGTCACGAAGCTGATGCGGGCGATCCCCGGCGCGGTGGCCAAGGACGGCGCGGAGGGCGTCTACGCGATCGGCCTGCCGACCGGCGAGGCCGTGGCGTGCAAGATCGCGGACGGTTCCAGCCGGGCGCGGGCCGTGGTCCTGGTGGCCGCGCTGCGCCGGCTCGGCGTGGACGCGCCGGACGAGCTGGCCACGTTCCCGGTGCTCGGTCACGGCCGCGTGGTGGGCGCGGTCAGGCCGTCGCCGGCGCTGGTGGTCTGACCGGGCGGACTCCGGCACGTCGTGCCGCCCACCGGGTTGAAGCGACCACTACGCTGGGGTCATGGCCAGCGCCAGAGCCGCAGACGCACCGGACGAGCGCCCCCGGGGCGACCTCGACGACGAGCTGATCGGCCTCGACCCCGACGACCCCGAGACGCGGGCGTTCGCCGAGCACCTCCACCGGATGCAGCGCCAGCCGCCCGGCTTCACGATCGAGGGCTCGCTGGCGGGCGTCGAGCAGTTCGCCGACTCGGCCAACCGCGCGGGCGGCCTCCGCCGGCTGCTCGCGGTCGTCGTGGTGAGCCTGATCCTGCTCGGCGCGGTCATCAGCATCTGGTACTACCTCGGCGACCTGGTGGCCGTCTTCTTCGACTGACGCACCGGCGGGTTCGTCTAACGTGGAGGTATGGAACCTGTCGTCGGCGCCACCCCGAAGGTGGTCCACTCCGAGCTGGAGTGGCGGGAGATCCTGACCCCCAAGGAGTACGCGGTGCTGCGCGACGCGGGCACCGAGCCCGCGTGGGTCGGCGAGTACACGGAGACCAAGACCGAGGGCGTCTACACCTGCCGCGCGTGCGGGGCCGAGCTGTTCCGCAGCGAGACGAAGTTCGACTCGCACTGCGGTTGGCCGTCGTTCTTCTCGCCGCTGGCCGCGGACACCGTGATCCTTCGCGAGGACCGCACCCTCGGGATGGTGCGCACGGAGGTGCTGTGCGCCGCGTGCCACAGCCACCTCGGGCACGTCTTCGAGGGCGAGGGCTACGACACGCCCACGGACCAGCGGTACTGCATCAACTCGATCAGCTTGCGTCTGGTCGAAAGCCCTGACGGTCCAGCAGACTGAGGGCGCTACTCCGAATGATGACGGTATCGACACCAGGAGGAATCATGCGCATCTTCAAGGGCACCGACGGCGAGGGCTCCGGCGGCGTGGACGGCGCGTCGTCGTCCTGACATCACCTGGGTCGCAACCCTAAGGCTTGCTAAAGGGCTCTTGCTGGGGTGTGGCCTGGCGCACACGATTGCCTCCTGAGCTGGTGGACCTGGTTCCACCGAGGCCCACAGGGGGTGGACCGTGGAGCGACCGTGGGGGCTTTCAGGCCCTGAGTTCCTGGAGTTGTACTGGATCGGGCTGGCGTTGGCGCTGGCCGTCGCGATCCTCGGCCGAGTGAGCCTGCGGGGTGCGCGGGGAGGCGTCCCCGCAGGCCCGCTCGGCGTGTTGGACATCGCTTACCTGACCGGCGGGCCACGACGGGTGGTCGAGGCTTCCGTGGCCGGTCTCATCACGTCCGGCGCGTTGGCCCCGGCCCGCAACGGGGCCGTGCGCCTCGTCGGATCGCCGGTCGCCGACCACCCGGTCGACCAGGCCGTGCTCACCGACGTGGCGCGGTACCGCTACCGGACGTTGACGCTGCTGATCACCTCGGTGGCCGAGCAGGACGAGCCGCGCGCGGTCGGTCGTCGACTGTCCGAACTGGACTACCTGGTCGCGCCGGAGGCGGTGAAGTCCCGGCTGCGCAAGGCCGTCGTGCCGATGGTGCTGCTGTTCGTCGTCGGGGTGGCGCGCTGGGTGAACGGGCTCGCGATCGGCGCGCCCGTGGGGTGGCTGACGCTCCAGCTCGTGCTGACGGGCGTGCTGGTGGCGCTGCTGGTGAAGGGCAACCCGTTGACGCGCACCGCGAAGGGCCGTGACGCGGTGGCGAAGGCTCGCGCAGGCGAGAACACCGGGGGGTGGGGAGCGACCAGTTCGGCGAACGAGGCCGAGCTGGTCGCTCTCACCGGGTTCAGCGCGCACCCGGACGTCGTGCTGCGCGCCGCCGCGCGGCCGGTCAAGCACAGCCGGGCGCACGGCGGCCGGCACGTGGCGGGGTCGTACGGCGTCGCGGGCACCGCGGGGTGCGGCGGCGCGAGCGGCGGGGGCAGCTGCGGCGGGGGTGGGGGCGGCGGGGGTGGGGGCGGCGGAGGTTGTGGAGGTGGGGGTGGCGGGGGCTGACGGCTCCTAGGGTGGCGCCATGACGTTCCTGTGGTGGTACGGCCCGGCGCTCGTCGTCGCGGTGGTCGTCGGCCTGCGGCTGAAGCGGGTCGCCGGCGCCGTGCCCGACCGGCCCCTGACGTTCGAGGAGATCGGGTACCTCGGCGGCGGGCCGGTGCGGGCGGTCGAGGTGGCCGTCGCCGGGCTGGTGGCCGAGAACCGGGCGCGGGTGTCCGGGTCGGTGGTCGCGGCGGTGCCCGGCGAGGAGCAGCCCACGACCGCGTTGCAGGCGGTGGTGCTGTCCCGGCTCGACCGGCCGCGGGACCTGGACGACCTCGTCGTCGGCGCGGCGACCAGCGGTCCGGCCCGGCACCTCGGGCAGCGGCTCGTGTCGGGTGGGCTGTTGGTGTCGCCGCGGCGGCGGCTGGCGCGGGCGGTGCTGGCGGTCGTGCCGCTCGCGGTGCTCGTGCCGGTGGCCGTCCTCGCCGGTCCGGGCGGGTGGGTGACGGTCACGGCGCTGTGCGTCACGGGCGCGCTCGCGGTGCTGTTGTTGTTGGGTCCGCCGCCCGTCCTGACCAGGAGGGGCGCGCGGGCGCACGAGGAGGCCACGGCGGGCCTCGCCCCGGTCGACCCGGCCGAGGTGACCGCCCGGTACGGCCTCGCGCGCGCCGCCGCGCCGTCCGTGTCGGACCGTCCGACCCGGACGGTCCGGGAGACGGCGGTGTTCGACGGCGAACGGGCGGAACCGATCGCACCAGGGGAGACGTCACAGGGACCACTCCCCCGGCGCAGGCGGGCCGTGGTGGTCGAACCGCAGCGCTGGCGGCGCCGCAACGGGTGGCTGGTGGCGGGTGGGTGGTTCGCGGGTGGATGGCTGGCCGCGCAGTGGTTGGAGGGAGACGACGGTGGCGACTTCGTGGACGCCGATGCCGGGTTCGGCGGGTTCGACGCCTGAGCCGGGGCAGTCGTGGGCAGGGCCGAGCGGGGTGGGACCGGCCAAGTTGGGTCCGGAGGAGCAGGCGTTCCTGGTCGGCGGACCGGGGCGGGCGGCCGAGGTCGCGGTGGTGGCCCTGGCCGAGTCGGGCGCCGTGCGGATCTCGCGGGAAGGGCTGGTCAGCGCCGTCGCGCAGCCGGGTCGGCACTGGAGCCCGCTCCAGGCGCAGGTGCTGAGGTCGCTGCCGGGTCGCCTGGGTGACGTGATCACGGCGACAGCGGGCAGCCCCGAGGCGCACGGCCTGCGTCAGCACCTGGTCGACGGCGGTCTGGTCGTGCCGCCGGGCCGGCGGAAAGCGGTGCGGGCGGTGCGGGGGCTCCTCGTGGTCGCGGCGGTCGCGGCGGTGGTGCTGGCGATCGCGCTGGACCTGTCGTTCGGGGTGGCCGCCGGTGCGGTGGTGGGCGCACTGGTGCTGGTGCTCGCGCTGAGGCCCGCGACGCGTCCGCTCACCGGCGCGGGGCGGAAGGTGGTGCGGCGGGCGCGGATGAACGCCGTGCCGACGTACCGGCTCGGGATGGTGGTCCACCACGGGCTGCTCGGCCGGGTCGGGCGGCGGTACGTGTGGCAGGAACTCGGCCTCTCGGCGCAGGCGGCGTCGACGTTGCGGCGGAAGTCGCGGGGGGCGGGGTCGCCCGGCGGCGCGTCGTGCGGCGGTGGGTGCGGCAGTTGCTCCAGCAGCAGCTGCGGGAGCGGCAGCAGCGGTTCGGACGGCGGGAGCAGCGGTTCCGACAGCGGCGGCGGCAGCTCCGACAGCGGTGGGGGCGGCTGCGGTGGCGGCGGCGGGGGCGACTGACCCGGCGGGTCGGGGCCCGGAGGGCAACGGGAAGGACAGGTGGCTCGTGGACAAGCTCGGTGTCGGTATCGGCTGGCGGCCGGAGATCGACCTCACCGTCGAACGCCTGCCCGGCGTCGACTTCGTCGAGGTCGTCGCGGAGAACCTGCACGTCGGCCACCTCCCGGAGTCGGTGCTCCTGCTCCGGGAGCGGGGCGTGCCCGTGCTGCCGCACGGTGTGTCGCTGTCGCTGGGCGGCGCGGAACCCGTGGACGCCCGGCGGGTCGCGCACCTGGCCGCGCTGGCCGAGGAGCTGGACGCGCCGCTGGTGAGCGACCACGTCTGCTTCGTCCGCGCGGGCGGGCTCGACTCCGGCCACCTGATGCCGCTGCCCCGCACCCGGGACGCGCTGGACGTGCTCGTGGCCAACGTCAAGGCCGCCCAGCAGGACCTGCCGGTGCCGCTCGCGCTGGAGAACGTGGCCGCGCTGCTCGACTGGCCGGACGGCGAACTGACCGAGGGCCGGTTCCTCGCGGAGCTGGTCGAGCGGACGGACTGCCACCTCCTCATCGACGTCGCCAACCTGTACGCCAACGCCCGCAACCTCGGCACGGACGTGGGCCGCTTCCTGGACGAGATCCCGTGGGAGCGGCTGGCCTACGTGCACGTCGCGGGCGGCGAGGAGCACCAGGGCGTCTACCACGACACGCACGCGCACGCCGTGCTGCCGGAGGTGCTGGACGTCCTCGCGCGGCTGCGGGAGCGCGTCGACCCGCCGGGCGTGCTGCTGGAACGGGACGACGACTACCCGGCCGACGCGGAACTGGCCGGTGAGCTGGCCGCGATCCGGGCGGTGCTGGGGTGACGGGTCCGCAGCGCGAGCGGTTGGCGGCGGCGCAGGCGGAGCTGCTGCGGGCGTTGCTGGCCGACGGCCCGGTGCCGGCCGGCTTCGACCCGGAGCGGGTGCGCGTCGAGCGGCGCGCGTTGCTCGCGAAGCGGCGCGGGATCGTGGCGGCGCTGCGCCCCGACGTGGCCGCCGAGCTGGGCGACCGGTTCCGACCGCTGTTCGACGCCTACGCGGCCGGGCGGCCCAAGGAGGACGGTACCCGGTTCCGCGAGGACGCCGCCCGGTTCGCCGAGTGGGCCGTGGCCGAGGGCGCCCTGCCGCCGCCCGAGCCGCGGTGGTGGCAGCGGGTGCGGCGGCTGGTGCGGCAGGGGCGGCGGGCAACCTGATCGCCTCCCGTTCCGTCCCAGTGGCATGGGGAGACGGATCTGGGTCCTGGGGGTGCTGTTCCTCGCCGCCGCGTGCGGCACGAACGCGGGTGCGCCCAAGGCGTGCACGCTGATCGGCACGATGGTCGGGCTGACGGTCGACGTCGACCACCCCGACGTGGTGTCGGGGTCGCTCGAGGTCTGTGACGGCGGTTCCTGCGCGACCCACGAGCTGGTGCTGCACGAGTCGCGCGGGATCGTGGGGACGACGTGCACCGGGACCTCCCCGGACGACACGTGCGGCGCGCGTTCGGAGCCGACCGGCGGGAAGCACGCGTTCGTCGTGATACCGGACCTGCCCACCACGCCCGTCACCGTGGCCCTGAAGTTGCTGGACCAATCCGGATCTGCGCTGGTGGACCGCGGTGTCACCGTGACCCCCGAAATGGCCTACCCCAACGGTCCGGACTGCCCAGGCGGTGGCCCGCAGGCAGGCATCTCGGTTGGTGCGGACGGCTCAGTCACCGCCTCCTAGGAAAACGCTTACTCCGCTGAATTGGTCAAGAAGGCACCGACCAATCAGCGGCTGTCCACGTCGGACCGACCCTCTAGCGTCGGTGGTGTCAAGGGCGACGTCGCTCCCGGCGCATCCGCCGCCGCGGCCGCGGGTCGCACGCCCTTCCGGCCGCGTTCCGCCACGCGCGGCACTCACCGGGAGGTTGGAAGTTGAAGAGCAAGCGTTGGCGTGGCACGACGTGGGGGGCCGCGCTCGTCGCCGCCGTCCTCACCGCGAGCAGTCCCGGCGCGTCCGGGGCGCGGGACACCCCGGTCACACCGGGGACCGGCCCCGGTCAGCCGGCCGAGCACCACGAGGTCACCCTGGTCACCGGCGACCGGGTCGTGCTCCTCGGCGACGAGGTCACCGCCCTGGTCCCCGGACCGGGACGGGAGCGGACCGTGTTCCACAGCCACCGGCGCGACGGGCGGCTGCACGTCGTGCCGCGCGACGCGGCGACACCGCTCGCGCAGGGCCGGCTGGACCCGAGGCTGTTCGACGTCACGGGACTGGTCGAGTACGGGTACGACGACGGGTCGCGCGGCACCCTGCCGGTGATCGTCACCGGCGACGAGGAACCGGCGCCGACCGGCATGCGCGTGGGCCACGCGCTGCCGTCGGTCGGCTCGTACGCCGCGCAGGTCGTGAAGTCCGAGGCCGCGAACACCTGGCGAACGCTCGTGTCGAGGGCGAGCGTGCGCAAGGTGTGGCTGGACGGCGTGCGCCGGCCGGCCCTGGACCGCTCCACGGCGCAGATCGGCGCGCCCGCCGCGTGGCAGGCCGGGCACACCGGCAAGGGCGTGAAGGTGGCCGTGCTGGACACCGGCGTCGACCAGGACCACCCGGACCTGGCGGGCCACGAGGTCGCCGAGGCGAACTTCACCGACGACCCGGACAACACCGACGGCGTCGGCCACGGCACGCACGTCGCCGCGACGATCGCCGGTTCCGGCCCGCGGTACCGGGGCGTCGCGCCCGAGGCGGACCTGCTGGACGGCAAGGTGTGCGTCGTCGCGGGCTGCCAGGAGTCGGCGATCGTGGCGGGCATGCAGTGGGCCGCCGAGCAGGGCGCCGACGTGGTGAACATCAGCCTCGGCGGCGGTGACACGGCCGAACTCGACCCGCTGGAGGAAGCCGTCAACACGCTGTCCCAGCGGACCGGCGCGCTGTTCGTCGTCGCCGCGGGCAACAGCGGCCGCCCCGAGACGGTCAGCTCGCCCGGCAGCGCCGACGCCGCGCTGACCGTGGGCGCGGTGGACCGGCAGGACGGCATCGCGCCGTTCTCCAGCCGGGGACCGCGGGTCGGTGACGGCGCGGTCAAGCCGGACATCACCGCGCCGGGCGTGGACATCGTCGCGGCGAGGTCGTCGAGCGGCACCATCGGCACGCCCGTCGGCGACGGCCACGTGGCCATGTCCGGCACGTCGATGGCCACCCCGCACGTCGCGGGCGCGGCGGCGCTCGTCGCCCAGCAGCACCCGGGCTGGACCGGCGCGCAGATCAAGGCGGCGCTGGTGGCGTCGGCCAGGAACAACCCGGCGCTGACCGCGTTCGACCAGGGCTCGGGCCGGGTCGACCTGGCCAGGGCGATCACCACCACGGTCACCGCCGAACCGGCCAGCCTCGCGATGGGCCTGCAGAAGTGGCCGCACGCCGACGACACCCCCGTGGCCAAGACCGTCTCCTACCGCAACGGCGGCACGGCGCCGGTCACGCTGGCGCTCACCACCGACGTGAAGGGTCCCGACGGCGGCGCCGCGCCGGCCGGGCTGATCACCGTGTCACCGGCGAAGATCACCGTGCCGGCGGGCGGCTCGGCGACGGCGACCGTCACCGCGGACACCCGGCTGGGCTCGGCGGACGGCCTGTACGTCGGGTCGGTGGTGGCGACCGGCGGGCCGACGCCGCTGCACACCTCGCTGAGCGTGAACCGGGAGGTGGAGAGCTACGACGTGACGTTCGGCTTCGTCGACGACCGCGGCGCGCCCGCCGTCGACTACTACACGTCGATCATCGGGCTGAGCAACGACACGTTCGCCTTCCCCTACGACCCGGACGGCTCGTTCACGGTGCGGCTGCCCAAGGGCGACTACTTCACCAACTCCGACGTGCAGACGGACGACGCGCGGCTGGCGCTGCTGCCCAGGCCCTCGCTCACCGTCGCGGCGAACACCGCGGTCGTGCTGGACGCCCGCACGGCCCGGCCGTTGACGATCACCGCGCCGGACCCGGCGGCGGAGGAGGCGCTGGGCGACGTCACGGTGGTGCGCCACCACGACGACCGGCTGGCCAGCGTGAGCACCGCGTTCCTCGGCGGGTTCGGGCCGAACGTGTCCATCGCGCACACGGGTCCGCAGCTGCCCGCGGCGGCCATGACGTCGTTGATCGGCGCGCAGTTCCGCGGCACGCCGGAGGGCGGCAAGCCGGTGACGTACCGGTTCGCGTGGTCGCAGCAGGGCGCGATGCCCACCGGGTTCACCCGCGCGGTGGCCGCGGCGCAGCTCGCCGAGGTGCGGACGCGGTTCGGGCCGGGACCGGCGGGCCGCACGTACGGCCACGGCGGCAACCCGATCACGGCGGGCGGTGTCGGCGGCTGGGCGTGGCTGCCGGACGTGACCGCGCCGGGCGAGGCGATCAACCGCGTCACCACGGACCTCGCCTGGTCGTGGGGGTTCGTCCAGTTCGGCGCGGACGGGGCCGTCGAGGCGACGCTGACGTCGCCGGAGCGGACCTACCAGCCGGGCGGGTCGCACGACGACCGGTTCAACGACCCGGTGTTCTCCCCCGCGCTGCCCGCGTCGCGGTCGCCGTACCTGTCGCGCGCGGGCGACCGGATCAGCTTCGCCGTGCCGCTGTTCACCGACCGCGCGGGCAACGGCGGCAACGCCGCGGTGAGCACGGCGCGCACGACGTTGCTGCGCGACGGTGTGCGCGTCGGTGAGACGGCGTACGCGGGCAACGGGCTGTTCGAGGTGGCCGGCGGCGCGGCGGCCTACCGGGTGGAGACGGACGCCGTGCGGGCGGCCGGCACGTCGGAGTTCGCCACCAAGGTGAGCGCCGCGTGGACGTTCCGCTCGGACACCCCGGCGGGCGACGCCGTCGTGCCGCTGCCGCTGTCGGTGGTCCGGTTCTCGCCGGACCTGGACGCGGCGGGCGCGACGCCGAGGGGCCAGTCGCTGCGGGTGCCGTTGACCGTGCAGCAGCAGGCGGGCGCGGCGAACGGCAGGGTGGACCGGATCGACGTCGAGGTGTCGTTCAACGACGGCACGACGTGGACCGCCGTGCCGGTGTCCGCCGGCGTGGCCACGATCGCCAACCCCACCGCGGCCGGGTACGGCTCGCTGCGGGTGAAGGCGGTCGACAGCAACGGCAACGCCTTGGAGCACACCGTGATCCGGGCGTACCGCATCGCCTGACCCGACGTCGGGGGCGCTCGTCGCGCGCGAGCGCCCCCGACGCCGGCGGGTTGACCGGACGAGTGAGGACGGGGTGATCCGTGATCGACGACCGACTCGTCCGCGACCTGCTGCGCGACCAGCACCCGGACCTCGCCGACCAGGACGTCCGGTTCGCGGCCACCGGCTGGGACAACCAGCTGTGGCGGCTGGGCGACGCGTTGGCGGTGCGCCTGCCGCACGCCACGGAACGCGGCTCGTCGCTGCTCGTCAAAGAGCACCGGTGGTTGCCCCTGCTCGCCCCGCGCCTCCCCCTCCCGGTGCCGACGCCCGTGCGGATCGGCCGGCCGTCCGCGCGCTTCCCCCACCACTGGACGGTCGTGACGTGGGTTCCGGGCGATCCGGCCGACCGGGCCCCGATCAGCGACCGCGGCGCGGCCGACGCGGTGGCGGGCTTCCTCCGGGCGCTCCACCGGGAGGCGCCCGCCGACGCGCCGACCAGCTTGAACCGCGGCGGTCCGCTCGGCCCGCTCACGCCCGAGTTCGACGGGGTGCTCCGCGCCGCCGACCTCGGCACGTCGGCCGGCGACGTCCGGCAGGTCTGGCGCGACGCCGTTGCCGCGCCCCGCTGGGGAGGTCCGCCGGTGTGGCTGCACGGCGACCTCCACCCCGCGAACGTCGTCGTCTCGGACGGCGCGCTCGCCGGTGTGATCGACTTCGGCGAGCTGTGCGCGGGCGACCCGGCGACGGACCTCGCGGCGGCGTGGCTGCTCCTCCCCGCGGGCGCGGACGCCCGGTTCTTCGACGCGTACGGGGCTGCCGACGAGGCGGTGGTCCGGCGCGCACGCGGATGGGCGCTCCTGCGCGCCGCCGTCCTCATCGCCGTCGGCGACGCCGGTGAGCGCGGCCTCGCGGGCGGCAAACCGACCTGGGGACCGGCCGGTCGGCGGGCGCTCGACCGCGTCCTCGCGGCCGCGTCCGGCTCCTGATCGACGCTTGCGAGATCAACTGACCGGGTCGGGAACGCTCACTCGGACGGCCGCCACCGTCCGGACCAATCGGTCGACGAGCCGTGACGACGTTGCCCTGACCGGGTGGCGGAACTCCCCACCAAGAGACGCTGACGTCACCCTGACGGCTGGATAGCGTCGAACGTGTTGGGGGGTTCGGCAGTTCCTGTTTCACCGTCACCGCCGTGAGTCAGGCGGGCCTTCCGACTGCGCGTTTCCGCCACGCGGACAACCGGATTCGGGAGGATTCTGTGTTGACCACAAGATCACGAAAGCGCCGGGCGGCCTGGGGGGCCGCCGTCCTGGCGGCCGGTCTCGCCACCGGCACGGCGACGGGGGTCGCCACCGCCGCACCCGACGAACCCCGCCGGGCCGGCGGCGCCGGCGTCGGACCCGCCGTCACTCTCGTCACCGGCGACCGGGTGGTGCTCGACGGCGACACGTTCGGCTCGTTCCAGGCCGGCCCCGGCCGCACCGGGATCGGCTTCCAGACGTTCCACCGGGACGGCAGGCTGCACGTCGTCCCGCGCGACGCGGTGGCCGCCCTCGCCGCCGACAAGCTCGACCTCCGGCTCTTCGACGTGACCGGGCTGGTCGAGTCCGGCTACGACGACGCCCGGCGCGACACCGTGCCGCTCATCGTCACCCGGCACGGCGACGCGCAGCTGACCGCCGCGGGCACGCACGTGACGCGTCAGCTGCCCGCCGTGCGCGCGGTGGCCGCGACGACCGCCAAGGCCGAGGCGGCCACGGCGTTCCGGGCCCTGGTGGACGACCCGTCGGTGGCCAAGGTCTGGCTCGACGGCGTGCGGCAGCCCAGCCTCGACCGCTCCACCGCCCAGATCGGCGCGCCCGCCGCGTGGCAGGCCGGGCACACCGGCAAGGGCGTCAAGGTCGCCGTCCTCGACACCGGCGTCGACGGCGCCCACCCCGACCTCGTCGGCCGCGAGGTCGCCGAGCGCAACTTCACCGAGGACCCCGACACCACCGACGAGGTGGGCCACGGCACGCACGTCGCCGCCACCGTCGCCAGCTCCGGCCCGAAGTACCGGGGTGTCGCGCCGGACGCGCAGATCCTCGACGGCAAGGTGTGCGTGGTCAACGGCTGCGCCGAGTCCTGGATCCTCGACGGCATGCAGTGGGCCGCCGACCAGGGTGCGGACGTCGTCAACCTGAGCCTCGGCGGCACCGACCGGCCGGGCCTCGACCCGCTGGAGCAGGCCGTCAACACGCTGTCGGAGTCCACCGGCACGCTGTTCGTCATCGCGGCGGGCAACTCCGGCCGTCCCGGCTCTGTCGGGTCGCCGGGCAGCGCGGACGCCGCGCTCACCGTCGGCGCCGTCAACCGCGACGACAGCATCGCCCCGTTCTCCAGCCGCGGCCCGCGCGTCGGCGACGGCGCGGTCAAGCCCGACGTCACCGCGCCCGGCGTGGGCATCGTCGCGGCGAAGTCGAGCGCCGGCCGGATCGGCGACCCGGTGGGCGACGCGCACGTCTCCATCTCCGGCACGTCGATGGCCACACCGCACGTCGCCGGCGCGGCGGCGCTGCTCGTCCAGCAGCACCCCGAGTGGACCGGCGCGCAGGTCAAGGCCACGCTCATGGCGTCGGCGAAGATCAACCCGGCACTGACCGCGTTCGACCAGGGCGCCGGCCGCGTCGACCTCGGCAAGGCCATCACCACCACGGTCACCTCCGAACCGGCCACCCTCGCGATGGGCCGCCAGTCGTGGCCGCACGACGACGACACCCCCGTCACCAAGGAGCTGACCTACCGCAACAGCGGCACGCAGCCGGTGACGTTCCCGGTGTCCGTCGACGCCAAGGGCCCGGACGGCAAGCCCGCGCCCGCCGGCCTGTTCACCGTCAGCCCGGCGACGGTCACCGTCCCGGCCGGCGGCACGGCCACGGTCACCGTCACCAGCGACACCAGGGTGAGCGCCGTGGACGGCGCGTTCGCCGGCGCCGTGGTCGGCGGCGACGTCGTCCGCACGCCCGTGAGCGTCGACCGCGAGCCCGAGAGCTACGACGTCACCGCGGAGTTCATCGACGCCGACGGCAAGCCCACCGCGGAGTACAGCGGCGTGGTGATGGGCGTGGACAACGACGTCTTCGAGTTCCTGTCCGGCGGCGGAGGCGCCGTCACCACCCGCCTGCCCAAGGGCGAGTACATGGTGCACGCCGACGTGTTCACGGGCGACCCGCAGGACATGCGGATCGCCGTGCTACCGCGCCCCAGCCTGACCGTCGCCGGCAACGCGAAGGTCACGTTCGACGCCCGCACCGCGAAGCCGGTCGCCGTCACCGCGCCCGACCCGGCCGCCAAGCCGATCCTCGGCGACATCGGCCTCACCCGCCGCAGCGGCGACCGGACCATCGGGTTCGGCGTGGCGTTCCTCGACGGGTTCCCCGCCGGCGCCACCGTCGGCCACGTCGGCCCGACCCTGCCGGACGACCAGCTCAGCACCATGATCTCGGCCCAGTTCCAGCGCACGCCCGTCACCGACACCCCGGAGACGTACCGGTTCTCGTGGGTCGAGACGGGCGAGGTGCCCACCGGCTTCACCCGCGCGCCCACCCGTCGCGAGCTGGCCGAGGTGCGCACGCGGTTCGGGCCCGCCCCGGACGGCAACGAGTTCGTGCACGGTGGCAACGCCATCGGGCCGGACGGCAACGGCGGCTGGTCGGCGTTGTTCCAGGTGCGGCCGGGCGGCTCGGCGGTCGACTACGTGAACACGGCCGACCTGCGGTGGAGCTGGACGCTGCTCCAGATCCGGGGCGAGTTCGACATCGTCACGTCCTACACGACGCCGGACCGGACCTACCGGCCGGGAACGTCCGTCGAGGAGCGGCTGAACTTCCCCGTCGTGGGCCCCGGCCTGCCGGTGTCGCGGTACGACTACCTGAGCCGGACCGGTGACGAGATCCTGGTCCAGGTGCCGGTGTTCAACGACTCCGCGAACAACCTCGGCGGCTCCGCCCTCGCCTCCGGGCGCACCGCCCTGTACCGCGAGGGCGAGCTCGTCGGCGAGGTGCCGGAGTTCGGCGGGAACTTCCCGGTGCCCGCGGGCGACGCCGCCTACCGGGCCGAGATCGACCACGTGCGCGCGCCCGGCATCTCCGACTTCACCACCCGGGTCGCCGGCGCGTGGACGTTCCGCTCGGACACGGCGCCCGCGGAAGGGAGCCGGAAGCTGCCGCTGACGGTGGTCCGGTTCGGGCCGCGGCTCGACGCGGACGGCGGCGCGCCCGCCGGTCGCCTGCTGCGCGTGCCGCTGACCGTGGAGCAGCAGCAGGGCGCGGACAACGGCCGCGTCCGCGCGGTCGAGGTGGAGGTGTCGTTCGACGACGGCAAGACGTGGTCGGCGGCGCCGGTCGTGGGCGGCGCGGCGCTGGTGCGCAACGCCGACGCGCCGGGCGGCTTCGCCTCGCTGCGCGCGAAGGGCGGCGACAGCAAGGGCAACACGTTCGAGCACACCGTGATCCGGGCCTACCGGATCACCGGGTAGCCGGGTGGGAGGGGCGTCCGGGCGGGCGTCCCTCCCCTCCGCTCACGGCAGGTTCGTGACGAGCTCGGCGGCCGGCACGCGGGTGCCCGTGTAGAACGGGATCTCCTCGCGCACGTGGCGACGCGCCTCGGTGCCGCGCAGGTGCCGCATCAGGTCCACGATCCGGTGCAGCTCGTCGGCCTCGAACGCCAGCATCCACTCGTAGTCGCCGAGCGCGAACGACGCGACCGTGTTCGCCCGCACGTCCGGGTAGTCCCGCGCCTCCTTGCCGTGGTCGGCGAGCATGCGGCGGCGGTCCTCCTCCGGCAGCAGGTACCACTCGTAGGACCGCACGAACGGGTACACGCACACGTACTTGCGGGCTTCCTCGCCCGCCAGGAACGCCGGGATGTGGCTGCGGTTGAACTCCGCGGGCCGGTGCAGCGCGACCTGGCTCCACACCGGCGTGGACGCGCGGCCCACGGCGGTGCGGCGGAACCCGCTGTACGCCTGCTGGACCTGCTCGACCTCCTCGGCGTGCCACCAGATCATGTAGTCGGCGTCCGCGCGCAGGCCCGCCACGTCGTACACCCCGCGCACCACGACGCCCTTGGCCTCCAGGCCGTCCAGGTACTCCTGGGCCTCGGACGCGGCCGGCCCGCGGTCGTCCGGCAGGCGGCCGGGCTCGACCCGGAACACGGACCACATGGTGTAGCGGATGGTGTCGTTCAGCTCGGTGTAGTTCAGGCGGGCCATGCCCTTCATCCTCTCACCCGGCCCCGTCAGCGCACGCGGCCGAGCACGTGAGCGGCGACACGGGCCGCCGCGGCGTCCGCGGTCGCGATGCACGCGGGGATGCCGACGCCGTGCAGCGTCGCGCCCGCCACGGCCAGGCCGGGGACCCCCGCGACCGCGTCCTCGATGCCCCGCACCACGTCGAGGTGGCCGACCCCGTACTGCGGCAGACCACCACCCCACCGGGTGACCGCGGTGTCGATCGGCTGAGCCGTGACGCCGGTGAGCTGGTGCAGGTCGTGCCGGACGGCGGCGACCAGGTCGGCGTCGTCGCGCTGCAGCAGGTGCGCCTCGCCGTGCCGGCCGACGCTGCCGCGCACCAGCACCGGCTCGCCGGCCAGGTGCGCCCACTTGCGGCTGGAGAAGGTGAACGCCTTCGCGGTGAACGGCACGCCGTCCGACGCCACCTCGCCCTCGGCGAGCAGCACGCCGGACCGGTCGGGCAGCTCGGTGCCGGGTGGCAGGGCCAGCGCCACCACCGCCATCGACGCCACCTCCACCTCGGCGTAGCGGCGTGACGCGGCGGGCACGGCGTCGGCGAGGAGCTTGCGCGCGGCGGGCGCGGGCACGGCCAGCACCACGCCGTCCACGTCGAAGCGCGTCGGCGCGGCGGCGGACCCGATCTCCAGCCGCCAGCCGTGCTCGCGGCGGACCAGGGCTCGCACCGGCAGGCCCAGCCTCACCTCGGGCTTCGACGCGTCCGCGAGCCGGGTCACCACCGTCGACAGGCCGTCGCGCAGCGTGCCGAAGACCGGCGGCCGGGCGACCCTCGGCTGGGGCGGCGCGGGCATCGTCGTCGCGGCGGCGGCCAGCAGCGACCCGACGCCCGAGTCGAGCGCGGTCGCGAGCTGCGGCATGGTGGCGCGCAGGCCGAGGACGTCCGTGCGGCCCGCGTACACGCCGCCGAGCAGCGGCCCGACCAGGCGATCTCCCACCTCGGGGCCGAACCGCTCGCGCAGCAGCGCGCCCACGGCGACGTCCGCGCCGTCCAGCCGGATCGGGGGCAGGCCGGGTTCGGCGGCGACCCGCCGCAGGCCGTCGTCGGACAGGACTTGGCGCACCGCTTCCACCGACGCGGGGACGCCCATCAGGGTGTGCGCCGGGATCGGCCGGGTGGCGCCGGCGGCGTGGATGCTCGCCGCGGCCTTGGTCGGGTGCACGAGCCGGTCGGCCAGGCCCAGCTCGGCGACCAGCTCGGCGGCCTCGGGGCGGCGGTGCAGGAACGCCTCCGCGCCCACGTCGAAGGCGCGCCCGCCGACCTCGATCGTGCGCAGCTTGCCGCCCAGCCGGTCCGACTGCTCCACCACGGTGATCTCGGCGTCCGGGCCGAGCAGGTGGCGCAGCCGGTGCGCGGCGGCCAGGCCGGAGATCCCGCCGCCGACCACCGCGACTCGCAGCGCTCTCATCTCGCCCGGTGCACCATCTCGACGGCCCGGGTGATGACGTCCGGATCGGTGTCGGGCAGCACGCCGTGGCCGAGGTTGAAGATGTGGCCCGCGGCGGCCTCGCCCTCGCGCTTGATCCGCTCGATCTCGCGCTCCAGCGCGGGCAGCCCCGCGAACAGCAGCGCCGGGTCCAGGTTGCCCTGCACCACCGGCGGCGGCAGGTCGGGCGCGGCGGCCCGCAGCCGCCTCACGGCGACGTCCAGCGGGGTGCGCCAGTCGACGCCCACCACGTCCGCGCCGGCCTCGCGCATCGCGGGCAGCAGCTCGCTCGTGCCGACGCCGAAGTGGATGCGCGGCACGCCTTCGACGCCGCCGAGCACCCGCTTGGAGTGCGGCAGGACGAACTCGCGGTAGTCGCGCTCGGACAGGGCGCCCGCCCACGAGTCGAACAGCTGCACCGCCTTCACGCCCGCGCGCACCTGCACGCGCAGGAACTCGGCCGTGATGCCTGCGAGCTTGTCCAGCAGCGCGTGCCACAGGGCCGGGTCGCCGTGCATGAGCGCCTTGGTGCGCTCGTGGTGCTTGCTCGGGCCGCCCTCGACCAGGTAGGACGCGAGGGTGAACGGCGCGCCCGCGAAGCCGATCAGCGGCACCGCGCCCAGCTCGGCGTTCAGCAGGCCGATCGCCTCGACGACCGGCCGCACCTGCTCCTCGTGCAGCTCCGGGATCGCCCGGACGTCGGCCTCGGTCTGGACCGGCTTCGCCACCACCGGACCCGTGCCCGGCACGATGTCCAGGTCGATGCCCGCGGCCTTCAGCGGCACGACGATGTCGGAGAACAGGATCGCGCCGTCCACGTCGTGGCGGCGGACCGGCTGCATGGTGATCTCGCGGACCATCTCCGGGTCCATGCAGGCGTCCAGCATCGCGGTGCCCTCGCGCAGCTTGCGGTACTCCGGCAGCGAGCGGCCCGCCTGGCGCATGAACCAGACCGGGGTGCGTGACGGCCGGCCGCCGCGCGCGGCGACGAGCAACGGGGCTTCGGCTTGGGCTTCGGTGATGTCGTTCATCTCGCCCGACATCGTCCCACGGGATGGGCGGGCGGCGTCTTCAGGTCCGGCGTGCCGCGCTCACTTTCCGAGGTTTAGGGGCCTACAGTCCGTGGTGTGACGGAGCCCGAACTGTTCCAGCGGGCGGTGGCGACGCTCCGGTCGGTGCGAACCCGGCCCGAACTGGAGTTGACCGAGGTGCGCCCGCCCCAACGGCTGGCCCCTTGGTCGTTCGCGTTGACCGCGGAGGTGACCGGGCCCGCCGACGAGCTGTCCACCGGACGGCTGGTGCTGCTGCACGACCCCGACGGGGTCGAGGCGTGGTCGGGCGTGTTCCGGCTGGTGGCGTACGTGCGGGTGGAGCTGGACGCCGAGCTGGCCGCCGACCCCCTGCTCCCCGAGGTCGGCTGGTCGTGGCTGGTCGAGGCGCTGGAGGAGTCGGGCGCCGCGTTCGTCGCCCTGGGCGGCACGGTCACCCAGACGTCGTCGGCGAGGTTCGGCGACATCGCCGGCCCGGCGCGCACGGACGACCTCGAACTCCGCGCCTCCTGGACCGCCCGGACCGCCGACCTGGCCGCCCACGGCGCCGCCTTCTACGACCTCATGGCCACCGCCGTCGGCCTGCCCCCGGTGGGCGTGAGCACGCTGCGCTGACCGCGGGCCAAGCGCGGTCGGCGTCGGTCCTCGGCGTCGGTCATGGGCACCGGTCATGGGCACCGGTCATGGGCACCGGTCATGGGCACCGGTCGTCGGCGTTGACACCGGCCGTTGACGGCGGTCGTCGGCGTTGGCGTTGGCGTCAGTCGTTGGCGCGGAGGACGCGCAGGGCGTTCAGGCCGGCGAGCTTGGCGCAGTCGTCCTCGCTCCACCCCCGGTCCAGCAGCGCGCCGATCAACGCCGGGTAGCACGACACGTCGCCCATCCCCTCCGGCAGGTAGCGCGTCCCGTCGTAGTCGCCGCCCAGCCCGATGTGGTCGATGCCGGCCACCTCCCGCGCGTGCTCGACGTGCGCCACCACGTCGTCCATGGTCACGCGCGGGGTCGGGCCGCCGGCCTGCCAGGAGTCGATGAACCGGTGCCGGGCGTCGAGGTCGTTGTGGTTCTCCCCCGCCGCCTCCATCGCCTCCTTCAGCCGGGCGTCCCACTCGGCGTAGGGCTGCGACACGAAGTGGGGCACGAACGTCACCATGCAGATCCCGCCGTTGCCCGCGAGCCTGGCCAGGACGTCGTCCGGCACGTTGCGCGGGTGGTCGGCGACCGCCCGGCACGACGAGTGGCTGAACATGACCGGCCGGGACGACACGTCGAGCGCGTCCCGCATGGTGGTCGGCGCGACGTGCGACAGGTCGACGACCATCCCGATCCGGTTCATCTCCCGCACCACGTCCCGCCCGAACGGCGACAAGCCGCCGTGCACGGGCTCGTCGGTAGCCGCGTCGGCCCACGGCGTGTTCTCGTTGTGCGTGAGCGTCATGTACCGGACGCCGAGCCGGCGCAACGCGCGCAGCACGCCCAGCGACCCGTTGATGCTGTGGCCGCCCTCCGCGCCGATCAGCGACGCTATCCGCCCGTCCCGGAACGCCCGTTCGGCCTCGTCGGCGGTGGTCGCGACGCGGAGGTGGTCGGGGTGGCGCGCGGCGAGGGCGTGGACCAGCTCCACCTGCTCCAGCACGGCGGTGACGGCTGCATCGCCCGCCAGTCGGCAGGGGACCCAGACGGACCAGAACTGCATCCCCAACCGGCCCTCGCGCGCGCGGACCAGGTCGGTCTGCAGCTCGCGCCGAACCGTCGTCAGGTCGACGACGGACACGGCGTCCACGGGGTCGCCCGGCGTTGACTTTTCACCGAATTGCCCCTCGGCGGCGAGATCGCGCAACGCCCACGGCAGGTCGTTGTGCCCGTCGACGAGCGGCACGCGTGCCAGCAGTTCCTCCGCGCGGACTCGACCCGTGGTGCTCGCCACCCGCAACTCCTAGATGTCGTCGTGAGATCCGCTCGCGTTACGCGACCTATCCAGTTGTCAGCCGATCGTGTGACAACGGGGGCCATCAGTGACAACTCATTCGGGATAGATACCCGATTGATCGTCCCGTAGACCCGCTTGGGCGGCTACGCTGCCCCAGACGACACCACTTTCGGTCGATCAGTGGCGCGGCTGATTGGACGAAAGTCCCGGTGCCGGTCGGGGGGCACGACCGACTCCAGGGAGGTAGTGACGTGGCTGCCGTCGGCTTAGGTCAGGCCGTTCGTACCACGCCAGCCGGCTCGTTGCCGGCGAACATGGTCCCGCACCCGCGGGAGGAGCTTTTTTCAGTGCTGGTGGTCGACGACCACCCACTGCTGAGGGAGGCGATATCGGCTCGGCTCACCCAGATGGGAGCCGGGACAGTGCATGAGGCGGCTTCGGTTGCGGAGGCTCGGGCGCGGGCACTCGCGACCGGACCGTGCGACCTCGCGATCCTCGATCTGGGTCTGCCGGATGGCACCGGCATCGACCTGGTCACGGAACTCCGTGCCCAGGGCTGGCCCCGCATCGTGGTCCTCGCGTCCTCCGACGACCCCTACGCGGTCAGGTCGGCCTTCCAGGCAGGCGCTCAGGCGTACCTGCTGAAGTCCGCCTCGCCGATGGTGGTCACCGACGGTGTGCGCAGGGTCCTCGACGGCGGCGTCTACGCGGACCCGAGCGTCGCGCCCGTGCTCGCCGCGGGCACGAGGGTGCCGGGCACCGACAACACGCCGCGGGAACTGTCCGCGCGTGAGGTCGAGGTCCTCCAGCTGGTCGCCGATGGCCAGAGCAACAAGGAGATCGGCGAAGCGCTCAGCCTTTCCGCGCTGACGGTGAAGTCCCACCTGTCGCGGATCGGGCGCAAGCTGGGCACCGGGGATCGGGCTCAGATGGTGGCGCTGGCCATGCGTGCCGGCGTGATCCGCTGAGCAGGTCGGCACACTGAACCGGCCGAACACACCCGCGAGTGGTGCGTTCGTCGTAGGGTCTTCCGCCGTGGACGTACCCTCCGACGAGCCAACCGAACCAACCGGTGCTGAGCCGGTGCCGCTGGTGGAACCCGCTGACGGTGTTCCGCCTGTCGTCGCCGACGCATCGTCGCTCCGGCGTGCCGCTGAGGCGCTCGCCGGGGCGACGGGCCCGGTTGCGGTGGACACCGAGCGAGCCTCGGGATACCGCTACTCGCAACGTGCCTACCTGGTGCAACTGCGCCGGGAAGGCGCCGGGACCGTGCTGGTCGACCCGATCGCCCTCGGCGGTCGCCTCGACCCGCTGGTCCAGGCGCTGGACGGGACCGAGTGGGTGCTGCACGCGGCGTCGCAAGACCTGCCGTGCCTCGCCGAACTCGGGCTGCGTCCGAGCGCGTTGTTCGACACCGAGCTGGCGGGCAGGCTGGCCGGGTTCGAGCGGGTGGCGCTGGGCACGCTCGTCGAGCGGCTGTTGGGCTACCGGTTGGAGAAGGGGCACGGTGCGGCCGACTGGTCGCGCCGCCCCCTTCCCGCCGACTGGCTGAACTACGCCGCCCTCGACGTCGAACTGCTGGTCGAGCTGCGTGACGTGCTCGAACAGGAGCTCAAGCGGCAGGGGAAGCTGGAGTGGGCCCTCGAGGAGTTCGAGGCCGCCCGCCTGGCGCCCCTGCCGCGCCCGCGCGCGGAGCCGTGGCGCCGCACGTCGGGCATCCACCGCATCCGCAACCCCCGTCAGCTCGCCGCCGTGCGGGCGCTGTGGGAGGCGCGGGACGCGCTGGCCCGGGAACGCGACATCGCGCCGGGTCGGGTGCTGCCGGACGCGGCGCTGGTCGACGCGGCCGTGCGCGGCCCGGCCGACGAGGCCGCCCTCCTCGCCCTCCCGGTCTTCCGGGGACGGGCGCAACGACGCATGGTGGGCGTGTGGCTGGGCGCGTTGCAGCGCGCCGCCGCGCTGCCGAAGTCCGAGCTGCCGGAACCGTCGCAGCAGCACGACGGCCCGCCGCCCGCCAACCGCTGGGCCGACAAGGACCCGGCGGCCGCGGCGAGGCTCGCCGCCGCGCGCACCGCGTTGACCGCGGTGGCCGAGGCGAACAACCTGCCGGTCGAGAACCTGCTGCTGCCGGACCTGGTGCGGCGCACGTGCTGGCAGCCGCCGGCGGACGTCTCGCCGGAGGGCGTCGCGGCGGCGTTGCGCGAGGGCGGTGCGCGGACGTGGCAGATCACGCTGACCGCGGACGTCCTCTCCGAGGCGCTGACGCCCAGTCCCGAGCCGTAGTTCAGGGCCTCCCGGGGTCGGCGCCGTCCGACCCCGGGCCTGAGCCCTCCCTGGCCGACCCCGGGCCTGACCCTTCGCCGGCCGACCCCGGGCCTGAGCCTTCGCCGGCCGATCCAGCGCCTGGCCCGTCCCCGGCCGCCCCTGGGCCCGGTGCCTCCTCAGCCGACCCCGTGGCCGCCTCCTCCGCCGCACGCAGCCCGGACAGCTCACGTCGCGCCAGCGCGCGCACGGCGGCCATCGCCGCGTCACCCAGCACGGTCCCCACGACGACGCCCTCCAGCGCCTCGTCCTTCGACCCCGCGGCCAGCACGTAGTCGAGGTCGGCCTCGGCCAGCGGCACGGCGGCGCGCGCGAACCCGTCCAGCAGGTCCGCGAACCCGTCGTGCCCGACGTCCCGCGCCGTGGCCAGCACGCCGACGAGCGCCCTGAACGCGTACGACTCGGGCCGGCAGCGCCACCCCTGCCGGTCCAGGAACTCCTGGACCTGCCGGTGCGCCACCTCGTCGTCCCGGCCGAGGTCGGGCGGCGCCACGGCGGCCGAGATCGTCCCCATCGCCTTGTGCAGGGACTTCTCCGGGTCGTCCAGCGCGCCGAGCACCTCGCGCACCGCCGCGATCGACAGCCCGCCGAGCTCGACCATGGCCCGCACGAGCCGCAGCCGGCGCAGGTGGTCGTCGCCGTACCGGGCCTGGTTGGGGCTGGTCAGCTCACCGGCCGGGAGCAGGCCTTCCCGCAGGTAGTACTTGATCGTCGGCACCGGCACACCGCTGCGGCGGCTCAACTCGGCGATGCGCACGGACACGCCCCTTCCTGAGACGACCCTCAGAGCGGATAGAGTAACTATCCGATAGTAGAAAGTGCTGCTATCCATCCTTAGGAGTCGTTCATGACCCGCTTCCTCCGGTGGCACCCGCCGCTCATGCTGTTCGCCCTGCTCATGGGGGTCGTCACCCTGGTCTCGCTCGCCGGCCTGGTCGTCGACGACCGGACGCTGATCGGCGCCCCGATCTGGTTCAAGCCGTTCAAGTTCGCCGTGTCCTTCGTCCTCTACAGCGTCACGCTGGCCTGGATGCTCACCCTCGCCACGCGCTTCCGCCGACTCGGCTGGTGGGCGGGCACGGTCGTCGCCGCGGCGAGCGCCGTCGAGATGGTGGTCATCATCGGCCAGGTCGTCCGCGGCAGGCGGAGCCACTTCAACACCGCCACGCCGTTCGACGACCTGCTGTGGGACATCATGACCTACAGCGTCCTGGCGCTCTGGATCATGCACGCCCTGATCGCGGTGGCCCTGCTGTTCACCAGGTTCGCGGACCGCGCGACGGGCCTGGCGGTCCGGCTCGGCCTGTTCCTCGCGCTCGTCGGGCTGGGCCTGGGCATCCTCATGGCGCAGCAGCGGAACGCGGAGGACGTCGCCGAGGGCATCCGGGGCGCGCACAGCGTCGGCGTCCGGGACGGCGGCCCCGAGATGGCGCTGACGGGGTGGAGCACCACGGGCGGCGACCTCCGCGTGCCCCACTTCGTCGGCATCCACGCCCTGCAGGTCGTCCCGCTGGTCGTGCTGCTGTTCGGCCGGCGCGCGACCCCGAAGCTCGTCTGGGGCCTCGCGATCGGGTACGCGGGCCTGATGGCCCTGGTCACGTGGCAGGCGCTGCGCGGGCAGCCGCTGCTGCGCCCCGACCTGGCCACCGCGCTCGGCGCGCTCGCCGTGGCAACCTGGACCACCGCGGTGGTGGCGAGGTCGCTGCGCGCGACCGATCGCACGGCGGAGCGCACCACGGAGGCGGCACGGGCATGACCGGGTTCCTGTTCCAGCTCACGTTCTGGCTGACGGTGCCGTTCTGGGCGCTGATGGTGTTCGCGCCGACGTGGCCGACGACGGCCCGGGTCGTGGCGTCGCCGCTGATCGCCGTGCCGCCGCTCGTGGTCTACACGGCGCTGGTCGCCGGGCACCTCCCCGAGCTCTGGGCGACGATGAGCAGTCCGGACCTGGGCACGCTGCGGGAGTTCCTGGCCACCTCGTGGGGAGCCTCGGCGCTGTGGGCGCAGGTGATCGCGTGGGACCTGCTGATCGGGGCGTGGATGTACCGGGAGAGCCGCCGGCTGGGGCTGCGCCCGCTGCTGATGGGCCCGCTGCTGGTGTTCACGATCGTCCTGTCCCCGTTCGGGTTCGCGCTGTTCCTGGCCATCCGGGCCCGCTGTGACCGACCCGACAGGGCGACCACGGTGGTTACCGACCAGTAACAGGCGCTAGAGTTGGGTTACCGATCGGTAGGAGTCGCGCCCGACCCGCTCGGGCGAATCGTCACCACAAGCGGAGGAGACGCCGTGGCCGCACCAGTAGCGCCGGCACGCGTTCGTAACGTGGTCTTCGTCGACGGCGTGCGCACGCCGTTCGGCAAGGCCGGCCCCAAGGGAATCTTCGCGGAGACCCGTGCCGACGACCTGGTCGTCAAGGTGATCCGCGAGCTGCTGCGCCGCCACCCCGAGCTGCCGCCGGAGCGGGTCGACGAGGTGGCCATCGCGGCCACCACGCAGACCGGCGACCAGGGCCTCACCATCGGGCGCACCGCGGCGCTGCTCGCGGGCCTGCCCAAGTCGGTGCCCGGCTACGCCATCGACCGCATGTGCGCGGGCGCGATGACGGCCGTGACGACGTCCGCGAGCGGCATCGCGTTCGGCGCCTACGACGTGGTCATCGCGGGCGGCGTCGAGCACATGGGCCGCCACCCGATGGGCGAGGGCGTCGACCCGAACCCGCGGTTCCTGTCCGACAAGATCGTGGACCCGTCCGCGCTCGTCATGGGCTCGACGGCGGAGAACCTGCACGACCGGTTCCCGCACATCACCAAGGAGCGCACGGACGCGTTCGCGGCCGCCTCGCAGGCCAAGTACGCCGACGCGGTGAAGAACGGCAAGATCGGCCCGGAGTTCGTGCCGGTCGCGACCCGGTCCGCCGAGCACGGCTGGGGCCTCGCCACCGCCGACGAGCCGCCGCGCCCCGGCACCACCGTCGAGGACCTGGCGAAGCTGAAGACGCCGTTCCGGCCGCACGGCCGGGTCACCGCGGGCAACGCGGCGGGCCTCAACGACGGCGCCACCGGCTGCATCCTGGCCGAGGAGGAGACCGCGCGCGAGCTGGGCCTGCCCGTCGGCATGCGGCTCGTGGGCTACTCGTTCATGGGCGTCGAGCCCGAGGTCATGGGCGTCGGCCCGGTGCCCGCCACCGAGAAGGCCCTCAAGCGCGCCGGCCTCACCATCGAGGACATCGGCCTGTTCGAGATCAACGAGGCGTTCGCCGTGCAGGTGCTCGCCTTCCTCGACCACTTCGGCATCGCCGACGACGACCCGCGCGTCAACCAGTGGGGTGGCGCGATCGCCACCGGCCACCCGCTCGCGTCGTCCGGCGTGCGCCTGATGACCCAGCTGTCGCGGCAGTTCGCCGAGCGCCCCGACGTGCGCTACGGCATCACCACCATGTGCATCGGCATCGGCATGGGCGGCACCGTGATCTGGGAGAACCCGCACTGGAACGGAGAAGCCAAGTGACCGCGTTGACCGCCGACGAGGCCAAGGCCCTGTTCCCCGACGAGGTCGTGACCCACGCCCGCACCAGGTTCGTCTCCGTGCCCGGTGTCGACGGCAAGGTCGCGCTGATCACCATCGACAACGGCCACGACCACACCCGGCCGTCCACGTTCGGCCCGCAGTCGCTCGTCAGCCTCAGCGCGGCGTTCGACGAGGCCGCGGCCGCCTCCCCGGCCGCGATCGCGGTCACCGGCAAGCCGTTCATCTTCGCCGTGGGCGCGGACCTGACGGCCGTCGAGGGCGCCACCGAGCGGTCGCAGGCCGTGACCATCGGCCAACTCGGGCACGACGTGTTCCGCAAGTTCACCGACTCGCCCGTGCCGACCTTCGCGTTCGTCAACGGCGCGGTCATGGGCGGCGGCCTGGAGCTGGCGCTGTCGTGCCACTACCGGACGCTGACGTCCAACGCGGCGGCCATCGCGCTGCCCGAGGTGTTCCTCGGCCTGTTCCCCGGCTGGGGCGGCACGCAGCTGCTGCCGAACCTGATCGGCCCGAACGACGCGGTCACCGTGATCTTCGAGAACGCGTTGAACCAGAACAAGATGCTCAAGCCGAAGCAGGCGCTCGACCTGGGCATCGTGGACGTGCTGTTCGACTCGGCCGACTACCTGGAGCAGTCGCTGCTGTGGCTGGCCTCGGTGGTGCGCGGCGACGTCGTGCCCGCTCGCCGTGAGATCGACCGCGGCGAGGGCTGGGACGCGGCCGTGGCGCGCGCTCGGGCCATCGTCGAGGGCAAGACCAAGGGCGCCGCGCCGGGTGCGCTGAAGGCCCTGGAGCTGCTGGAGCTGGCCCGCGCCAACGACCTGGACGCCGGGTACGCGGCGGAGACCGAGGCGCTGGCGGACGTCGTGATGAGCGACGAGCTGCGGGCCGGGCTGTACTCGTTCAACCTGGTGCAGAAGCGGGCCAAGCGGCCGGCGGGCGCGCCGGACAAGTCGTTGGCGCGCAAGGTCACCAAGGTCGGCATCGTCGGCGCGGGCCTGATGGCGTCGCAGATGGCGCTGCTGTTCGCGCGGCGGCTGGAGGTGCCGGTGGTGCTCACCGACATCGACCAGGCGCGCGTGGACAAGGGCGTCGGGTACGTGCACGCCGAGGTGGACAAGCTGCTCGGCAAGAAGCGCGTCTCGCCCGACCAGGCGAACCGGCTGAAGGCCCTGGTGAGCGGTTCGCTGGACAAGGCGGCGTTCGCGGACGCCGACTTCGTCATCGAGGCCGTGTTCGAGGACCTGGGCGTCAAGCAGAAGGTGTTCGCCGAGGTCGAGGAGCACGTCTCCCCCGAGGCCGTGCTGGCGACCAACACGTCGTCGCTGTCGATCACCGAGATGGCGTCGGGCCTGAAGCACCCCGAGCGGGTCGTGGGCTTCCACTTCTTCAACCCGGTCGCGGTCATGCCTCTCCTGGAGATCGTGCGCGCCGGCCAGACCGACGACGCGACGCTCGCGACCGCGTTCGCGGTGGGCAAGCAGCTCAAGAAGTCGTCCGTGCTGGTGAAGGACGCCCCGGCGTTCGTCGTGAACCGGCTGCTGACGCGGTTCATGGGCGAGGTCGTGAAGTCGATCGACGAGGGCACGCCGTTCGAGGTGGCGGACAAGGCCACCGAGCCGCTGGGCCTGCCCATGTCGCCGCTCATCCTGCTGCAGCTCGTCGGCCCCGCCGTCGCGCTCCACGTGGCCGAGACCATGAACCGCGCGTTCCCCGACCGGTTCGGCGTGTCGGAGAACATGAAGGAGTTCGTGGCCGCCGGCAAGACCGCCGTGTACCAGTGGGACTCCGCGGGCAAGCAGTCCGTCGACCCCGAGGTGCAGGAGCTGTGGGCGTTCGGCGACAAGCCGTTGACCGGTGAGGAGGTCTTCGCGCGGGCGCTCGAAGCGCTCGCCGAGGAGATCCGCATCATGCTCGACGAGGGCGTGGTGGCCGAGGCGCAGGACATCGACCTGTGCATGCTGCTCGGCGCCGGCTGGCCGTTCTGGCTGGGCGGCATCACCCCGTACCTCGACCGTTCGGGCATCTCGGAGAAGGTGACGGGCAAGCGCTTCCTCGCGCCCGGCGTCGCCTCCGTGCCTGCCTGATCCTGATCGCACGCCTACCGCGCCCCGGTCGCCTCTTCGGCAGCCGGGGCGTGGTGCTTTCCGAGGGCCTGTGCCGGAGCCCGCGGCGGCGCCCTGCTCTCAGCCACCGCCTGACTCAGGCGAGTGAACGGCGTCGATCCGAACGCGCCGGGCCAGAACCAATCAGGTGGAATTTCCCGCTCGCAGTCGAACACGCGTGCGTTATTGGCCGGGCGTCCGTTCCGGACCTGTGGTCACGAGAGGCGAACGTTTCACCCCACAGAAGCGTTAACGTGAAGATCGGACCTTTCCGGCGTGATGGCGACCCGTGCTTCGCAAGGGAACCAGAAGAGCAGCCCAAATGCCGTAGTTCTGCTCTACCCGGCCGCAGGCGGCACACCGGTAACGACCAACACCGCTTACGTCGACCGGCCGAGTCAATAGACAGTCAGTAGTCGTGTACGCCATTCAGGGGGCGCACGCGAACTGCGGACCATCACGTTGTCCCCCATGAGAACCTGTATACGCACAGTCACGCCTTGACCCACATGTGAGCCGTTCTCGCGAGGGGGAGGGGGCACCATGCCGTATCAGCGTGCCGACGGATCAGGGGGATCTCCAGCACCGGCCTCGACCAGCATGCAGGTGGAACCGGAGAAGGTGCTGGACCTGATACGTCGCTACGAGGACGTCCGCAACGACGTGTTGGACTTCTTGGACGCGCACCGGGATTCCCTTTTCGGACGTCCGCTCGCCGATGACGAGATCTCCGCGGACGCCGCCAAGGTGTTCACCGACCATTCGACGCTCGCGCTCGACGTCACGAACAAATTCCTGGCCGAGTTGAATGCCAACATCGAGCAGCTGCTCGCGGCGGCACGGACGTATGGTCTTGTCGAGGACGGCAACACCGAGGCGATCCACAAGATCCACGAGGTCGCCGACCGATGAGGCCCCGGACAGCGGAGCTCGGTGTTGTTCTCTGCGCGGCGGCGGTTGTCGTGCTCGTCGCCGGGTGCAGCAAGACGATTTCCGGCATCCCGCTCCCGGCCGGTGGCGCTGGCGCTTTTCCGGGCACGTCGCCTTCGTCCGTCTCGTCGCCGGACCGACCACGTGAGATCAAGCTCGACGGCGCGGAGCCCTGTGGCCTGCTGACCGAGGAGCAGCTGCCCGCGTTGCAGATCGACCGGGCGGGGCGGGTCGTGGACAACGACTTCTACCAGACCAAGGGCTGCTCGTGGACCGTCATCGGAGCCAGCAGCCGCCTGGTGCCCGTGACGGCCGAGGGGATCTCGGTGTGGACCGAGGGCAAGCGGGCCGGCCAGGCGGCGGAGATCGATCCGGTGCGGGACTTCCCGGCCATCACGGTGACCCTGCCGAACGACGGAGGCCGCTGTGACGTGATGGTCGACACCGCCGAGGGCCAGTACCTCGTCGCGAGCTTCACGGTCGTGCCCACGTACGAAGACCGCTTCCCCAAACCCTGCGACGGGGCGCGGAAGTTGGCGGAAGCGGCGATGGAGAACCTGCTGAAATAAGGGGGCGGCAATGGCGACCTGGGAGAACGGCTTACGCAGACGCCGAACGGACGGACGCATCGGGAACCACAACTTCGACGCGCAGACGCACCAACAGCTGTACGACAAGATCCACGGTGGCCCCGGCTACCCGGCCGCGCAGACCGTGGACGACGCCTGGGCCAGGTTCCTCACCGTGATGAAGACCGCCCAGGTCGAACTGGAGAGGGCGATCCGCGAGTCCGGCGCGGTGTGGCAGGGCGCGGCGGGCGAGCGGTTCGCCGCCGGCAACACCCCGCTGGTGCAGTGGGCCGAGGACGCCCGCGCCGCCGCGATCGTCACCCGGGAGTCGCTCGAAGCGCAGGCTTTGTCCTATGTGGACGCCAAGGGCAAGATGCCGGAACCCGTCGAGGTGACCTCGACCGCCAACGACGACTTCTGGGGCGTCCCCGCCGGTTTCACGCACCTCGTCGGAGGTCAGACCGACCAGGACGTCGAGGAGGCCCGGGCGCAGGAGGCCAAGCGCCTGGCCGTGGCGGTGATGAACGGCTACCGCGACCGGGCGTCGGCGGCGGTGGAGTCCCTCGGCGAGTTCGTGCCGCCGCCGTCCGTCACCACGCAGGTGGTCGAGCCGGCCGCCGTCGAGCGGAGCGAGGTCGTCCAGACGACCCGGACCACCACCCCGGAGCGCACGCCGACGTCCGATCGGGAAGCGCCCGGCTCGGTCGAGCCGTCCGGCCCGGTGGCGCCGTCGGGTTCGGTGGTGCCGTCGGGTTCGGTGACGCCGGAGGACAAGGACGTCGGCCGCACCGCGACCTCCGCCGTGACGACCCCGTCGGACTCCCCCTCACGGCCGACACCGGGTCCGGTCACGCTGCCCCAGCAGGCGTCCGCTCCCCTGACTTCCGCCGCACCGGTCGGCATCGTTCCGCCTGGGAGCCGGCCCACCGCGTCGTCCCCGAGCCACCCCGGCCGTTCGTCCGGAAAGGCGGCGAGCGGCGGCGGCGCGGGACGTGGAGCGGGCGCGATGAAGCCGTTCTCGCCGGGTCTGCCGGGAGGTGGCCGCGCGGCCCCGGCGCCCGGTCCCGGCGGGTCGACCGGCATCGGCAACGACGCTCAGGTGAACCGCGCGAACGCCGCCGCGACCGTGCGCGGCTCGACGGGCGGCCCTCCGCTCACGGCGGGTCTGGCCGGCGCACCGCAGTCCGCCCAAGCCGACGACGACGTCGAGCACGAGACCGCGCCGTACCTGCAGGAAGTGGACGACGTCTGGGGAGTGGACGCCATCCCGCGCGTCGCACCGCCGGTGATCGGGGAAGACGACCGGTGACGGTCACGCTGTCCCGGTTGGAGTTCGAGCTGTGCTGGGACCACCTGAAGCCGGGCGACTACCCCACGATCCTGTCCATCCCGTCCCACGGCGCCACCGCGGACGAACGCCGTGCGCTCTTCCAGGACGCGTGGCGCGGCCTGGAGGCACGGGGCCTGGCCGCACGGGGCGCCCTCGACGTGCGCCTCGCCGACTGGCTGACCCTGCTGGCCCACCCGGAGCGCGAGGTCGACGCACGGCTGCGCCTCGACGGAGGTCCGCGGGTGCGCGCGGTCGCCGCCGCCGGGCAGGGTCACGCCGTGCTGGCCGTGCTCACCGCCGACGGCCTGAGCCTCGCCGGCATCGACGAGGCCGCGCTGGCCGCGTCGGTGGTGGCCCTGCTGCCGCCGCACCCGACGCCCCGCTCACGGTCGGTCAGCGTGCTCGCCGCCGATCTCGACCGGGCGGCGGCCGTCGCCGGGCAGTCGGTGGCGCGGATGGAGAACGCGTTGCGGGACAGCGGATTGGCTCGTGCGGACGCGCAGAAGATCGCCCAGGTGCTCGGCGGCGTGACGCGCATGGGCCAGTTCGGCGCGGCCGCGCGGTCCGTGCGGCACGGTCGGTTGGGGCCGCGACGGCGCGGCTCGTACGCGGTGTCCTTCTACGACGACGCCGAGGGTCGGTGGCAGTTCACCCGCCGGCCCTCCGGCGACGGCCGGGAGTGGGCCACGCTGAGCCCGGCCGACCACCCCCGGCTCGTTCACGCGGTGGCGGAACTGGTCGCGTCGACCGACGCGGTCTCGGCTCGCTGACCTTCGGCGGACTCCTGATCGAGCTGGTTGGTCAGGAGTTCTGCCATCGTCATGCCCTCCACGGGCTTCTCAGGCGTCACCGGTTCAGCCTAGGGCGACAGCCGGAACGACAACACCGCGATGGCCACGTGGGCGAGGCACGCGGGTCGCTCAGCCGAACGGGTGGAGAACGCACCGACTGACCGGAACCACCGACGATTGCGTACCGATCTCCGGCGAACGCGCGCTACGTTGCGAAATCGTCTGATCACCGACCGCAAGGGGAACCGTGAGCGGCGAATTCAGATTCGGCTTCGAGGAGAACGACGAGGGGGACCAGCCACCACGGCGGTCGCCGGACCAGCCCGACGCGCGGGACGACCTCCTGACGGGCCGCGACCCCGACGGCGTGGTCGCCGTGGCGGTGAACGACGAGGCGGAAGTCCAGTCGGTCACCATCGCGGCGGGGTGGAAGCAGGCCGTGGACCCGCGTGCCCTCGGCGGCGCGGTGGTCCAGGCCGCCAACGCCGCGACCGTGCAGGCGTTGGCCAAGCAGGCGGAACGACCAACGGCGCCTCCGCCGTCACCACCACCCCAGTCGCAGCCGCAGCCGCAGTCGCAGCCGTCCGAGCGCATCACGCCCGAAGACGCGCTGCGGCTGATCGACGCCGTCAACAACGACCTGGACCGGTACACCCAGCGCATGGCCGAGGTCGTGGACCGGCCCACCACCGCGGAGAGCAGGGGAGGTCACGTGCGCGGCACCGCTCGCCGGGGCCAGGTCGTCGCGCTGGACGCCGACCCCGCCTGGACCCACACGGCGAGGGTGAGCGAGATGCAGCACGAATTCCTCGAGGTCCTGCGAACCCTGCACGCCCGCGGCGTCCCCGCCGACCTCGCGCAGGGGCCGCGAAGCTCCGCCATCGCCGAGCTCACCGCACTGATCAGCGATCCGAACACATTGCTGCGCCGAGTGGGGTTGCTGCCATGACCGACGTCTCCGTCGCCCTCGACGCCATGCGGTCCGACGCCATCGCGTGGGCGACCGCCGCCGACAACCTCGACGGTCCCCGCGAAGCGCTGGGCGGGCTCGCGCTGACCGGCGCCGACGTGTCCATGTGGGCGGTCGACAAGGGGTTGGACCGCACCTACAACGACGCCCGGGAAGCCTTGGAGGACTTGCTCGTCCAGGCGACGCAGGCGTTCCGCGGCCTCGGCGAGAGCCTGCACGCGGCGGCGAACACCTATGAGGCGGAAGAGGAAGCCAACCGGCACGCCATGAACAGCATCCACACCGAAGGCGGTGGCCGATGAATCCCCTCGTGCGGGAAGCGCACCGGCAGACCGAGCGGATCGACCAGGAGACCAGGAAGTTCTTCGAGCAGGTCAACAGCGTGATGAGCTGGGTGCCCGCGCCGCTGGAGCACCTGGTCGACCCGATCCTCCGCAACCTGGCGCTGCTCGACCGGAAGCTGCGCGAGTTCTGGGACCGGGTCAACCAACTGCTGGAGCAGCCGGGTGATTCCGACCGGCTCAAGCAGGTCGGCGAGCAGTGGGTGACGCGGGTGGGCGGCGCCCTGGGCGATGTCACCGGCACGATCGGCCTAGACAAGCTCCGCACCACGATCGAGTGGGAGGGCCGCGCGGCCCGCGTCTACCAGGCGACGGTGCCGCCGCAGGCCGCCGGGCTCAACGCGATCAAGGACGTCGCCGGGCAGATGCGCTCGTCGCTCACCAGCCTGGCGAACTCGATCGACACGTTCTGGATCGCGATGGGCCTGGCGCTGGCGGGGTTCGCGATCGCCATCGCGACCGCGGTGGCCGCCGCGTTCACCGTGGTGGGCATCCCGGCGGCGATCGCGGTGATCCTCACCGCGGTGGCCGGCGGGTTCGCCCTCATCACCACGACGGTGCTGGCGCTGGAGTCCCACGTGAACACGATCGAGGTCGAGCAGGCCGCGATCCGGCAGAAGGTGCGGGACCTCGGCTCGACGTGGGCGATGCCGAACACCGCGGACCTGGCCGACGCGAGTGTGACGGACGGGGACGGTTCGGACTGGCGGCCCGGCTCGTGACGCACCCGGGCGGACCGTCGCCGTACCTGTGGCTGCCGGCCGCGCGGGTTCGCGAGGTGCAGGGCCGGTGCGCCGTCCTCGCGGCGGTGGGCCTGGTGGCCAGCCTGGTGCTCGTCTCGGCGATAGTGGGGTTCGGCCGTGCCCTGCCCACCGCGCACCACCCGGTCAACGCCATGGTCTGGGGCGTGGGGTGCGCCTCGGTGATCGGGCCGTTCCTGTCGTCGGTCAGCATCGCCCTGGCCCGGTCCTACACGTGGGGCGAGCAGTTCGACGTCGTCCGGATGTGGCAGGCCCGGCGCGCGTTGACGGGCGGCTGGGTGAGTTCGAGCCTGTTCGTCCCCGTGTCCTGGTTCCTGCTGGTGATGACGGCGCAGAGCGGCAAGGCGCCGGTCGGTCTCAGCGTCGGCGTGCTGGCCTACCTGCTCCTGCTGGCCATGCCTTCCGCGGTGGCGGCCGTCCTCTTCTTCGCCGGACGCGCCGTGCTGCCCGCACCCCGTTGACGTTGTGCAGGTCCGCAGCCTCGGCCCGTCGGAGCCGGTCGAGGTGGGCGGACGCCGCAGAGCATGATCGACCTGATAACGGTGCAGCACTGTTCGGCGATGACATGCCCAGCACCGAACCCCTACGGCGGGAGCCGCTTGGATGCCTGTTGACAAGACCGAACGCGAGGTCAGAACTCTCGTCAGCCAGATCGAACAAGGCGAGATCAGGCTGCCGGAGATCCAACGCGGCTACGTGTGGAAGCCGACCCAGGTCGCCAAGCTTGTCGAGTCGCTCTACCGCGGCTATCCGTCGGGGTCGCTGCTCTTCTGGCAGACCGACGAGGTGCCGCAGACCAGGGAAGCGGCGATCAGCGGTCCGGCGGGCAAGTCCGCTGTCGTGCCGCTCTACCTCCTGGACGGTCAACAGCGCGTGACGTCGCTGCACCGGGTGCTCACCGACCACCCGCAGGCCGTTATCGTCTTCAACGTCGAGACCGAGAAGTTCCAGAACCAGAGCGCGGCGACGGCCAAGGATCCCCGGTGGATCAAGGTCTACGACGTGCTCAAGCCCGAGGCGGATCAGTACCAGCTCGTCGGTGAACTGCACGAGCGCAATCCCGACATCCCGCCGGGCGAGATAAGCAAGCGGCTGCAGAAGCTCGCCGCCGTCCCGGGTCACAAGTTCCACATGGAGGTCCTGCGCGACTTCCCCTACGACGAGGTCACGCAGATCTTCGTACGCGTGAACAGCGGTGGCCGGTCGCTCAAGACCTCGGACCTGGCGCTCGCGACCCTCTCGGCACGGTGGCCGGGTGTGCTCCAGAAGTTGGAGGACGAGGCGAAGCACTGGGCAGACCGCGGGTACGGCGACATCGACGTCACGTTCCTCACCAGGGCCCTCACCGGCGCGGTGCTGGGACGTGGCCTGTCCGCCTGGTCGCACGCACGCCTGGTCTCGGCGACCGACGACGAACTCGACCGCGGCTGGGCCACGGTGCGGCGAGGGCTCTGCCACCTCGTCTCCCTGCTGCAGAACAACCTCGGCGCATCGCACAGCAAGCTGCTGCCGTCGATGGTCGTCCTGCTGCCGCTGATCGTCCTGCTCGGTGAGCGAGAAGACGAGCACCTGGACAGCGGCACGGCCGACGCCATCCTCTACTGGTTCCTGGCCGCCACGATCCGCAACCGGTACAGCGGGTCGACCGACACCCGGCTCGGGCAGGACATCCCCGCGGCCCGCACGGACGACCCGGTGCGCCACCTGCTGGACAACCTGGGCGTCACCGGGGGCGTGTCGATCGGACCGGACGACCTCGCGGGGCGGACCGTCGGCAGCCCGTACTTCTTCCTGAGCTTCCTGGTCGCCAAGGAAGCCGGGGCCAAGGACTGGTGGGGCGGCATCGGCATCTCGGCGGCGGCCGAGGGGAGCCAGTCGCTGGAGTACCACCACATCCACCCGCAGGCCACGCTGAAGAACCACCCCGAGAAGTACAGCAAGGGCGAGATCAACGACCTGGCCAACCTCGCCTTCATCTCTGGCAAGGCCAACCGGAAGATCAGCCACAGGTCGCCGCGCGACTACTTCCCGACGCTGGGTGACCAGGAGCTGACCGCGCACCTCATCCCCCTGGACGAGGACCTGCGTGACGCGGACCGCTACCGGTCGTTCCTGAGCGAGCGGCGACGCCTGCTGGCGGACGCGATGACCGGCCTGCTGGAGAGGTTCAGGCCGGCATGGCTGTCACCGGCCTCCAAGTCGACCGATCCGTTGTCCGGGGCCGTCCTCGAGTTCGAGTGGTACGACAACACGACCGGTGACGACGTCCTGTTCGCGCGGGCACGCACGAACAGCGGCACGTGGTCGGGGACGATGTCCGCCGCCGACCTGGAGGACGTGGTCGCCGCCGCCGAGGCCGGGGTGGACGGCGACCTGACCATCGCGGGCGAGAGCGCTCCGGTCCGGGTGCAGGACGAGTTGCTCGAAGTTCCGATCGGTCCGTTCGTGGTCACCGGCACCCTGCCGGAGTGGCGCAAGGTCCTCGACCGCGAGCGCGGCGACAGCCGCCCGGTCGCGGCCCTCACGGACCCCGGGGTCAATCGTTGGGAGGGTGAACGCCTAATCTTCCCCGTGACCAGCGTCGACTGACACGGCTGGGGTTCAGCGGGCGCTCAACCGGCGCTGGGACGACAGTTCCCCGCGCGGTGCCGGAGTTGTTGAGCCTCACCGGCTGATCGGACTCGACGGACCCCTGATCGACCTGGTTGGTCAGGGGTTCCGCCATCGTCATGTCCTCGACGGGCTTCTCCGGCGTCATCACTTCTTCCGCTCGATACCGGCAACGTCGAGGATGCTTTCCTCCGCGACGCCGTCGAACGGCATCAGCGCGAGCCGGAGATCACTGCGCAGCGCGCACTCCGACGACTCGCACACGCCGCACCGGCCCGCCTTGTCGAGCGGGTGCGTGCCCAGGCAGGTGGTCACCGCGCCGACCAACCGGTGCGTCTCCGCCCGCGCCATCTGCAACGACTTCCGGTCGGAGTTGTAGAGCACGCCGACCAGCACGGCCGCCAGATGCCGCCGCAGCACTCGATCTTCTTCAACGATATTCATGGGCTCGAGGATTGCAGTGCCACCATCGCGACGGCAAGGACTGCAAATAGCTCGATCGAGTGACTTTTCGCAGCTCAGACATGGTTTTCTGCTTCGATGCTTGCACACATCGCAAGGAGATCATCGTGGCAACAACGAAGTCCGGTGTCACCACCAGGGGAATCGGATTCGAGCTCGAACGACTTCGCACGAAAGCGAAGCTCACGCTGCAAGACGTCGGTGACGGGCTCGGCGTCTCGGCCAGCACGATCAGCCGACTGGAGAACGGCAAGCGGGAGCCCACCCCCGAGGAGGTGTCCGCGATCTTGGCCGTCATCGGCGTGATCGGCCCGGAGCGCAACCGACTGCTCGACCAAGCGCGCGGCGGCGACGGCTCCGGCCTGGTCGAGGCCAGCAACCCGACCGTGCAGAGCCGCACCTACCTGAACTTCGAGACCAGGGCGACGGTCATCACCGATTTTGAGCTGATGCTCATCCCCGGTCTCGCCCAGACGCCGGAGTACGCCTACGCCGTCATCTCGGCCATCCAGGTGGATGAAGAGGAGCCGAGCATCGAGGTGCGGGTGGGCCGCCGCATGGCCCGCCAAGCCATCCTGGCCCGCCGCAGGCCGCCGGAGCTGAACCTCATCCTGACCGAGGCGGCGCTGCGCCTGCCGATTGGCGGGCCGAAGGTCATGGCTCGCCAGCTCCGACACCTGGCCGACCTGACCGACCGGTCGAACGTCACGATCCGCGTCATCCCGTCGAGCGTCGTCGGCCACGCCGGCTTGCTGGGCCAGTTCGTGATCCTCGACTTCGCCAATGACAAGCCGGTGGTCTTCGTCGAGGACCGCACCACCGGCCTGTTCTTGGATGACCCGGCCCGCGTCGCCCTCTATAGGCTGACGGTGGAGAAGCTGACGGACGTGGCGCTGGACGAGGACGGTTCCGTCCGGTTGATGACGTCCATCGCTCACGACCTCGACGGAGGGTGAGGTGGCACGCGAGTGACCCCGATTGCGTGGCGGAAGAGCAGCTACAGTGGCAATGACGCCAATTGCGTCGAAGTCGCAGTGCGAACGACCGTGGTCGGCCTTCGCGATTCGAAGAACCCCGAGGGCGGTCGACTCCTGATCGGCTCGGGGGCGTTTCGGTCGTTCCTGAGGACCGTCAAGGCCGACTGATCGCGAGAAAAGGGTGGTTGCCGCCGCCTGACCACCCTCTTCTCCGCATTCCGGTGAAGCGAACATCATTCGGTTTGCCTTCCCGAACTGCCTGCCGCCTGCCGTAACGCGGAGAGCCCTCGCCGCGACGCACAGGTGGCTGCTCCGAGTGGGGTACGCCGGCGGTCGCCAGTAGCATCGCGACCTCAGCACAGCGCGACAGCTCGGGGGGAAGACCTTGCCTTCAGCGGAACGGCCCACGACGCCGAAGCCGGGTCCTCCGCCGGCGGTGCAGCGGTGGTTCCAGGAGCGCACCTCGCCCTACCCGTGGGAGCAGGACGGCCTCGATGCCGTCAAGCGCCTGATGCCGAACGCCGAGCCCTACCGCGCGTGGGCGACGTTCTCGTTCACCGCCGCGTCGGGCCGGATCAACGAGTGCGACCTGCTGATCGCGGTGCCCGGCGGCCTCTACCTGGTCGAACTCAAAGCGCACCCCGGCCGGGTGGTCAACAACGGCGACACGTGGAGCTTCTTCGAGGAGGGCCGCACCCGTCCCCGGACGCTGCGCAACCCGCTGCACCTGACGGACCTGAAGTCCAAGGAGCTGAAGTCCCGCCTGGAGTGGGCGGCCAAGGAACTGAAGATCAGCCAGCGGGTGCCGCGCGTGGAACCGGCCGTGTTCCTGTCGGCCCCCGGTCTGGTGTCGGGCCTGGATGACGTGCAGCGCGTCCGCGTCTACGGCCGTGACGATGCCTCGCAGGGTCTGCCCTGGATCTGGCGCGACCTGCTGGCCACGCCGCCGCAGCGCGAGGCACAGCGGATCACGCCCGAGTTCTCCCGGCACGTGCTGCCCAAGTTGCTGGACAAGATCGGCATCAGGGTCTCGACCGCCCACCTGCGGTTCGGTGACGACTGGAAGCTGACCACCGACGTCCTCGACGCAGGCCCGACCTGGGAGGACCGCCTCGCCCGACGCGAGCAGCCGGTCCGCGAGGAGGGCCGGGTCCGCATCTACCTGACCCAGGCGCAGGCGACCGACGACCAGCGCCAGTCTGTCGAGCGGGCCGCTCGGCGTGAGTACCAGGTGTTGCAGGGCATCGCCCACCGCGGCATCGCCCAAGCGATGGAGATCCGCGAGCACCAGGGCGGCCCGGCGATCCGGTTCGCGCACCGCGGGACGGACCTGCGGCTCGACTCCTACCTCGCGCTGCACGAGGACCGGCTCACCCCCGAGGCCCGCCTCGACATGGTGCGCCAGCTCGGCGAGGCCCTGCGCTACGCGCACAGCCGCTCGCTCTACCACCGGGCGCTGGCCGCCCGGTCGGTGTACGTGTCGGCGAAGGAGGACGGCTCCTCCCCCGTGCTGCGGGTGATCGACTGGCAGAGCGCGGCGCGGGACTTCGACACGACCGGCATGTCCTCGATCATGACGTCGATGCCGGGCAGCCACCTGCCTGACGCGGCCGGCGTCTACCTCGCGCCCGAGTTCGACCAGCCGTACTCCGACCCGGTCGACCTGGACGTGTTCGGCGTGGGCGCGCTGACCTACCTGATCGTCACCGGCCAGCCGCCCGCAACGCAGCGCAGCGGCCTGGTGGACCGGCTGGCCCGCGAACGCGGCCTGCACCCGTACGCAGTGAGCGACAGCGTGTCCGAGGCACTGGACTCGTTGGTCTTCCGCGCGACCCAGGCGGACGTGGCCGACCGGCTCGACTCGGCGGAGGCGTTCCTCGACGCGCTGGACGGGGTCGAGCGCGACTCGGCCGTGCCCGAGACCCACACCGCCGAGGTGGACCCGCTCGACGCGACCCCCGGGCAGCCGGTCGACGGCCCGTGGGTGGTCGAGCGGGTGTTGGGGACCGGCGCGACGGCCCGCGCGCTGCTGGTGCGCCGCACCGACGAGGACGACGACGGCACCGAGACGGTCACGCGCCGGGTGTTCAAGGTCGCGTTGGACGAGGACAAGGCCGATCGGCTGCGCGCCGAGGCCGACGCCCTGCACCTGGTCGGCGGCGGTGTCGTGGTGAAGCTGCTGGACGGTCCGCGCGTGCTCGGCGGCCGTACCGTGCTCGACCTGGATTTCGCAGGCGATCGCACGCTGGGCGCCCGCCTGCGCGCCGAGGGCCGGCTGACCTATCACGAGCTGGAGCGGTTCGGGAAAGACCTGTTCACGGCGCTCGACCAGCTCGCTGCGAAGGGTGTACGGCACCGCGACATCAAGCCCGACAACCTCGCCCTCTACCGGCGCGAGGACAGGTCGTGGCAGCTCATGCTGTTCGACTTCTCGCTGCACGGCGTGTCCGAGCGGGACGTCAAGGCGGGCACGCGGGGTTACCTCGACCCGTTCCTCGACACGCCGCGCCGGCCGGTCTTCGACGACCACGCCGAGCGCTACGCGGCGGCCGTGACGCTGCACGAGATGGCGTCGGGTGAGAAACCGGTGTGGGGTGACGGCCTGACCGACCCGCGCACCGCGTCCGACGAGACGCCGACGCTCGCGACGGCTTCCTTCGAGCTTGCCCTTCAGGACGGCCTCACCGAGTTCTTCCTGCGCGCCTTCCACCGGGACGTCGACCGGCGGTTCGACACCCTGCGGCAGATGGAGGACGCCTGGCGCGCGGTGTTCGCCCAGGCCGACGCGGCGAGTCCCGCCACCACGCCCGCGACTGTCGGCCTCGACGCGACCACCGTGGAAAGTGCCCGCGAGAAAGCCGCCGAGGCCGCCGGCCTCGACACCCCGCTCGACGCGGCCGGGTTGTCGCCGCGCGCGGTGTCGGTCGCGCAGGGGTTCAGGGCGACGACGGTCGGCGAGCTGCTCAACGTGCCGCTCTACGAGATCGCCAAGGCCCGCGGTGCCGGCCGGGTGATCCGCAAGGAGCTGAACCGCCGCCACAAGCAGTGGACCGCCAGGCTGCGCAGCGCGGCCGAACCCGCTCCCGTCGAACGGGAGGAGAGCGAGACCGCGGTCCAGCTCGGCGTGGACGACATGGCGGACCGGCTGGCTCCCCGTTCTCCCGGCAAGGCCACCAAGCAGGAGCAGGTGCTCCGGCTGATGCTGGGGCTGCCCGACGAGAGCGGTGCGCCCGAGCTGTGGGCGAAGCAGTCCGAGGTCGCCCGCGTTGTCGGCCTCGCTCAGCCGACGGTGTCCCGGCACTACCGGGCGGCCATCGAGCAGTGGGTGGAGCAGCCGTGGGTGGCGGAACTGCGTGACGAGCTGGTGCAGCTCGTCACCGACGCCGGTCGGGTGATGACGGCGCGGGAACTGGCGAAGGCGGTGCGCGTCCGGCACGGCGCGGCACACGACACGCCTGAGCGGACGCTGGCGAAGGCACTCGCCGTGGTGCGGGCGGCGGTGGACGCCGAGGAGTGGACCGGGCTGCACTCGGACGACCCGGACGCCAGCCCTCGCCTGCTGGTCCTGCGGCGCGGGACGCGGGTGCTGATCGCCTGCGAGTCCCTGGCCGGGCAGAGCGACCCCAGCGCCATCGAGCTGGCCGACTACGCGGTGGCGCTCGGCAAGTGCGCCGACGACCTGGTCGGGCAGGACCCGCTGCCGGGTCGGGGGGTCGTGCTGCGCGAGCTGCGCGCCGTTGCCGCGCCGGAGGGTTTGGCTCCGCTGGCGGACACGCGCCTGGTGGAGCTGGCGGCGGCCGTGTCGCAGCGGGCGGCCGACTCGCCGCGTCTGGAGCTGTACCCGAGGGACCTCGACCTGGCGCGGGCGCTGCGGATTTCCCAGGCCGGCGCGGGCGTGCGACGTGATCCGGGCATCACGGTCGAAGAGCTGTGCCAGCGGGTCCGCGCGCGGTTCCCGGAGCTGGAGTGGCGCTCGGAGCCGACACACGTGCGCATGGAGGAGGCCCTGCGCGAGGCCGGTGTCCCGTTGGAGTGGGATTTGGCTGGACGCCGCTTCCGGCCACCGCAGCCCGAGCACCCGCGCGCGGCATCATCCACCGGCACGTCGATCAGCGCCCACGCGCTGCCTGTCGGCGCCCGCGATCCCCATGCGGTGATCGCGGGCAAGCTGGCGACCGCGTTCGAGCGCGGAGGGTTCCTGGCGCTGACGCTGCGCGGTGCTCAGTTGCCCGGCACCGCCGACGCTCTGGCCCGACTCCACCCGGTGCGGCGGATCGACCTGAACCAGACGTTCCTGACCGAGTTCCGGGCGCTGGTCACCGAGCGCGGGCAGGACTGGCGCAAGGTGCTCGGTGTCGACGCCCGGTTCACCGAGTCCGGTGAGATGCCTCGTGGGCTGGCCTCGTACGTGCGGGCCGCGTGGACCCGCGTCGAGGAACGGCTGCTCGATCCGTCGTTGGCTGGTGATGTGCTGTTCGTGCACGACGCGGGGCTGCTGGCCCGGTACTTCACCGAAGGTGGGCACGAGGTGCTGACGCGCGTGCAGAACGCCGCGCGCAGACCGGCCGACGCGCCGCGCGGTTTCTGGCTGCTGTGCCCCGGTGAGTCGGAGCGCGAGTCGGTGCAGTTGGACGGTCGGACGGTCGAGGTGCTGGACGCCTCGGAGCGGGTGGCCCTGTCGAAGAACTTCCTGGCCGCGTTGCGCGGCGACGCCGGTAGCGCGGCCTGAGTGTTGGTGGGTGTGTCTGTGGAGGAGAACGCAGCTTTGACGACTCGCGGGTTTGACCACGCCGAGCTGGTGAAGGACCTGCGCAAGCAGGTCGCTGCGCTGGAGGACGACCTGCGGGAGCGCAGTGACGAGGAGCCTTTCGCCAGTGCGCTGAAGACGGAGTACGACGAGGCGCGCAAGGCTGAGCGCACTGCGGCGACGTATGGGGCGTGGCGGGACGAGCGTGTCACGCAGGTCGCGGTGGCGTGGGTGCTGGGCACGGTGTTCGTGCGGTTCTGCGAGGACAACGGCCTGATCGAGTGGCCGTTCATCGCCGGGCCGGGCGATCGGCTGGCCGACGCGGTCGAGCGGCACGAGGCGTTCTTCAAAGAACACCCGGAAAAGAACGACCGTGACTGGATCGTCGCAGCGTTTGACTACCTGGCGTCGTCGCACAAGACCGTCGAAGGTCTGTTCGACAAGCGGTACAACCCGCTGTGGGAGATCACGCCGTCGTTCGAGCAAGCCACAGCGCTGCTGATCTTCTGGCGACGACGCGGCGACGATGGCGAGATCCGCTACGACTTCACCGACGACGACTGGGACACCCGCTTCCTCGGCGATCTCTACCAGGACCTGTCGGAGCACGCGCGCAAGACGTACGCACTATTGCAGACCCCGGAGTTCGTGGAGGAGTTCATCCTTGAGCTGACACTGGAGCCAGCAGTCGAGGAATTCGGCCTCAGAGGTCTACGCACCATCGACCCCGCTTGCGGGTCTGGCCACTTCCTACTGGGCATCTTCCACCGGTTGCTCGCAAAATGGCGTGCCACTGAACCTGCGTCCGACAACTGGAAGCTGATCTCCTTGGCGCTGGACTCGGTGCACGGTTGCGATAAGAATCCGTTCGCCGCGTCGATCGCGCGTTTCCGTCTACTCATCGCAGCCTTGCGTGCAGCCGGTAAACCTCCGCTTAACAGGGCGTCAACTTTTCCCATCAACGTCGCCGTTGGAGACTCACTGCTCCACGGCCGCGGCGCACCAGGCGTTCAGGGAAACCTGTTTGAACCGACTGAGGCGTACACGTATCGCACAGAAAATGTCACCGATTACCATTCAGTCGACCTGCTCGGTAAGTCCAGTTACCATGTGGTAGTCGGCAATCCGCCCTACATTACCCCAAAAGACAAACAAGAGAACGAGAATTACCGACGCGGCTACGACGCCTGCTCCGGAGCATACGCACTCTCGGTGCCGTTCGCCCAGCGACTGTTCAACTTGGCGGTCCGAGCACATGATCCCGAGCGCAACTCTGGTTACGTTGGCCAAATTACCGCAAACTCTTTCATGAAACGTGAGTTCGGCAAACGACTCATTGAGCACTTCTTGCCGAGCGTTCGGCTCACGCATGTAATCGACAGTTCAGGCGCATACATTCCCGGTCACGGGACGCCCACAGTCATTCTCGTTGGCCGCAACCAGCCCTACCGCAGTTCTGATCGGGTGCGCTCCGTACTGGGAATTCAAGGTGAACCTTCTTCACCACAAAATCCAGCTCACGGTGCAGTTTGGTCGGCCATTATCACGCAAGTCACAAAGCCTGGAAGTGAGTCCCCCTGGATTTCGGTCGCCGATCTCGACTCGCACCGTTTCACACAACACCCCTGGAGCATTAGCGGAGGCGGAGCAAGCGAGCTATCGGAAGCTCTCTCTCTTGCAGCGCCCCAGAAGCTCTCCAGTCGAGTTTCGGAGATCGGGTTCGGTGCCGTTACTCGCGAAGATAACGCCTACATGCTTGGCGAAGGGGCTCTTCGAAGGGCGAACGTCGATGCAAGTCACCAACGAGCCATCGTAGAAGGCGAGGTGATCAGGGATTATTTGATCACTGAGCCAGTCATGTCATTGTGGCCTTATGATCCAATCACGCTTTCGCCGTGCAGATCCGCACCGGTCGAAGTACTCCTCTGGCCACATAGAACAATCCTGCGAAATCGAGTCGCGTATGGGAGCACTCAGCTTCAGCGAGGACTCGAATGGTTCGAGTATTCAATGTTCTTTGCCAGTCGCTACTCAAATCCATATTCCATCGCCTTCTCGTTCGTTACGACCCACAACCACTTCACACTGGACCGCGGAGGCAAGATATTCAAGCAGTCTGCACCAATAATCAAATTGCCAGATGAAGCGAGCGAAAACGAACATCTCGAACTGCTAGGGCTACTCAACTCGTCGACGGCATGTTTTTGGCTAAAGCAGGTCAGTCACAACAAAGGCGAAGGCGGCGGAGCCAGGGTGGACGCCGGCTATGCCACAATGGGCAGCGAAGCGTGGAAGAACACATTCGAATTTACTGGAACTAAACTTCGAGAATTTCCGCTACCAGGGCAGTTGCCACTCGACCTGGGTCAACGTTTGGACCACCTAGCTCAGCAGCTTGCCGAACAGGAGCCGTCTGCCGTCGCGTCTTCACTAACTCCAACACGCCATCTTCTCGATTCCGCCCGGATAGAGCATGGGCGTATCCGAAATCTAATGATTGCCCTGCAGGAGGAGTTGGACTGGAAGGTCTACGGGTCTTTCAACCTACTCGATAATCGCGACACCTCGAAGCTCACGGCAAGCGATTTGAAGTCGATTCCGGAGATCAATCTTGGCGAGCGGGCTTTTGAGATCGTGCTCGCACGTAAGGCAGTGGCCGGCGAGGTAGAGACCACCTGGTTCACGAGACACGGCTCTACACCGACCCTTGAGATTCCGGACCGTTGGCCACAATGGTACAAGGAGATTGTGCAAGCGCGTATCGATACGATTGCCGGGCGGCGCGATATTGCCTTGATCGAACGGCCGGAATACAAACGCCGTTGGACGACGGAGCCATGGGAAAGGCGGGAAGCTGAAGCCTTGTGCAACTGGCTGCTGGACCGCTGCGAGAAGCCCGAACTTTGGTTCGCCCTGCGCGATGGCATGAAGCACCCTCGCACGCTTACCATCAGCCAGCTCGCCGACCAGTTCCGCGACGACGCCGACATGAACTCCGTCGCCCAGCTCTACGCGACCGACCACCTGAAAAAGCGCGACCTCACCCTGGCCCAGATCCTCGAACAGGTCATCGCCGACCAGCACGTCCCCTACCTCGCCGCCCTCCGCTACAAGGACTCCGGTCTGCGCAAGCGCGAGCAGTGGGAGGAGGTCTGGGAGCTGCAGCGCGAAGAGGACCGCACCGGCAAGCGCCTGGACATCCCGGTGCCCCCGAAGTACGGCAGCGGCGACTTCCGCAAGACCAGCTACTGGTCCCAGCGCGGCAAGCTCGACGTCCCCAAGGAGCGCTTCATCTCCTACCCGGACGCGAGCCCTGACGCGGACCCGACGCTCCTGCTCGGCTGGGCCGGCTGGGACCACAAGGACCAGGCCCAAGCGCTGGTCAACACGGTCAACGACCGCACCGAGCAGTCCGGCTGGTCCGCCGAACGGCTCACCCCGCTGCTCGCCGGCCTGCTCGAAGTGCTGCCCTGGGTCAAGCAGTGGCACGGTGAGTACGACGATGAGTGGGGCGGCGTCCCGGCGGACGAGTACGACGCCTACCTGACCGAGCAACGGGCCAAGCACCAGCTCACCGAAGACGACCTGCGCGCGTGGCGACCGGCCGCGCCCACGCGGGGACGACGCGCGGCGAAGAAGGACTGATCAGCTGTGAGCACGGCAGAGATGTACCTGCGGGACGTCATCCACATCCCCGAGTCGGTGCACGCGGGCGACTTCAAGGTCGAGCTGTCCGGTGGGTTCACCGAGACGGACGCCCGGGTCTCCGAGTACGTGGTGACCGACCAGCTCCAGGCGGCGTTCCGCAAGGCCCTCTCGGTGGTGCGGGCCGCGGTGCGCGACGGGAACTCCCACGCCGCCTACCTGCACGGGTCGTTCGGCTCCGGTAAGAGCCACTTCCTGACCGTGCTGCACGCCGTGCTCCACAACGAGCCGTCCGTACGCCAGAAGACCGGCCTCCAGCCGGTGATCGCCGAGAACGACGACTGGTTGGGCGGCAAGAAGTTCCTGATGGTGCCCTACCACCTGGTGGGCGCCGCCGACATCGACTCGGCCATCCTCGGCGGGTACGTGGCTACCACGCGGAAGCTACACCCGGACAAGCCGACGCCCGCGGTGTACCGGTCGGACGCGATGCTGGCCGACGCACGGCGGCAGCGGGAGTTCCTAGCCGATGACGGCAAGTTCGCGCAGTGGTTGGAGAGCGGCACGCCGCAGGAGTCCGGCGACGAGGACGACCTGGACCCCATCGACTCCGTGTCGACCTGGACGACCGCGAAGCTGGACCAGGCGTTCGCCGCGCCGCAGGGCGACACGCTGCGCAGCGCGCTGGAGTCGGCGCTGCTGTCGGGCCCAATGTCCTCCTACACGCGTGGCGCGAGCGGTGATCAGCAGGCGTTCATCCCGCTGGAGAACGGGCTGGCGGTGATCAGCCGGCACGCGCGCGACCTGGGCTACGACGGGCTCATCCTGTTCCTGGACGAGATGATCCTGTGGTTGCAGGCGAACATGAAGGACCAGAGGTTCGTCAACAACCAGGTCAGCAAGCTGGTGAAGCTGATCGAGTCCGGCGACGCGGACCGGGTGCTGCCGATCGTGTCGTTCATCTCCCGCCAGCGCGACCTGTCGAAGCTGGTCGGCGAGGACGTCACCGGCGCGGAGATGAAGAACCTCGAAGCGCAGGTCAACTACCTCGCCGGTCGGTTCGACGTGGTGGAACTGGAGGACCGCAACCTCCCGGCGATCATCAAGGAACGCGTCCTCAAGCCGACATCGCCGCAAGCGCGGACGGCGTTGGACGAGGCGTTCGCGACGATCGAGTCGGCCAACGCGCTGTCGCGGGACGTGCTGCTGGACTCGGGTGGCGTGACCGGTGCGACGTGGGCCGAGTTCCGCGACGTCTACCCGCTCTCCCCCGCGCTGCTCAACGTGCTGGTGACGCTGTCGGGCGCGTTGCAGAGGGAGCGCACGGGTCTGAAGTTGCTGCAGGAGATGCTGCGCCGCCGTCGCGCGGACATGAAGCTGGGCGAGCTGATCCCGCTCGGCGACCTGTGGGACGTGCTGTCCGACGGCACCGGCGAGGCGTTCACCGACAAGCTCAAGCGCGAGGCGGACGCTGCCCACCGCTTCCACTCGAAGGTCCGCGCGCACCTGCTGGAGAAGTACGGCAGCGAGGGTGACGCCCGGTTCGTGCAGGACGACCGGCTGGTCAAGACGCTGCTGCTGGCCTCGCTCGCACCCGCCGTGTCGGCGTTGACCCGGCTGACCGGCGCACGGCTGGCCGCGCTGAACCACGGGTCGATCCGGTCCCGGGTGGGCACGCCCGCGTCAGTCGTGGTGCAGCGGCTGCGGGCGTTGCAGGCGGAGTTCGGCGAGCTGCGCTCCGAGGGCGACGAGGACCCGGTGTTCAGCCTGCACCTGTCCGACCTCGACATCGAGCCGCTGCTGGAGAAGGTCGGCGAGCAGGACAGCCTCGGCGCCAGGCGGGTGTGGATCAAGGACCAGCTGTGGCAGGCGCTCGGGGTCAAGGACTCGCAGGAGTTCGTGTCAGAGCGCGAGGTCGTCTGGCGGGGCACACGGCGGGTCGCGGAGTTCGTGTTCGGCAACGTGCGCGACCACTCCGACCTGCCCGACGTCCAGTTCACGCCGAGCGTCGACGGCCGGGTGCGGTTCGTGCTCGACTACCCGTTCGACGCGGCAGGCGCACCGCCGGTGGACGACGCGCGGCGGGTGCAGAAGCTCAAGCGCGAGGGCACCGAAGCGGCCACCGTGGTGTGGTTGCCGCACTTCCTGTCCAGCCAGAAGTCCGGGCAGCTCGGCCGTTTACTGAAGATCAACTACTTGTTGGAGCGGGACCGCCTGGACGACCACGCGGCGAACCTGTCCACCGACGACCGGATTCGCGTGCGACACCAGTTGCAGGCGCAGAAGGACAACCTCACCACGCAGCTCAGGGCAGCACTGCAGCAGCTCTACGGCATCTCCGGCGGTGACGAGGGCACCATCGGCGCGGAGGTCGGCGAGGACGGGCACGTGCTGTCCCTGCTGCCGTCGCACAAGCCGCGCCTGCACGGCGGCGCGGCCTTCGAGTACAACCTCCTGGCGTTGGCCGACAGCGCCTTCGACGTGCTGTACCCGAAGCACCCGGACTTCGACGTGACCCGCAGCCGCAAGCCGGTGACCACGGGCGAGCTGCGGACCGTGCTGAAGTGGGTCACCGCAGCACAGGAGGGCGGCAACCAGCGCGTCGTGGTGGACCGCAAGGACCTCCCGCTGGTCCGGAAGATCGCGCACCCGCTGGAGCTGGGCGAGGTCAGCGACGGGCCGCTGAACCTGTCCACGGAGTGGCGCAAGCGGATCGAGCAGCACGCCGCCCGCGAGGGCGTGACCGGTGACTTCGACGTGGAGAAGATCCGCTCCTGGATCGCCGCGATGGGCTGGACGGGACTGGATAAGCCGGTCGCGAACCTGATCATCGCCACCTACGCGTTGCTGTCCGACCGCGCCTGGCTCTACAACGGCGGCCCGACCGACCCGCCGGAGCTGGAGCGCATCGGCCCCGGCTTCAGCCTGCGGGCGCAGGAGCTGCCGACGCCCGACGAGTTCGCGGCGGCGAGGGAGAAGGCGGGCGCGCTGTTCGGCGTGCACGTGCCGGACGCGCGGTTCGCCCGCAACGTGACCAAGCTGGCGGACATGGTGCGGGAGAAGGTCGTCGAGCTGGAGTCCGCCGTTGGTGGCGTGCACAAGTCGCTGCGGAAGCACGCGGCGGAACTGGGCGTCGACCCCGCGCAGGGACGTGCGAAGACGGCGCGGGACGCGGAGGAGGTGCTGGCCGACCTGTCCGGCGAGCAGGAGCCGACGAAGTTCCTGCGCGCCCTGGCGGGTGTGAACTACGAGGCGACCGACCAGGTGATGGGCCGCGCTCTGACCTCGGCACCTGAGGTGTTGGCCGCGTTGGACGGCGTGGACTGGTCGCTGCTGGCCTCCGCGCGCGAGTTCGCCGGGCGTCCGGACAGCGCGGGAGAGATGGCGTCGCGCCTGGTGGACGACGTGCGGCAGGCCGCCGAGGCCGACCAGCTCGTCCGGGACCTGGTGCCGGTGCTGGGGTCGGTCCAGTCGCGGGCCGTCGCGGTGATGAAGGAGGCGGCGCGAAACACGCCTGCGCCGCCGCCCGTCCCACCGGCTCCGAACCCGACGCCACCGGCCGGTGGCGCTGGTGGCATCAGCCTCACGGACACCGGCACCCCACCTGTGTCGGGCTCCGGCGACACCAGTGGGTCCGGGCCGGTCGTGTCCGAACCCGTGCCTCCCACTCCTCCGCCCGGTCCGCGCGCGTCACGGACCACGCGCCGGGTCGCGTCCACCGCGGTGGAGGCCGAGCTGGTCAGGCTGGTCGAGGAGATGCGGCGCGAGGTCGCCGACTACGCCCGGCAGCACCCCGGCGCGGAGATCGAGATCACGCTGCGCGTCGTCGAACCGGAGAGCGGGTCCTGATGGCCGTTGCCCCCCAGGTGAACCGGCGGATCGTGGAGACGCTGCTGGAGGCCCACCTCCCCGATCCGCGCGACCGGCGGCTGCTGCTCGTGCACGGCCGCTTCGACGGGCCGTCGCCGACCGAGTTCAAGATGACCATCGGCGGCAAGCCCAGGCGGATCACCGTCACCGACCAGCCGTCGGTGCTCGGCATCGTGGAAGCGTGGCAGGCCCACCAGTCGACCGGCGGTGAGGACGTGCTGGTGGTGACCACCGTGGTGGACGACCGGCAGCTCGGCTGGGACCTGCGTGCCCACGCCGTCGGCAAGGCCACGCAGACGGTGGACCGGGCGGAGATCATCAAGCAGCGGTTCGGCGCGAAGGACGTGGACCCGCGCATCCGCCGCGAGCCGTGGCTGGTGGACGCGTTGCTCGAAGCCGAGCCCACCGGCGGCTGGCGTCGTTCGGGGACGGTGCTGACCAGGGACGCCGCCGTGCGGGCGCTGATCGGCGCACGGCTGGGCGGCGCCGAGCTGACCGAAGGCGGCATCGACGCCGCCGCCCTGCTCGCCTGGTCCCGCACGCCCGCTGCCGCCGGATTCGCCACGTTGCCGGAGGCGGAGCGCAAGGGCCTGGTGTCCTGGCTGGAGGAGAACGTCGGCGACGCCGCCGCGGTGTTGATGGACCTCGCCTCGGCGGGACGCGCGGACGACGCGATGGCGTTGGGGATCCTCGGCTCGGTCGCCACCAGCAGGGGTGTGGCCGGTGAGATCGCCGTCGCTTTCGGCGGGCTGCTGGGCGTGCGGCCGAAGGGCAACCAGCTGCCCGCGTTCGTCGACGCGGTCGCGGGCACGCTGGACCGCTGGCTCACCGAGGTCCAGGCCGGTGGTGAAGCCGCGCGGCGGCGGGTGCTGGACGTCGTGACGCGGGCCGACGAGCTGGCCGAGTCCGCGGAGCTGACCGAGGCGCTCGCCGGGAACCGCTACCTGCGCAGTGGCTTCCGCTCACGCTTGCGGGCGTTGGGGACCGCCTTGTCCCGACACCGCGACGACGCCGCCGAGAAGGCGCTGCGGGACGTGGAGGCGCACGCGCTGGCGAAACTGTTCCCCGCGCAGACGTCCACCGCGTCGATGGCCGTTCGGCTGGTCCGCTGGCTCGGGCAGCCCGAGCCGCAGGTCGACTCCGTCGCCGGCGCGATCCGTGCCCACCTCGGCGAGTGGGGCTGGGTGGACCGGGCGCTCGCCGTGCTGTGGGCAGGCGACGAGGTCCACGACCCTGTGCTGGGGCAGGCGTACCGGAAGGTCCACGACGCGGTTCGAGAACGGCGGGACCGGTTGGACGAGGCGTTCGCGCGGCGGCTGGCGGCGTGGACCACGACCGCGTCCACGCTCAACCCGGCCGGATGCTTGTTGGTCGAGGACGTGCTGGAGCGTGTCGTCGCGCCGCTGGCCAAGGAGCACGCGCCGCTGGTGCTCGTGCTGGACGGGATGAGCAGCGCGGTCGCGGTCGAACTCGGTGAGCAGCTCGCCGAGCGGGGCTGGCACGAGGCGTCGCTGGAACACGGCGGGCGCCTCGGGGCGGTCGCGGCGATCCCGTCCGTGACCACCGTCAGCCGGGCCGCCCTCCTCACGGGATCGCCCACGGCGGGTGCGCAGGGTGTCGAGCGCGACGGGTTCGCCGCGTTCTGGCGTCGGCGCCACCGCCAGGCGGCGCTGTTCCACAAGAGCGAGATCGGCGGGCACGCCGGACAGCGGCTGTCGGAACCGCTGGTGACTGCGCTGGCCGGGGACGATGTGGTCGCCGTCGTGCTCAACACCATCGACGACGCGCTCGACCACGGCCGTGAGGGCAACCGCACCGGCTGGCGCTTGGAGGACGTGACCTACCTGCGGGAACTCCTCGACGCCGCACGGGCCTACGGGCGACCGGTGGTCCTCGTGTCCGATCACGGGCACGTGCTCGACCGGTCCACCGACGGCCGTACTCCGACCGGGGCGGCCGGTGTCGAGTCGGTGCGCTGGCGGCTCGGGACGGCGGAGGACGGTGAGGTCGAACTGGCCGGGCCGCGCGTGCTCGCGGGCGGTGGGCGGGTGGTCGTCCCGTGGCGGGAGGACATCCGCTACCTGCAACGCCGAGCCGGGTACCACGGCGGAGCGGCCCTGGCCGAGATGACCGTTCCGGTGCTGGTGCTGCTGCCTGCCGCGGATCAAGCACTGCCTTCGGGATGGCGGATGCTGTCGCCGGAAGACGTCACGCCGCAGTGGTGGGGTCGTCGGACCGAGGCTGTGGCACCTGCCCCGCAACCGCGTCGGAAGACGTCCAAGGCTCCGGCCGCGCCTGCGCCCGAACCGCTGTTCGCGGCACCCAGCACGTCGCTGGGCGCCCAGGTCGTGGACACGAAGGTCTACGAGGCGCAGAAGGAGTTCGTGCCCAAGGGCATCCAGAAGCCCCAGATGGCGGCCGTGATCGACGTGCTGGTAGAGGGTGGCGGCACTCGATCGGTCGTCGCCGTCGCAGCCGCTGCCGGGCGGGCCGGTCGCAGCCCCGAGTTCCTGGTGAGCATCCTGCAACGCCTGCTCAACGTCGAGGGCTACCCGGTGCTGACCCCGATCGACGGCGGGCGGACGTTGAAGCTCGACGTCGACCTCTTGCGCGAGCAGTTCGGGGTGAGGAAGCCATGACGTCGATGATCAGCCAGGCCCGCCGCCGGGAGGTGATCGCCGCCCTGCGGCGCGGCACCGTGCCCCAAGCCGGGCTGGACCTGTTCGCCGTGGGCCTGGAGCGGTTCGTGGTGGCGATGGACGACGACATCGCCACCGTCGCCAAGGGCGGTGCGGCGTTTCACGCCGTGCGCGGCGAGTACGGCTCGGGCAAGACGTTCTTCGCGCGCTGGCTCGCCGAACGCGCCAAGCGCGCCGGGCTTGCAGCCACCGAGGTGCAGATCTCCGAGGCCGAGACGCCCCTGCACCGGCTGGAAACCGTGTACCGGCGGCTGACGGAGCGGCTCAGCACCGCGACGCACCGGCCGAGCGCCCTCGGACCGGTGGTCGACTCGTGGTTCTACACGTTGGAGGAGGAAGTCCTCGACGGCGGCGAGGTGGCCGAGGACGACGAGCAGGCGTTGTCTGCGGCAGTGGACGTGCTGTTGGAGCAGCGACTCGCCGAGGTGGCGCGAACGACACCCGCCTTCGCCGCCGCTCTGCGCGGCTACCGGCAGGCTCGCGTCGGCGGCGACGCCGCTACGGCGGAAGCGCTGCTGGCGTGGTTGGGCGGGCAGAAGTCGGTCGCCGCGTCGGCGCGGCGCGCGGCCAACGTGCGCGGTGACCTCGACCACTTCGGCGCGCTGGGCTTCCTGCAAGGGTTGCTGACCGTGTTGCGGGACAGCGGGCACCCCGGACTGCTACTGGTGCTGGACGAGATCGAGACGCTGCAACGGGTGCGCGGCGACGTGCGGGAGAAGGGGCTCAACGCCCTGCGGCAACTGCTGGACGAGATCGACGCGGGCCGCTTCCCCGGACTGTTCCTGGTGATCACGGGGACGCCCGCGTTCTTCGACGGCCAGCAGGGCGTGCAGCGGCTGCCTCCGTTGGCGCAGCGCCTCGCCACGGACTTCACCACCGAGCCCCGGTTCGACTCGCCTCGGGCCGTGCAGCTCCGGCTGCCGGGCTTCGACCTGGTCAAGCTGGGCGCGCTGGGACGAGTGGTGCGCGACCTGTACGCGGAGGTCGCTCGCGACCCCGGCCGGGTGTCATCCGTGGTGGATAACTCCTACATCGCCCAGCTCGCCGACGCGGTCACCGGTGGCCTGGGCGGCCAGGTGGGCGTGGCACCGCGGATCTTCCTGCGCAAGCTGGTCGCCGACGTGCTGGACCGCGTGGACGAGCACGACGACTTCGACCCGCGCAAGCACTACGCCCTCACCCTGACGCAGTCCGAACTGACGGAAGTCGAGCGGAACGCGGCGGCGCGCTCCGCCGACGACGTCGAGCTGGACCTGCCGTGACCACCGGCCTCGACGGCCTGCACCCGGTGCTTGTGCACCACATCGTGAACACGCTCGGGTGGAGTTCGTTGCGGCCGTTGCAAGCCGAGGCCGTGAGACCTCTGGTGGACGGCGACGACGCCGTGCTGCTGGCCCCCACTGCCGGGGGCAAGACGGAGGCCGCGTGCTTCCCGCTGCTCAGCGCGATGGAGCAGCACAAGTGGACCGGGGTGTCGGTCATCTACGTGTGCCCGCTCAAAGCCCTGCTGAACAACCTCCACCCGCGGCTGGAAGCTTATGCCGCGTGGCTGGGGCGGCGGGTTGGCCTGTGGCACGGCGACACCAGCCAGTCCACCCGGCAGAAGATCCTCCGCGACCCTCCGGACGTCCTGCTGACCACGCCGGAGTCCTTGGAGGCGATGCTCGTCAGCGTCAAGGTGGAGCACGGCACGTTCTTCGCCGGTCTCCGCACGGTGGTGGTCGACGAGGTGCACGCCTTCGCCGGCGATGACCGGGGCTGGCACCTGCTCGCCGTCCTGGAGCGCCTGACGCGCGTGGTCGGGCGGCGAATCCAGCGGGTCGGTCTGTCCGCGACGGTCGGCAACCCGCACGACCTGCTGAACTGGTTGCAGGGCTCCGGTCGCGGCGAGCGCCCGGCCAGGGTGATCGCTCCGGGCGTCACCGATGCCGCGGTGAACCCGGCCTCGGTGGGTGAGATCGAACTGGATTACGTGGGCTCGGTGTCCAACGCGGCCACGGTGATCTCCTCCCTCCACCGGGGCGAGAAGCGGCTGGTGTTCTGCGACTCGCGGCGGCTGGTGGAGGAACTGGGCGAGGCGCTGCGCAGCCGCGGAGTCACCACGTTCCTCTCCCACGCGTCCCTCTCCGTGGACGAGCGGCGGCAAGCAGAACTGGCCTTCGCCGAAGCCCGCGACTGCGTGATCGTGTCCACCAGCACGTTGGAGCTGGGTATCGACGTGGGTGACCTGGACCGGGTCATCCAAATCAACGCGCCCGGTTCGGTGGCGTCATTCCTGCAACGGCTCGGCCGGACCGGTCGCCGGGCCGGGACGGTGCGCAACTGCCTGTTCCTCGCCATCAGGCGAAACCAAGTGCCCTGGACGGCGGGACTACTCCTGCTGTGGAGCAGGGGTTTCGTCGAGCCGGTCACCGCGCCGCCCCAGCCTCGGCACATCGTCGCGCAGCAGGTGTTGGCACTGGCACTGCAGGAGAACCGCATCGGCGATCGGCTGTGGGTGGAGGGCTGGAACGGTCTGGCGCCGTTCGACCGCAGCGCCGAGCCGATACTGCGGCACCTCGTGGACAACGGCTTCCTCGACCGGGACGGCGACATGCTGTTCATCGGCCCTGCCGCGGAACAGCGCTTCGGGCGCAGGCACTTCATGGACATGACGGCGGTCTTCACCGCGCCGCCGCAGTTCACCGTCCTGCACGGGCGTCGGGAGATCGGGCGCACCGACCCCGCCTTGCTGACCGAGAAGGTTGAGGGCCCTCGTCTGCTGCTGCTGGGTGGGCGAAGCTGGAAGGTCGGCTGGATCGACTGGAAACGCCGCCGCTGCTTCGTGGAGGAGGCGACCGGCGGAGGCAAGGCGCACTGGCACACCCCAGGGCTGTCTGGCGCCTCGCTGGAGCTGAGTCGCGCCGTCCGAGATGTCCTGCTGGGCAACGACCCACCTGTGAAGATGACCCAGCGGGCTCAACGTGCCCTGGCTGAGGAACGCGAGGACGCGAGCCACGTTGTACATCCCGGTGGGACGGTCGTCGCTCGTGACGGCATCGATGTCCGCTGGTGGACCTGGGCTGGCTACCGAGCCAACGCCACACTCGCCGCGACGCTGTCCGAACTCACCGACGCAAAGCAACGCGTGGACGACACGTCTATTCGGCTGCGCGCGGACGTGACCGTGGAGATGTGGCGAGCGGCTCTGGCCGACGCCATTGAGCGGCTGTGCCTGCCGGACGTCGACGAGCGGGCGCTGCAGGGCCTCAAGTTCAGCGAGGCACTCCCGCACACGCTCGCGAGCGCGACGCTGGCCGCGCGACTCGCCGACCTGGACGGCGCGGCGATGGTGTTGGCCGAGCCGAACCGCTTCGTGGTCACTCCCGGAAAATCACGATAGGGCTCCGGGTCCGGCATTGCCGCGCTGCCGGTGTAACGGCCGGGCGCAACTGTTCTATATGTCCTCGTGACGCGCACACACGAGGTGAATTTGAGCCCTCTTCTCTTTTTCGACCTCCACCTCGACACGTATTTCAGGTCGGCCAGCCCGCCACTGGCCCGGTCACGCCAGCTGGCATTGCGAGACGTTGCGGCGTACCACCGCCCTCGCCCGAGCCGAGAGGGGCTGATGCCCTGCTCTGCGCCGGTGACTTGTACGAACACGAGCGGTTCTCGCCTGATAGCGCGCATTTCTTGCGCGAACGCGTTCGAGAGCGTCGACATGCCCGTCTTTCTCGCCCGGGCGACCGCGACTGGCACGGACCCAGGATCCTCTACCACCAGGTCGCGTGGACGCCTAACGTGCAGGTATTCATGGAAGACCATTTCATAGCACATGAATTGACGGACGGCCTCACGCTATGGGGCGCCGCCTACCGTGCACCTGCCAACACCGACGGGTTTGTCGGAAATTTCCGCGTTGCCCGCGCGGGGTGAACCTCGCACTTTTCCACGTTCGGAGCGCGCGGGTATGGCGTTCCAGGAATCCGGCAAGCTGCTGCACGCACCGTTCACCGCGTCGGAGATCGCCGCCGCCGGTATCGATCACGCCTTGGTTGGCCACTTCCACACGGAGAGGGACGCCGAACGGCACATCTACCCGGCAACTTCGCCCCGCTGACCTTCGGCGAGTCGCAGGCCGGGGGTCGGCCTCGACAACTCGAGGGATGCGTGGCGTGTGCGTCTACTCGACCGACCCGGAGACGCATGGCCAGCTCGGTCGCGCCTTGCCCGGACGACCGACCTGACCGTTGCCGTACCGGATGTGACTCGATCATCGGGAAGCAGCCGCAGCACCTCCGTTGACGTTCGTACGCGCTGATGGCCGGGTGTCGTGGTGGCTGTGTGCGGTGGGGCGTTAGTGCGGGAGGGTGCTTTCGCCACGCAGCCGGGTGAGGGGTGCTCACGAAGGTGTGAGACACCCGATCTTGGTGTCATGAGCCAGCAACGACGAAGAGCGCGCGCTCGCCGTCCACGCCCCGACCCGCTGCGCGTGGAGGAGCTGGTGGCCTTCCTGCGCGCCGACCGGGGTTGGCGGGACGAGGTGGGCCGACGGCTCGTCGCGAAGTTGGACCAGCGGCTGGTGCGGTCGGCGCGGGCCTGTGGGTGCCGGCCCATCGCGCACGTCGCGGAGGAGCTGGACAGCCAGGCGTGCGTCGACCTCGGCCCCGGCGTGCCGTACCAGCTGGCGAAGGCCGTGTACGCGCAGGTGCGGCTGCGCGGGGCGGCGCGGTTGCGGCAGACGGCGCGCAGCATGCGGGTGCTCGGCGTGTACCTGTGCGGCAGCGACCTGGAACGCTGCCCGTGCACGGAGGCGCTGGCCCGTGACCCACAACAGGCGCGCGTCGACCGCGTGGTGACCGGCGCCCTGGACTGCGCGGGTTTCTAGACCCGAGTCGGACCGAATGTTTCGGGTGTCACTCACGCGGGCAACATCGCTACCGTGGGTGAAATCAGAATCGGTACATCCGGCTGGCTGTATCCCCAGTGGCGTGGCGATTTCTACCCGCGCGGGTTGCAGCAACGACTGGAGTTGCCTTTCCTGTCCCGACGGCTGAACACGGTGGAGATCAACGGCTCGTTCTACGGGCTGCGCAAGCCGACCGACTACCGGTCGTGGTTCCAGCGCACGCCCGACGACTTCGTGTTCGCCGTCAAAGGACACCGCGAGATCACCCACACCAAGCGATTACGGGACGTCGGGGACGACGTGGACGAGTTCTTCGCCTCCGGCGTCCTCGACCTCGGCGCGAAGCTCGGGCCGATCCTGTGGCAGCTGCCGCCGACGCTGCCGTGGCGGCCGGACCGGCTGGCCGCGTTCCTGGAACGGCTGCCGGGACCGCCGGTCCGGCACGCGCTGGAGGTGCGGCACAAGACGTGGGACGACCCGGACCTCCTCGACCTCCTGGGACGGCACGGGGTCTCGCTCGTCGTCGCCGAGTCGGCGGGCCGCTTCCCCGAGCTGTGCGAGGTGACCGCCGACTTCGTCTACGTCCGGCTGCACGGCGACCACGAGCTGTACGTCAGCGCGTACTCCGACCTGGCGCTGAACCGGTGGGCCGCACGGGTCCGCGAGTGGGCGGTGGACCGCGACGTGTACGTGTACTTCGACAACACGATGCACGGCGCGGCCCCGCACAACGCCCTCGCCCTCGCCGAACGGCTGCTCACGTGAGCCGCGGCACGCGGTCCAGCACGATGCCGAAGTGCTCGGCGTACGCGGCGAGCAGGGCGTCGTCGTCCAGCTCCTCGACGTGCTTCTCCCCGCCCTCGGTGGTGATCAGCTTGTGGTCGGCGATGGTGATCCGCCCGGTCGGCGTGGGCAGCGAGCACGTCGTGCCGCGCCGGAACGGCGACTCGGGCCACGTCTGCTGGTACCAGCAGGTGGCGCGGAACTCGGCGAGTTCCCGCGGCCGGGTCTCGAACCGGTACTGCGGCACGCCGTCGAACAGCACGTCGACGTCGCCGTCGGGCGTGTCGACCAGCTGGAACGCGCCGGCGGCGTCGTGCTGGACGTCCCGGCTGGTGATGTCGAGCGGCCGCAGGCTGAACCGGCCGAAGCCGACGTCGACGAGCAGGTCGCCGACCCGCAACGCCAGGTGGTCGAACGGCGGGCCGTAGGCGCCGTCGTTGAACACCTTGGCGGACAGCAGCCGCACGTCGTGCCCCAGGGCGCGCAGCAGCGCCGCGAACGCGCCGTTGAGCTCGTAGCAGAACCCGCCACGCCGGCGGTTGACGATCTTGTCGACCAGGAGGTCCTCGTCCAGCGTGACGGTCTCGCCGAGGTGGATGCTCAGGTTCTCGAACGGCACCGCCGCCAGGTGCCGCTTGTGCAGCTCCGCGAGGGTGCTGGAGCGGGTGGCCCCGATGCGGTCGAGGTAGGCGTCGATCACGTGGTCGTCCATGGCACCAACTTGCAACATCAAGTGGACTGGAGGTCAATGGGACGTGGGCAGAATCCGGATCGGCACGTCGGGCTGGGTCTACCGGGCGTGGCGCGGCACGTTCTACCCGAAGGGCCTGGTGCAGCGGCGGGAGCTGGAGCACATCTCGGGCCTGATGGGCTCGGTGGAGCTGAACGGCTCGTTCTACTCGCTGCAACGGCCGTCCAGCTACCTGGCGTGGGCCGCCCAGACCCCGGCGGACTTCACGTTCGCGGTGAAGGGCGGCCGGTTCATCACCCACCTGAAGCAGCTGCGCGACGTGGAGACGCCGTTGGCGAACTTCTTCGCGTCGGGCGTGCTCGCGCTGGAGCACAAGCTCGGCCCGTTCCTGTGGCAGCTGCCGCCCCGCACGGCGTACAACCCGGAACGGCTGAAGACGTTCTTCGCCCTCCTCCCCCGCACCACCTCCGCCGCGGCCGACCTCGCCGAGCGGCACGACGAGCGCCTGGCCGAGGACCGGGCGTGGACGACCACCGACGCCGACCGCCCACTCCGGCACGCGCTGGAAGTCCGCCACCCGACCTTCCTCGACCCGGACTTCTTCGACCTCCTCCGGGCGCACGACATCGCGCTGGTCGTCTCCCACTCGGCAGGCACGTTCACGTACGTGGAGGACGTCACGGCCGACTTCGTCTACGTGCGGCTGCACGGCAGCGAGTCGCTGTACGTCGGCAGCTACTCGGACGCGGAACTGGACGAGTGGGCCGCCAAGATCCGCGGCTGGGCCACCGACCGCGACGTCTACGTCTACTTCGACAACGACACCGACGCCGCCGCGCCCCACGACGCGATCCGCCTCGCCGCCCGCCTCCACACCCCGTGACGGCGAAGGTCAGCCGCGGCTCGGCGCCGCCACCTCGTGCCGGCAGCGCGGGCAGCGCCAGAAGTAGGGCGTGCCCCGCTTCCGGTCGGACGACCGGTGCAGCTCGACGTCCGCACGGCACCTCGCGCAGGGCGCCGGGTCGACGAACCCCTCGGCGCCCAGCTCCGCGAGCAGCCGTTTCGCGAACGCCGAACCCCGGCAGGTGAGCATCACCTCGCGCGAGTCCCGGTGCGACAGGGCGTTCAGGCTCCCGATCAGCACGACCTGCTGGTCGATCACCACGATCTTCTTGTGCTCGAGGCGGGCGCGGATGATCCGGGCGCCGGTGTCCTTGAGCGCCCGCAGCCACTCCTGGTTGGTGTCGTTCTTCTGGATGAAGTCCTTGTCGTCCCTGGTGAACACCCGCACGTCGACGCCTCGCCGCACGGCGTCCGCGATGAGGGGCATGAACCGCTTGCCGTTCCGACCGACCCACGGCGACCACATCCACACGCTGTGCCGGGCCTGGGCGAGGCTCTTCGCCAGGGTGTCCTTGAACGCGAACTCGTCCTCGATGTCGGTGATCTCGACGAGCCCGCTCAGCACGTCCTGCAGCTCGGCCTCCACCGACGACACCGGCTTGTACTCGCGCTCGTCGGCCAAGCCGAGCAGGGCGCCCGCGCGGACCCACTGGATGCGGCCCGCCTGCGCCAGTCGCCGCACCGCGCCGAGCGGGCTGTCACCCACGGCGCCCTTGACGGCCACCCGCGAGTTCACGATCAGGTACAGCCGGTGCCGGGCCCGGGTGATCCCCACGCCGAACAGGCGGACCGCCGTGTACTCGAAGTCGTCGCCGTTCGCGCGGGCCTTGGCGATCCAGCCCCGCCCGTCCTCCACCAGGTCGAAGACGACGGTGTCGAACTCGCGTCCCTGGAACGAGTGCGTGGTGCCCACGGGCACGACGAGGTCCGGTCCGACGTCCCGGAGCGCGGCGAGCGTCGCCTCGGCCTGCTGCTTGAACGTCGTCACGACGCCGACGTCGCCGTCCGTGCTGTGGTGCTGCGCGAGCGCGCGGGCCACCAGCGCCCCGACCGGCCACCAGCCGGCGTACTTCGCCGACCGGTGCACGACGCCGAGGTCGGGCAGGTCGCTCACGTCCACGATCACGATCTCGGTGTCGGGCCTGGTCGCGCCGTCCTCCAGCACGCCGTAGACGACCTCGTTGGCGAGGTGGCGCAGGTTCGGGCCGAACCGGAACTGGTGCCGCAGCCCCACCGCGCCCGCCTTCGCCTCCACGTCCGCGGGCGCGCGGATGCCGCAGTGGGTGAACACGTCCGGTTTGACCCATTTGCGCACGCCCGCGTGGTCGACCCGGTCGACGTCCGCGGTGACCGGGCCCAGCTGGAGGAAGTCGCCGAGCAGCACGGCGGTCCGGGTCGCCCGCCCGACCGCGAGCAGCACCTCGGCGAGCAGCGCCGCGCCGGCCTCGTCCACGAGGACGACGTCGAACTTCTCCCGCGCCACGGCGGGGTGCGCGCGCGACCGGGCCAGGGTCGTCGCCACCACCCGCGCGCCGGCCACGATCTCGCCCTCCGCGTCACGGCGCAGCTTGCCGATCTTCTTGGTCAGGTCCCGCAGGCGGCTCTCCCACTGCGGCCGGTCACGCGCGGCGGACCGCTGGAACTCGTGGAGCCGGGCCCGTTCCTCGTGCCGCGCCGGGAGGTTCCCCCGGCGTGCCGACGCCACCGCCGCGTCGTCCCGCTCGTCGGCGACACCGAGCCCGCGCAGCCACGCGCAGCGCGCCTCCAAGGCGTCCACCGCCTCCTGCACGTGGGTCATCTCGGACTGACTGGCGCGGTAGAGGGTGTTCGCGACCACCACGCGCTCGTCCAGCCGCGCCAGGTCGGCGGGCGTGACGGTGACCGTGGCACGGAGGTGGTCCAGCTCCGCCACGATCGCGTCCCGCCGGGCCGCGAACTGCCGTTCCGCGGTGGCCGACGCCCGTGCCCACCGCTCCGCGGCCTTGCGCGCCTTCCACCGCGCGAGCGGGTTGCGAGTGGCGGCGGCCTCCTCTGCGGCGCTCGCGGCCCGTTCACGCTGTCCGCGGACGTCGTCCTCGGCGGCCCGCAGCGACGCGGTGAGCTCGGCGGCCCGTTCGAGCATCCGCCGCTGCGGCTCCACCCGTCGCCGCTCGCCGTCCACGACCGCGGCCTCGAGCACCGCGGCGTCCAACTCCCGCGTGGCCTCGACGTGCCGCCGGGCCAGCTCAGGACGGTCCGCCTCCAGCCGCGCCAGCTCCGCCCGCCGGTCGATCCGCTCGACCGCCGCCACGTAGGCGTCGTGGTCGTAGTCGGCGAGCTCGACGTCGAGGGCGGCGATCCTGGCGTCCACCCGGTCGGCTTGGACGAGCCGTTCCCGCACCTCGGCCAGCTCGGCGTCGACCTCACCCGTCGTGCGGGCCGCGAGCCGCTGCAGCTGGACGTTGTCGTCCGCCGCCAGCTCCGGCAGGTGCGGCGGCCCGACCCGGATGACCTGCCCCTGGTCGGTGGGGATGTTCTTGACGACTTCCTTGAGCGCGTTGTCCACGGCGATGTTGGCCGTCGACACCAGCAGGACGCGCCGTCCGCTCTTGACGAGGTCTTCGATGGCGCGGGCGAGGACGCGGGTCTTGCCGGTGCCCGGCGGCCCCCACACGGCGTGCACACCGGGCTCGGTGCACGCCTGGTACGCGATCCGCTGGGACGGCAGGAAACCGGGCGGGTAGTCGTGCGCGGACGGCGCGGGGAGCGCGTCCAGCCTGCCCGCGGCCAGCCGATCCGCCAGCGGCGCCCGGTCGAGGCCCGCGATCCCGTCGCGCAGCTTCTGCCACAGGTGGCGAGGCGTGAGCCGGATCGTCCACACCCGGTCGCAGCCGGCGGGCAGCACACCGTCCACCTTGATCTTGACCAGGCCGTCGGCGACCTGCACCCGCTCCACCGGGACGGAGGTGCCGTTGTCAGGCCCGTCCTTGTCCGCCAGGCAGAGCTGGTCGAAGCTGTCCGCGGACGGCGGCCGGTCGCCCGCGCGGAGGTCGAGCGTCCACCACCCCGGCTCGTCACCGGGTAATCGGGTCGCCCGGCCGAGCGGCCGCCACTCGCCGTCCCCACCCTTGACCGGCCCCGCCAGCACCCGGTCCACGGCCTCGACGAGCTCCCGCCGCCAGCCCGAAACCCCACCCTCCCGCGCTGTCACCGAGCCAGTAAACCAAGACTGGTTCGTAGGACCACAAACAACGGCGGCGAAGGTCGACTGGCCGTCCCCGGACCACACCCACACAATCAGGTGAACGGCGGTCGCCCCGGCCCCACACCACCGCCGGCCGCAGCACCCTGGAGCGGTGGAGGTGACCCGAATGACGACCCGCACCCTGGTCACGGCGCTGGCGCTCACCGCCGGCGCGTTGGCGTCCAGCGGCACGGCGGTGGCCCACGAGCCTGCCGCGACCTGCGACCGGGGCGAGTTCTGCGTCTGGTCGGGCACCGACTACACCGGCCAGTCGCACCGCCTCGACCTCGAATCGGCGAACCCCCGGGAGTGCATCCCGCTGCCCGACGGGTTCGTGGCGAGGTCGTTCGCGAACCGCCTCACCAGGGACGCCTCGGTGTACCAGCGGGCCACGTGCTCGACCGAGGCCGAGTTCACCACCTACCCCGGCAAGGGCACCTACGTGCCGGACGCGCCGTTCGTCGTCCGCGCCATCCAGGTCTGGGAGCCCTAGACCGGGTCCGAGCCGACGTCCACGCCGGTCCGAGCCGCCGGAACGCCCAGCGCGAGCACCGCGGTGTCGTCCTCGACCCCGTCGCCGAACCGGTCCAACAACCCCACGATCGCCTCCACGACACCCGCCGCCGACGTCGGGGCGATGGTGGCCGCGAACTCCAGCAACTCCTCCTCGCTGTACCGCGAGCCACCGGTCCGCGCCTCCACCAGCCCGTCCGAGTACAGCGCGAACGTGTCACCGCCCGCCAGCCGCACGGTCGTGGTCACCACGCGCGCCTCGGGCAGGATGCCGATGAGCTGCCCGCCGGGCGTCTCCACGTGCTCGACCGTGCCGTCGGCGCGCAGCAGCAGGCCGGGCGGGTGGCCGCCGGCGGCGAGCGTGAGCGTGCAGCCGTCCCCCTCCACCGCGAGCACCCCGAACGTCACCGTGCAGAACCGCGCGGACCCGTCGTCCCGCTCCTGGTTGAGCACGGTGTTCAGGTTCGTCAGCACGGCGACCGGGTCCGGGTCGTACACGGCGGCCGAGCGCAGCGTGTAGCGGGTCAGCGACGTCACCGCCGCCGCGCCCGCGCCCTTGCCGCACACGTCGCCGAGGAACACGCCCCACCGGCCGTCCGCCAGCGGGAACACGTCGTAGAAGTCGCCGCCGACCTCGAACGGCGACGCGTGGTGGTAGTGCGCGGCGATCTCCACGCCCGGCACGTCCGGCAGCACCGGCGGCAGCAGCGTCCGCTGGAGCGTGATCGCGAGCCGCCGGATCTCGTCGCGCTCCCGTTCCGCCTCCTGCCGGGCGCGCAGCAGCTCCTGCTCGTACGCACGGCGGTCGCGCGCGTCGAACACCGTCGTGCGGATCAGCAACGGCGAGCCGTCGTCGCCGGTCTTGACGGTGGAGTTGACCAGCACCGGCAACCGGGAGCCGTCCGCCGCGACCATCTCCAGCGCCACCCCGCGCACCTCGCCCTGCATCCGCAGCAGCGGCGCGAAGTGCGTCTCGTGGTACAGCTTGCCGCCGACGTTGAGCAGGTCGCTGAACCGCATCCGGCCCACCAGGTCCTCACGTCGGCGACCCAGCCACCGCAGCAGCGTCCCGTTCACCTTCGCGATCTTCCCGTCGAGCATCGTCGACAGGTATCCGCACGGCGCGTTCTCGTACAGGTCTTCCGCGCTGTCCTCCAACAAGGCCGAGAACGTCTCGTTGTCGTTGTCCGGGTCGCTCCCCGTCTCGCACATCACCGCTGGTCCACGGCGAAGCGCAGGATCTCCGCCGCGGTGGCCTCCGGTGCGCTGAGCTGCGGGCAGTGCCCCGTGGCGTCGAGCGTGACCCGCGTGCTGCCGGGGATGTTGGCGTGGACGTACGCGCCGACCTCGGGCGGGGCGATCACGTCCTGCGCGCACTCCAGCACGAGCGTCGGCACGCTCACCCGCGGCAGGTCGTCCCGGTTGTCCGAGAGGAACGTCGTGCGCGCGAACACCCTGGCCACCTCCGGGTCGGTGCGGCAGAAGCTGTTGGTCAGCTCCTCGCCGAGTTCCGGTCGGTCCGCGTTGCCCATGATGACCGGCGCCATCGTCGCCGACCAGCCGAGGTAGTTGCTGTCCAGCGAGTCGAGCAGCTCCTCGATGTCGGCGGCGCTGAACCCGCCCCGGTAGTCGCCGTCGTCGATGTACCGCGGCGACGGCGTGACCAGCACCAGCTTGCCGAACCGGGACGGCTCGGCGGCCGCCGCCAGCACCCCGATCATCGCGGCCACCGAGTGACCCACGAACACGACGTCGCGCAGGTCCAGCTCACGGCAGAGGTCCAGCACGTCCGACGCGTACCCGTCGAGCGTCGAGTACCGCTGGGCGTTCCACGCGGACAGGTCCGACCCTCCCGCCCCCACGTGGTCGAACAGCACGACCCGGCACTTCTCGGCGAGCGTGGGGACGACCAGCCGCCACATGTTCTGGTCGCACCCGAAACCGTGCGCGAGCACCACCACCGGGCCGTCGGCCTCGCCGGTGACGACCACGTTGTTCCTGCTCCGCACATCCATGCAGCATCCTGTCGCTCGGAAGGGCTTGGTACCCAGCCGAGCACGACTTCATGCACGCCGGCCGTGTGGGGGTCATCGCACCCCGAACGGGGCAACCTCAGCCCAACCGGCGGCCGAACAGCAGTTTCCACGGCATCAACGCCGATTCCAGCTGCACGGCCAGGCTCATCTTCGACGCGCCTTCCGCGCGTTCCTCGAACTTGATGGGCACTTCGACGATGCGCATCCCGTTCTTCACCGTCCGGTGGTTCATCTCCACCTGGAACGCGTACCCGTTGCTCCGGATCGAGGCGACGTCGATCTTCCGCAGGGTCGCCGCGTGCCACGCCTTGAACCCCGCCGTGGCGTCCTTCACGCGCAATCGCAGGATCGCGTTGACGTAGAAGTTCGCCCACGCCGACAGCGCTTTGCGGTGCCACCCCCATTCGCCGGCGACCGCGCCTCCGGGCACGTAGCGGGAGCCGATCACCACGGCCGCGTCGGTCGTCGCCAACGTCTCCACCATGCGCGGGATCACGCTCGCCGGGTGCGACAGGTCCGCGTCCATCTGCACCACGACGTCCGCGCCGCGGTCGAGCGCGCGCAAGATCCCGGCCACATAAGCCCGCCCCAGACCGTCCTTTTCCGTGCGGTGCAGAACGTCCACCGGAATCGGCGCGCTCGCCGCCAATTCGTCCGCGACGTCACCCGTGCCGTCGGGCGAGTTGTCGTCCACGATGAGCACGTGCAGGTTCTCCACCCCGATTCCGGCGAGCAGGTCGACCAGCTTCGGCAAGTTCTCCCGCTCGTTGTAGGTCGGCACGACGACCGTGACCTTCGGCGAGTTCGATTCCATCGTGATTCCCCACGTGTGACGCGCGACCCGATCCCTCTCCGTACCGATGGTACGGACGGCCCCCGAGTGACGACCGGCACGGGATTGTCGGTGGTCGGCGTTACCGTGCCCGACATGAGGATGTCGAACGCCACGGAGCTGACCGCCGACCACCACGCCCGGCTGGCCGAGCTGGGGCTGAGGGTCGACCACCTCGACGAGGCCATCTGGGCCGGCGTCGACGCACGGGCGTCCGCGCCACCCCTCGGCCCCACCAACGGCGCCGGGCTGCTCGACTGGATCCACCGCGTCGGCAGGCTGCGCGAAGTGCTCGTCGCCGAGGGGTGGACGCGCGTCGACAAGTGGAACGCGGGCCTCGTCCAGCACCCGACGAGACCGGTCGTGCTCGGCACGCTCCAGGGCAACCGGCACACCGGCACGCCCGGCGCCCCGCTGCGCAGCGACTACGCCAAGGGCCCCGCCATCGCGGCCATGATGCGCGGCAACGACAGCGACCAGTTCACCCTCTTCGACTCCCTGCACACGCACGAGTGGAAGCTGTGGTTCCTCGTCACCTACCCCCACCAGGAGGGCGACCGGCTGGTCGTGCTGCGCGAGGTGTCGCAGCCGGAACCGACGCCCCAGGGCCAGGTAGTCGACCGCTGGGCGCACCGGATCACGTTGCCGCCTCTGGTGTTCGGCCCGCTGCCCACGCCCCGCGGCCCGGACGGCCCGGCCGACGTGGACGTCACCGTCGTCCCGCGCCGGTAGGCGGGTGCGAGAATGGCGCGATCATGCTCACGCCCTCCCGCCTCGCCCTGGCCCGCACCCGGCGCGGTCTCACCGCGGTCGAGTTGGCGCGCAAGGCCGGCACGAGCCCGGCGAGCATCGGCGACTACGAGCACGGCCGCCGCCGACCGCGACCGGCCACCACGGCGAGGCTCACCGAAGCCCTCGGCTTCCCCGCGGGCTTCCTCGAAGCCGAGGACGTCCCCGAGATCGACGTCGCGTTCACCCGACCGGCGCCCCAGCGGCAGCGTGACGCCGCGCTGGCCGCCGCCCGCCTGGCCATCGGCTTCGACGCCTGGCTGACGCGCGCGTTCACGTTCCCCGAGCCGGACGTGCCGACGTGGGAGGGCCCCGACCCGGAGACGGCGGCCGAGATGGTCCGCGCTCGCTGGGGCATCCCCCACCGGCCCGCGCCCAACCTCGTGCACCTGCTCGAAGCGCACGGCGTCCGCGTGTTCTCCCTGCCGCAGGACTGCGCCCCGGCGGGCCCGTTCTCGTGCCGCCACAACGGCACCCCCTACGTCTTCCTCGACCCCACCGCGACCCCCGACGAAGCCCGCTTCGACACCGCCCGCGAACTGGGCCGCCTCACCCGGACCAACGACGCGCAAACGTTCGCGACCGCCTTCCTCCTCCCCCGCGCGGGCGTCCTGGCCGCCGTCCCCCGCAACGCGCTGACCGAGCAGGTCCTCGCGCTGAGCGCCACGTGGCACGTCACCCCGCTCACCCTCGCCCACCGCCTCCGCGACCTGGGCCTCCTCAGCCGGCCCCAGTACACCGCCGTGTGCGCCCACCTGGCCCGCCGCCCACCCACCGGCATGGCCCGCCGCGAGACGTCCCAGGTACTCACCAAGGTCTTCCGCACACTGAGGTCCCAAGGCACCACCCCGCACGACATAGCGCGCGAACTCCTCCTCGACGTGGAAGAGCTGAACGGTCTCGTCTTCGGCCTCGTCCTCACCGCCCTGCCAGGCGAAGGCCCAACCCAACCCCACCCCAAACCGCACCTCACCCTGATCCGGAGGTAGCCGTGGACCCCCAGCCCTTCACCGCCGCCGAGCTGTTCGACGCCGTCGGCCAGGGTTACGAGGACGCCTTCGGCCGTCCCCCCGCCGTGGACGACGCGGTGCGCCTGCTGCTCGAACGGCTGCCCGCGCACGCCAAGGTGCTCGACATCGGCAGCGGCACGGGGAGGCCGGTCGCCGAGGACCTCACCGCCGCCGGCCACGACGTCCTCGGCATCGACGTGTCCGCCACCATGGTCGACATCGCCCACCGCCAGGTGCCGCGCGCCGAGTTCACGCACGCCGACGTCCGCGAGTGGGAGTCGGAGGACCGGAGCTGGGACGCGGTCTGCGCGTTCTTCCCCTTCCTCCAGATGAGCCGCGACGAGGTCGCCGCCGTGCTCGCCAAGATCGCCCGCTGGCTGAAGCCGGACGGCGTGCTGGCGCTGATCACCGTGCCGATGGACGTCGAAGACCTCGAAGTCCCGTTCCTCGGCCACACCGTGCGCCTCACCAGCTTCGCCACCCCCGACCTCCTCCGCCGGATCGAGCAGGCGGGCCTGACGGTGCTCGACACCCGGAGCACCGCCTTCACCCCCGACCGCGAGGGCCAGCCCACCGAGGAGCACCTGTTCGTCCTCGCTCAGCCCCAGGCGCCCGCCGCCTCCTTGACGTAGTCGCCGAACGTCCGCCCGTCGCGCCCCAGCACCGACGGCACCCCGTCCGACAGCGCGGCGTCGTGACCGTCGCGGATCGCGGTCAACGACATCGTCAGCACCTCCGCGTACGCCCGGCTCAGACCGCCGTCCACCAGGAGCCCCGCGAAGTCGGGCGCGGGCACGTCGACCACCCGCGCCGACCGGCCCGACACGTCGCCGATCAACGCCAACGCCTCGGCGAACGTCAGCGCCTCCGGCCCCGACAGCTCGTACGTCACGCCCGCGTGCCCGTCCTCCGTCAACGCCGCCACCGCCACGTCCGCGATGTCCTGCGCGTGGATGAACGGGTGCGCGCCGTCCCCGCCGGCCGGCAGCACGACCTCGCCCGCCACCACCTGCGGCAGGAAGAAGTCCTCGCTGAAGTTGTGGGAGAACCACGTCGGCCGCAGGATCGTCCAGTCCACACCGGACTCGCGCACCGCGCGTTCACGGCCGTCGTCCGGCATGATGCCGCGCGCCGACAACACCACGATCCGCCGCACCCCCGCCGCCACGGCCCGCGGCACGAACGCCGCCACCTCCTCGTCGGACAACGTCATCGCGGGCGGCACCAGGTAGACCGCCGTGACGCCGTCCAGCGCGGCGTCCCAGGTGGACTCGTCCGCCCAGTCGAAGCGGATCGCGGAACGACGTGACACGGGACGGTGGGCGACGCCGCGGTCCTCCAAGGCGGTGGTGACGCGACGGCCGGTCTTGCCGGTGGCTCCGATAACCAGGATTGTCATGCCACCATCACACCAACGTCGTGGTGGACGGAACATGGCTCACAGTCGCAACTCCATGTTCAATCGTCTACGTGGACGCTCTCACCGACCTCCTGCGCGGCGTGCACGCGCAGCACGCCCTGGTGTGCCGCTCGTTCGCGTCGCCACCGTGGTCGCTCGGGTTCTCGGTGACGGCGCCGCTGACCCTCATCACCACCGTCCGCGGCACCGCGTGGCTGCTCACCGAGGACGGCGCCCGCCTGCTCATGCGGCCCGGCGACATCGGCCTGGTCCGCGGACCGCACCGGTTCGTACTGGCCGACGACCCGTCCACGCCGCCCCAGATCCAGGTCGGTGAACCGGACTGCGAGCGGTGGCGGCTCGGCACCCGCACGTACGGGTTCGACGCGTCCGGCGACACGGTCGTGATCACCGGTGCCTACGAGGTCGAGGGCAGCGTGTCCGACCGACTCCTCAACGCCCTGCCGGCCGCGTTCGTCGTGCCGTGCGCCGATGGCCCGTGCCCCGCGCTGGACCTCCTGTCGGAGGAGGTCGCCAAGGACCGGCCCGGTCAGGACATCGTCCTCGACCGGCTCGTCGACCTCCTCCTGGTGTTCGCGCTGCGCGAGTGGTTCGACCGGCCCGAGGCGAACACCCCCGCGTGGTACCGGGCACTGGGCGACGAGATCGTCGGCCCCGCCCTCCGCGCGATCCACGACGAACCGCGGCACGCGTGGACGGTCGCCGAACTCGCGGCACGTGCCGGCGTGTCACGGGCGGCGTTGGCGCGACGGTTCACCGCCCTGGTCGGCGTGCCGCCGCTGACGTACCTCACCGAGTGGCGCATGGACCTGGCCGCCGATCTCCTCGCCAAGCCCGACGCGACCATCGGCTCGGTGGCCCGCGCGGTCGGCTACGCGGACCCGTTCGCCTTCAGCACGGCGTTCAAACGGGTACGCGGCGTGCGCCCCAGCGACCACCGTGTGGTAGCTCTGCGGGCATGAACCTGGAAGACCTGCGGGACGCGCTGCGCCGGTTCGCCGCCGCGCGCGACTGGGACCGGTACCACACGCCCAAGAACCTTGTGATGGCGTTGTCCGGGGAGGTCGGCGAGCTGACGGACCTGTTCCAGTGGCTCACGCCCGAGGAGGCCGCGCACGCGATGGAAGACCCGGAGCTGGCCTGGAAGGTCCGCGACGAGCTGGCCGACGTCATGCACTACCTCGTGCGGCTGGCCGACAAGCTCGACGTCGACCTCATCGAGGCCGCGTTCGCCAAGATCGAACGCAACGAGCGGCGCTTCCCGACCGGCGACCTGAACCCCGTGGAATAGCCGCTTAGACGTAGGTCAGGAGCAGCAGGACCAGCGCCACGAGGAGGACCACGCCGAGAACGGCGGGCGCCCACATCGGTTGACCACTGCTCATGCCGTCACGGTAAGGAGCCGTGAAGAGCGCTCACGGCACGTCACCCGCTCGCGCGCACCGCATCGCCCGGACAGCCGTCGCCGCGGACCACAACGTGACGATTCCTCGTCACACCGAAACCGGTCAGAACGCAAAAATGCCCTCAGGGGCATCCGCATAAAACGGATGCCCCTGAGGGTCAACGATATGTTCGGCGGCGTCCTACTCTCCCACACCCTCACGAGTGCAGTACCATCGGCGCTGGAAGGCTTAACTACCGGGTTCGGAATGGGACCGGGTGTTCCCCAACCGCTATGACCACCGAAACACTATGAAATTACCAACCCGTAGGCACCCAACCCCACCACCCAACAACAGGCGCACGGGGACCAGGTGGTCCGGTTCGGTTCTTTCAGAACCGCACAGTGGATGCGTAGCGTCTTCGTAGCAAGTCCTCGGCCTATTAGTACCGGTCAACTCCAGCCGTTACCGACCTTCCATCTCCGGCCTATCAACCCAATAGTCTCTTGGGGGCCTTAACCCACAAAGGGTGGGATACCTCATCTAGGAACAGGCTTCCCGCTTAGATGCTTTCAGCGGTTATCCCTTCCGAACGTAGCCAACCAGCAATGCCCTTGGCAGGACAACTGGCACACCAGAGGTCCGTCCGTCCCGGTCCTCTCGTACTAGGGACAGCCTTCCGCAAGTATCCTACGCGCGCGGCGGATAGGGACCGAACTGTCTCACGACGTTCTAAACCCAGCTCGCGTACCGCTTTAATGGGCGAACAGCCCAACCCTTGGGACCTACTCCAGCCCCAGGATGCGACGAGCCGACATCGAGGTGCCAAACCATGCCGTCGATATGGACTCTTGGGCAAGATCAGCCTGTTATCCCCGGGGTACCTTTTATCCGTTGAGCGACCACGCTTCCACAAGCCATGGCCGGATCACTAGTTCCGACTTTCGTCCCTGCTCGACCTGTCGGTCTCACAGTCAAGCCCCCTTGTGCACTTGCACTCGACACCTGATTGCCAACCAGGCTGAGGGAACCTTTGAGCGCCTCCGTTACCCTTTGGGAGGCAACCGCCCCAGTTAAACTACCCACCAGGCACTGTCCCTGATCCGGATCACGGACCGAGGTTAGACATCCAGTACGACCAGAGTGGTATTTCAACGACGACTCCACACTGACTGGCGTCAGCGCTTCACAGTCTCCCACCTATCCTACACAAGCCGAACCGAACACCAATACCAAGCTATAGTAAAGGTCCCGGGGTCTTTCCGTCCTGCCGCGCGTAACGAGCATCTTTACTCGTAATGCAATTTCGCCGGGCCTGTGGTTGAGACAGTCGAGAAGTCGTTACGCCATTCGTGCAGGTCGGAACTTACCCGACAAGGAATTTCGCTACCTTAGGATGGTTATAGTTACCACCGCCGTTTACTGGCGCTTAAGTTCTCAGCTTCGCCCCGAAAGACTAACCGGTCCCCTTAACGTTCCAGCACCGGGCAGGCGTCAGTCCGTATACATCGTCTTGCGACTTCGCACGGACCTGTGTTTTTAGTAAACAGTCGCTTCTCGCTGGTCTCTGCGGCCGAAAAATCCTAGCCCGCAAGGGGCTTCAAATCCCTCGGCCCCCCTTCTCCCGAAGTTACGGGGGCATTTTGCCGAGTTCCTTAACCACAGTTCGCCCGATCGCCTCGGTATTCTCTACCTGACCACCTGTGTCGGTTTGGGGTACGGGCCGCATGAACACTCACTAGAGGCTTTTCTCGGCAGCATGGGATCACTCTACTTCGCCTCAATCGGCTATGCATCACGTCTCAGCCTTATATGACGTGCGGATTTGCCTACACGTCGGCCTACACGCTTACACCAGTACTACCACTCACTGGCGGAGCTACCCTCCTGCGTCACCCCATCGCTTGACTACTACAAGTTCAGGTCCCGCGCTCCACGTCACCCCACTCCCGAAGGAGTGGAATGGGCTTCGGGCGGTTAGTATCACAAGGTTCGCCATGGGCGCGTTCACACGGGTACGGGAATATCAACCCGTTGTCCATCGACTACGCCTGTCGGCCTCGCCTTAGGTCCCGACTTACCCTGGGCGGATTAGCCTGGCCCAGGAACCCTTGGTCATCCGGCGGACGAGTTTCTCACTCGTCTTTCGCTACTCATGCCTGCATTCTCACTCGTCCAGCCTCCACACCTGGATCACTCCGGCGCTTCAACGGCTGAACGACGCTCCCCTACCCATCCCGACATAATCGGAATGACACGGCTTCGGCGGTGTGCTTGAGCCCCGCTACATTGTCGGCGCAGGACCACTTGACCAGTGAGCTATTACGCACTCTTTAAAGGGTGGCTGCTTCTAAGCCAACCTCCTGGTTGTCTGGGCGACCCCACATCCTTTCCCACTTAGCACACACTTAGGGGCCTTAGCCGGCGTTCTGGGCTGTTTCCCTCTCGACTACGAAGCTTATCCCCCGCAGTCTCACTGCCGCGCTCTCACGTACCGGCATTCGGAGTTTGGTTGATTTCGGTAAGCTTGTGGGCCCCCTAGACCATCCAGTGCTCTACCTCCGGCACGAAACACACGACGCTGCACCTAAATGCATTTCGGGGAGAACCAGCTATCACGGAGTTTGATTGGCCTTTCACCCCTAACCACAGCTCATCCCCCAGGTTTTCAACCCTGGTGGGTTCGGGCCTCCACGCGGTCTTACCCACGCTTCACCCTGGCCATGGCTAGATCACTCCGCTTCGGGTCTAGACCACGCGACTATGAACGCCCTATTCGGACTCGCTTTCGCTACGGCTACCCCACACGGGTTAACCTCGCCACGCAGCACTAACTCGCAGGCTCATTCTTCAAAAGGCACGCCGTCACCCCTAAAGGCTCCGACGGATTGTAGGCACACGGTTTCAGGTACTATTTCACTCCCCTCCCGGGGTACTTTTCACCTTTCCCTCACGGTACTAGTCCGCTATCGGTCACCAGGGAGTATTCAGGCTTAGCGGGTGGTCCCGCCAGATTCACAGCGAATTTCACGAGTACGCTGCTACTTGGGAACACCGTCAGGAGACACCGGGTTTTCACGTACGGGACTCTCACCCTCTACGGCCACGCTTTCCAGACGCGTTCCGCTAACCACAGTGTTTTATGACTCCTCGACCGTCCGGCAGAACGATCAGACAGGTCCCACGACCCCGTACACGCAACCCCTGCCGGGTATCACACGAATACGGTTTAGCCTCTTCCGCTTTCGCTCGCCACTACTCACGGAATCACGGTTGTTTTCTCTTCCTGCGGGTACTGAGATGTTTCACTTCCCCGCGTTCCCTCCACATGCCCTATGTGTTCAGGCAAGGGTGACCCCACATGACTGGGGCCGGGTTTCCCCATTCGGAAATCCTTGGATCTCAGCTCGGTTGACAACTCCCCAAGGCTTTTCGCAGTCTCCTACGTCCTTCATCGGCTCCTGGTGCCAAGGCATCCACCGTGTGCCCTTAATAACTTGCCACAAAGATGCTCGCATCCACTGTGCAGTTCTCAAAGAACAACCAGACACCACCCGTAACACACCCGCCTACCAGATCCGAAGACCGGCGGTTCAGGAGCTGGGGCAGCCCTGCCGTTTCTCGCTGAAAGAGACACTCACGTGTTCCCTCAGGACCCAACAGCGTACCGAACAGAAGCTTTGAACCCTCTGGAGACCCTTCCACGCCCTCACGGACAGTACTAACTCTCCAGACAACCCGAAGTCCTGTATATAGCCAGCATCCACATCATTGAGCAACCATCCGACGATCATTCGCCGCCGGCACGGCTCTCCACCAGACATCCGAAGACATCCGGTGAGGAATGCTCCTTAGAAAGGAGGTGATCCAGCCGCACCTTCCGGTACGGCTACCTTGTTACGACTTCGTCCCAATCGCCAGTCCCACCTTCGACCGCTCCCCCCCTTACGGGTTGGGCCACGGGCTTCGGGTGTTACCGACTTTCGTGACGTGACGGGCGGTGTGTACAAGGCCCGGGAACGTATTCACCGCAGCGTTGCTGATCTGCGATTACTAGCGACTCCGACTTCACGGGGTCGAGTTGCAGACCCCGATCCGAACTGAGACCGGCTTTGTGGGATTCGCTCCACCTCACGGCTTAGCAGCCCTCTGTACCGGCCATTGTAGCATGTGTGAAGCCCTGGACATAAGGGGCATGATGACTTGACGTCATCCCCACCTTCCTCCGAGTTGACCCCGGCAGTCTCCCATGAGTCCCCGCCATAACGCGCTGGCAACATGGAACGAGGGTTGCGCTCGTTGCGGGACTTAACCCAACATCTCACGACACGAGCTGACGACAGCCATGCACCACCTGTACACCGGCCACAAGGGGGCCAATATCTCTACTGGTTTCCAGTGCATGTCAAGCCCAGGTAAGGTTCTTCGCGTTGCATCGAATTAATCCACATGCTCCGCCGCTTGTGCGGGCCCCCGTCAATTCCTTTGAGTTTTAGCCTTGCGGCCGTACTCCCCAGGCGGGGTGCTTAATGCGTTAGCTGCGGCACGGAGGACGTGGAAGTCCCCCACACCTAGCACCCACCGTTTACGGCGTGGACTACCAGGGTATCTAATCCTGTTCGCTCCCCACGCTTTCGCTCCTCAGCGTCAGTATCGGCCCAGAGACCCGCCTTCGCCACCGGTGTTCCTCCTGATATCTGCGCATTTCACCGCTACACCAGGAATTCCAGTCTCCCCTGCCGAACTCAAGTCTGCCCGTATCGACTGCAGGCTCCACGTTAAGCGTGAAGTTTTCACAGCCGACGCAACAAACCGCCTACGAGCTCTTTACGCCCAATAATTCCGGACAACGCTCGCACCCTACGTATTACCGCGGCTGCTGGCACGTAGTTAGCCGGTGCTTCTTCTGCGGGTACCGTCAGTTGCCCTTCGTCCCCGCTGAAAGAGGTTTACAACCCGAAGGCCGTCATCCCTCACGCGGCGTCGCTGCATCAGGCTTTCGCCCATTGTGCAATATTCCCCACTGCTGCCTCCCGTAGGAGTCTGGGCCGTGTCTCAGTCCCAGTGTGGCCGGTCACCCTCTCAGGCCGGCTACCCGTCGTCGCCTTGGTAGGCCATTACCCCACCAACAAGCTGATAGGCCGCGGGTCCATCCTGTACCGCCGGAACTTTCCACCCACCACCATGCGGAGGCAGGTCATATCCGGTATTAGACCTAGTTTCCCAGGCTTATCCCAGAGTACAGGGCAGGTTACCCACGTGTTACTCACCCGTTCGCCGCTCGTGTACCCCGAAGGGCCTTACCGCTCGACTTGCATGTGTTAAGCACGCCGCCAGCGTTCGTCCTGAGCCAGGATCAAACTCTCCAATAAGGAATGTTTGATCGCTCCGAACAACACTGACAATAATGTCAGTTGTCCAGTAACAATCTCAAAGGAAAACCTCTTGACGAGGTCATACAATTTACTGGCTATTCGGCACGCTGTTGAGTTCTCAAAGAACACGCGCACACCGCCACTCATCACTGTTTCCAGGTGATTCGTATCCGGGGCTGATGTTCGCCGCGCTCCGTTCCGGTCTCTCTCCGGCCCGTTCCGCGCTGGCAGAGAGAAAGTTACACCCCGGCCAACCCGGAGACAAATCGGGGGTCGGGAGGCACGTATCCGCAGGTAGTACCACGTGCGGGCGGCCTCAAACCGGATCATGTGTGATCGGGACCACTCACACGAGTTTTCCGTGGGGCGCGGACGGCAGGTGGACGGCCACCGACAGCCCTCCGCCGGCGACCGCCGTGGCGTGCACCTGACCCTCGTGAGCTGCGACAGCGGCCCTGACGATGGACAGCCCGAGCCCGGTGCCGGTGCGCGCGGTCCGGTCGGTGCCACCCCGGCGGAACGGCTCGAACAGCTCTTCCACCCGGTCCGGCGCGATGAGCGGCCCCGACGACGACACCCGCAGCAACGTCCAGTCGGGTCCGCCTTCGGTGCGCACCTCGATCCACCCACCGGGCACGTTGTGCCTGACGGCGTTCTCCAGCAGGTTCCCCGCGATCCGCTCCAACAACGCCGGGTCGCCGACGGCGGGCGCCGGGGCTTGGACGAACGACACCCGCAGCCGGCGCTCCTCGGCTTCCACCCGCACGGCGTTCCACGCGGACTCGACCACGGCGTTCAGGTCCACCGGCTCGCGCACCGCCAGGCCGAGCCCGTCCGTGCGCGCGAGGAGCAGCAGCGCGCTGACCAACTGCTCGGCCCGTTCGGTCGCGGCCCGCACCACTCCCGCCATGCGACGCAGTTCGTCGGCGTTGGCGTCCGGGTCGGCGAGCGTCACGTCCAGTTCGGTGCGGATGACGGCCAGCGGTGTGCGCAGCTCGTGGGAGGCGTTGGCGACGAACCGCCGCTGCGAGTCGAACGCCGCCTGGAGCCGGTCGAGCATCTCGTCGAACGTGTCGGCCAGTTCGGCGACCTCGTCCCGCGGGCCGTCGAGGCGCAGCCTCTCCCCCAGTGACTCGGCGGACAGACGTCGGGCCGCGTCGGTCACGTCGTGCACGGGTTGGAGGACGCGACCCGTGATGGTCCACGCGAGCAGGGCCGCCGCGGCCACCACGCAGAGGAACGCGATCGAGCCGGACCGCAGCACGTCGTCGCGGGCTTGTTCGCCGAGCAGGTCCATCAGCGCGCCGGCGTCGACCTCGCGGCCGTCGACGATGACGGTGCTGCCTTCGGCGAAGCGGGGCGAGGAGGCGATGACGCGACCGACGAGCAACCAGCCGAGCAGGAGGAGCAGGCCGCTGACGAACGCGACCAGGCCGGTCGCGAGCAGGGTGAGCCGCGTGCGCAGCCCCGGTCCGCGCCTGCGGGCCAGCTCAGAGTTCAGTGGAACCTGCCGTGGGCACGCGGTAGCCGGAACCGACGACCGTGTCGATGATGCCCGGTTCGCCGAGCTTCTTGCGCAACGTCATGACGGTGACGCGGACGGTGGTCGTGAACGGGTCGGCGTTCTCGTCCCAGACGCGTTCGAGCAGTTCCTCGCTGGAGACCACGGACCCCTTGGCGGCGAGCAGCACTTCGAGGACGCCGAACTCCTTGCGCGTCAGCTCGACGGGGTGGCCGGCGCGGCGGACCGTGCGGCGGGCCGGGTCGAGTTCGACGTCGCGGGCGGTGAGCAGGGGCGGGGTGGCCGGGGTGGCGCGGCGGGCGAGGGCGCGGACGCGGGCGACCAGCTCGGGGAAGGCGAACGGTTTGGCCAGGTAGTCGTCGGCGCCGAGGGACAGGCCGGCGACGCGGTCGTCGATGCCGGCGCTGGCGGTGAGCATCATGACCCTGGTCAGCGCGCCGGAGCTGAGGATTTCCTTGCACAGCTCGTCGCCGGACATGCCGGGCAGGTCGCGGTCGAGCACGACCACGTCGTACCGGGTCACGGTCGACTTCTCGTGGCCGGTCTCGCCGTCGTAGGCGACGTCGACCGCCATGCCTTCGCGCCGCAGGCCACGCGCGATCGCGTCGGCCAGTGGCACCTCGTCCTCGACTACCAGGATCCGCACCCCACAAAGGTGCCACAGATCCCTGAGAACCCGCTTAGCGCGATGCTGTCGATGCTGTCGATGCCGTCGGCGCGCTGTCGCAGGGGTACTCCCGGCACGGGATCCCCTCGCACACACCCAAGCACAGGGGACCGACAGAACCGGGTGCCTCGGTCCTTGGGTGTGGATGCCTCCGGGTGAACGCCGGCTGCGGAGGAAGTAGGGGCTTCCGGGTGAATCTCGGCGCGGGTGGGCGCGCGAGCGCGCCGAGTGAGGGCACGGGTCAGGCACGGCCGCCGGGCGAGGAATGCGTATGAACGCGAGCGCCGAGCGATGGACGGCGCGTGGCCGGGCGGCTGGGCGGCTTCGGGCCGATCGGGGCGGGGTTGGTGGATCGTGGAACGGTGGCCGATTAGTGGCTAGGTGGCGGTCGTCGTTGAATTGCGGTTGGCCATTGCCCGTTGGCGTTCTCTACGTGAGTCGATTTCACCATTGCCGCGCCGATGTGGACCAGCGCGCTGCCGACCAACGACGTGAACCGCCGGCCGCCTCCGGCCCGCACGTACGCCATGGTCACGGCCAGGCTCGGCAGGCGACGGCCTCCCGCCGGGTCGCACAGGGCCTCCGCCGAGAAGTGCGCCCGCCCGGCCAACCGCGATAAGGCGGACGGCTGGCGGCTTCGCGGAGTTCGCGCAGATCCGTCGCGAACGTCAACAGCAGGTTGTCGACCCCTTCTAGAACACGTTCTTTCGTGGCATCACGTTCACCCCCCGATCGCCATTGTTCAGAGGTTGCCGTTCAACGTCCGGAAACTCTCCGTGAACAAGGTGATCCGCGGGGCACTGGAGTCGTTGAGCGCGGCCGCGTCGGCGTTCGGTCGTGGGAGGAGCTCGACCAGGCGAATGCGGGGACGTCGGACAACGACGCGGTGACAATCTACGCCACGACGGAGTCTGGGTCTGCTGACACGCGTCGGCCGGGGTGCCCGTCGCCGGACGGGCGCCCCGGCCGCGGGCTCACTCCTGGACGGACGCGCCGACCCGGGCGGGCTCGGCCGCCACGACCCACTCGGTGATGCGCCGGGCCACGTCCTGCGCGGTCAGGCCGATGTCGGCCAGCACCTCGCCGCGCTCGCCGTGCTCCTGGAACTCCTGCGGGATGCCCAGGTCGCGCAGCGGCACGTCGACGGACGCGTCGCGCAGCGCGGCGGCGAGCGCCCAGCCGAAGCCGCCGTGCCTGCCGCCGTCCTCGACGGTCACCACGAGCCGGTGCCGGCGGGCCAGTTCGACCAGGTCGCCGGACACGGGGAACACCCAGCGCGGGTCGACGACGGTCACGCCGATGCCCTGGTCGGCGAGCCGCTGGGCGGCGGCCAGGCCGAGCGAACCGAACGCGCCGACGGTCACGAGCAGCACGTCGTCGCCGGAGCGCTGGAGGACGTCGACCGTGCCGATCCGCTCGACGGCGGGCAGGTCGGGGCCGACGGACGCCTTCGGGTAGCGGATGACGGACGGCGCGTCGGCGATCCGGACCGCCTCGCGCAGCTCCTCGCGCAGCGTGGCGGCGTCACGGGGCGCGGCGACGTGGATGCCGGGGATCAGGCCGCAGATGGACAGGTCCCACATGCCGTGGTGGGACGCGCCGTCGGGGCCGGTGATGCCCGCGCGGTCGAGGACGACGGTGACGCCCTGCTTGTGCATGGCGACGTCCATCAGGAGCTGGTCGAACGCCCGGTTGAGGAACGTCGCGTAGATCGCCACCACGGGGTGCATGCCGCCCATGGCGAGGCCCGCGGCGGACGTCATGGCGTGCTGCTCGGCGATGCCGACGTCGAAGCAGCGGTCCGGGTACAGGCCGGCGAACTTGTCGAGGCCTGTCGGGCCGCGCATGGCGGCGGTGATGGCGACCAGGTCGGGCCGCTCGCCGCCGAGCGTCGCCAGCTCGTCCGCGAACACGTGGGTCCACGTGCGCTTGGACGGGCCGATGTTCTCGCCGGTGATGGGGTCGATGACGCCGGTGGCGTGCATCTGGTCGGCCTCGTGGTTCTCGGCGGGCGCGAAGCCGTTGCCCTTGCGGGTGACGGTGTGCACGATGACCGGCCCGCCGAACGACTTGGCGCGGCGCAGCGCCGACTCGAGGACCGCGTGGTCGTGGCCGTCGACCGGGCCGATGTACTTGAGGCCGAGGTCTTCGAACATGGCCTGCGGGCTGAGCGCGTCCTTGATGCCGCGCTTGGCCGCGTGCAGGGCCGCGTAGACGGGCTTGCCGACGATCGGGGTGCCCTGGAGGGCGTTCTTGCCGCGTTCGAGGGCGCGCTCGTAGCCGGGCTGCAGGCGCAGTGACGACAGGTGGTCGGCCAGGCCGCCGATGGTGGGCGAGTAGGAGCGGCCGTTGTCGTTGACCACGATCACCACGGGCCGGTCGGAGCCGGCGGCGATGTTGTTCAGCGCCTCCCAGCACATGCCGCCGGTGAGGGCGCCGTCGCCGACGACCGCGACGACGTGCCGCCGCTGGCCGCCGAGCTGGTAGGCCTTGGCGAGGCCGTCGGCGTAGGAGAGGGCGGTCGAGGCGTGGCTGTTCTCCTCGACGTCGTGCTCGCTCTCCGACCGGGACGGGTAACCGGACAGGCCGCCCTTCTGGCGGAGCGTGTCGAACCCGGCGCGCCGGCCGGTGAGGATCTTGTGCACGTAGCTCTGGTGCCCGGTGTCGAACACGATCGAGTCGTGCGGCGAGTCGAAGACCCGGTGCACCGCCATCGTCAGCTCGACCACGCCGAGGTTGGGCCCCAGGTGCCCGCCGGTCCGGGAGACCTTGTCGACCAGGAACCGGCGGATCTCCTCCGCGAGCCGCACCAGCTCATCGGCACCCAGACGTTTCAGCTCCGCCGGTCCGTGCACGGATTCCAGCAGCGTCACCGCTCCACCTCGCCCTGTGGTTCGACTCCCCGATTCGTCCGGTCAGTCTACGGACCACGGACTGAGACACCGCTCAGCGAGCGGGCCTCAGCAGGGCGATGCACTCGACGTGGTGGGTCATGGGGAACGCGTCGAACGCCCTGAGCTGGGCCAACTCGTAGCCGTGGTGGGCGAAGGCGGCGATGTCGCGGGCCAGGGCGGCCGGGTCGCACGCGACGTAAACCACACGTGCGGGGCGGCTGCGGGCGATGGCGGTGACCACCACCCGGCCCGCGCCCTTGCGGGGCGGGTCCAGCACGACGACGTCCGGCGGCAGGTCGGTGAAGTCGGGCGTCTCCAGGACCGCCTCGGTGCGGCCCGCGTACCAGCTGACCTGCGGTTGGTCGGACAGGTTGCGCTTGCCGTCCTCAACCGCGCCGTACGACGACTCGACCACGGCCACGGAACCGGTCTCGCCGACCTGCTCGGCCAGCAAGGACGCGAACAGGCCGACGCCGCCGTACAGGTCCCAGGCGCGGTCACCGGGTTGGCAGTCGGCCCAGTCGCGGACGACCGCGGCGAACGTGTCGGCGGCCGCCGGGTGGACCTGCCAGAAGCCGTCGGCGCGGACGTTCCACGCCCGGCCCGCGGCGAGTTCGGTGGCCGTGCCGCTGCCGCCGATGAGCCGGGACGGGCCGGGCACGGGACGGCCGCGGCGCACGACGGGCGGGCCGACCTCGGTCAGGTGGACCTGCCCGCCCGCGTCACGGGTGACGACGAGCTCGGACTTCGGCGGCCACGTGCGGTCGACCACGCCGTCCAGCGCGCCGGGCACGGCGATGACGCAGTCGTCCACGGCGATGACGTCGTGGCTGCGGTGGGCGCGGAACCCGGCGCGGCCGTCGCGGCCGACGGCCATCCGCATCCGGGTGCGCCAGTCCTCGGGCCCGCCGGGCAGGTCCTCGACGATGACCTCCCAGTCGAGCTTGGCGAGCCGGTGCAGCTGCTCGCTGACCACGGCGGCCTTCAGCTCGCGCTGGGCCTGCCACGACGCGTGCTGCCAGTCGCAGCCGCCGCACAGGCCCGGTCCCGCGTACCGGCACGGCGCCTCGACGCGATCCGGCGACGCCTCCAGGACCTCGACGGCGTCGCCTCGGCAGAACGAGCCGCCGGTGTCCTCGGTGACGCGGACGAGGACCCGTTCACCGGGCAGGGCGTGCCGGACGAACACGACGCGGCCCTCGTGGCGGGCGACGCAGTGCCCGCCGTGGGCGACCGGGCCGACCTCGACCTCGATCAGCCGTTGCTTCCACGTCGCCGTCACCTGCGGTTCCCCTGATCGTCCTGGCCACGCTTGTCCAAGCCGCGCCGGATGGCCCCCGGCGCGACGACGTCGTCCTTGTCCGTCACCTTCGAGGATGACGCCAACTGCCACGGCACGCTCGTCACCATCACGCCGGGCTGGAACAGCAGCCTGCCCTTGAGCCGCAGGGCGCTCTGGTTGTGCAGGAACTGCTCCCACCAGTGACCGACCACGTACTCCGGGATGAACACCGTCACCACGTCGCGCGGGTTGTCCGTGCGGACCCGCTTGACGTAGTCCAGGACCGGCTTGGTGATCTCCCGGTAGGGCGATTCGATCACCTTCAGCGGCACCTTGAAGTTCTCCTTCTCCCACGCCTGCACGAGGCGGCGCGTGTCGATGTCGTCCACGTTGACCGTGACGGCCTCAAGGATGTCCGGTCGCGTCGCCTTGGCGTACGCCAGGGCCCGCAACGTGGGCATGTGGAGCTTGGAGACGAGCACCATGGCGTGGTTGCGGGCGGGCAGGAGCTTCTGCCGCTCCTGCTGGCGCAGCTCCTCGGCGACCCGGTCGTAGTGCCGGCGGATGGCGGTCATGAGGGCGTAGATGGCGCCCATCGCGGCGATGGCGATCCACGCGCCGTTGGTGAACTTCGTGATCAGCACGACCACGAGCACCGACGACGTCATGACCAGGCCGAACGTGTTGATCGCCTGCGAGCGGCGCATGCGGCGGCGGGCGGCCGGGTCGGTCTCGGTCGCCAGCAGCCGGTTCCAGTGCCGGACCATGCCGGTCTGGCTCATCGTGAACGACACGAACACGCCCACGATGTACAGCTGGATGAGCTTGGTGACCTCGGCGTCGAACGCGATGACCAGGATGATCGCCGCGCCGGCGAGGAACACGATGCCGTTGCTGAACGCCAGCCGGTCGCCGCGGGTGTGCAGCTGGCGGGGCAGGTAGCGGTCCTGGGCGAGGATCGAGCCGAGCACCGGGAAGCCGTTGAACGCGGTGTTCGCCGCCAGGACGAGGATCAGCGCGGTGACGCCGGTGATGAAGAAGAAGCCGACCGGGAAGCCCTCGAACACGGCGCCCGCGATCTGCGCCACCATCGTCTTCTGCTCGTAGCCCTCCGGCGCGTTGACCAGCTGGTGGTCCGGGTCCTCGGCCATCCGCACGCCGGTGAGCTGGGCCAGCACGATCAGGCCCATCAGCATCACGACCGCGATCAGGCCCATCAGCAGCAACGTCGTCGCGGCGTTGCGCGATTTCGGCTTGCGGAACGCCGGCACGCCGTTGCTGATCGCCTCGACGCCCGTCAGCGCCGCGCAGCCGGAGGAGAACGCGCGGAGCACGAGGAACATGAACGCCAGGCCCATCAGGTGGTCGTCCTCGGCGCGCAGTTCCAGGCCCGCGCTCTCGGCGCGCATGACGTCGCCCGCGACGAACCCCCGGTACAGGCCGTAGCCGATCATCAGCGTGATGCCGACCATGAACGCGTAGGTCGGGATCGCGAACGCGCTGCCCGACTCGCGGATGCCGCGCAGGTTGACCGCCGTGAGGATGATGATCGCGGCGACCGCGAACTCGACCTTGTGCGTGGCGACGAACGGGATGGCCGAGCCGATGTTGGCGGCGGCCGAGGCGATGGAGACGGCGACGGTGAGGATGTAGTCCACGAGCAGCGCGCTCGCGACCGTGAGGCCCGCTCTGCGACCCAGGTTGACCGTGGCGACCTCGTAGTCGCCGCCACCGGACGGGTAGGCGTGCACGTTCTGCCGGTAGCTCGCCACCACCGTGAGCATCACGACGACGACCACCACGCCGACCCACGGGGCCATCGCGTAGGCCGAGAGGCCCGCCACCGACAGGACGAGGAAGATCTCCTCGGGGGCGTAGGCGACGCTCGACATCGCGTCCGAGGCGAACACCGGCAGGGCGATGCGCTTGGGGAGCAGGGTGTGGGCTAGGCGATCGCTGCGGAAGGGCCTGCCGACCAGCAGGCGCTTGGCCGCTGTTGCGAGCTTGGACACGGGTCGAAAGCGTAAGGGGTCCGCGTCCCCTGGTCGGAGTAATCGTGGGTAGGTTCTCCGTAAGCGTCGTTCAGGAGGCTTTCGTGCACGTGGTGATCATGGGTTGTGGCCGGGTGGGCTCGTCCCTGGCCAGGGCCTTGGAGCGCCTGGACCACCAGGTCGCGGTGATCGACAAGGACGCGCAGTCCTTCCGCCGGCTCGGCTCCGACTTCCACGGCCAGCAGGTCGTGGGCAACGGGTTCGACCAGCGGGTGCTGATCGAGGCGGGCATCGAGAGAGCGGGCGCGTTCGCGGCCGTGTCCAGCGGCGACAACTCCAACATCATCTCGGCGCGGGTGGCGCGGGAGACGTTCGGGGTGGAGGCCGTGGTCGCCCGGATCTACGACGAGAAGCGCGCCGCCGTGTACGAGCGGCTGGGCATCCCGACCGTGGCGACCGTGCCGTGGTCCACCGACCGGTTCCTGCGGATGCTGCTGCCGGAGGGCACCGCGACCGCGTGGCGCGACCCGTCCGGCACCGTGGCCGTGCTGCCGCTGGAGCTGCACGAGGACTGGGTGGGCCGGACCGTGCGCGACCTGCAGGAGGCCACCGGCTGCCGGGTGGCGTTCGTGATGCGGTTCGGCACGGGTGTGCTGCCCGACTCGAAGACCGTGCTGCAGGCCGACGACCAGGTGTACGTGGCGGCCCTGTCCGGCACCGTGACCGATGTGGCCGCGGCTGCGGCTCACGCGCCCGAGGAGAGCTGAGTGCGTATCGCGATTGCTGGTGCGGGCGCGGTGGGCCGGTCCATCGCGGCCGAGTTGGTGTCCGACGGGCACCAGGTGATGCTGATCGAGCGCGACCGGACGCAGTTCGAACCGCACACCGTGGAGCAGGCCGAGTGGGTGCAGGCCGACGCGTGCGAGCTGTCGTCCCTGGAAGACGCCGGGATGCAGCTGTGCGACGTGGTCATCGCCGCCACCGGTGACGACAAGGTCAACCTGGTGGTGTCGCTGCTGGCGAAGACCGAGTTCGCGGTGCGGCGCGTGGTGGCGCGGGTGAACGACCCGGCGAACGAGTGGCTGTTCACCGAGTCGTGGGGGGTGGACGTGGCCGTGTCGACGCCGCGCATCCTGTCGGCGCTGGTGGAGGAGGCCGTGACGGTCGGCGACGTGGTGCGGCTGATGACGTTGCGGCAGGGTCAGGCGAACCTCGTGGAAATCACTCTTCCGGGTGACACTCCGTTGGCTGGTTCGCCGGTGAACGGGCTGGCGCTGCCGCGGGACGCGGCGCTGGTGACGATCCTGCGCGGGGGCAGGGTCATCGTGCCGACGCCCGAGGACACGCTGGAAGGCGGCGACGAGCTGCTGTTCGTGGCCGCTGCGGACGTGGAACGCGAGATTCGTTCGGCACTGGGGTACTGAGGCGGAGGTCGCTGGGACTCCGGGAACTCCGGGAACGCCCGCAAGTCCGGGAACGCCGGAAGTCCGGGAACGCCGGGACTTGTCGGAACTCCCGGATTGTCGTACCCCTGCGGGAGAATGAAAGCAGGGGTCCCCTTGGCGGGGACCCCTGCGTAGCGTTCTGGGGCGGTTGACCCGTGACGCGCGGTTGACCCGTGATGCCCGGTTGACCCGTGATGCCCGGTTGACCCGTGATGCCCGGTTGACCCGTGATGCCCGGTTGACCCGTGATGCCCGGTTGACCCGTGATGCCGGTAGGCCCGTGACGCCCGGTAGGCCGATGACCTTGACGGGCCGGTTGCCGGTGGCTTTGAGCAGGCCGTATAGCCCTGTCGCCAGGTGTTCGGCAGATGACCCGTGGACGACCGGTGGTGCCCGTTAGCCCGTGGCGCCTGGTCGGCCGGTGGCCCTGGGTGGGCGATGCCGGTGCCGGTGAGCCCGTTGCCCGAGGCGGCTGGTGGCGCCGGATCGGGAGGTGGGGGCGGCCGGTGGTTAGCGGTCCTCCGCCGGAGTCGGTTGCGGGCGGTGGGTGGGGTTGTGGTCCAGCATCTGCTGGTACGTGTTCGGCTTGCCCTCGGCCTGCGCGCGGAGGCGTTCCTCCGCCGCGCGGTTCTCCTCCTCCTGGAGGGCGAGGGCGGCCTTGAGGCGCTTGTCCGAACGGCGCACCGCCCACACGGTGACGACCAGCGCCACCGCCATCAACGGGTAGCCCATCGCCAGCCTCGCGGCGGCCAGCCAGCCGACCGACGCCTCGTCGTACAGCCACCGCTGCACCACGAACCGCGATCCGAACACCAGCGCCCACACGAGCGTCGCGATGTCGTAGTCCCGGACGCTCGCCTTGTCCTGCCGCCACGCCTGGCCCTGACCGTTGAGGAACGACCAGATCACGCCCGCCAGCGGCCACCTGACCAGGATCGACGCGAGGAACACGCCGCCGTAGACGAGGCTCTGCCAGATGCCGAACAGGAAGAAGCCCTTGGCGTCACCCGTCCGGTAGGCGATGAACGCGGCGATGCCGACGCCGAACACCGCCGACACGGCGGGCTGCACGGAGCCCTTGCGCATCGCCAGCACGATGCCGATGACGACCGCCGCCGACAGGGCGCTCCAGATCGCGGGCATCAGCCCGGCGAACGCGTTCACCAGGACGAACACCACGACGGGCAACGAGGAGAACAGCAGGCCGCTGACGCCGCCCATCTGCTCGAGCAACGTCGGCTGCTTCTCGGGTTGGTTGTCGTCGGACCGGTTCTCGGACTGCTCGGGACGGCTCTGCGGCCCGTTCACTGATGTCATGAAGCGTTCTGCAACTCGTAGTAGGGGTTGTAGAGCACCTTGCGACCGTCCCGGACGGCGATCCGGCCCTTGGCCTTGATGGTGCGGCCCGGCTCGATGCCCGCGATGCGGCGACGGCCCAGCCAGACCAGCGTGACGCCCTCGGTGCCGTCGTACAACTCCGCCTCCAGCGTGGCGGCGGCGTCACGGGGGCACAGCTCGACGCTGCGCAACCTCCCCAACACCGTCACCTCCTGGCCGGACTCGCAGTCGCACGCGCGGATGGCACCGACGGCCTGGGCTTTTCGGGACAGGTCGTCGGCGTCCAACTCGTTGACGTCGGTGGTAAGCCGACGCACGAGGCGGCGCCAGTAGCCACCCCCAGTACCAGTCATCCCCGACTCCTGGAATGCGCGGGGCCTCGACAGCGAAGCCCGTCCAACAGCCAGCGTAACCGGGTACACCCGACCGGGTATCCGACTGGGGGAGGATCTGACGCCATGAGTTCTTCACGCGTCGTTCTGCTGCCGGGCACCGCGTCCGACGAGGTGTTCGTCGCGTCGGTGTTCGCAGGCCCGCTGGACGAGGCCGGGTTCTCCCTGGTCGCACCCCCGTCGCGGGGCGTGCGGGAGCACTTCGAGGCGTTGGACGCGGCCTGGGGCGGCACGCCGGTCGTCGTGGGCGGGGTGTCGCTGGGCGCGCACGTGGCCGCGACGTGGGCGGTACGGCATCCCGAGCGGTGCGCGGGCGTGCTGGTCACGCTGCCCGCGTGGAACGGCCCGGCGGACGGCGCGCCGGCGGCTCTGGCGGCCTCGGCGAGCGCCTCGGTGGTGGAGTCGGCGGGCGTCGAAACGGCCCTGACCGGCGTCGACGGGTGGCTGGGCGCGGAACTGCGGCGGGCGTGGCCGCGGTACGGGTCACGGCTGGCGGCGGCGCTGCGGGAGGCCGCCGGGACGGCCTCGCCGACGTTGGCCGAGCTGGGCGGGCTGACGGCGCCGGTGGGTGTCGCCGCGTGGACCGACGACCCCGTGCACCCGTTCGAAGTCGCCCGGAAGTGGGTCGAGGCGATTCCTCGTGCCGCTCTGCGCACGACGACCGTGGCGGCGGTGGGCGCGGACCGGGAAGCCCTGGGCCGCGCCGCGCTCGCCGCGTTCCTCGACGCGTCGGCTCAGCCGGGCTGCTGAGCCTGGATGTGCCGGGCGATCGCCTCGGGCAGCTCGATCGGCAACGGCGTCCGCACCGGCATCGCCTGCTCGCCGCGCACCACGATCGTGTCGCGCATCAGCGCGTACAGGGCCTGGGTCGCCCGGAGGCCCTGCTCCTCCGTGGGCGCCGCCGCGATGCCGCGCAGCATCCACCGCGGGCCGTCGACGCCGACCACGCGCAGGTGCACCTCGTTGTTGCGGGCCGCGATCTCCTCGCCCCAGTCGCCGTTCTCGCGGAGGATGCGGAACCCGTCGTTCTTGAACTGGGCGATCATCTCGCCGCAGACCTCCGGCCACAGCCGGTCCGACTTCGGCGCCGCGAACGCGCTCACGGTGAGCTGGCCGACGGTCGTGAGCAGGTGCACGGCGCGCACCGCGCCCGCCGGGTCCATCTCGACCTGGAGCTGCGCGCCCTCGGGCACGGGCAGCCGGATCGAGCCGAGGTCGAGCCGGTTCAGTCCGTCGTCCGGGGCCTGCGGCTCGTCGAACGGGCCGTCCTCGGCGGGCTCCACCCCGTCGAACTCGACCTCGGGTTGCGCCGTCCCCCGGTTCGCGGAGTGCCTACCGCGCTTGCGGCGCTTTCCGAACATCGCCTTCACCCCTCCGTCCGGGCGAGCACGTCGTGCCCGCCTGTAGAGCCGTAGCCGCCCGCGCCCCGCGCGGAGTCGGGCAGCTCGTCGACTTCGCGGAACACCGCGTGCTCCACCTTCTGCACCACCAGCTGGGCGATCCGGTCACCTCGGGTCAGCACGACGGCGTCACGCAGGTCGTGGTTCACCAGGCACACCTTGATCTCGCCCCGGTAGCCCGCGTCGATCGTGCCCGGCGTGTTGACCACGCTCAGGCCGACGCGCGCGGCGAGCCCCGACCGCGGGTGCACGAACCCCGCGTAGCCCTCGGGCAGCGCTATCGCGATGCCCGTGCCGACCACGGCGCGCTCACCCGGTTCGATCACCACGTCGGTGGTCGTCACCAGGTCGGCGCCCGCATCACCCGGTCGGGCGTACGTGGGGAGTGGGACTGCGGGATCGAGCCGGGACAACAGGACCTCGACGCTGGGCACGGCGCGCGAGACTACCCTGGTGACGTGAGCGAGAGTGCTGTGACCGCCCCGATCGTGTTCCGCGAGCGGCTGTACGTGCCCTGGTGGGGCTGGCCGTTGCCGCTGGCCGCGGCCGCGCTGCTGGCCGCCGAGATCCACATGGGGTTCCCCGGTGTGCGGTCGTGGCTGCCGTACGTCATCACGGTGCCGCTGGCGCTGCTGCTGATCGTCCGGATGGGTTCGACGAAGGTCGAGGTGTCGGGCGGCGAGCTGCGGGTGGGCGCGGCGCACGTGCCGCTGGACCTGCTCGGCGAGGTCGAGGTGTTCGACGCGAAGGCGAAGCGGAAGGCGATGGGGCCGAACCTGGACCCGCTGGCGTTCGTCACGCACCGCGGGTGGGTCGGGCCGATGGTGCGGGTCGAGCTGAAGGACCCGGCGGACCCGACGCCGTACTGGCTGTTCAGCGTGCGGTCGGCGGAGGAGCTGGCGGCGCTGCTGCGCGATCGGTGAACTCCCTGCCGGGCCCGCGTCGACACGTCAACGGGGACTGGGCGCCACCCCGGCGGTGGGGTGAGCGCCCAGATCTGGTCGTAGGTGCGTGCGGACGTGCGGTAGTGCGGGTCCAGCGGTCGTGCGGGTCGTGCGGGTCGTGCGGTGGTGCGGGTGGTGCGGGGTCTAGCGGACGTGCGGGCCGAGCGGTCGAGCGAGGCAGAGCGGACGTGCGGTTGGAGCGGACGTGCGAGGTCGAGCGGTCGAGCGAGGCGGAGCGGACGTGCGGTTGGAGCGGACGTGCGAGGTCGAGCGGTCGAGCGGGATCGTGCCGGTCGTGCCCGGAGGCGCCCTCAGGCGCAGTCGCGGCAGATGTACTGGCCGTTGACTTCCTCGGCCAGCCTGCTGCGGTGGTGCACCAGGAAGCACTTCGAGCACGTGAACTCGTCCGCCTGCTTCGGCAGGACCTTGAACGTCAGCTCCTCACCGGACAGGTCGGCGCCCGGCAGCTCGAAGTTCTCGGCGGTCGCGTCCTCGTCGATGTCGACGACCCCGGACTGCGTTTCGTTGCGCCGCGCCTTCAGCTCCTCGAGGGAGTCCTCAGCGAGTTCGTCCGCCTCGCTGCGACGCGGTGCGTCGTAGTCGGTCGCCATACTTCTTTCACCCCTGCGGTCAACGGAGACTGTTCGTGTCGCTGGTTAACGCACCAGCACCCTCGTTTGTGCCCTCCGTCCCCAGTGACGGAGGTCTCGCTCGTGCTGCCGGGCGCCAACCCCCTGTTCGTCGACGCTTCCAGGTGTCCGGCGGTGCGCGGAGCGCCGAGAGGGTAGCTCATTGATCGGAGGGCCGTGCAGCGGGTTCCCCCTAATTGAGCAGACGGGTGACAGGCCCTTCGCACGCTGGCCCGATAGGCTTTGGGTGGGCGTCTCCCGCCCGGTGTTCCCGTCCCGAGATGCCCGACGAGGGTGTTGACGTTCCGCCACCGGGTGATTGCGCCCCGCTACGCCGGACCCGAGACGCGGAACAACGGGACGCGGCATAGCCTGATCACTGACAACACTGGCCCAGGGGAGGTCGACGGACGTGGGACCCGGTTCGGGGAACGGCGGGTCGACGCGGTACCGGAAGCGTCGGCCGCTGCCGGCGCTCGTCCTCTTCCTGGTGCTCGCCGTGACCGCGGTGGTGGTGTGGAACCGCGTGCTGTCCGACGCGGGCGACGTGGACGCGGCGATCAAGTGCAACCCGCCCGGCGGGGTGCCCTCGCCCGTGTCCGGCGCGCCGGCACCGGCGGAGCAGCCGCCGGCGCTCGGCACGGTGCTGGAGCACGACGCGCTGGACCGGACCGACCCGGTGCCGGCGGGCGACGTGCAGTTCCGGGTGTTCAACGCGAGCACGCAGCGCAACCAGGCCCGGTTCGTCGCGACGACGTTGGCCGAGCTGGGCATGAAGCAGGCGGCGGAGCCGGGCAACGACCCGGTGTACCCCGCGCAGGACATGGCGTGCCGAGGGCAGATCCGGTTCGGCGCGCCCGGCGCGGGCGCGGCGCGGACGTTGAGCCTGATCGAGCCGTGCCTGGAGCTGGTGCGCGACGAGCGGCAGGACGCGACGGTCGACGTGGCGATCGGGCAGAAGTTCAGCGAGGTGAAGCCGAACAGCGACGCCCGCAAGGTGCTCGACCAGCTGGCGGCGTGGGCGGAGCAGCAGCCCGACCAGCAGGGAGGCCAGGCGGCCGACGGCTCGGTCGCGCCGTCGCTGAACGCGGACCACCTGGTCGGCGCCCGCGACGTCCACTGCTGACCGGCCACACCGCACCCGACCCGGGCGCAGCCGCGCCGGACCCGGTCGCGCGCCGGAACCAGCGACGCCCGGACCTCGCCGCACCCGATCCGGGCGCACCCCCGCGCCCGACCGGCCGCACGCGACCGGCCCGGCGCGACGGCGTCAGACCTTGCCGAAACCGCACTCCACGAGCGCGGTGAACAGGGCGTCGGCGATGCCCGGCGCGGCGGCGAACGTGGCGTCCGCGCCCAGCTCGGGCGCCTCGCCGGGCAGGTGGACGACCGCCCCGGCCTCACGGGCCAGCAACGCGCCCGCGGCCCAGTCCCACCGGCCCAGGGTGTGCTCCGCGTAGGCGTCGAGCCGCCCGGCCGCCACGGCGCACAGGTCCAGCGATGCCGCGCCGGCCCGCCGCATGTCCCGCACCCTGGTCGCGAGGCCCGCCCAGACGTCCGCCTGCCGCTGCCGCCGCTCGGGCCGGTAGGCGAAGCCGTAACCCAAAAGGGACAAGTCCAATCGGGTGGCGTCCGACACGGAGAGCCGCCGGCCGTCCAGCCAGGCCCCGCCGCCCTTCGCCGCCGTCCACACCCGGCCGCCGACGGGCTCGACGACGGCCCCCGCGACGGACTCGCCGTCGACCTGCGCGGCGATGGAGACGGCGTAGTGCGGGATGCCGTAGAGGTAGTTCACGGTGCCGTCGATCGGGTCGACGACCCAGGTCAGGCCCTCGACGGCGGCCGTGCCGCCCTCCTCCTCCCCGATCACCGGCTCACCGGGCCGCAGCTCGGCGAGCCGCCGCCGGACCAGTTGCTCGGACGCGCGGTCACCTGCGGTCACCACGTCGGTGGCGCTGCTTTTGGTGTCGACGTCGGTCACGGCGGCTTCACGCATGGACACGGCCAGCTCGCCCGCCTCACGCGCGACGAGCACGGCGACATCAACCAATGAGCGTGGATCGAAACGCAACTGTTCCTCCTGCGTCACTCTCACGGGACTATCGGAGAACTGCAGGCTAATGTCTGCGGCCACGGTTACTGAATCGAGTAGGAAGGGCCACGGGGATGGGCATGACCCGCGGGTTCGGCGTGGACATCGGCGGTTCCGGCATCAAGGGCGGGCTCGTGGACCTGGAGGCGGGTGCGCTGGACGGCGAGCGGCTGCGCATCACCACGCCCCAGCCGTCGACGCCGGACGCGGTCGCCGACGTGGTCGCCGAGATCGTCGAGAAGTTCAACTGGGACGGTCCCGTGGGCGTCACCCTGCCCTGCGTGGTCAAGCACGGTGTGGCGCACAGCGCCGCGAACGTCGACCAGGCGTGGATCGGCACGGACGCCGCCGAGCTGTTCGCCGAGCGCTTGGGACGGCCGAAGGACCAGGTCGTGGTGCTCAACGACGCCGACGCCGCCGGCATCGCCGAGATGCGGTTCGGCTCGGGCGTCGACCAGGACGGCCTGGTGGTGCTGCTGACGTTCGGCACGGGCATCGGCAGCGCGTTGTTCCTGGACGGCAAGCTCGTCCCCAACACCGAGTTCGGCCACCTGGAGGTGGACGGGCACGACGCGGAGAAGCGCGCGGCGGCCTCGGTGAAGGAGGACAAGGGCCTGACCTGGGCCGAGTGGACGCCGCGGGTGTCGCGGTACATCAACGTGCTGGAGAACCTGATCTGGCCGGACCTGGTCATCGCGGGCGGCGGGGTCAGCAAGAAGGCCGAGAAGTGGCTCCCGCTGCTCGAGGTGCGCACGCCGGTGGTGGCCGCCGCGCTGAAGAACGACGCGGGCATCGTCGGGGCGGCGGTCGCCGCGGCGCAGGGCCTCCGGCACTGATTTCCGCCTCGTTCCACCTGCGAGAACGCGTGCCGGGCCACCTTCGGGGACGCCGGGGCGCAACGGCACGCGATTCTCGTCGTTACAATGGAACAGTGCCCCGCTGACGAACGATCCGGCGGGGGATCCCCCGTACTCAGGCGACCGAGGTTCGCGCCCTTCGGTTTGCCTTGATCGACAGTCGTGAAAGGGCGTACGTGGCAGCCGCGAAGACGACTCAGGCAGCTAAGGCTGACGCCGAGGAGACGCCCAAGGCCACCTCGGCGAGGAAGGCCCCGGCGAAGAAGCCGGCGGCGAAGACCGCCGCGGCGGGGAAGACGGCCACGCGGGCGCCGCGCAAGACGGCCGCCAAGGCCGCCGCTGCCGCGCCTGGCAAGGTGAAGAAGGACGGCGAGGAGCCCGAGGACCTCGAAGGTGCTCCAGATGCCGAAGACCTGGTCGACGACGTCGAGCTGATCGACGAGCCGGTCGAGGAGGAGCCCGCCGAGGAAGAGGCGAAGCCCGGCGAGGGCGACTTCGTCTGGGACGAGGAGGAGTCGGAGGCCCTGCGGCAAGCCCGCAAGGACGCCGAGCTGACCGCCTCGGCCGACTCGGTCCGCGCCTACCTGAAGCAGATCGGCAAGGTCGCGCTCCTCAACGCGGAGGAGGAGGTCGAACTCGCCAAGCGCATCGAGGCCGGCCTCTACGCCGCCGAGCGGGTGCGCCGGGCCGAGGACGAGCAGGAGAAGCTGACCCCGCAGCTGCGCCGCGACCTGCGGTGGATCGTGCGGGACGGCGAGCGGGCGAAGAACCACCTGTTGGAGGCGAACCTCCGCTTGGTGGTGTCGCTGGCCAAGCGGTACACGGGTCGTGGCATGGCGTTCCTGGACCTGATCCAGGAGGGCAACCTCGGTCTGATCCGCGCGGTGGAGAAGTTCGACTACACCAAGGGCTACAAGTTCTCCACGTACGCGACGTGGTGGATTCGTCAGGCCATCACCCGCGCGATGGCCGACCAGGCCCGCACCATCCGCATCCCGGTGCACATGGTCGAGGTCATCAACAAGCTGGGTCGCATCCAGCGCGAACTGCTCCAGGACCTGGGCCGCGAGCCCACCCCGGAGGAGCTCGCGAAGGAAATGGACATCACCCCGGAGAAGGTGCTGGAGATCCAGCAGTACGCCCGGGAGCCCATCTCGCTCGACCAGACGATCGGCGACGAGGGCGACAGCCAGCTCGGTGACTTCATCGAGGACTCCGAGGCCGTGGTGGCCGTGGACGCGGTGTCGTTCACGCTGCTCCAGGACCAGCTGCAGTCCGTGCTGGCGACGTTGTCCGAGCGCGAGGCGGGTGTGGTGCGGCTGCGGTTCGGCCTCACCGACGGCCAGCCGCGCACGCTGGACGAGATCGGCCAGGTCTACGGGGTGACGCGCGAGCGCATCCGGCAGATCGAGTCGAAGACGATGTCGAAGCTGCGCCACCCGTCGCGCTCGCAGGTGCTGCGCGACTACCTGGACTAGTCCGCCGGGCTGCAGATCACTCCGGGCAAGACCCCCTCGGCCGTTCGGTCGAGGGGGTCTTGTTCTTTTCGCACAATCTCACCCGTCCGTGTGATGTCGCGGCCCACTCGGGGTGGTCTGCCGGACGTGGCGCAGCTGCCGGGGGGCGGAGCTGCCGGGGGGCGGCACTGGGGACGCGCCGCCACGGGGGAACCACCATGAGCGAGCGTCGCACTGGAGCCCGCCTGGCCCGACTCGCGTCGGCCGACGCGCTGGACCGGCAGGCGTGGCCGGAGCACGTGAACAACGGCGAGGAGGGCGACTACCCGTACGTCGCCAACTACGGCAAGGGCCTGCCGCACGACGAGGTCGGCGAGGTGCGGCCGGAGGCGTACCGGCGGCCGGGTCCACGCGCACCTGTCGGGTCTGCGGGACTACGACATGATCGACCGCGAGGTGCCGGCCTCGGAGGCGGTCAAGCTCACGCACGAGAAGCACGGGGCGTACCTGCTGCCGCAGGCGTTCCCGGAGGGCTCGGCGAGGCGGTCGGCATCGGCGTGCCGCGGGACCACGTGCGGGTCTGCCACGAGGACGCGTCGTTCGGGCTGACGCGGTTCGACGGCCGGCGCGTCACCATCTGACGGGCCGCGGAACGTGCCGTGAACCGGCGGTTCGTGTCCTGATCGTGTCCGAATCGTGGAATGGACTCGCGTGTTCGCTCTGGGCTGACCAAAGTGTTACCGATCACAGGACAGCACTGCGGGTTCCCACCTTTTGGAGCAGCGGATGTGCGTCCAACGCCGTATTCGCAGGTCCGCAAACCGTTGGGACGACAGCGGACCGTGAGCACGGGCCGATCGATCCGGTGGAACTCGTGGGTTCGGACCACCCGGGCGCCGGGTAAATGACGGGTGACGCGGGTCGCCACGATGTCGGGAACACTGACTTCCGCTCCTGCGTCTGCAAGAGTGGAAGCAGCGAACACGGCGCACCCGCCAGATGCGAAGTGGTCGCAGCTAGGTGTGAGGGCACCGATCCCCGGTGCCGGGACGGAGGGAGATTTCCATGACTACGACGCTCACCCGCCCCGCGTTGACCGCTGCCGACCGCTGCGACCGCTGCGGGGCTGCTGCCCAGGTTCGCGCCGTGCTCCCCTCCGGGGGCGAGTTGCTGTTCTGCGGGCACCACGCCCGCGAGCACAGCACCAAGCTGCGTGAGCTCGCTGCCGAGTTGCAGCAGGGCTGAACATCGCGAGCCCTGACGGGCTCGTAGCACCCTAGCCGTCCGGGGCGGGGATCCGAGAGGATCCCCGCCCCCCTGCATGTCAGACCTCGCCCAGCACGGGCTCGAAGGCCAGTTCGGCGGCGCCCACGAGCTTCGCGTCACGTCCCAGGGGTGACGACACGATGCGCGTGCCGCCGACCGCGCGGGACACCAGGGAACGCCGCTGCACGGTGTGCCGCAGCTGCTCGACCATGCTCTCCGGCAGCGCGGTGAACAGGTCGCCCAGCACGACGAGTTCCGGTCCCAGCATGTTGACCACGGTGACCAGGCCCATCGCCAGCCACTCGGTGAACTCGCCGAGCCGGTGGGCGACGCTGTCCGGCGAACCGGCGAGGGACCGCAGCTCGGCCACGACGGTGCCGCGCGGCGCGTCCTCGGGCAGGGCCAGGGCGCGGCAGAGCGCCGCCTCCCCCACCTCGGTCTCCCAGCAGCCGTGGCAGCCGCAGTAGCACCGCCGGCCGCCCGGCCGGACGACCATGTGGCCCAGTTCGCCGACGTAGCCGCCGGTGCCGCGCAGCGGTTGGCCGTTGGAGATGACGCCGCCGCCGATGCCGACGTCGGCGGAGATGTAGACCACGTCGGACGACCCGCGGGCCGCGCCGCGGACGTGCTCGGCCAGCGCCCCCAGCTCGGCGTCGTTGCCGACCTGGACGGGCACCTTGAGCACCGACGAGAGCCGTTCGCCGAGCGCCACGTCGGTCCAGTGCAGGTTGGGCGCTTCGTGCACGAGACCGTCGGAGCGCCGGACGACGCCGGGCACGGAGACGCCCACGCCGACCGCGCGCACGTCGAGTTCGTCGGCGAGGAGCTTGGCCGAGTCGGCGACGTGCGTGATCACCTCGCCGGGGTCGCGGGACCGGTGGTGCAGGTTCCACGAGTCGCGGCCCAGGATGTCGCCGCCCAGGCCCACCATGGCCATCGCCACCTGCTCGACGCGGATGTCGATGGCCATCACGACGGCCGCGTGCGGCTGCGGCAGGACGAGCAGGGACGGGCGGCCGGCGCCGGACCGCTGCGCCGGCACGCGTTCGGCGACCACGCCGGACTCGGCGAGGCCGTCCACCAGGGCTTTGATCGTGCTGCGGTTGAGTCCCAGCTCAGCCGCCAGCGACGCCCTGGTGGACGGGCCGTCCACGTGCAGCCGGCGCAGCAGCGCCGTTCGGTTGTGCCTGCGGACCTCGTCGGGTCGGGCTCCCGCGGTGGGTGTGCTCACGTCAGCGGGCGGCGGTGGCCGCCCGGCGGCGGGACAGCGCGTCGACGCTCGCGGCGAGCAGCAGGACGAGGCCGGTCACGACGAACACCACGGCGGCGGGCTGGTCGAGCAGGCCCATGCCGTTCTGGATGATCGCGAGGACCGCGCCACCGATGACCGCGTCACGCAGCTTGCCCTTGCCGCCGAACAGCGAGGTGCCGCCGATCACGGCCGCGCCGACCGCCATGAGCAGCGTGTTGCCGCCACCCGCGTTCGGGTCGACGGAGCCGACCTTCGACGAGTAGATGATCGCGCCGATGGCCGCGAGGGTGGACGCGATCACGAACACGCTCATCCGGATCTGCGGCACGTTGATGCCGGCGCGGCGCGCGGCTTCCTTGTTGCCGCCCACGGCGTAGACGTGCCTGCCGTAGCGGGTGCGTTCGAGCACGAACGTGCCGACGACCAGCAGCAAGAGCACGATCGGCACCACGAACGGGACGCCGGTGATCACGACGAGGTTGCTCTGCGAGCGGTTGAGCGTCAACGCGTAGGTGGCGACCGCGGCGAGCACCACGACGGTGCCGACCTTGGCCAGGACCATCGGCGTCGGCGACGCGACGAGGCCGCGGCGCAGCCGGCTGAAGTGGCGGCCGAGCACGACCGCCGCGTAGCCGCCGGCGGCGATGACGAACAGCGCCCACGAGCCCGCGGTGCTCAGGTTCCCGTTGGCGACGTTGAAGAGCACGTCGTCGCGCAGGCCGAGCGTGCCGCCCTGGCCGATGAACTGGAGGATCACGCCGCCCCAGGCCAGGAACAGCGCCAGGGTCACCACGAACGACGGGATGCCGACGCGGGCGACGAGGAAGCCGGTGATGGAGCCGATGGCCGCGCCGACGCAGACCGCCAGCAGCATCTCGACCCACGGGTTGGCCGGCACGCCGATCAGCGCGATGGCCAGCGCCACCAGCGACATCGCGGTGCCGGCCCAGATCCGCATCAGGCCGGCGAGCACGGCGGCCAGCGCGAGGACGCCGCAGAACAGGTAGAAGACGGTGTCGCCCATGCCGCCGAGCAGGTTGCCGCCCTGGACGAGGTGCAGCGCCATGACCGAGGCGCACACACCGGACGCGGTGCCGGCGGACAGGTCGATCTCGCCCAGCAGCAGCACGAACACCAGGCCCATGGCGATGGTGACGACGCTGGCGCCCTGGGCGAGGAGGTTGGCGATGTTGCCGAGGGTCAGGAAGGTGTCGGCCAGCGAGCTGAACACGATGAGCAGCACGACGACGCCGAGCAGCGCGGGCAGGGAGCCCAGTTCGCCGCCGCGGAGCCGGGCCACGTAGTCGCGGACCGCCTCGCCGGTGGACTGGGAGGTGGTGTCGATGCCGAAATCGGAGATGGCGCCCTGCGGAGTGTCCTGCGGGGACATCTCGCTGGTGGTCTTGGACATGCTGCGTTCCTCGTCGTGGGGAGCTTGGCTGTGCCGGGGTCGATCCGGGGCAGACATCAGATGGTCGCGGTCTCGGGACGGGCGATGCCCAGGTCCCCGGACCGCCCGGCGGTGATCAGCTCGACCACCTGGCCGTGGGTGACGTCCTTGGTGTTCACCTCGGCGGCCATCCGGCCCAGGTAGAGGCACGCGATGCGGTCCGCGACCTCGAACACGTCGTTCATGTTGTGGCTGATCAGCACCACGCCCAGCCCTTGCTCGGCCAGCCGGCGCACGAGGTCGAGCACCTGGCGGGTCTGCGCCACGCCCAGCGCCGCGGTCGGCTCGTCCAGCAGCACGACCTGGCTGTTCCACAGCACGGCCTTGGCGATCGCCACGGTCTGCCGCTGCCCGCCGGACAGGGACGCGACCTGCGTGCGCACCGACTTGACGGTGCGGACGGACAGCGAGGTCAGGGTCGTGCGGGCGGCCTGCTCCATCTCCGCCTCGTCGAGCATGCCCAGCTTGCCGCGTTCCCGGCCGAGGAACATGTTCTGGACGATGTCGAGGTTGTCGCACAGCGCGAGGTCCTGGTAGACGACCTCGATGCCCAGGTTCGCGGCGTCGCGCGGCCCGTGGATGTGGACTTCCTGGCCGTTGAAGAGGACCTGGCCCGAGTCGGTCGGGTGGATGCCCGCGATGCACTTGACCAACGTCGACTTGCCCGCGCCGTTGTCGCCGACGAGGGCGGTGACCTGGCCGGGGTGCACGTCGAAGTCGATGTCGTGCAGGACGTGCACGGGACCGAAACTCTTGTTGATGCGGCGAAGTTCGAGGATCGGCTCGCTCACTGGATTTCCTCCGTCTAACCCTTTTTCCCCACACGCGGGTGGGCGCGCCGGGGCGGGGTGCGTCTCCCACACCCCGCCCCGGCGCGAGCTGGACTACTTGATGCCGAGCTCGGTGCAGACGGCGGCCAGGTCGGCGGCGCAGATCTCCGTCGCCTTGACGAAGCCCGCGTCCACGACCGTCTTGACCTTGTCCTTGGTGATCAGCTGCGCGGGCAGCAGGACCGACTTGACGTCGCGGTTGCCCTTGGTGTCCTTGGTGACGCCGGTGGCCTGCGCGTCGGCCGCCGCCGTGTCGCCCTTGGCCAGCGCCGCGGCCAGCTTGGCGGTCGCCTCGGCCTGGTCGTTGATCGGCTTGAACACGGTCATGAACTGGTCGCCGCGCAGGATGGCCTGGAGGCCCTCCGGGGTGGCGTCCTGGCCGGTGACCGGGACCTTGCCGTTCAGGCCGTACTTCTTCAGCACGGTGATGACCGCACCCGCGAGGCCGTCGTTGGCGGCGACGACGCCGTCCACCTTCTGGCCGTTGCCGGTGAGGATCTGCTCGAAGGTGGTGCCGCCCTTCTGGTTGTCCCAGTTGTCGATCGGCTGGGACTGGACCAGCTTCAGGTCGCCCGACTCGTACTTGGGCTTCAGAACCTTCTGCTGGCCGTTGTAGAAGAGGGTGGCGTTGTTGTCGGTCGGGGCGCCCTCGATCTCGATGATCTCGGCCGGCTTCTTGCCCGCCGCGAGCGCGGCGACGCCCTGGAGCAGGCCCTCGCCCTGCAGCTCGCCGACCTTCTCGTTGTCGAACGAGACGTAGTACTTCGAGCTGCCGCCCAGGTTCAGCCGGTCGTAGTCGATGACCGGGATGCCCTGCGCCTCGGCCTTCTTCGCGACCGTCGCGCCGATCTCGCTGTTCGGCGTGGCGATGATCAGGACCTTGACGCCGGCGTTGATCATGCCGTCGGCGAGCGTCGAGAACTTCTGGACGTCACCCTGGGCGTTCTGGATGTCGGCCTGGAGGCCCTCGGCCTCGAGCGCCTTCTTCAGGAGCGGCTTGTCGAAGCCCTCCCAGCGGGCGGAGCTGGCGGTCTCGGGGAGGATGACGCCGACCTTCGCGCCGCCCGAGCCGCTGTTCGTGTTGGTGTCCGAGGTGGTGCCGCCACCAGTGGACGTGTTGGCGCCACATGCCGTCATGGCAACGGCGAGGCCGGTGCTCACGGCGATGAGAGCGAGGCTCTTGCTGCGCATTCGCCATCCCTTTCACGCAGGTGCGTAAATGTTGTGGCGCACAACGTATGCCGGGACAGGCGGTGACCGGAAGCACACTTGACCGGTCAAGTGGGCACAATGAGCTAACGACGAGGTAACCGGACGGTCATCTGACTACGCCGAATGCCGCACTTCGTCACAGGAAGTCACCACGAGCGCAACGTGGCGATCCGCTCCTCGAGCTGCTCGATGCTGGCCATCGCGGTCGGCGGGCCGCCGCAGTACTCGCGCAACTGGTTGTGGATCTTGCCGTGCGGCTTCTTCGTGCGGTGGTGGTGCATCGCCACGAGCGTGTTCAGCTCCTTGCGCAGCTGAGCCAGCCGTTCCTGCACGTTCGCCGGGCGCGCGGGCGCGGGCGGCGGGGCCGGCGCGGCGACCTGCCGCTTGCTCGCCTCGACCAGCTGCTTCTCCTGCCGCTGCCGCAGCAGCGCGCGCACCTGGTCCGGCTCCAGCAGGCCCGGCAACCCCAGGTACTCCTGCTCCTCGTCGCTGCCCGCGAACGCGGACGTGCCGAACGACGAGCCGTCGTAGATCACCTGGTCGAGCTCGGCGGACGCGCCGAGCGCGGTGAACGCCCGCTCCTCCTCGCCCGGCTCGTCCTTGACCTGGTTGGCCTGCGCCAGCAGCTCGTCGTCCCAGCCGTCCTTCTCCCGGTGCGGCTTGCCCAGCACGTGGTCGCGCTGCTGCTCCAGCTCGCTGGCCAGGCCGAGCAGCACGGGCACGCTGGGCAGGAACACGCTGGCCGTCTCACCCTTGGCGCGCTGCCGCACGAACCGGCCGACGGCCTGGGCGAAGAACAGGGGCGTCGACGCGCTGGTCGCGTAGACGCCGACGGCGAGCCGCGGCACGTCCACGCCCTCGGACACCATCCGGACGGCGATCATCCAGCGTTCCCGGGAGGCGGCGAACTCGGCGATGCGGCCGGAGGCCTTCGGGTCGTCGGACAGCACCAGGGTCGCGTCGTGGCCCGTGGTGCGCTTCAGGATCTCGGCGTAGGCCTTGGCCACGGTCTGGTCGGTGGCGATCACCAGGCCGCCCGCGTCCGGCATGCCGCCCTCGCGCAGCTGCGTCAGGCGCATGTCGGCGGCCTTCAGCACCGACGGGATCCACTCCCCCGTCGGGTCCAGCGCCACCCGCCACGCCCGCGCCGTCTGCTCCTGCGTCAGCGGCTCGCCGAGCCGGGCGGAGAACTCCTCGCCCGCGCTGGTGCGCCAGCTCGCCTCGCCCGAGTAGGCCAGGAAGATCACCGGCCGGACGACGCCGTCGCGCAACGCGTCCGAGTAGCCGTAGGCGTGGTCCGCGCGGCTGCGCTGCACGCCGTCCGGGCCGGGCTCGTAGCTGACGAACGGGATCGGCGAGTCGTCCGAGCGGAACGGGGTTCCGGTCAGGCACAGGCGGCGCACGGCGGGCGTGAACGCCTCGCGGATCGCGTCGCCCCACGACTTCGCGTCGCCGCCGTGGTGGATCTCGTCCAGCAGGACCAGCGTCTTGCGGTTCTCCGTGCGGACGCGGTGCAGCATCGGGTGCGCCGCGACCTGCGCGTACGTCAGCGCCACGCCGTGGTAGTCACGGGACGTCACGGCGTTGGTGTTGCGGAAGTTCGAGTCGATCGCGATGCCCGCGTCGGCCGCCGCCTGCGCCCACTGGTGCTTCAGGTGCTCGGTCGGCGTGACGACGGTGACCGCCTCGACCGTGCGGTCGGCGAGCAGTTCGGCCGCGACGCGCAGGCCGAACGTCGTCTTGCCCGCGCCGGGCGTCGCGACGGCCAGGAAGTCCTTGGGCTTCGCCGCCAGGTACTTGGTCAGCGCGCGGCGCTGCCAGGCGCGGAGGGGACGGGTCGTGGCGACTTGCGGTTGCGACAACCTCGAAACCCCTTCTGCGCTGATCAGCGGCGGTGCCGCGGTGGCCGTGCCGGGTGGTGCGCCGACGGCGCGCCCGCGTTGCGGTGGTGGACACGCAAATGCCCTCGCCGCGGGTGACCGTCGAGGGCAGGGACAGCCTACCCGCTGACCCGACGGCGCACGGGCTCCGATGCCGCGAAATCACCCGCCATGCACCATGCTTGATGTTGCGATGGGTTCGCCGAGGGACGAGACAGCACGCAGCGCGGGTCGCAAGGGGCCCCTGCGGTTGTTGGCGCGCACGCTGTCCAAGGCCTGGGAGGGCAGCATCTTCTCCGAGGCCGCCGAGGCGGCCTTCTGGCAGGTCCTGTCGTTCCCCCCGCTGCTGCTGGGACTGCTGGGCAGCCTCGGCTACCTGGGCGACTGGTTCGGGCCGGAGGTCGTCAGCGCGGTCAAGGACCGGATCATCTCGACCTGCCGCACGATCTTCAGCCAGGACGTCGTCAACGACGTGATCGTGCCCACCGTCGACCAGATCCTGACCACCGGCAAGGGCGAGATCGTCTCGGTGGGCTTCCTGATCTCGCTGTGGGCCGGGTCGTCCGCGATGTCGTCGTTCGTGGACGCGATCACCGCGGCGCACGACCAGTACGGCGTGCGCAACGAGGTGTGGCAGCGGATCTTCTCGCTGCTGCTGTACATGGCGAGCCTGGTGCTGCTGATCATCGGCCTGCCGGTGCTGGCGCTGGGCCCCGACCTGCTGCCGCGGGTGTTCCCGGACTCGTGGGAGCCGACGATCGAGTCGTGGCTCAGCGCGTTCTACTACCCGGGCATCGCGGTGCTGCTGGTCGTCGCGCTGGCGACGCTGTACAAGGTGTCGCTGCCGAACAAGCTGCCGTGGCACCGGCTCATGCCGGGCGCCGTGCTGGCGATGGCGGTGTTCCTGCTGTCGTCCATCGGGCTGCGGTTGTACATCCAGTGGATCACGACGACCGGGTACACGTACGGGGCGCTGGCGACGCCGATCGCGTTCCTGCTGTTCGCCTACCTGATCGGGCTGGCGATCACGCTGGGCGCCTACTTCAACAGCGCGTTGCAGGAGATGTGGCCGGCGCGGATGACCCGGCGGCAGCGGCGGCGGTGGCAGCGGTTGGAGATCGAGCGGGCCGCCGAGCGGCGGCGGTCGGACGAGGACCAGCGGGCCCGCGAAGCGCCGCCCGGCGCCGCCCCATCGTCCGGTGCTGCTCAGACGTCGGGTGCCGCCCAGTCGCCCGATGCCACCCAATCGTCGGGGACCGCTCAGACGTCTGGTGCCGAGCCCGGCACGGCGCCGTCGCCGGCGGACACCAACCACACCGTGCCGTTGCCGGTGGAACGGCGGTCCGGGCAGCCGAAGCGGGAGTCACGCGGGGTCTGACCCGGCGCACCGGCGGGTCGACGCGTGGTGGGACCGGTCACCGGGAGGTCCGGGCATGCGAGAGCACCCCGGCGCACCGGGGTGCCGTCGACTCGGAGTTCTACTCCCCGCCGCCGCCCTTGGGCAGGCCGTCGTAGATCTTCTTGCAGTCGGGGCAGACGGGGGAGCCCGGCTTGGGGGACTTCGTCACCGGGAACACCTCGCCGCACAGCGCCACCACGTGCGTGCCCATGACCGCGCTCTCCGCGATCTTGGCCTTGCGCACGTAGTGGAACATCTTCGGGGTGTCGTCCCCGGTGTGGTCCGTGCCTTCCGGCCGGGTCTCAACGTCGGGCAGAGTCTGCGTGCTCACGCGCCCAGCTTACCTGGGATGATGGCCCCTCGTGAGTACGCCGAGCTTCACCGAAGAGGTCCGAACCGCCCTGGCCGAGAACCGGCCGGTGGTCGCGTTGGAGAGCACGATCCTGTCCCACGGGCTACCGCCCGGCCGCAACCGCGAGGTCGCCGCACGGCTCGAGGACGTGGTGCGCGCCGCGGGCGCCGTGCCGGCCACGATCGCCGTGCTCGGCGGCGTGCCGAAGGTCGGGTTGACCCCCGCCGAGCTCGACTACGTCTGCGACCCGGCCAACGACCTGGTCAAGCTGTCGCGGCGGGACCTGGGCGCGGCGTACGGGTTGCGGCGGGACGGCGCGACGACGGTCGCGGGCACGGCCGCGCTGGCGCACGCCGCCGGCATCGGCGTGTTCGCCACCGGGGGCATGGGCGGCGTGCACCGGGGCGCGCGGGAGACGTGGGACGTCTCCGCCGACCTCGACGTGCTGGCCGCCACGCCGGTGCTGGTGGTGTGCTCGGGCGTGAAGTCGATCCTCGACATGGGCGCGACGCTGGAGCTGCTGGAGACCCGGTCGGTGCCGGTGCTCGGCTTCGGCACGGACCGGTTCCCCGCGTTCTACCGGCGGGAGTCGGAGTTCGACGTGCCGTGGCGGGTCGACTCGGTCGCGGAGGCGGCGGCCGTGGTGGCGGCGCACCGCGGGGTGCCGGGGTCGGCGGGCGTGCTGCTGGCCAACCCGATCCCGGTCGAGTTCGAGATGGACGCCGACCTGCACGACCGGCTGCTGCGCGAGGGCCTCGACCTGTTGCGCGAGCGCGACGTGCACGGCAAGGACGTCACGCCGGCGCTGCTGGAGCACTTCCACACCGCGAGCGGCGGGGTGAGCCTGGACGCGAACGAGGCGCTGGTCGTGTCGAACGCCGCGCTGGCGGCGGCGGTGGCCGTCGAGCTCGCGTCGTGACCGGGATCGTGGTCGTCGGCGACGCCGGGCTGGACGTCGTGGCCCGGCACGCGGGGCCGATCGTGCACGGCGGCGACTCGCGCGCGTCGGTGACCATCGAGCCCGGTGGCGCGGGCGCGAACACGGCGGTGTGGCTGGCCGCGTGCGGGGCGTCGCCGGTGCTGGTGGCACGGGTGGGCGCGGACTCGGCGGGACGGCAGGTGCACGCCGAGCTGACGTCGGCGGGCGTGCGGTGCGCGTTCGCCGTGGACCCGGAGGCGGCGACGTGCTGCGTGGTGGTCCTGGTGGACGACACCGGCCAGCGCAGCATGCTGCCCGACCGGGGCGCCAACGCCCGCTTCTCCCCCGCCGACCTCGACCCCGGGTTGCTGCGGGACGCGTCGCACCTGCACCTCTCCGGGTACGTGCTGCTGGACGCGTCGTCGCGGGCGGCCGGGGTGGCGGCGCTGCGGGCGGCACGGGAGGCGGGGCTGACCACGTCGGTCGACCCGCAGTCGGCGGCGTTGATCTACGACGGGTTCCTGGACGACGTGCGCGGCGTGGACCTGCTGCTGCCGAACACCGAGGAGCTGGTGGCGCTGACCGGCTCGGCGGCCCCCGGGTCGGCGGCGGCGCTGCTGGACGTGGCGGGCGCGGTGGCGCTGACGTCCGGCGCGGACGGCGCGAGCTGGGTCGACCGGGACGGCCTCCTGTCCGTGCCGGCCGAGGACGTCGAGTGCGTCGACTCGACCGGGGCCGGTGACGCGTTCGACGCCGGGCTGCTGGCGGCGTGGCTGGCCGGCGCGTCCCGGCACGAGGCGCTGCTGGGCGGGGTGCGCGCGGCGGCGCGGGCGGTGTCCGCGGTCGGGGCGCAGCCGCCCGTCAGGACTCAGCCTTCGATGATGTGATGGGGCTTCGCCTCGATGGCGCGGTGCTCCTTGACGAACCGGCTGGTCTTCTCCGCCTTGCGGGGAGGCCGGTCGTTCGCGATGAGCACGGCCATCCACGGCAGCGGGACGGACAGCACGATCAACGCCAGGGCCAGCCACCAGGTCTGGTAGAAGACCATCGCCAGGATGAGGCACGGGATGCGCGCGCCCATCATGATCGCGTACTTGCGCTTGCGCGCGGCGTGCTGCTCGTCGTAGGAGGGCGCCGCCTCCGTGATGAGCACTGGCATGCCGTCGCGCTCGGGACTGGCCATACCTCCATCGTCCCATTGAGTGAGCCGGACGGATACCGGTGCGGTGTGTTTTTGACCGCTGCTCCGCCACCGGCCCCGTCGCCCTCACCTCACCTCACCCCCGCCTCACCCACCCCGCCTCACCCCACCCCAGCCTCACCCCACCCCATCCCCCTCCCGCCCCCGCCTCACCCCACCCCCGCCCTCTCCGCCCCAGCCCCCTCCGCCCCGCGAGGTCGCGTCGGTCGTTCGCGCCTGATTTCCGACGATCATGCTTTTCGATCGTCGGAAATCAGGCGCGAACGACCGACTTCCAGGCGACCGAGCCCGCGACGCCGGAGGCGGCGCCATAAAACACTGCCTTACGATCCCGCTGTGGTCGCCCTTGATCGGCTCGTGGACGTGCTGGGGAGCCTCGGCACGCACCTGAGCTGCGCGCCGCGGGGGCGGGACGTGGAGCTTCGCGGGGTGGCGCTGCACGACCCCGCCGAGCACACGGCGGCCGCGCCGGACGACGTGCTGCTCGGGTTGGGCGTGCCCACGCCCGCGGCGGCGGCGCGGCTGGTCGCCGGGACCGCGGCGGCGGCGGTCGTGCTGCACGGCTCGCCGCCCCTGGACGAACGGGTGGCAGCGGCGGCCAGGCGGTCGGGCGCGGCGGTGCTGCTGGTGGACCCGTCGGTGCCGTGGGGGCAGCTGGCGAACGTCGCCCAGACGTTGGTGCTCGGCGGGCAGGGGTCGGGCGACCTGTTCGCGGTGGCGGACGCGATCGCCGCGGTGGTCGGCGGGCCGGTGACGATCGAGGACCAGCAGTCGCGCGTGCTGGCGTACTCGTACCGGCAGCAGGACGTGGACCCGGTCCGGGTGCAGACGATCCTGGGGCGGCGGGTGCCGGAGGAGGCGTGGCAGGCGCTGGACGCGTACGGCGTGTTCACGCACCTGGCGCGCTCCGACGAGCCGCTGTTCGTGCCGAAGCTGACCGACCGGCTGGGCGGGCGCCTGGTGGCGGCGGTGCGGGCCGGGCGCGAGCTGCTGGGGTCGGTGTGGGTCGAGGTGGACGACCCGGTGGACGCGGTGCGGGCGGCGGCCCTGGTGGACGGCGCGCGGACGGCGGCGCTGCACCTGCTGCGGGCGCGGGCGTCGGCGGACCTGGAGCGGCAGGCCGAGGCGGACCTGGTGATCGAGGCGCTGGAGTCGGGCGTGCCCGCGAACCTGGCCCGGCTGGGGTTGCCGTCGGCGGACCTGCGGGTCATCGCGGTGCAGGCGCACGCCGGGGAGGGCGAGCACGGGGCGGCGCTGCTGGCGTTCTCCCGGGCGACGGCGGGTTTCGGCTGGTCACGGCCGGGGCGGTCGGCGTTGTTCGGCAACGTCCTGTACACCGTGCTGCCGTGCGCGGACGACCCGGCGGCGGCGCTGGACTGGGTGCGGGCGCTGGCCCGTGAGCTGCCGGCGGAGGCGGTCGTGCTGGCCGGGGTCGGTGGTCGGGCGGACGCGTCGTCGCTGCCCGCGTCCCGGAGCGAGGCGGACGAGTGCCTGGCGCTGTCCGGCGGGGAGCCCGTCGTCTACGACCACGCGTGGGCGCGCGTGCTGCTGCGGCGGCTGGCGAGTGTGGCGGAGGCGGGCCGGTTGCCGTTGCGGGGGCCGGTGGCGGACCTGGTGCGGCACGACGCCGAGCACGGCACCCAGTACGCGGTGACGCTGCGGGCGTGGCTGGCGGCCCAGGGCGACGCGCGGGAGGCGGCGCGGGCGCTGTCCGTGCACCCGAACACCCTGCGGTACCGGATGCAGCGGATGGGCGAGGTGACGGCGTTGCCGCTGGACGACCCGGAGCAGCGGCTGGCGATGGCGATCGCGCTGGCCATCACGACGACGTCCTGAGTCACCGGGGCTGCCCGGGCGGCGCCGGGCGGGGCGCGGGACGATGACGCGGTGCTCCCTGATCTTTCTGCCGACCTCACCGCCCGGTTGCGTGAGGCGTTCCGGACCGCCGGCTACGACGCGGACGGTGTTGTCGACGTGCTCGGGCCGCAGGCCCACGCCGCGCTGGGCCGGGGTGAGCCCGAGGCCGCGCGGCGGGCCACCCGCGACGCCGGCGCCGTCGGCTCCCTGATCCGCCTGTTCCTGCTGGGCGACACCGAGCCCGAGTCGGCGGTGCGGGCGGCCCTGCCCGACGTCGACCTCGACACCGCCGTGAAGGCCGAGGTGCTGCGCGGCTCCGGCGACGGGCTGCGGGCCGGCCTCGACATCCGCCCCTACGGCGACGACGAGGGCTCGTGGTGGGTGATCGCCGACCAGGACTCCGAGCAGCGCGGCGGCCCCGTGCCGACCGACCACGTGCTGGGCGTCGGCCACGCGTCCATCAGCCTCGCGCGCGCCACGTCGCGCCGCCCGGTCGGCACGCTGCTCGACCTGGGCACGGGGTGCGGCGTCCAAGCGCTGCACGCGAGCCGGCACGCGGGGAGGATCACCGCCACGGACCTGTCGGAGCGCGCGCTGGCGCTGGCCGCGGGGACGTTCCGGATCAACGAGGTGGACGTCGAGCTCCGCCAGGGCGAGTGGTTCGGACCGCTGCGCGGTCGGCGGTTCGACCAGGTCGTCTGCAACCCGCCGTTCGTGGTGGGCCCGCCGCGCGTCGACTACGTCTACCGGGACTCCGGCCTGGCCGGGGACGACGCGAGCGCGCTGGTCGTGCGCCAGATGCCGTCCTTCCTGAACGAGGGCGGCGTGGGCCAGCTGCTGGCGTCGTGGCTGCACCGGAAGGGCGAGGACTGGGCCGAGCGGGTCTCCGGCTGGCTGCCGCGCGGCGGGGTGGACGCCTGGTTCGTCCAGCGCGACGTCGCCGACCCGGCCCTGTACGTCGGCACGTGGCTGCGCGACGCGGGCGTGGACCCCCGAAGCGAGGAGGGCCGGGCGAAGGCGTCGGCGTGGCTGGACTGGTTCGAGGAGAACGACGTCGAGGGCGTCGGGTTCGGCTTCGTCACGCTCCGCCGCACGGACGCCGCGCACGCCGAGGTGGTGTGCGAAGACCTCCGCCACGCCTTCGACGACCCGCTGGGCCCCGAGTCGGCCGCCTGGCTGGACCGGGTCGCCTGGCTGCGCGCCACCGACAACGCCCAGCTCCTGGCCACCCGCTTCACCGTGCCGGAGACCGTGCTGCTGGAGGAGGTCTCCTCCCCCACCGACGAGGGCTGGGAGGCGGTCGTGCGCCGCCTGCACCGCGTGGACGGCCCCGGCTGGCAGCAGGAGCTGGACGAGACCGCGGCGAAGCTGCTGGCGGGCTTCCGGGGCGCGCTGCCGCTGGAAGACCTGATCACGCTGCTGGCCTACGCCCACGACCTGGACGCCGACGCGCTCGCCCGGGCCGCGCTCCCGATCGTCCGCGACCTCGTCCGGCACGGCATGGTGGTGCCCGCGTGAGAGCGGTCGTGGCACGCGTCACAGAGGCTTCGGTCACCGTGGAGGACGAGGTGGTGGGCGCGATCGCCGAGCCGGGCCTGTTGGTGCTGCTGGGCGTGCACGTGGACGACGACGTCGACAAGGCGCGCGCGATGGCCCGGAAGCTGCACGAGCTGCGGATCCTCAGGGACGAGGAGTCGTGCGCCACGACCGGCGCACCCCTGCTCGTTGTGAGCCAGTTCACACTCTACGGCGAGACGCGGAAGGGGCGGCGGCCGTCGTGGACCGCCGCCGCCCGGCCCGGGCACGCCGAGCCGTTGGTCGAAGAGGTGGTCGCGGAACTGCGCCGGAAGGGCGCGCGAGTACAAACGGGACGGTTCGGCGCGATGATGTCCGTGCGGAGTGTGAACGACGGTCCGTTCACCGTGTTGGTGGAACTCTAGATCCTTCTCAGGGAATCCTCAGGATTCGCGGCGCAACCGCTGTGACGGCAGTGACGTCTTCAGGTCATGGGAAGCGGGAACCATTTCGGCCCGGTTCGCGTTTCCCCCAGTGTCAGACACCGAAAGGTGAGCCGCGCAACGCAGCGCGGAGTGTGCGACACGACCGCACTGCCAGCCCGCGACACAAGGGGGAGGGAGCTCCATGACCGTCCCGAGGCTCCTCGACCGTCAGGTCGGGAACGACACGACCACCACGAGCGCCGAGTTGGACCTCGACGCCCAGGGACCGGCCGCCGACCTGGTTCGGGTCTACCTGAACGGCATCGGCAAGACAGCGCTGCTGACCGCGGCCGACGAAGTGGAACTCGCCAGGCGGATCGAGGCCGGCGTCTTCGCGCAGCACAAGCTGGAGACCCACCCCGACCTGCCGGATGAGCGCCAGCGCGAACTGCGCGCGTTGATCCGCGACGGTCACGTGGCAAAGAACCACCTTCTCGAAGCGAATCTCCGGTTGGTCGTTTCGCTTGCGAAGCGATACACGGGGCGCGGAATGCCGCTGCTCGATCTGATCCAGGAAGGCAACCTGGGCTTGATCCGCGCGGTCGAGAAGTTCGACTACACCAAGGGCTTCAAGTTCTCGACCTACGCGACCTGGTGGATCCGCCAGGCGATCACGCGGGGAATGGCGGACCAGGGTCGCACGATCCGGCTGCCCGTCCACCTCGTGGAGCAGGTCAACAAGCTCGCCCGGATCAAGCGGGACCTGCACCAGACGTTGGGCCGCGAGGCCACCAACGAGGAGTTGGCCCGCGAGTCCGGCCTCACGCCGGAGAAGGTCGTCGACCTCCTCGACCACGCGCGCGACCCGGTGAGCCTCGACATGCCGGTCGGCACCGAGGAAGACGCGCCGCTGGGCGACTTCATCGAGGACTCCGACGCGACGGACGCGGAGAGCGCGGTCATCTCCGGGCTGCTGCAGGACGACCTGCGGCGGGTGCTGGCCACGTTGGAGCCGCGCGAGCAGGCGGTGATCCGGCTGCGGTACGGCCTGGAGGACGGCCAGCCGCGCACGCTGGACCAGATCGGCAAGCAGTTCGGGCTGTCGCGGGAGCGGGTGCGGCAGATCGAGCGCGAGGTCATGTCGAAGCTGCGGCAGGGCGAGCGGGCCGCCAAGCTGCGCGCCTACGCCAGCTGAGCGGGCGGTGATCCGGCCTGACACGGTGATCCGGCCTGACACGGGGACGGCCTGACGCGGGCGCTGAACCCGGGCTCGACGGTGAACTGACGCGATACAGCGACGTTGCGGCGGTGAGTCACCGCTGTGCGGGATTGACTTGTGACGCCAGTCACGGCACGGTCGTGCGTTACACGAACCAAGCGACACCTCCGCCCCATCACGCGGAGGTGCTCGCATGCTGAGGAAGGTCGGGGCGGTCGGGGGCCGGCCCGGCCTTCCGCATTTCCTCAGAGGCCCAGGTACTCCGCGAGCTTCGCGCGGTAGAACCGCACGTGCCCGTCGCGCTCCTCGCCGGAGTACCCGCGCGGCACGCCCTCCACGATCATGACCAGGCACAGGTACGCGCGGTAGAGCGCGACACGGGTCCGCTCGGCGTCGCTGAACTCCCGCTTGCCGTACCCGGCGGCGAAGTCCTCGTCCAGTTCGGTGAACAGGGCGACGGTCGCGATCTCCGCCAGCGGGTCGCCGAACAGGGCGCGTTCCGGGTCGATGATCCCCTCGACGTGGCCGTCGGCGAGGAAGATGTTGGCCTCCCACAGGTCGAAGTGCACCAGCACCGGCTCGGTGACCTCGTCCAGCAGGTGCGCGCGGGCCTCGACGGCGCCGCGCACGGTCGGCGGGAGCTCCACGCCGAAGCGGTCGGCGTCGGCCAGCACCGCGTCCACCATCCCCGTGAACGCCTCGCGCCACGTCGCGCCGTTCGGGCCTTGGACGTAGCCGAACACCGGCCCCGTGATCGCGTGCAGCCCGCGGACGACCTCCCCCAGCTCACGCCGCAGCGCGCCGTGCTCGGCGTCGCTCAGCCCCGGCCGCGCCGTCGACCACGGCACCCCGCGCAGGGCGGTCATCAGCAGCAAGCCGTCCTCGTGCAGCAGGACTTCCGGCACCGGCAGGCCGTGCGCCGCCATCAGCTCGAACGCCAACGCCTCCGTGCGCATCAGGTCCCGCTCGTGCGTGAGCAGCGGCACACCCGGCGGCGGCGCCACCTTCAGCACGGTCTCGCGACCGTCCGCGGTGGTGAGCCGGTACGCGGTGTTGAACATGCCGTCGGTCAGCTCGACGTGCGCGACGAGCGGCACACCCAGGACGCGGCGGACGAGGGCGTCGAGTTCGGATTCGGGGAGCCGGCGCTTGGTGAGGCTGTCGACCACGACGCGAATCACATCACGGGTGGCGGGACGCGACGGCGCGATCGGTATAGGTTCGGCGGAACCCGAAGCGCGCAAGGGAGCCCGCGACGTGACCTCGTCGAACCTGTTGGGACCGACGTTCCAGTACACCGACGTCCTGCCCCTGGCCAAGGACAACCACACCGACTACCGACTGGTGACGCCGGACGGCGTGTCGGTCGTGGAAGCGGCCGGCCGGACGTTCCTCCAGGTCGAGCCCGCCGCGTTGACCCTGCTGGCCAAGGAGGCCATCCGGGACATCCAGCACCTCCTGCGCCCCTCGCACCTGGCGCAGCTGCGCGCGATCGTGGACGACCCCGAGGCCAGCGGCAACGACCGGTTCGTCGCGATGGACCTGCTGCGCAACGCGTGCATCTCCGCGGGCGGCGTGCTGCCCATGTGCCAGGACACCGGCACGGCGATCGTGATGGGCAAGCGCACCGAGTCCGTGCTGACCGGCGGCGCCGACGAGGAGGCGTTGTCGCGCGGCATCTTCGAGGCGTACCAGGAGCTGAACCTCCGGTACTCGCAGATGGCGCCGACGACGTTCTGGGACGAGAAGAACACCGGCACCAACCTGCCCGCGCAGATCGACCTGTTCACCGCGCCGGGCGTCGAGCCGAAGTACGAGTTCCTGTTCATGGCCAAGGGCGGCGGCTCGGCCAACAAGACGTTCCTGTACCAGGAGACCAAGGCGCTGCTGAACCCGGCGCGGCTGGCCAAGTTCCTGGACGAGAAGCTGCGCTCCCTCGGCACGGCCGCGTGCCCGCCGTACCACCTGGCGGTCGTCGTCGGCGGCCTGTCCGCGGAGCAGAACCTGAAGGTCGCCAAGCTCGCGTCCGCCCGGTACCTCGACGGCCTGCCCACCGAGGGTTCCGCGCTGGGCCACGCGTTCCGGGACGTCGACCTGGAGCAGCAGGTGCTGGAGCTGACCCGGAACTTCGGCATCGGCGCGCAGTTCGGCGGCAAGTACTTCTGCCACGACGTGCGCGTGATCCGGCTCCCCCGGCACGGCGCGTCCTGCCCGGTCGGCATCGCGGTGTCGTGCTCGGCGGACCGGCAGGCCAAGGCGAAGATCACCCCCGAGGGCATCTTCCTGGAGCAGCTGGAACGCGACCCGGCGCACTTCCTGCCCGACGTCACCGGCGAGGACCTGTCCGACGAGGTCGTGAAGATCGACCTGACCCGCCCGATGGCGGAGATCCGCGCGACGCTGTCCGCGCTGCCGGTGAAGACGCGGGTGTCGCTGACCGGTCCGCTGGTGGTGGCGCGGGACATCGCCCACGCCAAGATCAAGGAGCGGCTGGACGCGGGCGAGCCCATGCCGCAGTACCTCAAGGACCACCCGGTGTACTACGCCGGTCCCGCGAAGACGCCCGAGGGTTACGCCTCCGGGTCGTTCGGGCCGACGACCGCCGGGCGGATGGACTCGTACGTCGAGCAGTTCCAGGCCGCGGGCGGGTCGCTCGTGATGCTGGCCAAGGGCAACCGGTCCAAGCAGGTGACGAACGCGTGCGCGACGCACGGCGGCTTCTACCTGGGCTCGATCGGCGGACCGGCGGCACGGCTGGCGCAGGACTGCATCCGCAAGGTCGAGGTGCTGGAGTACCCCGAGCTCGGCATGGAAGCGGTCTGGAAGATCGAGGTGGAGGACTTCCCCGCGTTCGTCGTCGTGGACGACAAGGGCAACGACTTCTTCGCCGAGACCTCCGCCCCGACCCTCCAGATCACGTTCCGGAAGTAGCGGTCCCCCGGCTACAGGTCGAACACGCCGAGCTTGGCGCCGCGCGTGAAGAAGTCCCACTCGCTGTGGGTGAAGCGCTGTGGGGCTTCTTCAGGCCGCTTGCTGTTGCGGACGAGCACCTCGTCTGCCGTGCGCATGACCTCGACGCAGTTGGAGCCGCCGCCGCTGAACTTGGTCCACTCGTCGGGCTTCAGGCTCATCAGGTCTCCTCCGTGATCCGGGTCAGGAGTTCGCGGCTCTCCTCGACTCCCAACGCCTTCGCACGGGTGTAGTCGAACCAGTGGCTCGTCTTCTCCACCAGGTGGACGGCGTCCACGAAGTGGTCTCCGAACGGGGTGTCGACGCTGACCAGCGACGGCAGCTTGTCGGGCAGCCGGAACAAGGTCAGCGTAGTACCGGTCAACGGGTGCGTCCCGGCTCCTTGCGGCATGACCTGGACCACGACGTTCTCCAGCTCCGTCAACGCCAGCAGGTGCTTCGCCTGGTCCCGCATGACCTCAGGGCCACCGATGTTCGCGCGCAGCGCGGGCTCCGCGATGACCGCCCAGAACCGCAGCGGTGGCTCGCGGTCGGTGAGCAGGGCGCGTCGTTCCATGCGCACTTGGAGGTTCTTCTCCAGCGTCTCGCCACTCACACCACAGGCGACCATCAGCGCGCGGGCGTACGCCTCGGTCTGGAGCACCGCCGGGACGAGTTCGAACGACGAGTAGAGGGCTTCCGTGGCGGTGGCCTCCACGTCCAGGATGCGGCGCAGCCACGGCTGGATCATCCCGCCGAGCTTGCTCCGGGGCCGCCGGCGGTTGGCCTCGGTGTTGAGGTTCAGCAAGTCGTCGCGGGTCGCCTCGTCGACGTCGTAGAGGTCGAGCAGCTTCTCCAGCTCCGCGCGTCGGACACCGCTGACCGCCGTCTCGATGTTGCCGATCTTGGTGGTCGTGCAGTGCAGGACCTCGGCCGGGCGCTCGCGTGGCAACCCGGCCTCTTCCCGCATGCGGCGGAGCGTGGTGCCGATCTGGATGCGGGCCGCGCTGCGGTGAGGGCTGGTCATGGCTCTCCTCGAATCACCCGGTTGATATATGCCGCAAAGTTGTGGACACATAGTACGGTCGCCGTGTTCGAAGAGTGTACGGGCATGACCTAGGAGTGACCAACGATGGGGTCGAGGTTCCACCAGCTGAGCTTGATCGAGTCCCGGACCAGCGGGGTTCAGTTCCGGGAGATCACGCGCACGCCCGTCGACAAGTCGGAGGACTTGCACGCGTGGATGGTGCGGATGCTCGCGACGCACCGCTGCAACCTCGGCCTGTACGTCGCCGAAGCGGGCGCGATGACCGACGAGGGCGACGCGATCGACGCCGACCTGTGGTTGGCGTGGGACGGGGTGGCCGCCTTCGCGACGACGGAGTGAGGAGTCAAGCGGTGCGGCTCGGGCGGTGCGGGTCAGGCGGTGTCCTCGCGGGCTTCGAGGACGACCCGGCGTGAGCCCAGGGGCGCTTCGAGGGTGACGTTGACCGGGACGTCCCGGAGTTCCTGGGTGCACAGGCCACCGCCGGGCGGCGGGTAGTACGTGGTCACGAGGGTGATGAGCACCTGGTCGCCGGACTGGGCGGTGACCTCGGCGCTCGCCGTCTTGCAGCCGCCCGCGAGGCCGACGACCTGCACCGTGCGGCCGTCCTGGGACGTCCAGACCTGCCGCTTGTAGGTGTCCGGGAGCGTGCCGCCGTCGATCTGGGCGGCCGGGACCTCGGTGGGTCCGCCGGGAAGGGCCTCGGCGCTGGCCTGGGGCGGCGGTGCGGTGGGCGGTGCCTCGGTGCCACCCGGCGCTTCCGTGCCACCAGCGGGTTCGGTGCCCGTTGTCCCGGTGCCGCCCGGCGATGACAACGTTGTCGACGCAGACGAAGGGGCAGTGGCGCCGTCCGGCGACGTGCCCGACGGGCTGCTGGTGCACCCCGCGAGCGCGAGCAGGGCGAGGGCGACGGCGACCTTGACGTTCCTCATAGCTGAAGGACGTTACCCGGCGCGGTGAGGTTGCAGCGTGAAGCGGTCGGGGCGGTGAAGCGGTCGTGGCGTGAGGTGGTGGCGCCGTGGCGGGGTGGGGCAGAACGGTGCCCGGCCGACCGGGGGCAGGCCGACCGGGCACCCTGGAGGGAGGCCTACTTCTTGTCCTGCCTGGTGGTGAGCACGACCTGGCGGTCGCCCAGCGGCGCGTCCAGCTTCGCGGTGAGCGGCGGGTAGCGGATGTCCATGGTGCAGACCTGCTCGTCGGCCGGCGTGGTCTCGACCAGGACGACCTTCACCACCTGGGCGTTCTGCTCGGCGATCTCGACGCTCGCCTTGCCGCAGCCGCCCTCCTGGGCGATGACGCCGAGCGTGGCGCCGTCGCCCTCGGTCCACACGGTGGTGGGGGTGCCCTCGGGGACGTTGGTCGCGTCGAGCCTGCCCTTGGGCACTTCCTTGCCGCCGGGCGGCACGGGGCTCTCGAACTCGGGCTCCGGGCTGGGCGAGGTCGGTTCGGCCGACGTGGTCAGGGTCGGTCCGCTGTCGCCCGGACCGACGGGCGTGGACGTTGCGCAGGCGGCGAGCACGACCAGCAGCACACCCGCGCCAAGTGCGGTTCCAAGGCTTCTCATGTGAAGAGGACGGAGCCACCCGCGAGGCGGGTTGCGCCGCCCTTTTCACAGTTACCCGTTCAGGTGACCGCCGGCTTCGGTTCGAGCGGTCGCGGTCGGAGCGGTCGCGGTCGGAGCGGTGGCGTTCGGAGCGGTCGCGGTTCGAGAGGTCGCGGTTCGGGAGGGGTGGCTGGTGGAGGGCGGCGCCACCAGCCACCCTGCGGTCACGTGCCGAGGGCGCGCTTGATCCCGGCGACGGCGTGGCGCACGGCGTCCAGTCGCCGCGCCGAGGCCAGTCCCGCGTGGTAGAGGTGGAACTCCTCCACGCCTGCCTCGGCGTAAGCCAGCCACTCGGCGAGCAGTTCGTCGCCGTCCACCGGCTTCGGCGGCAGGGCCAGCACGTACGCGGCGGTGCGCACGTCGGCTTCCTCCCGCAACGCCCGGATGGCGGGCACGGACGCGTCCACGCCCGGCCAGCACGTCACGGTGAGCACGTCGACGTCAGCGTCGACGCCTCCCGCGACCGTGGCGAACGGCCCCGTTCCCCACGGGTCGGCGGTCGCGTGCGCGGCGATGCGCGTCGCGGGCGCCGTCGCGCGGATCAGGCCCACCAGTTCGCGCCGCAACGACCGGGAGATGCCCGTGCGCACCTCGCGCACGTGCCCGGCCCGGTCGCCCAGCGCCTCCTCGACGCTGTCCGCGCCGCGGTCGACCGCCGCGCGCACGACGTCCCGCAGGCCGACCGGGTCGGTGTAGCGGTCCGTGCACGCCGCGCAGAAGCACAGCGACAGCAACTTCTGCTGCACGGCGGACCAGTCCGCGCCGTCGGTCTTCTCGTGGTGCCCGCCGTGGAAGAACCCGAGCGGGCCGCACGCCTCCAGCACGACGCCGTCCGGCCGACCCAGTTCGAGCACCTCGGACACCAGCGTCCGGGCGTACTCCACGACGTGCTCGTTCGACGGGCACAGCGCGTACGGGTACGCGTCGCCGAACGCGTTGCGGACCACCAGGTCGGGGTTCGCGTCCCCGAGCCGGCTGCTGTGCGTGAGCACGGTCCACGCGTACACCGGCAGGCCGGCGGCGCGCACCGCCGAGGCGGCGTCGCCGAACGAGTCGTCACCGTCCATCCAGGACGGTGTGGCGGGGCTCAACCTCTTGTCCCGCCAGGCTTCCTCCCGCACCGGGAGGTAGAACGCGGCGTGCCGGGCGTCCACCATCCTGCGGCGCGGGTGGAACGGGGTGGCGGCGCGGACGGTGTGGTACGACGCGGCCAGGGCCACGGCGTCCACGCCGAGCGACGCCACCCGGGCCACGGCGTCCGGGTCGCCGATGACATCCCAGGGGTACAAGTGCGCGACGGTGGTCACCACCGGGGGCGCTTCCTCTCGTAGGACGGGTCGTGCTTCTGCATGTATCCGGTGTCGTCGCGCTGCACGATGCCGCACGTCCGGTAGTTCTCCGCGAGCCGGGCGAGCGCGTCGCGGTCGAGTTCGACGCCGAGCCCCGGCGCGGTGGGCACCGGGACGGCGCCGTCCACGAAGGTGAACGGCGTGGTGATGACGTCGTCCGCGGAGTTCCACGGGTAGTGGGTGTCGCAGGCGTAGTTCAGGTTCGGCGTGGCCGCGGCGAGGTGGGTCATGGCGGCCAGGCTGATCCCGAGGTGGGAGTTGGAGTGCATGGACAGGCCGATGCCGAACGTCCGGCAGATCGCGGCCAGCTCCTTGGACCGGGACAGGCCGCCCCAGTAGTGGTGGTCGGACAGGATGACCTGCACCGCGCCGACCTCGACGGACCGGGCGATGTGCTCGAACGCGATGACGCACATGTTGGTCGCCAGCGGCATCGGCGCGCGGGCCGCGACCTCCGCCATGCCGTCGATGCCCGGCGCGGGGTCCTCCAGGTACTCGACCACGCCGTCGAGTTCCGCTGCGACCTTCAGCGACGTCTCCGGGGTCCACGCCGCGTTGGGGTCGAGCCTCAGCGGGTGCTCGGGGAACGCCTCGCGCAGCGCGTGGATCGCCTCGATCTCCTGGTCGGGCGGGTAGACGCCGCCCTTCAGCTTGATCGAGCCGAAGCCGTGCCGCTCGACCAGCGTCCGGGCCTGGGCCACGATGCCCGCCGGGTCCAGCGCCTCGCCGAACTCGTCCGGCTCGGCGCCGGGGTGGCCGGCCCACTTGTAGAACAGGTAGGCGCTGTACGGCACGGCGGACCGCACCGCGCCGCCGAGCAGGTCGCTCACCGGGCGGCCCTCCGCCTTGCCGCGGATGTCCCAGGTCGCCACCTCGAACGCCGAGAACACGCGGTCCACAGTGGACTCGACGGTGAGCGGGCCGGTGAGCCCGTGCCGGTCGGAACCGGCCTCGCCGCCCAGCGCCGTCGCGATCCGGGTGTGCATCTCGTTGAGCGCGTGGACGTCCAGGCCGACGAGGGCGGGCGCGGCGGTGCGCATCCGGCCGAGGTGCCCGATGTCGCCGTAGCTCTCGCCGAGACCGGAGATTCCCTCGTCGGTGTGCACTTCCACGATGGTGCGCAGCGCCCACGGCTCGTGGACGCCGACCGAGTTCAACAGCGGCGGGTCGCGGAACGCCACCGGCGTGATGACGATGTCGGTGATCCTCATCCGGCGAGGCTCCGTCCGGCCGCGACGATCTTCTCCAGCTCGGCCAGGTGTTCCGGCGTCGGGTCGAGCAGCGGCGGGCGGACGCCGCCGACGTCCAGCCCGGTGGCCCGCACCGCGGCCTTGACCAGCGCCACCGCGTAACCCGGCACCCGGTCCCGCAGCTCCACCAGCGGCTTGTAGAACTCCGTCAGGTACCGCGTGACGAGCGCGTCGTCACCGGCGCGCACCGCGTGGTAGAAGCCGAGCGAGATCTCCGGCGCGAAGCAGAAGACCGCCGACGAGTACAGGTTCACGCCGATGCCCCGGTACGCGGGCACCGTCAGCTCGGCCGTCGGCAGGCCGTTGAAGAACTGGAACGGCTTGTCGACCGCCCCGCGCACCGCGAGCACGATGCGCTGCAGCAGGTCGATGTCGCCGAGCCCGTCCTTGAGCCCGACGACGGTCGGCAGCGACGCGACCTCCACCGCCGTCTCGGGCGTGAACACCGCGTTGTTGCGCTGGTAGACGATCAGCGGGAGCTCGGTCGCGGCCGCCACCTCCGTGACGTACCGGACCAACCCCTTGGGCGGGTTGGCCACCAGGTACGGCGGCAGGAGCAGCAGGCCGTCCGCGCCCGCCCGCGCGGCGGTCTCGGCGACCCGCTTGGCCGTCGGCAGCGGACCGCCCGTGCCGACGAACACCGGTACCCGCCCGGCCGTCGCCTCGACCGCGACCGTCACCGCGCACTCGATCTCCGGGAGTTCCAACGCGTGGAACTCGCCGGTGCCGCAGGCGACGAACACGCCGCCCGCCCCCGCCGCCACCCCGCGTTCGACGTGCTCGGCCAGCACGTCCTCCGCGAGCCCGCCGTTCGCGCGGAACGGCGTCACCGGGAAGAACAGCACCCCATCCAGTTGCATACCCAGACCTTCATCCCTTGATCGCTCCGGTGGTGATCCCACGCAGGAAGGACTTGTGTGGCTCCGGCGCGCACGGCTCCGGGCTCCTCACGTGCCGGCGCACAGGCGGCGAGCACACCGACGTGAGGTGGAGGGGCCGGGCGCGATCGGCGGCGTGCGATCGGGTCGTCGCCGACGCGGCACCGGTTCCGGTGCGGTTCCCGCGGTGGTTCCGGTGGTGGTGTCGTGGTGGGGCGGCGCCGGCTCGGGGACGCGCGGGGCGGGGCGTGGACCCCGTGGGGCGGCCCCGGTTGGGCCGCCCCACGGGCTTGGAAGCGACGGCGCCGCCGCCAACAGCCGTCGCCCCCACGTCTCGGGCGGTGCGCACCGCGCTCACGGGACCACCCCGGGTGGCCGACCGGTCCGCGTCCGGGGGGCGCGGGACCTCGACCTGGGGAGGGGTTTCACCGGTTCGGGGGATGCCGCCGATCCGGTGGAGTCGGGTGCGACGGCTCGCGGGCCGTCGGAGCACTTGGTGTAGACCTTGGTCGACGGGGCGCCGCCGCGGGTCCGGGGCGCGGACCGCGGGTGGCGGTGCGGTCCGGCGGGTGTCCGGCCCGGTGGGAGCGCTGCCCGACGCGGGGAACCGCAGGTCGGGGACACGACGGCACCGGCGACGGCCACGACGGCGGCGGCCGCGCCGCACCGGCGGGAGGGTGTCATCGACGGTGGCTCCTCTTCGCAACCCGGCTGTTCAGATACGTGAATTGCGGTCGTACTTGTGAACGCATTGGGCGGACTGTAAGAATCGGCGCAGCGACGTGTCAAGAGCGTGTAGCCGGAACGTTTCCCGTGGAGGACTTGGTGACTGGACCCGCGTCACCCGCTCGGCCGAACGCGGTCAAGTCGGCCGATCGGACTGTGGAACTGCTCGAAGTGCTGTCGTCGTCGGACCGCCCGCTGACGCTGACGGAACTGCACCGCGAGCTGAGCTACCCGAAGTCGAGCCTCTACATGCTGCTGCAGACGCTCGTCGCGCGCGGCTGGGTGGAGCTCGACCCGACCCGCGGCACGTACGGCATCGGCGTGCGCGCCCTGCTCGTCGGCACCTCGTACCTCGACCACGACCCGGTGGTGCAGGTCGCCATCCGGGTGATGGAGCAGGTGCGGCGGGAGATCAACGAGACCGTGCACCTGGCCCGCCTCGACGGCGCGGACGTCGTCTACCTGGCCAGTCGCGAGTCCGAGCACCACCTCCGCGTGGTGTCCCGCGTCGGCCGCCGCCTGCCCGCGCACTCCACGTCGCTGGGCAAGGCGCTGCTGGCGGCGCGCACCCCGGCCGAGGTCGACGCGATCCTGCCCGCGCGGCTGGACCCGTTGACGCCCAACACGATCATCGAGCGGCCCGCGCTGCACGCGCAGCTCGCCGGGTTCCGGGCGGTCGGGTACGCGCACGAGCGGGAGGAGAACACGCCCGGCCTGGGCTGCTTCGCCGTCGCCCTGCCGTACCGCAACCCGGTGCTCGACGCGATGAGCTGCTCGGTGCCGCTCGGGCGGCTCGACCCCGACCACGAGCGGCAGGTGGTCGAGGCGCTGCTGCACGGCGCCCGCACGATCACCGAGCTGCTGCGCCAGTTCGGCCGCTGACACCGCCGCTCCCCCGCGTCCCGCCAGCAGCCAGCCCGCTGTCCCGCTAGCCAGCTGTCCCGTTGTCCCGCTAGCCCGTTGTCCCGTGTCCCGGACCTGGTGACCGGACCCGGTCGTCGCACCGGCTCCCCGGACCTGTTCGCCGTACCCGCTTCCCGCACCGCCGCTGCACCTCGAGCTGACACAGTTGCTGAAAGGGCTCACCGTGACCGCACGAATCCTCATCACCGGCGCCGCCGGCGTGGTCGGCACGCTCATGCGGACCCGACTCGCCGCGCCGGACCGGACCTTGCGCCTGCTGGACATCGCCCCGCTGCCACCGGCCGCCGACGGCGAGCGGGTCGAGCTGGTGACGGCGTCGGTGACCGACGCGGCCGCGATGGAGTCGGCGTGCGAGGGCGTCGACGCGGTCATCCACCTCGGCGGGCACAGCCTCGAACGGCCGTGGGCGGAGATCCTGGACGTCAACATCAACGGCACGCACGTGGTGCTGGAGGCCGCCCGTCGCGCGGGGGTGTCGCGGGTCGTGCTGGCCAGCTCCAACCACGCGGTCGGGTACTACAAGCGGGAGTCCGGCGAGGCCGCCGACTACCTGTTCCCGCAGCCGGACACGTACTACGGCGTGAGCAAGGTGGCGCTGGAGGCGTTGGGGAGCCTCTACGCGTCGCGCTACGGCATGGACGTCATCGCGGTGCGGATCGGGTCGTGCTTCGAGAAGCCGCGCGACTTCCGGATGCTGTCGACGTGGCTGTCGCCCGACGACGGCGCCCGCCTGTTCGAGGCGTGCCTGGCCGCCCCCTCGCCCGGTTTCCGGGTGGTGTGGGGCGTTTCCGACAACACGCGCCGGTGGTTCTCGCTCACCGAGGCGGAAGCACTGGGGTACAAGTCCGAGGACGATTCCGAGGTGTACGCGGACGAGGTGCTGGCCGCGGGCGAGCCGCCCGCCGACTCGCCGGCCCAGGTGTACCTGGGCGGCGTGTGGTGCGGTCCCGAGTTCGACACCGCGGTGAAGGAGGCCGGTCGATGAGCGGCGTGCAGGGGTTCGACCCGCGCACCGGGCAGCCCGTCGGGGCGCCCGTGCCGGAGACGTCCGACGCCGGGGTCGACGCGCTGGCGCGGGCCGGCGAGGCGGCGTTCCCGTCGTGGTCCTCGCTGCCGGCGGTGGAACGGGCCGCGGTGCTGGACGCCGTGGCGGACGCGCTGGACGCCTCCGCCGACTCGTTGGTCGCGCTCGCGGACGCGGAGACGGCGCTGGGCGCGCCCCGGCTGACCGGTGAGCTGAAGCGCACCACGAACCAGCTCCGGCTGTTCGGCGACGTGCTGCGGGAGGGCAGCTGGGTCGAGGCGACGTTGGACTCGGCGAACCCCGACATCATCCCGCCCCGGCCCGTGCTGCGACGCATGCTCCGTCCACTCGGGACGGTCGGGGTGTTCGCGGCGTCGAACTTCCCGTTCGCGTTCTCGGTGGCGGGCGGCGACACGGCGTCCGCGCTCGCCGCCGGGTGCCCGGTGATCGTGAAGGCCCACCCGTCGCACCCCGGCACGTCGCACGAGACGGCGCGGATCGTCGAGTCCGTCGTCCCGGCGGGCGTCTTCGGCATCGTGCACGGCCAGCAGGCCGGTGTGGCGCTGGTCAAGCACCCGGCGGTCAAGGCGGTCGGCTTCACCGGTTCCACCACCGGCGGCCGGGCCCTGTTCGACCTCGCCTCCTCCCGGCCCGACCCGATCCCGTTCTACGGCGAGCTCGGCAGCGTGAACCCGACCGTCGTCCTGCCCGACGCCGCCGCCGCGCGTCCCGAGGGGTTCGCGGCCGAGTTCGTCGGCTCGCTCACGCTCGGCGTGGGCCAGTTCTGCACCAACCCCGGCTTGCTGTTCGCGCCCGAGTCCCTGGTGCCCGCGCTGGCCGACGCCGTGTCGGGGGCGGCCGGCGGCCCGATGCTCAACGAGCGCATGTCGGACGCGTACCGGTCGGGCACCGAGGGCCTGGCGGCCTCCGGGCTGGCCGACCTGGTCGCCAGTGGGAGCGCGCCCAGCGAGGGGTGGAGCGTCGAGCCGAGGCTGTTCCGGGTGCCGCTGTCCGGGTTCGCGGAGAACCTGGAGAAGCTGACCGAGGAGCACTTCGGGCCGGCGGCGATCGTGGTGACGTACACCGATCCGGCCGAGCTGGAACCGGTCCTCCCCCGCCTGCCCGGCACCCTCACCGGCACCGTGCACGCGGCGGAGAGCGAGCACGACTCCGCCGGACGCGTCGCGGAGGCGTTGCGGCCGGTGGTCGGGCGGCTGATCTTCAACGGGTGGCCGACCGGTGTCGCCGTGGCGTGGGGCATGCACCACGGTGGCCCGTGGCCCGCCACCACCAACCCGCTCCACACGTCCGTCGGCGCCACGTCGATCCGGCGGTGGGTGGCGCCGGTGACGTACCAGGCGTGGCCGGACGACCTGCTGCCCGCCGAGCTGCGCGACGGCAACCCGCTGGGCATCCCGCGCCGCGTGGACGGCGTGCTCGGCGTCCACTGAGACCGCTGACGCGGGTCTCGCCTCCCACCGGGAGCCGGGGCCCGCGTCGGGAACGGTCCCGGCCGTGAACGCGGATCACCTTGGTGTCGCTGAAGACGACGGCGCCGAGCCGACGTCGAGGGGAACTGGCCACGGCCCGGAATGACAAACCGTGGCGGCACCGCACAACAGATCACTCGAATGGCGGAGTAGAATTCCTTGTACCGGCAAGGTGTTCGCCGGTGGGTTCACGGGACGGCGGAGTTCGTCCTTCCAAGACAACCCATCCGTACCATCGCCGCCGCCCGCGGCGCGACGTTGGCGGCGACACCGGGGGCGGACGGCAGGTTGGCGGTGCCGGTCAGGTCCGCCGGAGCGACCCGAGGAACGCCCGGAATGGACGGTCCGCAAAGGTCAGCGCCGGTCCTGGCCGCTTGCTGTCCCGAACGCTGGTCGTGTCCCGTCCCACGGCCAGCTCGACGCAGTTGTTGCCCGCGCCGGAGTGTGTGCTCTTGCGCCACGTCTTGTCGTTGTTCATGAGTCCTTCAGTGCGGTTGCCAGTTTTCTGATCAAGGAAGCCGACTCCTTGGGCGACAGGGCGACCTCGCTCACCATTTCCTCGAAGTGCAACAGGTACTTCTGCACGTCGGCGCGATTGTCCACCCACTTGCCGCCGCCCGCGTACTCCAGGTACACGGCCGAAGGATCACTGTCCTCGAAGCGGAGAGCGGTCGCGCCGCCACCGGACATGGTCCCGTGAGCACCGGCGCCGAACGGAACCACTTGGATGGTGATGTTGTCCTGCTTTCCCTTGTCGAGCAAATGCGACAACTGCTCGCGCATGACCGCCGGGCCGCCCACGACCCGGTGCAGGGCGGCCTCGTCGATCACCGCGTGCAGCCGTAAACCGGGCAACCGGCGCTGCCGGTTCGCCAGCGCCGCCGCGACTTGGTCCGTCGACACCGACGCGTCCATGAACCGCTGCCCGGCGAGCCGGATCGCCGCGGCGTAGGCGGCGGTCTGGAGCAGGCCTGGGATGACGATCATCTCGATCGTCCGGACCTCGGTCGCGTCGGCCTCCTGGCGCGCGTAGGTGCGCGCCTCCGGTGTGTACGCGGCGGCGTACACCAGGCGCGTGCCGTCCTGCTTCGCGTCCTCCCACAACGCTTCCGCCTCACGCCGTTCGGCGTCGGTGGCCCCGTACAGGCCGAGCAACGCCCCCAGTTCGGTCCAACTCGGACTGATGTAACCGTTCTCCATCCGCGACAGCGTCGACTGCGTCTTCCGGGTCAGCGCGTGGTAGTCGATCTCGGTCTTGCCGGCACGTTTGCGCAATGCGTTGAGGAACTGACCAAGCTTGCGCTTGCGTCGGGTTTGGACGGCTGCCATGCGGATCTCTCCTCGCTGGAAAAGAACTGCGAACACCCTAGTGCTGTTCCACATCAGGGCCGGCGTCACTCCATCGAGCGTCTACAAGGTGCATATACGCCCTGGCAACATGCCCTCACGAGGTCTCACGCCGTCCGCCTCCGGTGGTGCCGTCGGCGGTTCCGGACACGCTGTGCGACGTGCCCGACGATTCGGGGCTACTCCTGATCGGCGCGGACTACAGTTCGGCCGCATGTACATCTCGCAGGTCCGGCTGCGGAACGTCAAGGGGTTCCACGGCGCCCGCGAAGTGGACCTCAAGCTCACCGCGCCCGGGTGGACGGTGATCGCGGGCCGCAACGGGTCGGGCAAGACGTCGCTGCTGCGCGCCATCGCGCTGGCCGTCAGCGGCCCGGCGGTGGCCCGCAACCTGGTGCCGGACTTCGAGAACTGGGTCACCGCGGGCCAGCGCGAGGGCGTCGTTCAGGTCCAGTTCACGCACGACCGCCGGGTGGAGCGGTTCGGCAAGGGCCGGCCGCCGGAGGGCAGGCTGTGGGCCGGCCTCGGCTGGACCATGCCGGACGAGGAGACCCGCCCGCCGCGCCGCCTCACCCACCGCGGCCTCCAGCCGTCGTTGAAGGAGAAGCTGGAGGGCAGCAAGACCGCCGCCGCCCGCGGCCCGTGGCAGGACAACCCGACCGGGTGGTTCTGCGCGGCCTACGGCCCGTTCCGGCGACTCGTCGGCGGCGCGGGCGACGCGCAGCGGCTGATGCTCAGCCCAGGCCCGGTGTCCCGGCTGGCGAGCCTGTTCCACGAGGACGCGTCGCTCGCCGAGGGCGTCGGCTGGCTCATCGAGCAGCACCTGCGGTCGCTGGAGCGCAGGCCCGGCGCGGACGAGCTGAAGACGGTGGCGCTCGGCGTGCTGTCGGACGGCCTGCTGCCCGACGACTACCGCATCGAGGGCGTCGACTCCGACGGCCTGTGGGTGGTCAGCGGCGGCCACCGGTTCCCGCTGCGCGAGATGAGCGACGGCTACCGCACCGTGGCGGCGCTCGTGGTCGACCTGATCAAGCACATCCACGAGTCGTACGGTGTGCTGAAGACCGCGCCGACGGAGAACGGCACCGCGTTGACCGCGCCCGGCGTGGTCATCATCGACGAGGTGGACGCGCACCTGCACGTGTCGTGGCAGAAGCGGATCGGCGGCTGGTTGAAGGAGCACTTCCCCAACATCCAGTTCATCGTCACCACGCACAGCCCGTACCTGTGCCAGGCCGCCGACCCCGGCGGGCTGATCCGGCTGCCCGGCCCGGACCAGCAGGAGCCGCCGCGCGTCGTGGACCAGGACCTGTACGAGCGGATCGTCTACGGCAGCGGCGACGACGCCGTGCTGTCCGAGCTGTTCGGCCTCGACACCCCGTACTCCGAGCGCGCCGAGCGACTGCGCGCCGAGCTGGTCGAGCTGGAGGTCGCGGTCATCGCGGGCACCGCCGACGAGCGGGCCGTGCGCCGGTACGACGAGCTGCGCGCCCTGCTGACCAGCTCGCCGGTGGCCCGCACCCGCGAGGTGACCGCCCGGCTGGAACGCGGTTGATCCGGCTCGTCCGGCCCGCGCTGCCCGGCGCGCTCGCGGACCGGCTGCCCGAGCTGACGGCCGAGATCGAGACCTCCGCGCAACGGACGCGCACGGCCCGTGCGCTGTGGAAGCGCGCTGTGGTGCGGCGGAACGTGCACGCGCCCCTGCGGCGGCTCCTGGAAGACATGGCGCCGGGCTACCAGCGGTGCATGTACTGCGGCGACAGCCAGGGCACGGACATCGACCACTTCGAGCCGCTGTCGCGCAACCCTCTGCGCACGTTCGACTGGCTCAACCACCTGTTGGCCTGCTCGACGTGCAACAGCAACCTCAAGCGGGACCGGTTCCCCGTCGCCGACGACGGCACTCCCCTGCTCCTCGACCCGACCACCGAAGACCCGTTCGACCACCTCGTGCTCACGCTGTCGTTGGGCGTGTACGTGGCGCTCACGGACAAGGGCGCGGCGACCATCGACGTGTGCGGCCTCAACCGGCCGGTGCTGACGCAAGGGCGGGTGCACGCGCGACGGGTGGTGCTGATGTGCCTCATGAGGTGGAAGTCGGGTCGGGACGACGACGCGCGCCACGAGATGCGTGACGCCGTGCTGACCGTGCGGGGGCAGCCGTTCGCCGACGTGGCGCAGGCGATGCTGCGGCTGGCGCGGTCGCCCGGCGCGGAACGCGTGTTCGCGGAGACGCCGTGGGCGTTGGCCGTGCTGCGGGACGCCGACCTGCGGTCCCAGTTGCTCGCTTGACCTTGGAGTGGGGTCCAAGGTCTACCGTCGTGCCATGCGTGTCGCGGAGTTGGCCGAGGCGGTGGGGGTGCGACCGGACACCGTCCGGTACTACGAGCGGGCGGGGTTGCTGAACCCGCCGCCGCGCACCGCGTCCGGGTACCGGGTGTACCGGGAGGACGCGGTCGAGCGGATCAGGTTCGTGCGCGGGTGCCAGAGGCTCGGGCTCACGCTGCGCGAGATCGCGGACCTGCTGGCCGTGCGCGACACCGGCGTGTGCCCGTGCGAGCCCGCCGAAGAGCTGCTGCACCGGCACATCGCCGAGCTGGACGCCGAGGTGGCGCGGCTGTCCGCGCTGCGCGACGAGCTGACCGCGATGGTCCGCGACCTGCCTGCCGGGCGCTGCCCGGACATCCAGCCGGGCACCTGGTGCCCACCGGACGGGGGGAGGTGACCGACGTGAGCTGCGAGTGCGACTGCGAGTGCACCACCGGGTGCTGCTGAGGCGGACGGACGTCCGCTCGGTGAACCGGTTCCGCTGAAGTGGACGTCGGGGGGCACTGAAGGGGGACGCTGAGGGCGGACGCTGAGGGCGGACGCTGACGGTGGGGACGAGGTCGGCGAGGCGCCCGCCGACCGCGCCCGGGGCGTGCCGCCCGCACCGTCCACAGTGGTTGTGCCGAACGAGTTCGAGCCGATTCACGGAAATCGGACTGAAATTGTCGGACCACGGGTCCATCATGACCCGCATGGCAGACGCAATCGTGGCCGAAGGACTGGTCAAGCGCTACGGGTCGGTGGTCGCTCTCGACGGCCTCGACCTGGTGGTGCCGGAAGGGACCGTCATGGGCCTGCTCGGGCCGAACGGCGCGGGCAAGACGACGACGGTGCGCGTGCTCACCACGCTGTTGGAGCACGACGAGGGCAAGGCCACCGTCGCCGGGCTGGACGTCGTGGCGGACGCGAAGGAGCTGCGCCGCCGGATCGGGTTGTCCGGGCAGTACGCCGCCGTGGACGAGAACCTGACCGGTTTCGAGAACCTCGACATGGTCGGCAGGCTCTACCACCTGGGGAAGAAGCGCAGCCGGGAACGCGCGCGCGAGTTGTTGGAGCGGTTCGACCTGGTGGAGGCCGCGGACCGGCCGGTGAAGGGCTACTCGGGCGGCATGCGCCGCCGGCTCGACCTCGCGGGGGCGCTGGTCGCGAAGCCGTCGGTGCTGTTCCTCGACGAGCCGACGACGGGCCTCGACCCGCGCAGCCGCCTCGGCATGTGGGACGTGATCGCGGAACTCGTGGCCGGCGGCACCACGCTGCTGCTCACCACGCAGTACCTCGAGGAGGCGGACCGCCTCGCCGACAAGATCGCCGTCATCGACCACGGCAAGGTCATCGCGCTGGGCACGGCGAACCAGCTGAAGGACCAGGTCGGCGGTGAGCGGCTGGAGCTGACCGTCGGTTCGGCGCAGGACCTCGCCACCGCGAAGGCCGCGCTGGCGCCGCTGGCGATCGGCGAGATCACCGAGGACGACCGCGGCCGGCGGCTGACCGTGCCGGTGTCGGGCGGGGCGGACGTGCTGGTGGAGGGCATCCGGCGGCTGGACGCCGAGTCGATCAAGGTGCTCGACGTCGGCCTGCGCAGGCCGACGCTGGACGACGTGTTCCTGACGCTGACCGGACACGCGGCCGAGGAGAAGCAGGGGGAACAGGGAGAATGAGCGCGTTCGCACAGGCTCTGGGCGACGGTGCGGTCGTCGCCAAGCGCAACCTCATCAAGATCAAGCGGGTCCCGGACCTGATCGTGTTCTCGACGTTGTCGCCGATCATGTTCGTGCTGTTGTTCGCGTACGTCTTCGGCGGGTCGATCGAGATCCCCGGCATGGACTACCGCGAGTTCCTGATGGCCGGCATCTTCGCCCAGACCGTGGTGTTCGGGGCGACCATCACCGGCGCGGGGCTGGCCGACGACATCCAGAAGGGCGTGATCGACCGGTTCCGGTCGTTGCCGATGGCGCGGTCGGCGGTGCTGATCGGGCGCACCACCAGCGACCTCGCGAACAACGTCATCGTCATCGTGGTCATGTCGATCACCGGGTTGATCGTGGGCTGGCGCATCCACTCGTCGTTCCTGGAGGCGCTGGCCGGGTTCGCGCTGCTGCTGCTGTTCGCCTACGCCGTGTCGTGGGGCATGGCGATCGTCGGCCTGATGGTGCGCAGCCCCGAGGTGTTCAACAACGCCTCGTTCATCGCGATCTTCCCGCTGACGTTCATCGCGAACACGTTCGTGCAGGAGAGCAGGCTGCCGGGTCCGCTGAAGACGTTCGCCGAGTGGAACCCGGTGTCCGCCGTGACGGCCGCGGCGCGCGAGCTGTTCGGCAACACCAACCCCAACGCCCCGGTCCCGGACGTGTGGTCGCTCCAGCACCCGGTGCTGACGACCCTGATCTGGGTCGCGGTGTTCCTGCTCGTGTTCGTGCCGCTGGCGATCCGCCAGTACCGCAAGGCCGTCGCCCGGTGACGTGGGGCGACGCGCTGTGACGTCGAGCGACTCGTCGTGACGTCGGGCGGCGCGGGTGACGTCGAGCGACTCGACGTGACGTCGGGCGACGCGGGTGACGTCGGGCGACTCCGGTGACGTCGGGCGACTCCGGTGACGTCGCCCGACGCCCGGTGACGTAGGGCGACGCGTAATTCGCTGCGCGCGCGGGTGGTGGCCGACCTAGCCTTGACCCATGGTTGCCACCACCCTTCGCGGCGAGCACGTGGACATCCGGCTGTGGGCGGACCCGGCGGAGGTCGAGGAGCAGGCGCTCCAGCAGCTTCGGAACATCTCCGCGCTGCCGTGGGCCGTCCGGCACGTGGCCGTCATGCCGGACGTGCACTTCGGCAAGGGCGCCACGGTCGGCTCGGTCATCGCGTTGAAGGACGCGGTGTCGCCGGCCGCCGTCGGCGTGGACATCGGCTGCGGCATGACCGCGGTCCGCACGTCCCTGACGGCCTCCGACCTGCCCGCCGACCTGGGGGCGCTGCGCCGCCGGATCGAGGCGCGCGTCCCGGTCGGCTTCGCCCAGCACAAGGAGCCGGTGGTCGAGCCGGACCCGTTCTGGGCGCGGTTCGACGAGCTGACGCCGAGCGTGGCGCTGGACAAGGCGCTGCGCCAGATGGGCACGCTCGGCGGCGGGAACCACTTCATCGAGGTGTGCCTCGACACCGACGACCAGGTGTGGGTGATGCTGCACTCCGGATCGCGCGGCACCGGCAACGTGCTGGCGCAGCACCACATCTCCGTGGCGCGGGGCCTGCTGCACAACGCCGAGCTGCCCGACCCGGACCTGGCCGTGTTCCTGGCCGGCACCCCGGAGATGGCGGCCTACCGGCACGACCTGTACTGGGCCCAGGAGTACGCGCGCCGCAACCGCGAGGTGATGGTGGGCCTGGTCTCGGGCGTGCTGCGGGAGTTCTTCCCGCACGTCGCGTTCGACGAGGCGATCTCCGCGCACCACAACTACGTGTCCGAGGAGCACCACTTCGGCGAGGACGTCCTGGTGACGCGCAAGGGCGCGATCCGGGCGCGGGCCGGCGAGCTGGGGATCATCCCCGGTTCGATGGGCACGGGTTCGTACATCGTGCGCGGGCTGGGCAACCCGGACTCGTTCGAGTCCGCGTCGCACGGCGCGGGGCGGCGGATGTCGCGCAACAAGGCGCGGAAGCTGTTCAGCGCCGACGACCTCGCCGCGCAGACCCGCGGCGTCGAGTGCCGCAAGGACGCGGGCGTGGTGGACGAGATCCCGGCCGCCTACAAGGACCTGGACGACGTGATCGCGCGCCAGAGCGACCTGGTCGAGGTCGTCACGAAGCTCAAGCAGGTGGTGTGCGTCAAGGGGTAGGACGTCCGGGGACCGCCGGGTCGCGGTTCAGTTCGGCAGTTCCCGGATCTCCATCTCCAGCACGTCGATCTCGTCGCTGATGGCCTCGTCCAGCATGCGGTCGAGCAGGTCGGAGCAGTCCGTCGACGTGACGCCGAACCGCGGCACCTGTTCCCACCACACGGCCGGGTTGTTCCAGAACGAGCCGGAGCCCTGGTCGACACCCTCCAGGCACCTGAGCCGGGGGTCGTCGTCCGGCAGCCGCCGCACGTAGTCGATGAACCGGGCCAGCGCCGCCGGCTCGCTCACCGGCACCGCGCCGTACCCGCGCAGGCAGTCTTCGAGTTCCGTCAGGAACTCCTCTTTGAACGTCACGTCGCCACCCCCGCTTCCCCCGCGCCGTTGCGGGTGAGGAGGACTCACGTCCTGGAACGACCACGGTACCGCCGCGAGGTCACGCGGGAATTACTGCCAACGGGCGGTTCCGGGAGAAGATCTGCGACGTCCCGCGCGCCGATGGGCGAGACCGTCCACAGTGGACCATCACTCCGAACGGAGGCGCGCCAGGAAGCTGAACCGGTCACCCCGGTAGAGCGAACGGACCCGTTCGACCGGTTCGCCAACGTTGTCATGGGACACGCGGTGGAGCAGGAGCATCGGCAGCGCCGGGTTCGTGCCGATCAGCAACGCCTCGCGCGGCGTGGCCAGCACGGTCTCCACCCGCTCCTCCGCCTCGGCGAACACCACGCCGAGGCGGTCCCGCAGGCACGCGCACAGCGACGTCGTCGGGTCGAACACCTCCAGCAGCGTCGGGAAGCGCGCCGCCGACAGGTACGTCGACTCGAGCCCGATCCGCTCCCCGTCGGCGAGCAGCACCTGTTCGAGGTGGATGACCGGGTCGCCCCGGTCCACCCCCAGGTCCCGCGACAGCACGTCGTCGGCGGGCAGGTGCTCGACGGTGATCACGCTGCGCGCCGGGTCGACGCCCTGCCGGCGCAGCCCTTCCGCGCAGCTCACCAGGGAGAGCGGCTGCACCAGCTTGGGCGGCGCGACGAACGTGCCGCTGCCCTGCCGGCGTTGCAGCTTCCCCTCCAGCACCAGCTCGCCGACGGCCTGCCGCAGCGTCACCCGCGACACCGAGAACCGCTCGGCCAGCTCCCGCTCCGACGGGAGCGCCGTGCCCTCGCCGAGCGCGTCGATCAACCACAGCAGTTCCGTCTTCACCGCGTAGTAACGGGGAATGCGGCCGTGTTCGGGGATACCGGCGCGGACCGGCCCGTCCGCGCGGTAGTGGGGCACGTAATGCGAGGCATGCACGCCGCGAGCCTACGGCGCGGTCCGGGCCGGTCAGACCGCTATCGGAGTGGGTCCGGGATCACGACGCGATCTTCGGCGGGTCCGGGATGGCGTAACCGGACTGCCCCACGTTGGCCTCCAGCGATTTGCGCCACTCGCCGGAATCGATCATCTTCTGAACGGCGGCGGTCACTTTCGCCTTGCTGGTGGGATCGCCCTTGCGCATGCCGATCCCGTACTCCTCGCGGCTGAACGGTTTGTTGACGACCCGCAGCAGCTCGGGGTTTTGCGCGGCGTACCCGGCGAGGATCACGTCGTCGGTCGTCATGGCGTCCACCTGCTCGGCGAGCAGCGCGGTGACGCAGTCGCTGAAATTCGGGTATTCCACGAGTTCCACGGCCTGCGCGAACTGGTCCTTCACGTACTGCGCCGAGGTGGTGTTGTCCACCGAACAGAGCTTCAGGCCGCCCGAGTTGAGCGATTCGGGGCCGCTGATGCGCTCATCGGTCAACCGGACCAGCAGGTCCTGGCCCGCCACGAAATACGGACCGACGAAGTCGATGACCTCCTTGCGCTTGTCCGTGATCGAGTAGCTCGACACGACGAGGTCGACGGCGCCGGTGGTCAGCAGCTTCTCCCGTTCCGACGGGGTCGCCTCGGTGAACTTGATGCCGGTGTCCTCGACGCCCAGCTCCTTCGCCACATAGCGGGCCACGTCGACGTCGAAACCTTTGTAGGTGCCGTCCAAACGGCGCACCCCAAGTCCGGGTTGGTCGTACGCCACGGCGATGGTCAGCTCGTTGGAGCTGTCCGCCTTGCCGGCGACGGTCGTGTCGTCACCGGTGGAGCACGACGCGAGGACAAGCGAGGCGGAACACGCCACGACGAGGGCGCGTAGGGATGCCAGAGCCATTCTTCCCCTTTTCGGGAGCTTCCTCGGGTTGCCGGGAACCTAAGCGGCCGAAGGGAGCCCGTCCATAGCCACATGGAAGATAGGGGCCACAGGATCGTTCAAGGGTGACGGTTGTGTATCGAGACCGTGACCGGGCTAACGCGGCCCGCCGGGAGACCGCAGCCGCCGCGGACCGGTGTCGTGCCGGGACGGCGGCGGACCCAGCGTCACCGTCGCGCTGCTGACGTACGCGCCGGCGGCGCTGGCCAGCACCGGCTCCAGCGAGAGCTGCCGCACCTCCGGCACGTCCTCGGCCAGCGCCGCGAGCCGCAGCACGAGATCCTGCAGCGCGGGCAGGTCGGCCGGCTCGTCGCCCTGGTAGCCCGCGAGCAGCGGCGCGGCCTTGGGCGCGCGCACCAGCGCCGCCGCGTCCGCGTCGGTCAGCGGCACCGCCCGGTACGCCCGGTCGCCGAGCAGGTCGCTGACCAGCCCCGACAGCCCGAACGACACCAGCGTGCCGAACGACGGGTCGTCCTGCAGGCCCAGGACGCAGGAGATGCCCTTGGGCGCCATGCGCTGCACGTACACGTCCCGCCGGTCCGACATCTCGGCGAGCATGTCGTACGCGCTGCGCACGGCCTCCTCGCCGGACAGGTCCAGCCGCACGCCGACCAGGTCGGCCCGGTGGCGCAGCCGGTCGTCGGTCGACTTCATGGCCACCGGGTAGCCCAGTTCGTCGGCCGCGCGCACGGCCTCGTCCGGCGACCGCACCACGCGGAACGGCACGACCTGGACGCCGTAGCACGCGAGCAGCCGCACGGTCGTCTCGTCGTCGAGCCGCCGTTCCCCCTCCGACACCTGGGACGCCACGATCGCGTGCGCCGTCTCGGAGTCGATGCCCTCGGGCCGGATGAACGTGCCCTGGGGGGCCGACCGCCACCGCGCGTAGCGGGTCACCCGCGCCAACGCGAGCACAGCGCGCTCCGGGCTCGGGTACGACGGCACGGAACCCCGTCCGGGCGCGCCGCCGGGACCGGGCACGGCCAGTTCGGCCGGCACGCCCTCCACGGCCAGGAACGTCGAGGCGATCGGCTTGGTCCGCCCGCCCTGCTCCACGACGTCGCGCAACGCGCGGGCGAACGTCGCGCCGGGCACGGCCAGCGGCGGCACGAACACCACCACGAGCGCGTCCGCCTCGGGGTTCTCCAGCGCCGCCTTCACCGCCGCGGCGAACGCCTCCGGCCCGGCCTGCGCGCCCACGTCCACCGGGTCGCCCGCCAGCTCCAGTCCCTGCGCGAGCGCCGTGTCGGCGGCCAGCAGCCCGATCGCGGTCGAGTTGCCCACCACGGCGACCCGCGGCCCGGCCGGCAGCGGCTGGTGGGCCAGCAGCAGGGCGGTGTCGAACAGCTGGGCCAGCGACTCCACCCGGATCACGCCCGCCTGCTCGAACAACGCCTGCACGCTCGACTCGTCCACCGGCACGGACGTGGCCGCCAGCGCGGGCGTCACGGCGTGCCGGCCCGACTTCACCGCGACGATCGGCTTGCTGCGGCCGAGCCGGCGGGCGAGGCGGGCGAACTTGCGCGGGTTGCCGAACGACTCCAGGTACAGCAGCACGACGTCCGTGGCCGGGTCGGTCTCCCAGTACTGGAGCAGGTCGTTGCCGGACACGTCGGACCGGTTGCCCGCGGACACGAACGTGGACAGGCCGAGGCCCCGTTCGGCGGCGGTGGCGAGGATCGCCGTGCCGAGCGCGCCGGACTGGCAGAAGAAGCCCGTGCGGCCCCGGACCGGCAGCTTCGGCGCGAGGGTGGCGTTCAGCCGCACGCCCGCGTCGGTGTTCAGCACGCCCAACGCGTTCGGGCCGACGACGCGCATGCCGTGCGCGCGGGCCTCGGCGGCGAGCCTGCGTTCCGCGCTCAACCCGCCCGGACCCGTCTCGCCGAACCCGGACGTGACCACGACCAGCGCCTTCACGCCCTTCGCGAGGCAGGCGTCCATGACCTCGTCGACGCCGGCGGCGGGCACCGCCACCACGGCCAGGTCCACGTCGTCGGGGATCGCCAGCACCGACGGGTACGCGCGCACCCCGCGCACCGACCGGTGCTCGGCGTTCACCGGGTACACCGGCCCGGCGAAGTCGCCGGTCAGCAGGTTCGTCAGCACCGCGTTGCCGATCTTGGTCTGGTCCGTGGACGCGCCGATGACGGCGATCGACCTCGGGTGCAGGAGGTTGTGCACGCTGCGCGCCTCGGCGGCCTGCTCGCGGGCGCGGGCCACCTCCACCGACTCCTCGGTCGGGTCGATGTCGAACTCCAGGTGCACCACGCCCTCCTCGAACGCGCGGCTCACGCTGTAGCCCGCGTCCCGGAAGATCCGCACCATCTGGCCGTTCTCCGCCAGCACCTCGGCGGTGAACCGGCTCAGTCCCCGTTCCCGGGCGGCCGCGGCGAGGTGTTCCAGCAGGATCGAGCCGAGGCCGCGGCCCTGGTGGGCGTCCTCGACCACGAACGCGACCTCGGCCGAGCTGCCCTCGCCGAGCCGGTCGTAGCGGCCGACGGCCACGATGTCGTCGCCGAGCAGCGCCGTGAACGCCACCCGGTCGGCGTGGTCGACCGTGCTGAACCGCTCCACGTCCCGCTTCGGCATCCGCGGGTAGGGGCCGAAGTAGCGGTAGTAGCGGGTGCGCTCGGACAGCCTGCCGTGGAACGCGAGCAGCTTCTCCGCGTCGTCCGGGGTGATCGGCCGCAGGTGGACCGTGCCGCCGTCGCTGAGCACGACGTCGGCCTCCCAGTGCCTCGGGTAGTCGAACGGGTCCACGGTCAGTCCCTCGGGTCGTCGGGGTCCAGGCCGTGCAGCGGGAACACGGCGCGCCGGGTGTCGCGGACCGCCAGGTCGAGCGGGGTGTCCGTCTCGCCGCCCCACGGCTGGAACGCGGTGTCCGCGCCGTCGCCCATCGACGTCGGCAGCGGCCAGTTCGGCGCGAGGGACGTGGCGTGCGCGACCCAGTCGGCGGGCAGCGGGGTGTTCGGGTCCACGTCCCGGTCGAGCACGGTGGCCAGCAGGTGCGTCCAGCTCCGCGGCACGACGCGCAGCAGCTCGTACCCGCCGCCGCCCAGCGCCAGCCACCGGCCGCTCGCGGTCTCCTCGGCCAGCTCGCGCAGGCGCCGGTAGATCGCCCGGTGGCCGTCCACCGTCAGCGCCAGGTCGGCCAGCGGGTCCTCGCGGTGCGTGTCCACGCCGCACTGGGTGACCAGGACCTGGGGCCGGAACGCCCGCAGCAGCGCCGGCACGGTCGCCTCGAACGCGCGCAGCCAGCCCCGGTCGTCCGTGCCGGGCGGGAGCGCCAGGTTCACGCTCGTGCCCTCCGCGCCCGCGCCGCCCAGCTCGTCGGGCCGCCCGGTGCCCGGCCACAGGCTCAGCGGGCTCTGGTGCACCGACACCGTGAGCACGCGCGGGTCGTCGTAGAACGCGGCCTGCACGCCGTCGCCGTGGTGGACGTCCGTGTCGAGGTAGGCGATCCGCTCGACGCCGTGGTCCAGCAGCCACGAGATCGCCACCGCGCAGTCGTTGTAGACGCAGAACCCGGCCGCGTGGTCGCGCATGGCGTGGTGCAGCCCGCCCGCGATGCTCACCGCCCGGTCCGCCTCCCCCGACGCGATCCGGCGCGCCGCCGCCAGCGAACCGCCCACGACCAGCGCGGACGCCTCGTGCATGCGGGAGAACACGGGGTTGTCGGCCGTGCCGAGGCCGTGGCCGACGTCCCAGCCGGCCATCGGCGCGGCGCGCACCGCGTTCAGGTACGACTCCTCGTGCACGCGCTCGATCTCGGCGTCCGGCGCGGGGTCGGGCGCGATGAGGTCCACGCCGTCCAGCACGCCCAGCGCGGTCGCCAACCGGACCGTCAGGTCCAGCCGGACCGGGTTCAACGGGTGGTCCCCGCCCAGGTCGTAGCCGAGGAAGGACTCGTCCCAGACGACAGCGGCTGCCTTGCCCATGTCCGGCAACCTAACCCACCGGGACGCGCTCGGTGTGATCACAGCTTGGTCGCCCCGGGCGAGCGGACGTCGCGGGTGGACTTAGAGTCTGCCGAGACGACGCGGGCCAGGATTGCGGCCATCGAGGATGGAACCCCGCACGTCGGAACGGGGTCATAGAGGACATGCACCTGCGACGAGTCTCCGCCCTGACCACCGTGCTGGCCGTGGCGCTCACGCTCGGCCTCTCGGCGTGCGCCACCAAGGTCGTCGGCAGCCCGGTCGCCGCGGCGGGCGGCTCGACCGGTGAGAAGTCGACCTCCGGCAAGCCGTCCTCCACCAAGACGTCCAGCAAGCCGAGCGCCAGCAAGTCCGGCACGCCGAAGACGACCGAGGCGGACAAGCCGTCGGGCGACGTCAAGATCACGACGAAGAAGAAGACCGAGGGCTTCGAGGACTGCGACCTCCTCACGCCCGAGGACGTGGCCGCCGCGCTCGGTGCGGCGAAGGGCGGCGAGAAGGGCTGCGTGCAGAGCACGGAGGACCCGATCGCGGTCGTGCTGTTCATGGTCACGTTCGCCGAGTACGAGGGCGAGGCGCGGACCATCGAGATCGGCGGCAACACCGCGTACGAGGTCAAGGAGAAGAGCGGCGACTGCACCGTGCTCGTCATGCTGACCGACGACCCGGAGGAGATCACCCCCGCGTTCGTGGCCACGGTGACGCCGATCGACGAGTTCGAGCCGTGCGAGGCAGCGCTGAAGCTGGCGACCAAGGGCTTCGAGAAGATCCCCAACGCTTGAGTTTGGCCGCTGCTCCGCAGACGGCGGCTCGGCCGCTGTGTCGTTGGTGCCGCCTCCGGCGTCACGGCTCGGCCGCCGGGAAGTCGGCAGCTCGCGACCCATCCCACGGCGATCGAAAAGCGTGATCGCCGCGCGATGGGCCACGAACCACCGACGCGGCCTCGCACCGGTGGGCGCGTTGGGGCGCTTGCCGGGGCGGAGCGGTGGCGGTTGGACCTGGTCAGGTGGGGTTGGGTCCGGTGGCGGCGGGGCGGGTCGGGTCGGACGACCACTGTGACCACGAGCCCGCGTAGAGCGGGGCCGGCGCGTCCGGGGTCCTGAGGCCCGCCACCTCCAGCGCCAGGACCACCGACGACGCGGTGACGCCCGAGCCGCAGTAGGCCGCGACCGGGTGGTCCGGCGAGACGCCGATCGACCGGAACCGCTCCGCGAGCGCCGCGGCCGGCAGCCAGCGACCACCCTCGGTGTGGCCCGAGGTCGGCGCGTTCAGCGCCCCCGGGATGTGGCCCGCGCGCGGGTCGACCGGCTCCGTCTCGCCCCGGTACCGCTCGGGGGCACGGGCGTCGAGCAGCACTCCGGACGCGGTGAACGCGGCGGCCTCGTCGGCGGTCAGCACGGGCATCGCGCCGGGCCGCACGACGACGTCGCCGGGAACAGGTGCGGGCGCCTCCGCGTTGACCGGACGGCCCTCCGCGGTCCACGCCGCGTAGCCGCCGTCGAGGACCGCCACCTCCGGGTGGCCGGCCCACCGCAACAGCCACCACGCGCGGGCCGCGACCGAGCCGTCACCACCGTCGTACGCCACGACCGGGTGACCTCGGCGGACACCGGCGGCGCGCAGCACGGCCTGCAGGGCGGCCGGGTCCGGCAGCGGGTGCCGGCCACCGGCTCCGGGCGGCGACGACAGCTCGGTGTCGAGGTCGACGTACACGGCGCCGGGAACGTGCGCGACCTCGTAGTCTTGACGTCCCGGCGGTCCGCCCAGTCGCCAGCGGACGTCGAGCACGACCGGGGGTTCCGCGCCGCTCAGCGCGGAGGCCAGGGCTTCGGTGCTGATCAGTGGATGCACGGCACCATCCTGCACCCGTGACCGGCCGACTAGCATTGACGCCATACGAAGGGGAGCGGGTGTGAACGAGCTCATCGACACTACCGAGATGTACCTCCGCACGATCTACGAGCTCGAAGAAGAGGGCGTGGTGCCCCTGCGCGCGCGGATCGCCGAGCGGCTGGCGCAGAGCGGTCCGACGGTCAGCCAGACCGTGGGCCGGATGGAACGCGACGGTCTCGTCATCGTGGCGGACGACCGCCACCTGGAGCTGACCGAGCAGGGCCGCAACCTCGCCATCGCGGTCATGCGCAAGCACCGGCTCGCCGAGCGGCTGCTGGTCGACATCATCGGCCTGGAGTGGGAGCACGTGCACAGCGAGGCGTGCCGCTGGGAGCACGTCATGAGCGAGGCCGTCGAGCGCAAGCTGGTGAAGCTCCTCGGCAACCCCACCACCTCGCCCTACGGCAACCCGATCCCCGGTCTGGACAAGTTGGGCGACGGCGAGCCGGCCCCGGCCGCCGAGGCGGACCTCGTGCGCGTCGACGAGGTGGCCCGGCGCGGCGGCGGTCGCGTCGAGGTGCGCCGGATCGCCGAGCACGTGCAGCTGGACCCCGACCTGATGGCCGAGCTGAAGGCCGCCGGCGTGGTGCCGGGCGGCACGGTCGAGATCGACTCGCTCGGCGGCGCGAAGGTCATCCAGGTGCGCGGCAACGGCACGGTCGCCGAGCTGGACCCGGCGGTGGCGCACGCCGTCCTGGTGCAGGCGCGGTGAGCCCGGCGCGACGCGCGTCAGCCGCGTTCACCCGGTTGCACGGCGTCGCGCCCGCGGGCGTCTGGTCCGCACCCGGTCGGGTGAACCTGATCGGGGAGCACACCGACTACAACGACGGTTTCGTGCTGCCGTTCGCGTTGCCGCACCGGACGGCGGTGGCCGCGTCGCCCCGTGACGACGGCATGCTGCACGTGGCGACCGTCGGTGACGACGGCGCCGTGCAGCAGGCGTCGCCGGTCGCCGTGGCCGAGCTGGAACCGGGCGCGTCGACCGGCTGGTCCGCCTACCCGGCGGGCGTGGCGTGGGTGCTGCGCGGGCAGGGCGTGACCGGCGGCGCGAACCTCGTGATCGCCGGTGACGTGCCGGCGGGCGCGGGCCTGTCCTCGTCGCACGCGCTGGAGTGCGCGGTGGCGCTCGCGCTGCTCGGGCTCGCCGACCGTCCCGCCGACGACCTGCCGCAGATCGCGCGGTGGGTGCAGCGCGCGGAGAACGACTTCGTCGGCGCGCCCACCGGGTTGCTCGACCAGACCGCGTCGCTGTGCTGCACCGAGGCGCACGTGCTGTTCCTCGACGTGCGGTCGTTCAAGGCCGGGCAGGTGCCGTTCGACGCGGCCGAGCACGGCCTCGAAGTGCTGGTGGTCGACACGCGGGCCAGCCACTCCCACACCGACGGCGGCTACGGCGCGCGTCGGGCGGGCTGCGAGCGGGCGGCTTCGATCCTCGGCGTGCCCGCGTTGCGGGACGTCGACGTGAGCGAGCTGGACGGCGCGCTTGCCCGGCTGCCGGAGGAGCTGCGCCCGCTGGTGCGGCACGTGGTTACGGAGAACGAGCGGGTGCTGGACTCCGTCGAGCTGCTGCGCGCCGGCCGGCTGGCCGAGCTGGGGCCGCTGCTCGACGCGTCGCACGCGTCGCTGCGCGACGACTACGAGGTGTCGGCGCCGGAACTGGACGTCGCCGTGGACGCCGCCAAGGCGGCGGGCGCGCTGGGCGCGCGCATGGTCGGCGGCGGCTTCGGCGGTTCGGCGATCGCGCTGGTGCCGGTGGACCGGCACGACGACGTGGCGCGCCGGGTCTTCGCGGCCTTCGCGCGGCGCGGGTGGACGACACCGAGGATCTTCACGGCCGTGCCCTCGGCGGGCGCGGGCCGTGACAATTGATGGTCGGCTAGAGAGCGGGGTTGCAGGGTGAAGTTGCTCGTCACGGGCGGTGCCGGGTACGTGGGCAGCGTGTGCGCGGCCACGTTGGCCGAGTCGGGGCACGAGGTGGTCGTGCTGGACGACCTGTCCACCGGGCACGCGGACGCGGTGCCGGACGGCGTCCGGCTGGTCGAGGCGGGCATCGACGAGGCGATCGGCGGCGTGCTGGCCGAGGGCTTCGACGGCGTCCTGCACTTCGCCGCCAAGTCGCTGGTCGGCGAGTCCATGCAGGACCCGGCGAAGTACTGGCACGGCAACGTGGTCACGTCGCTGCGGCTGCTGGACGCCATGCGCGAGCACGGCACCCCCCGCCTGGTGTTCTCCTCCACCGCCGCGACGTACGGCGAGCCGGAGGAGGTGCCGATCGCGGAGACCGCGCCCACCCGTCCCACGAACACCTACGGCGCGACGAAGCTCGCGATCGACCACGCCATCACCTCGTACGCGGCCGCGCACGGCCTGGCCGCCGTGTCGCTGCGGTACTTCAACGTGGCCGGCGCGTACGGCCGGTACGGCGAGCGGCACGGGGTCGAGACGCACCTCATCCCGATCGTCCTGCAGGTCGCGCTGGGCCAGCGCGAACGCGTGCAGGTCTACGGCGACGACTGGCCGACCGAGGACGGCACGTGCGTCCGCGACTACATCCACGTCCTCGACCTGGCCGACGCGCACCTGCGCGCGCTGGAGCACGCGACCGCCGGTCAGCACAAGATCTACAACCTGGGCAACGGCCTCGGCTTCTCGGTGAAGCAGGTCATCGACGCGTGCCGCGAGGTGACCGGGCACCCGATCCCGGCGGACGTGGCCCCGCGCCGCGCCGGCGACCCGGCGTCCCTGGTGGCCGGAAGCGAGCGCGCCCGCGCCGAGCTGGGCTGGAAGCCCGAGCGCGTGGACATGGTCGGCATCGTGCGCGACGCGTGGGACTTCACCAGGTCACGACAGGGGGCGTGATGGCAGGCGGGATCACCGAGGCCGGCTTCGGCGACCTGACCGCCTACGCCGGGATGCCGCGGATCTCCTCGCTGGCGCTGTCCCCGGACGGCACCCGGCTCGTCACCTCGGTGGCGACGCTCGCGCCGGACGGCAAGACGTGGCAGGGAGCGCTGTGGGAGGTCGACCCCTCCGGCGAGCGCCCCGCGCGGCGGCTGACCCGCGGCGCGAAGGGCGCGTCGGCTCCCGCCTTCACGCCGGACGGCTCGCTGCTGTTCGTGTCGTCGCGGCCCGACCCGGACGCCGGGCCGGCGGAGAGCAAGGTGGCCAAGGACAAGGCGGCGCTGTGGCTGCTGCCCGCCACCGGTGAGGCGCGGCAGCTGTGCCGCCCCGCCGGCGGCGTGGCGGAGTTCGCGGTGGCGCGGGAGTCGGGCACGGTGCTGATCGCGTCGGGCGCGCACCCGACCGCCGAGTTCGGCGAGCAGGACGAGGAGCTGCGCAAGGCGCGCGAGGACGCCGGGGTGACCGCGATCCTGCACGAGTCGTACCCCGTGCGGTACTGGGACGCGGACCTCGGCCCGAGCTTCCCGCGGCTGCTCGCGACCACGTCGCCGGTCGGCGCGGACAGCGAGCGCGTCGACCCGGCGTCGGACCTGGTGGACCTGACGCCCAGCGCCGCCGCGCGGCTGGACGGCTCCCCCGCCATCAGCCCGGACGGGCGGTGGGTCGTGCACACCGAGAAGGTGCCGGTGAGCGCGTCCTACGGCACGCGCACCCGGTTCCGGCTGACGTCCGCGGACGGCGCCGTGGACCGCGTGCCGGCCGACCGCGAGGGCCACTCGTTCCAGCAGCCGACGTTCCTGCCGGACTCGTCGGGCGTGGTGGCCGTGCGGTCGCTCGACTCGACGGCCGACCGGCCGTGGACGCGCACGCTGGTGCGCATCGACCTGGCCGGCGAGGTCGAGGACCTGGCGGTGGACTTCCCCGAGGAGCCTGAGCACCCGGTGGTGAGCCCGGACGGCGCGTCGGTGTACTTCACCAGCAGCCACCGGGGGCACCAGCCGATCTGGAAGCTCGACCTGGCGTCCGGCGAGGTGGTCAAGCTGACCGCGTCCGGCGCCTACACGGACGTGCGGGTGAGCCCGGACAGCGCCTGGGTGTACGCCCTGCGCAACGCCTGGGACCACCCGCCGCAGCCCGTGCGGCTGTCCGCGTCCGGGGCGGACCAGGAGGCCGTCGCCCTGCCCGCCCCCGGTGCGGTCGAGTCGCTGCCGGGGACGTTGACCGAGGTCGACACGGTGGTCGAGGACGGTCGGACGGTGCGCGCGTGGCTGGTGCTGCCGGCGGGCGCGTCGGCCGAGCGCCCGGCGCCGTTGTTGTTGTGGGTGCACGGCGGTCCTCTCATGAGTTGGAGCGGGTGGAGCTGGCGCTGGAACCCGTGGCTGATGGCCGCGCGCGGGTACGCCGTGCTGCTGCCCGACCCGGCGCTGTCGATCGGGTACGGGCACGACTTCGTGCGCGCCGGGTGGGGTGCGTGGGGCGGCAAGCCGTACACGGACCTGGTGGCGATCACCGACGTGGCCGTGCGGCGGGACGACGTGGACGAGTCGCGGACGGCCGCCATGGGCGGGTCGTTCGGCGGGTACATGGCGAACTGGATCGCGACGCAGACCGACCGGTTCAAGGCGATCGTGACGCACGCGTCGTTGTGGCACCTGGACGCGTTCACCGGGACCACGGACGACGCGTACTACTGGATTCGCGAGATGGGCGACCCCCTTCGGGCGCAGGAGCGGGTGCGGGCGTACTCGCCGCACCTGCGGGTGGCGGACATCAAGACGCCGATGCTCGTGATCCACGGCGACAAGGACTACCGGGTCCCGGTCACCGAGGGGCAGCGGCTCTACTTCGACCTCGTGCGGCACGGGGTGCCGGCGAAGTTCCTGTACTTCCCCACCGAGGGCCACTGGATCCTGACGCCCGGCAACGCCAAGGTCTGGTACGAGACGATCTTCGCGTTCCTGGCGGAGCACGTGCTCGGCGAGCCCTGGCAGCGCCCGGAACTCGTCTAGGGACCACCAGCCAGCCGACCTCCCAACACCCGCCACCCGCCACCCGGCGTTCAGCACCCAGCAGCGGTACTCGACGCCAGGTGGTGGGTTGGCCGGCGGTCGGGTTGGGCCGCCAGCCAGGTTGAGCCGGCCGCCGTTCGGGTCCGGTTGGGCCGGTGGTGGGTTGGGCCGGCGGTCCGGGTTGTTCTGGGGCTGCCGCGGGTCCCCCAGGACTCGGTGGTGGGTGGGTCAAGGGCTGGGCGGGGTGGTCCAGGTGGCTCCCGCCGCGTGTTCGGCCAGTTCTCGCAGTTGTTCCGGCGGTAGACCGGTGTTCAGGGCGGCCCGCAGGAGTTCCGTCAACCGGTGCCCCGGGTGGGCTTCCTCGGCTCGCTCCAAGGCGAGCGACGCCAAGGTTCCCTGCCCCCGGATGTACGCCGAGAACGCCAACAGGGTGGCCGGTTCGGCGCGCTCCGGCGCGGGACTGGCCCGGGTCAGTTCCGTCCACAGGACCTCGGCGCCCAGCGCGTGCTCGCCCACGCAGTAGCCGAGGCTGGCATCGCGCGTCCACGGGTTCGACAGGGCGTGCGCCAGGTCCGCCACCTCGTCGTCGGTGAGCGAACGCTTGCGCCCCGCCGCACGCACCACCTCGGCGTGGATCAGGTCGAGGTGGCTCGGCGGCACGGCGCCGTCCGCCACGGGCGGGGCGTTGGCGGCACGTCGGTTCAGCAGGGCGGCCCGGCGGGACAGGGCTTCGGGCGGGTCGGGGGCGAGCAGCTCGGCCATGGCCTCGCGGCTGGCGTGGGTGACGAAGCCGTCCGCGGCCGACGCCGCCGCCAACGCGGTGCTCGTCGGGTCGGTGACGGTGCCGTGCGTGCCCGCGTCGTGGTAGTCGAACCACGCCTCCCCCTTCACGACGGCACGGGTCCACACCGCCAGCACCAACGGGACGCGCGCGGCGTGCAGGGCGTCGTCCACCTCGTCGACCACGGCGGCGTGCGGCAGGTGCTCGGGCGGGTCGCCGGAGCCGCCGCCGACCACGACGACGACCGCGGTGGCGTCACGGCACCGCGCCAGCGGCCCGGCGATCAGCTTGGCCACGCGGCCCGGCCGCGCCGGCGACGGCAGGTCGACGCGCAGGCCCATCGCCACGTCACCGGCCCGCAGCACGAGCACGACCAGCGAGTCGGCCGGGTGGAAGCCGAGCAGGTGCGGCACGGCGGCGATCACGTTCCCGGCGTCCACGAGGCGCGCGGCGGGCGGGGGTGGCGGCGGGGGCAGGAGCTTCGTCATGGGTTCGACTGTGGCGAACGGCGGCGAAGCGGGCCAGGGGCGTACCCGGATCTGTGGACAACTCGCGAACGGTCGCCCCCGGCGAACCGAGGGCGACCGTCGTCGAGCTCGTGACCTGCGGGAACTCAGCAGTTCGGGGCCACCTGGCCGTCCGAACCCGTGTACACGTAGGCGTCGGAGATGTAACCCGAGCCGATGTGGTCCCACAGGCTGGTGGTGCCGTACTTGCCGGTCACCGTCTCGCCGCGGGTCTGGCACCGGATGGTCACGGTGGCGCCGTCGGCGACCGAGCCGACGGCCGCGTACTGCGTGCCGGGCCCGGAGCGGACGGTCACGGACGCGCCGCTGTCGGTGCCGACGGTCCCGGTCACGCCGCTGGTGCAGGAGTTGCGGCTGGTGTAGCTGCGGGTGCCCCAGTAGTAGATCTGCGTCCCGTTGAACACGATCTTCTGGTCGACGCCGTTGAGCCGCTGCTCGAAGTGCAGGTGCGGGCCGCTCGACCCGCCGGTGGAGCCGACGTTGCCGATCTGCTGGCCGATCCGGACGGACTGCCCGACCGACACGCGCTGCGCGGACAGGTGCGCGTACCGGGTGCGCCAGCCGGAGCCGTGGTCGATCTCGATCCACCGCCCGTAGCTGGTGGTGCCCTCGTTCGCCACGCGCGTCACCGTTCCGCCGGCCGACGCGACCACCGGGTCGCCGTCGTCGTTGGTGCGGTTGAAGTCCACCGAGTTGGCCGGGCTGTGGCCGGTCCGCGTCTGGCCTTCCCACACCTGCCCGCAGGGGAACGGCATCTGGAACGCGGGCGCCGCCGCGGCCTCGCCCTGCGTGAGGACGAGGCCGATCAGCGGCGCCACCAGGGCCGTGATGAACACGCGTCGGATCATCTGCCACCTCCTTGACGAATGGTGTGGAGATCGGACCACGACCACCCGTCAAAGTGGAAGACTTACCAAGTGTTCAGTTCGTGAATTAATCCCTAACCAACCGAACGGCGCAGTGCCACCTCGACCGCGCGGATCAGCCCGGTCGGACCGATCAGCAGTTGCGGCTGGTGTAGTTGCGGGTGCCCCAGTAGAAGATCTGCGAGCCGTTGAACACGATCCGCTGGGCCACGCCGTTGAGCCGCTCCTCGAAGTGCAGGTGCGGGCCGCTCGACCCGCCGGTGGAGCCGACGTCGCCGATGCGCTGACCCCGCGTGACGGCCTGCCCGACGCTCACCCGCTGCACGGACAGGTGCGCGTAACGGGTGGTCCAGCCACCGCCGTGACCGATCTCGATCCACCGGCCGTAGCTGGTGCTGCCCTCGTTCGCCACCCGCGTCACGGTGCCGCCGGCCGACGCCACGACGGCGTCGCCGAGGTCGTTGGCGCGGTTCAGGTCCACCGCGTTGGCCGGGCTGTGGCCGGTCCGGGTCTGACCCTCCCACACCTGCCCGCACGGGAACGGCATCTGGAACGCGGGCGCCGCGACGGCCTCGCCCTGCGTGAGGACGAGGCCGACCAGCGGCGCTACCAGGGCCGCGACGAACGCACGTCGGATACGGCTCATCTGCCACCTCCTTGACGACTGTGGCGAAGATCCGATCACAACCGCGCCGGTAAGTGGAAGACTTTCCAGGTAGATACTTAGTGAATTAGTTTCTAACCGACCGATCGGCGCAACGCGCTCGCGCCGCCGACCACGGGCAGCTCCACGACCGTCGACGTGAGGTCGATCGACAGGCCCGCGCCGGGCCGCGGCCGCAGCGTGTAGTCGTGGTCAGAAGAGATCAGCACGAATTCCACGCTGTGACCAGACGGGACCACGTAGTCGTTCGGCTCCAGCTCCACCTCGACCCGGTACTGCTTGCCCGGCTCGATCGGCTTCGTCCGGGACGGCGACACGCGGTTCTGCGGGTCCGTCCACCCCCGCGTGATCACGTGCGACGTGCCGTCCGGCGCCCGGTCCACCAGCAGTGCGGTCACGTTGGCCGCCGGCCGGTCGAACGAGATCGCCAGGTCGACCCGCGCGACGCCGGAGAACCGGAGCGGCTCCGCGGTCGGCCGCGTCGCGTACGACAGGCGGTTCCCCGAGGCGGGCAGGTCGACGAGGTCCTCGGCGAGCTTGGACGAGTCGTCGCGCAACGACTCGACCACCGAGCCGCCCGGCACCGACTCGAACCGCAGCGCGCCCTTGGCCGAGCCACCCGCCCACGGGTGCAGGCGGACGTCGGACGTGCCGGGCGCGGGCCAGTCGGCCTCGTCCACCCAGGTGGTCTTGTCCTCGCGCTGGATCGTCGCCTTCGGCTCGCGCTCGATGCCGTTGTCGATCCCGTACAGGTAGTGGGAGAACCAGCGGTTGATCGTGCGCCGCCACTCCGCCGACCGCAGCGTGTCGGGGTCGGTGTGCCCGGCCTGGTGCAGCCAGATCTTGTGCTCGACGCCGTGCCGGCGCAGCGCCTCGTACCACTGGGCGACGTGCTTGACCTTGACGTTCCAGTCGCTCAACCCGTGCACGGCCAGCACTGCGGCCCGCACCTTCGAGGCGTCCTTGACGTAGTTGCGCTCGTCCCAGAACGGGCTGTAGTCGCCGGTCACGCGGTCCTGCTTCGCGGCCACGTCGGCGATCACCGGCTTGCAGATCTCCCGGTCGGCGCGCGTGTAGACGTACTCGGCCAGCACGTCCAGGTCCTCGCCCTGGTACGTGCCGGGCGCGACGACCGCGCCGTCGGCCCGGTAGTAGTCGTACCAGCTGGAGATGGCGGCGATCGGCACGATGGCCTCCAGCCCCTCCACGCCGGTCGACGCGACCGCGTTCGGCAGGGTGCCGTTGTACGACACGCCCATCATGCCGACCTTGCCGGTGGTCCAGTCGGCCACGACGGGGGCGCCGGCGGCGTCGCGCGCGGTGGTGCGGCCGTTGAGCCAGTCGACCACGGACTTCGAGCCGATGGTCTCGTTGACCCCGCCCGACGTCGGGCAGCCGGAGGACTTGCCGGTGCCGAGCGACTCGGCGTAGACCATGGCGAAGCCGCGGGCGAGGAAGTAGTCCTCGTACCGCCCGGACCGGATCGGCCCCGGGTTCGGCCCGACGGCGGCGGCGATGCGCTCGTCCGCCTCGGCCTTCAGCACGGAACCGTCGCGCTTGTCGTACCCGCCGCGGCGGTTGGGCACGTACAGCTCCACGTCGACGTCGTGGTTGGCCACGTCGTTGCCGCCGGAGAAGTACGGGCTGTTGAGGAACACGACCGGCACCTTCAGGCCCCGGTCGGTGGCCGTCTGGCGCACCACCTCGGTGTAGACCTCGTCGTCGCGACCGTCGCGATCGCTGTCGACCGGGGCGCGCACCCACAGGCTCTCGCGCACCACGTCCTTCGGGTCGAAGACGGGCTGCGCCTCGCCGCCGACGAACACCGGGCCTTCCGGCGCGGCAACCGCCACCGCGGGGATCGACCCCAGTGGCAACGTGACCAGAGCGGCGAGCACCGCGGCTCTCCGAGCACCCTTCACGACGGAACCCCCATCATGTCTAGGACAGGTTTCGGGCAGACCCTTCCCCTGCGGCACAACGCTGTCAAGCGGGCCGCGCGTCCACAGTGGACACCTGCCGAAGACCCGACGATCGGCCCCTTGACCAGCGCGTGGGACCTGTGCAGACTCGCCCGGGCCATGCGTGAATTCATCGCCGCGCTGCCCAAGGTGGAGCTGCACGTCCACCTCGTCGGGTCGGCGTCCCCCGAAACCGTCCTCGCCCTCGCCCGCCGACACCCGCGGAACGCCGTCCCGACCGACGAGGCGGAGCTGCGCCGGTTCTACGAGTTCACCGACTTCGGGCACTTCATCGACGTCTACGCGGCGGTGAACGACCTGGTCACCACGGGCGACGACGTCGCCGCGCTGGTGCTGGGGCTGGCCGAGGAGCAGGCCCGGCGCAACGTCCGGTACGCCGAGGTGACGGTGAGCGCGACGAGCCACCTGCGCGCGGGCATCGCGCCGGAGGAGCTGGACGAGGCGCTGGCCACGAGCCGCGAGCGGGCCAGGGCGGAGCACGGCGTCGAGCTGGCGTGGGTGTTCGACATCCCCGGCCTGTGGGACCGCGACTTCGGCCTCACCAGCGCGAAGTACGCGATCACCCACCGCCCGCCGGGCACGGTCGGCTTCGGCCTCGGCGGGTTCGAGGCGGACGCGCCGCGCCGGGCGTTCCGCGAGGCGTTCACCCTGGCGCGGGACGCGGGCCTGCACTGCGTGCCGCACGCGGGCGAGACCACCGGCCCCGACCAGATCCGGGAAGCCCTCGACGACCTGCACGCCGAGCGCGTCGGCCACGGCGTCAACGCGGTGGCCGATCCCGAGCTGCTGCGCCGGCTCGCCGCCGAGGGGATCGCGCTGGAGGTGTGCCCCACCTCCAACCTCCGCACGGGCGCCGTCGCGGCGATGGCGGACCACCCGTTGCCGAAGCTGCTCGACGCGGGCGTGCCGGTCACCCTCGCCACGGACGACCCCGGGATGTTCCACACCGACCTGAACCGCGAGTACCTGCTGTGCCACGAGGAGTTCGGCCTCGGCCGAGGTGAGCTGGCCGAGCTGGCCCGCGCCGGGGTGCGGGCCAGCTTCGCGCCGGACGAGCTCAAACAGTCACTGCTGGACGAGATCGACGCGCTCGACCGCTGACGCCGCTCAGCACCGCCACCCCGAGCCCGGCCAGCGCGAGCCCCGCGCCGACCCAGTTGGGCGCGGTGTAGCCGTACCCGGCGTCGATCGCCACGCCACCCAGCCACGCGCCCGCGGCGTTGCCGAGGTTGAACGCGGCGATGTTCGCGGCCGACGCGAGCGCGGGCGCGCCCGACGCCTGCTCCAGCACCCTGGCCTGCAACGGCGCGACGGTCGCGAACCCGAACACGCCGAGCAGCGCGATCGTGATCGCCGCCGGGACGGCCCAGTGCGCGGTGAACGCGAACACCACCAGCACGACCACCAGCGCGCCCAGGAACGCGTAAAGGCTCGGCATGAGACGGCGGTCCGCCGCACGCCCGCCGATCACGTTGCCCACGAACAGCCCCGCGCCGAACAGCACGAGCAGCCACGTCACCGCGCCCGGCGCGAACCCGGCGACCTCGGTCATCATCGGCGCGATGTAGGTGAACGACGCGAACACCGCGCCGAACCCGAGCGCCGTCGTGACCAGCGCCAGCCACACGCCGGGTCGCCGGAACACGGCCAGCTCGCCGCGCAACCCGGTCGACGCGGGCTGCGGCGGCACCAGCGCGATGATCCCCACCAGCCCGGCGACGCCCAGCGCGGTCACCGCCCAGAACGTCGACCGCCAGCCGAACGCCTGCCCCAGCGCCGTCCCCATCGGCACGCCGAGCACGTTCGCCACGGTCAACCCGGTGAACATCAGCGCGATGGCCCGCGCGCGCCGGTCCGGCGCGACCAGCCCGGCCGCCACCACCGAGCCGACGCCGAAGAACGCCCCGTGGCACAGCGCGGCGACGACCCGTCCGGCCATCAGCACGGCGTAGTCGTCGGCGACCGCGCACACCAGGTTGCCGAGGATGAACAGGCCCATCAGCCCGACGAGCAGCTGCTTGCGCGGCACCCGCGACCCGCCCGCCGTGATCAGCGGCGCGCCGACCACGACGCTCAGCGCGTAGCCGGACACGAGCAGCCCGGCCGACGGGATCGACACCCCGAGATCACCGGCCACCTGCGGCAGCAGGCCCACGATCACGAACTCCGTGGTGCCGATGCCGAACGCGCCGATGGCCAGCGCGACCAGTGCGGGCGGCATCACCGGTCACCCGCCTCGGCCAGCCAGGTCGCCAGCTCGCCCAGCAGCGCGCGGTACTCGTCCAGCACGCCGTCCATCAGCACGAACGGGTGGATCGTGCCGTCGAACGACCGCAGCCGGACGGGCACGCCGGCGTCGGCCAGCTTCGCCGCGTACCGCGTGCCGTCGTCGCGCACGGGATCGTGGCCCGCCACGGCGACGAACGTCGGCGGCAGCCCGGCCACGTCCGCCCGCAGCGGCGCGGCGGCCCCGGTGACCGGCGCGGACCCCAGGTAGTGCGACCAGAACCAGCGCATGGTCGCCGCGGACAGCGCGTACCCCGTCGCGTGCTCCACGTAGGACGGGGTGGTGAAGTCGACGTCGAGGGCCGGCGCCACCAGCACCTGGAACGCGAGGTCCAGCGCGCCACGCGCCCGCAGGGCGACGGCGGCGGCGAGGTTGCCGCCCGCGCTGTCGCCCATGACCCCGATCCGCGCCGGGTCCACGTCCACGTCGGCGGCGTGCTCGAACAGCCAGGCCGCGGCGGCGTACGAGTCGTCCAGCGGCACGGGGAACGGGTGCTCGGGCGCCTTCTGGTAGTTCACCGCGAACACCGCGTGCCCGGTGGCGTTGGCCAGCGCGCGCAGCGCCACGTCGTAGACGTCGAGGTTGCACGTCACCCAGCCGCTGCCGTGCAGGAACACGATCGCCGGGAACGGCCCGTCGCCGTCCGGGTAGTAGATCCGGGCGGGCAGGTCGGCCGTGGGTCCGGGGACGTAGAGGTGCGCGACGCGCGCGACCGGTTCCGGCTCGCTCTGGAACGCGAGGAAGCCCCATTGCGCCCGACGTGCCTCGAAGACCGTCAGCTCCTCCAGCGCAGGCGCGCCCGCGAGCTTGTCCAGCACCGCTCGGGCCTGCTCGTTCAATGACATGGGCCGATCATCCGACCCCTACCGCTGATAAGTCCAAGGCATGTTCTTTCTCGAATCCATAAGATGCCGTCATGACGCTGCGGCAGTTCGAGTACCTGGTGACGGTCGTGGACGAGGGGTCGTTCACCCGCGCCGCCGAGTTGCTGCACGTCACGCAGCCCGCCCTCTCGCACCAGATCCGGGCGCTGGAACGGGCGGTGGGCACGCGCCTGCTCGACCGGCTCCCCCGCGCCGTCCGCCTCACGCCCGCGGGCCGTGCCTGGCTCCCCCACGCCCGGGCCGCCCTGGCCGACGCCGAGCGCGCGCTCACCGCCGCACGGCGCACGGCGGGCGTGGAGTGCGGCGAACTGCGCGTGGCCACGCTGTACTCGCTCACGCTCGGCGTGCTGCCCCCGGTGCTGCGGCGGTGGCGGGCCGAGCACGCGGACGTCCGCATCCGCCTGTTCGAGCACCGCCACGCCGACGAGCTGCGCGACGCGATGGCCGACGGCCAGGCCGACCTCGCCGTCGGCCCCGAGCCCGCGAACTGGGTCGGCTTCCGGCAGCTCCTCGGCGTGGAGGAGTTCGTGGTCGTCCTCCCGCCGGACACCCACCACCGCGAGCCGATCGACCTGCGGGCGCTCGCCGACGAGGGGTGGGTGCACTACGCGCCCGGCAACGGCCTGGCCGACCTGGTGGACGCGGCCTGCGCGGCCAGGGGTTTCCAGCCGGGCGCGGCCGTGCGCACCGAGCAGACCGCCGCCGCGCCCGTGCTGGCCGCGTCGGGCCTGGGCCCCGCGCTCGTGCCTCGCAACATCCTGCCCGAGACGTTCGACGGTGCCGTCCTGCGCACCGACCCGCCCGTCCGCCGCACGCTCGTCGCGTACGCGCACCGGACGCCCGACCCGCTCACCGCGGCGTTCGTCTCCTTGCTCGGCGAGGCAGGATGGGACGCATGAAGCTGGTGATCCTGGGTGGCGGCGGCTTCCGCGTGCCGCTCGTGCACAACGCGCTGGACGACCACATCACCGAGCTCGTCCTGCACGACGTGGACGCCGGGCGGCTGGACGCGATCCGCGCCGTCCTGCGCGGCGGGCCGCCGGTCACCGCGACCACCGACCTGGACGAGGCGCTGCGCGGCGCGGACTTCGTGTTCTCCGCGATCCGGGTGGGCGGCCTGGCCGGCCGCGCCATCGACGAGGAGGTGGCCCACGAGCACGGCGTGCTCGGCCAGGAGACCGTGGGCGCGGGCGGCATCGCGTACGGCCTGCGCACCGCGCCGGTGGCCGACCGGCTCGCCCGCCGGATCGCCGAGCTCGCGCCGCGGGCGTGGGTCGTCAACTTCACCAACCCGGCCGGCCTGATCACCGAGGTCATGGCCCGCCACCTGGGCGAGCGGGTCATCGGCATCTGCGACTCGCCGCTGGGCCTGTGCCGCCGCGTCGCCAAGGCGCTGCGGCTGGACGACCCGACGTTCGACTACGCGGGCCTCAACCACCTCGGCTGGTTGCAGGGCGTGCACCTCGGCGCGGAGAACCTGCTGCCGACGTTGCTGGCCGACGACGAGGCGTTGACGAGCTTCGAGGAAGGCCGCCTGTTCGGCACGGAGTGGCTGCGCGCGCTCGGCGTCATCCCGAACGAGTACCTGCACTACTACTACTCGACGCGGGAGGCGTTGGGCGACAACCGCGGCGCTTTCCTGCTCGCCCAGCAGCAACGCTTCTACGACGGCCAGGTCGACTGGGAGACCACCCGGCTGGAACGCGAAGCCACCTACATGGCCGAGGAACGTGAGCGGGACTCGCTGGAGGGCGGCGGCTACGAGCACGTCGCCATGTCGCTCATGCGGGCCATCGCGGACAACGAGAAGGCCACGCTCATCCTCAACGTGCCCAACAACGGCACACTGTCCACATTGGACGACGACGCCGTCGTGGAAGTGCCGTGCGAGGTGGACGCGACGGGCGCGCGCCCGCTGCCGGTGAGCCCGCTGCCCGACCACGCGGCGGGCCTCGTCACGTCGGTCAAGGCCGTCGACCGGCTCGTCATGGAAGGCACCCGGCCGGCCGCGCTCAAGGCGTTCGCCCTGCACCCGCTGGTCGACTCGGTCGCCACGGCGAAGAGGCTGCTGGACACCTACGCCCGGCGGCACCCGGAGCTGGCCTACCTCAGGTGAGCCCGGCCCAGCGCGTCCGACCGGCGGGTGGTCTCCGGGAGCCGCGTCACGCACAGCCGCAGCACCTCGGCGCACGCCCGGTCGAGGTCGACGCGGTGGCCGACGGACACGAACACCGGCTTCACGCCTTCCCGCGTCCGCAGCGCCCGCCCGACGACCTCGCCGTCGTCCACCAGGTCCGCGGCGGACCCGCGCGCGTCACCGGGCATCGCGAACCGGCCCATCGGCGTCTTCGCCACGCCCACGCTGGGCAGGTCGGTCAGCACCCCGATGTGGCAGGCCAGCCCGAACCGCCGCGGGTGCGCCAACCCCTGCCCGTCGCACACCAGCAGGTCCGGCCGCACGGTCAGCCGCTCCAGCGCCTCCAGCAGCGACGGCAGCTCGCGGAACGCGAAGAGCCCCGGCACGTACGGGAACTCCGCCCGGCCCGTCACCACGGCGGAGTCCACCGTCGTCAACGAGTCCGCGTCCAGCACGACGACCGCCGCCACCAACCGCTCGTCGTCCGCGTAGGCCACGTCGAGGCCGGCGACGTGCCGCACCACCAGGTCGGGGTCGGTCCGCGTCGACACCAGCGGGCGCAGCCGTTCCTGCTCCGCGACCGCCTCCTCGGGCGTCAGCGCCCCGGCGGTCACTCGTGCCTCACCGAGGCGTGGTGCGCGGCGAGCAGGTCGTCGCCGAAGTCGCCGGACCGCCGCCGCCACACCGAGTGCGCGTGGTTGGCGTCGTTGGCCGTGTTGTCGTACTCGATCAGCAGTTCCGGCCCCTGCACCCGGTAGTAGTGCCCCTCGCCGCGCTTGGCCGACCCCTCCCACGAGAAGTGCAGCCGGTCCAGGTCGAGGGCGTGGAACTCCTCGTCGGCGAGGTCGCTGTGCAGCCGGTCGAGGTAGTAGCGGACCAGCCCGACCAGCAGGCCGCGCGACGCCCGGTCGAGCTGCGCCGGCGTCACCCCGACGGGGTCGAGGTCGCCCACCCGGCGCGAGTTGCCGGTCTTCAGGTCCGCGGGCGGGGTGTCGGAGACGACGGCCAGCCCGCGCGCCGTGCGGCCCATCCGGTCCAGCAGCTCGCGGGCCAGCTCCTCCTCCAGCCGCAACGGCTGCGCCACCGTCCGGCCCCGGTACGTCGTGCGGGCCGGGTTCGCGCCGAGGAACAACGGGGTCGCCGACACCCGCCCGTCCGCCACGACGACGTTCACCGACAGGTGGTGCCCCTCGACCCGCCACCCCCACGGCCCGTCGCCGGGCTCGCCCAGCAGCACGGTCCAGTAGTCGCCCTGGTGCCGGTCGCGGTGGCCGCCCTCGCGGTCGTCCAGCACGTCCTCCAGCGCCATGACCGCCGCGGTCTGCGCGTAGGCGTGCGGGCTGAGCACGCACGCCAGCAGCCGGTGCACCGCTTTGCGCTGGTCGCGCGTGAGGTCGCCGTAGACCACGCCCGGTCGCGGGCCGGGCGTGTACGCCCACCGCGTGCGCAGGTCGTCGTCGGACACGTCCCGCACGGCCGTCGCGCGCTGCCCGTCGTCCAGCAGGTCGAGGAAGCCACGGGTGGCTTCGGCGATCTCGTGCAGCATCACTCGAACTTATAGGGCGCCGCGACGGGGTGCGCGGTCCCGACGCGACAACGGTGTGCCGAGCGCGCGTCGGCTGCCATCCTGACCGCGTGTGGAATGGCGAACTCCTCGACCTCGACGCGTACCTCGACCGCGTCGCCTTCACCTTCGACCCGGCCGCCGACCGGGAGACGACGCTGCGGGGCCTGCACCGCGCGCACCTGGCCGCCATCAGCTTCGAGAACGCCGACGTGCGCGACGGCGTGCCGCTGCGGCTGGACGTCGAGTCGTTGCAGGACAAGATGGTGGCACGGCGGCGCGGCGGCTACTGCTTCGAGCAGAACCTCCTGTTCGCCGCCGTGCTCGACCGGCTCGGCCACGAGGTGACCGCGTTGGGCGCCCGCGTGCTGCTCGGCCGCACGGGCGCCATCCCCCGCACGCACGCCGTGCTGCGCGTGGACCGGCGGTGGGTCGTGGACGTCGGTTTCGGCGGCGGCGGGCTGCTGGAACCCCTGCCGCTGGTCGACGGCGCGACCGCCCGGCAGGGCGACTGGACGTTCCGGCTCGACCACGCCGACGACACGTGGACGCTCCGGTCGTTCCAGAACGGCGAGTGGTTCCCCTTGTACGACTTCGCCGAGACGCCGTGGACGCCCGCCGACTACGCGATCGTCAGCCACTACCTGTGCACGCACCCGGCGTCCCCGTTCCTCGGCCGGCTGCTCGTGCAGCGGACCGACGAACGCGCCCGCTACGCCCTCACCGACCTGGAGCTGACGGAGACGCGGCCGGACGGCGCGGTGGTCAAGCGCAGCCTGACGCCCGAGGAGCTGGACGCCGTGCTGCGCGAGGACTTCGGGCTGGACCTGCCCGTGCGCCCTACGGCCACGGGTTGAGCCGCGGCTTGTCGCCGACGACCGGCCCCTCCGGCTCCCGCCCGGCCAGCCACGCGAGCAGGTCGGTGAGCGAGCCGGTCAGCGTGACGTCCTCGCCCTCGCCGATCGTCCACACGCGCTCGTCGGACCGCAGCGTGAGCCTGGTGCCCCCGGGCACCCGCACGGACAGGAAGTCGACGACGTGGTCGCCGAACTCGGGCGTCCACGTCACCGGGCCCAGGTCGAGGTCGCGCAGGTGGATCTCGACCTCGCGCCACACCGCGTAGGCCGTGCCGGTCAGGGTGCCGTCGCGGTAGAAGACCGGCGTCTCCCAGTCGCGGACGTTCTCCCACGCCTTGGCGAGCCGGGCGACGGCGTCGGCGATCGCGGCCCGGTGCCCGGCCGCCGAACGACCGGCGCCCGCCTCGATCCCGGCGTCCCGCGCGGGCCTGCCGCCGGGGTAGACCTCGACCCGCGTGCCCTCGTGCTCGGCCTGGCCGGCGAGCGCCGCGGTGACGTTGGCCAGGTGGGACAGCACGTGGCCGCGCGTCCAGCCGGGCAGCGCCGACGGTTGCGCCACCTGCTCGTCGGTCAGGTCCTCGATGAGCACGGCGAGCCTGCGGTGGGCGTCCAGCGCGTTGTCCTGGATCGTCACAACGTCCCCCTAATGGTCAGTTGACTGAAACCCGTTAGGGAACGTATCACTAGACTGGGCCGGGTGGCACTGGCGTTGGAGTTCGCGAGCACGGTTCGGGGCGACGGGCAGGGCGACCTGGTGGACGACCTCGCCACCCCGGACGGCTTCGCCGCGTGGGCGGGCGTCGAGCCGGACGAGGCGCTGCGGCAGCGCGTCGTCGAGCTGCGCTGGGCCGTGCGGACGCTGTTCGCGCACGTCGCGCGGGCGCCGGAACGCCGCGACACGCCGTTCCTGATGGACTTCGACCGCGCCCTGGCGCTGGTCAACGAGACCTCCGCGCGCGTGCCGCGGGCCGCGCAGCTGGACTGGGACGAGCAGCCTCGGCTGCGGTACGCGGACACCGCCGACGCCGGCGACCGCCTGCTGGCGACGCTGGCCACGGCGGCGATCGAGTTCCTGGCGAGCGAGGCGCGGGACGAGCTGCGGGCCTGCCCCGCGCCCCGGTGCGTCCGCTACTTCGTGAAGGCCCACTCCCGGCAGGAGTGGTGCAAGCCGTCGTGCGGCAACCGCGCCAGGGTCAGCCGGCACTACCACCGCACGCGGGACTGACCGCCGCACGTCGACAGCACCGCGCGGACACCGTGAGGCGCCCGCGCGGTCCCCGTCCGATCAGCCTTGGACGATGTAGGCGGTCAGCTGGTCGTGGTCCTCCTGCAGCTGGTTGATCCGGCTCTTCACCACGTCGCCGATGCTGACGATGCCGACCAGCCGGTCGTCGTCCACCACCGGCACGTGCCGGATGCGCTGCTCGGTCATCAGCACGGTGAGGCTGTCGACCGAGTCGCGCGGCGTGCAGGTGAACACCTCGCTGGTCATGATCTCCGACACCGGCGCGTCCAGCAGCGCGCCGCCCCGGTCGTGCAGCTTCCGCACGACGTCCCGCTCGGACACGATCCCGGCGATGCCCTCCGGCCCGATCACGACCATCGCGCCCACGTTGTGCTCGGCCAGCGCGGCGACGAGATCCGCCACCGACGCTCTCGACTCCACCGTGGCCACGGCCGAGCCTTTGTTCCGCAACACGTCTGCGATCCTCACAGGGCGCCTCCCGATCTCCGCCGGACCCGGTTGCTACCCAGCTCAGGCTAGTTCTCCCGGCCGGTGATCGGCAGGTCACGCGCCCGATGGGAGCACTGTCCGTTCACTCGGCGCGCACCTGCGCGACCGTCGCGGCGACCCCCAGCGCGGTGATCGCGACCAGCGCCGCGACCGTCGCGTGGAACCCGCCCAGCGACGCGCCCAGCACCGGCCCGATCGAGGAGCCCGCCGTCCGGACCAGCGTCGTCACGCCCCCGGCCGTCCCGATCAGCTCCCGCGGGGTGCGGTCCAGCACGGCCGCCGCGTCGGGTCCGGCGAACAGCCCGTGGCCGATCCCGATCACCGCCGACCGCCACGCCACGTCCCGCGGATCGTCACCCGCTCGGAGCAGCAGCACGGTGCCGATCAGGATCACCACCGTGCCGACGAGCGCGACCACCCGGTACCCGTACCGGTCCGCGACCACCCCGGCGAGCGGCGACACCACCGCCATGCCGGCCGACAGCGCCGGCAGCACCAGCCCCACCGTCCGCGACGGCAGGTCCACCAGCGCATAGGGCACCACGAAGTTCACCGCGCCGACCCCGGCGACCGGCAACGGCAGCGCGATGAGCGCGAACGCCAACGACGGCCTGCGCAGCACGCTCGCACCCAGCACCACCGACTCGACCGGCAACCGCCGGCCAGGCCACGGCAGGCCGCGCCCGTCGCGCGCGATAGCCCGCCGGCGGCCCACCACGACCGCGACCGCCACGATCGGCAGGTTCACCAGGAACACCGACCGCCAACCGAACAGGTCGGTCAGCACCCCGCCCAGGGCCGGCCCCGCCACCCCGCTCAGCGGGATCAACGCGAGCACAAGGCACATCGCGCGCGCCGGGTGCTCCGGACGCGGCACCCGCGACGTCACCGGCCGCGTACCGGTGGTGGGCCAGCTCGGCCGCCGCCGACCACGGCAGCACGGCCGCGTACCGCGCGTGCAGCTCGACCCGTTCGCCGGGGAGCAGCCGCCGGTAGACCGCGTCGCGGATCAGCGCGTGCCGGAACGCGTACCCGTCGCCGTCCACGACGAGAACCCCCGCGTCCACAACGGACCGAACGGGGGTGATGTCGTGGACCGCGCCCAGCACGTCATGGGACACCCGCCGGCCACCGACGGCGGCGGCGCGCACCAGGGCGACGGCGTCCGGTTCCAGCCGCTCGACCCGGCTGAGCGACAACTCCTCCAGCGACAGCTCCGCCGCACCGTCCACCAGCGCCTCGACGAACAGCGGGTTGCCCTCGCTGCGCCGGAACACCTCGCGCGCCATCACCGGATCGGGTTCCGCGCCGAGGATCCCGCGCAGCTGCGCGCGCACGTCGCGGGCGGACAGGCGGGGCAGCTCGAACCGGCGCACCCACGGCACGCGGCTCAGCTCGGCCGGCAGCGGCCGCACCGGGCCGCCCAGCTCGTCGGACCGGTACGTCACCACGACGAGGGACCGCGGCACGGCGCGTTGGTTGCGCACGAAGAAGTCGAGCAGGTCCCGGCTGGAACGGTCGAGCCAGTGCGCGTCCTCGACCACCAGGACCACCGGCCGGTGCTCCGAAAGCCTGGCCGGCAAGGACAACACGCCTTCGAACAGCCGGGGCCGCGCCTCGTCGCCCGGCCGCGCGTGCTCGCGGAACGCGGGCAGCAGCGGGGCCGGGTCGACGCGTTCCCGGTCCGTCACCGGGACACCGCGCAAGGCCGCGACGAACGGCGCGAACGGCAGGCCGTCCAGCTGGACGCAGCCGCCGAGCAGCACCACGGCGTCCAGCCCGGCGGTGAAGTCGTCGACCAGGCGGGATTTGCCGACGCCCGCCTCACCGCCGACGAGCACCGTCGCGGGCGCGTTGTCGGACGCGCCCGCGAGGTGCCCGACCTCGGCCGACCGCCCGACCAGCTCCGGGCTCACCAGGTGTGCGCTCAACGCGCACCGGAGACTAATCGAGCGACGCCGGACCGACTCCCGTCCCGCGTGACGGGCTTGCCGTCACGCGGGACGGGCTCGCGGTCAGCCGTGACGGGCCTCCGGTCAGCCGCCGCTCGTGCGGCGGAACACGCGCCGTCCCACGAACGTGTTCTGGTGCGGCCGGCCGGGGACCTTGTTCACGCTGTCGTTCTTGTTCGCGTGACCGCGGCGGGCGGCGCGGTTGAGCGGGGCCTCCGGCTGCTCCGGCTGGTCCTGCTCGACGTCGTCGCCCTGCGGAACGTCCTGGTCGGTCATGTGTGCCTCCTGAGGTGTGGCGAAGTCGCTGGTCAGCGACGCCGCATGGCGTACTGGCGCGGGTTGGCGACAGCTCGACCTCCGCCGCGGCGCGGGTGGACCGCGCCGGACGAACGGGCGCCGCGGCGTGCGGCGCGGCTGGTCGGCTGACCGTCGTGAGGTGGTTCGTTGCGCATGGTGGGCATGCGATCGCCTCCTCGAGATGTCGAGGCGTGCAAAGGGCTGCGACCCGGACAACGCCAGGGTCGCGAGAAGAGCCGCTAAGGCCACCAGGAGAAGGGCGCGGCACGGCCCGAGGCCGGTGCGGCGCTGGAGGAAAAGTCCTCAGAGGTAGATCTGGAAGAACATGGTCATGACGTTAGCCTGCTTCACCTCGCAGCGCCAATTGCTTATCGGTGGGCGACGACACCCGTGAGCGTCGGCGCCGACCCGTGTCGCGCCCACCGCACGGCAGGCCCCATCGCCAGCGCGGCGGCCAGGAACAGCCCGCCGAGCACCAGCCAGCCCACCACTCCCCCGCCGAGCACCAACGTGGTCAGCAGCAGCGGGCCGACGGTGCGCGCCACCGCCGTCCCCGCGCCGTAGAACCCCTGGTATTGGCCCTGCTTGTCGGCCGGCGCGAGCCCGAACCCGATCTCCCACGACCCCGCGCCGTGCAGCATCTCGCCGAGGACCTGCACCGCCGCCGCAACGACCAGCACCGCCACGGCCACCCGATCGGGCACACCTTCGGACAACGCGAACACGACGCACGACACCAGCAGCAGCACCCCGCCGCGACGCACCGACCGCACCGCCGTGCGCAGGTCCGTGACGCCGCGCGCCAGCCGCACCTGCCCGACCACCACCGCGCCGGTGTTGAGCACGAACAGCACCGCGACCACCCACTTCGGCGCGGACGTCCGTTCGGCCACCCACAGCGGCACGACCAGGCTCAACATCGGCATGTACAGCAGCGTGACGGAGTTCAGCAGCGCGACGACCGCGTACGGCCGGTCCCGCAGCACGCCGAGCCGCCCCGTCCGCGCGACCGCCGCGACCTCCGGAACCCGGCACAGCACCGCCGCCGCGACCAGGAACGCGACCGCGTCCAGCGCGAACACCGCCAGGTACGCCGTCGCCGTGCCGACGTGCAACGCCACCCCGCCCGTCCCCGCGCCCACGGCCAGCCCGCCGTTCAGCACGGACTGGAGCACGGCCCGCACCCGCGTCCGCCGCTCCGGCGCCACCAGCCCCGCCAGCAACGCCTGCCGTGCCGCCGCCAGACCGCACTGCCCGCACGTGTAGACGCACGCCGCCGCCACGAAGGCCCAGAACGACCGCACCACCAGGAACGACGCCAACGCCCCCGCCGTCACCACGGCCAACCCGACCGCGACCCGCCGCGCCCCGACCCGGTCGGCGAGGTGCCCCAACCCCACCCCGGCCACCGCGCCGACCGCCCAGGCCACCGTCAACGCCGCCCCGACCTGCGCGGCCGACAACCCCACGACCCGCGTGAAGTAGAGGGCGGAGCAGACGTAGAACGCCCCGTCGCCGACCGAGTTGGCCGCCTGGGCGACCGCGAGCACCTTCGTCGTCCCCATGAGGCGAGACGCTAGGCGCCCGATTGGCCCAGCCTAAGGTCCAAACCGACGACGGTTCGTTGGGCCAATCACTCCTGGATCTCCAGCACCTCGCCGTCGATCACCGTGCCGTCCACCACCGACGGCGGCTCGTCGCGCTCGGTGAAGAAGCGGGACGCGAAGGCGCCCACGGCGCGCGTCGTCACGGCGTCGAACGTGCCGCCGATCACACCGCCCACCAGCGGCACGCCCTTGGCCAGCGTGACGGTCGCCTTGCTCGTCCCGTACTTCGCCAGCAGGGTGAAGCCGACCCGCTTGTTGATCTCCCGGATGAGCTGCGCGGGGATGCGCTCGATCAGGTTCATGGTGAGCTTCGAGCCCACCTTGATCCCCGCCTTCTTCAGCAGCTCGGTTCCCGCGTTGCCGAGCAGGCACACCAGGATCGCCGTCTGGACGTCGTCGCTCTCCAGGTCGTGCCCGTGCACGGCGGCGATCGACGCGATCAGGTGCGTCTGCACCAGGTACGAGGCGGTGAGGTTCGCGGGCAGGCTGACCGGCAGGGTGATCAGACCGCCGACGTTCGTCGCGAAGCCCTGCACACCCGCCGCCGCCACGTGCGTCCGGATCAGGTGCTTGATCGCCTCCTCGGGCGTCAGCCCCTTCTCCAACGCCTCGACGGCCATCTGCTGGGCGCTCTTGAACGGGCCGAAACCGTTGATCCCCACCCTGAGGAGGTGGTCAACGGCGTTCTGCTGCACCCTGGTGATCGCGCCGGGTTCGTCCACCATGCCCCCGAGGTTACGCGGCGCGCGATCGGGTAGCCGAAGCCGCATGGACATGTCTTCGTTGGGAGAGCTGGTCCGGCAACGCGGCCCGTTCGCGTCGGTCTACCTGGACGCCTCGCACGACACCGAGGACGCGGCCAAGGCCATGGAGCTGCGCTGGCGCGGGGTGCGTGAGGAGTTGGCCCGGCAAGGCGCGGACGAGGCGACGCTGGACGCGATGGAGGCCGCCGTGCTGGCGCCGGTGGTCGGCAAGTCCGGCCGGGCGCTGATCGCGGCGCACGGGGAGCTGCTGCTGGACCGCGTGCTGCCGCGCCCGCCGGCCACCGAGACCGCCCGCTGGTCCGACCTGCCGCACCTGCTGCCCCTGGCCACCTGGATGGAGCCGGACGTGCCGCACGTGGTCGCGCTGGTCGACCGGGCGGGCGCGGACCTGCACGGGTACGACGGGAGCGGCGACCGGACGGGCGACGTGCACGGCGAGGTGCGCGGCGACGAGCACCCGTTGCACAAGGTCGGCGGCGGTGGCTGGTCGCACCGGCGCCTCCAGAACACGGTCGAGGAGACGGCCAAGCGCAACGCGGCGCAGGTCGCCGAGGAGATCGACCGGATGGTCACCGCCCTGAACGCCCGGCTGCTGATCCTCGGCGGCGAGGTGCAGGCCAGGGCGGGCGTGAAGAGCGAGCTGAGCCTGCGGTGCCGGGACGTGCTGATCGAGGTCGAGGGGGCGACGCTCGCCGAAGGCGGTGACGACGCCGCGTTCGACCACGCCGTCCAGTCGCTCGTGGCGCAGTACCAGTTCGACCTGGACAACGACGTGGTGGAGGAGTTCACCGCCGAGGCGGGCCGCCCGGACGGCCTCGCCGTGCAGGGCTTGGAGCCCGTGGTGGAGGCGCTGCGCGAGGCGAAGGTCGCCGCGCTGCTGGTGTCCGACCCGGAGCTGGGCGACCGCACCGTCTGGTCCGGCGACGACCCGGCGCAGGTGGCGCTGCGGGAGAACGAGCTGCGCGGGCTCGGCGTGGAGCACGTGGGCGAGCACCGTGCCGACGAGGCCCTGGCCACGGCCGCCGCCGCGACCGGCGCGAAGGTGGTCGTCACCGACGCCGGCCTGCGCGACGGGGTGGGCGCGCTCCTGCGCCACTGACCCGGACGACGCCCGCACCGCCGCGCTCCCGTGCCCGGAGCGCGGCGGTGACCCACCTGGTCAGGCAAGGATCAGCCGATCGGATCCTTCCGCGGGTCGACGCACTCGTGGCCGCGCCGCCCGCGTGGCCGCAGCTCGCGCACACCACGCGCGGAGGCCGGCGAGCACCGACCCGTCAGACCGCCGCCGCGACGACGTCCTCGGCGGGCTTCCGCTCCAGCTCCACGACCTTCTTGTTGCGCCGGTTCCGCTTCTCCAGGTACGTGGCCAGCCACGTCAGCAGCAGGCACATCGCGATGTACACGGCGGCGATCACGATCGTGACGGGCACCAGCGGCCGGTCGAACTCGTACGCGCTGCCGATCGCCCGCGCCCGGTACAGCAGCTCCTCGTACGTGATGAGGAAGCCGAGCGCCGAGTCCTTCAGCACCACGACCAGCTGGCTGATGATCGCGGGCAGCATGGCCCGGACCGCCTGCGGGAGCAGCACGAACTTCATGACCTGGGTCTTGCGCATGCCCACGGCGTACGCGGCCTCGCCCTGCCCGCGCGGCAGCGACAGGACGCCGGCGCGGAACACCTCGGCGAGCACCGAGCCGTTGTAGAGCGTCAGGCCGGCCACCACGGAGTAGAACGGGGCACCCAGCGCCAGGCCGTAGTGGAACAGGAAGATCAGCACGACCAGCGGCACCGCGCGGAACAGCTCCACGATCACCGTCGACGGCACGCGGAAGATCGCGTGGTCGGAGAGCTGGCCCGCGGCGAAGATCGCGCCGAAGAGCAGGGCCAGCACGCCGCCGACCGCGAACGCCCGCAGGGTGTTGCCGAGGGCGTTGAGCAGGTCCAGCTGCACGTTCACGTACAGCGGCCAGGACCACTTCTTGGCCTCGAACTGGCCGGTCGCCGCGAACCGGTACACCACGAAGCCGATGACGCCGACCACCAGGGCGATGCCCAAGAGCGAGTACAGGCGGTGGCGCAGCCGGGCCCGCGGCCCGGGGACGTCGAACAGGACCGCGCTCATCGGGCGATGCTCCACCGCTTCTCGAGGCTGCGTTGCAGCAGGGTCATGGGAATCACGAGCACCACGAAGAACAGGCCGACCCAGAGCAGGCCGATCAGCTGGTTCTCGCCGCGCTCGGCCAGGTTCGGGCTGATCGAACCGGCCTGGAACACCGAGAAGCCCGCCGCGATGGTGGTGTTCTTGAGCAGCGCGATCATCGTGCTCATCATCGGCGGCACGACCGCGCGGGTCGCCTGGGGCAGCACCACGGAGCCGAGCATCTGGCCGAACGTCAGGCCGAGCGCGCGGGACGCCTCCGCCTGCCCGACGGGCACGGTGTTGATGCCGGAGCGCACGACCTCGCACACGAACGCCGCCGTGTAGAGGATGAGCGCCGCGAGCGCCGCGTTGAAGTAGTACGCGGCCGCCGAGCCCAGGGTCTCCGCGTTCACGATCTCCAGCAGGGGGAACGCGAAGGCGAAGAAGAAGAACACCAGCGTGAGCGGCGTGTTGCGGACGATCGTCACGTACGCGGAGCCGGCGGCGCGCAGCACCGGGACCGGCGCGACCCGCAGCATCGCCAGCACCGTCCCCAACACCAGCGATCCGACCGCGGAGATCAGGAACAGCTCAACGGTGTTGAGGAACCCCGGCCCGTACAGGTCGAGGTTGTCGAGCAGGACGTCCATCGGCTTCCTCGGCTCAGTGGTGGTGCGGCCGGTCGCCGCGGAGCACGACGACCGGCCGCGTTACGTGGTGATCAGTAGCGGTCGAGGACCGGCTTCTCGGCCGGCGAACCCGACTTGCCCAGCGTCGCGTTGTAGATCTTCTCCCAGTCGCCGCCCTTGATGGCCTCGTCCAGGATGTCGTTGACCTTGTCGCGCAGGGCCTTGTCGTCCTTCGGCAGGCCGATGCCGTACGGCTCGTTCGAGAACGGCTTGCCGACGACCTTCAGCTTGTCCGGGTCCTGGGCGGCGTAGCCCTTCAGGATCGCGTCGTCCGTGGTGACGGCGTCGACCGCCTTCTCCTGGAGCTGGGTGACGCACTGCGAGTAGTTCTGCAGCTCGACGATGTTCTCCGGCTCGGTCAGGCCCTCGTTCTTGACCTTCTGGATCGGCGTCGAGCCGGTCACCGAGCAGACCTTCTTGCCCTTGAGCGTCTCGGGCCCGGTGATCGAGTTGTCGTCCTTGCGCAGCAGCAGGTCCTGGCCGGCCGTGAAGTACGGGCCGGCGAAGGAGATCTGCTCCTTGCGCTTGGCGTTGATCGTGTACGTGCCGACGTAGTAGTCGACGTTGCCGTTGATGATCGCCTGCTCACGGCCGGAGGACGCGATCGCGGTGAAGTCGATCTTGTCCTCGGGGAAGCCGAGCTTGGCGGCCACGTGCTTCGCGATCTCGATGTCGAAGCCGCTGTACTTGCCGGTGGTCGGGTTCTTGTAGCCCAGCTCGGGCTGGTCCTCCTTGACGCCGATGACCACCCGGCCGCGGGCCTTCATCTTCTCGAACGTCGGCGAGCCGTCGACCTTCACGTCGGCGGCGACCTGCTGGGAGAGGGACGGGCCCGCGTCGCCGGGGCTGCCCTCCTTGCCGCATGCCGTCAGGGCGAGGCCGCCGGCCAGCAGCGCCACCGCAAGGGTGCGAACCCTCATCGTCGTTCTCCTGCTCTTCTTCGGGTAGTGCGGCGCCAGGCTCAGCGCCGCGGTCGTGGGACTTCAGTGGGTCAGGATCTTGCCAAGGAAGTCCTTCGCGCGGTTGGACTTCGGCGCGGAGAAGAACGCCTCCGGCGTCGAGTCCTCGACGACCTCGCCGTCGGACATGAAGATCACGCGGTCGGCCGCCTTGCGGGCGAAGCCCATCTCGTGGGTCACCACGAGCATGGTCATGCCCTCCTTGGCCAGCGTGGTCATCACGTCCAGCACCTCCTGGACCATCTCGGGGTCCAGCGCGGAGGTCGGCTCGTCGAACAGCATCACCTTGGGCCGCATCGCCAGGGCGCGGGCGATCGCCGCGCGTTGCTGCTGCCCACCCGAGAGCTGGGCGGGGTACTTCTCCGCCTGGTTCGCGATGCCGACCCGCTCCAGCAGCTCCATGGCCGTCTTGCGGGCCTGGGCCGCCGGCGTCTTGCGGACCTTCACCGGCGCGAGCATCACGTTGTCGACGATGCTCTTGTGGGCGAACAGGTTGAACGACTGGAAGACCATGCCCACGTCGGCGCGCAGCGCGGCCAGCTCCTTGCCCTCGGCGGGCAGGGGCTGGCCGTCGACCTCGATCGTGCCGGAGTCGATCGGCTCCAGCCGGTTGATCGTGCGGCACAGCGTGGACTTGCCCGAGCCCGACGGCCCGAGCACCACGACGACCTGCCCCTTCGGCACCTCCAGCGTCACGTCCTTGAGGACGTGCAGAGGTCCGAAGAACTTGTCCACGCCCGCCATCCGGATCATCGGCGGAGCAGGAGTGGCGGCGGTCATCAGTCCTCCAGGTAGGGGTTCCTGAGCGATGGCGGAAACCTAGGTGTGAATCACCACACCAGTCCAGGCGGTTGAGCAAGACTTAGGGTCTCAACTCTGTCACAGGGTGGCGACACTTATCGGGGAGGCTCCACGGTGCGGGTGCTGTTGGTCGAGGACGACGACCGCGTGGCAGAAGCGCTGGTGCCGGCGCTGACGCGACGCGGTTTCACAGTAGACCGGCAGGCCACCGGTCGGGGGACACTCGACCGGCTGGCGGGCATCGACGTGGTGCTGCTGGACCTGGGCCTGCCCGATGTGGACGGTGTCACGCTCTGCCGGCACATCCGGGCGGCCAGCGACGTGGCGATCATCGTCGTCTCGGCGCGCGGCGAGATCGACGACCGCATCCTCGGCCTGCACGCCGGGGCGGACGACTACCTGGTCAAACCCTACGACGTGGGCGAGCTGGTCGCCCGCGTGCACGCGGTGCGGCGGCGGCGCGGCGACCCGGTCGGCGTCGGCGGCACGGGCACCGAGGTGTTCGAGGTGGCCGACGTGCGGGTCGACCTGGCCCGGCACGAGGTCACCGTGGCGGGTGAACCCGTGGCGTTGTCGCGCAAGGAGTTCCAGGTGTTGGCCCTGGTCATGGCCGCGGGTGGCGCGGTGTGCACCCGGGAGCGCATCCTGGCCGAGGTGTGGGGACGCACCTGGGCGGGGGCCAACCGGACCCTGGACGTGCACGTGGCGACGCTGCGGACCAAGCTCGGGCGTCCATCCTTGTTGGAGACGGTGCGCGGGGTCGGGTACCGGTTGAGCGGGGGCTGAGTGCGGTCGCGGCTGCTGGGCATCGTGTTGACGCTGGTCGTGCTGGTGCTGGTCGGCATGGGCGTCCCGCTGGGGCGGGGCGTGGCGCAGACCGAGCAGCAGGAGATGTTCCTGGACCGGCTCACCGACACCAAGCGGTTCGCGTCGGTGGCGCAGCGGCCGTTCATCGACGACCAGCCGCAGGTGCTGGAGGCCGAGCTGCGCCGCTACCACGAGCTGTACGGCGTCCGGGTGGCCCTGCTGGGCCGGGACGGGCGGGTGGTGGCGTCCTCGGGCGACGTGGACGTGTCGCCGCCCGAGGTGGCCGACCTGGTGCGGGGCGCGCTGGCGGGCCGGCAGCCGGTCGCGCCCGAGCTGGTCATGCCGTGGGAGTCGACCGAGCTGGTGCTCGCCGAGCCCGTGCTGGAGGCCGGGGAGGTGCGGGGCGCCGTAGTCACGTTCTCGCCGACCACCAAGACGCGGTCCGAGGTGCTGGTGTGGTGGACGGTGCTGCTGGGGTCGAGCCTGCTGGTGCTCGCGGCCGGAGTGTTCGTGGCGCTGCCGCTGGTCCGGTGGACGCTGCGGCCCGTGCGGCGGCTGGACGACGCGACCGGGCGGCTGCTGTCCGCGGTGGTGTCCGGGCAGCCGGTGCAGCCGGTCGGCTCCTCGGACGGCCCGCCGGAGCTGCGGCAGCTGTCCCGGTCGTTCGACCAGATGGCGGCGAACGTGGGCGACGTGCTCGCGGCGCAGCGCGCGTTCGTCGCGGACGCGTCGCACCAGCTGCGCAACCCGTTGACCGCGCTGAAACTCCGACTGTCCAATTTGGAGGACCACGTCGTCGGCGAGGGCGCCGCGCACCAGGCCGCCGCGCTGGACGAGGCCAACCGGCTCAACCGCATCCTCGACGAGCTGCTGTCGATGGCGCGGGCGGGCGCGCCCTCGGTGGACCCGGTGCCGGTGGACGTCGACCGGACGGTGGCGGGGCGGCTGTCGGCGTGGCAGCCCGCCGCCGCGGCCCGTGACGTGCACCTGGTGCTGGACGGCGAGCCGGGCGGCACGGCCCTGGTGCCGCCGCGCGGCGTCGAGACCGTGCTGGACGCGCTGCTCGACAACGCGCTGAAGTTCACCTCCGACGGCACGCTGGTGCGCGTCGACGTCCGCCGGCGGGACGGCGTCGTCCGGCTCTCGGTGCAGGACGAGGGGCCGGGCCTCGCGCCCGACGAGCTGGACCGCGCCACGGACCGGTTCTGGCGCAGCCCGGCGCACCAGAACGTGCAGGGCTCGGGCCTGGGGCTCGCGCTCGTGCGGCAGATCGTGGAACGGGTCGACGGCTCGGTCCGGCTGGAGTCGCCCGAGGAGGGCGGTTTGCGAGTGGTCGTCGAGTTCCCCGCCGCGTGACGGCCGCCGGGTGACGGGTAACGGGTGACGGGTGACGGGTGACGGCCGCCGCGTGCCGGGTGACGGCGGCTCGTGACGGGCGGCTCGTGACGCGTGAGACGGCCGGCTCGCGACCTAGACCTTCACGTCGCGGTAGTAGCGCATCGCGCCGGGGTGCAGCTCGATCGGTGTCGTCTCGATCGCCGACCGGACCTCTATCGACCGGGCCACCGGGCTCGCCTCCACCAGCCGCGGCTGCGCCTGGAACAGGCCCCGCACCAGCGCCTCCGCCACGTCGTCCGGCATCGTGTCGTTGACCAGCAGGAAGTTGCGCACGACGAGCGTGACGACGGGGCCGCCCTCGAGCTGGTACGCCGACGCGGGCAGGGTCGCCGAGCCGTACACCGGGTACGCCTGGCGCAGCTTCGGCAGCACGTCGCCCAGGTCGAGCATCCGCAGCTTCACCGTCGTGGCGAGCGTGGTGACCGCGTCCGTCGGCACGCCCCCGGACCAGAAGAAGGCGTCCAGCCCGCCGTTGCGCATGGCGTCCGCGCTGGTCGGCAGGTCCAGGTACTCGACCGCGAGGTCCTCCCCCGGCGACATGCCCGCCGAGGTCAGGAGCCGTTCCGCGATCAGCCGCACGCCCGAGTCGCGCGCGCCGACGCTCACCCGCAGGCCCTTCAGCTCGGACAGCTTGGTCGCGGGCAGGTCGGCCCGCACCACCAGCTGGAGGTAGTCGTCGTGCATCCGGGCCAGCGCGAACAGCTTGTGCCCTGTGCTGCGCTTCTGCGCCTCCTCCGCCGCGTCGGCGGCCGAGAACCCGACCTGCGCCTGGTTGGCCCGCAGCCGGTCGAGGTTGTCCACCGACCCCGCCGTGTTCGCCACCTGCGGCCGCGGGATGCCGGGCTCCCGCGTCCACGCGTCCGCCAGCGCCATGCTCAACTTGTGGTAGACCCCGCCGGGGCTGCCGGCCGCCATGGTCAACTTCACGTGGTCAAGGTCGTCGCCGCACGCGGTCAACGACAGGGTGGCCAGGGCCAAGGCGGCCCCGACCGCGTGCAAGCGCAGCAGCGTTCCCGACACCTGCGCATCGTCGCACGTCCAAGCACTACCCTGGACCCGACGGAAGGACTAGGTGCAGTGACTCGCAGTTACCAGATCCGCACGTTCGGCTGCCAGATGAACGTGCACGACTCCGAGCGCCTGGCCGGCATGTTGGAGGACGCGGGCTACACGCCCGCCGAGGGCGACGTGGCGCCGGACGTGGTGGTCTTCAACACGTGCGCCGTCCGCGAGAACGCCGACAACAAGCTCTACGGCACGCTCGGCCACCTCGCGCCCGCCAAGTCCGCGAACCCCGACATGCAGATCGCCGTCGGCGGCTGCCTCGCCCAGAAGGACCAGGGCGAGATCGTCAAGCGCGCGCCGTGGGTGGACGTCGTCTTCGGCACCCACAACATCGGCTCGCTGCCCGTGCTGCTCGAACGCGCCCGGCACAACCGCGAGGCCCAGGTCGAGATCCTCGACTCGCTGGAGACCTTCCCGTCCACGCTGCCCGCCCGCCGCGACTCGGCCTACTCGGGCTGGGTGTCGGTGTCGGTCGGCTGCAACAACACGTGCACGTTCTGCATCGTCCCGTCGCTGCGCGGCAAGGAGAAGGACCGCCGCCCCGGCGAGGTGCTGGCCGAGGTGCGGGCGCTGGTCGACGAGGGCGTGCTGGAGGTGACGCTGCTCGGGCAGAACGTCAACTCCTACGGCGTCGAGTTCGGCGACCGGTTCGCGTTCGGCAAGCTGCTGCGCGCCACCGGCGGCATCGAGGGGCTGGAGCGGGTCCGCTTCACGTCGCCGCACCCGAAGGACTTCACCTCCGACGTGATCGCCGCGATGGCGGAGACGCCCGCGGTGTGCCACCAGCTGCACATGCCGCTGCAGTCGGGCTCGGACCGCGTGCTGAAGGAGATGCGCCGCTCGTACCGGACCGCGAAGTACCTGTCCATCCTGGACGAGGTGCGCGCGGCCATGCCGGACGCGGCCATCACCACGGACATCATCGTCGGCTTCCCCGGTGAGACCGAGGAGGACTTCCAGGCCACGTTGGACGTCGTCCGCGAGGCCCGGTTCTCCTCCGCGTTCACCTTCCAGTACTCCAAGCGGCCCGGCACGCCGGCCGCCGAGCTGCCCGGCCAGCTGCCCAAGGCGGTCGTGCAGGAGCGGTACGACCGGCTGGTCGCGCTGGTCAACGAGGTGGCCTACGAGCTGAACCTGGAGCAGGTCGGCCGCACGGTGGAGCTGCTGGTCGCCTCCGGGGAGGGCCGCAAGGACGCCGAGACGCACCGGATGACCGGCCGCGCCCGCGACGGCCGCCTGGTGCACTTCACGCCCGGCGACGCGCACGTGCGCCCCGGCGACGTGGTGGAGACCGTGGTGACGTACGCGGCGCCGCACAACCTGATCGCGGACGGCCCGCTGCTGTCGCACCGCCGCACCAAGGCGGGTGACCGGTCCGAGGCCGGGCTGAAGCCGAAGACGCCGGGCGTGACGCTGGGGCTGCCGTCGTTCGGCAAGCCCGCGCCGCTGCCCGCGGCCGTCGGCGGGTGCTCCGTCGGATGACCGGACGACGGTGGACTGCGAGCGGACGCCGATGAGCGGGCGGACGCCGATGAACGAGGAACCGGACGACGTGGCGGCGCTGCGCGAGGAGATCGACGACGTCGGCCGTTCGGCGGCCAAGCGCATCGACCCCGGCGCGGGCGCGTTGACGATCGCGGTGGCGGCCCTGGCGATCCTGGTGTCGCTGATCCTGCCGTGGGTGGACGGCGCCGTCGGGCTGACCGTGCTGTTCGGCGACGCCCCGGCGTTGCCGAAGGTGTTCGCCTTCCTCGCGGTGGGCGCCGGGGTGCTGCTGCCCGCGGTGACGCTCGCCGTGCGGCGGTGGGCGTTGGCGTGGGTGTGCGCGCTGGCGTCGTTCGCGGGGTCGGTGGCGGGCGTGCTGTCGATCTGGACCACGCAGACCACGACCGGCCACCACCCCGGTCCCGGTCCGGGCCTCGGCCTGGTCTTGGCCGTGGTCGCGGTCGTCGTGCTGCTCGTGAAGTGGCTGAGGCTCGCCGCGTCCCGGCCGCCCATGCAGTGAGTCGGAGCCGACGATGTCCGACCAGGCGCCCAAACCCCCGGTGTTCGACAACGCCGAGCTGCGGACGGTGCGGCTGACGCTGCGGCGGCCGGTGGCGTGCGACGTCGTCGCCGTGCACCTCATCCACCGCGACCCGCTGGCCCACGCGCACAACCCGTCGGACGCGCTGGACACGCACGAGCAGGCCGCCTGCCTGCTGGAGCGGTGGATGGAGCACTGGCGCGGCTTCGGCTTCGGCTACTGGGTGGTGCGCCCGCTCGGCTCCGAGCACCCGCTCGGGTTCTGCGGGGTGAAGTTCACCGAGCTGGACGGCCGGCGCGCGCTCAACCTGTTCTACCGGTTCGGCCCGGCGTCCTGGGGCCGCGGCATCGCGAGCGAGGCGGCGCGCGAGGTGGTGCGGTGGGCGCGCGAGAACCTGCCCGAGCACCCGGTCGTGGCCAGGGTGCGGCCGGCGAACACCGCGTCGCAGCGGGTGGCAATCAATGCCGGCCTGACCCGCGCCGCGCACCTCGACCGGCCCGGCGAGGACGGCCCGGACCTGCTGTTCACAGCGGGCTGGGCCCCTCCACCACCGGCGGAGGGGCCCGTCACCCACTAGCGGCCCGCGACCGCGGACGGCCGGCGGCCGCTAGCGGCTCGCGACCGCCTGCTCGGCGGCGGCCAGCCACTCGCGCCACTGCTTGGCCTGGGCCTCGGCCTGCTCGGCCCGGCGCTTGTCGCCCGCCGAACGCGCCTTCGCGGCCTGCGCCTCGAACTGCTCGACCCGCTCGCGGAACTGGGCCACGCGGGCCTCGGCCTCCGGGTCGGACTTGCGCCACTGGGCGTCGACCGCGCCGCGGACCCGCTCCTCGATCGCGCGGAGCTTGCCCTCCAGCTCGCGGACCCGCTCGCGCGGCACCTTGCCGATCGCGTCCCACCGCTCCTGGATCTTGTACAGCTGCTGGCGGGCAGCCTCCAGGTCCAGCGACGGGTCGATCCGCTCGGCTTCGGCGAGCAGCTCCTCCTTCAGCTTCGCGTTGGCCGCGAACTCGGCGTCACGCTCGCTGAACGCCTCGGAGCGCTTGGCGAAGAACGCGTCCTGGGCGGCGCGGAACCGCTGCCACAACGCGTCGTCGGCCTCCTTGGGCGCACGCCCGGCGGCCTTCCACTCGACCATCAGCTCCTTGTACCGGCCGGCCGTGGGGCCCCAGTCGTCGGAGTCGATGAGCTTCTCGGCCTCTTCGACCAGCTCCTGCTTGCGGTTCTTGGCCACGCCGCGCTGCCGGTCGAGGTCCGCGAAGTGCGAGCCGCGCCTGCGGTTGAACGCGTCGCGCGCCTTGGAGAACCGCCGCCACAGCTGCTCGTCGGTCTTGCGGTCGACCCCGCGGATGGTCTTCCACTCGTCGAGGATCTGCCGCAGGCGGTCGCCGGCCGCCTTCCACTGCGTCGACTCGTTGGCCAGGACCTCGGCCTCCTCGACCAGCTCCTGCTTGCGCGCCCCCGCCGCCGCGCGGGCCTCGTCCTTGGCGGCCTTGGCGGCCTCCATGCCCTCCTCCGCCTTGACCAGCACGTACTCGACGCGTGCGGCCAGGGCGGCGAGGTCACCGACCACCGCCGCGTCGGCCAGGCTCTCCTGGACGTGCTTCGCGCTGGTCAGGGCGTGCTTCGGGTCGCCCGCGCCGGAGGACAGCCGCGTCACCAGCAGCTCGACCTCGGTGCGGATGTCGTCGAACCGGCGCGCGAAGTGCGCCAGGCCCTCGGCGGGCTCGCCCGCCTGCCAGGAACCGACGACCCGCTCGCCGTCGGCCGTCTTGACGTAGACGGTGCCGTCCGCGTCCACGCGCCCCCAGCGGTCAGGGTGGTCCGACGCCACGGGGACCGGCGGTGGCGCCGCGACGGGCGTCGCTTCCACCTTGGTCTCCTCGACCACCGCCCCCGCACCACTGTCGCCAGTGGTTCCCGGTGTCGTCTCGTGCTCCGTCATCGCCGGCTTCCTCCTCGCCTGCCCACTTCGTGGTGCCCGTGCCGACCACGGGCGCCCCGCCTACGACGGGGCCCAGCACCCGAGTACCGCGACGCTCCCGAGAGTGCCCAGTACCTCGCGCGCATTCAAACAGGTCAAGGCTCGCATCGGTACCGGTGGTGGCCGATGAGTAGCGTTGACTGCCATGATCTCGCGCTTGGCGGTCGTGCCGCACCCCCCGTTGCTGGTGCCCGAACTGGTCACCGGGGCCGGGTCGGACACCGAGCCGGTGCGCTCGGCGTGCCTGGCCGCCGCACGGGACCTCGCCGCGTGCTCCGCGGAGTGGGTGGCGGTCGGCGTCGACCCGTCCGGGCCTCGGGTGGTCGAGGACGCGGCGGGCACGTTCCGCGGCTTCGGGGTGGACGTCCCGGTGTCGCTGTCGGAGGGCGCGACCACCGCGGACGACGAGCTGCCGCTCCCGGCGCTGGTCGCGGCGTGGCTGCGGGAACGCGCCGGCGCGCGGAGCGTGCGCGTGCACCTCGTGCCGCCGGACCTGCCCGCGGCGGACTGCGTCGCGCTGGGCGAACGGCTCGCGGGCGTGCCGGCGCTGCTGGTGCTCGGCGACGGGTCGCACCGGCACGGCGAGCAGGCCGTGGGACGCCCGGACGAGCGCGCCGGGCCGTTCGACGAGGGCGTGCGCGCGGCGCTGGCGGCGGCCGACAGGGACGCGCTGCGGGTGCTCGACCCGGCGCTGGCGGCCGAGCTGGGCGCGTCGGGGCGGGCCGCGTGGCAGGTGGCCGCGGGCGTCCCCGGCGCCTGGCGGTGCGCCCGGTCGTCGTTCCTCGCCCCCTTCGGCGTCGGCTACCACGTCGCCGTCTGGGAGGCTTGAGCCGTGAGCACCACTCCCGTCGCCGTCGTCGGCCCCACCGCCACCGGAAAGTCCGACCTCGCCGTGCGGCTGGCCGCCGCGCTGGGCGGCGAGGTCGTCAACGCGGACGCGATGCAGCTCTACCGGGGCATGGACATCGGCACGGCCAAGGTCACCGAGGACGAGCGGCAGGGCGTGCCGCACCACCTGCTCGACGTGCTGGAGGTGACGGACACCGCGTCCGTGGCCGCCTACCAGCGCGACGCGCGGGCCGTGGTGGAGAAGCTGCTGGCCGACGGCCGCACGCCGGTGCTGGTCGGCGGCTCGGGCCTGTACGTGCAGGCCGTGCTGGACGACCTGGTGTTCCCCGGCACGGACGAGAAGATCCGCGCGCAGCTGGAGCAGGAGCTGGCCGTGTTCGGCGCGGAGGTGCTGCACGGCAGGCTCGCCGAGCTGGACCCGGCGGCGGCACTGGCGATCCTGCCCAGCAACGGCCGGCGCGTGGTGCGGGCGCTGGAGGTCATCGAGCTGACCGGTCAGCCGTTCTCGGCGACGCTGCCCAAGCCGGGGCCGGCCCGGTACGGCACGGTGCTCGTCGGGCTGGACCGCGAGGTGTCCGAACTGGACCGGCGGGTGGACGAGCGGGTCGCGCGGATGTTCGAGGCCGGCCTGGTGGACGAGGTGCGCGCGCTGGAGGCCCGCGGGCTGCGCGACGGCCGCACGGCGTCCCGCGCGCTGGGCTACCAGCAGGTGCTGGCCGCGTTCGACGGCGAGTGCACGATCGAGGAGGCCGCGGCCACCACTGCCCAGGCTACCCGCCGGTTCGTGCGCAAGCAGCGGTCCTGGTTCCGGCGCGACCAGCGGGTGACGTGGTTCGACGCGGGCTCCCCCAGCCTGGCCGAGGACGTGCTCAAGCTGGTCGCACCGTAGCCTGGTGCCCGTGGGAGTCGAGTTTCTGAAGGGCCACGGCACCGAGAACGACTTCGTGGTGCTGCCCGATCCGGACGGCGTGCTGGACCTGACCGAGTCACGCGTGCGCGCGTTGTGCGACCGGCGGCGCGGCCTGGGCGCGGACGGCGTGCTGCGGGTCGTGCGGCCCGACTTCGGCCCGTGGTTCATGGACTACCGCAACGCGGACGGCTCGATCGCCGAGATGTGCGGCAACGGGGTGCGCGTGTTCGCCCGGTACCTGGTGGAGGCCGACCTCGTGCCCGCCGGGGAGTTCACCGTCGGCACGCGTGCCGGTGAGCGGCACGTCATCGCGCACGACGACGGCACGGTCACCGTGGACATGGGGCGCGCGCTGGTCACCGGCACCGGCACCGCCACGGTCGGCGGCACCGCGTTCGCCGGGGTCGCGGTGGACGTCGGCAACCCCCACCTGGCGTGCGTGACCGAGACCCCTGTCGCGGAACTCGACCTCAAGCTGCCGCCCGGCCACGACCCGGTGCTGTTCCCGCACGGCGTGAACGTCGAGTTCATCAACGTGCTGGACGACGGCGCCCTGCGGATGCGCGTGCACGAGCGCGGCGTGGGCGAGACCCGCTCGTGCGGCACGGGCACGGTGGCCGCGGTGGCGTCGTGGCTGTACGGGAGCGGTCGACGCACCGGCAAGGCCACTGTGGACGTCCTGGGTGGACAGGTGTCCGTGGTGATCGAGGAGGAGACCTCCACGCTCACCGGCCCGGCCGTGCTGCTGGCGCGCGGCGAACTCGACCAGGCCTGGTGGGACGCGCTCTAGAGGTCGAAGACCTCCAGCTTGCCCAACCGCGCCCCGGACACCACCTCGGGCTGCGAGGTCGGCGCGGTGCAGCAGACCAGCTTGTCGTCCACGATGGCGACGGCGAAGCAGATCTGGCTGGTCTCCACCTTCCGGGTGACCTCGCCGCCCTCCTCCACCCGGAACGCGAACGGCTGGAGCGCGGGCGCGACCCACACGCCGCCGTCGGCGTCCACCGCGATGCCGTCCGGTGCGATGAAGTGCTCGCGCAGCTCCGCGAACACGCGCCGGTCGGACAGCGTGCCGTCGTCGGCCACGTCGAACACCGTCAGCCCGAACGCCAGCGTCTCGGCGATCACCAGCCGCCCGTCCGGCAGCAGCCCGGTGCCGTTCGGGAACTTCAGGTCCTCGGCCGCCACCTCCACCGACCCGTCCGGCCTGACCAGCGCCAACGGCGTGCCGGGCGCGACCCAGCCCGGTTCCAGCATCGGCGCCTCGCCGCCCGCCGCGATGGCCGCGTGCAGGTCGAAGCCGAAGTTGCCGACGTACGCGCGGCCCTGCGCGTCGACCAGCATGTCGTTGGCGTGGAAGGTGGCGATCCCGTTCAGGTCGGCGTGCTCGACCAACGCGCCGCCGTCCTCCAGCCGCAGCACCTTGCGGTCCCGCATCGAGACCACGAGCAGCCGCCCGTCCGGCAGCCAGCCCAGCCCCGACGGCTGCCCCGGCACCTCGCAGACGACCTCCTGCTCCCCCGTGGCCAGGTCGAGCACCCGCACCTCGTGGTCGTAGAAGTCGGAGTAGTACAGCCGCCCGTCGGGCCCCTGACGAGGCCCTTCGCCGAACCGGAGGCCGTCGCGGAGCACGGTGGTGTCAGCCATGCCGGTCGACCGTAGTGATCGCCGGGACGTCCCGCATCGCCCGCAGCGGTGACAGGAGCACCCAGACGACGGACACGACCATCCCGGCCGACGCGACCCACAGCGTGTTCCGGACCCCGACCCACTCCGCCAGCGCACCGCCCAGCACCGCGCCCACCGGCATCGCGCCCCACGTCAGGAACCGGATGCCGGCGTTCATCCGGCCCAAGAGCCGGTCCGGGCACAACGCCTGCCGCAGGCTGACCTGGGCGACGTTGTAGAGCACGATGCCCGCGGACGTGACCAGCGTGCCGACCGCGAACAACGCCACCCGCCACCCCGGCCCGGCCAACGGCACCAGCACCCACGCCGGCTGCGTGACCAGCAACGACAGCCACACCAGCCGCACCTGCCCGAGCCGTGCCAGCCGACCGGCCACCAAGCCCGCCAGCACGCCCCCCGCGCTGCCCACCCCCAGCAGCACCGCGGCGGCCGTCGCCGACAACGCCAGGTCGCGCAGCAGGAACAGCACGTTGACCGCGCCCCACATGGCGTTGGTGAGGTTGAACCACGTCGTGCAGAACACCACCGGCCGCAACAAGGGGTGCCCGAACACGAACCGGAGCCCTTCGGCCATGTCCGCCCGCAGCGCGCGCTTGCGCGGCTCCACCGTCCGTTCAGCCGCACGGACACCACGCAGCAGCAGCGCCGAGGCCAGGAACGAGGCGGTGATGGCCAGGACGGCGTTCGCACTGCCCAGGAACTGCACCAGCGGCCCGCTCACCGGCCTGCCGGACAGCCGCGCCACCTGCTGCGTCGACACCAGCCGCCCGTTCGCGCCGGTCAACCCGTCCCGCTCGACCAACGTCGGCAGGTACGCCTGCGACGCGACCTCGAAGAACACCGTCAGCACACCGGCGCCCAGCGCGGCCACCACCAGGTGCCAGAACGTCAACGCGTCCAGCCACGCCGCGACCGGCACCGTGGCCAGCACCGACGCCCGCCCCACCGCGCTCCACACCAGCACGGGCCGCTTGCGCACCCGGTCCACGTAGGCGCCCACCGGCAACCCGATCACCAGGAACGCGGCCGTGCCCGCCGCGGTCAGCAGCCCCACCTGGAACGCCGACGCGTCCAGCGCCTCGATCGCCACCACCGGCAGCACGAACGTGTAGACCGCGATGCCGAACTGGTTGACCGCGTCGCTGCCCCAGAACAGCCGGAAGTCACGCGGTAACGGCATCCGGCTTCCTCAACGGCGACAGCACGACCCACAGCACGGACGCCGCCTGCAACCCCATGCCCACCGCCAGCGTGGCCGTGACCCCGATACCGCCGCCGAGCACGCCGCCGACCAGGGCGCCGAGCGGCATCGAGCCCCACACCACGAACCTGATGCTCGCGTTCATCCGGCCCAGCAGGTGGTCCGGGCAGATGGACTGCCGGTAGCTGACCTGGGCGATGTTGTAGACCGTCGCCCCGTACGCCACCGCGGCCTCGCCGATGAGCACGAACACGATCCGCCAGTCCGCCGCGCCGAGCGGGACGAGCACCCCGAGCGGCCACGTGACCAGGCCGGACAGCCAGATGACCTTGGTCTGGCCGAAGCGCGCGTTCCACCGGTTCACGGTCAACGCGCCCAGCACGCCGCCGATGCCCGCCGTGCTGAGCACCAGGCCCACCACGCCCTCGGACAGGCCCAGGTCGCGGACCAGGAACAGCACCAGCACGGCCGCCGCCATGCCGCCGAAGAAGTTCGCGGTGCCCGTGCAGCCGACGATCGCGCGCAGCGACCGGTGCCCGAACACGAACCGCAGTCCCTCGGCGATCTCGTGCGCCAAGCCGGGCTTGTCCGGCTGCCGCGGCGGCGGCTCCACCGTGCGGATGCGCAGCAGGAACAACGCCGAGGCCAGGTAGCCGACGGCGGTGGCGAACACGCCCATGGCCGCGCCGATCAGCTGCGCCACCCCGCCGGCCGCGGCCGGGCCCGACACCTCCGCCACGGCCCGGCTGGCCTCCAGCTTCGAGTTGCCGTCGACCAGGTGTTCCCGGCCGACCAGGGCGGGCAGGTACGACTGGTAGGCGATGTCGAACATGACCGTGGCCGCCCCGACCAGCAGCGCGACCACGACGAGCTGGGCCAGCGTCAGCACGCCCAGCCACCACGCCAGCGGCACCGACAGCAGCAGCACGGCCCGGGTGAAGTCGGCCACCAGCATCACCGGGCGGCGGCTCAACCGGTCCACCCACACCCCGGCGGGCAGCCCGATCAGCAGGAACGCGGCCGTGCCCGCCGCCGAGAGCACGCCCATCTCGAACGGCGTGGCGGCCAGCGCGCCTACCGCGAGCAGCGGCAACACCGTGCGGCCGATCGTCGAGCCGAACTGGCTGATGGTGTCGCCTGCCCACAGCAGGCGGAAGTCGCGATGAGACCAGAGGGACACGGGAGGAGTCTCTCGGGAGTGATTGGAAACTGTCAATCACTCCGGTGGAGCAGGTCCTATGCTGTGCCGGTGGAGAGACGTCCGGCGACCGACGCCGAGGCCGCCGCCCTGGCCTCGGCCGTGCGGCTGCGCATCATCCGGCTCACGTACGACCGCGCGATGACCAACAAGGAGATCGCGGAACGGCTCGGCAAGGATCCGGCCACCACCCTCCACCACGTGCGCAAACTCGTCGCCACGGGCTTCCTGGAGGCCCAGGAGCCGCGCGCCGGCAACCGGGGCGCGCGGGAGATCCCGTACAGGTCGACGGGCCTGTCGTGGCACCTCGGCCGGGGCCGCAGCCCGTACCCCGAGCAGACCAACGAGGCCATGCTGGAGGCGTTCCTCGGCGAGGTCGCGGACGTCGGCCCGGCCGCCGTCGACCAGATCCGGTTGGTCGTCAGGGCGGACCCGGCGGAACTAAAACGCCGCCTCCGTTCGTTGTTCGTTGAGCTGGCAGCCGAGCCGGCCCACCCCGACGGGGAACGCGTGGCGATCTACCTGGCGCTCTACCCGGGCGATTAACCACTCGAACCGACGCGGGTGCCGTGGGACGATGAAGGGCAAATGACGGAAAACACGCACAACAGCAACGACTGGCTCGACCACGAGGACGAGCTGTCCACCGGTGACCTCGCGCTCGAGGAGCGCACCGCACTGCGCCGCGTCGCCGGGTTGTCCACCGAGCTCGAAGACGTCACCGAGGTCGAGTACCGGCAGCTCCGCCTGGAGCGCGTCGTGCTGGTCGGCGTGTGGACCGAGGGCACGGCGGCCGACTCGGAGGCGTCCCTGGCGGAACTGGCCCTGCTCGCCGAGACGGCGGGCTCGGAGGTGCTGGAAGGGCTCGTGCAGCGGCGCGACCGGCCCGACCCGGCCACCTACATCGGCTCCGGCAAGGTCCACGAGCTGCGCGACATCGTGATCGCGACCGGCGCGGACACGGTGATCTGCGACGGCGAGCTGTCCCCCGGCCAGCTGCGGCAGCTGGAGGAGAAGCTCAAGGTCAAGGTCGTCGACCGCACCGCGCTGATCCTCGACATCTTCGCCCAGCACGCGTCCACGCGCGAGGGCAAGGCGCAGGTCGAGATGGCCCAGCTCCAGTACCTCCTGCCGCGACTGCGCGGTTGGGGCGAGTCGCTGTCCCGGCAGGCCGGTGGTCGCGCCGGCGGCGGCAACGGCGGCGTGGGTCTGCGCGGTCCCGGTGAGACGAAGCTGGAGACCGACCGCAGGCGCATCCGCGCGCGCATCTCCAAGCTGCGCCGCGAGATCGCCGCGATGAGCGTCATCCGGGAGACCAAGCGGCACCGCCGCGTGGCCAACTCGGTGCCGAACGTCGCCATCGCGGGGTACACGAACGCGGGCAAGTCCAGCCTGCTCAACGCGCTGACCGGCGCGGGGGTGCTGGTGCAGGACGCCCTGTTCGCGACCCTCGACCCGACCACGCGGCGCACCGAGACGCCCGAGGGCCTGCCCTACACGTTGACGGACACGGTCGGCTTCGTGCGGCACCTGCCGCACCAGCTGGTCGAGGCGTTCCGCTCGACGCTGGAGGAGGTCGCCGACGCGGACCTGCTGGTCCACGTGGTCGACGGCTCCGACGCGATGCCGGAGAAGCAGGTCGTGGCCGTGCGCGAGGTGATCAGCGAGATCTCGTCGCGGCGGGACGACCCGATGCCGACCGAGCTGCTCGTGGTGAACAAGATCGACGCGGTGGGCGAGCTGGGCATGGCCCGCCTGCGCCACCTGTTCCCCACGGCCGTGTTCGTGTCCGCGCACACCGGTGAGGGCATCTCCGACCTGCGGGAACGCATCGCGGCCATGACGCCGCGGCCGGAGGTCGTGGTCGACGCGCTCGTGCCGTACGCGCGGGGCGAGCTCGTCGCGCGGGTGCACCGCGAGGGCGAGGTGCTCAAGGAGCGCCACACCGAGGAGGGCACCGAGCTGTCCGCGCGGGTCCGGCCGGACCTGGCGGGCGTGCTGGGCGAGTTCGCCGTGAACGGAAGCCGCGCCTGAGCCGGTGCGCGCGTTCCTGGTAGCCGCAGGGCTGTTGCTGACGGCCGGTTCCGCCTACGCGGAGCCGGCCGTCGTCGACGTGTGCGCGGTGACGGACCCGAGGCTGGAGGAGCTGTCCGGTCTCGCGTCGGACGGCGCCCAGTGGTTCGCGGTGAACGACAGCGACAACGGCCGGCTGCTGATCCAGGTGCTGGACCGGAATTGCGCGATCACCCGCACCATCACCACGCCGAACAATCCGTTCGACGTCGAAGACCTCGCCCTTGCTCCTGACGGAACCCTCTGGGCGGCGGACACCGGGGACAACGGCAAAACGCGGGAAACCGTGGCATTGCACGCGATCTCGCCCGACGGCACGGCCCGTTTGTACCGACTCACGTATCCTGACGGAAAGCACGACGCCGAAGCATTGTTGCTCGACGGCGCGGGCATTCCCCACATCATCACGAAGGAAACGATCGGCTCGCCCCTGGTGTACCGGCCGGTGTCCGGGCTGAACGAGGGCGCGCCCACGCCGATGGAGCAGGTCGCGAGGGTGCCGATCAGCGGGTCGTCCACGACCGGCGGGCCGTTGACGAACTCCGTGGTGACGCGCCTGGTCACGGGCGCCGCGATGGCGCGCGACGGCAAGGTGGCGGCGCTGCGGACGTACACGGACGCGTACCTGTTCCCCGTGCCCGACGGCGACCTGGCGCGGGCGCTGGAGTCCGACCCGGTGCGGGTGCCGCTGGCCGGGGAGCCGCAGGGCGAGGCCATCGCGTTCGACCCGGACGGCACGCTGCTGTCGGCGTCCGAGTTCGGCAACGGGGGCACGTCGTCCGCGCTGCGGGCGGTGACGGGCGCGTCGGCGCTGGCCGTGCCGCCCGCGCCCGCGACGACGGCCGAGGCCCCGGCGCGCGGCAACGACACGTCGGCCGCTCCCCCGGCCGCCGAGCCCCGGTCGCCGTGGCCGGTGGTGGCGGGCGGGGTGGGGGCGTTGCTGCTGGTGGCAGCGCTGGTCCGGGGGTCACGCCGCCGAAGGGCGTGAGCGGCCCGCGCCGCGGACCGCTCCCCCGTCCCGAAGGTGCTCAGAGCCTGCGCAGGACCGCCACGACCTTGCCCAGGATCGACGCCTCGTCGCCCTGGATCGGCTGGTAGGCCGGGTTCTGCGGCATCAGCCACACGTGCCCGTCGTCCTTGCGCTTGAACGTCTTCACGGTGGCCTCGCCGTCGATCATGGCGGCCACCACCTCGCCGTTGTCGGCCGTCGGCTGCTGCCGGACCACGACCCAGTCGCCGTCGGTGATGGCGGCGTCGACCATCGAGTCGCCCACGACCTTCAGCAGGAACACCTCGCCCTCGCCGACGATCTCGCGCGGCAGGGGGAAGACGTCCTCGATGGACTCCTCGGCCAGGATCGGCCCACCGGCCGCGATGCGGCCCAGCATGGGCACGTACGCGGGCGTCGGCTTGGACGCCGGGTCGAGGCCGGTCACGATCTCGGCGGGCAGCACGCCCACCGCGCGCGGCCGGTTGGGGTCGCGGCGCAGGTAGCCCTTCCGCTCCAGGGCGCGCAGCTGGTGGGCCACGGACGAGGTCGAGGTCAGGCCGACGGCCTCCCCGATCTCGCGCACGCTGGGCGGGTAGCCGAACCGGTCCAGCCAGTCGCGGATCACGTCGAGCACCTTGCGCTGGCGCAGGGTGAGCCCGGCGTTGCCCGCGATGTCCGCCGGTTCGGGCGCGGAGGGCACATCGGCGGTGCGCGGCTCTTCGTTGGTCTTGCGTGCCACGGTGCTTCCTCCTCACCGGTCCCGATTGCCCAGGCCGGCTCTCCGACGATCTTCAACAGTGGACGGTAGTCGGGTTCCGTGCCCAGATCAAACACCTGTTCGAAGTAATCCTCGGCGTGTCCTGGCGATTTTACCCGGCGAAGTGGTAGACATTCGCACGGACGTTCGATCGAACACAGGTTCGATCATGATCGGATGACCTGCGGTGGAGGGCAACATGGCGGTGGTCATTGGCACCCGGAACGGCTTCGAACTCGTGGACGGCGCCGGTGTCGAGGATGTCGCCCTCGGCCGCGGATTGCGACCCGGACCACGGGTCCTGCGGCGGTTCGAGGTGGCGGACAAGGACAACCGCCGCCCGTCGACCCGCCCCCGACCGGTCGCCGTGCGGCCGACCGCGCCCGAGGCGGTCGCCTGCGAGGTGCGGCCCGGCCGGCACCCCGTGCTCCAGTTCCTCGGATACGCAGCCGTCGCCGCCGCGTTCGCCGCGCTCCTGAGCCTCGCCTACCTGTACTCGACGGGCGCCACGTCCGTCCCCGAACGCACCAACGTCGTGCACGTCCAGGTGGGCGAGACGCTGTGGGACGTCGCCGAGCGCAGCGCGCCCGCGAGCGACCCGGAGGCCGTGGTGTCGCGCATCCGCGAGCTGAACGCCCTGCCGGGCTCCGACGTCACCCCCGGCCAGTCCCTGGTCGTCCCCGACGGCACCCCCTGACGCCCACTCCGCTCCCCCCGTCGAACCGCGCCGCCGCGACCTCCGCGAGCGCGGTTCGCGCGTTTCCGGAGCTCCTGCCCGATTCCCCCGTCCGAGTGACGGGACACGCTGCCTTCCGACTTGCAGCGCCGTAGGCCTTGGGCATAGGTTGACCCCTACATCTAGTGGTCACACCGTTGTAGTTAGTCCACAGGTTGGGGTTTTCCCCACGACGGAGGCTAACGCGATGGACGCTGCCCAGGGGAGGGGGAACCAGCCGTGCGATGCCCGTTCTGCCGGCACTCCGACTCGCGTGTCGTCGATTCCCGCGAGGTCGACGAGGGTCAGGTCATCCGCCGCCGCCGGTCGTGCACGGCCTGCGGCCGCCGCTTCACCACGGTCGAGGAGGCCGTGCTCGCGGTGGTCAAGCGCTCGGGTGTGACCGAGCCGTTCAGCCGCGACAAGGTCGTCGTCGGCGTGCGCCGCGCGTGCCAGGGCCGTCCCGTCGACGAGGACGCCCTCCAACAACTGGCGCAGCGCGTGGAGGAGTCGATCCGCTCCGGCGGCGTCGCCGAGATCCCCAGCCACGAGGTGGGCCTGGCCATCCTGGGCCCCCTCCGCGAGCTGGACGAGGTCGCGTACCTCCGCTTCGCGAGCGTCTACCGCTCCTTCTCGTCCGTCGAGGACTTCGAGAAGGAGATCGCCGATCTTCGCGACGCCCAGGGCGGCCGGCCGCGGGGCGACTAGCGCCCGTCGGCCGGCGCCCGCCGCCCCGACGAAGAACGAAGAACGAAGAACACCGCATCGACCGCCTCGGACGGGGAGCCCGGACGTGGTCGCCGCACCCACCCCACACATGTTGATCGAGAGGGACCTCGGATGACCGACACCGTTGGTGGCTCAAAGAAGACAGCCACCCGCAACGGCGCGGGCGACAAGACCGCCAAGCTGAAGGTGGAGCGCGTCTACACCACGGCCGGCAAGCACCCCTATGACGAGGTCACCTGGGAGCACCGCGACGTCGTCATGACGAACTGGCGCGACGGCTCGGTGAACTTCGAGCAGCGCGGCGTCGAGTTCCCCGACTTCTGGTCGGTCAACGCGACCAACATCGTCACCAGCAAGTACTTCCGCGGCGCGGTGGGCACGCCGCAGCGCGAGCACAGCCTCCGCCAGCTCATCGACCGCGTGGTGAAGACCTACGTCGAGGCGGGCGTCAAGCACGGCTACTTCGCCACCGACGAGGACGCCGAGATCTACGAGCACGAGCTGACCTGGATGCTGCTGCACCAGGTGTTCAGCTTCAACTCGCCGGTGTGGTTCAACGTGGGCACCAGCTCCCCGCAGCAGGTCAGCGCCTGCTTCATCCTGTCGGTCGACGACACGATGGAGTCGATCCTGAACTGGTACCGCGAGGAGGGCCTGATCTTCAAGGGCGGCTCGGGCGCGGGCCTGAACCTGTCGCGCATCCGGTCGTCCAAGGAGCTGCTGTCCTCCGGCGGCACGGCGTCCGGCCCGGTGTCGTTCATGCGCGGCGCGGACGCGTCGGCGGGCACCATCAAGTCCGGCGGCGCGACCCGTCGCGCGGCGAAGATGGTCGTGCTGGACGTCGACCACCCGGACGTCGAGGAGTTCATCCAGACGAAGGCGCGGGAAGAGGACAAGGTCCGCGCGCTGCGCGACGCCGGGTTCGACATGGACCTGGGCGGCAAGGACATCGTGTCCGTGCAGTACCAGAACGCCAACAACTCGATCCGCGTGTCCGACGAGTTCATGCACGCCTACGAGAACGGCGGGCAGTTCGGCCTGCGCGCCCGCCAGACCGGCGAGATCATCGAGCACGTCGACGCGAAGGACCTGTTCCGCAAGCTGGCGCAGGCCGCATGGGAGTGCGCCGACCCCGGCATCCAGTACGACGGCACGATCAACGACTGGCACACCACGCCGGAGTCGGGCCGCATCACGGCCTCCAACCCGTGCTCGGAGTACATGCACCTGGACAACTCCAGCTGCAACCTGGCGTCGTTGAACCTGATGAAGTTCCTGAAGGACGACGGCTCGTTCGACGCGGAGCTGTTCGCCAAGTCCGTCGAGATCATCATCACCGCGATGGACATCTCGATCTGCTTCGCGGACTTCCCGACCCCCGCGATCGGCGAGACGACCCGCGCGTTCCGCCAGCTCGGCATCGGCTACGCGAACCTGGGCGCGCTGCTCATGGCGACCGGCCACGCGTACGACTCCGAGGGCGGCCGCGCGCTGGCCGCCTCGATCACGTCCCTGATGCAGGCCGTGGCGTACAAGCGGTCGGCGGAGCTGGCGGGCATCGTCGGCCCGTACGAGGGCTACGCCCGCAACGCCGAGGGCCACCAGCGGGTCATCCGCAAGCACTCGGCCGCCAACGACATGCTGCGCACGTACCACGCGAACGACGCGGCGGTGCAGAAGGTCGCGACCAAGGCGTGGCAGGAGTGCCAGAAGATCGGCGCCCGCAACGGCTGGCGCAACGCGCAGGCCAGCGTGCTCGCGCCCACCGGCACCATCGGCCTGATGATGGACTGCGACACGACCGGCATCGAGCCGGACCTGGCGCTGGTGAAGTTCAAGAAGCTGGTCGGCGGCGGCTCGATGCAGATCGTCAACCAGACCGTGCCGCGCGCGCTGCGCGTCCTGGGCTACCAGGAGGAGCAGATCGAGGCGATCGTCGAGTACATCGGCGAGCACGGCCACGTGGTCGACGCCCCCGGTCTGAAGACCGAGCACTACGAGGTGTTCGACTGCGCGATGGGCGACCGGTCGATCGCGCCGATGGGCCACGTGCGGATGATGGCCGCGGTGCAGCCGTTCATCTCGGGCGCGATCTCGAAGACGGTCAACATGCCGGAGACGGCGACCGTCGAAGAGGTCGAGGAGATCTACTACCAGGGCTGGAAGCTGGGCCTGAAGGCGCTGGCGATCTACCGCGACAACTGCAAGGTCGGCCAGCCGCTGTCGGCGGGCAAGACGGCCAAGGCGGTCGGCTCGGGCTCGTCCACGTCCGCGGAGGCGAAGACCGAGACCGTCGTCGAGTACCGCCCGGTGCGCAAGCGGCTGCCGAAGAAGCGCCCGTCGCAGACGGTGTCGTTCACGGTCGGCGGCGCGGAGGGCTACCTGCACGCCGGCTCGTACCCGGACGACGGCCTCGGCGAGATCTTCGTCAAGCTCGGCAAGCAGGGCTCGACGCTGGCCGGTGTGATGGACGCGTTCTCCATGTCCATCTCGGTGGGTCTGCAGTACGGCATCCCGCTCGAGTTCTACGTCTCGAAGTTCCAGAACCTGCGCTTCGAGCCGGCGGGCATGACGGACGACCCGGACGTCCGCATCGCGACCAGCGTCCTGGACTACCTGTTCCGGCGGCTGGCGCTCGACTACCTGCCGTTCGAGAAGCGCGCGCAGCTCGGCATCTTCACCGCCGACGAGCGCACGGCGCAGGTGTCGTCGGACTACGGCAACGGCGACGTCGACCTGGAGGGCCTGCGCACGTCGGTCGACGCCGCCCCGCAGGCGAGCGCCACCCCGGCGCCCGCGGAGGAGAAGAAGCCCAAGCCGCAGGACATCAAGGTGGGCAGTTCCACGGAACTGCTCGAACTGCACCTGGGCAAGGCCGCGGACGCGCCGCTGTGCATGACGTGCGGCACGAAGATGCGCCCGGCGGGCTCGTGCTACCTGTGCGAGGGCTGCGGCTCGACCTCGGGTTGCAGCTGATCGCTCGACGTGCGGTGAAGTAGCCGGCGAGAGCCGGGGCGACGGTTGTCGCCCCGGCTCTTCCACGTCCGCTGGTCGCAGCTGGCCAAGTACGTCACGTACTTGACGTACTTGGGGTGGAGAGGCACGCTGGTGACGACCACTCTGGGAGGCCGGCATGCCCGCTGTTCACTACGACAGCTACACCGAGGCTCGCGCCCACCTGAAGGACTTGCTGGACGCCGCCGAGAAGGGTCGAGTCGCCACGGTGAGACGTGACTCGGCCACGACCGCCGTCGTGGACGTCAAGCGACTGCGCCACTTCCTCGCGTCGATCGTTCCGTCGCGCGCCCAGGTCGTCCCGGAGGCCGGCGGCTGGTCGGTGTTCATCCCGGGGCTGCCCGTGGCGGCCGATGGCGCGTCGTTCGACGAGGCGATCACCGAGATGGTCGACGCTCTGCGGGAGTACGCGGAAGACTGGCAGGAGCGCCTGCTCGACGCCCCGAACCACCGCGACAACTGGGGATTGGTGCAGTTGATCAGCTTGAGCGACGACGAGCAGCTGCGCGACTGGCTGGTCGGTGCCGCGCGGTGACGTCCTGGCCGCAGCCGACGCGCAAGGACCACGAGGCGTTCTGCCAGGTCGAGGAGTGGCGCCGAGTGCGCGACGCCGGCGGCCGGACCGGAACGCACCACGTCACCTACGAGCTCGATCTCGTCGACGGCAGGATCCTGCGCACCCGCGTCTCGCACCCGGTGGACCGCACCGGCTACGGGCAGAACATGTGGAAGCACATCCTGCGTGATCAGCTCGACGTCGACGAACCGACGTTCTGGTCGTGCGTGCAGGACGGCGTCAAACCCGCCCGCGGGACACCTGAGCCGCCGGCGGCCGCCCTGCCCGCCGACCTCGTGTTCCTGCTGATCTCGCGGGTCGGACTCGATGAGTCGGAGGTGGCCGGGATGAGCAAGGACGAGGCGATCGCCAGGCTCCAGCGCTACTGGACCGAAGGCCGTTGAGGCGTCGGACCGACCCCTATTTCACGCGCTTCGCGCGGTGGGTGGAACCTACGATGGCGCGGTGACGAGGGCGAGTGGGGCGTTGCTGGGGTTGGCCTACGGGGACGCGTTGGGCGCGCCCACCGAGTTCCTGACCGTGGCCGAGATCGAGCAGCGGTACGGCGTGGGTGGGCCTCGGGAGCTCGAGGGTGAGCCCGCCCTGGTCACGGACGACACGCAGATGACGTTGGCGGTCGCCCGGGCGTTGGTGGACGGTCGTGACCGGATCGCCGACGCGTTGCGCGACCACTTCGTGCGGTGGTGGGAGTCGCCCGACAACAATCGCGCCCCGGGCATGACGTGCTTGCAGGCGTGCGAGAAGCTGGCCGCCGGGCTGCCGTGGCGGGAGGCGACCGGGGCCTCGTCCAAGGGCTGCGGCGCGAACATGCGGGTCGCGCCGGTGGGGCTCGTGCCCGACCTGTCGGACGACGACCGCGCCGGGATCGCCCAGCTCCAGTCCGCCCTCACGCACGGCCACCCGACGGCGCTCGCGGCGAGCGAGCTGACGGCCTTCGCGGTGCACTGGCTGCGTGACGGCATGGCGGCGGGCGACCTCACGGCGGCGTTGCGGCAGCGGTGCGCGGAGCAGCGGACGACCTACCGCGAGGACTGGTTGGCCGACCTGTGGGCGCGTCCCGGCGTGTCCGACCCGGAGACCTTCATCGCCCGCGGGTGGGACGAGTGCGCGGCCGTGCTGGACACGCTCGCCGACGCCGAGCCGGACCGGGACGCGGACCCGTGCCTCGCGACGGGCGCCGGGTGGGTGGCGGAGGAGGCGCTGGCGACCGCGCTGCACTGCTTCCTGATGTTCCGGGACGAGCCGGTGTCGGCGCTGGCGCGGGCGGCGACGACGTCCGGCGACTCGGACTCGATCGCGTGCCTCACCGGCGCGTTCGCGGGCGCTGCGCACGGTCTCGAAGCGTGGCCGGAGGAGTGGGCGGAGCGGATCGAGCACGGCGACGAGCTCGCCGCGTTCGGTCGGAGGTGGGACCGGTGACGCACGCCCTGGCCGGCTACCGCGTGGTCGGGCGGGACGCGCGGGCGGACTGGCAGGACGCGGGGCTGCCGGAGGGCGACCTGGTGTCGATGAGCGGCTGCGTGACGACGGTCGTGCCGTCGACCGAGTGGGACGAGTGGTTCGGTGACCGGGAGTCCGCCGCGGTGGCCCGCGCCGGACGGGACGGGCTGCACGTGCTCGCGGTGGGGATCGACTCCCGCGACGTTGCCGCCGTGCTGGAGGACGTGGCCGACGGCGGGTGGGACGTGGCGGCGGGCAGCCTGCCGGAGCGGTTGGCCCGGACCGAACCGCTGCCCGACGGTGACGTGCTGGGCTTCGAGCTGGTCGGCTTCGACTCGGGCACCTGGCACACGTGGACGTGCCTCGGCGGTCTCGTGGGCGACGTGGGGCGGGCGACCGGCATCCGACCGGGGCGGTGGGGGTTGGTGCACGACGCGCATGACGCGCGGGTGGCGGCGGAGTGGCTGACGGCATCGGGTTCCGGTGACCCCAAGGTGTTCCTGTGGGTCGCGGTGAAGGTGGTCGACTGCGCCGGGGTCGGGGCCTAGGCTGCGCGGTGATGTCCTTCGACCGCGCACGACGATCTCTGGACGGGCTGTCCGTCGGCGACGCCCTGGGCGCGCAGTTCTTCGTCCCCGGCCGTTCCCGCACCCTCGACGTGGTGCCGGACGGGACGTGGCCGTGGACCGACGACACCGAGATGGCCTGCCTGCTGCTGGCCGAGCTGCGCGATCGCGGCGAGGTCGACCAGGACCGGCTGGCCGCGTCGTTCGCCGAGCACTGCGACCCGTACCGGGGTTACGGGCCTGGCGCCGTGGTGGTGCTGCACCGCATCCGGGACGGGGTGCCGTGGCGGGAGGCGGCGGCGACGGCCTACCGGGGCGAGGGGTCGTGCGGCAACGGGGCGGCCATGAGGGTCGCGCCGCTGGGCGCGTTCTTCGCCGACGACCTCGACGCCGTGGTGACGCAGGCGGTCCGCTCCGCCGAGGTCACGCACCTGCACCCCGAGGGGATCGCGGGCGCGGTGGCGGTGGCCGTCGCGGCGGCCGTGCCCGGAGCCGACGTGTTCGACGCCGTGCTGGACCACCTGGACGACGGGCAGGTGCGGCGCGGCGTGGCGGACGCGCGGCGGTTGCTCGGGCGTTCCACCGCCGAGGCCGCGTACGAGCTGGGCAACGGGTCGCGCTCGACCGCGCAGGACAGCGTGCCGTTCGTGCTCTGGGTCGTGGCCACGTACGCCGACGACTACCGCGCCGCCATCGGGGCGTGCGTGGAGGCGGGCGGTGACATGGACACGACGGCGGCGATGGTGGGCGGCATCCTGGCCTGCCGAGCGGAAGTCCCCCAGGACTGGCTCGACCGGCGCGAGCCCCTGCCTTTTGTATAGGTCGTTCCAAAACTGCTACCGTGGGACGCGTGCCCCGACCCAAGGCGTTCGACGAGGAGCAGGCCGTCGACGCGGCGATGCGCGCGTTCTGGGCGAACGGCTACGAGGCGACGTCCACCGAGGACCTCTGCCGGGCCACCGGACTCGGCCGCAGCAGCATCTACAACACGTTCACCAGCAAGCACGAGCTGTTCAAGCGCGCGCTCGTCCGCTACACGAACCTCATGACCACCAGCCAGCTGGCGCTCCTCGAAGACGAGACGCGGTCGCCGAGGGACCGGTTGCGCGACCTGTTCGACGCGATCGTCGCGGGCGAGGCGGAGCACCGGCGGGACGGCCGCGGGCTCGGCTGCCTCACCGTCAACACCACCGTCGAACTCGCCGCGCGGGACGCCGAGGCCGCCGACCTGCTGGCCCGTGACCAGCAACGCCGACTGGACGCGCTGACCGCCGTCATCCGGACCGGGCAGCGCGACGGCGACCTGGCGTCCACCCGGGAGCCCGCCGAGCTGGCCCGGTTCCTCAACGCGGTGATCGCGGGCATCCGGGTCGCCGGGCAGGGCGGGGCGGACGTCGCGGCGTTGGAAGCCATCGCCGCCACCGCGCTGGACGCCGTCTGAGACCTTCACCGGCACGAGCGGGACCACGCGTGCCCACATTTTGGACCGATCAATACACAACAGGAGCGCCGGACATGCCCAAGGTCGTCCACCTGCTGGCCCTCGGCATCTTCGCCATGGTGACCAGCGAGTTCGTCGTCGCCGGGCTCATGCCGCAGATGGCGGCGGGCCTGCGCGCCACCATCCCCGAGATCGGCTACCTGATCACCGCGTTCGCCGCCGCGATGGCGGTCGGCGGGCCGCTGCTCACCGTGCTGATGCTCCGACTCCGCCCGAAACCGGCGCTGATGACGTTGTTCGCCGTCTTCCTGGCCGGCAACGTCCTCGCCGCCACCGCCACCGACTACGGCGTGATGCTCGCCGCCCGCGTCGTCACCGGCGCGGCCTCCCAGGCGTTCTTCGGCGTCGCGATCTCGGTGACGTCCGCGCTGGTCGAGGAGCGGCTGCGCGGCCGGGCCACCGCGACCGTCCTCAACGGACTGATGTTCGGCACGCTGCTGGGCCTGCCGCTGGCGACGTTCACCGGCGAGCACCTGGGCTGGCGGGCGGCGTTCTGGGGCATCGCCGTGCTCACCGTCGTCGCCGCCGCGAGCACGTTCGCCGGGATGCCGCGCCTCGACCACGTCAACGGCGACACGACCGTGCGCGCCGAGCTGCGGGCCGTCGCCCGCCCGAGGCTGTGGCTGGTGCTGTCCACCAGCACGTTCGTCATCGGCGCGACGTTCGCCGCGTTCAGCTACGTCAACCCGGTCCTGACCGAGGTCACCGGCTTCGACCCGCGCGCGGTGCCGTTGCTGCTCGCCGCCTACGGCGTGGCCACGCTCGTCGGCAACCACGTGGTGGGCCGGTTCGCCGACCGGCACGCGCTGCCGACGCTGGTCACCGGCCTGGGGCTGAACGCCGCGTTCCTCACCGGGTTCGCCCTGCTCGCCCACGTGCCGCCGGTGGCCGTGGTGTGCCTGCTGGGCATCGGCCTGGTCGGCGTCACGATGAACCCGGCGCTGGTGACGCGGGTCCAGCGCACCGGCACGGCGGGACCGCTGGTCAACACCGTGCACGGGTCGTTCATCACGCTCGGCATCATCATCGGGTCCTGGCTGGGCGGCCTGCTCATCACCGACCACGGCCTGCGCGCGCCGCTGTGGCTGGGCGCGGGGCTGGCGCTGGTCGGCCTGCTCACCCTGATCCCGGACCTGCGGCGACGGGCGGGCGTGAACCGGTCTCCGCGAAACCTCCACGGGATCTCCCCACGCGCGGGGCAGGGGTCCGTCCATCCTGGACCCGGGGGCCCGGCACGCAGAGGAGGACGATCGTGAGCAGCTTCAACCACTGGGTGCGCGAGTTCGAGGCCGAGGCGCGGCGGCGGGCGGAGGTGGGCGACCCGGACTTCGACCGGACGGCGCGGGTGCACCCCGCGGTGGTGCGGAGCGTCCAGCGGTTCCAGGTCGGCGAGGCGGGCGACGGCGCGAACCTGATAGCGAAGGCCGAGGGAGCCGGGGACGACGACTACTCGCGCGTGGTGCGGTTGTTCGTCAAGGAGGAGCAGAACCACGCGCGGCTGCTCGCGCTGCTGCTGTCGTCGGCCGGCGCGACGACGATCGCGAGCCACTGGTCGGACGCGGTGTTCGTGCGGCTGCGGCGGGCGTTGGGGCTGCGCCTGGAGCTGATGGTGCTGCTGATCGCCGAGGTCGTGGCGCTGTGCTACTACCGGGCGTTGCGGGACGGCGTCGGCGATCCGCTGACGTCCGAGGTCGCGGGTCGCATCCTCGCCGACGAGGAGCGGCACGTGCCGTTCCACTGCCAACGGCTGCGGCACGCGTTCGCGGCGTGGCCGCGGCCGGTCCGGTCGGCCGTGACGGTGACCTGGTGGGTGCTGCTGGGCGGCGCGGTGGCCGCGGTGGCGTGGGACCACGGCCCCGCGTTGCGCCACCTCGGGGTGACGCGACGCGGGTTCGCCGTGGACGTGGCCCGCCTGTTCCGGACCGCCCTGACCGGGGTCCGCCGGGGTCAGGACCTCCGGAACAGCTTGTTGCCCAACCACACGATCGGGTCATAGCGCTGGTCGGCGACGCGTTCCTTCATCGGGATCAGCGCGTTGTCGGTGATCTTGATGTGCTCCGGGCACACGTCCGTGCAGCACTTCGTGATGTTGCACAGGCCCAGGCCGTGCGCGGACTGCGCCTCGGCGACGCGGTCGGCCTCGTCCAGCGGGTGCATCTCCAGCTCGGCCACGCGCATCAGGAACCGCGGTCCGGCGAACGACTCCTTGTTCTCCTCGTGGTCCCGGATGACGTGGCACGTGTTGTTGCACAGGAAGCACTCGATGCACTTGCGGAACTCCTGCGAGCGCGCGACGTCGACCTGCTTCATCCGGTACTCCCCCGGCGCGACGCCCGCGGGCGGCTTGAACGACGGGATCTCGCGCGCCTTGTGGTAGTTGTACGACACGTCGGTCACGAGGTCGCGGATCACGGGGAACGTGCGCATCGGCGTCACGGTCACCGTCTCGTCCTCCGCGAACACCGACATCCGCGTCATGCACAGCAGCCTCGGCTTGCCGTTGATCTCCGCCGAGCACGACCCGCACTTGCCCGCCTTGCAGTTCCACCGCACGGCGAGGTCGGGCGTCTGCGTGGCCTGGAGGCGGTGGATCACGTCGAGCACGACCTCGCCCTCGTTCACCTCGACGGTGAAGTCCTCCAGCCCGCCGCCCTCGTCCGAACCGCGCCACACCCGGAAGTGCCCCTGGTACCCCATGTCACCCCTCCAGCTCGTCCGCGGTCAGGTACTTCTGCAACTCGCTCGGCTCGAACAACGCCAGCAGGTCCGGCCGGATCGGGACCTGCGGCTCCTCCACGACGTCCACCGAGGAGCCGGACAGCGCGCACACCAACAACTTCCGCCGCCACTCGGCGTCCATGCCCGGGAAGTCGTCGCGCGTGTGCCCGCCGCGGCTCTCGGTGCGCAGCAGCGCGGCCCGCGCGACGCACTCGCTGACCAGCAGCATGTTCCGCAGGTCCAGCGCCAGGTGCCAGCCGGGGTTGAACTGCCGGTGCCCCTCGACCACCAGGGACGCGGCCCGCCGCTTCAGGTCGTCCAGGCGCTTGACCGCCTGGTCCATCTCGTCGGCCCGCCGGATGATGCCGACCAGGTCGTTCATCGCCTGCTGCAGCTCCATGTGCAGCGCGTACGGGTTCTCGCCGCCCTCACCGGAACCGGAGAACGGCGCCACGGCCACCCGTTCCGCCTCGGTGACGGCCTCGTCCGAGCACACCGGCCGCTCCGAGAGCCCGGCCACGTAGTCCGACGCGCCGGCGCCCGCACGGCGGCCGAACACCAGCAGGTCGGACAGCGAGTTGCCGCCCAGCCGGTTCGAGCCGTGCATGCCGCCGGACACCTCGCCGGCCGCGAACAGCCCCGGCACCGACGACGCGCCCGTGTCGGGGTCGACCTGCACGCCGCCCATCACGTAGTGGCACGTCGGCCCGACCTCCATCGGCTGCGCCGTGATGTCGACGTCCGCCAGCTCCTTGAACTGGTGGTGCATCGACGGCAGCCGCCGCATGATCTCCTCGGCGGGCAGGCGCGTCGACACGTCGAGGAACACGCCGCCGTGCTCCGAGCCGCGCCCGGCCTTGACCTCGGAGTTGATGGCACGGGCCACCTCGTCGCGCGGCAGGAGCTCCGGTGGCCGCCGGTTGTTGCCGGGGTCGGCGTACCAGCGGTCGGCCTCGGCCTCGTTGTCGGCGTACTTGTCCTTGAACACCTCGGGGATGTAGTCGAACATGAACCGCTTGCCGTCGGAGTTGCGCAGCACGCCGCCGTCACCGCGGACCGACTCGGTGACCAGGATGCCCTTCACGGACGGCGGCCAGACCATGCCGGTCGGGTGGAACTGGACGAACTCCATGTTGATCAGCGACGCGCCGGCCCGCAGCGCCAGCGCGTGGCCGTCGCCGGTGTACTCCCACGAGTTCGACGTCACCTTGAACGACTTGCCGATGCCGCCGGTCGCGAGCACCACGGCGGGCGCCTCGAACAGCACGAACCGGCCGGACTCGCGCCAGTAGCCGAACGCGCCGGCCACCTTGCCGTCGTCGAGGACCAGATCGGTGACGGTGAACTCCTGGAACACCTTCAGCCGCGACTCGTAGTCACCGGTCTCGGCGAAGTCGTCCTGCTGCAGCGACACCACCTTCTGCTGGAGGCTGCGGATCAGCTCCAACCCGGTGCGGTCGCCGACGTGCGCGAGCCGCGGGTACTCGTGGCCGCCGAAGTTGCGCTGGCTGATCCGGCCGTCCTCGGTCCGGTCGAACAACGCGCCGTAGGTCTCCAGCTCCCACACCCGGTCGGGCGCCTCCTTGGCGTGCAGCTCGGCCATCCGCCAGTTGTTGAGGAACTTCCCGCCGCGCATGGTGTCGCGGAAGTGCACCTGCCAGTTGTCGTTGGAGTTCGCGTTGCCCATGGCCGCGGCGATGCCGCCCTCGGCCATCACCGTGTGCGCCTTGCCGAACAACGACTTGCACAGCACCGCCGTGCGCATCCCGTGTTCCCTGGCCTCGATCGCGGCGCGCAGACCAGCACCGCCGGCGCCGATCACGAGCACGTCGAACGAATGCCGTTCCACCTCGGGCAAAACAACTCCCTAGTTGACGAATCGGAGGTCGGAGATCGTCCCGGAGGCGACCAGCGCGACGTAGAGGTCCGTGACGCAGACGAAGATGAGCGACGCCCACGCGAGCTGCATGTGCTTGGCGTTGAGCTTGGAGATCCGGGTCCACATCCAGTACCGCACCGGGTGCTTGGAGAAGTGCTTCAACCGTCCGCCCGCGATGTGCCGGCAGGAGTGGCACGACAGCGTGTACGCCGCGAGCAGCCCGACGTTCACCAGGAGCACCAGGTTGCCGAGGCCGACCCCGGTGCTGAACGCGTAGAACGCGTCGTAGACGTTGATCAGCAGCAGGAGCGACGCGGCGTAGAAGAAGTAGCGGTGCAGGTTCTGCGCGACCAGCGGGAACCGGGTCTCGCCCGTGTACTTGGCGTGCGGCTCGGCCACGGCGCACGCGGGCGGGGACATCCACGCCGCCCGGTAGTACGCCTTGCGATAGTAGTAGCAGGTCACCCGGAACCCGAGCAGGAACGGGATGACGACCACCGGCGGGGTGAGGAACCCCGGCAGCTCGGGCAGCGGCCGGCCGAAGTGCGCCGCCGCGGGCAGGCACTCCTCACTCAGGCACGGGGAGTACATGGGCGTGAGGTAGCGGTACTCGTCCACCCAGTAGTAGTCGCCCATGAAGGTCCGGACGGCCGCATAGATCGAGATCAGCAACAAGCCGACGAACGTCGCCAGCGGCGGTAGCCACCACCGGTCCGTCCGCAACGTGCGCTGGGCGATCTGCGCCCTCATACCTCACCTCGTTCCACGTCGTTGTGGTGCAGTGACTTCCCGGGCGAAAAGCCGAGCCGGCCCCCGCGTGGTCACGCGGGGGCCGGCATGCGGTCGATCAGGTGCGCTGGCTGCGGTAGCCGCCGAGTCCTTCGTCGTCGGCGTCCATCCACAGCTTCGGGTCGTAGGGCGTGTCGGGAACGACGACGACTTCGCGCTCGACCCTCGGAGCCTCGCGCTGCCGCGGTGTGCTGTCCAGGTCGAGCAGCTCGGTCGCGTCGATGTCCAGGCGTTCGACGTCGTTGGCCAGCCTCTGCACCGCGGCCACGTCGCCGTACCGCGCGCGCAGGCCGCCGACGCAGTGGCGCAACTGGCCAAGCGCCCGGCGCAGCTCCACGATCTCGGAGGACGTCATGGTCAGCACCTCCTTCGGGTCGGTCCGTGTGCCGACTCTGCCAACTCGACAGCGTTGTGACAAGCACCACAGCCCACCGCGTCGTGTCTCACCACCTGAATCGTTTTTGTAAGGATCATGTGTCGTGACATAGTGTGGGTGCTGTCACGTCCGTCCGTGCGACGCCAGCGCTGTCGTCCACCGGGCCCACCACGGCCCGTGATCACCACCGGAGACAGCGAACCATGAGCGTGCATCCCGTCGTCGCCGAAGTGACGGCTCGAATCGCCGCCCGCAGCGCCGCCGGCCGGTCCGCCTACCTCGACCGCATCGCCCAGGCCCAGCAGGACGGGCCCGCGCGCCGCGACATGGCGTGCAGCAACCTCGCCCACGGTTTCGCGGGGATCACGGGCGGTGACAAAGACCTCCTCCGGGCACTGCGTCGCCCGAACGTGGCGATCGTGTCCGCGTACAACGACATGCTGTCCGCCCACCAGCCGATGCACGAGTACCCGGCGTGGATCAAGGACGCGGCGCGCGCCGTCGGCGGCGTGGCCCAGTTCGCGGGCGGCGTGCCCGCCATGTGCGACGGCATCACCCAGGGCCGCGCGGGCATGGAGCTGTCCCTGTTCAGCCGGGAAGTGATCGCGATGGCGACCGGGATCGCCCTGTCGCACGAGATGTTCGACGCGGCGCTGCTGCTCGGCGTGTGCGACAAGATCACTCCCGGCCTGCTGATCGGCGCCCTGTCGTTCGGGCACCTGCCCGCGATCCTGGTGCCCGCGGGACCGATGGCCTCCGGCCTGCCCAACTCCGAGAAGGCCCGCGTGCGGCAGCTGTTCGCGGAGAACAAGGCGTCCCGCGAGGACCTGCTCGAAGCCGAGGCGCAGTCCTACCACAGCCCCGGGACCTGCACGTTCTACGGCACGGCGAACTCCAACCAGCTCGTGGTCGAGGTCATGGGCCTGCACCTGCCGGGCGCGAGCTTCGTGCCGCCGGGCACCCGGCTGCGGAAGGCGCTGACCGAGGAGGCCGCGCGGCGCGCGGTGGAGATCAGCCGCGGCGAGGACTACACCCCGATCGGGCACGTGGTGGACGTGAAGTCGGTCGTCAACGGCGTCATCGCGCTGCTGGCCACCGGCGGGTCGACCAACCACACCATGCACCTGGTGGCCATCGCGTCGGCCGCCGGCATCGAGCTGAACTGGGACGACTTCTCCGAGCTGTCGTCGGTGGTGCCGCTGCTGGCCCGCGTCTACCCGAACGGCTCGGCGGACATCAACCACTTCCAGGCCGCGGGCGGCGTGCAGTTCCTCGTCTCCACCCTGCTCGACGCGGGCCTGCTGCACGAGGACGTGAAGACCGTCGCCGGCCCCGGCCTGCGCCGCTACCGGCAGGAGCCCGTGCTGATCGAAGGCGCGCTGACCTGGCGCAACGGCCCCGACCGCTCGCTGGACACCGACGTGCTGCGGCCCGTGTCCGACCCGTTCGCGGCCGACGGCGGCCTGCGCATGCTGTCCGGCAACCTCGGCCGCGCGGTGATCAAGGTGTCGGCGGTCAAGCCGGAGCACCGGGTCGTCGAGGCGCCCGCGCGGGTGTTCACCTCGCAGGAGGCGTTCAGCGCCGCGTTCCACGCCGGTGAACTGGAGCGGGACGTGGTGGTCGTGGTGCGCCAGCAGGGGCCGCAGGCCAACGGGATGCCCGAGCTGCACAAGCTCACCCCGGCGCTGGGCGTGCTCATGGACCGCGGGTTCAAGGTCGCGCTGGTCACCGACGGCCGGATGTCCGGCGCGTCCGGCAAGATCCCGGCCGCCATCCAGGTCACGCCGGAGGCGGCCGTCGGCGGCCCGCTGGCGCGGGTGCGCGACGGCGACGTGCTGCGGCTCGACGCCGAGACCGGCACGCTGGAGGTGTTCGTGGACCCGGCGGAGCTGGCCGCGCGCGACCTGGTGGACTTCCCGCCGGACGCGCAGGCGTGGACCGGCACCGGTCGGGAGCTGTTCGCCGCGCTGCGCCGTGCGATCGGGCCCGCCGACCGCGGCGCGAGCGTGTTCGGACCGATCGCGGCCTCGCACTTCGAAGGCCAGTTCAACCAGGAGGTTTCCCGGTGACCGCCCCAGCGCACGCCACTGCCGCGGATCTGCTCGCGCTGTCCCCCGTCATCCCGGTCGTCGTCGTGGACGACGCCTCGCACGCCGTGCCGCTGGCCGAGGCGCTGCTGCGCGGTGGCGTCCGCGTCATCGAGCTGACCCTGCGCACGCCCGCCGCGCTGGCCGCGATCGAGCGGGTGGCGGCGGAGGTGCCGGGCATCGTGATCGGCGCCGGCACCGTGACCACGCCCGAGCACGCCGAGCAGGCCGCCAAGGCCGGTGCGGCGTTCCTCGTCACGCCGGGCTCGACGGACCGGGTGCTGGACGCGGCCGAGGACACCGGGCTGCCGTTCCTGCCCGGCGCGGCGACCGTGTCGGAGGCGATGCGGCTGGCCGAGCGCGGTCTGACGTCGCTGAAGTTCTTCCCGGCCGAGGCCGCGGGCGGGGTGGACTACCTGAAGTCCATCGGCGGTCCGCTGCCCGGCCTGCGGTTCTGCCCGACCGGCGGGATCACGCCCGCGAGCGCGCCGAGCTACCTGGCGTTGCCGAACGTCGGGTGCGTGGGCGGGTCGTGGCTCGCGCCGAAGGACGCCCTGGCGTCCGGTGACTTCGCGCGGATCGAAGAGCTGGCCCGGGCGGCCGCCGCGCTCTGAACACCTTCCGCGTTCGCTGGGCGTCTCCCCGACCGGTGGTCGGGAGGCGCCCAGCGCCGTTCGCGGGGTGGCGCGGGCTCACGCGAGGTGGGTGAGGGCTTCCGGGATCGAGTCGGCGACCGGCACGCCAGCCCGCTCCAGCACCGTGCGGGAACTGGTGCCGGTCGCGACCAGCACTACGTGCGCGCCGACGTGCCTGGCGGCGTCCGCGTCGTCCACCACGTCACCGATGAGCACGACGTCGTTCGGGCGCAGCCGCAGCGCTTCGAGGTGCGCGGCGAGGTGCTCGGCCTTCGAGCCGCCGTCCGCCGCGGTCTTGAGGCCGTCCACCCTGGTGAACAGCTCGCCGAGGCCGAACCGGGTGATCAGCGGGACCAGCTCGTCGTGGAACCACATCGACAGCAGTGATTGGGAGTGGCGGAGCTGCCGGAGGTGGTCGGGCACGCCCGCGGCCAGCCCGCACCGGTCCATCGAGCCCCGGTACTCGTCGTGGTAGACGTCGTCGATGCGGAGCCAGTCCGCCGCCGTGAGCGGCTGGCCGAACATCCGCTCGTAGCAGTCCTTGATGGGGCGGCTGAACGTGTCCCGCCAGTGCTCCAGCGTGATGGCCGCGTGGCCGAAGTCGGCGCAGACCCGGTTGACGGCGGCGAGCACGGCGTCGTTGTCGGCGAACAGGGTGCCGTTCCAGTCCCAGACGACGTGATCGGCCCTGATGCGCACCCGTCGAGGGTACGGCGATAAGTTGGGTCATCACTTCGGGGGAGGTAGTGAGGGATGAACGCGCGACAGACCACCGTGGTCGCCGAGCCCCACGGGCAGGTGGCGCTGGTGTCGGTCGGGTTCCCGCTGCTGGGCGCGGCCGTGGTGTGGGGCTTGAAGTCCATCGCCGGGTGGGTGGCCGGGTTGTCGTGGGCGCCGATGCAAGGGCCGTTCCGGCTCGTGGCGTCCATCCCGGAGCCGTGGGCGACGATCGGGTCGGTGGCCGTCGGCGCCGTGCTCGGGCTCGTGGTGGCCGGGATCGCGGCGCACGAGCGGCTGGTCGTCGAGGTGTTCAACGAGGGTGTCGAGCTGCTGCGGGGCGGGAAGCACCGGAGCTTCGACCGCACCCTGGTGTCGGCCGCGTTCCTGGACGGCAAGAAGCTCGTGCTGCTCGGCGTGGACACCGGCGAGCTGGCCCGGGAGAGCCACGACCTGAAGCCGGAGGAGCTGGCGAACGCCTTCCAGACCCACGGCTACCAGTGGTTGGAGGACGGCGACCCGTACCGCGACGAGTACCGGCGCTGGGTGGACGGGACGCCCGACCTCCCGCCGGGGGCGAACGCCCTGCTGAAGGTGCGGGCCGAGGCGTTGCGCAAGGACGACAAGTCCGACGCCGCCGAACTGCGCGAAGAACTGAGCCGCCTCGGCGTCGTGGTGCGCGAGGAGAAGAAGCGCCAGTACTGGCGCCTCACCCGCTCACTCCACTGACCCCCACCCCATAGCCCGGTTCTGCCCGGTGATCCGGCCAGGCTCCGCGGTTCGGCCTCGCGGTCCCGGCCTCGCAGTTCGGGACGTACGGCCGGCCGGCGGCCAGGCCAGGCGGTCTCGCCCGGCGGTTCAGGCTGAGCAATCCCTGGCCTCGCGGTCCCGGCCATGGAGTTCCGGGCCCCGTGACCCGGGCTGAGCAAGCCCCGGCCTCGCGGTCTCGGCCGGCCAGTTCCGGGCCTGACAGGGTCGGGGCGGGATGATCGGGCCTGGTCCGGCCGGGGCTGGGTTGGGGTGAGCGGGTTAGTCGTGGGTCAGGTCGTCCAGCGTGGACGTGTCCTCGCCCGCTCGGCGGAGTTCCTCGCGCACCACCCGGTAGGCGAGGCCTTCGGCGTAGCCCTTCCGGGCCAGGGCGGAGACCAGGCGGCGGATCTTGGTGGTGTCGTCCAGGCCCGCCATCGTGCGCAGCTTCTTGCGCACGAGGTCGCGTGCCCGCTGTTCCTCGGCCTCGTCGTCCACCGCGGCCACCGCCTCGGCGGCCACCTCGTCCGCGACGCCCTTGCGGCGCAGTTCCATGGCCAGGGCGCGCCGGCCCAAGCCCTGGTAGGTGTGGCGCGAGCGGACCCAGACCTCGGCGAACGCGGCGTCGTCGATCAGACCCGCCCGGTCGAACTTGGCCAGCACCAGCTCGGCCGTCTGCTCCGTGATGCCCTTGCGCAGCAGGGCGTCCTTCAGCTCCACGCGCGTGCGAGCCCGTGCGGTGAGCAGCGCGTAGCAGATGTCCGTCGCCTTGCGCTGCTCCTGCACCGGGTCGACCGGGCGCGGCTCGGTGTCGTCGGCCGAACGGTCGCGGGACAGCCCGCGACCACGGCCACCTCGTCCTGCCACGCCCGGTTAGAACTCGACGGGCGCGGGGGCGATCTCCTCGGCGTCGAGGGTGGCGCCGATGCCCAGCTTGTCCTTGATCCGCTTTTCGATCTCGTTGGCCACGTCCGGGTTCTCGCGCAGGAACTTCCGCGCGTTCTCCTTGCCCTGGCCCAGCTGGTCGCCCTCGTACGTGTACCAGGCGCCCGACTTGCGCAGGATGCCCTGGTCGACGCCCATGTCGATGAGCGAGCCCTCGCGGCTGATGCCCTGGCCGTAGAGGATGTCGAACTCGGCCTGCTTGAACGGCGGGGCCACCTTGTTCTTCACGACCTTGACCCTGGTGCGGTTGCCGACGGGCTCGCCGCCGTCCTTCAGGGTCTCGATGCGCCGCACGTCGAGCCGCACCGACGCGTAGAACTTCAGCGCCTTGCCACCGGTCGTGGTCTCGGGCGAGCCGAACATCACGCCGATCTTCTCGCGCAGCTGGTTGATGAAGATCGCGGTGGTGTTGGACGAGCTGAGCGCGCCGGTGATCTTCCGCAGCGCCTGGCTCATCAGGCGGGCCTGGAGGCCGACGTGGTTGTCGCCCATCTCGCCCTCGATCTCGGCGCGGGGCACCAGGGCCGCCACCGAGTCGATGACCAGGATGTCGAGCGCGCCGGAGCGGACCAGCATGTCCGCGATCTCCAGCGCCTGCTCGCCCGTGTCGGGCTGCGAGACCAGCAGCGCGTCGGTGTCGACGCCCAGCTTCTTCGCGTAGTCGGGGTCGAGCGCGTGCTCGGCGTCGATGAACGCCGCGATGCCGCCGTTGCGCTGGGCGTTGGCCACGGCGTGCAGCGCCACGGTCGTCTTACCGGACGACTCCGGGCCGTAGATCTCCACCACGCGGCCGCGCGGCAGGCCGCCGATGCCCAGCGCCACGTCGAGCGCGATCGCACCGGTGGGGATCACCTCGATCGGGGCGCGGCCTTCCTCGCCGAGCCGCATGACCGAGCCCTTGCCGAACTGCTTGTCGATCTGGGCCAGGGCCAGCTCGAGGGCCTTGTCCCGGTCGGGTGCCTGGGGTGCCATCTGGAATCCACCTCGGTGTGTCTTGGGGTCGCTGTGCGATGTCGGGGCCGACGTTACGGGTGGGGTCCGACATTTTTCGGCGGGGACCAGGTCACCTGCGGGGTGTTGTCACCCGGTCGTGTTGGGGAGTGTAGCCGAACAGGTGTTCGACCACCTGGCCGACACGCCAGGTCACCGCCGGTGTTCCGGCACGTCGAACGCGTCGCAGACGGCCAGCCAGATCTCCTTGGTCGGCACACCCGCCTCCAACGCCTGGTCGGGAGTCCGGCCGCCGATGGCGGACAGCACGTGGTCCCGGGCCACCATCTCCGCCCTGACCTGGCCGAACTCGTCGGCCATGAGCTTGCGGAACGTCGTGATGCGCATCGCGTCCAGGCTAGCGCGCGGCCTTCCAGACCGGGCTGTCGACGTAGTGGTTGTCGAACCGGTCCTGCGACTCGCGGATCTCCCGCGGGCTCGCCTCGCCCCGCTGCACGCGGTCGAGCAGGCGGTAGTAGTCGAACCGGCCCAGGCCCGGCGTGAAGACGAACAGGACGTCCGCGTCCGCGCCCTTGAGCGCGCCGAACGCGTGCGGCACGCGGGGCGGCACGACGAGGAAGTCGCCGCGCTCCAGCGTCACCACGTCCTCGTCCAGCAGCACTTGGAGCGTCCCGTCGAGCACGAAGAACAGCTCCGAGGCGCGGGTGTGGAAGTGCGGCGGCGCGCCGTCCGAGCCGTCGCGGAACGTGGACCGGTTGCTCGTCAGCCCGTCGAGGTCGGCGAGGAGGGTGACGACGGCGGCCGGGTCGGCGTCGAGCCTTTCGGCGTGGGCGGCGCGGACGAGGAGCGGGTTTTCCATGACGTCGAGACTCGTCGCCCGGAAGCGCCCGAACAACGACGAAGAGCGGATGGAACGATAACCCTCCGGTTATGGATCACCGGCTCCGTCGTCCGCCCCGGTGAACGCGGTCTCGGCCCCGCCCTCCGCGGAGCCGGTCACCAGGGACAGCTCCTCCAGGTACATCCGGCCCAGACCCACCTCCGACCACCTCGGCACCTCGTCCAAGACCTGTCGGCACTCGCGCAGCGCCTCGCGCGCGGCGTGGTGGTCGCCGGCCCGGCGTTCCAGTCCCGCCAGGTCCAGCCAGGCCAGGGCCGAGTCCCAGGCGTTGCCGGCGAACACCACGCTCTCGCGCTGCGCCCGAGCCGCCTCGGCGAACTCGCCCAGGTCGGCGAACACCCAGCGGAGTTGGCCCAACGTGGCCCGGTCGCGCGGCCGGCCGGCTGCCCACCGGTCGAGTTCCCGACGGGCCAGTTCCCGGTCTCCCGCCAGCAGAGCGCGCTCGACCAGGGTGAGCGGGTCCTCGACCGCCGGATCGGCCGGGAAGCGCGCCCGCCGACCCCGCGTCCACTCCGCCAAGCCCTCCTCCGACACGCGCGGCCGCCCCTCGTCATCGACCAGGAGGTCGAGGACCCCGTCCCGGTCGGCGTGCCCGCTGTCGCGCACGAAGTCGACGGTCGCCCGGACCCCCGCGGCGAACAGGTGCTCGATGTCGTAACCGGCCAAGGTGTCGAAGTTGGCCTGCTTCATCGCCGCGTGCAGCCAGACGTCCTCCACCCGCCGGTGCTCGGCGAGCAGGAAGCCGGCCAGCTCGACCTCTTCGGTCAGCCCTTGGAACGGAGCCTCGCTCCGGCACCGCGCCTCCTGCCCGGCCAACCACCGCACCAGCGGCAGGTCCTCGGGCCGGTGGTCGTACTGCAGCGCCCACAACACCTTCGCCCGCCGCACCGCGTTGCCGTCGCAGGCGTCGCCGTCCGCATCCGTGGCCTGCTCGTAGCGCAGCTCCTGCCACGCGGCGGGCGACTCCCGCATTCGTTCCAACTCGCGCCGCGCGGCCTCCATCACCCGCGAAGAATCCCACGACGCGACCACAGGCGTCAGCGGCAGCGGCCCGTACGACGACGAGCACCTAACCTGGCCGTCATGGAACGGCGTGACCTGGAGGTCTTCCTCACCCTGGCCGAGGAGCTGCACTTCAGCCGCACCGCCGAGCGCCTGCGCGTGTCCCAGGCGCGGGTCAGCCAGTCCGTCAAGCAGCTCGAACGCCGCATCGGCGCGCCCCTGTTCGACCGCACCAGCCGCCGCGTCGCGCTCACGCCCATCGGCCGCCGCCTCCGTGACGACCTCGCGCCCGCCTACCGGCAGGTCGTGGACGGCCTGGCGCGCGCTGTGGAGGCCGCGCGGGGCACGGACCTGCTGCGCGTCGGGTTCGAGGCGCCGGCGGTCGCCGACCTCGTCACGGACCTGCTCGACACCTACCGGGCCCGTCACCCCGACCGCGAGGTGCGGGTGCGGGAGGCGCCGTTCACGGACCCGTTCGCGCTGCTCAGGGCGGACGAGGTGGACGTGCTGGTGACGTTGTTCCCGGTCGGCGAGCCCGACCTGACGGCCGGTCCCGTGGTGCACGAGGAGCCCTTGGTGCTCGCCGTGGCGGACACGCACCCGTTCACGCGGCACGAGTCGGTGAACCTGGAAGACCTGGCTCGCGACACCGTCTTCCGCGCCGCCTACTGGCGTGACACGACCCCGCTGGGCGCGCCCGTCAAGCGCGGACGGGACGTCACGACGTTCCAAGAGCTGCTCACCGCGATCGCCGACGGTGAGGGCGTGTGCCCGCTGGGCGCGCACGCCGCGGGGTACTTCGCGCGGCCCAGGATCACGTTCCTGCCGCTGGTGGACGCGCCGCGGCTGGCGTGGGGCCTGGTCTGGCGCACGGCGGGTGAGACGGCGCGGGTGCGCGAGTTCGCCGCGGCGGCGCGCTAACCTCGAAGCGTGCTGTTCGCGCAGGGAGACCCCATGGACATGTCGTCGCCCATCCTGACGGTCCTGGCCATCGCCACGCTCGTCGCGGCGCTGGTCGTCGGCCTGCGCGCGCTCTGGCACAACCGCAAGCGCTGAACCGGTCGGCCCCGGTCAGCGCACCCGCTGCAACGACGTGAACAGGCACGCGGCGAGCAGCGGCAACGCGGTGAACCCGACGAGCAGGCCCAGCGTGGCGTAGGACCAGGCGGTCACCACCACGCCCGCCGTGACGCCGCCGAGCGCGCCGCCGACGTTCATGCACAGGTCGGACAACCCCTGCGCGGCCGGGCGGTCGGTCACCGCGGCCGACTCGGTGAGCAGCGCCGACCCCGCCACCAGGCCCGCCGACCAGCCGAAACCGAGCAGCGCCAGGCCGGCGGCGAGCTGCGGCGCGTCGTGCGACGGCGCCATGCCCGCGATGCCGGAGGCGGCGACCACGAGCGCCGCGCCGATCGCCAGCACGGGCACGCGGCCGAGCCGGTCGGCCATCCACCCGAACAACGGGCTGGCCACGTACATCGCGGCCACGTGCAGGCTGATCACCAGGCCGACGACGCGCAGCGACGAGCCGGCGTGGTCCATGTGCACGGGGGTCATCGACATCAGGCCCACCATCGCCATGTGGCACAGCGTCACGCCACCCACGGCGAGCTTCCCGGCGGCCGGCAGCGCCCGCCACACCGCCGCGGACCCCTTGGTGTCGCCCACTCCCCCGGTGCAGTGCGCGGGCGTGACGGCGGACTGCGCGATCGTCAGCGGGTCGGGTCGCAGGAACCGCAGCACGACCACCGCGGCCAGGCCGAACAGCAGCGCCGAGAACAGGTACGGCCCCGCGCCCACCGGCAGTCCCAGCCGCACGGCGACCTGCCCGGCCGGGTCGGCGAGGTTCGGTCCGGCGACCGCGCCGATCGTCGCCGCCCACACCACCAGCGCCACCGAGCGCGCACGGCGGTGCGGGTGGGCGAGGTCGGCGCCCGCGTACCGGGCCGCGAGGTTCGCGCTGGACGCCGCGCCGAACAGCACCAGGGCCACCAGCAGCACCTGCCACGAGCCGAGCACCACCGCGCACGCCGCCACCGCCGCGCCCACCGCGCCCGCGCCGTAGCCCAGGACGAGCGCCGGGCGGCGTCCGCGCCGGGCCGCCAGCCGGGCCGCGGGCAGCGCGAACAGGGCCGCGCCGAGCACCGCGCTGGTCTGCGCGAGCCCGCCGACGGCTTCCGAGTCCGACAGCACGGCCGCGATGAGCGTGCTCACGGCCAGGCCGATGGTGACGCCCGCCGCGCCGAGCACCTGGGTCGTCACCAGCACCCTCAGCACCCTGCGCTGCACGACGTCGACCGAGGTCATGATCATGATCGTGCCAGTGGACACCCGGTCCGACCAGCCACCGTCCGGGTTCAGGTGCCGGGCTGGACGCTGCTCTCGAAGAAGTCCGCGACCTGGTCCGCGGTCAGCTCCTCGCCGCCGCTCTTGGTCACGATGCCGAGCAGCGGGAGGTCGTTGGCGGTGAACACGAGCAGGCCCAGCCCGCCGTCGGCGGCGGCCCGGTACTTGCCGATCAACCCGTTGCCCGCCCACTGCGCCTCGACCACGTCGGTCTTGAGCGACCGGACCACGGCCTCCGCGCCGTGCTGCGCGCCCACGACGGTCTCCGTGAGGACGTACTGCACCGAGTAGTCGTCCTTCACCGAGCAGCTCACGACGGTGCCCTTGATGCCGTTGACGCCGCCCACGCCCGGCGTGCCGCCCGCCTTGCACGTGCTGGTGTCGGGGACCGTGCCCGCGAGCCGGCGCAGGCACTCGGTGAAGCCCTTGTCGTCCAACCGGGTGTCGCTCTTGCAGTCCTGCGCGCTCGGCACGCCCTCCCCGCCGAACGCGAAGATCCCGCCCACGACGGCCAGCGCCAGCACGACGGCCGCCCCGGCGGCGAGCAGCACCGTCCGGTTCGGCGCCTTCTTCCCCGACCGCTCCTGCGGGCGCGGGGTGACGCTCGGGAAGTTGAACTGCTGCGGCCCCGTCTGCGGGTAACCCACCTGGTACGACCCGCTGGCCGACGGGTTCACCTGGTACGGGCCGCTCGCGTGGGGGTTGACCTGGTACGGGCCGCTGGCGTTCGGGTTGACCTGGTGCGCCCCGCTCACCGCGGGGTTGGCCTGCTGCGGTCCGCCGACGGCCGGGTTCGCCTGGTAGGCGCCGCCGGGCGGGGTCACCGGCGAGGTGACGAGCGTGTCCGGCTCCTTCGGCCGCTGAGGCTCCTGCGAGCGCGGCGTGACGCCGTCCTTGGGCACGTGGTGCGCGCCGAGGGCGACCGCCGTCTCCGGCTGGTCGAGGCTCGTCGGCACGATCCGCACCTGCTCGGCGATCATGTTCGCCACCAGCGGGATGCGGCTCGAACCACCGACCAGGTAGATGCCCGCGAGCTGGTTCGGGGCCATGCCGGTGGAGCGGATAGTGGACGCCAGCAGCTCCACGCTGCGCATCATGCTCGGCCGGACCAGCGCCTCCAGGTCCGAGCGGTTGACCAGCACGTCCTCGAACGGCTCCGGCATCGGCACCTCGGTGTGCGCGTGCCGCGACAACGACTCCTTGGCGGCCCGCACGTCCTCCTGGAGCGCGCGCCGGGCCCGCCGGTCGGCCGTGGACTCCGGGCGCAGGAGCCGCTGCCAGGCCGCGGGGTCGCGGTGCGACACCTGCCGGCCGACGTGCTCCAGGAGCGCCTGGTCGACGTCGAGGCCGCCCAGGTCCTGCAGGCCGTCCTCGGCGAGCACGGTGAAGCCGTTCTGGGTGGCGCCGACAATGGCGACGTCGAACGTGCCCGCGCCCAGGTCGTACACGGCGAGCGCCTGGCCGACGGACAGCGAGGCGTAGTGGGAGGCGGCGGCGACCGGCTCGGGGACCAGCACGACCTCGCCCGACACCCCGGCCAGGCGGGCGGCGGACAGCAGCACGTTGCGGCGCGTCGGCCCCCACTGCGCGGGGTGCGTGAGGCGGACCTCGTCCAGCGACTCGCCGCCCAGCTGGCGGGTGGTCTCGTCGAGGACGCGGCGCAGCACGGCGGCCAGCGCGTCGCTGACGGGGACGACGTTCTCGCCGAGCAGCAGCACGCCGTCGTCCACGCGGCGCTTCGGGTTGGGTTCGAACCGGGCCGGGTCGAGGCGGGCGCGCCGCTCGGCGTCCCGGCCGACGACGAGGGTGCCGTCCTCTTCGCAGTAGACGGCCGACGGCATGGTCGCCGAGCCGTCCACCTCGACGACCCGGGGCGGCCGTCCGTGCGCGGCGAGCACCGCGACGGTGTTGGAAGTGCCCAGGTCAACGGACAAAACGCGCACGACTACCCCTGTGTTGAATTGCCGCTGCTCCGCAGACGGCGGGCTCGGTCGCCCGGAAGTCGGTCGTTCCCGCCTGATTTCCCGACGATCGTAAAGCGTGATCGCCGGGAAATCAGGCGGGAACGACCGACGCGACCTCGCGTGGTGGCCTGGTTCTGCCGGCGGCGCAATCCGACACTGTCGGACCGCTGAGTCAGTATGGGGGGGTGGATGTGTTGGACGCCTTCTCGCCCCCCACCCGGCAGTGGTTCGCCGGGGCCTTCGCCGCGCCCACGGCGGCGCAGGCGGGCGCGTGGGAGGCGGCGGCCGCCGGGGAGAACGCGCTGGTCATCGCGCCGACCGGGTCCGGCAAGACGTTGGCGGCGTTCCTGTGGGCGCTGGACCGGCTGGCGTCCACGCCCAAGCCCGCCGAGCCGAAGCGGCGGTGCCGGGTGTTGTACGTCTCGCCGCTGAAGGCGCTGGCGGTGGACGTGGAGCGGAACCTGCGGGCGCCGTTGGCGGGCATCCGGCAGGCCGCGCACCGGCTGTCGCTGCCCGAGCCGGACATCACGGTGGGCATGCGCACCGGCGACACCCCGGCCGACGCGCGCCGGGCGTTCGCCAGGACCCCGCCGGACGTGCTGGTCACGACGCCGGAGTCGCTGTTCCTGGTGCTGACGTCGGCGGCGCGGGAGTCGTTGCGCGGGGTCGAGACGGTGATCGTGGACGAGGTGCACGCGGTGGCGGGAGCCAAGCGCGGCGCGCACCTGGCGCTGTCCCTCGAACGGCTGGACGCGCTGCTGGAACGGCCCGCGCAGCGGATCGGGCTGTCCGCGACGGTCCGGCCGGTCGAGGAGGTGAGCGCGTTCCTCGCGGGCGGGCGGCCGGTGCGGGTCGTGCAGCCGAAGACGGCCAAGACGATCGAGGTGCGGGTCGAGGTCCCGGTCGAGGACATGTCGGTGCTCGGCGAGCCGACCGGCGAGGTGTCGGGCTCGGCGGCGGGGGCGGAGCAGCGGGCGTCGATCTGGCCGTCGGTGGAGCAGCGCATCCTGGAGCTGGTCCGGCAGCACCGGTCCACGATCGTGTTCGCCAACTCGCGGCGGCTGGCGGAACGGCTCACCGCGCGGCTCAACGAGCTCGTGGAGGAGGCCGCCGAGCTGGAGCGGTTCCCGGCCGAGGCGCCCGCGCAGTCCGGGGTCACCACCCAGCGCGCCGCCACGATCGCCCGCGCGCACCACGGCTCGATGTCGCGCGAGCAGCGGGTCGTGGTCGAGGAGGAGCTGAAGTCGGGGCGGCTGCCGTGCGTGGTGGCGACGTCGTCGCTGGAGCTGGGCATCGACATGGGCGCGGTCGACCTGGTGGTGCAGGTGGAGGCCCCGCCGACGGTGGCGTCCGGGTTGCAGCGGGTCGGCCGCGCGGGGCACCAGGTGGGCGCGGTGTCGCGCGGGGTGATGTTCCCGAAGTTCCGGGGCGACCTGGTGTCGTGCGCGGTGGTGGCGGAGCGGATGCGGGACGGCGCGATCGAGGCCGTGCGGTACCCGCGCAACCCGCTGGACGTGCTGGCGCAGCACGTCGTGGCCATGGTGGCGATGGACACGTGGACGGTGGAGGCGCTGGCCGGGCTGGTGCGGCGGGCCGCGCCGTTCGCCGCGCTGCCGGAGTCGGCGTTGCAGGCGGTGCTCGACATGCTCGCGGGCCGGTACCCGAGCGAGGAGTTCGGCGAGCTGCGGCCCCGGATCACGTGGGACCGGATCAGCGGTGAGCTGCGCGGCCGGCCGGGGTCGCAGCGGCTGGCGGTGACGTCCGGCGGCACGATCCCGGACCGCGGGCTGTTCGCGGTGATGACGCCGCCGTCCGAGCGCGGCCCCGGCTCGCGGGTCGGTGAGCTGGACGAGGAGATGGTCTACGAGTCGCGGGTGGGCGACACGTTCCTGCTGGGCACGTCGTCGTGGCGGGTCGAGGACATCACCCACGACCGGGTGATCGTGGTGCCCGCGCCGGGCCAGGCGGCGCGGATGCCGTTCTGGAAGGGCGACGCGCCGGGACGTCCGCTGGAGCTGGGCCGGGCGCTGGGGAAGTTCCTGCGCGAGGTGTCCACGATCGACGCGGAGGAGGCGTCCGGGCGGACGGCGGCGGCCGGGCTGGACGCGTGGGCGACGTCGAACCTGCTGGCGTACCTGGGCGAGCAGCGCGAGGCGACCCGGCACGTGCCGAACGACCGGGTCGTGCTGGTGGAGCGGTTCCGCGACGAGCTGGGCGACTGGCGGCTGGTGGTGCACTCGCCGTTCGGGGCGCAGGTCAACGCGCCGTGGGCGCTGGCGATCGCGGCCCGGCTGCGGGAGCGGCGCGGCATCGAGGTGCAGGCGGCGCACTCCGACGACGGGATCGTGATCCGCCTGCCGGACGCGGTCGACCTGGACGGCGCGCAGGTCGTGGCGGGCGCGGACGACGTGCTGCTGGACCCGGAGGAGGTCGAGCAGGTCGTCGTCGCCGAGGTGGGCGGGTCGGCGCTGTTCGCGGCCCGGTTCCGGGAGTGCGCGGCGCGGTCGCTGCTGCTGCCCCGGCGTGACCCGCGCAAGCGGACGCCGCTGTGGCAGCAGCGGCAGCGGGCGGCGCAGCTGCTGTCGGTGGCGGCGAAGTACGAGAGCTTCCCGGTCGTGCTGGAGGCGATGCGCGAGGTCCTGCAGGACGTGTACGACGTGCCGGGCCTGCGGGAGCTGATGACCGACATCCGGGCGCGGCGGGTGCGGGTGGTGGAGGTGGAGACGCCGTCGCCGTCGCCGTTCGCGCGGAGCCTGCTGTTCGGGTACGTCGGCATGTTCCTGTACGAGGTGGACGCGCCGCTGGCCGAGCGGCGGGCGGCGGCGTTGTCGCTGGACTCGGCGCTGCTGGCGGAGCTGCTGGGTTCCGAGGCGATCCGGGAGCTGCTGGACCCGGAGGTGGTCGCGGAGGTCGAGCGCACCCTGCAACGCCTCGTGCCGGACCGGCACGCGCGGGACGCGGAGGGCGCGGCGGACCTGCTGCGGTTCCTCGGCGACCTGTCCGAGGCGGAGGCGCTGGACCGCGGCGTGCGGCCGGAGTGGCTGGCGGACCTGGTCGCGCAGCGGCGGGCGTTGCGGGTGCGCATCGCGGGCGAGGAACGCGTGATCGCGATCGAGGACGCGGGCCGGGTGCGCGACGCGTTGGGCGTGGCGCTGCCGGTGGGCGTGCCGGAGGTGTTCACCGAGCCCGTGGCCGACCCGGTGGGCGACCTGCTGTCCCGGTACGCGCGGACGCACGGCCCGTTCCCGGCGGTGGAGGCGGCGGAGCGGTTCGGGCTGGGCGTCGCCGTGGTGACCGGGGTGCTGGAGCGGATGGCCGCCGCCGGGCGGCTGGTGCGCGGCGAGCTGCGGCCCGGCGGGACGCACACCGAGTACTGCGACGCCGAGGTGCTGCGACGGTTGCGGCGGGCGTCGCTGGCGCGGCTGCGGGCCGAGGTGGAGCCGGTGGAGCCCGCCGCGCTGGGCCGGTTCCTGCCGGGCTGGCACGGCGTGGGGCGGCGGCTGCGGTCGGCGCCGACCGTCGACGACGTGTACTCGGTGGTGGAGCAGCTGGCGGGCGCGCCGCTGCCGGCGAGCGCGGTCGAGTCGCTGGTGCTGCCGGCGCGGCTGCCCGGCTACACCCCGGCGCTGCTGGACGAGCTGACCGCGTCCGGCGAGGTGACCTGGACCGGGTGCGGCTCGCTGGCCGGCGGTGACGGCTGGATCGCGCTGGCGCCGACGGACGTGGCGGACCTGCTGCTGCCGGACCTGGTGCCGGAGGCGATGCCGGACTCGTCGCTGCACACGGCCGTGGTGGAGGCGCTGGGCGGCGGGGCGTTGTTCTTCCGGCAGGTGGTCGACCGGGTGTCGTTGCAGGGCCCGACGACGGACACCGAGGTCGTGGGCGCGCTGTGGGACCTGGTCTGGGCGGGTGTCGTCACGAACGACACGCTGTCGCCGCTGCGGGCGCTGGTCGCGGGCGGCGGCACGGCGCACAAGCCGAGGCGGGCCGCGCCACGCGGGCGGTACGCGCGGATGCGGGCGGGCCGGCCCGACCTGCCGAGCCGCACGGGGCCGCCGGCGGTGGCGGGCCGGTGGTCGTTGGCCGTGGTGCCGGCGGCGGACGCGACGCGGCGGGCGCACGCGCGGGCCGAGGCGTTCCTGGAGCGGCACGGCGTGCTGACGCGGGGCGCGCTGGACACCGAACGGGTGACCGGCGGGTTCAGCGGGGTGTACCGGGTGCTGCGGGCGATGGAGGAGTCCGGGCAGGTCGTGCGCGGGTACGTGGTCGAGGGGCTCGGCGCGGCGCAGTTCGCGGCGCGGGGCGCGGTGGACCGGCTGCGGGCGTCGTCCCGGCCGCCGGGCCAGGAGCACGCGGGCACGCCGGACGCCGTGGTGCTCGCGGCGGCCGACCCGGCGCAGCCCTACGGCGCGGCGCTGACGTGGCCGGAGCCGTCGGGCGAGGGCAGGCACCGGCCGGGCCGCAAGTCCGGCGCGCTGGTCGTGCTGGTGGACGGCGAGGCGACGCTGTACGTGGAGCGCGGCGGGCGGTCGCTGCTGTCGTTCACCGAGGACGAGGCGCCGTTGCGGGCGGCGGCGGAGGCGTTGGGGCGGGCCGTGCGCGACGGGTGGCTGGGGCACCTGGCCGTGCAGCGGGCGGACGGGGAGGTGGCGCTGGGTTCGCGGCTGGCGGGCATCCTGCAGGAGGCGGGCTTCCGAGCCACGCCCAAGGGTTTGCGGCTGCGGGCGTGAAGCCGGTGGACGTGCCGATCGGGGACGGCGAGCCGCTGACGCCGGCGCACCGGGCGGTGGAGCACGGCGACCTCGCGGAGCTGACCCGGCTGCTGGACCAGGGCGTCGATCCCGACGAGGTCTGGTCGAACACCACCCTGCTGCTGCACGCGATCGACGTGGAGGCGGACGGCGCCAACCAGACCGGGGAACCCCTCGACGCGGCGTGCACGGCGGTGCTCCTGGCCTACGGCGCCGACCCGGAGTTACCCGGCCCCCGGGGGCACGCCCCCCGGCAGTTCGCCGCGGACTACGGCCACGACCTGGCGGTCCGGTTGTTGGACGCCCACATCAAGCGCAGGCGTGGTGAGCCGGCGTCGGAGGACCCGGATCAGCGGAACAGGGCGCTGTAGGCGTTGAGGGCGGGTTGGCCGCCGAGGTGCGCGTACAGGACGTTGGAGTCGCGCGGGATCTCGCCGGTCGAGACGAGTTCCACCAGGCCGGCCAGGGACTTGCCCTCGTACACCGGGTCGGTGATCATCCCCTCCAGCCGGGCGCCGAGGCGCATGGCGTCCACAGTGGACTCACCGGGCACGCCGTAGATGCCCTCGTGGAACCGCTCGTCGAGGACGACGTCCTCGTCGGTCACCTCGACGTCGAGCAGCTCCGCCGTGCTCTTGGCGATGCGCAGCACCTGGGCGCGGGTGTCGCACGGCTCGGCCGACGCGTCGATCCCGATGATCCGACGGCCGCTGCCCGCGAACCCGGCCACCATGCCCGCCTGCGTGCTGCCGGTCACCGAGCACACGACCACGGTGTCGAACCGCACCCCCAGCCCGGCCTCCTGCCGCTCGACCTCGGCCGCCCACCCGGCGAACCCGAGCCCGCCCAACGGGTGGTCCGACGCGCCCGCCGGGATGGCGTACGGCGTGCCGCCCGCCGCGCGCACGTCGTCGATCGCCTGCTCCCACGCGGGTTTCACGCCGATCCCGAAGCCCGCCTCCACGAGCCGCACCTCGGCGCCCATCAACCGGCTCAGCAGGATGTTGCCGACCCGGTCGTACACGGCGTCCGGCCAGTCGACCCAGCTCTCCTGCACCAGCACGCACTTCAGCCCGGCCCGCGCCGCCGCCGCCGCGACCTGACGGGTGTGGTTGGACTGCACGCCGCCGATCGACACCAAGGTGTCGCAGCCGGTGGCCAGCGCGTCCGCGACCAGGTACTCCAGCTTGCGGGTCTTGTTGCCGCCGTAGGCCAGCCCGGAGTTGCAGTCCTCCCGCTTGGCCCACACCCGCGCACCGCCGAGGTGCCGGGTCAGCCGTTCCAGCTCGTGCACCGGGGACGGGCCGAAGGTCAGCGGGTAGCGCGCGAAGTCGCCCAGTGCCATGTCAGTTCTCCTCAACGGAAAGCAGGTCCGCCAGCGTCGCCCAGTTCCGCTCGACCAGCCGTGCCGCCGACTCGGCGTCGGCCGCGGCGCAGGCGGCGATGATCTCGTCGTGCATGGCCACCGAGTGGCGGCCGGTCGGCGCCGCGAACCGCAGCCGTTCCAGGCGGCGGACCAGCGGCGTGTAGCGCTCGATGGTGGCGATCACGGCGAAGTTGTCGCTGCGCCGCACGGCCACCGCGTGGAAGTCGTCGTCCGCGGCGAGCGCGGAGGGCACGTCACCGGACGCCAGGGCGCGCGCGAACGCCGCGTTGGCGACCCGCATGGCGGCCAGGTCGTCGTCCGCCATCCGGGGCACGGCCAGCCGGGCGGCGAGGGCGTGCATGGCCTTGACGACGACGTGCGCGTCCCGCACCGCCGTCGTGTCGAGCGGGGTGACCCTGGTGTAGCTGTGCGGCTTGGTCTCCACCAGGCCTTCGTCGGTCAGCCGGGCCAGCGCCTCGCGCACCGGCGTCCGGGACAGGCCGAGCCGTTCGGCCAGCTCGACGTCCTTGATCGGCGTGCCGGGCGCCAGGTCGCCGCCCAGGATCGCCTCGCGGATCGCGGTGAGCGCCTGGTCGCGGAACAACGCCCGACTAATATATTGCATATCGCGCACTGTAGCCGCTCCCCCGTGCGAGCGCCACGGGTGGCCGGCGTCACGTCGCGTTGACCTCCAGGTTGGTGGAGCTCTTAGCGTCGGCGACGACGAAAAGGGGGATTCACCATGACTGTCCTGGTCACCGGCGCCACCGGGAACACCGGCCGCCACGTCGTCGCCGAACTCGTCCGCCGCGGACAGCGGGTCCGGGCGCTGAGCCGGAACCCGGACGCCGCGCGGTCGAGGTTCCCGGCCGGCGTCGACGTGGTGGCGGGCACGCACACCGAGCCCGCCACGCTCGCCGACGCGCTCGACGGCGTCACCCACCTGCACATCACCGTGACGGCGGGCCTCGCCGAGGTCGGCCCCGAACTGGTCCGGCGCGCCGTGGACGCGGGCGTGCGGCGGATGACCGTCCTGTGGGGCGGGTACGTCGGCCCGGTGGAGCAGGCCGTCGCCGACTCCGGGGTGGAGTGGACCCGGTTGGAGCCGCAGGAGTTCATGTCCAACACGCTGACCTGGGCGGACTCGATCCGCGCCGAGGGCGTGGTGCGCGAGCCGTACGACTTCTCCAGCGCGCTGGTCCACGAAGCCGACATCGCCGCCGTCGCCGTCACCGCGCTCTTGGAGGACGGCCACGCGGGCCATGCCTACAACCTCACGGGTCCGCAGGCGCTCACCACGCGCGAGCGGATCGCGATCCTCGCCGAGGCGCTGCGCCGCGAGATCACGTTCACGCCGATCACGCACGACCAGGCCGTGGACCGGCTGACGGCCACCGGCGTCTCCCGCGCGGACGCCGAGTACGTCGTCGGCTGGTACGCCTCCCCGCCCGAGGAGGCCACCACGCCGGTCGACACCGTCACGCGGGTGACCGGCCGCCCGGCGCGCACCTTCACGCACTGGGTGACCGAGCACGTCGACCGGTTCTGAAACGTCACGCAACGTCACCAGTCATCACGCTATTGTGACATGGAGTGAGCCGGCTCACTCCATGTCACACACGACCGGTCCCCGGTGTCTTGAGGCCGAACCACGAGCCAACCAGGGAGACACCATGACCGGGAACACCGAGGTGGTCGTGATCGGCGGCGGGTACGCCGGAGTCATGGCGGCCAACCGGCTGACGCGCCGCGCCGACGTCACCGTGACGCTGGTCAACCCGCGCCCGACGTTCGTCGACCGCATCCGCCTGCACCAGCTCGTCGGCGGTTCGGACGACGCGGTCGTCGACTACCGGGACGTGCTGGCCGAGCGCGTCCGCCTGGTGGTCGACACCGTGACCCGGATCGACGCGGGCGAGCGCACCCTGGCGCTGGCCGGCGGCGGCACGGCGGCTTACGACTACCTGGTCTACGCGGTGGGCAGCGGCAGCGCCGACCCGCGCGTGCCCGGCGCGGCGCGGTTCGCCTACCCGATCGCCGACCTGGAGGAGGCGCGGCGGCTGCGGGCGGCCGTCGACGCCGCGCCCGCGACCGCTGCGGTGACCGTCGTCGGGGCAGGTCCGACCGGCATCGAGACCGCCGCCGAGCTGGCGGAGACGGGTCGCGCCGTGACGCTGGTCTGCGGCGACGTGCTCGGGCCGTACCTGCACGAACGGGGTCGGCGCTCAGTCGCGAAGCGGCTGGCCGGCCTCGGCGTGACCGTGGTCGAAGGCCCCGGCGCGGAGGTGATGGAGGTGACGGCCGACGCCGTGCGGCTGGCCGACGGCCGCGAACTGCGCGGCGACCTCACCGTCTGGACCGCCGGCTTCGGCGTGCCGGACCTGGCCGCGCGCAGCGGCCTGCGCACCGACGCCGCCGGTCGCCTGCTCACCGACGAGACGCTGACCAGCATGGACGACGTGCGCATCGTCGCGGCCGGCGACTCGGCGGCGCCGTCGGACCTGCCGTTCCGGATGAGCTGCCAGGCCGCGGTGCAGCTGGGCCCGCAGGCCGCCGAGACGGTGCTGAGCCGGATCGCGGGAACCCGGCCCGCGCCCGTCGAGGTGGGGTTCCTCGGGCAGTGCATCAGCCTCGGCCGGCGCGCCGGCATCTTCCAGTTCTCGCGCCGGGACGACACGGCCAAGGGTCTCCACCTCGGCGGTCGGCCGGGCGGGAAGGCCAAGGAGCTGATCTGCCGGAGCATCGTCTGGCAGCTCGGGCACGAGGCCCGCAAGCCCGGCACGCGCAAGTGGTGGGCCAAGGACGCCAAGCGGGAGCAGGCGGTGCGGGCCAGGCGCGAAGCGGCGGCGAGCGCCGTGCGGCAGGAGGGGATCGCGTGAACGTCGCCCCGTTCGGCGCCCCTCGCGCTCGCCGCCTTGGCAGGCTGGGCCGGTCACGACGAGAGAGGGTCGATCCATGAGCGACCACGCCACCGACCTGGCGACCGAGGCGTTCGTCGCCCACCGCAACCTCCTCTTCACCGTCGCCTACGAGATGCTCGGATCGGCGGCCGACGCGGAGGACGTCCTCCAGGAGACCTGGTTGCGGTGGGTCGAGGTCGACCTGGCCGAGGTGCGCGACCAGCGCGCCTACCTGGTCCGGATCACGACCCGGCAGGCGCTCAACCGGCTGCGCACCCTGAAGCGCCGCAAGGAGGCGTACGTCGGCTCGTGGCTGCCCGAGCCGATGCTCACCTCCCCCGACGTGGCCGAGGACGTGGAGCTCGCCGAGAGCGTGTCGATGGCGCTGATGCTCATCCTGGAGACGCTGTCGCCGACGGAACGCGCCGTGTTCGTGCTGCGCGAGGTCTTCGACATCAGCTACGACGAGATCGCGCACGCCGTCGACAAGACGCCCGCGGCCGTCCGCCAGATCGCCCACCGCGCCCGCCGGCACGTCGACGCCCGCCGCCCCCGCTCCGTGGTCACCCCGAGCGAGACCCGTGCCGCCCTCCGGTCACTCCAGCGCGCGCTGGAGACCATGGACGTCCAAGGGCTCCTGGACGTGCTCGCCCCCGACGTCGTCCTCGTGAGCGACGGCGGCGGCGTCAAGCAGGCCGTGCCGAACCCGATCTTCGGGGCCGACAAGGTCACCCGCCTCGTCCGCGCCGGTCTCCTCAAGCTCAAGGGCGCGCTCACCTGCGAGCTGACCACGGTCAACGGCAACCCGGCCCTGGTGCTGCGGATGGACGGCGAGATCGACGGCATCATGGCGATCCGGGTCGACGAGGGGCGCATCACCGGCATCTACTACGTCCGCAACCCGGAGAAGCTGACCCGCGTCGAGTCGGAGACCCTGCTGACCCTGCGCTGACGACCGGTTCCACGACCGGCGCCGCGGGCCGGACGGCTCAGGCCCGCAGCGCCGGCACGTCGTCCCACGACGGTTCGAGGGTGCGCAGGAGCCACGGGGGCGGCGTGTCGTCCGAGTCGTCGCTGTCCGGTCGCACCACCGCGATCATCAGCGCGGGCAGGCGCGGCACGCCGACGGTGACGACGCCGTTGCCGTCGCCCGCCATCCACATCGTGCCGGTGTCGGCGATGTTGGCGACCAGGTCGAGGTCGGGCAGGGGAAATCGCACCACCGCCGTGCCGCCCGGCAGCTGGGCGAGCCCGGCGACCTCGTGGTCGGCTGCCCGCGGGAAGAGCGTGACGGGGACGGGCGTCCACCGCGACGCCGACTCGGCCGCCGCCACCGCCTCGCGGTACAGCCCGCCGATGGCCGACACGCCCGGCAGCATCACGGCGGAGAAGGCGATCAGCAGCCCGCCGACCACGAGCCCGGCCGGCGACAGCGGCCACGCGCTCAGCGCCGCCGTCATCGCGCCGACCGCCGCTCCCGCGACGGGCCACACCCGGGCTCGGGTGCCCCAGCGGAAGCCGCGGAACGCCCGCGCCACCACCGGGTCGTCCAGCGGTCGGCCCACCAGGTGCGGTTCGCGTTCGCGGGGACGGGTCTCGACCTCGTCCACCTTCACGGGGAGCAGGCGGCACAGGCCCGCGACGCGCACCACGGCCCGGCCGTCGTCGTCCGGACCGCACAGGAACAGCTCCTGCCGGTCGAGCACCAGGCTCGGGATGCCGAGCAGCGTGCCGCGCAGGACCAGCGTCGCGCCGTCGGTGAACACCAGGAGCCGGTCCTCTTCCCACGGCCCGCCGACCGCGGCGGTCGCCGGGACGCGACGCCACGGCCGGTCGAGCAGCCCGCGCCGGCGCGGCGCCGTCTCGTGCCGGTAGGCGAGCGGCAGGATGCCCGTCACCAGGCCCAGCAGGGCGAGCACCACGATCGCCGCCACGGTGCCGGGCGTCGACTCGGGGAACACCGCGAGGCCGACCGCGCCGACCAGGAACACCACCGCCAGGACACCGGCCACGCGCGCGGAGCCGCGGAACTCGTCGAGCGCCAGTCGGGTGGACCAGTCGTCCACCGCGGGGACGTCCGTGCGGGGCTCGAGGTACGCGGGTCTCACCGTCACCCCCCAGGCACTCGGTCCCGCCCGACATTACCGATGTGCGCGCGGCGAAGGTGGATTTTCCCGTGTCCGGTCGGCGCCACCCGCCGTCACGGCGTTCGCGGACGGCCACGACCACGACCGCCGGGCCGTGCTCACGGTGCCGGGCGTGGCGATCGGCCTCGGGGCGTTCCCGCCGGTCGGTCAGCGGGGCGTGAGCACGCAGAACTCGTTGCCCTCGGGGTCGGCCAGCACGACCCACGGCACGTCGGACTGGCCGACGTCCGCCCGCACCGCGCCGCACGCCTCCAGCCGGGCCACCTCGGTCGGCAGGTCGCCGTCGGCGGGCGGCACGACGTCGACGTGCAGGCGGTTCTTCACCGTCTTCGGCTCGGTCACCCGCACGAACTCCAGCGACGGCCCGGCGGCCTGGGTCAGCGACGCGTAGTCGGGGTGCTCGCGGGTCACCGGCAGCCCGGTCGCGTGGGCCCAGAACGCCGCCTGCGCCCGCGGGTCGAGCGAGTCGACCACCACCGCGGCCACCGGGCCGGTGTGCGCGTACTCGTCCCGCTGCTCCAGCACGCAGAACTCGTTGCCCTCGGGGTCGGCGAGCACCACCCACGGCACGTCGCCCTGCCCGACGTCGACCGGCCTCGCGCCGAGGTCGACGGCCCGCGTCACGATCGCCTCCTGGTCCGCCGGGGACGTCGACGCCAGGTCCAGGTGCAGCCGGTTCTTCACCGACTTCGGGTCCCCCACCGGCACGAACACCAGTTCCTGGCCCTCGGCGAGCGCCACGTCCACCTCGTCGTCGTCCTCGCCGGTGATCGGCCGATCGAGCAGCGCCGACCAGAAACGGGCGAGCGCGGCCGGCTCGGCGGAGTCGATGACGACGTCGTGCCACCTCGTAGTCATGGTTCCGAAGGTAACGTCTGCGCAATGGCTGAGCTGGTTCTTGGTCCGGTGCTGCGGCACGTGGACCCGACTTCGGCGACCGTGTGGGTCGAGACCGACGCCGCGTGCGCGGTGACCGTGGCGGGCCACCGCGCCCGGACGTTCCAGGTCGGGGAGCAGCACTTCGCCCTGGTGGTGGTCGAAGGGCTGACGCCGGGCACGACCACGCCGTACGAAGTGCGGCTGGACGACGAGGTGGTGTGGCCCCGGCCGGACTCGCCGTTCCCGCCGCCGTCCATCCGGACCACGCCGGTGCGACGGCTGCTGTTCGGGTCGTGCCGCGCGGCGAAGCCGGAGGGGATGCCGGACAAGCTGGGCCCCGACGCGCTGGACGCGTACGCGTTGCGGATGAAGGACCAGCCGCACGACGAGTGGCCCGACGCGCTGGTGCTGCTCGGCGACCAGGTCTACGCCGACGAGCCCACGCCCCGGATCACGCGGTGGCTGGCCGAGCGGAGACCGGAGCCGGCGGGCGAGGTGGTGTCGTTCCGCGAGTACGGCGAGCTGTACCACGAGTCGTGGGCCGACCCCGAGATCCGCTGGCTGATGTCCGTCGTCCCCACGTCGATGATCTTCGACGACCACGACGTGCGCGACGACTGGAACACCTCGCGGACGTGGCGCGAGCAGATGGCGGGCAAGCGGTGGTGGCCGGAGCGCATCCGGGCCGGCCTCGCGTCGTACTGGGTGTACCAGCACCTGGGCAACCTCAGCCCGGACGAGCTGGCGCGCGACGCGCTGTACGACAAGGTCCGGTCGAGCGGCGGGGACGTGCAGGCGTTGCTGGAGGACTTCGCCGAGCAGGCGGACCGCGAGGTCGACGGCGGCAAGTCGACGCGGTGGAGCTACCGGCGCGACTTCGGCCGGGTGCGGCTGCTGGTGATCGACACGCGCAGCGGGCGCATCCTCGGCGGGCCGCAGCGGCTGATGGTCGGCGACCGCGAGTTCGACTGGATCGAGGAGAACGCCGAGGGCGACGTCGACCACCTGCTGATCGGCTCGTCGCTGCCGTGGCTGATGCCGCACGCGCTGAGCCACTTCCAGTCGATGAACGAGCGGATGGCGGGCCTGCCGGGGTGGCGCGGCCGCGTCGGCGAGAAGGTGCGGCAGGTGGCGGACCTGGAGCACTGGCCCGCGTTCCGGGCGTCGTTCGAGCGGCTGGCCCGGCTGCTGGAGCGGATCGCCCGCTCCGACGACGCGCCCGGCACGGTGTGCGTGCTGTCCGGCGACGTGCACCACAGCTACGCGGCGCGGGCGTCGTTCCCGTCGGCGGTGGACTCCAAGGTCTACCAACTCGTCTGCTCGCCCGTGCACAACGACCCGCCGTGGGTGTTCCGGCCGGCGTTCCGGGTGTCCTGGTCGCGGCCGGTCGCGCGGGTGCTGCGGTGGTGGGCGGACCGGCGCGGCATCTCGCCGGACCCGGTGGCGTGGCGCAAGCTCAGCGGCCCGCACTTCGGCAACTCGGTGGGCGTGCTGGAGATCGACGGCAGGGAAGCCCGCTTCCGCCTCGAAACCGCCACCGACGACGGTCTCCGGGAAGCGGCGGCGCTGGCGCTGTGACCGCGCGGGCCGGCTCCCGACGCCGGCCCGTCCTCAGCCGTCCCTGCGCGGAGTCCGCACCTCGACGACTCGACCGCTCTTGAAGGCGATCTCCGTGTTGCGCCCCGGAGGCACGTGCCGGTACAGCCAGTACTCGTCAGCGGACGACCCACCGAGCACGGCGCTCGCGCTGAACGTGGCCAGGTACGCCTGCAGGGTGGTGCTCCCATGCGGCGGGCCGAGCAGCTGGCGGACCTGGTCCCGACTCATCCCGACTTGGACGGGGCTGCGCGCGCCGGCTCGTCGAGGCGCGTCGGCCTTGGCCTGTTGACGCAGCCGGTACGCCTCCACCACCCGTTCCCGCTCGCGGCGCTTCGTCAACCTGCCGCGGAGTTCCTCGGCCGATCGCTCCTTCGTCCGCAGGGTGAAGCCGGTGCAGGACCCGTGCCCGATCCACAGCCGCTTCCCGTCCACGTCGACCACCGACGCCGTCTCCGGCGGCGCGTGTCCGAGCACCTCGGTGGCTTGCGCTTCGTCGAACGTCGACGCGAACCCGCGGCTGCTGTCGGGCGCGTGTCCGCCGCACACGAGGCAGGGTGGGAGCTGCACCACCCCAACCTAGCGCCGACGTCCCGGGCGGGGGACGGCCTCGATCGGGATCGCGCGACCGGGAACGGCACGGGGCGCGCCCGTCGCCGGCGGAGGCCGGGTGGCCGGCGACGGGCGCGCGTCTCACTTGGTGGCGAGCCTCAACAGCGCCCACAGCTGGGCGATCGCGTCGTGGTCGCCGGACGGCTCGGGCAGGTCGCGGTCCGGGATGCGGCCCCACAGCCAGCGGTAGACCTGCATCGGGGGGCCGGTCACCTCGCCGTCCGCCGCACGGGCCTCCTCCTCGGTCGCCAGCCACGCCCGCGCCGGTTCCGGGCCCGCCTTGGCCACCCAGAGCCTCGTCCCCGTCCGGATCGCCACGCTGCCCTCCCGCGTGCCGCGCACGCCGAGGAGGTCCAGCCGGTGGCCCAGCCAGAGCGACAGCACCTCGTCCACGCCGTCCTCGGCCACGTCGTCGTCCACCGGGTCCACCGGCAGCCCGGCCGCCGACTGGACGTCCATCCGGTGGACGGTCGACTCGTGCGCGAGCCTGCGCGCCCAGAAGTTGTGGTTGCGCTCGGCCGGCCACCACGTCTCGCACGGGTCGTCCGGCCCGTGCGGCCGCAGCGCCCGCACCAGCGGCCGCACGCCCGACCGCACGTACTCGGGCAACGTCTGCCCCTTCACGGGGTCCTGCTGCCACACCAGCGGTTGGCTGCCTTCCCTCAGCCACGTCGTCACCATCCGGTACGTGCTGCCCACGTGCCTCGCCGTCTCCCCGAGGTTGAGCCCCGGGCACGCGGGCACCTGGCGTTCCGGGCGCTGCCCCTCGGCCGACGCCGCCAGGCGCTCGGCTTCCTGCTCCACCACGTCGATCAGGCGGTCGTAGGCGACCAGTCCCCTGCTCACAGTCCGTCCTCGTACATGATCTCGTCGACCAGCTCCGTGAACTGCGCCGCTTGGCGCACCAGGTCGTCGGCTGCGCGCGGGGTGACCTGCCTGGTGATGCCCGCCTGCACGGCCGCGCGCGTCGCCGAGCACTCGGCGAAGAACGCGGCCCACTCGCGCAGCTCCGGCGCGAGGGAGGGCAGCAGGACCCACACGCTGGTCGGCTTGGCCCGGCCCCGGTGGGGTCGGCCCCGCGCCGCCAGCACGGCCGCGGCGGCCCGCATCGCGGCCAGGTAGGCCGTGGCGAAGCGGGTGTGCGGCACCGGGTCGCGGTCGGCCTCGGCCAGGCACTGCCGGGCTTGGCCGAGCAGGACCACCGCCGACGCCGGCGGTAGCGGGAGGGGTGTGCGACGGGGGAAGGTCGAAGTCATCTCGCGGCCTCCTCGCGGCGTCGGAACAGCGACGACCGCCGCGGGGAGACGGCGGCACTTGGTGGTGGGGCGCTTCCCCCGCCCCACCACCAAGGCATAGCTCGAACAAACGTTCGAGCGAGATCAGACTAACCTGCCGGCCCGGAACTCCTCAACCCGACCGCCCGTGGTCTCATGAACAGGTGAGCGCACTCGACCACCCCGGCATCCGCAAGGTGGCCGCCGCACTGTCCGAAGCGGGCCACCACGAGGCAGCGAACGGAATCCGCGTGCTGGCCGACGCCGTCCGCACCGCCGCCGAGGCGGCCGCGGCCGTGGACGTGCCGGTCGGCGCGATCGCGAACAGCCTCGTGTTCGCGGCGGTCCGCGACGGCGTGGCCACCCCGCTGCTCGTGCTCACGTCCGGCGCGCACCGGGCGGACCCCGGCAGGCTCGCCGAGCTGACGGGCGCGGACTCGATCGAGCGCGCCACGCCCGCGTTCGTGCGCGAGCACACCGGGCAGGTCATCGGCGGCGTCTCGCCCGTGGGGCACCCGGCGCCGATCCGCACGTTCGTGGACGTCGCGCTGGAGCGGTACGACGTGGTGTGGGCCGCGGCCGGGCACCCGCACGCCGTCTACCCCACCACCTACGCGGGTCTCGTGGACCTGACCGGCGGCACGCCCGCCGAGGTCGCCCGATGACCGCCGCGCCGTCGCGACGGATCGTCACGCTCTCCGCGCGGGAGCTGAACACCCGGCTGGACGAGGCGCTGGCGCTCTACGTGAGCGCGATGGAGTACCCGCCCGGCACGGCCGAGCAGCGCGCGCCGATGTGGTTGGCGCACATGCTGCGCGACGGCTGGCGGTGCGTGGTGGCGCTGGGCGAGCGGGACGAGCTGATCGGCATCGGCTACGGCTACCGCGGCTCGGTCGGCCAGTGGTGGCACGAGCAGGTGCGGCACGGCCTCACCATGGTCGCCGGGCCGAACGCGGTCGAGGAGTGGATGCAGGACTACTTCGAGCTGACCGAGCTGCACGTGCTGCCGACCGCGCAGAGCCGGGGCATCGGCGAGCAGCTGCTGCGCAACCTGCTGGACGGCGTGCCCACCTCGCGCGTGCTGCTGTCCACGCCGGAGGGGCCGAGCAAGGCGTGGCGGCTGTACCGGCGGGTGGGTTTCGTGGACGTGCTGCGGCACTACCAGTTCACCGGCGACCCGCGGCCGTTCGCCGTGCTGGGGCGCCGGCTCCCGCTGGACTGACCACGCGGCCACGCGGCCACGCGGTTCACCGTGATCACGCGGTTACGTGACCACGCGGCTCACGGTGAGCCGCGTGATCAGGTACCCCACGCGAACCCCTAGAACGGCGAGACGAAGCCCGTCGCCTGGAGGTACTTGCCCGCGTTCAGGCCCTCGATCGGGCGCAGCTTCGAGTAGACGACCCGGTCGTCGAAGTTGCCCTCGACGGTGCGGACGTGCGTCGCCTTGCGGCCGGTGCGGTCGTACTTGACCTCGACCACCAGGCCGACGTGCGCGTGCATGTCCGGGTAGTTGCCGTAGACGACGGCGTCGCCCGGCTCGACGTCGCGCTCGGCGATGTCCTTCCACCGGCCGTTGGCCTTGCCCCACTTCTGCCAGTACGTCGCCCAGTGCCCCTGGTCGAGGACGGACCCGCCCGGCGCCGGGCGCATCGACGGCCGCTCGGGCACGCCGCCGGTCGTCCACGCCCAGTTGACGAACACGCCGCACCACTCGGCCGGCCGCAGGATGCCCTGGTCGACGCTCTGGTACTGCTGCGGGTAGTAGTTGCCGTTCGCCTCGCGCGCGCCGACCTCGCGCAGCGCGTGGTCCACGATCTCCTGCCGGACGCGCCACTCCGCCTGCTCCGAGCCGCCCGGCTGCGCCAGCGCGGACGCGGGCGACCCGCTGATCAGCAGCGCGCCCGCCAGCACCACGCCGAGCGCCGATCGCCTGGCACGTCTGGTCATTCGCTCCCCCTGCACGTCGTTCCCGCGCCCATCCAACACCCGATCCGGTGACCTCGGCGTGAGGCGAGGTCACCGGATCGTGGCATCAGAGTTCGGTGAGCCGCTCGCGGAGCGTGTCGAGGCCCATCGCGCCCATCTCCAGCGCCTGCTTGTGGAACGCCTTCAGGTCGAACGCGTCGCCGTGCCGGGCGCGGGCGTCGTCGCGGGCCGCGAGCCACAGCCGCTCGCCCAGCTTGTACGACGGCGCCTGGCCGGGCCAGCCCAGGTAGCGGTCGATCTCGTCCCGCACGTGCGCGGGCTCGGTGATGGTGCGGGTGAGCATGAACTCCAGGCCGAGGTCCGGGGTCCACCGCTCGCCCTCGTGGAAGCCGGTGCCCTTCGGGATCTCCAGCTCCAGGTGCATGCCGATGTCGATGATGACGCGGGCCGCGCGGAAGAGGTGCGCGTCGAGCATGCCCAGCAGGTCGCCGTCGTCCTCCAGGTAACCCAGCTCGCGCATCAGCCGCTCGGAGTACAGGGCCCAGCCCTCGCCGTGGCCGGACACCCAGCACATCAGGCGCTGGAACTCGTTCAGCTTCTCCGCCTGGTAGACGGCCGTGGCGATCTGCAGGTGGTGGCCCGGCACGCCCTCGTGGTAGACGGTCGAGACCTCGCGCCAGGTGGAGAACTCCTCCTTGTCGTCCGGCACGGACCACCACATGCGGCCTGGCCGGGAGAAGTCCGGCGTGGGGCTCGTGTAGTACGCGCCGACGCCACCGCCGGGCGGCGCGATGCGGCACTCCAGGCGCATCAGCTCGTCGGGCAGCTCGAAGTGCACGTCCCGCAGTTCGAGCAGGGCCTTGTCGGACAGCTCCTGCATCCACGACTGCAGGCCGTCCTTGCCGCGCACCACGTACCGCGGGTCGGCGTCCAGCGCGGCGGCGGCCTCGGCGAGCGTCGCGCCCGGCTTGATCCGGTTCGCGACCTGCCGCATCTCGGCCTCGATCCGGGTGAACTCGCCCCAGCCCCACTCGTAGGCCTCGGCCAGGTCGAGGCGGGAGCCGGTGAAGTAGCGCGAGTGCAACCGGTAGACGTCCTCGCCCACCGCGTCCTTCTCCGGCGCCCTGGACGCGAGGTCGGCGCGGAGGTACTGGGCCAGGTCGCCGAACGCCTCGGAGGCGGCCTTCGCGCCCGTCTCCAGCTCGGTGCGCAGCGCGCCGTCCACGGGGGCGTCCGCGATCAGGGCGGCGAAGAACGACTTGCCGCCCGAACGGCCCGCCCACGTGTCGCACTGCTCGGCGACCTTCCTCACCTGCCGCAACGCGGCGACGCGGCCCTGGTCGGCGGAGTAGGACAGGCCCGCGCGCAGGTTCGCCACGGCGTCCGGCATGGCGGTCAACCGCTTCGCGACGACGGCCCAGTCGTCTTCGGTCTCGGTCGGCATCTGGTCGAACACCTCGCGCAGGTTCTGCACGGGGCTCGCGATGACGTTGAGGCTGCCCTCGGCCAGGCCGGCGTCGTACAGCTCGACCTGCAGGCCGACCCGCTCCAGGAACACGGCCTTCGCGTCGGCCTCCGACTTGTCCGCGGGCTCGGCCGCCGTGATGGCGGCGACCGCCTCGCGGGCGAGCTCGGCGCGGGCGGCGTGGCCCTCGGGCGAGTAGTCGGTGAGCCGGTCGTCGTGCCCCGGGACGCCCATGAACGTCGCGATCAGCGGGTCCGCCGCCGCGTAATCGGCCACGTACTGGTTGCTGATGCCGTGCACGCCGGCGGAGGAGGTTGGCATGCGCCGCACGTTACCTCCGGGCTTATCCCACCAACAGGTAATTAGCCAAGCGCACGACCGTGTCCCGGCGGTCAACTTTTGACCCGGCCGGCAGGATGGCCGCGTGCCCAGAGCCTCCGCGCTCCTCCTGCCGGTCTTCCTCCTCGCGCTGTTCTCGCTGACGGGGTGCGTCCGCCTGCACGCGGCGATGGCGTTGTCGCAGGACGACCGCGTGTCCGGGGAGATCACCGCCGCCACGCCGCCGAGCGCGGACAACGACCCCGGACCCCAGCTGAAGGTGCCGAGCGAGCTGGCCGGGCGGGTCACCACCAAGCCGTACAAGGTGGACGACTACGTCGGCACCCAGCTGTCCTTCAGCGGGCTGACGTTCGACGAGGTCAGGAACCTGTCGGCGGCGACCAGCGCGTCGTCCAGCCGGTACCAGCTGTCCTTCCGGCGGTCCGGCGACCTGGTGACGCTGTCCGGGTCGGTCGACCTGACCCAGGTGCCGCCGGAACGCGCCGACATCCAGGTGAAAATCAGCTTCCCGGGTGAAATCATCGACACGAACGGGCGTGAGGAGGACGACGCGACCATCGCGTGGGCCCCCAAGCCCGGCCAGGCGTCGATGCTGAACGCCACCGTCCGGTACGCCGGGCAGAACTCGGTCTCGTACTTCGGCTGGACCATGCTTGTGGCCGGCCTGACCGGCGGGGCGGTGCTGATCGTGCTGGTCCTGGCGATCGTCGCGCACCGCCGCGGCGTCGTCGCCTAGGCGCTGTCACACTTCGCCGCGCTGCCCCGTCCACCGGGTATGAGGATGAACTTCGCCAAGGTGGCGCCCGACGCCTACCGGCTGATGATCGAGCTGAACACCTACGTCACCGAGCACGTCGACCACACGCTCCTGGCCCTGGTGAAGCTTCGCGCGTCGGTGGTCAACGGCTGCGCGTACTGCGTCGACATGCACGCGCTCGACGCGATCAAGGAGGGGGAGAACCCGCAGCGCCTCTTCGCCGTGTCGACGTGGCGGGAGTCGCGGTTCTTCACCGAGACCGAGCGGCTGGCGCTGGAGCTGACGGACACCGTGACGCGGATCGGCGAGCACGGCGTGCCGGACGAGCTGTGGGAGCGCGCGAGCGCCGCGTTCGGGGAGAAGGAGCTGGCGGACCTGCTGGCCGCGATCATCAGCATCAACGGCCTCAACCGCCTGGCCGTGACCCTCGACTCCGCGACGGAACGCCACCTGCACGCCTGAGTGCCGTGGTGGGTTGCGGCACCCCGTCGCAACCCACCACGGCCCTTCCTCACACGCTTCGCGCCGGCACCAACCCGAGTCGGCCAACGATCTCGCGGGTCGCCTTCGACCGGTTGAACGTGTAGAAGTGCAGCGACGGCACGCCTTCGGCGAGCAGCCGCTCCCCCATCTCCGTGACCAGGTCGATCCCGGCCGCGCGGAACCCCGCCGGGTCGTCCGCGTACGGGTCGAGGCGGCGGGCGACGGACGGCGGCACGGGCGCGCCCGACAGCTCCACCGTCTTCGCCAGCGTGCGCGTCGTCGTCAACGGCATCAGGCCGGGCAGCAGGAGCGCGTCGCAGCCCCGCGCGGCGACGCGGTCGCGCAGGCGCAGGAAGTCCTCGGGCTCGAAGAACAGCTGGGCGATCGCGAAGTCGGCGCCGGCGCGGAGCTTGCGCACCAGGTACTCGGTGTCCGCGTCGAGGTCCGCCGAGCGGGGGTGCCCGTACGGGAACGCGGCGACGCCCACGCAGAAGTCGCCCAGCTCACGGCACAGCCGGACGAGTTCCTCGGCGTACGTCAGCCCTTCCGGGTGGGGCACCCACTCGCCGTGCGGGTCGCCGGGCGGGTCGCCGCGCACGGCGAGGATGTTGCGCACGCCGACCGCCGCGTACCAGCCGATCACGTTGCGCAGCTCGGCCACGGAGTGGTCGACGGCGGTCAGGTGGGCCATCGGCAGCAGCGTCGTCTCCTGCGCCACCCGGCCGGTGGTGCGGATGGTGAGGTCGCGGGACGAGCCGCCGGCGCCGTAGGTGATGGAGACGAACGCCGGGTCGAGGGCTTCCAGCTCGCGGATCGCGCGCCACAGCACGGCCTCGTCCGCGGCGTCCCGCGGCGCGAAGAACTCGACGGAGAACACGGGCGAGCCCCCGGGCAGGCGTTCCACCACCGACGTCATGCCACCAGCCTAGAGGTAGGTCCGGCCAGTGGGAGGCGTCTTTCACGTTCTGGGACGACCCCCCGGTTGGGCGCGCGGCGGCCGCAGAGGTGACCATAGACGGGTGCCGCCCCACCCGTTGGACCTCGAACTGCCCAAGCACGTCGACGAAGCGCTGGCGGGCTACCTCGCCGACCGCCGGGCCCTGGGCGCGCGCATGGAGGAGACCTTCACCGGCGCCGTGGACGCGCTGGCCGACTTCGTTCTCGGCGGCGGCAAGCGCATCCGGCCGACGTTCGCCTGGTGGGGTTGGCGCGCGGCGGGCGGCGACCCGGACGGCGAGCTGGCCGACGCGGTGCTGACCGCCGTCAGCTCGCTGGAGCTGATCCAGGCGTGCGCGCTGGTGCACGACGACCTGATGGACGCCTCCGAGACCCGCCGCGGCATGCCGACGGTGCACGTCCGGTTCGCGCGCAGGCACCGCGAGCAGTGCTGGCTCGGCGAGCCCGAGCGGTTCGGGCTGGCGGCGGCCGTGCTGATCGGCGACGTGGCCCTGGCCTGGGCGGACGACATGCTGTTCGCGGCCGGCCTGCCCACCGACGCCCTCCACCGGCTGAGCCTGCCGTGGCGCGACATGCGCACCGAGATGCTCGCGGGCCAGTACCTCGACGTGCTCACCCAGGCGCGCGGCGACGCGTCGGCGGACGCCGCGCTGCGCATCGACCGGCTCAAGACCGCCGCGTACACCGTGGAACGGCCGCTGCACATGGGCGCGGCGATCGGCGGCGGCTCGCCCGAGCTGGTGGCCGGGCTGCGCGCGTTCGGCGCCGACATCGGGGTGGCGTTCCAGCTGCGCGACGACCTGCTGGGCGTGTTCGGCGACCCGGCCGTGACGGGGAAGCCGGCGGGCGACGACCTGCGCGAGGGCAAGCGGACGCTGCTGGTGGCGCTGGGCATGGAGTTCGGCGCGGACGTGCTGCACGACGCGCTGGGCCGGCCCGACCTGGACGTCGCCGCGGTGGACGAGGTGCGCGCCCGGCTGCGCGAGGTCGGCGCGGTGGACGCGGTCGAGGAGCGGATCACCGAGCTGACCGGGTCGGCGCTGCGGGCGCTGGAACGCGCGCCGGTCGCCGAACCGGCCGGCGAGCGGCTGGCCGAGCTGGCGATCAGCGCCACGAAGCGGACTTCGTGACGATGCGCACGGTCGACGGCCGCACCGACCACGTGGTCGTGGTGGGCGCGGGGCTGGCGGGGCTGTCCGCGGCGCTGCACCTGCTCGGCGCGGGGCGCCGGGTCACCGTGGTGGAGCGCGACGCCGTGCCCGGCGGCCGGGCCGGGCGGCTCGACCTGGGCGGGTACGAGTTCGACACCGGGCCCACCGTGCTGACCATGCCGGAGCTGGTGGACGAGGCGCTGGGCGCGGTCGGCGACTCGCTGCGCGACCGGCTCGACCTGCTGCCCGTCGAGCCCGCCTACCGGGCCCGCTTCGCCGACGGCGCCACGCTCGACGTGCACGCGAACGCGGACGCGATGGAGGCCGAGGTGCGCCGGTTCGCCGGTCCCCGCGAGGCCGCCGGGTACCGGGCGCTGCGCCGCTGGCTGACCGAGCTGTACCAGGTCGAGCGGGACTCGTTCATCGGGTCGAACTTCGACTCGCCGCTGTCCCTGCTCACGCCGCACCTGGCGAAGCTGGCCGCGTTGCGCGGGTTCGGCCGCCTCGCGCCGGCGGTGGCGCGGTTCGTGCGCGACGAGCGGTTGCAGCGGGTGTTCTCGTTCCAGTCGCTGTACGCGGGCGTGCCGCCGCGCAAGGCCCTCGCCGCGTACGCCGTGATCGCGTACATGGACACGGTCGCGGGCGTCTACCACCCCCGCGGCGGGATGCGGGCGCTGCCGGACGCGTTGGCGGCGGCGGCCCGGGACGCGGGCGCGGACCTGCGCTTCCAGACGCCCGTGGCGTGGTTGGAGCGCGTCGGCGGCCGGGTCGCGGCGGTGCGGACCACGCACGGCGAGCGCATCCCGTGCGACGCGGTGGTGCTCACCCCGGACCTGCCGGTGTCGTACCGCCTTCTGGGGCACCGCCCGCGCCGGCCGGTGCCGATCACGTGGTCGCCGTCGGCGGTCGTGCTGCACGCGGGCGTCGACCGGACATGGCCGGAGCTGGCCCACCACACGTTGTTCTTCGGGCACGCGTGGGAGCGGACGTTCGACGAGCTGACCCGCCGCGGCACGTTGATGAGCGACCCGTCGTTGCTGGTCACGGCCCCGCCGGGGCAGGGCATGTTCGTGCTGGCGCCGGCGCCGAACCTGCGCGTCGGCCCCATCGACTGGGAGCGCGTCGGCCCGGCCTACCGCGACGAGCTGGTGGGCGTGCTGGAGGCGCGCGGGCTGACCGGGTTCGGCGACGCGATCGAGGTGGAGCACCTGGTCACGCCCCGGGACTGGGCCGCGATGGGCCTCGCCGCGGGCACCCCGTTCTCGGCCGCGCACACGTTCGCGCAAACCGGCCCGTTCCGGCCGCGCAACCTCGTGCTGGACAACGTGGTGCTGGCGGGCTGCGGCACCACGCCGGGCGTGGGCGTGCCGCCGGTGCTGATCTCGGGACGGCTGGCCGCGCAGCGGATCACGGGGTCCGTCGGCGCAGGGTCCCGGCGCCCAGCAGCAGCGCCACGAGCGCACACCCGGCGATGACCAGCAGGTTCCGCCCCAGCGTGCCGTCGACCTCGGACGACGTCGTGACCTGCGTCAGCGCGTCGACCGCGTAGGACAGCGGCAGCACGTCGGAGATCCCGTCCAGCACGGTCGCCATCCGTCGCGCGGCACGAACAGGCCGCACAGCAGCACCTGCGGCATGACGATCGCGGGCATGAACTGCACGGCCTGGAACTCGGTGCGGGCGAACGCGCCGGCGAACAGGCCCAGCGCCATGCCGAGCGTGCCGGTCCGGGCGCGCGGAAGATCGACGCGCAGTAGCGCAGGTTCTCCGCCACGGTCAGGTCCGCGTACACCGAAGGGCTCTGCGTCGAGCAGCCGATCCGGTCGCGCAGCACGGGGCTGCCCGCGGGGCGCCCGGGCGCCGTGACCGTGCCGGACGCCACCACCTGCACCCCGACCACGGCCCCGCAGCACCGTCGTCTTGCCGCACCCGCTCGGCCCGAGCAGCCCGGTGACCGAGCCGCGCGGCACACCCGACCCCGCGCACGACCTCACGCCCGCCGCCACCCGCAAGCCGTCGACGCCAACCGCACCGGACATGCGTCGCACCATGCTCCTCGGCGAGCGATCAGCCACCCCTCCGCGCAGGTAGGGCATGTCGAGCCGGACCACCGGCCGTTGTGCGACGATGACGCCGATGGCCGCGACACCGTTCTCCCGATCGAGCGCCGCACCGGTCGAGCCGGCGCGGTCGTCACCCACCCCGGCCGGCGGGTCCGCGTGACCGACCTGGCCCAGGCCTACGCCCGCTGCCGCGAGCTCAACGCCCGGCACGGCCGCACGTTCTTCCTCGCCACCCGCCTGCTCACGCCCGCGCAGCGGCCCGCCGTCCACGCGCTGTACGGCTTCGCCCGCTGGGCCGACGAGATCGTGGACAGCGGCACGTCACCCGACCCGGCGGGTGAGCTGGACCTGCTGGAACGCCAGCTGCTGGACGAGCTGGCGGGCAGGCCGACCGGTCACCCGGTGCTCGCCGCGCTCGCCGACACCGCCCACCGCCACGCCATCGACACCGTGCTGTTCACCGACTTCATGGCGTCGATGCGGATGGACCTGACCGTCACGTCGTACCCGGACTTCGCGGCGCTCGACCGGTACGTGCACGGTTCGGCGGCGGTGATCGGCCTGCAGCTGCTGCCCGTGTTCGGCACCGTCGTGCCGCGCGCGGAGGCCGAGCCGGCCGCCGCCGCCCTGGGCCGGGCGTTCCAGCTCACCAACTTCCTGCGCGACGTCGGCGAAGACCTCGACCGGGGCCGCGTCTACCTGCCGCAGGACGTGCTGGCGGCGCACGGCGTCGACCGGGACCTGCTGGAGCGGTGCCGTCGGACGGGCGAGCGGGACCAGCGCGTCCGGCGTGCCTTCCGCCACCTCGTCGCCCACACCCTGGCCGTGTACCGCGAGGCCGAGGTGGGCGTCCCGATGCTGCGCCCAGTCTCCCGCCCGTGCGTCCGGACCGCCCTCACCCTGTACCGCGAGATCCTGGACGAGCTGGCCGCCGCCGACTACCAGGCCCTGGACCGCCGGGTGGCCGTCCCGACCCGCCGTCGCCTGGCCGTGGCCGTGCCCGCCTTCGCCAGTGCCCTGGCGGCCCGCGCCGTGGCGGCCGGTCGCCCGGCAGCCCGAGCAACCGACCGCCGCTGAGCCGTCAGAGCGGGTTCAGACGAGCCTTCAGCAGGCAGAACTCGTTGCCCTCGGGGTCGGTCAGGACGTGCCACGACTCCTCCCCCGTCTGGCCGATGTCGGCCCGGCGGGCGCCGAGCTCCAGCAGGCGTTCCAGTTCGGCGTCCTGGTCGCGGTCGGTGGGGTTGAGGTCGATGTGCAGCCGCGACTTCCCCTTCTCCGGCTCGTCCCGGCGGCTGAAGAAGATCGTCGGCTGGGGACCGCCGAACCCCTCGGGCGTCCCGATCTCCACCGAGCCGTCGTCGTAGCGGTCGAGCACGACGAAGCCCAGGACCTCGCACCAGAACCGCGCCAGCGACTCCGGGTCGCGGCAACCGAGCACCAGCTCACCGATGCGACACGCCATAGAACGAACCCACCTTCGCCTCGGACAACGCCGGGAAGTCCAGACGGCACCGGACCCCACCAGCGAAAACAATCGGCGACCGTACGGGACGAGGCGATCACGGGCAACGGCTTTTCGGCCCCCGGCGCGGACAGCGGGTCGCCACATCCGGGACGTGCCCCCGCGAAGCACGACGTCCGGGCGGCGCCCCTGCGCGGGGTGCCGCCCGGACGTGGTCGGTCGTCGTCTGGGGGGTGGGCGGTGCCGGTCAGAAACCCAAGGCCTGTGCCCGCCGCTTCACCTCACGGCCGCGGTCGCCGCGCAACGCCTCGATGGGCGTGCCGGGCAGGGTCTCGTCCTCGGTGAACAGCCACCGCAGGATCTCTTCGGTCGAGAAGCCGGAGTCGCGCAGCACCGTGATGGTGCCGGGCAGCCCCTTGACCACGCCGCCGGCCGCGAGGAACTGCGCCGGGACGACGAGGACGCCGTTGCGCCGCTCCGCGAGCAGTTGACCGTCGCGCAGCAGCTGGTGGACACGGTTGATCGGTAGGGCAAGACGCTCGGCGACCTCGGGGAGGGGCAGGACCTCCAGGTCGGGAGCCAGCACATCCGCAGCGGCAGGAATCGCACTCACGTGCGTCACGATGCCACAACGCCGCGAACCACGCCTTGCGCCAACCGGGTGGCAGCGGTACACCCGCGGGTCGCCTTTCGGCCACCCCCTGTTTCCCACCCCGTCGACCCGGATCTGACGCCGATCCCACAGGCGGGCGTGGGATGCTCCAGCGCACAGCATCGGTCGGCACCACCCACCGTACGATCCACCGCTGTGGAAAGGTCGGCGACGAACGTGATCGGCGGGCTGCTCGAACAACGCTACCGGGTCGGCGCCCTGGTCGCGCGGGGCGGCATGTCCACCGTCTACCGCGGTGTGGACACCCGCCTGGAACGCGCCGTGGCCATCAAGGTCATGGACCCGCGGTTCTCCGCCGACCCGCAGTTCGTCGCGCGGTTCGAACGCGAGGCGCGCGCCGCGGCCAAGCTCCACCACCCCGGCGTGGTGCAGGTGCACGACCAGGGCGTGGACGAGGACCGCGTCTACCTGGTCATGGAACTGGTCGAGGGCGGCACGCTGCGCGACCTGCTCATGGCGCGCGGCAAGCTCGACGTGCCGCTGGCGCTGACCGTGCTGGAGAAGATCCTCTCCCCGCTGGCCGCCGCGCACCGCGCCGACCTCGTGCACCGGGACGTGAAGCCGGAGAACGTGCTGATCGGGCCCGGCGGCACGGTGAAGGTCGCCGACTTCGGCCTGGTCCGGGCCATGTCCACGGCGGGCGTCACCAGCGACACCATGATCCTGGGCACGGTCGCCTACCTGTCGCCCGAGCAGGTCACCACGGGCACCACGGACGCGCGCAGCGACGTGTACTCGGCGGGCGTGCTGCTCTACGAGATGCTGACCGGCACGCCGCCGTACGTGGGCGACAACGCCATCTCGGTCGCCTACCGGCACGTGAACGACGAGGTGCCGCCCGTGCCGGACGTGCCGGCGGAGGTCGCCGAGCTGGTCCGCCGGGCCACCCGCAAGGAGCCGTTCCTGCGGCCCGCGGACGCCGAGTCGTTCCTGTCCGAGGTGGAGACGGCGCGGGCGGCGCTCGGCCTGGCCACCGTGGACGTGCCGGTGCCCGTCCAGGCGCCGGCCGACGGGTCCGCGGCGCCCGCCGAGGCCCCGGCCGAGGAGGCGACGCGGAAGGTGCCCGCGCCCAGCCCGGCCGAGGAGACCGTCCGCGTCGAACCCGTGCGGGTGGGGGCGGGCGCGCCGTTCGCCGAGCCGACGGTGCCGGTGCACCGGCCGAACCCGCTGGTGCGGCCCGTGGCCGGCCCGCAGGGCACCAAGGCGATCCCGCGGTCCGAGCTGATGCCGCCGCCGCTCGTCCCCGTGGAGCCGGCCCCGGCGCCGCGGCCGCGTCCCCGGAGACCGCCGAAGAAGAAGACGCCCGAGCAGCTGTACGAGGAGATGCGGGCGCGCAGCAAGCGCCAGTTCATCACCTGGTTGAGCGTCGTCGTGGTCGCCGCGATCCTCATCGGCGTCACCAGCTGGTGGCTGGTGATCGGCCGGGTCGCGACCGTGCCGAACGTGGTCGGCCAGGACGAGTCCGCCGCCACCGCGCTCATCGAGGCCGCCGCGCTCAAGCACACGGCCCGCACCGAGAACAGCGACACCGTGCCCGCGGGCCAGGTGCTCAGCACCGACCCGCCCGCCGGCGCCGAGGCCACCCGCGGCGACCTGGTCCGGATCGTGGTGTCCGCGGGCAAGCCGGTGGTGCCGCAGATCCAGCCGGGCATCGAGGTGGCGCAGGCCGAGCAGGAGATCAGGTCCGTCGGGCTGACGTCGCGGCTCGACCCCGCCGAGGACGCGTTCAGCGACCGCGTGCCCAAGGGCAAGGTGGTGACGTTGAAGCCGGCGCCCGGCACGCAGGTGCCGATCGGCTCGGCGGTGGTGGTCGTGCTGAGCAAGGGCGCGCAGCCGAAGCCGGTGCCCAGCGTGACGGGCAAGTCGAAGGACGAGGCGTTCGCCGAGCTGGCCGCGGCCGGGTTCGACCCGGTCGAGGGGCCGGCGGAGTTCTCCGAGTCGGTCGACGCGGGCAAGGTCGTCCGCACCGACCCGGCGGCGGGCTCCAACCTCCCGCCGGCGAACCGGCAGGTCACCGTCATCCTGTCGAACGCGGTGACCGTGCCGCAGGTCGAGGGCAGGCCGGTCAAGGAGGCGAAGAAGATCCTGGAGGAGGCGGGCCTCAAGGTGGACGTGCAGTTCAACGACCGCGACCGGGCCCGGGTGGTCAACCAGTCCGTGCGCGGCGGTCAGCGCGTGCCGAAGGACACCACGGTCACCCTGATCGCCCTCTGACGCGGCGGTGGCCCCCGACTCGACGAGTCGGGGGCCACCGGGACCGTTCGCGATCGGGTCAGCCGCCCGGCGACCAGGTCAGCTGCGGAGCATCTCCGCGACCAGGAACGCCAGCTCCAGCGACTGCTGCGTGTTCAGCCGCGGGTCGCAGGCCGTCTCGTAGCGGCCGGCCAGGTCGGAGTCGGAGATCTCCTGCGCGCCGCCCAGGCACTCGGTGACGTCCTCGCCGGTCAGCTCGATGTGGATGCCGCCGGGGTGCGTGCCGAGCCGGCGGTGCACCTCGAAGAAGCCCTGCACCTCGTCCACGATCCGGTCGAAGTGCCGGGTCTTGTAGCCGGTGGACGCCTCGTGCGTGTTGCCGTGCATCGGGTCGCACTGCCAGATGACCTGGTGGCCGGAGGCGGTGACCTTCTCCACGATCGGCGGCAGCACGTCGCGCACCTTGCCGTTGCCCATGCGGCTGATCAGCGTCAACCGGCCGGGCTGGTTGTGCGGGTCGAGCCGCTCGACGTACTCGACGGCCATCTCCGGCGTGGTCGACGGGCCGATCTTGAGGCCGATCGGGTTGGACAGCAGCTCGGCGAACGCGATGTGCGCGCCGTCCAGCTGCCGGGTCCGCTCGCCGATCCACAGGAAGTGCGACGACAGGTCGTACAGCCGCGGCTGGTCGCCGCTGGTGTCGAGCCGCAGCAGCGCCCGCTCGTAGTCGAGCAGCAGCGCCTCGTGCGAGGCGAAGATCTCGGTGGTGTGCAGGGACGTGTCCTGCACGCCGCACGCCGACATGAACCGCAGGCCGCGGTCGATCTCGCCGGCCAGCGCCTCGTACCGCTCGCCCGCGGGCGACTGGCGGACGAAGTCCTTGTTCCAGTCGTGCAGGCGGTGCAGGTCGGCCATGCCCGCGGTGGTCATGGCGCGGAGCAGGTTCATCGCCGCGCCCGCGTTGGCGTAGGCGCGGATCATCCGGGACGGGTCCGGCACGCGCGCCTCGGGCGTGGCGACCAGCGAGTTCACGATGTCGCCGCGGTAGGACGGCAGGCCGAGCGCGTCGATGTTCGACGAGCGCGGCTTGGCGTACTGGCCGGCGATGCGGCCGATCTTCACCACCGGGAGGCTCGCGCCGTAGGTGAGCACGACGGCCATCTGGAGCAGGGTCCGGATGTTCGCGCGGATGTGCGGCTCGGTGTTGTCCGCGAACGTCTCCGCGCAGTCTCCGCCCTGCAACAGGAAGGCCTCGCCGCGGGCGACTTCGGCGAGGTTGTCGCGCAGCCGGTCGATCTCGGCGGGCACGGTGATCGGCGGCACGCTCTCCAGCACGGCGCGCACGCGGCGCACCTGCTCGGCGTCCGGCCACTCCGGCTGCTGCGAGGCGGGCCGGGCCAACGCGTCGGCAAGCCTGTCGCGCAGCTCGGGCGGGAGGGGCGGAAGCTCGGGAAGCGTGTCCACGGGCACGTCCACGGTCCAGTTCACACGTTAAAGATAGCCGTCCACACTGAGAGACGGACATGGGTCGGCCTGTGCATGATGTGGCACATGCCCGACACCCGGATGGACGACGACACGGCGGCCGAACTGCTGTCCACCGCGGTGGAGAACGTCCGGCGGGACTACCCGGTGCACTGGACGCACGTCGTCACCGACGCCGCCGGCCTGGTGCCGCAGCGGGTGCTGCACCCGATCTTCGCCGGGTCGTTCGACTGGCACTCGTGCGTGCATCAGACCTGGTTGGCGGTCCGGCTGCTGCGGGAGCGGCCGGACGTCGCGGGCGCGGCGGAGGCCCGTGCGACGCTCGACGCGCTGCTCACCGAGGAGCACGCGGAGACCGAGGCGGCGTTCTTCGCCGGACCGTCCGGCGGGTTCTGGGAGCGGCCCTACGGGTGGGCGTGGCTGCTGGTCCTCGACGCCGAACTCCGCACGTGGGGCTCGCCGTGGGCGGACGCGCTGCGGCCGTTGAGCGCGGTCCTGCGTGACCGGTATCTCGTCAAGGTGGCCGGCGCGCGGCTGCCCGTGCGGACCGGGACTCACGGCAACACGGCGTTCGCGACCGGTCTGGTGCTCGACGCGGCGCGTGCCGTCGGCGACGACGGGCTGGCGGCGGCGTGCGTCGGGGCGGCGTTGCGGTGGCACCGGGAGGACGTGGGCTACGGCGGGTTCGAGCCGGACGCGGCGGACTTCCTGTCGCCCGCGCTGACCGAGGCGGACCTGATGCGGCGGGTGCTGCCGGCCGACGGGTTCGCGGAGTGGTTCGAGGCGTTCCTGCCGAACCTGGACGAGGCGCGCTGGAAGGTGCTGCGCGAGCCGGTGCCGGTGGACGACCCGGCCGACCCGTACGGCTCGCACCTGGTGGGCCTCGCCCTGTCCCGCGCCTGGCAGTGGCGGTCCATCGCCGCCGCGCTGCCCGCCGGGCACCGGTACGCCGACCTGGCGCGCACGGCCGCCGACGCGCACCGCGAGGCCGGTCTGCGGCACGTGTTCGGCCACGGCTACTACGCCGAGCACTGGCTGGGGACGTTCGCCGCCTACCTGCACCTCGGCGCGTTCTGACGCACGTCGGCGGCTAGCAGGCAGCGGCGGCGGCCAGGCACCGGCGCTCCTCCAGGGGTCGGCGCAGCGCCGCGAACTGCTCGGCCGCCTCGAAGAACAGCGCCGCCGCCTGGGCCCGCCTGCCCTCCGCCCGGCGGACCTCCGCGCGCACCTCCCACAGCGCGGCCGACCACGGACCGCCCTGCCACAGCCCGCTGATCCGCTCGGCCTCGGCGAGGTGCGCCCGCGCGCGGCTGGGGCTGCCCGCGCACGCGCACGCCGTCGCCGCCGCGATCCGGAACCCCATCGAGCACGGGTCGCACACGTGCGGGGCCTCGTGCAGCCACCGCTCGGCGTCCCGGATCACGCCGAGCGCGCCGCCGAGGCTGTCGGCGGCGAGCACGCGGACCCCGTGGACGCGGATCACCAGGTGCGACGGGATGCGGGAACCCAGGGCCGGCGGCAACGCGCGGTCGAGGTCGGCGCGGGCGGCGGCCCGGTCGCCGAGCCGGACCTGGGCCTCGGCGTGGCGTTCCAGCGCCAGGGCCTGGGCGGAGACGCACCCGGCGCGCTCGGCCTCGCGCAGGGACTGCCGCAGCGCGGTGACCGCGCGGTCGACCCGCCCGGACAGCAGCGCGAACTCGCCGAGCAGCAGGAAGGCCAGCGCGCGACCGGCCGCCGACCCCGCCCGTGACGCGATGTCCAGCAGGTCGCGGCCGAACACCTCCGCGCCCTCGTGACCCTCCGGCCCGTACAGGTAGAACTCCTGGAAGCACAGGTGGGCGTCGTAGACCTCCGGCCGGGTCGGCCGCCGCACGGAGTCGGCGAACTCCTCGCGGAACAGCCGGTGCCACGTGCCGCGGGCGTGCGCGACGAGCGCGAGCAGCGTCGCGGCCTCGCCCAGCTCGTGCCCCAGGTCGGCGTCCAGCGCCAGCACCCGCACCCGCCTGGCCGACCGCTCGGCCTCGGCGAGGTCGCGCCGCCCGTACGCGACCAGGCCGTTGGCCAGCGCCACGGCCGCCCGCTGCGCCGGCGACGGCGGCTCGTCCGCGTCCGCGGCCAACGCCGACTCGTACAGCGCCACGGTCTCCGCGTCCGGCCCGACGCCGACGCGCTCCCGCAGCGCGCGGCGCAGCCGTTCGAACTGGCGCAGCGCCTCGCGGCGGTTGCCCGCGGCCAGGTGCCGCCGCATCACGGCGCGGTGCGCCTCCTCGTCGGTCTCGTCCAGGTCGAGCAGTCGCGTCCAGTCGCCCGCCGCCCGGAGCAGCGCGGTGTACCGGGCTCTGGCCTTCGCCCGCGGCTCGACCACCCAGCACTCGTAGCGGTCGTCGGCGAGCAGGTCGCCGCGGTAGTCGGCGGCGGCGTGCGCGCACCTCCCGGCGTCACCCGAGGCCAAGGCGGCGTCGGCGGTCCGCTCGAACCGGTCCAGGTCCACGTCGAGGACGCCGGCCGGCCACAGCGTCAGCAGCCGGCCCGCGCACCGGACGGCGTCGGCGCACCCGAGCGCGCGCCGCGCGTAGTGCACCGCCTTGCGCAGATTCGCCCCCGCCGCGTCCACCGGCAGGTCGGGCCACAGCAGGTCCATCACCTGCTCGCGGTGCAACCGGTGGTCGGGAGCCACGGCCAGCAGCTTCACCACGTCGGCCGCCCGGCGGTTGCGCCAGACGTCGCCGGGGACGGGTCTTCCGTCGACGACGACGGAGAACCTGCCCAGAACGCGCACCTGGCAGGTGGCCGGCATGGCGGAACCCTACGTCCGGTCCGCCGGGTCCGCCGGGGGAACCGTGCGTAGCCGCGGGAACGGTTTGGGAACGCCCCGCCGGCTACCGTTCTCGGCTCCACCACCTGTCAGGAGGACGTCGTGTTGTTCATGGACGTGCACCACCACCTCCCCGAGGGCGCGGGCGCGAAGGACGTGGCCGACGCCCACGCCGCCGACCTGCGAATCCAGGACCGGTACGGCGTCCGGTACCTCAACTACTGGGTCGACGAGCAGGACGGGAAGGTGTTCTGCCTGGTCGAAGCCCCGGACGCGGAGTCCGCGCACCGGGTCCACCGCGAGGCGCACGGGCTCGTGGCGGACGAGATCCACCCCGTGACACAAGGCTGAGAACGCGTGAGAGGTGATCGAGATGTCCGTGCTGGCCGCCAAGAGCTTCACGGAACCGGAGGAGGTGCGGGAGTTCCCGCACGGCCACGTCGACCTGGTCACCGTCGGTGACGCCACGGTCGGCAGAGCGGAGTTCGAGCCGGGGTGGCGGTGGTCGCAGGACGTGAAGCCGATCGCGGGCACCGACTCGTGCCAGGCCGCCCACACCGGCTACATCCTGTCCGGCCGGATGCACGTCGTCATGGACGACGGGACGGAGGCCGAGGCGGGTCCGGGCGAGGCGGTCATGGTCGAGCCCGGCCACGACGCGTGGATCGTCGGCGACGAGCCGTGCGTGATGCTCGACTTCACGGGCCTGCGCGACTACGCCAAGAAGTGACGGCGCCGCGACGTGACGGCGCGCGAACGCCGAGCGCCCCCGGACCGGGAGTCCGGGGGCGCTCGGTGTGGTGCGGGGTCGATCAGCCGAAGAAGACCTCGGCCTCCTGGTAGCGCTCCAGCGGAACGGTCTTCAGCTCCGCGGTGGCCTCGGACAGCTTGACCCGGACGATGTCCGTGCCGCGCAGCGCGACCATGACGCCGAAGTCGCCCTCGGCGACCGCGTCCACCGCGTGCAGGCCGAACCGGGTGGCGAGCACGCGGTCGTACGCGGTGGGGATGCCGCCGCGCTGGACGTGGCCCAGCACGACCGCGCGGGACTCCTTGCCGGTCCGCTCGGAGATCTCCTCGGCCAGCCAGGTGCCGATGCCGCCCAGCCGCACGTGGCCGAACGCGTCCTTCTCGCCGGAGTGCAGGATCTCGGCGCCGCCCTCGGGCATGGCGCCCTCGGCGACGACGATGATCGGGGCGAACTGGCGCTCGAAGCGCCGCTCCACCCACTCGACCACCTTGTCGACGCTGAACTGGCGCTCAGGCACCAGGATCACGTTCGCGCCGCCGGCCAGGCCGGAGTGCAGCGCGATCCAGCCCGCGTGGCGGCCCATGACCTCGACGACCAGGGCGCGGTGGTGCGACTCGGCCGTCGTGCGCAGCCGGTCGATCGCCTCGGTGGCGATGTGCACGGCGGTGTCGAAGCCGAACGTGTAGTCCGTCGCGCCCAGGTCGTTGTCGATGGTCTTCGGCACGCCGACGACGCCGATGCCGTCGTCGGTCAGCCGCTTGGCGACACCCAGCGTGTCCTCGCCGCCGATGGCGATGAGGGCGTCGACCTTGTTCGCGGCGAGCGTCTCGCGGATGCGGTCGACACCGCCCTCGACCTTGTACGGGTTGGTGCGCGACGAGCCGAGGATGGTGCCGCCCCTGGTGAGGATGTCCTCGACGTCACCGAGCCCGATCGGCTTGGTCAGGTTCTCGATCGGCCCCTGCCAACCGTTGCGGAACCCCACGATCTCCCAGCCGTGGGCCTCGATGCCCTTGCGGACCACACCGCGGATCACCGCGTTGAGGCCGGGGCAGTCACCACCGCCGGTGAGCACACCAATGCGCATTTGCTTAGCCAATCTCTTCTCGTGGCGTGGGTCACCCAAGACTGACACGTGCTGGATCGGTGCAGCAAGCGAGGGTCCACCTAACGGACGGCGAAACCCTTGCGCAGCCGCTCGGACTCGATCACCTTCCAGCGCGCGAGGTTGTGCCGGGCGTCGGCCAGCGCGTCGTGCGCGTCCGCCGGCGCCTGCGGCAGCCTGGGCTTGCCCACGTCCTCCCAGCGTTGCCGGAGGTCGCGGGTGAACCGGGGCAGGCAGCGCGGCAACGCCGGCATCGGGCCCCAGAGCTGGGCCAGCGCGACGTGGTCGTAGGCCGCGAACCAGGCCCACAGCTCGATGTCGTCCCGGTTGGCCTTGGCGCCGCCCAGGAACTCGAGGAGGTCGTTGCGGATGCGCTCCCGGCTGCGCCACGCCCGGTCGGCGGGCGGTGGCAGCTGGGTGAGGACGTTCGCGCGCACCCACGGGCCGGCCTTGGCCGGGTCGAACTCGGTCGACACGGCGTAGAACTCGCGGCCTTCCTCGTCGACCACCCCGATGGAGACGAGGTCGATCGTCACCCCGTCCTCGATGAACTCACAGTCGTAGAAGAACCGCACCACTCCACCCTAGGGGTGCGGTTCAGCCGGCCTTCGTCTCGGGCAGCCGATCGACCGCTTTCGCGGGCCGCGGGTCGCCCTGGACCTCCTTGGCCTTGGCCGCGTAGACGTCCACGTACTCCTGGCCGGACAGCTCCATCAGGGCGTACATGATCTCGTCGGTGATGGACCGCAGCACGAACCGGTCGCCGGACAGGCCCTCGTAGCGGGAGAAGTCCAGCGGCTTGCCGATCTTGATCCGGATCGGGTAGGGCCGCCACATCTTCGAGCCGATGGGGTTGGCCTTGTCCGTGCCGAACATCGCGACCGGGATGACCGGCACGCCGGACTCCAGCGCGATCCACGCCACGCCGACCTTGCCCTTGTAGAGGCGGCCGTCGGGCGACCGGGTGCCCTCGGGGTAGATGCCGAGGAGCTTGCCCTCGCGCACGATCCGCACGCCCGTGTCGAGCGCTCCCTGGGCCGCCGACGCGCTGGACCGGTCGATCGGCACCTGGCCGACGCCGGAGAAGAACCAGCGCTGGAGCGCGCCCTTGACGCCCTTGCCGGTGAAGTACTCGATCTTGGCCGGGAAGGTGACCCGGCGGGACAGCTTCAGCGGGAGGAAGAAGGAGTCGGAGACCGCGAGGTGGTTGCTCGCCAGGATCGCGCCACCCTCCTTGGGGATGTTCTCCGCGCCCTCGATGATCTTGGGACGGAAGAACAGCTTCAGGAGCGGCCCGAGAAAGATGTGTTTCATCAACCAGTAGAGCACCGCTGGGAGCGCCTCCTCGACGAGCTTGATCCCCGCCGCCAGCCTACGGAGCCGATGGCACAAGACACAACGAAGACCCGCGCGGAGGCGGTACGGTCCGAACGTCCACCGGCTGCCGTAATCCGCAACACATCGCGCCCGTGGGACGATGGACCCTGGCAGAGGGATCGCCTTCACGACCCCGGAGGGCTTGGAGCACGCCGATGAACTCCCGACGCGACTCGACCGACGGCCCGGAGGACGTGGACGCGACCTTCGCCGAGATCGTGGCGGGCCTGGAACGCGAAGGCGTGGGCAGGCAGGTCTGGTCGGACGAGGCCGAACCGGACGAGGGCGACGAGGCCGAACCCGTGCGACCGGTGCGGCCCGAGGGTCAGCCGGCCGTGGCCACGATGGAGGACGGCGACGTCGACCGCGACGCCGACCCCGACGATCCCGACGACCACTTCGTGCCGCCCGAGCCTCCCCCGCTGCCGAAGCTGCGGGCCGGGACGATCGCCGCGTTGCTGGTGATCCTGCTGGGCGTCGTGCTGCTGCTGTTCCCCGGCCTGTTCGGGCTGACCGGCGCGATCGGCACGCCGCTGGCGCTGATCGTGCTGTGCTCGGGCGCGGGGTGGCTGGTGCTGCGGATGCGCAGCGGTCCGCCGGCGGACTCCGGGTGGGACGACGGCGCGGTGCTGTGACCAGCGGTTTTGTGACTCGCGGTGCTGTGACCTGCGGTCTTGTGGCTCGCGGTGCTGTGATCCGCGGTCTTGTGACCAGCGGTGCGGTGGTTCGCGGTGCGGTGACGGGCGGGGTCCAGGCCAGCCGTCAGGCGCCGACGGTCAGGCGGATCGTGTAGCCCTCGGCGTCCCGCCCCATGAGGACTTCCCGGCACGTCCGGTGGGTCAGCCACAGGCCCACGCCCGCCGTGGTGGTGAGGTCGGTCGGCACGAGCCCCGCCACGGGCGACCGCGGCCCCTCGCCGCGATCCGTCACGGCCACCAGGACGCTGGTCGGACCGGCCCACACGCGCACCCGCACCGGCGGCACGCCGTGGCACTGCGCGTTGGTGACGGCCTCGCTGGCGGCGTACACGATGTCGTCCACCTCGTCCCGGCTCAGGCGGGCGCCGGCGCAGGCCGCCGTCACCGCGCGGCGCGCCTCGGCCGGGGCCGGGTCGACCAGCTCCACCAGCGGCGGGTCGGCCTCCAGGCCGGTGGGCGGCACCTCGGGCCACGTCCACGACGACCGGTAGCTCTCGTTGGGCACGTGCGCGCCGTCCGGCGCGACGACGTGCGGGTGGGCGCTCAGGACGTCCGCCACCACCCGCGGCGGCGCCGTGCGCAGGTCGTACGGGCACAGCCCCCACACGGGCACCTCGGCGAACACCTCGGTGATCGACACCTCGTACCGCGCCCACCAGTCCCACGACGCGCCGACGCCGGGGTGCGGGACGTCGCCCATCACGCGGATCTGCGGCGCGCCCGCGTACTCGGCGAACAGCTTGCGCAAGGCCAGGATCGCCTCGGTGGGCCGTTCGTAGTGCTCGTCGCCGTGCAGGAACACGATCGCGGACGGGTCGGCCACGGCGTCGCGGATCAGCCGCTCGTTGGCCGCGTGGCACGCCACGACGACCGGCTCGCCGGCCGCCACCCCGCCGTCGAGGAAGGGCACGACGACCGAGCGGAAGTCGTCGTCGCTGCCGTAGAACGCCGCCTCGTGGAAGTACCCGACGTGCCCTTGCGCCGCACCGCTCCTCATCCGAGCGCCCCGGGGTGGTCGCCGGGCGCGCGGGTGCGGCGCGGAGCCCCGAACGGCATCGCCGGGACGTCGAAGATCCGCTTTCCGCGGCCGGAAATCTGCATCCCGCGATGCTACGCCGCGTCGTCCGGGAAGCGGCTCTCCGGTCAAACCGGACGTCCCACCACCGGACCCCCGGACGGGCGCCCGCTCAGCTCGACCGGCCGTTGCGGGCGGTGTGGCCCGCCACCTCGCGGGCCAGGGTGGCGACGCCGACGATCCCCGCGTCGTCGCCGAGCTGGGCGGTCCGGATGCGGGCCAGCGGCCGGTGCCCCGCCCCGGTCACCACGGCCGCGTAGCGCTCGCGGGCGTCGTCCAGGAACAGCGGCGCGGACTCCGACACACCGCCGCCGATCACCACGACCTCCGGGTCGTACACGTCGGCGACCAGCGCCAACCCGTCCCCCAGCCACCGCGCCAGGTCCGCCATCGCGCGCTGCGCGAGCGGGTCGCCGTCCCGCGCCGCGCCCGCGACCCGCCGACCGGTCACGGCCCGCGAGTCGCCCAGGGCCTCCCGCGCCAGCACGGTGGACAGGCCGGGGTGCCGGGCCAGCAGCTCCACCGCCGTCGTGCTCAGCGCCGTGCCGGAGCAGTACCGCTCCCAGCAGCCGTTCTTGCCGCACGGGCAGGGCCGCCCGTCCGGCACGAGCCGCAGGTGGCCGAGCTCGGGCGCGACGCCGTGCGCGCCGCGGAACACCCGGCCGTCGAGCAGCAGCGCGCCGCCGATCCCGGTGCCGATGGCGACCAGGGCGGCGATCTTCGCGCCGCGCGCCGCGCCGAACCGGTGCTCGGCCAGGGCGGCGGCGTTGGCGTCGTGCTCCAGCACCACGGGCAGGCCGACGCGCTCGGAGATCCGGTCCGCCACGGGGGCCTGCCGCCAGGCGAGGTGCGGCGCGAACCGCACGGTCCGGCGGTCCGAGGCGACGAACCCGGCCACGGCCAGGCCCACCGCGGCGACGCGGTGCCGTGCCGTGAGCTCGGCCACGGCCGCGCCGATCGCCTCCTCCAACGCCTCTTCGCCGCTGGGCGTGGCGGCACGGGCCGTGTCGAGCACCGCGCCGTCACCGTCGACCACACCGGCCCGCACGCTGGTCCCGCCGACGTCGACGCCGACAGTCAGCACTGCGACCCCTGACCGCGCCGCACCACCGGGATGTGCTGGACGCGCGGCTTGTCCGGGCGGGCCTCCGCGTCGGCCGCCTCGGTCGGGGCGGGCGGCGGCGTCGGCTCGGCCAGCGCGGCCCGCAGCACGGCGATCAGGCCGGCGATGTGCTCGGCGGCCTTCGCGGCCAGCTCCGACCGGTCGCCCCGGACGAGCGCCACGGCGTTGCACAGCGGGCACCAGCCGCACGTGCGGCTGTCGTGCCCGCCCTCGGCCGCCATGCGGTGCAGCCACGGCTGCGCCCGCTCGGCGGCGGCGTCGAGCAGCAGCCGCAGCTCCTCGGCGAGCTTCGACTCGGCGCGTCCTGAATCAGTTCGTCCGGAGTCGGCGCGCCCGGAGTCGGCGCGTCCCGAATCGGTGGGAGTCGAGCCGGTGGCTGTCGAGCCGGCGCGTCCCGAGTCGGCCTGCTTGGGGTCCACGTGCCTCACCGCATCCACAGGTCGGGGTCGGGTGCGAACCGCACCGCCAACCCGGTGTCGTCCAGCTCCGCGCCGGTCACCAGGCAGCGCTTGAGCAGCGACGGCAGCGCGACGAGCCGCCGCCTGCCGTCCACGGTGACCGCCAGGTCGTCGCCCACCCGGGCCAGGTCGAGGTCGGAGTCGCCGATCGGCAGCGCCATCCGCAGCGTGTACTCCCGCTCCCCCGACCGCACGACCTCCAGCAGCGGACCGTCGGCCGACGTGCCCTCCAGCGGGTCCCGCCCCTGGTACAGGCCATCGGCGACGTCCAGCAGCGCGGCCGTGCCGACGGGTTCGGCGGCCCGGTGCTCGACCGTGCGCACCGACCCGAGGTCGGCCAGCTCGGCCAGCACGGCGTCCTGCTCGGCCCGGCGGGTGCGCAGCCACGTGGCGGCGGGCCCGCCCTCCGCACCGGGGTGGGGCACGACCCGGTTGGCGACCACGCCGTCGACCCGGATGCCCTGCAGCGCCAGCGCCGTCACGGTCCGCCGGGTCTCGGCGGCGACCACCCGCTCGGGGGTCAGCACGAGCCGGACGCTGGTGGCGCGCGACGTCAGCAGGACGCGCAGCTGCTCCAGGTTCTCCGCCAGCCGGCCGAGCGCGTCGGCGGTGGCGTCCCACTTCTCCACCGTGCCGCTGCCAGCGACACCGGCCAGCAGGCCGCGCACCACGCGCCGGTGGGTGGGGAACAGCCGTTCCAGGTAGGAGGCGAACGCCTCGGGCAGCGCCAGCAGGCGCAGCGTCTCGGCGGTCGGACCGCAGTCGACGACCACCACGTCCCACGGCCCGTCGCTCGCCAGCCGCCGCACCTCGGACAGCGCCAGCAGCTCCTCCACGCCGGGCAGGACGGTCAGCTCCTCGGCGTCCAGCTCGTCGACGCCCGCACCGGCGAGCACGGTCCGCAGGTGCCCGCGCAGGTCGCGCCAGGCGTCGTCCACCAGCGCGCGCGGGTCGACCTGCGCGGCATGCAACCCCGCGAACGCCCCGGCGCCGTCGACCTCCGTGACATCCGCGGACAGCGGCACGCCCAGCGCGTCGCCGAGAGAGTGGGCCGGGTCGGTGGACACGACCAGCGCCTTGCGGCCACCGGCGGCGAGCGCGGCGGCGGTGGCGGCGGCCAAGGTCGTCTTGCCGACCCCGCCCTTACCGGTGAACAGCAGCAGGCGGGCGCTCATCCAGCGTTTTCCACCCGGCGCTTGAGCTCCTTCAGCGCGGTGTCCATGATCATCTTCTCGGCTTTGCGGCGGAACAGGCCGATCATCGGCACGACCAACTGCACCGACAGCGTGTAGGTGACCTCGGTCGAGCCGCCCTTGGGCGCCAGCGCGTAGCTGCCCTCCTGCGACTTCTGCATCTGGCCCTTGACCAGGCGCCACGAGATCCGCTCGGTGGACCACTCGTCGTAGGCGAGCACGTACTCGTCCTTGATCGGGCCCTGGTCGATGTTGAACCTGACCTGGGCCGCGCGACCGTCCTCCCGCGTCTCCAGCACCTCGGTCCGCTTCACCCCGTTGGCCCACTCGGGGTAGGCGTCGAAGTCGGCGATGACCGCCACGATCTCCTCGGGCGTCGCGTCGATGACGATGGACTGGGTGGACTCGTCGGCCATGCCGGGGAGGCTACCCGGTGCAACCGCTCACCAACGCAGCACGTGGGGCGTGCCGCTGCGCTGGAAGTGGCCGACGTTGACGCACTCGGTCCAGCCGACCCGGACCCGCCGCGCCATCGGCTGGTGCACGTGCCCGAACACCGACCACCGCGGCCGGTGGCGCTCGATCACGTCCAGCAGCGACGTGGAGCCCAGCTCGGGCCGGCGGGCGACGACGTCGTAGGTCAGCTCGGCCACCGCGGGCGGCACGTGGGTGCACAGCACGTCCACCTCGCCCAGCCCTTCCAGCGCCGCGCCGAACTCCTCCTCGGTGCGCAGGTACGGCCGCCACGGCCCGCGCCGGTTCGGCACGAAACCGGGGTGCAGCAGGGCGCCGCCCGCGAAGCCGAACCGCAGCCCGCCGATCTCGGCGACCTGCCCGTCGAGGATGTGGACGCCGTCGCGGGCGAACCGGGGCCACAGCTCGGGGCTGTCGACGTTGCCGGGGGTGGCGTAGGTGGGCGCGCTCATCGCGCCGAACAGCGCCGTGTACTGCTCGATGATCGCCTCTTGGACGATGTCCGCCGCGTTGTCGAGGCTCTCCCACAGCGACCGCATGTACCGGACGGTCTCCGCCCCGACCCGGCCGCGCCGCAGCCCGGCGAACACCGCGACCTTGTCGGCGCCGAAGATCCGGCCCAGGATGCCCTTGCCGTGGTCGTGGTAGTCGACGAAGTCGACCAGGTCGCCGAGCACGACCAGCGCGTCCGCGCCGTCGCCCGCGCGGGCCAGGGCCTCCGCGTTGCCGTGGACATCCGAGACGACGTGAACCCGCACGGGAGCCAAATCTACGGCAGCGCGGGCGGCACCCCGGGCGGGCGGCCGGCCTCCAGCGCCAGCTTCAGCCCGAGGGAGACCTCCTTGGCGGCGAGCTGGCGGCGGCGCACCTCCTGCCGGACCCGCTTGTCGGACGCCTCGCCGGGCAGGTCGGCCCGGAGGAAGTAGTGCAGGAGCGTCCCGTCGAGGACGGGCTCCAGCCACACCTCCATCGTTCCGACCAACGCGCCGGCCACCGTCCAGCGCAACCCCTGCATCCCCCGGTCGGCGTAGACCTCCAAGGCCAGGTCGGGCCAGAACTCCGACCACACGGACGGTGGCGCGAACGCGGCGGCGACCACGGCCGGAGGCACTGCGAGGAACGTCTCGTCCACGACGTCGACACTGGGCACGGCTGGGAAGAGTGCCACGACACGGTTACGGAACCACCCGCCGGCCTGGTGTATCGCCGGAATCACAGGCTAGGTTTCCCCACCGGTAACAAACAAACGTCCGGAGGTCGACGTGCGCGAGTTCAGCGTCCCCGCCACCGCCACTGTGGCTGCCGAGGAGAACCTCACCGACATGGTGTGGGCGAACGCGGAGCGCTTCGGCAACGCCGTCAGCTTCCGCCGCCGCGTGGACGGCACGTGGGTGGACATCACCGCCCGCGACTTCGCCGCGCAGGTCCTCGCGATCGCCAAGGGTCTGGTCGCGGCGGGGCTCCAGCCCGGCGAGCGGGTCGGTCTGATGTCCAAGACCCGCTACGAGTGGACCCTCCTCGACTTCGCCATCTGGCACGCCGGCGGCGTCGTGGTGCCCATCTACGAGACCTCGTCGGCCGAGCAGGTCGAGTGGATCCTGTCCGACTCCTCCGCGAAGGCCGTGTTCGTGGAGACCTCCGACCACCGCGCGACGGTGGACGCGGTGGTCGCGGGCCTGCCCGAGGTGCGGCACGTGTGGCAGATCGACGGCCCGTCCGGTGACGCGGCCGGCGCGATCGACGAGCTGACCGCCCTGGGCGCGTCGGTGTCCGACGAGGACGCCCGCGCGCGCCGCAAGGAGGTGGCGGCCGACGACACCGCGACGATCGTCTACACCTCCGGCACGACCGGCCGCCCCAAGGGCTGCGAGCTGACGCACCGCAACCTGCTGTCCGAGGTGCGCGGCGCGATCGCCGCGTTCCCGCAGCTCATGCAGGCCGGCAACTCGCTGCTCGTGTTCCTGCCGCTGGCCCACATCCTGGCCCGCGCGATCTCCGTGTGCGGCCTGTACACGCGGGTCACGATGGGGCACACCGCCGACGTGAAGAACCTGGTGGAGGACCTGCAGTCGTTCCGGCCCACGTTCGTCGTGGCCGTGCCGCGCGTGTTCGAGAAGGTCTACAACGGCGCGAAGCAGAAGGCGCACGCGGCCGGCAAGGGCAAGATCTTCGACGCCGCCGAGGCGACCGCCGTGGAGTACAGCCAGGCGCAGGACACGGGCGGCGCGGGCCTCGGGCTCAAGGTCAAGCACGCGCTGTTCTCGAAGCTCGTCTACAGCAAGCTCCAGGCGGCGCTCGGCGGCCGGTGCATCGCGGCCGTGTCCGGCGGCGCGCCGCTCGGCGAACGGCTGGCGCACTTCTTCCGCGGCGTCGGCGTGCCGGTGCTGGAGGGCTACGGCCTGACCGAGACGAGCGCGGCGGCGTGCGTGAACACCGAGGCGGCGTTCCGCGTCGGCACCGTCGGCCGGCCCGTCGTCGGCACGTCCGTGCGCATCGCCGAGGACGGCGAGATCCTGATCAAGGGCGACGTCGTCTTCCGCAGCTACTGGAACAACCCCGAGGCGACCGCCGAGGCGCTGGAGGACGGCTGGTTCCACAGCGGCGACCTCGGCCAACTGGACGACGACGGCTTCCTGAAGATCACCGGGCGCAAGAAGGAGATCATCGTCACCGCCGGCGGCAAGAACGTCTCGCCCGCCGTGCTGGAGGACCGCCTCCGCGCCCACCCGCTGATCAGCCAGTGCATGGTCGTCGGCGACGCCCAGCCGTTCATCGGCGCCCTGATCACGATCGACCCGGAGTTCTTCCCGGCGTGGAAGGAGCAGAACGGCAAGCCCGCCGACGCGACCGTCGCCGACCTGCTCGACGACGAGACGCTGCGCGGCGTGATCCAGGCCGCGGTGGACGAGGCCAACCAGGCCGTGTCCAAGGCGGAGGCGATCAAGAAGTTCCGCATCCTGCCGGTGGACTTCACCGAGGCGGGCGGCGAGATGACCCCGAGCCTGAAGCTGAAGCGGGCCGTCGTGGCCAACACCTACAAGCAGGACATCGAAGCGATCTACAGCGCTTGATTGCGCCGCCTCCGGCGTCGCGGCTCGGCCGCCTGGGAGTCGGTCGTTCGCTGTGTTGGATTGCGCCGCCTCCGGCGTCGCGGCTCGGCCGCCTGGAAGTCGGTCGTTCGCTGTGTTGGATTGCGCCGCCTCCGGCGTCGCGGCTCGGCCGCCTGGAAGTCGGTCGTTCGCGACTGATTTCCCGGCGACCGAAGAGCGTGGTCGCCGCGAAATGAGTCGCGAACGACCGACGCGGCCTCGCGGGTCGTGGCTCGGTCTCTGGCGGAGTTCGGGCCGGTACTAAGACGGGTGGCCCGCACCGAAGACTTCGGTGCGGGCCACCCGACCCCCAGTGATCGCGTATCCGCTTGCGCGGACCCGAGAAGTTTTGTTGTCCCGGTCCCCCAACCGGGACGACTCAAGAGTGCCGGAGCGCGCTGTCGTATCGCTGACGCCGTGATGACTCGTCCCGTCAGCGGCCGTCCTAGGCTGTGCACGGGGGAGGCGGAACGAGGGGACGCGATCGGATGGGCGCTGGGCCGTGGTTCGGCCTTCTCGGCCCCCTTGAAGTGCGCATACAGGGTCAGCCGGTGTCGGTTCGGGCGGGCAAGCACCGGGCGTTGCTGGCCGCGCTGTCGCTGCGCGCCGGCCGGGTCGTCTCAATTGGCGAACTGGTGTCGTTCCTGTGGGGCGGCGACCCTCCCGCGCGCACCCGGGGCACGTTGCAGACCTACGTGATGCGGCTGCGGCAACTCCTGGGCGACCCGTCGCTGATCCGGACCACTTCGGACGGTTACCGGCTGGTCGTGCCGCCGGAGCAGGTGGACGTGCACCGGTTCACGACCACGGCCGGCTTAGCGCGGCAGGCCGCGCAGTCGGGGCACCTGGCGGACGCCGCCGCCCTCTACTCGGACGCGCTGAGCCTATGGCGCGGCCCGGCGCTGTCGGACGTCCCGTCGGACACGTTGCGGGACGACGAGGTGCCGAGGCTCGCCGAACGGCTCCTGGTGGTGCACGAGGAGCGCAACGACGTCGAGCTGGCCCTGGGCAACCACGAGCGGCTGGTGCCCGTGCTGCGGTCGCTCACCGCGGACCACCCGCTGCGCGAGCGGTTCTGGGCGCAGCTGATGGTGGCGCTGTACCGGGGCAGCCGCCAGGCCGAGGCGCTGGAGGCGTTCCGGCTGGTCGCCCGGATGCTGGACGAGCAGCTGGGCATCGAGCCGGGCCCGGCGCTGCGCGAGCTGCACCAGGCGATCCTGGTCGGCGACCCGAGCCTGGCCGCGCCCGCCGACCGCGCCGACCCCGACGTGCCGGACCAGCTGCCGCCGGACGTGCCGGGTTTCGTCGGCCGCGACGAGCTGGTGGACCGGATCTCCCGCCTGATCGCGCCGGACGGGCCGCGCACCGCCGTGCCGATCGTGGCGCTGACCGGCGTTCCGGGCGTGGGCAAGACGGCGTTGGCGGTGCACGTGGCGCACCGGCTGCGGGACCGGTTCCCGGACGGACGGCTGTACGTGGACCTGCGCGGGTACGCGCTCGGGCCGGCGACGCCGGTGGTGGAGGTGCTGACCCGGTTCCTGCGGGCGCTGGGCGTGCCGCCGGAGCAGATCCCCGTGGACGTGGACGAGCAGAGCACCCTGTTCCGCTCCCTCCTCACGGGACGGCGGATGCTGCTGGTGCTCGACAACGCCGCCGCGCCGGACCAGGTCCGGCCGCTGCTGCCGGGCGCGGCGAGCTGCCCGGTGGTGGTGACCAGCCGGGACGACCTGCGCGGCCTGATCGCCGTCGACGGCGCCCGCCGGGTGAAGCTGGACGTGCTGGAGCCGGCCGAGTCGCTGGCCGTGCTGCGGCGGACCGGGCCGGCGGCGGAGGAGCTGGCGCGGCGGTGCGGCCACCTGCCTCTGACGCTGGGCATCGCTGCCGCGTCGGTCGGCAACGGCCCGGTGGCGCGGTACCTCGAACGGCTGGGCGACCGCCGTCCGCTGGACCTCGCGCACGCCGCCCTCACGCCGGGCGCGCGCCGGCTGTTCGGGCTGCTGAGCGTGGTGCCGGGGCCGGACTTCACCACCGAGGCGGCGGCGAACGCGGCCGACCTGCCCGTGCCGGAGGCCGCCGCGCTGCTCGACCAGCTCGCGGCGGCACGGCTGGTGCGGTCCGCCGGCGGCCGGTACGCCTTCCACGACGAGCTGGCCCGGTTCGCCGCCGGGGTGGCGGACCTGGAGTCGCCCGAGCAGGTGGGCGCGGCGCGGGTCCGGCTGCTGGAGTTCTACGTGCGGGCCGTGGACCACTGCGCCGAGCTGCTGTACCCGGACCTGATGCGGCTGCCCGCGAAGGTGGGCCGCGCGGTGCGGCTGCCCCGGATCGAGACGGCCGCGCAGGCGCGGGCGTGGCTGGACGCGGAGCGGGCGAACCTCACCGCGGCGATCCGGTCGGCGGCCGAGCGCGGGCCGGCGGCGGTGTCGTGGCTGCTGGCGGACGGCCTGCGCGGGTACCTGTGGATCGGCAAGCACGTCACCGAGTGGCTGTCGACCGCCCGGTACGGCCTGGACGCGGCGCACGAGCAGCGCGACGTCGCGGGCGAGGCGGCGATGCACCAGAACCTCGGCACGCTGCACTGGCGGCTCGGCGACTTCGCCACGTCCATCGCGCACTACACGCGGGCCGTGGAGCTGCACCGGCTGTCGGGCGACCTGGCGTCGGAGGCCGGCGTGCGCGGCAACCTCGGCGTGGTGCGGCTGGAGTCGGGCGACCTGGCGTCGGCGCGCAACGACCTGGAGACGTGCTTGGCGCTGCAGCGCGAGTCGGGCGGGCCGCGGTCGGGCGAGGCGGGCGTGCTGACCGGGTTGGGCGTGCTGGCGATCGAGACGGGCGAGCTGGCCGAGGCGGTGGACCTGCTCGGCGAGGCGTTGGCGATCAGCGTGGAGCACGGGTTGCGCGGCAGCGAGATCACCGCGTTGACGCTGCTCGGTGTGGCGTCGCAGCACATGGGCGAACCGCAGCGCGCGCTGTCGCACCTGGCGGAGGCGTTGCGCCTGTCGACCGAGGCCGGTTTCCGGGAGGCGACGGCACGCGTGCTGGAGAGCATCGCGTCGGTCCGGCTGGACCTCGGCGAGCACGCCGAGGCGCTGGAGCTGGCGGACGCGGCGCTGGCCGAGCTGCGCGAGGACGGCGACCAGCGGATCACCACGAACGTGCTGGTGGTGATGGCGTCCGCGAACCGGGGCCTCGGCTCGCTGCGGACCGCCGACGAGCAGTTCCAGCAGGCGCTCACGAAGGCGCGCCGCATCGGCTACCTGCCGGGCGAGGCGCGGGCACTGGTCGGCCTGGCGGGCGTGCGCCGGCTCCTGGGCCAGCCGGCGGAGGCGAAGGCCCTGGCGACCCAGGCCGTGGCCCTCACCACGAGGCTCGGCCTCCGCGTCACCGAGCGCTCGGCGCGCGCCGAGCTGGCCGCCGTCGAGGACGCCCTGGCCGGCACGCCCGGGGACGGCCGCTGATCAGCCGTCGATCAACGCGACCAGGCGGTCGGCCAGGTCGTCCCAGCGCCAGTGGTCGGTGACCCACTCGCGGCCGGCCGCGCCCATCTTGGCGGCGGTCTCCGGGTCGGCCAGCAGGCCGGCCACGGCGCCCGCGACCTCCGTGACGTCACGGCCGTCCACCACGCGCCCGGTCACGCCGTCGCGCACGGTCTCCGGCGCGCCGCCCGACCGTCCCGCGACGACCGGCAGCCCGGTGGCCGACGCCTCCAGGTAGACGATCCCGAGCCCCTCGACGTCCAGCCCGCGGCCCCGCGTGCGGCACGGCATGGCGAACACGTCACCCGCGTTGTAGTGCGCGGGCAGCTCCTCCCACGGCACGGAACCGGTCAGCACCACGTGCTCGGACACCCCGACCGACGCGGCCAGCCGTTCCAGCGTCGCCCGGTACGGCCCGCCGCCCACCACGAGCAGCGCCGCGCCGGGCACCCGCCGCCGGATCTCCGGCAACGCCCGCACCAGCACGTCCTGACCCTTGCGCGGCACGAGGCGGGACACGCACACCACCACCGGCCGGTCGCCCAGCCCGTACCGGGCGCGGACCTCCTCCCGCGCGGCGGGCGACGGCGCGTACACCGAGGTGTCCACACCGGACGGCAGGTGCTCCAGCGCCGCCATCGGCCCGAACGCCGCCGCGAACCGCGACCGCGTGTACCGGCTCACGAACGTCACCACGTCCACGTCGGACCCGATGCGCCGCAACGCCTGCCGCGCGCCCGGCAGCATGGACCACCCGACCTCGTGCCCGTGCGTCGACGCCAGCACGCGCGAGGCCCCGGCGGCGCGCAGCCGTGACGTCATCAACGCCAACGGGGCCGCCGCGCCGAACCACACGGCGTCGCAGCGCGCTCCGCGCAGGATGTCCGACGCGCGCCGCACCACGTCGGGCGTCGGCAGCATCAACGTGCCGGGGTGGCGCACCACCTCGAACGGCTGCGCCGCGTCGAACTCCGGGTGCGAGCCCGCCGGCGACTCCCACGACGGCGCGTACACCACCAGCTCCGGCAGCCGCACGGCCAACGCGTGCAGGTAGGCCTGGATGCCACCGGGCCGGGGTGGGAAGTCATTGGTCACCAACAGGGTCCGACGCACGCGCCCACGTTACGTGACCTGCCGGCGTCCCGTGCCGGCGCTGTCAGCCCAACTCCCGCCGCAGGAAGTCCTGCCAGCCGCGCACCAGCGCCGCCGTGTCCTCGCCGGTGACCTCCACCAGCACGGCGTCCACTTCGGACGCCCGAACCCGCGCGAGCCGCCGGTACAGGTCCACCAGGCCCGGCTCGCCCAGCCGTGACGCCAGGTGCAGGTTCAGCGACCACGACTGCTGGTAGGCCAGCTCCATCCCGTCACCGCGGAAGGCGTCGTCGGACGGCAGCGCGGTCGGCGGGCCGTCCCGCAGCTGCGCGGCGAGCAGCGGCGCGGCCTTGCGCGGCGGCACGTCGCTGCCCCGGTAGCCCACGTAGTCCGCGAACCCCTCCAGCAGCCACATCGGCGCGCCGTCGACCGTCTCACCGCGCGCGGCGACGTGCGTGATCTCGTGCCGGAGCAGCACGCGCAGCGACAGGGGCGACAACGCGCCCGCGCTGTCCGGGTTCAGCACGACCCGTTGGCCGCGGGCCGTGTGCTTCTCGGTGTCCACCCGGTCGGCCACCGCCACGCCGGCGATCGCGCCGGTGGCGAAACCGGGGCCGACCAGCGCGCGCATCTCGTCCGGGCCCGCCGGGATCAGCACGGCGACCTGCCGCGCCCACGCCTCGCCCCACACCTCCGTCACCGCGGTCACGGCGCCGTCCAGCTCGGCCAGCACCCGTGCGGCCAGCGCCTCTCCGCCGGGGTGGCTCAGCACGAACCCGCCGGAGCCGGTGAGCACGTGGCACGGCCCGAAGTCCCACGGCCCGCGCCACGTCCGCTTGCCCAGGGGCTCCAGCGCGGTGTCGGAGTTCAGGTACCAGCGGTCGCCGCGCCGGGTGAACAGGTACGCCATGCCCTGCGTGCTGGCCTCGACGTCGACACCGCGCAGCCGGTAGGCCAGCCGGACGTCCGGCGCCCACGACTCGTCGGCGGCGGGCAGGTCCAGCGAGGAGACGTCCGTCTCGCCGGACAGCCGGTACTCCCACTCGGCCAACGGCACGGCGGCGAGGTTGCGGAACAGGTCGCGCTGCCGTTGCCGGAACCCGGCGTCGGCCAGCGGGTCGAGGTCGGCGGTGAACGCGGTCTCGTCGCGCTCCAGCACGGCCCGCGCCCGCCGTTCCAGCAGCGACCGGACGTCGTCGGCCCGCGGCGCGGCGCTCTCGGCGACGGCGGGCGGCGCGGGCGTGCCCGCCGGGACCACGGCCACCCCCAGCCCGGCGAGGAACGTCACGGCCACGAGCACGGCCAGCAGCACCCGGTAGCGGCTCACGAGCCTCCCAAGACGTCAGCAGGGCCACCCCGACCAGGATGGCCCTGCTGGACGACGGTTGTCAGCCCGCGATGCGGCGCATGGCGTAGATCGAGCCCGGCGCCTCCAACGACACGATCTTGACCGGGACGCCGTCGGTGGACGCGTGCACGACGCGGCCGTTGTCGACGGCCATGCCGACGTGCATGCCGCCGTTGTAGATGATCAGGTCGCCCGCGGTGACCTCGCCGCGCGACACCGCACGCCCGGCGCCCGCCTGGCCCTGGCTCGTGCGCGGGATGCTCACGCCCGCCGCCGCGTACGACTTCATGGTGAGGCCGGAGCAGTCCCAGACGTGCGGGCCGGTCGCGCCGTACGAGTACATGTCGCCGATCTGGTCCAGCGCGAACTGGAGCGCCGCACCCGCCGCGCCCGCGGGCACGGAGACGTTCGTGGGGGGCTGGCCGGGGTCGCGCAGCGTGTTCCGCTCCTGCGCCGTCAGCCGGTTGAGCTGGTTGCGGACCTCGGTGATCTGGCCCTGCAGCTCGGTCTGGCGCTTCTTGATGTCGTCGGCGATCCGGATCGCCTCGTCCGTCGCCGCCTGCGCGGCGCTCTGGGCGTCCGCCGCCTTGACCCGCGCGTCCTCGGCCGCGTTGACGGCGCCGGCGAGCTTGTCGAGGGCCTCTTCGTTGTCCGCCGCCAGGACGCCGAGCGCCGACATGCGGTTCAGGAAGTCCTGCTGGGAGTCGGAGACCAGCAGGGCCGACAGCTGGTTGAAGCGGGCGCCCTCGAACGACGCCTCGGTCAGCTTGTCGACCTGGACGCGGAAGTTCTCCTCGTCGGTCTTCGCCTGGTCGCCCGCCTGGGTCGCCTGGGCGAGGGCGGCGTTCGCCTCGTCCAGCTTCGCCTGGTTGGCGTTGCGCTGCTCTTCGGCGCGCAGCAGCTCTTCGTTGAGCTTCGTGGCCTCTTCGGCCAGCTCGTTGTACTTCTTCAGCGCCTCGGAGGCGTTCGCGGGGGTGTTCGGCTGAGCTCCGGCGGGTACGGGCATGACGCCCACCGCCGCAGCGGCCACCGCCGTGGCCGCCATCGCCCCGCGCAGGCCGCGCTTGAGTCGTTGCGACGCCACAGTCGCGTGAGTCTCCTTCGTGTGAACCGCCTACCGGCCGGGCGCGTGACGCAGCCCGACAGTCCTCGTGATTCGAGTTTCCGGCTCGGCTCCCCGACAGGCCGATTCGGCGGTGAACCCGCGTCGCAGCCCAGGATGGACCACAGCCCGCCGCGAGATCTCGGCTAGGTTACGAAACGTGAGACCCGGCGTCCACTAGCGGGACGCGGAAAACCGCCCTGGTTCACGACTGTTACCGAACGGCCTAGCTGTGACCTGGTCGTGTGACCGCCGGTGGTGTTAAAAACACGATTTGTGTCACACCCGGCCCAGGCGGGCCAAGAGCACCGCGGACGGCACCGGGTGCGCGCCCCGCCGTCGGACGGAATCGGCCACCGCCCGGTCCGACGTCACCACGACCACCGGACGGCCCTCCGGCTCCGCCGTCACCAACGCCCGGATCACGTCGTCCGCCAGCACACCGGGATCGCTGAACAGCACCCGGACCCCGCGCGGCGCCGACGTCGGCACGGCCACCACCCCGGCGCCGTCGAACACCAGCGTCACCTCCGCGCCGGTGCGCGCCGCCAGCACCGCCAACTGGTGCACCAGCCGGTCCCGCTGGTCCGACAACGACAACTCCGGATAACCGGTCTTGGTGACGTTGTAGCCGTCCACGATCAAGTGGACGGCGGGCAGCGCCAGCAGCCGGTCCAACGCCGCCGGGTCCTCCACCCGGCCCACCGCGCCCTGCGCCGCGCTCGCCCCGCGCACCAGGTCCGCGGGCCGCGGCCCGGCGCCGCCCAGCGCCAGCTCGCGGCGCAGGCCGTTCACCGCGCCGTCCAGCGTGTCCACGAGCAGCGCCAACCGCACCTCGTCGGCCTGGCGGGCCTCCTTCGCCGACTGGCGCGCCACCTCGGCGTCCGCCACGGCCCGCTGCGCCTTCGCCCGCTCGTGCTCCGCCCGTTCCCGTTCCCGGTCCCGTTCGGCGGTCAACCGGCGCAGCTCGGCCTCCGCCTCCGCGCGCACCCGCTCCACCTCGGCCGCCGCCGACTCGGCCCGGTCCTTGGCCTCGCGCAGCCGCACGCCCTGCTCGCGCAGCCGCTTCCGCAGCCGCTCCAGCTCGACCTCGGCCTCCTCGCGGATCTTGTCCGCCGCGCCGCCCGCCTCGGCCCGCTCCGCCCGCAGCCGCTCCAGCTCCGCGTCCAGCCGCTCGGCCCGCTGCACCGCCAAGTCCCGTTCGGACCGCAGCGCCGCGTCCGCCGCCCGCCGGCCGACCAGCTCGATGAAGTGGCCCGCCACCTCGTCGCCCTGCAGCACCGCCGCGGCGCCCGCCGCCACCGGGTCGGGAGAGGTCACCTCCAACGCCGCCGGCCGGTTGCGCCGCAGCCACTCCACCACCGCGGCGCGGAAGTTCGCCGACACCTTCAGCGCGCCGATCAACGCGGGGCCGCCCAACCGCGCCCGCTTCGTGGGCGCGAACCGCGCCACCGCGCGCAACGACTGCGGCACGTCGACCTTCGCCAAGTCCCCCAACGCGTCCGCGCACAACTCGGCGAGCCGCAGGCGCAGCGGCTCGGGCAGGGCAGACCAGTCCACAGTGGACTCGACGACCGGGTCCGGCTCCTCGCCGCCCAGGTCGCCGCCAGGATCCGCCGGCTCAATCGGGTCTTGCACCCGTACAGGCTAGCCGTGTCCACCAGCACCGACCCGCCCGCGAGGTCGCGTCGGTCGTTCGCGCCGGTTTTCGTGGCGATCACGCTTTTCGATCGCCACGAAAACCGGCGCGAACGACCGACCTCATAGCGACCGAGCCGCCGCCTGCGGAGCAGCGGCCGCAGACACAGTCGCGAACGACCGACTTCGAAGCGACCGAGCCGCCGCCTGCGGAGCAGCGGCCACCCAACACTGTCGGACCCCGCCGCTACGGTGCCCCGCGATGACTACTCAGCTCACGTTCGACGAACTGGGCACCCCGCTGCGCGAGACCACGTTCGTCGTGTTCGACCTGGAGACGACGGGTGGCCGGGCGGACGGCGACTCGATCACCGAGATCGGGGCGGTGAAGGTGCGCGGCGGGCGGGTCATCGGCGAGTTCGCGACGCTCGTCGACCCCGAGCGCGGCATCCCGCCGCAGGTCGTGGCGCTCACGGGGATCACCCAGCTGATGGTGACCGGCGCGCCTCGGCTGGGCACGGTGCTGCCCGCGTTCCTGGAGTTCGCCGCCGGCGCGGTGCTGGTGGCGCACAACTCGGGCTTCGACGTGGGCTTCATCAAGGCGGCGTGCGCCCGGTACGGGTACGCGTGGCCGAAGCCGACGGTGGTGTGCACGGTCCGGCTGGCGCGCCGCGTGCTCAGCCGGGACGAGGCGCCGAGCTGCCGGCTGTCGGCGCTGGCGCAGCTGTTCGGCGTGTCCGTCCAGCCGAACCACCGCGCCCTGATCGACGCCCGGGCGACCGTCGAGGTGCTGCACCACCTGCTGGAGCGGGTCGGGTCGGTCGGCGTGCACTCGCTGGAGGAGCTGGTCGCCTACCTGCCGGAGGTGACGCCGGCGCAGCGGCGCAAGCGGACGCTCGCGGCCGACCTGCCGTCCACGCCCGGCGTCTACCTGTTCCGCGGGCCGTCCGAAGAGGTCCTGTACGTCGGCACGGCGTCGAACCTGCGGCGGCGGGTGCGGCAGTACTTCACCGCGAGCGAGGGGCGGAAGCGGCTGCGCGAGATGGTCGCGCTGGCCGTCCGGGTGGACGCGGTCGAGTGCGCGCACTCGCTGGAGGCGGAGGTGCGGGAGCTGCGGCTGCTGACCGCGCACAAGCCCGCCTACAACCGGCGGTCGAAGAACCAGGCGCAGGCGTGGTGGCTCGTGCTGACGGACGAGGCGTTTCCGCGCCTCTCGGTGGTCCGCACGGCCCGTGACGGCGCGTTCGGCCCGTTCCGGTCCCGGCGGCTGGCCGAGGCGGCCCTGGAGGCCCTGCTGGAGACCGTGCCGTTGCGGGCGTGCTCGATCCGGATACCGGCGCGCAACGCGTCCGCCACGCCGTGCGCCCTGTTCGAGCTGGGACGGTGCAAGGCGCCGTGCGCGGGACGGCAGTCGGCGGACGACTACTCCCCCGCCGTCGACGCCTTCCGCGGGCTGGTCGCCGGGACGGACGTCGCGCCGCTGCACGGCCTCACCGCGCAGATCGACGCGCTGGCCGAGGCGCACCGGTTCGAGGACGCGGCGACCCGCCGTGACCGCATGTCGTCGTTGCTGCGGTCGCTGGACCGGGCACAGCGCCTGGCCGGCCTGGCGGCGCTGCCCGAAGTGGTGGCGGCGCGCCCCGACGGCGCGGGCGGGTGGGAGTTCGCCGTGGTGCGGCACGGCCGGCTGGCGTCGGCCGGGGTGGCGCGGCGGGGCGTGCGGCCCATGCCCGTCGTCGACGCCCTGGTGGCGTCCGCGGAGACCGTGGTCCCCGCCGAGGGGCCGCTGTTCGGCGCGCCGCCCGAGGAGGTCGGCGTGGTGCTGCGGTGGCTCGACCGGCCGGGCACGCGACTCGTGCACTGCGACCGCCCGTGGACGTCGCCCGCGTTCGCCGCCGGGGCGTGGCGCGAGTGGTTGGCGCGCGCCGAGGCCGGTCGCGACCAGTACCGGGAGGCGGGCCACTAGCATGTGGTCGGTCGATACCCCGACGACTTGTGGAGGACCGCTGTGATCACCGCGATCGTGCTGATCCAGGCCGCCGCCGAATCCATCCCGGACGCGGCGCAGGCGATCGCCGACATCGAGGGCGTCACCGAGGTCTACTCGTGCGCCGGCGACGTCGACCTGATCGCCCTGGTCAAGGTCGCCCGGCACGAGGACCTCGCCGACCTGGTGCCCGGCCACATCTCCAAGGTGCCCGGCGTGCTGAACACGGACACCCACATCTCGTTCCGGTCGTACTCGAAGCGCGACACGGACGCGGCGTTCGCCATCGGCCTCGAAGACGCCTGATCACGCCACGCGCGGCCGGCCGGCGAGGGCGTCGCAGCCCTCGTGGGTGAGCTGCGGCGTGCTCGTCCGCGCTCATCGTCGGACGGCTCCGGCCACCCCACGGCGGCAGGCGGACGCCGGCCGGGGCGTGCCACCGCCGAACCTCCGAGCCCCACGCACGCGGAAGGGCCCCGCACCTGACCCAGGTGCGGGGCCCTTCCGGCGAACGGTCAGTCCTCGGGCTGCGCCGGCTTGCCGGCCAGTTCCCCCGCGGGCTTGTTCTCGCCGCTCAGCGTGTCGCCCGAGACGCCGCGCTCGGCCCGGGCACGAGCCAGGGCGGCGGTCTCCTCCGGCGCGTCCGGCGTCAGGAAGCTGCCCGGCACCGGGTGCCCGGCCGAACCCAGCTTGTTCATCTTCTTCGGCACCGAGGCGCCCTGGTACTCCAGCGGCAGCGGGTGGCCGTGGTCGTCGACCGGGCCCAGCGGCTGGTGGATCTCGATGAACTCGCCGTGCGGCAGGCGCTTGATGATGCCGGTCTCGACACCGTGCTCCAGCACCTCGCGGTCCGCGCGCTGCAAGCCGATGCAGATGCGGTAGGTGATGAAGTACGCCAGCGGCGGGATGAGGAGCATGCCGATGCGGCCCGCCCACGTCATCGCGTTCAGCGAGATGTCGAACTTCATGGCGATGATGTCGTTGCCGCCCGAAATCAGCAGCACCATGAAGTACGAGATCGCCATCGCGCCGAGCGACGTCCGAACGGGCACGTCGCGGGGCCGCTGGAGCAGGTTGTGGTGCGCGTAGTCCTTGGTCATCTTGCGCTCGATCCACGGGTACACCGCGGCGAGGCCGGTCAGCAGCGGCAGGCCGAGCATGAACGGCAGGAACGGCTCCGGCACCGTGTAGTCGCCCAGGTAGAGCTCCCACGCGGGCCACAGGCGGATCAGGCCGTCCGTCCACCCCATGTACCAGTCAGGCTGCACGCCTGCCGACACCTGACCGGCGTTGTACGGGCCGAAGTTCCACACCGGGTTGATCTGGAACACGCCGCCCATGATCGCGGTGACGCCGACGACCAGCGCGAAGAAGCCGCCGCCCTTGGCCGCGAACACCGGCATGATGCGGACGCCGACGACGTTGGTCTCCTTGCGGCCCACCCCCGGGAACTGGGTGTGCTTCTGGTACCAGACGAGTCCGAGGTGGACCGCGATCAGCGCCAGGATGATGCCCGGGATCACCAGGATGTGCAGCGTGTAGAGCCGCGGGATGATCTCCGTGCCGGGGAACTCGCCGCCGAACGCCAGCCAGTTGAGCCACGTGCCGATCACCGGGATCGAGATCAGCAGCGCCGCCATCACCCGCAGGCCCGTGCCGGACAGCAGGTCGTCGGGCAGCGAGTAGCCGAGGAAGCCCTCGATCGCGCCGAGCATGAACAGCACGATGCCGATGACCCAGTTGATCTCACGCGGGCGGCGGAACGCGCCGGTGAAGAAGATCCGGAACATGTGGATGACGATCGCGCCCATGAACAGCAGCGCCGCCCAGTGGTGGACCTGGCGCACGAACAAGCCGCCCCGGACGTCGAAGCTGATCTCCAGCGTCGACTCGAACGCCCGCGACATCGGCACGTTCTGCAGGTTCTGGAACGAGCCGTCGTAGATGACCTCCTCCATGGAGGGGTCGAAGAACAGCGCGAGGTACGTGCCCGAGAGCAGCAGCACGATGAAGCTGTAGAGGGCGATCTCGCCGAGCAGGAACGACCAGTGCGTCGGGAACACCTTGTTCAGCTGTTTCCGCAGGCCACCGGCCATGTGGAACCGGTCGTCGGCCCACTTGGCGGCGCCACCCGCCGCGCGGGCGGCTGCGCCCTGCCGCTTGGTCGGCGTGGTGATGCCGCTCATGACTTACGCTCCCAGAACGCCGGACCCACAGCCTCGATGAAGTCGCTGCGGGCAATCAAGTATCCGTCCTCGTCCACCGTGATCGGAAGCTGGGGCAGGGCGCGGGTCGCCGGGCCGAACCGGGGCTTGCCGTAGTGGAAGACGTCGAACTGCGACTGGTGGCAGGGGCAGAGGAGCAGGCCGGTCTGCTGCTCGTAGAGCGACGCCGGGCACCCGAGGTGGGTGCAGATCTTCGAGTACGCGTACAGGTCACCGTAGTTGAAGTCTTCCTGGCCCGCACGCTTGACGATCTTCTGACCAGGGCGGAAGCGCAGCAGGAGGACCGGGTTGTCGGCCCGCTTGGTGGCCACGATGAGCGCGTGCTCGTCCTCGCGCTCGGACTCCCGGAACGGGAAGACGGTCATGTAACCGCCGGCCTCCAGGTCCTCCGGGCGCACCAGCTGCACCTCGTGCGGGTCGCCGGTGTAGTTGCGCAGGTAGACCTTCTCGCCGTTCTCCGCCTTCCAGCCGGTGTGCCAGAGCGAGTCCTTGGAGTCGCTGTCCGCCCACGGGTTCTTGATCAGGCCGCCGAGCGGCACGGCCAGGACACCCAGGCCGAACACGCCGGCGCCGAGGCCCGCGGTCCGCTTGATGAGCGACCGGCGGCCGATCGTCGAGCGCTGACCGGCGTCGGCCAGCTCCGCGATGACCGTGGCCTTGTCGACCTCGGACGACCCGCCGTCGTGGCGCTGCTGGACGGCCAGCTCCTCCGGGATGAACTTCTTCGTGTACAGCAGTGCGCCGACGCCCAGGGCGAGGATCGACAGGCCCAGGGTGAGGCCGATGACCGGCGTGTACAGGCTGTACAGGATGTGGTCGGTGCCGTGCGGGGCCTGGTACTTCCACGGCCACCAGATGAAGGCCACGAGGAACGCGATGCCGGCGAGCGCGGCGATGGCGAACCACAGGGCCACCAGGCGCTCGGCGCGGCGCTCCGCGCGGGTGCCCTTGACCGGCCACCGCTCCTCGTAGTGGACGAGCTCGACGCCGTCCATGCTGGTCCCGAGCTTGACCAGCTCGTCCCGGCTCATCCCGGCGAGTTCCGCCTCGTCGGGGAGCTCGTTCGGCTTCACGCCGCTCATGCCTTGGCTCCGATCCAGAGGGTCACGCCGATCAGGGCGGCGATACCCACGATGAACGCGATCAGACCCTCCGATACCGGCCCGAGGCCGCCGAGGGGGGCGCCGCCGGGGTTGTTGTTCCCGTCGGTCACCGACTTGATGTAAGCGATGATGTCTTCCTTCTCCTCCGGCGTGAGCTGCCGGTCGGAGAACTTCGGCATGTTCTGCGGGCCCGTGAGCATCGCGGTGTACAGCTGCTCCTCGGTCACGCCGTCGAGCTCGGGCGCGAACTTGCCGGACGACAGCGCCCCGCCGCGGCCGGTGAAGTTGTGGCACGCCGCGCAGTTGAGCCGGAACAGCTCGCCACCGCGGGCCGGGTCCTCGCCGCGCAGGGCCTCACCGCGCTCCTCGGGCGTCTGCGGACCGCCGCCGCGGGACTGGATGAACGCGCCGAGCGCGTCCACCTCCTCCGGCGTGAACTTGGCGGGCTTGCGCAGCGCCTGCGCCTCCTGGCGGGCCATCGGCATGCGGCCGGACGACACCTGGAAGTACACGGCCGCCTCGCCCACGCCGATCAGGCTGGGGCCGCGGTCCTCGACGCCGTCGAGGTTCTTGCCGTGACAGCTGATGCAGGTGTTGTTGTAGAGCTGCTCGCCCAGTCGCACCTGCGCCGGGTCGTCCTGCGCCTGCGCGGTCTGCGGCTGCGGCGCGAGGGCGCTGAACAGGAAGCCCGCGGCCAGCAGCGCGAAGCCCAGCGCGAGCAGGCCCGAGATCCGCCTGCGCAGCTTGGTGCCGCGCTTCCGGGCCCGTGTGGTGTTGGTGGTCATGTGTGCGGCAACCCTTGCTGGTGTGAGTTCGGGGTTCGAGCTGGTCAGGGCACGATGTAGATGACGGCGAACAAGCCGATCCAGACGACGTCGACGAAGTGCCAGTAGTACGACACGACGATCGCGGAGGTCGCCTGCGCGGGCGTGAACTTGCTCAGCTTCGTGCGGACCAGCAGGTAGCCGAACGCGATCAGACCACCGATCACGTGCAGGCCGTGGAAGCCGGTCGTCAGGTAGAAGACGGTGCCGTACGCCGAGCTGGGGATCGTGGTGCCCTCCCCGACCAGCGTCACGTACTCGAACGCCTGGCCGCCGACGAAGATCGCGCCCATGATGAGCGTCACGACGTACCAGCGGCGCAGGCCGAACACGTCACCCCGCTCCGCGGCGAACACGCCCCACTGGCACGTGAACGACGAGGCCACCAGGATGATCGTGAAGAACAGTGCGTAAGGCACGTTCAGGTGCGTCGGTGCCGGGGGCCACGGGCCTTCGTTCTGGGCCTTCACCGTGAAGAACATGGCGAAGAGCCCCGCGAAGAACATGAGCTCACTGGACAGCCAGACGATCGTGCCGACGCTGACCATGTTCGGGCGGTTCAGCGAGTGCACGCGCTGGCCGATTGAGGGCGCTGCCGTTGTCACACGACGCATTATTGCTTGCAGGTTTTCGCTCCGCCCATCGGGTCCGGGGCACGTGCGCAGGTCATCTGGGTCACACAGGCGGTGAGGACGTTCATGGGGTTGTTGAGCCGGTGGCGTGACCGACGTGCCCGTCGGGGCGTACCCGCACCGGAGATCGATTCACCCGGCCTGTCGGTCGTGGTGGAGGCGTTCGACGTCGCCGAGGCCGACTCGGCCGCCCTGGCCCGGTCGCCGCGGTGGCGCCCGGACGAGCCCGCGGTGCTGCGACACCACCTCGACCTACCGCCTGACCAGGTAGAACGCGCCCGGGAACTGCTCGCGCCGGACGGCTGGGAGCTGCGGTTCGACGGCCGCTGGCACGCGATGCGGGTGCAGACGCTCGACGCCCTCGGGTGCGCGCAGGAGCGCGCGCGGATGGCGAGCCTGGCCCAGCGACTGGGCGGCGACTGGATCGGGTGGGACGCACTGCAAGTCCCGGGACGTTAGCCAGATAACATCGGCGCCACCTGGCACCCGACCCGCCGGAGGACGCGCAGATGAGCACGCAGACGACCAGGATCCTGGTGTTCAGCCACCGCCCCGAGGTGCGTGAGACGATCATCACTGCGGTGGGGCGCCGTCCCGCGCCGGACCTGGGGCGCGTCGAGTACGTCGAGGCCGGCACCGTCGCCGACGTCCTGTACGAGATGGACGAGGGTCGGGTCGACCTGGCCATCCTCGACGGCGAGGCGCAGCCCACCGGCGGCATGGGCCTGTCCCGGCAGCTGAAGAACGAGATCACCGACTGCCCCCCGGTCGTCGTCGCGGTCCGCCGCAAGGACGACCGCTGGCTGGCGACGTGGTCGCAGGCGGACGCGGTGCTCGTGCACCCGCTCGACCCGCTGGCCGCCGCCGAGACCGTGGCCGAGGTGCTGCGGTCGATGGCCCTGCCCGTCGTACGGGGGTGACCGCCGTGGACCGCACGTGGCCGTTACTGCTGAACCAGCTGATCGACCGCGTCGACCTCACCCAGGACGACACCGGCTGGGCGATGGACCAGGTCATGTCCGGCGCGGCGACGCCCGCGCAGATCGCCGCGTTCGCGGTCGCGCTGCGGGCCAAGGGCGAGACGCCCGAGGAGGTCGACGGCATCGCCGCGATGATGCTGCACCACGCCCGCCGGTTCACGGTGGACGTGCGCGCGGCGGACATCGTGGGCACGGGCGGCGACAACTCCGGTTCGGTGAACATCTCGACGATGGCGGCCCTCGTGACCGCCGCCGCCGGCGTCCCCGTGGTGAAGCACGGCAACCGCGCGGCGTCGTCCAAGTGCGGCACCGCGGACGTGCTGGAAGAGCTGGGCGTGGCGATCGACCTGCCCCCGCTCGGCGTCCAGCAGACCGCGGAAGAGCTGGGGATCGGCTTCTGCTTCGCGCCGGTGTTCCACCCCGGTTTCCGGCACGCGGGCGGGCCGAGGCGCGAGATCGGCATCCCGACGTCGTTCAACCTGCTCGGGCCGCTGACCAACCCGGCCCAGCCCAAGGTCGGCGTGGTCGGCTGCGCGAGGGTCTCCTTCGCGCCGCTGCTGGCGGGCGTGTTCGCGCGCCGCGGCAACACCATGCTGGTCGTGCGCGGTGACGACGGGCTGGACGAGATCACGACGACGACCACGACGTCGGTGTGGGTGGTCGACGGCGGGCAGGTGCGGACCGAGCAAATCGACCCTTCGGCGCTCGGCATCCCGACGGCCCTGCCGGACGACCTCAAGGGCGGTGACGCCGCCGTGAACGCCGAGGTCGTGCGCGAGCTCGTGGCGGGCAAGCCCGGTGCGGTGCGTGACGCGGTGCTGCTGAACGCGGCGGGTGCGATCGCGGCCCACAGCGGGCTGACCGGTGACCTGCACGCGGACCTGTCGAACGCGATGGGCCGGGCCGCCGAGGCGGTCGACAGCGGTGCGGCGGCCGACCTGCTGCGGCGGTGGGCGGCGCGGTCGACGGAGCTGAAGGCCACCCTGGCGAGCTAGCCGCCACCGGGCCGACCGGTCCCCGGGCCGGGTCGTGCCAGGCCAGGTCGTCCAGGCGCAGGTCGTCCCGGTCAGGTCGTCCCGGCGCGATTCGGCCGGCGCAGTTCGGTTCGGGCGCGGTTCGCCTAACGCGCCAAGCGTGCTCCACAGGGGTCCCCCGCCCAGGGGGACCCCTGTTTTTGATCCTGCCGGCCCAGGCCGACAGTCTCCGCGCCGTGTACGCGATCTGTGGACAACTCCGCACACCCGCGATCGGCTGTGGACAAGTGGACAGCTCGCGGCGGCCGCGACCCACCCGCGGACCCCGGCCGACGAGGCGCGAGATGACGGCCACCTTTTCACCGCCGGGCAACAGCGGCCGGTCATGCTGTGACCATGCTCTACACGGTGATGAAGCGAGTGGTGGCGCCCACGGCGCGCCTGGTCTACCGGCCGACCGTCGAAGGCCTCGAGAACGTGCCCGCCGACGGCCCGGTGATCCTCGCGCCCAACCACCTGTCGTTCATCGACAGCATCGTGATCCCGATGGTCGTGCCGCGCCGCGTCTCGTTCCTCGCCAAGGCCGAGTACTTCGAGGGCCGCGGCGTCAAGGGAGCCCTCTCCCGCTACTTCTTCGGCTCCCTGGGCCACGTTCCGGTACGCCGCGGGCTCGGTAGGGCCGCCAGGGCGTCCCTGGACACCGCGAAGGACATCCTGGCGCAAGGCGGCGCGTTCGCCATCTACCCGGAGGGCACGCGCTCGCTGGACGGCCACCTCCACCGCGGCCGCACGGGCGTGGCCCGCATGGCGCTGGAGTCGGGCGCGCCGGTCGTCCCGGTCGGCCTCATCGGCACGGACCGGGTGCAGCCGGTGGACCGCAGGCTCCCCCGCATCCACCCGGTGACGATCCGCTTCGGCAAGCCGCTCCGCTTCGACCGCTACGCGGGCATGCAGGAGTCGCTGCCGGTGCTCCGCTCGGTCACGGACGAGATCGTCTACCAGATCCTGGAGCTGTCCGGGCAGGACTACGTCGACCGCTACCAGAACTCCAACGCCGCGTAACGACAAGAAACGACAAGAAACGACAAGAAAGGGGGCCACCCCGAAAGGTGGCCCCCCGAAAGAGATTCAGCTCACTCGTGGTTCGGACCGGTGTGGTACTCGAACAGGAGCCCGCCGACGGCGATCAGCACCAGCACGACCGCGATCACCAGCAGCCAGACGTGCCAGAACGCGAGCGCCACGCCGGCCGTCGCGGCGGCCGCCGCCAGGCCGATCGGCCAGTAGCTGCCGGGGCTGAAGAAGCCCAGCTCACCGGCGCCGTCGCTGACCTCGGCGTCCGCGTTGTCCTCGGGCCGCACCTCGATGCGCCGGGCGACGAACCGGAAGTACGTGCCGACGATGAGCGCCAGCCCGCCGGTGAGCGCGAGCGCCACCGTGCCGGTCGGCTCGACGAAACCGGTGTCCGCCCAGGTCCAGTAGCCGTACACGACGGCCATGAGGAACGAGAACGCCATCACCAAGTCAAAAATGCGTGCTTCGACCTTCATCGCAGCGTCCTCCTACTTCTCGCCGCCGGACGCCTCGCGGACGGTCCGGTCGGTGTCGAAGGGCTTGGTCGTCACGGCGTGCGGCGTGCACAGCTCGCCGCAGTTCATCTCGGTCAGCGCCTCGGCCGCCGTGTACGGCTGACCGGTGACCGGGTTGGCGGACTTGCGCAGCTCGATGTACCGGTCGAAGTCGTCCGGCGTGAGCGCCCTGACCTCGAAGTTCATCACGGCGTGGTAGACGCCGCACAGCTCGGCGCAGCGGCCGACGAACGACCCGGTGCGGTCGATCTGGTCGATCTGGAACGCGTTGTCCTGGTTGTTCTTCTCGGGCTCGGGGAAGACGTCCCGCTTGAAGTGGAACTCCGGCACGAAGAACGAGTGGATGACGTCGGTCGACCGCAGGTTGAAGCGGATCGACTTGCCCTGCGGCACGACCAGCAGCGGGATCTCGCCGGACGAGCCGACGGTGCTCACCGGCAGGTTGGACGTCTCGGTCTTGTGCTGGGGGTACTGGAACTCCCAGTTCCACTGGAACGCGATCACGTCGACCGTCACGTCGGGCGTCTTCGACTTGTCCGTGACGTAGTTCTGCGTCACGGCCGTGAAGTAGAACAACACCGCCACGATGATCGTCGGCACGACCAGCAGCACGAGCTCCAGCGGCAGGTTGTAGGCGACCTGACGGGGCAGCTCCTCGCTCTTCTTGCGGTGGAACGCGATCGACCAGAGGATCAGGCCCCACACGATCACACCGACCGCGAGAGCCGCGACGACCGACCAGGTCCACAGCTCGCGCATCGCCTCGGCCTGCGGCGTCACGGCCACCGGCCAACCGAAGCGCAGCACCTCTTCCGTGGAGCAACCCGTGGCCCCGACGCCGACCAGGCCGACCAGCCCGCCGACCTTCGCCAGCCGGGCTGCCCTGGTGCCCTCCTTCAGGCCCACTGCTCGCCGCCTCCTCGTTGCCTTCAACCGCTACCAAAGCTCGCAGGCAGGGACGGGATTGCGCCCCACGCCGGATCATGCGGGAGCGTAGCTCAGCGCACCGCGCGTCACCCCTCGGGGGCCGCACCCGTGCGGTGCAGTTTCGGTCACACACCGGCCCACCGGCATACTGGACTCTTCTCCACACGACTCGAAAGGTGTTACCGCGTGTGTGGCCTGGTAGGACTGGTTTGCCCTGGCGAGAACGAGGCCGAGCGGGCGCGCTCGGCGGTGGCGGGGGCCCTGCGCTGCATGCGTCACCGCGGCCCCGACGAGAGTGGCACCTGGCACGGCGGTGAGGTCGTCTTCGGCTTCAACCGGCTGTCCATCATCGACATCGAGCACTCGCACCAACCCCTGCACTGGGGGCCGCACGACCAGCAGGGCCGGTACGCGATCCTGTTCAACGGCGAGATCTACAACTACGTGGAGCTGCGCGCGGAGCTGACCAAGCAGTTCGGCGCGGTGTTCGCCACGGACGGCGACACCGAGACGATCGTCGCGGCCTACCACTACTGGGGCCCGGCCGCGGTGGCGAAGCTGCGCGGCATGTTCGCGTTCCTGATCTGGGACAAGGCGCGGCGGGTCGTGTTCGGCGCGCGCGACCCGTTCGGCATCAAGCCGCTGTACTACGCGGCCGGTCCGGGCGGCGTGGCGTTCTCCAGCGAGAAGAAGTCGGTGCTGGAGCTGGCGCCGACGATCGGCATCATGCCGAAGGTCGACAAGAAGGCCCTCCAGCACTACCTGATCCTGCAGTACGTGCCGGAGCCGGAGTCGCTGCAGAGCGAGATCCACCGCATCGAGTCCGGCACGTCGTTCACGCTGGTCCCGGGCGGCAAGCCGGTCGTCGAGCGATACTTCCCGGCGACGTTCCGGCCGCGCGCCGTGCGCGGCGAGGCGGACGAGAACCGGCTGTACGACGAGATCACCGAGGCGCTGCGCGACTCGGTGGCCAAGCACATGCGGGCGGACGTGACGGTCGGCTCGTTCCTGTCCGGCGGCATCGACTCGACGGTGGTCGCGGCGCTGGCCAAGGAGCACAACCCGGACCTGATCACGTTCACCACCGGGTTCGAGCGGCAGGGCTACTCGGAGATCGACGTGGCCGCCGAGTCGGCCGCCGCGATCGGCGTGAAGCACGTGGTCAAGGCGGTGACGGCGCAGGAGATGATGGACGCGCTGCCGCTGATCACGTGGTACCTGGACGACCCGGTGGCGGACCCGGCGCTGGTGCCGCTGTGGTTCATCGCCCGCGAGGCGCGCGAGCACGTGAAGGTGGTGCTGTCGGGCGAGGGCGCGGACGAGCTGTTCGGCGGCTACACGATCTACCGGGAGCCGCTGTCGCTGGCGCCGTTCGAGAAGGTGCCGGGCGCGTTGCGCAAGGCCATGGGCAAGGTGTCGACGAAGATCCCGCAGGGCGTGCGCGGCAAGGACCTGCTGCGGCGGGGCGCGCTCACGCTGGAGGAGCGCTACTACGGCAACGCGCGGATCTTCATGGACGACCAGATCCGGCAGGTGCTGCGCACGTACGACCCGAACGTGTCGCACAAGGACGTCACGGGGCACGTGTACCGGGAGTCCGAGGGCTGGGACCCGGTGACGCGCATGCAGCACGTCGACCTGTTCACGTGGCTGCGCGGCGACATCCTGGTCAAGGCCGACAAGATGACGATGGCGAACTCGCTGGAGCTGCGGGTGCCGTTCCTGGACCCCGAGGTGTTCCGGATCGCGTCGCAGGTGCCGTCCGAGCTGAAGCTGACCCGGGAGACCACCAAGCACGCGTTGCGCCGGGCGATCCGCGACATCGTGCCCGCGCACGTGCTGAACCGGCGCAAGCTGGGCTTCCCGGTGCCGATCCGGCACTGGCTGAAGGACGAGATGCACGACTGGGCGGTGCAGCACGTGCGCCAGTCGCAGACCGACGAGTACCTCGACAAGAACGCCGTGCTGCGGCTCATCGAGGAGCACCGGTCGGGCGTGGCGGACCACAGCAGGCGGATCTGGGCGCTGCTGGTGTTCATGATCTGGCACGGGATCTTCGTGGAGGGCCGCATCCGCCCGGCGATCCCCGAGCCGCACTACCCCGTGAAGCTGTAGCCCGTTGAGCGCGAAGGCCCCCGGCACGCGTGCCGGGGGCCTTCGTCGTGGGTGGACGCCCGTTCAGCCGGCGTGCTGCCCGGCGCGGGCGCGGACCCGGCTGCTGTGGACGCCGGCCGCGATGTCGGCCCGGCACTCGTCGACGGCGTCCTTGCCGATCTTCTGCTCCATGATCCCGGCCACGTGCTCGACCAGCTTGGTCAGGTGCTCCTTGGTGCGCGCCAGCTGCTCGATGCGGGCGTCGACGGACGTCAGCTCCTCGTGCAGCATGCCGAGCAGCGGCACGCAGCCCGCCTCGTCGTCGGGCAGCTCGACGTCCTGGTCGAACGCGTGCGCGAGCACCAGCCGGGCCAGCCGCACGTTGAGGCCGGAGCCGATGAGGCAGCGCACGCTCCGGACCCGTTCCACATCGGACTCGTCGTAGACGCGGTAGCGCGTCTCGGTGCGCTGTGCCGTCAGCAGGCCTTGCTGGTCGTAGTAGCGCAGCATGCGCACGGTGGTGCCGGTCTTCTCCGCGAGTTCCCCGATCAGCACGTATTCCCACTCCCGCCCACAAGAGGGTTTGATCACGCAACCTTGACCCTGACGTCAGTGTCACACTTTAGCGTCGTCCGCGTGATCGCCTTCATCCTGATGCTCAGCGCATTCGCTGTGGGGACATCCGAGTTCATCATCGTCGGCGTGCTGCCCGAGGTCGCCGCCGATCTCGGTGTGGACGTGCCGACCGCAGGCCTGCTGGTGACCGCTTACGCCGTCTCCGTCGCCATCGGCGGACCCGTGCTGACCGTGTTCACCGGGCGCATCCCGCGCCGGACCCTCCTGATCTCCGTCATGGCGCTGGCCTTCGTGGCCTCCGTGGGCAGCGCCCTCGCCGACGACTACACCCTGCTGATGGCGGCGCGCATGGTCGCCGCCCTCGCGCAGGGGCTCTTCTTCGCGGTGGCGTCCCAGATCGCCGTCGCCGCCGTGCCGCCCGAGAAGCAGACCGCGGCCATCGCCAAGGTCGTCAACGGCGTCGCGCTGTCCACCATCCTGGGCATCCCGCTCGGCACGCTCATCGGCCAGAACTACGGCTGGCGGGCGTCGTTCGTGCTGGTCAGCGCGTTGACCGCGATCAGCTTGGCGGGGGTGGTGCTCGGCACGCCGAAGGTCGCGCACGTGCCGGACCCCGGCGTCCGGGCCAGCCTGTTCGCGTTCGGCCGGCGGACCGTGCTGCTCGGCCTGACCACGACGGTCCTGTCGTTCACCGGCCTGATCGCCGCGTTCACGTACGTGGCGCCCGCGCTGCGGGACGTGAGCGGGTTCGAGCCGGGCTGGGTGACCGGCGTGCTGCTCGTGTACGGCCTCGGCACGCTGGTCGGCAGCACGCTCGCCGGCAAGGTGCCGCCGCAGCGCATCGCCCGCGTGCTGCCGGTCCCGCTGGCCGTGCTCGGCGTGGTGCTGCTCGCCCAGGGGCTGGTGCTGGAGAGCAAGGTGGCCGCCGTGGTCAGCGTGTTCGTGCTGGGCGCGAGCGCGTTCACGGCGGGGCCGCTGATCCACACCTACCTGATGGGGCAGGTGGGCGAGGCGGCCGGGCTGGTCGCCTCCGTGAACATCTCCGCGTTCAACGTGGCGGCGGCGCTGGGCCCGATGCTCGGCGGCGTGGTCCTGACGAGCGGGCTCGGCCTCCGGTGGGTCGGGACCGTGGGGGGCGTGTCGACCATCCTCGGCGTGGGGGTGGCCCTGGTGGTCGGCAGGGTGACCGCGCGGTCGGCGGCCCCGGCGCAACCGTCGACGGCGCCGCTCGCCGCGCACGCGTGAGATGAGGCCCTACCGGACGGCTACCGTCCGGTAGGGCTTTTGTCAAGGCATTTCCGCGCCTACGGTCGCGGGGGTGACGAACATCGAGGCGGACACGCTGGACGACCTGATCGAGGACTGCACCGCCCTGCCGCGGGAGTTGCGCGGCGCGGCCACCGGACTGCCGGAGCCACGCGCCGCGGCGCCGTGGCAGGTGGACGACGCCCACTACGCGCAGGTGGCGGACCTGGACGCCTACGTCTGACGTCCGACGTCGGAGACGCGCGAAAACGGGAAGGGCCCTCGCCATCGCGGCGAGGGCCCTTCCCGTCTGACCTGCGGTTACCGGTGGTCGATCAGTGGAACGAGTCGCCGCACGCGCACGAACCGCCCGCGTTCGGGTTGTCGATCGTGAAGCCCTGCTTCTCGATCGTGTCCACGAAGTCGATCACGGCGCCCTCGACGTACGGGGCGCTCATGCGGTCGACGGCGACCTTCATGCCGCCGAAGTCGCGCACCGCGTCGCCGTCGAGCGTGCGCTCGTCGAAGAACAGCTGGTAACGCAGCCCCGCACAACCACCGGGCTGGACGGCGATGCGCAGGTGCATGTCGTCGCGCCCCTCCTGGTCGAGCAGCGCCTTGGCCTTCACGGCCGCCGCGTCGGTCAGCGTCACGCCGTGGGTGGGCGGGGCGTCAGGAGTCGAGGTGACTGCGTCCTGAGCGGTCGTCATGGCTCTCCCTCAGAGGTCCTTTGCGGGCATCTATTCCGGGCAAACACGGGAAGTACCCGCTTTGTTCCTGACCCCCATGGTCGCACAGGCGTCAGGGGCGGGGGTGTGACCACTGCCTCGCCACGTGCGCCGCCAGGTCGGCCAGCGTGCCCGCCGGGTCCGCCAGGCTGCGCTCGACCGACCCGACGTGCTCGGCCACCGCGTACGAGTCCTGCACACCCGCCGCGGCCGCCTCGCGCCTGCCCACGGTGACCTGCCCGGCCAGCACCACGCACGGCACGCCGCGCTCGGCCGCGCCGGCGGCCACGGCCGTCACCAGCTTGCCGCGCAGCGACTGCCAGTCGAAGCTGCCCTCGCCGGTGACGACCAGGTCGGCCCGGTCGAGCGCGGCGTCGAGGCCGGTCAGCTCGCGGACCAGGCCCGCGCCGGACGCCACCGTCGCGCCCAGGGCCATCAGCGCCGCGCCGAGACCCCCGGCCGCGCCCGCGCCGGGCCGGTCCCGCACGTCGGCCAGCTCGTCCATCGCGGCCAGCCGTGCCTCCAGCCGCTCCACCGCCTCGGGTGACGCGCCCTTCTGCGGGCCGAACGTGCGCGCGGCGCCGTGCGGGCCGAGCAGCGGGTTCTCCACGTCGGCGGCGGCGACCAGGCGGGCCGTGACGGGCTGGACGGCCTCCCGCAGCCCCGCGCCGCCGTCCGTCGTGCCCGAGCCGCCCAGGCCGACCACGATGGTGTGAAGGTGGCGGGCGGCGTTGAGCAGCTCGCCGACGCCCCTCGTGGTGGCGGTCTCGGCGGTCTCGGGGCGCCGGTCGGGCGGGATGAGGTGCAGGCCGCACGCCTGGGCGGACTCGACGTAGGCGGTCCCGTCGTGCTCCAGCCACCGCGCCTCGACGGGCGTGCCGAGCGGTCCGGTGACCGTGACCCGGTGCAGCGTGCCGCCCAGGGCGGTGTGCAGGACGTCCACGAAACCGGGGCCGCCGTCGGCCAGCGGTCGGAGCCGGAGCTCGTCGTCGGGAGCGGTGCGGCGCCAGCCCTCGGCCACGGCCTCGGCGACTTCCCGCGCGGTCAGCGTTCCGCCGAAGCAGTCCGGCGCAATAACAACTCGCACCTCGCGAACAGTACTTATCGGGGCATCTCCTACTCTGGTGCGGTGAGGTTCCTGCGCCGCAACGCCGACGAAGCCACCGAGTCCACCACCACCGAGGACGCTCCCGCGGAGGTGAACCCGGCCGACCCGTCGCGCACCCCCGGCAAGGGGCGGCCCACGCCGAAGCGGCGTGAGGCGGAGGGCAAGCGACGCGGTCCCGTCCCGCCGCCGCCCCGCACGCAGCGCGAGGCGTTGAAGCGGGCGCGCGGGAGCAAGGTGTCCAAGGAGGAGCGGCGCGCCGCCAACCTGGAGCGCCGGCAGCGGATGATGGCGGGCGAGGACAAGTACCTCCTGCCCCGCGACCGCGGCCCGGTGAAGGCCTACATCCGCGACGTGGTCGACTCGCGGCGCAACCTCATGGGCCTGTTCATGCCGCTCGCGATCCTGGTGTTCGTGGCGCTGCTCGTGCCGATGCCCGCGGTCCAGCAGTACGCGACGCTGCTGACCACGTTCATGCTGCTGGCGATGATCGTCGAGGGCTTCGTGCTCGGCCGGCTGGTGGCCAGGCGGGTGCGGCTGAAGTTCCCGAACGACACCACCCGCGGCCTGTCCATCGGCTGGTACTCGTTCATCCGCGCCAGCCAGCTGCGCCGGCTGCGCGTGCCCAAGCCGCGGGTGAGCCCGGGCGACAAGGTCTGACCACGCCTGCGGCCGCGTGCGCGGGCGACGGGGTCACGGGGTCACGGGGAGTTCATTAGCTTGCCGAACGAGTTGTCACTAGACTTCGTGACATGGAGTTCCGACGCCTCGGCCGCAGTGGCCTGAACATCAGCGAGATCTCGTACGGCAACTGGCTCACCCACGGCTCCCAGGTCGAGGAGGACCAGGCCACCGCGTGCGTGCGGGCGGCGCTCGACGAGGGCATCACGACCTTCGACACCGCCGACGTGTACGCCAACACGAAGGCGGAGTCGGTGCTGGGCCGGGCGCTGGCCGGCGAGCGCCGCGAGTCGCTGGAGATCTTCACGAAGGTCTTCTGGCCGACCGGCCCCGGCGGTCCGAACGACAAGGGCCTCGGCCGCAAGCACATCATGGAGTCGATCGACGGGTCGCTGAAGCGGCTCCAGACCGACTACGTGGACCTCTACCAGGCGCACCGGTACGACAAGTCCGTGCCGCTGGAGGAGACCATGCTCGCCTTCGCGGACGTCGTCCGCCAGGGCAAGGCGCTCTACATCGGCGTGTCCGAGTGGAACGCGGACCAGATCGCGCGCGGCGCGGCGCTGGCCCGTGAGCTGAACGTCCCGTTCATCTCGAACCAGCCGCAGTACTCGATGCTGTGGCGGGTCATCGAGTCGCAGGTCGTGCCCACGTCCGAGCGCGAGGGCATCAGCCAGATCGTCTGGTCCCCCATCGCCCAGGGCGTGCTGACCGGCAAGTACCTGCCCGGTCAGCCCGTGCCCGAGGGTTCGCGGGCGACCGACGAGACCGGCTCGAAGTTCATCCAGCGCTTCCTGCGCGACGAGGTGCTGGAGAAGGTGCAGCGGCTCAAGCCGCTGGCCGACGAGGCCGGGCTCTCGCTCGCCCAGCTGTCGGTGGCGTGGGTGCTGCAGAACCCGAACGTGGCGAGCGCGATCATCGGCGCGTCACGCCCCGAGCAGGTGCGCGAGAACGTCAAGGCCGCCGGCGTGAAGCTGGACGAGGAGCTGCTGAAGAAGATCGACGACGTGCTGGAGGGCGTGGTCGAGACCGACCCGCGCTTCACCGTCACCCCCTGACGCGGTTCACGTCGAGAAGCCCCGCTCGGACTATCCGGGCGGGGCTTCCGCGTTCCGGACGATCGCCGTTCCCCGCGCCGGCCTGGGTCGGCTGCCGATCGCCGAAGCGCTCACCCCGCTGACGGACGCCCTGAACGACCCCGCCCCCGGGTCCGCGCCAACGCCGCCACCGCCCTCGGGCGCCTCTCCCCGGCCGACCTGCCCGACCGCCTGGCAACGGTCGTGCTGGACCCGCACCCGGCCGTCCGCTCCGCGGCCACCGCCGCCCTGCGACGGACCACTCCCCCCGCCGACGACTGACCGACAGCCGCTGACCAGACCCCCGCGCGTCGGGGGCTCAGGTCCGCTTGCCGTAGACCTCCCGGAAGCTGCGCTTGATCGGCGCGCCGCGGGTCAGCTGCAACATCGCGCCCGCGCACCGCCCCAGCAGCGTCTTCGACCGCCGGTGGTAGTCGACGCTGATCCGGCTGCCGTCCCCGTGCGGTTCGACGCGGAAGTCGAACATGCCACCCGGTTCGAAGATCGTGCCGTCGGTGATCACCGAGTGGACGACCGAGTCCGTCCACTCGTAGGTGACGCGCTCCCACACCTCCAGCCCGAGGAACGCGCTGCCCTCCGTCACGTCGGCGGTGCCGGCGCCCAACGCGTGCACCCGGTAGAGGTGCGGGGCGAGGTTCGGCCAGATCGCCGGCCTGCGCTCGGAGAAATCGACCATCGCGCCGATCACCTTCGCCGGCGGGTCCCGCACGTCCAGCTGGAACGTGAACTTCGGCACGTGAAAACGGTACCCACGGCGCCGCGGCGGCGCCGCGCGAAATCGGCCCGGTCTACTCGGCCGGGGCGAGGGACATCGGGCCGTAGACCTCCGACTCGCTGCGCAGGAGCGTCACCTGGGCGACGCCCGCCTCCCGCAGCTCGACCCACGCCGAGCCGAACCAGTCCTCCGCCTCGGTCTGGTCGGCGAACGCGACGTGCGGGCCGTCCACCTCACGCCCCTGCTGGTCCTGGTACCGCCACCGGTACTCCACGACGATCACCTCCCGCTGTGCGCGCCGGGTAACGTTCCCGGTCAGGCTATGTCCTCCTGGAACAGATGGAGTGCGGTGTGACGCGTCGGACACTGGTGCTGGGCGGCGCTCGTTCGGGCAAGTCGGCGCACGCGGAGGGGCTGCTCACGGACGACGTCGTGACGTACGTCGCCACGGCCCGCCGCTACCCCGACGACGCCGACTGGGAGCTGCGGATCGCCCAGCACGTCGCCCGCCGGCCGGCCACGTGGACCACGGTCGAGGCGCCGGCGCCGAATGACCTGATCGCCCTGCTCACCGCGACCAGCGAGAGCGACCCGCCGATCCTGGTGGACGACGTCGCGACCTGGCTCAACGGCGTGCTGGACGACGCGGGCGCGTGGGAGGGCCACGGCATAGGGCAGGTGGAGGCGGAGTGCTCGGCGCTCGTCCGGGCGGTCTCGCGGACGCGCAGCCGGTTGGTCCTGGTGTCGGCGGAGGTCGGGCTCGGCGTCGTGCCCGCCACCCACTCTGGCAGGCTCTTCCGCGATCACCTCGGTTCGCTCAACGCGCGGCTGGCCGAGGTGTGCGACGAGGTGCTGCTGGTCGTCGCCGGAATCCCACTGCGACTGCGCGAAGCCGGAGGTAGTCGGTGACCATCGAGTTCCCGCCCGTCGAGCCGCCGAACGAGGACGTGCGCGGCCAGGCGATCGCCCGGCACGCCGTGCTGACCAAGCCCGTCGGGTCGCTGGGCCGGCTGGAGGAGCTGGGCGCCTGGGTGGCGGCGTGCCAGGGCGAGTGCCCGCCGCGGCCGTTCACCCGGCCGCGCGTGGTGGTGTTCGCGGGCGACCACGGGGTGGCGCGGCACGGCGTGTCGGCGTACCCGAGCGAGGTCACCGGCCAGATGGTGGCGAACTTCCTCGCGGGCGGCGCGGCGGTGAACGTGCTGGCGAACGTGGCGGGCGCGACGGTGCGCGTGGTGGACGTGGCGGTCGACTCGGACACGCCGGTCGGCGACGTCAAGGTGCGGCGCGGCTCGGGGTCCATCGACCGCGAGGACGCGTTGACGCCCGAAGAGGCCGTGAAGGCCGTCGAGGTCGGCCGCAAGCTCGTGGACGACGAGGTGGACGGCGGCGCGGACCTGCTCATCGCGGGCGACATGGGCATCGGCAACACGACGCCGGCGGCGGTGCTGATCGCGGCGCTGACGGGCTCGGAGCCGGTGGCCGTGGTCGGCCGCGGCACGGGCATCGACGACCAGGGCTGGATGCGCAAGACGGCGGCGATCCGGGACGCGCTGCGCCGCGCCCGGCCGGTGATCAACGACCCCCTGGCGCTGCTGGCCACCGCGTCGGGCGCGGACATCGCCGCGATGGCCGGGTTCCTGGCGCAGGCGGCGGTGCGGAAGACGCCGGTGATCCTGGACGGCGTGGTGGTCGGCGCGGCGGCCGTGGTCGCCGAGGAGCTGGCGCCCGGCGCGCGCGAGTGGTGGGTGGCCGGGCACAAGTCCGCCGAGCCCGCGCACGCGTTGGCGCTGGGGCACCTGGGCCTGGAGCCGTTGCTGGAGTTCGACCTGCGGCTCGGCGAGGGTTCCGGCGCGGTGGCGGCGCTGCCGCTGGTCGTGATGGCGACCCGCATCCTGGCCGAGATGGCGACCTTCGACAGCGCGGGCGTCTCCGGACCCGCCTGATGCGGCTGGCGCTGTCGTGGCTGACCGTGCTGCCCGTGCGGGTCGGCGAGGTCGACGCGCGGGCGGCACGGCGGGCGATCTCCCTTGCGCCGCTGGTGGGCCTGCTGCTGGGCGCGGCGGTCGTCGGGCTGCTCCACGTGCCGCTGCCGGACCTGGTGGCCGGGTTCCTGGTCGTGGGGTTCCTGGCGTTGGCGACGCGCGGGATGCACCTCGACGGCTTGGCCGACACGGCCGACGGCCTGGGCTGCTACGGGCCGCCGGAGCGCGCGCTGGCCGTGATGAAGGACGGTGGCGCGGGGCCGTTCGCGGTGGTGGCGCTGATCGTCGTGCTGGGCGCGGAGGCCGCCGCGTTCCCGACCGTCCACTGGGGAGCTGTGCTGCTCGCCCTGACGGCGGGACGGGCCGCGTTCGTGCTGTGCTGCCTGCGCGGGGTGCCCGCCGCACGGCCGGAAGGGCTGGGCGCGCTGGTGGCGGGCAGCCAGCCGGTGTGGGCCGCGGCGGCGTGGTGGGCGGCCCTGGCCGCGGCGGGGTTCCTCGTGCACCCGTGGCACGGTCCGCTCGCCGTCGCCCTGGCGGCCGCACTGGTGTTGTTGCTGGTCAGGCACACGCGTCGGCGGTTCGGCGGGATCACCGGCGACGTGCTGGGCGCGGCCTGCGAGACGGCCACCCTCACCGTGCTGGTCGTGCTGTCCCTGTGACGGGCAGCGCGGCGAGGGTGGCGCCCGGCGCCTAGTCGATCTTCGTCATCCAGCCGTGGGGGTCGGCGACCTGGCCCTGCTGGATGCCCGTCAGGTGGTTGCGCAGCCTCATCGTCACGTCGCCCGTGCGGCCGCCGGAAACGCTGAACTCGCCGTCCGCGTGCTTCACGTGCCCGACCGGCGTGATCACCGCGGCGGTGCCGCAGGCGAACACCTCGGTCAGCTCGCCCGACTCGGCCTTCTTCTCCCACTCCTCGGTGGAGATCCGGCGCTCCTCGACCGCGTAGCCGAAGTCGGCCGCCAACCGCAGCAGCGAGTCGCGGGTGATGCCGGGCAGCAGCGCGCCGGACAGCTCCGGCGTCACCACGCGGGCGTCGTCACCGGAGCCGAGGACGAAGAACAGGTTCATCCCGCCCATCTCCTCGACCCACCGGCGCTCCACCGCGTCCAGCCAGACGACCTGGTCGCAGCCCTGCTCGGCGGCCTGCGCCTGCGCCACCAGGGACGCCGCGTAGTTGCCCGCGAACTTCGCCGCGCCGGTGCCGCCGGGCGCCGCGCGCACGTACTCGGTCGACAGCCACACCGTCACCGGCTTCAGGCCGCCCGCGAAGTACGAGCCGGCGGGCGAGGCGATGAGCACGTACAGGTACTCGGTCGCCGGCCGCACGCCGAGGCCCTTCTCGGTGGCGTAGAGGAACGGCCGCAGGTACAGCGACTCCTCGGGGATCGACGGCACCCACCGCGCGTCGACGGCCAGCAGTTCCCGGATCGAGCCGAGGAACAGGTCGTCGGGCAGTTCGGGCATCGCCAACCGGCGGGCCGACGCGCGGAAGCGCTCGGCGTTCGCCTCGGGGCGGAAGGACGCGATCGAGCCGTCGGGCTGGCGGTACGCCTTGAGCCCTTCGAAGATCGCCTGGCCGTAGTGCAGCACCATTGCCGCCGGGTCCAGCTCCAGCGAGTGGTAGGGCTCGACGACGGCGTCGTGCCAGCCCTGCTCGCGGTTCCAGCGGATCGTCACCATGTGGTCGGTGAAGTGCTGCCCGAAGCCCGGCTTGGCGAGTACCTCCGCAACGCGCTCCGGGGTCGCCGGCTGCGGGTTGGGGGTCCGGGTGAAAGGCAACGCGGTCGTCATGGCAGCACGATAGCCGCCACTGGGACGTCGGAAAATCGCTGTCCCGACCCTCGGACCTCCGACCATCCGGACGGGTCAACCGACGGGCTGCCGGAGCCGACCCAGCGCGATCAGCCCGGTACCCAGCGCGAGCGCCGCTCCGGTGATCACGAGCGCGTCGGCGGGCGCGCTCATGGCGAGCAGGACGGACAGGCCGAGGCCGAGGCACGCGGTGCGCATGGGCCACGTCCGGTCCTCTTGCAGCAGCACGCGCGCCGAGGCGTTCGTGAAGCCGTAGTAGAACGCGGTGCCGCACGCGCCCACGGCCAGCGCGGTGGACGGCGGGAGCGCCACCACGGCGAGGACGGCGAGCGCGGCGCTCACCACGTCCAGCGGCCAGCCGGCGCGGATCGGGGGCAGGTCGCCGGTCTCGGTCATGCCGACCAGCGTGCGCCGGGACGAGGCCAGCACGAACCACAGCGACGACACGGCGGCCACCGCCGCGCCGAACCCGAGCAGCGGCAGGAGCCAGCGGCCGTCCGCGACGACCAGCGCGTCCCGCAGCGGGGCGGGGCTGAGCGCCAGGCGGGCCGCGCCCAGCTGCCGCAGCACCGCCGCGCCGACGCCCAAGGCGACCAGCAGCACGACACCGATCACCGCGGGGACGGCGAAGTGCAGCACCCGGGCGGAGAACACCTGGTCACCGGGCCTCGGCGCGGTGATCCGCTCGAACCCGACGAACGCCGTGAACAGCAGCAGGGACGCGCCCATGAGGCCGTCGAAGCCCGGTCCGGACGCCGGTTCGGCCACGGCGCTGTTGTCCGGCGGCGCGACCGAGAAGCACACGAGCACGACCAGCACGAGCACGCCGAGCACCACGGCGGTCGCCGCCACGCTCAGCCCCGTGCTCCACCGGACCCCCGCCGCGCTCAGCGCCACCGTCACCGCTATCAGGCACAACGCGGCCATCACCCGGTGGTCGGGAACCACGTACGCGCCGAACATCCCGGCCAGCGCGGCGGCGACGCCCGCCCTGCCGACGAGGTGCGCGCTCGCGCCGATGCGCGCGGGCCACGGCCCGAGCTGGTTGCGGATGTAGGCGTAGCCGCCGGGGGCGTCCGGGTAGGCGCGGTGCTGGTCGGCGGTGGAGAACGCGCAGCACAGGGCCGTCACGGCAGCCAGGACCACTCCGGGCAGCAACCAGGGGCCCGCGAGGGCCGCCGCCGGGGCGAATCCGGTGAACACACCGGCCCCCAGCGTCGCGCCGAGGGCGAGCACCACGGCCCCGGCACGGGGCGTGATTGTCACCGGTACACAGTCGCAGATGGATCGGGTGACCGCTAACGCCCGGTGGGACGACCCTCGTTCGTGTTAATTGTTACTCGGTGCTATCGACGGTGCGACGGTCAAGTGTGTGAACGGCACCTTTAGCATTCGTCACGATCCACCCCGATCCCGCCGCAAGACCAGGAAGCGCCGGGAGGACCTCGTCAAGGAGCCGCAGTGACCGCGCCGAAACTGGCCATCACCGACAGTGACCTGAGCAGCACCGCCGCCGACGCCGTGGTGGTGGGCACACTCCAGGGCGCGGACGGCCTCGCCCTCGCGGGCGCCTCCGAGGCGGTGAACGCCGCGTTCGACGGCACGCTGGCCGACGTGCTCGCCGCCGTCGGCGCGACCGGGAAGGCCGAGGAGGTCGTCACCGTCCCGACGCTGGGCAGGCTGGGCGCGCCGGTCGTGCTCGCCGTCGGCCTCGGCAAGCCCGCCGACGACGGCTCGGTCGGCGAGGACCAGGTCCGCCGCGCGTCCGGCGCCGCCGCCCGCGCGCTGGGCGGCAAGAAGCGCGTCGTCACCACGCTGTCCGCGCTGCACCTCGGCCCCGCCGTCGAGGGCACCGTCATGGGCGCGTACTCGTTCACGGCCTACAAGTCCGACAAGGGCAACGGCCCCGTCGCGCGCGTCGACCTCGTCACGCCCGCCGAGGGCAACGCCAGGGCGCACCGGGCGACGGTGAAGGCGTCCACGGCGATCGCCGAGGCCGTCACCACGACCCGCGACTTCGTCAACACCCCGCCGAACGACCTGTTCCCCGCGTCGTTCGCGGAGCGCGCCGCGGCGCTGGCCAAGGCCGAGGGCCTCGAGGTCGAGGTGCTCGACGAGAAGGCGCTGCGCAAGCAGGGCTTCGGCGGCATCCTCGGCGTCGGCGGCGGCTCCAGCCGTCCCCCGCGCCTGGTCCGCATCACCTACCGCGGCCCGAAGGCGGGCAAGAAGGTCGCGCTGGTCGGCAAGGGCATCACGTTCGACACCGGCGGCATCTCCATCAAGCCCGCCGCGGGCATGGACGAGATGACCTCGGACATGGGCGGCGCGGCGGCCGTGATCGCCACCGTCGTGCTGGCCGCGAAGCTGAAGTTCCCGCTCGAGGTGACCGCGTGGGCGCCGATGGCGGAGAACATGCCGTCCGGCACCGCCTACCGGCCCGGCGACGTGCTCACCATGTACGGCGGCAAGACCGTCGAGGTGCTCAACACCGACGCCGAGGGCCGGTTGATCCTGTCCGACGCGATCGTGCGCGCCTGCGAGGACGCCCCGGACTACCTGATCGAGACGTCCACGCTGACCGGCGCGCAGGTCGTGGCGCTCGGCAAGCGCACCGCCGGCGTCATGGGCACGGAGGACTTCCGCGACCGCGTCGCCGCGCTCGGGCGCGCGGTGGGCGAGCAGGCGTGGGCCATGCCGCTGCCCGACGAGCTGCGCGGCGACCTCGACTCGCGCGTCGCGGACCTCGCGAACGTGGCCGGGCACCGGTTCGGCGGCATGCTCACCGCGGGCGTGTTCCTGCGCGAGTTCGTCGCCGAGGGCGTGACCTGGGCGCACATCGACGTGGCCGGGCCGTCGTTCCACACCGGCGCCCCGTACGGCTACACCACCAAGGGCGGCACCGGCGTCCCGGTCCGCACCCTGGCGGCGGTGCTGGCCGACATCGCGGCCAACGGCTGACCGGCACGCCACCGGTCAGCACACCACCGGTCAGCCCCGCACGAGTCAGTACGCGAGGCTGATCGCCTTGCCCGCGGTCCCCGGGTCGGCCAGGCAGCGCAGCACCAGCGCCGCCAGGTCGGCCCGGGACACCGTCGAGCCGCCGCGCACGGTGGTGTCGACGGCGGTGCGGAACGTGTCCGTGCGCGGCCCGTCGGTCAGCCGCGGCGGACGGGCGATCGTCCACTCCAGACCGCTCGCGCGCACGACGTCCTCCATCCGCGCCATGTCACCCCACGGATGCCTGAGCACCCGGCGCAGGATCGGCTTCACCAGGTAGCGCGTCAGCGCGTCGTCACCGTCGGTGATCATGCCGCTGTTGCTGACGACGACGAGCCTGCGCACCCCGTGCGCCTTCATGGCCACGACCAACGCCTTCGTGCTGTCGGTCTGCACGGACGTCGGCTTGCGCACCGATCGCGCGCCGATGGCCGACACGACGGCGTCCGCGCCGGCGAGGTGCGGGCCGATCGAGTCGGGGTCCATCACGTCGGCCACCGCGTCGCGGCCGTTGCGCGTCCGGACGATCGCGGTGACCTCGTGGCCCGCCTCCCGGGCCAGCTCGACGATCTTCGAGCCGGTGCCGCCGCCGGCTCCCAGAACCGTGATCCTCATGCGCGCGCCCTTCGGTTGGTGAGTGCTCACTAACCACCTAGGATAACCCCATGACCACCCGGGACCTCATGCTCGACGCGGCGGCCCACGTCATGCGCACCAAAGGGCTCGCGCGGGCGACCACGAAGGAGATCGCCAAGGCGGCGGGCTTCTCGGAAGCGGCCCTGTACAAGCACTTCGCGGACAAGACCGACCTGTTCCTGGCCGTGCTGAGGGAACGCGCGCCGAGCGACCTGCGGACCCTGCTGCACGGCCTGGAGGCGGGCCGCGGCGACGTGCGCGCGACGTTGGTCGACATCGCGCGGGCCGCGATCGCGTTCTACGTCGAGACGTTCCCGATCGCCGCGTCGATCTTCTCCGAGCCGACGCTGCTCGCCGCGCACCGCGACGCGCTGAAGGCGCACGGCACCGGTCCCGGAGTCCTGCCGCGGACGCTCGCCGAGTACCTGGAGGCGGAGCGGGACCTGGGCAGGCTGCCGGCGGGCATGGACCCCGGATCGGCCGCCGACCTGCTCCTCGGCGCGTGCCACTACCAGGCGTTCCTCGGCTTCTTCACGGACTGGCCGACCGACCCCGAGGCGTTGGTCGGCACGCTGTGGACCGGCCTCGGCTAACCCTGGTTCTTGCGCCGGGAGTACTCGCGCATCCGCTTCGGGTAGCCGACGATCCCCGCGTCGTAGATCGGGATGCCGAGCTTCTTCGCCAGCCGCTTCGCGCCCTCGACGCCGTCGATCCGGCGGCGCGTCCACTCGCCGTCGTGCGCCACGAACACGACCGTGGTCTCCGTCACGGTCGTCTTCGGCTCGACGTACGCCTCGACACCCCGGCGCGCGGCGGCCCACTGCTCCAGGTGGCCGGTGTCCGTGGACGTGGCCGATCGCAACACACCGGGGCGCTGCTTCCTGCGGAAACGGTCGAACAGGCCCACCGGGCCACCTCCTGCCAGGACTTCTCCCGACCATGGTGCCGGCGCGCGTGTGAAGGCAGGGGCAAATCGGGCGAACGGACACCGCGTCGGCACCGTTCACGCGGTAATGACAAGATGGCAACCACACGCGCGCACCCGCGCGGAGTAAGGCATCAAGCTCTCCAGGGAGATCCCGTGACCGACACCTCCGCCGACCTCGTGATCCTCGGTGGCGGCTCGGGCGGCTACGCCTGCGCGTTCCGCGCGGCAGAGCTCGGCCTGTCCGTCATCCTGGTCGAGAAGGACAAGCTGGGGGGCACCTGCCTGCACCGCGGTTGCATCCCCACCAAGGCGCTGCTGCACGCGGCGGAGGTCGCGGACAACGCCCGCGAGGGCGACCAGTTCGGCGTGAAGTCCTCGTTGGAGGGCATCGACATCGCGGGCGTCAACTCCTACAAGGACGGTGTGATCAGCCGGCTCTACAAGGGGTTGCAGGGTCTGGCCAAGGCCAACAAGGTAACCCTCGTCGAGGGCGCGGGCACGTTCGTCGGCCCGAACGCCGTCGAGGTGGACGGTCGGCGGTACACCGGCAAGAACGTCGTCCTGGCGACCGGCTCCTACGCGCGGAGCCTCCCCGGCCTGGAGATCGGCGGCCGGGTCATCACCAGCGACCAGGCGCTCAACCTGGACTTCATCCCGGAGAAGGTCGTCGTGCTCGGCGGCGGCGTCATCGGCGTGGAGTTCGCCAGCGTGTGGGCGTCGTTCGGCGCCGAGGTGACCATCGTGGAGGCCCTGCCCCGCCTGGTCCCCGCCGAGGACGAGTACGCGTCCAAGCAGCTGGAGCGCGCGTTCCGCAAGCGCGGCATCAAGTTCAAGACCGGCGTGAAGTTCACCGGCGCCACGCAGAACGGGTCGGGCGTGTCGGTCACGCTGGAGTCCGGCGACGTGCTGGACGCGGACCTGCTGCTGGTGGCCGTCGGCCGCGGCCCGAACACCGCGGGCCACGGCTACGAGGAAGCCGGCGTGAAGATCGACCGCGGCTTCGTGATCACCGACGAGCGGCTGCGCACCAACCTGCCGAACGTGTACGCCGTCGGCGACATCGTCCCCGGCCTGCAGCTCGCGCACCGCGGGTTCCAGCAGGGCATCTTCGTCGCCGAGGAGATCGCCGGGCAGAACCCGAAGGTCATCGACGAGGCGGGCATCCCGCGCGTCACCTACTGCAAGCCCGAGGTCGCGTCGGTCGGCCTGTCCGAGGCCGCGGCCAAGGAGAAGTACGGCTCCGTCGAGACGTTCGTGTACGACCTCGCGGGCAACGGCAAGAGCCAGATCCTGAAGACCGCCGGCGGTGTCAAGCTCGTGAAGGCTCCCGACGGCCCGGTCGTCGGTGTCACCATGGTCGGCGAGCGGGTCGGCGAGCTGATCGGTGAGGCCCAGCTCATCTACAGCTGGGAGGCTTACCCCGAGGACGTGGCTCCGCTGATCCACGCCCACCCGACCCAGACAGAAGCCCTCGGCGAGGCCTTCCTCGCCCTGGCCGGCAAGCCGCTGCACGTGCACGGCTGACCGTCGCACCCCAGTCAGCCGATCCCCGACCCACGCACGAGGAGTCAGCGAACGATGGCCTTCTCCGTCCAAATGCCCGCACTCGGCGAGAGCGTCACCGAGGGCACGGTCACCCGCTGGTTGAAGCAGGAGGGTGACCGCGTCGAGGTCGACGAGCCCTTGCTGGAGGTGTCCACCGACAAGGTCGACACCGAGATCCCGTCGCCGGCGGCGGGCGTGCTCCAGAAGATCGTCGCCCAGGAGGACGAGACCGTCGAGGTCGGCGCCGAGCTGGCCGTCATCGGCGACGGCTCCGACTCCGGTTCCTCCGACCCCGCTCCGGCCCAGGAGTCGGCCCAGGAGTCGGCGCCCGCGCCGCAGGCCGAGGCCGCTCCCGAGCCCCAGGCCGAGCCCGAGCCCGCTCAGGCCGAGGCCCCGGCCCAGCCCTCGGCTGAGGCTTCCGCCCCGTCCGGTGGTTCGGCCGAGGGCACCCCGGTGACCATGCCCGCGCTGGGCGAGAGCGTCACCGAGGGCACCGTCACCCGGTGGCTGAAGGCCGTCGGCGACTCGGTGGAGGTGGACGAGCCGCTGCTGGAGGTGTCCACCGACAAGGTCGACACCGAGATCCCGTCCCCGGTGGCGGGGACCCTGCTGGAGATCAGCGCGGGCGAGGACGAGACCGTCGAGGTCGGCGGTCAGCTCGCGGTGATCGGCTCGGGTTCGCCCGCGCCGGCCCAGCAGGAGGCCCCGAAGCCCGCGCCGGCTCCCGCTCCGGCCCCGGCTCCGGCTCCGCAGGCCCCGGCTCCCGCGCAGGAGGCTCCGAAGCAGGAGGCCCCCAAGCAGGAAGCGCCCAAGCAGGAGGCTCCGAAGCAGGAAGCGCCCAAGCAGGACGCCGCGTCCGAGGAGTCGGCCAACGGCGCGCCGTACGTCACGCCGCTGGTGCGCAAGCTCGCGTCGGAGAACGGCATCGACCTGTCGACGTTGAAGGGCACCGGCGTCGGCGGTCGCATCCGCAAGCAGGACGTGCTGGCCGCCGTGGAGGCCGCGAAGGCCCCGAAGCAGGAGGCCCCGAAGCCGGCCGCCGCGTCCGCGCCCGCCCAGCGGGTCGCCACCCCGGCCGCCGACTCGGGCAAGCGCGGCACCGTGCAGAAGCTGCCCCGGCTGCGGCAGATCGTGGCGCAGCGCACGCGTGAGTCGCTGCAGGTCTCGGCGCAGCTCACGCAGGTGTTCGAGGTGGACGTCACCAAGATCGCCCGGCTGCGGAACAAGGCCAAGGCGGCGTTCGAGCAGCGCGAGGGCACGAAGCTGACGTTCCTGCCGTTCTTCGCCAAGGCGGCCGTCGAGGCGCTGAAGCAGCACCCGGTGCTGAACGCGTCCATCGACGAGGAGAAGAAGGAGATCGTCTACCACGGCGCCGAGCACCTGGGCATCGCGATCGACACCGAGCGCGGGCTGCTCAACGCGGTCATCGCGAACGCGGGCGACCTGAACCTGGCCGGCCTGTCGCACAAGATCGGCGACCTGGCGGCGCGGGCGCGGGCGAACAAGCTCACGCCGGACGAGCTGACCGGTGGCACGTTCTCGCTGACCAACCTGGGCAGCAACGGCGCGCTGTTCGACACGCCGATCATCCAGCAGCCGCAGGTCGGCATCCTGGGCGTCGGCGTGGTCAAGAAGCGCCCGGTGGTGATCACGGACGAGAACGGCGACGACACCATCGCCATCCGGTCGATGGCCTACCTGGCGCTGACCTACGACCACCGGCTGGTGGACGGCGCCGACGCGGGCCGCTTCCTCACCACCGTCAAGAACCGCCTCGAAGAGGGCGCGTTCGAGGCCGACCTGGGCCTCTAGGTCGACCACCGAGGCGAAGGCCGCTCCCGCTCGCCGGGGGCGGCCTTCGCCGTGTCCCGGCGTCGGCCGGCACCACCCGCCGGCGGACCGCCTCCCGCCCGGCACGCCGTACGGTCCCGCAAACCGCGACCGGCGTGGTGTGGGTGACACCGCGGCCGCTGTGCAACCGGCCCTCCCCTGCGAGACGATCAACCCATGCGGGTTGTGATCGCGGGATCCTCGGGCTTGATCGGCACCAGCCTGGTCGCCGCGCTGCGCGGTGCCGAGCACGACGTCCTGCGGTTGGTGCGGAGGCGGCCCGCGGCGCCCGACGAGCGCGGGTGGGACCCGCCCGCCGGTCGGATCGACGCGGGCGCGCTGGACGGTGTCGACGCCGTCGTCAACCTGTGCGGCGCGGGCGTCGGCGACAAGCGGTGGAGTGACGCGCGCAAACAGGTGCTGCTGGACAGCCGCACGGTGCCGACCGAGGTGCTGGCGGGCGCGGTGGCCGAGCACGGCGTGCCCGTCCTGGTGAACGCGAGCGCGGTCGGCTACTACGGCGACACGGGTGACGCGGTGGTCGACGAGTCGACCCCGTCCGGCACCGGGTTCCTCGCCGGGATGTGCCGGCAGTGGGAAGCCGCCACGTCGCCGGCCGAGGCGGGCGCACGGGTCGTGAAGCTGCGCACCGGACTGGTCATCAGCCCGTCCGGCGGTCTGTTCGGCAAGCTGAGGCCGCTGTTCTCGTTCGGTCTCGGCGGGCGGTTCGGCGACGGCCGCCAGTACATGCCGTGGGTCTCCCTGGACGACGCCGTCGCGGCCATCCGGTTCGTGGTCGAGCGGGACGACGTGTCCGGTCCCGTCAACGTCACCGCGCCCAGCCCCGTCACGAACGCCGAGTTCACCCGCACGGTGGGCCACGCGCTGCACCGGCCGACGCCGTGGGTGGTGCCCGCCTTCGCCCTGAAGGCCGTCCTGGGCGACGCGGCCGAGGAGGGCGTCCTCGCCGGCCAGCGCGCGATCCCGCGGGTGCTCGAACGGCACGGCTTCCAGTTCCTGCACCCCGCCCTCGGGGCCGCCGTGTCGGCGGCCGTCACCGGGTGATCGCGCCGCTGGTCGGCGTCGTCCTGGCGCTGGCGTCCCTCGTCCTGGGCCTGTCGGTGAACGACGACGTGCCCGCGCTGGACCGGGACCTGCACCTGGCGGCCGTCGGGCTGGGCCCCGGTTTCACGCACGCGGCGGCGGTGGTGAGCTTCGTGCTCAGCCCCGGCCTGGCGACGATCGCGCTGCTGTCGCTGCTGATGCGCGCCCTGCTGGCGAAGGACGTGTTCCTGCTGCGGTGCGCCGTCCTGCTGGCCGCGTGCTGGTCAACGCTGCTCGCCCGGCACGGCTACCAGCGGGTGCGGCCGATCGAGTTCCCGAAGTGGAGCTACCCGAGCGGGCACGTCACGGCGGTCACGTCGGTCGCGTTCACGGGCGTGGTGCTGTGCGCGTGGCTGGCGCGCCGGCACCTGAAGCGCGCGGTGGCCCTGGCCTGCGCGGCGGTCGCGCTGACGGCGGCGAGCCGGGTGGTGCTGGAGATGCACTGGTTCACCGACACGGTCGGCGCGGTCCTGGGGGTGGTGGGCGTGGGGCTGGTCGTCGCCCGTGCCCTGCGGCTGACACCCGTGGGCGTAGGGTCGAACCGTGAGCAGTCCTGACCTCTCCTGCCGCACCTCGACCGATCCGATCGACGTGCGTGAGCTGGGCACCATCGACTACCTGGCCGCGTGGGACCTGCAGCGCGAGCTGGCCGAGGCCCGCGCGGACGGCGCCGTCGGCGACACGATGCTGCTGCTGGAGCACCCGCCCGTGTACACCTGCGGCCGGCGCACCGAGCCCGAAGAGCGACCCAAGGGCGGTGACGTCCCGGTCATCGACGTCGACCGCGGCGGCAAGATCACCTGGCACGGTCCGGGCCAGCTGGTCGGCTACCCGATCGTGGGGTTGGCCGAGCCGCTGGACGTCGTGCAGTACGTCCGCCGCCTCGAACAGGCGCTGATCCACGTGTGCGACCAGCTCGGCGTCCCCACGGGTCGCGTCGAGGGTCGCAGCGGCGTGTGGATCGCGGCCGACGACAAGGGCGTGGAGCGCAAGATCGCGGCGATCGGCATCCGGGTGCAGCGCGGCGTGACCATGCACGGGTTCGAGATCAACTGCAACGCGGACCTGTCCGGGTTCGGCGCGATCATCCCGTGCGGCATCCGGGACGCCGGGGTGGCGTCGCTGTCGCACGAGCTGGGCCGGGACGTGACGGTGGCCGAGGTGCTGCCCCTGGCCCGCCAGGCCGTCATCGACGCGCTGAACGGCGACCTGCCGTTGACGGACCGCACGCTGGTGCGCGACCAACCGGTCGCCGCGGGCGTCACGTTCGCCGTCCAGACGGCCTGACGCCCTGCCCGCCACCGGGCGGCTGACAACGACCCGCACTCCCCTCTAGCATTCCGGAATTACGGACTACCAGAGGGGAGTTTCGTCGTGCTCCTGACCCGACGGCACCTGTTCCGGACGTGCGGGGTGGCGGGCGCCGCCGCGCTGCTGCCGGCCCTGTCCCCCGTGCCCGCCACCGCCCAGCCGGACGACTGGCTCGCGTGGTTCCGGGCCAACCGGCAGCACGTCGCCGTGGCGCTGGACGACGGCCGGGGCGGCCGGGTCGCGCACCGCGCGCACGAACGGCAGCCGCTGGCGTCGGCGGTCAAGGTCGTGCACCTCGCCGCGTACGCGAAGGCCGTGGAGACCGGTCTGGCGCGGCCGGACGAGAAGGTCCGGGTCGGCGACTGGGAGCAGTACTACCTGGGGCTGGACGGCGGCGCGCACCAGGCGTCCCTGCGCGCCCTCGGCATCCCGTTCGCCAACGGCGTCACGGCCGACGACCCGCGCCGGTTCGTCACGCTGGACGACCTGGCCGCGGTGATGATCCGGCACAGCGACAACGCCGCCACCGACTTCCTGCGGTACCGGCTGGGCGAGGGACTGGTCCACGCGACGGCGGCCCGGTGGCCCGTCCTCCAGGTGCCGGAGATCCTGGCCGAGGTGCTGCACTTCGTGCTCGGACGCCGGGTGGGCGTGCGGAAGTACCTGAGCGACCCGCAGCTGCAGCTGGAGGTGATCGGGAAGTTCCCGGACGTCCCCAAGACCTACGAGGGTCAACGGCCGTGGGCGCGCGGCACGTGGGCGGGCACGGCGGCGGCGCTGAGCCGGGCGCACCGGGAGCTGACCGGCGTCCCGGCGGCCCGCGCGCACCTCGAACGCGGCAACGCCCTGCCGCCGGGTGTGGCGGGCGTCGGGTTCAAGGGCGGGTCGCTGCCCGGCGTCGTCACGGTGGGCTTCGGCGTGCGCTGGGCGGACGGGCGGGTCGGCAGCGCGGCCGTGCTGACGAAGGAGGTCGACGAGACCTGGTTCGGCCGGTCCGCGGAGCTGGTGCGACTGGTGCTGCGGGCCCTGCTGGAGCCCGCCGCGCTGCGGGAGCTCCAGGTCAGCCTCTCGTAGGATGGCAGCGGTGGACCTGGTGCAACGACTTGCCGAGCTGGAGCAGCGCGTCGCCGCGCTGGAGGGCGACGAGCGGGAGACGGTCGCGCTGCCCGAGACCGAGGACGGCGGCGGCGCGTTCGGCTACGGCGGGCGGGTGGCGCTGGGCGACGGCCGGGTGACGTGGCGGATCGACGTGACGCCGGAGCGCGCGCTGTCGTTGGCGGACCGCCCCCGGATCGAGGTGCTGTCCGCGTTGGCGCACCCGGTGCGGGTGGAGATCGTCCGCACCCTGCTCGCGCACGGCGGTCAGCCCGCGGCCGCGTTGCAGGAGGCGGCCCAGCTGGGCTCGACCGGTCAGCTGTACCACCACCTGAAGGCGTTGACGGCGTCCGGCGTGGTGGAGCAGGACAAGCGCGGGAGCTACCGGCTGCGGCCGGCGGCCACCATCCCCGTGCTCGTCCTGCTCACCGCCGCGTCGGACGTCGCCGGTCAGCTGCGCAGCTGAGGCGCGACCTCGGCCGCGACCAGCTCGACGTGGTCGAGGTCGGCGAGGTCGAGGACCTGCAGGTAGACGCGGCTGACGCCGGTCTTCTCCCGCCACGTGCCGAGCCGGTCCACGACCTCGGCGGGCGTGCCGGTGAGGCCGTTCTCGCGCAGCTCGTCCACCTCGCGGCCGATCGCGGCGGCGCGGCGGGAGACCTCGGCGTCGTCACGCCCGACGCAGACCACCAGGGCCGCGGAACGGGTGATCTCCGCCGGGTCGCGGCCGATCGCCTCGCACGCCGCGTCGACGCGGGTGAGCAGGTCGACGGAGGCGTCGACCTTCTGGAACGGCAGGTTGAACTCGTCCGCGAACCGGGCCGCGAGCGCGGGCGTGCGCTTCGGGCCCGTGCCGCCGATCAGCACCGGGATCTTCGCCACGGGCTTGGGCAGGGCGGGCGAGTCGGCCAGCCGGTAGTACTTGCCCTCGAAGTCGAACGTCCCGCCGACCGGGGTGCCCCACAGGCCGGTGACGATCTCCAGCTGCTCGGCGTACCGCTCGAACCGCTCCACGGTGGACGGGAACGGCAGGCCGTACGCGGTGTGCTCGGCCTCGAACCAGCCCGCGCCGAGGCCGAACTCGACCCGGCCGCCGGACATCTGGTCCACCTGCGCCACGCTGATCGCCAGCGGGCCGGGGTGGCGGAACGTCGCCGCGGTCATCAGCGTGCCGAGCCGGATGGTCTCGGTGTCGCGGGCGAGCCCGGCCAGCGTGATCCACGCGTCGGTGGGGCCGGGCAGGCCGTCGCCGTCGCCCATCTTGAGGTAGTGGTCGGAGCGGAAGAACGCGCCGTAGCCCGCGGCCTCGGCGGTGCGCGCCACCGCCAGGAGGTCGTCGTAGGTGGCCCCTTGCTGGGGCTCGGTGAAGATGCGGAGTTCCACCGCGCCGACGCTAGTCGGCCACTTCGGGAACCCGCGATTCGAGCGAGGCGGAGGTCGCGGACGTCACCGGCGGCGTGACCGGGACCGCTTCTCCTCCACCGGCGCGGCGGGCGGGGCGTCGGCACGGACCCGGAGCCCTTCGACCACCCGCACGATCGTGCGCTCGACCTCGGCGCTGGCCTTGCGCGGGTCGGACGCGCCGGCGATCGTGCTCGCGCCGGCCGACAGCGCGCCGAACAGCAGGCGGGACATCGTCTCGACCGGCAGCTGCTCCAGCTCGCCGGACGTGACCAGCACGTCGATGGTGGAGCGCAGCAGGCCGTAGCTGAAGTGCTCCTCGGCCTCGCGCCACCGCTCCCAGCCCATCACCACCGGCGCCTCGTGGATGACGATCCGCTGGTAGGCGGGTTCCAGGCAGACCCGGACGTACGCGCGCAGGCCCGCGATGGCGGTCTCCCACGGGTCGCCGGGCGCGCTGACGATCTCGCCGAGCTTGCGCATGAACCTGTTCTCGACCGAGTCGAAGGCGGCCTCGAACAACGCCTGCTTGCCGCTGAAGTGGTGGTAGAGCGCGCCCTTGGTGAGCCGGGCCCGCTTGGCGACCTCGTCCAGCGACGTGCCCGCGTACCCGCGTTTGGTGAACAGCTCGACCGCGCTGTCCACGAGGGCCTGCCTCGTCGACTCGGAGTACTCCAACCGCCTGGAACGCACTGTCACCACGTTCACAACCGTACGACATACCGACGGTACGTACTCGTGGTATGTTCGCCTCATCGGCCATACCGACGGTATGCGAGAGACCTGGGGTATGACGCCGGTCACCCCGAGAGGAGGCGTGATCATGAGTTGGACGGACTACTACCGACGACGTGACGCCCTGGACGCCGTGCTCCGCGCCGCGGCGGGGAATCCCGCGGCGCCCCTGACGTTCGACCGCGACCTGTTCGCGACCGAGGACGACCTGCTCCTCGCCCTCCACTACCGCTGGATGCGGCAGCTCACCGGGCGGCTCGGCACGGCGCTGGAGGACAGCGACGACGACCGCGTGGAAACCGTCACCCGGACGTGGCGCGCGCTGGCCGCCGAGCAGCCCGTGCTGCGCGCCGTGCTGGACGCGCACCTGACCGTGCCCGAGGCCCTCGAGCGGGAGCAGCGCCTGCTGGCGCTGACCGCGGGCCTGGCCGACCTGTCCGAGCCGGGCGAGGACGTCGCCCGCGTCGGCGCGGCGTTCCTCGGCCTGATCCGCACCGGCCCGGCCGCCGTCGTCCCCGGCCGGCGCCGCGGGCTCGCCAAGAGCGCCTGAGCACCTGTAGGTATGAGGCATGCCGAAGTGGACTCCCAGGAAATGGGACACCGCGGACATCCCCGACCAGGGCGGGCGCACCGTGCTGGTGACCGGGGCCAACTCGGGCCTCGGCCTGCGCACCGCGGAGGTGCTGGCGGGCAAGGGCGCCCACGTCCTGCTGGCGTGCCGGTCCGCCGAACGGGGTCAGCGGGCGTTGGAGCGCGTGCTCGCGACGGGCGGCAAGGCCGAGGTGGTGCCGCTGGACCTGGCCGACCTGTCCTCGGTCCGCACGGCCGCCGCCGAGGTGCGCGAGCGCACCGGTGACGCGCTGGACGTGCTGGTCAACAACGCGGGCATCATGGCGGTGCCGCTGGGCCGCACCGCCGACGGCTTCGAGCGCCAGTTCGGCACCAACCACCTCGGCCACGCCGCGCTGACGTGGCTGCTGATGCCCGCGCTGCGCACCCGGCCCGGCGCGCGGGTCGTCACCGTGTCGAGCCTCGCCCACCAGATCGGCCGCGTCGACCTGGCCGACCCGAACTACGAGGTGCGCCGGTACACGCCGTGGGGCGCCTACGGGCAGTCGAAGCTGGCCAACCTGCTGTTCGCCCGCGAGCTGGACCGGCGCACCCGCACGGCGGGCGTCGACGTGACGTCCGTCGCTGCCCACCCCGGTCTGACGGCCACCGAGCTGAGCGGCAACATGGCCAAGGCGCACCGCAACCCGCTGCTCGGGCTCGGCGCGCGGATCAGCGACTCGTTCTCCCAGAACGTCGAGGTCGGGGCGTTGCCGCAGCTCTACGCGGCCACGTCGCCGGACGTGGAGCCGGGCGGCTACTACGGGCCGGACGGGTTCCGCGAGATGCGCGGCCACCCGGCCCCGGCGGGGTCCACGACGGCCGCCCGGGACGAGCTGGCGGCGAGCCGGTTGTGGGACCTGACGGCCAAGCTCACGGGCGTCGCGCCCGACCCCTCGTGACGTAGGGTTGAGGTCGTGACCGTCGTACCTGAAGGTCGGAAGCTGCTGCGGCTGGAAGTCCGCAACAGCCAAACGCCCATCGAGAAGAAGCCCTCGTGGATCAAGACCAAGGCGAAGATGGGCCCCGAGTACCGGGAGCTCAAGGGCCTGGTCAAACGCGAGGGCCTCCACACGGTGTGCGAAGAGGCCGGTTGTCCCAACATCTACGAGTGCTGGGAAGACCGGGAGGCCACCTTCCTCATCGGTGGCGAGCAGTGCACCCGACGCTGCGACTTCTGCCAGATCGACACCGGCAAGCCCGCCGACCTCGACCGCGACGAACCGCGGCGCGTGGCGGAGTCCGTCCAGGCGATGGGCCTGCGGTACTCGACCGTCACCGGCGTGGCGCGCGACGACCTGGAGGACGGCGGCGCGTGGCTGTACGCCGAGACCGTCCGCCAGATCCACGAGATGAACCCCGGCACGGGCGTCGAGCTCCTGATCCCGGACTTCAACGCGGTGCCGGAGCAGCTGGCCGAGGTGTTCGGCTCACGTCCCGAGGTGCTGGCGCACAACCTGGAGACCGTGCCGCGGATCTTCAAGCGCATCCGGCCGGCGTTCCGCTACGAGCGGTCGCTGGAGGTCATCACCGCGGCCCGCGAGGCGGGTCTGGTGACGAAGTCCAACCTGATCCTGGGCATGGGCGAGACGCCGGACGAGGTCACCGAGGCGCTGCACGACCTGTACGACGCGGGCTGCGAGATCATCACGATCACGCAGTACCTGCGGCCGTCGCCCCGGCACCACCCGGTCGAGCGCTGGGTGAAGCCGGAGGAGTTCGTGACGCACAAGGAGACCGCCGAGGGCATCGGCTTCTCCGGCGTCATGGCCGGTCCCCTGGTCCGGTCCTCCTACCGCGCGGGCCGGCTGTACGCGCAGGCCGTGCAGAAGCGCGGCGACGTGCTGCCGGAGAACCTGCGCCACCTGCTCGAAGCGGGCGGCGCGGCGCAGGAGATCACCTCGCTGCTCTCGTCACGCTGACGTCGGCTCACCGACCACCACGCCGTCCAGCGCCCGGACGTAGTCCGCTCCGAAGGCGCTGGACGGCGTGTGCGCGCCGGGGGCCGTGCCGTCGAGGCGCTGGACGGCCTTGACCACCGAGTCCGCGGTGAGGTCGTAGGCGTTCGGCCCGGTGAGCGCGAGCCGCACCCGGTTGCCGTCGGCGTCCCAGACCTCGCCGAACACCTCGGAGCGCGTCCGGCCCCTGGTGGCGTCGTTGGGCCCGCCGATGCGCTTGGCCACCGCCTTGCCCAGCCGCTGGCCGAGGCCGGTGCGCAGGAGCGGCGCGGTGATCGGCTGCAGGCGCGTCAGCACGCCGGGGATCGTGGTGAACGTGGTGATGTTGGGGATGCCGGTGGACCGGTAGGCGGTGCTCACGTCGCCCCACGGGATCGCGCCCACGTCACGGGGCCGGTCGCGGAAGTGCGCGGTGCGCCGCCGGTGCCCCAGCCGGACGCCGCGGATCTCGCCGTCCCGCCGGACCCGGCCACCGCCGCCCGAGCCCTCGACGGCCGTCCGGGCCGTGCCCGCGCTCGCGCCGCCCTGCACCAGGAACGCCAGGTCGAGGTGCGTGGCCGTGGGCAGCGCCTCGTGCAGCATGGCGGCGACGCAGTCGGTGGGGACGACGTCGAACCCGATGCCCGGCAGCAGCACCACGCCGGCGGCCTTCGCGGCCTCGTCACGCGCGCTCACCGCCTCGAAGACGTCGATCTCGCCGGTGATGTCGAGGTAGTGGGTCCGGGACTCCAGGCAGGCGTCGACCATCGGTCCCGACGTCGCCGAGAACGGGCCGGCGCAGTGGGCGACCACGTCGACGTCCGCCAGCGCCGCCGCGGCGGCCTCCGGGTCGTCCAGTCGGAAGACCCGGTGCTCCAGCTCCAACCGTTCGGCCAGCGCGCGCACCTTCGCGGCATCGCGCCCGGCCAGCACGGGCCGCAGCCCGCGCCGCACCGCCAGCTCGGCGACCAACGTGCCGGTGAACCCGTTCGCCCCGTAGACCATCCACGTCATGGGGTAGAAGCTACTCGCAGGTAGCTAGGTGGACGACCGCCGCCGCACCACCGCGCTCCCCACCAGCAGGAGCGCGCCGAGCACGACGACCGGAGCGGCCCACGCCAACCGCTCCGCGCGCAGCCGGCCGCAGATCTCGACGAACGCCCCGCCCTCGGCCTCGACGGCGACCTCGTCGTAGCCCATGCCGACGGCGTTCCCGCACGAGACCGCGATGCCCGACGGGGTGTCGGTCGACAGGGGCGCCAGCACGATCAGCAGCCCGGCCAGGAAGAACGCAACACCGACCACCGCGGTGACGGCCCTGGGCGACATGCCGAGAAGTTACGTCTCCGGGACGCGCGCGCATAGGGGGATGTCACATAGGGGGACTCGGTTAGCACCCCTAATCAGCCGCCCGACCCACCGGGGGGCGAGCGGACGTCCTGGCGCGACGAACGGTCCCGCACCGCGCCCGGACCGATCGGCCACGCCTTTCACCCGACCGAGAACCGGCACCCACCCGTACCGGATACACCATTCCGCCGAGCCGCCGTCACGACGACGGCACATTTATCACTCGATCGAGTGAATGCGTTCCGCACCCGACCACCCGAATCGCCCAACGACGCGCCGAGCAGCGCCACTCACGCCCGTCCCGACACCCCGCGAGACGCGCCGGCGGACGTCCGCCGCTGGGCTCAAACCGCAGGCCGCTCGCCGACCGAGCCACCCATTTCACTCTTTGGTGCGCCATTGTCGAATCACCGACCGAACCCTTTCGACTACGTTTCCGCCACGCACCGAAGGAGTTCCCGACCGCCGTGAACACCATCCACGAGATCGTCGAGCACGACCTCCGCCCGCTGACCCGGAACCACCCCCTGGTGCCCGCGCTGGAACGACGGCTGGCCGTCGCGCTGGGTGGCAGCACCCGGTTCGGCAGGCTGGGCCTGCGCTGGCCGGCCGCGGCGGCGGGACGTGCCCAGGACACGGTCTCGTTCCGCACCAACGACGTCGGCGGCTACGGCCCCGTGCCGCTCACCCCGATCCTCGACGTCACCGTGGTCATCGCCCGCTTCGCCCGCATCCCCGAGTTCGCGCGGACCGACGAGCTGAAGCAGGCGAGGCTGATCCCGTGCGCCGACCGGGCCCGCGAGGAACTGCTCACGCGACCCATCCCCATGGACCGCTGGATCACGTTCGAAACGACCCTCGCGGACCACACCTACCGCCTCTGCGAAGGCCGCTGGCACGAACTCCGCCACCGCCGCGACCGAGCCGCCTGACGCGCTGGGCCGGACCGCTTCCACCTCCCAGCCTGCGAGGCGGCCCGGCCGAAGAACTACTCAGCGCTGAATGAATCGGGCGCGCGACCAAACGAGGTCGTCCGGGAAGGCGATGACCGAACCGATGATTCCGACAATGAGTGCCGTCCACGACAGGCCACCGAATCGCGCGCCTGTCGGCCGCTTTCTCCGACGCGTTCGAAAAGCCCTATTCGCCCCGCCGGATCCGGTCCCACCAGGTGGTGTCGTCGGCCAGGTGCCACTCGGAGAACCTCATCACCCGACCGTCCTCCGCCTTGATCGGGACGACCACGTCCGAGGTCGGCCGCATGTCGAGCCACATGGTTCCCGCCAGCGGACCGCTGATCACGAGCCAGGCGTCGTTGATCCCGTCCGTCCACATGTAGAGCGCGCCGACGGTCTCGAGGTCGTAGACGACCCCGCACTCGTCGTCCCACGCCTGCCACTCGGCGGGCTCGTAGTCGCGTGACGGTTCGCGCGGCTCCAACTCGTCCCAGAGCCGCTGGATCTCCGCGCGGTCGCGGAACGGCTCGGCCAGCCGGGCGAGGTCGGTGCGGTCGTCGCCGACCCAGCCCCACCCCTCCGACGTGCGCGTCAGCCTGTTCGTCTTCGCGTCGCCACCCGCGCTGACCGTGAGCAGGAACTCCCGGTACTCCTCGGGGAACACGACGCCGAACTGCCGCTCGGCTTCCTCCACCTCGTCGAGCGCGAGCGGGGCCGCCGGCAATGAACCAACCATGCCCCTCTTGTAACAGCCGCCCCGGGCGGAGGGCCAGTTCCGGGTTCCAGCAGTGGACGTCGCACACCCACCGAAAGCGCCTCAACCGGGTCTGTGCGACCCGCGCCTACCCCACGGTCAGGTCACTCCGTCTCGGCCCAACTCAGTCCACTCGGCCGGTCCCCGCGTCCGGCGAGCAGTCCCCACAGCGCTTCACGGACCAGGTCGAGCGGCACCTCGGCGTCGGCCGGGAATTCGTGGGCCGTGCCGAAGTAGGCGAACGTGACGCCCTGGGCGTTGGCGTGGCCGCCGGGGACGTACCAAGTGCCGTCTTCCCCGGAATACCGCACGGCTCCGAGACCGGTTTCCGCGCTCACGCCCACCAGCAGCTCGTGGTCGGGCAACTCGTCGCTGTCTTCTCGCACGGCATACGCGGTGGCGGCGCGGTACGCCGGCCCCAGCGTCAACAGCTCGTCAACGAAGGCGTCGACGTCTTCGCGCGTACGCAGGCGCCTTGGCTCCTGGTCGTGCCGGTACGCCACATCGAGGACGTAGCCCACAGTCAACGCTCCTTCCCGGTGTAGGCCTTCACGCCGCCCGGCCAGTGGACCGTCAAGCGCTGCCCCGGCCGGAGAACCCTCGGCACGACGCGATCGCAGGAGAACGGCCGAAATCACAGGGCCGGTTGTTCACGGCCAACGTAGCGTCAGCCTCACCGGCCTCCTCCACCTGGACGGCGACCTGCACCTGGACGTGGTCGGCCACCGTCAGGGTTCCCCGCGCGGGAGCCAGGCCGAGACGGCGCAGCCCCGCGACCGCTCGCTCGCGCAACTCACCATGGCCGCTCGTGATCGGCCCGTGCACCTGTCCGAACTGGTCGACCCAGAAACCCGACGTCTTACCGCCGGGGTCGTCGCGCTCGGGAAGGGCATCGAGGAGACCGGCGATCCGCCCGACCGTCGGCGCGGCACTGTCCGGCTGGGAAGCTGCGGGCCTGGCGGAACCTGGCGGCAGGGCTGGAGGCGCAACACTTGGTGGTGTGCCGTGCCGTTCGAGGCGGCCGGCCGCCGACGTGACGGCCTGCTGGATCACGCTCAACCGCTGTTGCAGCTGCTCGATACCGTCCGCGACTTCCTCGAAGCGAGCGATGACCTGCGACGCTTCATCGTCTTCACTTCCCAGCAGGGCGGTCCTCAGCAGGGCCAGGACGTCTTCCACGAGGCTGAGCGCGTCCGCCAGGGCAGCGAAGGGCAATTGCCCCACGGCCCGGCGCATGACGTCCACGACGTCGCCAATGCTCGTCACCGTGCGCTCAGTCGCTGGAGTTCACCGCATCGTCGAGGCCGTCCGAGCCAAACCTGGCCAACACCGCCACGGCCTCGGCCATGAAGTTCCGAAAAGCTCGCTCATCGGTGAAGTGAAGGCTGACCGCGCCGTCCGCGAACGAGAAGAACGCCTCTCCGCCCACAACCTCGTGATCGATCGCGCAGTTCGCATCGATCTGGGCGCTGGTGCGAACGTGGGTGCCAAGTTCGATTTGCATGTGCCTAGTCACTCTTTCCAGTGATGCCAATAACGACGGTGTCCGAGCTCGCGGGTCTCGTCCGGGCGCATGCACGGTTCGGGGTCGGTCCCGCGGCTCCACCCAAGGCATCCGACAGCGGTCCAGGGAAAACCGACGAGGGTGAGGTTACGAATCGCGGGACGGGCCAAGGGGTACAACCCGTACCCCCACACGATCGGGTCAAGCGGGCAGGCCGACCCGTTGGCAGAGATCGCGCACGTCGACGCGCATGCCCGCGGGCGGTTGCGCGGCCAGGCTGAGCAACATCTCGCGGGCGAACCCGTTGTACTTGATGGTCTCGGACGCCGTGCGCTCCGCGCGGTCCAGGAGCACCCACACCGCATGGCGTTCTTCGCGCTGGAAATGGGCCCGCGCCACCTCGATCAGGTGGCGGCTTCGGCGGGCCAGGGACGGGATCGTCTTCGCATCGAACGATTCCGCGGCTCGCAGCGCCTCACCGGACCGGCGCAACTCAACGCCCAGAGTGGCGGCGTGTGCGCCCATCACGGCCGTGGAGAACGAAGTCTGCACGTGCCGGTAGTCGGAACCAAGACCGCGCGCCACACGGTCGGCGCGTTCCCAGGCTTGCCACGCTTGACCGTGCCGACCCCGCCGCGCGTGCACGTAAGCCACCTCGGCGTGCAACGCCCCCCAGAGCCCACGCCAATCAGCCGGCGCGCGGTCGAGGTGCGGTTCGAGAGCACGGGTCGCGTCCGTCGCCAAGGCCACAGCCTCATCCCAACGGCCGGCATCACGCAATGCCTGCACCATCGCCCAGGCGCCTCCGGCCGCGACGTACGGGTCATCGGCTTCCTGTCCCTCGGTCAGGGCACGGTCGGCGACCAACCACACCAACTCCGGAGCGGGGCTGGTAGGCCACGTAGAAGTCAGCCAACTGGTAGACGCCGGCGAGCAGCCGCCGCGCTTCACGGCGCTTCTCCCCGGAGGTCCGTACCGCGGTCTGCGCATCGCGGATCAGCCCCGGGAGGAGAGTTCCGAGTTGCGTCCGGTGGTCAGAACTGGAGTGCCGGACGCGCCACGCCATGTCCAGCCGCACTGCCAGGTGAGCGAGGTCCGGCAGCGGCCTGTCCGGCGCGGCGAAGTGGTACTCGGTCAGCGCCCCTTGAACCTCGTACAGCGCCGCGTGGCGCTCACCCGCGAACGCTTGGACCGGGATTGTGTGATCACCGGTCAACTGGGCCAGGTCGTCAATGCCCAGGGCATGAGCGATGCGCAGGAGCATGGGCAGTCTCGGGGCCTGCAAACGACCGTTCTCGACCGCTTTCACCCATTCGGCAGATCGGCCGACCAGTCCGGCCAATACGGGGCGTGAGATACCCGCACGTTCCCGGTGGTGCTTGACTCGGAGCCCAACCGACATCTCGGATGCTGCCACGGCGATCCCTGCCCAGGTCGTGACGAGGTGGGAACCCTGAGGCTACCGGGTTTGACCAGCAAAGGCGCCGCTGCACAGGTTGACCACTGAAGTCGGACGAATTGTGCCGCGCCGGATCGCATTTCCCGGGAGTCCGGGAACGTGGAGTGCGTCCGAGCGCCGTTCGAAACGCTCGCGGTCGCCTGGAGTGCGGCGGAAGCTGCCTGTGGGGTCCGACACCTCTCGGATCACGCTCAAAGAGCAGCTGACCACCGGGAAGGCACCACACAACGAGACCGAGACGGGACGGCTTGCAGGGCGAAGCGCAGGCGCGCCGGCGCCGAAGCGAAGCCCGCCGACGTGGGGGCCAAGGCGCCGGCCACGGCGGGGGTCCGGGGGCGGAGCCCGCCGGGCGGGGTCTGGGGGCTGCACCCCCGGGGGACACAGTGGGCGCGGCAGGATTCGAACCTGCGACCGCTCGGGTGTAAACCGAGTGCTCTTCCGCTGAGCTACGCGCCCGTGACGCCGGGTCGGACCGGCGCGGGGAAGGTATCAGGCCAGGGCGGCCACGGCCTTCTTCCACGCCTCCTGGTCGCGGGCCTCGCCGGGGCCGTTCACCTCGGCGAACCGGACCACGCCGGAGGTGTCGACGAGGAACGTGCCGCGGGTCGCCATGCCGGACTTCTCGTTGAACACGCCGTACGCCCGCGCGACCTCGCCGTGCGGCCAGAAGTCCGACAGCAGCGGGAAGCGGTAGCCCTCTTCCCTCGCCCACGCCTTCAGGCTGAACGACGTGTCCACGGACACACCGACGACCTGCACGTTCTCATCCTCGTACACGGCCAGCTCGTCCCGCACCTGGCACAGCTCGCCGGTGCAGATGCCGCTGAACGCGAACGGGAAGAACACGAGCAGCACGTTGCGCTCCCCGCGGAACGAGGAGAGCGTCACACGTTGCTTGTTCTGGTCGGCGAGCGTGAAGTCCGGGGCCTGGGCACCGACCTCGACCATGCGAACCTCCACCACAGCGACCGTCGCCGGCGCAACCCGAAGAACGGGCTCCACCCGATCGAGGAGCCCGCCGTCGAGCCTAGGGCATGGCGGTCGGCGCCCGTTCCGTCAGCGCTTCGCCTTGGCCGACTTCGGCGCGACGAGCCTGGTGGCCGACCAGTCACCGCTGACCGTGATGTTGGAGGTCTGGGCGAGCCCCGCGGTGGACACCGCCTCGGCGATGTCGCTCGGCTCGACGTGACCGGCCCGCCCCGTCTTGGGCGTCAACACCCAGATCACGCCGTCGTCGGCCAGCGACGTGGTGGCGTTGATCAGGGCGTCGGCGAGGTCACCGTCGTCGTCGCGCCACCACAGCAGGACGACTTCCATCACCTCGTCGGAGTCCTCATCGAGCAGATCACCGCCCACCCGCTCCTCGATCGCGGCGCGCAGGTCGTCGTCGACGTCCTCGTCCCAGCCGATCTCCTGGACCACGCTGCCCGGTTCGATCCCGAGCCTGTCGGCGACACCGATCTTGCCGGCGTCTTCCGCGGCGACCACGGCTTCCACTCCTCCAAGTACACAAGAGCGGCAGCCGGGTACGACTGCCGCGCGATGTCACTACCAGTCGCGGCTAGCGAACACTGTCTGCCCCGCCACGCGCAACCGTAACCCTCAAGACACGCCGCATCGGGTACCCCCGGATGCGGTCCCCCGACGGCATGAGGCACGCTCTACACACCTCCTATTCGCGCGCGCGAGAGACACGATCCAGAACTACTCACCGGTAGCGGTGACGGGAGCATGTCTCTCGGGCAACGATGGAGTCAGCAGACACCGGAACGAGGAGATCCCTTGGCCCCGCAGAACACCCCCGAGCGGGTACGCGTCATCCGTGACGGTCTGGCCGCCCACCTCCCGGACATCGATCCGGAGGAGACCGCGGAGTGGCTGGAGTCGTTCGACGCCGCGCTCAAGGGCGGCGGGCAGCAGCGCGCCCGCTACCTGATGCTGCGCCTGCTCGAACGGGCCAGGGAGAGCCACGTCGGCGTTCCTTCGCTGACCAGCACGGACTACGTCAACACCATCCCCACCGAGCGCGAGCCGTGGTTCCCCGGCGACGAGGAGGTGGAGCGCCGCTACCGGGCCTGGATCCGGTGGAACGCGGCGATGACCGTGCACCGGGCGCAGCGCCCCGGCGTCGGTGTCGGCGGTCACATCTCGACCTACGCGTCGTCGGCGAGCCTCTACGAGGTCGGCTTCAACCACTTCTTCCGGGGCAAGGACCACCCCGGCGGCGGTGACCACGTGTTCATCCAGGGCCACGCCTCCCCCGGCGTGTACGCCCGCGCCTTCCTCGAAGGCCGGCTGTCCGCCGAGCAGCTCGACGGGTTCCGCCAGGAGCTGTCGCACGCGGGGCCGGGCGGCGGCCTGCCGTCGTACCCGCACCCGCGGCTGATGCCGGACTTCTGGGAGTTCCCCACCGTGTCCATGGGCCTCGGCCCGATGAACGCGATCTACCAGGCGCGGTTCAACCGCTACCTGCACGACCGCGGTATCAAGGACACGTCCGACCAGCACGTCTGGGCGTTCCTGGGCGACGGCGAGATGGACGAGCCGGAGTCGCGGGGCCTGTTGCAGGTCGCGGCGAACGAGCAGCTGGACAACCTGACCTTCGTGGTGAACTGCAACCTGCAGCGCCTCGACGGCCCGGTGCGCGGCAACGGCAAGATCATCCAGGAGCTGGAGGCGTTCTTCCGCGGTGCGGGCTGGAACGTCATCAAGGTCATCTGGGGCCGGGAGTGGGACGCCCTGCTGCACGCGGACCGCGACGGCGCGCTGGTCAACCTGATGAACACGACGCCGGACGGCGACTACCAGACGTACAAGGCCAACGACGGCGCGTACGTCAAGGAGCACTTCTTCGGGCGCGACCCGCGCACGAAGGAGCTGGTCTCGCCGATGTCCGACGACGAGGTGTGGAACCTCAAGCGCGGCGGCCACGACTACCGCAAGGTCTACGCGGCGTACAAGGCGGCGGTGGAGCACCACGGCCAGCCGACGGTCATCCTCGCCAAGACCATCAAGGGCTACGGCCTGGGCCCGCACTTCGCGGCGCGCAACGCCACGCACCAGATGAAGAAGATGACCCACGAGGACCTGAAGAACTTCCGGGACAGCCTGCGCATCCCGATCGCGGACAAGGACCTCGACCCGTACCTGCCGCCGTACTACCACCCCGGCACGGACGCCCCGGAGATCCAGTACCTGCTGGAGCGGCGCAAGCAGCTGGGCGGGTTCGTGCCGGAGCGCCGCACCAAGTCCAAGGCGCTGGTGCTGCCGGGCGACAAGGTCTACGACGTGGTCAAGCGGGGTTCGGGCAAGCAGGAGGTCGCCACGACGATGGCGTTCGTCCGGCTGGTCCGCGACCTGGCCAAGGACCCGGAGATCGGCAGCCGGATCGTGCCGATCATCCCGGACGAGGCGCGCACGTTCGGCATGGACTCGATGTTCCCGGCGCAGAAGATCTACAACCCGAACGGCCAGATGTACACGTCCGTGGACGCCCAGCTGATGCTGGCGTACAAGGAGAGCGAGCAGGGCCAGATCCTGCACGAGGGCATCAACGAGGCGGGGTCGACGGCGTCGTTCACCGCCGCGGGCACGTCGTACGCCACGCACGGCGAGCCGATGATCCCGATCTACATCTTCTACTCGATGTTCGGGTTCCAGCGCACCGGTGACGGCCTCTGGGCCGCCGCCGACCAGATGGCGCGCGGTTTCGTGCTCGGCGCGACGGCCGGCCGGACCACGCTGACGGGCGAGGGCCTCCAGCACGCGGACGGGCACTCGCTGCTGCTGGCGCACACGAACCCGGCGGTCGTGGCGTACGACCCGGCGTGGTCGTACGAGGTGGCGCACATCGTCAAGGACGGCCTGCGGCGGATGTACGGCGAGAACGCCGAGAACATCTTCTACTACATGACCGTCTACAACGAGCCGTACCAGCAGCCGGCCGAGCCGGAGGGCCTGGACGTGGAGGGCCTGCTCAAGGGCCTCTACCGGTACCAGGTAGCGGCGGCGCAGAGCGGTCCGCGGGCGCAGCTGCTCGCGTCGGGCGTGGCGATGCCGTGGGCGATCGAGGCGCAGCGGATGCTCGCCGAGGAGTGGGGCGTGCAGGCCGACGTGTGGTCGGCGACGTCGTACTCGGAGCTGCGCCGCGAGGCCGTCGAGGTCGACCGGCACAACCTGCTGCACCCCGACCAGGAGCCGCGCGTGCCGTACGTGACGCAGGCGCTGGCGGACGCGGCCGGTCCCGTGGTGGCAGTGTCGGACTGGATGCGCGCCGTGCCGGACCTGATCCGGCCGTACGTGCCGACGGACATGACCACGCTGGGCACGGACGGGTTCGGCTTCTCCGACACCCGGCCCGCGACGCGGCGCCACTTCCTGGTCGACGCCGAGTCGATCGTGGTGGCGACGCTCGCCGCGCTGGCCAAGCGCGGCGAGATCCAGCAGTCGCTGGTCGTGCAGGCGGCGAAGAAGTACCGGATCGACGACGTGAGCGCGGCGGGCCCGTCCACCTCGGACGCCGGCCTGGCCTGACCCACCGGCGGTGACGGGGGCGGTTCCGGGATTCCCGGGGCCGCCCCCGTCCCGTTCCCGCAGTAGTGCGGCCGGACCCGCGCGGAATGCGGTCGTTCCGGTGCGCGTTGTGATCCACCCCATAGACTCGGGCGCACAGCCCACGTCCAACGAGGGGTCGGATGGGTTCGCAGCCGCAGCACGCGTTGCACCACACGGTCGTGGTCGTCGACGTGTCCGCGTTCGGGCAGCGGCCCCTGAACCCGCAGCTGGAGATCCGGCGCGGGCTGTACGCGGCGTTGGAGGCCGCGTTCTCCGACAGCGGGCTCGACTGGTCGGCGGCGGAGCACGAGGACCGCGGCGACGGGGTGCTGGTGCTGGTCCCGGCCGACATGCCGAAGAGCCGGGTGGTGGGCGGTCTGCCGCACGCGCTGCTGGGCGAGCTGCGCCGGTACAACGCCAGCCGCAAGCCGACCGCCCAGATCCGGCTGCGGATGGCGATCACCGCGGGCGAGGTGCACCACGACGAGCGGGGCGTGGTCGGCGACGACGTCACGCTGGCGTTCCGGCTGGTCAACTCCGCGCCGGTGCGGGACGTCCTGGCCCACTCGACGGCGTCGTTCGCGCTGATCGTCTCCGACCGCCTCTACGACGACGTGGTCCGGCCCGACCCGGCGATGGACCCGGACTCGTTCCGCCCGGTCGACGTGAGCGTCAAGGAGGTCCGCGGGCGCGCCTGGCTGCACGTGTCGGACGGCGGGCCGCCGCCACCGCCTCCCCCGCCCCGGGAACCGACGGAGCGCCGCCCGAGGTGGCGTTGGCCGCGCCGGGCGTGGGCGCTGCTGGCGGTGCCGCTGGCGTTCGCCGGCGTCACGAACGCCGTCGGCGCCGCGCCGCCCGCCGCGCCGCCCTGCCCTCCCCCGGTCCAGCTGAACGTGCTGGTGTCGGCCGAGAAGGACGCCCTCGTGCGGCGGCTCGCGCTGGAGTTCGAGGACGACTCGCGCCGGCACAACCCGTTGGGCTGCAAGGAACTGGACACGCTCGTGTACACCGGCCCGTCGGCCGAGGCCGCGGCGGCCGCGCTGGGGCGGGGCTGGCAACCCGGTGACCTGACCGCCGTGGGCGCCGAGCCGCACGTCTGGCTGCCGGACTCCACAGCCGAGGTCCGCGCCGTCCAGGCGGCGCTGTGGCAGCGCCAGGACGTGGCGCTGCACCCCCGCGCGGGGGTCGCGGTGACGCCGGTGGTGCTGGGCGTGTCGGAGGAGCTGGCCGCGCGGATCGCGGAGCCGGACGGCGACTTCCACTGGCGGGACGTGCGGCGGCCGGCCGAGGTGGACACGTCGTCGGGGGCCGGGGTCGCCGCGGCGGCCGCGTTGGCGCACGCCGAGCTGGGCGGGCTGGACCTGACCGCGCCGGGCGTGCCGCGCGCGCTGCACGGGATCACCCGGCGCACGACGTCCGACGAGCCGTGCGTCGGCGACGTGGCCCTGGTCGGGTCGGAGAAGGCCGTGGTGACGACCGACGGGTGCCGCGTGCTCTACCCGCGGGACGGCGCGCTGGTGCTGGACCACCCGTTCGTGGAAGTGGAGCGGCCGAAGCGGCCGAACCCGCGGCGGGCGCGGATCGTGGACAGGTTCCTCGACCACCTGCTGTCGCCGTCGACGCAGGAGGAGTTCAAGCGGGAGGGCTTCCGCGACGTGGCGTGGAACGTCGGCGCGCGGCCGGGTGTGCGGCTCGACCGGCCGCGGACGCTGCCGGTGGAGCCGGACGCGGCGGCCGTGCGCTCGGCGTGGGAGGCGGCGGCCCGGCCGCGGGTGATCGCGGTGGCCGGTGACGGTTCGTCCGACGCGAACCTGTTCGCGACCGCCGTGCGACGGCTGGCCGGTCCCCGCGACCGGGTGATCGACCTGCCGTTGGTCCAGGGCGTGGTGGAGGCGGGCGTCGGGAGCGGGGCCAACGTGGTGGTGCTCGCGGCCGCGGCGGCGATCCCGCCGGTCGGGTTCGACGGCAGCGGTCCGGTCCGGGTGGTGGCCGTCGGCTTCGGGAACGGGGCGTGCGCGGGCTCAACGGCCCTCTCCGCCGCCGCGGCGGCCCACGGCGGCCCTTGCCGGGAGATCACCACGACGAACGGCTCAGGGGCATCTGAGGGCCAGGAACGCGCTCTGGACGACATAGCGCGCGCTGCTTGGGGAGGGCTGACGTGATCCGCGTTCTCGTGCCGCTGGTGCTGCTCCTGGCGGCCTGCACGACACCCGTGGAGGACGAGGCGAGGCTCGGGCGGGGACCGATCACGTTCGTGGACGGCCGCGACACCTCGGCGGGCGGACAGGTCGCCGAGATGGTGGAGCGCTGGAACGAGCGGGCCACCCTGCGCGAGCAGGTGACGTTCCTGCAGATGCCCGCGTCCACCGACGCTCACCGCGCCCAGCTGACCGCGCGCGCCCAGGACCTGGCGGGCGTGCGCGACAGCGCGGACTGCTTCGACGTGATGGCCGTGGACATGGTGTGGACCGCCGAGTTCGCCGCGGCCGGGCACCTGGAGCCGCTGGACTCGGCCGAGTTCGGCGTCGACCGGATGCTGCCACGGGCGGTCGAGGCGGCGAAGTCGCACGTCGACGGGCGGATGTGGGCCATACCGTGGCGCACCGACGTCGGCCTGCTCTACTACCGCGCGGACGTGCTCGCCGAGGAGGGCGTCGACCCGCCGACGACGTGGGCCGAGCTGAGGCGGCAGGCGACCGAGTTCGCGCCGGGCCGCGGCCTGCAGGGCTACGTGGGACAGCTCCGGCGGTACGAGGGCCTGGTCGTGAACGTGGCCGAATCGATCTGGGCGCACGGCGGCGACCTGGAACGCCCGGCCGCGCCCGAGACGAAGGCCGGCGTGCGGGCGCTGGCGGACGGCATCGCGGAGGGCTGGGTACCGCGCGAGGCGCTGGCGTACGAGGAGAGCCAGTCCCTGGCCGAGTTCCAGGCCGGCCGGGCGCTGTTCCTGCGGAACTGGCCGTACGCCGGGCCGGTGCTGGCCGGGCCGGGCTCGCCGGTGGCGGGCAAGTGGGCCGCGGCGCCGTTGCCGGGCCCCAGCGCGTTGGGCGGCTGGAACCTGGCCGTGTCCCGGTGCTCGGCGCACCAGCAGACGGCCCGCGACTTCATCGAGTTCGTCACCGGCGACGAGAACCAGCGGGTGATGTTCGAGCGCGCCGGGTTCCTGCCGACGTCCACCTCGCTGTACCGCGAACCGGGCCTGTCGGCGCGGCTCGGACCGCTGCGCGAGAGCCTGGCCGGCGCGCGGACCCGGCCCACGTCCGCCCACTACGACGAGCTGACCAGCGTGATGCAGGAGAACCTGCACCACGCGCTGCAGAACCCGGAGGCCGTCGACGGGTCGCTGGACCTGCTCGCGGAGGACCTGGCGAGAGCCGCCGGCGGACGTTAGCGGGAGCGGTTCAGAGCGGGGTCTTCGCCGCCGTCGCGGCACGCTTCGCGGCGCGGTTCCAGTCGATCCAGCCCCGCACCACCAGGACGGCGAAGATCGTGTAGACGAGCGCGCTGAACCACAGCCCCGCCCGGATCTGCAACGGCACGCCGATCGCGTCGACCACGAGCCAGACCAGCCAGAACTCCACCAGGCCGAAGCCCTGGAGGGTGAACGCGAGGACCGTGCCGACGAAGATCGCGGCGTCGGGCCACGGCGCGCGGGAGGCGTCCAGCGCGTCGAGCGCGAGCGCGAAGCCGACCGTGCCGAGCACGAACGCGGCGACGACCGCGACGCGTTCCTTCACCGTGCCCTTGCGGACGACGACGCCGAACACCGGGTCGCGGCGACGGGTCCACGCCCACCAGCCGTAGAGGGTGATCAGCGCGATCACCACCTGCCGCGCGGCCGTGCCGCCGAGCTGCGCCGACACGTAGACCACGAACAGCAGCGCGACCGAGACCAGCTGGACGGGCCACGTCCAGAGCGAGCGCTTGTGCGCTAAGTAGACCACCACGAGCGCGAAGACCTGGCCGATGAACTCGGCCCAGCTCACCTTCTGCCCGAACACCGTGAAGCCCTGCTGCATCAAGACGTGCACCGCGTCCTCCATCCCCGACCGGCTGGTCCGGGGCACGGGCGGCCGACGTCGCGCGCGCCGGAGCGCAGGTCTCTCTGTGGCGTCGAACATCGTCGCGCACCGCCCTGTTCCGGAGGTGACGAACGGCACAGGTGCACGCGTTCGGCCGCATCGCCGGGCAGGCGTCATCCCGACTTCAGCCGCCGTACACCGCGGCGCACTAGCTTCCGCTGAATGCGAATCTTGCTCATCGCCGCGCTGGCGCCGCTGCTGATCGCCTCGGCGCCCGGACCCGACCAGGTCGTGCCGGTCACCCAGACCCGCGCGTTCGTGGACGACGCCACCGGCACGCCGGCGAACGCCGACGCGGACGACCCGGCCATCTGGGTGCACCCGCGCTCGGCCCGGCAGAGCGTCGTGCTCGGCACGCTGAAGGAGGGCGGGCTCGCCGCGTTCGACCTCGCGGGCCGGACGCTCGGCACGTACCCGGCGCCCGCCGCGCCCACGCCGGACGCCAAGCCCGGCCGCTACAACAACGTGGACGTGCTCGGCCGGACGACGGTCGGCGGCCGGACCCGCGACCTGGCGTTCGTCAGCGACCGGGGCCGCGACCGCATCCGGGTCTACGAGCTCGACGCGCGCGGCGCGGCGGCGGGCGCGGCCGTGGTCCGGGACGTCACCGACCCCGGCGCGCGGCCCGTGTTCTCCGCCTCGGAGGAGGACGTGGACGAGCAGCGCACCGCCTACGGGCTGGCGACCGGGTTCGTCGGCCGCACGCCGGTCGTGGTGGCCAACCGCCGCAACGAGACCCGCGTGGCGCTGCTGCACGTGGCGCCCGGACCGGCCGGGTCCGTCGGCACGACCGTCGTGTCCACTGTGGACCTGCCGTCGTCGTTCCGGCTGCCCGACGGCGGCACGTGGACGCCGTGCGGCGAGCCGGGCGAGCGCCCGCAGCTGGAGGGCATGGTGGTCGACTCCGAGCACCGCGTGCTGTACGCGGCGCAGGAGGACGTCGGCATCTGGCGCATCCCGCTGCGCGCCACCGGCTTCGGCACGCCCGTGCTGGTCGACAAGGTCCGCTCGTTCGGCGTGCCCCAGGCCTACGACCCGGAGACCGAGGAGTGCTCCACCTCCGGCGCGGACCCCGGCTTCGGCGGCCGGCACCTCACCGCGGACGCCGAGGGCCTCACCATCGGCGACGACTACCTGATCGCGTCCAGCCAGGGCGACTCGCGGTTCGTCGCCTACGAGCGGACGGACGGCAACGAGTACGTCGGCGAGTTCGTGGTGGGCGCGGGCCGGGGCAACGACTCGGTCGAGCACTCGGACGGCGCGCACGTCGTCACGGCCGACCTCGGCCCGGACTACCCGGAAGGGCTGCTGGTCGTGCACGACGGCGAGCGCACGCCCGCCGCGGGCGACCTGGCGACGACCGGGTTCGCGTACGTGAGCTGGGAAGACGTGTTGGACGAGCTGGACTGAACCGACGCCTGACGCCGGGAGGCCCCGCCCGTGGGTTCGAGTCCACGGGCGGGGCCTCCCGGCGTTCGGAGCGTCGACGGTGTCGCTGGGTGTCGCGGGCCGTCGGGTGGTCGACGCTCAGGCAGGCGGCCTGGGCATGCCCGCGGGCGGGGTCGGCGGGTCCATCGTGGACGCCTGCCTGGCGCCGCGGGCGGACGCCGTCACGGGCTCCTGCGCGCGCCGCGGGGCGGGCGCGATGTTCGCGGACTCCTCCTGGAGCTTGTTCAGCCAGCCCTCCCAGCGCTGCTGCATCGGGCGGACCAGGCCGCCGCCGACGCCGATCACGATCACGCCGGCGATCGTGGCGAGGACCGCGATCAGTACCGGCATGGTCACCGCGACGGCGATGCCGAGCTGGTTCAGCGCCGCGATGACACCGAGCGCGACGATGAAGCCGTACGTGATGTTGCCGAGGACCCTGGTGTACGGGCGGTCGCCGAGGGCGCCGGTGACCAGTCCCTTCAGCGCCTTGCCGATGGCGGCCGCGACCAGCACCAGGATGATCGCCACGACGATCCGCGGCAGGTAGGCGATGACGTCGTTGAGCAGGGCGCTCACCGCGTTGCCGGTGCCGAACACGCCGAACGCGAGCTGCAGGGCGATCAGCAGCACGAAGTAGTACACGATCTTGACGATGAGGTTGGAGGCGTCGATCGGGGACCGCGCGCCGCCGAGGCCGGAGCGCTCCACGAGCCGGTCGAAGCCGACCCTCTTGAGCAGGAACCCGACCGCCTTGGACAGGGCTTTGGCGATCAGCCAACCGATCAGCAGAACCAGCAGGAAGCCGAGGAGCTTCGGCACGAACGTGGCCACCATCGCCCACGCCTGTCCGAGTCCTTCGGTGATCTGGGAGCCCACGACGACCCTCCTTCGCATTTCGCTTGTGGTCGAGATCGTTTCGCAGTGCGCATCACCCGGCAACCTGAAGTGGTGGCACGAAAGGGTGACTGCCGTGGCGATTCCGGCGTGGACAGTCCAGAGTGGAATCACCGGTGGGGACCGGGGAGAGGGAAACGCCCGGCGCGCTCGTCGCGCCGGGCGTTTTCGCGTTCCGCGGGGGTCAGGAGCGGGCGGCGAGGCCCCGTCCGGCCAGGTAGGTCCGCACGTGCTCGGCGGACGTCGCGGCGGCGGGGTCGGGCCGGGGGTCGCCGGGGCACGTCGAGCTGCTGGCCGGCAGCACGCCGTCCACCAGGTACCGGTCGACGGCCCGGTCCACGCAGGCGTTGCCGCCGCCGTAGAGGCCGTGCTTGCCCTCGTCCAGCACGGTGACCAGGTTGTGCCCGAGCCGCTTCGCCATCGCCGGGCCGCTCTCGTACTGCGTCTGCGTGTCGCCCTCGGCCTGCACCACGACCCCGACCGGGTACCCCTCGCGCTTGAGCGCCACGGCGGGCTCGGGCGGCGTGAACGTGCGGAACGCGCAGGTCGTCGGGGCCGCCCGGAGGACGCCGAAGCCGTACGGGTAGCGGTCGCGGAAGACGCGCATGTCCTCGAAGTAGGTCTCCACGTCCGTGGGCCAGTCGACCTCGCACGTCACCGTGTTGAACACGCCCGACACCAGGTCGTCCTCCACCGACCGGGCCAGGGCCGCGGCGATCTCGGACGGCTTGCCCGCGCCCAGCTCCGCCACCGAGACCGCCGTGTCGGACCACAGTGGACGGTAACGGGCCCCCACGCCCACGGCGAAGTCGAACGACGTCCTGGTCTGGCCCGCCACGGGCGCGGCCGCCAGCGCGGCGGCCACCCGCTCGACGGACGCCACCACCTCGGCCGCGGTCGTGCCGAGCCGGAACCGGTCGTGCCGCTGCGCGACCCACACCGCCCACGTCTCGACGTTGCGCCGCAGCGCCACCGCCTGCGCCCGGAACTGCTCGCGCCAGATCCACTCCGGGTGCACGGACGAGTCGAGCACGCTGCGGTCCAACCGCTGTGGGAACAGGCTGCCGTACACCGCGCCCAGGTACGTCCCGTAGGAGTAGCCGAAGTAGTTCAGCTTCTCCTCGCCGAGCACGGCCCGCACCACGTCGAGGTCGCGGGCGGTGTTGGCGGAGTTGATGTACGGCCGGATGCCGCCGGCCGCGCGCTGGCAGGCGTCCTCCACGGCCCGCGCCTCGGCGGCCCACTTCGGGAACTCGGAATCATCCGGTCGGGTGTCGACCGTGGCCACGTCGAGCGGCACGGTGTGGCACGTCAGCGCGGTCGACCCGCCCACGCCGCGCGGGTCGAACCCGATCAGGTCGTACACCTTGGCCACCTCGGTGCCGGCCAGGAACGTCGGCATGCCGAGCCCGGACCCTCCGGGCCCGCCGGGGTTGAGCACCAGGATGCCGCGCCGGCGCGTCGGGTCCGCCGCCTTCTTGCGGCTGACGACGAGCGAGATCCGGTCGGCCGCCGGCCGCGCGTAGTCCAGCGGCAGCACGAGTTCCGCGCACTCCAGCCCGTCCTCGCACGCCGTCCACGTGAGCTGCTGGCGGTGGAACTCCGCGAGCGGGTCGCTGCGGGCCGTGCCGAACGACGGCGCGGCCCCCGTCGCGAGCACGGCGGCCACCACCAGGCCGACTGACATGTACCTGCGCACGTGCACCCTCCCGACGAGCCGGTCCGGACCGCCACCGACCGTAGGACGGCCGGCGCGGAGCGTCAGGTTGTGTCACTCGTTGGTGTCCGCCGGTCGGGCCCGTGCGATCGTTGGCGGTATGACCAGCTCGGCCGCGCTGTCGCGGGCCACCTTGCGAACGCTGCGACGGGCGTCGGGCGACCTGGCCGCGGCGAGCGTCGCCGAGATGGAGGAGCGCCTGCCGTGGTTCCGGCGGATGCCGGCCGACCAGCGGGCGGGCGTGCTGCTGCTCATCCAGAACGGGGTCGCCGGGTTCGTGTCCTGGCTGACCGACCCGCAGCAGGCGATCCGGCTGACGGCCGAGGCGTTCCGGTCCGCGCCGAAGGACATCTCGCGGTGGGTGAGCCTGCGGCAGACCGTGGAGCTGGTGCGGATCGCGTTGGAGCTGTTCGAGCAGCAGCTCCCCCAGCTGGCCGAGAACGACGCCGAGCGCGCCCTGCTCAGCGAGGGCGTGCTGCGGTACGGCCGGGAGATCGCGTTCTCCGCGGCGACGTCGTACGCGGCGGCGGCCGAGGCGCGCGGCGCGTGGGACGCCCGGCTGGAGGCGCTGGTCGTCGACGGGATCGTGCGTGGCGACGCGGAGGAGTCGTTGCTGTCGCGGGCCACCGCGCTGGGCTGGGACCCGGCGGCGGAGGCGACGGTGCTGGTGGGCAACCCGCCGTCGGACGACCCGCCCGCGGTGGTGTTCGAGGTGCGCAGCCGGGCCGCGCGGATCGGCCGGCCGGTGCTGCTGAGCGTGCAGGGCTCGCGGCTGGTCGTGGTGCTGGGCGGGGAGACCGAGCGGAGCGACTCGCTGGTCCGGGTCTCGGACGCGTTCGGCCCCGGTCCGGTGGTGGCCGGCCCGACCGTGACGAGCCTGGCCGAGGCGCACCGCAGCGCCAGCGACGCGCTGTCGGGGCTGCGCGCGGTCGTCGGGTGGCCCGCCGCGCCGCGCCCGGTGCGGTCGCTGGACCTGCTGCCGGAGCGCGCGCTGGCCGGCGACCCGGAGGCCGAGTGGCAGCTCGTGGACCGGGTGGCGCGGCCGCTGGAGGACGCGGGCGGCTCGCTGCTGGAGACCGTGGACACGTTCCTCGAAGTGGGGGGCGTGCTGGAGGCGTGCGCGCGGAAGCTGTTCGTCCACCCGAACACCGTCCGCTACCGGCTGCGGCGCGCGACCGAGCTGACGGGTCGGAACGCCAACGACCCCCGTGACGCTCTGGTGCTGAGGGTCGCACTGTCCGTGGGGCGGCTGGCCCGTGCCCGCGGCCTCTGGTGACCCGGTTCGGCGACCCTCGGGCGGGTGTGACGGACGACGCATGTCCGGTTTGAGCCGGGCTCCACAACACGCGACGTTGTTCTACGTTCATCGTGGAGTCACATTTGTAGAGACCCTACAAAGCCTGGTCCCCGGTTTCGTCTCTGGCGGCATCAGTGCGGGCCACCGAAAACGTGTTCAGTGAGCGGGTGATCGCGCTCCTCGCCCCCGGACAGGGGTCCCAGACACCCGGCATGCTCACCCCTTGGCTCGACGTCGAGGGGGCGGCCGAGCGCGTCGGCGCCTGGTCCGAGGCGACCGGCCTGGACCTGGCGCGCCTGGGCACCACCGCCGACGCGGACGAGATCAAGGACACCGCGGTCACCCAGCCGCTGGTCGTCGCACTCGCGCTGCTCGCCTACGAGGAGCTGCGCCGCCGGGTCGAGCTGCCCGCCGACACGATCATCGCGGGCCACTCGGTCGGTGAACTGGCCGCCGCCGCCATCGCGGGCGTGCTGAGCACCGACGACGCGGTCGCGCTGGCCGCCGTGCGCGGCGCCGAGATGGCCGCCGCGTGCGCGCTGACGCCGACCGGCATGGCCGCCGTGCTCGGCGGCGAGCCGGACGAGGTGCTGGCGCGCCTCGACGAGCTGGGCCTCGTCGGCGCGAACCGCAACGGCGCGGGCCAGATCGTGGCCGCCGGTCCGCTGGACGCGCTCGACGAGTTCATCGCGGCGCCCCCCGGCCGGGCCAAGACCCGCAAGCTGCAGGTGGCGGGCGCGTTCCACACCCGGTACATGGCGCCGGCCGAGGACGCGCTGCGCTCCCGTGCCGCCGGGATCGTGGTCAAGGACCCCGCCCTGCCGCTGCTGTCCAACGCCGACGGCACGGTCGTGTCGGACGGCGCCGAAGTGCTGAGCCGACTGATCTCCCAGGTGACCCGCCCGGTGCGGTGGGACGCCTGCCAGGCAACCCTGGCCGAGCACGGCGTGACCGCGGTGGTCGAACTGCCGCCCGCCGGCGCGTTGACCGGTCTGGCCAAGCGCGAACTGAAGGGCACCCCCACCTTGGGCCTCAAGACCCCCGACCAGCTGGACCAGGTCGTCGAGATGATCACCGCCGCGCGGGCGGAGGTGGCCGAGTGACCACCTTCTCGACGCCGACCGGCCCGACCGGCAGCCGCATCGTCGGCCTCGGCAGCTACCAGCCCGAGACGATCGTGAGCAACCACGACCTGAGCCTGCGGATGGACACCTCGGACGAGTGGATCCGCGACCGGGTCGGCATCGCGAACCGCCGCGTGGCGAAGCCGGACGAGCGGCTCGTCGACATGGCCATCGAGGCCGGCGCGAAGGCCGTGGCCGACGCCGGGCTCACCCCGGCCGACATCGGCGCGGTCGTCGTCGCCACCTGCACCATGCCGTCCCAGATCCCCAACGCGGCCGCCCAGGTCGCCGACCGGATCGGGATCAAGGGCGCGCCCGCGTTCGACCTGAACGCCGCGTGCGCCGGGTTCTGCTACGCGCTCGGCACGGCGTCCGACCTGGTCCGCGCGGGCACGGCGAACAACGTGCTGGTCATCGGCGCGGAGAAGCTGACCGACTGGGTCGACCCGGACGACCGGTCCACCGCGATCATCTTCGCGGACGGCGCGGGCGCGGCGGTCGTCGGCGCGTCCGACGAGCCGGGCATCGGCCCGGTGTCCTGGGGCAGCGCGGGCGACCTGGTCGACATGATCCACGTGGCCGACCGGGCCTCGTTCATCTTCCAGGAGGGCCAGTCGGTCTTCCGGTGGGCGACCACGCAGATCGCGCCGATCGCGCTCAGGGCGATCGAGCTGGCCGGCCTGGAGGTGTCCGATGTGGACGTCTTCGTGCCGCACCAGGCGAACCTGCGGATCATCGAGGCGATCGCGAAGCGGTTGCGCGCCAAGGGTGCCCGTGAAGACCTCGTGATCGCACGTGACATCGTGGACTCCGGCAACACCTCGTCCGCCTCCATCCCCCTCGCGCTGGACCACATGCGCGCGGCGGGAGAGGTGCGCAGCGGTGACGTGGCGCTGCTCGTCGGCTTCGGAGCCGGCCTGTCCTACGCGGGACAGGTCGTCCGGCTGCCGTGACCGCTATTCCAGACTCCGGTGGGACGACCCAGCCGGCGAAGCAAGAAGGAAGGGATTTTCAGTGAGCAACGAGGACATCCAGAAGGGGCTCGCCGAGATCGTCGAGGAGGTCGCCGGCGTCGAGGCGGCCGACGTGACGGTCGACAAGTCCTTTGTGGACGACCTGGACATCGACTCGCTGTCCATGGTGGAGATCGCCGTGCAGGCCGAGGACAAGTTCGGCGTGAAGATCCCGGACGACGAGCTGGCCAACCTCAAGACCGTGGGCGATGCGGTCAACTACATCGCCAGCAACGCATGACCAGTAGCAACGACGTCGTCGTCACCGGGCTGGGTGCCACCACCCCGCTCGGTGGCGATGTCGCCTCCACCTGGGACGCGCTCCTGGCCGGCCGCAGCGGCGTGACGCCGCTCGTGGGCGGCTTCGCCGAGCGCTTCGACCTGCCCGTGCGGATCGCCGCGCGGCTGGCGGTCGAGCCCACCGAGGTGCTGCCTCGGGTCGAGGCTCGCCGGCTGGACCGCTGCGAGCAGGTCGCGGTCGTCGCCGCGCGCCAGGCGTGGGCGGACGCCGGGATCGGCGAGGACGACGTCGACCTCGAACGGCTGGGTGTCGTGATCGGCACCGGCATCGGCGGCGCGATGACCCTGCTGGACCAGGACGACCTGATCGAGGCCTCCGGGCTGCGCAAGGTGTCGCCGCTGACGGTGCCGATGCTCATGCCCAACGGTCCGGCCGCGCACGTGGGCCTCGACCTGAAGGCACGCGCGGGCGTGCACGCGCCGGTGTCGGCGTGCGCGTCGGGCGCCGAGGCGCTGGCCTGGGCGTACCGGATGCTGAAGTCCGGCGAGGCGGACGTGGTCGTGGCCGGTGGCGCGGAAGCGTGCATCACCACCATCACCATGGCCGGGTTCATCCAGGCCCGGACCATGAGCACCCGCAACGACGACCCGGAGCGCGCGTCGCGCCCGTTCGACGTGAACCGGGACGGGTTCGTGCTCGGCGAGGGCGCCGGGATCATGGTGCTGGAGCGCGAGGACTTCGCCCGGGCCCGCGGCGCGCGGATCTACGGCAAGCTCGCGGGCGTCGGCACGAGCTCCGACGGCCACCACATCACCGCGGCCGACCCCGAGGGGATCGGCCAGTCGCGGGCCATCGCGAAGGCGATCCGGGTCGCGGGCGTCGACAAGGCCGACGTCGGCCACGTCAACTGCCACGCCACGTCCACCCCGGTGGGCGACGTGATCGAGCCGCTGGCGGTGCGCCGCGCGATCGGCGACCACCCGGTGCTGACCGCGCCCAAGGGCAACCACGGCCACCTGCTGGGCGCTTCGGGCGCGGTGGAGGCGATCACCACGCTGCTGTCGGTCCGCGACGGCATCGTGCCGCCGACGCTGAACCTGGAGAACCAGGACCCGAAGGTGGAGCTGGAAGTCGTCACCGGCGAGCCGCGCAAGATCGACCTGGTCGCCGCGGTGAACAACTCGTTCGGTTTCGGCGGGCACAACGTCTCGCTCGTCTTCACCCAGGCCTGACAGACGTCTACGAGGAGCTTCGCGATGACTGCCCTTGCGTCCCGCCCGGCGAACCCGGAGGCGGATGGCGAGACCGATCCGCGCGACCCGGAGGTCCGGCTCGCGCAACTGCTGGACCCCGGCTCGATCGCTCCCCTGCGACCCCGTGACGGCAGCGGCATGTTCGCCGTGCGGGGCCGGATCAACGGCGCCAAGGTCGTGGCCTACTGCAGCGACGCCACGCGGATGGGCGGCGCGCTGGGTTCCGAGGGGTGCAGGCACATCGTCGAGGCGATCGACACCGCGGTGCGCGAGCGCACCCCGGTGATCGGCGTCTGGCACTCCGGCGGCGCGCGGCTGCCGGAGGGCGTGGAGTCCCTGGACGGCATGGGCCAGATGTTCGCGGCGATGATCCGCGCGTCCGGTCGGGTGCCGCAGATCTCCGTGGTGGTCGGCCCGGCCGCGGGCGGTGGCGCCTACGGCCCCGCCCTGACCGACGTGGTGATCATGGCCCCGGCCGGCAAGGTCTTCGTGACCGGGCCGGACGTGGTCCGGTCGGTGACCGGCGAGCAGATCGACATGGACGGCCTCGGCGGCGCGGAGGCGCACGGGCGCAAGTCCGGCGTGGTGCACGTGATCGCGGACGACGAGCCGGACGCCTACCAGCGGGCGCGGCGGATCACCGGGCTGTTCGCGCAGCCCGGCGTGTTCGACCTCCACTCGGTGCCGGACGGCGACGACCTGCGGGCGTTGCTGCCGGAGCAGCCGCAGCGGGCCTACGACGTGAAGCCGCTGGTGCGGGCGATCCTCGACGACGACTCGTTCGAGGAGCTGCAGGCGAAGTGGGCGCCGAACGTCGTGGTCGGCCTCGGCCGGCTCGGTGGCCGCACGGTCGGCGTGATCGCGAACAACCCGATCCGCAAGGGCGGGTGCCTGGACTCGCTGTCGGCGGAGAAGGCGGCCCGGTTCGTGCGGATGTGCGACGCGTTCGGCGTGCCGCTGCTGGTCCTGGTGGACGTGCCCGGCTACCTGCCGGGCGTCGGCCAGGAGTGGGATGGCGTGGTGCGGCGCGGCGCGAAGCTGCTGCACGCGTTCGGCGAGGCCGTGGTGCCGCGGGTGACGTTGGTGACGCGCAAGTCGTACGGCGGCGCGTACATCGCGATGAACTCGCGGTCGCTGGGCGCGACGGCGGTGTTCGCGTGGCCGATCGCCGAGGTGGCCGTGATGGGCGCCAAGGCGGCGGTCGGCATCCTGCACCGCAAGAAGCTCGCGGCCGTGCCGGACGACGAGCGGGAGGCGTTGCACGCCAAGCTGGTCGAGGAGCACGAGCGGATCGCCGGCGGCGTGGAGCGGGCGATCGCGATCGGCGTCGTGGACGAGGTCGTCGAGCCGACGCGGACGCGGCGGAAGCTGGCCCAGGCCCTGGCGGCCGCGCCGGCCGGCCGCGGCGCGCACGGCAACATCCCGCTGTAGGGCGGGACGGCGTTCGGTGGGGTCGCTTCGTCGGGGGGCGACCCCACCGCCGTGTCCGGGGCCGGTCAGCAGGGGGTGAACTGGGAGGCCGAGCCCTCGGCGCCCAGGTCGACGCGGAGGGCGCCGCGCTCCTCCTGCACCGGGTACACCACGCGCCAGTGGATGCAGTCGGCCTGGAGCTCGGCCGGCGCCTTGGCGACGTCCTGCGTGCTGGTGAACGTCATGAGCACCCGCAGCCTGCCCTGGGTGACCGTCTCGACGCGGTGCACCAGGATCGTGCCGTCGCGGGAGCTCTCGTAGTCCGACAGCCAGCGGAACTTCGGCGTCTGGCTCACCCGGTGCGCGGTGACGGTCTTGGTCCACTGCTCGTAGTCGTGGCTGTTGATCGCGTCGAAGAACTGCTGCAGCACCTCGCGCACCCGCGCGCCGTCCGGGTGCTGCGACGCGTCGATGCTGAGCTGCACGTCGCCGCTGCCGGGTTGGTCGCCGGGCGGGACGGGGCTGGACGAGCTGGGCAGCGCGATCTGCTCGTTCGGCGCGCCCGCGGGCCGGTGGTAGGCCTCCCGCGCGAGCACGCCGACACCGGCCGTGGCGGCGGCGACCACGAGCACGACGGGCAGCAACACGCGGGCGGACACGCCACGAGAGTGCCACAGCGCACGTCCGGGCGGCCAACCACCCGGAAGGCCCAATGGCCACCCGTCAAACGTGCCGCGAACGGCCGGGAACGACACCGCGGGTGATCACGTCGGGGCGCGCTCACCCGCCGGCGAGGCCGGCCCGATCACCCCACGCGGTGCAGCCAGGTGACGGGCGCGCCGTCGCCGGCGCGGCGGAACGGTTCGAGGGCGTCGTCCCAGGCCGCGCCCAGGATCTCGTCCACGCCGTGCGCGAACGACTCGCCGCCGCGGCTGCGCGCGGCCAGGGACCGGAGCTGGTCCTCGGGCACGACGATGTCGCCGTTCGCGCTGGTGCGGGCGTGCCACAGGCCCAGCACGGGCGCGAAGCAGTACCGCGCGCCGTCCACGCCCGGGCTCGGGTCCTCCGTCACCTCGAACCTGAGCATCGGCCACGCCCTGAGCGCGGACACGAGTCTGGCGCCGGTGCCGGCGTCGCCGGTCCAGTTGCATTCGGCGCGCAACTGACCGGGCGCCGCGGGTTGCGCCGCCCACTTGAGGTCCGCTCGCTCACCGAGGGTGCCCGAGATCGCCCACTCGACGTGCGGACAGACCGCAGACGGCGACGAGTGGACGTAGACCACGCCACTGCTGCTGCCACGGGTGCTCACAGCTGACCTCCGCTACTCGACGAGGGACGTCTTCCCCTACGACCTCTCGATGACGCGGACGATCTTGTGAATTCCCGACTTGGTCATTCTGCCCGCTGTGGCAGCAGTCCGCCATAAGAACCAGCCCGCTCCTCACCCGGGCGGGTCGGATACAGGACTTTCGACCCTGATCCGCCGACCTCGCGGCCCGGGGGTGCGGGCCGCGAGGTCACTTTCCGGGATCAGCCGGACACGATCACGTGATCACCGGCGCCCGGTGATCACCGGGCGGTCAGCTCGCGCCCAGCGCGCGGGCCGCGGCGACGACGTCGACCAGGCCCGTCCCCTTGTCGTGGCTGGTGGTGTACGGGCCGACGGCCTGGTAGCCGGAGCCGTACTTGTGGGCCGTGGACTTCAACGCCGCCTCGACCTGGGCGGGCGTCGCGCCGGGGTTGGCCTGGAACAGCTGGGCCACGATGCCGGTGATGTGCGGCGCGGCCATCGACGTGCCGCTGATCGTGTTGAACGTGCCGAGGTCGAGCACGCCGGGGCCGTTCTGCGGCTTGAGGCCGGTCGCGCAGATCACCAGGTACGGGCGGCACGCCGCGGTGATGTCCTCGCCGGGCGCGGAGATGTCCGGCCACGTCGCGGAGTCCGTCGCCAGGCCGCGCGACGAGTAGTCCGACACCGCGCCGTCCCGGGTGCCGGTGCCCAGGTCGTGGTAGGACGCCACGGAGAGCACGCCGGGCGTCGGGTCCTGGCCGGGCGGGTTGGACAGGTTCGCGCTGCCGTCGCCGCCGTCGTTGCCGTTCGCCCACACCGTCACGACGCCTTCGGCGGCCAGCGCGCGCTGGAGCTTGACGGTGGCGGAGTTCGGGTCGAACGCACCGCCGCCGGACGGGCCGTAGGAGTTGTTGATCGCCTTGATCGGCGGGCACACCGACGCCGGGACGTTCGCGCCGCACGGCGCGCGGTGGTTCTCCAGCACCCAGTTCAGCGCGGCGTCGGCGCCGATGATGAACAGCACCGCGCCGGTCGAGATCACCACGGCCTTCGCGCCGGGGGCCGCGCCGCGCACGACCGTGCCGTCGGTGAGGGTGGTGTCGCCGCCGACCGCGATCCCGGTGACGTGGGTGCCGTGGCCGCCGACCGCGAGCAGGTCGGTGTCGACGTTCGTCGGCACGTCGAGGATGCACCCGGTGCCGGTGCTCGCCTCGTCGAGGCAGACGCTCTTGAGGTTGCGGACGATCTTGGTGGTGCCGTCGGCCTGCCGGAACGCCGGGTGGGTCGGGTCGACGCCGGAGTCGATCACCGCGACGGTGACGCCGCTGCCGTCGAGGGCCTGGCCGTTGGCGCCGGTCAGGGTTCGGCGCGCGTCGAGCCCGCGGGTGGCGGTGTGCGAGGTGGAGCCGGTGAACTCGATCGGCCGGTTGGCCTCGACGTAGGTGACGCCGGCGGCGGCGCGGGCGGTGGTGATCTGCGCCGCGGTGCCGCGGGCGGCGACCACGCCGACGCGGTCGAAGCTGGTGATGCGGGACAGGCCGGCGACGCGCACGGCGCGTTCGGCGGCGGCGACGTCGGCGCCGTGCACGAGCACGACGCCGGACTGGCCTCCGGAGAGCTGGCTGGCGAGCAACGTGGAGACGGGGGCGAGCAGACCGGCCGAGGCGGAAGGTGCGACCGCTGCGGACAGTGCCAACGTTCCCGCCGCGAGCAGGGCGGCTTTGCGCGTCACTGGCTGACCTCCAATGCAGGGTTGGGCAATTCCACTAACGAGACACACCCGTTCAGGTGATGGGTGTCACGGAATGTCATCTCCTGCGATGCGCTCAGCCAGCTCGCCGCGAACGGCGCTACCGTGTCGAACCGTGTGGAACGGTGTGATCTTGTGCGGCTGATCCGACTCGGGACCGAGCCGTCCGCGGTGGGAGCCGACGTGCGGGCGGCGCTGAGCACTTGGGGTGTCGGCGACGCCGTGCTGGGCGGCGTCGCGCTGCTGGGCGTGCGCCCGCCGGACTGCCCGCGCGACCTGGACGCCGTGGTGGTGCTCCCCCGCGGCGTGCTCGTCGTCGTCGGCGTGGACCTGCCGGACCCCGCCATGCGGCTGGAGGCCCCGCTCAACGGTCAGTGGAAGATCGACGGCTGGCCGCTGACCCGCCAGGACGGCGCGATGAGCCCCGCCGCGGAGGCGCTGGAGGCCAGCACGGCCGTCGCCCGCCGCATCCAGGACATGCGCGGCGAGCCGCTGCCCGTGACGACCGTCGTCGCCGTCGGCCCGTACGTCGGGCAGGTCGTGCAGCCGACCGTCGACCTGAACCGGGGCGTGCGCGTCCTGCACCCGAAGCCGACGACGCTGCTCGCCGCCGCCCGCGAACTGGCCACCAGCGACCGGCCGTGCTCGGCCGAGCACGCCGCCAAGCTCGTCGCCGTGCTCGCGCCGACCGGCGTGCCGCCCGAGCGGCGCCACCTGATCGCCGAGGGGTTCTCGGACGCGGCGGCCGACCTCGCGTCGGCGAGCACCATGCTGCTGCCGAAGGTCACCGTCGCGCCGCCGAAGCGGAGGGTGCTGCCGTACGTCGGGGCGGCCGTGGTCGGCGTGCTGCTGGTCGTGGCCCTGATCGCGTCCCTGTCGGCGGGTGACACGGCGGACAGCGCGTCGTCCGCCGCGCCGACCCCGCAACCGACGACCGTGGTCGTGGACGGCCGCAACTTCACCCCGCGCGGCGCGGACCGGACCGACGACTGCGCCTCGCGCGCGTTCGGCGACGTGCAGGCGTGGCTGTCCGGGCACGTGTGCATGCAGTTGCGGCGGGCGCAGTACGAGACCGCGGAGGACGGCCGCAAGGTCGCCGTCGCGATCGCGGAGCTGAACCTGCCCGATGCCACCAGGGCGTCCGAGCTGCACGCGGTCGCGTCGACGGCGGGCGCGGGCGGCGTCACGCCGCTGGTCCAGGACGGCAAGGGGTGGACCGGCGGTCCGACGACGTTCGACCGCTCGCTGATCCGGGTGACGGTGAAGGGCGCGCAGCTGCGCATCACCCAGGTGGTGTGGGCGGAGGGCGAACCCGACGCGGCCGACCCGAAGCTGGCGACGATCGCCGACCAGGCGATGCGGCTGCCGGCCGCGCAGCAGTGACCGGGGTGTCGACGGCCGACGCGCGGCGGTGACCAGGCAGTCAGGGCGGTAGCCGGAACGTCAGCGGCCGGGAGCGTCAGCGCGGTAGCCGGGAGCGTCAGCGGCCGACGCGCACCATGCCGACGCCGATCAGGCCGAACGCGACGTGCAGCACGATCACCAGCCCGGCGACCGCGCACACCGTCTCGGTGCCCGGCCTGCCCGCGATGAACCCGAACGAGCACAGCCATCCGGCGACCGCGATCGCGAAACCGGGGAACAGCACGGACCTCGGCACGTGCGCCAGGCACAGCAACGCGTGCGAACGCGCGCGGAACAACGTGTGCAGGACGACCGGCAGGACCAGGAACCCCGGCAGGTACACGACGGTCGGGGACCACGACGGCCAGCCCGGCAGGAACGTCGTCACGATGACGAAGGCGCACCAGAGGACCGCGCCGATCGCGACAGCCACCGCTCCCCTGGTCACCCACGGAGTGTAGGCCGCAGATTTCGTGATTCGTCAGCCATTCGGCCCACCGGGTGACCCCTTCGGCCACCGGCGCGGGACGTCACCGGCGCCGTCAGAGGCCGTACGCCTCCAGCAGCCGCAACCAGACCTCGCTGATCGTCGGGTACGCCGGCACCGCGTGCCACAACCGGTCCACGGTGACCTCGCCGACGATCGCGATCGTGGCCGCGTGGACCAGCTCGGCGACGTCGGGGCCGGCGAACGTGACGCCGACGAGGGTGCGCCTGCGCTCGTCCACGACCATCCGCGCCTTGCCCCGGTAGCCGTCGGCGTGCAGGGACGACCCGGCGACCGCGATGTCGAGGTCGACCACCCGGATCTCCAGCCCCGCCTCGCGCGCCTGCGCCTCGGTCCAGCCGACCGAGGCGACCTCGGGGTCGGTGAAGACGACCTGCGGCACGGCGGTGTGGTCCGCCGTGGCGACGGCGGCCGTCCACGGCTCGGGGTCGCGGGCGCCGGTGACGATCGCCGTGCCGACCGCCCGCGCCGCGTACTTGCCCTGGTGCGTGAGCAGCGCGCGGCCCGTGACGTCGCCCGCCGCGTACAGCCAGTCCACTCCGGACACCCGGCCGGTGTCGTCGACCTCCAGCGCCTTGCCGGGCTCGAACCCGTACGGCTCCACGCCGAGGTCGGCGGTCGCCGGCTGCCTGCCGGTCGCGACGAGGAGGTGCGCGCCGGACACCGCCGTGCCGTCGGACAGCCGCAACGAGACCTCGCCGTCCGATGTGGACACACCGGTGGCCTTGACGCCCGTGACGACCCGGACGCCGTCCTCGCGCAGCCCTTCGGCGACCAGGTCGCCCGCGAACGCCTCGAACTTCGGCAGCGGCCGCTCGCCGGACACGACCAGCGTGACCGACGAGCCGAGCCGGGCCCACGCCTGCGCCATCTCGACGCCGACCACGCCACCGCCGAGGACCACCAGCGACGTCGGCGGCTCGTGCGCCGACGTGGCCTCGCGCGACGTCCAGTACGGCACGTCGGCCAGGCCGGGGAGTTCGGGAACCCGCGGCACGCTGCCCGTGCACACGACGACCGCGCGGGTCGCGGTGAGCACGCGGCCGTCGACGCCGACCCGGCGCTCGCCCGCGAGCCTGCCGCGACCGCGGACCACGGTGAGGCCCGCGCCCTCGGCCCACTCGACCTGGCCGGAGTCGTCCCAGTCCGACGTGAAGGCGTCCCGCCGCTTCAGCACCGCCGCCGGGTCCAGCCGGTCACCGACCGGCACGCCCGGCACCCGGCGCGCGGCGGCGAGCGCGTGACCGGGGCGCAGCAACGCCTTGCTCGGCATGCACGCCCAGTACGAGCACTCGCCGCCGACGCGTTCGGCTTCCACCAGCGCGGTCCTGAGGCCGCCGGCGGCGGTCCGGGCGGCGGCGTTCTCGCCCACCGGGCCGCCGCCGATCACGATCACGTCGAAGTCGTCGTCGCTCACCGGTCCACCCCACACCACCCCGACCGGTGCGGCAAGTCACGCGGGGAGCGACGGCGTCACGCGGGGTCGAACACCCCGGAGAGCATCTTGAGGATCACGCCGTCGGCGGTGCGGAGGACCACCGGGCGTTCGTCGGGCGCGACCCGTTCGGCCAGCTTGAACATCGCGTCGGCGGTCTGGGCCGCCATCCGGAACGTCAACGTGACGGGCGCGTCGCCGCGCACCGCGAAACGGCCGAGGAACAGGTCCCGCAGCCGTTCGGCCATGAGCTCGTACTGGTCGACGGACGAGTCGAGCCGGTGCCCGTCGAGCAGGTCGCTGAACCGCACCCGGCCGAACCCGGGCAGTTCCACGAGCATCCGGAGGTAGATCCCGACGACCTGCTGCACGGCCTCCCGCCAGTCGGGCGCGAGCCTCCCCTCGGTGAACAGGGTTTCGACGCGGGCCAGGTACTCCTCCATGCCCCGCAACGCCAACGCGTGGACGACGGAACGCTTGTCCGGGAAGTATTGGTAGAACGAGCCGATTGGCACGCCTGCCAGCTCCACGATCCGGGCTGTGGTGATGTCGTCGTAGTCGTAGTCGTTGAGCAGGGTCGCGCAGGCATCGACAATCGCGGTGACCGTGGCGGCACCGCGCTGCTGAACGGGCTGACGGCGCATCACCTTGGCTAAGCGGTTTTCGGCGGGATTTTCTGGCACGCGCACATCTTGATGGATACGGACCGGTAAGCCCAAACAGGCGAATCCGGAATGTGATGTGAGGTTCACTCGACTTCCGCGGTGTGATTGTCGTGCGCCAAAACAAATCGGCCCGGCCCGACCGTCATCGGAAATCGAACGGCGTCACCGGTAACCGCGCTGCGCCGGAACCGGTTCGGGCAGTTCACCGGGTGTGCCGGCGGGCCGGGGCCGTTCGGCGGAAGCGGCGCGGACGATCGGCGCGCCGGCCCGGCGGCGGGGTGGCCGAGTGACGTAGGGGCCGACCAGTCGGGTGAGCGCCAGGCCGGGCGCGACGAGCGGCACGACCGCCGACAGCGCCACCGCCGTCGCGCCGGCCCGCGCGACGTCCTTCGGGATCACCGCGATCCGGTCGACCACGAACGCCCGCCGGCCGGTGAGCGACACCAGCCCCATCACGGCGAGGAACACGGCGAGGGCCACCAGCGCCCACCGGACCGCGACGTAGCCGACGTCCTCGGCCGCCGCCATCACCGCGAGCCAGCCGAGCAGCGCCGACCCCTGCCGGCGCGCGGTCGTCATGGCCCACAGCAGCCCGCCCGACACGGCGAGGAACCCGGTGCGCCCGTCGCACCAGCGGCCGACCGCGTCGAGCCACCCCGTCGGCAGGCCGGCCCACCGCACCGGCAGCACGTCCAGCGGGCTCGGCCCGCCGAACGCCTGGCCGACCACCCAGGCCAGGGACCACGCCGACACGACCGCGGCGATCCCGAGCTGCCACCGCGACCGGTCCACCGCGACGCGGCACAGCCGGGCCAGCTCCTGGCGCTTCTCCCTCACCCGCTCCAGCGTGCCGGGAGATCGGCCGCCGTCGAGCCGCTTCACCCAGGTGCCCGGCCACTGCCGCTCATCGGGTGATCCGGTGCTCACCGCGCGTCCCGCCGAGGCCGGGCCGCCCCGTTCCAGCCCTTCGGAGACGCGCAGTGCGCGGCCTGCCCGCGACCCGCCTGGGTGATCTGCGCCGACTCCCCGGGCCGAGGCGCCGACCCAGGCCACATGATGTGACCCGAACCACCCGCTCACACAGAGGAGCCGAACGTGCGCAGGCTGCTACCGGCGTTGCTGGCGGCGTTGTCGATCACCTGGACCACGGCGGCCGCAGCCGCGGCCGAACCCGTGACGGCCCAGCCCGTCACCGAGTACGTCGCGCTCGGCGACTCGGCCGCCGCCGGGCCCCTGATCCCGGAGCAGGACCAGTCGGCCCCCGGCTGCCTGCGCTCGACCAACAACTGGCCGTCGGTGCTGGCCCGGACCCTCGGCGCGCGGCTCACGGACGTGACGTGCTCCGGCGCCGTCACCGACGACCTGACCGGCTCCCAGCCGACGCTCGCCGGCCCCCAGCCGCCGCAGCTGGACGCCCTCCGCCCGTCGACCGAACTCGTCACGCTCACCATCGGCGGCAACGACGTCGAGCTCGTCGACGTCGCCGTGACCTGCCTCAACCTCATGCCCGAACCCCTCGGCTCGTCGTGCCGGGACCGCCTCACCTCCGGCGGCCGGGACCGGCTGGCCGAGCTGATCGACGCCTACGCGCCCGAGTTCGCCGCGGCCCTCGACGCGATCTCGGCGCGCGCGCCGCAGGCTCGGATCGTCGTGGTCGGCTACGGCACCTACGTGCGGCCCGGCGGCTGCTACCCGCAGGAGCCGATCTGGGCGCGCGACGCCGACTACCTCCAGGCGAGCATCCACCGGCTCAACCGCGTGCTCGCCGCCGAGTCGGCCCGGCACGGCGCGCGGTTCGTGGACATCGAGCCGCCGAGCGTCGGGCGTGACGTCTGCGCGCCGCCGGGCGTGAAGTGGTTCGAGGGCTTCGTCCCCACCTCGCCGGCCGCGCCGCTGCACCCGAACGCGCTGGGCATGGAGGGCATCGGCCGTTTCGTCGCCGGCCGGTTGTAGCGCGAGCAGCGGCACGGGGAGCCGCCGTCGAGCACCCGCTCGGCGGCGGCTCCGGCACGTCACGGGCGGTTCGAGGCGGGTCGGCACGGGGTAGCCGGAGGGGCGGTCCCGGAGCACGCGCGGGCACTGCGCACGGGGTGGCCGCGGAGCACGGCACGGGACCGGTTTCCCACGTCACGGGACCGGGCGGAGGGCGCGGAGTTGTTCACGCACCGGCGGCAAGAACGTGTAGTAGATTAGACGTTCTGCGCATGACGGGCGCAGGGAACTGTCAGCCGCAATGCGACACAGGCTGATAAACCACGCTATCCAGAAATGAGGCACGTTGTCAAGCCCCTCCGATGACCTCCGGCTCGCGGAAACCGAGTCGGAGCAGGAATACGTGTCGATGCTGTACGGCAGGCTGGACGACCTCCGCGAACAGAGTTCGAAGCGCCTGGCCGGCGCGCTGCGGCAAACCGGCGGAACGCACCAGATGCGGTCCGAGCGGGACACCTCCGTGGCGATGTACTCCGACCAGTTGGCGCAGTACAGCGCGGTGGAGAACGGGTTGTGCTTCGGCAGGCTCGACTTCCACACCGACGAGCGGTTCTACATCGGCCGGATCGGCTTGTTCGACGAGGACAAGGAGTACGAGCCGCTGCTGATGGACTGGCGCGCGCCCGCCGCCCGCCCGTTCTACCTGGCCACCGCCGCCGCGCCGGACGGCGTGCGCCGGCGCAGGCACCTGCGGACCAAGCAGCGCAAGGTCGTCGGCTTCGACGACGAGCTGCTGGACATCAACTCGGTCGACCCGAACCGCCCGTCGGAGGGCCTGACCGGCGAGGCGACCCTGCTCGCCGCGGTCAACGCGAGCCGCACCGGCCAGATGGGCGACATCGTCGCGACCATCCAGGCCGAGCAGGACAGGATCATCCGCACCGAGCTGAACGGCGTCGTCGTCGTGCAGGGCGGTCCGGGCACGGGCAAGACGGCCGTGGCGCTGCACCGCGCCGCGTACCTCCTCTACACGCACCGCCGCCAGCTCGCGAAGCGCGGCGTCCTGGTGGTCGGTCCGAACGCGACGTTCCTGCGGTACATCGGGCAGGTGCTGCCGTCGCTGGGCGAGACCGGCGTGCTGCTGTCCACCGTCGGCGAGCTGTTCCCCGGGCTGACCGCGGTCGGCCGCGAGCCCGCCGAGGTGGCCGCCCTCAAGGGCCGCATCGCGATGGCCGACGTCGTCGCGCACGCGATTCGGGACCGACAGGAGGCGCCGAGCCTGGTCGAGGTCCCGTTCGAGCAGGACGTGCTGCGGCTGGACCGGCGGGCGATCACCGACGCCCGCGGCCGCGCGCGGCGCACCAGGCGTCCGCACAACGAGGCGCGCCGGACGTTCCAGCGGGAGATCGTCTCGACGCTGGCGTCGCAGGCCGTCGCCCGGCTGGGCCGGCACCTGCTGGACCAGGCCGACATCGACGACATCCGCCGCGAGCTGCGCGAGGACCCCGCCGTGCGGGCCGCGATCGACGGGCTGTGGCCGACGCTGTCGCCGCAGCAGCTCCTCGAGGACCTCTACGCGTCGCCGAAGCTCATCGCCAAGGCCACGCCGAAGATGTCGCCCGAGGAACGCGCGCTGCTGGCGCGCCCGCGCGGCTCGGAGTGGACGCCCGCCGACGTGCCGCTGCTGGACGAGGCCGCGGAGCTGCTCGGCGAGGACGACACCGAGGCCAAGGCGCGGGCCGAGCGGCAGCGCCGGCAGGCGATCGACTACGCCCAGGGCGTGCTCGACATCCTCGACCTGGAGGACGACGCCGACCCGGACATCCTGATGGCCACCGACTTGGTCGACGCCTACAAGCTGGCCGAGCGGCACGGCGCGGAGCGCTACGAGACGGCGGCCGAGCGGGCGGCGGCGGACCGGACGTGGACGTTCGGCCACATCATCGTGGACGAGGCGCAGGAGCTGTCGCCGATGGCGTGGCGGACGCTGATGCGGCGCTGCCCGTCGAAGTCGATGACCGTGGTCGGCGACATCGCGCAGACCGGCGACATCGCCGGCGCGTCGTCGTGGAGCGAGGTCCTGTCGCCGTACGTGATGGACCGCTGGAAGCTCACCGAGCTGACCGTGAACTACCGGACGCCGTCGGAGATCATGGCGGTGGCGGCGGACGTGCTGGCCTCCGTCGACCCGGACCTGGCGCCGCCGACGTCCGTGCGGGACAGCGGTGTCGAGCCGTGGAGCCTGCGGGTGTCGTCGCCGGTCGAGGCGCTGCCGCCGGTGGTGGACAAGGAGCTCGCCGCGATCGGGGACGGCAAGCTGGCGGTGATCGTGCCGTCCGCGTCGGTGGCGGCGCTGCGCGCGACCGTGCCGGGCGCGTCGGACGACCTCGACGCGCAGGTCGTCGTGCTGGGGGTGACCGACGCGAAGGGGCTGGAGTTCGACTCGGTGCTGGTGGTGGAGCCGGCGGGCATCCTCGCCGAGTCGCCGCGCGGCGCGAGCGACCTCTACGTGGCGCTGACGCGGGCCACGCAACGGCTCGGCGTCGTGCACACGGGCGAGCTGCCGGACGTGCTGCGGAGGCTGACCCCTACCGCGTGAGGGCGTAGCCGAGGGCGGCCGCGCCCACCCCGGCGACGAGGCTGGCAGCGACGTTGGCAAACGCTTGCCACCCGTGGCCCTCCTCGGCGAGGCGGACGGTCTCGTAGCTGAACGTGCTGTAGGTCGTCAGGCCGCCGCACAGGCCCGTGCCGATCAGCGCCACCAGGGCCGGCGACGCGCCGGCGACGCAGCCGAGCGCGAACGAGCCGACGACGTTGACGGCGAGCGTGCCGAACGGGAACCGGGACGGGTGGCGGGACTGGACGAAGCGGTCGGCCAGGTACCGCAGCGGCGCGCCCACGGCCGCTCCGACGAACACGAGGAGCGCGGTCACCCGGCTACCTTCCTGGTCACCGTCATGGCCAGGAAGGTCGCGCCGAGCGCCGGCAGCAAGGTCGCGAAGAGGTAGAGGACGGCCGTGGCCCCGCCCAGGCGCACGACGTCGAGCGCGTACGCCGAGAACGTGGTGAACCCGCCGAGCACGCCGACGCCGAGGAACGGCCGGGCGAGCCGGTGCAGGCGGGGCGCCAGCACCATGAGCACGCCGATCAACGCGCAGCCCAGCACGTTGACCAGCAGCACGCCCCACGGGCCGGCGACGGCGGTGGACAGCCCGTGCCGCGCCAGGCCGCCGAGCCCGCCGCCGAGGGCGATCGCGCCGAGGACCGCGGGTCCGAGTTCCCGCCGCTGCGCCGGGACGTCGAGCGAGACGTCCGGGTCGACGGGGTCGGGCGGCGGGGGATCAGTGCGCACGCAGGTGGTCCACCAGGTGGTCCAGCGCGGTGAGGGCGCGCACCACGTCGGCGCGCTCGCCCGGGTCGAGCTTGTCCAGCGCGGAGCCGATGCGCTTCTCGTGCGCGGCCTGCCAGACGGCCAGCTGCTCGTGCCCCTGCGGCGTCACCGAGAGCCGGGCGACGCGGCGGTCGGTCGGGTCGCCGCCGCGCTCGACGAGCCCGCTCTCGATCAGCTGGCCGACGAGGCCGCTGACGGTGTTGGGGGCCAGGCGCAGCTCGGCGGCGAGGTCGCCGACGCGCATGGGCGGGCGCTCGGCGAGCGTCTGCAGCAACTCGACCTGCGCCATCGGCAGGGAGTCCCACGGCCATTCCGACCGGATGCTCGTGCGCAGTGCCCGGCGCAGCCTCGTGACCACGTCGGTGAGCGAGCGTGCCTCGTCTGACATGCGCGAAGGGTACTGGCTCGCACCACCTCCGACGGTGGTTCGGTTCCGCAGCGCCCGCATCGCGGGACGGGTCCGCGGCGCCTCGCCCGAATGACAGGACGGCGCGGCACCGTCCACAGTGGCCTGAGCGTTCTCGGGACCCCCCTGGGGAGGTGACACTGGACCGGGTGGCCGTCGTGTCAACGTCACGCGCCTCCGGCGCCGACGTTCTCCGTGGCAGCACGGCGTTTTCCCGCCGGCGAGCGTGCCGTGGAGTCGGCATTCGGCGTACTCACCGTCACCACGATGCTCACCCTTGGTACGCCGATCGGGGGCAAGCGGTCCAGGCCCCTGCCCACGGCACTGACCGTCTCAGTAATCTCGCCCCGCCGGGGCGGGACGCTCGGGCGGGTACACACACTGGGTGAGGATGTGCGGTGGCGGAACAACTGAGCTGGGTACCGAACGACGTCGACACCGGGCTGCCCAGCGCCGCCCGGCTCTACGACTACCTGCTCGGCGGTGGCCACAACTTCGCGGCCGACCGGGTGCTGGCCGAGAAGTTCCTGCGGGCCCAGCCCAACGCCCGCACCATCGCCCGCCTCAACCGGGCGTTCCTGCGCCGCGCCGTGCTGCACCTCGTGGACGCCGGCGTGCGGCAGTTCTTAGACCTGGGGTCCGGCATCCCCACCGTCGGCAACGTGCACGAGATCGCGCAGAAGGCCGCGCCCGAGTCGCGCGTGGTCTACGTGGACTACGAGGACGTGGCCGTCGCGCACAGCCAGATGATCCTGGCCGACGACGACCAGTCGACCATCCTCCAAGAGGACATGACCGACCCGGACGCGGTGCTCGCCGGCGTCCACGCCACCGGGCTGATCGACTTCAGCGAACCGCTCGGCGTGCTGACCGTCGGGGTCTTCCACTTCGTGCCGCCGGAGCGCGACCCCGCGGGGGTGGTCGCCGCGTACCGCGACGCCGCCGCGCCGGGCAGCTACCTGGCGCTGTCCCAGTTCACCTCCGACCTCCAGCCCGAGGAGATGGCCGGGATCGTCGCCGTGATGAAGAACAGCGCGAACCCGATGTTCCCGCGCACCCACGCCGAGATCACCGGCCTGTTCGAGGGCTTCGACCTGGTCGAGCCCGGAGTGGTCCCGCTCCCGCTGTGGCGCCCGGAGGACGGCGCCGTCGACGAGGACGCCGACAAGGCCGGGATCTTCGCCGGGGTGGGCCGCAAGAGGTGAGGGCACATGTCGCCGCCGCCTAGGAGCCGGCGGTTGGACCTGGCACGCGAGTGGACGCGGGCGGTCTACCCGACCGCGTACGTGCCGATGTCCCCCGCCGAGATCGAGCGGTTCCTGCTCGACCTCGTGGACGTCATCGCCGACGCGCTGCAGGCCGAGCCGTTCACCGTCGACCCGGTCTCCACCGTCGGCGACCGGATGGTCGCGGCGCACTTCACCGGCCCGGAGACGTTGCGCCGCACCGTCGACGTGCTCGGGCACGCCCTGCTGTTCAGCCCCGAGCTGCAGGACGTGCCGCGGCTCGCGGAGAAGGTCGTCGCGATCCTGGGCGCCCTGGCCACGAGCTTCGCCACCGCCATGCGCGAGGACGCGTTCGACCAGCAGGAAGAGGTCAAGCGCGCGTTGCTGGCGGCGAAGCTGCGGGCCGAGCGGGTGCTCAAGGTCAGCGAGGCCCGGTTCCGCGAGGTGTTCGACTCGGCCGCGATCGGCATCGCCATCACCGACCTCGACGGCCGGTGCGTCGAGGCGAACAAGGCGCTGGCCGAGATGATCGGCCGCGACCGCGCCGACCTGACGGGCCTTCGGCTGTCCGAACTGTTCGACCCGGCCGACGTGGGCGCGCTCGTCACCGCGTACCGGGCCGTCGGCGAGGGTCGGCTGGAGCGGTTCCGCGAGCAGCGGCGGCTGCTGCGCGAGGACGGCGAGCCGGTGTGGGCGCACCTGGCGGTGTCGTTGCTGCGCGACGCCGACGGCGAGCCCGCGTACCACGTGACGATGGTGGAGGACGTCAGCGAACTGCACCTGCTGCAGAAGAACCTCGACTTCCAGCTCCTGCACGACGCGCTCACCGGCCTGTCCAACCGGCACCGCTTCCTGGCCCGGGTGGAGACCCTGTACGGCACCTCGCGGGGCGGGATCACCCTGTACTACCTCGACCTCGACGCGTTCTCCGTGGTGAACAACGGTCTGGGGCACGGCGTCGGCGACCAGGTGCTCAGGGAGGTCGGCCGGCGGCTGGAGGCGGTGTTCGTCGACGAGCACGCGCTGGTCGCGCGGGTGGGCGGTGACGAGTTCGCCGTCGTGGTCGACAACTCCCCCACCACGCCGACCGTGCCCGCGGTGGTGGAGCGGATCAACGCGGCGCTGGAGCGGCCGATGGACCACGGCGTGGCGCTGTCCGCGAGCATCGGCGTGGTCGACCGGCCCGCCGCCGGGTGGGACGTCGCCGAGCTCATGCGCGCGGCCGACGCGACCCTGCACCGGGCGAAGGCGGCGGGCCGGCGGCAGTGGCTGCCCTACGACCGGCACGCCGACCACGCGTTCCGGGAGCGGCAGTCGCGAGCCGCGCGGATGCCCGGCGCCGTGGCCGGCGGCGAGGTGGAGGTCGAGTACCAGCCCGTGGTCACCCTGTCCGAGGGTGGCGGGCGCGGTGACGTGCTCGGGCACGTGGTCCGGCTGCGGTGGGACGACCTCGGGCACGACGACTGCCTCGACCTGGCCGAGGCGACCGGGTTGTCGCTGTCCCTGGGCCAGTGGGCGCTGCGCGAGGTGGCGGGCGACGTGACGGGCCGGGTGCCGGGCGAGCCCGCCCCGGCGACGCCGCCGGCGTCCGACGGGTTCGGCCTGGTGCACGTCGAGCTGTCGCCGATGCAGTCCAGCGACGAGGACTTGGTCCGCACGGTGAAGCGGACGCTCGACGAGACCGGCCTGCCCGCGTCCCGGATCCGCATCCTCCTCGACACCCGGTCCATGCTCGAAGGCGCGGGCGGGGACAACGCGCAGGTGTTGCGGGACAACGGGATCGCCATCGGGCTGACCCGGTTCAACGGCGGGCAGGCGGAGTTGGCGCTGCTCGGCGAGCTGCCGGTGGACCTGCTCGTCCTCGACCCGTCGGTGGTGCGCCGGCTGGCCGACCGGCCGGAGGGCTTCCTGCCCGACGCGGTGACGCGGATGGTGGCGCTGATCCGGGAGTCCGGGATCTCGGTGGTCGCGCCGGACATCTCGACGGCGGACCGCGCGGCATGGTGGGCCGGGGTCGAGGTCGACGCCGCGTTCGGCGACCACCTCGGCCCCGCCGTGCCCGGCTACGAGCTGTCCGGACGCTGACCGCGACCGCACCGTTCCACCCGACGGCACCGTTCCACCCGACGGCACCGCTACGCCAGGCGACGCGTCGGGCCCGGCACACCACCGGGCCCGACGCGTCGCTAGACCTGCTTCAGCGCGGCCAGCAGCTTGGTCAGCGACTCCTTCGCGTCGCCGAACAGCATGGTCGTCTTCGGGTTGTAGAGCAGGCTGTTGTCCACGCCCGCGAACCCCGGCCGCATCGAGCGCTTCATGAACACCACGGCCTTCGCCCGGTCCACGTCGAAGATCGGCATGCCGTAGATCGGGCTGCTCGGCTCGTCCCGCGCGCCGGGGTTCACCACGTCGTTCGCGCCGACCACCAGCACCACGTCGACGCTGCCGATGCCGGGGTTGACGTCGTCCAGCTCCTTCAGGTGCTCGTACGGCACGTCCGCCTCGGCGAGCAGGACGTTCATGTGGCCCGGCATCCGGCCCGCCACCGGGTGGATGCCGTAGTGCACGGTGACGCCGCGCTGCTCCAACGCCTGCGCCAGTTCCCGCGCGGCGTGCTGTCCCTGCGCCACGGCCAGGCCGTAGCCGGGGACCACGAGCACCGAGTGGGCGTAGCCGAGCAGGATCGCGACGTCCTCCACCGTGCCGGACCGCACGGTCCGCTGCTCGTCGGTCTGCGCGGCCGCCGCGGTGGCCTTGAAGGCGCCGAACAGGATGTTGGTCAGCGGACGGCCCATCGCCTGCGCCATCAGCCGGGTCAGGATCGTGCCGGACGCGCCGACGAGCGTGCCGGCGACGATCAGCAGGGTGTTGGCCAGGACGTACCCGGACGCGGCGACGGCGAGACCGGTGAACGCGTTGAGCAGCGAGATCGCGATCGGCACGTCCGCGCCGCCCACCGGCAGCACGAACAGCACGCCGAGCGCGAGGCCGGCCAGCGCCAGCAGCACGAGCAGCAGCCCGTTGCCGGTGAGCACGACGGCCAGCGCCAGCACCGCGCTCAGGGCGGCCACGCCGAGGCTGACCGCCTGGCCCGCGGGCAGCAGCACCGGACGGGTGGTCATGACCTCCTGGAGCTTCAGGAACGTCACCACGCTGCCGGAGAAGCTGACCGAGCCGATCAGCACGGTGAGCACGGTGGCCACCTGGAACAGCACCGAGCCGTCCGCGACCTCCAGGAACTCCGTCAGCGCCACCAGTGCCGCCGCCGCGCCGCCCACGCCGTTGAAGAGGGCCACCATCTGCGGGATGGCGGTCATCTTCACCGACCGCGCCGCCGGGATGCCCACGGCCACGCCCGCCGCGACGGCGAGCAGGATCAGCAGCCCGTTGTGCGTCGCGCCGTGCGCGTACGCCGTGACGACGGCCAGCGCCATGCCGCCCGCGCCGACCAGGTTGCCCGCGCGGGCGTACCTCGGCGTGCTCAACCCCTTGAGCGCCAGGACGAAGCACAGCGCGGCGACCAGGTACGCGAGCTGGACCCAGGTGGGGCTCATCGGCCCGTCTCCTCGTGCCCGTTGGCCTCGCTCTTGACCGCCTTCGCCGGTTTGTGGCCCTTGAACATCTCCAGCATCCGGTCGGTCACCACGAACCCGCCCACGACGTTGACCGTGGCCAGGAAGACCGCGGCCAGGCCGAGCGAGATCTCCAGCGCGTGCTCGGCGCGGCCGGTGATGAGGATGGCGCCGACCAGGATGACGCCGTGGATCGCGTTCGCGCCCGACATCAGCGGCGTGTGCAGGATCGTGGACACCTTCGACACGACCTCGAAGCCGACGAACACCGCCAGCACGAAGATCGTCAACAGGTCGATCACGGCAGCTCCCTCCTCAGCTCGCCCGCGTGCGTGAGGCAGCAGCCCGCCAGCACCTCGTCGGTGAGGTCCGGCTCGACCCGGCCGTCCTTGGTCATCATCATCAGGAGGTTGGCGACGTTGCGCGCGTAGAGCCTGCTGGCGTGCACCGGCATGCTGCTCGGCATGTTCCTGGCGCCGTAGACCAGCACCTCGCCGACCCACGTCTCCTCGCCGGGGCTGCTGGCGGTGACGTTGCCGCCGGACTCGGCGGCCAGGTCGACCACCACCGAGCCCGGCGCCATCGCCTTGAGCATGTCGGTGGTGACCAGCACCGGCGCCTTGCGGCCGGGGATGGCGGCGGTGGAGATGACGACGTCCGAGGCGGCGACCCGCTCCGCGATCAGCTCCCGCTGCCGTTCCAGGAACGTCTCCGACTGCGCCTCGGCGTAGACGCCCTGCTGCGTCTCGAGGTCCAGTTCCAGGAACCGCGCGCCGAGGCTCCTGACCTCGTCCCGGGCGGCGGCGCGGACGTCGTACGCCTCGACCACCGCGCCGAGGCGGCGGGCCGTGGCGATGGCCTGGAGCCCGGCCACGCCCGCGCCGAGGACGAGCACCTTGGCGGGCGGGATGGTGCCCGCCGCGGTGGTGAACATGGGCAGGAACTTGGGCAGCCGGTTGACCGCCTCGACGACGGCCCGGTAGCCCGCCACCAGCGCCTGGGAGGACAGGGCGTCGACCGACTGCGCCCTGGTCACCCTGGGTAGCAGGTCGAGGCTGAAGGCGGTGACCTTGTTCGCCACCAGCACGTCGACCAGCTCGCGTTCGGCGTTGGGCTGCAGGAAGCTGATCGTGATGTCGCCCTCGCGCAGGGCGGTCGCCTGCTCGACGGTCGGAGGTTGGACGGAGACGACCACGTCGGACTGCCCGGCCGGGTGGTCCGGGATGGTGTTCGCGCCGGCGGCGCGGTAGGCGGCATCCGAGGCGTGGGCGTGTCTGCCCGCTCCGGCTTGCACGTCCACCGCGAGTCCGGCACCGATCAGCGTGGTCACCGTTTCCGGTAGACCGGCTACGCGGCGCTCAGCGGGCCGCGCCTCGACGGGTATGCCCACTCTCACGGAGAGTCACCCTAGCCGCCCCAAGGTGATCTACGCCACACCGACACGTTAACGTTAACCGTACATACGTCTTGTTGGGCGTCACGACACGCGGCACCACGGCGATCAGTGGATGACGGGGCAGACGCCCTTGGTGTCGCCGGGGAAGAAGTTCGGCAGCAGCTCGTCCTTGTCGTAGTACCGGTGGAAGACGCTCGTGATGCCGCTCGACATCGGCGGCACGATCCACGTCCAGTCGGCCGGGCACTTGCGCCCCGCGGCCTCCTCCTTCCTGATGTGGGTCAGGAAGCGGTCGGACTCGGTGTGGTGGTCGGTGATCGTCACGCCCGCCTCGGCGAACGAGTGCAGCACCGCGCGGTTCAGCTCGACCAGCACGCGGTCCTTCCAGAGCGTCTGCACCGACGACGTGTCGAGCCCCATCCGCCGGCCCAGGTACGGCAGCAGGTCGTACCGGTCGACGTCGGCGAAGTTGCGGGCGCCGATCTCGGTGCCCATGTACCAGCCGTTGAACGGCGCGGCCGGGTAGTCGATCCCGCCGATCCGCAGCCGCATGTTGCTGATCGCCGGCACGGCGTGCCAGCGGAGGCCGAGGTCGGCGAGCCAGGGCAGCTCGGGGTGCCGGATCGGCACTTCGAGGACCGCGTCCGGCGGCAGCTCGACCAGGCTCGGCTCGGCGTCCTCGCGTTCCACGATCAGCGGCAGCACGTCGAACGGGCCTCTTCGGGCGGGCGGTCTCCAGCCCATCCCGATGGCCTTCGCGGTCAGCTCGACGTTGCGCCGGTCGCCCAGCACACCGCCGTCCGAGCCGGGGTAGCCCGCGTAGCGGACCAGCTGCTCGTTGACGATCCGCGGCGCGGGCCGGCCGGGCTCGTCGGGGGCGAACACGGTGATCACGGGGCGGACCTTGCCGCCGTTGCCGGCGAGCTTGAGGTGCTCGACGCACTCGTCCGCGATCTCCTTGGGATCGCGGAGGTCGCGCAGGTCTCGGACCTTCAGGCTGCGCCAGTAGAGGCGGCCGATGCACCGGGCGCTGTTGCGCCACGCGACCCGCGCGCCGAACGTCAGCTCGTCGGGGGTGTGGCGGTACGTCCCGGTGGCGGCCACCTCGGCGTGCACCTCGGCGAGGCGGTGGGCGACGGGACCGAGCTCGGGGTTCTCGGAGTGGTGCAGCCGGATGAAGTCCTCGGCCTCGGCGAGGTCGACGGTGGTCTCGTGCAGGGGGATGGCTTCAGCCGGACTCGGGGGGACGGGGGCCATGGCGGCACACCGTAGTTGCCCTTTCGGGGTTGTTGCACCGCCGTGCCGGGCACCCGAGGGGCGCAACGGCCCGGAGTTGACTTCGCACGGTGCGTGCTTAATCGCGCGAAAGGGTGACCCACCCTGCGGGAACGAGTGATATTCGATCGTTACCTGGTCGAATCGCGGCAGTGACATGTGATTTACGTCACAGGGCATATGTCACCTATCGGGTGATAGGTCAGGCGGCACCCAACCCAGGAACCGATCCATCGCCCGGAGGCCGACGCGCGACGGCACGGCGCGCATGGCCGCGTCCCGCAGCGCCACCGCGACGGGGTTGCGGAGCCGGTGCCCGACCCGACCCATCATCCGCGACGCCCTGGCGACCGACTGCGTGCGCGGGCGGCGTTGCCGGTCGTACTCGGCGAGCGCGCCGGGCACGTCCCGGCCCGCACGGGCGCACGCGGCGGCGAGCACCACGGCGTCCTCGAAGGCCATGCACGCGCCTTGTCCCAGGTACGGCGTCATGGCGTGCGCGGCGTCGCCCAGCAGCGCCACCCGTCCGCGGACGAACGTCGGCAGCGGCGCGGCCAGCTCGTGGACGTCGTGCCGGAGCACGGTCCCCGGCGGCGTCGCGTCCAGCACCTCCGCGATCGGGTGGTGCCAGCCGTCGACGAGCCGCCGCACCTCCCCCAGCTCGTCGTCCGAGCGGCCGCCCTCCGGCGCGACGGTGGCGGCGAACCAGCACACCCGGCCGTCGCCCAGCGGCAGCACGCCGAACTCCGAGCCCGGCCCGAGCGTCTGGCCGATCTCCAGGTCCGCCGGGAACCGGGCCTCCGTCACGCTCCGCCACGCCGTCGTGCCCACGTACACCGGCTGGGGCATCGTCGGGAACAACGCCTGCCTGATCCGGCTGCGGATGCCGTCCGCCGCCACCACGAGGTCCGCGTCCAGGTCGTCGACCGACCGCACGTCGGTGTCGGTGACCAGGCACGCCTCCGGCAGCGCCGACCGCAGCACGCGGTGCAGGTCGGCCCGGTGCACGGCCACCAGGTGGTCCAGCCGCGCGGCGTCGACGTACGTCAGCGGCCGCCCCTTCCGGTCGCGGACGCCGCCCGCGACGCGGGGCGTGCCGATCCGGCGCACCTCGCCCTCCAGCCCGAGCGCGGCCAGCGCGCGCATCGCGTTCGGCATCACGCCGACGCCCGCGCCGACCTCGCCGAACTCCGGGGCGCGTTCGAGCACCACGACGTCCCAGCCGACCAGCCGCAACGCGATCGCCGCCGTGAGGCCGCCGAGCCCGCCGCCCACCACCACCGCTTTCATCCCCAGCTCCTTCTACACCTGTAGAGAACGCTACTCTACAGGTGTAGAAGGAGGTGCCGGCGTGACTACCGGGCGCAGGGCCGCGCTGGCCGACGCGGCGATCCACATCGTGGCCACGCGGGGCATGCGCGGGCTGACCCACCGCGCGGTGGACGCCGAGGCGGGCGTGCCGGCCGGCTCGACGTCGGCGTACTTCCGCACCCGCAAGGCCCTGGTGGAGGGGGTCGTGCGGCGGCTCGCCGAGCTGGACGGCGCGGAGGTGGACGAGGCGGGCGTCGGCCTCCCGCTCGACCCGGACCAGCTCGCCGAGGCCATCGCCCACGTGCTGGACCGGTGGATGACCACCGCCCGGGAGCGCACCCTCGCCCGCTACGCGTGCCTGCTGGAGGCCACCCACCACCCCGAGCTGCGCGGCGTCCTGGCCCACGGCGCGCGCCCGCGGGCCCAGGCGACGGCGGTGCTGGCGGCGCTCGGCGCGGACGACCCGGAGCGGCGCGGCCGGGAGCTGGTGGCGTTCGTGGACGGGCTGCTGTTCGACCGGCTCGTCGGCGCGGGAGCCCTGGGCGCGGCCACCCCCGGCACCCCGGAGAGCCGGGCCGAGCTGGCGGCGGCGGTGCGGGCGGCGCTGCGCGGCGTGCTCGGGACATGAGTGGCGGCCGGCGCTATCGTTGATCGCATGGTGGGTTTCCAGGTCCTCTACCTCTGAGTTCGGGCAGCCGTCCACCCCCACGCCACGCGTGACGGGGTCTTCGAGCCATCCCTTGAACCAGGCGGAGATCACCTTGTCCCACATCGCTTTCCTCAACATCCCCGGCCACGGCCACGTCAACCCGACGCTGCCCGTCGTCACCGAGCTGGTGGAGCGCGGCCACCGGGTCACCTACGCGGTCGACCCCGGTTTCGCGGACGTCGTGGAGCGGGTCGGCGCGACCGCGGTCGCCTACCCGACCACGCTGCCCACCGACGACCGCGAGTGGCCCACCGGCATGGCGGCGGCCATGCGCCTGTTCCTCGCCGAGGCCAAGTCGGTGCTGCCGGTGCTGGAGGCCGCGTACGCGGACGACCGGCCGGACGTCGTCGTGTACGACATCGGCGCGTGGACCGCGCGCCTGCTGGCCGGCCGCTGGGGCGTGCCCGCGATCCAGTTCTCCCCCACCTTCGTCGCGTACGAGGGCTGGGAGGAGGACATGGGCGACCTGATCGACGACGAGGTGCGGGCGTTCTACGCCGAGCTGGACGAGTGGCTGGCCGCCGAGGGCGTGACCATCCCGGCCCGGACCTACGTCGGCCACCCGGACCGCGCGGTGGTGAGCATCGCGCGGGCGTTCCAGCCGCACGCCGAGTCCGTGCACCCGAAGTACACGTTCGTGGGACCGTGCCTCGGCGACCGGTCGTTCCAGGGCTCCTGGGAGCCGGTGGACGACCGGCCGGTGCTGCTGATCTCGTTCGGCTCGGCCTACACGAACGAGCCGGGGATCTACCGCGCGTGCTTCGAGGCGTTCGGCGACCTCGACTGGCACGTGGTGATGAACATCGGCAAGGTCGTCGACCCGGCCGAGCTGGGCGAGCCGCCCGCGAACACCGAGCTGCACCGGTGGTTGCCGCAGCTGGAGATCCTGTCGCACGCCAAGGCGTTCATCACGCACTGCGGCATGGGCGGCACGATGGAGGGGCTGTACCACGGCGTGCCGATGATCGGCCTGCCCGTGATCGGCGAGCAGGTCATGAACGCCCTGCGCCTGGTGGAACTCGGCGTCGGCCGGCACGTCCCGCGCGACGAGGTCACCGCCGAGGGGCTGCGCGCCGCCGTGCTGGAACTGGCCGACGACCCGGACGTGGCCGAACGGCTCGCCGCGATCAAGGCCGAGATCCGGGCCGCGGGAGGCACGCCCGCCGCGGCCGACGTGATCGAGTCGATGCTCGCCTGACGGTGACCGGGGGCGGCGCCGTCACGGTGCCGCCCCCGCTCGCGCCTACGCGGATCGCTCCTCGCTGCCCAGGCGCGGGAACGGGTCGGTCGAGAACACGACCTCCACCGGCACCTCGAAGTACTGCGCGATGCGCAGCGCGAGGTAGAGGCTCGGGCTGTACTCGCCGCGCTCCAGGTAGCCCACGGTCTGGTAGTGGATGCCCAACGCCTCGGACAGCTGCCGGCGTGACACACCCCGTTCCGCGCGCAGCATCGCGATCCGGTTGTAGACGCTTTCGCTCATCTCACCCTCTGCAACGCCGCCTGTCGGCGTTGCTCCATCTCCGCTCCGGACTCCCGGCGAGCCATCCGCCGCAGGATCGTAGGCGCTACCAGGAACCCGACCACCGCCCACACCCCGAGCACGCCGACCATCTCCAGCACGCGCCACGACCCGCCCAGCTCGGCGACCGCCGCCGAGTCGGGCAGCAGCACCGCCCTGGCGCCGTGAGCCGTCCAGTACAGCGGGAACACCTGCGCCACGCCCTGGAGCCACCCCGGCAGCGCGGTGATCGGGTAGAAGACGCCCGAGATCGCCGCGAGGCCCATCATCGGCAGCATCGACAGGCCCATCGCGCCGGACGGGCTCTTGGTGACCGACCCGGCCACCGCGCCCCACGGCAGCATCGCCGCCATGCCCAGCGCCAGCACCGCGAGCAGGGCGAGGAGACCGGCCACGCCCGCGTGCGCCAGCACGTTCACCAGGAACAGGCCCGGCACCAGCACGATCAGCAGGCTCAGCAGGTTGCCCAGCGCGGTCTCCACGGTGCGGCCGACCAGGTAGCCGACCATGCCGTGGGGCACCGCCTTGGCGCGCAGCAGCGTGCCGTCCTCGCGGTTGATCGCGAGCTGGCCCGCCGGTCCGACCAGGCTGCCGAACACGACGCTCATGGCGACCATGCTCGGCAGGGTGAGCGCGGCGAGCGTGACGGTGGACCCGTCGACCGCCGCATCGCGCTGGAACCACAGCACGGTCAGGAAACCGACCGCGACGAACACGTTGTACCACTGGTCGGAGCTGCCCAAGGAGTGGCGGAACTCGCGCAGCCCGCGCTCCGCGCCCAGCCGGATGGCGTGCGTCGTGGCGTTCACAGCACCGCCACCTCCTCCTCGGTCGCCCGTCCGCTCTCGTGCCGGTGCACGAGGGCCATGTACGTGTCCTCCAACGTGCTGCGGCGCACCTCGAGCTCGGTGATGCCCGACGTGTGCTGGCGGAACAGGTCGCGCACGAACTCCGTCGCGTCCTCCGCCGTGTGCACGTGGCGCAGGCCGCCGTGCGTCCAGCGGACCTCGGACTTGCCGGCGACCTGGCGGCTGAGCTGGTCGGGGCTGCCGTCGGCGATGATCCGGCCGCCCGCGAGCACCAGGATGCGGTCGGCCAGCTTCTCCGCCTCGGCCAGGTCGTGCGTGGTGAGCAGGATCGTCATGCCCTCCAGGTCGGACAGCCGGTGCACCAGGTCGTGGAAGTCCCGGCGCGCGTGCGGGTCGAACCCGGCGGTCGGCTCGTCGAGGAACAGCAGGTCGGGCTTGCCGACGATGCCGATCGCCACGTCCAGCCGGCGCCGCTGGCCGCCCGACAGGCTGCTGATCTTCTTGGTCGCGTGCTCGGTCAGGCCGACGGTCTCGACCAGCTCGTCGGTGTCGAACGGGCGCGACTTGCCGGGCGTGCGGTACGGCGCGTAGTAGCGGCCGAGGTGGTGCAGCAGCTCGCGCACCTTCCAGCGGCCGTGGTCGCGCCACGACTGCAGCACCACGCCGAGCCTGGCGCGCCACGCCTCGTCACCACGCGCCGGGTCCTGCCCGAGCACGCGGACGTGGCCGTCGGAGGGCAGCCGGAAGCCCTCCAGGATCTCGATCGTGGTCGTCTTGCCCGCGCCGTTGGGCCCGAGCAGGGCCACCACCTCACCCGGGCCCGCGGTGAAGTCGACCCCGTGCAGCACGTCCGTCGTGCCGTAGCGCATCCGCAGATCGCGCACCTCGATGACCAAGGACCCTCACCTCCCCCTCGTCAAAGTTCTCAGGCAGTTTGTAGCACACCTGCTATGGGTCGTACTACTACCGCGCCCATACGGGATATTTACTTCACGGCTTCGTGAAACTTCTGTACGTTGCGAAGTAGGTCCCTTTACGCACTGGGAGGTGTGCGAGATGACCGAAACGCTGTACTCCGAGCTGCCGACGAAGCGCAGCACGGCGTTCGACCCGCCCGCGGAGTTGGGGTTGCTCCGCGAGACGGCGCCGATCAGCCGGATGAGGTTCCCCGACGGGCACCTGGGGTGGCTCGTGACCAGCTACGCGCTGGCTCGCGAGGTGCACGCGGACCGGCGCTTCAGCAGCCGGGCCGAGTTGCAGCACTCGCCGCGCCGGGTCGCCGGCGAGCCGGTGTCACGACGCCCGCCGGCCAAGCCGGGCATGTTCATCTCGATGGACGCGCCCGACCACACCCGGTACCGGAAGCTGCTCACCGGGCAGTTCACCGTCCGGCGGATGAACGAGCTGATGCCGAGGATCGAGCAGATCGTGGCCGACCACCTGGCCGCGATGCGGGCCGCCGGCTCGCCGGTGGACCTGGTGGCGAACTTCGCGCTGCCGGTGCCGTCGCTGGTGATCTGCGAGCTGCTGGGGGTGCCGTACGAGGAGCGTGAGACGTTCCAGCAGGACACCGCCAAGGTGTTGAGCCTGGACTCCACGTTCGACGAGATCATGGCGGCGTTCGAGCGGCTGGAGGAGTTCGTGCTCCGGCTCGCGCGGCAGAAGCACGTCACGCCCGGCGACGACATGCTGTCCGGGCTGATCGCCACCGGTGAGCTGACCGACGAGGAAGTCGCCAACATGGGGCTGCTCCTCCTCATCGCGGGCCACGAGACGACGGCGAACATGCTCGGCATCGGCACGTTGGTCCTGCTGCGGCACCCCGAGCAGCTGGCGGCGCTGCGGGCCGACCCGTCGTTGGCGGACAACGCCGTCGAGGAGCTGATGCGGTACCTGTCGATCGTCCAGTTCGGCACGATCCGCACGGCGCTGGAGGACGTCGAGGTCGGCGGCGAGCTGGTCCGGGCGGGCGAGTCGGTGTCGATCTCCGTCGCGGCCGCCAACCGCGACCCGGACCGGTTCGAGCGGCCGGACGAGTTCGACATCCGGCGGCCCGCGTCGGGGCACATCGCGTTCGGCCACGGCGTGCACCAGTGCCTCGGGCAGCAGTTGGCGAGGATCGAGATGAGGGTCGGGTTCACCGCGCTGTTCCGGGAGTTCCCGGACCTGCGGCTCGCCGTGCCCGTCGAGGAGGTGCGGCTGCGGGACGACATGGCGATCTACGGGGTCCACGAGCTGCCGGTGGAGTTCTCGTGAGGATCGAGGTCGACCCGGAGCGGTGCGCGGGGTCGGGGATGTGCGCGTTGACCGACCCGGCGGTGTTCGACCAGGACCAGGTGGACGGGACGGTCGTGCTGTTGCGGCCGTCGCCGCCGGCGGGGCACGAGGAGGCGGCGCGCGAAGCGGCGCACCTGTGCCCGGCCGGCGCCATCCGCGTGCTGGAGTGACCCGGGCTGCCGGGACCGTCCGTCCGCGGGCGGTCCCGGCGGCGTTCGGTCTCAGCGGTGTTCGGTCCCGGCGTTCGGTCCCGGCTGCGTCTGGAAGTTCGCCGCGCGGCCCGGCCGGTCAGGCTGCCCCAGCAGGTCCGCGGAGTCCTAGCGAACCGCGCCGTCGAACCTGCGCGAACGCCGAACGGCTCAGAGCGAGAGGTGCACGCGCAGTGCCTCGTCCAGCTGCTTCAGCACGGCGGGCGGGAGGCCGCCGATCCGGGCGCGGAGCCTGGCCGCGGCGACCGTGCGCACCTGCTCGGCCTGCGCCTTCGAGTCCGCGCCGAGCCCGCAGTCCTTGGCGGGCAGGAGCACTTGGAACGGGTACACCCTCGCGGTGTTCGAGGTGATGGGCACGATCGTCACCACACCCCGGCCGCCCCGTCCGGCGGCCCGGTTCGCCGCGTCGTTGCTCACGACCACGGCCGGGCGGATCTTGTTGGCCTCGGCGCCCTGCGCCGGCTCCAGGTCCACCCAGTAGATGTCACCTCGCCGCATCGAGGACACCGTCAGGCGCGGTCACGTCCCACATGTCGGCTTCTCCCTCGGCTTCCCACTCTTCCCACGCGCTCGCGTAGGCGCTCTCCAGACCCGCCTCGCGCAACAGCGTGATCGCCTGGTGGATGACCGACGACCGCGAGGCGCTGCGATGTTGCCTCAGGTAGCGATCAACGAACTCTACGTCCTCCTCGGGGAGGCTCACACTGATTTTCATACCGTCGATGCTACCTCCGGTATTACCCGGTAGCCACCTCCGCCAGCCCGCTCCGCCGAGCCGCAGGACGCCAACCGCCGCCGGCCGTCCGCACCACCGGGACACACCCCACATCACCAGCGCCGGCGGCGCGTCCGCCACGAACGCCCGTACAGCACGTACGGCTCCAGCGCGGGTGCCGGGCACGGGCAGCACGACGTGGAAGACCAGCCGGTGAAGCAAAACCGAAAGCACATTTCAGGATCAATAAAATAGGAGTCAGCGAATGAGTCGGCTGGTGTAGCCCGCTGCGACGAGGCGCTCATAGGCGGCGTGAACCTTGGTGGGCACTTCTTGGGGGATGGCGTAGCCGGCCTCGGCGAACGCGCTGATCCGTTGGGTGTCGCCGACCAGCATGCTGATGACGAACTCGGCATCGCCGATCTCGGTCACGTAGTCGTCGATCGGTGGCCGGTGGGACGTGCAGACGACGTCCAGCTCGGGCCAAAGCTTCCTGCACGTGGCGTAGGCGCGGCGCTGCTGGTACGGCCGGGAAATCAGCACTGCCGAGAACACCTGGATGCCGTTGTTCTGCAACACCTTGCGACTGAGGGTGAAGTTCTCCGCCGTGTTCGCCGCCTCGGTCTCGATCAGGATCGCGTCGTCCGGCACGCCGTGCTCCAGGGCGTGTTCGCGGTAGTGGACGGCTTCTCCGCGCGGGAATCGCTTGACGGTCGTGGGGGCGTTCGCGCCGGTGAAGAGGAGCCGCGGAACGACGCCTGCCTTGTACAGCTCCACGGCTCGGACGGCTACGCCGATGTCGTGGCTGCCGAGACCGATCGCGATGTCGGCGGGCCGCACCTGGTGCCTCATGTCGTGGTACTCCCACAACGTCACGACGTCGGCGCGGTGCTCGTCCGGGATCACGGTGAAAGGCGGTAGGCCCACTTGAACCTGGCTCTTCGTGCTTTCAGCCGGTCGGCCTGTTCGTGAGCGGCCATGTCCCCACGATCACCCACGGTTCGTGGACAACAGCATGGACAATGATCTCCACCCGATCTCGTATGCAACGTTTCCGCAGGTGAAGCGGTGGGGCGGGTGGGGTTCGAACCCACGACCTGACGGATTATGAGTCCGCTGCTCTGACCGGCTGAGCTACCGCCCCCTGACGTGCGGTTCTGGAGGGTACAGATCTGGCTCCGCCGCGTCTCCACAACCCGGTACGGCGTGACCAAGCTGTGCACTGGCGGCTACGGGGCTCCGAGGTCGGCTGGCCGGTAGCCGGACGGGTAGCCGGGGTACGTGCGGTTCTTCGGGTCGTTCGTCAGGCGTGGTTCGCGGCGGGGTGGGAGGAGGCGGACGACGTTGGCCCTGAGGCGGAGGGCGGTGTGGGCCGTGCGGGTGAGCCAGAGCGGTTGGGGTGGGAAGCCGAACGCGGCGAGCATGGGGGCGTCGAGCATCGACAGGACGGCACGGGCGGTGAGGGCGCGGGGCGCCGGGTACCAGGAGCAGAACAGGTCGAGGGTGTACGTGCCGATCGCCCGGTTCGTGTCGCTGTACGTGAAGTGCTCGGCCTCGTACTGCCGCTTGAACGCCCGGTAGCCGCTGTAGGTGGCCGGGATGTCCTTGATCCCCATGCGCGCACCCACGGCCGAGTAGAAGTGGAACGCCGCCAGGCGCTCGTGGTCCGTCAACGGCCGCCAGCCGTACCGGGAGATCCACTCGATCGGGTCGAAGATGAACGTCGACAGCACGTACCGCATGTCGTCGTTCGAGATGTCGTACCGCCCGTGCAGCCGGTTCACCACGCGCAGCGCCTCCCGGCCCCGCGGCGAGTCGTAGCCGTGCTCGACCAGCTCGGCCATCAGCAACGCGGTGTCGTCGTACCGCTTCTGCGGCCTGCGCTCGAACTCGCCCGTCTTCGCCAGCAACGCCGAGATCGACGGCACGCAGTACGTCCGGAACAGCGCGAACTCCAGCGCCCGCACGTAGTCCCACGGGAACTCGTACCCGGACGAGATGCGCAGGATCTCCACGTGGTCGCGTTCCGGGTCCAGGGACGTGATGCGGCGCCGGTTCGCGAAGCGGTCACCCCGGCGTGAACCCCGAACGGAACCCGAAACGGCGTCCGGCGGTGGACCCGGGCGGGCGGCGGGGAGGTCGCGCGAGCGGTCGGCCATGTGCCCAGCCTGCCCGAGCGCGGCCGAAGAAAGTGCCCTCTGCCGGGTGACAATCGGCCACTCGTGGGTACCCCCGCCCCATGAGACGACGAAACCCCAGGTCGAGTGACCTGGGGCTGCCATCGCGCTCCCCCTACTGGATTCGAACCAGTAACCCTTCGATTAACAGTCGAATGCTCTGCCATTGAGCTAAGGGGGAATGTTCTGTTGTAGGCCGGGCCTCGCGGCCCGACAGGACGTAACTCTAGCGCATCCGCAACAGTGCTCGCGCACACCCCCCTGCCCATGCGGTAGGAAGGGTCGTGACCAGGCACGATCGGAGGAGAGGACACCTCATGAAGGGCATCCTGCTCGGCGCCGCCGTCGGCTACGTCCTAGGGGCGCGCGCCGGACGCCAGCGCTATGACCAGATCGTGCGCGCCTACCGCTCCCTGGCCGACCACCCGGCGGTCCAGGGCACGGCGGGCATCGTCCGCGCCAAGGTCGGCGAGAAGACCGGGTTCGGGCGGCACCAGCCGAACGCCAACGGCCACCGGCGCGAGACGGTCATCCCGCGCGCGAACTAGCGCGGGACGGAGCGGACGTAGCGGACGAAGCGGTGAAGTGCCGTGACCGACCCGGAACCCACCGGGGAGGTCACGGCACTTCGCGCCGCGGCCACCTCACGGCACCCGCGCCACGGCGAAGACGCGCCGGAACGGGAACCACGTCGTGCCGTCCGACCGCCGCGGGTACGCCTCGCGCAGCAGCGGCGCCAGCCGGGCCCGGAACTCGGCCCACCCCGCGTCGTCCAGCGCCGCCCGGACGGGCCGCAGCGCCGTCCCGCTGATCCACTCCAGCACGGCGTCCTCCCCCTCCAGCCGCTGGAGGTAGGTGGTCTCCCACGCGTCCACCGCGCAGCCGTCGAGCACGGCGGCGTAGCCCTCCGGTTCCAGCACCGGCGATGAGCGCAGCAACCCGCGCAGGGCGGGCCACGACGTGTCCACCAGGGACCGCACCAGCGAGTGCGACGGCCCGGCGAAGTTCCCCGGCACCTGCACCGCCAGCCACGCGCCGGACGGCAGGGACCGCACCCACTTCCGGAGCAGGTCGTCGTGCCCCGGCACCCACTGCAGCACCGCGTTGGTGACGACGACGTCGGTGTCCGGCGCGGGCTCCCACGACGTCACGTCGCCGACCCGCGCGTCGAGCCCGCGCGCCCGCGCCGCCGCCACCATCTCCGGGGACGAGTCCAGCGCCTCCACCTCGGCCGACGGCCACCGCTCGGCCAACGTCGAGGTCAGGTTCCCCGGCCCGCAGCCGAGGTCGACCACGCGGCGCGGCGCGGTGGCGCCCACGCGGGCGACCAGCTCGTGGAACGGCCGCGACCGGTGGTCGGCGAACGCCAGGTACTCGCCCGGATCCCACATGCGCACCCCCGGTTAACCAGTACGGACGTACTGCTTACCGTACGCGCACGACGCCGCGCCGGCCGCGCCAGGCGTCCCAGCCGACGCCACGCGTCCTAGCCGCGCAGCTGAGCGATCTTGTCCGCCACCGAGGCCGCGATCTCGCGCACGCTCTCGACGTCGCTGCCCGGGTCCGGCCGCACCTGCAGCACGACCCCGTCCTGACCGGCCACCTTGCGCTGGATGAACCACGCCGAGGCCGTCTCGCTGCGGTGCCGCGACTTGATGGACCCGGTCACGCGCTCGTGCACGACCTCGGGCACCTTGCCGGGCGCGGCGAGCGGGAACCGCTGCGGCGGCAGGTCGCGCAGCACCACGGCCTGACCGGCCGTGCCGTCCTCGACCGCCTCGATCACCGCCAGGGCGTTCCCGCTCCACGTCGCCTTGCTGATCAGGTGCCAGCCGACGCGCCGAGGACCGGGCAGCCACAGCCCGAACGTCGTCGCGACCAGCCACTCCGACCCCACCGCGGCCGACGCCAGCACGTGCTCGTCGGCGTCCAGCGTCCCGGTGAAGCCCTCCGGCGCACCCGACCCGAACACCCTCCGGAACAGCCTCATCACAGCCCGCCCGCCGCTTGTTGGCCCAACGCCTTGTGGTAGTCCTCCAGCGCGATCAGGTCGCCGAACAGGGCCCGGTACTCGTCGGGCTCCTCCACCGGCGACACCCGCCGCAACCGCGACTTGATCTCCGTGATCTGACCGGACACCAGGATCTGCTGCAACCGCGCCAGCACGCTCTGCACGTACCGGTACTCGTCGTCCGCCTTGACCCGCAGGGCCTCCACGGACAGCTCGGTCAGCACCGACCGCACGGCCTGCTGCCGGCACGCCTGCGACACGGCGTCCAGGAACGCGGGACCGGACAGCCCCGAGGACGCGCCGCCCGCCTCCCGGATCGCCTGGTGCAACGCCAGGTACGCGGGGTGCGTGAACGCCTCGTCGGGCAGCGAGTCGTAGTACGGGCCGGCCATCTCCGGCAGCTGCAGTGCGGCCTTCAACGCCTCCCGCTGCGCCCACAGCGCCGGGTCGCGCGGGTCGGGGCGCGGCGGGCCGGCGACGTCCACGGCCAGCGCGCCCTGGTTCGGGTCGACGGGGGCCGCGCGGCGCGCGGGAGCCGGGCCGCGGCCGTTGGCCGTCTCCCGCACCCGCCGCACGACGGCCGACTCGTCCTCCCAGCCGACCCACCACGCGAGCCGGGTCGCGTAGCCGTCGCGCTTGGCCCGGTCCTTGATCTGCGCCACGAACGGCACCATCGTCTTCAGCGCCTCGACCCGGCCGTCCACCGAGTCCAGGTCGTAGTCCTTCAACCGGGTCTTGATGGCGAACTCGAACAGCGGCGTGCGGCGGGCCACCAGGTCGCGCACCGCCACGTCCCCCTTGGCCTGGCGCAGCTCGCACGGGTCCATGCCGTCCGGCGCGATCGCGATGTACGTCTGCGCGGAGAACTGCTGCTCGCCCTCGAACGCCTTCAGCGCCGCCTTCTGCCCGGCCGCGTCGCCGTCGAACGTGAAGATCACCTCGCCGCTGACCGAGTCGTCGATCAGCAGGCGGCGCAGCACGTTCATGTGGTCGGCGCCGAACGCCGTGCCGCAGGACGCGACCGCCGTGGGCACGCCGGCGAGGTGCATCGCCATCACGTCGGTGTAGCCCTCGACCACGACGGCCTGCCGGCGCTTGGCGATCTCCCGCTTGGCCAGGTCCAGCCCGAACAGCACCTGGGACTTCTTGTAGATCGGACTCTCGCTGGTGTTGAGGTACTTGGCCTGGATCTGGTCGTCGTCGAAGATCCGGCGCGCGCCGAAGCCGACGACCTCGCCGCCCATGTCGCGGATCGGCCAGAGCAGGCGGCGGTGGAACCGGTCGATCGGCCCCTGCCTGCCCTCCTTGGTCAGCTGGGCCTTGATCAGCTCGGTCAGCTCGAACCCCCGCCCCAGGAGGTGCTTGGTGAGCTTGTCCCAGCCGGCGGGGGCGAACCCGCAGCCGAACTGGCGGGCCGCGGCCTCGTCGAACCCGCGTTGCGCCAGGAACTCGCGCGCGGCCAGCGCCTCGGGCGTCGCGAGCTGCTCGGCGTAGAACTCGGCGGCGACGCGGTGCGCCTCGATGAGCCGGCTGCGGGTGCCCCGGTCGCGCTGGACGGTCGCGCCGCCGCCCTCGTAGGTCAGCTGGATGCCGGCCCGGTCGGCGAGCCGCTCGACGGCCTCCACGAACCCGAGGTGCTCGATCTTCATCACGAACGCGATGACGTCGCCGCCCTCGCCGCAGCCGAAGCAGTGGAACGTGCCGTGCGAGGGGCGGACGTTGAACGACGGCGACTTCTCGTCGTGGAACGGGCACAGGCCCTTCAGCGCGCCGGAACCGGCTCCCCGCAGGGAGACGTGGTCGCCCACGACTTCGTCGATCCGGCTCCGGTCACGCACCAGTGCGACGTCGCTCTCCCTGATGCGTCCTGCCACAGCGACCGAGTCTAGTGCTGGCAGACTGGTGCTCGTGACCGCAGGCGAGGAGACCCTGGCAGCCGGGCCGACGTTGGTCTCGGCCTTCACCGGCCACCGCTCGCACCTGATCGGCGTCGCCTACCGGCTTACCGGCAGCGTCGCGGACGCCGAGGACGCGGTGCAGGAGGCGTGGCTGCGGCTCGCCGGGCTGACCGACGAGGCGCGCGCGGGCATCCGCGACCTGCGCGGCTGGCTGACCACGGTGGTGGGGCGGATCTGCCTGGACCGGCTGCGGTCGGCGGCGGTGCGGCGGGAGCGGTACGTCGGGCAGTGGCTGCCCGAGCCGCTGGTCACGTCCGACGAGGACGACCCGTTGCACGCCGTGGTGCGCGACGACGGCGTGCGGATGGCGGCACTGGTCGTGCTGGACCGGCTCACGCCCGAGCAGCGGGTGGCGTTCGTGCTGCACGACGCGTTCGACCTGCCGTTCGCGGAGATCGCCGAGGCGTTGGGCTGCACGGTCGCCACGGCGCGCCAGCACGCGTCACGGGGCCGTCGCGCGGCGGCCGTCGCCGAGCCGCCGCCGCGGGTGGCGCTGGAGGAGCAGCGCGAGGTGCTGGAGCGGTTCGTGCGGGCGCTGGCCTCCGGTGACGTGGACGCGGTGATCGGCGTGCTGCACCCGGACGTGGTGCTGGTCGGCGACGCCGGCGGCAAGGCGCGGACGGCGATCAACGTGGTCAGCGGCCGGGAGAAGGTGGCCCGGTTCGCGCTCGGCCTGCTGCGCAAGTACGGGGGCATGCCGTCGGGCGCCATCACGCTGGTCAACGGCGACCTGGGCCTGGTGCTGCCGGACCAGGGCGACCTGACCCGGCGGGTGTCCACGTTCGTGGTCCGGGACGGCGCGGTCGCGGCCATGTACGACTTCGCCAACCCCGACAAGCTCGGCCACGTGCCGTTCCCGGACCACGGGTGACACCGGTGTTCAGGGCATCGGCAGGCGGCACGCGTCGCCCGACGTGAACCCCTGGTCGGTGATCCCGAACGCCGAGTTGAACCGGCCGCGCTGGTTCTCCAGCGCGATCAGGTAGGTCAGCTCGACCAGCCCCTGGTGCCCGAGCCTCCGGTCCAGCTCGGCGACCTGCTCGTCGGTGACCGCGGTGGGCGTCTCGGTCATCGCGTCGGCGTAGGCGAGGGCCAGCTTCTCCAGCTCGGTGTACTTGTCGGAGGTCCGGTAGTCGTGGATCTCCTTGAGCCGGTCGACGTCGAGCCCCTCGTGCTTGATGAGCATGGTGCCGAAGTCCACGCACCACGAGCAGCCCAGCTTCACCGCGGTGAGGTAGACCACCAGCTCCCGCAACGACACGGGCAGCGTCTTCGCCGCCTTCTCCACGGCCAGCTCGTGCCGGGCGCCGGCGACGAACAGCTTCGTGTGGTGGGCGGACACGGTGAACGGCTCGGGCACCGCGCCGAACCGCCGCTTGGCGAACCGGTAGGCGAGCCGCACCAGCGGGTTGGCCTGCTTGGTCGTGACGACCGGGATCCTCGGCATGTCCCCTCCTCGTTTCGGGTCTTCACCCGGTGGACGAGGAGGGGGCCGGGAACGTGACGGCCTCAGCCGCGGTTGCGGTCGCGGTCGCGGCTACGGCTTCGCGACCTGGGCCAGGAAGAAGATCGCGCCGGTGTCGACGTGCCGCACGAGCAGCAGGTAGGGCCGGTCGACGCGGACCGTGCGGGCGGGCTCGTCCGGGACGAACGACGTCATGCGCATCACCACGGCGGTCGCCGCCGCGCCCTCGAAGCCCTGCTCGTCCAGCCGCAGCACGGCCTCGTGCACCACCTCGTCCACGTACAGCCGCGGGTCGGGGCTCAGGCCGGTGAGGTCGGCCGCGTCGGTGAAGATCGCGCGCACGCCCACCTGCCGCAGCGCCGAGCCGAGCGTCACGTTCACGGACAGGTCCAGCTTCGGCAGGAACAGCTCGACCCGCTCCCGGTCCAGCGCGCCCAGCGCCTCGGGGACGCCTTCCGTGCCGCCCAGCTCGTCGTCGGGCAGCAGCACGACCGCCTCGACGCCGCCGCGCGCGGGCACCGCCACGGCCTGCCAGCCGGCGGCCCGGCCGTACCGCACCGTGCCCTCGCGGCGCATGGTCGGCACCGTCCCCGCGCCGCGGAACGGCAGGTCGGCGGTGTCGTGCTCGGGGAACTCCGCGGTCCACGCCGCCTTCAGGTACAGCGCGTTGACCAGCGTCGCGACGGTGTCGGACGTGATGTGACCGGGCGCGAGCAGCTCGGGGATCAGCTGGTGCGTGGTCTCGGCGACGTCGGCGTTGATGAGCTTGCGCGCGCCCTCCGGGTCCGCGGCGAACGGCGCGGAGCGGACCTTCGCGCCCGGCCAGCCCGCGAGGTCGGTGAGGAAGCCGTCGTTGACCGGCAGCCCTTCCCACGCCCAGAGCGTGTTGGCGACGGCGAACTCCGCGTCGTCGCCGACCACCGCGCCCTTGAGCACCTTGGCGTGGTCCGTGCCGAGCAGCGCGACCAGCTCCGCCTCCGTCTCGCCCCTCGCGGCCTGCGCGGCCATGCCGAGCGCGCTCGCCACCGAGTACGGCGACCAGCAGGCGTTGCTCGCGCGGTCGGGCGCGACGGCGTCGTGCAGGGTGAGGGCGAACGTCAGGTGCGCTCGATCAGGCACTGGGTCTCCTCGACCGTGGCGGACTCGTCGGGGTCGGACTCGTCCGGGATGGGGCGTTCGCCCGCGCCGCTCACCGGGCCGGGCGGTCGGGGGTGGCGGGGTTCGCGCACCCCGGCGGAACCGCCGCCGGGCGGGTCGTCGGGACCGTCGTACGGCAACTCGCGGGCGACGTGCACCGGGTCACGGCTCGGTCGGCGCCACGGCCACCGGCGACCCGGAGGTCGGCTGGAGTCATCGGCCATGACGTCGAGTGTGCCACCGGTCACGCGGTCCCGGGGTCGGCCGGGGCGCCGCGGTCCGCCAGGGCCCTCCGCCACGCGACGGCCTGCGCGTCGGTCAGCGAGGCGACCTGGTCCACGACGACGCGCAGCCGCTCGGCGTCGTTGCCCGCGGCGGCCCAGGCGGGCCGGAACGCCGGGTCCAGCGTGTGCGGCGCGCCGGCCAGCAGCAGGTGGACGAGTTCGGCGACCAGCTCCCGCTGCACGGCCTGCATCGCGAGCCGTGACGGGTCGCTCATCACGTACCGCACCGCCACCGCCTTCAGCAGCGCCACCTCGGCCGCGACCTGCGGCGGGACGACCAGGTCGGCCTGGTAGCGGCTCAGCGGGCCGTCGCCGTGCACCTCGCGGGTGGCCCCGACGGCGGCCGACGCGAACCGGCCGACCAGCTCGCTCGTGAGGCGCTTCAACGCCACCTGCGCGCGCAGCGACCCGTCGTACTCGGCCAGTTCCGCGATGACCGGCAGGGCCAGCAGCTCCGCGGCGGTGGCTTCGAGCGTGGAGACCGGCTCGTCGGAGAAGTGCTTGGCGGCCAGGCCCGCGATGGCGGCGCGCTCCACCGGGTCGCCGAGCGCGGACAGGCTGATCCGGTGGGCGAGGACGCCGTCCTCCACGTCGTGCACGGAGTAGGCGACGTCGTCGGCCCAGTCCATCACCTGCGCCTCCAGGCAGCGCTTGCGATCCGGCGCGCCTTCCCGCAGCCACGTGAACACGTCGAGGTCGTCGTCGTAGGCGCCGAACTTCGCCATCCCCGGCCGGCGGGTCCACGGGTACTTGGTGGCGGCGTCGAGGCACGCGCGGGTGAGGTTGAGGCCCTGGGCGGTCTTGGGTTCGAGCCGGGTCAGGATGCGCAACGTCTGGGCGTTGCCCTCGAAGCCGCCGCACGGCCCGGCCAGCTCGTCCAGCGCGCGTTCCCCGTTGTGCCCGAACGGCGGGTGCCCGATGTCGTGCGCGAGGCCGGCCGTGTCGACGACGTCCGGGTCGCACCCGAGCTCCTCGCCGATGCCGCGGCCGATCTGGGCGACCTCCAGCGAGTGGGTCAGCCGGGTCCGCGGCACGCCGGTGACCTCGGCGCCCTCGCCGGGCCCGACGACCTGGGTCTTGCCCGCGAGCCGGCGCAGGGCAGCCGAGTGCAGCACCCGCGCCCGGTCCCGCGAGAACGGCGTGCGCCGCTCGGTGCGGGCGCCGGGCAGCACCGCTCCCTTGGGCTCCTCGGGGAGCAGCCGCGCGGAATCGTGCTCGGTGTAGCCAGAACCGGTGTGGCCCGAGCCGGTGTGGCCCGGACCGGTGTAGCGCTGACTCATCCACCCAGCGTAAGGGCGAGCGGGCCACCGCTACCCGCCGGCGGCGCCGCCCGCCCGTGCCGCCATCCGACGAATCGCCGCCGCTCGCTCCCGGTCCGGCGCGTCCGGGAACCCGTCGAGGATCGCCGCGGCCTCCTGCCAGTGCCGCACCGCGTCCTCGGCCGCGCCGGTGGCCTGCACGGCGCGCGCCAGGTTGTCCAGCGCGTGGGCGAGCCACCACGGCTCGTCGACGTCCCGGTGGATCGCGATCGCCCGCGAGTGGAACGCCGTGGCGTCCTCGGGCCGGCCGAGCCGCTGGTACGCCTCCCCCGTGTGGTCCAGCGCGCGGGCCTCCCGGCCCCGGTTCCCCAGCGCGCGTTGCAGGATCGCGGCCTGCTGCAACAGCTCCAGCGCCTCTTCGGGGTGCCCGGCGGCGATCCGCGTGCGGCCCAGTTCCACGAGCGACAGCGCGGCGATGACGCGGTCGCCGGAGCCGGTGGCGATCCGCAGGGCGCGGCGCGCGGCGTCCTCCGCGTCGGCGAGCCAGCCCAGTCCGCGCAGGACTCCGCTGAGGTCCACCAGCGCGTCGATCTCCATCGCCTCGTTCCCGAGCCGGCGCACCTCGGCCACGGCGAGCTCCAGGTGGCGGCGCGCCTCGTCGGGCTTGCCCAGCTCGGCGCAGGCGATGCCGAGCAGGTGCGCGGCGAACGCGCCGGAACGGGCCTCGGACAGCTCCTCGGCGAGCGCGCGGGACGCGGTGAAGAGCGACTCGGCGGTGGACAGCTCGCGCAACCGGAGGCGGACCATGCCGGCGCCGTTGAGCGCGTCGATCTCGGCGACCCGGTCGCCCAGCTCCCGCAGGATCGGCAGCGCCTCGTCGTAGCGGGCGAGGGCGAGCCGGAGCTCCTGGTGCTGGGTGTACGCGCGGCCCAGGCTGGTGAGCATCGCCGCCTCGGCCGCCCGGTCGCCGACGCGCCGTGCCGCCTCCAGCCCCACCCGCACGGTGGTGAACCAGTCGTCGAACGGGTGCCGGTACTCGAACAGCCCCCGCAGGACCTCGGGCAGCTGCCACGCGATGTCGTGGAAACCGGCGTTGGCGGCGGTGAGCACGGCCGCCACCAGGTTGGCGCGCTCGGACTCGTACCAGTCGACGGCCGCCTCGTGGCCCGCGAAGTCGGGCGGCGGGTGCACGCCCTCGGGCGGCTCCGCCAACGCGAACCTCGTGGTGGCGTACATGCTCGCGGCCATCGCGGCGTTCGCGCTGTGCAGGTACCACGCGAGCACGCGGCGCAGCGCCGCCCGTTGCCCCTCCGGGGGTTCCTCCAGCTGCACCTGGTCGGACGCGTAGGCCCGCAGGAGGTCGTGGAACTGGTAGCGGTCGCGACCGCTCTGTTCGAGCATGTGCACTCCCACGAGCACGTCGAGCAGGTGCCGGGCCCGGCCCGGCGGCACGCCGGCGAGCGCCGCCGCCGACGCGGAACCGAAGTCGGGGCCGGGGTGCAGCCCCAGCAGGCGGAAGAAGCGGGCGACGTCGACCGACAGCGCCCGGTACGACCACGTGAACACCGCCCGCACCGCGCCGGCCTCCTCGTCGTCGTCGGACGACAGGAGGCTCCACAGCACCGACTCGTCACGCAGGTCCCTGATCAGGTCGCCGAGCGGCGTGCGCGGGCGGCTCGACGCGCGCTCGCCCGCGATGCGCAGGGCGATCGGCAGCCGGGCGCACAGGTTGGCCAGCTCGGCGACGTCGTCCGGGTCGACCTCGCTGCGGTAGCCGTTGATCGTGGCCCGCAGGAGGGTGATGGCCTCGGCCTCCGTCAGCACGTCCAGCACGAGCCGGCGGGCGCCTTCCCGCGCGACCAGGCCGGAGAGGCTGTTGCGGCTCGTGACGACGGTGAGGCACGTCTCCGTGCCCGGCAGCAGCGGCCGGACCTGGCTGGTGCCGAACGCGTTGTCCAGCACGACGAGCACCCGCCGTTCGGCGAGCAGCGAGCGGTAGAGGGCGGCGCGCGCGTCCAGGTCGCGCGGGATGGCGCCCGGTGGCACGTCGAGCGCGCGGAGGAACCGTTCCAGGGCCTGGTCGGGGGTCACCGGGACGTCCGGGTCGTAGCCGCGCAGGTTCACGTACAGCTGGCCGTCGGGGAACTTGTCCTTCACCCGGTGCGCCCACCGGATCGCCAAGGACGTCTTGCCCACCCCGGCCGTGCCGACGAGAACGCACGCGGGGCCGCCGCCCACCATCGCCATGTCCATCCAGTCGAGCGCGGCCGACCGGTTCACGAACACCCGCACGTCGGCGGGGAGCTGCTTGGGGACCGGTCCGCCCGCCGACCGCCCCCGGTGGAAGTGCACGCCGCCGCTGACGTCCCGCGCTTGGACGACGTTGCTCGCGCCACCGGACAGGCGCGAGCGCGTGTCGCCGTCCACGTCCGCCCGGCGCTCGTCCCCGGCCCGGCGCTCGTCCCCGGCGCGGTCGTCCTGCGGCTCGTCCTGCCGGCCGTCGTGCGGTTCGTCGGCCCGCTCGTGGCTCGCCACGGGGTCAGACCGCCGGCTGGGGCGAGTCGATCCGCATCAGGCCGTTGACCAGCGCGACGACCCACCCGTTGACCAGTCGGGCCACCACCGTGCCGGGCGTGTAGTCGTGCGCGCACTCGACCGCCGTGACGCGGTCGGTGTTCACCCGCCGCTCGTCGGCCAATTGGACCAGCACGCCGACCGCGCCGAATTTCGCGTGCAGGGCCACCGCGTCACCGACGCGCGCCCGGTCCGCCACCAGTAAACGTTGTTCCGGGGTGTGCTCCGGCCAATAGGAACCGGACCCCTGGGGCCGTTTCTCCGAAAAGTACTTCTCCACGTCATCGAGCAACCGGTCGAGCAGCCTCGGTGCGGCGGCGAAGAGCCTGAGGAAGAGTTCGTCGAAACCGTCGCGTTCGGACAGCTCCACCGGTTCCTGTAAGAGGACGTCGCCCGCGTCGAATTCGGGCGACATCTCGTGCAGCGTTATTCCGCACGCGTCACGGCGGTCGTCCACGAGATAGGGCAGCGGATTCGGCCCGCGGCCCGCGGGCAGCAACGACGGGTGGACGTTCACCGCCCACCTCGCCGCGAGTCTTTGCACGGGTATCCGGTACAGGTAGGCGGCCGACACCAGGAGGTCGACGCCGAGGCTGTTGAACGTCGCCACGACCGCCTCCGTCGGGCGTCCCTGCACCACCGGCACCCGGGCGCGGTGCGCGAGTCCCAGCACGTTGCCGGTCGGGTGTCCCGGCGGACTGGTCAGGCACAGCACCACGTCCACGTCGGCGCGCCGGAGCAACGCCGCCAAGCAGGAGGAAAAGAAATCGTGGCCGGCATAGGCGATCCGGAGCTTTGCCATGGAAACCCCTATAGCATTCGCAATTCCGCGGAGGTCGAAGCGCAGCATTCAACGTTAGCAGAACTGCCATAGGGATGCCCTATGATGGCTCTCGACCAGTGGGGCGACGCGCACTGACGCGGGACGCGCAGTGACGACCCGGAACCCGTGGGGTGAACCCAATAGGACCAAGCCTGACTCGGCCGACCACCCCCTTGCGCCCGGGCGTGGTCACACAGCGCACACCTGATGCCGCGATCGACCCAACGCCACCGCAATTGTGCGGCCCCGCCGAACCCCTTGGACAGATTGCCGCCGGCTGACCGACTTCGGTAAAGTCGAGAACTCGGAGGAAATTCGCGCACGGGCTGGAATTCGGGGGTTCCGATGAAGCTTGAGATCCTCTACAAAGATCCCGCCAGCGGTAGCGGCTGCCCGACGGTCTACCTCGCCGAGAGCGGCGAATTCGTGGTGCAGGGGCCGGAGGTCGACGCCGCGACGAAGGACGAGCTGGTGTCCGTCGTCCCGGGCGAGACGGCGGTGCGCCTGGCTCCGGAGGTGCTGTTGAGCGCCGCGCTGCGCTACGTCGACCGCGGCCGGGACCAGCGCGCTTCCTGAGCCCCGGTCAGAGCAGGATGCCGTCGAACGCGCCCGCCGGCGCCTTCATCAGGTGGTAGTAGAGCAACGCGCCCGTCTCGCGGCGGATGTAGAACAGCTGCGTCGCGCGCGTCTGCACGTTCGGACCGCTGCGCGTCGGCGACGTCCACGCGGACAGGCCCTCGTCCTCCGCCATCGTCCTGGCCCGCAGCGAGTGCCACGGGTCGCTGACGATCACAGCGGTGGTCAGGGACTTCTCGCGGGCGGCGGCGGCGAGCGCGCGGATGCTGCCGAGCGTGTCGGTGCCCTCGCCGACTTCGAGGATGCGGTCGGACGGCACGTCGTGCGCCTCCAGCCAGATCCGGCCGGCCTCGCCCTCGGTGAAGTTGTCACCCGGCTGACGTCCGCCGGTGGTGGCGATGTAGTTGACGACGCCCTGCTCGTACAGCCGGCGCGCGTGCTCCAGCCGTGCCTCCAGCACCTCGGACGGCACGCCGTTGTACTGGGCCGCGCCGAGCACGACGGCCATGTCGGCGTGCGTGCGGTCGTCCTCGCGGGCGACCTGCCACACCCGGAACGCGGTGCCGCCGACGACGAGGAGTCCGATCACGAGCCCGCCCAGGACGGCGCGGGTCACCAGCCTGCGGAGTCTCGGCAGGAACGTCACGCCGGGGATGATTCCACACCCAGGCCACCGCGCGGGCTGCCAGGATCGCGGTCATGGCAGCAGACCAGCCGACGATCGTCGCGACCTCCGGTGGTTTCCGCGCGGGCCACCGCACCAACCTGGAGTTCCACCGCCTCGTCCACCACGCCGTCGACCTGTCCGGCGTGCACGGCCGCAAGCCGAGGCTGTGCCACGTCGGCACGGCGAACGGCGACCAGCGGTGGTTCAACGCGGACGTGTCCGAGGCGGGCGCGCTCGCCGGGTGGGAGGTGTCGCACCTGAACCTGTTCACCATGCCGCCGACGACCGACCTCGCCGGCTGGGTCGGCGAGCACGACGTGGTGTGGGTGGGCGGCGGGTCGGTGGTGAACCTGCTCGCCGTGTGGCAGGCGCACGACCTGGGTTCCGCGCTGCGGAAGGCGTGGCAGGACGGCGTGGTCCTCGGCGGGGTGTCCGCGGGTTCGATCTGCTGGTTCACGGGTGGCTCGACGGACTCGTTCGGCCCGGAACTGCGGGTCGTCACCAACGGCCTGGGTTTCCTGCCGTACGGCAACGGCGTGCACTACGACTCCGAGGAGGCGCGTCGGCCGACGATCCACGCGGCGGTCGCGTCGGGCGAACTGCCGGTGACCCACTGCACCGACGACGGCGCCGGCCTCGTCTACTTCGGCACGGAACTGGTGGAGGCGGTGTCCGAGCGGGCACGCGGCGGCGCGTACGTCGTGCGGCGGGACGAGTCTTCGGGCGCCGTGCAGGAGGACCCGCTCGACGTCAGGCGGCTGTGACACGACCGCGTCGGCCCGCGGAGCTCTGTCCCGGACACGCCACCCGCCGTCAAGGCACCCGACTTGGATACCTCGGCGGCGGTGGCGCGGGCGGCGGTGGCGCCTTCAGGTTCGGGAGGTCAACGCCTGCGTCCGCCCTCCGGCAACCCGCCGCGGTAGGCCCGCACCGACTCGGACCCGTGCATGTCTCGATCGGGCCGCTCCAGCACTTCGGACTCCAGGTCGCGGAGCACCCTTCGCTGCTCCTCGGTCAGCGCCGCGCGTTCATCCGGCGTCAGGTCCGCCCAAGTGAGTCTGCCGTCGCGGAACTTCGACCGGAGTTCCCGGAACGAAGGCGTCGAAGAAGAGCGTGTCATGGCCGAATGGTTCCTCCTCCCGCCGACAGCGGACAAGAGGCGAAGGACCCCCGCCGCCGTTCTCCGGCACACGCGGTGACCTCGGTCAGTGGTTGCCGCGCAAGTCACGCGCCGCGCGGATGGCCGGTGCCACTACATCGTCGAGGTACGGCGTCGAGAAGGATCTACCCCAGTTCAGCGACGAATGTGGGCCCATCTGGTGCGGATGACCGAACGACGCCAGGTAGACAGGCACACCGGCCAGGTGGACGTGTTCGAGGTTCGGCACGAGAGTCCGGGCACGTGTTACGAGCGGATCGATCCCGACCCGAGAGGGACGGCTTTGCAGGATGCACAACGTCGGTTCCAGGATCCGCACCGTCGCGGCGAGGTGGGGCAGGCAGTTCGCGGTCATCACCGCGGTTCCCCGTGACGCAGTGGTACCGGTGGCCACCGCCGAACACAGCCGGACGTTGACCAGCGCGTAGGCGTCCATGACGTGCACCGGCTGCGGGGTGTTGGCCAGGTCGAGCAGCTCGCCATGCCGGTCGGGGCCCGGCGTGCGGCCGAAAGCCAGTCTCAGCGCGCTCGCGGTGCCCTTCATGTGCGGCTTCCGGCTCCGCGGGTCACCTGCGATCACCGGCTGCTGCTCCAACCTCCGTTCCGCCAAAGTGACGAGCTCACGATCCCTGCCGGTCTCCATGCCCAGCAGGAGCACGCGCCACGGCAGGCCGTCCTCCACGACGTCGTAGTGGTGGCCGACGTGCGACAGCTGGCCGCGCCAGAACGACGTGCCCTGACGCCGCAACGCCGACGCGCGACATGCTGCCTCACGGGTGCAGCAGAAGCCGCTCTCGCCCAACACCTGGGCGCTCATGTACCGGTCCAACTCGGAGATGCGTAACCGGGTCCGCTCGGGATCACTGCGCAAACTCACCCACGGCACGATAGGACAGGTCACGGGCCGCGGGTGCGGAAGGGGACGGGGATGGCGAAGTTGTTGGCGGCGTTGGACGACTACGCCGACGTCGAGTGGAACGTGTTCGGCCTCATCGACGACGACCGGGTGGAGCCGGGCGAACCCGGGTGGGCCGCCCTGGGGTCGCCGGAGACGATGTTGACCGGCAGGAACGGCGCGATCTTCCGCAGCGGCGGGGCGATGCACCGGGCCGGCGTGCGGCTGGAGTCGTGGGACGGCCCGCCGGAACCGGCGGGGGGTTCGTGGGACGCGGTGTGGGAGGACGAGATTCCCCTGACGTCGGGCGTGCTGCGGCTGGCCGCCGTGACGGCGGGGGTGTCGGAGCGGACGCTGGGGCTGGGCGCTCCCGGCGTGTACCGGCTGCGCGTGTGCTGCCGGGGTCGGCAGGCCGCGCTCGAAGCGGGGTCCATGCCGTACACGGATGACGTGGTGGAGCACTGGGTGATGCAGTTCTGGCCTCGGTGAAGGGCGGGACGGGCGAGTGTGGCCGCCCGTCCCGCCCTCGGTCACGGTGTCGCGTCCCCCTCGGTCACGGTGTCGCGTCGACGTGGAACGCGTCGCTGTCGAGGATGCGGTCGTAGGAGTACCAGGCGCCCAGCCACCTGCCGGCGGCCTCGTTGTCCGGCCCGGGGATGCGGGCCACCGAGAACCGCCCGTCACCCCTCGCCGCACCTTGGTGAGTGGCGTTGAAAGGGTATTCGTCGCACTGGTACCGGCCGTTCTCGGCGTATCCGGCGCCCCATTCCGCGATGCACGCCTTCACCGCCTCGGCACGGTTCTGGTTGGTGTTGTTGAAGTACCACCTGGTGAGCGACTCGCCGTCCACGGCGCCCGGAATCGTCTTGCCCGCGATCCGCGGAATGGTGAGGTGGGGCGACTGCATCGCGAGCCGGTAGTGGGCCGCGGATTCCGTCATCGCGGCGAATTCCGGCCTGCTCACCGGGAAGTGGATGACTGCCTTGACCCGGCTGAAGATCGCGCCGTTGTTCCCGTTGAGGTTCAGGTAGTTGACGGTGTCGTACCGGACCGTCTGCGGCGGGCTGTCCTTGGTCTGCGGCTTGGAGCCGTCCAGTCCCACCACCCTGGCCGTGGCGCGTGACCAGAAGTCCATATAGCCGAGCCGGTTCGGGTTCTCCGGCGTCAGCGCGGGCGCCGTCGACGTGAAGCGCGTGGCGTAGGCCGGCACGCGCTCCCACTCCGCCAGCGACTTCTCCACCTCCGTCTGGTACGCCGGGTCGGGCGTGCACTCGTCGCCGTTGAGCAGCGCCGTGCACTCCAGGTCCAGCTTGAGGAACGTCGCCTGCTTGAGCTCCGGGGTGTTCGACACGATCTGGTCCACGAACGTGACGAACCGGACGGCCCGGTCGCGCTCGGAACCGAAACCCAGGATCGTGACGCGGAAGGTCGACGTCACGGGGAAGCAGATGCCCCGGACGCACACCTGGTCGACCTTCTCCCCCTTCATGATGCGGCAGAACGCGTAGTGGTTCTTGATCCAGCCGTCGGCCGAACCCGCGATGTCGGAGCGCTCGTGGCACTCATAGGGCGCGGTGATGTAGTCGTACTCGAACGGCGGCGGTGACCAGGCCTGCGCGGTGACCTGCGGCGGGCCGTAGTCCGACCGGTAGGTGGCCGTGGCGTCGCGGTCCCGCTGCCGCAGCTGCTCCAGCGTGGGCCGCGGGCCGCCGCGGGCGCCCGTGTCGACCGTCGCCCCGACCTCGTCCGCGGGGAAGAACCGCAATTCGGACGACACCACCGTGCCCTCGGCCAACAGGTCCGGCGGAATGGCGTCGGGGTCCGCCGACGCGGGCAGCACACCGCCCGCCACCATTACCCATGTCATCAGACCGGCGATCAGAACGCGCATCCCGCGCGTCGATCGCGTGAAATGTTCTGTCATTGCTCGCCCTCGTTGTTGTGGTAACAACGGCCCGAGAGGCAGCGAACAGAAAATCCCCCGGCACAACGCGCCACACTACACAGGACCCCCCGCCCCGAATGTGTGCCTCCCCAGCACGCCTCGAAGCTACCAGCGCCCCGACAAGGCTTACAACACCCTTATCGCATTCCAACCGAATTCGAATTGATCATCACGCCCGAACGAATGCGGGAAATTGATCAAATGTCCGTGATCCCGGAACAGGACGCCGTGCCCTCGCACACGGCGACGACCTCCGCGGAAGAGGGCATCGCGCACGGGCACGACGTCCTGCCGGACCACACCGCCAGTTCGCCCGCCCGTGCCCGCGATGCGGTCGGGTGGCGCGCGGCCGAACCGGCGGGGCGTTCCCCGGTCGATCAGTCGAACACCGGGTGGAGCAGTTCCACGCTGCCCCGTTGTGCGGCCCACTGGTCGATCGCCTGGCCGCACGCCTGGTCGAGGTGGCGGACGTCCGTCAGGTCCACGCGGACGTGGCTGCTGTCCGGCACGGCCTCCAGGGTCTCCATCAGACCGGGCAGTTTCAGGAACGTCGCGTTGCCCCGCACGGCCACGTGGTGGTGGTCCTCGCCGTGCGCGGTCACCGTGACGGTCAGGCGGGACATGTCCCAGGCGGTCTTGACCACCGCCGCCAGCAGGCCCACGAGGGTGCCGGTCAGCAGGTCCGTCAGCACGATCAGGCCCGCGGTGAGGACCAGGACGGCGGCTTCGGCGCGGTCCTCGCGGGCCAGGGCGAGGACTTGCCGGGGCGCCAGCAACTTCCAGCCCGCCTGCACGAGCAGCGCGGCCAGGACCGCCAGCGGGACGTAGGACAGCACGCCCGGCAGCAGCACGACGAACACCAGCAGCCACAGGCCGTGCAGCACGCGGGACAGCCGGGTCCGGGCGCCGGCGTCCACATTGGACGCGCTGCGCACGATCACGGCGGTCATCGGCAGCGCGCCCAACGCGCCGCACATCGCGTTGCCGAGGCCCTGCGCGACCAGCTCCCGGTTGTACCTCGTCCGCGGCCCGTCGTGCATGCGGTCCACGGCCGCCGCGCAGAACAGGGTCTCCGCCGACGCCACCAACGCGAACGTCAGCATCGCGCCCAGCAGGCCCGCGTCCAGCAGGGAGAAGTCGACCAGGGCCACGACGTCGGTCAGCGGTCCGACCGAGATGCGCGGCAGCGGGAGCAGCACGCCCACCGCCGAGGCGACCACGACGGCCACCAGCATCCCCGGCACGGCACGCCACGGCGCGCGCTTCCACAGCCACGCCACCACCAGCGTGAGCACGCCGACGGCCACGCCGCTCAGGCCGACCGGGGTCGTCAGCGCGGTCCGGGCCAGGTCGGCCAGCCCGGCGAACTTCCCGCTCGTGGTGGCGGGCTGGTCCTGCCCGGCGAACGGGTAGAGCTGGCCCAGCACGAGCACCAGGCCGATGCCCGCGAGCATGCCCTGCACCACGGCGGGCGAGATGGCGCGGAACCAGCGGCCGAGGCGCAGCAGGCCCATCGCCACCTGGAGCAGGCCCGCGCCGAGCACGATGAGGCCGAGCGCGCGCAGGCCGTGCTCGGCGACGGTGTCGGCCACCAGCACGGTCAGGCCCGCCGCCGGTCCGCTGACCTGCATGGTGCTGCCGGGCAGCAGGCCGACCACGAGGCCGCCCACCACGCCGGTGATGATGCCCAGTTCGGCGGGCACACCGGAGGCGACGGCGATGCCCACGCACAGCGGGAGCGCCACCAGGAACACCACCAGCGACGCGCCGACGTCGGGCCAGAAGGTCTGCCGCCCCGGCGGGGCGGGACGTTCGGTGCTCGTGCTCACCGGACCACTCCGAACGCCCGGCCTGCCGTCACGGTCACGATGCGTGAGTCCGGACAGGTGGCGAACCAGGTGGTCGGCGATGGGCGGACGGCCGAGCGGCGTCCTGTTTCGGTCGTTCGGCGTACTGAATTCGTGCGCGCGCGAGGGATCAGTTGACGGTATTCCACGGATTACCCCACTCGTCGGTGGTCGGACGATGCGATCGCTGGCGGTGGGGTACCGATCAGTTCCGGAACACCTGCAACGCGGCCGGTGTCGACCAGGAGAGGAGGTGGTCCTCCGGCAATGTCCCAACAAGTGGGAAAATTTGGCACATGCGTTGTCGAATTGGACGTCGTTGCGTGCCGATGACCGGCCGCGACGCGCGTCCCTGCTGGTGGGAGGCGGTGGAGCGGGTCGTCCACGATCGCGGTTCCGAGTTGCCGCGGCACTCGCGAGTGGGTTCCTCTTCACCGGCAACAGCCGTGTGGGACACGGGAACGACCCGCATCGGCTGGGCATGACCGGGTGAAGTCGGGGTGAGCACGGCGAGGAGCGCCAATGCGATTGCGACGACAACAACACGCGTCATGACACCCCCCGATGAGCTGCGCCTCGCGTCAAGTGTCACAAATCGGGGTGACGTGACGGTTAATGTGGAACGCTCTCCGAGCAGTCCGGGTAGAGGTTCACTCGATCGTTCGTGACGCAGATCATCAAGAGGGCGTTTTGGTAACGGACCGTAGCGGTCAGGTGAGGGCGGCCACGACGAACGAGACCGCGGCGGCGAGCGAGAGGAACGCCCGGAGGTGGTTGGCCGGCACCCACTCGCGGAGGTAGCGCGCCCAGTACTCGGGCGTGCCGAGGCGTTCGAGCTCGTTGTTGCGCGGGATGTGGAAGGCGCCCGTGAGCACGATCCCGCCCAGCCCGTACAGCGCCGCGCCCGCCCACGCCCACGGGTCGCCCTCGAACGCGGCGACCACGCCCACGACCGCCGTGCCGACGAAGAGGCCGATGAACGCCGGGTTCACCACCGCGAGGTTGATCGCCCGCATCGCGGCGATGCCGACCGCCGGTTCGGCCCGCCGCAGACCGGGCATGACCATCGCGGAGAACGCGAAGAAGACGCCTGCCATCGTGCCGCAGCCGAGGGCCGCGATGATCGTCACCGTGGGGAACATGCGACCAGTCAAGTCGACCGCTCCTGGACTTCCCATCGCTTGAACGCTCGAACGCATACGAGAACGTCTCTAGGCTGGCCCCGTGGACGCTCTCGCCGGGCTGCTGGACGGGCCGCGCGCCCGTGGCGCCTTCCTCATGCGGACCGTCGTCGACCCGCCGTGGTCCGTGCGCGTCGAGGACCGCGCGCCGTTGTCCGTGGTGGCGTTCGTGCGGGGTGACGGCTGGCTCGTCCCCGACGGCGGTGAGCCCGTGCGGCTGCGTGCCGGCGACGTGGCCGTGCTGCGCGGGCCGGACGCGTACACGTTGGCCGACGACCCGGCGACGCCCGTCCGCGCCGTCGTCCACCCCGGCGAGATCACCACCACGCCCGAGGGGGCCGAGCTGTGCGAGCAGTGGGGGCTGGGCGTGCGCACGTGGGGCGTCGACCCGGACGGGTCCGTGGTGCTGCTCAGCGGGACGTACCAGTTGGACGGCGAGGTGAGCACGCGGCTGCTGGCCGCCCTCCCGTCGTGGCTCGTGGTGCCCGGCTCGGACCTGCCGATCGTGCCGCTGCTGGCGGCCGAGGTCACCCGGGACGACCCCGGCCAGGAGGCCGTCCTCGACCGGATGCTCGACCTGCTGCTGATCTCCGTGCTGCGGGCGTGGTTCTGCCGCCCGGAAGCCGACCCGCCCGCGTGGTACTCGGCGCACGCCGACCCGGTCGTCGGCAAGGCGTTGAGGTTGCTGCACGCCGACCCGGCGCGATCGTGGACGGTCGGTTCGCTGGCGGCGGCGGCAGGGGTGTCGCGGGCGGCGTTGGCGAGGCGGTTCACCGAACTCGTCGGCGAGCCGCCCATGTCCTACCTGACCGGCTGGCGCCTCGCGCTGGCCGCCGACCTGCTGCGCGAGCCGTCCGCCACGGTGGCGGCGGTGGCCCACCAGGTCGGCTACAGCACCGCTTTCGCGTTGAGCACGGCGTTCAAGCGGGAACGCGGGATCAGCCCGTCCGAACACCGCGCGGCGGGCTGACACGACGCGGTGGGCTGCCACCGCGCGGCGGGCTGACACGGCACCCACAGGCTGACACGGCACCCACAGGCTGACACGACATCCACGGGCTGACGCGACACGACGGGCAGGCGGCCCCTCGCGCCTTCACCCGTGGACGCCACCCAGGGCCGTTCCGGCCTGGGGGCGAGCCGGACTGGAGCCGTCCCGGTTTGGGGGGCGACCCGCACTGGGGGGCGACCCGGCCTGCGGCCGTGCTTCGCGGAGGTCCCCGCCAGGGGGTCCCCTGGCATCAAGTCAACCACCGACCACCGACGGATTCACCGCCCAACCGCCCGCCTGTGGACAACTCCGCGAACCCCACAGCCTCACGGCCAGGTCCGCGCCGACCCGTCGAACACCTCGCGGTCGCTGTGCACCGGAACGACGCAGAGCAGGTGGCCGCCCGGCGCGCGCAGCGTGTGGCACTCCAGCCAGCGCGACACCGGCGTCGCCCCGAGGGCCGTCAGGCGCGCGACCTCGGCCGACACGTCATCGGTCTCGATGTCGACGTGGTAGCGCGGCGCGCCGTCGATCGCCTGCACGTCGACGATCAGCCCCGGGATGGCGCCGTCCAGCGCGGTGAACTGCTCCTCGCCCGCCACCGGACGTGCCGTCGCGCCCAGTGCGGCGGACCAGAAGTCGGCCGCCGCACCGGCGTCCGCGGCGGGCGTGTCGATGAAGATCCCCAACACGCGGCTGCGGTGCACGCGTCAGGCGCCGATCAGCCGCGCGGCGAGGTAGCCCTCCAGCTGGTCCATCGACACGCGCTCCTGCGACATGGTGTCGCGCTCCCGCACCGTCACGGCCTGGTCGGTGAGGGTGTCGAAGTCGACCGTCACGCAGAACGGCGTGCCGATCTCGTCCTGCCTGCGGTAGCGGCGGCCGATGGCGCCCGCGTCGTCGAACTCGATGTTCCAGTGCTTGCGCAGGGCGTTGGCCAGGTCCTTCGCCTTGGGCGACAGGTCGGCGTTGCGCGACAGCGGCAGCACCGCGGCCTTCACCGGCGCGAGCCTGCGGTCCAGGCGGAGCACGACGCGCTTGTCGACGCCGCCCTTGGCGTTCGGCGCCTCGTCCTCGGTGTAGGCCTCGAGGAGGAACGCCATCATCGGCCGGCCGACGCCCGCGGCGGGCTCGATCACGAACGGCCGGTAGCGCGAGTTCGTGGCCTGGTCGAAGTACGACAGGTCGACGCCCGAGTGGTTCGAGTGCGTGTTCAGGTCGAAGTCGGTGCGGTTCGCGATGCCTTCCAGCTCGCCCCACTCCTGGCCGCCGAACTGGAAGCGGTACTCGATGTCGACGGTGCGCTTCGAGTAGTGCGAGAGCTTTTCCTGCGGGTGCTCGTAGTGCCGCAGGTTCTCCTTCGAGATGCCCAGCTCGTTGTACCAGCGGGTGCGCTCGTCGATCCAGTACTGGTGCCATTCCTCGTCGGTGCCGGGCTCGACGAAGAACTCCATCTCCATCTGCTCGAACTCACGCGTGCGGAAGATGAAGTTGCCGGGCGTGATCTCGTTGCGGAAGCTCTTGCCGATCTGGCCGATGCCGAACGGCGGCTTGCGACGCGACGTCGTCTGCACGTTCAGGAAGTTCGTGAAGATGCCCTGCGCGGTCTCCGGGCGCAGGTAGTGCAGGCCCTCGTCCGTCTCGACCGGGCCGAGGTGGGTCTTCAGCAGGCCGTTGAACATCTTCGGCTCGGTGTACTGGCCGCGGGTGCCGCAGTTCGGGCACGGCACGTCGGAGACGTCGCCCTCGGCGACCTCCTTGCCGGTGCGCTCGGCGTACTCCTCGACCAGCGTGTCCTGCCGGAACCGCTTGTGGCACGAGTTGCACTCGATCAGCGGGTCGACGAACGCGTCGACGTGACCGGACGCCACCCACACCTCGCGGGGCAGGATCACCGACGAGTCGAGGCCGACGACGTCCTCACGCCCCCGCACCATGAAGTTCCACCACTGGCGCTTGATGTTGTCCTTCAGCTCGACACCGAGCGGACCGTAGTCCCAGGCCGACCTGGTGCCGCCGTAGATCTCGCCGCACGGGTACACGAACCCGCGACGCTTGCACAGGCTGACGACGGTCTCGATGCGATCGGCTGCCACGGACACTCCATCGGGAGATGCAGAAGGGGACGGGAAACGGGCTTGCCAGGGTAGTCCTTGCCGTCCGGCCGCCATCGGGCGACCGGCCCAGACCTGTGCTTACGCCCCCTCGGGCGGCCTACGAGTCGCGCGTGATGTGCGACTCCGCCGACCCGATCCGCCCACGCCGCCCGACCCCACCCAGCCCGACCCCACCCAGCCCGACGACGGCGATCGCGCGCTCTTGCGCCAGGCGGCGAGCTGTACGACGGTCTCAATCGGGCCGGCCGCGCGGTCATGGGTCATCGCGTCGGCCGACAGAGGGTCGTGGACCGACTTGACGGGGTCACATCGCCGGCTGGCAGGAGGCGTCTGGCGGGCAGGGCCGGGGGCGTGCCGCTGGCCGGGCGGGGTCGCATCGCCAGTCGGCAGGGGGCTCACCTGACCGGCTGGCCGGGGTCGCCTGTCGAGCCTCGGGTGGGTGTGCCGTCGCCGGGCCGACGATCGTGCTTGCGCAGGGGTCCCCGCCCAGGGGATCCCTGTTTTTGATCCTGCCAGAGGTGACCGACGAATCCCCGCCGATCCAGCCCGCCTGTGGACAACTCGGTGAACGCCAACGCCAACGGCAACGCGAACGGAAAGCGGAGGTCAGCGCGGCGTGGTGGGGCCGGCGGCCTCGCCCAACCGGACGGTGCCGGCGTCGTGCGCCAGCAAGCTCACCTCACGGCGCACGGTCCCGCCGTCGGCCACCAGCAGTGGTTCGTAGGCCGCCGGTTCGTCGGTGTTCGCCTCCGACAGGAGGGGGATGACGTGTTCCCGCACCTCGAACGGCGACATCGCCCGCCGGTACGCCACGACCGAGTCGAACTCGACGGTCAGCACGAACCGGTCCGCCTCGTCGGTCGAGCGGGACAGTTGGGCTCGACGGCAGCCCGCCTGGGCGGTGAGCAGGGCCAACGCCCGGTCGACGCGCCCGGTGAACGCCTCGACTTCGGTTTCCGCCACGGTGAAGCGGCACACGAGCAGCACGGTGCAAGGATGCCACGGTGGCTGGTGACTCGAAGCGGACCCTGATCCCCGGTGCCGGACCGCTCTCGCGGATTCCCGCGCCGGCGGTGTTCCTGCTGGTCCTGGTGTTGTTCGGACTGGGTGTGTGGCTCCAGGGGGCGGTGGGCGCGCTGCTGCTCGGCCTGCTGGCCCTCGGCGTGGCGGCGCTGCTCGCCGTGACGTGGCCCCTGCTGACGCCCAGCGCGCGCGTCCTGAGGGTGCTGGTGCTGGCCGTGCTGGTGCTCATCACGGTGTCGGTGCTCTAGCGCCGTAGTATCGGTGGTGAAAATCCATACCACGTGGGAGGCGCCGTGACGGCAGGAGTGCGGGGCGAGCACGTGCACTCCCCGGAGCGCCAAGTGCCGCCGCCGGCGCCGCGGAAGCCCGCTCGGACGCTGTCCGCGGCCGGTGAGCTGCTGCGCGCGCTGGCCGCGCCGGTGCGGATCGCGATCGTGCTGCAACTGCGCGAGGCCGACCGGTGCGTGCACGAGCTGGTGGAGGCGCTGGGCGTGGCCCAGCCGCTGATCAGCCAGCACCTGCGGGTGCTGAAGGCCGCGGGCGTGGTGCACGGCGAGCGGCACGGCCGCGAGGTCGTCTACCGGCTCGTGGACGAGCACCTGGCGCACATCGTGGTGGACGCGGTGACCCACGTGGACGAGGGCCCGCGTGGTATCAACCAGACCGACCGGACCACCCGGACGGAGGAGATGTGACGACTAGCGAGCGCCCGACCACCGCGGTCCCCGGCCTGCGGTCGACCAAGCAGCGCACCGCCGTGTCCAAGCTGCTCGACTCGCTCGGCGAATTCCGATCGGCCCAGGAGCTGCACGAGGAGCTGCGCAAGCGCGGTGAGGGCATCGGCCTGACCACGGTCTACCGCACGCTCCAGTCGCTGGCGGACGCCGGCGAGGTGGACGTCCTGCGCACCGACTCGGGCGAGGCGATCTACCGCCGCTGCTCGCAGCACCACCACCACCACCTGGTGTGCCGCGGCTGCGGCCGCACGGTGGAGGTGGAGGGCCCGGCCGTGGAGAAGTGGGCCGACCGGGTCGCCGCGGAGAACGGGTTCGTCGAGGTCAGCCACACCGTGGAGATCTTCGGCACGTGCCGGGAGTGCGCCGGGAAGGGTCAGCCCTCGTAGGTGTCCTCCGGCGCCGGGATCGGCACGACCTCGGAGACGGTGAACGTCGGCACGAACGCGGTCTCCTTGGTCGCCGAGCCGGGCACGACCCGGCCGGTGGCCTCGATCCACTGGTCGGTCGGCAGCGCGCCGAAGTCCTGGCCGACCATCTTGGCCTTGACCGGCGAGGCGTCCGCGGCGCAGCACGAGATGGTGAGCCGGGCGACGTACACGTCGGCGTCCTTGCGCACCACGAACCCGGTGAGCTTGACCGTGCGGTCGTCGAGGGAGCCGGAGTCGTCCCAGGCGGTGCGGGTGACGAACTCGGTGATGGTGAGCGGGATGACGTCGTCGGAGGGCAGCGGCGCGAACCCGCTCGACGCCTTGGCCTCCTGGGCGGCGTTGCGGTCGGACCGGTTGACGGTGTCCGCGCCCAGCGCCGGCGGGCTGATCAGGAACACCGCGAACACCGGGAGCAGCAGCATCCACGGGCTGCGGGACGTGCCGTGGTCGTGCCCGCTGTGGTCGACCGGAGCGTGCTCGGCCCCGTCGTGCCCCTCGTGCCCGTCGGGGGCGGTCTGCGCCTGACCGGCCCGGACGTCACGCACGATCGACACCACGGCCAGCACGACCATGACGCCGCCGGTGACGACCAGCCACGGCTGCAGCGACTCCTTGACGTACCGCAGGTAGGTGCCGGTCAGCGCGAGCTTCAGCAGCGCGCCGCCGAGCAGCACCAGCAGGATGTTCTGCGTCTCACGCCTCATGGCTTTCCCCGCCTCACAGGAACACCGCTCCCGCCGCCAGTGCGGACGCGATCGCCACCACGAACGTGGCGGGGGCGAAGCGCGCCGCGAAGGACCTGCCGAACGCGCCCGCCTGCAGCGCGATGAGCTTGACGTCGACGGCCGGGCCGACGACCAGGAACACGAGCCGCGGCAGCAGCGGCAGGGCCGACATCGAGGCGGCGACGAACGCGTCGGCCTCGCTGCACAGCGCCAGCACCACGGCCAGCAGCGACAGGACCACCACGGCGAGGACGATCTGGCCGCCCAGCGTCTCCAGCCACGCCTGCGGCACGAGCACGTTGAACGCCGCCGCGAACACGCCGCCGAGCACCAGGAACCCGCCCGCGTCGACCAGGTCGTGCCGCGCGGTCTCGGCGAACACGACCCAGCGGGACGTGCCGTCGTTGTCCGGCAGCCGGCGCAGGGCGCGCTCGGCGATCCACTCCGCCTTGCCGAACCGGGTCCACAGCCAGCCCATGACGACGGCCGTGAGCAGGGCTCCCGTGAACCGGGCGGGCACCATCATCGGCGCGTTCGGGAACGCCACGGCCGTGGAGACCAGCACGATCGGGTTCACGGCGGGCGCGGCGAGCAGGAACGTCAGCGCCACGGCGGGCGCGACGCCCTGCTGCATCAGCCGTCGGGAGACCGGCACGGACGCGCACTCGCAGCCGGGCAGCGCGATGCCGGCGACGCCCGCGACGGGCACGGCGAGCGCGGTCTTCTTCGGCAACGCGCGCCGCAGCACGCTCGCCGGGATGAACGCCGCGATCGCGCCGCTGAGCAGCACACCGAGCACGAGGAACGGCAGCGCCTGCACGCAGACCGCGACGAACACCGTGGACGCGGTCCGCAGCACCGGCACGTTCAGCACGCCGACCAGCCAGTCCTGCAACACCAGCGCCAGCACCAGCACCACGCAGAGCACTTCCAGCGAAGTGATCTTCCAGCGCGGTGGCGTGCGGCGCGGACGCGATCCGCGGATCTCGCCAGTGATTGTCACTTCCGAGATGATGCCAGAACCGGCCGCCGCGACGAACCGACCAACGTCGCCTTTCGGTGAACTCCCGGCGCCACCGGGTGACTAGTCCTCAGGCGCCTCGGCGTCCTCTTCCTCGCGGAGCTCGGCGATGGTCGCGAGCACGTCGGCCGCCTCCGTCACCGGCAGCAGCGGCTCGACGACGGCGGTCACGCCGCGGCTGGACGCGAGGACTTCCTCCGCCAGCCGCACGGCGTCGTCACGCTCGTAGGGGCCGCACACGAACGACGCCCACTCGTCCCCCGCGGACGCCTCGAACGTGATGGCCCACGGCAGGCCCTCCACGTCCGAGTCGTCGTCGGGCTCGTACACGATCACACCAGCCATCAGGCACCGTCCCCGGTTCCGGCGAGCAGCTCGCTCCGCAGCTGCGAAGCGGTGGACACGACCAGCATCAACAGCGTGCTCAACGGCTCCGGCTTCAGCCCTTCGGCCGGGAACGCGTAGCGCAGCGTCACATCCATCCCCCGATCGGTGTGCACGACACCGAGCGTGCCGAACAGGCCCTGGCCCGCGCGCTCGGCGGCCGACACGGCCAAGTTCCGGTCGTCGGGCAGGTCCCACGCCACGACGCACGTCAGGCTCAGCACGGTCAGGCCCTCGGCCAGCCGCATGGCCTGCACCGCGCACGGCACCTCGCCGTGCTGGAAGCTCAGCGCGCCGTCGTCGTCGACGTGCACCTCGTGGAACATCTCCAACGCCTCGCGGGCCGCGGTCAGCAGCTCCGCGGTCACCTTGGCGTCCTCGTCGGTCACTTAGGAATCCTCCACGTCGGGCTTGTCCACGGCGCCACCGAAGCGCCGGTCGCGCATGGCGTACGCCTCGCAGGCGCGCCACAGGTCCAGCCGGTCGAAGTCCGGCCACAGGATGTCCTGGAACACCAGCTCCGCGTACGCCGACTGCCACAGCAGGAAGTTCGACGTGCGCTGCTCGCCGGACGGCCGGATGAACAGGTCCACGTCCGGCATGTCGGGCTGGTACAGGTACTTGGCGACGGTGCGCTCGTCGACCTTGTCCGGGTTGAGCTTGCCCGCCGCGACGAGCCGCGCGATCTCCCGCGCCGCGTCGCCGACCTCGGCGCGCCCGCCGTAGTTGATGCACATCGCGAGGTTCAGCACGTCGTTGTCCTTCGTGCGCTCCTCGGCGACCTCCAGCTCCTTGATGACGCTGCGCCACAGCCGCGGCCGGCGGCCCGCCCACCGCACCCGCACGCCCAGCTCGTCCAGCTCGTCGGTGCGGTGGCGGATGACGTCCCGGCTGAAGCCCATGAGGAACCGGACCTCCTCGGGGCTGCGCCGCCAGTTCTCCGTCGAGAACGCGTACAGCGACAGCCACTTCACGCCCATCTCGATGGCGCCCTTGGCGGCCTCGACCACGACGGCCTCGCCGCGCTTGTGGCCCTCGATGCGGGACAGGCCGCGCTGGTTGGCCCACCGGCCGTTGCCGTCCATCACGATCGCGATGTGCCGGGGCACGAGGTCGACCGGAAGGGTGGGCGGCGTGGCGCCGGTCGGGTGCGGTTCCGGGGGTCGGGGAACGCGCTGGACGCGCTCAACCCGCCGTCGGCGGAGCATGGCTGTCCTCTCGGGAGACTGCGGGATCGGTGCGGCAGGCGACTCTAACCGTCGGTCGGCTGCGCCTTGCGCTCGACCAAGGGCAGCGAGCGCAACTGGCGTTCCAGGTGCCACTGGAGGTGGGCGGCGACGAGGCCGCTGGCCTCGCGGCGCGCGCCGGTCGGGATGCCGTCCACCACGTCCCACGCGCCGTGCAGCAGGGCGGCGAGCAGGCGCAACGTGTCACCGGACGGCGAGGCGCTGCCCGGCGGCCGGCACCGCGGGCACACCATGCCGCCCGCGTGCACGTTGAACGCCTTGTGCGGCCCCGGATCGCCGCAGCGCGCGCAGTCGTCCACCGCGGGCGCCCACCCGGCGAACGCCATGGCCCGCATCAGGTAGGCGTCGAGGATGAGCGACGCGTCCCGCTCCTTCGCCGCGAGGGCCCGGAGCGCGCCCGTGACCAGCAGGTACAGCCGCAGTACGGGCTCGCCCTCCTCGGACGTGAGCCGGTCGGCGGTCTCCAGCACGGCGCACGCCGCCGTGTACCGCTGGTAGTCGTCCACCAGGACCACGCCGAACGCGTCGAGCGTCTGCACCTGGGTGATCACGTCCAGCGAACGTCCCGGGTAGAACTGCACGTCGACGTGCCCGAACGGCTCCAGCCGGGCGCCGAACCGGGACGAGGTGCGGCGCACGCCCTTGGCGACCGCGCGCACCTTGCCGTGCTTCTGGGTGAGCAGCGTGATGATGCGGTCGGCCTCGCCGAGCTTCTGCACCCGCAGGACCACCCCGGTGTCCCGGTAGAGGTTCGCCATCGGGAGACCCCTAGAAGCCCAGTCTGCGCAGCTGCTTCGGGTCGCGCTGCCAGTCCTTGGCGATCTTGATGTGCAGGTCGAGGTACACGCGCGTGCCGAGCAGCTTCTCGATGTGCCTGCGGGACGTGATGCCGACCTGCTTCAGGCGTTCGCCCCGGTGGCCCAGGATGATCGCCTTCTGGCTGGGCCGCTCGACGAACACGTTCGCGTGAATGTCCACGAGGTCGTCGCGGCCCTCGCGGGGCAGCATCTCCTCGACCACGACGGCGATCGAGTGCGGCAGCTCGTCCCGCACGCCCTCCAGCGCGGCCTCGCGGATCAGCTCGGCGACCAGGGTCAGCTCCGGCTCGTCGGTCAGCTCGCCGTCCGGGTACAGCGGCGGGCCCTCGGGCAGCTTGCCCAGCACCAGGTCGGACAGGGCGTCGACCTGGTAGCCGTCCACCGCGGACACCGGGATCAGGTCGGCGAAGTCCATCACCTCCTGCAGCGCGAGCAGCTGCTCGGCGACCTGCTGCTGGCCCACCAGGTCGGTCTTGGTGACGATGCCGATGACCGGGGTGCGCTTGGCGATCTTCTCCAGCTCGGCGGCGATGAACCGGTCGCCGGGGCCGACCTTCTGGTCGGCGGGCACGCAGAACCCGACCACGTCCACCTCGGACCACGTCTCGCGGACCAGGTCGTTGAGGCGCTGGCCGAGGAGGGTGCGCGGGCGGTGCAGGCCGGGGGTGTCCACGAGGACGAGCTGGCCGTCCTCGCGGTGCACGATGCCGCGAATGGTGTGCCGGGTGGTCTGCGGCTTGCTCGACGTGATCGCGACCTTGGTCCCGACCAGAGCGTTGGTCAGCGTCGACTTGCCGGCGTTGGGGCGGCCGACGAAGCACGCGAACCCGGAGCGGTAACCATCCATCCGCCCATTGTCCCCGCACCCGCCGGCCGCGCCGCGTCAGCCCTCTCCAGTCGTGGCCGCGACCTCCCGCCACTCGTCGCGCTCCAGCACGGCCCGGTAGCGGTCGAGCAGCCGGGCCCGGTGCTCGGCGGTGACGCCGGCGATCGCCCTGAGCTCGGCCAGGTTGTCGACGAGGCGGGTCCCGCGCCGGTGCCGGGCGGCGGTCGGTCGCAGCCGTTCGAAGTGCCCCAGGTGCGCTTCCAGGACCGCGTGCGCGGGTGGGTAGTGCTCCAGAGTCGTGCCCATCCCGTCGCAGTACGCCATGACGGTGAGCAAATCGGTGGTGTGGTCGACCAGGTCGTCGTCGGACCCGGTGGTGATGGCCTCGTGCAGGTGGGCGGCCGTCGCGACCTTGCCCGCGAAGTAGCCGTTGAGGTAGTCCCGGTCGCACGACCGGCGCAGCAGCCAGTCCCGCGCCCCGGCGCCGCCGACCGCGCACAGCGCCTCCACCACGTACACGCGACCCCAGCCGGCGACCCGGTCACCCAGCCACACCAAGGCGTCCGAACCCCCTCGGCGGCGCTGCAACGCGGCCGCGGCCAGCGGTCCGAACGTGTCCGACAGCAACCCGATCGTGCGGATCAGCGGGATGTCGTCCTCGTCGTGGTCGGAGGCGAGCAACGCCAGGCCCACCGCGACGGCGTACTGGTGCTCGCCGTGCCGGACCAGCCAACGGCCCGTCCGGCGGACCCGCTCCCGGTCGGCGCGCAGGGCGGCCGCGGCGATGTGGTCGTTGCGGTGGATCGGCACGTCGAGGTCGCGCACGGCCTCCGCCAGGGCTTCCGGCGGGTCGTCACCGGCGAAGTGGCGGTCCAGGGCGGCGGCGACGTCCGCGCCGACGCGTCGCTGCTCGGTCCGCCGAGGCCGGCGCCGCGGCCGCGGCTCGTCGGGGAACGGCCTGCCGTCACGGGGCAGCGGTCCGTCCGGGTGCCGCTCGTGCAGGCGCACGGCGTGGTCGTACAGGCTGGTCCGGGGGCCCGCCCCGGTCGTCCCGCTCACCGGCGGACGGAGGACTCGATTCTCTCGGTCATGATCGCGATCCTAGCCGTCCGACCGGCAACGGGCGTCCCTCCGGTCTACACGGTCTCCCGCACGGCGCCGGACGCGTCGGCCCGCAGCACCGGCGCGCCCGCCGTCAGGTCGCGCACCGCCGCCACCGAGTCGGCGTCCACGGCCCCGGCCTCCGTGACCACGGCCGCCGCCTCCAACCCCTCCGCGCCGCTCGACACGGCCGCCGCGACGGCCGCCTGCAACGCGGTCAGCTTCAACGACGGCAAGGCGACCGTGGTGGCCGCGTAGGTCCGGCCGTCGGTGTCGCGCACCGCCGCGCCCTCGGCCGCACCCGTGCGGGCCCGCGCCGAACGCGCCAGCGTGACGATCTTCTGGTCCTCGGGGTCGAGGTCAGTCACCGGAGTCCCCCTCGCTGTTGTCGCCGTTGTTCAGCGGCCGCACGAGCACCGTCGTGATGCGCATCCGCCCGCGTTCGTCCTTGCCGCCCTCGGCCCGCATCCGCAGGCCCGCGATCTCCGCCTCCGTGCCCGGCAGCGGCACGCGGCCCAGGCGCTGCGCCAGCAGGCCGCCCACGGTCTCGACCTCGTGGTCGTCCAGCTCCGTGCCGAACAACGCGTCCAGGTCGTCCACCGGCAGCCGGGCGCTGACCCGCACCGACCCGTCCGTCAGGTGCTCCACCGGCGGCCGGTCGTCGGTGTCGGACTCGTCGGTGATCTCACCGACGATCTCCTCCAGGATGTCCTCGATCGTGAGCAGGCCCGCCGTGCCGCCGTACTCGTCCACCACGATCGCCAGGTGGTTGCGCGACAGCTGCATCTCCCGCAGCAGGTCCGCGATCGGCTTCGAGTCCGGGATGAACGACGCCGGCTTCATCACGTCCGCCACGGACGTGCCGTTCGGCTCCTCCGCCAGCGTCAGCCGCACCAGGTCCTTCAGGTTCACCACGCCGACGATGTCGTCGACGCTCTCCCCGATCACCGGCACCCGCGTGTACCCGGTCCGCAGCGACAGCGCCAACGCCTGGCGGATCGACTTGGTCTGCTCGATCCACACGATCTCGGTGCGCGGCACCATCACCTCGCGCGCGATCGTGTCGCCCAGCTCGAAGACCGAGTGGATCATCTCCCGCTCGCCCTCGTCCACGACGCCGCGCTCCTGCGCCATGTCGACCAGCTCGCGCAGCTCGACCTCGGACGAGAACGGGCCCTCGCGGAAGCCCTTGCCGGGCGTGATCGCGTTGCCGACCAGGATCAGCAGCCTGCTCAACGGCCCCAGCACGCGGCCGAGCACCCGGATCGGGCCGGCCGCGAGCAGGCTCACCGCGTACGGGTGCTGCCGGCCGATGGTCCGCGGACCCACGCCCACCAGCACGTACGACACCACGAGCATGCTCAGCCCGGCGACCAGCATCGCCACCCAGCCGGTGTCGATCAGCCCCAGGCACACCACGGTCACCAGCACCGTCGCGGCCAGCTCGCAGCCCAGGCGCAGCAACAGCAGCAGGTTCACGTGCCGCGGCCGGTCCGCGAGCAGCTGGATCAGCTGACGCGTGCCCGCCCGGCCCTGCCGCTGCAACGCCTCGACGCGGGCGCGCGACACCGTGCCCAGCGCGGCGTCCACCCCGGCGAACACGCCCGCCGTCAACACCAACACCACGGCCAGCACCAGCAGGCCGGCGGAACTGCCCATCACGTCGGCCGCCTCAGGGTGTCGGCTCGGGCCGGTCCGCGTCGTCCAGCCCGACCGCCCCGAGCAGCTTCGAGTCGGCCTCGCGCTGCGCCGACTTGCGCTCCGCCTCGGCCGCCGCGGTGCGGAAGTCGGCCAGGATGCGGTTCTGCAACGTGAACATCTCCCGCTCCTCGGCGGGCTCGGCGTGGTCGTAGCCGAGCAGGTGCAGCACGCCGTGCACGGTCAGCAGGTGCAGTTCGTCGAGCAGGCTGTGGCCCGCCTTCTTGGCCTGGTCCTTGGCGAAGTCCGGGCACAGCACGATGTCGCCGAGCAGCGCCGGGCCGAGGCCCGCCGCGTCGGGACGGCGCGCGGAGTCCAGCTCGTCCATCGGGAACGCCATGACGTCCGTCGGGCCGGGCAGGTCCATCCAGCGCTGGTGCAGGTCCGCCATCACGTCCAGCTCGACCAGCAGGACGGACAGCTCGGCCAACGGGCTGACGCCCATCCGGTCCAGGGCGAACCGGGCGGCGGAGACGATGGACGGCTCGTCCACCTGCACGCCCGACTCGTTCGCGATCTCGATGCTCACGGCGCCTATCGTCCCCGGCGCTGCCCGCGCGACCGCGCACCGGGTCCGGCGTGGTGCTGGTGCCGGTCGGCCGCGTCGCCCTCGTCCTGCTCGACCTGCCACTTCTCGTAGGCGTCCACGATGTCCGCCACGAGCCGGTGGCGCACCACGTCGCTGCTGGTCAGGATGGAGAAGTGGACGTCCTCGACGCCTTCGAGGATGTCCTTGACCACCTTGAGCCCGCTGCGCTGGCCGCCGGGCAGGTCGACCTGGGTGATGTCACCGGTCACCACGATCTTCGACCCGAACCCCAACCGGGTGAGGAACATCTTCATCTGCTCGGGCGTCGTGTTCTGCGCCTCGTCCAGGATGATGAACGCGTCGTTCAGCGTGTTGTGCGTCAGCAGGTAGTCCTCGGTGACGTACAGCGAGTCCGCGGCCGCCACCTGGATGCACACCGCTTCGGCACGACCCGCCGGTTCGATGCTGTCGATGAACCGCATGGGCCGCCCGCCGCCGCCCGCCGCCAGGTACTTCTCCCGCTTGCGGGCGAGCCGGAACGGTTCGACGCCCTCGGGCAGGCGGATGTCGACGACGTGCGCGTCGTGGCGGTTCACCACCTCGCGCCCGGACGCCCAACCGGGCTTCCGGCCGTCGGCCACGCGCGTCCGGGCGTAGGCGACGCCGCCCAGCGACCGGACCAACCGCACCACGTCATCCCTGAGCACGGCCGACGTGGTCGTGTACTGGATCCGGCAGGTGCGACCCGCCTGCGTCACCGGACCGCCGTCGGCGTCCAGCAACCCCTGCAGCACGCCCAGCCTGACCTCGGCCGTGTTGGCGAGGTAGTCGTCCGGGATGAACTTGGTGTGCGAACGGGTGCCGAGGAGCTTCAGCCGCCGGAGCGCCCCGGTGACGGGGTTCTCCAGCGTCACGACGTCACCCGGCGACTTCACCCGGTTGAGGGTGTAGTTCACCCGGTCTTTCCAGTTCACCGCCACACCGGGCAGGGCGGACTGGAGCGCGACCGCCAGCTCGGGGTCGTCGGTCGCGAAAGACGGTGTGGTCGAGCCGGTCAGGCAGCCGTCGCCGAGCAGCAGGCCCAGGGCGTACGGGTCCATCGGGACCTCGCGCGCCGGGTGGCACGTCGGCGCGCTCAGCAGCGGCAACTCGTACCGCCGGGCGTGCGCCGCCCGGAGGTTGCCGATCATCTCCTCGGTCCGCAGCACCCGCCACGGCTTGTTCCGGCGGCGGTCGGACCTGGTCCGCACCGTCCAGAGGTGATCGCCGCAGGCCAGCGTCGAAGCGCCGTCCTGGGCCGAGACCCGGTAGATGTCCTTCTCGCCCTGCGGGTAGACACCGAGCACCGGCGTCGGTTCGCCGTTCGAGCCGATGACCAGGTCGCCGACGCGCAGGCTCCCGATGGGCCGGAAGCCCTCCGGGGTCAGCACGTTGGTGAACACCGGCTGCGCCCGGCCACGCATGTAGGCCAGTGGGGCGACCTCGATCGTGCCCGCCTGGGTGAGGCGCGGGATGGATTCGGGGTCGACCATGTCGTGCAGCGCGTCGTACAGGGGGCGCAGGTACGGGTCGATCTTCTCGTACAGGGTGCCCGGCAGGTAGCCGAGCCGCTCGCCCGCCTCGACGGCCGGCCGGGTCAGGATGATCCGGTTGACCTGCTTGGCCTGGAGCGCCTGCACGGCCTTCGCCATCGCCAGGTACGTCTTGCCGGTGCCGGCGGGACCGATGCCGAACACCACGGTGTTCTGGTCGATCGCGTCGACGTAGTGCTTCTGGTTCAGCGTCTTCGGCCGGATGGTGCGGCCGCGCCGGGAGATGATGTCGAGGCTCAGCACCTCGGCGGGCGACTCGCTGGTGCCCGCGGACAGCATCGCGACGGTGCGGCGGACCGTGTCCGGCCCGACCTGCTGGCCCCGGCCGGCGAGCGTGATGAGCTCGGAGAACACGCGCTCGGCGAACGCCACGTCGGCGGGCTGGCCGGACAGGGTGATCTCGTTGCCGCGCACGTGCACGTCGGCGTCCAGCAGTTCCTCGGCGAGCCGGAGGTTCTCGTCGCGCGACCCGAGCAGGGCGAGCACCGCGCCGTCGGGCACGGCGAACTTGGATTGGGCGTCGGCCGCGGCCCGGCCGGCCTGCGGCGTGTTGTCAGCGGTACCGGCCACGTGGCCTCGGGCCCTCTTCCTGCGCGTTCGCGCCGTGCTCGGGGTGAACTGGACGTACCCGGTCGATGCTAGTCGCCCCCACCGACAGTCCGCACTGGAGTAAGAAACGGGTTGGACACGGCGTGTCTACTCGGTGACGTGGAGGAGTTGCGGTTCCTGACCCCCGACGACGTGCCCGCCTGCGTCCGCCTGGCGTCCAGCCGGCAGTGGTCGCCGGAGCCGGGCAAGTGGGCGTTCCTGCTGCGCGTCGGAACCGGTTTCGGGCTGGTCGACGGCGGTGAGCTGGTCGGCACGACGATCATCACCCGGTTCGGTGACGAGCACGTGGCGGTGAGCATGGTGCTGGTCGCGGAGAGCCACGCCGGGCGCGGGCTGGGGCGGCGGCTGGTGGGGCACGCGCTGGAGTTCGCGGGCACGCCGGTCGCGTCGCTGCACGCCACGTCGCACGGCAAGCCGCTGTACGAGAAGCTCGGGTTCCGCTCGGTGGGCCGGGTGACGGCGCACCTCGGCGCGTTCGACGGGACGGCGTCCGGCGCGTCGCGGCCGGTGGGCGACGCGGACCGGGCGGGCGTCGTGGCGGCCGACGCCGAGGTGTTCGGCGCCGACCGGTCGGCGATGTGGCACGAGCTGTTCGGGTTCGCGTCGCAGGTCAGGGTGGCCGACGACGGGTTCGCGGCGGCTTGGCCCAACGGTCCCGTGTCGATGGTCGGGCCGGTGGTCGCGCCGTCCGCCGAGCGCGCGGCCGCGTTGATCGCGGACCTGGCGGCCGGGTCGACGGTGCGGGTGGACGTGCAGGACGCGGCGTTGGCGGCCTGGCTGCGGGCCCGCGGGCTCACGCAGCGCTACACCGTCGACCTGATGGTGCGCGGTGAGCTCGCGGGTGACCGTTCACGGCTGTTCGCCCCGCTCATGCAGGCCCTCGGCTGAGACGTCTCGGGGCCGGGGCGTCTCGGGGCTGGGCCGTGTCAGGACTGGGCCGTGTCAGGGCTGGGGCGGCCGGCGCTAGGCGAGCGGGCCGAGGCGGCGTCCGCCGAGCACGTGCAGGTGGGCGTGGAAGACGGTCTGGCCCGCGTCCTGGCCGGTGTTGAACAGCAGGCGGTAGCCGCTGTCGGCGACGCCCTCGGCCTTCGCCACCTCGCCGGCGGCCAGGAAGAGGTCGTCGAGGACACCGGGCGCGGCGGCGGCCAGGGCGACGGCGTCCGGCGCGTGCGTCTTGGGCACGAGCACGACGTGCGTCGGCGCCTGGGGTGAGATGTCGCGGAACGCCAGCGTGGTGTCGGTCTCGTGCACCACGGTGGCCGGGATCTCGCGGGCGACGATGCGGCAGAACAGGCAGTCGGACATGGGTCCGCAGGCTACCGACCCGCCGGGGCCGGCGCGGCAGGACCGGCCCGCAGAGGCCGGCTGAGGGTCAGGCGCCGGCCAGGCGCAGTGCGGCGTCCCGGCACGCGGCCCACGCGGCGGCGCCGGGGGTGATCACGTCCATGTGGCCGACGCCGGGCAGCTCCACCAGTTCCGCGCCGGACGTCCGGGCGAACGCCTCGCTCTGCTCGAACGGCACGTCCTCGTCGTCCCGGCCGTGCACGAGCACCATCGGCTTGTCGATCGGCAGCAGGGCGGCCGGTGACGCGTCGGCGTACCGCTCGGGCACCTCGTCCGGCGTGCCGCCGAGCAGTTCGGCCGCGCGGCGGGTGATCTGCGGGTGCTGGAGGAAGTCGAGGACCCCGGCCTGGGCGACGGCGCCGACCACGCGGGGGTGACGGGCGGCGGCCCAGACGGCCAGGTGGCCGCCGGCGGAGTGACCGAGCGTGACCACAGGGCCGAGCGCGGGGTCGAGGGCGTCGAGGGCGGCGAGCACGTCGTCGCCGGTCTCGGGCCACCCGCCGCCTCCGCCTACCCGCCGGTACTCGATGTTGTAGGCGGCGGCGCCGTGGGCGACCAGGTCGGCGGCCAGCGGCCTGCCGAGTTCGAGCCCATAACGCTGGTGCCAAAAACCACCGTGGATTACCACGATGACGGGAAACGATTCACCGGAAGGCGCGGAATACTCGCCGAACTGGCTCGGGTGACCGCCGTAGCCGATGCGCAAACCACACCCCATCGCATAAAGAGGCCGCGTCGCGGTGGGACCTGGGGGTCGTCCCACCGCGACGCGGCGAACGCCGGACCGAGGGGGGAGGTGTCCGGCGAGTCTGGTCCGAAGGGCCGATCGAAGTTAGACCAATGCAACCCCTCGGCCCTGAGCGTAACCCCTATGTCAGGCGTTCGCCAGCAGGAACCGCCGACCACTACCGCCAGCGATCGGTCAGCACACCGAGCGCACCCAAAGCCACCGCCGCCGCCGTCGAGGATCGCAGAACGGTAGGGCCCAGTCGCACTACGTGCGCGCCGACGCCGGTCAACGCCGACAATTCCTCGTCGGTGATGCCGCCTTCCGGTCCGACCACGAGCAGCACATCGCCGGAAGCCGGCAGCTGAACCGATTCGATCGCCGAGGAAGAGGATTCGTGCAAAACCAATGCGATGGCGGACGACGCGGCCAGGCGCGCGAGGCCCGCCGTCGACACGGGTTCGGCGACCGACGGCACGCGGGCGCGCCGGGCCTGCTTGGCCGCCTCGCGGGCGGTGCTGCGCCACCGTTCGAGGGCCTTCGCGCCGCGCGGTCCGTCCTCCCACTTGGTCACGCAGCGCGAGGCCCGCCACGGCACGACGCCGTCCACCCCGGCCTCGGTGGCCAGCTCGACGGCGAGCTCGCCGCGGTCGCCCTTCACCAGCGCCTGGGCCAGGACCACGCGCACCGCGGGTTCCGGCACGACCCACCGCTCCACGACGCGCAGCCGCAGCGAGTCCTTGAACGCCTCCTCGACCACGCACCGCACCTGGGCGCCGGAGCCGTCGGAGAGCACCAGCTCCTCCCCCGACCGCAGCCGGCGCACGGTGGCCGCGTGCCGCCCCTCCGGGCCGTCCAGGACCGCCTCGTCGCCGGACGGCAGCGCGGCGACCAGGAAGACCGGGAGCGTCACCGGTGGTTGCGGCCGGCCCGGAGCCGCGAGAACAGCCCGCCGCCGCCCTTGCCGTTGTGCGCGAGCGTCGGCTCGTCCTCGCCGCGAACCACGGCCAGTTCGCGCAGCAGCTCGGCCTGCCGGGCGTCCAGCTTGGTCGGCGTCACGACCTCGAGGTGGACGTGCAGGTCGCCGCGGCCGTCGATGCGCCCGCTGGAGCGCAGGCGGGGCATGCCGCGCCCGGTGAGCACCAGTTCGGTGTTCGGCTGGGTGCCGGGTTCGATCTCCAGCTCCTCCTCGCCGTCCAACGTCTGCAGCGGCAGCACCGCACCGAGCGCCGCGGTCGTCATCGGGATGCGCACCGAGCAGTGCAGGTTCGCGCCGTCGCGCTCGAAGACCTCGTGCGGCACCTCCTCGACCTCGACGTACAGGTCGCCCGCCGGTCCGCCGCCGGGGCCGACCTCGCCCTGGCCCGCGAGCCGCACCCGCATGCCCTCGGCCACGCCGGCCGGGATCTGCACCGAGATGGTCCGCCGCGAGCGCACCCGGCCCTCGCCGGCGCACTGCTGGCACGGGTCGGGGATGACCTCGCCGAGCCCCCGGCAGACCGGGCACGGCCGCGCCGTGACGACCTGCCCGAGGAACGAGCGCTGCACCGACTGCACCTCGCCCCGCCCGCCGCACGTGTCGCAGCGCACCGGGGACGAGCCCTCGGCGCAGCCGCTGCCCACGCACCGGTCGCACAGGATCGCCGTGTCGACGGTCAGCTCCCGCGAAGCGCCCGCCGCGCACTCCTCCAGCGTCATCGACAGCCGGATCAGCGCGTCGGAACCGGGCTGCACGCGGCTGCGCGGACCGCGTCCGCCACCGCCGCCCGCGCCGAAGAACGCGTCCATGATGTCGCCGAGACCGAACCCCGCGAACGGGTCTCCGCCGCCGCGCATACCACCGCCGCCGGGCTCCAACGGGTCGCCGCCCAGGTCGACGACCTGCCGCTTCTTCGGGTCTGACAGGACCTCGTAGGCGGCGGTCACCTCCTTGAAGCGGGCTTCCTCGTTGGGGTTGACGTCGGGGTGCAGCTGCCGCGCGAGCTTGCGGTAGGCGCGCTTGATCTCCTCGGGTGTCGCGTTCTTGGAGACCCCGAGCGTGCCGTAGTAGTCCCTCGCCACCGTGAATCCTCCTGCGGGCGCGCTTCGACACGCGCTCGCTCGCTTGCGAAACGTCCTCCGGGACCGCGGTGTTCCCCCGCCGTCACCGTCCGGTCAAGATCTCCCCCACGTAGTTGGCGACCGCTCGCACGGCCGCCATCGTCCCGGGGTAGTCCATCCGGGTGGGCCCCACCACTCCCATGCCGCCGAGCAGGTTGTCCCGGCTGCCGTAGCCGATGGACACGATCGAGGTGCTGCGCATCTCGGCCGCTTCGTTCTCCTCGCCGATGTGCACCAGGATCCGGCCGGGATCGCGGGCGGCGGCCAGCAGCTTCAGCACGACGACCTGCTCTTCCAGCGCCTCCAGAACCTGGCGCAGCGAACCCGGGAAGTCTGCCACGTTGCGGGTGAGGTTCGCCGTGCCACCCAGCACCAGGCGCTCCTCGGGGTGCTCCACCAGCGACTCGATCAGGACCGTGCTCACCCGCAGCACGGCGTCGCGCAGGTCGCTCGGCGCGTCGTCGGGCAGCTTGGCGACCTCGGCGGACGCGTCGGACAGGCGCTTGCCGACCATGGCCCCGTTGAGCATGGTCCGCACGCGGGCCACGTTCTCCTCGGTGATCACGTCGCCGAGGTCGACGGAGCGCTGGTCGACGCGGCCGGTGTCGGTGATCAGCACCAGCATCAGCCGGGCCGGTGTGATGGCGACCACTTCGATGTGGCGGACGGTGGAGCGGCTCAGCGTCGGGTACTGGATGACGGCGACCTGGCGGGTGAGCTGGGCGAGCAGCCGCACGCTGCGCCGCAGCACGTCGTCCAGGTCGTAGGCGCCTTCGAGGAAGCTCTGGATGGCCTTGCGCTCGGGCGAGGACAGCGGCTTGACCTCGCTGAGCCGGTCGACGAACAGGCGGTAGCCCTTGTCCGTGGGGACGCGGCCGGCGCTGGTGTGCGGCTGCGTGATGTAGCCGTCCTCCTCCAGCGAGGCCATGTCGTTGCGGACGGTCGCACTCGACACGCCCAGGTTGTGCCGTTCGACCAGGGCTTTCGAGCCGACCGGCTCCTGGTTGGACACGTAGTCGGCGACGATTGCGCGCAGCACTTCGAACCGGCGCTCATCGGCGTTCACGCGCGTCACCTCCAGGAAGACTGACTGCTCCACCTCGAGTTTACGGAGGTGAGGGCGCGGATCGGAAAAGTCGCTCGCCCGGCTTCGGGCCACGTGGATAACGTCCGGTGTGCACAGCCGCATCCAGAACGCCCTGCGTGACGCCATCCGGACGGACGCCGAGCGCGTCGGGCCGTTCCTGGTGCGCTTCGACGCCCACAGCGACCACCTGTTCCTGAACTACGCCGTGCCCGACGAGGGCGTCGCGCCGACGCGCGCCGACGTGGACGGGCTGGTCGCGGAGTTCCGGGCCCGGTCGCGGACGCCGAGGCTGGAGTACCTGCGGCCGTCGCCGGCGGTGGACGCCGTGCTGGCGGAGGCCGGGTTCACGATCGACCAGCTGCTGCCGGTGATGGTGGTCGAGGCGCTGACGCCGCCCGCGCCGCGCGCCGGGCTGACCGTGGAGGCGGTGACGTCGGACGACGACCTGCTGGCCGTGTCCGTGGTGCAGAACACGGCGTTCGGCGTCGGCGCGCTGGCCGGGCCCGAAGACGTGGCGCGGCAGCGGTCGTTGCTGCGGGACGACGGTGTGATCGTGCTCGCCCGGGTGGACGGCGAACCGGCCGGCGCGGGCGCGCACACGGCTCCGCGTGACGGCTTGGCGCAGGTGGCGGGCATCGCGGTGCTGCCGTCGTTCCGGCGGCGCGGTGTCGCGTCGGCGGTCTGCGCCGACCTCACCGCGCGCGTGTTCGGCGCGGGCTGCACGCCGTTCCTGGAGACGGAGCCGGACGAGAAGGTGGACCGCCTGTACGGGCCGCTGGGTTACCGGACCGTCGGCCACTCGGCGTCGGTCACGTTGGCCTGACCCGGGCGGCTCAGGTGAGCCGGCGCACCACGGCGTCGGCGAGGAGCCTGCCCCGGTCGGTCAGCACGCACCGGCCGTCGGCCAGCGCGGCGGCGTCGAGCAGGCCGTCCGCGGCGGCGGTCCTGGCCTCGGCCCGGCCGTCGGCGTCGAGGACGTCGAGCGGCAGGCCGGTGGCGAGGCGCAGTTCGAGCAGCACGCGTTCCACCCGGCGGTCGTCGTCGCCCAGGACCTCGCGCCCGGCGGCGGGCGACGTGCCGGCGGCCAGCAGCTCGGCGTACTTCGCCGGGTGCTTGACGTTCCACCAGCGCACGCCGCCGACGTGGCTGTGCGCGCCGGGGCCCGCGCCCCACCAGTCGGCGCCCTGCCAGTAGAGGAGGTTGTGCCGGCACGCGGCCTCGGCGGACGCCGCCCAGTTCGACACCTCGTACCAGCGCAGGCCCTGCGCGGTCATGGCGGCGTCGACCAGCTCGTACTTGTCGGCCAGCACGTCGTCGTCCGGCATGGGCAGCTCCCCGCGGCGGACCCGGCGGGCCAGCGCCGTGCCCTCCTCCACGATCAGCGCGTACGCCGACACGTGGTCCACGCCGGCTTCGCGCACGGCGTCGAGGGACGCCCGCAGGTCGTCGACACCTTCTCCCGGCGTGCCGTAGATGAGGTCGAGGTTCACGTGGTCGAAGCCGGCCTCGCGGGCTTCCCGGGCCGCGGCGACCGGGCGGCCGGGGGTGTGCGCGCGGTCGAGCACGGCGAGCACGTGCCGTGCGGCGGACTGCATGCCGAGCGAGACGCGGGTGTAACCAGCATCACGGATGGCGGAGAAGAAGGCGGGTGACGTGGACTCCGGGTTCGACTCGGTGGTGACCTCGGCGCCGGGCGCGAGGCCGAACGACGACCGCACCGCGTCGAGCACCCGGGCCAGCCCGTCGGCGCCGAGCAGGGACGGCGTGCCGCCGCCGACGAACACCGTGTCGGCCGCCGGCGGGGCGCCGAGCACGGTCGCGGCGAGGTCCAGTTCCCGCCGCAGGCCCTCCAGCCAGGACGCCGGCGAGGCGGAAGTGCCCAGCTCACCGGCGGTGTAGGTGTTGAAGTCGCAGTAGCCGCACCGCGTCGCGCAGAACGGGACGTGCACGTACACCCCGAACGGGCGGTCACCCAGGCCGGTGAGCGCGGAGGTCGGGAGTGAGCCGTCGGAGGGCGCGGGATCACCGATCGGCAGAGCGGAGGGCATGGTTCCCAGTGTCCCACCCGCGGCGTTCCGCCCACCGGTCCGCACCGCCGTCTACCAGGTCCGCGAGGCCGTCCCACGATGCGGATGGCGGTGGACCACGGGGTGGACGCGTGGCACGCTGAGGCACATGACATCGACCGGAGTGCGCCTGGTGGTCCGCCGCCACGTCGACTTCCGTCGTGTCTCCAGCGCGATGTGCCGTCGTTCGGCATAACCCGCGCCTGCCTTTTTGTTCCCGTCGGCGCCGGGTGCGCTGACGAGACCCCCACCACGGCTGTCCCGGGACTCGCACGCGCACCAGCGCCCCGAATCCCCGGAGGACGAGGATGGTCCCCCCGACGACGACGCCTCAGCGCACCAAGCAGCGCCGAGGTGAGGGGCAGTGGGCGCTGGGCTACCGCGAGCCGCTGAACCCGAACGAGCGGAGCAAGAAGGACGACAACCCGCTCAACGTCCGCTCGCGGATCGAGAACATCTACGCCCACGGTGGTTTCGACTCGATCGACCCGGCGGATCTGCGTGGTCGTTTCCGCTGGTACGGGTTGTACACGCAGCGCAAGCCGGGGATCGACGGCGGTCGGACGGCGACGTTGGAGCCGGAGGAGCTGGACGACGAGTACTTCATGCTCCGGGTCCGGATCGACGGCGGTCGGTTGACGACGCAGCAGTTGGCGTTGATCGGTGAGTTGTCGCAGACGTACGCGCGGGACACGGCGGACATCACCGACCGGCAGAACGTGCAGTACCACTGGATCCGCATCGAGGACGTGCCGACGATCTGGCGCAAGCTGGAGGACGCGGGCCTGACCACGATGGAGGCCTGCGGCGACAGCCCGCGGGTGGTGCTGGGTTCGCCGGTGGCGGGGATCGCCGAGGACGAGGTGGTCGACGGCACGCCGGCGATCGACGAGATCCTGCGCCGCTACATCGGCGACCCGCGCTTCTCGAACCTGCCGCGCAAGTTCAAGACGGCGATCTCGGGGTTGCCGGACGTGGCGCACGAGATCCACGACGTGGCGTTCGTCGGCGTGGACCACCCCGAGCACGGCCCCGGCTTCGACCTGTGGGTCGGCGGTGGTCTGTCCACCAACCCGATGATCGGCAAGCGGTTGGGCGCGTGGGTGCCGTCCGACGAGGTGCCGGACGTGTGGGAGGGCGTGATCAGCGTCTTCCGTGACTACGGCTACCGGCGGTTGCGGCACCGCGCCCGGATCAAGTTCCTGGTCGCCGACTGGGGTCCCGAGAAGTTCCGCCAGGTGCTGGAGGACGAGTACCTCAAGCGCAAGCTCGTCGACGGCCCCGCGCCCGAGGTGCCCGCGATCCCCCGCGACCACATCGGCGTGCACCGGCAGAAGGACGGCCTGTACTACGTCGGCGCCGCGCCGATCGCGGGCCGGGTGTCCGGTTCCACGCTGGTCGAGGTGGCCAAGGTCGTGGAGCGGGCCGGGTCGGGCCGGGTTCGTCTCACCCCGCAGCAGAAGTTGGTGGTGCTGGACGTGCCGGAGGCCGAGGTCAAGGGCCTCCAGGCCGACCTGGCGAAGCTGGGGCTGCAGACGGAGCCGTCGCCGTGGCGTCGGGGCGTGATGGCGTGCACCGGCATCGAATTCTGCAAGTTGGCAATCGTGGAGACCAAGGCGCGCGCGGTCGATCTGGTGGCGGCGCTGGAGACCCGGTTGGCCGACGTCGTGGCGGGCGTCACCGAGCCGATCTCCGTGCACATCAACGGCTGCCCCAACTCGTGCGCCCGCATCCAGACCGCGGACATCGGCCTCAAGGGCATGATCGTCACCGACGCCGACGGCAAGCAGGTCGAGGGCTTCCAGGTCCACCTCGGTGGCGGGCTCGGCCTGGACGCCGGGTTCGGCCGCAAGCTGCGCGGCCACAAGGTGACGGCCACCGAGCTGTCGGACTACGTCGAGCGCGTGGTGCGCAACTTCGTGGCCAAGCGAGAGGCGGACGAGCGTTTCGCCCAGTGGGTCGCCCGCGCGGACGAGGGTGATCTGAAATGAGCGAGCGGGCCACCCCCTTCTACTGCCCCTACTGCGGCGACGAGGACCTTCGTCCGCAGGAGGAGCCCAGCTACTCGTGGCTGTGCTCCGCCTGCCGCCGCGTGTTCACCGTGAAGTTCGTTGGTCTCAACCTTCCTCAGGAGGTGCAGCGATGACCGCCCCCACCAGGGTCGAGGAACTGAAGGTGATCGCCGAGGCCGCTTCGGTCGAGCTGGCGGAGGCCAGTGCCGAAGAGGCTCTCGCGTGGACCGCCCGGACGTTCGGCGAGAGCTGGATCGTCGCGTCGAACATGCAGGACGCGGTGCTGATCGACCTGGCGTCCAAGGTGAAGCCGGACGTGGACGTGCTGTTCCTGGAGACCGGCTACCACTTCGCCGAGACGATCGGCACGCGTGACGCGGTCGACCTGGTGTACCCGGACGTGCACATCGTGAACGCGGCGGCGGAGCAGTCGGTGGCCGATCAGGAGGCCGAGTTCGGTCTGTTGAACCAGACCGACCCGACCAGGTGCTGCCAGTTGCGCAAGGTCATCCCGTTGCAGCGCACCCTGAAGAACTACGACGCGTGGGTCACCGGCGTGCGGCGAGTGGACGCGCCGACGCGGGCGAACACGCCGATCGTGCAGTGGGACGAGCGCAACGGCCTGGTCAAGGTCAACCCGATCGCGCCCTGGACCGACGACGAGTTCAACGCCTACATCGCCGAGCACGGGATTCTGGAGAACCCGTTGGTGCAGGCTGGTTACCCCTCCATCGGCTGCGCGCCGTGCACCGCGAAGCCGCTGCCGGGCGCGGACGCCCGCAGCGGCCGGTGGGCCGGGCTGGCCAAGACCGAATGCGGGTTGCACGGATGACCACCACCGCCCTGGACACCCTGGACCGCCTCGAGTCCGAGGCGATCCACATCTTCCGCGAGGTCGCGGGCGAGTTCGACCGGCCGGTGATCCTGTTCTCCGGCGGCAAGGACTCCACCCTGCTGCTGCACCTCGCGGTCAAGGCGTTCTGGCCCGCCCCCGTGCCGTTCCCGCTGCTGCACGTCGACACCGGCCACAACTTCGAGGAAGTCATCGAGTTCCGCGACAAGGTCGTGGCCCGGCACGGGCTGCGGCTGGAAGTCGCCAGCGTGCAGGACTACATCGACGACGGCCGGCTGGCCGAACGCCCCGACGGCACCCGCAACCCCCTGCAGACCGTGCCGCTGCTCGACGCCATCACCTCGCACCGGTTCGACGCGGTGTTCGGCGGCGGGCGCCGCGACGAGGAACGCGCCCGCGCCAAGGAACGCATCTTCAGCCTGCGCAACGCCTTCGGCCAGTGGGAACCCCGCCGGCAACGCCCCGAGCTGTGGAACCTCTACAACGGCCGCCACCGCCCCGGCGAACACGTCCGCGTGTTCCCCCTGTCCAACTGGACCGAACTCGACGTCTGGCACTACATCGCCCGCGAGAACATCGAGCTGCCGTCGATCTACTACGCCCACCGCCGCGAGGTCTACCTCCGCGACGGCATGTGGCTGGCGGAAGGCCCCTGGGGCGGCCCCCGCGACGGCGAGCACAAGATCGAGAAGACCGTGCGCTACCGCACCGTCGGCGACGGCTCCTGCACCGGCGCGGTCGAGTCCGACGCCGCCGACATCCAGGCCGTCATCGCCGAGGTCGCCGCCTCACGCCTGACCGAGCGCGGCGCGACCCGCGCCGACGACCGCCTCTCCGAGGCCGCCATGGAAGACCGCAAGCGGGAAGGCTACTTCTAGATGAGCGACCTGTTGAGGCTGGCCACCGCCGGCAGCGTGGACGACGGCAAGTCCACCCTGGTCGGCCGCCTGCTCTACGACACCAAATCCGTCCTCGCCGACACCCTCGACGCCGTCCACCGCGCCAGCGCCGACCGCGGCCTGACCACCCCCGACCTCTCCCTCCTGGTCGACGGCCTGCGCTCCGAACGCGAGCAGGGCATCACCATCGACGTCGCCTACCGCTACTTCGCCACCCCCAAGCGCTCCTTCGTCCTGGCCGACACCCCCGGCCACGTCCAGTACACCCGCAACACCGTCACCGGCGCCTCCACCGCCCAACTCGGCGTACTCCTGGTCGACGCCCGCAAGGGCGTCATCGAACAGACCCGCCGGCACGCCGCCGTCCTGGCCCTGCTGGGCGTGCCGCGGCTCGTGCTCGCGGTCAACAAGATCGACCTCGTGGACTTCGACGAGGTCACCTTCGCCCGCATCGCCAAGGAGTTCACCGCCCACGCCACCGCCCTGGGCTACCCCGAGGACGCCGTGGTCGAGATCCCCGTCTCCGCCCTGGCCGGGGACAACGTGGTCGAACGCTCCGACCGCACCCCCTGGTACGACGGCCCCACCCTGCTGGAACACCTCGAAACCGTGCCGGTCGACGCCGACCCCCACGACGCCCCCTTCCGCTTCCCCGTCCAATACGTGATCCGGCCCCGCACCACCGAACACCCCGACTACCGCGGCTACGCCGGCCAGGTCGCCGCCGGCACCGTCCGCGTCGGCGACGACATCACCGTCCTCCCCGCCGGGCTGCGCTCCACCGTCACCGGCATCGACACCGCCGACGGCCCCCTCGACCACGCCACCTCCGGCCAATCGGTGACCCTGCTCCTGGCCCACGACCTCGACATCTCCCGCGGCGACCTCATCGCCGCCGCCGCCGTGCCACCCAAGGTCACCGACGAGTTCGACGCCACCGTCTGCTGGCTCTCCGACAAACCCCTCACCCCCGGCGCACGCGTCCTGGTCAAGCACGGCACCCGCACCGTCCAGGCCATCGTCACCGAACTGCGCACCCGCTTCGACGAGCAGAAGCTCGCCAGCACCGACGCGCCCGACTCGCTCACGCTCAACGAGATCGGCCAGGTCGCCCTGCGCACCGCCGAGCCGATCCCGGTGGACGACTACACGCGGAGCCGCCGCACCGGCGCGTTCCTGGTCATCGACGCCGCGGACGGCAGCACGCTCGCCGCGGGGCTCGTGGGTGCTCCGCTGCCGGAGTTGGACGGCGTGGACAGCTGTACGGAGGGCGGGAACACCGCCCAGTCCGACAGCCACGCCCTCGTGTCCCCCGGTCCCTGAAAGGCCTCGCGAACGTGAGTACCAAGCGCAGCATCCTGACCGCGTCCCTCGTAGCACTGACGGCACTCACGGCACTCGCCGGGTGCTCCCGCGTCGACCGCGGTGAGGAAGCCCCGCCGCAGGACAAGGGCGCCGCGGCGGAAATCCGCCTCGGCTACTTCCCCAACGTCACCCACGCCTCCGCGCTGATCGGCGTGGACCAGGGCCTGTTCGCCAAGGAACTGGGCACCACCAAGCTGACCACCCAGACGTTCAACGCCGGCCCCGAAGCGGTGAACGCACTGCTCGGCGAGTCGCTGGACGCGACGTTCATCGGCTCCGGCCCGGCCATCAACGCCTACGCCAAGTCCAAGGGCGAGGCGGTGCGGCTGATCGCGGGCGCCACGTCCGGCGGCGCGCAGCTCGTGGTCAAGCCGGAGATCGCCTCGGTGACGGACCTCAAGGGCAAGGTCATCACGACCCCGCAGCTCGGCAACACGCAGGACGTGGCGCTGAAGAAGTGGCTGTCCGACGAGAAGCTGGCCGTCGGCGCGGGCCCGGACCAGGTCAACGTGACCAACACGGAGAACTCGCAGTCGCTCGACCTGTTCAAGAAGGGCGACGTGCACGGGGCGTGGGCGCCGGAGCCGTGGTCGTCCCGCCTGGTGCTGGACGCGGGCGCGAAGGTGCTGGTCGACGAGAAGACCCTGTGGGAGGGCGGCAAGTTCCCGACCACGGTGCTGCTGGTGCGCGCCAAGTTCCTGCAGGAGCACCCGCAGACGGTCGAGGCGCTGCTGCGCGGGCACCTCGCCGCCACGGACTTCGCGGTGACCAACGCGGTCGAGGCGAAGCAGATCGTCAACAAGTCGCTGAAGGACCTGACCGGCAAGGCGCTGGGCGAGCCCGTGCTGGACCGGGCGTTCGGCAACATCGAGCTGACGCTGGACCCCCAGGCCAGGAGCTTCCCGCGGCTCGCGAACGACGCGGTGACGGCCGGGGTGGCGAAGGAGGCCGCGGACGTGGCCGGCATCGCCGACTTCACGCTGCTGAACAAGGTGCTCTCCGCGGCGGGCAAGCCGACCGTGGACCCCGCAGGCATGGACAAGAAGTAACTCGTCGAGGAAGGCAGGCACACCATGACCGCCACGCTGGAAACCCCGACGTCCGTGTCCGATGTGGACGCCGCGGTGACCTTGTCCGGGGTTCGGAAGGTCTTCGGCCACGGCGCTTCCGGCGTCGTCGCGCTCGACGGCGTCGACCTGCGCGTCGCGCCGGGCGAGTTCGTGTGCCTGCTGGGCGCGTCCGGCTGCGGCAAGTCGACCTTGCTCAACCTGGTCGCCGGGCTGGACGCGCCCACCTCGGGCAGCATCGAGCTGACCACGTCACGGCCCGCCGTGATGTTCCAGGAGGCCGCGCTCATGCCGTGGCTGACGGCGGCGCGCAACGTGGAGCTGCCGATGCGGCTCGCCGGCGTCAAGCGCGGTCCGCGGCGGGAGAAGGCCAGCGAGCTGCTGTCGCTGGTGCGGCTGGTCGGCGCGGGTCACAAGCGCCCGCACGAGCTGTCCGGCGGCATGCGGCAGCGCGTGGCGCTGGCCCGCGCGCTGGCGTCCACGCTGGGCAGCGCCCAGGACGGCACGCCCGGCCTGCTGCTGATGGACGAGCCGTTCGCCGCGTTGGACGCCATCACCCGCGACGTGCTCCAGGCGGAGCTGGTGCGGGTGTGGCGCGAGACGTCCACGGCGATCGTGTTCGTCACGCACGACGTGCGCGAGGCCGTGCGGCTGGGCCAGCGCGTCGTGCTGCTGTCGTCCCGCCCCGGCCGGGTGGTGCGCGAGTGGTCCACTGTGGACTGCGACGAGCCCGCCGTCATCGACGAGATCACGACCCACCTGCGAGAGGTGATCAGCGGTCATGCCGCAGCTTGACACTGACCTCGCGGCCGTCGGCGCGGGCCTCGACGCGCTCGACGCGCCGTCGCAGGAGCGGCGCCCGTCGCTGCGGAAGCGCTTCCTCCGCACCGCGGTGCCGCCGCTGATCGCGTTCGCCCTGCTGCTGGGTGTCTGGCAGGGGTTGTGGGCGTTGGCGCTCTGGCCGGAGTACCAGCTGCCGTCGCCCGCGTCGGTGTGGGCGGCGGTGGCCGAGGCGATCCAGACCGGCCGGGCGTTCGAGGTGCTGTGGACGTCCGTCAGCCGGGCGGTGCTCGGCTTCCTCACCGCGGTGGTCATCGCCACCCCGCTCGGGTTGCTGATCGCCAAGGTGCGGGTGGTGCGGGCGGCGATCGGGTCGCTGCTGACCGGTCTCCAGTCGTTGCCGTCGGTGGCGTGGGTGCCGGCGGGCATCCTGTGGTTCGGCGCGACGCCGTCGACGATCTACTTCGTGGTGCTGATGGGTTCGGTGCCGTCGATCGCCAACGGCCTGGTGTCGGGCGTCGACCAGGTCCCGCCGCTGCTGCCGCGCGTCGGCCAGGCGTTGGGCGCCGGTCGGTTCGCGTCCGCCCGGCACATCCTGCTGCCCGCCGCCCTGCCCGGCTACCTGGCCGGGTTGAAGCAGGGGTGGGCGTTCTCGTGGCGGTCGCTGATGGCGGCGGAGATCATTGCGACGTCGCCGCAGCTCGGCGAGGGCCTGGGGCAGTACCTGCACAACGGGTCGGCGTTGAACGACATCTCGATGGTGATCGCGGCGATCTTCCTGATCCTGCTGGTGGGTGTCGGGATCGAGCTGCTGGTGTTCCGGCCGTTGGAGCGGGCGGTGCTGCGGGCGCGCGGGTTGACGGGTGCCCTGTGACGGCGTTGGTGGCCGTGGCGCACGGCAGTCGCGATCCGCGGTCGGCGGCGACGGTGCACGCGTTGCTGGACGTGGTGCGGGCGTTGGCGCCGTCGCTGGACGTGCGCGGGTCCTTCCTGGACCTCTCCGTGCCGCTGCTGGGCGACGTGCTGCGGGGTGTGGCGGCGGACGGTCACCGTTCCGCCGTGGTGGTGCCGTTGTTGCTGGGCAAGGCCTTCCACGCCCGGGTCGACGTGCCGAGCGCGGTGGCGGAGGCCCGGCTGCCTTCCCTCGACGTGACGATCGCGGACGTGCTGGGCCCCGATCCCCGGTTGGAGTCGGCGGCGCTGCGGCGCCTGGCGTCCGTGGGCGTGCGGTCGCGTGACCGCTCGCTGGGCGTGGTGCTGGCCGGCGCGGGTTCGTCGCACGCCCCGGCCAACGCCCTGGTGGCGTCGATCGCCGCCCGGTGGGCCGCGGGTTCGGGCTGGGCCGGGGTGGAGCCGGCCTTCGCGTCGTCCGCCGATCCCGACGTGCCGACCGCGGTGGCCCGCCTGCGGGCCCGTGGCGCCCGCCGCGTCGCCGTGGCGTCGTGGTTCCTGGCGCCGGGCTTCCTGCCGGACCGCGTGACCCGGCTGGCCGGCGAGGGCGCGATCATCGCCCCGCCGCTGGGTCCGGACCCGGAGGTGGCGGAACTCGTCCTCCACCGCTACGAAGCCGCCCTGACCGCCGACCTCGCCGCTTCCGCCTGACGCGAGCGGCAAGCGCAAGTCCCGCAGGGGTCTCCGGCAAGCGCAGGCCGTGCAGAGGTCCCCGGCAAGCGCAAGCCCCGCAGGGGTCCCCGGCAAGCGCAGGCCGTGCAGAGGTTCCCGGCAAGCGCAGGCCGTGCAGAGGTCCCCGGCAAACGCAGGCCGTGCAGAGGTCCCCGGCAAACGCAGGCCGTGCAGGGGTTCCGGCACGTGCAAGCCCTGCAGGGGTCCCCGGCAAGGGGACCCCTGCTTTGATCCTGCCAGGTCCGACCGACGATCGCGGTCCGTCGGACCCGACCTGTGGACAACTCCGGAGCTAGCCGTCCGAGGCGGGCGGCTGGTCCGCGTCCAACGCCTCGATCAGGCGTTCCATCACCTTGAGCGTGGTGCGCAGGTCGTCCAGGTCGACCTGCGCCGAGATCCGGTTCGTGAACGCGTGCTGCGCCCGCGTCAGCCCTGAGACGGCCTCCCAACCGGCCGCCGTGGGCCGGAACAGCTTGGCCCGCTTGTGCGCCGGGTTGGGCACGTACTCGGCCAGGCCCTTCTCCACCAGCAGGTCGGCGATGCGCTGCACGCTCTGCCGGGTCAGGCTCATCTCCCGCGCGATGCCCGCCACGGGCAGCGGCTGCCGCATCACCGCGCCGAGCACCTGCCACCACGCGGCGGTGAGGCCGACCGGTTTCGTCATCACCTCGGCGGCTTCGAGGAAACCGCCGTAGAGCCGGAAGGTGCGCATGATGATGTCGGTCAGCACGTCACCCGCCGCGGTGCGGGGCTCCACCTCCGTGCGGACGTCGTTCATGACGCCGCGGTGACGAGCTTGCGGAACCACTCCGGGGAGCCGGTCCGGTAGAGGCCGTACCAGGCCTCCGTCACGGCGGGCTCGTACAGGTCCAGTTCGGTGAAGATCTCCCGTGCGAACTCCAGCGCCGACGTCGCGCCGGCCGTGATCAGTCCGCCCGCCCGCACCGCGCGCTCGGAGCTGAAGTGCGCGGCGCCGGTGTACTGCGGCACGGACATCAGCTGCTCGACCGCGTTGCCGCCGTGCGGTCGGTCGTTGAGGAGCCCTTCCGCGGCCAGGCCGATGGTCGCGCCGCAGATCGCCGCCACCGGCACGCCCGCGTCCAGCCAACGCCGTGCCGCCGCGGCGAACACCGCGTTGCCGCCGGTCACCCACTTGTCTGCGCCGGGCAGGATCAGCATCGCGCTGTCGGCCGGCTCGATGTCGGCCAGCGCCAGGTCCGGCGTGATGCGCAGCCCTCCGATGGACGTCACCGGGTCGAGCGTCTCGGCGACGGTCCGCACCTGGTACCGGCCGGGCTGCTTCTGGAACTGCGGGTTGTTGACGTGCGCGGTCGCGTACCCGAACTCCCAGTCCGCGAGCGTGTCGTACAGGGCGAGGTGGACCGTCTGCGTCTCCATGACAGTATCCTGTCGTTTTGACAGCATCCTGTCAATAGGCACGGGATCGTAGAGTGCCCGGCATGGCAGACGAGCTGGTCCACTACGAGGTGCGGCGTGGCATCGCGACGATCACGCTGGACTCCCCCCACAACCGCAACGCCCTGTCCGCGCGGCTCCGCGCCGAGCTGACCGGTCACCTGAAGGCCGCCACCGCCGACGACGCGGTGCGCGTGATCGTGCTGAGCCACACCGGACCGGTGTTCTGCTCCGGCATGGACCTCAAGGAGGCGGGCGGCGCGAGCGCCGACAAGCAGGGCGTCAACGAGTTCCCGGCCATCCTGGAACAGCTGTGGACGAGCCCGAAGCCCGTGGTGGCACGGCTGGCGGGCCCGGCCCGTGCGGGCGGCGTCGGGCTGGTGGCGGCGTGCGACATCGCGGTCGCCGCGGACACGGCCACGTTCGCGTTCAGCGAGGTCCGCATCGGCGTGGTGCCCGCGGTCATCTCGGTGACGGTGCTGCCGCGCCTGCTCCCCCGCGCCGCGCACGAGCTGTTCCTGACCGGCGAGACGTTCGCCGCGCCGAAGGCCGTCGCCATCGGCCTGATCAACTCCGCGGTGCCCGCCGACGACCTCGACGCCGAGGTCACCCGGTACACCGACATGCTCGCGCTCGGCGCGCCCGACGCCCTGACCGCGACCAAGCGGATGCTGCAGGAGCCGCGCTCGAACGACCTCGGCGAGGTGTTCGCCGACATGCTCGCCCTGTCCGCCCGCCACTTCGGCGGCCCCGAGGGCCAGGAGGGCATCGCCGCGTTCGTCGGCAAGCGCAAGCCGTCGTGGGTGCCGACGGAGGACTGAGGGCTCGGGACGGGCGGGGACGATCCGGTCGACGCACCCCGCCCGTGCCGATCACCGCTGGTCGAAGCTCTTGGAAGCGTGGCGGACCGGGTCAGTCCGTGTAGACGACGGTCAGGACGCGGTCGCCCAGTTCGGCCGTGCGCGCCGCCGCGTCGGCCAGCACGGACTCCACGTCCGCGTTCCCGCCCTCCCACTCCAGCACGTGCTCGCCCTCGGGCAGCCACGACAGGTCGGTCAGGCAGTCGTACAGAGCGTCGAGGTTGTGCCCGAACCAGTCGGGGAAGCTCAACGCGTCCGCGATGGCCCCGATGGCGGCCTTCTTCGAGCGCGCGCCGCGGCGCACCACGTGCCGGTAGGTCATTCGGTCACGTCCACGACGACGAACGACTCGTAGTGGTCACCTGTGTAGTACACCTCGTCGGACGACCCGGTGACGAGCCGACGCGCGCCGCGGTCGTCGCTGCCCGGCGTCGGCACGGTGTACTCGCGGTAGTAGTCGCGCGGCTTGGCGGGCAGCAGCCGCTCCCGGTTCTGGAACGTCACGCCGTCGTTGCGCGGGTACGGGAACGGCCCGCCGCGCTCGATCAGCCGCCACGTGGCCGCAGCCTGTTCGGGCAGGCTGGACAGCGCCTTCACCGGCAACCCGGACTCGGCGCCCGGAACGGCGCCGGACGCCGTGCCGGACGCCTCGGCCGCGACGGAACCCGACGTGGACGGCGCGGGCGGCGCGGGGGTGGAGCCGGTGAGGTCCTTGGCGAAGTAGCCGACCACGACGAGCGCGATCAGGCCGAGCAGTGCGACGGAGAGCCGCCGGGCTGGAGTCACGCCCCGGAGCCTACGAAGGACGGGCCGGGTCCACCTTCCCGGGCTGCGGCTCGGCGCCCGGCGGCGGGACCTTCGGCACGGGGTTGAACCTGGTCGAGGCGTTGTCCACGACCCGGTCGATCAGGCGGGCGACACCCAGGCACAGCGGCAGCAACACGGCCATGAGCAGGGCGAACTGGAACGGGAACGCCAGTTGGGCGAGCCACAGCTCCACCCCGTCCCACCACTGCTCGAACGCGTCGACCACGTCGTCGAGCCTAGCCCCGTGACGTGCTTCACCGCACACGGCTCACTACCAGTCGGTAAGTTGCCCGCATGTTCGCCGTCTACGCAGCCGAGCCGAGCCCGCAAGACCCGATCGCCGCACTGCGCGTGGGCGACCGACCGGAACCCGAGGTTCCGCCCGGTTGGGTGAAGGTCGCCGTGCGCGCGGCGAGCCTGAACATGCACGACCTGTGGACGCTGCGCGGCGTGGGGATCAAGGCGGACCGGTTCCCCATGATCCTGGGCTGCGACGGCGCGGGCGTGCTGGAGGACGGCACGGAGGTCGTGCTGCACTCCGTGATCGGCGACCCGGACTGGTCGGGCGACGAGACGCTCGACCCCGGCCGCACGCTGCTCACCGAGAAGCACCAGGGCACGTTCGCCGACCACGTCGTCGTGCCGGCGCGCAACGTCCTGCCGAAGCCGGCGGGCCTGAGCTTCGCCGAGGCGGCGTGCATGGGCACGGCGTGGCTGACCGCGTACCGGATGCTGTTCGTGAAGTCGGGCCTGCGGCCGGGTCAGACGATGCTGGTGCAGGGCGCGTCGGGCGGTGTGGCGACGGCGCTGGTGCAGCTGGGCCGTGCGGCGGGGTTCCGGGTGTGGGTGACGGGTCGGACCGAGGAGAAGCGGGCGCTGGCCGAGAGCCTGGGCGCGCACCGGTCGTTCGAGTCCGGCGCCCGCCTGCCGGAGCGCGTGGACGCGGTGTTCGAGACCGTCGGCAACGCCACGTGGTCGCACTCGATGAAGTCGCTGAAGCCGGGCGGGATCGTGGTCATCTCGGGCGCGACGAGCGGTGACGCGTCGGCGGCCGAGCTGCAGCGGCTGTTCTTCCTCCAGCTGCGCGTGGTCGGCTCGACCATGGGCACGCGGGAGGAGCTGGGCGACCTGCTGGCGTTCTGCGAGCTGACCGGCCTGCGCCCGCAGATCGGCGCGGAGCTGCCGTTCGAGCGCGCCGAGGAGGGCTTCCGCGCCATGCTCGACGGCGAGACCGCGGGGAAGATCGTCTTCACCCGCGACTGAGGTCCGACGCACGTCCTCGCAATCGTCATGTCGCACAAAAATGACCCCATCGAGTGGTGCTATCGAACAAACCTGGTGTCGGCGGACCGGCGTACGGTTCGCCGCACACCAACCACCCGAGGGAGCCGGCGCATGACCGTGCAGAACGGATTCGGCCAGGGCCGCGGCGTGTTCCGCCGAAAGCCCATCGAGCAGATCAGTGACGAGAAGACCGCCCTGACCCGCACCCTGGGCCTGTGGCAGCTCACCGCGATCGGGATCGGCGGCATCATCGGCGCCGGCATCTTCTCGCTGGCGGGCGCCGTCGCCAACAAGACCGCGGGTCCCGCCGTGCTGATCTCGTTCCTCGTTGCGGGCATCGCGAGCGCCGCCGCCGCGTTCTCGTACGCCGAGTTCGCCGGCCTGATCCCGAAGGCGGGCTCCGCCTACACCTACGGGTACGCGGTGCTCGGCGAGATCGTCGGCTGGTTCATCGGCTGGGACCTCCTGCTGGAGTACACCGCGATCGTGGCCGTGGTGGCGATCGGCATCAGCGGCTACTTCAACGAGCTGCTGAACCTGCTCGGCATCGACCTGCCGGTGTGGATGCTCGGCGCGCCCGGCACGGAGGGCGCCGACGTCGCGGCGGGCAGCTACAAGGTCAACCTCTTCGCCGTCCTGCTGTGCCTGCTGATCGCGTTCGTGCTGAACATGGGCATGAAGAACGCGGCCCGGTTCGAGACCACCCTGGTGTACCTCAAGGTCGCCGTGGTGCTGCTGGTGATCGTGGTCGGCGCGTTCCACATCAACACCGGCAACTACAACCCGTTCTTCCCGTTCGGCCTCTCCGGCGCGCTGACCGGCGCGGCCACGGTGTTCTTCGCGGTGTTCGGCTACGACGCGATGAGCACGGCCGCCGAGGAGTCCAAGGACTCCCAGAAGCACATGCCGAAGGCGATCATCTACTCGCTGGCCATCTCGATGGTGCTGTACGTGCTGGCCTGCCTCGTGCTCACCGGCATGGTCAACTACAAGGACGTGGACTCGGAGAGCGCGTTCGCCTCGGCGTTCGCCGACATCGGCCTGCCGGCGCTGGGCATCATCATCTCCGTCGGCGCGGTGCTCGGCATCACGACCGTGCTGTTCACGTTCCTCATGGGCGCGGCTCGGGTCGGCTACTCGATGTCGCGCGACGGCCTGCTGCCGAAGTGGTTCGCCAAGACGCACCCGGTCAAGCACGTGCCGACGCGCACCACGTGGGTGCTCGGCGTCGCGTCCGCCGTCATCGCTGGCTTCCTGCCCATCGCCGAGGCCGCGGAGCTGACCAACATCGGCATCCTGCTGGCGTTCGTGGTCGTGTGCATCGCGGTGATCGTGCTGCGGTACAAGCAGCCCGACCTGCCGCGCACGTTCAAGACGCCCGGCATGCCCGTCGTGCCGATCATCGGCGTGGTGTTCTCGCTGTGGCTGATCACGTTCCTGGCGCCCGAGACGTGGCTGCGCTTCGCCGTCTGGTTCGGCATCGGCCTGGTCGTGTACCTCGCCTACAGCAAGCGGAAGTCAGTGCTCAACAACCCCACCTCGGGCGCCGAGGACTGAGTCGCACCACTCGTCGACGACGTCGGCGAGCACGGCCATCGGCAGCGGCCCCCCGCACAGCACGAGGTCGTGGAACGCCTTGATGTCGAAGCGGTCGCCCAGCCGCCGCTCCGACTCCCCGCGCAGGCGCTGGATCTCCAGCCGCCCCACCATGTAGGCCAGCGCCTGCGCGGGGTTCTCGATGTACCGGTCCACTTCGGAGAAGATGTCGACGTCGGGCATGACCGCGTTGGCGCGCAGGTAGTCCACGGCCTGTTGCCGCGTCCAGCGCAGGGCGTGCAGCCCGGTGTCCACGACGAGCCGGGCGGCGCGCAGCGAGTCCGCCGACAGCATGCCGAGCCGCGAGACGTCGTCCCGGTAGAGGCCCATCTCGTCGGCCAGCCGTTCGGTGTAGAGGGCCCAGCCCTCCAGGTACGCCTCGATGGCCGCGAAGCGGCGCAGCAGCGGCAGGCCGTGCAGCTCCTGCGCCAGCGCGATCTGGAAGTGGTGACCCGGCACGCCCTCGTGGAACGCCGTCGCCTCGGCGCTGAACCGGTCGCGCAGCTCCGCCCGGTGCGTGTTGACGAAGTAGGTGCCCGGCCGGGAGCCGTCCATCGCCGGGTCCAGGTAGTAGGCCAGCGGCGCGTTCGGCGCCTCCGCGTCGGGCACCGCCTCGACCGCGCAGCGCGCCGCCGGCACCGTGCCGAACCAGTCGCCCGCCGCCTCCTCGGCGCGGGCGATGGAGTCCTTGGCCAGCACCAGCATGTCGTCGGCGGCGGCCCACCGCAACGCCGGGTCGGCCAGCAGCCTGGCCCGCACGCCGGCGGCGTCGGTGGGGCCGAACACCCGCCCGCCGATCTCCTCGTACTCCCGGTCCAGCGATTCGATCAGGTCGAGCCCGATCCGGTGCAGCGCCTCGGGCGTGTGGTCGGTCGTGGTGTAGACGCGGACCAGGTCCCGGTAGAGCACGTCCCCGTCGGGCAGCCAGCACAGGCCCGGCTCGTCGGCGCCGCGACCGCGTCCCACGACCTCGGCGCGGACGAAGTCGCGGTACCGGGCCACGGCGGGGCGCACCTCGTCCGACAGCACGCGCGCGCAGTCGGCGGCGAGCGGCGTGCCGCGCAACGGCGTGGCCAGCGGGTCGTCCGCCTCCGCCAGGTAGCGGTCGAGGCGTTCCACGGCGGCTTCCGCCAGGTGCCGCAGCGGGCGGCGGTCGGAGTCCCGCTGCCGGCGGGCGAGGGCGTCCAGGTAGCCCGGTAACGACGACAGGCGGGCCAGGTAGGCGCGCCGGGCGCGGTCGTCGGCGGGCCGGACCATCGGCAACGCCCCGAGCAGCACGGCGACCGGCGCGTTGAGCCCTTCGGCGTGCGTGTGCTCGACCAGCTTCGCGTCAAGCCGGTGCACCACGCCCCACGCCTGCTGCACGACCACCGCACGCGTCACCGGGTCGTCGTCCCCGACGCGCGCACGCTTCGCGATGTCCTCGGCACGGTCGCGCAGCGCGCGCTCGGCGTCGGCGCTCGGGTCCGGCAGCCGGTCGTCCCAGCCGGGGATGCCGAGGAGGGTCGCCATCACGGGATCGGCGTCCAGCACCAGGGTCAACAGCTCGTCGGCCAGCTCGCGCGCGGTCGTCACGCCGTCATTGTCCGGTGCTACCCCGGCGGAATGCGCGTGATCGCGACGGAAAGGGCTTGGCGCGCCTCGGCGAGCAGCCGTGCCACGACCTCGGCGGCCGGGGCCGGTCGGACCAGCGCGTAGGTCTGGCCGGCCCACAGCGACATCAGCTCCGGGTCGCCCGTGGCCCGCACCGGCTTGGTCAGGTGGTGCACCTCCGGGTACGCGGCGGGCGCCCGGTCCTGGTTCTCCGCCAGGAACCGGTTCACCAGCCCGCGCGCCGGACGTCCGCTGAACGCCCGCGTCAACGCGGTGCGGCGGGTGCCGTCGCGGAGGGCCTGGCGGTGCGCGGCGGACGTGCCCGCCTCCGGCGTGGCCAGGAACGCCGTGCCGAGCTGCGCGGCGACCGCGCCGGCCGTCATGACGGCGGCGACGTCCGCGCCGTGCACCAGGCCGCCGGTGGCGATCAGCGGCAGGTCGACCTTGGCGCGGACCAGGCGCAACGCGGCCAGCACGCCGAACAGCTCGCCGCCGCCGGGCGAGACGCCGTCGTCGGCGAACGTGCCGCGGTGCCCGCCCGCGTCGCTGCCCTGCACGCACAGCGCGTCCGCGCCGACCTGGGCCGCCTGCGCGGCCTCCTGCGGAGTGGTGACGGTGACGACGACCGTGGCGCCGGCGGCGTGCAGGCGGTGCACGTCCCGCGGGTCGGGCAGGCCGAACGTGAACGACACGACCGGCACCCGCAGCGCCATCACGAGTTCCAGCTTGGCCGCGTAGGCGTCGTCGTCCCACCGGGGCTCGCCCGGCTCGGTCGGCGACTGCGCCCGGACGCGCTCGCGGTAGCCGGACAGGTCGGTGGTGGCCCGAGGCCCCGGCACGAACAGGTTCACGCCGAACGGCCGGTCGGTGAGCGCGGTGGTCGCGGTGATCTGCGCGGCGACCGCCTCGACGGTGAGGTAGCCGGCGGCGAGGAACCCCAGGCCACCCGCCCGGCCCACCTCGGCCACGAGTTCGGGTGTGGACGCCCCACCGGCCATCGGCGCGGCGATGACGGGCACTTCGAGTCGGTCCAGCATGCCGCGACCCTAACCCGCCTCACGGCCGGCGCGGCGTATTCGCAGGTCCGCGTCTTCCCGTGGCAAAACGCCACCGGGCCGGACCGCCGTCCCTCCCGCGGCGCGACGGGAGGGACGGCTTCCGCCGCGCTACGGCAGCGTGTCCAGGTGCGGCGCCACCGTGTTGGCGAACTGCCAGTTGTTGGAGGCGTCCCAGTTGATCGACCACGTCATCGCGCCGCGGATGCCGGGCCACGTCTGCGCGGGCTTGAACGAACCGCAGTTCGTGCCCTTGGCCAGGCAGTTCAGCGCCGCGTTGACGTTGGCGGGCGACTGGTAGCCGCCGCCCGCGCCGGACGGCGAGGCGGGCAGGCCGAGGCCGACCTGGTCGGGCCGCAGGCCGTTCTGGAGCTGGATGCAGGCCAGCGCGACCAGGAAGTCCACCGTGCCCTGGGCGTAGACCTTCTGGTCGCAGCCGAGCATGGTGCCGGAGTTGTAGTACTGCATGTTGACGACCGTGAGGATGTCCTTCACGGCCAGCGCCAGCTTGAAGTACTCCTGGCCGGTGGACTGCATGTCGATGGTCTGCGGCGCCATCGCGATGACCTTGCCGCCGCCCGCGTGGATGCTGCGCAGCGCCTGCGCCATGTAGGTCGCGTTGACGCCGTTCTCCAGGTCGATGTCCACGCCGTCGAACCCGTAGTTCGCGATCAGGGACTTGACGCTGTTGGCGAAGTTCGTCGCGGCGGTGGAGTTGCCGACGCTGATCGTGCCCTTCTCGCCGCCGACCGAGATGATCACCTTCTGGCCGCGGCCCTGGAGCGTCCGCACGTCCGCCTTGAACTGGGCGTCGGTGTAGCCGCCGAGCTTGCTCGACAGCGTCGGGTCGAGGGTGAACGCGACCGCGCCCGGCGTGGTGGTGGCGTCGGCGAACGCGACGGCCACGATGTCGTACGTGGTCGGCACGTCGGCGAGGCGGAGCAGCCGCGAGCCGTTGTCGAAGTTGTGCCAGTAGCCGGTGAGGGCGTGCTTGGGCAACGTCGGGTTCGGGTTGCCGGTCGTGGTCGTCGTGGTGGTCGTCGACGTGGTGGTGGTCGTCGTCGTCGAGGTCGTCGTGGTGGTGCTGCTCGACGGCGGGGTGCCCGGCCCGTCGAGGCTCACGTCGTCCGCGTAGAACGTGGGCTGGCCGTACCAGCCGTGCACGTAGATCGTGACGCTGCTGGTCGCGCCGGTGGTGAAGTCGATGCTGAGCCGGCTGAACCCGGCCGAGCCCGGCGTCCACGTGCTCTTGTCGCCGCTGCCGGTGCCGGTCACGCCCAGGTAGACGTAGCTGCCCTGCACCCAGGCGCTCAGCTGGTAGGCCGTGTTGGCCTGCACGGCGATCGTCTGCGAGCAGCGCGCGTTGTCCTGGCCGGCGGGACTGCCCGCCAGGGCGTGCGTGCCGCTGCGCTTGACCGCGGTCGACGCGGTCGACGCCGCGCTGCACGTCCACCCGCTGGTGCTGCCCTCGAAACCGGGGTTCGCGACCAGGTTGGCGGCCGACGCGCTGCCCACGACCACCAGGGTCAGGCCCGCGATCGCCAGCACACCCGCCAGCACCGCGCCCAGTGCGCGTCTCATCCTCGAAGCCACGTCCACCTCCACGTCCTGTCGGCGGCCACGGCCCAGCGCAGTGACGTGGGCCACCCGAAAAATGGACTAGACCACTGGGACTTGTCAAGGGGTGTGACCATGAGCGGATGACGTTCACCGTTGATGACGCCATCCGGATCGCCCGCGCCGCCCACGACGGGCAGGTCGACAAGTCGGGCAAGCCGTACATCGGCCACCCGCTGCGCGTGATGGGCCGCGTGTCGGGCGAGCACGCGCGGATGGCGGCCGTGCTGCACGACGTGGTCGAGGACACCGCCGTCACGGCGGACGACCTGCTGGCCGCCGGGTGCCCGCCGGAGGTGGTGGCGACCGTGCTCGCGCTGAGCCACCGCGAGGGCGAGTCGCAGGAGGACTACCTCGCGCGCGTGCTGACCGACCCGGTCGCGGTCGAGGTGAAGCGCGCCGACATCGCCGACAACCTGTCACCGCCCCGGCTGGCGCTGCTCGACACCGCCACCCAGGACCGGCTGCGGGCCAAGTACGCGAGGGCGCTCGACCTCCTCGGGCGGGACGGGCGGTGAGGTCCGGTTCGCCTCGCCGTTACCCCGCCGACGTCTGCGCGGGGGTGGCCGGACGGGTCCCTGACACCGTTGTAACAGTTGCGGCGGAGATCACGCCGGAAATGGCGGCGCAGGGCTCTGACGTGCGGCATCATGGTAGGTGAACCGATACAGAGAGACGACCGAAAGGCGACATGACCAACCCTCTGAAGACCGTTCGCACGTACCTCGCCACCCGGCGGCAGATCCGCAAGCGGGAAGCGGACCTGAACCGCGAGTTGGCCGCCTACAACACCCCGAGCGCCCGGATGGACATGGAAGCCATCCTGGCCCGGCACACGAGCCACGAGGCGCGTGAGATCGAAGCGATCCTCCGCCGCCAGGCGCTCAGCACCACGCTGCGCAACCACGGCTGAGCTCGCCAGTCCCTTCGAGGGCCTTCAGGACAGGGGCGTCCTGAGGGCCCTTTCGTCTTTCAGCAGACGTGCAGGCCGCACCTTGATCTTCGACGACACCCGCACGGTGAAGGGGACCGGTAGCGCGGTCGAGCCATCCGGGCCGCACGCGAGCGACCACAGAGCTCCGCCACGATCTCCCGAGAAAACGCACGACTCGGCCTCCACACCGACCGGTCACCCCAAGATGTGCCGGTCGGCGCGGATGTAGCCGGTGGTCCTACTTCCTGCCCTTGTCCTTGCCGCCGGAGTCGTCGGTCGACAGGGCGGCGACGAAGGCTTCCTGGGGGACCTCGACGCGGCCCACCATCTTCATCCGCTTCTTGCCTTCCTTCTGCTTCTCCAGCAGCTTGCGCTTGCGCGTGATGTCACCGCCGTAGCACTTCGCGAGCACGTCCTTGCGCATGGCGCGGATCGTTTCCCGGGCGATCACGCGCGCGCCGACGGCGGCCTGGATGGGCACCTCGAACTGCTGCCGCGGGATGAGCTCGCGCAGCTTGGACGCCATCTTGGTGCCGTAGGCGTAGGCGTAGTCCTTGTGGACGATCGCGCTGAACGCGTCCACCGGCTCGCCCTGCAACAGGATGTCGACCTTCACCAGGTCGGCGTCCTGCTCGCCCGACTCCTCGTAGTCCAGCGACGCGTAACCGCGCGTGCGCGACTTCAGGGCGTCGAAGAAGTCGAAGATGATCTCGCCGAGCGGCATGGTGTAGCGCAGCTCGACGCGGTCCTCGGACAGGTAGTCCATGCCGCCCAGCTGGCCGCGCTTGGACTGGCACAGCTCCATGATCGCGCCGATGTAGTCGCTGGGCGCGATGATCGTGCACTTGGTGACGGGCTCGTACACCTCGGCCCGCTTGCCGTCGGGCCAGTCGGACGGGTTGGTCACCACGTGCTCCGTGCCGTCCTCCATGACGACCCGGTACACCACGTTCGGCGCGGTCGAGATGAGGTCGAGGCCGAACTCGCGCTCCAGCCGGTCGCGGGTGATCTCCAGGTGCAGCAGGCCGAGGAAGCCGCACCGGAAGCCGAAGCCCAGGGCGGCCGACGTCTCCGGCTCGAACGTCAGCGCGGCGTCGTTGAGCTGCAGCTTCTCCAGCGCCTCGCGCAGGATCGGGTAGTCGGAGCCGTCCACCGGGTACAGCCCCGAGTAGACCATCGGCCGCGGCTCGCGGTAGCCGGCCAGCGGCTGGGTGGCGCCGTGCTTCTCGGCCGTGACCGTGTCGCCCACCTTCGACTGGCGCACGTCCTTCACGCCGGTGATGAGGTAGCCCACCTCGCCGACGCCCAGGCCGACGCTCGGCTTCGGCTCCGGCGAGATGATGCCGACTTCCAGCAGCTCGTGGGTCGCGTTCGTGGACATCATCCGGATGCGCTGGCGCGGCGTGATCTTGCCGTCGACCACGCGGATGTAGGTGACCACGCCGCGGTAGGTGTCGTACACCGAGTCGAAGATCATCGCGCGGGGCGGGGCGTCCGCGTCGCCGACCGGGGCCGGCACGCGCTTGACGACCTCGTCCAGCAGCGCGCCGACGCCGAGGCCCGTCTTGGCCGAGACCCGCAGCACCTCCTCGGGCTCGCAGCCGACGATGTGGGCGAGCTCCTTGGCGTACTTGTCGGGGTCCGCGGCGGGCAGGTCGATCTTGTTCAGCACCGGGATGATGGTGAGGTCGTTCTCCATCGCCAGGTACAGGTTGGCCAGGGTCTGCGCCTCGATGCCCTGCGCGGCGTCGACCAGCAGCACGGTGCCCTCGCACGCCTCCAGCGCGCGCGACACCTCGTACGTGAAGTCGACGTGACCGGGCGTGTCGATCATGTGCAGCACGTGGTCACGGCCGTCGACCTGCCACGGCAGCCGCACGTTCTGCGCCTTGATCGTGATGCCGCGCTCGCGCTCGATGTCCATGCGGTCGAGGTACTGCGCGCGCATCGCCCGCTCCTCGACGACGCCGGTGAGCTGCAACATGCGGTCGGCCAGGGTCGACTTGCCGTGGTCGATGTGCGCGATGATGCAGAAGTTCCGGATCAGCTCCGGAGGCGTGAACGTCTGGTCGGCGAACGTGCTCACTCAGGTTCCTCGCACACGAAGGACGGGGGCCTATTTCGTCTGGACAAGGACGCGGGCCCATTTCAACTGCACACAGCATCTCACGTCACGCCGCCGTGGCGTCCCCCCTGTGCGTGACCGAGGCCATAAGCTGCCCCGCGTGTACGCGAACGGTGAGGACGCCCGCCCGGTCCGGGGCGCGGTGCGCGAGGTCCACACGGCCGCGGTGGCGGCCACCCTGGAGTACTCCCCCGACCTGGACGGGCTGGCCGACCCGGGCGAGGTGGTGTGGGCCTGGGTGCCGTTCGAGGAGGACCCGACCCGCGGCAAGGACCGGCCGCTGCTGGTCGTCGGACGCCACCGGCGGGCCCTGCTGGCCCTGATGCTGACCAGCAAGACGCCCGACCGGCACGAGGAGGACGACTGCCTCGACCTGGGCTCGGGCCGCTGGGACCGGGACAGCCGGCGCTCCTACCTGCGGTTGGACCGGGTGTTCGAGCTGGACGAGGACGACATCCGGCGCGAGGGCTCGGTGCTGGAGCCGGAGCGGTTCTCGCTGGTCGTGGACGCGCTGCGGCGGATGGGCTGGCGCTGACCCCCTGCTCCCCTGACCGCTGCCCCCTGACCGCCTGACCCGCTGACTCCCTGACCGCCTGACCGGCGTCTCCGGGGCGCATCTCCGGGGCGCATCTCCGGATCGCTCTCCGGGCGATCCCCGATGCGACCCGAACGGCGTCCGGCGACGCTGGGTGCATGGCGAGCAACCTGATGAAGGCGTTCGACGCGGCGTTCGGCCACCCGCGGGGCAAGGTGGGCGAGCTGGGCGGCCGGGTCATGGCCAAGCTGAACGCGCCGGTGGAGGAGCACGTCACGGAGGTGGCCGCTCCGACGTCCGAGGAGGTCGTGCTGGTGCTCGGCCCCGGTCCGGGCGTCGGCCTCAAGCTGGCGGGCGAGCGCGCGCTGAAGGCGATCGGCGTCGACCCGTCGCTCGTGATGCTGGACGAGTCGCGCGACCGGTGCGCGGAGCTGATCGTGGCGGGCAAGGTGGAGCTGCGCGAGGGCGCGGCGGCGCGGACCGGGCAGCCCGAGGACTCCGTGGACGTGGTGATCTCGGTCAACAACCTCCAGCTCTGGGGGAACCGGGCGGCGGCGTTCCACGAGCTGTTCCGGGTGCTGCGGCCGGGCGGGCGGCTGGTCGTGTCCGTGCACCGGTGGGCGCTGGACACGTCCGAGTACGACCTGATGCGGGAGGCCGAGGCGGCGGGCTTCACCGACGTGCGGACGTCGTTGCGCCAGTACGGCGGGGTGGTGCCGGCGGCCGTGGAGCTGTTCGCGCACGTCCCGTCGTGAGTGTGGCGCGGAGGTCAGGCGGTGAGGTCCAGCGCCATCCGGACGTGGGTCTCGTCCCGCCGGACCTCCCGCCAGCCGCGCGCGGTGTAGAAGCGCCGCGCGCGGTGGTTCTGCGCGAACACGTCGAGGCGGGCGGTGGTGAGGCCCTGGTCGCGCAGGGCGTTCATGGCGGCGGTGTGCAGGGCGAGGCCGGCGCCGCGGCCCCACCGCGCCGGGTCCACCTGGAGCTGGCCCAGCTCGCCGTCCGACGTGACCAGAGCGAACCCGGCCAGGTCGCCGTCGAGGTCGGCGCACAGCCAGGTCCGGCCGGGGCGGGCGAAGTCGAGGTCGTGGGCCCTCATGGACCGCTCCCACTCGGCCAGCTCCTCCTCGGGCAGGTGGCCCTCGTAGTAGCTGCGCCGGGCCTTGACGTAGATGTCGACGAGCGGCGACTTGTCCTCCGCGCCCGGCGCGCGCACTGTGATCGTCCCCATGAAGTCAGGGACGCGACACCGCCGGCCAGGTTGTCCGGACCTCGTGCTTGGGCGCGTCCGGCGCGAGGAACGCGAGCAGGCCGGCACCCTCCCGCTCAACCTCGTCCATTGTGGACAGACGATGGAACGGGCGGAGTTCCAGCGTGGCGACCTCCTTGGTGCGGTGGAGCTTCCAGTCACCGGCGGTGACGCCGTCGAACAGGAAGAACTGCGGCACGGGACCGTGCGGGTCGTAGTTCCGCGCCCGGACGTCCGCGGTGACGACGCGGCGGCGGTCGGCGTGCGACAGGAGGATGTTGTCGTAGTCGTAGAGGAACCGGGCCGGCGCGGGCACGTCCTCGTCCGGGCGGGGCGCGTCGGGCAGGTCGAACAGCTCCTGGCCGTCCTCGTCGCGCAGCCGGAGCAGGGGCAGCCGCTCGACCACCTCGCGCAGCCGCGTGAGCCCCGACCAGGTCTGCACGTCCTTCACCGTCGCGGGCCCGAACGCGGCCAGGTAGCGCAGCACCACGTCGTCCACGGACGGCGCCTCCGCCACCGGCGCGCCCAGCCACGTCTCGACCGGCGTGTGCGCGGTGGCGCCGCTGCGCCCCCACACCCCGCGCGGCGGCACCTGCACCAGCGGCACCAGGCAGCGGATCGCGTAGGCGAGCGCGGCGGGCGTGCGCTCGGGCCACCTCTCGTGCAGCAACGCGCCCAGTTCCTTGTTCGTGCGCGGCTTCTCGGCCAGCAGCGCGCGCCCGGCGGCCACGACGGCGTCCACGTCGAGGCCGCGCATGTCCCGGCCGTGCGTGTGGTTGCGGAACAGGTCCCGGCCGAGCGCGGGCTGCACCACCGGGCGCAGCGCGAGCGCGTCCTCGGCGACGACCAGGTGGAGCGTCGAGCGCATCAGGGCGATGCGCACGAGCCGGCGGTCCACGAGCAGGTCGGCGGCCTGGTCGGGGGTGAACCCGGCGACGCGTGACCACAGGCCCGTGTACCAGGTGTGCGGGGTCTGGGCCTGGAGCCCGACGAGGTGCGAGACGACCTCCGGCACGGTCCGGTCCGTGCGGGCCAGCAGGAACTGGCGGGCCAGGGTGGCGCGGCCGAGGGCGCGGCGGCTCAGTACCGGGGTCATGGGCCCACCGTAGGACCGATTGCGGACAGGTTCGGTCCGCATGACGGGTGCGGTTTGCCCCGCACGCTGAAAAAGTGATATCACTTTGCTAAGCGAGCGATATGAGATCGAGGGGTGGAACATGAACGCGACGGATCTGGCGGACGTGGCGGCGGTGCAGATGCCGACTCCGGTGGTTCGGGAGCGCGAGGCGCGGGCGCCGTCCGGGTGGGGCGTGCTGGGCGTCGCGGTGGTCGCGACGCTGGCGGGCGTGGCGGCGCTGGTCCTCGGCCTGGTCGCCGACGGCGGGCCGAGCGTCCCGGTGCTCGTCCTCGGCGCGGTGCTGGTGGTCGTGGGCGGCCTCGCGGGCGCCGGGCTGTTCACCGTCGCGCCGGGCGAGTCGCGGGTGCTCCAGTTCGCGGGCCGCTACACCGGCACCGTGCGGCAGGACGGCCTGAGGTGGGCGAACCCGTTCACCACGAAGGCGAAGGTGTCCACCCGCATCCGCAACCACGAGACGGCGACGTTGAAGGTCAACGACGCGGACGGCAACCCCATCGAGATCGCCGCCGTGGTGGTGTGGCAGGTCGAGGACACGGCGCGGGCCATGTTCGAGGTGGACGACTTCGTGCGGTTCGTCGGCATCCAGACCGAGACCGCGGTGCGGCACATCGCCACCAGCTACCCGTACGACAACCACGAGGAGAGCGGGCTGTCGCTGCGGGAGAACGCGGACGAGATCACCGAGACGCTGTCGCTGGAGATCGCGGCGCGGGTGCAGTCGGCCGGGGTCAAGGTCATCGAGTCCCGGCTCACGCACCTGGCCTACGCTCCGGAGATCGCGCACGCGATGCTGCAGCGCCAGCAGGCGGGCGCGGTGGTGGCGGCGCGGTCGCGGATCGTGGAGGGGGCGGTCGGCATGGTGCAGCTCGCGCTGGCCAGGCTCGCCGAGGAGGACGTGGTCGAACTGGACGAGGAGCGCAAGGCGGCGATGGTGTCGAACCTGCTGGTCGTGCTGTGCGGCGACCGATCCACCCAGCCCGTGGTCAACGCCGGGTCGCTGTACACCTGACGTGGCCGAGCGCAAGAGCGTCCTGTTGCGCCTCGACCCGGCCGTCCACGACGCGCTGGCGAGGTGGGCGAACGACGAGTTGCGCAGCACGAACGCGCAGATCGAGTTCCTGCTGCGCCGCGCGCTCGCCGAAGCCGGTCGGCTGCCCTCCGGGGCCGCCGACCAACCCCGGCGCGGTCGTCCGCGCAAGAGCGACTAGGCGTCCGCGCGAGAGCGACTAGGCGTCCGCGCGAGAGCGACTAGTAAGCGGGCGACGCGCCTTCGTCGTCGTCCACCACCTCGGGGCGGACGTCGGCGGTGCACCACTTGCACTTGTCGGCGTCCACCGCGATGAACTCCTTGCAGCGCGGGCACTCGCGGGAACCCTGCGCCCGGAAGTTGCCGAGCTTGGCCAACTTCATCAGCTTCACCAGGCCGAACAGCACCAGGCCCAGCAGCAGGAAGCTCAACAGCTCGGTCAGGAACGCGCCGTAGCGGATCTCGGCCTCGTTGACCGTGAGCACCAGCCCGCCGAAGTCCGGTTGGCCGAAGATCGCGGCGACCAGCTGCATCAGCACGTTGCCCGCCAGGCTCTCCACCAGGGCGGCGAACGCCGTGCCGATGATGAAGCCCAGCGCCAGGTCGAACATGTTGCCGCCCAGGGCGAAGCCCTTGAACTCCAACCACAGCTTCTTCACCCTCGGTGAATCGGCCATCACCGCCACCGGCCTTGAGCCACACGTTCGGGTGATCAACTCGCGGTCCGCGGCTGCCGATGCGACCGTAGGCGAGGTGAGCGAGCTGAACTCCCCGTACACGCCCGGCACGCCGGCCTGGGTCGACATGATGACCACCGACCGGCAGGCCACCATGGACTTCTACGGCGGCCTGTTCGGCTGGGACTTCGAGATCGGCGGCCCGGAGACCGGCCACTACACGATGGCCCTGGTGCGCGGCCTGCCCGTGGCCGGGTTCGGCGAGATGCCGCCGGACGCGATGTTCCCCGTGGTGTGGACGACGTACCTGGCCACCGACGACCTCGACGAGTCGATCGAGGCGCTCAGCGCCAACGGCGGCAAGGTGCTCGTGCCGGAGTTCGACACCGGCGGTCCGGGCCGCGGCGCGATCGCGGTGGACCCGTCGGGCGCGGCGTTCGGGCTGTGGGAGGCGGGCACGCACATCGGCGCTTACGTGGTGAACGAGCCGGGCGCGGTGGTGTGGAACGAGCTGGCGACGCGCGACCCGTTCGGCGCGGCGGAGTTCTACCAGCAGGTGTTCGGCGTCGGCCTCGACCCGCTGCCCGACTTCCCGTACACCCAGCTCCAGGTGGACGGCCGCGCGGTGGCGGGCATCTTCGGGATGGCCAACGAGATCCCGGCCGAGATCCCGCCGCACTGGATGACCTACTTCGCGGTGTCCGACGCCGACGCGGCGGCCGAGAAGGTCCGCGAGCTGGGCGGCGTCACGGTCGGCGACGTGGTCGAGTCGCGGTTCGGCCGGTTCACCACGGTCGGCGACCCGATGGGCGCGACGTTCCGGGTCATCCAGTCGCCGCCTTCCACCCCAGACTGACCACCAGCGCGACGACGACGGTGAGGAACACCCGGCGCACGAACGCCGATCCGCGCCGCACGGCGAGCCGCGCCCCGAACACCGCGCCCGTCACGTTGCACAGGGCGAGCACCAAACCCAGGCCCCACAACACCTTCCCGGCCGGGATGAAGTACAGGAGCGCGCCCAGGTTCGTGGCGACGTTGACGATCTTCGCGGTGGCCGAGGCGCGCAGGAACGCGAACCCGACCACACCCACCAGCAGGAACACCAGGAACGTGCCGGTGCCCGGTCCGGCCAGGCCGTCGTAGAAGCCGATCACCGCGCCGCCCGCGGCCATCAGCGCGATCTGCGCGACGCGCGCGAACCTCGGCGTCTCGGCCACGCCCAGGTGCGGCTTGCGCCACGTGTAGAGGCCGACGCCGACCAGCGCGACGAGCACCACGCCGTTCAGCACGCCGGGCGCCAACGCCCCCGCGAACGCCGCGCCGCCCACCGCGCCGACGAACGCGGCCACCGCCATCGGCAGCGCCGACCACCAGTCGACGGTCGTCTGCCGGGCGTACGTGCGCACCGCGGCGGTCGTGCCGACCACGGACGCGATCTTGTTCGTGGCCAGCGCGTACAAGGGCTGGCCGCCGGGCGCGACCAACAGCAGCGCGGGCAGTTGGATCAGCCCGCCGCCGCCGACCACCGCGTCCACCGCGCCGGCGAGGGCGGCGGCCAGGCAGAGGAACAGCAGCGCGGCGAGCGAGATCTGCCCGAAGCCGGGCCAGTCGAGAGCGGCGGTCACGGCCACCAGCGTAACCGGACACGCGTACTGCTTTATTCGATGTGACCACCGCCTCCGCTGGTGACGGGATTCGCCGCCGATCTGGGAGCGCTCCCAAATACGCCGTTCGGCCCTGTTGTGCGCTGCGTCACGCGGTGAAGGGTGATCCCGGGTGTGTCCCCTGATCCACGTGGAGGTTCTCGGTGTTGAGATCCCGCAAGCGCACCGCGCTCGGAGCGATGGTCGCGCTGGCCCTGCTGGTCACCGGAGCACAGGCCAGCGGCATCGTCGAACCACCGGGTCAGGAGTACCTGGACGCCCGCGCGCCGGTCGACCGGCGGGTCGACGACCTCCTCAAGCGCATGACGCTGGAGGAGAAGGTCGGCCAGATGACCCAGATCCGGCTGGGCAAGCTGCGCGGCAACTGCGAGTGGAACCCCGGTCCGCTGCGCGCGGACTGCATGAAGGCCGTCCTGGAGGACGCGAAGGTCGGCTCCATCCTGTCCGGCGGCGGCGACGCGCCGAACCCCAACACGCCCCGCGCGTGGGCGGAGATGACCAACGCCATCCAGAAGTACGCGCTGGACCACAGCCGGCTGCGCATCCCGCTGATCTACGGCGCGGACGGCGTGCACGGCCACTCGAACGTCGTCAGCGCCACCATGTTCCCGCACCAGATCGGCCTCGGGGCGACGTGGAACCCGGAGCTGCTGGAGCGGCTGGGCGCGTCCACCGGTCGGGCCATGCGCGCCACCGGCGTGTTCTGGAACTTCGCGCCCGTGTCCGACATCGCCCGCGACACCCGCTGGGGCCGGTACTACGAGACGTACAGCGAGGACCCCGTGCTGGCCGGTTCCCTGGCCGCGGCGAACGTGCGCGGGCAGCAGGGCGACCCGACCGACGGCACGGCGAAGCTCACCGCGACCGCCAAGCACTTCGCGGGCTACTCCGAGCCGTTCAACGGCCACGACCGGGCGCCGGCCCAGCTGCCGATCCGGTACCTCCAGGACACCGTGCTGCCCGCGTTCCAGCCGCAGTTCGACGCCGGCGTCGGCACCGTGATGATCAACTCGGGCGCGGTGAACGGCGTGCCGGCCCACGCGTCGAAGTACCTGCTCACGACGCAGCTGCGCGAGCGGATGGGCTTCCGGGGCGTGGCCATCACCGACTGGGAGGACATCCGGTTCCTGGTGGACCGCTACCACGTGGCGGCGGACTACGAGGAGGCCATCGCGATGGCCGTCAACGCCGGCGTGGACATGGCGATGGAGCCGTCCAACGCGGCGGAGTTCACCGCCGGGCTGCTGGCGGGCGTGCGCGGCGGCGCGATCCCCGGCAAGCGGATCGACCAGGCCGTGCGGCGCATCCTGAAGCTCAAGTTCGACCTCGGGCTGTTCGAGAAGCCGTTCGTGGACCCGGAGCGGGCCGACGCGATCGTGAACGACGCCGACCGCCCCCTGGCCCGGCAGGCCGCGGCGGAGAGCACCGTGCTGCTGCGCAACGACGGCGTGCTGCCCCTGTCGACCGGCGCCGGCAAGCTCGTCGTGACCGGTGACGCGGCCGACTCGGTGGCCCGGCAGCTCGGCGGCTGGACCGTCGGCTGGCAGGGCGTGCCGACCTGGTCCCCGCTGCCCCCGACGGTGACGGTGCTGCAGGGCATCCGGGCCGCCGCGCCGTCCGCCAACGTGGTGAGCGCCCCGACGCGGGCCGAGGCGGTCGCGCAGGCCGGTGACGCCGACGCCGTCGTCGTGGTGCTCGGCGAGGACCCCGGCGCGGAGGGCGAGGCCGACACCGAGGCCCCGGCGCTGACCGCGGACCAGCAGGGGCTCGTGGACGCCGTGCGGGCGACCGGCAAGCCCGTCGTCGTGGTGCTGCTCACCGGCCGGCCGCAGGTGCTCGGCACGGTGGCCGACGCGCCCGCGCTGGTCGCGGGCTGGCTGCCCGGCTCCGAGGGCGGCGGCGCGATCGCCGACGTGCTGTTCGGCGCCGTCAACCCCAGCGGCAAGCTGCCCGTGTCGTGGCCGAAGACCGTCGGTGACCAGCCGTTCTCGTACGACCAGCTGCGTGGCGCCAACGCCGGCGAGAGCTCCGCGTACGACCCGGCGTTCGCGTTCGGGCACGGCCTGTCGTACACCACGTTCACCACGTCCGCGCCGACGGTGAAGTCCGCCGAGGCGCGCCGCGACGACCAGGTGAAGGTGTCGGTGACCGTCGCCAACACCGGTCAGCGGGACGGGACGCTCGTCGTGCCGGTGTACGTGCACCAGCCGGTCAGCAAGGTGCTGACGCCGGACCGTCGCCTGGTCGGCTTCACCCGGGTCGCGCTGAAGGCGGGCGAGCAGCGGACCGTCGAGGTGGCGTTCGACGTGAAGCGCCTCGCCGTGACCGCGGGCGACATGGACGGCTCCGGCAAGCCCGAGGTGGCCAAGGGCGACTACGACGTCGTCGTCGGTGACGGGAGGGCTCGATTCACGGTGCGGTGAGCTGCCCTGATATCCTTCCAGGCCGTACCCGCGCGGCATTCCGCTGTGGAGGAAAACCGCCCCTGATCCCAGGGGGCGGAGCCGGTGACAAGCGCGGTACGACCCCTGGACCGAGGAAAAGGTGGCTTTCGCGTGGCGAACATCAAGTCCCAGCTGAAGCGGATCAAGACCAACGAGAAGGCGCGCCTGCGCAACAAGGCCGTCAAGTCGTCGCTCAAGACCGCGATCCGCAAGTTCCGTGAGGCCGCCGAGGCCGGTGACAAGGAGAAGGCCGTCGCGCTGGCGCAGGACGCCTCGCGCAAGCTCGACAAGGCCGTCTCCAAGGGCGTGATCCACGCCAACCAGGCCGCCAACAAGAAGTCGGCGCTGGCCAAGCGCGCCAACCAGATCTGATCTGGACCTGAGCAAGCCGAAGGCGCCGCTCGCCCCGCACGGGGCGGGCGGCGCTTTCACATGCCCACCCAGGGCCGCCAGCCGGGTGCCGTGGCGGGGGATCCGGAGAGGGCCGGTTCGCCGTCAGGCACGGCTCGCGGCGAGGTGGGTCCCGCCGTTGGCGGTTCGCCGGGTTGTCGGTTCGCGGCGACGTGAGGTCTGCCGTGGAGCCGGGGCGACCGCGGGGCCGGGCGGTTGCGGGACGGGAGGTTAGCGGCGGCCGTGGGCGGCGACGATCTTCAGCACGGCGCGTTCCAGGGCGTAGCCCGAGTCGGCCGCGACGCCCTTCACGTCGGCGTTGAGGTCGGCGACCACCGCCATCGCCGCCGCGATGCCCCGGTCGTCCCAGCCGCGCGACTGCCCCTGCGCCTTCTTCACCTTCCACGGCGGCATGCCGAGTTCACCCGCGAGCTTGAACGGGTCGCCCCGGCCGACCGCCGACACCCGCGCGATCGTCCGGACCGCGTCGGCGAGCGCGTCGGCGACCAGCACGTGCGGCACGCCGAGCTGGATCGCCCAGCGCAACGCCTCCAGCGCGCCGGCCCGGTCGCCCATCACCGCCTTCTCCGCCACCGCGAAGCCGGTCACCTCGGCCCTGCCCCGGTGGTAGCGGCGGACGGCTTCGGCGTCGACCTTGCCGGCGGTGTCGGCGACCAGTTGCGAGGCGGCCGCGGCCAGCTCGCGCAGGTCTGACCCGACCGCCTCGATCAGCGCCGCGACGGCCTCCGGGTCGGCCTTGCCGCCACCGGCCGAACGGATCTCGTTGCGCACGAACGCCTCGCGGTCCGCGGCCTTGGTGATCTTCGGGCACTCGGTCACCCGGGCGCCCGCCTTGCGCAGCGCGCCCGGCAGGTCCTTGGCCACCTTGCTGCGCCCGCCGCCGGTGTGGATGACGACCAGCGTCACCCCGTCGGCCGGCGCCTTGGCGTAGGCGACGACCGCGTCGGCGATCTCCTTGCCCACCTCCTGCGCCGCCTCCAGGGCGATGACGCGCCCCTCGGCGAACAGCGACGGGCTCACCAGTTCGGCCAGCTCAGGCACGGTGAGATCCGTCACGCGAACCCTGGTCAGGTCGGCCTGGGAATCGAGCTTCCGGGCCGCGTCCAGCGCACCGCGCACCGCGCGCTCGACCAGCAACTCCTCCTCGCCGATGATCAGGTGCACGGCGTTGGACGCGTCAGCGGGCGAACTCACGGCGCGATCCTCCCACGGTCGACCGACGTCCGGATGGTGGACGTCGCTGGCTGAGGGTCGGGATCGTGACGTACTTTGACGGCACAACTGAATACCGCTCATCCAGAGGGGCAGAGGGATCGGCCCGAAGAAGCCCCGGCAACCCGTCGTTCAGCGTGCGCTGGCGACCACGGTGCCAATTCCGACCCGCGACGCGCGGGAAAGATGAGGAGATACCTCGCGATGACTGCTGTCAGTGTGCCCTCGGCCACCACCTCCTTCGACCTCGGTCCTGCCCGGGCACTGTCCTGTCGCGAATGCGGGCACGAGACGCCGCTCGCCCCCGAGTACGCCTGTCTTGAGTGTTTCGGGCCGCTGGAAGTGGCCTACGACTTCGGCCGGGTCCGCCGTGAGGACATCGAAGCCGGCCCCCGGTCGATCTGGCGCTACCGCGGCCTCCTCCCCGTTCCGTCCAACGTGGAGTCGCACCCCAACACCAACCCCGGCGCCACCCGCCTGGTCGAGGCCGACCGCCTCGCCAAGGCGCTGGGCGTGCGCAAGGTCTGGGTGAAGGACGACACCGGCAACCCGACCCACTCGTTCAAGGACCGCGTCGTCGGCGTCGCCCTCGCCGCCGCCCGCGAGCTCGGCTTCAAGGTCCTGGCCTGCCCGTCCACCGGCAACCTCGCCAACGCCGTCGCCGCCGCCGCGGCCCGCGCCGGCTGGCAGTCGGTGGTCCTGGTGCCGTCCAGCCTGGAGCGGGCGAAGATCCTCATGACCGCCGTGTACGGCGGCAACCTGATCACCGTCGACGGCAACTACGACGACGTGAACCGGCTGGCCCAGGAACTGGCGGCCGAGCACGAGGACTGGGCGTTCGTCAACGTCAACGTCCGCCCCTACTACGCCGAGGGCTCCAAGACGCTCGGCTACGAGGTCGCCGAGCAGCTCGGCTGGCGGCTGCCCGACCAGATCGTGGTGCCCATCGCGTCCGGCTCCCAGTTGACCAAGGTCGACAAGGCGTTCCGCGAGCTGGGCAGCCTCGGCCTGGTCGAGGAGACCCCGTACCGGGTGTTCGGCGCGCAGGCCACCGGCTGCTCCCCCGTCTCGGCCGCCTACAAGGCGGGCCTGGACGTGGTCACCCCGGTCCGCCCGGACACCATCGCCCGCTCGCTGGCCATCGGCGCCCCCGCCGACGGGCCCTACGTGCTGGACGCCGTCCGCCGCACCAACGGCGCGATCGAGGACGTCACGGACGAAGAGGTCGTCGAGGGCATCCGCCTCCTGGCCCGCACCGAGGGCATCTTCGCCGAGACCGCCGGCGGCGTGACCGTGGCGACCGCGAAGAAGCTCATCGAGACCGGTCAGCTCGACCCGGACGGCGAGACGGTGCTGCTGATCACCGGCGACGGCCTGAAGACCCTCGACGCGCTCGGCGACCGCGTCGGCCCGCGGGCCAACGTCCCGCCGTCGGCGGAGGCCGTGCTGAAGGCGCTCCAGGACTGAGTCCACCCGGCCCGCCGCCGGTCTGCCGCCGGCGGGCCGGCCCAGGGCGTGCGGTGACGGCGGCGGTCGCGGCGCGGGCGGTCACAGGGCGATCCGGGAGGAACGCAGCCAGCCGGTGCGGGGGAACGCCGCCAGTTCCGGCAGGACGTGCGGACCCACCTGCTCGGTGACCACGCGCCAGGCGGTCAGCAGTTGGGGCCACGGGCGTTTCTCCTTCTCCTGGTTGTAGCGCTCGGCGTGCCACTCCTCCGGTGACATGGACAGGTCGGCGTCGAACAGGGCGTCGGCGACCAGGCGGTAGGCGGCGGTGGCCGACGGCACCTGCGCCAGGCGGATCACCCCGGTCGTGGTCGCGCGGGCGACGATGCCGCGTCCACCTCCGCGCAGGTCCTCGCACACGTAGTAGGTGAAGCCGGGACGCAGTTCGTCGCGCGGCCACGGCTGGGCGGTGTACCCGGGCTGCCACAGCGCCCACCCCACCGCCCGGTCGCCGTTGTTCCGCACCCAGCCCGCGTGCAGTCGGATCCAAACGTCGTTCTTCATGGTTCTCCCCTTGTCCGTTGGGTCGTGCGTTGCCTTGTCCAGCGCTCTGCCCGTGGTCGGTCGGCCCGCCCCGGCGGGCGACCCGCGGCCCGTCCGGGCCGGTGAGGACGGCGGTGTCGCCGTCCCGGTCGGTGCGCAGCACCAGCGCGCCTTGCCTGGTGAGGGCGTCGACCAGCACGCCGCTCGGGTGGCCGTAGCGGTTGCGCGCACCGACGCTCACCAGGGCGATCCGCGGCCGCACCGCCGCCAGGAACTCCGGCGACGAGTACCGCGAACCGTGGTGCGGCACCTTCAGCACGTCCGCCCGCAGGTCGACGTGCCCGCCGAGCAGGTCCGCCTGCCCGGCCAACTCGATGTCGCCGGTCAACAGCACCCGGCCGGCCGGGGTCGTGGCCCGCAGCACCAGCGACGCGTCGTTGACCGCCGTGTTCGTCCCGCCCATCGGGTCCGCCCGCGGACCCAGCACGTCGAGGTCCAGACCCGGCCAGCTCATCCGCTGCCCGGCGCCCAGCTCGACCACGCGGACACCCGCAGCCCGCGCCCGACCCCGAACCTCCTCCCACGCCCACTCCGGTTGCCGCGACGGCCCCACGGCCACCGCGCCCACGCCCCGCTCCGCCAGCACCGCGGCCAACCCGCCGACGTGGTCGGCGTGCAGGTGGCTGAGGACCACCAGCGGGATGCGCCGCACCCCGAGCCGGCGCAGGCACGACAGCACCGGCACCGGGTCCGGGCCGGTGTCCACGAGCACCACCCGGTCACGCTCGGTGGTGGCCAGCACCACCGCGTCGCCCTGCCCCACGTCGCAGGCCACCACCGACCAGCCCGGCACGGGCCAACCGGGTGAGACCACCCCCACGGGGACGGCCACCACCACCGCACCGATCACCGCGGCCACCACCAGCGTCCGCACCCGGCGCAGCCTGGTGATCGCGTAGCCGACCACCAGCACCACGGCCAGCAACGCCCCGCCGGCCCACCCGCCCGGCCACCCGACCGCCGCGCCCGGCACCGCCGCCGCGTGCCGGCCGACGGTGATCAGCCAGCTCGCCGCCGGACCCGCCACCTCGACCACGAGCCGTGCCACCGGTTCGTTCACCTGCGCCAGCACGGCGGCCAGCACGCCGAGCACCGTCGCCGGGGCGACCACCGGCGCCACCAGCAGGTTCGCCAGCACCGCGACCAGGCTCACCTGCCCGGACAGGCCTGCGACCAGCGGCGCGGTCGCCAGGTTGGCGGCCATCGGCACCGCCAGCGCCTCGGCGAGTCCGACCGGGACGCCGCGCTCCTTCATCGCGACGGCCCACCTCGGCGCGAGGAGCACCAGCGCCGCCGTCGCCACGACCGACAGCCCGAACCCCGGTTCGGTGGCCAGTTCCGGGTCGTAGAGGACCAGGACCACCACCGCGGCCGCGAGCGCCGGCAACGCCGACCGCTCCCGCCCCAGCACCAGCGCGAGCAACGCCACCGCGCCCATCACGGCCGCCCGCAGCACACTGGGCTCCGGCCCAGCCAACACCACGAACCCGACCAGCGCGACCATCGCACCCGCCGCGCAGCCGCGAGGGCCAGCCCGGAGCAGCCTCAGCAGCAACAGGACCGCTCCGCACAAGATCGCCAGGTTGGCGCCGCTGACGGCCAGCACGTGGGCGAGGCCGGCGGTCCGGAACTCCTCGATCACCCTGGGCGAGAGACCGGAGGTGTCGCCGACGACGAGCGCGGGCAGCAGCCCGGCCGGCTCCGGGTCGAGCGCGGTGCTCGCGCGGCGCAGCCCGGCGCGGACGTCTTCGGCCACGCGTTGCCACAGCGGCGCTTCGGTCACCTCCCGCGGAGGGCCGCGGACCCTCAGCACCGCAACGGTCAGCTCGCCTCCCCGCGGCGGGGCGAGGGTGCCGCGGGCGGTGACTTCCTGGCCTGGCAACAAGGTCCGCCACCGCGCCGCCGGGGCGAGCACGGCGATCCGGGCGCCGTCGTCGAGCGTCGCGCGGACCAGCACGAGGTCGACGCCTCCGGCCCGCGAGCCGAAACCGCTGGAGCGCAAGCCGTGCGGCCGGTCGTCGAGTTCGAAGTGGACGGTGGTGGGCGTTCCGCTCCCGGCTGCCGCGCGGAGTGGGTGGTGAGCCGCGCTGTGGACCTGCACGCCGATCCAGCACGCGGCCACCGGAGCCGCGACCGCCACCGCGACCGCCGCCGGTCGCCACGGCCGCAGTGCCAGGCCGCCGATGACGGCGGCGGCCAAACCGACCACGACCGCCGCCCACCAGGCCCAGAGCAGCCCGGCGATGGCCGTCGCCCACACCGCGAGCGCGGCCGGGACGAGGTGCGCGCGGGGGTTCACGACCCCGCCCAGCGGAGCGGCGACCGTCCCGCGGTGGAACGGCACGTGCGGGTGGCGGCAACCCGGCGGACGAAGACGGGCAGGCGGCGGGCGCGGTCGAACAGTTGACGGATGCGGTGGCGGTGATCGGGGTGGTTCCTGCGCCCTCCACGCCGGACGTGGGGCCGGCGGGAGAGGAGGCGGCGGAAGAAGTCGAGGCGAGTCGGAGTCATGGCGTGCTCCTGGGTGAGGGGTGGAGGAGATGGCGCGCGAGGCGTCAGAGGCGGACCAGGTCGCGGAGCTTGGCGAGCTTCGCGTCGCCGATGCCCTCGATCTCGCCCAGCTGCTCCAAGGACGTGAAGGGGCCGCGTTTCTGCCTTCGGTCGACGATGCGCTGCGCCGTCACCGGGCCGACGCCCGGCAACGTGTCGAGCTGGTCCTTGGTGGCGGTGTTCACGTTCAGCGGCGCGGTGGCCGGGCCTTCCGGCAGCGGGGCCGGGATGCCCACGGCGATCTGCTCGCCGTCGGCGACCTTGCGGGCGAGGTTGAGCGCGGTCAGGTCGGCGCCGGGGTTGGCTCCGCCCGCCGCCTGGAGCGCGTCGGCCACCCTGGCGCCGCTGGGCACGGTCACCAGTCCCGGCGTGGGCACCTGGCCCACGACGTTGACCACCAGCTGTTCGACGCTGTGGGTCACGGCGGCGGCCTCGGCCACCGGGAGGTCGGGTGGGACCTCCGGGAGCGGGCGCTGCCACCACAGGGCCAGGGCAACCGCCAGCGCGACGCCCGCCATGACGCCCGCGACGAGGACTCGGCGGCGGTGTGGGAGGGCCTGCTCCGGCAGCCAGCGGCGCAGCAGGCGGCGGAGGGAGCCGGGCGGGCTCGAGCCGCCGTCCGACGAGACGAAGACGAGCGTCTCGGCGTCGGAGGCCCGGTGTCTGCCCCGCTCCTGCGAGATGAGGGCTTTGAGACGGGCTGCTGTGGTTTCCGGTTTGCGGTCGAACATGTGGTCGACGTTAGGCCGGGTGGACCAGGGCGTGCGGCGGCGATCGGGAATCTGTGGACAACTCGGAAATGATGGATAAAGCGGGCTAGGAATAGCCTCCGGGCAGGACCACCACGCCAAGCACACCGGGGCCCGTGTGCGCGCCGATCACGGCTCCCACCTCGGAAATCAGGCAGCCGGTCGAGCCGGGGACGCGTTCGTCGAGCCGGGTCGCGAGTTCCGCCGCGCGCTCCGGCGCGGCCAAGTGGTGGACAGCCAGGCCGACCGGCCCGGAACCCGCCGCCGACGCCGCCAGGTCGACCAGGCGGCCGATCGCCCGGCTCATCGTGCGCACCTTCTCCAGCGGCACGATCCGGCCGTCGTCGACGTGCAGCAGCGGCTTCACCGCCAGCGCGGTCCCGACCAGGGCCGCGGCGGCGCCGATCCGGCCGCCCCGCCGCAGGTGGTCGAGCGTTTCCACGCAGAAGAACATCTTGACGCGCGCCGCCGCCGCCGCGGCCGCTTCCTCCGCGCACGCGCCGTCGCCGCCGGCCGCACTCGCGGCCAGCGCGGCGAAACCCAGCCCCATGCCCGTGGCCCGCGAGTCGACCACCCTGATCCGGGTCGGGTCGACCTCCTCGGCGGCCAGCCGGGCGGCCTCCCACGTGCCCGACAGGTCACGGGACAGGTGCACGGACACCACCGAGTCGGCGCCCTCCGCGAGAACCGAGCGGTACACCTCGGCCAGCTCGCCGGGCGTCGGCCGCGACGTGGTCACCCGGCGGTGCTCGCCGAGTGCCGCCGCCAGCTCCACCGGACCGAAGTCGACGCCGTCCAGCCTGCTGCGACCGTCCACGGCGACGTGCAGCGGCACGATCCTGATCCCGTGCCGCTCGGCGAACCCCTCGGGCAGGTACGCCGTGGAGTCGGTGACGATCGTGGTGGACACGAGTGCCGAGACTACGGCTCCGCCCGACCCGAGTGGCTGACCGCCACGGACCGGATCAGTTCCGCCATCGCGTGCCCGACCAGGTCGTGGCCTTCCCAGCCCCAGTGCATGCCGTCCGGGTTGCCACGCCGTGACCGAACGTGCTCGCCCACCAGCGGCGGCACGTCCAGCAGCGGCACGTCCGCGCCCGCCGCCCACACGCGCAGCGCGCGCTCAGCCGCCGCACGTCCACTGTGAACGCCCCCGTAAGCCGGCGAACGGTGCACAGAGGGTGTCATCCCGACCACCCTGATACCCGGCTCAAGAGCACGCACAGCGCGCACCGAGTCGTCCAGGTACCGCACGGTCAGGCGCGGCGGCAACGCCACCGGACGCCCGCCGAGCACCCGCGACAGCACCGGCTGCACCGCCCGGTACCCCGCCCGCGCACGCCGCCGCACGCCGTCCGGCCGCAGGTAGCGCAGCCCTTGCCGCAGGAACGTCGGCAACGGCGACGGCAGCGTGTCCATGTGCCCCACTGCCAGCACCACCACGTCGGTGCGCGGCAGGAGCGACCACACCCTGGGGTCGCCGGTGAGCGACCACCAGGCGTCACGGGCGGTCCAGCCGAACCCCGCCGCCAGCTCCGCGTGCCCGCCCAGCGCCGACGCGGCGACGTTCGGCCACAGCCGGGGGTGATCGGCGGGCAAGGGCCCTCGCGGCCCGTGGAACGTCAGCGAATCGCCGAGGACGAGCAGTCTCACCTGGTGGTTCCGGCGTTGTACGACGACAGCCGCCACCGGCCGTCGCCGTGCGGCCGGCGGGTGAACACGGTCCAGTGGCAGTTGCCGATGCCGCCGAGCAGCGCCCACCGGTCCACCGGCAACTCCAGCAACCGGCCGGTCAACGCGCTGATCAGGCCGCCGTGCGCGCACAGCATGACCGTCCCGGAGAACTCCGCGTCCACGTCGGACACGACGGCGAGCGCGCGCTCGGCGACCTCCACGCGCGTCTCGCCGTCCGGCGGCGCCAGGGTGCCGTCGGCCCGCCACCGGTCCAGCGAGCCCGGCCACTCCGCCTCGATCTCGGTCGAGGTGAGCCCCTGCCACTTGCCCAGGTGGGTCTCCCGCAGCCGTTCGTCGATCCGCAGGGGAACACCGGTCGCGTCCGTGAACACCGTCGCGGTGTCCCGCGCCCGGTGCAGGTCGGAGGCGACCACCAGCTCGGGTGCGAACCCGGCGAGGACCGGCACCGCGAACCGCGCCTGGTTCCACCCGACCTCGGTCAACGCCGAGTCGAGGTGGCCCTGCATGCGGCCGGTCGCGTTGTAGTCGGTCTCACCGTGCCGCCACAGCACGAGCCGGTTCAGGGTCATGCCTCGGCGACCTCGTCGGCCCCGGCGCCGGCGTCGAACTCGATCCGCGGGCAGTCCTTCCACAGCCGCTCCAGGCCGTAGAAGCTGCGCTCCTCCGAGTGCTGGACGTGCACCACCACGTCCACGAAGTCCAGCAGGACCCATCGACCTTCGCGCGCGCCCTCACGGCGCACCGGCTTGCGGCCGGCCTCGCGCAACTTCTCCTCAACGCTGTCCACGATCGCGCCGACCTGCCGCTCGTTGGCGGCGGAGGCGATCACGAAGACGTCCGTGATCACCAGCTGGTCGGACACGTCGAGCACGATCACGTCGTGCGCCTTCTTGTCGGCTGCCGCGCTCGCGGCGACCAGCGCCAACCGTCGTGCCTCGTCGGTGGCTGCCACGTCACTCCTCATCACACCGGCGGACGCCTATACGCCCGCACGAGTCAATGAGGGTACCGGCGTCCGGGCTCAGTCCGGCATCGAGTAAAGCCGGCGCTTGCTGATGTATTGAACGACACCGTCCGGGACGAGGTACCAGACGGGCAGTCCGGAGGCCGTCCGGGCGCGCACGGCGGTCGACGAGATGGCCATCGCGGGCACCTCCACCAGCGACACCACGCCCGGCGGCAGGTGCGTGTCGTGCAGCTCGTAACCCGGTCGGGTGACCCCGATGAAGTGGGCGAGGTCGAACACGTCGTCCGCCCGCCGCCACGACAGGATCTGCTCCAACGCGTCCGCGCCGGTGATGAAGAACAGGTCGGCGTCCGGGTGCGTGACCTTCAGGTCCGTGAGCGTGTCGATCGTGTACGTCGGCCCGGCCCGGTCGATGTCCACCCGGCTGACCGAGAACCTCGGGTTCGACGCGGTGGCGATGACCGTCATCAGGTACCGGTCCTCGGCGGCGCTGACCTCGCGCTCGCTCTTCTGCCAGGGCTGGCCGGTCGGCACGAACACCACTTCGTCGAGGTCGAACCGAGCCTGCACCTCGCTGGCCGCGACCAGGTGGCCGTGGTGCACCGGGTCGAACGTGCCACCCATGACGCCGATACGCCGCTTGGACATGGGAAGTGAGCCTAGTTCGGGTGGTGCGCGGGCGGCCGGTCGCTCCCCGAAAGGCCACCCGCGCACTCGACTCCCGGCCGCGGCCCCGGGGGAGCAGGCCGCCTCCGCGGATCGCTCGGCCCACCCCGAATCAGGGCCGCGCGACCATGGGACGCGCGGCTCACGCACCCATGACGCGATCGGCGGAACTTTTTTCGCTAGAGCTGCGGCGCGAGCACCGAGCCGTCCGAGTCGCGCACCAGGATGGCCTCCATCGGGCACGACTCGGCCGCGTCGACCACCGCGTCGTCGGGCTCCACGGCCTCGTTGACCGGCGTGGCCGTGCCTCCCTCGAACCGGAAGTGGCCCGGCGCGGTGGCCGTGCACATACCGGTGCCGATGCACGCGCCCCGGTCCAGTTCGATCGTCCACTTCCCCATGCGACTACCACCTCACCGAGAGCGACTGCGGGCCACGGATCAGTCTGCCCTTCTTGAACGTGACGTCACCGTCCAGTCGGAGCAACGGGAACCTCTTGAGGAGGGAACCGATGGCGACCTGGAGCTCCATCCGGGCCAGCGGGGCGCCGATGCAGTGGTGCGCGCCGTGGCCGAACATGATGTGCGGGTTGTGCTCGCGGTGGAAGTCGACCTCGTTCGGGTTCTCGAACACCGAGGGGTCGCGGTTCGCGGCGACGTTGTTGACGAACACCGCCTCGCCCGGCTTGATCGTGACGCCGGACAGCTCGACCTCCGCGGTCGCGATCCGGGGGAAGCCCGCGGAACCACCCAGCGGGGTGAACCTCAGCAGCTCCTCGACGGCGGCCGGCACCAGCGACGGGTCGGCGCGCAGCTCGCCGAGCCGGTCGGGCATGCGCAACAGCTGGTAGACGAAGTTGCCGATCTGGTTCGCGGTGGTCTCGTGCCCCGCGACCAGCAGCGCCACCCCGAACGACACCAGCTCCTGGGCGCTGAGCCGGTCCTCGTTGTCGTGCGCCGCGACCAGCACGGACAGCATGTCGTCACCGGGCTCGACGCGCTTGCGCTCGACCAGGCCGGCCATGTACGTCCGCAGCGACTCGTTCGCCGCGAGGATCTCGTCGTACGTGAACGCGGAGATCGCCACCGCCGCCTCCGACCAGGCGCGGAACGCGGCCCGGTCTTCGTACGGCACGCCGAGCATCTCGCAGATGATCGTGATGGGCAGCGGCATGGCCAGCGCCTCGACCAGGTCCGCGGGCGGACCCTGCCGCTCCACGTCGTCCAGCAGCCCGTCCACGATCTCCTGGGCGCGCTCGCGCAGCTGCTCGGTGCGCCGCGCCGTGAACGCCTTCGCGACCAGCCTGCGCAGCCGCGTGTGGTCCGGCGGGTCCATGCTCAGGATGTTCGCCTCCGCCGGCATGGACGGCAGGGTGCGCGGCACGTCGGCGCCCGGCTCCATCACCGCCGCGCGGCTGAACCTGGGGTCGGCGAGCACGGTCTTGGCGTCCTCGTACCGGGTGGCCAGCCACCCGTCCCCGCCGTACGGCAGCCGGACCCGCGCCACGGGCTCGTCCCGCTGCAGCTCCAGGTAGGTGGGGTTGAGCACGAGGTCGTCGGGCTCGGTGAACGGGTAGGACCTGATCTCCATCGGTACCCCCATGTAAGCATTCGCTTACTTCCGACAGTAGGCAGATCGCTACGGACCGTCAACCGACTTCCGTGTGCTCCAGCAGGACGGCGGCGGCCCTGGTCACCAGCTCCGCCACCGCCTCCCGGTCCGCGCCCGCGAGCGGCTGCTTGGCGAAGACGGCGCGCAGCACGCCGATCCCCACCACCCACGCCAGCACGAGGTCCGCGCGCAGCTCGGCGTCGTCCGCGTCCGTGAGCGACGCCAGAGCGCGCGCGTACTCCTCCCCCAGCTGCTGCCGCACGACGTCGGCCGCCGAGTCGTGGTGCGAGGACCGCAGCACCGCGTACAGCGGGTGGTCCTCGCGCCTCGGCTTGTCCTCCATCACGCGCAGCAGCACGGTGCGCAACAGGCGTTCGGCGGGCGAGTCCTCCAGCAGCTCACGGCTCTGCGTGGCCAGCACGGTCGCGAAGAGTGCGTCCTTGCTGCCGAAGTAGCGGAACAGCAAGGCCTGGTTCACGCCCGCCAGGGTCGCGATGTCACGCACCGTCGTGCGGTCGAACCCCCGTTCGCCGAACAGCTTCGTCGCCGCCTCCAGCAACGCCGCCTTGGTCGCGGCGGCGTCCCGGGGCCTGCTCACGACGACGGCCGGACGTGCCCCTCGCCCCAGACCACCCACTTGGACGACGTCAGCTCGGCCAGCCCCATCGGACCGCGGGCGTGCAGCTTCTGGGTGGAGATGCCGATCTCCGCGCCCATGCCGAACTCGCCGCCGTCGGTGAACGCGGTGGACGCGTTGACCATGACCGCCGCCGCGTCGACCCTGGTGGTGAACCGGCGGGCCGCGGCGAGGTCGCTGGTCACGATGGCCTCCGTGTGACCGGAGCCGTGCGCGGCGATGTGCGCGATGGCCTCGTCGATCGAGTCGACCACGCGGGCGGCGATGTCCAGCGACAGGTACTCGGTGTCCCAGTCCTCGTCGGTCGCGGGCTGGACCCGGGGGTCTCTCGCGAACCGCTCGTCACCGTGGATGGTGACGTTCTCCTTCCGGAGGGCGTCGGTGACGCGCGGCACGAACTCGTCCGCGATCGCCGCGTGCACCAGCAGCGACTCGGCCGCGTTGCACACGCTCGTCCGGCGGGTCTTGGAGTTGAGCACGATGCGCTGGGCCATGTCGAGGTCCGCGCTCGCGTCCACGTACACGTGCACGTTGCCCACGCCGGTCTCGATGGTCGGCACGGTGGCCTGCTGCACGACGGCGTTGATCAGCCCCGCGCCGCCGCGCGGGATCACCAGGTCCACCAGGCCGCGCGCGGTGATCAGGTGGGTGACGGAGGCGCGGTCGTGGCACGGGAGGAGCTGCACGGAGTCGGCGGGCAGGCCGACGGCCTCCAGCGCGTCGCGCAGGATCGCGACGAGCGCCGTGTTCGAGTGCTCGGCGGACGACGAGCCGCGCAGCAGCGCCGCGTTGCCCGACTTCAACGCCAGTCCGGCCGCGTCCACGGTGACGTTCGGGCGGGCTTCGTAGACCATGCCCACCACGCCCATCGGGACGCGGACCTGCTTCAGCTCCAGCCCGTTCGGCAGGATCGAGCCGCGCAGCACCTCGCCGACCGGGTCGGCCAGGCCGGCGACCGTCTCCAAGCCCCGGGCCACGCCCTCGACGCGCGCCTCGGTCAGCGCGAGGCGGTCGAGCAGGCCCTGGTTGAGGCCGGCGGCCCGGCCCGCCTCGAGGTCCTTGGCGTTGGCCTCCAGCACCTCGGCGACGCGGGTGCGCAGCGCGGCGGCCATCTCGTGCAGTGCGGCGTCCTTGCGCTCACGGGTGGCGAGGACGAGCTCGTTGGCGGCGACACGGGCGCGCCGGGCGGCGGCGTGCACCTGTTCGCGCAGGTCATCAGTCACGTCGTTCAGCCTACGGTCACCCGGTCGTGGCTGTCTTCGAGGTTCTCACAGGGCTGGACACGGCGGCACGGTGCACTCGATCGGGTGATCCAGTGGCCGAGTGGCGCGGGACCGGGGGCCGGATTGTCGGTGGCACCTGTCATGGTGTGGCACATGGACGACAGCGCGTTGCGGGAACTGGCCGAGGAACGGCTGAGGGCTTTGGCGGGCCCTCGGGCCGTCCTGCGCGACGACCAGTGGACGGCCATCCACGCGCTGGTGGCCGAGCGGCGGCGGGCGCTGGTGGTGCAGCGCACGGGGTGGGGCAAGTCCGCCGTGTACTTCATCGCGACGGCGTTGCTGCGGTCCCTGGGCGAGGGGCCGACGGTGATCGTGTCGCCGTTGCTGGCGTTGATGCGCAACCAGGTGGACGCGGCGGCGCGGGCGGGCGTGCACGCGGCCACGATCAACTCGGCGAACACCGACGAGTGGCAGGACGTCCAGGACCGGGTGGCGGCCGGCGAGGTCGACGTGCTGCTGGTGTCGCCGGAGCGGCTGAACAACCCCGACTTCCGGGACACGGTCCTGCCGTCGTTGACGGCGTCGGCGGGGCTGCTGGTGGTGGACGAGGCGCACTGCATCTCCGACTGGGGCCACGACTTCCGGCCGGACTACCGGCGGCTGCGGACGTTGCTGACCGAGCTGCCCACCGGCGTGCCGGTGCTCGCCACCACGGCGACGGCCAACGACCGCGTGGTGCGGGACGTGGCCGACCAGCTCGGGCTGGGCGCGGGGACGGACACGCTGGTGCTGCGCGGGCCGCTGGACCGGGAGAGCCTGCGGCTGTCGGCGGTGCGGCTGCCCACGGCGGAGGCGAGGCTGGGGTGGCTGGCCGAGCGGCTGGAGCGGCTGCCCGGCTCGGGGATCATCTACACGCTGACCGTGGCCTCGGCGGACGACGTGGCGGCGTTCCTGCGCGAGCGCGGGTACGAGGTGACGGCGTACTCCGGGCGGACCGACCCGGCGGAACGGCAGCGGGCCGAGGAAGACCTGTTGGCGAACCGGGTGAAGGCGCTCGTGGCGACGTCCGCGCTGGGCATGGGGTTCGACAAGCCCGACCTGGGGTTCGTGGTGCACCTGGGCGCGCCGCCCTCCCCCATCGCCTACTACCAGCAGATCGGCCGCGCCGGCCGTGGCGTGGAGCGGGCCGAGGTGCTGCTGCTGCCCGGCCCGGAGGACAAGGACATCTGGGCGTACTTCGCGTCGCTGGCGTTCCCGCCGGAACGGGTGGTGCGGCAGGTGCTCGACGTGTTGCCGTCCGACCGGGCGATGTCGACGGCCGCGCTGGAGCCGGTGGTGGAGCTGTCGCGCACCCGGCTGGAGGTGGTGCTGAAGGTGCTCGACGTGGACGGCGCCGTGCGGCGGGTGCGCGGCGGGTGGGTGTCGACCGGGCAGCCGTGGTCCTACGACGCGGAGCGGTACGAGCGCATCGAGGCGGCACGGCGGGTGGAGCGGCAGGCGGTGCTGGACTACCTGGCGACTGACGGGTGCCGCATGGAGTTCCTGTTGCGGCAGCTGGACGACCCGCACGCGGCGCCGTGCGGGCGGTGCGACAACTGCACCGGCGAGCGGCCGTCGGTGGAGGTGTCGGACGCGGCGGCGTCGGCGGCGCGGGAGCGGCTGCTGCGGCCGGGCGTCGAGGTCGAGCCGCGCAAGATGTGGCCGACCGGGATGGCGGCGGCCGGGGTGTCGTTGTCCGGGAAGATCCCGGCGGGCGAGATCGCGTCGACGGGGCGGGCGTTGGGGCGGTTGACCGACATCGGCTGGGGCAACCGGTTGCGGTCGCTGTTCGGCGCGGAGGACCAGGAGATCCCGGAGGACGTGTTCGCCGCGTGCGTGAAGGTGCTGTCCGCGTGGGGGTGGACGGACCGGCCGGTGGGCGTGGTGACGGTCGGGTCGCGGAGCAGGCCGGCGCTGGTCGGCAGCTTCGGGCAGCGGATCTCGTCGGTCGGGCGGCTGCCGCTGCTCGGCCAGGTGTGGCTGGGCGAGGCGACGCACCGGGCGAACAGCGCGCAGCGGTTGGCGGGGCTGGTGCGGGAGACCGACGTGCCGGACCTGTCCACTGTGGATGGTCCGGTGCTGTTGGTGGACGACCAGGTGGACACCGGGTGGACGATGACGGTCGCCGCGCGGCTGCTGCGGCGGGCGGGCGCGTCGGCCGTGCTGCCGTTCGCGTTGGCGGTGACGGCGTGACGACCGGGAGGTGGTGGTGACGAGGTGAGGCTGACGGCGGAACGGTTGGTGCTGCGGCCATTCACGGCGGCCGACGCGCCGGTGCTCGCCGCGTACCGGTCCGATCCGGACGTGGCCCGCTACCAGGGTTGGGACACGCCGTTCCCCCTGGCGCAGGCGGAGGCGTTCGTGCGGGAGATCGGCGGGGTCGACCCGACCGCGCCAGGGTGGTTCCAGTGGGCGATCGACGTGGGCGGGGTCCTCGTCGGCGACGTCGGCGTGAACCTCCACGAGAACCGCAGGCAGGCGGACATCGGCTACACCGTGGCGACCGGGCACCAGGGCCGCGGGTACGCGACGGAGGCGGTGCGGCGGGTCTTGGCGCACCTGTTCGACGAGCGCGGCCTGCACCGGGTGTCGGCCGAGTGCGACGCGCGCAACCAGCGGTCCGCGCGGCTGCTCGTCCGGGTCGGCTTCCACCAGGAGGGCCACCGGGTGCAGAACACCTGGAGCAAGGGCGAGTGGACCGACGACCTGTTGTTCGGGCTGCTGGCGGCGGAGTGGCGGACGCGCGAGGCGTGACGGCCGGGGGTTCGGTGAAGGATCTACCGACTTCGCCCGCTTTGTGGTTGTGTCCAACCCTATGGCTGCCGTGGAGATCGGGACCCAGCACCGCCTACCCGTCCGAAAGCTCGTCGCCGCGAGCATCGGCAACGCCATCGAGTGGTACGACTGGACAATATATGCCACTTTCAGCATATATTTCGCCACGCAGATCTTCCCCAAGGAGAACGCGCAGCTCGCGCTGATCAACACGTTCGCGGCGTACGCGCTCGCGTTCTTCTTCCGGCCGCTGGGCGGGTACCTCCTCGGGCGGTTCGCCGACCTGCGCGGGCGGCGGACGGCGATGCTGCTGACCATCGTGCTGATGGCGGGCGGCTCGGTCGCGATCGGCATCCTGCCGACGTACGCGCAAGTCGGGTGGCTGGCCCCGATCCTGCTGCTGCTCGCCCGCATCGCCCAGGGCCTGTCGCTGGGCGGTGAGGTGTCCAACGCGTCGGCGTACCTGGCGGAGATCGCGCCGCCGGAACGGCGAGGCCGGTACTCGGCGTTCTTCTACATCTCGACCGGCACCGCGGTGCTGGTGGCGTCGCTGCTCGGGTTCGTGCTGGCCCGCTCGCTCGACCCGGCCCAGCTCGCGTCCTACGGCTGGCGCATCCCGTTCCTCATCGGCGGTGTGCTGGGCCTGGCCGGCCTGTGGCTGCGGCGCAGCCTGGAGGAGACCGAGCAGTTCGAGCACAACAAGGCGAAGGCGCAGCAGCTCAAGCGCCCGCTGCTGACGACCCTGCGCGAGCACCCGAAGGCGGTCGGGCGGCTCGTCGGCTTCACCATGCTCTCGACGCTCTGCTACTACACGTTCTTCAGCGCGCTGACGCCGTTCGCGGTGTCGAAGCGCGGGGCGGACCCGGTGGACGTGTTCCTCGCCCTGTCGATCGCCACGGCCCTGTTCATCGTCCTGCAGTACCCGATGGGCGCGCTGTCGGACCGGTTCGGCCGCAAACCGCAGCTGCTCGCGTGGTCGGCGGCTACGGCGGTGCTCGTCGTGCCGCTGTCCACCCTGATCCGACCGGGCGTGGGCAACCTGCTCGTCGTGTTCTGCGTCGGCCTCGGCCTCTACACGGCCATGACGTCGATCGCGCCCGCCGTGATGAGCGAGCTGTTCCCGACCGAGCTGCGCGCCCTGGGCATCGGGTCCTGGTACAACCTGACCGTGGCGCTGTTCGGCGGCACCGCGCCGCTGGTCATCCAGCAGCTCCCGGGCACCACGTTCTTCGTCTACGTCGCGGTCGGCGCGGCCATCGCGTTCGTCGTCATCCTCACGATGCCCGAGACCAAGGGCAGCGAACTGCGCTAGGACCGCAACCGCACCCTAGGACCGCAACGGCACCCTAGGACCGCAACGGCACGAGGTCGTCGGCGTGCACGACCTCCCGGCGCTGCTCCGCCGGGAGGTCGCCGCTCTTGCGGCCGATCAGGCCGGGCAGCTCCGCGGCGTCGAAACCGACCACGCCGCGCGCCACCACGTGCCCGGACGGGTCGACCAGCTCCACCACGTCACCGGCCTCGAACGTGCCGTCCACGCCGGTGATGCCGGCCGCCAGCAACGACCGCCGACGGCCCACCACCGCGGCCACCGCGCCGTCGTCCAGCCACAGCTTGCCGGTCGCGTCGGCCGCGTGGCCGAGCCAGAACCGGCGCGCGGACAGCCTCGGCCCGGTCACCGCGAACGCCGTGCCGACGTCCGCCGCGGTCAACGCCCGCGCCGCGTCCGCCGCGCCCGCCAGCAGCACCGGGATGCCCGCGGACGCCGCCAACCGGGCCGCCGCGAGCTTCGACGCCATGCCGCCCGTGCCCAACCCGGACGCGCCGACCGAACCCGCCCGCACACCGTCCACATCGGACGCGCCGGCCACCTCGGTGATGCGCTGGGCGCCCGGCCGGCGCGGGTCGCCGTCGTACAGCGCGTCCACGTCGGAGAGCAGGAACAACGCGTCCGCCCCCACCAGGTGCGCCACCAGGGCCGCCAGCCGGTCGTTGTCGCCGAACCGGATCTCCTCGGTGGCGACGGTGTCGTTCTCGTTCACCACGGGCACCGCGCCCAGCGCCAGCAGCCGGGAGAACGTGCGCTGCGCGTTCCGGTAGTGCGAGCGCCGCACCACGTCGTCCGCCGTCAGCAGCACCTGCCCGACCGTCAGCGAGAACCGCCCGAACGAGTTCGCGTACGCGTGCGCCAACGCCAGCTGCCCGACGCTCGCCGCCGCCTGCTGGGTAGCCAGGTCACGGGGCCGCCGGGTGACGCCGAGCGGGGCGAGGCCCGCGGCGATCGCGCCGGACGACACCAGCACCACCTGGCTGCCCGCCGCGCACCGCGCCGCGACCGCGTCCACCAGCGCGTCCAGCCGTGACGGGTCGAGCCCGCCCTCGGCGGTGGTCAGCGACGAGGACCCGACCTTCACCACGACCCTGGACGCCGCGGACACCGCCTGCCGGGCCTGCGACACCGCCACCGAACCGATCACTCGTCGTCGTCCTCTTCGAACTCGTCGTACGTGCCGGGGATGCGGCGGGCCTTCTTCGCCGCCAACCGCTCCGACGCGCCGACCCGGTTGCTCGCCTCCAGCCGCGCGTCCGTGCCGCGACCGCTCATGGTCATCGCGATGCCCGACGGCGTGGTCGGCTCCCAGTCGAACACCAGGTCGCCGATGGTGACCTGGCAGCCCGGCTGGGCGCCCTTCTTGACCAGCGCCTCCTCGACTCCGAGGCGGGCCAGCCGGTCGGCGAGGTAGCCGACGGCCTCGTCGTTGTTGAAGTCGGTCTGCCGGATCCACCGCTCGGGGCGCTCGCCGCGGACGATGAAGCCGCCCTCGGTCTCCGGGTCCTCGACCACGGTGAAGCCCTGGTCGTCCACGGCCTTGGGCCGCAGCACGACCCGCGTCGACTCCTGCTTCGGCCGCGACGCCCGGTACTCCTCGACCACGCGCGCCAGCGCGAACGTCAGCTCGCGCAGGCCCTCGCGGCTCGCCGTGGACACCTCGAACACCGGCAGGCCGCGGGCCTCGATGTCGGGGCGCACGATCTCCGCCAGGTCCCGCGCCTCCGGGATGTCGATCTTGTTGAGCACCACGACGCGCGGGCGTTCGGCCAGGTCGTCGGCCAGGGAGGGGGTGTACTTCGCCAGCTCCTCCTCCAGCGCGTCGATGTCCGACACCGGGTCGCGGCCCGCCTCGTACGTCGCGCAGTCCACGACGTGCACCAGCACCGCGCAGCGCTCGATGTGCCGCAGGAAGTCGAGGCCGAGGCCCTTGCCCTCGGACGCGCCGGGGATCAGGCCGGGCACGTCCGCCATCGTGAAGATGGTGTCGCCGCCGGTGATCACGCCCAGGTTCGGCACCAGCGTCGTGAACGGGTAGTCGGCGATCTTCGGCTTGGCCGCGGACAGCACCGAGATCAGCGACGACTTGCCCGCCGACGGGAACCCGAGCAGGCCGACGTCCGCGACGGACTTCAGCTCCAGCACGAGGTCCTGGGCCTCGCCGGGTTCACCCAGGAGGGCGAAACCGGGGGCCTTGCGGGCCTTGGACGCCAGCGAGGCGTTGCCGAGGCCGCCGCGGCCGCCCTGGGCCGCGATCAGCCGGGTGCCCTCGCCGACGAGGTCCGCGACGACCTCGCCGTCGGGCGTGAGGACGACGGTGCCGTCCGGCACGCGCAGTTCGAGGTCCGCCCCGTTCGCGCCGTCGCGGTTGCCGCCCTGGCCGCCCTTGCCGTTGCCGGCGGCGGCGTTCGGGCGGAAGTGGAAGTCGAGCAGCGTGTGCACCTGCGAGTCGACGACCAGCACGACGTCGCCGCCCTTGCCGCCGTTGCCGCCATCGGGGCCACCCAGCGGCTTGAACTTCTCGCGATGCACCGAGGCGACCCCGTTGCCCCCGTCACCTGCGGCGACGTGGATGACCACCCGGTCGACGAAGCGGGACACGGGGTTTTCCTTTCCTAAGAAGCAACGAGGGGCGGGAGCCGGAATGCACCGGTCCCGCCCCTCGTCGGAGGTCGTTCCGTCTACGCCCGAGGCGCTTAAGCAGCAGCCTCGACCGGGACGATGTTCACGGTCTTGCGACCGCGCTTGGAGCCGAACTCGACCGCGCCGGGCGCCAACGCGAAGAGCGTGTCGTCCTTGCCGCGACCGACGTTGACGCCGGGGTGGAACTTGGTGCCGCGCTGGCGGATCAGGATCTCGCCGGCCTTGACGACCTGACCGCCGAACCGCTTGACCCCGAGGTACTGGGGGTTCGAGTCACGGCCGTTGCGGGAGCTGGATGCACCCTTCTTGTGTGCCATGGCTAGTCAGATCCTCACTTACCGGTGATGCCGGTGACCTCGACGCGAGTCAGCTTCTGGCGGTGACCCTGGCGCTTGTGGTAGCCGGTCTTGTTCTTGAACTTGTGGATGCGGATCTTGGGGCCCTTGGTCTGCTCGACGACCTTGCCGGTCACCGAGAACTTCGCCAGGGCGTCCGCCGCGGAGGTGACGTCATCGCCGTCCACAACGAGGAGCGGCGCCGCGAAGGTGATCTCGGTGTCCGGCTCGCCTTCGAGCTTCTCGACCTCGATGACGTCGCCGACAGCCACCTTGTACTGCTTGCCGCCGGTCTTGACGATCGCGTACATCGGGACGGAAGTCTCCTGCTACTCGACGGGACGGGATCGCACGTGCCTCGACACCACTGACAACGAGTGGGCTGGGCTTCACGCGACAGGGCCCACCGGATGGCGGGCCGCGTATCAGGTTACGTGGCGGGTGCCGGCGGGGTCAAACCGGGGTCGGTGTAGCGGGATCGCCCTGGTCACGCCGGGTGCCGACGTCCAGCATAGAACACCCGGCGAGGTGGCCGCGCCGTCATCGGCGATGCCCGTGAAAGCCCTGTGCGGGCCATTGCCGGCCACGAACGACCGGGGCCGGGCCTTCGCGGGGACGTGATCGGTCGCGAGGGCTGTGGCGGCGCTCAGGGCCGGGAACGGCGAACCGCCGCCCAGCTCGGCTGGACGGCGGTTCGTCGTGCGGTGGCGCCTCAGTTCTCCGTCACGCCCAGGGGCGGGCCGGCGGGCCTGGAGGCCGCGCGACGGGCCGTGCGGCGACGCGTGGTCACCGCCGGGGTCGCGGGCTCCGGGGCGTGCCGGCCGTTGAGCGGCTGCTCGGCCGCGGGCTCCTGCTGGGGAGCCTGGGCGGCCGGGGCGGTCGGCTCGGGCTGGGTCGGCTCCGGCTGGGTCGGCTCGACGCGGACGGGCTCCACGCGGACCGGCTCGGACTGCGTGATGGGCTCGGCCTGGGGGCGGACGGCCGCTCGGGACGCCCTCCTGGTCCTGGTCTTGACCGGCGTGACGACGACCACGGGCTCCTCCGTCGCCGCGGGGGCGGCGGCAGCGGGCTCGGGGGCCGTGGTCGCCGGGGCGGGCTCGGAGGGCGCCTCCGGGGCCGCCGCGGCGGGAGCCGTGGTCGCTGCGGGCGCCGAGACCTCGGCGACCTCGGCCGGCGCGACCTCGATCCGCCCGGTGACCTCGGTCGGCGGGGTGGTCACGACGGGCGCCGGGGTGGCCTCGGCGGGCTCGTCGCCGTGCTTGACGACGGCGCCCGCTTCACGGCGGGCCCGACGGCGCTGGCGGCGGTCGCGCTTCGGGGTTTCCAGCGCCACGTCCTCGTCGAGCAGGGCGGACACCGGCTCCTCGGACGTCGGCTGCTCGCTGACCGCCTCCGGCTCCTCGGTCGGCTCCACGGTCTGCTCGGCCACCGGCTCGGGCGTCTCCGCGTTCTTGGCGCGGCGCGACTTGCGGCCACCGGCCTGCTGCTGCTGTTGCTGCTGGCCACCGCCGTTGCCGCCACCGTTGCCGTGCGCGTGCACGGGCTCGGTGGACATGACCACGCCACGGCCGCGGCAGTGCTCGCACGTCGTCGAGAACGCCTCCAGCAGGCCGGTGCCGACCCGCTTGCGCGTCATCTGCACGAGACCCAGCGACGTCACCTCCGCCACCTGGTGGCGGGTGCGGTCGCGGCCGAGGCACTCGGTCAGCCGGCGCAGCACCAGGTCGCGGTTCGACTCCAGCACCATGTCGATGAAGTCGATCACGATGATGCCGCCGACGTCGCGCAGCCGGAGCTGGCGGACGATCTCCTCCGCCGCCTCCAGGTTGTTGCGGGTGACCGTCTCCTCGAGGTTCCCGCCCGACCCGGTGAACTTGCCGGTGTTCACGTCGATGACGGTCATCGCCTCGGTGCGGTCGATGACCAGGTAGCCGCCCGACGGCAGCCAGACCTTGCGGTCCAGCGCCTTGAGCAGCTGCTCGTCGATGCGGTGCTCGACGAACACGTCGTTGTTGCCCACGTGCTTGCGCAGCCGTTCCTGGAGGTCCGGCGCGACGTGCCGCACGTACGCCTCGATGGTGTCCCACGCGTCCGAGCCCTGGACGATGAGCGCGGCGAAGTCCTCGGTGAACAGGTCGCGGACGACCTTCACCAGCAGGTCCGGCTCTTCGTACAGCAGCTGCGGCGCCTGCGACCTCGGCGCGTCGGCCTTCTCCTTGATGACCTGCCACTGCGCCTGCAGGCGGGTCACGTCGCGGGCCAGCTCCTCCTCGGCGATGCCCTCCGAGGCGGTGCGGATGATCACGCCGGCGTCCTCGGGGACGACGCGCTTCAGGATGTCCTTCAGGCGCTTGCGCTCGTTGTCGGGCAGCTTCCGGCTGATGCCGGTCGCGCCGCCGCCGGGCACGTACACCAGGAAGCGGCCGGGCAGGCTGATCTGCGTGGTCAGCCGGGCGCCCTTGTGGCCGACCGGGTCCTTGGTGACCTGCACCAGGACGCTGTCGCCGGTGGACAGGGCCTGCTCGATCTTGCGTGCCTTGCCCTCCAGGCCGGCCGCGTCCCAGTCGACCTCGCCCGCGTACAGCACCGCGTTGCGGCCGCGGCCGATGTCGATGAACGCCGCCTCCATCGAGGGCAGCACGTTCTGCACCCGGCCGAGGTAGACGTTGCCGACCAGCGAGCCGCTGCCCGACGAGGTCACGAAGTGCTCGACCAGGACGCCGTCCTCCAGCACGCCGATCTGCGTGCGGTCGCCGCGCTCGCGCACCACCATCGTGCGCTCGACGGCCTCGCGCCGGGCCAGGAACTCGGCCTCGGACAGCACGGGGGCACGGCGGCGGCCGGCCTCGCGACCGTCGCGGCGGCGCTGGCGCTTGGCCTCCAGGCGGGTGGAGCCGCGGACGCTGCGCACCTCGTTCTGGGCGGCCTCGGAGTCGGCCTTGTCGTCACGCGCGTCGCGAGCGGGCTCGCGGACGTGGACGACGGTGTTCGGCGGGTCGTCCTCGCTCGGCGCGGCCTCTTCCTCGGCGCCGGTCTTGCGACGGCGGCGACGCCGGCGGCGACGGCTGCCCGCGCCCTCGTCGTCGGTCGCGGTGTCCTCGGCGGCTTCCGCCTCGGCCTCGGCCTCGGCCTCGGCGGGCTCCTCGCCCGGCTCGTCCTCGCCGTTCTCGTCGCCGACGCCCTTGCCGCGGCCGCGACCACGCCGGCCACGACGGCGGCGGCGGCGGCCTTCGCCCTCGTCACCGGCGTCGTCGGTGACGCCGTGCTCGTCGGACTCGTCCTCGACGTCGTCCTCGTCCTCGACGACCGGGGCCTTCGCGACCGGCGTCGGGGGCAGGAACACCGCGGACGGCGGGGCGAACAGCGGCACCAGCGGCGCGACCTCGCGGGCCACCGCCACCGGTTCCTCGGTGTGCTCGTCCACGTCGCCGGTGACGATGTCGTCCCAGCCCAGCAGGTTCTCGGCGACCTTGAGCGCGAGCTCGCGGCTGACGCTCGACTGAACGCCCTTCACCGGCTCGCCCAGGTCGGCGAGGGCCGCCACGACGTCCTTGCTGCTCGCGCCGAGCAGCTTGGCCAGCGCGTGCACCCGCAGCTTGGCGGGCAGGTCCGCCAGGTCCGGGTGTGCGGGTGTGGCGTTACCCCCGCCGGCGGGGCCGGCAGGCTTTTCCGTGTTCGACAATGCAGCTCCTCCGCCCCCGGGCGCGTCCCAACCGACGCGGCCGCGCAGGGGCCTCTCTTGTCCACTCACCGCCGCGGCTGGCGGCGGGAATCCTTGCCTCGCGCTGTGGCGCCCACCCGTGGGGCACGCGGCACAGCAGGTCCCATAACTCTGTCGACGACGCCGTCAGCGCCGCTCCGCACCACCCGGTCAGACCTCCGCCGCCCTGTCGAGGGCAAGCGGGTCCACCAGGCCGCCTTCGTCGTCCAGCCGCCCCTGCGCCATCCGGGTCGCCTTCGCGGGCACCGGCGGAACCAGGTCGGCGACGACTCGGAGCGCGCTCAGCACGTCGTCGGGTCTCACGGTAGGGGTTGTCTGCCGTACGACCGTCATGAGTATCCCACACGGCTGTGACAAATCCCGTGCATCGTGTCCGGCGTCGCTCGATTGCGCCTCCGCCGGCGTCTCCACCTGCGCGGACACGATCGCGGGACGCACGTCCACGATCTTCTTGCCGTCCTTGGTCAGCCGCTCGACCTCGACGGAGTCCGCGGCGAGCAGCGCGGCCACGGCTTCGGTCAGCTCTTCGGGCGACACGCCGTCCAGCTCCAGCCGCCACGCGCTGGCCTCGATGCGCTCGGGCAGCGTGCCACCCGCCGACTCGACGACCTCCAGCACGTCGATGCCCGGCGGCAGCACGGCGTCCAGCGCGGTCCGCAGGGCCTCCGGGTCCACCCGGTCGACCAGCTGCACCTCGACGTACTCGGCCTCGCTCGCCACGCCGGTCGGCGCGGCGCCGACCCAGGACACCTTCGGGTGAGGGCTGAAGCCCTGGGAGTAGGCCATGGGGACGCCGGCCCGGCGCAGCGCGCGCTCGAAGGTGCGCGCGATGTCACGGTGCGACGTGAACCGCAGCCGACCGCGCTTGGCGTAGCGCAGTCGGAGCTTCTGCACAGGTGCGGCCGACGGGTTGGGCTGCTGCTGGCGGCTCAGGGCTACTCCCCTTGGGTACCCGGGTGGCTCACGATGGGGTGAGCACCCCAACGGTCCACGCTCCTACTCCACCAGGACGGTACCGTGAACCTGTTCGGGGCCGTTCCGCTTGTCTGCTCCGCCCCGTCTGGCTACCGTCCGGCAGCAGCAGTCAGAGAGTGACGGCTCGCCGTCCTGGCGAACCGGCCGGTCCAGCCCTGGAGGTCCCCCGTGCCTCTGCACCGCCGCGCCCGAGCGGTCGCGGTCTGCGCGGCGCTGCTCGCGACCGGTTGCCTCGGGGCGACCGCGCCCGCCGCGGCCGACCCCGCGGAACCGGTGGAGCCCGTGACGGCGCCGGCCGACTGCGTCCAGCCCGGTCCGACGCTGCGCTACCTGGTCGTGTTCTCCCCCGGCACCAGCGCGCCGCTGGCCGAGGCGCAGGTCGCGGCCGCGTGCGGCACGACCAGCCGGTACCACCCGGAGATCGCGGTGGCGGTCGCCGTGTCCGCCGACCCCGGTTTCGGGCACAAGATCGGCCTGGACCGGGCGTACAGCGCGCAGCTGGACGGCCTGTCGAAGCACAACGGCGCGCCCGCCCGGAAGAAGAAGGACGACGAGGCGTCGGGCGCGCGGGGCTCGGGCGGCACGGCCGACCGGACCGCCGAGCAGTGGGACATGGACCTGATCCGGGCGGCCGAGGCGCACGCGGTGAGCACCGGCAGCCGGGACGTGGTGGTCGGCGTGCTCGACTCGGGCATCGACCCGGCGCACCCGGACCTGGTCGGGGCGCTGGACCCGGCGCTGTCGGCCGGCTGCACGACGGGCGTGGCCGACCCGTCGCCCGCGGCGTGGGCGCCGACGACGTCCGCGCACGGCACGCACGTGGCGGGCACGATCGCGGCGGCCGACGACGGTCGCGGCACGACGGGGGTCGCGCCGGGCGTGCGGATCGCGTCGGTGAAGGTCGTGGACGACTCCGGCTTCATCTACCCCGAGTACGCGGTGTGCGGGTTCATGTGGGCCGCGGAGCGGGGCATGACCATCACCAACAACAGCTACTTCATCGACCCGTGGGTGTTCACCTGCCAGAACAAGGTGGGCCAGTCCGTGGTCTACGAGGCGGTGCGGCGCGCGGTCGACTACGCCAACGGGCGCGGCGTGCTGACCGTGGCGGCGGCGGGCAACGCGGGGGCCGACCTGACCAAGCCGGGCCGCGACGCGGTGAGCCCGACGAACGCCGCGCCGGAGGACGTGAAGCCGCGGCCCGTGGACAGCACGTGCCTGGTGCTGCCGGCGCAGCTGCGCAACGTGGTGGCGGTGTCGTCGGTGGGCGCGGACGGGGTGAAGGCCGGGTACAGCTCGTACGGGCTGGGCGCGGTGGACGTGACGGCGCCGGGCGGCGACCGCAGGCAGGTGCCGGACGACGCGCGCAACGGGTGCGTGCTGTCGACGGTGCCCGCCGCCGGCTACGACTACTCGTGCGGCACGTCGATGGCCGCGCCGCACGTGTCGGGGGTGGCGGCGCTGCTGGCGTCCACGCACCCCGGCGCGCGCGCCGGCGAGCTGACGCGGATGCTCAACGCGCAGGCGGAGACGTTGCCGTGCCCGGCGGACTACGACCTCAACGGCACGGGCGCGCAGGACGCGTTCTGCGCGGGCTACTCGGAGTTCAACGGCTTCTACGGGCACGGGCTGGTCGACGCGCTGGCCGCGGTGCGGTAGCCGGTCCGGTCAGGCCGAGAACTGGTCCTGGTGGCGGCGCAGCGCGCCCGCCAGGTCGGCGCGGCCCGCGATGCCGAGCTTGCGGTAGGCGCCGGACAGGTGCAGCTCGACCGTGCGGCGGGTCAGGAACAGGGCTTCGGCGATCTGCCGGTTGGTGAGGCCCTGGGCGGCCATCCCGGCGACCCTGGTCTCCTGCTTGGTGAGCCCGTGGACGGTGCCGCGCGCGGAGGCGGGCTCGCAGGCGCGCAGCCCGTCGGCGGCCCGTCGGATCAGCGGCTTGGACTCGCACCGGGCGCTCAGCTCGACGGCCTGCCGCAGGTGCGGGATGGCGCGGTCGGCCTGGCCGCGGCGGCGCAGGCACGCGCCCAGCTCCAGCAGCGCCTCGGCGTGCGGCAGGCGGGCGACGGACTCGGTCAGGTACTCCACGGCCTTGCGCAGCGCGCGGGTCGCGGCTTCGTCGTCGGAGGTGAGGCCGACGGAGATCAGGGCGGCGCCCATCGCCCTCGGCGTGCCCCAGCGCTTGGCGCGGGCCAGGTCTTCGGCGGCGAGCGCGGCGGCGGTGTCCCGGCGGCCCGACGCGAGGTGGGCGCGCACGGCGAGCGCCCGCCACGGCAGGATCGCCGGGCTGTCTATTGTGGACGCGCCGAGTCTTCGCCCGCATTCGAGCAGGTCTTCCAGCGCGCCCTGGGGGGTCGTCGGTGGCGAGCTTCATCTTGCCCCGCGCGAACAGCGTCACGTTGTGCTGGAACAGCTCCGGCAGCTCGTCGGCGAAACCGTGGCGCGCCAGCAGGTCCCGGGCCTCGTCGAACCGGCCGAGGTCGACCAGCACCTCCGCCAGCCTGGCCGCGCACAGGATCGCCATGGGGCACCGCCCGCAACCCCGACGCCGACCAGGCGCCGCAGGTCCGCGCGGCGGCGCGCGCGTGCCCGGTGCGGGCGATCCGGGTCGACGCGGTGGAGGTCCGCCCCTGACCGCCCGGCCCCCGCGACGACGGAGGACCGGGCGTCGGCGTGCTCAGCCCTGCGTCAACGCCGGGTTGCGCACCGGGGAGCCCTTGCCCACCGGCGAGATCGGCAGCAACGTCCGACCGGTCGGACCCACCTCGATGTCGGTGCCCATCGCCGGGCACACACCGCAGTCGAAGCACGGCGTCCAGCGGCAGTCGTCCTGCTCGCGCTCGTCCAGCGCGTCCTGCCAGTCCGCCCAGAGCCACTCCTTGTCGAGGCCCGAGTCGAGGTGGTCCCACGGCAGGACCTCCAGCTCCTCGCGCTCCCGCGTGGTGAACCACGCCAGGTCGACGCCCAGCGGGGTCAGCTCCGCCTCGGCCGCCTTCACCCAGCGGTCGTAGGAGAAGTGCTCGGACCAGCCGTCGAACCGGCCGCCCTCGCGCCACACCCGCTCGATGACCAGGCCGATGCGCCGGTCGCCGCGCGACAGCAGCCCTTCGATCAGCGACGGCTTGCCGTCGTGGTAGCGCATGCCGATGTTGCGGCCCAGCGCGCGGTCCGAGTTCACCGCGTCGCGCAGCTTCTTCAGCCGGTCGTCCACGGTGTCCGGGTCGCACTGCGCGGCCCACTGGAACGGGGTGTGCGGCTTGGGCACGAACCCGCCGATGGAGATCGTGCAGCGGATGTCCTTGCGGCCGGAGACCTCGCGGCCCGCGCGGATCACGTTCTTCGCCATCTCGGCGATCTGCAGCACGTCGTCGTCCGTCTCGGTGGGCAGGCCGCACATGAAGTACAGCTTCACCTGCCGCCAGCCCGCGCCGAACGCCGCGCTGACCGTGCGGATGAGGTCTTCCTCCGACACCATCTTGTTGATCACGCGGCGCAGGCGCTCGCTGCCGCCCTCGGGCGCGAACGTCAGGCCCGAGCGGCGGCCGTTGCGGGACAGCTCGTTGGCCAGGTCGATGTTGAACGCGTCCACCCGGGTCGACGGCAGCGACAGGCCGGTGTTCGTGCCCTCGTAGCGGTCCGCGAGGCCCTTGGTGATCTCGGCGATCTCCGAGTGGTCCGCGCTGGACAGCGACAGCAGGCCGACCTCCTCGAACCCGGTCGCCTCCAGGCCGCGCTGCACCATCGCGCCGATGCCCTCGATGGACCGCTCCCGCACCGGGCGGGTGATCATGCCCGCCTGGCAGAACCGGCAGCCGCGCGTGCAGCCGCGGAAGATCTCCACGCTCATCCGCTCGTGCACGCTCTCCGCGAGCGGCACCAGCGGCTGCTTCGGGTACGGCCACGCGTCGAGGTCCATCGTGGTCCGCTTGAACACCCGGTACGGCACCCGCTCGCGGTTCGGCACCACGCGCTGGATGCGGCCGTCGGGCAGGTACTCCACGTCGTAGAACCGCGGCACGTAGATGCCGCCGGTCTCGGCGAGCCTGGTCAGCACCTCGTCGCGCCCGCCGGGGCAGCCCTCGGCCTTCCACGCCCGGACGATGTCGGTGATCTCCAGGACGGCTTCCTCGCCGTCACCGAGCACCGCGGCGTCGACGAACGGCGAGATCGGCTCCGGGTTGAACGCCGCGTGCCCGCCGGCCACCACGATCGGGTGGTCCTCGGTGCGGTCGGCGGCGTGGATCGGGACGCCCGCCAGGTCCAGCGCGTTGAGCAGGTTCGTGTAGCCGAGCTCGGTCGCGAAGCTCACGCCGAGCAGGTCGAACGCGCCGACCGGCCGGTGCGCGTCCACGGTGAACTGCGGCACGCCGTGCTCGCGCATCAGCCGCTCGAGGTCGGGCCACACCGCGTAGGTCCGCTCGGCCAGCACGTCCGGCTGCTCGTTGAGGACCTCGTAGAGGATCATGACGCCCTGGTTGGGCAGCCCCACCTCGTAGGCGTCCGGGTACATCAGGGCCCACCGCACGGCGGCGGCGTCCCAGTCCTTGACGGTGGCGTTGAGTTCCCCGCCGACGTATTGCACCGGCTTGGACACCCTCGGCAGCAGGGGTTCCAGGGCGGGGAAGACCGACTCGACACTCACCGTTTCAGGGTAACGGCACCGCCCGCGGGCGTCAGAACAGCGGTCCGGTGACGGTGAGGCCCAGTTCGGAGCCCGGTCCCGCGTACAGGCCGAAGAACATCAGCGCGCCGCCCGCGAGGGCCAGGTCCTTGTTGAACTGGATCATCTCTAACTGCTTGGCCTGCGGGTCGGTCTCCTTCCAGAAGTTGTGCATGAGGAACGCCGTGGGCACCAGGAACAGCACGAGCAGCAGCGCGCCGAGATCGGCCCAGACGCCCAGGAGCAGCATCAACCCGGCGACGACCATGAGCACGCCGCTGGCGAACGTGGCGGCCTTCGCCGACGGGACGCCCTTGGACGACGCGTAGCCGGCCATCGCCTCCGTCTGGGTCAGGTGGCCGAACGCGGAGCCGAAGAAGAGGAACACGAACAGGATGCGGCCGATGAGTGCGATCACGTCCATGACGACCTCCGGTTCTCGAGGTTCGTCCAGTGTTCGACCAGGTCAGGTCAGCAGCAACTTGCCCAGCCGACGTGCCGCGACCACCACCCCGATGGCGGCCATCACGACGAAGTACGCGACGTGCCCGAACGCCGACCAGCCGACGTGACCCGTGGTCAGGCCCCTCATCAGCTCGATCGCGTGGTACAGCGGCGTCCACTGGACCACGGCCTGGAGCCAGGCCGGGTACACCGACAGCGGGTAGAACGTGGTCGAGAACAGGAACAGCGGCATCACGGCCAGCTGCACCAGGTCGAAGTCCTGCCAGGAGCGCATGAACGTGGCCGCGGCCATGCCGACCGCCGCGAACGCCAGCGCGACCAGCAGGCACACCGGCAGCGCCAGCAGCGCCCACGGCGAGTCGATGAGCCCGAACCCGAGCATGACGACCAGGAACCCGCCCGAGTACAGCCCGCCGCGGATGAGGCACCAGGTGGCCTCGCCGACCGCGATGTCGACCGGGCCCATCGGCGTGGCCAGCACCGCGTCGTACACCTTCGCGTACTTGAACTTGAAGAACAGGTTGAACGTCGCCTCGAACACGGCACCGTTCATCGCCGACGCCGCCAGCAGGGCGGGCGCGACGAACGCGGCGTAGTCCATCGGGCCGCCGGGCCCCTGCACGGTGGCGACCAGCTGCCCGAAGCCGAACCCGAGCGAGAGCAGGAAGAACAGCGGCTCGAAGAACCCGGACACGACCGACATCCACGCCCGCCTGCTGACCAGGTAGGCGCGTTCGACCAGGACGTGCGAGCGGCCCGCGTACAGGCCGGGCGGCACGATCCGGAACACCAGCCCCGTGCCGTTCCCCGGCCCGGCGGCGGGGCTCGCGGCGGCGGTGCGCGCGGACGACTCGCGGGTCACTGGGTCAGCCTCCGGCGGAAGTGGCGGCGGCCCAGGACGACGCCGAGCGCCACGAGGGCCGACAGGTAGGCGACGTGGCCGAGCGCGGGCAGCAGGCGCAGGGTGCCGAACGTGGCGCCGCGGGCCAGCTCGATGCCGTGCCACGCCGGGGTGGCCCAGGCCAGCGGCCGCACCCACTCCGGCAGCTGGCTCAGCGGGAAGAACGCGCCGGTGAACAGGGTCATCGGCATCACGAGGAAGCGGAACACGGAGTTGAACGCGTCCGGTTTCTCCCTGGTCGCGCTGAACGCCACCAGGGGCGCGCAGAACGCCATGCCGGCCAACACCCCGAACGGCACCGCCAGCACCGCGGACGGGCTGGTGATGGCGCCCAGGGCGACCGCGATGCCGAGGAACACGGCGGTGCCCGCGGCCAGCCGCAGCGCGATCCACAGCAGCTGGCCGTGCAGCACCTGGGCGGGCGTGATCGGGGTCGACACCATCGCCAGGTACGTCCGCTGCCACTTGAACGCGGAGAACACGGCCCACGTGGACTCGAACACGGCGTTCTGCACGGCGGTCAGCACCAGCAGCGCCGGCGCCAGGAACACCACGTACCGGTGGCCGCCGGTGGCCTCGCCGGCCTGCACCTGCGAGCCGAACCCCACCCCCATGGCCAGCAGGAACAGCACCGGCTGGAGGAAGTTGGAGATCACCGTGGCCCGCCAGTTGCGGCGGTACCAGGTCCAGTGGTGCTCCACCGCGATCAGCGCGGCGCGGAACGGGCCGACGACGTGGACGCCCATCAGTCCACCAACGTCCGGCCGGTGAGGCTGAGGAACACGTCCTCCAGCGAGCTGCGGCGGACCAGGCTGGACACCGGCCGCACGCCCCGCGCGTGCGCCGCGGACAGCGCCGCCTCGCCGTCCGAGGTGTACAGCAGCACCCGGTCGGGCAGGATCTCGACCCGGTCGGCCAGGTCGCGCACCGCGTCGGCGCTCTGCTCGCCCGGCGGGAACCTCAGCTCCAGCACCTCGCGGGTCGAGTAGCGGCGGATCAGCTCCGACGGCGAGCCCTCGGCCGCGATCCGGCCGCCGTCCATCACGACGAGCCGGTCGCACAGCTGCTCGGCCTCGTCCATGTAGTGCGTGGTGATGATCAACGTGACGCCGGACTGCTTCAGCCGGAACAGGCGGTCCCACAGCAGGTGGCGGGCCTGCGGGTCGAGGCCCGTGGTCGGCTCGTCGAGCAGCAGCAGGTCCGGGTCGTTGACCAGGGACCGGGCGATCGTGAGCCGCCGCTTCATGCCGCCCGACAGCGGCTCGACCTCGGCGTCGGCGCGGTCGGTGAGCTGGGCGAACTCCATCAGCTCGACGGCCTTCTCCCGGACCGCGGCGCGGGACAGGCCGAAGTAGCGGCCGTAGACCTGGAGGTTCTGCCGCACGGTCAGCTCGGTGTCGAGGTTGTCGAGCTGCGGCACCACGCCGAGGCGGGCGCGGATCCTCGGGCCGTCCACGTCCGGGTCGAGGCCGAGCACGCTCAGCTCGCCGCCGGTGCGCGGCGACACGCACGAGATCATCCGCATGGTCGAGGACTTGCCGGCGCCGTTGGGGCCGAGGAAGCCGAACGCCTCGCCCCGGCCCACTTCGACGTCGATGCCCCGGACGGCTTCGAACGAACCGAAGTGCTTGGTCAAGCCCTTGGCGTGGACGAGGGTCGGGGTCATGACGATCACGTTAGCGGCGGGGTCCGACAATCCCGGAATCGTTTTAGGGTGTGGCCCGTGGAGATCGAGCTGACCTGGCCGGCGGTGGCGGACGAGCGGTTGCGGGCCGAGGTGCACGAGGTGCTGCACGCCGTGGTGGCCGCGGGCGGCGCGATCGGCTGGCGACGTCCGCCGGGACGTGCGGAGACCGACGCGTGGCTGGACGGCGTCCTCGGCTCCCCCCGGGACGGCGCGCTCGTCGTGGCGCGCGTGGACGGCGTGCTGCGCGGCACGGCGACGTGGCGGCGGTCCGAGAGCGAGGTGTTCCGGCACATGGCCGAGGTGCGGCGGGTGGCGGCGCACCCGGCGGCGCGAGGCCTCGGACTGGGCGCGCGGCTGGTGGGCGCGGTGGTCGAGCACGCGCGCACGGCCGGGCTGGAGGTGCTGACGCTCGGCGTGCGCGGCAACAACCACGGCGCCATCCAGCTGTACGAGAGCCTCGGCTTCCGCGAGTGGGGTCGGCTGCCGAACGTCATCGCGGTGGACGACGTGCGTTACGACGACGTGCGGATGTACCTGCCCCTGGGCCACCGGGACGGCGTCGTGCTGCACGGCTCGGCCCCCGGCGGCCTCGGCTCGTCACCGCGTCGGACGGCGGTGGGGCGGCGCTAGGGCCGCTGACGCCGGGGAACGCCACGGCCCGGACCGCAACGCGATCCGGGCCGTGTCTCGTGCTCTTGCGGTGCTTGCGCGGCGCTCAGAGGTTCGGGAACCAGAGCTTGATCTCGCGCTCGGCCGACTCCGGCGAGTCCGAACCGTGGACCAGGTTGAACTGGACCTCCAAGCCGAAGTCGCCGCGGATCGTGCCGGGCGTGGCCTTCTCGACCGGGTCGGTGCCGCCGGCCAGCTGGCGGAACGCCGCGATCGCCCGCGTGCCCTCGACGACCATCGCCACCAGCGGGCCGCCGGTGATGAACTCGACCAGGTCGGCGAAGAACGGCTTGCCGTCGTGCTCGGCGTAGTGCTGCTCGGCGGTCGCGCGGTCCACGGTGCGCAGTTCGAGGGCGGCCAGGCCGAGGCCCTTGCGCTCGATGCGGGAGATGACCTCGCCGACCAGGCCGCGGCTGACGCCGTCGGGCTTGACCAGGACCAGGGTGCGCTCGCTCACGGCGGTCGGTACTCCTTCGTGCGGGATTGTGCGACTGGGTGAAGGGTAGCCGGAGCTGCGCCGGCACCCGCCGTGCCCACCCGTCAGCTCTGGTGGACCAGCCGCTCCGGCGCCGTCCCGGTGCCGAGCCAGGTCTTGGCGAGCGCGGTCGCCGCGGCGCGGAACACGCCGTCACGATCGCCGTCCTCGGGAGTGACGCCCCCGCCCGCTTGTCCAGCACGAGGTACCGGTCCGTGCCGCCGTCGGTGCGGAACCGGTAGCCAATTCTGCTCGTGGCTCGTCGCCGTGTCCGCGCCTCGATCGCCGTCTACGCGCAACTCGTGGAGTCTGCGGTCGACGACCTACACGGTCGTGATCTGGCCACACAATTGGGCATGGACTGTCCAGGCCTCCTGACTCCGGAACTGGGCGAGCCAGGACGGCCGGATCCACCGGGTCGCGGACACCCTCGACGACCAGAACCATTTCCTGGGCTACAACGTCTACTCGCCCGACGCCGACGGAGACCGGCGTGGGGGCCGGCCGTACCGAAAGAATTTCATCGAAGACCACAACCTCGGAAGGACATCGACTTCGTCATTCAGGGCATCCACAATGCGCCAGTGCTGCGACAGTAGCTGCCGAAGATCCGTGTGTACACACTTGAGGACTGACTCTGGAGGGTCTGCCTCGCACTGGCCACTAGGGTCCAGGGCGGATGGCCTGCCCGTTCGCTGGCTTGTGAGCGCGTCGCGTAACGGTTGCCCATCGACGATGGGCGTCTCAGGTATGTCCCGCCGGCGGGTGGTTGATGCCGACAGGCGGTCCGGATAGAACTATGAGCTCCTGTTTGTCATCGGCTACGACTCGTCGCCTCGACCCGACTGGAATTAGTCCGTCACCCGAACACCGCACGCTGACCAGGTCTGTGCGCGAGCGGCGTGGCTTTGACAAGTTTGCTGCACAGTGCGGGCACCCCTTTCGGTCCATCTGTCTTCCACGATTGTGACCGTGTGTGGCTCGGTGTTGCTGCGTTGGCGTGACGTCCCGCCACGGAAGTGCGGGTTGGCATTGTGGCCGTTAGTTTCGGACGTGCCGGTGCCGGAGTGCGCCGGATGTGTGCCGGACGCCGGGGGGTGTCCGGTTCTGTGAGGGGGAATCGTTGTGAGACGCAGTGTTCTGCGTGGTTCTGTGCTGCGCTTGTTCGGCAGCGCGGTGGTCGCGGTCCTGGTTGCCGGTGTGGTGACCGGAGCGGGGCAGGCGGCTCCGGAGGCGGACGAGACGGTGAAGGCGCCGGAGACGTGGATTCCGTCGTCGCAGGTGAACAGGACGCCCGTGGGTGGTCCGGCGCCCGACCGGGATTGGCGGGCGGCGGGCGCGGGTGACATGCAGGCGCAGCGCTCGACGTGCGCCGGTGAGGACTACGGCATCCTGCCGTCGTACCCGATGGAGCGGCACCAGGTCAGTGACCGGTTGGAGCTGCTGGTCAACCTCCACACCCGCAACGTCGTGTTCGCCTACCGCGAGCTGACGGTCAAGGGCACCGGGTTGAACCTGACGGTGGACCGGTTCTTCAACACCGCGGCGAGCAGCGTGAACGGCACCGAGTGGCTGCTCAGCTACGACACCGTCGGCTTGGAGGTCTACCCCGGCCAGGGCGTGATCTTCCACGGTCCGAACGGGTACTGCGAGTGGTTCGACGACAATCTCGACGGCACCTACGCGCCCGCGCCGAAGGTCGACGCGAGGCTGACCAAGACGCCCGATGGCGGGTTCGTGGTGTCCTTCGACGGTTCGGACGAGCGGTGGCTGTTCACCGCGAGGGGTTGGCTGGTCTCGCAGACCGACCGCAACGGCAACGCCGTCACCAACCGCTACGCGCCCGACGGCAAGCTGGTGTCTGTTGTGGACACCCAGGGTCGGGTGACCACGTTCAACTACGACGACCAGGGCCGGCCGGCGTCGATCACCGATCCGTCCGGGTTGACGTTCGGCGACCGCGTCTACGGCACCAACGGCACCCTCAGGGAGTTCGGCGACCGCGCCGGGGGCCGGATCAGGATCGAGTACACGCCGGGCTACTCGAACCTGCCCAGCGCGATCATCGACCCCCAGGGCAGGGCCTACCGGTTCGAGTACGACCTGTCCACCCTGCGCCTGACGAAGCTGACCAAGCCCACCGCGGACGGCGTCGGCGTCGCCACGACCTACCAGCGCGACGCCACGACCTCGTGGCACACGGTCGTCACCGACGCCAACGGCCACGCCTCCCGGCACGAGTTCGACGACGAGGGACGGCAGGTCAAGGCCACGGACGCGTTGGGGCACGTGCAGTCGCAGACCTGGACCGCGGCCAGTGACGTCAACACCACGACCAACGGGTTGCAGCACTCCACGACCTACCAGTACGACTCGCTCAACAACCTGATCGGCACGAAGCTGGCGACCGGGGCGCAGAGCGTGGTCGGCTACACCAGTTCGGCGCACCCGCACCTGCCCACCCAGGTCACCGACGCCTCCGGCAACCAGGCCACCCGTGAGTACGACACCAACGGCAACCTGACCAAGGTGCGCTCGACGGGCCTGAACGCCGACATCGAGACGTACGCCTACTCCTCGCTGGGCCTGGTGAAGACGCGCAAGGACGGCAAGGGCGCGATCACCTCCTACGAGTACGACACCGCCGGGAACCTGACCAAGGTCGTCCCGGCGGCGCCCGCGGGGGCCACCGCGTACACGTACGACTCGCTGTCGCGGGTGACGAGCGTGACCGACGGCAACGGCGTGCGCATCGACTACGGCTACGACAGGCTCGACCGCGTCGTGTCGGTCAAGCACGGGACGACCGTGGTGCAGGCCAACACCTTCGACGCCAACGGCAACCTCACCTCCACCCAGGTGCCCGGCGTGACGCGGACGTTGGAGTACGACGTGCGCAACCAGCTGACCAAGGTCACCCGCGGCACCGAGGTGGTGTCCTACACCTACGACAAGGTCGGCAACCTCAAGACCCTGACCACCCCGACCGGCACCGCGACCTACGCCTACGACGCCGCCGACCGCCTGACGTCCCTCGCCGACGCCTACAGCGGGACCACGACGTTCGGCTACGACAACGCCGACCGGCGCACCACCACCAACTTCCCCGGCGGCGCGGTGCAGACCACCGGCTACGACAACGCCGGCCGCCACACCTCCATCACCGTCACCAAACCCGGCGCGGAGCTGTTCAAGGCCACCTACCGCCACACCCGCCCCGACGGCAGCGACACCGACAAGCTCCAGTCCAAGACGATCAAGGGCGTCGTCACCGACTACACCTACGACGCACTGGGCCGCCTGACCAAGGCGGGCACCGGCGCCTACACCCTCGACAACGCCACCAACCTGCTCTCCGGCGAGGGCCGCACCTACACCGTCAACGCCGCCGACCAGTACACCAAGATCAACGACGTGAGCGCGGTGTTCGACGGCGCGGGCAACTACAAGTCCACCACCAATCCCGAATCAAGCTTCACCTTCAGCCCGACCAACCAGTTGCTCACCGGCAACCTCGGCACCACCAAGGTGCTCGACTTCACCTACGACACCGCGGATCAGACCCAACCCCGCACCATCACCGAAACCCCCACCGGCGGCACCCCGGTCACGCACGTGTTCACCCGCACCGCGCTCGGGGTAACAGAGACCGTGGACAACGGGACCCGCTCCAGCTACACCCGCGACACCGAAGGCCTGCTCATCGGCCTGAAGGACAAGGCGGGCGCACGCTACGGCGCGGTCACCGACCACCAGGGCAGCGTCCTCGCGCTGGTCGACACCAACGGCAACGTCGCGGCCGAGTACACCTACGCCCCCTACGGCGCGGTCACCGCCACCGGACCCGCCGCGGCGGCCAACCCGTTCCGCTACCTCGGCGCCTACCAGCTCCAACGCGGCCACTACCTGCTCGGCTACCGCGTCTACGACAGCGCCTACGCCCGCTTCCGCTCACCCGACCCCACCGGCCAGGAGCCCAACCCCTACAACTACGCCCAAGGCGACCCCATCAACAACAGCGACCCCACCGGCGCCAGCACGGCCTCCACGCAAGGATCGACGATCGGTGGCTTCATCGGTACCGGGATCGGTATCGGCCTGGTCGGCACCTGCGCGGCTACCGCCGGAGTCGGTTGCATCGCGGCCGGCGCGGTCATGGGAGGTCTGCTGGGCGGCGCCGGTGCGGCATTGGGTTCGCAGATCGCGGGCGGCAACTCCCAGGAAGTCGCCGATGACGGACTGGGTGGAATCACCGGCGGTGTTCTCGGTGGGGCGAGTCGCTTCACGAACACGTTGAAGGGAATCTTTGGATGAGGCGCACACCGGAGTCGACCCGCTATCGCCTGTTCTACTCGGTCGCGGCTGCGCTCTGCCTGCTCCTGCTCGTCGGGGCTTTCGCGATCAGCGATCGAGCGCCTTGGGCTCCGGTGGTCATGGGCTGTCTCGCCGGCTCCCTTCTTGTGGCCGGCATACAGAGGTGGCGTAAGGAGAAAAAGACCGACATGTGATGTCTCGGGTGCTGTCGGTCGAGGATCACCGCCCCGGTGGGTGTCCGATCTTGTCGATCGGGCGTGCGTGACATACGGGTGGTCGCCCATGACGTTGTCGGGGCGACCACCGCACCCGTTCGCAGACCTCGAAGCGTCAGGGCCGATCGCCTTCGACGGTGAGTCGATGATGCCGTTCCAGGACGGTTCCGCTGAGGCGTGGCCCGTCGGCATCGGATCGACGGTCGTCCGCGCCCCGAAGTGCCGGAACTCCACGTACTCGCCGGACGCCACAACCTCGTGAAAGTGCTCGGCGCGCAGGAGCGGGGGTTCCGCATCCTGCGCGCCGAGCACGTCCGGTCACGCGTCGAACTGGCCGGTCACTAGCGGGTCAGGATGACGACCGAGCGGGCCGGCGCGGTGATCGTGCCGTTCGCGAACGTGGCCTTGTCGCTGCTCAGGGCGTGGTTCTGCCAGTCGCCGGCGACGGTGGTCGACTTGGCGGTCGGGTACGGGTTGACGATCACCAGGATGCCGTCCAGCGCCGGGTCGACGTCCGGGCCGGCGGTGTCGTCGAGGAGCGCTGCGACGATGCCCGGCTCGGCCGCCGGGAACGACAGCTTCTGCTGCACGAGCGCCGCGTCGTTCAGGGTGAACAGGGGCGACGACTTGCGGATCTTCAGCAGTTCCAGCGTGTTGTCCACGGCGGCGCGCATGTCGTCCGACGAGGGCTTCAGGGAGGCGTTGGCCAGCAGCGGCGCGGCGTAGGGCCACTTGTCCTCGTTGTCCGCGGCCGGGGGGAGGCCGCGGGCGAAGCCGTTGTCCCGCAACGACGGGTCGTAGCGGTTGAACCAGTCGCCCGAGTCGTAGCTGTTGCGGTCCAACGACTTCGAGCGCAGGAACTCCGCGCCGGCGTGCAGGAACGGTTGGCCCTGGCCCAGCAGCACCGGCGCCAGCGCGACCTTCTGCATCCGCACCCGGTCCGCCATCGACGTGCCGACCGGCAGCTTGTAGGTCTGCGAGTCGAACAACGTCTCGTTGTCGTGCGCGTCGGCGTACGTGATCACGTCGGCCGGCGCGCCCGTGTACCCGGCGGGCGAGCCGTTGTACGACACGTCACGGCCCGTGATCTCGCCCCCGCCGGTGGACCGGAACCGGTAGGACGCCATGTTGCCCGCCATGCCGAGCTTCACCAGGTCGGTGTAGTTCGCGAGCCGGGCGGCGACGTCGCCGTTGGCGGGCGTGCCGTTGAGGTCCCCGGCCAGGCCGGACGCGAGGCCCTGCGCGCGCGGGTCGGCGTCGAACGGGCCGCCGCCGCGCACCGCGTCGCGGAGCCGGTCGCTGAACGTGCCGATGCCCGTGCCCGCCATGTTCGCCTGCGTGGCCTGCTCGAACCGGGCGTTGCCGGCGACCTCGCCGAAGTCCCAGCCCTCGCCGTAGATCCGGATCATGCGCCCGTCCACGCCGTCCGCGGCGACGGTCAGCGCGTCCAGCGCCGCCCGCACGGCCAGGATGTTCGCCTTCGGGTGGTGGCCCATGAGGTCGAACCGGAAGCCGTCCACCTTGTACAGGCGCGCCCAGCGCACGACCGAGTCGACGACGAGCTTGCCCATCATGGCGTTCTCGGTGGCGGTGTTCGCGCAGCACGTCGAGTTCGCGACGCTGCCGTCGGCGTTGAGCCGCTGGTAGTACCCCGGCACGACCTTGTCCAGCACGGACGTCGCCGCGTCGCCGGAGGCGGCGGTGTGGTTGTAGACCACGTCGACCACCACGCGGTTGCCGTTGTCGTGCAACGACTTCACCATCTCGCGGTACTGCTTGGAGCGCGCCCACCCGGTCTGCGCGTCGTCCGTGGCGTAGGAGCCCTCGGGGACGTCGTAGTGGAACGGGTCGTAGCCCCAGTTGAAGCCGTCCTTCGCGGCGGCGTCGGCCACGCACTGCTGCTGCGCCGCGGAGTCCGCGGGCAACGACGCCAGGTCGCACGCCGGCCGCAGCTGGTCGGCGCGCTTCTCGGGGATGGTGGCGATGTCGAACGTCGGCAGCAGGTGCACGGTGTCGAGGCCCGCGGCGGCCAGCTCCCGCAGGTGCGTCATGCCGACCGACGACGAGTGCGTGAAGGCCCGGTAGGTGCCCCGGTCGGACTCCGGCACGGACGCGTCGCCGATGGAGAAGTCGCGGACGTGCAGCTCGGTGATGCCGTGCTCGGTCGGGTCGCCGTCGAGGCCGCGGGCGACGTGCCCGGCCCAGTCGGCGGGCATGGTGCGGGCGTCGCCGAGGTCGGCGAACTGCGAGTGCGTCGAGTCCACCGACAGCGCCACCGAGTACGGGTCGGTCACCGTCACCGTGCGGCCGGCGGTGGTCACCTCGTACCGGTAGAACTTGTCCTCCCACGGCCCGGTGGCCGACCAGGAGCCGGACGCGTCGTCGCGCGCCAGGTCCACCGTCGTGACCGGTCCGCCCGGCTGGTCGGACACCTGGACCTTCACCGAGGACGCCGTGGGCGCCCACAGCCGCGTGGTCACCCGGTCGCCCTCGAACGTCGGCCCGTACGTCAGCCGCGACGCGGCGGCGGCGAACCGGTCGTCCAGCACGCCCGCGATCTGCACGCCCGTGCGGTGGCGCAGGCCGCCGCCCGAGTCGACGTGCACGGCGGACAGCTTCCCGCGCAACGCCTCGTCCAGCCGCTCCCCGTCGCGGACCCGGAACACGGGCTTGCCCCGCAGGTGCGGGAAGCGGTCGGGCACGGCGTCCGCCGACGGCTCCAGCCGCAGCACCTTGCCGTCGTACTCCAGCCGGTAGCCGTCGGACGGCGTTCCCGGCACGTCCCACACGACCAGGTCCTTCGACACCCAGACGGCCTTGGCCTTGGTGACGTCGTCGTCCACGCCCTCGCCCGCGGACGGCGGCAGCACGTAGGAGATGGACCCGTCCGGCTTGGTCGAGCCGGAGACGTACCAGACCTCGTACCCGGTGCCCGTGACGTCGAGGAACTGGTCCGGGCCGGGGTCCTTCGCGTCACCCTTGTGGATGATGTTGCTCAGCCCGGTCGCGCCCGGCGCCAACGGCACCGACCAGTACGCGCCGAACCCGTCCCGCCCGTCCGGCACGCGCGACTGGTTCCAGCCGGGACTCGGCTCCAGCGAGCCCGTCCAGTGGTAGAGCGTCCAGTCGGTGTAGTCACCGTCGGGGCGGTTGTAGTGGATCACCGCGCGGTTCTGCGCGGCGGCGAGGCTCGCGAACACCTTGTCGCCGTTGACCCACGCGCGTCCCGCCGTGCGGCCGGAGGCTTCGACCGTGCCGCCGCGCACGACGGAGAACTCCACCGGCGCGGTGGCGGCGATGGTCGCCACTCCCCCGGTGAACGGGTGGTCGGCGCCGCCCGCGCGCACCACGAGCCCCGTGGCGTCACCGGTGTGCGTGACCACGGCCTGGCCGGTCGCGGCGAGCTCGGTGGCGTGCACCGCGGCCTGGCCCTGCTTCAGCCACACCTGCGGCGTCACGCTCGGGTCGACGAACCGGTCACCGTCGGTGTCCTTCTCGTCGCCCTTGTGGGCGATCAGCCCGACCGACCGGGCGCCCGGCTTCAGCTTGATCCACGCGAACCGGCCGTACGGGGTCTCGCCGGCGAACGGCACGGGCGCGTCCCACGTCGGCGCGTTCTCGACGTCGCCCCACGCGTGCAGGCCCCACCCGTCGTAGTCGCCCGCCGGGCGGTTGTAGTGCACCACCAGCCAGTCCGACGCCACCGCGGCGGGCGGCTCGACGGCCGGCGCGGCCACCAGGCCGACGCGCGCGCCGTCCGCGCCCAACGTGCCCTTGGCGTCCTTGGCCACCACGCGCACCTCGACGTCCTTGCCCGCCGCCGCGCCGGGCAGCGCGGCCAGGTCGGCGAACACGCGGTACGGGGCGGCGTCGTCGGTGCCGAGCACCTGCCAGTCGCGCTCACCCGCGACCCGCGCCGCGAACGTGGCCTGCGCGTACGGCGACGTGACGCCGTCGGCGCGCAGCTCCACGCGGTCGTCGAGCACGGTGCCGGTCGGCGGCACGACCAGCGTCGGCGTCGGCGCGGCCGCAGGGATCTTGCCCGTCGACCGCAGCACCAGCGCCGACAGGGCGGGCACCGTCACGGTCACCTTGCCCTCGGACGCGTTCACCTGGGACCCGGCGGCCGGCCAGACGGGCCGGTAGCCCTTCCCGGACACGGGGACGTCCACGGTCGTCGGCGCGGTGCCCGCGTTGGCCACGACCAGGTGCTCGACCTGCTGGTTGCGGGCCGTGCGGCTGAACGCGAGCACGTCGCCCCGGGCGAGCCGCAGCGCCTGGTTGCCGCTGCGCCACACCGGGTCGCCGTCCACGAACTTCGCCAGGCCCTTGAGCTGCTGGTACAGCGGGTGGTCGGTGCGGAAGTTGTCGACCGCGCCGGTCCGGTCGCTGCCGACCAGGTCCTCGGCGGCGTACTCGGGCGTCCGGGACGCGAACATGTCCTGCCGGGCGAGCTTGTCGCCGCCGCCGCCCGCGAAGCCCTGCTCGTCGCCGTAGTAGACGACGGGGTTGCCGCGCCACAGGTACATCAGGGCGTTGCCCAGCTCCAGCCGGTCCAGCAGCTCGGCCTCGGACACGCCCGGCCGGCCCTGCCGGACCATCCACGCGATGCGGCCCATGTCGTGGTTGCCCAGGAACGTCGGCAGCGACGAGGCGTTGGAGTCCGCGTCGGTGTACCGGTCGTCGTCCACCAGCACCTCGGCGAGCCGCGCCGCGCCGCCGCCGGACAGGAACGTCGCCGCGCCGCTCTGGAACGGGAAGTCCAGCGTCGCCTGCATCTTGCCGGTAGTGGTGTAGCGGGACGTGAACGCCGGGTTCGCGTCGAAGACCTCGCCGAAGACGAAGAAGTCCTTCTTGCCGCGCGACGCCGCGTACTGCTTCACGTGCGGCGCCAAAGCCTGCCAGAACTCCATGTTGACGTGCTTGACGGTGTCGACGCGGTAGCCGTCGATGCCGAGGGTGTCGATCCAGCTGGTGAAGATCCGCTGCATGCCCTTGACGACCGTCGGGTGCTCGGTCATCAGGTCGTCGAGGCCGAAGAAGTCGCCGTACTCGTTGGACTCGCCGCTGAACGTCGAGTCGCCGCGGTTGTGGTAGAGCCGCGGGTCGTTGAGCCAGTCCGGGGTCTTCGCGCCCTTGACGACCGGCGTGTACGGCGCGGTCAGCTCGGGGAAGTCCTCCCGGCCCGCGATCGCCGAGATGTCGACCGGGTTGCCGTGCTCGTCGAGGTAGGGCTGCGCGCCGGTGCTGACGTAGCCGTACTCGCCCTCGGCGTAGTCGATCAGGTCGGCGGTGTGGTTGGCGACGATGTCGAAGAAGACCTTGATGCCGCGGCGGTGCGCGTCCGCGATCAGCCGGCGCATCTCGTCGGTCGTGCCGAAGTGCGGGTCCAGCTTGGTGAAGTCCGTCGTCCAGTAGCCGTGGTAGCCGGCCGAGATGTCGGCCCCGGAGCCCTGCACCCACCGGTTCTGGAACATGGGGGTCATCCAGATCGCGGTGATGCCCAGGTCGTCCAGGTACGGGATCTTGTCGTGCAGGCCCTTGAGGTCGCCGCCGTGGTAGAAGCCCTTGTCGGCGGGGTCGTAGCCGCTCTTGAGCCGGTCGGTCTCGCTCGTGCCGCCGCGGTCGTTGCGCGGGTCGCCGTTGGCGAACCGGTCGGGCATCACGAAGTAGAACCGCTCACCGGTCAGGTCGGTCCGCAGCGCGTCCTTGGCCAGCGCTTTGTCACCGCCCTGGACGCCCGGCGCGACGTCGGTGACGGCGCCGACGGCGAGCCGCTGGACTTCGGGCGCGGCGCCGGTGGACGGTGGGACGAACGGCACAACGGCCAGGGCGATGAGCGCGGCGACGGCCCGACGCATCAGCGACCTCCTTGTCGCAAATTCTTGCAACCCCGTCCCGGCAGGACGCCGGGACGGAGTGCACAAAACCACGACAACTACGGCCGGACAAGGGCCAGACGGCCGCAAGTGCTTGCAGAACCTTGCGCGTGAGCGGTGCGCGGGCAGCCTCGCCAACGCTGCGGGGGTGCAGCGTCAGCGGTGCTGCCCAGGCAGGGGCAGCGGCGCGGCGCGGGCAGGGTCAGCGGCGCTGCGGCTGGAGGGTCTTGCTCCACAGCGACGCGCCCTTGATGTCGCGCAGCCACACGGTCAGCTCACCGTCCCGCGACACCTCCACCTCGCCGAAGTGCTGGAAGCCGTCCAACGGGGTCGTGTTCGCGACCGGCGGGGCGTTCACGAACACCGCCTCCGGCCCGAACGTCGGGTCGAGCGTGTTCGGGCCGAACGCGCCCGCGTTCAGCGGACCGGACACGAACTCCCAGAACGGGTCGAAGTCCTGGATCGCCGCCCGCTCCGGCGAGTAGTGGTGCGCGGCCGTGTAGTGCACGTCCGCCGTCAGCCACACGGTGTTGCGCACGCGCCGGCGCTTCAGCTCGCCCAGCACCCACGCCAGCTCGTGCTCGCGGCCACCCGGCGCGCCGGGCCGCCCGTTGGCCACGCCCTCGATGTCCACGCCGTCCGGCACGGTCAGCCCGATCGGCAGGTCCGCGGCGATGATCTTCCACGTGGCGCGGCTGCGGTCCAGCGAGTCGACCAGCCACTTCGCCTGCTCCGCGCCCAGCACGACGCCCCGACCGTCCCGCGGCGACGTGTTCGCGTCCTTGTACGACCGCATGTCCAGCACGAACACCTCGACGTGCGCGCCGTACTCGAACTTCCGGTACACCCGCCCGTCCACCGCGCGCCTCGGGTCGATGGGCTGCCACTCGTGGAACGCCTGGAACGCCCGCGCGGCCAGCACGTCCACCCGCTTCTCGGTGTAGAGCGGCGAGGTCAGGATCTCGCCCGGGTACCAGTTGTTGGTCACCTCGTGGTCGTCCCACTGCACGATCATGGGCACGCGGGCAGCGAACGCGCGGTACTGCGGGTCGAGCAGGTTGTAGGCGAACTGGCCGCGGTACTCGTCCAGCGTCTCGGCGACCTTCAGCTTCTCCGGGATGACCACGTTGCGCCACACGCGGCCGTCCGGCAGCGTCACGGACTCCTGCAACGGGCCGTCCGCGTACACCGTGTCGCCGCTGTTGATGAAGAAGTCGGGGCGGCGCGCGGCCATCGCGCCGAAGATCGGCATGCCGCCCAGGTCCGGGTTGCTTCCCCAGCCCTGGCCCGCCACGTCGCCGGACCACACGAACCGCACGCCGTCACGGCCGCGCGGAGCCGTCCGGAAGCTGCCCACCACGGCCTCGCTGCGGGCGCGGCCGTCCAGGTCCTCGGCGACGACCCGGTAGTGCACCTCGCGGCCACCGGGCAGGCCGCTCAGGCGCACCCGGCCCGTGCCGCCCGTCTCGGGGGTCAACAGCGGCCCGCGCACCGTGCGGACGTGCCGGAACGACGGGTCCGGCGACACCTCCACCAGCATCCGCGACGGGCGGTCGGCGCGCGTCCACACCAGGCCGCCGTCGGCCGTCACGTCACCGGACTGCACGCCGTGCGTGAGCACCGGCCGGTCGCCGCCGCGCGCCAGCGCCACACCGCCGGGCAACGCCAGGACCCCGGGCACAGCCGCCGCGGCCGTGCCGATCGCACCGGCGCGCAGCAGCGTCCGCCGGTTCACCACACCATCGCTCATGCGCCGGTTTGTAGCCGGTGAAGCCGAATTCCGGGTGAACGGAACCGGTCGCACACAGGCCCAACGCACGGCGGAGGACCACGCCCCCGTCCCGCGACGGGTCGGGACTCCGTCGCGGACGTGTGCGCTGTCGGAACCACCCGGTCAGGCGAACTCCGGAACCAAGGACAACCCGAACCGCATGTCTCACGTTAGCCGGAGAATTCGGAGGCCGGCCCCGGCGCAGGTGGCTCCCGGTACCGAGCGCAGGCGGACCACGGGCCACGCCGACCGGTACGGAGTACGCCGACCCACGGGTCATGCCGACCGGTACCGCGGTATGACGCTGAGGTTGGCTCCGCGGTACGACGCCCCGCCCCGCGGTCGCGCCTAGCGTTCACGCCATGAACGCACTCGCCACCCGCCTGGGCGTCCAGCCACGGCCCGGGATCGCCCGAGCCCTGGTCGCGACCGCCCCCGCGCTGCTCGCCGTGTACCTCGTCGCCCGCGGCTGGTTCTACCCGCTGTGGCCCGACACCATCGGCGCGATCGGCCACCCGTTCACCGCCGACCCCGCCCTGGGCGGTGCGTGGGGCGGGCCGACGCTCGCGGGCGCGTGGCTGGTGCACGCCCTGATCGCGCTGGGCGTGCAGGCCGTCTGCCTGGTGGTCCTGCGGGCGCTCTACCGACCGGTCGCACGTCGGCGCTGACGCGAGGGCTACGGCTGCTGCTGGCTGGGCAGGCGGCCCTCGGCCATGCGCTTGGCGACGTCCCGCCGCAGCCACAGCAGGTACACCCAGACCAGGCTGAACACGACGCCGATGCCGCCGAGCGCGGTCAGCGCGAACCAGCCCGCCACCATCACGACGTGCAGGGCGATGATCACGTACACGGCCCACGCGTGCTTCAGCACGGCGCACGTGCCGATCAGCGCGACGATCAACCCGAGCACGAGGTACCCGGTGCCGGTGCCGATGCCGCCGCCCAGCTTCGCCACCACGGGCAGCGCCAGGGCGACGACGATCGCTTCGAGGATCAGGGTGCCCGCCATGATGCCGCGGAAGGACTTCATCGGGTCCTTCTTCGGCGCGGGAACCGGCCGGCCGGAGGCGGAAACCGAAGCAGGGTCCGAGGCTGGAACCGAAGCGGGGTTCGAAGCGGCGTCCGGGTCGGGGCCGGTGGTCATGACGGCTCCTTGCCGAACAGGGCGCGCGCGTCGCCCGCCGTGACGACGGAGCCGGTCACGACCACGCCGCCACCGGACACCACGTCACCGTCATCGCTCTCCTCGGCCAGCCGCACGGCTTCCTCGATCGCGTCCACGAGGTGGGGCTGGACGACCATCCGGTCCTCGCCGAAGATCGGCACCGCGATCCCGGCGAGCAGGTCGGGGTCCAGGGCGCGCGGCGAGGAGTTGGACGTCAGCACGACTTCCTGCACCACCGGTTCGAGCGCGCTGAGGATGCCCACGGCGTCCTTCTCCTGCATCACGCCGACGACGGCCACGAGCTTGCGGAAGCCGAACTCCTCGTCCAGCGCCTTCGCCAACGCCTCGGCGCCGTGCGGGTTGTGCGCGGCGTCGACGAGCACGGTGGGCGCGGACCGGACGCGTTCCAGCCGGCCGGGCGACGACACCGTGGCGAACGCCTCGCGCACCGCGTCGACGTCCAGCCGCCGGTCGGCCCCGGCGCCGAAGAAGGCCTCCACGGCGGCCAGCGCCAGCGCCGCGTTGGCGGCCTGGTGCGCGCCGTGCAGCGGGAGGAACACCTCGTCGTACTCGCCGCCGAGCCCTTGCAGGCGCAGCATCTGCCCGCCGACCGCGATGTCGCGCTGGATGACGCCGAACTCCGACCCGAACCGGGCGACGGACGCGTCCACCTCGGCGCACCGCCGCAGCAGCACCTGCTCCACGGCGGGGTCCTGCTGCGCGAACAGGGCGACGGCGTCGGGCTTGATGATCCCGGCCTTCTCCTCGGCGATGCCGGCGAGGTCGCCGCCCAGGTACTCGACGTGGTCGAGGCCGATGGGCGTGATGACGGCGATCCGGCCGTCGGCGATGTTGGTGGCGTCCCACGAGCCGCCCATGCCGACCTCGATGACGGCGGCGTCCACGGGGGCGTCGGCGAACGCGGCGAACGCCATGCCGGTGAGCACTTCGAACTTGCTCATCGGCACGTCGCCGCGCGCGTCGACGATCGACAGGTACGGCTCGACGTCGCGGTAGATCTCGACGTACCGCTCGGGCGGGATGGGGGCGCCGTCGACGCTGATCCGCTCGGTGGCGAGCTGCAGGTGCGGGCTCGTGTACCGGCCGGTGCGCAGCCCGATGCGGGTGAGCAGGGCGTCGATCATGCGGGACGTGGACGTCTTGCCGTTCGTCCCGCCGACGTGCACCACGGGGTACGTCGCCTGCGGGTCGCCGAGGATGTCGGCCAGCGCCCGGATGCGGTCGAGGCTGGGCTCGATCTTGGTCTCGGGCCAGCGCGTGTTCAGCTCCGACTCGACCTGCCGCAGCTCCTCCAGGGCCCCGGTCTCGAACCCGCTCACGAGTTGTCCTGCGGCAGGGTTTCGAGGCGGGTGTGGATGCGCTCGATCTCGGCGTTGGCCGCGGCCAGCCGGGCCTGGATCTTGGCGACGACGTCGGCGGGCGCCTTGTCGAGGAACGCGGCGTTGCCGAGCTTGCCCTCGCACTGGGCGCGTTCCTTCTCGGCGACGGCGAGGTCCTTGGCGAGGCGCTTGCGCTCGGCGACGACGTCGACCGCGCCGGACAAGTCGAGCTCGACCTTGACGGTGCCCTTGGGCAGGCCGACGTCGAGCGAGACGCTGACGGAGAAGTCGTCGCCGGGCTCGGTCATCCGGGTCAGGGACCGCACCGCGGCCACCTGCTCGGTCAGGTCGACGCAGCACGCGCCGCGCACCTTGCCGGCGACCTTCTGGGCGGGCTTGAGGCCCTGGTCGGAGCGGAACCGGCGGATCTCGGTGACGAGCTTCTTGAGGCCTTCGACGCGGGACGCGGCGACCTCGTCGCGCTCGATCCCGGTGGGCTTGGGCCAGTCGGCGACGACCAGGGACTCGCCGCCGGTCAGCGTGGTCCACAGGGTCTCGGTGATGAACGGCGTGAGCGGGTGCAGCAGCCGCAGCACCACGTCGAGGACGTGGCCGAGCACGGTCTGGGTGGCCTCGGCGCGGGCGCCGCCCTCGGCGATCTGGACCTTGGCCAGCTCCAGGTACCAGTCGCAGAACTCGTCCCAGGTGAAGTGGTAGAGCGCTTCGCTGAGGCGGGCGAACTGGAACGCCTCGAACTGGCCGTCCACATCGGACACGAGCTGGTCGAGCAGGTCGAGGATCCAGCGGTCGGCGTCGGTCAGCTCGTCGCGCGGCGGGAGGGGCCGGTCGACGGTGGCGCCGTTGCTCAGCGCGAACCGGGTGGCGTTCCACAGCTTGGTGGTGAAGTTGCGCGAGCCCGCCGCCCACTCCTCCGCCACGGCGAGGTCCGAGCCGGGGCTGGTGCCGCGCAGCAGCGTGAACCGGGTGGCGTCGGCGCCGTAGGCGTCCATCCAGTCGAGCGGGTCGATGCCGTTGCCGCGCGCCTTGGACATCTTCTTGCCGTGCTGGTCGCGGATGAGACCGTGCAGGAAGACGTGGTCGAACGGCTGCTTGCCGTCCATCGCGTACAGGCCGAACATCATCATCCGGACGACCCAGAAGAACAGGATGTCGTAGCCGGTGGACAGCACGCTGGTCGGGTAGAACTTCGCCAGGTCGCTGGTCTGCGTGGGCCAGCCCAGCGTGGAGAACGGCCACAACGCCGAGGAGAACCACGTGTCGAGGACGTCCTCGTCCTGCACCCAGCCCTCGCCGGGGACTTCGTCGTCCGGGCCGACGCACACGACCTCGTCGTTCGGGCCGTACCAGACCGGGATGCGGTGGCCCCACCAGAGCTGGCGCGAGATGCACCAGTCGTGCAGGTTGTCCACCCAGTCGAAGTAGCGCTTGGACAGCTCGGCCGGGTGGATCGTGGTGCGGCCGTCGCGGACGGCGTCGCCGGCGGCTCGCGCCAGCGGCTCGACCTTGACCCACCACTGCATGGACAGGCGCGGCTCGACGACCGTGTCGCAGCGCGAGCAGTGGCCGACCGAGTGGGTGTACGGCCGCTTCTCGGCGACGATCCGGCCCATCTCGCGCAGGGCTGCCACGACGGCGGGACGCGCCTCGAACCGGTCCAGGCCGTCGAACGGGCCGTTGAACGTGATCACGCCGCGGCCGTCCATCACGGTCAGCGCGGCCAGGTCGTGGCGCTGGCCGATCTCGAAGTCGTTCGGGTCGTGCGCCGGGGTCACCTTGACCGCGCCGGTGCCGAACGCCGGGTCCACGTGCTCGTCGCCGACGACCGGCACGAACCGGCCGGTCAGCGGCACCTCGACCTCGGTGCCGATGAGGTGCTGGTACCGCTCGTCCTCCGGGTGGACCGCCACGGCGGTGTCACCGAGCATCGTCTCGGCGCGCGTCGTCGCGACCACGATCGAGTTCTCGCCCGAGCCGTAGCGGATCGAGATCAGCTCGCCCTCGTCGTCGGAGTGGTCGACCTCGATGTCGGACAGCGCGGTCTGGCAGCGCGGGCACCAGTTGATGATCCGCTCGGCCCGGTAGATCAGGCCCTCGTCGTAGAGCTTCTTGAAGATGGTCTGGACGGACCGGGACAGGCCCTCGTCCATGGTGAAGCGCTCGCGGGACCAGTCGACGCCGTCGCCGAGCCTGCGCATCTGGTTGAGGATCTTGCCGCCGTACTCGGCCTTCCACTCCCAGACCCGCTCCACGAACTTGTCGCGGCCCAGGTCGTGGCGGGACATGCCCTCGCCGGCGAGCGAGCGCTCGACCACGTTCTGCGTCGCGATGCCCGCGTGGTCCATGCCGGGCAGCCACAGGACCTCGTAGCCCTGCATCCGGCGGCGGCGGGTGAGGGCGTCCATCACGCTGTGGTTGAGCGCGTGGCCCATGTGCAGGCTGCCGGTGACGTTCGGCGGCGGGAGGACGATCGTGTACGGCGGCTTGTCGCTCGTCGCGTCGGCCGTGAAGTAGCCGCGCTCGACCCACCGCTCGTACAGCCCGGCCTCTACCTCGGCCGGGTTCCACGCCGGAGGGAGTTCGGTTCGCTGGGGTGCGGTGGGCGTCTCGGTCACGGGCGAAGTCTACGGAGGAGCGGGTATCGACTTCTAACCAGATACCTGCTAGCGGTTTCGGCAAGGCTCGGCGACTGGGGGCGCACGTGGACGAGTACCGGATCGAGGACCACCCGGACCTGCGAGACGCGGGGTGGGCGCGGGACGCCGTGCGGCGGGCCGAGCGCGAGGCGCGGGTGAGGCGGCTGCGGACGTTGCCGAGGCTGCCGCGGCGGCGGTTCTGGGGCGGGTTGGCGATCGTGGTGGCGGCGGTGGCGCTGGCGTGGGCGGTGTTCGCGTCGCAGCCGGGGTCGGAGCCGGGGTCGGGGTCGCCGGCGGAGCGTCGGCCGGTGGACCTGTCGGAGCCGTTCGCGGGGACGGCCGCGGCGGCGTGGGCGGAGGGGGAGGCGGGGGTGGTGGCGCCGGAGCCCGCGACGGTGGGCGGCTTCACGGCGGAGCAGGTCGCGGACGCCTACGCGCGGGTGCGGCAGGCGGTCGTGGCGGCGCGGCTCGACCCGCGGGTGGTGCGCGACCACGACCTGGAGCCGTTCTTCGGGCTGTTCGCGCCGGACCTGGCGGAGTCGCTGCGGGTGCTGTTCGACGGCCGCAACGACGGCGAGGCGGCGCTGGTGGTGACGCGGGTGGACCGGGGCGCGCGGTTGGCGGACGTGCCGCCGCGGGCGCGGGGCGAGATGGTCGCCGAGGTGGGGCCGCAGGGTGAGCTGGTGGTCCGCACGGACTACACGTTCGCGTACGCGTTCGCCCCGGAGCGGCCGGAGGACGTGCGCGGGCCGTTGGACGTGGTGGCGTTGTCGCGGTTCCAGGTCAGGTACGCCGTGCGCGATGGCGACCCGGGCGTGGCGGGGCTGTGGGCGGACTCGTCGCTGGGCACGTTTCACTCGATCGGGTGTTCGGCCGCGAAGCGCGGGTTCCTGGCGCCCGCGTTCTCGGAGCCGGGTCTGCCGCCGGGCCTGGACTTCGACCTGGGCTCCCCGTCGTCCCCGGTCGACGGCTGTCCGGACTGACCGCACCGACGGGGTCACCCGTTCGGACGATTCGCTCAATTGTGGCGCGGCTCACAATTGAGCTTGATCACCGGACTCGCCGCAGGTGAGGACGCCGGATTCACGGGCCGATCGCAACCCCTTGGGGCCCGTGACAGCGGTCCCGCGTCGGCCTCGGCACGACCGGCGATCGGACGGACCGCCGGCGTGCTCGCGCGGGGTGCGCCGGCGGCACACTATGGGGTATGGACCGCAAGCCTCCCCGGCACGACATCGACGAGTCCCGGCTCGACGTGAGCGAACCCAAGCGCTGGGCGGCGGGCCTCCCCGGTGTCGCCGTGTCGCTCAAGCGCGGCGTCGAGCAGATGGGCGTGACCCGGACCGCGACGACGTTGCGGCTGCTCAACCAGCGCGAGGGCTTCGACTGCCCCGGCTGCGCGTGGCCGGAGCCGCAGGGCCACCGCAAGCTCGCCGAGTTCTGCGAGAACGGCGCCAAGGCCGTGGCGGAGGAGGCGACGCGCCGGCGCGTGGGGCCGGAGTTCTTCGCCGCGCACCCGATCGCCGACCTGGCGGGCAAGTCCGACTACTGGCTGGGCCAGCAGGGCCGGATCACCCAGCCGATGGTGCTGCGGGACGGGGCGACGCACTACGAGCCGATCACGTGGAGCGACGCGTTCGAGCTGGTCGCGGACCACCTGAACGGTTTGGCGAGCCCGGACGAGGCGGTGTTCTACACGTCCGGCCGGACCAGCAACGAGGCCGCGTTCCTCTACCAGCTGCTGGTCCGCTCGTTCGGCACGAACAACCTGCCGGACTGCTCGAACATGTGCCACGAGTCGTCGGGCGCGGCGCTGTCGGAGTCCACCGGCATCGGCAAGGGCTCGGTCGGCATCGACGACTTCGCGCGGGCGGACCTGGTCGTCGTGGTGGGCCAGAACCCGGGCACGAACCACCCGCGGATGCTGTCGGCGCTGGAGGACGCCAAGAAGGCGGGGGCGCGGATCGTGGCGGTGAACCCGCTGCCGGAGGCCGGGCTGCTGCGGTTCAAGAACCCGCAGAACGTGCGCGGGCTGGTCGGCGCGGGCACGCAGCTGGCCGACGAGTTCCTCCAGATCCGGCTGGGCGGCGACCAGGCGCTGTTCCAGGCGGTGGGGAACCTGCTGCTGTCGTGGGACGCGGTGGACCGCGAGTTCGTGGCCGAGCGGACCGAGGGGTTCGCCGAGTACGCCGACCACGTGCGCCGGCTGGACTGGGACGCGGTCGACGAGGCGACCGGCCTGCCGCGGGCGCAGGTGGAGCTGCTGGCGCGGATGCTGGCCACGTCGGAGCGGACGATCTTCTGCTGGGCGATGGGGCTGACGCAGCACAAGCACGCCGTGCCGACGATCCGCGAGATCGCGAACGTGGCGCTGCTGCGCGGCATGATCGGCAAGCCGGGCGCGGGCCTGTGCCCCGTGCGCGGTCACTCGAACGTGCAGGGCGACCGGACCATGGGCATCTGGGAGAAGATGCCGGAGAAGTTCCTGTCCGCGCTGGAGGCCGAGTTCGGCGTCACGGTGCCCCGCAAGCACGGGTACGACACCGTCGCGGCGATCCGGGCCATGCGCGACGGCGCGGCGAGGGTGTTCTTCGCGGTGGGCGGCAACTTCGTCTCCGCGACGCCGGACACGGCGGTGACCGAGGCGGCGATGCGGAAGCTGGACCTGACCGTGCACGTGTCGACCAAGCTGAACCGGTCGCACGTCGTGCACGGCCGCACGGCGTTGATCCTGCCCACGCTGGGGCGCACGGAGAGCGACCTCCAGCACACCGGCGAGCAGTTCGTCACGGTCGAGGACTCGATGTCGGTGGTGCACCGGTCGCGGGGCCGCCTGGCGCCCGCGAGCGACCGGCTGCTGTCGGAGGTGTCGATCGTGTGCCGGCTGGCGCGGGCCGTGCTCGGCCCCGACCACCCCGTGCCGTGGGAGGAGTTCGAGAAGGACTACGACGTCATCCGGGACCGGATCGCGCGGGTCGTGCCGGGGTGCGCGGACTACAACGAGCGGGTCCGCCGGCCGGACGGGTTCGTGCTGCCGCACGCGCCGCGCGACGCCCGCGAGTTCACCGGGACGCGGAGCGGCAAGGCGCACTTCGCGACGCACGACCTGACCGTGCTGCGGGTGCCGCCGGGCCGGCTGCTGCTGCAGACCATGCGCAGCCACGACCAGTACAACACCACGATCTACGGCCTGGACGACCGCTACCGGGGCGTGAAGGACGGGCGGCGGGTGGTGTTCGTCAGCCCGGACGACCTCGACGCGCTGGACCTGCGCGACGGCGACCACGTGGACCTGGTGAGCGAGTGGCCGGACGACCCGACGGGCGTGACCGAACGGCGGGCCGAGCGGTTCCGGGTCGTGTCGTACCCGACCGCCAAGGGCTGCGCGGCGGCGTACTTCCCCGAGGCGAACCCCTTGGTGCCGCTGGACTCCACCGCCGCCGTGTCGGGCACGCCGACGTCGAAGTCGATCGTGGTGCGGCTGGAGAAGGTCGAGACCTGAGCGGGGTTCGGCGGCGGTCGTCGGCCGGGCGCCCGCCACCACCGGTAACGCGGGTGGCCGGTTGGGCGAACTACGGGCAACCGCCGCCCCGGGAGTCGCCGTGATCAAGACCGTGCTCGCCGTCGCACTGCTCGCGCTCGGCGCGTGCACGAGCACGCCGCCCACCACCGAGCCGTCCCAGACGCCACCGGCGCCACCCGCCACCGACTCGGCAGGTGTGAGCTGCGACGACGCGCCGGAGGACGTCGTCGGCACGGCGCTGCGCCTGCGGTTGGGCCGGGTGAGCCAGACGATCACCGGCAACGTCGTCCGCTGCGCGTACGACGGCGGCACGGCGGAGGTGCGCTTCGAGACCGGGGCCGACGCGGCGTCGTTCGCCGAGGGGCGGGCGGACCACGCGGGGGCCACCGACCTGCCCGGCTTCCACGACGAGGCCTACCGCGCCACCGCCGTCACGGGCGAGGTGGTGCGGACCGCCGTCGTGGCCCGCGCCGGCACGGTCGAGATCACCGTGCTCTCGGGCGCGCGCACCGAGCACGCCCAGCAGCTCGTCACCGAGCTGTTCGCCCGCCTCTGAGCCCCGCCGACCTCAGGGACGGGCCAGCACGGCCATCGCCGCGTTGTGGCCGCCGATCCCGCTGACCCCGCCGCCACGCCGCGCGCCGGCCCCGCACACGAACAGGTTCGCCACGTCGGTCTCGACGCCCCACCGGCCGACCTCGTCGTCGTCCTCCGCGAACGGCCACGCCAGCTCGTCGTGGAAGATGTTCCCGCGCGGCAGCCCGATCTCGGCTTCCAGGTCGAGCGGCGTCCGCGCCTCCAGGCACGGCTCGCCGTTCGCGTCCGTCGCCAGGCAGGACTCGATCGGCTCCTCCAGGTGGGCGTTCAACCCGGCCAGGTAGCGGCCGACCAGCTCGTCCCGCAGCGCGTCGTTGTCGTGCTCGAACAACGCCGCCGGCGTGTGCAGCCCGAACAACGTCAACGTGTGCCACCCGCGGGCGACCAGGTCGGGCGCGAGGATCGACGGATCGGTCAACGTGTGGCAGTACATCTCGGCCGGCAGCACGGACGGCACCTCCCCGGCCGCGCTCTCCCGGTACGCCGCCTCCAGCTGCCCGTACGACTCGTCCAGGTGCAGGGTGCCCGCGAACGCCACCCGCGCGTCCACCCCGCTCCGGAACCGGGGCAGCCGCTCCAGCAGCATGTTCACCTTCACCTGGCACCCCTCCGCCACCGCGGGCGGAACCACGCCCCGCAACCGGTCCAAAGTGGACGGCGCCACGCCGGACAGCACGAAGCGCGCGCCCACCGCCCGGCCGTCGTACTCGACCTCCGCCGTGACGCCGTCCGCCGACACCCCGGTCACCTCGACGCCGGTCACGATCTCCGCGCCCGCCTCCCGGGCCGCGCGCACGAGTTCCGCCGTCACCGCGCCCATGCCGCCGACCGGCACCCGCCACTCGCCCGTGCCGTTGCCCACCACGTGGTAGAGGAAGCACCGGTTCGCCTTCAGGTCGTGCGCCGACGCGTGCGTGCCGATCAGCCCGTCCGTGGCGACCACGCCCCGCACCACGTCGTCCGCGAACCGCTCCTCCAGCGCCTCGCCGAGCGGCCGCTCCACCACGTCGTCCCACACCGGCCCGACGCGGCGGCGCAGCTCCTCGCGCGACAGCAGCGGTTCCAGCATGGTCGGCGCGATCGCGCCCGCCAGCGCGTCCAGCTCCCCGTACCAGCGCCGCCAGTTGCCCCACTCGGCGTCCGACCCGGTCAGCGCGCGGAACGACGCCTCCGTCGCCGGGCCGGGATCGCGTTCCACGAGCAGGTTCCCCGCGGGCGTGTACGACGAGGCGGCGCGCGACCGCAGCGCCACCCGCAACCCCAGGTCGGCCACGACGCGGTCCGGCAGCAGGCTCACCAGGTACGAGTACCGCGACAGCCGCGCCTCGACGCCCGGGAACGCCTGTTCGCTCACGGCCGCGCCACCGACGTGGCCCAGTTTCTCCAGCACCAGCACCGTGCGGCCGGCCCGCGCCAGGTAGGCCGCCGCGACCAGCGCGTTGTGCCCGCCGCCGACCACCACCACGTCGTAGTAATCCACCCTGGCGACTCTAAGCCGGCCGCGACGACACGTAACCTGGTGAACACGAACCCGGAGGAGGAGTACCGCAATGGGGCGAGTCACCGTGCGTCGCCCGATCGTCACCTACAAGGGGCGCACGTCCCGCTCGAAGGTGGACGCGTTGGCCGCCGAGGAGCCGCTGGAGCTGCGGGTCGGCGGCAAGGCCCTCGCCGTCACCATGCGGACGCCCGGCCACGACGTCGAGCTGGCGCACGGGTTCCTGCTCAGCGAGGGCGTCATCGGCGGGCTCGAGGACGTGGCGGTGGCGCGGTTCTGCGAGGGCACCGGCCCGGACGGCCTGAACACGTACAACGTGCTGGACGTCGCGCTGGCCGACGGCGTCGCGCCGCCCGAGGCGGGCGTGGAGCGGAACTTCTACACGACGTCGTCGTGCGGCGTCTGCGGCAAGGCGGCGCTGGACGCGGTGAAGCTGAAGACCCGCTTCTCCCCCGCCGCCGACCCCGCCACGGTCGACGTGGACGTGCTGTGCGGACTGCCGGACGCCCTGCGCGCGCGGCAGAAGGTGTTCGCCTCCACGGGCGGCCTCCACGCCGCCGGACTGTTCACCGCATCAGGTGAATCCCTGGTGGTGCGCGAGGACGTGGGCAGGCACAACGCCGTGGACAAGGTCCTCGGCTGGGCGGTCCTGAACAACCGGGTGCCGCTCACCGGGACGGTGCTGGTGGTGTCCGGCCGGGCGTCATTCGAGCTGGTGCAGAAGGCCGCGATGGCGGGCGTGCCGGTGCTGGCCGCCGTGTCCGCGCCGTCCTCGCTGGCCGCCGAACTGGCCGAGGAGCAGGGCGTGACGCTCGTCGGGTTCCTGCGCGGCGACTCGATGAACGTCTACACCGGCGCCGGACGCGTGGTGGCGTGAGACCGCTCGACGGCGTGCTGGTCGTCAGCCTCGAACAGGCTGTCGCCGTCCCCTACGCCACGCGCCTGCTCGCCGACCTCGGCGCCCGCGTCGTCAAGGTCGAACGACCCGGCGGCGGCGACTTCGCCCGCCACTACGACACGTCGTGCGGATCGGTCTCCTCCTACTTCGCCTGGACGAACGTCGGCAAGGAGTCCCTCACGCTCGACCTGAAGCACCCGGACGCCCGCGAGGTGCTGGACCGCCTGATCGCCGCCGCCGACGTGGTCCTGTGCAACCTCTCGCCCGACGCCGCGCGTCGACTGGGCGTGGACGCGCGGTCACTCCGCTCCCGCAAACCGGACCTGGTCGTCGGCGAGCTGTCCGGGTACGGCGACACCGGCCCGTACACGTCGCGCAAGGCGTTCGACGCGCTGGTGCAGTCCGAGGCCGGTCTCATCGAGCTGACCGGCGACGGCGACGTCACCGCGCGCGCCGGCATCTCGGTCGCCGACATCGCGGCGGGCGTCCAGCTCCAGTCCGCGGTGCTGGCCGCCCTGCTGCACCGGGCCCGCACCAACGAGGGCACCACGCTGAGCCTGTCGCTGTTCGACGCCCTGGCCGAGTGGATGCACCAGCCCATGCTCTACGCGGCGGGCACCGGCCGGGCCGCGCCCCGCACCGGCGCGCACCACCCCAGCATCGCCCCGTACGGCCCGTTCCCGTGCGCGGACGGCGCCGTCCACCTGGCCGTCCAGAACGACCCGCAGTGGCGGCGGCTGTGCGCCCTGCTGGCACGTCCGGACCTCGCCGACGACCCGCGGTTCGCCACCGTCCCGTCCCGCGTGGCCCACCGCGCGGCCCTGCACGCCGAACTGGACTTCACCGCCTGGGCGGCCGCAGACTTGGTGGACGCGCTCGACCGGGCCGACGTGCCCGCGGCCCGCACCCGCAGCGTCGCCGACCTGCCCGAACACCCCCAGGTGACGGCCCGCGAGCGCCGCGCCACCGTGCCCGTGCCGGACGGCGAGGTCACCGTCCTGCGCCCGCCCGTCGACTCGACGTCGTGGGAGTGGGCGCCCGGCTCCGTGCCGGCGCTCGGCGAGCACACCGATCACGTCCTGCGAGGGCTCGGGTACTCGCGGGAACGGATCGCGGCCCTCCGGGCGCGGTCCGCGATCTGACCGAAACACGCGCCCCGCCCCGTGCGATGTGGTGGAGGGGACCGGTCGGGGGGGGAGGGCCAGTGGTCACGAGGCGAACCGTGCTCAACGCGCTGGGCGGAGGCGTGCTGGCGACCGCCGGCCTCACCGCCGCCCTGCACGGCAACGCCCCCTTCGGCGAGGCCCTGCGGCACGTCCTCGGCGTCGCCGGCCCGGTGCCCGCCGTGAAGCGCGCCGTCGTCCGGGTGGACCGCGTCCGCTCGCACCACCGGGGCCGCGACGTGGACCTGCTCACCATGGTCCCGCCCGGCGTCCCCACCCGTGACCTGCCGATGGCGATCCTCCTGCACGGCCGCTTCGGCACCGCCCGCACGGCCGCCATCGGCGGCATGTCCGAGGTGCTGGTCGGGGCGGTGAGCCGGCGCCAGGTCCCGCCGTTCGGCTTCGTCGCGGTGGACGGCGGCGACCACTACTGGCACGAGAACGTCCCCGGCGACGACCCGATGGGGATGCTGCTCGAAGAAGTGCCCCGCTGGCTGGCCGAACGCGGCTTCGGCGCCCCGTTCGCCTGCGTGGGCGTGTCGATGGGCGGCTTCGGCGCCCTCCTCTACGGCCGCCGCCGCCACGAGCGCCGCGAGCCGGTCAAGGCCATCGCCGCCATTTCCCCCGCCCTGATCACCACGTGGGCCGAGATGTCGACCCGCAACGCCTTCCGCGGCCCCGAGCAGTGGGCCTCGCTGGACCCGCTGAAGAACCTGGACAAGCTCGGCGACGCCCCGATCGGCGTGTGGACGGGCGACCGCGACCGGTTCATCGAGGGCACCCGGAAGTTCATCGCCTCCACGCGCCTGGCCGTGGCGTCGGTGACGCCCGGCGGCCACGACGACGCGTTCTACCGCAAGATCGTCGCGGACGTCATCCGCTTCCTGGGCAAGCGCGTCCCCCGCTGAACCCGCACCGGACGTCCACCGGACCTCCACACGGCTGTGGTTGCCTGGCCGCATGCCGACGCGACCGGACCCCATCACCTACCTGGACCACGCGGCGGAAGCGGGCCGCGGCTACAAGCGGCGCCTGCTGGACGCGCTGGACCTCCGGCCCGACCACACCGCCCTCGACGTCGGCTGCGGACCCGGCACCGACCTGCCCGCCATGGCCGAGCGCGCGGGCGCCGTCATCGGCGTGGACCTCGACCCGGCGATGGTCGGGGAAGCGGAACGGCGCACCGCCGGACTGCCCGTGGAGGTGCGGCAGGGCGACGCCCACGCGCTGCCCGTCGACGACCGCTCCGTGGACCGCGTGCGCGTGGACCGGGTCCTCCACCTGGTGGCGGACCCGTCCGCCGTGCTGGCCGAGGTCCGCCGCGTCCTGCGTCCCGGAGGACGCGCGGTGCTGGCCCAACCGGACTGGGAAACCCTCGCCGTCGACCCCGGCGCCGTGGCGACGAACCTCGCGTTCACCCGGTTCGTGTGCGACCGGATCGTGCCGAACCCCGTCGTCGGCCGGCAGCTCGCCAGGCTCGCCGGAGCAGCCGGCCTGACCGTCGTGGAGGTCGACGGCGAGGTCCTCCTGCTCCGGGACTTCACCACCGCCGACGAGATCTTCGGCCTCACCCGCAACGCCCACCGCGCCGTCCGGGCGGGCCGCCTGACCCGCCCCGCCGCCGACGCCTGGCTGGCCGACCTCGCGGCCGGTCCTTTCCTGGCCGCGTTCACCCTGTTCCGGGTGGTGGTCAGCGCGGGGTGAGCGGAACCCGTCCGCTGCGGACCCACTTCAGCACCGCGGGCCACGAGCCGTAGCCCGCGTCCACGTTGAGGTGCGCGCCGCCCACGATGACGTCGACCTCGATCCGCAGCGCCTCGGCCAGCTCCTTGCCCTTGGCGACCGGGCAGTACGGGTCGCCCTCGCCGACGACCAGCCGCGTCGACCCGGCCGCGCGCCGCACCGCCGCCGGGTCGAGCGCGGGGTGCAGGAACTCGGAGATCAGCGGCTCACCGGCGAAGTCCACCGCGGGCGGCGCGACCAGGAGCACCCGGTCCACCCGCAGCGACTCGTCGAACGGTCCCGCCGCGTGGTGCAGCCACAGCAACCCGGCCAGCGAGTGCGCGACAACCACCCGTTCGACGGAACCCGTGCCGCCCGAGGACGTCGGCATCGCGGCCAGGTGCGACCGCAGCTCGTCCAGCCACGCCGACAGCCGGGGCCGGTCGGGCGAGCTGAACCACGGCAGGTCCACCGACCCGCCGTGGTGGGCCAGCTCGCCCGCCAACCAGTTCTGCCAGTGCTCCGGCCCGGAACCACCCAGGCCGTGCAGGATCAGCGTGTGCGGGAGGGACAACTCACGCCGACTTCTCGCGGCGCTCCCGGCGCGAGGGCTGCCGGGCGACGATGGTCGGGTTGACGTTCTCCTTCACGGTCTGCTCCGTGATGACGACCTTGGCGACGTCCGTGCGGCTGGGGATGTCGTACATCACCGGCAGCAGGACTTCTTCCATGATCGCCCGCAGGCCACGCGCGCCCGTGCCGCGCAGGATCGCCTGGTCGGCGACGGCCTCCATGGCGGTCCGGGTGAACTCGAGCTCCACGCCGTCCATCTCGAACAGCTTCTGGTACTGCTTGACCAGCGCGTTCTTCGGCTCGGTGAGGATGCGGACCAGGGATTCCTTGTCCAGGTTCGTGACGCTCGCGACCATCGGCAACCGACCGATGAACTCGGGGATCAGGCCGAACTTGATCAGGTCCTCCGGCATCGACTCGGCGTAGTAGTCCGCCGCGTCGACCTCCGCCTTCGTGCGCACCTCGGCGCCGAAGCCCAGACCGCGCTTGCCCACCCGGTCCTGGATGATCTTGTCCAGGCCCGCGAAGGCGCCGGCCACGATGAACAGCACGTTCGTCGTGTCGATCTGGATGAACTCCTGGTGCGGGTGCTTGCGGCCGCCCTGCGGGGGCACCGAGGCCGTCGTCCCCTCCAGTATTTTCAGCAGCGCCTGCTGCACGCCCTCGCCCGACACGTCGCGCGTGATCGACGGGTTTTCACTCTTTCGAGCGATTTTGTCGACCTCGTCGATGTAGATGATGCCGGTCTCGGCGCGCTTGACGTCGTAGTCGGCCGCCTGGATGAGCTTGAGGAGGATGTTCTCCACGTCCTCGCCCACGTAGCCGGCCTCGGTCAGCGCCGTGGCGTCCGCGATGGCGAACGGCACGTTCAGCATCTTCGCGAGCGTCTGGGCCAGGTAGGTCTTGCCGCAGCCCGTCGGGCCGAGCATGAGGATGTTCGACTTGGCGAGCTCCACGCCGTCGTCGCGGCCCTCACGCCCGCGGTCACCCGCCTGGATGCGCTTGTAGTGGTTGTAGACCGCCACCGACAGCGTGCGCTTGGCCTCGCTCTGACCGATCACGTACTGGTCGAGGAACTCGTGGATCTCGGCGGGCTTGGGCAGCTCGTCGAGCTTGACGTCACCGGCCTCCGCGAGCTCTTCCTCGATGATCTCGTTGCAGAGGTCGATGCACTCATCGCAGATGTAGACACCCGGTCCGGCGATGAGTTTTTTCACCTGCTTCTGGCTCTTGCCGCAGAAAGAGCACTTCAGCAGGTCGCCGCCGTCACCGATACGTGCCATGACCGCTGACCTCTGTCCCCTCCGGCGCACGACCTGGTGAGGTGCGCCTGACTGCGTGATGTGGCGAGTGCCCGCTGGGTGCGGGGTCCGCCCGTTCCCCTCGACGGTACCTGTCCTACCCGCCTGTGCGGGAGGACCAGCGTGCCCCCGACACGCTCGGCTGAACAGGACCCCTGGTCAGCTCGGCGTGTCGGGCGCCACGCCGTCGTTACTTCGCCGAGAGCTTCCGGTAGGGCAGAACGCTGTCGATCAGCCCGTATTCCTTCGCCTCCGCGGCGGTGAGGATCTTGTCCCGCTCGATGTCGGCGCGCACCTGCTCCGGCGTGCGGCTGGTGTGCCGCGCGAGCGTGGTCTCCAGCAGCCGGCGCACCCGCTGGATCTCGGCGGACTGGATCTCCAGGTCGGAGACCTGCCCGTAGACGCCCTCGGTGGCCGGCTGGTGGATCAGGACGCGGGCGTTCGGCAGCGCGTGCCGCTTGCCGGGGGTGCCCGCCGCGAGCAGCACCGCCGCCGCCGAGGCCGCCTGGCCCAGGCAGTAGGTCTGGATGTCCGGGCGGACGAACTGCATGGTGTCGTAGATGGCCATCAGCGAGGTGAACGAGCCACCCGGCGAGTTGATGTACATCAGGATGTCGCGGTCGGGGTCCTCCGACTCCAGCACGAGCAGCTGGGCCATCACGTCGTTGGCCGACGCGTCGTCCACCTGCACGCCGAGGAAGATGATGCGCTCCTCGAAGAGCTTGTTGTACGGGTTGGACTCCTTGATGCCGTAGCTCGTGCGCTCGACGAACGACGGGAGCACGTACCGGGACTGCGGCGCGTGGAACTGGCTCACTTCAGGTCTCCTGGTGCTCTGCTCGCGGTCAGTTGGTCGTCGGCTGGCCGGCGCGGCTGATGACCTTGTCCACGAAGCCGCGATGCTGCGTCACGTCTGCCTGCCTAACTGTGCCGACTGGCTGTGCCGAAAAGAGTCTCTTAGCAACGACCTTAACGAAGGCGGGCGGCGTCGACGTCCCGACACCGCCCGCGTTCGCTCAGGGCTTCACTCCGCCGACGCGGATTCCGCCGCGGGTTCCTCAGTGGACTTGGCCGCGGGCCGCACCTCGCCGAACAGCTCGTCCAGGTCGAGGGCGTTGCCCGCGGAGTCGGTGACGGTGGCCTGGCGCACCACCGTGGCCAGCGCCTTGCCGCGGCGCACGTCGGCGAAGATCGCGCCGAGCTGGCCCGACTGCTGGGCGCGCTTGACGTACTCGTCCGGGCTCACGCCGAACCGCTGGGCCTGGTAGATGATCCGCTCGGTCAGCTCGGCGTCGGACACGCTGACCTGCTCGGCGTCGGCGATGGCGTCCAGCACGAGCTGCGTCTTGACGGCCTGCTCGGCGGTCTCGCGCACCTCGGCGTCGAACTCCTCCTTGGACTGGCCCTGCTCGGCCAGCCACTCGGCGAAGCGCGCCTCGTCGTGGTCGAGGGCGTGGATGGCGTCGTGCGCCCGCGCCTCGACCTCGCCCTGGACGACGGCCTCGGGCAGCGGCACCTCGACGCTGGCCAGCAGCGCCTCCAGCACCTTGTCCCGCGCCTGGACGCCCTGCTGCATCTTCTTCACGCGGCCGAGGCGGGTGCGCAGGTCGGCCTTCAGCTCGTCCAGCGTGTCGAACTCGCTGGCCAGCTGGGCGAACTCGTCGTCCAGCTCGGGGAGCTGGCGCTCCTTGACGGAGTTCACCACGACGGTGACCTCGGCGTCGCGGCCCGCGTGCTCGCCGGCCACCAGCGTGGTGGTGAAGTTCTTGGAGTCGCCCTCGGCGGCGCCGATCAGGGCCTCGTCGATGCCCTCCACGAGCTGGCCGGAGCCGATCTCGTAGGACAGGCCGGCGGTCTTGGCCTCCTCGACCTCCTCGCCGTCCACGGTCGCCGACAGGTCGACCACGACGAAGTCGCCGTTCTGGGCCGGGCGCTTGACGCCGGTGAGGGTGGCGAAGCGGGCGCGCAGCTCGTCCAGCTGGGTGGCCACGTCCTCGTCGGTGACCTCCTGGTCGTCGACGCTGACGGTCAGCTCGCCGAAGGCCGGGACGGTGATCTCGGGGCGGATGTCGACCTCGGCGGTGAACGCCAGCGACTCGCCGTCCTCGATCTTGGTCACCTCGAAGTCGGGGCGGCCCAGGGTGCGCAGCTCACCGGAGGTGACGGCCTCCAGGTACTTGGCCGGGATGGCCTCCTGGACGACCTCGTCCAGCACGGGCGCGCGGCCGATGCGGCTCTCCAACACGCGGGCGGGGGCCTTGCCGGGGCGGAAGCCGGGGATGCGGACCTGCTTGGCCAGCTTGCGGTACGCGCGGTCGAAGTCCGACTTGAGCTCGTCGAACGGCACCTCGACGTTGATCCGGACCCGCGTCGGGCTCAGGTGCTCGACGGTGCTCTTCAACGTGGTCTCCTCGTAACGGGCAGGACGTGCGGAACATCCCGGGTACGCGCCTGGGGTGCGCCGGGATTCCGCCTGAGTCTAGGCGGTCGGCCGGCGCGGGGGCGCTCGCACCCCGACTCCGGCCGGTGGCGTGCGGTGGAGCGGCGGTGCGGCGGCCGTGGCGCGGGGCTTGTCGGCGCATTGTTGCGGTGATTCGGGGTTCGGGGAATCGGTTTGCCGCACTCGGTGGCGGAATTCGTGATGTCGGGCGAATTCCGACGTGGTTGCGAGTGGTTGTCGCGTCACTCATGTGACGTCCTCGACCAGCACTCCGTCTCATGTGGTGGTCGCCGCCCGCCTGGTGGACGGGCGGCGGACATCACAATTCCGGCCCTCCGGCCGGTCCTCCACCGCTTCGAGGCGCCCCGCGGCGTCGTCCGAGCGACGACCCGCCGGCTCCCCCGGCGTCCCGCCCGCCGCTCCGACGTCACCTCGCGCGACGCTTCACGCGGTTGGACGGTCAAGGGGCACTTGTCCGCAATTTGCGGTCTCGCGGGGTGCGATTCGGGTGCAGGAGTACCGCCCAACGGCCCAGTGCGGGCGTTCGGGACTACGCCGTTCGAGTGGCAGCGGGAGCCGGGGGCACACCGGGGCACGTCATCACGGTGCGCAGCCGTCGCGGCATCGTGTAACACGTTCGTCGCAGTCACGACTAACGCTGCGCAACCACCGTCGATCGACCGTTCGCCAGAAGGAGTGAATTAGGGCCGTTTGGAGTAGTGCCTGACGGAAAGTTTTCACTTGTCGAGATGACTCCACTCGCCGTAGTCCATTAGTGTGGGTTTCAGGTAGCGTGACGCCCGGGATCCGCATGTTGGACGGGGATTAATTCCCGTTGCCGGACGTTCTGGGGGGTCAGCAGCGGACGCAACCGGCACCGGGACCGACAGGAACGAGCGAGACAATGTCATCGAGCTCTTTAACCACCTACCAGACAAGGTGCCGATGACCCGATGAGATCCATTCCGCCGCTGCCGACCACCGACCCAGGACCATCCCTGAACACCGGTTGTCTTACCGGTGTCCGAAGGGTTGCGGGCCGACCGCCCGCCCATCGGGCACCCAGCCTCACGGTAGAGCGGCGATGTTGATCGACCCCGGGCCGCGCGCAGGTAGAAGCGCAGCCAGGGTCAACTGCCGCCACGCACAGGAGATCACGATGCCGTCCCACACCGGCCTCTCGTGGACCACTTTACGTACCGTTGGGGAGCTCCATGGAGACGCGTCAGCTTTTGGCGTTCACAACTGTGGTTCAAACGGGCAGTTTCACTAAGGCAGCCGCCACGCTGAATTGCTCGCAGCCCACCATCACCACCCGGATCAAGGCACTCGAAGAGACCCTCGGGGTGCCCCTGTTCCGTCGACTTCCGCGCGGCATCCAGATGACCTCTGCCGGTGTCGAGCTATTGCCATTCGCGCGGAACATCATCACCCTCACCGACAAGGCACGAAAAGCGATCACGATGAACGGCGAGCCGCACGGCAAGCTGGTCATCGGCAGCGCACAGAGTCTGACCGACTACCGTCTGCTACCACTGATCGAGTACATGTGCTGGCGCTACCCGAGCGTCCAGATCTCGCTCCACTCGCGGAACACCCAGGCCAACCTGACCTCGGTGCGCGAAGGGCGACTCGATTGCACGTTCTTCATCGGCTCCGTCGAACCCCGCGAGGGGTTGGAGACGACGGTGCTCTGCCCGGAGCCGCTGGTCATGGTGGCCGGTCCGACCCACGCCCTCACCAGGCGTTCGGTGATCACCGAGGACGAGCTGCGCGGCAGCACGCTCATCCGGGCCGAGAACGGCGCCAGCTACTACGAGCAGTTCGAGCAGGCGCTGGGTTTGCAGGAAGCCGAGTCGAAGTCGCCGGTGCTGGCGCTCGACTCGATCGACGCCGCCAAGCGGGCGGTCGCCTCGGGTCTGGGGATCTCACTTGTCCCCGAGGTGACGGTCGCGGCGGAGCTCGCCGACGGCAGGCTGTGCCGACTGCCCTGGGTCCCGCCGTTCCGGGTGTACACCCAGTTCGCGTGGCGCCAGGACAACTCCACCAACCCGTCCGTGACGGCACTCGTGTCGGCGGCGGCGCAGGTGGTGAGCGAGCAGGTGGCGACACCGGCATGAGACTGGGGAGCCGTTCTTGAGCGCCCAGGCGCGGGTGTGCTCAAGAACGGCCCGCGTTTCGCGACGCGGGTGCCGGGTAGGCCGGACGCATGACCGTCAAGGCTCGTGATCTGCGTGCACTGCTGGAGTCCGACGTGGCGGACCCCAACCTCGTCCTGATCGAGGGACGGTTGGAGGTGGTGCCCGTGGACGACCTCGACACGGACCGCTTGCGCGGGGCGATGCTGCTGGTGTCGAGGGCCGAACTCCTCGGCCGCGGCGTGGACGAGCAGTCGAGCGACGACGACCTGGAACGCCAGGCCGCCGCCATCTCGACCGCCGTCAACGAACTGGGCGGCTAGTCCGCGTCCTTCTCGCCCTCGGCCACATCGGGCTCTTCGCCGTCGACGCCGAAGCCGGCTTCCTGCTCGGGAGCCCCGAGCCCGGGGTCGGCCGCGGCGATGCGAGGACGCCCGAACTCGGGGTCGGGCTCGAACGGTGCTGTGGTCATGCAGCGGGGCTACCACCGAAAAGCCCTGACCAACCACCAGGCTGGCCAGGGCGACCGTCGGGGCGACAGGATTTGAACCTGCGACCCCCCGCTCCCAAAGCGGGTGCGCTACCAAACTGCGCCACGCCCCGGTCCACCTCACCCTATCGCGACCAGCTAAGCTAACCGCGCGCCCACCCCGGTAGGCGCGTCGCGGGTGTAGCTCAATGGTAGAGCCCCAGCCTTCCAAGCTGGTCATGCGGGTTCGATTCCCGTCACCCGCTCCACCGCATCGCCGCGTGGTCCACAGCGGCTCGCGCGTTCCGTCCGAACAGGACTTGGTTCAGCCATCACCCACTTCCGCGGTGCTCCCGCGTGTGTAGGCGTCGGCCGCGCCGAAGATCACGCCCGAGGTGTCGGTGAGCCGCAGTGGCAGCGACCGGGGCATGTGCCGCGCCGGGATGCCCGCGTACAGCGCCAGGCCGTCCAACGCCCGCACGTGCTCCGGCAGCTCCACCCGCAACAACAGGTCGAAGGGGTCAAGCCGCTCCCGGTGCCGCGCCGCCGCGCCGGCCAACAGCTCCAGCAGCGGCACACCCGTGACCTCGGCGTACATCTCCAACGCCGCCGGACTCGGCCCCCGCAATCCGTTCTCGATCTTGGAGAACATCGCCACCGACACCCCGAACCGCTCGGCCATGTCCACCGCCGAGACGCCCCGCCCACGCCGCAACTGCCGCAGATGCGCGCCCAACACCTGGTAGTACACCGAGCGCCGAGCCGGTTGACGTACGGCTTTCCCTTCCGCAGTCACCGCCGCCCCCCAGGCGTCCACAACCGCGGAGCCACACCGCGCACCAACCGCGGAGCAGTCCTCTCCCCCGGCGCTGGAAGCCCGATCAACGCATCGACCACCTCGACCACATCCCCGGTCCGCTCCCACGTCAACGCAGGAGGGTCCCCACCGGTCGACCGCAGCCCCATCGCATCAGTCGCCGAGCGAACCCGGAGGCAGTCCATCCACCCATCAGGCCAGGCCCGGAACGCGTCGACCTGCATGACGCCCTCCGCGTCCCGGTGGTGAATGAACGACCAGCCCGCCTCTTCGAGGTCGACCAGCCGACGAAGCTCCGGGAACCGGGCAACGACCCTGGCAACGTTGCCGCTCACCTGCGACAGGGCCATCAGCTCAACCCTCCCCGGTGGCGTCATCATCGACCTCCTCGACCAGCACGTGCCGCCCCGCCTTCGGAGGGGCCACCTGCTCGAGAGCCGCCTGCCCCTCGGTGAGGCCACGCACCAGACGCGGTAGCGCCGCGTGGTCCACCAGCAGCACAGCCGGGAACGCGTTGCCGAACCGGACCTCGACCCGTCCCGCGAACGCCAGCGGGTCGACCCGCATTGGCAGGTCAGCGGTCACGTGGAGACGCACCATGTCCGCCACCGGGGTCACGCGGCCTTGGAGGCGGGCTTGGCGACGACTGGCTTCATCCCGGACGCGCGCAGGCTGTACCCGAGCTTGGCCCGGCACCGGTGCCGCTCACCCCCGTGGCTGCCCCGGCACGCCTTGTCGTCGATCCAGGGCGTCACCGTCAGCCCTTCGAACACCACCGGCCGCACATCCGTCCCCGGAATCGCCTCCGGCGGAACCGGCTGGTGAGGAGCAGCGATCTTCACCGTCACCGCCGCATCGGTCTTCCGCTCGGCCGCCTGGTCGATCACCAGGACCGACCACACCAACAGCCCGGTCTCCTTGTACTTCTCCTGCTCCACCGGCAGGCCCTTCGCCCGCTCCTCGGCGGACTGGAACTTGAGCACTGGCTCAACACCCATCACCAACGCACCACGCGGGAACACGAAGTCATGCGACGTGGGGAGCCTGCTCCCACCCGTGATCGCCACAGCCGATCTCCTGTCGTCAGCGTCGGCCGGACCTGCTGTCCGGCATCTCGACACCGACCACTTTCGGCAAAAGTCGGGGACGGCAGCACCGCATAGCGGGACAACTAAAGACGTCTTCGCTACCTTGAAGTCGTCCCAACTCGTTCCACAGGGGGAGCCATGCCGAACCAACGCCTACGAGACTCGTTGCTACGCAACGGTTTCGACCTCATCCAGGTGGCCAAAGCCACCGGCGTGGACCCCAAGACGGTCGAACGCTGGATCAACCTCGACCGCACCCCGTACCCCCGGCACCGACGCACCATCGCCGCCATGGTCAGGGAGGCCGAGACCTACCTCTGGCCCAACGCGCTCGCCCCGGAGGCCAAGAAGGAGATCACCCAATCGGAGGTCGTGCAGGTCTACCCGCACCGCCACTCCGTCCCCCAGGAGCAGTGGACCCACCTGGTCGACCAGGCCCGCCTGAACATCTCGATCCTGATCTACTCGGGCATGTTCCTCACCGACAACCCGAGCCTGATCGAGATCTTCCGCCAGAAGGCAGAGGCAGGCGTCAAGATCCGCCTACTCCTGGGTGACCCGGCCAGCCGCGAGGTAGCCCGCCGCAGCGAGGAAGAGGGAATCGGCAAGGGCACCCTCGCCGCCAAGGTCCGCAACGCCCTCGCGTTCTTCAAGCCACTGGCCGACACCGGCCACGCCGAGGTCAGGTGCCACCGCACCACGCTTTACAACTCGATCTACCGCTTCGATGACGAGATGCTGGTCAACACCCACGTACACGGCTTCATGGCAGCTCACGCCCCGGTCCTGCACCTGCGCCGCCTCTCCGGAGGCGACCTCTTCGAGACCTACGCCGAGAGCTTCCAGGGCGTCTGGGACGACGCCAAGCCACCCAAGTGGTAGGCAGGGACACATGGCGCGCACCGACCACTACAACGACCCCAACGCCCCCAAAGCGACCAACATCGTCGTAGCCGTGACCGCATTCGTCCAGGACGACCAAGGCCGCCTACTCATGATCCGCCGCACCGACAACGACCTCTACTCCATCCCCGGCGGAGCCCAGGACGTAGGCGAGACCATCGGCCATACCGTCGTGCGCGAGATCAGGGAAGAGACCGGCATCGACGTAGACCCCACCGACATCATCGGCATCTACTCCGACCCGGCACACGTCATCTCCTACACGGACGGCGAAGTCCGCCAAGAGTTCTCCATCTGCTTCCGCGCTCAGCCCATCGGAGGCAAGCTGCGCACAAGCAACGAGTCCAGCGAAGTCCACTGGGTAGCCCGCGAAGACCTAAAAGCCCTCAATATCCATCCCTCGATCCGACTCCGGATCGAACACGGCTTCGCCGCGCGCACCACCCCCTACTTCGCCAAGTGACCCAACCCAGCCGCCCGCAACCGCTCCTCGGTCCGTTGGACTGCACCAATCAACTCGGCTCGCGCTTGTTGGACGAAGGACGTCACCAAGTCTTCCGGACCGTAGCGCTTTCTAATCTCGTCGAGCCGATCAACCACGTTCGTTGGCTCGCCATCCGGCGTCGTTGTCATGTCCGCCCACCAGAGAGCATCACGCACGTCGGATTGCTCGTCTTCCCAGATGCTCAACTCAGCCGACAGTTGTCGCAGATCCGCTTCCCTACGTGCACAGGAGTGGTGGGCGACCAGAGCACATAGCCTCTCAGGGAATCCTTCGCTCTTAAGCCAGAGAGCACCATCAATCGAATGAAATCCCGTAACCACCAACAAAGGAGAATATCCGATGTCATGCAGCATACCGGCAGCAGCCAGCAACTGCGCTTCAGTGAAAGAAAAAGGCTCGACATCTGCGCAGCACGGTGGGCAACACCCCTAACATGCCGCCACCGCTGCGGCAGCGAGTCCTTCAGCAGAAGCTCCGCGATTTGAGCAGAATCTTCGATATCGATATGCGTAGACAAGTTTTACTCGATCGACTTTCTTCACCGTCTTAAAGCATCTCCTGATGCCCGAGTATGCGCAAGAAGCTATAAGTAGAAGCCGCCACGTGGCCGAGCTTATCTTTCTCTTGAGTAAGGAGTGCCAAGATTCGAACAAATTGCCCTAGCTGGACGGACTGACTGCGCAGGACGTCAGCATCGACAGAGATGTCGTACGTGGCAGAATTACGCCTACCAGGATCGACTTTGATTTTTACCGACCCTTTAAGGCTTTGCTCGTATACGTAGCCCGCGACAACCGTCTCACGCTGCTCAACGGTTCGCTCGAACAACGTCTGTGCGTAAGCCCTACCTGCCCGAGTGATCCTAGACCTACGTCGAGACGAAGAGGGGGAGCGCCAAAGAAGCTCCAACACTAAATCTCGATCTTCGAGTGCAGTAACAAGCTTTTGCATTTTACCAAGAAGATCTGAAGCACTAATGCTGGCTATCTCGGCCGCGCTCGCCTGTCGCTCCACAGCATCATGGACGTCAAATACGCGGCGAATCGCGCTATCGATAGCCGAGGAGACCGCCTCGATGCCACCTTCAAAATCCGATACCGGCATCTTCGGCTGAAGCTGCAAAACTGCACTACCCGCGCCTACTCCAACCAGTTCAAGTCCTGTCAGGCCAGCCTTACTAGCCTCAGGAAGAGCGGCATCGATTTCTGCTTGAATCGGCCCAAGAAGATCATCGACGATGTGTACGTCGAGCGCACCGAAGCCCACGTCCGGTCCTTCAACATGGACATCCAGCCACGGAGAGTTACCGGCGGCAGGGTCCATGCGCCGGGCAGACTCAAGCACAGCATGATCGAGAACGCTCTCAAGATCACCCGCTGGCTCATCGTCTAGATCAGCGAAGAAGTCATCCAGTGAAGCGCGCCGCTCTTCAAGAAGGTGGTTCCAAGCGTTCCCTCTGCTCACGGTGCCACCTCCAGGTACCCACGTCGCGGCGGCGCTTCTTCCTCGGTCGACGGCCCCTTCGGCCCCGGTGCCCGCAGTCGCTGCCACCAATCATCCAACGATCCACGCCGCTCTAGGTAGTCCCGAGCGGATGAACCTACGGCGGTAGGACGCAGAGTAGAAGCGACTGGCTCCCACTCTAGTACGAACGGCTCAACCTTGAAGCGTTCGACGATGCCCGTACGGTGTCCGATCAGTCTCTTCAGAGCCTTCGACCGTCGATGGGTCTGCGCTTCAACCAAAGCGCGCCGATCGATGACCGGCGTCACATCAAGATCATCGGGATTAAGCTTGCCAGAGATGAAGCTGCCTGCGAGCCAGACCAGTTGCAGTACTGGGCCTACATCCGCCTTCTCCTCAGCGAGCAGCCAGGCCGCCAAGTAGTCCTGGAAGCCTTGCCAGATGTCACGCCGAGTAGCCGAGTTCACGAACTGGTCATGATCTACGAAGCGCGCCTGAACCTCCTCAAGGGACGTCCTATACCGCCCCGGCGGGAGATGACCGTTCGCGCCTAGCTCTGGCACCAAGGCTCCGCTTCCTCCATTGACTAAGCATCAACTACTTCACTGATCGTCGCCGGTGCTCGGGTTGTCGTTACAACCACAGCCGGAACACGGAACTGCCGAACTCCGCTCTACGGGATCAAGGCACGCCGCCTGCGGCAGCGCGCGGCTGAGACCAGCTCACGCTGGCACCGACTCCCGCATCACGGCACGCCGGGCTCCCGCTTCGCTCCGCCCGTCGGCCGTGCCCGGAGTTCGGTGCACGTGGCCGGGTGGCGGCGCGCTACCGCTGGGCACCAGGTCACCGCAGATTTGCCAGCTCGACAGTCGGGACGATCGCGCGGTCATGGGACTTAGACGTCGTTTCTGATGGTGCGATCGCTCGTTGAACCGCACATGCCGGAGCTGATCGAGCGGCTGGTGCCAGACGAGTTGTGGACGCTGTTCCGGCGGGTAGTCCCGCCGACGGAGGTCATACGCCCACAGGGCGGCGGCCGCCGACGAGCCGGGGACCGTGAATGTCTGGCGGCGATCATCTCCGTGGCCACCTCAGGCTGCACTTGGCGACAGTTGCCTCCGGTGTTCGAACCAGCCTGGCCCACTGCCTACCGGCGCTTCGCCCAGTGGAGCCGAGAGCGGGTGTGGGCCAGGCTGCACCGGGTGCTCCTCGACGAACTCGGGGCTCGGGGCGAGCTGAACTGGTCCCGATGCGCCATCGATTCCGTCAGCGTCCGGGCGGCAAAAAGGGCCGCTCACCGGACCGAATCCGACCGACCGCGGCAAGCCGGGATCGAAAATTCACCTGATCACCGACCGCAACGGACTGCCCCTGTCGCTGGACATCTCCGGCGCCAACACGCACGACAGCCTCGGCCTGCAGCCGCTCGTGCGCGGGATCCCGCCCATCCTTTCCCGCCGCGGACCGCGCCGCCGGCGCCCGGCCCAGCTTCACGCAGACAAGGGCTACGACTATGACCACCTGCGGAAATGGCTTCGCGAGCGTCGCATCCGCCACCGCATCGCCCGCAAAGTCATCGAGTCCTTCACGCGGCTCGGCCGACACCGCTGGGTCGTCGAGAGAACGGTCTCTTGGCTGGCCGGATGCCGACGCCTGCACCGCCGCTACGAGCGCAAGGCCGAGCACTTCCTGGGCTTCGTCGGCATAGCCGCAGCCCTCATCATCTACCGCCGACTCACCAACTGACATAAGTTCATAGGCACGCCGCGACGAACTCGGTGAAACGGCCGGTGTCTGCGAAGTAGTTCGGGTACGCGTCGCGCAGCTGGCTGATCCGGGCGATGTTGATGAGCACCGCGTCAAGGTCCTTGTTGTCCAATGCCTCCAACTCGGTGATCCTGGCCTCTGCGGCGGCCAGCGTCTCGTGCACCGTCACTGTGAGCTTTCCCTCGGTCCGCCAGAGTTCAAGGGTCAGGGTGTTCCGGCGGTCTGTCTTGGCGTGCTCGCCCACGATCGCCGCGTAGCCCCGTAGCCGCTCCAGAACGCCCACGTTCGCCTCCAGGCGCGACAACTCGGCCGCCAGCTCCTCCCGCGTCCCCTGGGCGCCCGGCACCGGGGTGGTGTCTTCCTCGTACGCCATGAGCGAGCCGACCAGGACGAAGAACCTGAGCACGTCCGTGTCGCCCTTCCCGTACTTCAGCTCGCTGCCCGAGAACAAATCCATGGTCTCGACGGCGGTCGCCCAGGCGTGCTGGAGCAGCGTGCGCACCTGCAGCTCGATCCGCAGGCCGTGGTATTCCTTTTTCGAGGCTCCGTACTCGTACAACAGGTGAACACCCCGGTAGCCGGAGTCGCGTGGCCCCGGGTCGTCACGTAGGTAGTCGTAGACCTTCTTGACGCGGTTCTTGCTCCGTGGCAAGTCCCTCAGGACGCTGACCAACTCGTCCACCTCGGTGACGGTGTCGAAGACCACCCGGCAGCCCCCCAAATCCTGCATGGTGGTCACGCTCATCGTGGGGTGGCGCTTCAGCTTGTCTAGGATCGTGGGGAGGCGCCTCCGGCGCTCGGCCACGACGGCGTTCGGGTTCACGTCGAGCGCTCGCTGCCGCACGGTCACAGTCACCGCATTCAGAGGAAATGCGTGGGCGAGACGGTAGTTGCTCAGGACCTCCCGCGCCTCCCGGATCTCCTCGGGGGTGCCCGTCCCCTTACCGATCATCCGGCTCGCGCGTTGGACGCGCTTGTTCGAGTTCTCAGGGACCACCCACTTCTTCATGGTCGCGACCGTACAGGGCCGCGCCGACACCCGCCTGCGGTTATCGCCGCGGTCGGCGCGGCCTTTTCCGGAGATCGAGGAGACCGTCCGGAGGCTACCGGTCGATACGGACGCACGGCCGTCGGAATCTTGGCGGAGCCCGCCTGAGGTGGCCACGAAGATGATCGCCGCCAGACATTCACGGTCCCCAGCTCGTCGGCGGCCGCCGCCCTGTGGGCGTATGACCTCCGTCGGCGGGACCACCCGCCGGAACAGCGTCCACAACTCGTCTGGCACCAGCCGCTCGATCAGCTCCGGCATGTGCGGTTCAACGAGCGATCGCACCATCAGAAACGACGTCTTAGGTGGGCTGGGCACGGCGACCGGCTGCCGCGACGGCTTCGCCGCCTTGCCATCGGGGTAGGCGACTCGGCGACGAGGGCCAGGCGCACACACGCGAACGGGCACCACCCCGAGGCGGCTGGCACGTGGCCGAGTGTCAGGGTGGTGCCCGGTAAAGACTGCGACATGCCGTCGCTGCCCGTGCCCCTCGCGTGCCCCATCTCAGGGTCAACAGCGGTCAATCAAGGGCACAGGCGGTCAGATGGCGAGCATAGGCGCTGGTCAGGGGGTTAGCTGGTCACGGGCTTGATCGTTGCCAGACCTTCCAAGCTCGTCATGCGGGTTCGATTCCCGTCACCCGCTCCAGCCTCTTCCCCTTGCAGGTCAACAGCGGTGCCACCCATCCCAGGGCAGCACCGCTGTCGCGTCTGGTGATCACGTCGTGCGATTGGCGTGCGATTGGCTCGCCTTCACCCGCTCGCTGAGCCGGCGCCACTCGTCTCGGCGGCCTCTTCGAGACCTACGCTGAGGGCCTGGGAACCGTTTGTGCAGGAGCGAGGCGTGCGACGTTCGAAGAGAAGGCTGGACCCGGTCCCGCCGGTCAGCCGCTTCGAGCTGGTGCTGATTCGTCAAGGTCGCGATCGCGGTGTCCGGGCGCACGGACCTCACCTTCGAACTGGACCCGGAGGGCGAAGACGCCGTCGTGGACACCTGCTGGTTGCTGACGATCCACACCGCGTCGGACGAGGTGGACGTCCTCGTCTCGTCCGACGGCTGGTCCTTCGCGTGCGAGGACGACGACGGGTACTTCGAAGACACGGTGGAGAGACCGCGGTTGTCCGAGGTGTTTCGGGAGCTGTAGGCGTGGAGACGCTGTCAAGGCGGTCCGGTACCGACAACGACAGGAACATCATCCCACCGGACGGCTTTCGGGTCGCCGACCTTTTCGCTGTCAGACTGGTGAACATGGGGTTGGTCGAGCCTTCTCGCGCTGACGTCGAGCGGCAGATGGTGGGGCTGTTGTCGGGCGCCCTCGGTCGGGACGCGGTGGATCGGTGGGCTGGGCGGTACTTCGCCGCGGACGTCGAGGTGGCCGACCCGGTCGTGTGGCAAGCCCTCGGTCGGTTGCACGGGGTTGACCTTGTTGATGGACCGGGCGGGGAGTACTTGCACGACCTCGGTCAGGTGGCCGAATGGCTTGCCGACCTCCGTGGAGGGGTGAGCTAGGGGTCGCGGCGGTTGCGCTCGTGGCTGCTTGCCGACTTCGGCGCTGTTCCCGCTCGAACCGGGGTCGTGTGCGCATTCCACCCCGTGGAGGATGAGACAGGTCCACTGTGGAGTGGCGTGAGAATGGGGCGCGGTATGCGGTTGGATCAGGTCGTGGTGGATTGCCTCGAGCCGGGGAGGTTGGCTCGGTTCTGGGCGGCGGTGTTGGGGGGTGTGGTCGTCGAGCGGGAGCACGGGTGGGCGCACGTCGAGCCGCCCGGGTGGCCTCGGATCTCGTTCCAGCCGGTGGCCGAGGGGAAGCGGGTGAAGAACCGGCTGCACTGGGACATCGACGTGGACGACATCGGGGAGGCGACGCGTCTCGCGGTGGGGTTGGGGGCTACCACGAGCGGTGTCCTCCAGGTTGACGAGCAGGGGAGCTTTCAGGTGTTGCTCGACCCCGCCGGCAACGAGTTCTGCTTCGTCCGGCCGCGACGGTAGGGCGGTCGGGACGTCACGTGGTCAGGGCGCGCCACAGGGCCTCGCCGAAACGGATCGCCAGCACCACCACTAGGACGCCGAAGGTGAACGTCACCAGGCATCTCAGGATCACGCGGAGCTTCGTCACGGAGCACAGTGTGCGCCCGCGGGAACCAGAAATCAGCCCGTTGCGCCCGCCACCGCGGCACGCAACGCGCGCACGGCCGTCACGTCGCCCTCGACCGACAGGTGCTCCTCCCCCGCCCGTCCCCACAGCCACAGGTCGACCGCGGACGCCGATCCGCTGACGACGGCCGCCGCGTCACCGCGAGGGCCGTAGTCGACGATCCCCTCGTGCAGCGCCACCGTCCACGACCGGCCGGGTACGCGCAGCGTCACGGGACGCCCGGACGTGTGCGCCCGCGGCGGGAGGTGGGTGCCCAGCCAGAGGCGCAGCACCTCGTCCACGCCGTCGGCGGCCACGTCCTCGTCCAACGGGGACGCGCCGCCGGTCGCGGCCTCGGCGTCGACGCGGTGCACGGCGGTCTCGTGCGTCATCCGCCGCAGCCAGAAGCCGAGGGTCTGGTCCCACGGGCACCACGTCGCCGTGACGGTCGCGGCGCGCGCCGGGTCGAGCACGGCGGTCAACGCCGCCGCGCCGTCGCGGTACCAGGCGACGGGGTCGGCCGGGTCGGGATGGGACGTCCAGCCCGCGGGCCGGGCGCCGTCGGTGACCCACCGCGTCACCATGCGGTGGATGGAGCCGACGTGGGTGATCAGGTCGCCGACCGTCATGCCGGGGCACGCCGGCACCGGGCGGTCCGGCGGGGCGAGGTCGGCCGCCACCGCCAACGCCTCCGCTTCGACGCGGAGCGCGCGAGCCAACGCAAAGGGGTCCACCGACCAAGCATCGCGGAACGGGCGGGGTCGGCGCGATGCCGAATCGGATCGCGCGGAACGATCGACCGGCGTATGAACGGTGCCATGACGCTCACACTCCGCACCCTCACCGCGGACGACCTCCCGGCGTTCCAGCGGGTCTTCGACGCGGCGTTCCTGCTCGACACCCAGGAGGACCGGCTCGAACGATGGCGTGACGTCTTCGAGCCGGAACGCCACCACGCCGTGTTCGACGGTGACGAGATGATCGGCGGCGGTGGCGTCCAGAGCCGCGAGATGACGGTCCCCGGCGCGGGTCCGGTGCCGATCGCGGCGGTCACGTCGGTAGGTGTGAAGCCTGGTCACCGCCGTCGCGGCGTGCTGACCAGGCTGATGCGGGCCCAGCTGCACGGCCTGCACGAGGAGGGCCGCGAGGCGGTGGCGGCGCTGTGGGCGTCGGAGGCGGGGATCTACCCCCGGTTCGGGTACGGGTTCGCGGCGCAGTTCGCGCGGCTCGCGGTGCCGCGCGGCGCGGCGTTCCACCCCGGCGTGTCGCTGGGCGGGGAACGGGTGCGCGAGGTGTCGCGGGACGAGGCCATGCCGGCGATGAAGGCCGTGTACGAGTCGCTGCGCCCGACCCGCACGGGCTGGCTGAACCGGTCCGACGCCCACTGGGGCCACCACCTGGCGGACGAGGAGCGCGACCGCGGCGGGCTGACCGCCTACCGGTACGTGCTGCACCCGGACGGCTACGCGGTCTACCGGATCAAGGGCGACTGGCAGGAGCGCGGCCCGCGCAGCGAGCTGCACCTGCGGGAGATCGCGGCCAGGACGGACGAGGCGTACGCGGCGCTGTACCGGTACGTGCTGGACCTCGACATGGTGGGCGAGGTGCAGTTCTTCACCGCCTCGGACGACCCGGTGGTGCACCTGCTGGCCGACGCGCGGCTGGCGTTGCGCAGCATGCAGGACTCGCTGTGGGTGCGGCTCGTGGACGTGGACCGCGCGCTCGTCCAGCGCCGGTACGGGTCGGACGTCGACGCGGTGCTGGAGGTGCACGACGACTTCTGCCCGTGGAACGGCGGCCGGTGGCGGTTCACCGTGAAGGACGGCACGGCGACCGTGCAGCGGGTGGACGACGACCCGGACGTGGTGCTGGACGTGCAGGCGTTGGGCGCGGCGTACCTCGGCGGGACGAAGTTGACGGTGCTGGCGCGTGCGCAACGGGTGCGCGAGGTCACGGAGGGTGTCCTCCGCACCTTGTCGCACGCGTTCTCGGGTGACCGCGACCCGCACTGCTCGGAGCTCTTCTGACCGGTCGGGGAACCTCCGCGACGCGGCGGGCGTTCTCCGGACAACAGACCGGGAGGTCCGATGACCACAGGAATCGTGCTGCTCGTGCTGCTCGTCCTGGTGGTGGGTGCCGGCTGGTACTTCGCCAGGGCCGCCGCCGAGAAGCGCCGCCGGGAGTTGGAGGACGCGCAGGCCGACGCGCGCCGCTGGGTCGAGCGGCTGGGCGGCCAGGTGATGAACCTGACCGGCACGGACGTCGCCTCGCAGCAGGCGTTGGCGGACGCGTCCGAGCGGTTCACCGCCGCCGGTTCGCAGATGGAGCAGGCGCGGACGGTGGAGCAGTGCCGCCTGGTCACGCAGACCGCGATGGAGGGCCTGTACTACGTGCGGGCGGCGCGGGTCGCGATGGACCTGGACCCCGGCCCCGAGCTGCCCGACCTGACGGGTCAGAGCCGTGCGGGCAAGGTGTCGGAGGAGCGTGACGTCACGGTGGAGGGCCACCGGTACGTCGCCTCGCCGCGGCCGGGCGCGGGCACGCCGCACTACTACCCCGGTGGGGTGGTGGCCGGTCGTCCGGTGCCGCAGGGCTGGTACTCGGAGCCGTGGTGGAAGCCGGCGCTGGTGGCGGGCGCGTGGGGCTTCGGCTCGATGTTGCTGTTCAGCGCCATGTTCTCCGGCATGGTGGGTGTGCCGGCGGCCGTCGCGGCCGAGGACGCCGGTGGCGGGGACGCCAGTGGTGACGGTGGCGATGGCGGCGACGGTGGTGACGGCGGTGACGGCGGAGGCGACTTCGGCGGTGACTTCGGCGGGGGCGACTTCGGCGGGTTCTGACCGGGACCGCCCCGGTGGCGGGTCACCCGGTCACGCGGGCTGGCAGGTGGGGCACCAGTAGAGGTTGCGGGCGGCCAGTTCGGCGGCCGCCACGGGGGTGCCGCAGAGCAGGCAAGGCTGACCGGTGCGGCGGTAGACGTACACCTCGCCGCCGTGCCGGTCCTGGCGCGGCGCCCGGCCGGTGACCTCGGGCAGGTGCTCCGGCCGCACGGTGTCGATCCGGCCGGCCTCCACCCCGGCCCGCATCAGCACGGCCAGGTCGGACCACAGGTCGTCCCACAGCGCCCGGTCGACCCGGTTCCCCGGCACGAGCGGGTGGACGCCGTGCCGGAACAGCACCTCGGCCCGGTACACGTTGCCGACGCCCGCGAGCACGGACTGGTCCATCAGCAGCACGGCGATGGACTGGCGCGACCGGGCGACGCGCGCGTAGGCCAGTTCGGGCTTGGCGTCGCGGCGCAGCGGGTCGGGGCCGAGGCGGGCGCGCAGGGCGGCGACCTCGACGTCGGTCAGCACCTCGCACCGGGTGGGGCCGCGCAGGTCCGTCCAGTGGGTGGGGCCGGCCAGGCGCATGCGCACCTGGCCGACCGGTTCGGTCACGGGGTGGGGCGACTCGCTGAACGTGCCGTAGAGGCCGAGGTGGACGTGCACGGTGGCGTCCGGGCCGTACACGTGGAACAGGTGCTTGCCGTGCGCCTCGGCGCGCAGGAACCGCCGACCGTCCACAGTGGACGCCGGGAACCTGCCCTGCGGGCTGGACACCCGGACGGTCGAGCCCGCGTAGCGGCGGTGGTGCAGCTCCGCCAGGCGGTGGAGCGTGTGGCCTTCGGGCATCAGGGCAGGGCCGGGGCCTCGCCGGTGCGCTCGTACTCGGCGAGGATGCCGATGCGGCGCGCGTGCCGCTCCTGCCCGGAGAACGGGGTGGCCAGGAAGGCCTCCACGATCGCGAACGCCTCCTCGGTGGTGTGCATCCGGGCGCCGAGGCCGATCAGCTGGGCGTCGTTGTGCTCGCGGGCGAGCTTCGCCGTCTCCACGCTGTAGGCCAGGGCGGCGCGGGCGCCGGGCACCTTGTTGGCGGCAATCTGCTCGCCGTTGCCGGAGCCGCCGATGACGACGCCCAGGCTGCCCTCCTCCGCGACCACCCGACGGGCGGCCTCGATGCAGAACGGGGGGTAGTCGTCCTCCGCGTCGTACACGGCCGGACCGACGTCCACCACGTCGTGGCCCGCGTCGGTCAGGTGCTTGGCGAGGGCGGTCTTCAGCTCGAAGCCCGCGTGGTCCGATCCCAGGTAAACGCGCACGTCAGCAAGTCTGCCATCCTCGGGCGCGTGTTCGGACAAGAGGGTTCGCGGCTGAGGTTGGAATGGGGTCCCGAGGGGGTCGCCGCGCTCGGCGGGTCGTGCGCCGTGCTGGTGATCGTGGACGTGCTGTCGTTCTCCACGGCGGCGGACATCGTGGTCGGGCGCGGCGGTTCGGTGCGGCCGGTGCGGTGGGCGGACCGGGAACGGGCGGCGCGGCCCGCGGACCCGGCGTGGACGTTGCGCCCGTCGTCGCTGGTCACGGTGCCGCCGGGGACGGAGCTGGAGCTGCCGTCGCCGAACGGCGCGACGTTGTGCGCCCTGGCCGAGGCGACGGGGGCGGTCGTGCTGGCGGGGTGCCTGCGCAACGCGCGGGCGGTGGCGGACGCGGCCCGCTCGCTGGCGGCCGGCGGGCCGATCGGCGTGGTGCCGGGCGGCGAGCGGTGGGGTGTGGACATCCTCACGAACACCGGCGAGAGCGGGCCGCTGCGGCCGGCGGTGGAGGACCTGCTCGGCGCGGGCGCGGTGGTGGCGTCGCTGCTCGGGTACGGGACGGCGTCGGTCGAGGCGGCGCTGGCGGCGGAGATGTTCGCGCGGGCGTCGGTGGAGGACGTGCTGACCGGCTGCGTGTCGGGGCGTGAGCTGATCGCCGCCGGTCACGCGGGCGACGTGGCGCTAGCCGCCGAGCTGAACGCCAGCACCGCCGTGCCGCTGCTGGCGGACGGCGTGCTGCGCGCGGCGGGCTGACGCTCAGCGCTGGATGGACTTCACCTCGGTGAACTCGTCCAGCCCGAAGCGGCCGAACTCGCGCCCGTTGCCGGACTGGCGGTAGCCGCCGAACGGCGCGCTGGTGTTGAACGCGGCGCCGTTGATGTCGACCTGGCCGGTGCGCAAGCGCTTGGCGACGGACAGGGCGCGCGACGGGTCGGCGGAGAACACGGCGCCGCCCAGGCCGTAGATGGTGGAGTTGGCGATGCGCACGGCGTCGTCCTCGTCGGCGTACGGCAGCACGGACAGGACGGGGCCGAAGATCTCCTCCTGCGCGATGGCCATGTCCGGCCGCACGTCGCCGAACACGGTCGGCGCGACGTGGAAACCGCGCGAGGTCGGCGCTTCCGGGCCGCCGAGGGCGAGCTTCGCGCCTTCCTCGACGCCCCGGCGGATGTAGCCGACGACGCGGTCGCGCTGGGCGGCGGACACGGCCGGGCCGATGCGGGTGGCGGGCAGGGACGGGTCGCCGGGCTCGTACTTCGACGCCGCCGCGACGGCGATCTCCAGCGCCTCGTCGTGCCGGGACGCGGGCACCAGGAGCCTGGTCCACGCGCTGCACGCCTGGCCGTTGTTCATGAACGCGTTGGCGACGCCGATCTTGACCGCGCGGCTCAGGTCGGCGTCGTCCAGCACGACGTTCGCCGACTTGCCGCCCAGTTCCAGCGCGACCCGCTTGACGGTGTCGGCGGCGAGCGCGGCGACCCGCCGACCGGCCCGCGTCGACCCGGTGAACGACACCATGTCCACCATCGGGTGAACGGCGAGGGCTTCGCCGACGACCGGCCCGGTGCCGTGGACGACGGAGAACACGCCCTCGGGCACCCCGGCCTCGGCCAGCACGGTCGCCAGCAGGTCGGCCGTCATGGGCGCGAGCTCGCTGGGCTTGAGCACCACCACGTTGCCCGCCGCCAGCGCGGGCACGACCTTGGCGACCATCTGCTGGAGCGGGAAGTTCCACGGGGTGATGGCGGCGACGACGCCGATCGGCTCGCGCAGGACCAGCGAGTTGCCGACCTCCTCGCCGTCGAAGTACCCGCCCGCGAGGACGTCGGCCACGCCGCGCGCGATGCCGACGGGGTTCGGCACCTGGACGCGCGTGGCGAACGTGAGGGGCGTGCCCATCTCGGCGACCATCGTGGCGGCCAGCTCGTCGGCCCGCGCCTCCAGCCCGTCGGCCACCCGCCGCACCAGGTCGAGCCTGGCCTCGACGGACGTCGCCGACCACGCCGGGAACGCGGCGACAGCCCTGGTCACGGCCGCGTCGACGTCACCGGGCGTGCCGGCGCGAACGGCGCCGATGACCTCTTCGGTGGTCGGGTTGACGACCTCGATCACTGCGGACTCCCCGAGAACGGTGTGACACTCCACGACGAAACTCGCCTCAGAGTGTCACACCGCGGGACTCAGGAGAAGTCCAGACCGCCCGTCCGGGTGCGCTTCAGCTCGAAGAAGTGCGGGTAGCTCGCCAGCGCCCGCGCGCCGTCGAAGACCTTCACGGCGTCCTCGCCGCGCGGGATCCGGCTCAGCACCGGCCCGAAGAACGCCACGCCCTCGATGTGGATGGTCGGCGTGCCGACGTCCTCGCCCACCGGGTCCATGCCCCGGTGGTGGCTGGCCCGCAGGTCGCCGTCGTGCTCGTCGGTGTGCGCGGCCTCGGCGAGCTCGGCGGGCAGGCCGACCTCGGCCAGCGCCTCCTTGATGACCTCGTCGTAGTCCTGCTTGCCCTGGTTGTGCAACCGGGTGCCCATCGCGGTGTAGAGGTCGCGCAGGACGGCGTCGCCCTTCAGCTTGGCCGCGGCGATCGCCACGCGCACCGGGCCCCAGCCCCGGGTCATCACGTCGCGGTACTGCTCCGGCAGGTCACGGCCCTCGTTGAGCACCGACAGGCTCATCACGTGGAACTCGAGGTCGATGTCGCGCTGCTTCTCGACCTCCAGGATCCACCGGGACGAGATCCACGCGAACGGGCAGATCGGGTCGAAGTAGAAGTCGACCTTCGTGCGTCCCTCTGTCGACATGCGGTGTCCCTCCGTGGGTGCTCGTGTGCGGTGCGCCAGGTTCGGCGTCCATCGTGCACAACCAGCCGACCACACGCAGTCTTCCCTCGGACGCCAGTCCACTTCCGCCCGTCCCACGTGATTGGATGCGACTGTCGTGTTCACCGACACGACACCCTTTCCCCGTTCCGACGACGTCGGCGCCGAGGCTTCTCGCGGCGCCGGCAGACGAGGTGACCAGTGGCGGCACCCAACCTCACCCGCGACCAGGCGCAGCAGCGGTCTGCGCTGTTGGAGGTCGACTCCTACCGGATCGAGCTGGACCTGACCGACGGCGGTGGCAAGCCCGGCTCGGACACGTTCCGCTCCACCACGACGGTGTCCTTCCGCAGCCGGACGCCCGGCGCGTCCTCGTGGGTCGACATCGTGGCCGCCACCGTCCACCGGGCCGTGCTCAACGGGCGCGAGCTGGACGTCGCCGAGTACCGGGAGGAGGACGGCGTCCACCTGCCCGACCTGGCCGAGGTCAACGAGCTGACGATCGAGGCCGACTGCCGGTACATGAACACCGGCGAGGGCCTGCACCGGTTCGTCGACCCCGTGGACGGCGAGGTGTACCTGTACTCGCAGTTCGAGACGGCGGACGCCAAGCGCATGTTCGCCTGCTTCGACCAGCCGGACCTGAAGTCCGTCTACGACCTGGCGGTGACCGCGCCGCACCACTGGAAGGTCGTCTCCAACTCGGCGATCGAGTCCACTGTGGACGGTGTCGGCGGCGCGGACAGGCACGTCTTCGGCACCACCAAGCCCATGTCGACGTACCTGGTCGCGCTGGTGGCCGGCCCGTACGCCGAGTGGCGCGACGAGTTCACCGACGGCGACACGACGATCCCGCTGGGCATCTACTGCCGCGCCTCGCTCGCGCCGCACATGGACGCCGAGCGCCTGTTCACCGAGACCAAGCAGGGTTTCGGCTTCTACCACGGCGCGTTCGGCGTGAAGTACCCGTTCGGCAAGTACGACCAGTGCTTCGTGCCCGAGTTCAACGCGGGCGCGATGGAGAACGCGGGCTGCGTGACGTTCCTGGAGGACTACGTCTTCCGCAGCCGCGTCACCCGCTACCTGTACGAGCGCCGCGCCGAGACCGTGCTGCACGAGATGGCGCACATGTGGTTCGGCGACCTGGTCACCATGCGCTGGTGGGACGACCTGTGGCTGAACGAGTCGTTCGCCACCTGGGCGTCGGTGCTGGCGCAGGCCGAGGCGACCGAGTACCGGCAGGCGTGGACCACGTTCGCCAAGATCGAGAAGTCGTGGGCGTACCGGCAGGACCAGCTGCCGTCCACGCACCCCGTGGCCGCGGACATCCCGGACCTCCAGGCGGTCGAGGTCAACTTCGACGGCATCACCTACGCCAAGGGCGCCTCGGTGCTCAAGCAGCTGGTGTCGTACGTGGGGCTGGACAACTTCCTGTCCGGCCTGCGGGTGTACTTCGGCAAGCACGCCTGGGGCAACGCGACGCTGGCCGACCTGCTCAACGCGCTGGAGGAGGCGTCGGGCCGCGACCTGTCGTGGTGGAGCGCCCAGTGGTTGGAGACGACCGGCCTGAACCTGCTGCGCCCCAAGTACTCCGTGGACGCCGAGGGCCGGTTCACCGAGTTCGCGGTGCTGCAGGGCGGCGCGCGCCCCGGCGCGGGCGAGCTGCGCACGCACCGGCTGGCGATCGGCGTCTACGACTCGGACGAGTCGGGCAAGCTCGTCCGCACGCACCGGGTCGAGCTGGACGTGTCCGGCGAGCGCACCGAGGTGCCGGACCTGGTCGGCGTGCCGCGCGGCAAGCTGGTGCTGGTCAACGACGACGACCTCACCTACTGCACGATGCGGCTGGACGCGGACTCGCTGGCGTCGCTGATCGACCACATCGCCGACATCGCCGAGCCGCTGCCACGCACGCTGTGCTGGTCGGCGGCGTGGGAGATGACGCGCGAGGCCGAGCTGAAGGCCCGCGACTTCGTGAACCTGGTGCTCGGCGGGCTGCACGCGGAGACCGAGGTCGGCGTGGTTCAGCGGCTGCTGCTCCAGGCGCAGACGGCGCTGTCGTCGTACGCGGACGTGTCGTGGCGCGACGAGGGCTGGCGCCGGTTCACCACCCGGACGCTGGAGCTGGCGCGGGCCGCCGAGCCCGGTTCGGACCACCAGCTGGCGTTCGTGAACGCGCTGGCCGGGTCGGTGCTGGACGAGTCGACGTTGGCGCTGCTGCGCGGCTGGCTGGACGGCACGGACGCGCTCGACGGCCTCGACGTCGACACCGACCTGCGGTGGCGGCTGCTGCACGCGCTGGTCGCGCACGGCGCCGCGTCGCTGGACGAGATCGCCGCCGAGGAGGAGCGCGACCCGACCGCGACCGGCCGCCGCAAGGCGGAGTCGGCGCGGGCGCTGCGGCCCACCGTCGAGGCGAAGAACGAGGCGTGGGACCGGGCGGTGAACGACGACGACCTGCCGAACGCGGTGTCCGAGGCGATCATCGCGGGCATCCAGCACCCCGGCCAGAAGGCGCTGTTGCAGCCGTTCGTCGAGCGGTACTTCGCCGACGTGGCCGCGGTGTGGGAGCGGCGGTCGAGCGAGCGGGCCCAGTCCATGGTCGTCGGGCTGTTCCCGTCGTGGTCGATCTCGAAGGAGACGGTGACGGCGTCCGACGAGTGGCTGGCCGAGGAGCGCCCGCCGGCGCTGCGGCGGCTGGTGTCCGAGGGCCGCGCGGGCATCGTGCGGGCCCTGGCGGCGCAGGAGTTCGACCGGTCCTGACCGGGTGTTCGCGGCAACGGGGCGGCGCTGGTGGCGCCGCCCCGTTGCGCTTCCCGGCGTGCGGGGTGGAGGACACCGTCCGGTGCGGCGGAACGGTGGCTCCCCGGCACGCGGGGGCTAGGCGCGACGCTCGCGGTCGTAGGCGTCCGCCCACCGGGCGAAGACGTCGCGGGACTGGGCCGGTGTCAGCACCAGCCGTTCGAGCTGGCGCATCTTGAGCTGGTAGGCCATGACGGCGGTCGGCTCGTCGTGGAACACGGTCGCCGTCTCGGTCTCCGTGTACGCCAGGGGCTTGGTGGGCTCCTGGAACGTCAGCAGGGCCCCCGGGTGCCGCAGCGCCCCGTGCGACCGGGCGGTCATCGGGATGACGCGCGGGCTGATCTGGGCCCACCCGCACATCAGCGTCAGGCGCAGGAGCTGGTCGCGCATGACCTTCTGGTCGCCGACGACCACCCGCAACGCCGCCTCGTGGATGTAGATGACGGTTTCCGGGCCTCCGGGCCGCCGCAGGTTGTCCTGGCGGTCCATCCGGGCCTGGGTGGCGTCGCGGTCGCGGGTCAGCGCGAACGCGTAGTCCTCGGTCTGCGCCAGGCTCGGGATCGTCAACGGCTCGTAGACGGTGACCGTCCGCGCGGCCGACTCGTGCAGCGCCAGCGCCGTGAGCGTGTCCGGCGACGCGCGGTGCAGGCGCAGGAAGCTGCCGGTGTCGGCTTCGCTCGCGATGGACAGGATGCGGTCGCGGGTCGGTTTGTCCGCGCCGCACCGGCCGAGCAGCGTGCCGATTTCCCACGCGCTCGTGCCGCGGCTGCCGGTTTCGAGTTTCGACAGTTTGCCCAGGGACCAGCCCAACGCCTCGGCGACGAAACCCGACGACAGTCGGGCCCGGTGCCGGACGCGGCGCAATTCTTCCCCCAATTCGCGGCTGCGGGCAGTGCTCAGCCGGACAGGCTGCCTTTCTTCGGGTTCCATGTCTCCCCTACTAATGGCGGGACACGGCGGGTGGTGGGCACGGCGCATTCCGCGCACTTCACCACCCGCCGCGCATGTCCGACCAGCGTGCGGGCTGGCCGGTGGCTTTGTTGCACAACAGACTGTCCGTCCCGGAACAGCCGGTCAATACCCTTTTCGAGCGAGAGACTTGACCACCGGTCCCGTTCTAAGCTGCATTACATGAATCGCAATACCTCGAAGGCCATCGCCTTGGGAGCGCGCCTGCGCAACGTTCGAGAGGCCAATAATCTCAGTCAACGCGCACTCGGACGTAAAATCGGTGTGGTGCATTCGTTGCTCTCGCGCAACGAAAGCGGGCAGCGGGTGCCGACCCGCGCGGAGGTGATCCGCATCCTCGAACCCCTCGACATCCCCGATCGGGTTCGCGAAGAGATCCTCGGCATGACCGAGGACACCGCCGGTTCACCCCTTGAGGTGATCGAACTGCCGGAGCGCCGGGTCCAGATCGCCGCGCTGGTGGAGCTGGAGCAGATGGCCCACGAGATCGTGAGCTGGTCCCCGCTGATCGTCCCCGGCCTGTTGCAGGTCAGCGCCTACACCCGCTCGATCATGGAGGCCGCCCGCATCCCGGAGGAGGAGATCGCGACCCGCGTCGCCGTGCGGATGGGGCGGCGCGACGTCCTCACCCGGCGCAACCCGGTCCGCTTCACCGCCCTGATCGGCGAGGCGGTGCTGTTGCAGACCGTCGGCGGCCCCGCGGTCATGGCCGAGCAGCTGGACCACCTGCTGATGATGAGCGCGCACGAGAACGTCGACCTGCGCATCGTGCCCTTCGCCACCGGCTGGCACCCCGGTCTGGACGGCCCTTTCCACGTGCTGAAGTGCAACGGGACGTCGTTCGTGCACCTGGAGAACCGGATCAGCTCGGTGTTCGTGCAGGAACCCGAGGTGGTAGCCGGCTTCGAGGCGTCCGTGCCAAGGTTGCTGGAGGTCGCGATGGACCAGGAGCGGTCCTTCGAGTTCATCGCGAAGGTGGTGCGGACGACGGGAGTCTGATGGCCCTGCGGTGGAAGAAGTCCAGCAAGAGCGTCGAGAGCGGTTCGTGCGTCGAGGTGGCGAGCCACCTGGGCGCGGTGCGGGACAGCAAGAACCCCGAGACGGTGCTGGACGTCGACGCGGTCCGGCTGAGGGCGTTCGTGGACGCGCTCAAGTCCCGGTAGAACGCGAAGGCCCCGGCGCAAACCGCCGGGGCCTCCACGTCGTTCGGGGTCGTCGCGTCAGACGCGCCTCGGCGCCGGACCCGCCTGGTCGATCAGCATCCGCAGGCCGCCCACCAGACCGCCGGCGAGGTCGCCCTCCTTGAAGGACGCGACCATGCTCATGACGGCGAGCTTCGCGCCGCGGTCGGCGATGCGGCGGTGCGACTCCTCGCCCGTCACGATCTCCACCACGCGCTGTCCCGGCGACACCGCGATCAGCACGGCGTGCGTCGGGCGCGTGGTGCTCGCGTGCATCTCCTCGGCCTGCGCGCGGGAGTCGGGGCCCAGGTCGCCGAGGTACACGCTGAAGTCCAGCCCGGTCGTGCGGCTGGCCAGCGTCAGCGCCTCGTCCAGGCTGGCCAGCTGCACCGGCGTGAACGGCAGGCTGGGCGCGTGCGGCTCGTACATCTTCGCCGCGGACACCCGGCCGCTGTTGGTCACGACCGCGCCGTCCTCCAGGGTCGACGGGTCGACCTCGGTCCTGGTCAGCTCACCAGTTGCCACGAGCACCTCCCTTGGCGGTCCGGCCCTCGGCCGGGGTCGCGGCGGCCTGGTGCGCGCCACCGGGCAAGCCGCCGGGGTTCGCCGTCCACCAGACGGGGGCGTAGTTCCATTCCTGGCCCGGGCGGTACCGCTGAATGCGGGTGGCCTTCGGCCTCAGCGTCAGTAGCGTGATCACGCCGTAGATGGCCAGCGGGATCAGCGCGAAGACGAGCACGGTCTCCACGATGGTCACGGCGGTTACGGTAACCGATCGGCCTGGTCAGCTCGGGGCGAGGGCACCCGTAGCCGCGCCGGCGGGCGGCGGGCGCCGGTTCTGTCTGTGAACGCCGCCCCGCGGCGATGGCGTTCGATCACGCCTAACGGCGGTGACGGCGCGGCGGGACGCGGTCGGGCGTCGCGGGGCCGTGCGGCCGGGCGCGATCACCGTGGCCGCACGGCATGGCGCGGTGTGGCGCGGTGTGATCTGGCCGACCCCTCACCTGGGACGACGTCACCCTCGGTATCCATCGATGCCGGATGCACTAGCTCCGGCGCTCGATCGTCGCAGTGCGTACACCCGGACGGTCTTCCCCCGTACGGAGGCGAATGGCGGCCGGTTTGGCGTCTTGTCCTGGGCCCAGTCGGCTTCTAGCTTTTCACCTGTACGGGTCTTGCGCATCCGATTCCGGATACTAATTCCCGCCCGATGAGTCTCGGAGGACACGACATGTACACCGTGAACCGCGCTCTGGTCGCCGCTCTCACTCGTTCGTCGTACACCCAGTCAGAGCAGAGCGTTACGGCTGTTCGGCGCTCCACGGGGGCCTCCCGGTCCGTCCGCATCACGGCACGGGACTCCGTTCGGATTACCTGCGCGACGCCCGACTCGGTGCGCATCACCGCTCGGGACTCGGTCCGCATCACCGCGTTCGGCTCGGTGCGCATCACCGCGCGCGACTCCGTCCGCATCACAGCCTGCGACTCGGTGCGCATCACGGCGTCCGATTCCGTGCGCATCACGGCCCGCCAGGACTCGGTCCGCATCACCGCCCGCCAGGACTCGGTCAGGATCACGGCCCAGGACCGCGACTCGGTGCGCATCACGGCGCGCGACCGCGACTCGGTGCGCATCACCGCCCGCGACCGCGACTCGGTCCGCATCACGGCGCGCGACCGCGACTCGGTCCGCATCACGGCCCAGGACCGCGACTCCGTTCGCATCACCGCACGTCAGGACTCGGTTCGCATCACCGCACGTCAGGACTCCGTGCGCATCACCGCGCGCCAGGACTCGGTCAGGATCACGGCGCGGGACTCCGTTCGCATCACGGCGCGCCAGGACTCGGTGCGCATCACGGCGCGCCGCGAGGACTTCGCCCTGGCGGCGTGAGGCGGTGCCGGCTCAGGCCGCGGGTTCGCCCAGGTAGGGCAGCCACAGCGGGTCGGCCTCGGTGACGCCGGCCAGCAGCCGCCAGTGCGGCCCGCGGGGCGCGTTCGGCACCACGCGCAGGCGCCAGCCCAGCTCCGAGAGGAGCTTGTCGGCCTTGCGGTGGTTGCACTTCGCGCAACAGGCCACGCAGTTGGTCCACGAGTGGGGACCGCCCCGGCTGCGCGGCACGACGTGGTCGATCGTCTCGGCCCGCCCGCCGCAGTACGCGCAGCGGTACCGGTCGCGGTGCATCAGCCCGGCGCGGGTCAGCGGCACCCGGCCGCGGTAGGGCACCCGCACGTAGTTCGCCAGCCTGATCACCGACGGAACGACCACCTCGGACGTCGAGGAGTGGACGACCGCCCCGGCGGGGTCGCCGTGCACCACCTCGGCCTTCCCGCACACGACGAGCACCACCGCGCGCCGCAGCGGCAGCGCGGTGAGGGGTTCGAACGTGGCGTTGAGCAGCAGGACCTTGCGCCGGCCCCAGGGCAGCACCACGGGCGCCTGACCGGCCCCCTCCCCGTCGACCACAGCGTGCACGGACGACACCGCGAGCTGTTTTTGGCCGGACGGGGCCGACGACGCGATCCCGGCGTTCACCAGGGCGCCGATCGGGGTGGGTTGTCGGTCTGGCACGCGACCACCTCCACCGGTTCAGGCATAGCAGACCACAGATGGGCCCCAAAAATCACCTGTGATATGTGACGTGTCACGGAGCCGTGGCCAAAACCCCGGTGAACAGACCCCTATCGAAGATGGTTTTCATCAGGGTTCTACGCTCGGCGAGGTGACCGAAGCCCCCCGCGCAGCGCTGCCTGCGACGATCACCTACCCCACCGCGGAACGGCTCGACCTCGTCGAGGACCTGCACGGACACGCGGTCGCCGACCCGTACCGGGCGCTCGAAGACCCTGCGGACCCCCGCACCGCCGCCTGGTCCGCCGAGCAGGACGCGCTGGCGCGGTCGTGGCTGGACGCCATGCCCGGCCGGGACGCGCTCGGCGCCCGCCTCGCCGAGCTGATGCGGACCGGGTCCGTCGGCACACCGGTGTGGCGGGCCGGACGGGCGTTCTACACCCGGCGCGACCCCGACCAGGACCACCCCGTGCTGTACGTGCGGGTGGACGGCGTGGAGCGGGTGCTGGTGGACGTGTCCGCGCTCGACCCGACCGGCCGGACCACGCTGGACCGCTGGACGCCGTCCGCCGAGGGCACGCGGCTGGCCTACCAGGTGTCGGTGGGCGGCGACGAGCACTCGTTGCTGCACGTCCTCGACGTGGACACGGGCGAGCTGCTGGACGGCCCGATCGACCGGTGCCGGTACTCGCCGGTGGGCTGGCTGCCCGGCGGCGAGGAGTTCTTCTACGTGCGGCGGGTCGACCCGGCGCTGGTGCCCGAGGACGAGCGGCAGTTCCACCGGCGGGTGTGGCGGCACCGCGTGGGCGCGCCCGCGTCGGACGACGTGAACGTCCACGGCGACGGGCTGGACCACACCTACTACTACGGGCTGTCCCTGTCGGAGGACGGTCGGTGGCTGCTGGTGAACGGCGCGCCCGGCACCGTGCGGCGCGACTCGGTGTGGATCGCCGACCTGCACGGCGACGCGGAGCTGCGGCCGGTCGTGCTGGCCGAGGACGGCGTGCAGTGCGCGGCCTGGGTCGCCCCGGACGGGCGGCTCTACCTGCGGACCAGCCTCGACGCGCCCCGGTTCCGGCTGTGCGTGGCCGACCCGGCCGCGCCGACCGAGTGGACCGAGCTGGTGGCCGAGGACGCGGACTCGGTGCTGGACGCCGTGACGTGGCTGGACGGACACCTGGTGCTCCTGCGGACGCGGCACGCGGTGTCGGAGCTGCACCTGCATTCCCCCACGACCGGCGCCCACGTGGGCGAGGTGCCGATGCCCGGGACGGGGTCGCTGCACGGGTTGTCCACAGTCGACGCGCTCACCCCCGCGGATCGCGACGTGCTGTGGTTCGGCTGGTCGGACTTCACAACGCCCATGTCGGTGTACCGGTACTCGCTGTCCGAGGGCCGCACCGAGCTGGAGTCGGCCGCGCCCGGAACGGTCGCGTTGCCGGAGTTGTCCACACAACAGGTCTCGTACCGCTCGGCCGACGGGACGGTCGTGCGAATGTTCGTGGTGTCCGGGGAGCAGCACCCGGACCTGCCCCGTCCGACGCTGCTCACCGGGTACGGAGGGTTCGCGGTGGGCCGCGGGCCGGGGTACAGCGCGACGACGCTGGCGTGGGTCGAGGCGGGTGGCGTGTGGGCGCACGCGTCGCTCCGCGGCGGCGACGAGGAGGGGGAGGAGTGGCACCGGGCCGGGATGCGCGAGCGCAAGCAGAACGTGTTCGACGACTTCCACGCGGCGGCCGAGCGGCTGATCCGGGACGGCTGGACGACGCCGCAGCAGCTGTCGATCACGGGCGGGTCGAACGGCGGCCTGCTCGTCGGCGCGGCGTTGACGCAGCGGCCGGAGCTGTACGCGGCCGTGGTGTGCTCAGCGCCACTGCTGGACATGGTCCGGTACGAGAAGTTCCTGCTGGGGAGGTTGTGGGCCGAGGAGTACGGCTCGGCGTCCGTGCCCGAGGAGCTGGGGTGGCTGCTGGCCTACTCCCCGTACCACCAAGTGCGGCCGGGAGTTGAGTACCCTTCGGTGCTGTTCACGGTCTTCGAGTCGGACAGCCGCGTGGACCCCAACCACGCCCGGAAGATGTGCGCGGCGCTCCAGCACGCGTCATCGAGTGATCCGACGAAGCACCCGGTGCTGCTCCGCCGCGAGACCGAGGTGGGGCACGCGGGCCGATCGGTCAGCCGGTCGGTGGGGCTGGCCGTGGACCAGTTGACCTTCCTGGCCTGGGCGACCGGGCTCGACTTGTGAGAGCGGAGGACTGAGCAGGTGCTGGACGTGGAGTCGACCCTCGCCGTCGACTGGTGGGTGACGAACGGGCCGAAGTTCGCCGCGAGTGCCCTGAAGATCGCGTTGATCGTGGTCGTCGCGGTGGTGGTCCGGTTCCTGCTCCGCCGGTTCATCGACCGGATGACCCGCGGCAACGGCGACCGGAAGCCCAAGCTGCTCAAGCCGCTGCGGGAACGCGCGCCCCAGGCGTTGGGCGCGCTGGTCTCCGAGCGGCGCGAGCAGCGGGCCAAGACCATCGGCTCGGTGCTCAAGTCGTTCGTCACGATCTTCGTGTTCGGCGTGGCGTTCATCCAGATCCTCACCGAGCTGAACATGAACCCCGCGCCGATCCTGACCTCGGCGGGCATCCTCGGCGTGGCGATCGGCTTCGGCGCGCAGAACCTGGTCAAGGACTTCCTGTCCGGCATGTTCATGATGCTGGAGGACCAGTACGGCGTGGGTGACGTGGTCGACCTCGGTCCGGCGACCGGCACGGTGGAGGCGGTGGCGCTGCGGATCACCACGATCCGCGACACGAACGGCACCGTCTGGTACGTCCGCAACGGCGAGATCCTGCGCGTCGGCAACTCGTCGCAGGGCTTCGCGGTGGCCGTCGTCGACCTGCCGCTCGGGTACGGGGCGAACCTGTCGTCGGCCGCCGAGGTGCTGACCAAGGCGGTGGTCGAGGCGACCGCCGAGGAGTCGCTGGCCAAGGACGTCATCGACAAGCCGCAGGTGCTCGGTGTGGAGAAGGTCACGCCCGAGGGCATCACGATGCGCGTGACGGTGAAGGTGCGGCCGGGTCGGCAGTGGGCCGTCCAGCGCGCCCTGCGGGCCAAGCTGATGCCCGCCCTGGACGACGCGGGCATCTCGCTGAAGTCCTGACCCGGCCGGCCCGGGGGTGTCGCGGCGCACGGTCGCGCGGCGCTCCCGGGCCCCCGCCGGCGGGCGTCCGGACCGGGGGCGTGGGACTCACCCCCGCGGCTGAGGCAGGATGGAGGGGTGACCACTCCTCCGGAGAACTTCTACGAAGCAGTGGGCGGGTACGAGACGTTCCACAAGATCGTCGCGCGCTTCTACGAGGAAGTCGCCGCCGATCCCGTCCTGCGCCCGATGTACCCCGAAGAGGACCTGGGCCCCGCCGAGGAGCGGTTCCGGCTGTTCCTGATGCAGTACTGGGGCGGCCCGCACACGTACTCCGACACGCGCGGTCATCCTCGGTTGCGGATGCGCCACGGTCCGTTCGTGATCGGTCCCGTCGAGCGGGACGCCTGGTTGCGCTGCATGAAGGTCGGCGTCGACTCGGTCGACCTCTCCCCCGAGCACCGTCAGCAGCTCTGGGCGTACCTGGAGATGGCCGCCAACAGCATGATGAACGCTTGGGTGTGATCTTTGATCACCCGAACGGGGTCGTGGTGTCCGACGCGAATGGCAGGATGACGTCTCGTGCGACGATCCTCCGACCTACAACCAGAGATCGCCGACGACTCCGCCTGGTGGCGTGACGCCGTCTTCTACCAGGTCTACGTCCGATCCTTCGCCGACGCGAACGGTGACGGCGTCGGCGACCTCGACGGCATCCGCTCCCGGCTCGGCTACCTCGAACTGCTCGGCGTGGACGCCCTGTGGCTGACGCCGTTCTTCACCTCGCCCATGGCCGACCACGGGTACGACGTGGCCGACCCGCGTGACGTCGACCCGCTGTTCGGGGACCTGGCCGCGTTCGACCGGCTGGTCGCCGAGGCGCACGCGCACAACCTCCGCGTCACCATCGACCTCGTCCCGAACCACACCAGCGACCGGCACCCCTGGTTCCAGGCCGCGCTGCGGGCCGGGCCGGGCTCGGCCGAGCGGGACCGGTTCGTGTTCCGCGACGGCGGCGGGTTCGACGGTTCCGTGCCGCCCAACAACTGGCCCAGCCAGTTCGGCGGCCCGGCGTGGACCCGCGTCCCGGACGGGCAGTGGTACCTGCACCTGTTCGCGCCCGAGCAGCCCGACCTGAACTGGGACAACCACGAGGTCGCGGCCGACCTGGCGCGCACGCTGCGGTTCTGGCTGGACCGCGGCGTCGACGGGTTCCGGATCGACGTCGCCCACGGGATGGCCAAGCCCTACGGGTTGCCGAACATGGACCCGCGGGCCGAGCTCGGCTCCGGCGTCATGCACGACAACGCGGTGGACCCGCGGTTCGACAACGACGGCGTGCACGAGGTGCACCGGATGATCCGCAAGGTCCTCGACGAGTACCCGGGTCGGATGGCCGTCGGCGAGATCTGGGTCAAGGACGACGAGCGGTTCGCCCGCTACCTGCGGCCCGACGAGCTGCACCTCGGGTTCAACTTCCGGTTGGCCGAGGCGCCGTTCGACGCGGACGCCGTGCGGACCGCCATCGAGCACTCCCTGGGCGCGGTCCGGGGCCTCGGCACGCCGCCCACGTGGACGTTGTCGAACCACGACGTGGTGCGGCACGTGACCCGGTACGGCGGGGGCGCGCTCGGCGAGCGGCGGGCGCGGTCGATGACGCTGGTGGAGCTGGCGCTGCCCGGCGTCGTCTACCTGTACAACGGCGAGGAGCTGGGGCTCCCGAGCGTCGAGCTGCCCGACTGGGCGTTGCAGGACCCGATCTGGCAGCGGTCCGGGCACACCCGGCGCGGGCGGGACGGGTCGCGCGTGCCGCTGCCGTGGGAGGGCGACACGCCGCCGTTCGGCTTCTCCCGGGCGCCGGCCACGTGGCTGCCGCAGCCGAACGAGTGGGCGGGCCTCACGGCCGAGTCGCAGCTGGAGGACCCCGGCTCGATGCTGTCGTTCTACCGGCACGCCCTGGAGCTGCGGAAGTCGCACGGCGCGTTCAACGGCGACGAGCTGGAGTGGTACGGCGCGCCGGCGGGCTGCTTCGCGTTCCGCCGCAAGGGCGGCGGGTTGATCTGCGCGCTGAACACGTCCGGCGGCCCCGTGCCCCTGCCGCCCGGCGAGGTGCTGCTGTCGAGCGGCCCGATGGACGGCGCCCAGCTGCCGCCCGACACGGCCGTCTGGCTGGTCTGACGACGTGCCGCGGCCCCCGCCTCGGGTGAGGCGGGGGCCGCGTGCGACGGCCGGGTCAGCCGAGCTGCCGGGCAGCGGCGCGCGGGTCAGACCAGGAGCGGCAGCATGGAGTGACGGCGGCGGACCACCGCGCCGAACCGGGCGTCGATGCGCAGCCACGAGTCCGTGGCCGTGATGCGGACGTCGTCGCCGCCCAGGAAGCCCATGCCGGACAGCGCGAACAGGCACCGCATGGGCACCTTCACGTCCAGCCCGGAACCGCTCACCGTCAGCACGGTCTGGTCCAGCAGCGACGCGGGCGGCGTGCCGCGCGGGCCCGCGTTCTCCCGCGCCACCTCCACGCCCTTCTCCGCCAGCTCCGACACGACGCTGCCGGGCAGCCGGTCCACCGGCAGCCAGCCCGCCGACGGCGGCAGCGCCGACCGCCACATCATGTCCCGCGCCGGACCGGGGTCGACGGTCTCGCTGCGCACCACGGCCAGGCCGGTGAGCAGGTCGTTCGCGGACACCGTGACGTCGCCGGGCGTGATCTGCCCGGCCACCGTCCGGGTGGCCAGCGCGTCGAACGGGGTCGCGACCCAGGCGTCGACCAGGCCGCCCGACGCGCGGTTGCGCAGGCGCACCACCGCCTGGGCGTCCAGGCGCACGGCACGCGCGACGAACGCGCCGAGGTCGTCCCGCTCGGCGGGGTCGGCGAGGACCAACTCAGGCACCATTACCTCCGGCACGCCAGCCCGCGAGGAAGTCGCGCTCGGCTTCGAGGAGACGGCGCGGACGTCCGGCCGTCAGGTTGTACGGCACCATAAGGGTCTCCGCCGTCGCGACGACAGCGCTGCCCTCCCGGCGGCCGTCGCGGACCGCGTAGTCGAGCGTGAACGACGCCGACTTCAGCTCCCGCACCGACATCTCCACCACGATCTCGGCGCCGGTGAACACCAGCGGCGTCAGGTAGTCCACCACCAGCCGGGCCACCACGACGCCCTTCGCCATGTCCGGCACGCCGTGCCGCTCGGCTTCGGTGAACAGCAGGTCGATCCGCGCCTCTTCCAGCAACGTCACCGTGTTGGCGTGGTTGACGTGGCCGTAGGCGTCCATGTCCGACCAGCGCGGCCGCACACCCGTGACGAACACACCCAACTTGAACGCGCCTCCTGGTGTCGTTGCGGTGGCAGTGACCCTATCCACGTGCTACACCCAGGTTAAGTCGGGCTGGACATCGAGGAATCGGCCCAGGTCAGCGACCTCGTCGGCGATGTCGGGACGGTCGCCGAACGGGTGCACGGAGAACCGCGCGCCGTCCCGCCGCCACACCGCGACCACCCGGCCGTCCACCACGACGTGCGGGGTCACGAAGCCGCCGCCGGTCTGGACGAGCGGCACGTGCTCGGGCGCGAGCGCGGCGGACCGGTCGCGGTAGCCGAGCAGGTAGGGGTCGAAGTGGCCGAGCATGCGGACCGCGCCGCTCGGCTCGGCCGGTTCGTCGGCCACCTCGGGCAGGTCCCGGAGCCGCTTCTTCGGCAGGCCGCTCCACGCGGCGAAGTCGTCGGGCGTCGCGGGGCCGTAGGCACGCCGGTAGCGCCGCCACAGCTCGTCCACGCCGCGCGGCTCGACCTCGACGTCCAGCAGGCGGTAGGTGTCGTCGAGACCGCGGCACAGCACGCCGGAGTGGGCGGCGAACGCCAGCAGGTGCGCTGGCGCCTGCGACTTCGGGTCCAGGGCGATGCCGACTTCGGAGAGGCGGGCGACGACGTCGGCGCGGGCCAGCGGTTCGGTGAGGACTTTGCGGAGCGCGGGCAGCGCGCGTTCGCACAGCTCGTCGGTGAGGCCGAGCTGCTCGCGGCGACGCCGTCCGGCGGCGATGAACGTCGGCCCGAGGAGGTCCACCACCCACAGGTCGTCCTCGTGGAGCAGGTGGAGGGTGCCGCGCATGGCCCACGTGCGCACCAGAGGGCCGTCGAGGGACCGCACGCCCCTGGCGCGCGCCGCGAGCCGTGCCGCGGGGACGTCCTGCGCCTGCAGGGCGAAGACGGAGGCGAACAGGTCCGTCACGTCGGTCGCGGGGTGCGAGAGGCGTTGCGCGCGCATCCGCTGTGCCGACGCGGTCATCTCGGACGGGCGCCCGTCGACCCGCGCACCACCAGCTCGGGCTGGAACACGAACTCGGCGTGCGTGCCCGAGAAGGAGCTCACCGACGTGCCGCCGATCTCCTCCAGCAACGCGTGCACGGCGGCCTGCCCCATCGCCTCGACGGGCTGGCGGATCGTCGTCAGCGGCGGGTCGGCGAACACGATCAGCGGCGAGTCGTCGAAGCCGACCACCGACACGTCCCGCGGCACGGACAGGCCGCGCTGGCGGGCCGCCCGGATCGCGCCGAACGCCATCAGGTCGCTCCCGCACACGATTGCCGTGCAGCCGCGGTCCAGCAGGGCGTTGGCCGCCGCCTGCCCGCCCTCGACCGTGAACAGGGAGTGCTCCACCAGCTCGGCCGCCTGCGGGCGGGCGAGCGTGAAGCCCTCCACCATGCGCTGGGCGGGCACGAACCTCGGCGGGCCCACGGCCAGGCCGATCCGCTCGTGCCCCAGCTCCACCAGGTGCGAGACGGCGAGCCGGACGGCCACCCGGTTGTCCACCGACACGAACGGCGCGGACACCTGGTCGGTGTAGCCGTTGATCATGACGAACGGCACGCCGCGCCCGGCCAGCTTGACGTACCGGTCCTTGTCGGCGGTCGTGTCGGCGTGCAGGCCGGACACGAAGACGATGCCGGTGACGCCGCGGTCGACCAGCATCTCGGTCAGCTGGTCCTCGGTCGACCCGCCCGGTGTCTGCGTGCACAGCACCGGCGTGTAGCCGTCCCTGGTCAGCACCTGCTCGATGACCTGCGCGAACGCCGGGAAGATCGGGTTGTTCAACTCGGGGGTGATCAACCCGATCAACCCGGCGCTGCGCTGGCGGAGCCTGGGCGGCCGTTCGTAGCCGAGGACGTCCATCGCGGCCACCACGGCCTGGCGGGTGGCGGCGGAGACGCCCGGCTTGCCGTTGACCACCCGGCTGACCGTCGCCTCGCTCACGCCTGCCTGGGTCGCGATGTCACTGAGCCGCGCTGTCACACCGGGTGACTCTACGGGCGCGCGATCCACACGGTCGTGTCCGCCGGCACGAGGACGTCCCCGTCCTCGGTCGCACAACCACCCGAGGCGAGCACCACCTGCCCGTCCACGGCCACCCGTGCCACGTCCGGGCCGAAGTTCACCACGCACGTGAACCCGCCGCGGCGGAACGACAGCACGCCCTCCGGCGCGTCCAGCCACTCGACCTCGGAGCCCGCGCCCAGGTCCGGCTGCTCCCGCCGCACGCGCAGCGCGCCGCGGTACAGCTCCAGCACCGAGTTCGGGTCGCCCCGCTGCTCCTCGACGCTCAGCCCGGCCCAGTCCGCGGGCTGCGGCAGCCACGAGCCGCCGTCGCCGAAGCCGAACGACGGGCCGTCCGCCGTCCACGGGATCGGCACGCGGCAGCCGTCACGGCCCCGGTCGGTGCGGCCCGAGCGCTCCCACACCGGGTCCTGGAGCACGTCCTCCGGCAGGTCCAGCACCTCGGGCAGGCCCAGCTCCTCGCCCTGGTAGACGTACGCGCTGCCGGGCAGCGCCAGCATCAGCAGCGCGGCGGCCCGCGCCCGCGCCACGCTGCCGTACCGCGTCACGTGCCGCTGCACGTCGTGGTTGGACAGCACCCACGTGGTCGGCGCGGACACCGGCCTCATCGCGGCCAGCGAGTCGTCGATGACCTGCCTCAGGTCGGCGGCGTTCCACTCGGCGGTCAGGTAGTGGAAGTTGAACGCCTGGTGCAGCTCGTCGGCGCGCAGGTAGCGGGCGGTGCGCTCGGGGCTCGGCGTCCACGCCTCGGCCACGCCGATCCGGCTGCCGGGGTACGAGTCGAGCACCTTGCGCCAGTCGCGGTAGATCTCGTGCACGCCGTCCTGGTCGAAGAACGGCAGCGCCTCCGTGCCCAGGAGCTTCAGGTGGCCGGGCGTGCCCACGTCCGGCAGGCCGTCGGCCTTGACCATGCCGTGCGCGACGTCGATGCGGAAGCCGTCCACGCCGAGGTCGAGCCAGAAGCGGAGCACGTCCAGGAACTCGTCGCGGACCTCGGGCTGGTCCCAGTTCAGGTCCGGCTGCTCGGGCGCGAACAGGTGCAGGTACCACTGGCCGTCGGGGACCCGCGTCCACGCGGGGCCGCCGAAGACGGACTCCCAGTCGTTCGGCGGCTGGTCGCCGCGGCCGTCGCGGAAGTGGTAGCGGGCGCGCTCCGGCGAGCCGGGGGCGGCGGCGAGGGCCTGCCGGAACCACTCGTGCTGGTCGCTCGTGTGGTTCGGGACGAGGTCGACGATCACCTTGATGCCGAGGGCGTGCGCGTCGTCGACCAGCGCCTTGGCGTCGTCGTTGGTGCCGAACAGCGGGTCGACGGTCCGGTAGTCGGCCACGTCGTAGCCGCCGTCGGCCATCGGGGAGCGGTAGAACGGCGTGATCCACACCGCGTCCACGCCGAGGTCGGCGAGGTAGGGCAACCGGGAGCGGATGCCGGGCAGGTCACCGACGCCGTCGCCGTTGGAGTCGGCGAAGCTGCGCACGTAGACCTGGTAGATGACGGCATCGCGCCACCAGTCCTGCGTCATGGGGGTGTCCTTCCGGATCGGTTCCGCCGGAGGGCAATGAAATACTTTGCAAGTGTTTTCAGCAAGTCTGCCACCTGGTATGACCTAGGACACATCCCTGCCACCTAGGAGACACCGTGGTTTCCGCTAGTCGACGCGCTTTGGGCGCGATAGCCCTCCTGCTGTTCAGCCTTTTGGCGGTTCCGCAAAGTTTTGCAACGCCACCGTCCGCGAAGGACGTGACCGCGACCCTGTTCCAGTGGCCGTTCGCGCGAGTGGCTTCGGAGTGCACGAACGTCCTCGGGCCCCGCGGCTACGGGTTCGTCGAGGTGTCACCGGCCACCGAGCACATCCAGGGGTCCCAGTGGTGGACCTCGTACCAGCCCGTCAGCTACCGCATCGCCGGGCGCCTCGGCGACGAGGCCGCGTTCCGGAACATGGTCAACACCTGCCACGCGGCGGGCGTGAAGGTCATCGCGGACGCGGTGATCAACCACATGAGCGCCGGGTCCGGCACGGGCACCGGCGGCTCGTCCTACACCAAGTACAACTACCCCGGCATCTACAGCGACCCGGACTTCCACTCGTGCCGGTCGCACATCAGCGACTACCGCAACCGCGACAACGTGCAGAACTGCGAACTCGTCGGGCTGTCGGACCTCAACACCGGCAGCGACTACGTGCGCGGCCGGATCGCGTCGTACCTCAACCACCTGATCTCGCTCGGCGTGGACGGGTTCCGGATCGACGCGGCCAAGCACATGGCGGCGACCGACCTGTCGGCGATCAAGTCGCGGCTCAGCAACCCGAACGTGTTCTGGGTGCACGAGGTGATCTACGGCGCCGGCGAGGCCGTGCAGCCGGGTGAGTACACCGGGTCGGGCGACGTCGACGAGTTCCGGTACGCGTACGACATCAAGCGGATCTTCCAGAACGAGAACCTGGCGTACCTGAGCACGTTCGGCCAGTCGTGGGGCTACCTGCCGAGCGGGCAGGCGCGGTCGTTCGTGGACAACTGGGACACCGAGCGCAACGGGTCCACCCTGACGTACAAGGACGGGTCCACCTACACGTTGGCGAACGTGTTCATGCTGGCGTGGCCCTACGGCGCGCCGAACGTGTACTCGGGGTACGAGTTCACGAACCACGACGCCGGGCCGCCGTCCGGGTCCGAGTGCTACACCTCGGGGTGGAAGTGCCAGCACCGGTGGACGCAGATCGCGTCGATGGTCCAGTTCCGCAACGCCGTGGCCGGCACGTCCGTCGTCAACTGGTGGGACAACGGCGGCGACGCGATCGCGTTCGGCCGGGGGAACAAGGGGTTCGTGGCGATCAACCGCGAGGCGACGTCGTTGACGCGGACGTTCCAGACGTCCCTGCCGGCCGGCTCGTACTGCAACGTGCAGCGCGACGGGTGCGTGGCGGTCACCGTGGGGTCGAACGGCCAGTTCACGGCGACGTTGGGAGCCGGTGAGGCGGTGGCGCTGCACGTCGGCGCGCCGGCCGGCGGCAACCCGCCGCCGGCGGCGTCGGCGACGTTCGCGGTGAACGCGACGACGACGTTCGGGCAGACGATCCACGTGGTCGGCGACCACCCGTCGCTGGGTTCCTGGAACCCGGCCGCCGCGGTGCCCCTGTCGTCCGCGACCTACCCGACGTGGCGGGGGTCGGTGTCGCTGCCGGCCGGGACGACGTTCCACTACAAGTACATCCGGAAGGACTCCGGTGGCGCGGTGACGTGGGAGAGCGGCACCAACCGCTCCGCCACGTCACCCGTGACGCTGTCGGACACCTGGCGCAACTAGGCCCGGTCGGGACGCGGCTGTTCCGATTGTTCGGCGAGGGGCCGGCACGGTTCCCTCGCCGCAGGTCGGCCGGCGGTCCGGCAGGCCGGCCGCAGGTCGGCAAGGCGGACAGCCGGCGGCAGCCGGGGCGGACCGGCGGTGGGTGCGGAACCTGCGTGGTCCCGCACCCACCCCGCCGCTAACGGATCAGGCTGCGGACCTGGCGGGCGGCCACCGACAGCGTCGCCAGGTCCAGCTTGGTCACGCGGTTGATCTCCGCCAGCGCCGCACGGGCGCGGCTGAGGCGGGACGCGTTGGCCTGCTCCCACTTCACGATCTTCTCCGCCGGGGTGTCGCCCGGGTCGCCCGACCGCAGCACGTCGACCGTGATCGAGCGCAGCGACGAGTAGAAGTCGTCCCGCAACGCCAGCCGCGCCAGCGAGTGCCAGCGGTTCAGGCGTTCGAGGCTCGACACCGAGCTGAGCATCCGGTCCACGTCGAGGTGCTCCGACAGCGCGAAGTACAGCTCCGCCGTCTCCTCGTGCGTCCGCTCCTGCCCGACGGCCTGGCCTTCCTCGCGCTCGGCGAGCTCCGCCACCTCCGTCACGTCCAGCAGCCCGTAGGTGAACAGCAGCCCGGCGATCCGCCGCGCCAACTCCTCCGGCACGCCCCGCGACACGAGCCGCTCGACGTGCTCGAACACGGACTCCTTCTCGTGCCCCTGGAGCATGTCGATCGTGCGCGGCACGAGGGCTTGGACGACCGGGGCGAACCGGCTGATCGTCGACCCGACCGCCAGCGGCTGGGGGCGGTTGGTGAGCAGCCAGCGCGACGCGCGGTCCAGCAGGCGACGGGTTTCCAGCACCATGTCGTCCTGCACGTCGGTCGCCACGACGTTGTCCAGCGCCCGGATCTCCCGCCACAGCGACGGCAGGTCGTAGATCGCGGTCACGACGGTGTAGGCGCGCACGGCGTCCGTCGCCGACGCGCTGATCTCCTCGGCCAACCGGAACGCGTACGACACGCCGCCGCCGTCCACGACCTCGTTGACCAGCACCGTCGTGATGATCTCGCGGGACAGCGGGTGGTTGCCGATGGCGTCGGCGAACCGCTCGCGCAGCTCGCTTGGGAAGTAGTCGGGCAGCCGTCGCGCGAGCACGTCGATCGTCGGCAGGTCGCTCGCCAGCACCTCCTCCTTCAACGCCAGCTTGACGTGCGCGAGCAGCGTGGCCAGCTCCGGCGACGTGAGGCCGTCGCCCGCCTTCTCCAGCGCCTTGAACTCCGCGACGCTGGGCAGGCCTTCGAGGGTGCGGTCGAGCGCGCCGCGCTGTTCGAGGTCGGCGACGAGCCGCGCGTGCACCGACAGCATCGGCGCGGCGTGCGCGCGGGACACGCCGAGCACGGCGTTCTGCGAGTAGTTGTCGGCCAGCACGAGCCGGCCGACCTCGTCGGTCATCTGGCCGAGCAGCTCGTTGCGCCCGTCCTGGTCGAGCCTGCCCTCGCGGACCAGCTCGTCCAGCAGGATCTTGATGTTGACCTCGTGGTCGGAGCAGTCGACGCCGGCGGAGTTGTCCAGCGCGTCGGTGTTGACCTTGCCGCCGTGCCCGTCGGGTCCGCCGGCGCGGGCGAACTCGATCCGGCCGCGCTGGGTCAGCCCCAGGTTGCCGCCCTCGCCGACGACCTTCACGCGCAGGTCGGCGCCGTTGACGCGGATCGCGTCGTTGGCCTTGTCGCCGACCTCGGCGTGCGACTCGGCGCCCGCCTTGACGTACGTGCCGATGCCGCCGTTCCACAGCAGGTCGACCGGCGCCTGCAGGATCGCCTTCATCAACTCCGGCGGCGACAGCTTCACCACGCCCTCGGGCAGCCCCAGGGCCTCGCGGACCTGGTCGCTGACCGGGATCGACTTCGCCGACCGCGACCACACGCCGCCGCCCTCGCTGATCAGCGAGCGGTCGTAGTCGTCCCACGACGAGCGGGGCAGCTCGAACAGGCGCTTGCGCTCGGCGTACGACGGGGCCGCGACCGGGTTCGGGTCGATGAAGACGTGCCGGTGGTCGAACGCGGCCACGAGCCGGATGTGCTCGGACAGCAGCATGCCGTTGCCGAACACGTCGCCGGACATGTCGCCGACGCCGACGACGGTGAACTCCTGCGACTGGGTGTCGACGCCCAGCTCGCGGAAGTGCCGCTTCACGCTCTCCCACGCGCCCTTGGCCGTGATGCCCATGGCCTTGTGGTCGTAGCCGACCGAGCCGCCGGACGCGAACGCGTCGCCGAGCCAGAAGCCGTAGGACTTCGCGACCTCGTTGGCGATGTCGGAGAACGACGCCGTGCCCTTGTCCGCCGCCACCACCAGGTACGCGTCGTCGCCGTCGTGCCGGACGACCTGCGGCGCGGGCACGACCGCGCCGGCGCTCAGGTTGTCGGTCAGGTCCAGCAGGCCGGAGATGAACTGCCGGTAGCACGCGACGCCCTCGGCCGTGAACGCCTCGCGGTCCATCCCCGGGTCGCCCGTCGGGGCCGGCGGCTTCTTCACCACGAACCCGCCCTTCGCGCCGACCGGCACGATGACCGCGTTCTTCACCGCCTGCGCCTTCACCAGGCCCAGCACCTCGGTGCGGAAGTCCTCACGACGGTCGGACCAGCGCAGACCGCCGCGCGCCACCGGGCCGAACCGCAGGTGCACGCCTTCGAGCCGCGGCGAGTACACGAAGATCTCGAACCGGGGCCGCGGCTGCGGCAGGTCCGGGATCGCCTGCGGGTTCAGCTTCACGGCCAGGTACGGGCGCGGGTTGCCGTCGGCGTCGCGGACGAAGTAGTTCGTGCGCAGCGTGGCCTGCACCAACGTGAGGAAGCTGCGCAGGATGCGGTCCTCGTCCAGGCTGGTCACGGCGTCGATCAGCGCGGTGATCTCGTCGACCAGGTGCTCGGTGCGGCCCACGCGCTGGTCGTCGCTCAGCGCCGGGTCGAACCGCGCCTCGAACAGCCGCACCAGGGCCGTGGCGACCTCGGTGTGCGCGAGGACGGCGTCCTCGATGTAGTCCTGGCTGTACGTGGCGCCGGCCTGCCGCAGGTACTTGGCGTAGGCGCGCAGCATCGCGGCCTGCTGCCACGTGATGCCCGCCTTGAGCACGAGCGTGTTGAAGCCGTCGACCTCCGCCTCGCCGCGCCACGCGGCGGCGAACGCGTCCTGGAACCGGGTGCGCACCGACTCCAGGTCCTCGCCGGACAGCTTGTCGAGCGTGACCTGGTCGATGCGCAGGCCGAAGTCGTAGATCCAGCACTCCACGCCGTCGTCGCGGGTCAGCTCGTACGGGCGCTCGTCCACCACGACCACGCCCATGCGCTGCAACATCGGCAGCACGTCGGACAGCGTCAGCCGGGCTCCGACGAGGAACAGCTTGAACCGCCGCTCACCCGGCTCGGCGTCGCGCGGCACGTAGAAGGCCAGGTCCAGCTCGCCCGGGCCGAGGGCCGCGATGCGGCGGAAGTCCGCCAGGCCCTCGGCCGCGGTGAAGTCCTCCTTGTAGGCCTCCGGGAACGCGGCGGCGAACCGCTGGCCCTGCTCGGACGACGACTCCGCGCCCAGCCGGGTGCCGTGGTCGTCCAGCACCGCCTCCACCATGCGGTCGTCCCACGACCGGATCGCGTCGGCCAGCAGCTGCTGGATGTGGCCGGTGTCGGGCTCGACCTGGCGGGACGGGTCGGTGTGCACCATGAAGTGCACGCGGGCCAGCGCGGACTCGCCGACGCGGGCGCTGTACTCCAGGTTCAGGCCGCCGAGCTGGTCGATCAGCACTTCCTGCATGGCCAGGCACGACGTCGTCGTGTAGCGGTCGCGCGGCAGGTAGACCAGGCACGAGTAGAACCGGCCGTACGGGTCGCGGCGCAGGAACAGCCGCAGCCGGCGGCGCTCGGCGAGGGCGATCACGCCCGTGACGGTCTGGTAGAGCGTGTCCGTGTCGACCGAGAACAGCTCGGTGCGCGGGTAGTTCTGGATCACCTCCAGCATCCGCTGGCCCGAGTACGAGTGCAGCGGGAAGCCGGCGCGGTGGATGACGTCGCGGACCCGGCGCTCGATGGCCGGGATGTCCAGCACATCCTCGTGCAGGGCGGTGGTCGAGAAGACGCCGAGGAACCGGTGCTCGCCGGTGACGTTGCCGTCCGCGTCGAACGTCTTCACCCCGACGTAGTACGGATAGACCGACCGGTGGACGCTCGACTGGGCACTGGCCTGGGTCAGCACCAGCAGTTCGGGTGACAGCGCCTGGGCGCCCGCGTCCGGGCCGGCGGTGAGGCTGCGCGCCGCGAGGCTGTCCTGTCTGAGCACGCCCAGACCACTCGCGAGGACCGCGCGCAGCGCCGGTTCGCCGCCGGTCGACGGGTCGTCGCGGACCAGCTCGTACTGGCGGTAGCCGAGGAACGTGAAGTGGTCGTCGGCGAGCCAGCGCAGCAGCTTCGCGCCGTCCAGCACCTCGTGCTCGGGCAGCGGCGGCGGGCTCTTCTCCAGCTCCTCGGCCAGGTGGAGGGCCGTGCCGGTCATCTTGTCGGTGTCCTCGACGACCTCGCGGACGTCGTTCAGGACGGTGTGCAGCTTGGTTTCCAGCTCCCGCGCCCGACCGGGGTCGGTCAGCAGGTCCACCTCGATGTACATCCACGACTCGGCCAGCGCGTCGCCCGGCGGGTCGGCCGGGTCGGCGGTCGGCAGGACCTCCAGGAGCGCCCCCGTCACCAGGTCCCGGCGCACCACCACGATCGGGTGCACCACCCGCTGCACCTGCACGCCGCCGCGCGTCAGCTCGGACGCCACCGAGTCGACCAGGTACGGCATGTCGTCCGTGACGACCTGCACCACCGTGGCCGGGCACGTCCAGCCGTCGTCCCCGCGAGTCGGGTTGAGGATGCGCACCACCGGACGACCAGGCACCCGGGTCTCGGCGAGCTGGTAGTTCGAGCGCACCGCGCCCACCAGGTCCACCGGGTCGTCGTCGTTGACTTCCTCGGCGGGGACGTGGCGGTAGTACAGGCGGATCAGGTCGGCGAGCTCGGGGGCGTTGGCGGCGGCCCGTTCGATCAATTCGTCACGGGCTTGTTCGGGACTGGCCGTGCTGGCCGCGCCGGCGGTGTGCCGGGCGGCTTGCTCGGGTCGGGACGGGACTCCAGTCGAGGTCATGTTCAGGCGACTCCACGCTATCCGGTACCTCTGTGTACCGGGTCCGCGCACCACTTAACCAGACGCCAGGAACCGGTTCGCCACAACCCTCTCACTGAATCGAGCCACTTGCAGGGAAAGTGGGAAAACGCTGTGACAGAAGGTATTTCCCGCTTTGTTACCCGCGGGAAACCTTATTAGAACCTCAAATCATTTCATTCGGGAAGTGTCCACGTGTCGAACCGGGGCCTCGGGTCGACGCGCTGGATCGGCGCGGTCGTCTCGGTGTCCGACTCCGGGGCGGCCCGGTGCGCCTGGGTCTGCGTCTGCGTCGGCGTCGGCGCCTGGGTCTGGGTGTAGGCCTGGGCCTGCGGCTCGACGGGCGTGATCGGCACGGTGTCCTCGTCGAACCGGCCGGCGGCCTCGTCCTCGCGCCGGGCGTCCTCGTAGGCGACGAGGGCTTCGGCGAGGAGTTCGGCCAGGCTCAGGTCGCTCTTGTGCCGGCGCGAGGCGCGCGTGGCGCTGGGCGACTCGGACGTCGGCGGGGGCGTCGGTTCGACGATGGCCGGGAGGTCGATCGTCTTGCCGCCCACCACGACCGCCGTGACGAACGGCTCCTTGGTCTCGTCCACGGGGCCGGGGCCGTCCGCGACGGCGACGCCCTTGGCGCCTTCCTCTGCCGCCGTGACCTTCGGTCCCTCGACCTGGGGCTCCTCGGCCTTCGGTTCCTCGGCCCCGGTTCGCTCGGCAGGGCGTCGAGGGGCGCTGTCCGGCACGTCGTCGTGCTCGACGTCCGCCGCGCTGAGGAACCCGCTCGGCGCGAACCGCGCCGGCGGAGGCGGGGGCACCGCGTCGAGGGACGACGGGTTCGCCGGGACCGGGTCGGGGATCGGCACGGTCGGGACCTGGTCGGGTTCGGTGACCGGCGGCACCTGCTCCGGCTCGGGCTGTGGCGTCGGGACAGGCGTCGGGGCGGGCGTCGGGGCGGGCGTCGGCGCAGGCTCACGCTCCGGCGACGTCGACCCGGGCACCGTCTCGGCGGGAACCTCCGGCCGCTCCGCGGCCGCCACCTCGACGACCGGTTCCGGCTCGCGCACCGGCCGCACCTCGGCAACCGGCTCCGCCACGGCGTCGGGCCGGGTCTCCGACTCGGCCTCCTCCACCGCTTCGGGCACCGGTTCCGGTTCCGGCTGCGGTTCCGGCAGGGCTTCCGACACCGGTTCGGGCGCGGGCGAGGGCACCAACATCGGGAAGTCGGCGAAGGACGTCGCGAAGTCGGGAACGGGCGGCTTCGGGTAGTCGGGCGGATCGGGGACGCGGGCGGTGGGGATCACGGGCCCCTTGACGAAGGCGGCGCCGAGTCCGACCGGCGGCTCGTCGTCACGGATCGCGGGCTGGACCATCGTCGGCGAGTCGAACATGTCCACGGACGGCTGCTCGACCTTCAGGTGCGGCGGGGCTTCCACGCGCCACTTCACCGTTTCGGGTTCCGGCTCACCCTCCGGACCGCGCACGTCGTCAGCCGCGGTCTCGTCAGCCCCGGTCTCGGCCGCAGCCTCGATCTCGGCCGGAGCCTCGCCACCAGCCTCGCCGACGACCTCGGGGCTCTCGACCGGGACTTCGGCTGCCGTGGTCTGCTCGTCGTCGTCGCGAGCACGCCGCCGACCACCGACACGCTGCGAACCGAGGAGGCCGGCGGCCTTCAAGACGTCCAGCACGTTGGGATCGGAAGCCTGCTCGCCGGAGGGCCGCTCGCCGTCGTCCTCGGAGTCCTCCCGGGCCCGCCGACGCCCACTGCGCACCGCACCGGCAGCCGCGATCAACCCCGCCGCCGGAACACTCCGCTCGCCCGCAGGACCGCTGTCCGCGTCCGACTCGGCACTGGGCCAGCCACCACTCACGCCGCCGTCGCCGGCTGCCTGCCCGGCAGCGCTGCCGCCGGCAGTGTCACCGCCAGCGGGGCTGCCGGCATCCGCGCTGTTGACGTGGCTTCCGGACGACAGCGCCGATGCCTGCTGGGCAACGATGCCGGCGGCCGGGCCGCCCGGATCGGTCGACGCGTGCCGAGTCGTCCCGACGTCGGAGCCACCCAGTCCTGTCGACGCCTGCTGAGCCGCGCTGACGGAGCCGGCATCGGCGGGCCGGCCGGCGGTCGCCGCGAGGCGGGGCCGCTGGGGCTCGGGCCGCTGGGGCTCGCCGTCGCCGTGGGCCGGGCCGGCCGCGTGGCCGCCAAGGGCTTCGGCACCGGTCGGCTGGGCGGTTTGGCTACTGGGACCGGGGAAAGCCGCACCGGCCGAAGGGCTCGCAGCGGGCGTGGGGCGGATCTGGTCGATGTTGCTCAGCGCACTGCCACCGGTCTGGATGGAGCTGAAGGCATCCGGGGCCGGCGGGATGGGTGCGGCGGCAGCGGCGGCCAGGTTGGGGATGCCCGGAGTGCTGTCCGGGAACCGCGGAGTGCCGACGGCTTCGGTCGAGGGCGACCCGGTAGGCGCGGTGGGCGCGGTCGAAGTCGGCGTGGTCGCGGCGGTAGGCGCGGTCGAGGCGGTAGGCGCGGTGGGGGTCGGCGCGGTCGCGGCGGTAGACGCCGTCAAAGCAGCGTGCGCGGTCGAGGCGGTGTGCGTGGTGGGAGTCGGCGCGATCGAGGCGGCGGGCGCGGTCGATGCGGGCGGGGTGGCGGGCGTGCTGGGGGTGGTGGGCGCGCTCAGGCCGGGCTGCGCGGCTGCGGGCTTGGCTTCGACGCTTCGCGCGTGTTCCGGGCGTCCCTGCGCGGTGGACGGCGGGGTCGTCGTTCCCGGTTCCGGCGCTCGGCGGCGACCTCCCGGCGCGGCCTTCGCCTCGCCTTCCGCGTCACCGAACGGCTGCACCAGGCGCCAGCGGTCGGCGGCGTGGGCCCTGGCGGCCGAGACGCCGTCCACGGTCATGTCCTCCGCCGCACGGCGGGAGCGCTTCACCCGGACGCCCTCGTTGCGGTGCAGTTGGGCCGGGCGCCACTGGCGCAGTTGCTGCTTCGCCTCCGGCGCCACGTCGACCTCGGGCGTGGCGGGCATCGGCTGGGAGGCCGGCGTGGTGTGGGGGGTGGTCGGGGTGCCGTTGCGGAGCAGGGCCGCCAGTTCGTCGTGCAGGCCGCCGGCCGGGCGGCGGTGCACGCCGGAGAACTCGGCGGCGAGTCTGGCGCGGACGGCGTAGACGGCTCTGGCACGCCTGCGCTCGGCCGCGTGGGCGGAGCGCAGGTCGGCGAGGGCCTCCGCGAGGTTGCCCGCGACCTCGTGGACGTGCGCGAGCGCCAGCAGGCTCTCCGCCAGCAGGATGTCCAACTGGTGCCGCTCGGCGCTGTCGGCGGCGTCGCGGAGCAGGTCGCGGGCCTGGTCGACGCGGCCGGACGGCAGGTGCACGCGGGTCGCCAGGGCCAGGCGCAGCCACCCGGTGGTCGCCGCGGACGGCGCGCGCACCGGGCGTTCGAGGAGCGGGGTGCCCGCCTCGGACGCCTCGCCCGGCTTGTTCGAGTCGAGCAGGGCGCAGACCAGCTCCACCGTGAGCCTGCCCCGGACCTGCCCGTTGTCCGACTCCGGCTCCTTGAGCCGGTCCAGCAGGGCCAGGCCGTCACGGCACGACGCGATCGCCGCGGGCAGGTCGCCCCAGCGGCGGTGCTGGCCCGCGGCGGCCGCGCGGAGCAGGCCGCGGTGCAGGAGCGTCGTGTCGTGGTCGAGCAGCGGGTCGGCTTGGAAGAGGCCGTCCGCCTCGTCCAACGCCCCGGCCAGGGCCGCGCCGCGGCCCACCGAGACCAGGCACTCGGCGGCTTGGACGAGCGCCGCCGCCCGGAGACCCGGTGGGACGTCCTCCGCCTCCAGGACGGGGCGGACGGCGGCGAAGCCCGTCAGGGGCGCGCCGACCGACCTGGCGCTGTCGGCCAGCTCGACCCGCAGCCGCCAGGCCGTTTCCCGCTCGGTCGCGGCCTCGGCCGCTTTCAGGGCGTCCAGCGCCCGGTCCGCGGTCCGGACACCCCGACCCATGCGGTTGCTCGCGAAGACCACCAGGGCCTCCGCGCGCAACCGGTCGGCCTCGTCACGGCGGGCGGAGGCGAGCGCGACCGCACGCTCGCCCAGCACCAGAGCAAGCTCCGGTGCCCGCCAACGCAGCCGCCAGGCGGGCACGACCAGCGTGCTCACCTCGACGTCCGCCTGCGCCTCGCCCCTCGCCGCCACGATGTAGGTACCCGGCTCTCAGTCCCGTGTGAGCTTGCGGTAGGTCACGCGGTGCGGCCTCGCCGCCTCCGCGCCGAGGCGCTCGACCTTGTTCTTCTCGTAGCCCTCGAAGTTGCCCTCGAACCAGTACCACTGCGACGGGTTCTCGTCCGTGCCCTCCCACGCCAGGATGTGCGTGGCGACGCGGTCGAGGAACCACCGGTCGTGCGAGATGACCACGGCGCAGCCGGGGAACTGCTCCAGCGCGTTCTCCAGCGAGCCCAGGGTCTCGACGTCCAGGTCGTTCGTCGGCTCGTCCAGCAGGATCAGGTTGCCACCCTGCTTGAGCGTCAGCGCCAGGTTCAGCCGGTTGCGCTCGCCACCGGAGAGCACGCCCGCCGGCTTCTGCTGGTCCGGGCCCTTGAAGCCGAACGCGCTGACGTACGCCCGCGACGGCATCTCGACGTTGCCGACGTGGATGTAGTCGAGGCCGTCGGAGACGACCTCCCACACGTTCTTCTTCGGGTCGATGCCCGCGCGGTTCTGGTCGACGTACGACAGCTTGACCGTCTCGCCGATGCGGACGACGCCCGAGTCGGGCTGCTCCAGACCGACGATGGTCTTGAACAGCGTCGTCTTGCCCACGCCGTTCGGACCGATGACGCCGACGATGCCGTTGCGCGGGAGGCTGAACGACAGGCCGTCGATCAGCACCCGGTCGCCGAAGCCCTTCTTCAGGTTGTCGACCTCGACCACGACGTTGCCCAGGCGCGGGCCCGGCGGGATCTGGATCTCCTCGAAGTCGAGCTTGCGGGTCTTCTCGGCCTCCGCGGCCATCTCCTCGTAGCGGCCGAGGCGGGCCTTGGACTTGGCCTGGCGGGCCTTGGCGCCCGACCGGACCCAGTCCAGCTCGTCCTTCAGGCGCTTCTGGAGCTTCTGGTCCTTCTTGCCCTGGACGGCGAGCCGCTCGGCCTTCTTCTCCAGGTAGGTGGAGTAGTTGCCCTCGTACGGGTGGGCACGGCCGCGGTCCAGCTCCAGGATCCACTCGGCGAGGTTGTCGAGGAAGTACCGGTCGTGCGTGACGGCCAGGACCGCGCCCGCGTACTGCGCCAGGTGCTGCTCCAGCCACAGGACGCTCTCCGCGTCCAGGTGGTTGGTGGGCTCGTCGAGGAGCAGCAGGTCCGGCTTGCTCAGCAGCAGCTTGCAGAGGGCGACCCGGCGGCGCTCGCCACCGGAGAGGGTCTTGACGTCGGCGTCCGGCGGCGGGCAGCGGAGGGCGTCCATCGCCTGCTCCAGCTGGGAGTCGAGGTCCCACGCGTTCGCGTGGTCCAGCTCCTCCTGGAGCTGGCCCATCTCCTCCATCAGCTCGTCGGAGTAGTCGACGGCCATCTTCTCGGCGATCTCGTTGAAGCGGTCGAGCTTCACCTTGATCTCGCCGAGGCCTTCCTGGACGTTGCCCAGGACGGTCTTCTCCTCGTTGAGCGGCGGCTCCTGCTGGAGGATGCCGACCGTGTAGCCGGGCGAGAGGAAGGCCTCGCCGTTGCCCGGTGTGTCCAGGCCGGCCATGATCTTCAGCACGCTCGACTTGCCGGCGCCGTTCGGACCGACAACGCCGATCTTCGCACCGGGGAGGAACATGATGGTGACGTCATCCAGGATGACTTTGTCCCCGTGCGCCTTGCGCACCTTCTTCATGGTGTAGACGTACTCGGCCATGCCCGCGATCGTAGAGCGGTGCCGATCGGGCCCGAACCTCGGACGCCGGCAACGGACGTGAGGACAACGCAGAGTTTACGCGATCGTGGGTCACCCACACCTGTCACACGGCCTGAGCGAGCGCCTGGCGCAACCCTGCGACCAGCGACTCCGACCGGATGCGCGAACTCGTAGCGCTGTCAACCCCGGTGCCTGCGTCCGGACCCGCCCCCTGGCGCCGGCCCGACGACCTCCCCCCTCCACGCTCGCAAACGGCGACGACTGCCCGCGCATTGTCCGTCCGGATGACGTGATCGGAACCCCTTGTACCCCGATCGGCGCAGAACCACTTCGGACGAGCCCTTCGGCCACCCGGCTGCCCGCCACAGGTGGTGCTCGACCGGCACCCGGCCAGTACCCCGGTCGACACCGATCGGTACCCACGTCGGCACCTCGCCAGGCCCAGCCATCAACGCTCCGACGGCAACGGCCCATCGCTGCCAAGACCACCCGCCGAGGGCAGTGACGGGAGGCAGCAGTGGTGCCGGTCCTGGTGGCGGGTGGCCGTGCCGGGTGAGGGTGCCGGGGTGGTGGCCCACCACCCCGGCACGGTCGGCACGTTGCCGCCGAGGCCGACGCGGCCCTGGGCGGCAGGAGTCGTGGTGGGTTAGAACGGCACTCCGGTTGCCTCCTTGGGTGACGGCCGATCCGTCGGCGCGGTGGGCGGCGGGTCGTCGCCCCGGCGGGGGGCGACGATTTCCGGCGCCACGAAGTCCGGGGCGGTCGGGCCGGGGGCCGGGGGCTCGGGCGGGGCCTGGTCGGGGGCGGCTCGGGCTTCTACGGCGTCCGGCACGAGCCTGGTGCGCACCGGGGTGGCTGTGCAGAGGGCCAGGTTCGGGCCGATCGCGGTGGCCTCGACCTCGACCACCTGGCGGACGGAGCCCTCGTACTCGACGTCCTTGATCAGGAGGCGACCGGTGACGACTATCGGGTCGCCCTTGTTCAGCGACGCATTCGCGTTGTCCGCGAGCATGCGCCAGCAGGTGACCGACAGGAGCATCTTGGCGCCGTCGCTCCACGTGCGCTGCTCCTTGTCCCACACCCGCTCAGTGGTGAACAGGCGGAACCCCGCGCGGCTGAACCCGGCGCCGACCTTGGTGTGGGTGACCTTGCTCGCGACGTTGCCGCAGAGGGTGACGCGAGTCTCGTTGTACGCCATGACCGCCTCCTGACGGGATTGCTGTTAGACCAAGGTTGCCGAGCGGATTGGGTCGGGGACAGGGCCGATTCCGGATCTGTGGACAACTTCAGGGCCTTGGCGGATGTCATGGACCACCAAGTGAGTGAGTCCTCACTCGTTGACATGAGTGAGGACTCACTCATAAGCTGGCACCATGCCCGAGGACACCACCCAACGCCGTCGGCGCGCGCCCGCGATGAGCCCCGAGGACCGCCGCGAGGCGATCGTCGCGGCTACCGTCCCGCTGCTCTTCGCCCACGGCGCCAACGTGACGACCAGCCAGATCGCCAAGGCGGCCGGCATCGCGGAGGGCACGGTCTTCCGGGCGTTCAAGGACAAGCAGGAGCTGATCCACACCTGCGTGCGCAGCGTCCTGGCGGTCGACAGCGAGCTGGAACTCATCGAGCAGGCCAGGCGGGCGAAGACGCTGCCCGACCGCCTCTCCTGGGCGATCAGCGCCGTGTCGAGCTACCTGGACCGGATGTGGCAGCTGGTCAGCGTCCTGCGCGACTCGGGCTACGACCCGCACGGCGAGCGCGAGCACAAGGGGCCGCCGGCCGAGATGCAGCGCATCTCCGAGCAGGTCGCGTCGCTGTTCGGCCCGGACGACGACCTCCGCGTCGACCCGTCCCTCGCCGCACGCCTGCTGCTCGGGCTCGTCTTCACCAACCGCATGCAGGGCAAGGGGTTCGGCGACTCCACCGCCGACACCGACCAGCTCGTCGAGCTGTTCCTGCACGGCGTGCTGAGGGGAAACGCAGTGGACGAGGGGGAACGGTGAACGACCTGATGATCGAAGCGACGGACGTCGGCAAGGCGTTCGGCGCGCAGAAGGCGCTGGACGGGGTGAGCGTCGCGGTGCCGAAGGGCACCGTGCTCGGCCTACTGGGCCACAACGGCGCGGGCAAGACGACGCTGGTCAACGTGCTGACGACCATGCTGCCGCCGGACTCGGGCAGCGCGAAGGTCGCCGGGTACGACGTCGTCGGGCAGGCGCACCAGGTGCGCAGCCGGATCGGCCTGACCGGCCAGTTCGCCGCCGTGGACGAGCAGCTGTCCGGCCTGGACAACCTGGTCCTGATCGCCCGGCTCCTGGGCGCGAGCCCGCGCGAGGCCAGGGCCAGGGGCACGGAGCTGCTGGACCTGTTCGGGCTGGCGGACGCGGCGAAGCGGCCGTCCCGCACCTACTCCGGGGGCATGCGGCGACGCCTCGACCTGGCGGCGAGCCTGGTCGGCCACCCCGAGGTGATCTTCCTGGACGAGCCGACGACGGGCCTGGACCCGGCCAGCAGGCTCGGCCTGTGGGAGATCGTGGAGGGCCTGGTCACGGACGGCACCACGGTCCTGCTCACCACGCAGTACCTCGACGAGGCCGACCGCCTCGCGGACTCGATCACCGTGCTGGCCCAGGGCAGGGTCGTCGCCTCGGGCACGAGCGCGGAGCTGAAGGCGCAGGTCGGCCGGCGCACGGTCACCGTGACGCTGGCGGACGCGGCGGACGTCCCGAAGGCCGGCGAAGCCCTCGAACGGGCCGGTCTGCAGCCCGTGTCGGCGGAGAACACGCTCACCGCGCCCGTCACGTCGTCGCGCGAGATCGCCACGGTGGTCCGCGCGCTGGACGAGGTCGGGCTGGAGGCCACCGAGCTCGCCCTCGGCGAGCCCACGCTGGACGACGTCTACCTCACCCTCGCGCAGCACGCGGCCTGAACAGGAGCCCCGGATGACCGCCACCCTCACCTCCGCGCCGCAGACCAGGTGGCGCGGCACGGACTTCGGCACGCAGGTGCTCGTGCTGACCCAGCGATCGCTGCGCACGCTCGTCAGCGACCCCCGCATGATCGTGTTCAGCGTCCTGCAACCGCTGATCATGCTGACGTTGTTCAGCCAGATTTTCGCCGGCATCGCGCAGACGCCCGGCTTCCCGCAGGGCGTCGCCTACATCGACTTCCTGATGCCCGCGATCCTGGTCAACACGGCCATGCAGTCCGCGCTGCAGGCCGGCGTCGGCCTGGTCACGGACATGAAGAACGGCGTGCTGGCCCGGTTCCGCTCGCTGCCGATCCGGCTGGGCTCGGTGCTGGTCGCGCGCAGCCTGTCCGACCTGGTCCGCACGGCGTCGCAGCTGTTGCTGATGCTGGTGTTCGCGGTCGTCGTCTTCGGCTTCTCCCCCGCGGGCGGGTTCGTGGGCGTCATGGCCGCGCTCGCGCTGGCGCTGGCCGTCGGCTGGGGCATCGGCTGGATCTTCCTGGCCATCGCCGCCTGGCTGCGCAACGCCGAGCTCATGCAGACCGTCGGCTTCCTGGCCATGTTCCCGCTGATGTTCGCGTCCAGCGCGTACGTGCCGATCAGCGGCCTGCCGGGCTGGCTGCAGGCGGTCGCGAACGTCAACCCGTTGACGTTCGCGGTGGACGCGGCGCGCGCCCTGGCGCTCGACCACCCCGTGACGGGCGTGGTGGGCGCGCTGGTCACCAGTGCCGCGCTCGCCGCGGTGGGCTGGGTGGCGGCCGTGCGCGGCTACCGCCGTCCGCTGTGAGCCGTCCCGCACTGAGCTGTCCCGCAGCGAGTCGTCCCGGTGAGCGGGGCTAGTCCTTGCCGGACATCTTCCGCAGCATCGCGTTGTACGCGGCGAGGTCCGCGTCACCGTCCGCGTCCGCCCGCCGGTCCGCCCGGCGGGCGTCGCGGCTGTCCGAACGGGCCCACTGCACCAGCAGCGCCACCATCACCACGATCAGCGGCACCTCCCCCGCCGCCCACGCGATGCCGCCGCCCAACCGCTGGTCCTCCAGCTGCGACGTCACCCACGGCAGGCCGAGCGAGCGGTAGAAGTTGTCGCCGATCACGGTCTGCGAACTCATCAGCACGATCCCGAAGAACGCGTGGAACGGGATCGAGGCGAACAGCAGGCCGAGCCGGCCGAGCGGGGGCAGCCGGTTCGGCGCCGGGTCGATGCCGATCACCGGCCAGTAGAACGCGTAGCCGACCAGGATGAAGTGCGCGTTCATCGCCAGGTGGGCCCAGTGGTAGTCCAGCGCCGCGTCGAACAGCCCCGAGAAGTACAGGCCGTAGAACGAGCCGACGAACAGCGCCAGCGCCACGAGCGGGTTCGTCAGCAGCCTGGCCACGGGCGAGTGCACGAACGCCAGCAGCCACTCGCGCGGACCGGGCGGGTTGCCCTTGCCCGCGGTCGGCAACGCGCGCAGCGCCAACGTCACCGGACCGCCCAGCACCAGCAGGATCGGCGCGAGCATGGACAGCAGCATGTGCGCTTCCATGTGGATGGAGAACATCGCGGGCGCGTACCGGCCGAGGCCCGACGACGTGGCGAACACCACGGTCAGGCAGCCCGCGACCCATGCCGCGGTGCGGCCGACCGGCCACGCGTCACCGCGCTTGCGCAACCGCCGCACGCCCAGCACGTACACCGCGGCCAGGACGAGGAAGAGCGCGCCGAAGATCAGGTCGAACCGCCAGTCGAACAGCAGGCGGGACCACGTGGGCGCGCCGAACAGGTCGTAGCCGATGCGCAACTCCACCGTGCTCGGCAGCACCCGGCCCTCGACCGGCGGAGGCGTGCGGCTCAGCGCGGCGGCCAGGCCGATCGTGACGAACATCAGCAGGACCTCGACGCCCGCGAGCCTCAGCAGCGCGTGCCCGGAGCCCGTGGCGACGACCTGCTTCACGCCCTTCTCGCGCTGGAAGTACCCGACCACGCCCAGGACGACCAGAGCGAGCGTCTTGCCCAGCACCAGCAGGCCGTAGTCGCTGGCGAACAGCTGGTCGAACGGCAGCCGCACCCAGGCGTTGATCACGCCGGAGGCGGCCATCACGATCCAGCAGACCAGCGCCAGCTTGGAGAACCGGGTCGTCGCCAGCGCCAGGTGAGCGCCGCCGCGCCGGCCGTGCGCCAGCAGCGCGATCAGTCCGCCGACCCACAACGCCGCCGCGATCAGGTGGTACAGCAGGCTGTTCGTGGCGACGTCGTGCGAGCCGCCGCCCGACGAGTGACCCGTCACCGCCACCGGGACCAGCGCGAACACGGCCACGAAGAACAGCGTCGCGGTCCAGCCCCACGACAGCACGAGGCGGCAGCCCAACGCGAGCAGCGCCACCACCACCGCGGTGATCATCCACGCCTTGGCCTGCTCCACCAGGCCCGCGACCTGGAACAACACCGCCGGGTCCAGCATCACCGCCACCGGCTGGCCCAGCGCGTCGGCCACCGTGAACGGCACCGACAGCACGGCGCCCAGCGTCCACACGAGCGCCGCCCAGCCCGCCGTGCGCAGGGCCGCGTATCCGTCGGCGGCCAGGGTGCCGTTGCCCTGCGGCGGCACCAGGAACGCCGCCAGCAGCAGCGAGCCGATGGTCAGCACGGCCGCCGACTCGGTCAGCACGCGCACGACGATCAGCCCCGCGCGGTCGGCGCCGGTGGCGGTGAGCAGGCCCGCGGCGACCAGCGCGGCCGTCGTCGTGCCGACGAGCAGCAGGGGGATCAGACCGGTGCGCTGGGTGCGGGTGGGCGCTTCAGTGGGCACGCCACGAGCGTAGGCGGCGCGGCGGCGGTGCGACCAACCGCCGGACGTGCGCAGATCACACCCACTACCGTTGCCGGACGTGACCGGTTCCCGCGCGCTGCTCCCGATGGCCCTCGCCCTGCTGCTGGCGGCCGGGTGCAGCTACACCGTCAACGGCGACGCGCTGCCCCAGGCCGAGTTCACCACGCAGGCTCCGACGACCACGCGCACCTCCTCGCCGAAGGGCGCGCCGAAGATCGCCAAGCCGCGCACGGTCGTGGGCGTGGAGCCGTGCAAGCTGCTCACCGCCGACGACCTGAAGGCCATCGGGCCGTACAAGAAGGACCCCCGGCGCGCGGACGACCAGATCCAGGAGTCGTGCCAGTACGTGCTGGACGACGGCTCGCCCGCCGGGCGGACCGTGGTCGCCGCGCTCTACCAGAAGTACGAGCAGGTGCAGTCGCGGCAGGCCAAGGGGCACGAGGTGGTCGTGGACGGCCACTCGACGTGGGTGCTGTGCGACCTGTCCGGCAGCGAGATGGCGTGCACGGCGACCCTCGCCGTCAACGCCAACCGGAGCGTCCTGATCGCGATGGCACAGCCCTCCGGCGTGCCCGACCAGATGCTGGCGGCCATGCAGCCGCTGCTCAAAGCGGCGTTGAGCAGGCTTCCCGCGGCGTGAGCTCACGGGCGCGGGACCGCCGCGCCAGCAGCACCACCGGCACCATCAGCGCGATCACCACCGCGACGACGCCCAGCGACACCGACAGGTTGCTCGCGTGCGCGATGCCGCCGACCATCGGCGGGCCGAGCAGGAAACCGGTGTAGGCGACCGTCGTCACCAGGCCGATCTCGCGCTCGCCGCCGGTGCCGTCCGCGCGCCTGCCCGCGTCGCCGGCCAGGTCCATGATCACCGGGAACGCGAAGGCGAGGCCGAGGCCCGCGAGCGCGAAGCCGACGTACCCGGAGGCTGCCACCGGGACGAGCACGGCCAGCGCCAGGCCCGCCGCCGCCACCAGCGCACCGCCCACGAGCAGCCGGTACGGGCCGAGGCGGCGTTGGGCGGGCTCGCCGAGCAGCCGCGCGGCGGCCATCGCGATGGAGAACCCGGCGTAGGCGGCGGCAGCGGCGGCCTCGCTCAGACCGCGCTCCTTGACGAAGAACAGCGCCGACCAGTCGGCCGTGGCGCCCTCCGCGATCGCGGAGAACAACGTGACGACCGCGAGCAGCCACAGGAACGGGCGCTTGAGGACCGGCCGGTTGTCCTTCGGCGCGTCGGCCGTCTCGCCGGTCGCGCCCGGAACGGCCCTGATCACCCACGCCAGCGCGACCGCGCCGATCACGGCGGTGGTCACCAGGTGGCGGGTGAGGCCCCAGCCCACGCTCGCCGCGGCCGCCGCGCCCAGCGAGCCGACCAGGCCGCCGACGCTGAAGCCCGCGTGGAACTGGGGCATCAGCGGCCGGTCGAGAGCGCGGGTGACGGCCACCGCGGCGACGTTCATGCCGACGTCCAGCGACGCGCCGCACGCGCCCAGCACGAACAGGTTCAGCCCGAGGTGCAGCGGCGAGCCCGCGAACGCCAGGGCGGGCACGCCCACCACCGTGACGGCCGACCCGACGACGATGAGCTTCCGCGCGCCCACCCGCGCGCACATGCGGGCCGCGAACGGCGCCGTCAGCGCCAGGCCGAGGCTCGCTCCCAGCAACGCCAGGCCGAGCGTGGCCTCCGTGGCGCCGACCTGGGTGGCGACCGCGGGCATGCGCGCCGCCCAGGAGAGGAAGAGCGCCCCGTTGAACAGGAACACCGTGAACACGGCGAGGCGTGGCGTGGGCATGTCCCGAGTGTGGCTGAAGCGCTTCAGAACGTCCAACCGATTACCTGGTTACGCTCATCACGTGGACCGCCCTCGCAAGCCGACGCTCGACACGGTGGCCGGCGCGGTCGGCGTGTCGCGCGCCACGGTGTCCAACGCCTACAACCGGCCGGACCAGCTGTCCGCCGCGCTGCGCGAGCGAATCCTGGAGACGGCCGCGTCGCTCGGGTACGCGGGCCCCGACCCCGTCGCGCGCAGCCTGGCGACCAGGCACAGCGCCGCCGTCGGCTTCATGCTCGGGCAGGGCCTGTCGGCGTCGTTCGCCGACGCGGCGCTCTCGATCGTGCTGGACGGACTGGCGTCGACCGTGGACGGGCACGACCATTGCCTGGTGTTGATGCCCGGGCGGGATCGCGGCGGGCCGCGGCCGGAGACCGTGGCGCGGGCGCAGGCCGACGTCGTGGTGGCGTACTCGCTGCCCGACGACGCGCCCGCGCTGACCGCCGCGCGCGCCCGCGGGCTGCCGGTGGTCGTGGTCGACCAGCCCGTGCTGCCCGACACGGCGCGCGTCGAGGTGGACGACCTCGGCGGGGCGCGGTTGGCGGCGACGTCACTGTGGGCGTCCGGGCACCGGCGGTTCGGCGTGGTGACGTTCGCGCTGCACCCCGACGGCCACAACGGGCCCGTGTCGCCCGAGCGGCTGGCGTCCACGTCCTTCCGGGTGACCCGCGACCGGTTGCACGGCTACCTCGACGTGACGGGGCCGGAGACGCCGGTGTGGGAGTGCGCCCGGAGCAGCCGCGAACTCGGCCGGGCGGGCGCCCGCGCCCTGCTCTCCGCCACGCCCCGGCCGACCGCGCTGCTGTGCGCGTCGGACGAGCTCGCGTTCGGCGCGCTGCAGGCCGTGCGCGACCTCGGGTTGCGGGTGCCGGCCGACGTCTCGGTGATCGGGTTCGACGACGTGCCGGCGGCCGAGCACGCCGACCCACCGTTGACTACGGTGCGTCAACCCCTGGCCGAGAAGGGCCGCCACGCGGGCGAACTGGCGCTCCGGCTGCTCGACGGCGGTAGACCAGGCGAGCCCACAAGACTGCCCGTTTCGCTGGTTTCCCGCGACTCGACGGCCCCACCGAAGTGATCCACATCACTTTTCAGGCCTCATAATCGCAGTTCCGGCGCCAGGAAGAAACGCGCCGGGTGTTCCGGACGATGTGTCCGGTGGGGCGGCTACGCTGCTACAGCGCGTGGTCACAGCCCCTCCAGCCTCCGTAGCTCAGTGGAGAGAGCGAGGGACTTCTAATCCCGAGGTCGCAGGTTCGAATCCTGCCGGGGGCACGCAAGCACTGTGACGGTGGTGGCCGATCCGCGGTCGAGGTCGGCCCACACCACACCCGCACGATCCACTTCTCCGGTCCCGGACCTCCCGCCGCGTCAGCCGCGGGTGCGCGGGGCCGATGACGAGACCCCGCGCGAACGCGCTCGTCGACGTTCCCCGCGAGACGCCCGTGATCACCGGTCGTCGGGACCGCGAACCGGCCGAGATCACGGACTCCGGCCGGAGCACCGGGACCGCGTCCGCCGCGAGGTGACGGGCGGCGCCGGAGCGCCGCGCCGCCGGGCGCCGGGCGCCGTCCGGCCGGCTCGCCGCGAGGGGGCCGTTGATCAGGGCCGACAAGGCGAACGGACGGCTCGGAAAGCGCGTGCGCCGGCGGTCCCGACGGGCCGGTGGCGGGCACGTCCGCTTGTGGCGAACCCCCGGTGTCGGAAGCACGCGCCGAGGAGACCACGACTAGAGTGGGCTGCGCATGCCAGGACGCGGCGAGAGAAAGAGAGCAGTACGTGAATATGAACGAGCACAAGCAGGTCACGGCCGCGCCCATGATCTGGTCCGGCATCACCGCGCCCGTCAACGCGGCGGCTCCGGGTGGTCTTTCCTGGGGTGATTCGCTGTACGACCGCCTCCTCGCCCAGCGGATCATCGTGCTCGGCCAGGAAGTGAACGACGAGATCGGCAACAAGCTCTGCGCGCAGATGCTGTTGCTGGCGGCCGAGGACCCGGACGCCGACATCGCGATGTACATCAATTCGCCCGGTGGTTCGGTCACCGCGGGAATGGCCATCTTCGACACGATGAACCTGATCCCGTGCGACGTGGCCACGTACGCGATGGGAATGGCCGCGTCCATGGGCCAGTTCCTGCTGTCCGCCGGTGCGCCCGGGAAGCGCTACGCGCTGCCCAACGCCGAGATCCTGATGCACCAGCCGCTGGGCGGCGTCGGCGGCAGCGAGTCCGACATCACGATCCAGGCGGACCGCCTGCGCCGGCTGAAGAGCCGGTTGGCCGAGCTCATCTCCGGCTTCAGCGGCCAGACGAAGGAGCAGGTCCTGAAGGACGCCGAGCGCGACCGCTGGTTCAGCGCCACGGAGGCCCGCGACTACGGCCTCGTCGACCACGTGATCAGCCGCGCCGCCGGCGCCCCGGAGAGCGACCCGATCAACCCCTCGCGCTGAGCGCTCGTGGTCGTCGTGCAGCCGTCGCACGCGCCGGACCCGGTGGGGCTTCCCGCCGGTCCGACCTTCCCCCCGGCACCGGGCCGGTTCGCGCGCTCCGCGCGCGGGCGGCGGGAGGGAGTGGTCACGGCATGTCCGCGCACGGCTGGGCGCTGAACAAGTTGATGAGCGACATGCTCGACGACCGCACGATCGTCATCAGCGGCGAGCTCGGCCGGAGCGCCTCGACCTCGGTGGTGTCGCAGCTGCTGCTGTTGAACGCCACGAACCCCGACGAGGACATCAGGCTCTACATCGACAGCGCGGCCGGGTCGCTGTCGTCCGCGTTCGCGATCTGCGACATGATCAACTGGGTCGCCCCGGAGGTGTCGACCTGGGCGGTCGGCACGGTCGAGTCGGCGGCGACCCTCGTGCTGTGCGCCGGGGCTCCCGGCAAGAGGTACGCGCTGCCGGGCTCCGCCGTCGTCCTGAGGGAACCGGGCCTCGACGAAGGGCTCGACGGCGAGCACCTGGCGGCGCCGGCGGCGCTGCACCGGAAGTGGGTCCACGACATGGTGCGGCTGCTGTCCGAGCGGACGCGGCGGAGCCCGGACGTCGTCGCGGGAGACCTCCGCGCCCACCGCCGCCTGTCCGCCCCGGAGGCGGTGGCCTACGGCATCGTCGACCAGGCCGCGGCAGGCGGGAAGTACGCCCCGCAGGGCAACTGAGCGAGCCCGCGGGCGACACACCCCACCCGGAATAACCCGACGACGACACCGTTCGCAACCGGTGGACCGCAACTGGGCCGCACTGTGTTCGGCATCCCGCTCCCCACTCGTCGGCCCCGGCCCGCCCGAGCGGCCCGACCAGCGCGGATGTCCCGTGACTGGGGGTGACGGCGACGCGTGCCTTGCGCCGTCACGTCGACATGTGGTTAGCATCGGTGCGGCATCTCGGTGTGCCGGTGGGGAGGTCCGGCCGGGACGTGGGGGGTGGTGCGATGGATATCGAACGGCGGTGCCCGCATTGACCGGCCGGGGAAGCCTGCGCACGGTCGCGCGGTTCCTGTGAGAGAACGCGGATGGACATCTCCAGCTTCGGCCTGAGCGCGTCCCGATCCGCGTTGTCCGCCGGTGTTCCGCCGATCCGATCGGCCGTGTCCGGCCGTTCGCGCCGACAACGGCGGCAGGTCGACGACTCCACGCGCATCCCGGCACGACCGCGGCCGACGCGGGAAGTGCCCGAACGGTCGCGCGCGCTTTCCCGCGCCGTCCCGACTTCGAAGTCCCATCGGCGCGCGGGAAGCACGACAACGGTGCCCCGGCCGGGGTTTCGCCCTGGTCGGAAAATCGCGGAAGAACTGGAGAACATTGATCGGTGGGGACGGTCGATGGCGCGTCTTTCCCGCCCGTGACGGTGGTGCGGGCTCGGCGGGGCGCCACCGCGGAACTGGTCTCTGACGACAGCAGCAAATTCTCCTACGAAGGATGGTGCGCCATCAGCGGGGATGTTATCGCTCTGGTTAGTGGACGGAAATCCGTCGCGGACGGGCGTGGCGCGGACGACGTCGCCCGGTTCCACAACGCCGACCTGGCGGTCCTGGTGGTCCTCCCGAACGAGGTCACGAGGTGGGGTCTCACCTACATGCTGCACAGCCTTTCCCCGGTGAAGGTCGTGCACGGTTGCGCCGGGTTCCGCGAGGCCGTGACCCTCTTGGAGAACCGCACTTTCGACATCGTGCTCCTGTCCGCCGACGCACGGGAGGAGTTCGACCAGGTGGCCGCGGTGGCGGCCAAGCGCGGGGTGAAGACGGTGGCCCTGCTCCGCGACGCGAGCGACGACGTGATCGCGCAGGCGTCGACGCTGACGGCCGACGGGTTCATCCTGGAGTCCGCCGTCGACCCGCGGTCGCTCGAGGACGCGTTGCTCCGGCTCCAGCGGGGGGACATGGTGCTCTCGTCCTCGCTCGCCCGGAAGCTGATCACCGAGCTGCGCAGGCGTGGTCAGCCGAGGACGACCACGTTCCGCCTCACCCCGCGGGAGCAGCAGGCGCTCAGCCTGCTCGCCGAGGGGATGAGCAACAAGCAGATCGGCCGCCGGCTCGGGATCTCCGTGCACGGGGCCAAGCGGCACGTCGCGAACCTGCTGGCGAAGCTGAACTGCCCCAACCGGACCCTCGCGGTCGCCTACGCCATCCGCGACGGCCTGCTGACCGAATGACCGGTGTGACCGGGCGGGCGGCTCACAGCCGGGACCGGACCTCCCACAGCTCGGGGAAGAGGTGGGAGGCGACGAGCGTGCGGAGGTAGTCCACGCCCGCCGAGCCGCCGGTGCCGCGCTTGTACCCGATCTGGCGCTCGACGGTCAGCGCGTGGTGGGTGCGCCACCGGCCGAACGCCTGGTCGACGTCCAGCAGGGCCTCGGCCACGCGCAGCAGTTCCCAGTGCGCGGCGGGCTGGTCGTGGTAGCCGTGCTGCCAGAGGTCGGCGAGCGAGGCGAGCCCGCGCCTCTCGACCAGGGCGACGAACGCCTCCCGCACGCTGGGTTCCTCCAGCCTGCGCGCCAGGCGTTCGCGCTCGGCGTCGGTGAGCGGAACCCGGTCCAGGTACCCGGCGTCCTTCAGCCCGGCCAGGAACTCGATCTCCCGGTACTGCACGGACTGGAAGCCGCTGCCGCCTTCGAGGGTCTTGCGGAAGGCGAGGAAGTCCACCGGCAGCATGGTGTCGAGCACCGCCCACTGCGAGAGCAGCACGTGCTCGACGGCGACGAGCCTGCGCAGCAGGTGCTCGGCCGCGCCGAGGCGGCCGTCCAGCAGGAGGTCGCGCACCTCCTCCAGCTCGAACAGCATCAGCTTGAACCAGAGCTCGTGCACCTGGTGCACGATGACGAACATCAGCTCGTCGTGCGATTTCGTCTCGGGTTGGCAGGCCAGGAGCCGGTCGAGTTGCAGCACCTCGCGGTAGCGGGTCCCCACAGCGTGCTCGGCGCCGTTTCGCCGGTCCGACTGGACCACGGAAACCTCCTCGATCGACGACGTTCGGACAAGACAACCCGCTCGGCTCGACGTCGTCGGCGAGGCAGCGGCAAGGCGGGACGACGCCCCCGGACCGCGGTGCGCGACCGGGGACCGTCCGCCGTTCGCGACACACCGGCACGACCGATCGTCACCGGGTCGAGGTTAGGAACGGGGGCGGTCCGGGGGCCAGTGCCCGAACGGATGCCCCAACGAGCCCCGCCAACGGTTCACGGTCAGTGCCCGGTCGAGCAGTCGCGGCCGGCCGGCCGGGCGTGCTGCACTGGCCGTCGAGGTCAGGTTCGGCTGTCGTGAAGAGGGTGGGACATGCTCCGCAACGTCGTCATCGTCGGTGGAGGTACCGCGGGTTGGATGACCGCCACCTACCTGAAGGAAGCGTTCGGCGATCGGCTCTCGGTGACCCTGGTCGAGTCGGCCCGGGTGCCCACCATCGGCGTCGGCGAGGCGACCTTCAGCACCGTCCGGCACTTCTTCGACTACCTCGGCCTGGCCGAGCACGAGTGGATGCCCGCCTGCCACGCGTCGTACAAGCTGGCCATCAGGTTCGAGAACTGGCGCGAGCCGGGCCACGTGTTCTACCACCCGTTCGAGCGGCTGCCCAAGGTGCAGGGGTTCACCATGGCCGACTGGTGGCTCAAGCTCGGCGGCGAGCGGTTCGACAAGGACTGCCTGGTGATCCCCGCCCTGTGCGACGCCATGCGGTCGCCCCGGTACCCGGACGGGGAGCTGTTCGAGCGCGCCCTGCACGACGGCGGCGATCGGCCGCGCCGGAGCACGCTGTCCGACCAGAGCACCCAGTTCCCGTACGCCTACCACTTCGACGCGTCCCTGCTGGCCGAGTTCCTCGCCGACCTCGGCACGAGCCGCGGCATCCGCCGGGTGCGCGACGACGTGCTGGAGGTGCGCCAGGACGAGCGCGGCTGGATCAGCCACGTGGTCACCCGCGAGCACGGCGACATCACCGGCGACCTGTTCATCGACTGCACCGGGTTCCGCGGCCTGCTGATCAACCAGGTGATGAAGGAGCCGTTCGAGTCCTACCAGGACTACCTGCCGAACAACCGGGCCGTCGCGCTGCGCGTGCCGATCGACGTGGTGGAGAACGGGATGCGCCCGTGCACCACGGCCACCGCGATGGACTCCGGCTGGATCTGGACGATCCCGCTGTCCAACCGCATCGGCACCGGGTACGTCTACGCCGAGGACTTCTGCGCGCCGGAGGACGCCGAGCGGACGCTCCGCGAGTTCGTCGGCCCGGCGGCGGCCGAGGTCGAGGCCAACCACATCAAGATGCGCATCGGCCGCAACCGGAACTCGTGGGTGCGCAACTGCGTGGCGATCGGGCTCTCCAGCGGGTTCGTGGAGCCGCTGGAGTCCACCGGGATCTTCTTCATCCAGTACGGCGTCGAGCAGCTGGTCAAGCACTTCCCGGACGAGAACTGGCAGCCGGAGCTGACGGCGGGCTACAACCGGGCGATCGCGCGCTGCCTCGACGGCGTGCGGGACTTCCTGGTGGTGCACTACCGGTGCGCGGCGCGGGCCGACACGCCGTACTGGAAGGCGACCAAGGAGCGGCCGGTGCCCGCGGGGCTGGAGGAGCGGCTGGAGGCGTGGTCGGTCCGGCTGCCCGACGAGACCAGCATCTACCCGTACTACCACGGGTTCGAGGCGTACTCGTACAACGTGATGCTGCTCGGGCTCGGCGGCCACCTGCCCCAGCGGTCGCTGCCCGCGCTCGACTACCTCGACGACACCGAGGCGCGCGCGCAGTTGGCGCGGGTGCGCGAGCAGGCCTCGGCTCTCGTCGACGCCCTGCCGAGCCAGCAGGAGTACCTGGCGAGCGTGGCGAGCGGGCGCTGAGAGACGGGCACTGAGGACGGGCACTGAGAGACGGGCGCTGAGGACTTGGTGCCGTGGGCGTGCCGCCGGGGTGGTTTCGACCACCCCGGCGGTCCGCGTCACGAGTGCTGTTCGACCGGCTCGTCCGCGGCCTTCGCCGGGAACCGCGGCAGGGTCATCAGCAGCGCGCCCGCGACGACCAGCAGGGCCGTGGACGCGATGAGCGCGACGTCGTAGCCGCCGGTGGCCCCGCGCAGCCACGAGATCAGCAACGGGCTGGTGCCGACGCCGACGACGAAGATCGCGTACAGCACGCCGAACAGGCGGCCGTAGTAGGCCAGGTCGTAGTAGCGGGCGGTCAGGTAGCCCATGACGTCCACCTCGCCGCCCAGGGACAGGCCGAGGCCGACAGCGGCCACCGCGGCCAGGCCGGGACCGCCGAACAGCAGCGCGAGGAACCCGATCGCGGCGACGCCGAGCACGGCGGCGGCGATCCGCGGCGCGAAGAAGCGGTCCACGAGCAGACCGACCACCAGCCGGCCGACGATCAGCGACACGCCGACGAGGCTCGCCGTGCCCGCGGCGGAGGCGGGTGACACCCCGGCGTCGCGCAGCAGCGGGACCAGGTGCACCGGCATACCGCCGAGGGCCAGCGCGAGCACGAAGAAGGTCACGGCCAGGCGGGCGAACAGCGGGGTGCGCAGCAGCGGCCCGAGCCGCAGGGCGGCGGTGGCCCCGGTCCGGGACGCCGGCCGGGCGAGCGCCCGCGAACGCGGCATCAGCACACCGACGACCACCGCGCCCACGAACACCACGACGGCCAGGACGCGGTAGCTGCCGCGCCAGTCCTCCGCGATCTGCGCGCCGAGGATCTGCGGTGCGAGGAAGGCGACGAGCCCCGCGCCCGCGAGGGCGATCCCGAGCGCGACACCGCGGGCCCGGTCGAACCGCTCGTTGACCGCGCGGGTGAACGACACCGGCGACGAGGCCGCCGCCAGCACGTACATCAGGGACGACACCAGCAGGAACGCCGTGAAGGGCTGTCCGACCGCCGAGAGGAGCAGGAAGATCCCGCCGAGCGCGACGAGGGACACCGTCGACGGGATGCGCACGCCGTAGCGGTCGACGAGCGTGCCGATGAGGGGCGCCAGCAGGACGTTGATGACCGAGCCGATGAGGAGCACCGACGAGAGCTGGCTGCGGCTCCAGCCGAACTCCGCTTCGAGCTCCGGGATGAATAACCCGAAGGTGTAGAACGGCAGCGACGCGACGCCGAGGCCGATGCCGACCGTGGCGGCGGTCAACGGCCGCCAGCCGTGCAGGAGTTCGGACCCGGGGCCGCGCGGCGCCACGTCCGGCCGATCTGTCGTTGCCTTGCCCATTGAGTTCTCCTTGGCGGATTGGAGGAAACGCGACCGCCGGGCCGTGCGGGAGGCCGCGGCCCGGCGGGGTGCTGAGGTGAGGCGATCGGCGCCGGTCACACCTTCCGGTCGTGGGCCGCCCAGTACTCGTCGCGCAGCTCGCGCTTGAGGACCTTGCCGACGAGGGAGCGGGGCAGTTCGCGGACCAGGACCGACTTGGGCGCCTTCACCGGTCCGAGCCGCTCCTCGCACCTGCGCAGGATCGCGTCCACGTCGACCTCCTGCCCCGGCTCCGGCTCGACGACGGCGGTGACCACCTCGCCCCACTTCTCGTGCGGCAGGCCGATCACCGCGCAGTCGCGGACCTCGGGGAAGGTGTGGACGACCGCCTCCACCTCGGAGGAGTACACGTTGAGGCCACCGGTGATGATCATGTCCTTCTTGCGGTCGACGATGTAGAGGTAGCCGTCCGCGTCGCGCAGGCCGATGTCGCCGGTGCCGTGCCAGCCGTTGGGGCGCCGGGTCTCGGCGGTCGCCTCCGGGTTCTCCCAGTACCCGTCGAACACCAGGTCGGAGCGGACCGCGAGCTCGCCGAGCCGCTCGGGCGGCAGGATCTCGCCGTTGTCGTCGATGACCTCGACGCGGGCGACGACGGTCGGCTTGCCGCAGGAGGCCAGCCGCCTGCGGTCACCACCGGGGGCCACGGCCCGCGCGATGTCCTCGGTGGTGAGGACCGTGCACGTCAACGGCGCCTCGGACTGGGAGTAGTACTGGGTCATGACCGGCCCGAACACGTCGACGGCCTCGGCGATCCGCTCGGGCGGGATGGGCGAGGCCGACAGGAAGAAGTGGCGCAGCGAGGAGTAGTCGTGGTCGCGGACCGTCGGGAGGGCGAGCAGGTCGTACAGGTCCGCGGCGGGCAGGAACAGTCGGGACACCCGGTTGCGCTCGATGGAGGCGGCGATCTCCGCCGGCGCCACGTCCTGGTGGATGACGACGGACCCGCCCGCGCCGAGCGTCGGGAAGACCAGCGACCCGCCCGCGTGGGCCATCGGCGTCGCGATGAGGTGGCGGGGCGGCTCGGGCTCGGCGGCGTGCACGGAGATCGCGACGAACATCAGGTGCGCCTGCCGGTTGGTGATCGGCACGACCTTCGGCGTGCCGGTGGTGCCGCCGGTGCTGATGAACAGCATCGGGCGGCTGGTGTCCGGTGGCAGCATCGGCGCGGTCGCGCCCGCGGGGGCCATCCAGGCGGTCAGCTCCGGGTCGCCCGCGCGGCCCGGTCCGATCGAGACCGCCGTGCGCACGGCCGGGAGCCGTTCGAGGACGGCCGTGGCGCGGTCGGCCAGGGAACCGTGGTAGATCAGCCGGGTGGCGCCGGCGAGGTCGAGGAACGTGACGTAGTCGTCGATCGCGCTGGCCGAGTGGCCCGCGCACCAGACGCCGCCCGCCCGGATCACGCCGACCGCGGCGGCGAACGCGTGCGCGTCGTTCGTGCTGAGGATCGCCACGCGCTCGCCCGGTTCGAGCCCGGCGTCCAGCAAGGCCACCGCGACCCGGTGGCTGACCGCGGTGAAGTCCTCGTGCGTCATGAGCACGGTCCCGTCGGGAGCGAGCATGCACGGCGCGGCGGGGTCGATGCGGGAGCCTCGGTCGAGGTAGTCGACGAACATCATGAGTGGGCAACTCCAGTGGTGGGGACGGCGGAGTGGGCGACCGGGCGGGCCCGGTCGGTCACCGGTGGCGTGCTCCGCCGGCGCGGATCTTCTCGATGGCCTCGTCGACGCGGAGCGTTCCGCTCGCGCAGTCGCGCAGCAGGGCCAGCACGCGCTCGTCACGGTATTCCAGCCACGGCCCGGCGTCCGCCGGTTCGGTGGACACGGGTTCGGTGAACGCCGGTTGGATGGACACGGGTTCGGTGAACGCCGGTTGGGTGGGCGCGGGTTCGGTGAACGCCGGTTGGGGGGACGCGGACTCGCTCGACGCGGGTTCGGTGGATGTGGACCCAGTGGACGCCGGTTCGGCGGAGGGGGCGCTCTGCCGTTCCCCGTGGTCCTCCGCCGCCGTGATCTTGTCGATGAGGGACGTCAACACCTTGGTGCCGCCCAGTTCCACGAACTCCGACACACCCGCGTCCCGCAGGTGGCGGACGCAGTCGGTCCACCGGACGGGCCGGGTGATCTGCTCGGCGAGCGCGGCCCGGACGGCGTCCCGGTCGGTCTCGAAGGGACGTCCGGTCACGCTGGAGACGACGGGGGTCCGGAACTCGCCGAAGTCCACGGAGTCCAGGTAGGACCGGAACTCCCGCGCCGCCCGCGCCATGTGCGGCGAGTGGAACGCACCGGAGACCCGGAGCGGGACGAAACCCCGGAAGCCCTCGACGCCCTCCAGAACCGGCCGGAGTCGCTCCAGCTCCTCCTTGCCCCCGGACAGCACGAACTGCTCGGGCGCGTTGTAGTTGGCGATGACGACCCCGGTGACGCCGTGCGCCGCCAACGTCTCCTCGATGACCTCCGCGGGAACGCCCACCACCGCGGCCATCCCGCCGCCGCCCGCCCGGCCCATCAGCTCGGCGCGGCGGCGCACCAGCGCCAGGCCCGTCACGAAGTCGAAGGCGCCCGCCGCGAACAGCGCGTTGTACTCGCCGAGGCTGTGGCCCGCCAGGAAGTCCGGCGCGGGCCGGTCCTCCCGGCGTGCCGCCAGGTAGTGCAGCGCGTTGACGACGTAGAGCGCGGGCTGCGCGTGCTTGGTCTTGTTCAGCAGGCGGTCCGGGTCCTGCAGGCACAGTTCCTCGACGGAGTACCCAAGCACCTCGTCGGCCTGGCGGCACAGGTCCGGGAAGTGCCCGAACACGTCCTTGCCCATGCCCTTCTTCTGCGCGCCCTGGCCGGGGAAGACGTAGCAAAGCATCAGCTGACCTCACACCGGGGTCGTCGGTACTTGCCGATCGGTCGCGCGGACGCGGCGGGTTCCACCGGGGACACTAGTCCGCGGCGTAGATCCGCACGCACGTTTCCTCCACGGCGGCAAGGGAATCGGGTTCGTGCATGAGGGTCATGTGGTTGGCCGCGTCCAGGTCCACCACGCGCAGCCCCGGCAGCTCGCGCTCCCAGTCCTGCCGGTAGTTGACGTGGTCCAGCGAGAACGTCTCGCCGACGACCTGGAAGTACGGCGTGAGCTCCCCGATGAAGAGCCCGCGGGCGTTGCGGAAGTACGTGGCGTCGACGGCGTCGGGGTCCGCCAGCGGCCGGATCTCGAACTCGCCGATCCGGTAGGCCAGCTGGATCGCGATGTTCCGCTCGATCAACGCGGCCACCTGCTCGCGCCCCAGCGACAGGCCCCGCTCGACGGCGAGGTCGGCGAGCAGGCGCACGAACGCCGCGTCGTCGTCGGGTGCCCCGGCGACGTCGTCCTGGTGGATCAGCCGGGGCCGGACCTCGTCGAGGCCCTTCACACCGGCGGGCCAGAGCAACGAGTTCACCACCTGGAGGGCCGCGCTCCGCGCCGTCGCGGACCCGCCGCCGTTCGACTTCGCCCAGCCGGTGACGTCCGGCGAGTCCACCATCACCAGCGAGCGCACCACCTCGCCCCGGGACTGGAGGAGGCGGGTCATCTCGTAGGAGACGATGCCGCCGAGGCAGAAGCCGCCGATGTCGTAGGGGCCTTCGGGCTGCACGGAGCGGATGATGTCGAGGTAGTGCTCCGCCATCGCCGGGATTCCCTCGACGGGCTCCTGCTCGGTCAGGAAGCCGCGGGCCTGGATGCCGTAGAACGGCCGGTCGACCCGCGCGGCGATCGTGCGGTAGGTCTCGACGCTCGCCAACGCGCCGTGCACCCAGAACACCGGCCGCCCCTCGGCCACGCCGTTCAGGTGCACCAGCTCCGGGAAGCCGGCGCCCGCCGCCGTGCCGTCGCCCGCCACCGCCGACAGCCGGGCGACCACGTCGTCCACGGTGTCGTGCACCTGCAACCAGTCCGGCTGGAAGGCGGGGAACGCGCCGCGGACGCGGCTCAGCACGCCGGTCAGGAGCAGGGAGTTGAGGCCGTAGTCGGCCAGCGGCCTCGTGCGGTCGATGACGTGCTCCTCCAGACCCAGCACGGAGGCCACGAGGCCGGTGACGAAGTCGTCCGGTCGCGTCGCGCCGACCTCGGCCCGCACGGGCGCGGTCGCCACGGTGTCGGGAGCCGGGGTCTGCGGGATGAAGCAGACCTCCCGCTGGAACGGGTAGCCCGGCAGCGGAACCCTCCGGCGCCGTGAGCCTTCGTGCAGGACTTCCCAGTCCACGGCGGCACCCGCGACCCACCGGTCCGCGAGGATCTTCAGGTTCCCCTCCGCCGCTTCCCGACCGTCGTCGTCGGACGGACCGGCGCGCCGCACGTCGTCGGCGAAGGCCACCCGGGACCGCGCCTCCGGGTCGCCGCCGAGCCACTTGTAGAGCACGTCGGCCGCTTCGTCACCGGTCGTCGCGACCAGCGCCAACCGGCACGCCATCGGCTCGCGACCCACTTGGAGCGTGTAGGCGATGTCGGCGAAGGACTCCGTGCCCCTCAGCCGGCCGACGAGCCGTCTCACCCGCTCGCGGAGACCGTCCTCGGTCTTGGCCGAGAGCACGAGGACCTGCGGTGACGGCACGTCCTCCGCGCGGGCCGGGGTGCGCGGGACGTACTGCTCCAGCACCGCGTGCGCGTTCACGCCGCCGATGCCGAAGCTGTTGATGCTCGCCCGGCGCGGGAGCACGCGGCCGTCGTCGTCGGTGCGGACGGGCCACGGCAGGTTCTCCGACGCCAGCCGCAGCCTGGTCCCGTCCAGCGAGAGGTCCGGGTGCGGGCGGCCGAAGCCGGGGATCGCCGGGATCACGCCGTGCCGCAGGGCCTGCACCACCTTCACCAGGGCCGCGAGGCCCGAGACCACCTCGGTGTGGCCGAAGACCGGCTTCAGGCTGCCCAGGTAGGTGACGGACCCGTCGTCGCCCGGCGTGTCCGCGTCGCCGCGCAGGCTCGCGCGCAGCGCCGCGATCTCCGCGCCGTCGGCCAGCAGCGAGCTCATGCCGTGCGCCTCGACGTAGGCGACGGAACCGGGGTCGACGCCGGCGTCGGCGTAGGCGCGGGTGATGGCCGACTTCATCCCGCGGATGTTCGGCGCCGTGAAGGACACGCCCTTGCCGCCGTGCGCGACGGCGGTGCCGCGCACCACGCCGTAGACGAAGTCGCCGTCCTCGACCGCCGCGCGGAGCGGCTTGACCAGCACGGCGCAGACGCCCTCGCCGCGCGCGGTGCCCTCGGCGCCCTCCTGGAACGGCCGCACGGCGCCGCTGGTGGTGAGCATCCCGCCGGCCCGCATCACCTCGAACCCGGCGGGCGACATCGTCAGGTTCACCCCGCCGACGAGGGCCTGCTCGCACTCGCCGTCCCGGATGGACCGGATGGCGCGGTGCAGGGCCACGAGCGACGACGAGCACCTCGTGTCGGACTGCTCGCTCGGGCCGTGCAGGTCGAACAGGTACGAGATGCGGTTGGGGATCATCACCGGCGACGGCAGGAGCATCTCGGGCGAGTCGGCGCGGTACTCGGTCGGCGTGGCGGCGATGAAGACGCCCGTCGGCCGCGCCCGCAGCTCCGCGGGCCGGTAGCCCGCGTCCTCGATGGCGTTCCACGCCGTCATCAGCATCAGGCGCAGCTCGGGCGGCAGCTGCCGCGCCTCGGTCATCGAGAGGCTGAAGAACAGCGGGTCGAACTCGTGGACGCCGTCGAGGAACCCGCCCCACATCCCGGTCGTGTCCACCGCGTCGCGGTAGGCGACCCAGTCCTCGCGCCCCAGCGGCGGGGTGGTGACGCGCCGCTCGCCCTGTTCGACGATCCGCCAGAACTCCTCGACGTCGTCGGCCCGGGGGAACCGCGCCGAGATCCCGACGATGGCGATCCCGTCCGGCTCGGCGTCGAGCGCGTCCCCGGGCTCCGCCACGTCGGCCGGGTCCTCCCGCTGCCGCACCTCGACGGGGTGGGAGGCGGCTTCGTCGGCGAGCGCGGCGCTGAGCGCGTCGGCGTGCTCGCCGACGATGAACTCACCCAGCTCGGCCACCGTGCCGTACTCGAACAGGAGCGTGACGTCCAGGTCGAGGCCCAGTTCCGCGCCGAGGGTGCGGGCCACCTGCACCGCGAAGATCGAGTCGATGCCGAAGTCCGAGAAGGGCTCGGTCCGGCCGATCCGGGCGCGGTCGATCCGCAGCGCCTCCGCCAGCACGTCGACCGCCACCGCCTCGACGTGGGCGAGCAGGCGGTCCGCGGGTCCGTCGCCCGCGGGGACCGCGGTGTCACGTCCCCGCGCGGCTCCCCTCGGCTCGGCCGCCCGCACCGGGACGGGCTGCCGCGCGGGTTCGCGCGACCGGTCGCCCCGCTGCCGCACGACACCGTTGCTGCCGGCGACGATGATCTGCTGCCCGAGGTCCGCGGCTTCCCACGCCGGCAGCGAGATCGGGCCGAAGCCCTCCTCCGCGAGCACCTGCCGCCAGCCGTCGACCGACAGGATGGGGCTGCCCGTGATGCGCGACTCGGCGTCGTCGTACCGCCACCACCCCTCCAGCAGCCCGAACGTGAACTGGTTGAGGAAGGTGTTCGCGGTCACCTCGTTGAGCAGCAGGACGCCGCCGCTCTTGAGCGCCACCTTGGCGTTGCGCAGCGTCGCGCGGATGTTCCGGGTGGCGTGCAGCACGTTGGCGGCGATGACCACGTCGTAGCCGCCGACGTCGATGCCCTGCTCGGCGGGCGAGCGCTCGATGTCCAGGATGCCGTAGGCCAGGAACGGGCGGCCCGGCCCGTACGACCGCTCGGCGTGGTCCAGGAAGGCCCGGGAGAGGTCGGTGTAGCGGTACTCCCGGACCGACGTCCCCGCCGCGTCGAGGGCCGCCAGCACGGCGGCGCTCGTCGCGCCGGTGCCCGCGCCGATCTCCAGGATCCTCGGTTGGAAACCGGGCTCGGCCTCGGCGCGACGCCGCAGGTGCGCCACCAGCTCCCCGGCCAGCACCCGGTTGAAGAACACCGACTCCGGGTTGGACTTGTAGACCGCCTCGACCAGCTCCACCGACCCGCCGGGGAACATGACGTCCGTGGCGCGCCGCTTGCCGGTGAGCACGTCGGGCAGCTCCCGGAGCGTCGTCTCCACCAGCACGTGGATCGCGGCCAGGTCGGGGTTGTCCCGCCAGCCCGGCCGCTGCGCCTCCCACTCCCGCCACAGCTCGTCGAACGACCGGTCCGGCGCGGTCCGGCGGACCAGGACGCGGTCACCCCGCCGTTCGAGGTAGCCCTCGACCTCCAGCACGCGGACGGCCTCGGCGAACCACAGGTCGTACACCGGCAGCAGGCCCGCCGCCTCCCGCGCCGCGCCGACGGGCTGCTCGGACCGGAACGCGCCGAGGGACCGCAGGTGCGACCACAGGAAGTCGAGCAGCAGCCTTTTCATGATCGATCCTCCGAAGTCGCGCGATCAGATCGCGAGCGCCGTCAGTTCCTTGACCCGTTCACGCAGCCGCTCGAGGTCGTCAAACGCGTTCCGTGGCTCTTTTTGTCCACTGTGGACGGTCGCGGTCGATGACGCGGCGTCCTGCGGGAGCAGCAGCGCCTCGTCGTCGCCCACGGTCATGCCCCGGGTGTTCACCGCGGGGCTGAACTTCATCAGGGTCAGCTGCGCGACCGGCGCCGCGCACAGCAGCTCGATCGCCGCCACCAGCTCGTCCGGCCGGATGAGCGGGATGGCGTTGCCCATCAGCGTCGCGCGGTCGTCGCCGTCCGCCGCGTTGTTGAAGCAGTAACCCAGGTTGACCACCTTGCCGGCGGCCCCGTACCGGCGTTCCACCGTGCGCGCGAAGGAGTCCATGAACGTGCAGCCCGCCGCGTAGTTGGCCTGCTTGATCGCCTTCAGGTAGGAGTTGATGGACGACAGGAAGAGCGCCACCTCCAGCGAGTCGCCGCCGAAGGCGTCCACCAGCCGCACGCTCGCGTCGACCTTGCTCCGGAGCACGTCGTGGAACTCCGCCTCGGTCATGGCGGACAGGCTCGCGCTCGCGACCACCAGCCCGGAGTGGATCACGCCGTGCACGCGGCCGAAGCGCCGCTCGACCTCGTCGCGCGCCTGCCGCAACGACTCGGCGCTGGTGGCGTCGGCCCGCAGGTAGAGCGGCTCCGGCCCGCCGGAGGCCGTCGCGGCGGCGATGGCGGCGTCGATGCGCGCGTCCCGCGGGCTGCGCCCGAGCCACACCACCCGCGCGCGGTACCGGCGGATCAGGTGCTCGCTGATCGCCGTGCCGAGGCCGCCCGCACCGCCGACGATGACGTAGACCCCGCCCTCCCGGAACCGGGACGACGTCGGCGGCTCCGCCCGGAAGGGCACGAGCTGCTGGCGGAACCACGTGCCGCCGCGGTGCAGGCGCGGGTTGCCGTCCGGGTCGGCGGGCAGGGCCGGCACGGCGGACAGCGACGCGGCGTCGTACGCGCCCAGGTCGACCACCCGCACGGCCCAGTTGGGGTACTCCTTCGCGATCGAGCCCGCCAGGCCCGCGACGCCCGCGTGCGACGGGTCGACGTGCTCCGACTCGTGCGCCGCGTGCGCGCGGTTCGTGATCAGGGTCAACCCGAGCGCGCGGTTGCCGTAGCCGGCCGCGAGGAGGCTCTTGACCAGGCGAAACACCTGCAGCGCGCCCGCGGCCTGGTCGTCGGCGATCCGCTCGGCGGACGGCGCCTCCCCGTGCTCGGGCGCGACCCAGACCAGGTGGTCGAGCACGGGGGCGGACCGGACGGCGTGGTCGACGTCGCGCGCCGAGCCGTGCGGCGGAACCTCGAGCACGTGCGCCGACGGGTACATCGCGGTGAGGACGTCCCGTGCCGCCGGCGTCGTCGCGACGATCCCGACCGCGTCGGAGGTCCGCGGCCACGCCTCGGCCGTCGCCTCCCGCGCCGGGTCCCACGTCGGGAGCAGCGTCACCGCGGGCGGCTCGTCGCCCGGCTCGGGGGTGGTGGCCGGCCGCGCCGACGGCTCGGTGCGGCGGCCCGTGATCCCGCGGAGGGTGAGGCACACCCGGCCGCGTTCGTCGAGCAGGTCGATGTCGACCTTGCCGTCCACGTCGCGGACCCACGCCCACATCGTCGGGGCGAAGTCCGCGAGCACCTCCACCTCCTTGATGGCGAAGACCAGTCCGATGCCGCCGTCCCCGTCGCCGAGGGCCGCGAGCAGCCGCATGCACTGCATCGCCGAGTCCACCAGCGTCGGGTGCGGCGCGAAGCCGGCCGCGGTGTCCGCCACGACGTCCGGCAGCCGCAGCTCGGCGAGCACCGCGCCGTCGGACTCGTGCACCGCGACGACACCGCGCATCGCCGGGCCGAAGTCGATGCCGCCCTCGCGGTACTCGGCGTAGAAGCGCTCGGGGTCCACCGGCACGCGCCGGGAGTCCCGCAGCATCGCGGGCAGGTCGAACGCCCGGCGCTCGGGCCGTGCCGCGGTCGAGAACCGGCCCTGGCAGTGGACCACCGACTCTCCCCCGGCGGGCGAACCCGTCGTGCGCACCTCGAAGCGGGTCGCGCCGCCTTCGTCGCGGAGGTCGACCCGCAGCTCGCGCGGCCCTCCCGTCACGTCGAGCGGACGCAGGAACGCGACGTCGTGCAGGCGCACGGCGTCCTGCCGCGCGACGCCGCCGTCCCGTCGGATCGCCTCGTGCGCCCAGTGCAGGTAGACCGCGCCCGGCGCGATGGCCGTGCCGCCCACCAGGTGGTCGCGCAGGTAGAACTCGTCGCCGGTGAGCACCGTGCGGTCCGGGGCGGTTCCGCGGCTCGGCGCCGGCTTGCCGGGCAGGGTGTAACGGGTGCGCTCGAACGGATAGGTGGGCAACGACGTGCGTCGACGTCGCCCGTCGCGGAACAGCTCCTCGAAGTCGGGCGTCCCGCCGCTCAGGTACTCCGCGGCGAGGACGTGCGCCCGGCTGTCACCGGTCGGGGTCGTGTCGTCGCCGCCGAGCCAGGCGTCGAGGGCTCGCTCCACCGCGGCGAGGTCGTCGACCACGCGGGCCCACCGGTGCTGGAAGTGCCTGCGCCCCAGCAGGAGCGTGCAGCTCACGTCGGCGAGGTCGAGGTCGGGGTGCTCCCGGCAGTGGCGCGCCAGACGGGCCGCCTGCTCGCGCAGGGCCTCCGGGGTTCGCGCCGACAGGGCGACCAGCCGGGCGCCGGGCGGGGTGGACGGGCGGGGCGCGGGCGGCGGCTCCTCGATGACCACGTGGACGTTCGTCCCGCTCGCGCCGAGCGACGTCACCGCCGCACGGCGCCGGTCACCGCGCGGCGCCACCCACTCCCGGGCGTCCGTGTGCACGTAGAACGGGCTGCCGTCGAGCGAGATGTTGGCGTTGGCCTCGCGGTAGTGCAGGAGGCCGGGCATCGTCCCGTGCTTCATGGCCAGCAGGGTCTTGATGATCCCGATCACGCCCGCCGCGGCCTGCGAGTGGCCGATGTTGGCCTTGCTCGACCCGAGCGAGCAGAAGTGCTCCTTCGCCGTGTGCGCGCGGAACGCGCGGACCAGCGCGTTGAACTCGACGGGGTCGCCGAGCTTCGTGCCGGTGCCGTGCGCCTCGACCATCTGGATGCCCTCGGGGTCGATCCCGAAGTCCCGGTAGACCCGGCGGAACAGCTCCTCCTGTGAATTGCCGTTCGGCGCGGTGATGCCGTTGGACGTGCCGTCCTGGTTGATCCCGATGCCGCGGATCACGCCGTGGACGCGGTCACCGTCCGCCTGCGCCTGCGAGAGGCGCTTCAGGACCAGCACGCCGACCCCCTCGGCCGGGACGAACCCGTCGGCGGCCTGGTCGAACGTGTGGCACCTCCCCGTCGGGGAGAGCATCCCGGCGCGGGAACCGGCGAGGTACAGCCGGGGCGAGGACTGGACGAAGACGCCGCCGGCGAGCATCACGTCGGCGTCGCCCGCCCACAGCGCCTGGCACGCCAGGTAGGTCGCCGTGAGCGAGCTGGAGCACGAGGTGTCCACCGTCGTGGTGGGGCCGTGCAGGTCCAGGTGGTACGACATCCGGGACGGCACGAGGGAACTCATGTTCCCCCAGAACGCCTGTGCCGGGTAGTCGTCCGGGGTGGCGAGGTCGAAGTAGTCGCCGACCCAGCAGCCGACGTAGATGCCGCAGCGGTCGCGGTCGAGCGAACCGCCCGCGTGACCCGCGTCCTCCAGCGCGGTCCACGCCTCCTGGAGGAACAACCGCTGCTGCGGCTCCATGTAGGCGGCCTCGGTGCCGGAGATGCCGAAGAACAGCGGGTCGAACTCGTCGACGCCGTCCATGAACCCGCCGTCCACGCACCGGCTGCCCAGGGAGGACAGGTCCCAGCGGGTCGCTCGGGTCACGGGGTCGCGGCCTTCGACCAGCTGCTCCCAGAACTCGTCGACGTCGCGCGCGCCCGGGAACCTGCCGCTCATGCCGATGATGGCGATGGGTTCGCGACCGCCGGCCGGACCGGCGCCGGGGCGCGCCTCGACGGCGTGGACGGCCGTGGTGGCGACCGCGGGGGTGGTGCGAACTGCCTCGGTGGTGCCGGGGGCTTCGGCGCGGGGTGCTTCGGCGGTGCGTTCGACGGTGTGGGCCGCTTCGACGGTGTGGGCGGCTTCCGCGACGCTGGGTGCCTCGGTGGTGCTGGGCGCTTCGGTCGTGCCGGGTGCTTCGGCGGGCTCGGGTGCTCGTGGCGGCTCGGCGGGGGCGTGACCGGTGGGCGCGAGGGCCGCCCGGTGGGCGGTGATCGGGTCTCGGTGTTCCTTCAACAGGAACGCCGTGAACCGCCGGATCGTGGGGTGGTCGAACAGGGCGCTGGCGTCGAGGTCGGTGCCCAGCTCGCCGTTCAGCTCCCGCACCACGGACACGCCGGTGAGCGAGTCCAGCCCGTAGTCGGCGAACGGCCGGTCGACGCCGAGTTCGTCCCGCCCGAGCTTCAAGGCGGCCATCAGGCACCGCACCAGGGCGTCCTCGACGTGCGCTTCCAGCGCGGGCCCCGTCTCCACCGGAACGGCGAGCGGCGCGGGCAGGCCGTAGCGGGCCGACACGACCTGCAACCCCAGCGGGTGTGCCTGTTCGGCCGGGAAGCTCACCTCGCCGAACCCGTTGGCCCGCAGCACTTCCCGCCACGAGTCCGACGACAGCGCGGGGCCGCCGGCCAGGCGACGCCCGTCCGCGTGGCGGAACCACCCGTCGAGCAGGCCGAACGCCAGGTGCGACCACAGCTCGTTGTCGGACAGCTCGTTGAGCAGGAGGACACCGCCGGGCCGGAGGAGCGCCTTGGCGTGCTCGACGGTCGCCACGATGTCCTCGGTGGCGTGCAGGACGTTGTTGGCGACGACGACGTCGTACCGCCCCGTCTCCAGACCCTGCTCCCCCGGAGCCCGCTCCACGTCGAAGACGCGGTACGTCAGGTACGGCACCCGGGCCGAGAACCGCTTCTCCGCCTCGATCAGGAACGCCTTGGAGATGTCGGTGTAGCAGTACTCGGCGATGTCGCGCTCGAAGCCCGCCAGCCGCTCGAACACCCACTTGCTCGCGCTGCCGGTGCCCGCGCCGATCTCCAGCAGCCGGAGGCCGGCCCCCGCCGCACGAGCGCGTTCCCGCACCTCGGCCCGCACGCTGTCGGCCACCACGCGGTTGAAGTACTCGGCGGTGGCGTTGCCGTTGTAGACCGATTCGACGATCTCGAACGACCCGCCGGGGAACAGGACGTCCGTGGCCGTCGACTCGCCCTTCAGGATCGCGGGCACGGCCTCGGCCACGCGTTCGGCGATGGACGCCTTGGCCATCAGTTCCGGGTCGCCCGCGTGCGCGTCCTTCCAGTCACGCCACGCGTCCCACGCGGCCGCGACGTCCGGCGCGCCGTCCCGCGTCCGCAGGAGGCCGCCGTCTCGGACCAGCTCACCGCCCGCCACCAGCACGGCGACGCTGTGGTCCAGCCACTTCTCGAAACCGGGCCTGATCGCGGCGCCCGCCGCGACCCGCTCGGCGGGCACGGGCTCGCGGAACAGCCCGGCCGACGTGAGCTGGGCGAGCAGCAGTCGGCGCAGGAACCGGTCCATCTCCGCCGTGACGTCCCGGCGCCGCGCCAGGAACCGCTCGACCCCGTCCGGTCCGGCCGCCGCGGCGAGCAGCGCCCGGGCGTCGGCCGGCCCGCCGTCACGCACCGCGGTCGGCCCGCTGTCACGCACCGCCGCCGGCGGGGTCGTGGGCACGGTCGCGGGCCGCGTCCGGTCGGGCGTGGCCGGCCAGAACGGCTTGGTGTCGAACGGGAAGGTCGGCAGGCTCACGCGCGCCGGCGGCGTCGGGCCGTGGCACAGCGCCCAGTCGACGTCGATCCCGCTGACCCACAGGGGCGCGACCTCGTCCCACCCGCCCTGCCGCAGCCACTCCCCCGTCAGCTCCCGGAGCCGGTCGTTGCGGGCGAACAGCGACACCAGCTGGTCGTCCTGCCGCCGCACCTCGCCGTCGATCGCGCCCTCGGGCACACCGCCCCCGGCGTAGTCCTCCAGCCGCACGGCCAGCGCGTCGAGGTCGTCGGCGACGAACGCGACGCGGGCGGCCATCGCCCGCCGGCCGGTCTGCAGCGTGTACGCCAGCGACGCCAGGTCACCGCCCTCGGCGCGGTACTCCGGCAGGAACTCCACGAGGTCGCGCGCCCGCGCCCGCAACCGCTCGCGGTCCGGCGCGGACAGGACCACCAGGTGCGTCCGCCCGTCGGACGGCGGCGCGGTGCGCGGACCCACCTGTTCGAGCACCGCGTGCACGTTGGTGCCGCCGACCCCGAACGAGCTCAACCCCGCCCGCACGGGCTCCGCCCCGTCCAGCGGGATGTTCCGGTCGGCCACGAAGAACGGCGAGTTCTCCCAGTCGATCCCGGTGTTCGGCACGTCGCAGTGGAGCGTCCGCGGGATCTCGCCGTGGTGCAGGCCCAGGGCCAGCTTGATCAGGCCGGCGATCCCGGCGGCCGCGTCGAGGTGGCCGATGTTGCTCTTGACCGACCCGATGGCGCAGAACCGGTCGCGGTCCGTGTAGTGCCGGTACGCCTCGGTCAGCGCCGCGACCTCGATGGGGTCGCCCAGCTTCGTGCCGGTGCCGTGCGCCTCGACGTAGCGGATCGACTCGGGGTTCACCCCGGCCCGGTCCAGCGCGCCGCGGATCACGTCCACCTGGCCGCGCACGCTCGGCGCGTAGAACCCGGCCTTGTCGCCGCCGTCGTTGTTGACCGCCACCCCGCGGATCAGGCAGTAGACGTGGTCGCCGTCGGCGAACGCGTCACGGGCGCGCTTCAGCACGACCACGCCGACGCCCTCACCGCCGACCATGCCGTCGGCCGCGTCGTCGAACGGGCGGCAGCGGCCGTCGCTGGAGAAGTTCAGGCCGGGCTGGTGCACGTAGCCCAGCTCCATCGTGGACACCAGGCTGGCCGCGCCGACCAGCGCCTGGTCGACCTCGCCGGAGAGGAGCCCCTGGCACGCGAGGTGCACGCCGCTCAACGCCGACGAGCAGTTGGTGCTCACCGCCATGCTCGGGCCGCGCAGCCCCAGCTTGCTGGAGATCATCGTGGGCACGGTGCCGCCCTGCGCGAACAGCCAGGCCGCGTACCCCTCGGTGTCGGCCAGCACCCGCGTGCCCGCCGCGTTCGCCATCAGGCTCGGCAGGAAGGCCTGGTAGAAGTTGTTGCTCGTCGCGGTGTGGACGCTGGTGCGCGGCACGTCCTCCGGGCGGTAGCCCGCGTCCTCCAACGCCTTCCACGCGTGCAGCAGCAGGAGCCGGCCCTGGGGGTCCATGAGTTCGGCGTCGCGCGGCGAGATCCCGAAGAAGGCGGGCTCGAACTCCGCCTTGTCCTCGACCACGGACCGCTGCGGCACGTACCCGGGCCGGGCGATCAGCTCGTCGGGCACCCCGAGCGCCCGCAGTTCGTCGGGCGTCCAGAAGGTGCTGCCGCTGCGGCCCTCCTTCAGGTTGCGCCAGAACTCGCGGTGGTCCTTGGAGCCGGGGAACCGGCAGGACATGCCGATCACCGCGATCGCGTCGTCGAGTCCGGGATCACGGTCACGGTCGTGGTCCCGGCCGAGGTCGCGGTCGGTGTGCCGGTCGCGACGCCGGGACGTGGCCGGCGCGTCCACGCGTGCGGTGGGCGCGGGCTCCGGCGCTTCCGACGGCAGCAGCCCTTCGAGGTGCCGGGACATGGCCGCGATGGACGGGTGCGCGAACAGGGTCGTCGGCCGCAGCGCGCACCCGAACGCCCGGTTGAGGTGCTCGACCACGTCGATGGCCAGGAACGAGTCGCCGCCCGCCTCGAAGAACCCCTCGTCGCGGTCGACGTCGTCGCGGCCGAGCGCCTCGCTCACGATCCGGCGCACGGTCCGCTCGACGTGCGGGGAGCGGACGGCGTCGGCGGACCGCCGCGTCGCTACCGGCTCCCGCCCGCCGGGGTCGCCGAGCCTCGCCCGGTCCACCTTGCCGTTCGCGGTGAGCGGGAAGGCGTCCAGCGCCACGAACGCGCTCGGCACCATGTAGGCGGGGAGGGTCTTGGCCAGGTGGGCGCGCAACGCCTTGGGGTCGATGGCGTCACGCCGGTCGCCGCGCAGCGTGTAGTACGCCGCGAGCCGTTCGGACCGGCCCTCGCGGTCCACGACCACGACGCTCCGGTCGACGTCCGGGTACCCGTCCAGCGCGGCCTCGACCTCGCCGAGCTCGATGCGGTAGCCGCGCAGCTTGACCTGGTTGTCCATGCGCCCCAGCAGGGCCACCTCGCCGGTGGGCAGCCACCGCGCGACGTCGCCGGTCCGGTAGAGGTGTCCGCCGGGCGTGAACGGGTCGTCGACGAACCGCTCGGCCGTCAGCTCCGGCTTGCCGTGGTAGCCGAGGGCGACACCGCGGCCCGCGATGCACAGCTCCCCGGCCACGCCGACGGGCACCGGCCGCAGGTCCCGGTCCACGACGTACAGCCGGGTGTTCGCGATCGGCGTCCCGATCGTCACGGGCTCGTCGCGGTTCAACCGCTTCGCGGTCGACCAGATCGTGGTCTCGGTCGGCCCGTACAGGTTCCACGCCTCGCCGCGGGCGACGAGCTGGTCCTTGAGGCTCTCCGGCAACGCCTCGCCGCCGCAGAGCACCTTGGTCCCGGAGGTGTTCCGCCACCCCACGCGCAGCAGCATCGCCCAGGTGGTGGGGGTGGCCTGCATGACGGTGGGCCGCCACCGGTCCACCTCGGCGGCGAGCGCCGTGGCGTCCTTGACCGTCGTCGGGTCGCAGATCCGGCAGTGCCCGCCGGTGATCAGCGGCAGGTACAGCTCCAGGGCGGCGATGTCGAAGCTGTACGTGGTGACGGCCAGGAGGCGGTCGTCCGGGGTCACGTCCAGCGTGCGCGTCATGGCCAGCAGGAAGTTGGTCAGCGCCCGGTGCGGCACCACGACGCCCTTGGGCTGCCCGGTGCTGCCCGAGGTGTAGATGACGTACGCGACGGCGGGTGTCGTCGGCCCCGGGCGCGCGGCCCGCGGCGCCGGTTCGGCGTCGTCCGGGCGGTCCACCACGTGCAGCCGTGCTCCATGAGTGTCCACTGTGGACAGGAGTTCCGCCACCGCCTCGTGGCAGACGACGAGGTCGGCGCCGCTGTCCCCGATCATGTAGGAGAGGCGCTCGGCGGGGAAGTCGGGGTCGAGCGGCACGTAGGCCGCGCCCAGCTTCACGACCGCGAGCAGCCCCACCACCAGGTCGAGCGACCGCTCGAAGCACACGCCCACGTTGTCCCCGGCCGCGACGCCCCGGCGGGCCAGCGCGTCGGCCAGCGCCGCGGCGCGGTCCGCGAGCTCGCGGTAGGTCAGGGTCCGCTCGCCGCAGGTCACCGCGGGCCGGTCCGGGTCCGCGTCGGCCCGCTCGGCGAACAGGTCCCAGACCGTCCGGTCCTCGGGGACGTCGACGTCCGTGCGGTTCCACTCGTCCAGGACGAGCCGCCGCTCGGCCGGCCCCACCAGGTCCAGCCCGCCGAGCGTCGCCCGGCCGGCGGCCGTGACGGCCTCGACCAGGGTGGCGAAGTGGTCGGCCATCCGCGCGACGGTGTCGGCGGAGAACGCGGTGGGGTGGTACTTCCAGACGAGCTCGAGCCCGTCGCCGGGGACCACGTCCAGCGTCAGGTCGTACTCCCCGACCTGGTGCAGGCCCTCCACCACCCGGAACGGCCACGTCCCGCGCAGCTCGCGCGCCAGCCCGCGCAGGTGCCCGTTGAGCGAGAAGTTCTGGTAGTTGTACGCGACCTGGAACACCGGCGCGCGCAGGTCGTCGCGGTCACCGAGGTCGCGCACGATGTGCGGGAACGGGTAGGCCTGGTGGTCGATCGCCTCGAACACCGTCGACTGGACCCGCAGGGCGAACTCCGCGAACCCGTCGGACGCCACCGGCCTGCTGCGGATGGGCAGGGTGTTGATGAAGTACCCGACCGACGACTCGAAGCGCTCCGACGGGCGGCCGGACACCGGCATCCCGACGACGACGTCCTCCTGCCCGGTGTACCGGTGGAGCAGCGTCTTGAAGACGGCCAGCAGGAACACCGCGGGGATGAGCCCGTTCGCCGTGGCGAAGGACGTGACGGCGGCGGCCTGCGCCTCGGACAGCCGGCGGACGCACACCTCGCCCTCGTGCGGCGCGTCCGGCCCCAGCGTCACCTCGGTGGGCAGGCCGGTGAGCGGGACCCGGCCCGCGAGCTCCCGCTTCCAGTACTGCCGGTCGCGCTCGGCGCGCGCGTCGCCGAGGAAGTCCCGCTCCCACGCGACGAACTCGTCGTACGGGGCGGCGTCCGGCGGCGGTGGCGCCTCGCCGCCGGTCACCCGGGCCTGGTACGCGCGGAGCAGCGTGTCCAGCACGACCCGCAGTGACGGGCCGTCCAGGATGAGGTGGTGGACGACCACGAGGACGTACACCTCGGCCTCGGCGCGGGTCAGCACGGAGATCCGGACCAGGGGCTCGTCCGCCAGGTCGAACGGCCGCCGCGCCCTCTCCTTCAGGTGCTCGACCAGGTCGTCGGGCGAGACGTGCGCGATGTCCGCGTGCTCCACCCGGAAACCGTCGACGCCGAACGGCACCAGGCGCGGGCCGTCGACCCCGTCGCGAACGCGGGACGAGAGGATCGGGTAGCGCTCGACGGTGTCGTGGAGCGCCTGTTCGAGGGCGGCCCGGTCGACGTCCTCGCACGCCAGGCACACCGGGACGTTGTACGAGTAGGTGTCCGGCTCCATCTTGTGCAGCGCCCACAGGCCGCGCTGGCCCTCGGACAGGGGGTGCCCGGCGTGCTGCCGCAGCGCCGCGAGCGCGTCCGCCGTCGAGAGCAGGCCCTCGTCGTACCCGCGCACGATGTCGGGGAGGGTCATGCCGACGCCGCCGCGACCGTTGGTCCGCTCGCGTCCGCTGGGCGTCGAAGGCATGGGTGCCCCTTCCGGGAGAGATCGTGCCGCGCCGGCTGCCGCACCCGACGATGCTGGCAGGTTCGGGGGCCGGCGCCCCCGTCTCGGTGGCGTGCCCTTCGGGGGTGCCCGTTCGGTCACCCGGTCCGTCCCCGACGGCTCCGGGCGGGGTCAGTCCGCCGCGGGCCAGGCGGCGTACCGCCGCAGTCCGTACAGCAGGGGCGGCTCCTGCCGGTGCGCCATCGTGACGACCTCGCCCAGCACGATCACGTGGTCGCTGGCGGCCACGGTGCCGGTGACCGCGCACTCCACGACGGCGTGGGCGTGGGCCACGAGGTGGGGCAGCCCCAGGCGTGCGGTCGGCTCCCACGGCAGCGCGGAGAACCGCTCGGAACCGCCCGAGGAGAACACCTCGGCGGCCCGGCGACCCCCGCTGTGGAGCAGGTTGACCGCGAACCGACCCCGGTCCCGGATGACGGCGAGGGTGCCGCTGCGGTCGGAGACGCAGATCAGCAGCGTGGGCGGCGCGAGGCCGACGCTGCACAGCGAGGTGCAGGTGAAACCGTGGGGCCGACCGTCCCGGTCGGTCGCCGTGACCACCGCGAGCCCGCTCGGGAACGTGCTCATCAGGTCCCGGAACGCTTCAGGGGCCGGGGACGTCGGGGCCGCCTTGCCGGGGGTCTGGGACGCTGTGGCCGGGGACGCCGCGGTCGGGGTCGTCGGGCTGTCGAGGGCGCCGGCTGGCACGGGTTCTGGCATCAGGTCGATCCCTTCCGGTCGGAGGACCACTCGCCCTGACGGTCTGCCGATCACCGACGATAGAGAACCGCGCGGGTGGCGTTGAGTGCCTGTTCGGCTCCCCCCTGGGGCGCGTGGTGGTGACCGACCGGGCAGGCGGTCACGGTCCACCACCGGCTTCGCGACGGCGTTCCGCGACCGGCGACACGGGCCGCGGGCGGCCGTTACGCTCGTCCGGGCCGTGCGCCCGGCGTGGCCCGGCGTGGCCCGTCGTCGTGAGCGTCGTCGCGGAGGTCGCGGGCAGCCCGGGTCGACCTGTCCGATCGGCTACCCCCGCCGTAGCCGGTCGGCGGCTCCTTCCGAGGTTGCCCGGGCCTCCCCGCACCGGTGATCCTCGGCGCTTGGATCCTCGGTGTGCCACGCGGCACAGGAGCAACGAACAGGAGCCTTGGCATGACGGATCTCGCCGCTCACACCCCGGACGCCGCGGTCGACTCGCTGTTCGAGGTGTTGCGGGGCAATGCCGAGCGCGCTCCGGGTTCCACGGCGCTCCGGTTCCTGCCTCCCGGCCACGCGCCGGGCGAGCGCGGCGAGGTCCTCAGCCGGGGCGAGCTCGACCTGCGGGCACGTGCCGTCGCGGCGGCGTTGCAACGCGAGGGCGCCGCCAGCGCGCGGGTGCTGATGCTGCTGCCGTCCGGCCCGGAGTTCCTGATCGGCTTCGTCGGGTGCCTGTACGCGGGCGCGGTGGCCGTGCCCTGCTCGCCCGACTTCGCCAAGACCGCGCAGGGCGCGACCGACCGGTTCGTCACCGTGGCGGAGGACGCCGAGGCGACCGCGGTGCTCACCGTCGCCGAGCTCGCGCCGACGTTGCGCGACCGGTGGGGGCCGGACCGCACGCCGCCCCGGACGTGGATCGACGTCGACGCGCTGGGCGAGGACGACGCGCGGCCCTGGACGCCGCCCCGGACGTCCGCCGACGACATGGCGCTGCTGCAGTACACCTCGGGGTCGACCGGCCGGCCGAAGGGCGTCGCGGTGACGGTCGGCAACCTCGCCGCCCAGCTGGCCAACTTCCGCGCGATCAGCGAACTCCCGGCGGGCGGCAACGTCGTCTGCTGGATGTCGCCCCTCCACGCGCTCGGGCTCGGGCAGGTCCTGCTCGCGCAGGTGGTGGGCGGCGAAGCCGTGCTGATGACGCCGGAGGACTTCGTCGCCGACCCGTTCCGGTGGCTCGCGGCGATCTCCGCGACCCCGGGACCGGTGCTCAGCGCGGCCCCGAACTTCGCCTACGAGCGGTGCGCCGTCTCGATCGACGAGGAGCGGCGGGCCGGGCTCGACCTGTCCGGCTGGGAGGTCGCGCTCATCGGGGGCGAGCGGGTGCAGGAGCCGACGCTGGAGCGGTTCGTCGCCGCGTTCGGCCCGGTCGGTTTCCGGCGTTCCTCCCTGTTCCCGGCGTACGGCCTCACCGAGACCATGCAGATCGTGGTGGGCAAGCGGCGGCCCGACCCGCTCGGCGTCGTCGTCGACGCCGCCGAGCTGGAGCTGGGTCGTGCCCGGCCGGTGTCGTCGGGCGACGGCACGCGCACGCGTGAGCTCGTGGGGTGCGGCGGCGCCGGGCCGTTCGGCCGGGTGCTCGTCGTGGACGCCGAGTCCCGCGTCGAGTGCGCCCCGGGCCAGGTGGGCGAGGTCTGGGTGAGCGGCCCCGTGGTCTGCCGCGGGTACTGGAACCGGCCCGCCGAGACCGCCGAGACGTTCACCGGTGTGCTGGCGAACGGCGACGGCCCGTTCGTCCGGACCGGGGACCTCGCGTTCTTCCACGACGGCGACCTGGTGCTGTGCGGCCGGCTCAAGGAACTGATCATCATCCGGGGCCGCAACCTCCACCCGCAGGACATCGAGGGGGCCGTCCAGCAGGTCGAGCCCGCGCTGTCGAGCCTGCCGGTCGCGGCGTTCTCGGTGGACTCCGACGAAGGTGAGCGACTGGTCGTCGTGCAGGCGGTGGAGCCGGGCGGCGCACTCGGCGACCCGGCCGCGCTCGCCGACCGGATCCGCCTGGGCGTGGCGAGCGCGCACCAGGTCGAGGTGCACGAGGTCGTCCTGGTAGAGCCGTCGGCCGTGCCGCGCACGCAGAGCGGGAAGATCCAACGGCGCAACTGCCGGGACGCCTACCTCGACGGCAGCCTCACCGCCCTGGCGAGGAGCAAGGACGCCCCACCGTCCGACACCGCCGGTTCCCCGTCGGCCGTGAGCGGTCTCCTGCTGGCGCTACCCCCGGAAATCCGCGCGACCGCGATCAGCGCGGAACTGCGCGGGCGGATCGCGGGCGTGCTCGGCGTGAGCCCGGACGCGCTGGCCGAGGACAAGTCGCTGATCGCGTCGGGCATGGACTCGATGCGCATGATCAAGCTGCGTCAGGACATCGAGCGGGAGTACGGCGTCACCGTCCCGATGTCGGAGTTCCCGGGGGCCACGGTGCACGACCTGAGCGTGGCGATCGCACGCGGCGTCGGCGGGCAGACGGACTGACGGGTTGACGGCGTCACCGGGCGTCGCGCCACCAGCGACGCCCGGTGATCAGTTCGTCGAGGTCGCGGAGGCTGTGGTCGAGTGCCGCGCCGGGGCGGCCGAGTGCGACGCGGAGGTCGGAGACCAGGTAGGCCGCTTCGCGGGTCTCGCACTCGGCGCGGAGCGTTTCCGGGGACGTCGCCGTGGTCCGGGCGACGACGTCCAGGACGGTCTCGAAGTGCGGGCCGCTGAACCTGACGAGGAAGAACCAGTCGTCCACCGGGTCGCCGATGCGGGCCCACTCGAAGTCCAGCAGTGCCGTCACGCTTCGGCCGTGGACGAGCCAGTTGCCCCAGTGGCAGTCCGCGTGGACCGGGACGGTGGCTCGGACGTGCAGCGGGGCACGCTCCGCAATCGCGACCAGACCGTCGATCACGTGGCGGGGGATGACGCCGTCCCGGTCGAGGAGGGCGAGGGTGTCGACCTGGTCGCTCAGCGCGGCACGGCCGACGAACCCGCCGTGGTCGATCGCCTCTGCCAGGATTTCCTGCGCTTGACGCGTGGGCGCCCAGTCGTGCAGCGCATCCAGCCGGTGGACGGCCTGTTCCGCCAGGAGGCGGGCGGTCGCGGTGTCCGTTCCGGGCAGCCCCATGCCGGGAGCCGTCCCCGGCACGCGGGCGTAGCAGGCGAACCGGACGTCGCGCGTCCCGAGCCGGTGGAGCCCGACGGCGAGCAGCGGGCCTGTGAGACCGGACGGCAGGTGGGGCGCGAGCGCGGTCTCCCGATCGAGCCGCGAATGCCCGTCCGCGATCTTCACGACGACGTCGTCGCCCACGTGGACGTGGTGGGAGTCGCTTGCGGCGGCGGTCATGGGGCCGGGCTCACGCCCCAGGGCCGCGTGCACGATCGCGCGAGCGGTCTCAGGGGACGGGCGTGGTGTCATGCGGTCAGCGTCGCGCACGCCTGCCGGTTCGGCAGGTCACCCGGCGGGCTCTCCGCGGAGCTCCGGCCGGAAGCCTCGAACCGTCCCGGTTCGAGGAGCAACTCCTCGAACCGGGACGGTTCAGACAGGTCGGCGGACGGCGTTGATCGCCTCAGCCCACCTGGGCCAGGTTCGAACTGCCGCTCACCGCCTTGGGAGCGGCGAGGCCGACGTTCACTCGGCGAAGTGGACGATTCCGTCCACCGGCGGGTGTTGCTCCCGGTACCGCGCATCGTAGGAAGTGAGCGGGCTCGGATCGCCGAACACCAAGTCGTACTCCGCCCAGTAAGCCCGGCCGGCGACGATGTACTCCTCGACCGTCCCTGGCGCCAGCAGGAAGACCGAGCCGTACAGGTTCCGTCCTCCCAACTGCGGGCGAAGTCGCTCCAACGCGGTGTCGTCCGCGACCCGGAGGTCCACCGCATCGAGGTCGGTCCAGCACGAGATCCGCTTCACGTTGACGAAGGAGATGTCGAGCACCCTCACCGGCGTGCCGGACGGCAGGTCCTCGTACTCCTCGACTGGCGGGTAGCCGCGGAGCACCACGTGGGTGTGCCCGAACGCGTACTCCACGAGGCTGAACAGCCGGGAGTCGTCCGCCACGCCCGGGGAACGACGCTTGGTGTTCATCGGACCCGTCTCCATTCCCCGTGCTTGCGGTTGTAGCGGTAGAAGTCGACCTGGTCCATGATCCCGGCCTGGCCTATCCGAGCCAGTTCCCACTGGGTCCACGACCCGCTGTCGCTCTTGTCCAGCCCGATCTTCTTCTCGCCCGGCACCCGCACGTCGGCGAGCGCCCTCTTCAGCGCCGCCGCCGGACCGTCGTTTCCACCCGGGAGCCGATCGAGCATGAACGAGATCTTGGCCTTGCCGATCTTGACGTTCTCGATCGCGGCCAGCACCTCGCCTTGCCACTCGTCGGCCGGAGCGTTCATCAGGTGCCTGGCTCCGACCTGTTTGGCGAAGTTCTCGACGTTGATGTCACTGCCCTTGGAGCGCCCGGCGCTCACGCCCAACGCGAGGTGGTCCGAATCCTCGCACGTGTCGTCCTCGTTGTGCGTCAGTACCGCGGCGGCTCCGGCGAGCACGTGGTACGTGTGCAGGCCGTCGACGGTGAGGTTGTGGACCTCGCGGTCCGGGGCGAAGGCGCGGGTGGTGGTGACGGTGGCCGGGCGGTGGTCGGCGGTTTCGAAGGTGTAGCCCGGCTCCAGGTCCTCGGCGTTCACCCACTTCTGCAGCGACTCGACCCAGAACGGGTGCTCGTCGGTCGCCGTCAGCTGACCGGAACCCCCGTCCGTCTCGACGGTGATCTCGTAGAGCAGGCGTTCCGCCTGGTGCGAGCGGGTGTCGGTGACGGTTCGCGCGCCCGTCTCACCGGTGGTCGGGTCGGTCGCCACGACCTGGTCGCCCACGACGACGTCGGCGATCGCCTTGCGCGACCCGTCGGCCATGAGGACCGGGGTGTCGCCGGAGAAGCTGTTCGGGTCGAACGACACCCGGCAGGACGCGCCGGCGGCCGTCTCGGCCCGGGCCTGCTTGCCCTTGGCGCCCGGCGCCTTCTTCTTCCGCGCGCCCAGCTCCATCAGGTTCTCGGCGTACGGGATGCCCGACGTGGACAGGACTTCGGCGACCTGCGTCTGGGCCGCTTCCTTGATCACTTCCTTGCCGACGCCGAGCATCGCCGTCTTGATCGTCTCGTAGACCTTGTTGAGGTCCTGCACGTTCGTCACGGTCGCCTGCACGATGCGGGCGGGGGCGTTGGGAACGGCCGAGACGATGTTCTTGGCGTTGGCGATCCTGGGCTTCAGGGCCGCCTGCATGGTGGGCATCGGGTTGTTCTTGACGGCCCGCGCCACGGCCGCCTTGGCGGCGGACGTGCGGGCGATGGCCGCCTGCAGCGCGGCCCGGGCCGCGGCGGCACGGCGGGCTGCCGCTTCCGCCGCGAGCTTCCGCGGGTCGGGCACCGCCTTGCTGGACGGCGGCACGCCGCTGCCCTTCTTGATCGGCACGCCGTCCGGGCCGCGGACGTTCTTCGGCGACGAGTAGTCGGGCGTGCGGCCGCTCGGGGCGTCGGGGGTGCGCGGTGTCGGCACGTTGTCCGCGCCGCGCATCGCGTCGTAGCCCCGGTTGCCCCACTTCGCGGCGGTCGCACCCCAGCCGGCGAACGGCACCATGCCGGCGAACGACAGGCCCGCGTCGACGTAGTTGCCCTCGGCCAGGTACCAGACGCCGTTGATGCCGTCCGCGATCTCGCCGAGGCCGGGCACGAGGCCGGCGACGTCGAGCGCGGTGTGGCCGACGGTGCTGAGGTTGTCGCCGACCCAGCTCACGGCGTCGGAGAACCAGCCGTGGCCGTCCGGGTCGAAGCCGTTCAGGGGTGAGCCGACGCCGTAGACGTACCGGTTGAAGCCCGCCGAGCCGGGACCGCCCTGGGTCACCGAGTCACGGCTGCTGAACGTGCCCGTGGTCGGGTCGTACCACCGCGCGCCCATGTTGACGCGGCCGCTGTCGGGGTCGGTCCAGTCGCCCTGGAAGCCGACGTTGCGCTTCGCGCCCGAGGTCGCGGTCCGGTTGCCCCACGGGTCGTAGGCGGTCGAGTCGGGCAGGGACGTCAGCGCGGTCGACGGGTCGAACCCGCCGATCACGTCGCCGTGCTTGTCCGACAGCAGCAGCCGCTTGTCCGCGCCCTGCGCCAGCGACAGCAGCTCGCCGGACGCGCCGCGGCCGTACGTCGCCGTCCCGTCGCTGACGGCGTCCATGCCCGCGCCGGAGTACCGGAACGCCTGCGCGCCGCGGGACACCGGCCGGTCGAGGCCGTCGTAGGCGTAGGACGTCGAGCCGACCGTGATCAGCCGGTCGAACGCGTCGAAGTCGAACTTCTCCTGCAACCCGGAGCTGGTCCGCGTCTCCACGGTGCCGCGGGCGGTGTGCGTGTAGGTGTAGTCGCCGTCCGACAGGAGCCGGTTGCGCTGGTCGTAGGTCGCGGTCTTGGCGCCGTTGCGGACCCGGTTGCCCGACGCGTCCCAGCCGTACTCGGTGGTGACGCCGTTGGCGGTCCACGACGTGGTGCGGCCGAGCTGGTCGTAGGCGTAGGTCTGCTCGCCCGCGCCGGCCGTGCCCGCGCCGACCTTCTTGGTGAGCCGGTTGTTCGGGTCGTAGGTGTAGGCGATGGACGCCACCGCCGCGCCGGCGGCGTTCTTGGTGACGTCGGAGACCTCGCGGCCGAGGTCGTCGTAGCCGAGCCGGCGGACCCGGCCCGCGCCGTAGTCCATCGTCTCCAGCCGGCCGGACGCCGTGTAGCCGAACCCGATCGAACCGCCGGTCACGCCGTCCTGCACCGAGGTGAGGCGGCCCGCCGCGTAGGTGAAGCCGGTGGTGCCCGCCGCGTCGGTGCGGGTCGTCAGGCGGCCCTGCTCGTCGTAGCCGAACGTGGCGTCACCGGACGGGCCGGTGGCCGACGTGAGCAGGCCGCGGGCGTTGTACTCGTAGGAGTTCGCGCCGCCCGGCGCGCTGACCTTGGTGGTGCGGCCGACGGCGTCGTACTCGACGACGCGGTCGGCGGTGGCGGCGGTCGCGCCGGCGCCGGTCTCCTTCACGAGCCGGCCGAGGCCGTCGTACGCGCGGGTCCTGGTCACGCCTCCCGGCGCGGTCATCACGGTCGGCCGGCCCACGCCGTCGTACGTCGCGGTCCACGTGCGGTCCGCGGGTGACGGGTGCGCGTCGGTGGCCGGCTCGACGACCGACTCCGGCTTGCCCAGCGCGTTGTAGGTGTAGAACGTGCTGTTGCCGCGCCCGTCGGTGAACCTCGTGCGCCGCCCCGACGAGTCGTAGCCGAACGTCGTGGTGATCGACTCGGTGTCCGTGACCGGCTCGACCAGCTGGGTCAGCTGACCGAGCGCGTCGAAGCCGAACCGGGTGGTCTTGCCCAGGGCGTCGACGGACGTGATCCGGTTGCCCGCGATGTCGTACGTGTGCCGGACGGTGCGGAGGGCCTGGCCGGCCGGACCGAGGTCCGTCTCGGCGACCTGGTTGCCCGCCTGGTCGAGCTTCACGTACCGGGCCCGGCCCTCGGCGTCCTTCGAGTAGACCTGGTTGCCGAAGCTGTCGTACCCGAAGTGGCTCACCACGCCGGCCGGGTCGGTGACGCCGGTGCGCTGGCCGAGCTTGTCGTAGGCGAACCTGGTGACCTCGCCCTTCGGCGACGTGATGGTGGCCAGGTTGCCCGCGTCGTCGTAGCCGAACTTCGTCTCGTGCGCCGCGGGCGTCGGGCGCAGCTCGATCTCGGTCTGCGTGACCGGGCGGCCGAACTGGTCGTAGGTGCGCCGGGTCTCCCCCAGCGCCGGGTCGGTCGTGGCCAGCAGCTCGTTGGCGTGGGTGTAGCCGTAGCGCCAGCTGCCGCCCGGCTCGGCCGGGTTCCGCGGGTTCGGGTCCTGCTTCTCGACGACGCGTCCGCGCTGGTCGTAGTACATGCGGATGACCGCGCCGGCGGGGTCGGTCGTCTTGGTGACGCGGCCCATCCGGTCGTACTCGGCCAGCACCGCCGCGGTGATCGGCGTGGACGCGCCGGGCGGCTGGTAGGCGGGCGACTCGGTGCGCACGGTCCGGCCGGCCTTGTCGTAGGCCATCCTCATGACCCCGCCGGCCGGGTTGCGGACCTCGGTGACCTCGCCGAACGCGTTGTACCCCGTCGTCGTGGTCGGCCGGGTGACGGTCGCGGCCTGCCCGTTCTCCTCCACGCGCACCGGCGGCAGGACGACGGCCGTGGTGCGGCCGCGCTCGTCGTAGCGGTACTCGGTGGTGTGGTCGGCGGCGACGCCACCCGTCACGTTGCCCAGCGGCGCCACCACCTTGGTGACGAGGTCGCGCTGGTCGTAGCTGGTCCGGGTGACCACCGGGCCGGTCGGGCCGCGCAGCGCCTCCTTGACCTGGCGGCCGGCCACGTCGTACTCGAAGTCGACGACCTCGGCGAACGACGCGCCGAACGTGCCGGTGCCGGAGTGCGAGCCGGTCCGCACGACCTGGGTGATGTTGCCGCTCAGGTCGTAGCGGTAGTCGGTGCGGCGGCGGAGCGTGTCCGGCTCCTGGGTGGTGGCGACGACGCGGCCGGTGGCGTCCACCTCGTGCGCGACGACCTTGCCGCCCGCGCCGACCTGGCGGATCAAGTTGCCGGCGGCGTCGTAGGTGTTCTGCTGGATGACGACGGGCAGCGTCTCGGGCCGGTTGTCGGCCTTGGCCGTGATCTCGCGGACCAGGCCGTCGCCGTAGTAGGAGTAGGCCGTGCGCCGGCCCATCGCGTCGACCTGCACGGACAGCCGGCCGGAGTGGTCGTACTGGTTGGCCTCCAGCACCAGGTCGGGCAGCGGCGTCTCCGGGTCGGCCGGCGCGATGTCGGTGGCGCCGGGCGTGATCGCCTTGCCGTGCCAGCCGACCAGCCGGACCTGCGCGACCTTGTTGCGCGCGGTGTAGGTCCAGACGGTCTTCACGCCGTTGGCGTCCACCGCCCACGTGCGGTTGCCGAAGTGGTCGTAGCCGAACGACGCCTCGTTGCCCTCCGGGCCGACCGCCTTGACCATGCGGCCGTACCCGTCGAACTCGAACGTCGAGGTGCGCGGGCTGCCGGGGTCGGCGAGGTCGACGACCTCCGCCTTCGTGGTGTTGCCGTCCGCGTCGTACTCGGTCGTCTCGCGCTCGGTGCGGGCGGCGCCGGTGACGGCGTTCGTGGCGGCCGGGTAGGTCACCTCCACGACGCGGCCGAGCCGGTCGTACCGGTACGTGGTGCGGACGCCGGCCGGGTGCGCGTCGGAGTGCTCGGTCGCGGTGAGCCGGCGGCCGAGCGCGTCATACGTGAACACGGTCCGCAGGCCGGACGGCGACAGCGTCTCCGCCAGGTCGCCGTTGGCGTGGTACTTGTTGACGACGGTCGCGCCACGCGGGTCGGTGGTGGCCTTGAGCAGCTGCGCGGGTTCCTTGCCGCCGCCCACGGCGTCGGACGTGCCGTCGGTGTAGGTGTGGAACGTCGACCCGCCGTCCGGGCTGGTCTCCTTGGCCAACTCGCCGAACGGCGTGTGCTCCGACGTCGTCAGGTACGTGTTGTCGGCCGGGCCGGACGACCGCGCGTCACGCGTGGCGACGAGCTTGTCGGTGCGCGGGTCGGTCGGGTCGGCCGTCGCCGGCTGGTACGCGTAGCGCGTGGTCTGGCAGTTGTCGGGCGTGCGGCACGTGGTCTTGCTCGTCAGGTTGCCGCGGCTGTCGTGCACGAGGGTGGCCTTGTTGCCGTCCTCGTCGGTGATCGTGTGCTGGAAGCCCGACTGGTCGTAGTCGAACAGCCGCACGCCCAGGCTCACCACGAGCCCGCTGCACGTGACCAGGCCGTCCTCGTTGGTCCGGCAGTCGCGGCCGACGACGTCCTCCGGCCGCGGTCCGGTGCCGAGCGGCGTGACCTGGCGCAGGATGCGGCCCTTGAGGCCGTCGAAGTCGTAGTACTGCGGCCGCCCGCCCGGGTCGACCACCCGGACCGAGCGGATGATGTTGGTCTCCGACCCGCCGACCGTGGGGACGCCGAGCTGCCAGCGACCGCCGTCGCTGTCGACGTACTCCCGCATCCGGTCGTGGACGTTGTCGTAGGCGACCTCCGCGGCCACCCGCATGCTCGGCATGGTCACCTTGGTGACCTGGTCACCGCGCACGGCGGCGCGGTGGTGGGCGGCGACCTGGACCTCGCCGAGCGGCCGGGCGTAGAGGGCCACCTCGTCGACCTGGGCCGCGATCGTGGTGCGCCCGGTGCCGATCGACGGGTGCGCCGCGGTCGTGTGCGCCGCGCCGACCTGCACGTACTCCAGGCGCGGGTGGTCGATCACACCTTCGAGCGAGCCGACCTTCCGACCGTCGAGGTAGAGCGTCTGGGTGGCCAACGAGCCGGACAGCACCACGTGGTGCCACTTGTCGTCCCGGACGCTGACCGCGCTGGTGATCGGGTTGACCGTGCCGGTGTGGAACTGGCCGCGGAGCTTGCCGTCCGAGCCGACGTAGAGCAGCGGCGCGCCCGCGGTCGGCGACTCGGTCAGCGGCTTGTCCTGGTAGCCGACCAGCGGGCCGGCCGAGGACGTCCGGAACCACAGCTCGACGGCCAGGTCGCGGTGCTTGTTCAGGGTCTGGTCGGGCAGGCGGACGTGCGCGCTGCCGCTCAGCTCGACCGCGCGGTCGTCACTGCCGTCCAGCGCGCCGGGCTTGCCGTGGTTGACGGGGGCGGTGCCGACGAACGTCGCCTTGTCCTTGCCCAGCTTCACGCCGATCTGGCTGCCGGCGTCCGGGCCGGCCGCCTCGCCGAGCCGCCAGTACGAGTCCGGGCGCGAGTCCAGCACGACGCTGCGGTAGTGCGAGCCGTCGCCGTACTGGTAGCGGGTGCACTGCTCGTCGGGGTTGCACGCCTCCAGCAGCCGGTCGGCGTCGTAGCGGTAGAGCCACGTCAGCGGTGCGCCGTCGACCGGGTCGGTCTTGACCTCGACGACGTGGTTGCCCTCCCAGCGGAAGACCAGCGTGCGCTTGCTGGTGTGGCTGACCGCCTTCCACAGCCTGCTGTCGACGTCGTACACCAGCTCGACCTGCCGGGCCGCACTGTCCTTAATGGACTTCAGCTTGCCGTCCGCGCGGAACGAGTAGACGGTGCGGTCCTTGTCGACCAGCCGCCAGCCGCCCGCCTCCACCTCCGGGATCGGCGTCAGCGTGGCGAACCGGCCGGGCGGCGCGGTGTAGCTGCCGTCGGGGTTGCGGCCGAAGCGGATCTGCTGGCCGTCCGGGTAGGTGACGATCACGTTGCCCGAGCCGTCGGCGTCGGCGACGATCCGCATGTCGTAGCGGGACGACCAGCCGGTGCCGAACGCCAGGTCGCGGCGCGGGTCGAGGCTGTTGTACGTGCGGGCGACGTTCAGCTCGGGCCCGACCGTCGCGGTCGTCGCGTCGACCGCCGCCGTCGTGTAGTTGCCGACCATGGGGTCGAAGCCGAGGCCGTTGCCGGTGTACGGGGCGTTGCCCAGCCGGGACGTCACCTCGGGCTGCGGCACGGACGACAGCAGCGCCGAGAACGGCAGGCCCTCGCTCTCGGACTGGCCGTCCCACAGCCACGTCCGCCACAGGTAGACGCGGTCCCAGCGCAGCTTGCCGTCCGGGACGGTCCAGTAGACGTTCGGCTGGCGGCCCGAGTCGAAGCAGGACACCGGGTTGCCCTGGCCGTCGCGCTCGCACACCTCGAACCGGTAGTGCAGCGGGTCGTTCTCGTGGTCCTCGCCCTTGGCCCACAGCTGCGGGCGCAACGTCTCCACGCTGTGTCCCGCCGGCGGGTACTGCTCGCTCACCACCGGCGGGATGTTGAAGATCTGCAACGTGATGCGGGCCGGCGCGACCTGCTCGTCGGTGAACATCACGGCGTTGTGCCGCATGGAGAAGTCGAGGACGTACACGCCCTGGTCGCGCTTCTCGACCACCGCGTCGAGGGTGACCGTGTCGCCCGGCGGGACGTCGCGCGGCAGGCCCGCCGACCGCACCGTCGCCAGGAGGTGGTTCGTGTTCGCGTCGAACAGCTTGTACGCGAGGTCGTAGGAGGCCGCGGTCCACGTCGACGCGCCGGTGTTCGTGACCTTGATCTTCACGACGCCGTTCTGCACGCGCGTGACCGGCGGGTTCGGGATCGGCTGCTCGATGACGTACCGGGCGTCGTACGGGCTGTGCGTGACGTACAGCTTCGGCGGGTTCGCCGAGTTGCTGCCGGTGAACTTCTTGAAGCCGCCGTTGGTGCGGTAGTCGCCCGCCCGCAGCGCCAGGCCGTGGTTGACGCCGCCCTTCACCCAGTCCTGGATGAGCTGCTGGCCGCCGATGCCGAGGTCGACGAGTTCTCCCGCGGCGGGACAGGCCGAGCGGGTCTGGCCGAGCGCGATGAAGCCGTGCGAGAACGACGCGCCCGCGATCGGGGCGCCCAGGGCCGGGCCGGTCGTGCCGGCGGACCAGTCCTGCGCCACCGGGTGCACGGTGAGGGGACGCGGCTGGCAGGTGGTGGAGTCGAAGTTCACGACCTGGAGCGCGGCGCCGAAGACCTTGTGGTTGCGCAGGCGGGACACCACGTCGGGGAACGCGACGTACGACGTGTACGACACGCCGCCGTCCAGGCCGATGCGCAGCTCGCTCGGGTTGTGCACCCGCGTGCTGCCCGCGATGTACATGCTCTGCGTGCCGCGACCCTCGAAGACGCTCGGGTCGACCAGCACCGGGTACACGCGCTTCGGGTCGTCCAGCCACGCCGCGTCGAGCACCACGCGCAGCGTGCGCCCGTTGTCGGCCAGCTCGTACCGCACGTCGTGGGAGGTGGCCGGACCGGAGGTGTCGGTCACCGGCGCGGAGTCGACCATGTAGCCGGTGGGGATGCGCATCCGCTCGGCGCCCGAGCCGTCCACCAGCGAGACCGCGCCGTCGACGATCCGCGCCGTGAGGCCCTTGAGCCGCAGGGGGAAGCTCCAGGACCGGGCGGCCGCGCGGTCGTGGAGGACCATCGTCTCCTTCGCGCCGCCCGGCACGGACTCGATCCGCAGGTCGGTCCGGTCGGCCACGCCCGGGTAGGTGACCGTGGCGCCGTCCGCCTGCCCCGCCACGTCGCGCGCGCCGCTCAGCCCGTACGCCAGCTCGTGGTCGCCGTCGAGCCGGACGCGCACCAGGTCGCCCGCGGCGGCCGAGCGCGCGAAGCGGACGTCCACCTGGTCGGCGGCGTTGTGCCAGCCCGCGCCGTCGTCCACCAGCGTGGGGTCGATCGGCGCCCAGGTGCCGTCGGGCTGCCGGTGGTTGACCGGGGTGTTGCTGAACTCGGTGGTGTGCGTGCCGTCGGCGTTGCGGAACGTGCGCTCGTTCGGGCCGCGCCGCGCCGGGTCCTCGACGCTGGTGTCGGCGTCGAACCCGGTGGGGTTCGTGGGCGCGTCGACGACCTTGGCCTCGTTGCGGACGACGTCGTCGAGCTGCTGCGTCGCCGGCCGGGCGTACTTGGACTGCTCGGACACCGGCATGCCCTGGTTGCCGTCGCGGCCCTCGACCGTGTCCGGCAGCCCTTCCGCGGTGCCGGACTCCTGGTCCGCCGCCAGGTCTCTGGCTCTGTCGAGCAGTTCCGCGAGCGCGGATCTGTCGTCGTCGCCGCCGGACCACGGGGACCACGGGAAGGTGGGGCCGCCGACGCCCACGACCAGCGTGGCCGTCAGGAACAAGCCGAGCAGCGGCAACAGGAACTTGGGCGCGCGAAAGCGCCCGGCACGACGGCCGACCATTGGATTTCTTCCCCCCGGGAACGTCACTGCGAACCAGCGCGTCGGCGACAGTAGGGACGCCCGCCGGAGTCCACAAGGCTTTCGCTGCGCACCGCGTCGGGTCGCGAAGCGCACACCTCGAAGTGGCGTGCGGAACCCTCCCGGAACGGGAAAACCTCTGGTAGAAAGCCCGACGTCGGCGTCCCGAGGGGGGATGCCGCTTCCACCGGGCGCACGGCGCACCGTCGCCTTCCCGCGCGCCCGCATCGAGGGGCACACACATGACAAGACCTTCGCGCCGGGTGTTCAGACGCCTGGTGCAACTCTCGCTCGCCGCCGTCCTGGGCGCGGTCGGCCTGCCGGTCCTGGCCGCCGGCGGCAACGTCGCCGGCGCGGTCGAGACGGCGCAGTGCGCGTCGCCGGCGAACGTGTTCACGTCGATCGCGAGCAACCCCGACTTCCGGCTCCGCCGGCACAACGACGCCGCGTCGGGCAGCGACGCGTGGACGGGCGACCAGGGCATCGGCTGGGGCTGGGACACCCGGTTCTTCGCCGGCGCCAACGGCCACGTCTTCTCCATCACGGCCGGCGGCGACCTGCACCGGTACCGCTGGAACGGCACGGCGTGGGACAACGGCGGAACCCCCGCCTCGCTGGGCGCCGGGTGGAGCCCGTGGAACCAGCCGGCCCACCGGTACCGGATCACCGCCGACAGCAACAACAACATCTACCGGATCAACCCGACCGGCGAGCTGGTCCTGAGCCGGTACGACGAGACCACCAAGGCGTTCACCCACAAGGCGATCGCCACCGGCTGGACGAAGTACGACCAGCTGTTCGCGGCCGGCGACGGCGTGTTCTACACCCGCGACCCGAACGTCAATTCCGGCACGCTCTACCGCTCCCAGTACGACTTCCGCACCGGCACGTGGATCCAGCGGGAGAAGGACCTCGGGTGGGGCTGGAACGGGTTCAAGCAGCTCGTCTCCCCCGGCGCGGACGTGATCTACGGGATGGTGCCCGGCGGCGAGCTGTGGTGGTACCGCTACCTCCCGGCCCAGGACACGTGGGCCGGCGCCGCCTCCGGCGAGTGGAAGGTGCGGATCGCCGCCTGGACCGACGTGGACGAGATCGCGCCGGCCTCGGACGGCTGCAAGCTCGGCGCCGTCGCGCCCGACGTGGAGTGCAAGCCCTCGGCCAACGTCTTCGCGTCGACGACCGACAGCGGCCTCTGGTTGCGCCCGCACGGCGAACCGGAAACCGGTCTGTCCAATTGGAACGGTCCGAGCGGCGTCGGCTCCGGCTGGAACACCCGCTTCATCACCGGCCCCAACGGGTACACGTACCTGGTGCGCGCCGACGGGGCCGTGGACCGGTTCCGCTGGAACGGCGCCACGTGGGACGACAACGGCGTCAGCGTGCGGATCGCCACGAACTGGTACGGCTGGAACGACGCGGTCGTCCGCTACCGCCTCACCGTGGACACGAACAACCACTTCTACGGTGTGCTGATCAACGGCGAGCTCGAGCACAGCATCTACGACGACGTCGCCAAGACGTGGACGCAGAAGGTGGTCGACACCGGCTGGGGCCGGTTCGACCAGGTGTTCGCCGCCGGTGACGGCGTGCTCTACGCGCGCGACCCGGCCATCGCCGACGGCACCCTCTACCGGTTCCACTACGACTGGAAGAACCGCCGCTGGCTGGACTACGGCACGCACCTCGGCAGCGGCTGGAACGGCTTCAAGCAGCTGGCCTCGCCCGGCGCGGACGTCATCTACGGCCTCGGCAACAGCGACATCTACTGGTACCGGTGGGACGCGGCGGCCAAGACGTTCGCCAACAGCGCCGAGGGCACGTGGAAGGAGCACGTCCTGCACTGGCCCGGCATCTCCGAGTTCGGCGCCGCGGTCGACTCGTGCAAGCTGGTGTCGCCCGTGACGGTGACGCCGCCGACCGTGCCCGCGCCGTCCAACGAGCGCCCGCAGCTGGCGTTCAACCCGGGCACGCAGCGGTTCGAGATGGCGGCGGTGACGGACTCGGGCACCCTGGTGCACGGCTACCAGTCGTCGGCCGGTTCCGAGTTCCTGGAGTGGAACGGGCTGTCCGGCTACCAGACCACGGCCGGCCGGCCCACGTTGGCGCAGCGCCAGGACGGCCGGTTCGTCATCCTGGCCAGGAACACGGGCGCGCAGGCCGTGGCGTTCACCCAGAAGACCACGGGAAGCACCTTCTGGGACGGCCCGGCCGGCGTGAACGGCGCGATGTCGAGCGGCCCGGTGGTGGTGCGCGGGGCGAACAACCTGCTCACCGCGTTCGCCGTCGACGACAAGAACAAGCTCTGGTACGCGGAGGAGTTCGACGACACCCGCGGGTTCAGGCCGTGGCGCAAGGCCGTCAGCTCCACCGACTACAACATGAGCACCGACTTCACCGTGGTGCCCAGCGGCAACGGCTTCGAGGTCGTCTACCGCAGCACCGCCAACGTGATCGCGGCCCGCAAGCTGGTCAACGGCGAGTTCGGCCCCGGCCGGGTCGCCGCCGGCATCAGCGGCGCGGGCACGCCGGCGGCCGTGGTGTTCGCCGACGGCAAGGTGCAGATCGTCACCCGTGCCACGGACAACAAGCTGTACACGCAGAAGGAGGGCACGTCCTTCGCCGGGTGGACGAACATCAGCGGCACCCTGACGTTCGCCGGCTCGCCCGCCGCCATCGTCAACGCCCACGGCATCGTCGAGGCCGTCGTCCGCGGCTCCGACGGATTCGTGTACCGGGGCGGCCAGACGGTGCCGGGCGCCTCGACGTGGCGGCTCTGGCACACCAACGAGGACCCGGCCGTCGGAGATCCCGCGTTCGCCGGCACCGGCGGCTCGGAGGAGCGGGTGCTCTTCCGGGGCGGCGACGGGAACTACTTCCTGTGGCAGGTCACGGCGTACACGTCGAACTCGGGCACGGCGCTGTCCACCGCGCCCGGCGCGACGTCGCGCGAGGTCGTGACGATCAAGTCGAGCAAGGGCAAGGTCCCGGACGGCAAGTGACCGGTTCGGGTTGATCACAGTTCCGGGTGGCCGGTCCCGCGCGGGCCGGCCACCCGGCGTTCAGCCGGGGACGAGGGCGACGCGCCGGGGCGGGACGACCACTCGGCGAGGACGTCGGGGACCTGCCGACAGCGGCGGGCGGGGAGACGGCCGGTGCGCCGTCGGCGGACGCTCATCGCGTCGGGGCGGACACGCCCTTTCTCTCGGACATGCCGCCATGATCACAGCCGACCTCGCGGCGCGGCAAGCGCTATGCGGGACGGGCGGAGCGGCACGCGGCGGCCGGGCAGCCCCACGTGGTGGTGGCCGTGCCGACGGTCAGCAGCGCGGCGTGCGCCAGGAACCGGTCCCGCTTCGCGCGCTCGTCGAGGTTCGCGCAGTAGCACGCGGTGTCCGCCGGCGGCTGCTCGTCGTGGGCGAGGCCCATGTACCCGAACGGCACGCCGAGGCCCTTCGCGATGTCGGTCAGCGTGTCGTACGCCTCGACCCTGCCACCCGCGAGGACGCGGCCGACGTCCTCGTCGGACTGCCCCGTCAGGGCGACGATCCGGTCGCGCGGCACGCCGTGGTGCCGCAGGAGCCGGTACACGGTGGCGATGTCGCGGGCCGCCAGCGCGGCGCGCATCTCGCGCTGCTCCCAGACGTCCGGCAGGTCCGCGCCCACGTGCGACGGGCGGACGGCGCGCTCGTCCAGCGCCGGGCCGGGCGCGGTGGCGGCGAGCCACTCGACCCACGCCCACTCCGGTTCCACCGGCGTGGCCACGGCGCGCGGGTCGGCCGCCGACAGCGTCAGGCCGCGCACCGCGTTGCGGAACCCGTACGGGACGGCCGCCGTGCCGGGGATGCCGCACCCCGAGCCGGCCAGGATGGCGGCCACCGACTCGGCCCGCGGGCCGCCCCGCCAGTACAGCTCCAGGACGTCGCCGACCACCACGCCGTCCAGCCACGCCGCACCGCGCCACAGCGGCAACCGCCGCAGCACACCGCTCATCTGGTCGACCGGCCGCGCCTCGTCCGGGCCCGGCGGGGACTCGCGCGGGTCGAGGCCGTCGCGCTGGGCCAGGTCGACCGGCAGCCCGGCGGCGACGGCCTGCCGCCACCGCCCCCTGGTCACGCCGAGCAGGCGCACCTCCCCGTCGGGCGAGCGCAGGTCGAGGCTGTCCCGCCGGGGGTGGACGCGCAGGCCCGGCACGCCGCGGACCCGGCCGCCGACGACCACCGGCAGCACCTCGGCCAGCAGGTGGTCGAGCCCCGCGTCGTCGACCTGCAGGCCGAGCACGGCCGAGTCGGACCGCACCCGGTTCACCAGGGACGTCGGGCGCAGCGCGCAACCACGCCGGCGCATGCGGGACATGGCGCGGTGGGCGGCCTCCAGCACGGCCGCCTCCAACCGGCGTTGGCCGGCGGTGCGGGCGGACGGCACGAGCGGGCGCGACTCGGCGCCCGTGCCGCCGCGCTGCCTGCGCACCATGTTCGGTGTCTCGCCGGTGCACCAGCAGCGCTTGACCAGGTGGGGGGAGATTGTCGGCACGAGGGACCTCCGCGGACGCCGCCCGGTCGACGCCTCCGGGCTCGCCGCGGCGGGCCTCGGGACCTGGCGGAAGTGCGGGCACGTCGTTCACACGCGCTCTGGAGGCACCCACTCCATCCGGGTCAGGAGGAGCCTCGGTGGCAGCCGCACCTGCCTGGTCACGAAATTACAACATCCCGATGGCCGACGGGGCCGGGTCACTCGAAGGTGCGAATCACCGCTTGCGGCCGACGGCGGCCAGGCCCGCGAACCGCTCGGGGTGCTCGTCCACGTCCTCCAGCGAGGCGGGCCGCCACAGGGGCAGGTGCACGACCCCCGGCTCGACCAGGTCGAACCCGTCGAACAACGCCTCGACCTCGGCCTTGGAGCGCATGGTCATCGGGGTCGCGGTGCGCCGCCGGTACAGGTCCGTGTGCTCGTCGGCCTGCGTGGCCTGGCCCTCCTGGGTGGCGTGCGAGACGACCAGGTAGCTGCCGGGCGGCACGGCGTCGCGGTACGCGGCGATGATCCCCGCCGGGTCGTCCTGCACGAAGTGCAGCACCGCCACCATCATCACCGCGATCGGCCGGTCGAAGTCGAGCAGCTCGACCACCTGCGGGCAGGACAGCACGTCGGACGGCTGCCGCAGGTCCTCCTGCACGACGGTGGTCCGCGGGTCGTCGCCGAGGATCGTGCGGCTGTACGTCACCGCGATCGGGTCGCTGTCGACGTAGACGACGCGGGAGGTCGGGTCGGCGGCGCGGGCCACCTCGTGCACGTTGCCGACGGTCGGGATGCCGGAGCCGAGGTCGAGGAACTGGGTCACGCCCCGCTCGACGCAGAACTCCACCGCCCGGCGCAGGAACGCCCGGTTGGCCTGCATGATCAGCGGCAGCTCGGGCCACATCGCGATGGCCTGCTCGGCCATCTCGCGGTCCACCGCGAAGTTGTGCGCGCCGCCGAGGTAGTAGTCGTACACCCGGGCCGCGCTCGGCCTCGTCAGGTCGATGTCCGGTCGCTCGTCCACGCGCGCTCCTTCCCCCTCCGGCAGCTTAGACACCGGACCCCCTCCACCCTCGGCCGACCGGGGGGCCGCGTGTCGCGGGCATAAGATGCAGACCCATACCTGCACTCCGGGGGTCGAGTTGTCCGTCTCCGCCACGTGGGCCGGCCTCCGGGCGCTGCACCACCGGATCAACGCCGACCTCGAACGGGCGTTGCAGCGGCGGTTCCACTTCGGGATGTCGGAGTTCACCGCGCTGCGCGCGCTGGCCGACGCGCCGGACGGCGAGCTGCGGATGCAGGAGCTGACCGAGGCCGTCGGGCTGAACCAGAGTTCGGTGAGCCGCCTCGTCGCCCGGTTGGAGCAGTCGGGGCTGACCGGCCGCGAGGTGTGCGAGACGGACCGGCGGGGCGTGTACAGCCGCATCACGCCCGCCGGTCGGGACGTGCACGCGACCGCCGCGCCGTTCTACGAGGAGACGCTGACCGCGATCTTCGCCGAGGTCGCGGAGGACCCGGACCTGGGCCCGCTGCTGACCACGTTCCGCGCCTGACCAGGGTTCCCGTCGCCCGTTCGCGGGCCGCGGATTGTCGTACCCCGCCGGTAGAATCGAACACGAGTTCGATCGCGCGCGAGGGGAGCTTGTCGTGGAGCCGATCAGCGTCACCGCCCTGTCCTTCACCGAGTACGTCATGAGCGGCCAGCGTGGCCGGATCAGCATCGTGTCCGACCAGCGCCGCATCTACCTGTCGCCGGACCAGTGGGTGGCCGGGTTCTACAACCCGATGCGTGACGCGATGCGGCGGGCGGCGAACTCACCCGACCCGGCGGCCGAGCTGGAGGCGGCGGTGGCGGCGGCGCACCGCCTGCCCAGGCCCGGCCAGCCCAGGGCGTTCGAGGAGCTGCGCGAGGGGTTCCTGCCGTGGCTGAAGGCGACGAGGGCGACGGGCGTGCCCACGGCGGCGGCCCGGTGGCAGGCCGGCGAGCTGGCCCTCCGCGTCCGCCCGCACCTCGGTCTCCGGATGCCGGACGGCGAGCGCGCGGCCGTGCTCGTCTACGTGAAGGAACCGCCGATGACGCAGGAGGCGGCGAACGTGGGCCTGCGCATCCTGCAGCAGACCACCGCCGACACCCTGCCCGGCGCCACCCCGCTGTTGCTGGACGCCCGGAGGGGCCGGGCGTTCCGCATGTCGCGCCGGACGAACCTGGCGAAGCTGGACGCCCTGATCGCGGCGGAGGCGGCGGGGTACGTCGTGCACTGGCGAATGAGCGCCTGACCGGCCGCGGTCAAGCGGCCGACCCAACGACTCGGCGCGCCGACCACACCGCAGCCCTCGAGGGGCCGAACCGGGACCGAGCCGCCACCCCCGGCACCCCGCCCCGCCCCGGCACGCCACACCGGGCCGGGGTGGGTCCGGCTTGGCGCGTCGAGCCCGAGTGGGCCGGGTTCGGGACCGGGGATGGGTGGTCAGTCGGTGGTGAAGGAAGCCTGGTCGTGGGCGAACACGCCGTCCACCACGGTCGCCAGCACCTCGATGTCACCGATCCCCGACACCTCACAGGTGAACGGGTCCGCGCCCAGCACCGCGAAGTCCGCCAACTTGCCCGGGCTGATGGTCCCCAGCACGTCCTCCCGACGGCACGCGTAGGCCGCGCCCACGGTGTACGCGGCCACCGCCTCTTCCACCGCGATCGCCTCGTCCGGCCCGATGGCCTGCCCCTCCTTCGACCGCCGCTCGACCATGAACTGGATGGCGCGCAACGGTTTCCCGTCCGCCACCGGCCGGTCGGAGCTGCCCGCCACCACGATCCCCCGGTCCAGGAAGGCCCGGCCCCGGTACATCCACGGCGTCCGCTCCGGCCCCATGATCCGCGCGTAGTCGTCGCCGTACGCCCACAGGAACGTCGGCTGGATCACGGGGATCACCCCCAGCTCCGCGATCCGGTCGAGCTGGTCCGGCCGCACGAGCCCGCAGTGCTCGATCCGGTGCCGCGCGTCGACCCTCGGCCGGACGCGGTGCGCTTCCGCCAGGGCGTCCAGCGCGAAGTCGACGGCACGGTCGCCGATGGCGTGCACGGCGAGCTGCCACCCGGCCGCGTGCCCGTCCACGATCGCCGCCCGCATCACGTCCGGGTCGTCCTGCAGCTGACCGGCCGACTCCACACCGACGTACGGCCGGGTCAGCGCCGCCGTCCGCGCCATCATGCCGCCGTCGGTCCACAGCTTGAGCGGCCCGATGGAGAGCCGGTCGCCGCCGAGCCCGGTGCGCAGGCCGAGCGGCACGGCGCGGCGGATGCCGTCCGCCTCGTGCGCCGCCACGGGTTCGAGGCGGTCGGCGGACACCATCAGCTGGACCCGGATCGGCAGCGACGCCCGCTGGTACGCCTCGACCTCCAACGGGCTGCTGCCGATCAGACCGCCGCCGACCCCGGCCTCCGCCGCCAGCACCACGCCTTCCCGGAGGCACTGCCGCGCGCCGGCCTCGACGTCCGCCGCGATGTCGTCCAGCGAGTACGGCAGCCGCATCGCCCGGACGGCCGACTGCGCGCCCTCGGCCAGGAACCCGGTCGGCTCGCCGGTCTCGTCGCGCTGCGCCTCCCGCAACGCCGACGGGGGCAGCGCCGCCACGACGTCGCCGCTCACCACGCACGCGTGCCCGGACAAGTCCTGCACGTACACCCGCGGCCCGATCAGGTCGAGGTCGCGTGACGTCAGCGGCCGGTCGAGGGCGCGGTGGTCGTAGCCCGCGACCTCCACCCACCCCGACGCCCGCCGCGCGCCGCGCAGCACGTCCACCACCCCGGCGACGGTCGTGCACGACGAGATGTCGACGGTGCGCGCCGCGCGCCCGGTCCACGCCAGGTGGTTGTGCGCGTCCACGAAACCGGGCAGCACCACCGCTCCGCCGAGGTCGACGACCCGGCGCGCGGGCAGGTCCGCCACGTCGTCGTCGAGCCCGACCACCCGCCCCGCCCAGGCACCGATCACCGACGCCACGGGCCGGGCGGGGTCCATCGTCACGACCCGCCCGCCGACCACCTTCAGGTCAAGGATCACCCGCGCAGGCTAGCCCACGCCGACTTAGGTTAGGGTCAGCTCAGTTAGGCAAGCCTATGCAAGGAGGAGCGTCCATGCGGGTCGTCATGTTCGGCTACCAGACCTGGGGCCATCGCACGCTCCAGGCGTTGCTGGACTCCGAGCACGAGGTGGTCCTCGTCGTCACGCACCCGAAGAGCGACCACGCCTACGAGCGCATCTGGAGCGACTCCGTCGCGGACCTGGCCGCCGAGCACGGCGTCGAGACGATCATCCGCAACCGCCCGGACGACGACGAGCTGTTCCAGCGGCTCAAGGAGGTCGAGCCGGACGTCATCGTGGCCACCAACTGGCGCACGTGGATTCCCCCGCACATCTTCACGCTCCCCCAGCACGGCACGCTGAACGTGCACGACTCGCTGCTCCCCGCCTACGCGGGCTTCTCGCCGTTGATCTGGGCGCTGATCAACGACGAGAAGGAGGTCGGCGTGACCGCGCACATGATGGACGAGACGCTGGACGCCGGCGACATCGTGCTCCAGCGCGCCGTCCCGGTCGGCCCGCGCGACACGACGGCCGACCTGTTCCGCAAGACGCTGGAGCTGTTCGGGCCGATCACCGTGGACGGCCTGGCCGAGATCGCCTCGGGCCGGACCGACTTCACCAAGCAGGACCGGTCGAAGGCCAGCTTCTTCCACAAGCGCGCGGAGGAGGACCTGCGCATCGACTGGACGTGGGAGGCCGACGAGCTGGACCGGCTGGTCCGCGCCCAGTGCGCGCCGTACCCGAGCGCGTTCTGCTTCCACAAGGGCAAGCGGCTGGAGATCGTCGAGGCCGACGTGTCCCAGGAGCGCTACGGCGGCACGCCCGGCCGGATCTTCTACCGCGAGGGCGACGGCGTCGCGATCGTCGCGGGCGCGGAGGCCCGCCGCGGCCGCAACCGCGCCCTGCTCGTCAAGCGCGTGCGCACGGAGGACGGCGTCGAGCTGGGCGCGACGGAGTACTTCACGCACATGGGCGGGTACCTGACCAGCCGGCCGTGACCCGGAAAACCCGGTCCGGACAAGGGGAACGGCGGCGCGACCACGTCGAACGGCCGTCGAATGCGGCGGACGAATCGCCGTCGTCCTCCGCGATTGCGGCCCCGGTGTTCCCGTGGCGGCGATCATCGCTGATCATTGGGGCATGAGCGGCAAGCGGTCGACCACGCTGGTCAGCGTCGTGGTGTTGGTCCTCCTGATCATCATCGGCTACTACCTGACCCGGTACCAGGAGTCGACCGCACCGCCGCCGACCACCGTGCCGTCGGGCCCGGCCGCGCCCGGTGACGACCCGGCGGCGCAGCTCGCGGCGCTGACCGTGGCGCCGGAGGGCAAGATGGCCGGCTACAGCCGCGACCGGTTCCCGCACTGGAGCAGCCAGGGCGACTCGTGCGACACGCGCGAGGTCGTGCTGCAGCGCCAGGGCTCGGACGTGAAGACGGACGGCGAGTGCCGGGCCACCTCGGGCACGTGGACCAGCGTGTACGACGGCGTGGTCGTCACCGACGCCGGCGACCTGGACATCGACCACACCGTGGCGCTGGCCGAGGCGTGGCGGTCGGGCGCCGACAAGTGGACCGACGAGCAGCGGGAGAAGTTCGCCAACGACCTCGGCGGCATGCAGCTGATCGCGGTGACGGCGAGCAGCAACCGGAGCAAGGGCGACCAGGACGCGGCGAAGTGGAAGCCGCCGGTGGAGTCGTACTGGTGCACGTACGCGCGGGCCGTGGTGTCGGTGAAGACGCTCTACTCCCTGACCGTGGACGAGGCCGAGCGCGACGCGCTGGGCACGATGCTGCAGACCTGCTGACCGGCGCGGACCTCAGGGTCGCAGCGAGTCGAGCTGGTCGACGATGTCGGCGTGCGCCTCGGCGCGGCGGACCCAGGCGGCGAAGCCGGACGCGGCCGACGGCACCTCGCCGAGCGGCGAGATCGGGTCGGTGACGCCGTACTCCAGCCGGTAGGCGACCAGGGCGACGGCGGCCTCCACCCACAGTGACGGGTCCGGGCTGGTGATCTCGCCGAGGCCGACCCGGAACCACAGCGGCAGCCGGGTGTCGGCGGCGAGCGCGCGTTCCAGCCGGCGGCGGGCGATGTCCAGGACCTCCTGCCGCGCCTTGTCCCCCGCCACCACCGCTTCCGCGCGCCACGGCTCCTCGGCGGCCAGCTGGTCGGCGGCCAGCCGCTCGGCCGCGGCCACGGCGCCCGGCTCCTGCGCGTTGACGCGCCAGTCGAGGTTCTGCACCTCGTGCTGCAGCGCGTCGCGCTCGAACCGCGGCATCCGGCCGGTGGACAGCTTGGCCAGGCCCGCGTCCCGCTGCTGCTTCAGCGACTCGTACTCGGCCACCTCGGCGCGCAGGTCGGCGCGGACGGAGTCGGCCAGCAGCTCCTGCTCGGCGTCCCACGCGGCGCGCAGCGCGTCGACGGTCTCGGTGATGCCGTCGACCGAGTCGAGGTCCTCGTCCGGGCCGGACCCGGCGCCGGACAGCCTGCGTTCCAGCACGAGCAGGCGGGCGCTCACGCGGCCGAGCTCGGCCGTCAACGCCTGGGTGGTGGCGACGAGGTCCGCGACCGTCGGTTCGACCTCGTCGAGCCGTTCCTTCTCCGTGGGCACGCGATCCAGCCAACCGCACGGTGGGTCCTTGTCCAGGCGCGAAACCGAAAGACCACGCGTACGGGGCGACACAAACCCCCGGCCTGGTTAACGACTGATCACTCACCGTGAGATCGAATGAACTGCCTCCGATCGGTGTATGTCTGGTACATGTCGACGTCGGTGCACGAGACGGAACGCAAGTACGAGGCCCCCGGCGGCGCCGCGCTGCCGGACCTGTCCGACCTGGCCGGCGTCGCCGCCGTGGCCGGGCCGGAGGAGCACCAGCTGGAGGCGGTCTACTACGACACCGCGGACCTGCGGCTGGCGCGGGCCGGGCTGACGCTGCGCCGCCGCACCGGCGGCGAGGACGCGGGCTGGCACCTGAAGCTCCCGGTCGGCGTGGACACGCGCGAGGAGGTGCGGCTGCCGGCGGGGCGCGCGGCCAAGCAGCCGCCGGAGGAGCTGGGCTCGCTCGTCCAGGTGCACGCGCGCGGTCGCGAGCTCGCGCCGGTCGCCCGCATCCGGACCACGCGGCACCGCCGGCAACTGGTGGACGACAAGGGCCGGCTGCTGGCCGAGGTGGTCGAGGACCTGGTGTCGGGGCAGGCCCTCGGCGGCGACGACACGCCCGTCGACTCGTGGCGGGAGATCGAGGTCGAGCTGGGCGAACGCGGTGACGTGGCGCTGCTGGACCTGGTCGAGGCGCGGCTGGCGGAGAGCGGGATCGCGCGGTCCGCGTCGTCGGCGAAGCTGACCCGGCTGCTGGCCGACCGGATCGCCGCCACCACGCCCCCGGCCCCCGGCAGGGCGGGCGGCAAGTCCGCCGGCGACGTCGTGCTGGCGTACCTGCGCGAGCAGGCCGACGCGCTGAAGCACGAGGACCCGAGGGTGCGCCGGGGCGAGGACGAGGGCGTGCACAAGATGCGCGTGGCGACGCGGCGGATGCGCAGCGCGCTCCAGGCGTTCGGCTCGATCGTGGACCGGGACGACACGCGCGAGCTGACCGACGAGCTGAAGTGGCTCGCGGGCACGCTCGGCGAGGCGCGCGACCTCGAAGTGCTGCGGGCGCGGTTCGAGGACGGCCTCGCGGCGCTCGACGGGGACCTGGTGCTCGGGCCCGTGCGGGCCCAGCTGGTGCGGCACTTCTCGTCGTTGGAGACCGCCGCGCACGAGTCGGCCCTCGCCGCGCTGAACAGCGAGCGGTACTTCGCGCTGCTGGACGCGGTCGACGCGATGATCGCCGACCCGCCGTTCACGCCGGCGGCGTCCGAGAAGGCGAAGAAGGCGCTGCCGGAGCTGGTGACCAAGACCTACCGCAGGCTCGCCAAGCGGGCCGGGAACGCGCACGACGACGACGCGCTGCACGAGGCGCGCAAGGCGGCGAAGCGGTTGCGGTACGCGGTGGAGGTGTCCGAGCCGGTGTTCGGCAAGCGGGCCGCGAAGTACCACAAGAAGGTGAAGGCGGTGCAGGAGCTGCTGGGCGAGCACCAGGACAGCGTGGTGGCCCGGCCGGTGCTGCGGGAGCTGGGCGCGAAGGCCCAGCTCGACGGGGAGAACGGCTTCACGTTCGGCCTGCTGCACGGGCTGGAGACGGCGGCGGCGCGGCGGGTGGAGGAGCGCTTCCCGGCCGTCTGGCGGGATCTGGGCAAGCCCAGCCTGCACTGATTGGTCTGGACCTTGACACCTCCTGGTGCGGCTGACACGGTGGCGGTGCCGCCGCCCGGTGCTCCACGCTGACCAGGAGGAACGTCAGTGCTTCCCCAACAAGGCGCCCGACGGCGCGGGCTCGGTCGCGCGCTCACCGCGCTCGTGTTCGCCGGCGCGGTGGCGACGGCGGCCCCCGCCCACGCCACTCCGGAGACGTCGTTGCAGCACATCGTGCCCGCCCCCGTCGCAGTCACCCCGCGGCCCGGCGTGAGCTTCACGCTCGGCGCGGACACCAAGATCCACACGCAACCCGGCTCGGTCGAGGCCCGGCAGGTCGGCGAGTACCTGGCGGGCGTGCTGCGCCCGTCGACGGGCTACCGGCTGCCGGTCGTGCCCGGCGCGTCCGGCCGGCACATCTCGCTGCTGCTCGTCGGCGCGGACCCGGCCGTCGGCGCGGAGGGCTACCAGCTCGACGTGACGGGGCGGGGCGCGGTGATCCGGGCCAGGACGGCGGCCGGGCTGTTCGCGGGCGTGCAGACGTTCCGGCAGCTGCTGCCCGCCGAGGTGGAGGCGAAGACCAGGCAGCGCGGGCCGTGGGTAGTGCCCGGCGGCCGGGTGCTGGACTACCCGCGCTACGCCCACCGCGGCGCGATGCTCGACGTGGCGCGGCACTTCTTCAGCGTCGACGAGGTCAAGCGGTACATCGACCAGATCGCGCTGTACAAGGTCAACCGGCTGCACCTGCACCTGACCGACGACCAGGGCTGGCGGCTGGAGATCAAGAGCTGGCCGAACCTCACCGCCCACGGCGGCAGCACGGAGGTCGGCGGCGGCCCCGGCGGCTACTACACGCAGGAGCAGTACCGGGACCTCGTCGCGTACGCCGCCGCACGGCACATCACCGTGATCCCGGAGATCGACATGCCGGGCCACACCAACGCCGCGCTGTCGTCGTACCCGGAGCTGAACTGCGACGGCGTCGCGCCGCCCCTCTACACCGGCATCGACGTCGGCTTCAGCTCCCTGTGCATCGCCAAGGACATCACCTACGAGTTCGTCGACGACGTGCTCCGCGAGGTCGCCGCGCTGACGCCGGGCGAGTACCTGCACATCGGCGGCGACGAGGCGCACGCCACGACCGACCCGGACTTCGACCTGTTCATCGACAAGGTCCTGCCCCTGGTGGAGAAGCACGGCAAGACGGCCACCGGCTGGCACGAGTTCGTGAAGGCCGGTCCGCCCGCGTCGGCCGTGCCGCAGTTCTGGGGCACGAAGACGGTCGCGCCGGACATGGTCGCGGCCGCCGCGCGGGGCAGCCGGATCGTGCTGTCGCCCGCCACCAAGGCGTACCTGGACATGAAGTACGACGCCAACACCAAGCTGGGGTTGAGCTGGGCCGGGTACACCGACGTGCAGGACGCGTACGACTGGAACCCCGGCGCGTACATCGAGGGGCTGCCCGCGGACGCCGTGCGCGGCGTCGAGGCACCGCTGTGGAGCGAGACCATCACGAACAGCGCCGAGCTGGAGTTCCTGGCGTTCCCGCGCCTGCCCGCGATCGCGGAGCTGGCCTGGTCGCCGTGGTCGACGCACGACTGGGACCGGTTCAAGGTCCGGCTGGCCGCGCAGGCCGACCGGTGGGACGTGCTGGGCGTGAACTACTACGCCTCACCGCAGGTGCCCTGGAGGAGGTGAAGGTCGCGCGCGTCCGGGCACCCCGCCGCCCGGACGCGCGCCGACGTGCCTCACACCCGGTCGCGCACCAGCAGGGTCCTGGTCCGCTGGTACGGGTCGAGCGTGACGCGGCACGTCTCGCCGCCGAGCAGCCGCGGCGCGTTGTTCACCCAGACCCGGCGGGCGTGCAGCTGCCGGCCGACCCGGCACGCCACACCGGTGTCCCGCGACCAGACGCCCGCGCCGGCGCCGCGCGCCGTCTCGTTGGCGATCTTCACCGCGTCGTCGACGTCGTCGAACGCGGTCACGGACACGACCGGGCCGACCGGCTCGTCCCGGTGCGCCCGGCCCCGGACGTCGCCCGCGAAGACCGTCGGCGTGACGTAGTAGCCGCCGGACAGCTCGCCGCCGAGGTCCGCGCGCTCGCCGCCGCACAGCACCCGCGCGCCGTCGGCGCGGGCGGCCACGATCGCCGACATGATCCGGTCGAGCCGGTCGCGCGTGGTCTGCGCGCCGATCACCGTCGCGGTGTCCAGCGGGTGCCCCATCGCCAACGCCTTGGTGCGCTCCACGGCGTCGGCCAGGAACTCGTCGTGGACGGTGCTCTGCACCAGCGCGCGGAACGGCTCGCCGCGGTCGCGGGCGAACGCGGCGAACCCCGTCAGCGCCCGGTCGTGGAACGCGTCGCGCCGGGCGGCCACGTCGGCGAAGAAGATGTTCGGGCAGCTGCCGCCGTCGTCCGCGCCGGAGCCGAACGGCATCGCGGCGACCCGCCGGCTGGCCGCCAGCGCCCGACCCGCCCCGATGTCGAAGCCGTTGACGACGTTGACCACGCCGGGCGGCAGCAGGTCGGCGATCAGCCCCACCAGGACGTGGATCGACGCCGGGGTCTGCTCGGCGGGCTTCAGCACGACGGCGTTGCCCGCGGCCAGCGCGGGCGCGAGTTCCCGCACCGCCGTGAGCAGGGGGAAGTCCGGCGCGACGAGCCGGCCGACCACGCCGAGCGGCTCGGGGTAGCGGTAGGCCACGACGTCGTCGCCGACCGGCGTGATGCCGCCCTCCCGCACCCGGACCAGGCCCGCGCAGTAGCGGAGGTGCTCCACCGCCGACGGCAGGTCGACCGCCAGCGTCTCGCCGACCGGGCGGCCGGTGTCCCACGTCTCGGCGACGGCCAGCGCGTCGAGGTGGTCCTCCACGCGGTCGGCGACCTCGTGGAGCACGTTCGCGCGCTCGGCGGCCGACGTGCGGCCCCACGCGCGGGCCGCGCCGTGGGCCGCGTCCAACGCCCGGTCCACGTCCTCGGCCGTGCCCCGCGCCAGTTCCGTGAACGGCTCGCCGGTCACCGGCGTGGGGTCGGCGAAGTACCGGCCCTTGGCGGGCGGCACGTACTCACCGCCGATGAAGTGGTCGTACCGGCTCCGGTACGACACCACGCTGCCCCGCTCACCGGGCGCCGCGTACCTCGCCATCTGGTCTCCCACGTCGTCGTCGTCGCGTCGGTCGGGTTCGTCGCGGGCAGCAGCGTGGACGGCACAACGTTGCAGTGGCGTTGCACCCGAACGGTTCAGCGCCGGGTTGCCGCGACCGGCGCGGTCACGCCATCCTGGTCCGGGAGGCGCCATGCAACCGGACCCGCGACGGCTCGCGCACGCCCGCGAGGCGGTGCTGAGCGGGGACCGGGCACGCGACGCGCGTCCCCTGATCGTGGAGTCGTGGCGGCGGTCGCTGGCCGCGCGGGTCGACCCGGACCGGCACGAACCGCCCGTCGTGCTCGACCGGGACGAGGTGGTCGACCGGCGCGGTGCGCACCCGCTCTCGGTCGCGCTGCCGGTGCTGCGCGAGACGCTGGTGAGCGTCGCCGACGAGGCCGAGCACGTGATGATCATCGCGGACGCGGACGGCAACATCCTGTGGTGCGAGGGCGCGACGTCGGTGCGCGGCCTGGCCGAACGGGTCCGGCTGACCGAGGGCGCGTGCTGGAGCGAGCCGTCCATCGGCACCAACGCGATGGGCACGGCGCTGGCCGTCGGCCGGTCGGTGACCGTGCACTCCGCCGAGCACCTGGTGCGGGCCTACCACGGGTGGACCTGCGCGGCGAGCCCCGTGCGCGACCCCGACACCGGCCGCACGATCGGCGTGGTGGACGTGAGCGGGCCGTTGCGCAGCACGCACCCGACGATGGTGGCGCTGGTGTCGGCCGCCGCCCGGCTGGCGGAGAGCCAGTTGCAGCTGCGGCTCGCCGCCCGTGACGAGCGGCTGCGCGCGGTGAACATGCGGCACCTGATCGGCCTGCGCGGCGAGCCGGGCGCGTTGCTGAGCCCCACCGGCCGCGTGCTGGCCGCCACGCCGGACACCGTGCTCGAACCGGACGGCCCGCACGGCCCCAGCGGCCCGCGGGTGGACGTGACGGGCGACCGGGTGCGGTTGGCCGACGGGCGGGAAGCGGTCCTGGAGCCGTTGGACGAGGGGTACCTGCTCCGGGTGCCACGCCGGACCGCGCGAAGACCCGTGCTGTCGCTGCGGTTCCTGGGCGGCTCGACCGGCTCGCTGGACGGGCGGGCGCTGCCGCTGTCGCTGCGGCACGCGGAGCTGCTGGCGGCGTTGGCGCTGCACCCGCGCGGGCTGACCGCCGAGCAGCTGGCGCTGCACCTGTACGGCGAGCGCGGCAACCCGACGACGGTGCGCGCCGAGCTGCACCGGCTGCGCGCGCAGCTCGGCCGGGTGCTGCTGACCAGGCCGTACCGGCTGTCGGCCGACGTGCGCGGCGACTTCCTGGCGGTGCGCGAGGCGCTGCGCGTCGGCGACGTGGGCGTGGCCGCGGCGGCGTACCGGGGCGACCTCCTCCCCCGGTCCGAGGCGCCCGTGGTGCGCGAGGAGCGGGAAGACCTGGGCGCGGCGGTGCGGCGGGGCGTGCTGGAACGCGGGGACGTCGAGGCGCTGTGGGCGTTCGGCCTGGTGTCGGACGACGTGACCGTGCTGGAGCGGCTGGTCCGGCTCATGCCCCGGACGGACCCGCGCCGCGAGGTGGCGGCGGGCCGGCTGCGCCGCGCGCTCGCCTAGGGTGATCGTCATGGGGTACTTCCGACCGGGTGACGTGGCGCTGCGGCGCGAGGTGCTGCACGGCAAGCCGTGGGCGGTGACGCCGACCAGGGTCGTCGAGGACGGGCCGGACCTGCTCGTCGTGTTCACCGTGCCCGGTGTGCGGTTCGGGTTCCCGCCGCACCACTGGCCGCACGGCTGGCAGGTCGCGGGCAACGCGCACTGGCGCGGCCACGGCAAGCTCCAGATGCACCGGCCCGGCGACGCCTACTCCGTCGACCTGTACTGGACGGGTCCGGACCGCCGGTTCCACGGCTGGTACCTCAACCTCCAGGACCCGTTCCGCCGCACGCCGCTCGGGTTCGACACGCTCGACCACGAGCTGGACTACTGGGTGCCCGCCGAGGGCGGCTGGGTGGAGAAGGACCGCGACGAGTTCGAGGAGCAGGTCGCCGCGGGCAAGTACTCCGCCGCGCAGGCCGAGGCCATCCGCGCCACCGGCAAGGAGGTCGAGGCGATGCTGACCGCCGGCACGACGTGGTGGGACCAGGCGTGGGCGTCGTGGGAGCCCGACCCCGACTGGCCGGTGCCGGTGCTGCCGGACGGCTGGGCGGACTACCCGGTGCCGTGAAGGTCGTCCCCCTGACGCCGCGGACCCTCGTGGACGAGCTGGTCGGGCGGATCGACGCGGTGCCGCGCGACACGTGGGCGCGGGTGCTGCTCGACGGCGCCGTGCCGACCAGGCCGGGCGAGCTGGCGGACGCCCTGGTGGAGCCGCTGCGGGCGCTGGGACGTCCGGTGCTGCGGGTGTCGGCCGGCGACTTCCTGCGGCCCGCGTCCGTGCGGCTGGAGCACGGCCACCAGGACCCGGACTCGTTCCGCGACGCGTGGCTGGACGTCGGCGGGCTGGTCCGCGAGGTGCTGGAACCGCTCGACCCCGGCGGGTCGGGCCGGGTGCTGCCCGCGCTGTGGAACGCGGCGACGGACCGGGCGCACCGGGCCGACTACGCGACGCTCGGCGCGGGCGGCGTGCTGCTGGTCGACGGCACCCTGCTGCTCGACAAGTGGCTGCCGGCGGAGCTGACCGTGCACCTGTGGCTGTCGCCGGGCGCCCTCGAACGGCAACTGCCCGCCGAGTGGCGGTGGACGCTGCCCGCCTACGCCTCGTACGAGCCGCACGCCGACGTGACGGTCCGCTACGACCACCCCACCAGGCCGGCGCTGATCGGTACAGTCGGTGGGGAAGACCGGCGGTGACGTCCGAGGGGGTGGGTGTGGCCAGGCTGCGGTTGCTGCTCGCGCTCCACCTGCCGGCGCTCTACGCGCTGACCCTCCTGCACACGCCCACCGAGCTGCTGGCCGCCGTGACGGCCGTGGCGCTGGTCGTGCTGCTGCTCACCTCCGCGCCGGCGGTGCTCGCCGCGCCCGCGTGGGTGCGGTCGCTGTCGATCCGCGAGAAGTCGCTGCGCGCCGCGTTCCTGCGGCTGCGCGACCCCGACGCGGCGGGCCGTCCCCGTCCCCGGGCACCCGGACTCGGCCTCACTCCCTGAGGCCCCTGTTCCGCTTGCTCCGAGGACGGAGTTCTTCCCTTGTTCCACGCCCTGGGCTCAGCCCTGGCCGGGTTCGCCACGCCCGCCCTGGCCATCGTCGCGTTCACCGTCGTCGTCCGACTGCTCATGCACCCGCTCAGCCGTGCCGCCGTGCGCGGCGAGAAGGCCCGTGCCGCGCTCGCGCCCGAGCTGCGGCAGCTCACCGAGAAGTACGGCAAGGACAAGGTCCGGCTCCAGGAGAAGACGCTGGAGCTGTACCGGTCCAACGGCACGTCCGTGCTGGCCGGCTGCCTGCCCGCGCTGGTGCAGGCGCCGTTCTTCATGGTGGTGTACCGGCTGGTCACCACGCCGAACCCGCTGCTGGACGGCACGCTGCTCGGCGTGCCGCTGGGCGCGCACTGGTTCGGCACGTGGGCGCACACGCCCGTGTTCCTCGCGCTGTTCGCGGTGCTCACCGGGATCGCGTTCGCGACGTCCCGGTGGCAGGCGGCGATCGCCCGGGACAACGGCGGGCCGCAGCCGCCGTTCGCGAGGCTGCTGCGGCTCCTGCCGTTCGGGACCGTGCTCGTCGCCGCCGTGCTGCCGCTGGCGGCGGGCGTCTACCTGGTGACGACGACTAGCTGGACGCTGCTGGAGCGAGCTTTCCTGTACCGCGCAGTTCAGCTCCCGCCTCGTGCAGGTACTTCAGGACGTACCCGTACGACGTGAACAGGCCGCACTCGGCGTAGGACACCGACTGGCGGTGGCAGAAGTCGCGGACCAGCGCCTGCGCGCGGCGCAGGTGCGGTCGCGGCATGCTCGGGAACAGGTGGTGCTCGATCTGGTAGTTCAGGCCGCCGAGCAGGAAGTCGGTGAACCAGCCGCCGGTCACGTTGCGGGAGGTCAGCACCTGCTTGCGCAGGAAGTCGAGCTGGTGGCCCGCCTGGAGCACCGGCATGCCCTTGTGGTTGGGCGCGAACGAGATGCCCATGTAGACGCCGAAGAGGCCCTGGTGGACGGCGATGAAGACCAGCGCCTTGAGCGGGGACATCACCAGGAACACCGCGGTCAGGTAGACGACGACGTGCACGGCCAGCAGCACCAGCTCCAGCCGCCAGCCCTTGACCTCGCGGCGCGCCGCCGCGGCCGTGCTGATGATGTGCAGGCTGAAGCCTTCGAGCAGCAGCAGCGGGAAGAACAGCCACGCCTGGTGCTTCACCACGAGCCGGAAGAAGCCGCGCTTGCGCTGCGCCTGCTCGGCGCTGAACGCGAGGACGGAGATGTCGACGTCCGGGTCCTCGTCCTCGTGGTTCGGGTTGGCGTGGTGGCGGCTGTGCTTGCCCATCCACCAGCCGAACCCGACGCCGACGAGGAGGTTGCCGAGCAGCAGGCCCATGGTGTGGTTCGCCTTGCCGCTCGCGTACACCTGCCGGTGGCCGGCGTCGTGGCCCAGGAACGCGATCTGGGTGTAGACGACGGCGAGGACGGCGGCCGGCACGAGCTGCCACCACGAGTCGCCGATCAGCACCACGGCGGCCGCGGTGAGGGCGAAGGCCGCGAGGACGCAGACCAGGTAAGTCATGTAGAAACCGATGCGCCGGTCGAGCAGACCTTGCTGCTTGACCAACCTGGACAATTCAGCGAAGTCGCTGCCGCGGGCTTGGGTGCTCACTCCCGGAGGGTACGGCGCGAACCGCCTCGGGCTCAGGTCAGCCTGAGTTGCAACTGGGCGAACAACCGGAGCAACGGGTCGTCCAGATCGAATCCGCCCAGCTCCGCCGCACGTCGGACCCGGTACCGGAGGGTGTTGGGGTGGACGTGCAACTTCGCGGCCGCACTTTTCACATCACCGAATTCATCGAGGTAGGCCAATAGTGAACGGGCCAGTTCCCCATCCAGTCCGGCGAGCCGCGGGTCGCGGATGCGCGGGTGGTCCGCCAGCAGGGCGAGCGTTTCGCTGATCAGGACGCGCGACCGCACGTCCTCCAGGGTGGCGACGTCGGCGTCGAGGTCGCGCGACATGGCGTCGAGCACGCGGTCGGCCTCGTCCCGCGAGATCATCACCTCGTCCACCGTGGGCACGGTCGAGCCGATCGCGCCCTGCACCCGCAGGCCCATGTGCTTGCGGGCGGCGGCCACGATCTCCCTGGTCAGGGTGAGCAGCGGCGCCTTCGGCGGCAGGTCCGTGAGCAGCGCGTACGTGCGGCCGCTCTGCTGGCTGACCAGGGCGCTGCGCCGGTACGCGGCGGCGTGCACCGAGATCAGGCTGGTCATCTCGGCGCGCCGCAGCTCGTGCTGGGTGCGGTCGTGGTGCTCCTGGCCGCGCAGGGCGAAGACGACGACGGCGGCGGGCTTGTCCGGGTCGGCCCCGATCTGCTCGGCGATCGCGCCGGCGTCCATCCGGCCGTCGAGCAGGGCCGCGAGCAGGTTCTCCCGGAACGCGGCGGCGGGCTCCCGCTGCTGGACCAGGTGCAGCGCGGTGACGCGGGCCGCGCCGAGCAGTGCCCGTTCGGCCTGCTCGGTGAGCGGCGTGGCCCCTTCCTGCACCCAGATCGTGCCCAGCGGCTGCGTGCCCGCGTGGATGCCGACGGCGATGCGGCGGCGGATGCCCAGCTCGGGCCGCTCGTCGATGCGGACGACGTCCTCGCCGGACCGGAGCCGCTGGTAGACGCCCCACTCGCGGAGCATCTTCAGGTACGGCTCGGGGCCCTGGCGGCCGAGGATGGACAGCCGGCGCAGCTCGTCCACCTCGTCGGTGGAGCGGGAGTAGGCCAGCACGCGGCTCGCGGTGTCCTCGATGCTGACGATGCCGCCGGTCAGCGAGGCGATGGTCTGGGCGAGGCCGAACAGGTCGCCGAGGACTTCGCCCGCGCCCGCGTCGGCCGTCACCCTGGCGTTGTGCACGACACCCCTGGCCAGCGCTTCGAGGTGTTCCCAGCGGACTTCCGGCCGCACGGCGAGCAGCGCCACGCCCGCGTCCGCCGCCGCCTGCCGCAGCACGGGCGACGGCGTGTCCACCTTGACCGCCACCGCCACCGCTCCCCCGGCCGCGGCGGCCCGGACCAGCGGCAGCGCGGCCCGTCCGCGGGCGCCGATGACCAGGGCGAGGTCGCCCGGACGCACGTCCGGCGTGTCGTCGGGGTCGAGGATGACGACGTCGAGGACGTCGGCCTCCAGCCCGTGCGGCGCGACCTGCACCTCGACCAGCGGGTCGCCGAGCGCGATCAAGACCTGCCGGAGGCTCACTTCTTGTCCATTCGTACAACGGCGGAGCGCCAAGCCTAGACGTGCGGACAACGGCGCGCATGGTCGGAAGTCCTACCGTTGGGGAACCCAACCCTGTGGCGAAGGAGCTGCTTGTGGATGCCGTGACCTCGGTCCCCGCACCGGTGAACGAGCCCGTCCTCGGCTACGCCCCCGGCACCCCGGAACGGGCGCAGTTGCAGGCGAAGCTGGCCGAGCTGGCCAAGGAGCCCGTCGAGCTGACCCTCACCATCGGCGGTGAGCAGCGGGTCGGCGGCGGCGAGCGCTTCGACGTCGTGCAGCCGCACAACCACCGCGCCGTCCTCGGCACCCTCCACGGCGCCACGCAGCAGGACACCCGGGACGCCATCGCCGCCGCCAGGGAAGCCGCGCCCGCGTGGCGCGCGATGTCCTACGACGACCGCGCCGCGATCCTCCTCCGCGCCGCCGACCTGCTCGCGACCACGTGGCGGGCCACGCTCAACGCGGCCACCATGCTCGGCCAGTCGAAGACCGCGATCCAGGCGGAGATCGACGCCGCGTGCGAGCTGATCGACTTCTGGCGCTTCAACGTCTCGTTCGGCCGGAAGCTCCTCGAAGAGCAGCCGCAGTCGTCCCCCGGCGTGTGGAACCGCACGGACCACCGCCCGCTGGAGGGCTTCGTCTACGCGATCACGCCGTTCAACTTCACCGCGATCGCCGGCAACCTGCCCACCGCCCCGGCCCTGATGGGCAACGTGGTGCTGTGGAAGCCGTCGCCGACGCAGAGCTTCGCCGCGCACCTCACCATGCGGCTGCTCGAAGAGGCCGGCCTGCCGCCCGGCGTGATCAACCTGCTGCCCGGCGACGGCTTGGCCGTGTCCGAGGTGGCGCTGGCCGACCCGGACCTCGCGGGCATCCACTTCACCGGGTCCACCCGCACGTTCCAGCACCTGTGGGGCCAGGTCGGCGCGAACATCGCCCACTACCGCTCGTACCCGCGGGTCGTCGGCGAGACCGGCGGCAAGGACTTCGTGCTCGCGCACCCGTCGGCCGACGTCGACGTGCTGCGCACCGCGCTGGTCCGCGGCGCGTTCGAGTACCAGGGCCAGAAGTGCTCGGCCGCGTCCCGCGCGTACATCCCGCGCTCGGTGTGGAACCGGGTGAAGGACGACTTCCTCGCCGACGTCGAGTCGCTGACGATGGGCGACGTCACGGACCTGTCGAACTTCATGGGCGCGGTCATCGACCGGCGTTCGTTCGACAAGCTGTCCGGCGTGCTCAAGGCCGCGCACGAGGACGACCGGCTGGAGGTCGTCGCGGGCGGCACGGCGGACGACTCCGAGGGCTTCTTCGTGCGGCCGACCGTGCTGCTGGGCAGCGACCCGACGCACGAGGTGTTCACGACCGAGTACTTCGGGCCGGTGCTGGCGGTGCACGTGTTCGAGGACTCGGACTACGACACCGTGCTCAAGCAGATGGAGAACGCCGCGCCGTACGCCCTGACCGGCGCGATCATCGCGCGGGACCGGGCCGCCATCGTCCACGCGCAGAACGAGCTCCGGTTCGCCGCGGGCAACTTCTACGTCAACGACAAGCCGACCGGCGCGGTCGTCGGCCAGCAGCCGTTCGGCGGCGGGCGGGCGTCGGGCACGAACGACAAGGCGGGCTCCGTGCACAACCTGCTGCGCTGGGTCAGCCCGCGGTCCATCAAGGAGACGTTCGCGGCTCCCACCTCCTACCGCTACCCGCACCAGGGGTGATCATGCTCCGCTCCACGCTGCTCGCCGCCTCGCGATCCGAGGCGATCCGCGAGCTGGTCGAACGCACGCCGCTGACCCGGCCGGTCGTCAAGCGCTTCATCTCCGGCGACGACGTCGACGCGGCCGTCGCCACCACCGGCGAGGTGCTGGCCGACGGCCGGTACGTCACGCTGGACCACCTGGGCGAGGACACCAGGGACGCGGAGCAGGCCACGGCCACCGTGGAGGCGTACCTGGACCTGCTGCGCCGCCTCGAACTGGCCGGGCACACCGACCGGGCCGAGGTGTCGGTGAAGCTGTCCGCGGTGGGCCAGTTCCTGCCCGTGGACGGCGAGAAGATCGCCTTGGAGAACGCCCGCCGGATCTGCGCGGCGGCGGGCGCGGTCGGCACCACGGTCACCCTCGACATGGAGGACCACACCACGACCGACTCGACGCTCGGCATCCTCCACGAGCTGCGGGTCGACTTCCCGTGGGTGGGCGCGGTGCTCCAGGCGTACCTGAGGCGGACCGAGCAGGACTGCCGGGACCTGGCGCACGCCGGGTCGCGCGTGCGGCTGTGCAAGGGCGCCTACAAGGAGCCCGCGTCGGTGGCGTTCCAGGACAAGGCGGACGTCGACCTGTCGTACGTGCGCTGCCTGAAGGTCCTGATGGCGGGCGAGGGCTACCCGATGGTGGCCTCGCACGACCCGAGGCTGATCGCCATCGCCACCGAGCTGGCCAAGGACCGGCCGCGGGACAGCTACGAGTTCCAGATGCTCTACGGCATCCGGCCCGACGAGCAGCGCCGCATCGCCGCCGCCGGCCACCGGATGCGCGTGTACGTCCCGTACGGCGACGAGTGGTACGGCTACTTCATGCGGCGGCTCGCCGAGCGTCCCGCGAACGTGGCCTTCTTCCTGCGCTCGCTGATCACCACGGGGTAGGGCGTGGCCCCGGAAGTGGGAGGCTGAGCTCGTGCCTCTCCACTTCCGGGGCGTTCTGCTGCCCGACGACGAGCCCCGCGACCTGTGGGTCCTGGGCGACCGCGTGACGTTCGAGCGGCCGTCCGGCGACTGGACGACCGTCGTCGACGGCGGCTACCTGCTGCCGGGCCTGGTCGACGTCCACACCCACCCCGGCTCGTCGTACGACGGCGGTTTCGACGCGGCCGACTTCACCGCCCACTGCCTCGACCACCTGCGCGCGGGCGTGACGGCGCTGCGGTTCCCCGGCCTGTCCGCGTCCGCCGAGATCCCCGACGACCCGCGCCTGCCGCGCATGGTGGGCGGCGGGCGGTGGCTGGCGTGGTCCGGGCTGTCCGACCACGCCCCGTTCCACGTCGTGGTGGACGACCTGGTCGCCGAGGCGGTGGCCGACGCCACGCGGACCGGGTGGTGCAAGGTGTTCTGCGACTGGGACTTCGAGGACGAGCCCGTGCCGGCGGACCTGCTGCGCGACGTCGTGGCGGCGGTGCGGTCGGCCGGCGGACGCGTTGCGGCGCACGCCCAGTCGAGCCGGGGCGCGCTCAACGCCGCCGCCGCGGGCGTCGACTCGGTCGAGCACGGCATGGGCATGCCCGCCGAGGCGATACCCCTCATGGCCGGGCACGGCGCCGCGTACGTCCCCACGCTCACGACGTTCGCCGAGTCCGCGGGCTGGAGGGAGGAGCGGGGACGGCCGCGCGACCGGCTCTGGCTCGCGGGCTACCGGACCATGGTCGAACGGGTCGCCGACGCCCACGACGCCGGCGTCACCGTGCTCGCGGGCACCGACCGCTCCGCGTTCGGCGTGGTGGCCGACGAGGTGGACTGCCTGATCCGCGCCGGCCTGCCGCCCGCGACCGCGGTGGGCGCCGCGAGCTGGACCGCGCGCGCCTGGCTCGGGTTGCCGAACCTCGTCGAGGGCGCGCCCGCCGACCTCACCGCGTACCCGGCGGACCCGAGGGCCGTGCCCGCCGTGCTCCGGCGGCCGGGCGCGGTGGTGTCGCGCGGCCGGGTCGTCGCCTAGCCCGACGGTTTCGCCGAGGCCGGTTTTGTCGGGGGTTGCCTGCACAATCAGCGGCATGCTCGTCGCCCTGGTGTCGCACGCGGAGAACGCGGGACGGTTGCGCGTGCTCTCCGACGCCGGGGCGCCCGAGGGGCCGGTGGTGGAGACGGCGGACCTGGCGGCGGCGGTGTCCGAACTGGAGGCCCGGCACAGACCCCGGTGGGTGTTGGCGGACACGACCGAGGTCTACCCCGACCTGTTGGCGCGCGGCGTCCGGGTGGAGCGGTGCCAGGACCTGTCGCACGCCGAGTACCTGGTGCTGGCCTACCAGGGCCGGCACCGCGAGCCGCGCGGGTTGGGGGCCGCGGTCGCGCGGCTGCGCGGGCTGCCCGTGCCGGACGACCACGGGCCGCGCAAGCGCGACACCCAGCCGACGTTGTTCGAGCCCGAGCGGCAACCGCTGCCCGGCGACACCGACCCGTTGGACGCGGTCGTCGCGGTGCACCGGGAGCAGCAACGGGTGGTGGCGACGCTGGGGCACGCCGACGGCCTGCGCCTGCTGTTCGCGGCCGAGTCGGCGAGCGCGCTGGCCGCCGCGGAGATGACGCACTTCGGCCTGCCGTGGCGGGAGGACGTGCACGAGCGGCTGCTGGTGGACATGCTCGGGCCGCGTCCGCCGAACGGCGCCCGGCCGGCCCGGCTGGTGGAGCTGGCCGACCGGATCACGGCGGCGTTCGGCGGCCGGCAGGTCAACCCGGACCACCCGCCGGGCATCGTGAAGGCGTTCGCGCGGGAGGGCATCGACGTCCCGTCGGCGCGCGCGTGGGTGCTCAAGCAGGTCGACCACCCGGCGGTGGCGCCGCTGCTGGAGTACAAGGAACTGGCCCGGCTGTGGGTGGCGCACGGCTGGTCGTGGCTGGACTCGTGGGTGGCGGACGGGCGGTTCCGGCCGGACTACGTGGTGGGCGGCGTCGTGTCCGGGCGGTGGGCGACGCGGGGCGGTGCGGCGTTGCAGATCCCGCGCACCCTGCGCACGGCGGTGCGGGCCGACCCGGGCTGGAAGCTCGTGGCGGCGGACGCGGCGCAGCTGGAGCCGCGGGTGCTGGCGGCGTTGTCGGACGACCACCGGTTCACCGAGGTGTCGTCGGACGACGACCTGTACACGACGCTGGCCGCGGAGGCGTTCGACGGGGACCGCGGCAAGGCGAAGCTGGCCATGCTGTCGGCCATGTACGGCGGCACGGGCGGTGGCGCGGGGCCCGCGATGGCGGTGCTGCGCCGTCGGTTCCCCGAAGCCGTGGGGTACGTGGAGGCGGCGGCGCTGGCGGGCGAGCAGGGCCGGATGGTGCGGTCCCGGCTCGGCCGCACGAGCCCGTTGCCGTCCGACGCGTGGCGTGACGCGATCGGCAACACCGACGACAGCGAGGACGCGGTGCGGCAGTCGCGGCGGGCGGCGCGGGACTGGGGCCGGTTCACCCGCAACTTCGTGGTGCAGGCGAGCGCGGCGGACTGGACGGCGGCGCTGCTCGGCGCGTTGCGGCGGCGGTTGCACCGGTCGGCGCGCGGCGCGCACCTCGTGTTCTTCCAGCACGACGAGGTGCTGGTGCACTGCCCGGCCGACCTGGCGGAGGCGGTGTGCGCCGAGGTGACGGCGGCGGGCGAGGAGGCGTCCCGGCTGGTGTTCGGCGCGACGCCGGTCCGGTTCCCGCTCAAAGCGGTGCCGGTGGACAGCTACGCGGACGCCAAGTAGGGCGGTTTGGGCCGTTCGGTCGCTTGAAGGATCATCATGAGAGCGCTCTCATGAATGGGCGACGGAATTCGTTGTCGTGCCGAACACAGTGACAAGGAGGTCACGCGTGGAGTTCAGCCGCAACCGACGACGCGTCCTGGCGACCGCCGTCGCCCTGATCACCGCGGTACCGCTCGCGATCGCCGGCATGTCGGCGAACGCCGCGGTGCCGCCGACCCCGCCGGGCTGGTCGCTCCAGTGGAGCGACGACTTCACCGGCGCCGCGAACACCCTGCCGTCGTCCGCGAACTGGATCTTCGACCTCGGCCACGGCTACCCCGGCGGACCCGGGAACTGGGGCACCGGCGAGATCCAGAACTACACCAACAGCACGAACAACATCAAGCTCGACGGCGCGGGCAACCTGCGCATCACCGCCCTGCGCGACGGCGCGGGCAACTGGACGTCCGCCCGCATCGAGACCCAGCGCGCGAACTTCAAGCCGCCGGCGGGCGGCAAGCTCGCCATCGAGGGCCGCATCCAGATGCCGAACGTCACCGGCCAGGCCGCGCTCGGCTACTGGCCCGCGTTCTGGGCGCTCGGCTCGCCCTACCGCGGCAACTACTGGAACTGGCCCGCCATCGGCGAGTTCGACATCATGGAGAACGTCAACGGCATCAACTCCGTGTGGGGCGTGCTGCACTGCGGCGTGAACCCCGGCGGGCCGTGCAACGAGACCAACGGCCTCGGCGCGAGCCGGACGTGCCCCGGCGCGACGTGCCAGTCGGCGTTCCACACCTACCGGTTCGAGTGGGACGAGAGCTCCTCGCCCAAGGCGTTCCGCTGGTACGTCGACGGGCAGCAGTTCCACAGCGTCAACCAGAGCCAGTTCGACGCGACCACGTGGAACAACATGACCAGCCACGCGGGCTACTTCCTGCTGCTGAACCTGGCCATCGGCGGCGCGTTCCCCAACGGCGTGGCGGGTCACGCGACACCGACCGCGGCGACCGTGCCGGGTCACTCGATGCTGGTGGACTACGTGGCCGTGTGGACGGCGGGCGGCGGCACGCAGCCCACCACCACGACCACCACCAACCCGCCCGGCGGCACCGGCTGGGACGCGTTCGCCGACATCCAGGCCGAGCAGGCGACGGCGCGGTCCGGCGGCGTGATCGAGGCGGGTGACGGCGGCCAGACGGTGGCGCAGCTGCGCAACGGCAACTCGCTGCGGTTCTCCGGCGTCCGGTTCGGCACGCGCACGGCCACGCAGTTCGTCGCACGGGCCGCGTCCGGGGCGTCCGGCGGGGTGAGCGGCCTGGTCGAGGTGCGGCTCGACAGCCCCACCGCGCCGCCCATCGGCAGCTTCGCCATCGCCAACACCGGCGGCTGGCAGAGCTGGCGCACGGTGCCCGCGAACATCTCCGGGGTGACGGGCACGCACGACGTCTACATCACGTTCACCAGCGGCCAGCCCGCGCCGTACGTGAGCGTGAACTGGATCAGGTTCGGCACCTGAGTGCCCGTGGCGGGCCGCGCGCGCCTCCTCCTCCCGCGCGGTCCGCCACTACCATCGTCGAGGTGTACGCGGAACGCCCGTTCCCCGGTCTGGCCTGCCTGTGGCGGCGGACCACGGACGTCGCGGCCGTCGGCCGGGTCGTGCCGGACGGGTGCACGGACATCATCTACTCGACCGCGACCGGTGAGCTGTTCGTCGCCGGCCCGGACACCGTGGGCCACGTGACGTCGATGGGGCCCGGGACGTTGTTCGGCGTCCGGTTCGGTCCGGGCGTGGGACCGGCGGTGTTCGGCGTGCCCGCCGCGGAGCTGCGCGACCTGCGGGTTCCGCTGGCCGAGCTGTGGGGTCCGTCGCCCGCGTTGGCGGACGCCCTGCACTCCGCCGGCGACCCGTGCGCGGTGCTCGCGGCCGCCGCGTCGGCCCGGTTGCGGGAGACGCCGCCGGACCCGGCGGTCGGCGCGATCGCGTCCGCCGTGCCGACGACGACCGTGGGCGACCTGGCCTGGTCGCTGGGCCTCAGCGCCCGGCAGCTGCACCGGCGCAGCCTGGCCGCGTTCGGCTACGGCCCCAAGGTGCTGCACCGCGTGCTGCGGTTCGACCGGGCGGTCAAGCTGGCGTGGGCGGGCGTGCCGTTCGCCGACATCGCCCACCGCACCGGCTACGCCGACCAGGCCCACCTGTCCCGCGAGGTCCGCGACCTGGCCGGCGTGCCGCTGGGTCAGCTGATCCGACCGTAGGCACGCAACGTCAACAACGCCTCGATCGTGACGATCGGCCGCCACTCGTAGGTGGTAACCGGCGTCCACGCGGGCCACGGGAACGTCCACCCGCCGTCGTCCTGCTGCTGCGCCGCCAACGCGTCGAGGTCGGCGTCGATCTCGTCGTCGCCGAACCACCGCCGGGCCAGGCTGTCCGGCGTGGGCGCGTAGTGGTGCGGCTTGTGCGTCTCGCCCGCCGCGTACCCCTCGGGCGCCTGCCCCTCGCCCAGGTCGACCAGCCCCTGCTCGCGCACCAACGCGCCCAACCGCTCCGCCTCCCGCTCGGCCCGCGCCCGGTCCGGCACGTGGTCGAGGAACCGGACGCACGCGGCGGCCTCGTACGGGTGCGACTTGGCCAGTCCTTCGATCCGCCGCCAGCAGAACTCCGTGGCCCCGTCCAGCCACGCGTGCTCGGCACCCGTCAGGTGCAGCACGCCGGCCAGCAGCGCCGTCATCAGCAGGTCGCTCTCGTCCCCCACCTGCCACCACGGCGCCCGCGGGTGGTCGCGTGCCGTGGCCAGGCAGTTCGGCACGCCGCCGTCCGCGTTCGCGACGCCGGCCAGGAACCCGCACGCCGCCTCGCCGTACCCGCGCTCGCCGACCTCGTCGAGCAGGGACAACGCCGTGTAGGTGTGCAACGGCTGACTCGTCGGCCCACGCCCGTCGGGCTCCAGCGCGTGCCCGAACCCGCCGTCGTCGTTCCGGTGGGCCAGGACCGCCGCCACCACGGGCTCCGCCGGTCCGCCGTCGAAGAGGTGCAGGAACCGGCGCTGCTCCAGGACGCGCGCGTTGTGCCAGAGGAAGGAACGAGCTGCTTCGATCATGCGCCCGACGGTAGGCCGCTCGCGGCCCCGGGTCTTGAACGAATCGGACGCCCGTCCCCCACCAGGAGTAACCATCGCGATACCCCCGACGGGGCGAAGCCCCTGTGCCATCATCAGCCGGGGGCTTTTTGCGTGAGGGGAGCGCGTGCGATGTGGGACGCCGAATCCGGCGGGGGCGCGGAGCGGATCGGGTTCGTCGCCGACACGGTGAACGTCGTGGGCGGCGCGGCAGGTGGCATGGTGGGCGCACCGCCGCCGATGCTGGTCGCGACCCAGACGGAGTTCAGCGTCGACCCCGAGCAGGCCCAGAAGCTGATCGACGGCCTCGCCGAGGCGCGCAACCAGCTGCAGGAGCTCAACCGGAACGTCTCGCAGCTCATGTTCCTGCCGGCGACCGCCAAAGATCCCTACAGCGCCCTGGTGATCGAGGCGATCCAGCGGACGGCGGGCCCCGAGGTCGGCGGCTACGCCTGGGCCAACAACAAGGCGGCCGAGGCGCTGTCCAAGACCATCCAGAAGATCCAAGCATCCCTGGCCAACTACAAGGGCCAGGACGAGGCAACCGCTGACGCCTTCAACGGCGGAGGGAAGTAGTCGATGAGGCGAGCAGTGCTGGCAGTCGCGGCCGTGTCGTTCACGGTGCTGGTCGGCTGCACGTCGGTGAACGACGGCACGGCCAAGCCGGTCACGACCACGAACGGCGCGAGCACGTCCACCGCGACGTCGGAGTCGAAGCCGGACAAGCCGTCGACGGGTGAGGCGCCCGCGGTCACCGGGCCGGAACTCGACCTCGGCAAGCTCAGCGGTCCGTGCGACTTGCTCAAGGCCGACCAGTTGGCCGCCCGGGGCATCACCAAGCCGGGCGCGAAGGAGGACGACCTGGTGGGTCCGACCTGCCAGTGGGAGCCGGACGACCCGGGCCGGGGCACCAGCATCGGCGGCACGATCATGACGAACGCCGACGGCTTGAACTCCGCGTACGCCCGGCGCTCCCAGTTCCCCGTGTTCCAACCGATCGAGGTCGCCGGCTACCCGGCACTGAACACCGACCTCCTCGACGGCAAGCACGGGGAGTGCACCACCTCCGTCGCCGTGGCCGAGGGCAAGGCGTTCATGATCCAGATCGCGGTGAACGACCAGGACTCGGCCGCGTACACCGCCCCGTGCTCCGTGGGCGCCGAGGTCGCCGCGCTCGTGGTCGGAAACCTGAAGGGGTAGGCCCATGACGGTCGCAGGAACCGAGCTCATGTGCGTCGGCGTCGGGGCCGACAAGATCTACGGCTGGTTCGCGGAGAGCAAGGGACCGTCCCAGCTGACCGACGCCAGCGAGCGGACGTGGCAGGGCATCGCCGAGGGCCAGGACGAGGTCAGCGAGCTGATCAACCGGGCCGTGCGGGACTCGGGCGCGTCGTGGGAGGGCGCGGCCGGTGACGCGGCCCGTGCCGGCACCACGCCGTTGGCGAGCTGGTCGGACACCGCCGGGACCAGCGCCGTCACGGCCGGCAGGTCGAGCGCGGACATCAGCCTGGCGTTCCGCGACGCGTCGCACAACGTCATGCCCCCGGTCGCCGTGCCGGACAAGCCCTGGTACAACGACGCGATGCCCTGGGACACCGACTACGACCAGGCGGTCGAGGAGCACTCCCAGGTCAACCAGCACAACGTGCAGGTGTACAACGACTACGGCGCCAGGGTGGAGACGGCCATCAGCGCCCTGCCGACGTTCGAGTCGCCGGGCGAGGTGGACGGCAGCGTCGAGGTCGAGAAGGAAGAGATCGACGATCCGCGCAAGACCGGCGAGCGGACCGGCGGCGACGACAAGAACACCAGCACGGACACCACGACCAGCAGCACCACGGGCACCGGTGACAAGAACGGGGACGACTCGCGCACGACGAAGCCGTCGCGGGTCGACCCGCCGCCGCTTCCGCCGCCCCTGGTGAACGACGACGGCACCACCAGGAAGTCGTCGGTGGACGTGATCAAGCTGCCACCCGACATCGGCCACCGCCCGCCGCCGCTGCCGGTCGACCCGCGCAACCCGGTCGACCCGCGGTTGCCCCACATCCCGCAGCTCCCGTACGACCCGCGCAACCCGAACGACCCGCGCAACCCCAACCACCCGAACAACCCCCGCAACCGGCCACCGGCCATGCCGGGCGTTCCCGGTGGTGGGGGCGGCCCCAACCGTGGTGGCGGTGGCGGAGGCGGCGGTGTCGGTGGTCCGGGGCGGATGCCGCCCATGCCCGGCATGGGCGGCGGACCCGGTGGGTTCGGACCCGGCGGCATGTCCGGCGCGATCGGTCACGGCGAGGGCCGCGGCGGGTTCGGGCCGGGCGGCGGCGCGGGCGGTTTCGGGCCCGGTGGCGCGGGTGCGGCCGGTCGCGGCGGCGTGGGTGCGGCCGGCATGGGCGCGGGCATGGGCGCCGGAGCGGGCGGGGGCCAGGGCGACGAGGACAAGGAGCACAAGGCCGCGTCGTACCTGCAGGAGACCGAGGACATCTTCGGTGACGGCACGATGGTCGCCCCGCCGGTCATCGGCGAGTAGCTGAACGCGAACAGGGGGGAACGTGCTGCGCACCAGGGTCGCCATCCCGGTCGTCGCGCTCTACAACGCCTGGCAGGCCGAGGGTCTGCCGACGTTGCACAACGCGCTGCTGACGCAGGTCGACTTCGACGAGGGCCGGCTCGCCGAGGGCGACCTCTCGGGTCTGGCGGACCTCGCGAGCCGCGGCTGGGCCGAGCTGGAACGGCTGGGGCTGGCGCGCGGCAGGCAGGTGCACCCCGACCTGAGCCGGTCGCTGCGCCTGATCGCCGACGCCTCCGTCGAGTACTACGCGTTCTTCAACCAGGGCGACGACGACACGCGCACCGCGCTCGTGGCGCAGTCGGGTGACGAGGCGCTGCGCGTGGTGCTGCGGGCGGACAAGCACTTCGTGCTGGAGCCGGTGCGGGTCGAGGACGTCGTGCCGTCGCTCGTGTCGGCGCTGCCGGAGGCGAAACCGGGCCGCGGCGGCGTGCTGTCGCTGCCCGCCGACGCGTTGACCGACCGGCCGCGCCAGCCGCGACCGGACGAGGACGGCGGGTCGTTCCTCCAGTCCAGCCGGCCGACCGGCGCGCACGTGACCGAGGTGCAGCAGGTGCGCAAGCTGCTGGCCGAGGAACGGCTCGGCGGCGGCCAGCTGTACGCGGCGCGCCGTGACCGGTTCGGCCGCAAGCAGCGGTGCGCGGCGCCGTTGACGTACTTCGACACGGTCACCGGCCGGTACCTGTCGGCGAAGGCGCCCGGCCGCGACGGCACGACGTGGCTCACCGTGCAGCCGGCCGACTTCGCCACCGTGCAGAACCGGTTGCGGCAGCTCAACGCCGACGCAGCACCTCGCGGTTGAGCTCGGCCGGGCTGCGGTGCCCGGACAGGCCCAGGGTGAGGTCGAAGTCGGCGAGCAGGCCGCGCAGCACGTGCCGCACGCCGACCTGCCCGCCGTGCGCCAGGCCGTAGGCGAACGGGCGGCCGACGAGCACGGCCTTCGCGCCCAGCGCCAGCGCCTTGACGATGTCCGCGCCGCTGCGGATGCCGGAGTCGAACAGCACCTCGACCCGCTCGCCGACGGCGTCCGCGATCTCCGGCAGCACCTCCAGCGACCCGACCGCGCCGTCGACCTGCCGTCCGCCGTGGTTGGAGACGACGATCCCGTCCACGCCCGCGTCGACGGCCTTGCGCGCGTCGTCCACGTGCTGGATGCCCTTGAGCACGATCGGCCCGTCCCAGTGCTCGCGCAGGAACGCCAGCTGGTCCCACGACTTGTCGGTGCCGGTGAACAGCTGCACCCACCGCAGGATCGCCATCGGCAGGTCCTCCTCCGGCGGCGCGGCGAGACCGGCCCGGAACGCCGGGTCGGAGAACGGGATCGCCGTGCCGACACCGCGCAGGAACGGCAGGTACGACCGGTCGAGGTCGTGCGGGCGCCAGGCGAGCGTCCACGTGTCGAGCGTGACGACGAGGACCCGGTACCCGGCCTTGCGCGCCCGGTCGAGGATGCTCGCCGCCACGTCCGGGTCGTTGGGCCAGTAGAGCTGGAACCACCGGGCGGCGTCGCCGGCGGCCTCGGCGACCTCCTCGATCGTGTGCGAGGCGGCGGTGGACAGCACGAACGGCACCCCCAGCTCCGCGGCGGCGCGCGCGGTCGCCAGCTCGCCGTCCGGGTGCAGGATCGACTGCACGCCGACCGGCGCGAGCAGCACCGGCGCCGGCATGTCCGTGCCCAGCAAGGACGTCCCGAGGTGCCGTTCCGTGGCGTTGGTCAGCATCCGGGGCACGATCCGCCAGTCGTCGAACGCCTCCCGGTTGGCCCGTGCGGTGGCCCCGGACCCCGCCGCACCCGCCACGTACCAGAACGGCCCGGGCCCCAACCGCTCCCGAGCGGACTCCTCCAACCCCTCGGGGTCGGTGGTGAACGGCGGCACGTTCCCCGCCAGGCCTTGGAGGTAGATCTCGTTCTGGTACGTGGCGAATCCCGTCATGGGTCCACCTTGCTACACGGGCGCGCGTTTCGGGAGGGACCTCAGCGGCGCTTGTCCACAAGCGACAGACGACGTTCCAGCGCGATCGCCACCGGGGCCGCGGTGAGCACGGTGGAGACGGTGCCGGCGACCAGGCCGATCAGCAGCGCGGTGGCGAAGTCGGCCAGCGAGCCGTCGCCGAGGACGAGCAGCGCGGCCAGCACGAACAGCACGCCGATGCCGGTGTTCACGGTCCGCGGCAGGGTTTGCAGCACCGCGGTGCTCATCACCTCGGGGAACGGCGCACGCGTCCGCCGCAGTTCGCGCACCCGGTCGAACACCACCACCGAGTCGTTGACCGAGTACCCGATGACGGTGAGCAGCGCTGCCAGGAACACGGCGTCGGCCGTCTTGCCCAGCCACGCGAACACGCCGACGAGCACGACGACGTCCGTCACCAACGCGACCACCGTGGCCACGCCGAGCCGCCAGTCGAACCGGACGGCCAGGTACACCAGCTGCGCGGCCACCGCGATGGCCAGTGCGACCACCGCGTTGCGCCGCAGCTCGGAGCCGAGACTGGGGCCGATCAGCTCGTTGCTCACCTGCTCCGCGCCGCCGGTGGCCCGGTCGACGGCCTCGCCGAGCCGCACGGCGGCGGCCGAGTCGACGGGACCCGTGCGGACGGACACGCCGTCCGAGCCGGAGGTGACCACGACGGCGTCGGCGAACCCGGCCGACGCCAGCTCGGCGCGCACGCGGCCGGCGTCCGGCGAGGCCGCGGTGAACTCCAGCACCCGTCCGCCGGTGAACTCGACGCCCAGCTCCAGCCCGCGCACGACCAGCCCGGCGACGGCGGCGAGCAGCACGAGCCCGGCGGCCGCCAGCCACCGGCCCGGACGCCGGAACAGGGTGATGCCGCGCGCGGTGAGCCAGGTGCGGACGCGGCCGAGGGAGTGCAGGCCGCTCCACCGCGGCCGCCGTTCCAGCAGCGGCATGACGAGCTGCAACAGCACCCGGCTCAGCACCAACGCGCTGAACAACGACGCCAGCACGCCGATCGACAACGTGACGCCGAACCCCTTCACCGGACCCGTCGCCAGCCAGAACAGCAGGCCGGCGGCGAGCAGCGTGGTGACGTTCGAGTCGGCGACCGCGCTCAGCGCGCCGCGGAAACCCTGGTCGACGGACCGGGGCAGGCGTTTGCGCCGCGCGTACTCCTCGCGCGACCGCTCGAACACGAGCACGTTGGCGTCCACGGCCATGCCGATGGCCAGCACGAACCCGGCCAACCCCGGCAACGTCAGCGTCGCGCCGATCGCGAGCATGGCGGCGTACGCGAGGGCCGCGTACCCGCCGAGCGCCAGCACGGCCACGAGCCCGGCCAGCCGGTACACGAAGACCAGGAACAGCCCGGTCAGCGCGACGCCGATGATCGCCGCACGGGCGCTCGCCTCGATCGCCTCGGCGCCGAGCGTCGGGCCGACGGTCCGCTGCTCGACCACCTCGACCGGCACGGGCAGCGCGCCGGACCGGATCACCAGGGCCAGCTCCTCGGCCTCGGCCTGGGCGAACCGGCCGGTGATCTGCGTGCTGCCGCCGATCATGCCGGTGCCGCACACCGTCCCGACGTCGACCTGCGGCGCGGACACGACCTCGCCGTCGAGCACGAACGCCACCCGCCGCTTCGGGTCGCCGGGCGGTGAGCACGCGGCCTCGGCGGTCACCCGCTGCCACGCCCGCGGGGCGTCACCCTGGAAGTCGACGCCGACGAGGTAGCCGACGCCCTGCGGGTTGGGGGTGGCGCGGGCGTCCTTGATGCCCTCGCCGGTCATGACGACGTCGCCGAGGCTGATCGCGTCACCCTCGGGCGTGGGCACGTCGCCGAGCCCGGTCACCGGCTGCACGCGCAGCTGGGCGGTGCGGCCGAGCACGTCGATGGCCTCGGTCGGGTCCTGGACGCCGGGCAGCTCCACCACGATGCGGTGGTCGCCGGACCGGGCGAGGACGGGTTCCGCGACCCCGAGTTCGTCCACCCGGCGGCGCAGCACCTCCATCGCGCGGTCGGTGGCGTCGGACGTGGCCTCGGACGGTGTCTCCAGCACGACCTGGGTGCCGCCGCGCAGGTCGAGGCCGAGGCGCGGTTGGACGGTGAGCAGGGTGAACGTGGACGCGGCGAGCACGCCGAGGGCAAGCAGCCCACGGACGACGAGCGCTCGCCGCGCGCTGGGGCGCGGCATGGTGAAGAGACCTCCGGATGAGGTGAACGGGGTGGGTTCAGCTACCGGAGGTCGTGGGCGGCGCGCGGTCGCCGAGAGGGGTCCGGCCGATCCGCTCGGGGTCGCGGTGGGTCGGGTCGAGGACGTCCACCCGGACGGGCGGCGCGGGGGTGACGTGGACGGCGGGCTGCACGCCGTCCAGCGGTTGGCCGACGTGGACCTGCACGGGGTGCACGGCGTTGGCGCCTCGGGTGGCCGCGCCGGGCAGGTGGGCGCCGTCCACGGTGGCGGAGACGGCGACGACGTCGACGGGGGTGGCGGGGCCGGGTCCGGACACGACGAAACCCGCGATCAACGCCAGGATCGCGAGCACCGCGCGTCGGGTCATCCGCCCCTCCTCGACGTCCAGGTTAGCGACCGCCGCCGAGGACGACCACGGCTCCGCCGAGCAGCGCGCAGAGCCAGGCGACCACGAGCGGCTGCATCGTCGTCGCGCCGAGGAAGAGCGCCACCGTCCACCCGAGGAGCACGAGCGCGGACAGGCCGAACAGCGCGAGGACGATGGCGATCCCGGGCCGGTGCCGGGGCAGCCGGACCAACGCCCGCCGCACCCCGCGCCGGGCCCGCAGCAGGAGTTGCCCCACGACGGCGAGGCAGCCGACGACCAGCAGGCCGGAGAACCACCCGAGCAGCGGCGTCGGCTTCGGCATGCCGGCCAGCAGCAGGAGCAGCCCGCCGGCGACGAGCAGGGCGGCCAGCCGGGACAGCGCCGGCCCCACCAGGGCGTGCGCGGCGGCGAAGGTCTCGGCGGACGGCGGCGGCACGGGCGCGCCGCCGCGCTTGCGCCGCACCGTGCCCAGGTTGGCGCGGACGTCGTCGGCGCCGGGGTCCAGCCGCAGCGCGGTGCGGTAGGCGCGTTCGGCGGTGCCCCAGTCCCGCAGCCGCAGGGCGGCGTCACCCAGCACTTGGAACGCACGGGCCTCGGACGGCGCCAGGTGGGCGGCCCGCCGGGCGACGTCCACGGCCTCGTGGAGCCCCTTCGGGTCCTCCGCCAGCACCTCGGCGAGCACGACCTGGCACCGCCAGTCGTCCGGTTTGCGGCGCACGCACTCCCGCGCCGCCACGACGGCTTCGGCGTGCCGGCCGAGTTCGCTCAACGCCAGCGCGGTGAGCCGTTGCGCCCACACGGTGTCGCCGTTGAGGACGAGGGCGCGCTTCGCCGCGTCCAGCGCCGGGTCGGGCTCGCCGGCGTCGAGGTGCGCGGCGGCCAGCCGGCACCACGCCTCGCCGTGCAGGGGGTTCGCGACCAGGACGGGCCGGAGCAGGTCGATCGCCTTGCGGGGCAGGCCGCGGGCGGTCAACTCGGCCGCCCGCACGACGGCCGCGGCGATCGACTCGGACATCGCACCTCCCGACTTCGCGGACCAGTGTGTCAGTCCGGTGCAGCCACCCCCATCGGGTGAAGGGAGGACGCGGCGCCGGTCGACCGCCCGCACTTCCCGGTGAAGATGCTCCGAGCTGGGACTATGTCGCGGGTAGGGTCGACGGCATGGACGTCGCCGCCGATGCCGGTCGTGCGGGCCTCAACTGGCTGCTGCACCGCGCGGCGCAGAAGTTGGGCGCGGTCGCGCAGGAGGCGGCGGCACGGCACGGCATCACCACGCGCGGGCAGGTCGTGCTGACCGCGTTGGCCGGCGAGGAGTCCCGCCGCACCCAGCTCGCGCTCGGCCAGGCCCTCGGCCTCGACAAGACGACGTTGACCGCCGAGCTGGACCGGCTGGAACGCGCGGGCCTGGTCGTGCGGCGGCCGGACCCGGGCGACCGGCGCGTGCGGGTGCCCGTGATCACCGATCCGGGGCGGGCGGTGCAGGCGGACGTCGAGCGGCTGCACCTCGCGGTGGAGCGGGACTTCACGGCCGGGCTGGAACCGCGCGAGGCCGACGTGTTGCGGGAGCTGCTGGAGCGGCTGATCGCGTCCGACCACCGGGCCGACACCGGGTCGTGCCTGTGACGCACCCCGTCGACTGAATTCACCACCCAATCACCGACGCCCGCGTCATCGGCGGCGGCCGACCCCGATCCGATTATTACGATCTGTTGCCACTCTGCCCTTTTTCACGCTTCCAGGTGACTGGATGAGGTCCCCATGCGACGCTAGCGACAGCTCGGCACGGTCGCCCGACGGGAATTCCCCGTCATGGCACCAACCCGCGTGCGTCTCTTCCCCGCGAGCGCCCGGTTTGGTCCGAGCACCCCGTGTCGACACAGCTGGAGGTTGGGGGCCGTGGGTACAGGCAAGGAGTGGCAGATTTCCTGCCGCGACATCGCATCCCGTCGCCGGGACATGACCGTCTTCGTCAGCCAGGGCCACGTCGTGGTCACCGTGCCGCCGGGCGAGGCGGCCGTGCTGACGCCGTTGGAGGTGGGCCGCCTGCGCGCGGCCCTGCGCGACGCGGTGGTGAACGCGTCCGGCACCCCGGAGAACTGACCCCCATTTCGCCCGCCCTCTTCCTACTCGCGGGTAGGTAGTGCCAGTATCGGGCTGTGAGCACCTACGCCTCCAGCTCGGGAGCCCTGATCACCCCATCGAGGTCCGTCGCCCGCCCGGCGTGCGCGCCGGCCGCGTCCAGCCGGGTGACGGCCGGTGCGAGCGGCGCCGCCTCCGGGTTCGCGCGGGTGGTCCGGTGAACCGGGTCGTGGGCGCGCTGCGCGCCTTGGCGACCTTGGTGCGCGCCGGTGTCGTGCGGCCGATGCGCCCCGACCGGCTGCTCGGCGTCGTGGACGCCTTCCTGCGGTGGGGCGTCACGGTGGCATTCGGGTTCGCGACCGGCGCCGCCCGGCACCCCGACCGGCCCGCGATCGTCGACGACGCCGGGACGCTCACCTACGCCGAGGTCGACGAGCGGACCACCCGGTTGGCGCACGGCCTGCACGACCTGGGCGTGCGGGCCGGTTCGAAGGTGGCCGTGCTGTGCCGCAACCACCGCGGTTTCGTGGAGACCGTCACCGCGTGCGTGAAGCTCGGCGCGCACACCGTGCTGCTGAACACGGGGCTGAGCCCGGCCCAGGTCGCGACCGTGCTGCGCGAGCAGGACGTCACCGTGGTCGTCGCCGACACCGAGTTCCGCGCCCTGCTGGCCAACGCGCCGCGCAAGGTCCGCCGGGTGATGGCGTGGGTCGACGGCGCCACCAAGAGCCGGACGCTGGACCAGCTGATCGCCGACTCCCCCGCCACACCGCTGCCCGGACGCCCGCCGCGCGGCCGGATGATCGTGCTGACGTCCGGCACCACCGGCGCGCCCAAGGGCGCCAGGCGGCCGGAACCCGCGAGCCTCACGCCCGCCGCCGCCCTGCTGTCCCGCATACCGCTGCGCGCGGGCGACCGGTTCTCCGTGCCGGTGCCCCTGTTCCACACCTGGGGCCTGGCCGCGTTCCAGATCGGGCTCGTGCTCGGCGCGACCTTCGTGCTGCGGCGGAAGTTCGACCCGGAGCAGACCGTCGCCGACGCCCGCCGGCACCGCTGCGACGCGCTGTTCGTCGTCCCCGTGATGCTGCACCGCGTCCTCGACGTCGACGGGCGTCCGGACCTGCCCGACCTGCGGGTGGTCGCGTCCAGCGGCTCGGCCCTGCCGCCACCTGTGGCGCGGCGGTGCCTGCGGGATCTCGGCCCGGTCCTCTACAACCTGTACGGCTCGACCGAGGTGTCGTGGGTGAGCATCGCCCGTCCGGACGAGCTGCGCCGACGCCCGGACACCGCCGGCCTGCCGCCGCACGGCACCCGCCTCGCGATCCTCGACGAGCACGGCGACGCGGTGCCCGTCGGCGTCACCGGCCGCATCTTCGTGGCCAACGACATGCTGTTCGACGGCTACACCAACGGCAGCGGCAAAGAGGTCCGCGACGGCCTGATGGCCACCGGCGACGTCGGGTACCGCGACGACGACGGGCTGCTGTTCGTGGCCGGGCGGGACGACGAGATGATCGTCTCCGGCGGCGAGAACGTGTACCCGCGCGAGGTCGAGGACCTGCTCGCGGGCCTTCCCGGGGTGCGGGAGGCGGCCGTGGTCGGCGTGCCGGACGAGGAGTTCGGCCACCGCCTCGCCGCGTACGTGGTGTGCGACGAACCCGGCGCGCTGGACGAGGACGCGGTGCGCGAGCACGTGCGCGACAACCTTGCCCGGTTCTCGGTGCCGCGTGACGTGGTGTTCGTCGACTCCCTGCCGCGCAACGCGACCGGGAAGGTGCTCAAGCGGGAACTGCGGTGAGCACTCCTCTCCGTCTCATTACGCTCTGTGCCCGCCGTTCAACGCCTCTGAGAGTCCCGTGCCGGCGTAGTGCCCAGTTGGCGAAGTGCGAACTGGGTGATGACCGCCGTGACCTTCCTGTGCCATGCTCCGCTTGGACGCTTCCGGGCGTCTCCGCGGATCTGGTCCGGCTCCCCCCTGCCGACAAGCCGCCCCGATGGAATGGAGATCTGACGATGGTTGTGCACTTGCTGCGCAAGATCATGACTGTGCTGGCCCTGGGCGTGGGCCTCACAGTCGTCGTCGGTGTGCCCGCGGCCCTTCAGAGCGACAGCGCGGCAGAGGCCAGGATCTTCCAGACGCCGTACACGCAGCCCTGACGTCTTCTTGAGGCCGGGTTCGCGCGCACGCGGGCTCGGCCTTGAGGCACAGTGGACGGCGTGAGCAACGAAGTGTTGCGCCTGCGTGCGCCGCGGCACCAGGTGAGCCGCAAGTCGATCACCCTGTGGACCCTGCACGCGCTGATCGGCTGGACGGTGCTGCTCGTGCCGCAGGCGGTCGTGCTGGTCTTCGCCGCGTCGCCGTGGCAGGTGGCCGCCGCCGTCGCGACCCTGGTGCTCGGCACCGCGCACACGCTGGTGATGCCGCGCTGGCGGTACCGCGTGCACCGCTGGGAGGCCACCCCGGACGCGGTGTACACGCTGGCCGGCTGGCTGAACCAGGAGTGGCGCATAGCGCCCGTCTCGCGCATCCAGACCGTGGACACCAAGCGGGGCCCGCTGCAGCAGCTGCTCGGCCTGTCCACCGTGACGGTGACCACGGCGTCGGCCGCCGGGCCGGTGCTCATCGAAGGGCTGGCCCACGACGACGCGGTGCGGCTGGCCGACGAGCTGACCACCACGACCCAGGCCACGCCGGGTGACGCGACGTGACCACCGACCTGCCCGCCGCCCCCGAGTACGCCGAGCCCGTCGTCGACTGGCACCGGCTGGACGTGCGGATGCTCATCGTCCGGCCGCTCAACGAGCTGCTGGGCCTGGTGCCGCTCTTCGTCGGCCTGCTCGTGCTCGGCCGGGGCGAGACGTGGCGGCTGCTGGCGAGCGGCGGCGTGATCGTGGCGATCGTGCTGTTCGGGCTGCTGCGGTGGCTCACCACCCGGTACCGGATCACCACCGAGCAGGTCGAGATGCACACCGGCCTGTTCGTGCGCAAGCGCTTGGCGGTGCCGCGTGACCGCATCCGGACCGTCGACCTGACCGCGAAGCTCGGGCACCGGCTGTTCGGGCTGTCCGCGATCCGCGTCGGCACGGGGCAGCGCGACCAGCCGGGCGAGGACGGGCTGACGCTGGACGCCGTGTCGTCGGGCGAAGCCGAGCGCCTGCGCGTGCTGCTGCTCACCATCGCGCGTTCCGACGCGTCCGCCGAGGAGTCCGCGGAACCCGCGGAGCGACCGGGTGTCGTTCTGTCCCAATGGGACAACGCGTGGCTCCGGTACGCGCCGCTGACGTTGTCCGGCCTGGTGGCGGCCGGCGCGTTGTTCGGGTTCGTGATGAACTTCGCGCGGGAGCTGGACATCGAGGTGCTCGACCCGATGACGGAGGCCGCGCACTGGGTCGCGGACCAGCCGATCGGGTTGACCGTCGCGTTGTTCGCGGGCGTCGTGCTGCTGGTCGCCACCCTCGGCTCCGTCCTGGTGTACGTGGTGCAGTTCTGGGGCTACCGGCTGACCCGCGAGCCCGACGACACGGTCCGGGTGCGCCGGGGCCTGCTCACCACGCGTTCGGTTTCCGTTGCGGAGCAACGACTCCGCGGCGTCGAACTAATCGAACCGCTGTTGCTGCGGGCCGGGCGCGGTGCGCACGCCAAGACGGTGACCACGGGTCTGGGCCGCAAGGGCGAGAGCAACCTGCTCCTGCCGCCCGCGCCGGTCGCCGAGGCGCACCGGGTGTCCGCGGCGGTCCTCCGGCAGGACGAGTCGCCGACGTCGACGCCGCTGCGCCGGCACCCGCTCGCCGCGCTGCGCCGCCGGATGCTGCGCGCCGTCGCCCCGCTGCTCGTGCTCGCGGCCGTCCTGCCGTGGTTCGCGCCGAGCTGGACGTGGCAGGTCGTGCTGGCCCTGGTCCCGTTCTCGGCCGCCCTCGGCTGGGACCGCTACCGCTCCCTCGGCCACGCCCTGACCGACCGCCACCTGCTCGCCCGCCAGGGTTCCGCGATCCGGGAAACCGTTGCGCTGCAACGGACCGGCATCATCGGCTGGCGGGTCTCCCGCTCGTTCTTCCAACGCCGCGCGGGCCTGGTCACGATCTCCGCCACCACCGCCGCGGGCAACGGCGCGTACCACGTCATCGACGTCGCGGAGGCCGACGGCCTGGCCCTCGCCGACGCCGCCGTGCCCGACCTGCTGCGGCCGTTCCTGGAGCGCTGACGGGAGCGCCGAGCGGGGTGCCCCGGCCGGTCCCCCCTGGCCGGAACACCCCGCGTCGTGCGCTTCGCGTCACGCCACTGGGGAGAAACGGAGCGTTGCGCACGGCACCACGTTAAGTCGGCCCGGTGGAGGTTTCGCTGCACTCAACGCCGACGTCACACCTATGCCCTGACCTGCCATTATCACGCTCTGACGCTAACCGGTGACGGAAAATGGGCAAAATCGGCGGCAACGACGTCGGGTCGCTGCCACGATGGCCCGATGCGCGATGCCGACCAGCTGTCGCGATTCGCCCGGGCCGTGCGCGGACACCGCCTCGACGCGGGGCTGACCCAGTCGGAGCTGGCCACCAGGGCGGACGTCAGCGTGCGCACCGTTCGCGCCGTCGAACAGGGCCAGGTCGCCCGGCCCCGGTCGCTGGCGAAGATCGCCGCGGCGGTCGGTCTCACCTGGCCGCCCACCGGACCGCGGATCGGCGTGCTCGGCCCGTTGGTGGTGGAGACCGGAGTCGGCGAGGTCCGGTGGGAATCGCGCAAGCCCCGCGTGCTGCTGGGTCTCCTCGCGGTGCACCCGGGCCGGGTGGTCGGCCACGGCGAGATCGTGGACGTCCTGTGGGGCGAGGACCCGCCGGCCGCGCACCAGAACCTCGTGCACGGCTACGTCGCCAGGGTGCGGACCACGCTGGGCGACCCGTCGGCGGTCCGCACCGAACGCGGCGGGTACCGGCTGGACCTGCCCCACGACCACCTGGACGTGACGACGTTCGACGCCCTGGCCGCCCGCGCCGACGTGACCGCGCTCGGCGAAGCGCTGGACCTGTGGCGCGGCCGGGTGCTCGCCGACCTGCCCGAACTCCACCCGCACCCCACCGTGCAGTCGATCGCGGCCCGCCGGTCGGCCGCGGCCGTGGCCCTGGCCGACCTCGCGCTGGACCAGGGCGTGCCCGGCGAGGCCGTGGAACGCCTGCGGCGGCTGGTCGCCGACGAGCCGCTGCACGAAGGACTGCACGCCAAGCTCCTGGTGACGCTCGCCGCCGACGGCAGGCAGGCGGCGGCACTGGAGGAGTTCGCCCGCATCCGGTCACGTCTCGTCGACGACCTCGGCGTCGAACCGGGCCCCGACCTCCGCGCCGCGCACGTGCGGGTCCTCCGGCAGGACTTCCCGGACGACCGCGCGGTCAGGATGCCGAGAACCACCCGAGTCGCGGCGCACGGCTGACACCGTCCACGGGCTCGGCCCCCAACGGGAAGCGCTAGCCGGCTGACCGGAACGTGGTGCGGTAGACGCTGGGGGCGACGCCCAGGATCGCGCTCATCTGCTGGCGCAGCGCCGCACCCGTGCCGAAACCGGCGTGCCGCGCCACCTGGTCGACCGACAGGTCCGTCGTCTCCAGCAGGTGCCGGGCCCGTTCCACGCGCTGCTGCGTGATCCACTTGCCGGGGCTCACGCCGGTCTCCTCGCGGAACCGGCGGGTGAAGGTGCGGACGCTCATGCGGACGTGCGCGGCCAGCGCGCGGAGGTCCAGCGGCTCGTGCAGGTGTTCCAGCGCCCACGCGCGGGCGGGGGCGGTGGACGTGTCGGTGACATCCGGGATGGGGCGGACGATGTACTGCGACTGCCCGCCCGGCCGCCACGGTGGCACGACGCACCGGCGGGCGGCCATGTTGGCGATCTCGCTGCCGTGGTCGTGCCGGACGAGGTGCAGGCACAGGTCGACGCCCGCGCCGACGCCCGCGGACGTGAGGATGTCGCCCTCGTCGACGAACAGCACGTCCGGGTCGAGGTCGACGTGCGGGAACAGGCGGCGGAAGTTGTCGGCGTGGCTCCAGTGCGTGGTGGCCCGGCGCCCGTCCAGCAGACCGGCCGCGGCCAGCACGAACGCGCCCGTGCAGATGGACAGGACGCGCGCGCCGCGGGCGACGGCCGCACGCAGGGCGTCCCGCACCTCCGGCTCGATCGTGCCGTCCTCCAGGACCCGCGCGCCGTAGTGGACGCCGGCCACGAGGACGGTGTCCGCCTCGGCCAGCAGTTCGAGGCCGTGGTCCGGGGTGATGGTGAACTGGCCCGAGCTGCGCACCGGCCGACCGCCCGGCGTGCAGATCCTCACCTGGTAGAAGCGCCGCTCGTCCTCGTCACGGGCGGCGCTGAAGATCTGCGTCGGCGTGCCCAGGTCGAACGTGACGACCTCGTCCAGGGCGAGCACGGCGACCAGGTGACGGCGGTCCATGGCCGGATTCTTGCACATGATGGCCATCGAGCCACTTTCCCGGACGGGGCTGGGTCGCGCACGCTTCCGACGTGATTCGCAACAGGCAGAACTGGGCATGGGTGGTCGCCGGCGTCGGCTTCATCGCGCTGGTCGGCGCCGCCGCGTTCCGGGCGACCCCGGGCGCGCTGATCGAACCGCTGCGCAGCGAGTTCGGCTGGTCCACCGGCACCATCGGCTTCGCCGTGTCGGTCAACCTCGTGCTGTTCGGCCTGACCGCGCCGTTCGCCGCCGCCCTGATGGAACGCCTCGGCGTGCGCAAGGTCGTGGCGAGCGCGTTGACGCTGGTCGCGGTGGGCAGCGGGCTGACGGTGTTCATGACGACGGCGTGGCAACTGGTGCTGTTCTGGGGTGTGCTGGTCGGCCTGGGCACGGGGTCGATGGCGCTGGCGTTCGTCGCCACGATCACCGGCCGCTGGTTCGTCAAGCACCGCGGCCTGGTCACCGGCGTGCTGACGGCGGGCGGCGCCACGGGGCAGCTCGTGTTCCTGCCGCTGGTCGCGGCGCTGTCGGAGTCGTCGGGCTGGCGCACGGCGTCGATCGTGGTGTCCGTCGCGGCCCTCGCCGTGGTGCCGCTGGTCCTGCTGTTCCTCCGCGACCACCCGGCCGACCTGGGCGTCCCGCCCTACGGCGGTGACGAGGTCGTGCCGGTCCCGGTGACCACCGGCGGGTCCGCGCGCCGTGCCGTGAGCGCGCTGGTCGGCGCCGCCCGCACCGGCCCGTTCTGGTTCCTCGCGGCGGGCTTCGCGATCTGCGGGGCCACCACGAACGGCCTGGTGGGCACGCACTTCATCCCCGCCGCCCACGACCACGGCATGCCCACCACGACCGCCGCGGGCCTGCTCGCGCTGGTCGGCATCTTCGACATCGTCGGCACGGTGCTGTCCGGCTGGCTCACCGACCGCGTCGACCCGCGCCTCCTGCTCGCCGTCTACTACGCCCTGCGCGGCGCGTCGCTGCTGGTCCTGCCGCAGTTGTTCATGGACGCCGTGCACCCGTCGATGCTGGTGTTCATCATCTTCTACGGCCTCGACTGGGTCGCCACGGTGCCGCCCACGGTCGCGCTGTGCCGCGAGGTGTTCGGCCTGTCCGCGCCGGTCGTGTTCGGCTGGGTGTTCGCGTCGCACCAGATCGGCGCCGCCGTCGCCGCGACCGCCGCCGGCCTCACCCGCGACCACTTCGGCGACTACGCGCCCGCCTGGTACGTCGCCGGCGTGCTCAGCATCGGCGCCGCGTTCCTGTCCATGAAGGTGAAGCGGTCAGCGGCGCTTGCGGGCGGTCCCGAAAAGGCCCCGGGTGATCTCACGCCCGAGGGCGCTCGCCGCTGACCGCAGGAACGACTTGACGGCCGTGTTGCCGAGCACCTGCTCGACCACGCCCGGCTCGTCGCGCCGCGGCTTCGCCTCGGCCGGCGCCTCCGCCGACCCCTCCGGCTCCTCGTCGGCCGGGGTCGGCGGGGGCGTCACCTTCGCCGACAGCTTCTCGTACGCCGACTCGCGGTCGATCGTCTCCGCGTACTTGCCGTGCAGCTCGGACGACGCGGCAGCCGCCTTGATCGCGTCCGGCCCGATGGTGTCCATCAAGGACCGCGGCGCGCGCAGCCGCGTCCACGCCACCGGTGTCGGCGCGCCCTTCTCGCTCAGCACCGTCACGACCGCCTCGCCGATGCCCAGCGACGTCAACGCCTCGTCCAGCTCGTAGTGGGGCGTCGTCGGGTACGTCTTCACGGCCTTCGCCAGCGCCGCCTGGTCCTCCGGCGTGAACGCCCGCAGCGCGTGCTGCACCCGTGCGCCCAGCTGCGACAGCACGGCGTTCGGCACGTCCGTCGGGAGCTGCGTGCAGAAGAACACGCCCACGCCCTTGGACCGGATGAGCTTCACCGTCTGGGTGATCTGCTCCAGGAACGCCTTGGACGCGTCCGCGAACAGCAGGTGCGCCTCGTCGAAGAAGAACACGAGCTTCGGCTGGTCGAGGTCGCCCTCCTCGGGCAGCACCTCGAACAGCTCGGCCAGCAGCCACATCAGGAACGTCGAGAACAGCGCGGGCTTGGCCTGCAACTCGGCCAGCTCCAGCAGCGACACGACGCCCTTGCCGTCGACCGCGCGCATCAGGTCGCGCGGGTCCAGCTCCGGCTCGCCGAAGAACGTGTCGCCGCCCTGCGCCTCCAGGTTCACCAGCGCCCGCAGGATCACCCCCGCCGTCGCCGACGAGACGCCGCCGAGGCCCTTCAGGTCCTCCTTGCCCTCGTCGCCGGTGAGGTGGCTGATCACGGACCGCAGGTCCTTGGTGTCCAGCAGCGGCAGGCCGCGCTTGTCGGCCCAGTGGAAGATCAGCCCGAGCGTGGACTCCTGGGTGTCGTTGAGCCCGAGCACCTTCGACAGCAGGATCGGGCCGAAGCTGGTGACGGTCGCCCGCACCGGCACGCCGACACCGCCCGTGCCCAGCGACAGGAACTGCACCGGGCACGCCTGCGCCCGCCAGTCGTCACCGGTGTCGGCGGCCCGCGCGGTGACCCGGTCGCCGCCCTCGCCCGGCTTCGACAGGCCCGACAGGTCGCCCTTCACGTCCGCCATGACCACCGGGACACCGGCCGCCGACAGCTGCTCGGCGATCAGCTGCAACGTCTTCGTCTTGCCCGTGCCGGTCGCGCCGGCCACCAGGCCGTGCCGGTTGAGCGTGGCCAGCGGGAGCCGCACGCGGGCGGTCGGCTCCACCGCGCCGTCGACGAGCACGGCGCCGAGTTCGATGGCCGCGCCCTCCGAGGCGTAGCCGGCAGCGATGTCGCTCTGGGCCGTCATTGCCATGAGCGTAATGAGATTGGTAGGGGCCGCCACCCGAAGCGACGCGGGCCCCGGGCGGCCGGGCGACTAGGCTCGCGCGGGTGATGGATCGCCTGGTGTGGATCGACTGCGAGATGACCGGCCTCGACCTGGGCAAGGACGCCTTGATCGAGATCGCGGCGCTGGTGACGGACGCGGAGCTGAACGTGCTCGGCGACGGGGTGGACGTGGTGATCCACGCCGACGACACCGCGCTCGACTCGATGCCCGACGTCGTCATGCAGATGCACGCCAAGTCCGGGCTGACCGAGGAGGTCCGGCGGTCGTCGGTGACCCTCGCGGACGCCGAGGCCCAGGTGCTCGCCTACATCCGGGAGTGGGTGCCGGACCCGCGCACCGCCCCGCTGGCGGGCAACTCGATCGCGACGGACCGGGGCTTCATCGCCCGCGACATGCCGGAGCTGGACGCCCACCTGCACTACCGCATGGTCGACGTGTCGTCGATCAAGGAGCTGTGCCGGCGCTGGTACCCGCGCATCTACTACGCGCAGCCCGAGAAGGGCCTGGCGCACCGGGCGCTCGCCGACATCGTGGAGTCGATCCGGGAGCTGGCGTACTACCGGCGGACGGCGTTCGTGCCGCAGCCCGGCCCGTCGTCGGAGCAGGCGCAGGCCGTGGCGGCCGAACTCCTGGCGGCCGACGGCCTGAAATAGGGTCGATTTCAGACCCGGCGGCAGGGCACTGTATGCTTCACCCGCCGGGTCAGCCGGTCTTGGTGGGTGTAGCTCAGCTGGCAGAGCACTGGGTTGTGATCCCAGGTGTCGCGGGTTCAAGTCCCGTCACTCACCCCAAGTGGAACGCCCCTCGACCTCGTGTCGAGGGGCGTCTTCTTTTGTCCGCCGCCGTCCGTCCTTGTCCGCCCCGCCACCTGCCGTGGAGTTGTCATGAGCGCCACACTCGTCGCGAAGGACCTGGCCGCGGGCCACGGCGACCGCGTGCTGTTCGAGGGTCTGGACCTGGTCGTCGCGCCCGGTGACGTGATCGGCCTGGTCGGCGCCAACGGCGCGGGCAAGTCGACGTTGCTGCGGACGTTGGCCGGGCTGCTGCCCGCCGAGCGGGGTGTGATCCGCCTCTCCCCCGTGACGGCGACGGTCGGGCACCTGCCGCAGGAGCCGGACCGCCGTCCGGGCGAGACGGTGCGCGCGTTCCTGGCCCGCCGCACGGGCGTCGCGGACGCGCAGGCCGAGCTGGACCGGGCCACCGAGGCGTTGACCGCGGGCGAGGACGACGGCTACTCCGAGGCGTTGGAGCGGTGGCTCGCGCTGGGCGGCGCGGACCTGGAGGAGCGGTCGCTGGAGGTCGCGGCCGACCTCGGGCTGGACGTCTCGCTCGACCTGCCGATGACGGCCCTGTCCGGCGGCCAGGCGGCGCGGGTCAGCATGGCGTCGTTGCTGCTCAGCCGGTACGACGTGTTCCTGCTGGACGAGCCGACCAACGACCTCGACCTGGACGGCCTGGCCCGGCTGGAGCGGTTCGTGACCGGGCTGCGCGCGGGCGCCGTCGTGGTGTCGCACGACCGCGAGTTCCTCGCCCGCACGGTGACGCGCGTGGTGGAGCTGGACCTGGCACAGCAGCAGGTGCGGTCCTACGGCGGCGGGTACGAGGCGTACCTGGAGGAACGGGAGATCGCCCGCCGGCACGCGCGGGAGGAGTACGACGAGTACGCGTCCACGCGGGCGTCGTTGGAGGAGCGGGCCAGGGCCCAGCGGGCGTGGATGGAGAAGGGCGTCAAGAACGCCCGGCGCAAGGCTCCCGACAACGACAAGGTCGGGCGCAAGTTCCGCACCGAGGCGACCGAGAAGCAGGCGTCCAAGGCGCGGCAGACGGAACGGCTGATCGAGCGGCTGGACGTCGTCGAGGAGCCGCGCAAGGAGTGGGAGCTGCGGATGGAGATCGCCGCCGCGCCCCGGTCCGGCGCGGTCGTCGCGGTGCTGCGGGCGGCGGTGGTGACGCGCGGGTCGTTCACGCTGGGCCCGGTGGACCTCCAGGTGGACTGGGCGGACCGGATCGCCATCACGGGCGCGAACGGCTCGGGCAAGTCGACGTTGCTCGCGACGCTCCTGGGCCGCGTCACGCCGACCTCGGGCTCCGCGTCGTTGGGCTCGGGCGTGGTGGTGGGCGAGGTCGACCAGGCCCGCGGCCTGTTCCTCGGCGACGAGCCGCTGCTGGACGCCTTCGGCGCGGCCGTGCCGGACCTGGTGCCCGCCGACGTGCGCACGTTGCTGGCGAAGTTCGGGCTGAAGGCGGCGCACGTGGTGCGGCCCGCCGCGTCCCTGTCCCCCGGCGAGCGCACCCGGGCGGCGCTGGCGCTGCTCCAGGCCCGCGGGGTGAACCTGCTGGTGCTCGACGAGCCGACGAACCACCTCGACCTGCCCGCGATCGAGCAGCTGGAGTCGGCGCTCGACTCGTACACCGGCACCCTGCTGCTCGTCACGCACGACCGGCGGATGCTGGACGCGGTGCGCACGACCCGCCGCCTGGAAGTGGCGGCGGGCCGCGTCACGGACGTCTAGTCCTCAGCGGTTGCCCTTGGTCCACTGGTCCCACGGGATCTGCCAGTCGCCGAAGCCGTCCCACGACTCCAGCGCCGGGCCGCCCGAGTTGGTGACGATCACGACGTCGCCCTGCTTGGAGTTGTCGAACACCCACTTGGCGTTCTCGGGCGACAGGTTCAGGCAGCCGTGGCTGACGTTGCGGTGGCCCTGGTCGCCGATCGACCACGGCGCGCTGTGGAAGAAGATGCCCGAGTTGGACATGCGGTACGCCCAGTCGACCGGCGTGACGTAGCCGCCCGCCTCCAGCGACAGGCCGTACGTGCGGGAGTCCATCACCATGTGCGCGTGCTTCTCCATGAGCACGTAGGTGCCCGTGGGGGTGGGGTTCTGCGCGTCGCCCATGGACGTCGGCATGGTGCGCACGACCTGGCCGTTGACCTTGGTGACGACCTGGTGGGTCTGGCCGTCCGCCTCGTGGATCACGGCGTCGCCGATCGTGGTGGTGATCAGGCGGTCTTCCTCGCCGTAGACGCCGTTGCCGACGTGCTTGCCGTAGATCTTGGCGTCGATCGTGATCTTGGTTCCGGGCGTCCAGTAGTTCTGGGGCCGCCAGTGCGCGGTCTTCTCGTCGAACCAGTAGAAGGCGCCCGCGACGCGCGGCTCCGTGGTGATCGAGATCATCGCCTCGGCGGCGGCCTTGTCGGCGATCGGCTCGTCGAAGTAGAAGGCCAGCGGCTGGCCGACGCCGACCGTGGTGCCGTCCTGCGGGTTGACCGACAGGTAGGTCAACGTGCGCGGCTTCACGGTGGTGAAGGTGGACGTCCTGGTGACCGGCTTGCCGTCCGTGCCCTGGCCCGTGACGGCGAGCGTGTAGGTCTTCTGGTAGCCCAGGGGTTCCGTGTTCGTCCACACCAGACCGTCCGGGCTGACCTGGCCCGCGACGACCTTGCCGTCCGCGTTGGTCAGCGTGGCCTGCGTGATCTTGCCGTCGCTCGCCGTCGCCACGACCGGCACGCCGGGCGGCACGTCGACCGCCGCGTCCGCGGGGCCCGTGGTGAGCGTCACGGGCTTCGGCGGCGGTGTGGACGACGTCGTGGTGGACGGCTCCCCCGCGCCGTCCCCGGTCGCGGCCGACCCCGACGAACAACTTGTGATCAACGTCGCGACCAACCCGATCGCGATGAGCTCCAGAGCTCTGCGCGTCCCCCGCTTGCGGTGCATCCCGTCCTCCGCTTCGTCCCCCACACACACCGGGACTTCCCGTTACGAGAGTTCGTCCGGTGTCCCCTGACAAGGTGACGCTCGGAGGGTTGACGATGTTGCCCGAGATGCCGGATCGTTACCAAGGCGAAGTTCCCCCTGCACCAGGGCGGCACACCCGCCCTGACCAGGCGATTGGGAGCCGCGTCGGACGCTGTGCTAATGTTCTTCGCGTCGGACAGAGCAAGAGAGTCCGAGCGCCGCTAGCTCAACTGGCAGAGCAGCTGACTCTTAATCAGCGGGTTCGGGGTTCGAGTCCCTGGCGGCGCACAATACGAGAACCAGGTCGGCATTCCGCCGACCTGGTTCTTTTCATTCCGGCGGTTAACTCGCGCCGATGCCGTTCCAGCGCGCGGCCGTCAATCCGCGAGGTATTCGCACGGCAGGTCGAAGTACCACCCCTCGGGCTCGTGCACGATTCGCCCGGCCGGTCGGTCGCCCGCCGCGCACTGCGCCTCCGCCCCGGCCACGCCGACGTCCCACGGCCGACCGTCCAGCACCCCGGCCGAGCCTGTGAAGTGCAGCACAACGCCCACCAGCACGGCGACGCCCACCAGCACGCGCCCGGCCCACGCCGTCACGCCCGCGAACCGCCCGCGCAGCCCCGAGTCCACGCCGGCGGCCATCGCGGTGAAGAGGAACAGCGCCGGCGCGATGCTGTACCGCTGCGCGGCCATCACCACTCCGGGTTTCTGCACCTGCAGCGCGGCGCTCCAGTTGGCGATCAACGAGACCGCGATCACCAGGACGCAGGAAACGGCGCCGAGCACCACCAGGAATCGTCCCGCGCGGTCGGCCCACCGCAACCCGGCGACGATCGGCACGACGACGAGCAGCAGCGCGATCACCACGGGAACGTTGCCGAACTCGGGATAGACCTCGTCGACCGGTTCCGATCCGAGGAACGCCACCACCGGAACCCTGAGCAATCCCGCGAGCACCACCTGCACGGGGTCGACGGCGTCGTGCGAGTACGGGGTCCGCTCGGCGAACGCCATCGCGAGCCCCTGCGCCGCCGCCGCCACGAGGAACACGATCGGGATCACCCGATCGCGTCGGCCGGGCAGTGCCAACCGCAGGAGCGCCACGGGGGCCAGGAAGAACGCCAGCGGGCTCGACAGGGTGGCGAGGACGACGAGCACCGCGACCGGGACGAGCGGCGCCGACCGCCACAGCAACGCCCAGAACACCCCGTAGACCAGGAACCAGTGCACGTTGGCGAGGTTGTCCAGCGTCTCGGAGTTCCCCGCCGGCAGCACGACGACCAGCGCGGCCAGCGCGAACCGCACCGGCGTCGACCGCAGGTAGCCGGCCGACGCGGCGAAGGCGGTCAACGCCACCACGGCCCGCAGCGCCGCCGCCGACACCGCGATCACGGCGGCGGCCCAGTCGAGCGGGAACAGCGACGCCACCTCGGCGAGCAGGCGGGGCAACGTGTGCAGGTAGCCGCCGTAGGGCGCGACCACGTTCGCCGTGAACGGCTGCGTGAGGGCGTCGAGCAGGAACCGCGCGCCGTCCTCGGCCCACATGCGGTCGAGCCGGGACAGGCCGGCGGGCGTGAGGAGCTGGAACCCGACCGCGGCGAGGAACGCCAAGGCGTACCCGAGGACGAGCCGGCCGCGCGGCCGTCGTTCGGCGGGGCCGGGCGGGAACAACCCCTCCGCGAACCCCCGCGGTCCGGCGGAGGTCGACGGGTTCTCGTCCACGACGGCCACTTCACATCCCCCTCGGATCCGCCAAGCGGTCGGCACGCTACACCGGGACCGGCCGCTCCCCGGCGTGGACCGGGAATCCGCCATACCGGTGACACCGGCGCGATCGCTTCCCACCACTCCCCCGTGCCCGCATGATCTGAACCAGCGACGGAGGGGGTTCCGGGGATGGTCAGGACACGTGGCCGTTGGGCGTTGGCGTTGCTGGCCTCGGTGGCGTTGGCAGGCGTCGGCGCGCCACCGGCGTCCGCGACCGTGAGCATGGTCGCGGACATCGTGCAGGAGCCCGGCGAGTACGAGGCCCGGTTCCCGGACATCGTGAAGCTCGACGACGGCAGGCTGATGGCCGTGTGGCACCGGGCGACCGCGCACGCCGGAGCGGTCGGCACGATCCAGCTGTCGTTCGGCGGCTCCAACGGACGCACGTGGAGCGCGCCCACCCCCGCACTCGCCAACCCGGACACCATGGCGGGCGTCGACACGCGCGACCCGAAGCTCGGCAGGATGAACGACGGCAGCGTCGTGCTGACGTTCTTCGTGCCCGGCGGCCGGGTCTACTACTCGGTGTGGAAGCCGGGCTGGACGCGGTTCACCGACCCGGTCCAGCTCACCGCGCCCGGCATCGCCACCGCCACGTACAGCCACGGCGGCGCGCTGGCGCTGGCGGACAGCGGAACCCAGGTCGACCAGGTGCTGATCCCCGTCTACACGACCGGGACGACGGGCGGCGCGCACTTCATCCGGGCGACGTGGCGGCCCACCCTGAGCCCGCGGCTCCTGGTGTCCGGATCGCACAAGATCATCACCAACGACAACCCGGTCGGCCGCACGTACACCGAGCCCAGCTTCGTCCAGTTCGGCTCCACCGTCGTCGCCGTCGTGCGGGCCGAGCAGGACGGCGGCGGCTCGCCCGCGATCGTCGTCCGGTGGAACCCCTACGCGGACACGCCGACGTTCGCGTACCAGAGCTTCACCGGCGTCCTGGCGAACTCCCACCACCTGCTCAAGACCTCCGCCGGGCAGGTCCTGTTCACCTACGGCGACCGCGCGCGGACGAACCGCCCCACCGTCGGCATGCTGATCGCCAACCCCACCTCGACGTGGGCCGCGAACACCGTCGTCCCGCTGTACAACTCCGGCGCGGCGGACCAGGCGAACCCGTCGAGCGTGGAGATCGCGCCGGGGACGTTCCTGATGCTCGGCTACAACGCGAAGGACAAAGCCACCTCACCGACCGGCGGCACGCTCTGGGTGATCGAAAGCCACACCGCGGACTACTGACCGTTCCGCGGAGGCCCCCGGACTCGCCGTCAGCCGAACGCGAGGGCGATCCGCCGCCCGGCCAGCAGGCGGGTCCGCCGCACCTCGACGTCCACCTCCGCCACCGCGCCGCGGTCCAGGCGGTCGTAGGACTTGGCCAGGAGCCAGTGCGCGGCCTCGGCGCCGATCGGGTTGAGCACGCCCTGCTCGGCCAGGCGGCGGCGGGCGGTGTCGACGTCGCGGGTGACGAAGGCGGTGCGGATCATGCCGCCGGTCAGCTCGTCGATCAGGAAGACCATCGCGTGCTCGTCGCGGCCGAACCGGTACTCGCAGATCAGGGCGAGGTAACCGGCGTCGAGGGAACGGTCGCAGATCCACGCCCCGCCCACCGCGAGAGGTGGGCCGGCCGGGGTGACGGCGTTCGCCGCCCACTCGCGCGGACGGCCGGTGAGCACGGCCGCGAGCACGCGCAGCAGCGCGTGGTTGCGGCGGCTGGGCAGCGACACGGCGTGGTCGATCAGGCCCGCCCAGAACTCCTCGTCCGGCCGCACGTCGGCGACCGCGCTGCTGACGGTGAGCTCGGCCTCCAACGGGTCGAGCAGCTGCGGCAGGGCGCGGCAGCGGTGGACGACCTCGCGTTGCGCCGCGGTCAGCGGCGTCCCCCGCGGACGGCGCACCACCACGATCGGCCGCCGCTTCGGGACCTGCGTCTTCCGGCTCACCGCGCGAGGCTGGCACGTCGGGACGCCCCTCGGGCCGCAACGCGCACCGGGTGCGGGGACACCACACCCGAAAGGGGACAATCGGCGGTTGTGGACTCCCTGCGCGAGGTGTTGTGGCGGGCCGCGGCGAACCGCCGGGCCAGGCTGCCGCGCACCTCCGACCTCCCGCCGGCCGACGTGGACGACGCGATCCGGGCGGGCCTCGGGCGCGCCTTCGAGCACCTCTGGGAGCACGGCTGGCTGCCTTACGACGTGTACGAGGTCGTGCGGCGCAACGAGGACGAGCGCGCTGTGTCGTTCCTGGTGGACGCGCTGGCGTGGGAGGCGTCGCGGTACCCGGCGTTGCACCCGCGCTGGCAGGAGCAGCTGGCCGAGATCGGCGCGACGGTCTGGTGGGACGTCGCGCGGCCGCACGTCGACCAGTGGGCGGCCAGGCACATCGAGCTGCGGGACGACGCCGTGGCCGCCGCGGTGGCCGTGCTCGCCGTGCTGATCACGTTGCCGGGGCTGCCGGTGATCGTGCCGAAGCCGGGCACGCCGCTGGCCGCGATCGACCACCACCACGTCGACCCCAAGATCCTCAACCGGGTCCGCGGGCTGCTGGCCAAGGCGGAGTCGACCGCGTTCCCCGACGAGGCGGAGGCGTTGTCGGCCAAGGCCCAGGAGTTGGTGACGCGGCACGCGTTGGAGCGGATGCCGATCGAGGCGCCGACGACGACGTCACGCCGGTTGTGGCTGGACAAGCGGTACTTCGACGGCAAGGCCCACATCGTGCACGTGGTCGCGGAGGCCAACCGGTGCCGGGCCGTGGTGTACGACCTGGGGTTCGTGGCGCTGGTCGGCGAGGAGCTGGACCTGGAGATCGTCGAGCTGCTGTCGGCGTCGTTGCTGGTGCAGGCGACGCGGGCGATGGTGGCGGCGGGAGAGAAGGCGCGCAAGGGCGACGAGGCGCGGTCGGCGGCGTACCGCAAGTCGTTCCTGTTGTCGTACGCGCACCGGATCGGGGAACGGCTGCGGACCGCGAACGAGCCGCCGGACGACGACCGGCTGCTCCCCGTGCTGGCCGAGCGCAAGAAGGCCGTGGAGGAGTACTTCGGCGCGATGTTCACCCGGACCGTCTCCAAGACGACGCCGGTGCGCAGCGCGGCGGGCTGGGACGCGGGCCGCTCGGCCGCCGACCGTGCCCACCTGTCGATCACCTGACCTGCGCTTTCACCGAAACTGTCGGTGCCCGTCCGTACCCTCTGCGTCATGACCACGGCCCTGGACGTCCGCAGGTTGTTCAACGTCACGCAGGAGACCCGCCTCCACTTCAACCACTGGTACGGCAAGCGGAAGCACGTCGTCGAGCACGTCATGGCGCACCGGGCCGCCGCGATCCACCGGGTGACCGTCGACGAGGTGGAAGCCGCGTGCCGCAGCGCGCCGCCGCCCGGCCCGACCGACGTGCCGGAGATCCGGGACTGGCGGCCCGACTTCGCCTTCGCCCACGTGGCCCACCACGTGGTGGAAGTCCTTGGCCGATTACCCTGCTGGCCCGAGTTCCGCGAGTTCTGCGAGGCCGACGAGCGGGCCCGGGCGATGCTGTGGACGCCGGCGCGCGAGGTGATCGCCGAGGTGGGGGCGGCGGGCCGTGAGGCGCTGCGCAACCGCGTCGTGTCCGACTTCCTGGGGTTCCTGCGCGACGTCCACGTGCTGGCCGTGCTGCGCGGGCACGGGCTCGACGTGCGCGTGCACCCGTTGGCGGACACCGTGTTCAAGGTGGACGCGTGGGTGGAGCGGCTGATCCTCAACCCGCGCGGCGGCCCGCAGCGGTCGGAGGCGCTGCTGGTGCACGCGATGCCGCCGTTCTTCTTCAGCGATCTGGGGATCACCGAGTTCACGCGGGTCGGCGCGGCCCTGCTGCCGTCGCGCGCGCAGCTCGACCGGGCGGCGCGGAGGCTGCGGGACGTGCTGCACCCGGCGTGAGCCATCATGGCCGGGTGCCGAACCTGGAGACGACGGACGACGTCCGCGCCCGGATGAGCAAGCAGCGCTCCCGCGACACGGAGATCGAGGTCGCGTTGCGGCGTGAGCTGCACCGGCGCGGCCTGCGCTACCGGGTGCACCAGCGGCCGGTGCGCGCGGTGCGGCGCGAGGCGGACGTGGTGTTCGGGCCGGCGAAGGTCGCGGTGTTCGTGGACGGCTGCTTCTGGCACGGGTGCCCGGAGCACGGCACGTGGCCCAAGCGCAACGGCGAGTTCTGGCGCGCCAAGATCGAGGGGAACCAGGCCCGTGACGCGAACACGGACCAGGTCCTGGCGGACGCCGGGTGGCTCTCGGTGCGGATCTGGGAGCACGAGGACCCGGTGGTCGCGGCGAGTCGGGTCCAAGCCACGGTGCTGGAGCGGCGCGGTCGGCTAGCCTGATCGCGTGCTGTCCATGATCGACCTGTTCGCCGGCTGTGGCGGCATGACCGCGGGGTTCGCGGCGGCGGGCGGCTACCGCCCGGTGATGGCGGTCGAGTGGGACCTGCACGCGGCGGCGACGTACGCGGCGAACTTCGGCGAGGACCACATCCGCTGGTCGGACATCGCGTCCGTGCCGGACGGCGAGATCCCCGAGGTCGACCTGATCGTGGGTGGTCCGCCGTGCCAGGGGTTCTCGAACCTCGGGTCGAAGGACGTCAACGACCCGCGCAACTCGCTGTGGCGGGAGTACCTGCGGTTCGTGCGGCAGGCCCGGCCGGCGGTGTTCGTGATCGAGAACGTCGACCGGTTCCTGGCGTCGACCGAGTTCGCGCTCCTGCAGGCCGAGACCGAGGGCTACGAGCTGAGTTCCGGCATCCTGCACGCGGCCGATTTCGGTGTGCCGCAACGACGTCGGCGGGCGATCGTGATCGGTTCCCGCATCGGGCGCATCCCGCTGCCCGCGCCGACCCACCCGCGCGACCGCTGGCACACCGTGGGCGACGTGCTGCGCGGCCTGCCGGAGCGGCCGGTGACGACGACGTTGCCGAACTCGGTGGTGGAGTTCTTCGGCCGTCCGCTGCCCGGCCCGTTCAAGAGCCCGGAGCTGCACATCGGCCGCAACCCCACGCCGTTGTCGCTGGAGCGCTACCGCCACATCCCGCCCGGCGGCGGCCGGTTCGACCTGCCGGTCGAGCTGCTGCCGCGGTGCTGGCGGGAGAAGAAGACCGGCACGACGGACGTGATGGGTCGGATGCGGTGGGACGAGCCGTCGCTGACCATCCGCACCGAGTTCTACAAGCCCGAGAAGGGCCGGTACCTGCACCCGCAGTGGGAGCCCGGCGAGCACGGCCACCGCGTCGACCGCCCGATCACGCACCTCGAAGCCGCGCGCCTGCAGAGCTTCCCGGACACCTTCGAGTGGTGCGGCTCGAAGATCGAGGTGGCCAGGCAGATCGGCAACGCCGTGCCGCCGTCCCTGGCGCGGGCCATCGCCGAGCACCTGAAGCCGTACCTGACGGGTGACGAGCCGACCGCGCCGACGTGCCCGCTCTGCCGCTGACCCGGAATTGTCGTACCCCTCCGCTAACGTCATCAGCATGACGACAACCACGTACGAGAACTCGGTCCGCATCGGCACGACGACCTACCAGGTGGTGGCCACCGCCGACCCGGAGCTGGCGCTGAACCTGACCGGCGTCGACACGTCCGGCGCCCTGGTCGCCGAAGGCGCCCTGCGCCTGCCCGCCGACGCCGGCGCGCGGATCGGCAAGCTCCTGGCGCAGGTGCTCGAAGCCTTGGGCAAGCTGAGCGGCCCACCGTCCACCCCGGCCCGCGACCGGCCCGCCAACGCGAACCAACCGTGGACGGAAGACCTGGACGACGCCCTGCGCGCCGACTGGCTGGCCGCACCGCACGGCACCCCGACCGCCGAGCTGATCAGGGCGTTGGCGAAGAGGCTGGAACGCTCCCCCACGTCCATCAGGTCCCGCCTGGCGAAGGTCGGCTGCGACCCCGACGTGCCGGGCCGGGCGCTGTCCGACCAGGCCGCCGAGGTGTTGCGCGTTCAGGGTCGGGATCAGGGGCGGGTCAGGGGAACGCCCGATTCGGGGGGTGAGGTGGCGGGGTGAGGCTGGTGGTGGACGCGTAGGACGGGGAAAGGACCTCTCGTGGAGATCACCGGGCTCATCTCGGCGTTGTTCATCGGTGTGCTCATCGGTGGCCTCGGTCGGCTCGTCGTGCCGGGCAAGCAGCGCATCTCACTGCTCATGACACTGCTGGTGGGTGTCGTGGCGGCGCTGGTCGGCACGTTCGCGGCGTCGGCGATAGGTGTGGCGAACACGTCGGGCGTCGACTGGATCGAACTCGCCCTCCAGGTCGGCCTGGCCGGTGTCGGCGTGACAGCGCTGACGAAGTCCCGATCCCGCCAACCGCACTAACCACCACCTGTGGGCCGGTGGGCGGCCACCCACCCAGCCGCCCTCCCCCTTCACCCACCCCACCCAGTTCTGGCTGCGGGACCGCCCCACGCCACCCTGGCTGCCCGGTCCCGGCCGGCGACAGCTCAGGTCGCCACGATCGGCTCTCAGCGGCGGACGGGTCGTCGGCCTTGACCCGAGCGGTGGTCGGCGCCGGGTTGCGGCCGCGGTGGGGCATGAATCCTGGCCGGCAGCGGTGGTCGGGCCAAGTGACGGTGCCGGTGGGGCATTGCCCCTCGTTGCCGGCAATCCGGGCGGCGGAAACCGCAGCGGCGGCAGTCCGGGGCGGCAGTCCCGGGCGGTGGTGGGTGGTCGCGGTTCCGGGCGGTGGTGGGTGGTCTGGGGCTGGGGGGTGGTGGCCTCGGCGGTGGTGGGGGTGGGTGGACCCGGGTTGGGGGTGGTTTGGGTTTGGGCGCATAGTGCTGTGCGTGTTGGTGCTGCACGCCCTGGGCGTGGCTGGTGGTCGCGTCGCGTGGTGGGGTGAGGACTCGCGGTTGCCGGCGCGGGTCGTGGGGCGGTTGCCGCGGAGTGCGGTGGGGCATCCGTTCGCGGTTCCTGGCGAGGCGTTGGCCGCGTTGGTGGGCGGCGGGCGGGTCGGGACGCTGTCGGTTCGGCTGCCGTCCTACGCGGCCGGGCCGGGTGAGTCGCCTGAGCTGGTGCGCGAATCGGTGAGCGCTCGGCGTGGGGCGCTCCGCTGGCGCGAGTGGGTGGTTCCCGTCGTGTGGGTGGACGGGCCGCTGCCCGAGGCGTTGCCGGACTGCCGGGTCGGGGCGTCGGGGAAGTTCCTGGCGGACGTCCTCGCCTTCGGGCGCGACCTGGTGCGGCGGGGGCGGGTGCTGCCGTCCATCGACGGTGACGGGTGCGCCCGGTGGCGGACCGCGTTGTCCGGGGTGGACTCGGTTCGGTACGCGGCGCTGCGGGCGAGCATGCCGCCCTCGTTCCCGGGTGGTGACGGGCCGGGCGACCTGGTGATGGAGGTGCTGGATCGGGCGGTCGACCGCGACGTTCGGGCTTCGCTCACGGGCACGTCGGTGAGCGGGGACGACGGGGTGGTCGGGCGGTGGCTGGCTGCGCTGGTCGGTGATCCGCGGATGACCGGGGAGGTGGGGGCACTACGGGGGAAGGTGGCCGCTTGGCGGGCCAGTGGGCTGCGGGACAGTCCGGTTCGGACGTGCTTCCGCCTCAGCTCACCGGACCAGGGCGGCGCGGCCAAGGACGGCTGGCGGGTCGAGTTCCTGCTGCAAGCGGTGGACGAGCCGAGTGTGGTCGTCACCGCGGAACAGTTGTGGCACAAGCAGGATGCCGTGCTCCGGCGGTGGGTCAGCCGACCGCAGGACGTGCTGCTGGGCGACCTGGGGCGGGCCGGACGGCTCTACCCGGCGCTGGACCGGGCGCTGTCGGCCAAACGACCGGTCGAGCTGGAACTCGACGTCGAAGGCGCGTACGACTTCCTGAACCACGCGGCGCTGTTGGCGGAGGCCGGGTTCGGCGTGATGCTGCCGTCGTGGTGGCGCCAGCCGCACCGGCTCGGGTTGCGCCTCAACGCGACCAGCCGCGGCACGGCGGGCGAGGTCGCCAAGGAGAGCGAACTCGGGCTGAAGGTCCTGGTCGACTACCGGTGGGAGCTGGCGGTCGGCGACGAGCGGTTGACCGAGGGCGAACTGCTGTCGCTCGCCGCCGCCAAGGTGCCGCTGATCCGCGTCCGCGGCCAGTGGGTGCACGTCGACCCGAAGCGGCTCGCCGCCGGGCTCGCCTTCCTCAAACGCGGCGGCGGGCAGATGACGGCGGCGCAGGTTCTCCTGCACTCCGGCCTGCACCCCGACGACGCGGACCTCCCGTTGCCGCTCAACGGGGTGGAGGCCACGGGCTGGCTGGGCGACCTGCTGTCCGGGGAGGCCGACCACCACGTCGAACCGGTCGAGCAGCCGCCGGGGTTGGTCGCCGAACTGCGCCCGTACCAGCGGCGAGGGCTGGCGTGGTTGGCGTTCCTCGACCGGCTGGGACTGGGCGCGTGCCTGGCGGACGACATGGGGCTCGGCAAGACCGTGCAACTGCTCGCGTTGGAGGCCCACAACCGCCGGCACGGCAAGCGGCTGCCGACGTTGCTGGTGTGCCCGATGTCGGTGGTCGGCAACTGGCAGCGCGAGGCGGCGCGGTTCACGCCGGGGCTGGAGGTGCGCGTCTACCACGGCGCGGACCGCGCGCTCGACGTCGCGTGCGACCTGGTGATCACCACGTACGCCGTCGTCGCGCGGGACGGAGGGAAGCTCGCCGACGTCTCGTGGGACCGGATCGTGCTGGACGAGGCGCAGAACATCAAGAACAGCTCGACCCGGCAGTCGCGCGTGGTGCGGTCGCTGCCCGCGCGGCACCGGGTGGCGTTGACCGGCACGCCGGTGGAGAACCGGCTGGCCGAGCTGTGGTCCATCATGGACTTCGTCAACCCCGGCGTGCTGGGCACGATCAACACGTTCCGCGCCCGGTTCGGCGTGCCGATCGAACGGCACCACGACGAGGACGCGGCCGTGCGGCTGCGCCGGATCACCGGCCCGTTCGTGCTGCGCAGGCTCAAGACCGACCCGCGGGTCATCAGCGACCTGCCGGACAAGATCGAGGTCAAGCAGCTGTGCACGTTGACCGCCGAGCAGGCGTCGCTCTACCAGGCCGTGGTGGACGACATGCTGGCCCGGATCGCGGAGGCGGAGGGTGTCAAGCGCAAGGGTTTGGTGCTGGCGACGATGTCGCGGCTCAAGCAGGTGTGCAACCACCCGGCGCAGCTCCTCGGCGACGGCTCGCGGATCGCCGGGCGGTCCGGCAAGCTCGCCCGGCTGGAGGAGGTGCTGGAGGAAGCGCTCGCGGACGGCGACAAGGCGTTGTGCTTCACGCAGTTCACCGCGTTCGGGTCGCTGGTCGTGCCGCACCTCGCGGCCCGGTTCGACACCGAGGTGCTGTACCTGCACGGCGGCACGTCCAAGCGGGCGCGGGACGAGATGGTGCGGCGGTTCCAGGACGAGGACGGGCCGTCGATCTTCGTGCTGTCGTTGAAGGCGGGCGGCACGGGCCTCAACCTGACCGCCGCGAACCACGTCATCCACCTCGACCGCTGGTGGAACCCGGCGGTGGAGGACCAGGCGACCGACCGGGCGTTCCGCATCGGCCAGCGCCACCACGTGCAGGTGCGGAAGTTCGTGTGCGTGGGCACGCTGGAGGAGCGGATCGACCGCATGATCGAGGAGAAGCGCGGGTTGGCGCAGCTCGTGGTCGGCGCGGGCGAGGACTGGCTGACCGAGTTGTCGACCGGCGAGCTGCGCGAGCTGTTCGCCCTGTCCGGGGAGGCCGTCGGTGACTGACCGCCACTCGCCCGAGCGCCCCGACCCCCGCGAACGGGACGACCGCCGCGACCGGCACGACCCCCGCGACCGGCACGACGCCAACGACCGTCACGACGTGGGCGACCGGCACGACCGGGTGGGCTGGCACGGTTCGCGCCCGCCGTCCCGCACGCCGTCGCGCCCGATCCGCGTCGAGGGCGGCCTGACGTTGCGCAGCAAGCGCGGCGACGTGGCGCAGACGTGGTGGTCGCGCCGGTTCGTCGAGGTGCTGGAGTCGTTCGGCATGGGCGGCCGGCTGAGCCGCGGCCGTGCGTACGCCCGCACGGGCCAGGTGATGAGCCTGTCGCTGTCGACGAGCCTGGTCGTGGCGCTGGTGACGGGCACGCGTCCCGAGCCGTACCGGGCGCGGATCGGGGTGCGCAAGTTCAGCGATGACGACTGGCGGCGCATCGAGCACGCGTTGGCGGACCGGGCGATCTTCGCCGCGAAGCTGCTGGCGGGCGAGATGCCGCCGGAGATCGAGGACGTCTTCGCCGACCTCGGCCTCACGCTGTTCCCGAGCACGATGCGGGAGCTGTCGATGGACTGCACGTGCCCGGACTGGGAGGTGCCGTGCAAGCACCTCGCCGCGACCTGCTACCTGCTGGCCGAGTCGTTCGACACCGACCCGTTCGAGATCCTGGCCTGGCGCGGGCGGTCGCGAGAGGACCTGCTGGACCGACTGCGCGAACTCCGCGCCCCGATCCCAGCCGAGGCCGGGGTCAAGGCCGAGGAACCCCGCCGCGCCGCCGCCGCGCCACCGAAGGACTCGCCCGACTCCTTCCACGCCTTCTGGACACGCCCGCGGGCGCCCGAGGTGGTGCCGGACGTCGCCGAACCGACCACCCGCCGCCCGGACACCCTGCTGGACCAGCTGGAACCCCTCGTCGTGGACGGCCGCCCGGTGACCGACGACCTCCGCCCCCTCTACCGGGTGATCACCAAGCCACCCCAACCCCAGTAGCCGCACCCGCGCGCCCGAACCAGCCACCAGCCCCACCGTCGCGCCCAAGCCGGCCCGGTCCGGCCGCCGGCCGCACGGGTCAGCCGCCGGCTACCGAGGGCAGGATTTGCACCTCCGCGTTCGGGGTCAGTTGGGTGTCGGGGCCGGACAGGCGGCGGCATTCTTCGCCGTCCACGTAGAAGTTCACGTAACGGCGCAGGCCCGACTGCTCGTCACGCAACCGTCGGTCCAAGAGGGGGTACTGGGCGGCCAGGTGGTCGAGCAGGGCGCCCAACGTCGCGGGTTCCGGGAGGTCCACGTCCAGTCGGCCCTGGTTGCCGGCGGTCTGGCGGAGGGGACCTGGGATCAGGACTCGCACTCGCACGGCGCTCACACCTCCGCGGCGCGCACGCACACCACGTCGGGCAGGTGCTCGGCGATCCGCTGCCACGACTCGCCTTCGTCGGCGCTGCCGTACACCTCGCCGGAGCGCGATCCGAAGTAGACCCCGGCGGGCTCCGCCGCGTCCGTGCACATCGCGTCACGCATCACGGCCGTCCAGAAGCCGTCCGGCAGCCCGTTGCGCAGCGCCTCCCACGACGACCCGCCGTCCTGCGAGCGGTACACGGCGCACTTGCCGCCGGGCGGGAAGCGGTCGCCGTCGGCGGTCAGCGGGAAGTTGTAGATCACGTCCGGCCGGTGCGGGTGGTTGACCATGGGGAAGCCGAAGTCGGCGGGCAGGCCGTCGGCGATCGACGTCCACGTCGCGCCCGCGTCGTCGGACCGGTAGACGCCGTGGTGGTTCTGCAGGAACAACCGCTCGGGCGCGGACGGGTGCCGGCTGACCTTGTGCACGCACTGCCCGAACTCCGGGAACGGGTCCGGCAGGAAGTACGCCTTGATGCCGGTGTTGGAGGCATCCCACGACGACCCGCCGTCGAACGTCCGGTACACGCCGCCGGTGGACATCGCCACGGTCACGCGCAACGGGTCGGCCGGGTCGGGCAGCACGGTGTGGATGGCCTGCCCGCCGAACCCGGCCTCCCACTGCTCGCGGTGCGGGTGCTTCCACAGGCCCTCGACCAGCGAGTACGTCCGCCCGCCGTCCTCCGAGCGGAACAGCGCGGACGGCTGCGTGCCCGCGTACACGACCTCGGGGTCGGGCGTCAGCGCCAGCTGCCACACGCGTTCCAGCGAGGCGCCCTCAGGGAACGCGATCGGCGCTTGGTCCGGCTCGTCCCACGTGGCGCCGAGGTCGTCGCTCGTCAGGACGGTGGGGCCGAAGTGCGAGCTGGTCGTGCCGACGAGCAGGCGAGGGCGGTCGCGGCGGTTGTCGATCGCGATCGCGTAGACCTCGGTCATCGGGTGGTGCGGTCCGTCCAGGCTCCACGACGTGCGGTCTTCGCTGGTCGCGAGCCAAAGACCCTTGCGGGTGCCGATGGCGAGCAGGTGCATGGCTTACTCCTCGGTCCTGTGACGCGCAGCACGTTACGCGCGACCCCCGACAATCGCGTCCGGAGCGACGGGCCGGACAAGTTACCGACTGGTAGCGTGCGGCGGCGACGAAGGGAGAACCCCGGTGCTGTTCGACCCGAACACCTACGACCCCGCCCACTTGGACGACGAGAGCAGGCGCCTGCTCCGCGCGACGATCGACTGGTTCGAGGAGCGCGGCAAGCGGCGGCTCATCGCCGACGACCAGGCGAAGGTCTGGTACACCGAGTTCCTGGACTTCGTCGCGCGCGAGAAGCTGTTCGCCACCTTCTGCACTCCCCGCTCCGAGGCCGACGGCGCGCCGGACAAGCGCTGGGACGCCGCCCGCAACGCCGCGTTGAGCGAGGTCCTGGGCTTCTACGGCCTCCAGTACTGGTACGCGTGGCAGGTCACCGTCCTCGGGCTCGGTCCGATCTGGATGAGCGACAACGCCGTGGCGCGCAGGAAGGCGGCCGAACTCCTCGACGGCGGCGCGGTGTTCGCGTTCGGACTGTCCGAGAAGGAGCACGGCGCGGACGTCTACTCGACCGACATGGTGCTCACGCCCACCGGCGACGGCGGGTTCACCGCGACCGGCGGCAAGTACTACATCGGCAACGGCAACGTCGCCGGCATGGTCTCGGTCTTCGGCCGCCGCGCCGACGTCGAGGGCCCGGACGGGTACGTCTTCTTCGCCGTCGACTCGCAGCACGAGCGGTTCACGCTGGTCAAGAACATCGTGGACTCGCAGATGTTCGTCAGCGAGTTCCGCCTGGACGAGTACCCGGTGACGGCGGACGACGTGCTGCACACCGGCCCGGACGCGTTCAGCGCCGCCCTGAACACCGTGAACGTGGGCAAGTTCAACCTGTGCACGGCGTCCGTCGGCATCGCCGAGCACGCCTTCTACGAGAGCATCACCCACGCCCACAACCGCGTCCTGTACGGCAAGCGGGTCACCGACTTCCCCCACGTCCGGCAGAGCTTCGTGGACGCCTACGCCCGGCTCACCGCCATGAAGCTGTTCGCCGACCGCTCGGTGGACTACTTCCGCAGCGCGTCCCCCGAGGACCGTCGCTACCTGCTGTTCAACCCGATCACCAAGATGAAGGTCACCAGCGAGGGTGAACGGGTCATCGACCTGCTGTGGGACGTGATCGCGGCCAAGGGGTTCGAGAAGGACACCTACTTCTCGATGGCGGCCCGCGACGTCCGCGCGCTGCCCAAGCTGGAGGGCACGGTCCACGTCAACCTGGCCCTGGTGCTCAAGTTCATGCCGAACTACCTTCTCCAGCCGACCGAGTACCCCGACGTCCCGACCAGGCACGACCCGGCGGACGACGAGTTCTTCTGGCACCAGGGCCCGGCCCGCGGCCTCGGGCGGATCCGGTTCCACGACTGGGAGACCGCCTACCGGGACCACGCCCGCGTGCCGAACGTGGCCCGCTTCCACGAGCAGGCGGGGGCGCTGCGCACCCTGCTCACCACCGCCGCGCCCGACGACGGGCAGCAGCGGGACCTGGACTTCCTGCTCAACCTCGGCCACCTGTTCACGCTGGTCGTCTACGGCCAGCTGGTGTTGGAGCAGGCCGCGATCACCGCTCTGGACGACGACGTGCTCGACCAGGTCTTCGACGTCCTGGTGCGCGACTTCTCGGCCTACGCGGTCGCGCTGCACGGCAAGGCGTCGTCCACCGAGGCGCAGCAGGAGTGGGCGCTCGCGCAGGTGCGCAAGCCCGTCGTGGACCGAGGCCGCTTCGAACGGGTGTGGGACGCCGTGGCTGCGCTGTCCGGAGCATACGAAATGCGCCCATAAGCGGATCGCGCTCGGGCGGTGGCGCGTTCACCACCGCCTTAGCGGCAAAGCCGCAGGTAAGCGATTAAGTACGGCCGGTAGGCCCTCACCCGGCACGGGCAATGGCACCAATCACGGCCACTCCGAGTGGACGGCGGCGACCACGGCACGTGGGCCAACGCCGTCCCGATCGGCGTCCCGACCGGTGAGCCGCGTCTTGACTGGTGGGGCACACCGGTGTTTCGTCGTCAGCTACCGACGAACCGGAGGGAATCGCGCGCATGACCGCGTCCAAGGCACTGCGGGCCCTGCGGGAGGCGATCGTGCTGGAACTCCTCGAGTCGGAGAACGAACACGAGTTCGACGCCGCGGTCGGCACGTTCGACCACCCGCGCTGTGAGATCGTCGCGACCGGGCAGGTGTTCGACGGCCGGGCCGAGGTGGCGGGCTACTACGCCCGCGTCCGGGAGGCGTTCCCGGACCAGCGGAGCACGCTCGTCGCGCTCCACCACGCGGACGACGCGGTGATCGTGGAACTGGAGCTGCGGGGCACCCACCTGGGAAGTCTCCGCGGCGAGGAGCCCACGGGACGGCCGTTCCAGGTCCGCACGACGGCGTTCTTCGTGTTCGACGACGCGCGGCTGGTCGGCAAGCGCGTCTACGGCGAGCAGGTCGGCGCGGCCCCCGCGTTGACCACCTGAGGGTCAGACGATTCAGGCCGCCACCCCCGCTGGAGGGGGTGGCGGCCCGAAAAGATCCAGGTCCTGGTGGTGACCCGGATTAGGTCAGAGCGGTCGAACCGCCTGCGCCTGCGGGCCCTTCTGGCCCTGGCCGATCTCGAACTCCACCCGCTGGTTCTCTTCCAGGGTGCGGTAGCCGTTGCTCTGGATCTCCGAGTAGTGCACGAACACGTCGGCGCCACCGTTGTCCGGGGAGATGAAGCCGAAGCCCTTCTCCGCGTTGAACCACTTGACGGTGCCCTGAACTGCCATCTTGCTACTTCTCCTCTAACAGGTGCCGGATCGCGCTTGCGACCACCGGGTCAGCTAGGGCCCCGGCCCCTCCTGGCGAGGAAAGTTCGGCGCCCGCAACTCCGTTCCGCGAGCGTGGTGGAACACGAACACAGAAAGGTACGACCGAAGACAGTCAACCATGAGATCCCGCCGGCAGTCGAGCGGAAGAATGCGGCGAGTCGCACTGCTACCGTCAGCGAGGTCGCGATCACAGGGGGTTTCCCGTGCCTGAACCGCTGCTGGTCTCCGTCGCCGCCGCGATCGCCTCGCGGGCCGTGGCCGGGCTGTACGAGCTGGTCCGCGCGAGGTTCGCCGACGACCCCGCCGCCACCGCGACCCTCACCGCCGCCGAGGGCGCGGCCGAGGGCTCGCCGCGGGTGGCGGCGTTGGGCGCGGCGTTGGAGCAGGTCACCGAGGTCGATCCCGGGTTCCGCGCGGCGCTGCTCTCGCGCCTGGAAGCGTCGCGGACCGGCCGGGTGACGAACCAGATCACCGCCACCACGGTCCGGGGGAACGTGCTGCAAGCGGGCGACGTGCAGGGTGGCGTGAACTTCACCTGACCCCGACGGGTGAAGATGGACGGGTGTACCCGCTCCACCTGCCCCAGTCCCGCTTGCTGTTCTTCTTCGTCGGCCTGGTGCTCGCGTTCGTCTGCATCCGGATCAGCGTCCGCCTGATCCGGGCCAAGGTGCGCTGGTGGCCGGGCAACCTGACGCCCGGCGGCACGCACATCCACCACGTCGTGCCCGGCGCCGTCTTCATGATGCTCGGCGGCGTGATCGGCCTGGCCGTGCCGGACGACCAGCACGGCTGGCGGGTCGCCGCGGCCGCGTTGCTCGGCGTCGGCACGGCGCTGGTGCTCGACGAGTTCGCGCTGATCCTGCACCTGCGCGACGTGTACTGGACCAAGGACGGCCGGCTGTCCGTCGACGCCGTCTTCCTGGCCATCGGGATGACCGGCCTGCTGCTCCTCGGCGCCCGGCCGCTGGGCTACGACGAGTTCTACGGCGAGGGCATGGCCGTCCGGGTGCTGGTCATCCTGGTGAACCTCGGGTTCGCGATCGTGGCGCTGCTCAAGGGCAAGGTGTGGACGGGGCTGCTCGGCCTGCTGGTGCCGGTGCTGCCGGAGATCGGCGCGCTGCGGCTGGCCCGGCCGGGTTCGCCGTGGGCCCGCTGGCGGTACACCGAGGGCTCGCGCAAGCTGCGCCGGGCGTACCGCCGGGAGGCGCGCATCCGGCAGCCGCTGATCCGGGCGAAGATCCGCGTGCAGGAGTTCATCTCCGGGCGGCACGACGACGAGGAGGCCTAGGCGTCCGGCCGGCTGTCGTCCGGCTCGCCGACGCCACCACCGTCCGACTCGCTGCCGTCCGACTCGCTGCCGTCCGACTCGCTGCCGTCCGACTCGCTGCCGTCCGGCTCGCCGACGTCGCTGGTCAGCCAGCGGACCGGACGCCCGGTGAACAGGACGAACGTGCCGCCGGGCGTGGCGGTCTCCGCCTCCGCGAACGCCCGCGCGTCCTCCTCCGGCATGTACCGGCTCCCTACCGCCCGCACGTCGTCCACCGACGGCGAACGGTCCGCCCGCTCGACCACGCACTCCGCGGTGACGTACTTGTACGGGTAGGTCGCCTGCTGCACGCACAGGCTGAACGCGCCGGCGCGCGCCAGCAGGCGCGTCTTGCGGGCCTTGCGGCCCTGCGTGCCGGTGAAGAACGTGATCCGGCCGTCCCGGTAGGCGTAGAAGACGGGCACGGTCAGCGGCGGGCGGTCGTCGGCGGCGACGGCGAGCACGGCCACGTGCGGCAGGCTCAGGAACTCGTCGCGCTCGGCGTCGGTCATCGTGCGGGTCACCGTGCCGGGACCTCGTACTCGTCGCGCAGGCGCAGCCACGCCATGGTGGGCGTCTGCGGCCAGCCGTCCGGCGAGTCCTCCCACGCCTCCTGCCGGCCGTACGGCGTGAGGTCGAGCAGGTTGAAGTCGAGGCGCAGCCGGTCGACGCCCCGCGACGTGGTGAAGTAGGTGCGGAACACCTCGTCGCCGTCGCGCAGGAACACGCTGAGCCCGAACCCGCCGCCCAGCCCCAGTTCGTCGTGGAACGCCTGGCCGGACGAGTACCACGGCACCGTCCAGCCCATCCGCTCGCGCACAGCGGCGATCTCGTCCCGCGGCGCGCGGGACATGAGGATCAGCGTGGTGTCGCGGGCGTTGAGGTGGACCTGGTCGCCGAGGTTGTCGGTGAACGAGCAGCAGCCCGAGCAGAGCCAGTCCTGGCCGGGCGCGAGCATGTGGTGGTAGACGACCAGCTGGCGGCGGCCCGCGAAGAGGTCCGCCAAGCCGACGACGGCGCCGTCCGGCGCGGTGAACGCGTGGTCGGCGCCGATCCGGACCATCGGCAGGCGACGCCGGCGGGCGGCCAGCGCGTCCAGCGCGCGGGTGAGCTCCTTCTCCTCGACGAGCAGTTCGTCACGGGCGGTCTGCCACTCCTGTGGCGACACAACGGGCGGTCGGGCCATCGCACACCTCCTGGGTTCCTTCAGGGAACCCACCGTAGCACCGAGCGTTCCCTGAGGGAACCCAGTGCGCTAGGGTGAGGTCGTGCAGCGAACCCGGTTCGGTGAGATGACCTGCTCGATCGCGCGCACCATGGACGTCATCGGCGAGCCGTGGTCACCGCTGATCCTGCGTGATGTGTACGTGGGCGTCTCGCGGTTCGACCAGATCCAGGAAGACCTCGGCATCTCCCGCAAGGTGCTCGCCGAACGGCTGAAGTGGCTGGTCGAGCAGGGGGTGCTGGAACGGCGCGAGTACTCGGCCAAGCCGCCGCGCCACGAGTACGCGCTCACCGCGAAGGGCACCGAGCTGGTCGACCTGCTGCTCGTGATGGTCCGCTGGGGCGACCGCTGGACGGCGGGCGAGGCCGGCCCGCCGGTCCTCTACCGCCACCACGCGTGCGGCCGGACCGGGCACGTCGAGCTGTGCTGCTCGGAGTGCGGGCAACCGATGGGGGCGACGGACATCGACGTCCTCCCCGGCCCCGGCTCGGCCTGACGCGCCGGCACGCGTTCGACGGCGGCCGGCCGCAACCGGACAGCGGTGTGCCCACCCGCCCCGGCGGTCGTACCTTCGCCGACGGGGAGACGACCACGTCGAGCGGGGGCCGGGATGGACGTGCACCACGCCGCGACCGTCCTGCGCAGGGCGGCGGGCGACGGGCGGGAGGCCACCCGCCGGGGCGGGTTCGTGCTGCTGTGCGCGGAGTGCGGCGGAACCGTCGACCTGGGCCTCGGGCCGCTCTACGCCTGCACGACGTGCGGGAAGGCGCGTGCGCCGGCGCACGTGGTGCATCGCGAGCTGCAAGCGCTCGTCTGGGCGAAGTGGGGCGATGCCGCGTGGCGCGCGCGGTGGTACCCGGTGGCGTTCCGGGAGGCGGAAGCCGAGATCGGCGAGGCGTGCGCCGTGCACGACTGGTGCCGGGACTCCCGGCATCGGCGACGCGTGGCCCGCGCGCTGCGCTCGACCCGGTCCCCCGGTCCGGAGTGGTGCCTCCACCTCCTCGGGCGGCGCACGGTCGAACTCGTCGGCCGACGAGCGCTCCTCGCGCCGCTGATCGGCCACCCGCCGCCACCGGACGCCCCGCACCTGTCCGAGCTGAGGGACGTCGCGCGGCGCTTGTCCGAGCGGTACCCCCGCGTGGAACGCCGCCCGAACCGGTGGCCGTGGTCCCAGCGGGACGACGACGTCACGCGACTCCAGGACCGCCTGTGGCAGCTGCTCGCCGTGCCGGCCTGGCGCGGCGCCGATCCGCACGCGTTGTGGGAGCACGCCGTGCTGGCCGAGGACTGGGGCGCCTCCTCGCCGCGCTCGCAGGTGACGAGGCGTCGCGTGCTCGTGGCGGACGCGGTCGGGGACCGGCGCCTGGTGCTGGGCCCGGACCGCGCGGGCGCGCCGCGCGTCCGGGTCGTGCCCCGGCCGGAGCCGCGGGGCTGGGCGCCCCGGTAGGCCCCGCCTCAGTTCACCAGGATGCCCAGCTCGGCGCAGTCGTCCGCGACGTCGCCGGCGCACAGGTCCACCGGCTTGACGACGCTCTCCGCCACCAGCGCCCGGACCTTGTCCCGGGTGATCAGGTCCGCGCCGAGCAGCACGGACTTCACGTCCCGCTTCGAGACGAGGTCGCGGGTGTTGCCGGTGGCCAGGTCGTCGGCCCCGCTGAGGTCGCCCTTGGCCACCGCGATGGCCAGCCGCGCCGCCGCCTCGGCCTCGTCCCGGATCGGCTTGTAGACCGTCATGCACTGGTCGCCGCGCAGGATCGCCCGCAGGCCCTCGACCGTGGCGTCCTGACCGGTCACCGGCACCTTGCCCGCCAGGCCCTTGGACTTCAGCACCTCGATCGCCGCGCCGGCCAGGCCGTCGTTCGCGGCGACGACGCCGTCCACCTGACCGCCGTTGGCGGCGAGCATCTGCTCGAACGCGGCCCGCCCGAGCACCGGGTCCCACTTCTCCACCGGCCGGCTGTCCACCAGCTTCAGCGCGCCGGTGTCGTACTTCGGGCCGAGCTTGCGGCGCTGGCCGTCGAAGAACAGGGTCGCGTTGTTGTCCGTCGGCGCGCCCTGGAGCTCGATGATCCGCGCGCCCGGCCGGTCGCCCAGGCACTTCAGCAGACCTTCGGCCTGCAACTCGCCCACGTTGAGGTTGTCGAACGAGACGTAGTAGTCGGCCGCGCCGCCGAGGCTGATCCGGTCGTAGTTGATGACGGGGATGTTCGCGGCCTTCGCCTTGCGCTCGACCTCGGCGCCGCCCTCGGGGCTCAGCGGCGTCGTCATGAGCACCGCGACGCGGTCGGCGATCATCTGGTCGGCGATGCTCGCGAACTTCGCCTCGTCGCCGTCGGCGTTCTCGACCACGCCGTCGACGCCCGCGAAGTTCAACGCCTGCAAGAGGAGCGGCGCGTCCTGCTCGTCCCACCGGGCTGACGACTCGCGGTCCGGGAGGATCACGCCGACCACCGGTTTCGGGGCCCGGCTGCCCGTCGGCGGGGCCAGCGGGTCCACCGGTGTCCCGCAGGAGGCGACCAGCAGGACGAGCAGGCCGCAGGACACGGCTCTGGGTAGCCTTCGCATTCGCCAACCCCTTGCGCGGCACATCGACGTCTACAGCGGAAAAACGGAATGTTGCGGAATTCCATCCCTCGGGCGGCGGGTTCGTCAAGACGTAGCAACCCCGCAGCTCCAAATGGTCCGCGTCATTCGGTCGGGTGACCTCCCGGAACATCGAACACGCTGGTCGAACCGTTACCCGGGCCCTAATCACCCTCCGCACCCACTCGGCTACGGATGCGGCACGTGCGAAAGAGGGCTACCCGTTCAAGCGATTTATGTGCGAAGGTGTCGCCTGCCGAACCATGGCAGAGGTGTGTGAGGAGAAGCAGCGTGAGAATCATCCCCGCAGCGCTGGTGGCCGCGGCCGCCGCGGCACTGCTCGCCCTGGGCGCCGGACCGGCCGCCGCCGAACAGGCCACGCCGGACCACACCGTCGCCGCCGGCAGTTCGCAGTCGTTCGCGCAGGCCCCGTCGGACGACCTGCAGGACAACCGCGACATGTAGTCAGCCGAAAATCCCCGCTCCCCGGTGAACCGGTGGGCGGGGATTTTCGCGTGCGCGCGACCGGGCGGGAACCCGGCCGCGCGGCCCGCTCAGCCGAGCGCGGTGCCCAGCGCCTGCCAGTCGAGGACCGGCGCGGCCAGGTCGCGGATCGCCGCCAGCAGCCCCAGCCGGGCCCGCCGCACGTCCGCGTCCTCGGCCATGACCAGCACCTCGTCGAAGAACGTGTTCACCGGCGTGGTCAGCCCGGACGCGGCGGCGGCGAACGCGGCCAGGCCCGTCACGCCCGCCGGCACGTCCGCCACGGCCTTGTGCAACGCCACCTCGGCGGGCTCCACGAGCGCCTGCGGGTCGTAGTCGCCCGCGGTGTCGGCGGGCACGATCCGCCGCACCCGCTGCAACGCGGCGACCAGCGCGGCGAAGTCCGGGTTCCCGGCCAGCTCCGTCAGCTCGGTCAACGTCGTGTCGGCAACGGCCGGCGCGTCGGCGAGCGGCAGCACGGCGTTGACGAACCGGTGGTCGTGCCCGGCGTCCAGCAGCTGCTGCTCGTACCGCCGCACGGCGAACTCGCGGGCCGCGTCCAGCGCGTCCGCCGACACGTCGAGCCCCTGCGCGCCCACCTCCTGCGCCGCCAGCGACAACGCCCTGGTCAGCGTGATGCCCTTCAGCCCGGGGAACGCGCGCAGCACGCTCACCGCGCCCAGCGCCGCCCGCCGCAGCCCGAACGGGTCGGAGCTGCCGGTCGGGTTGGCCCCGATGCCGAACAGCCCGGCCAGCAGGTCGAACCGGTCGGCCAGGGACAGCAGCGCGCCGGGCGTGGACGACGGCAGCGCGTCGCCCGCCGAGCGCGGCAGCTCCATCTCCCACAGCGCCCGCGCGACCTCCGGCGTCTCCCCCGCCCGCTCGGCGTACTCGCGGGCCATCACGCCGGCCAGGCTGGACAGCTCGATCACCATCTGCGAGCCGAGGTCGAACTTGGCCAGCTCGCCCGCCCGCGCCAGGGTGTCGTCGGCCGCGCCGACCACATCGGCGAGCCGTCCCGCGAGCGCCGCGATCCGGCCCGCGCGGTCGGCCATCGAGCCGAGCTTGTCGGCGAACGTCAGCTTCTCCAGCCCTGCCTTCATGTCCGCCAACGGCGTGCGCAGGTCGGCGCGCCAGAAGAACGCGGCGTCCTCGTACCGGGCGCGCAGCACGGCCTCGTTGCCCGCGCGGACCAGGTCGACGTCCACCTCGCCGTTCGCGACGGCCACGAAGTGCGGCAGCAGCGAGCCGTCCGCGGCGCGCACCGGCAGGTACCGCTGGTGCTTGCGCATCACCGTGGTGAGGATCTGCGCGGGCAGCTCCAGGTAGCGCTCCTCGAACGAGCCGAGGATCGGCGTCGGCCGCTCGACCAGGTTGGTGACCTCGTCCAGCACGCCGTCGAAGTCCACGACGCCGCCGACGGACGCGGCCAGCTCCTCCGCGCGCTCCACGATGGCCGCACGGCGGCGTTCCGCCGACGCGTCGATCCCGTGCCCGGCCAGGAACTCCAGGTAACCGTCCGCCGTGGACACCTCCACGACCGGCGTGGCCGCGGTGCGGTGCACGCGCGTCTTCGGCTCGGCGGCCAGAGTGGACACCGCGACCGGCACCGGCGTCCCGCCGAGCAGGGCGAGCAGCCACCGGATGGGGCGGGTGAACGACAGCTTCGGGTCGTTCCACTTCATGTTCTTCTCGGCGCGCAGCTCGGACACGACCTCGCCGAGGAGCCCGCTGAGCACCTCGACCGCGCCGCGACCGGGGTCCGTGCGCACGAGGGCGACGTGCTCGACGCCGTTCTCGGTGACGCGGCCCAGCGCGGCCACGTCCACGCCCTGGCCGCGGGCGAAGCCCTGCACGGCCTTCGTCGGGTTGCCGTCGGCGTCGAACGCGGCGGACACGCGCGGCCCGCGCACGGTCTTCTCGGCGTCCGGCTCGCGCGGCGCGACGTCCGGCACGAGCACCACGATTCGGCGCGGCGTGCCGTGGACCTCGACCGCGCCGTGCGCCAGCCGGGTCGCGCCGAGCTTGTCGGCGACGGCCTTGCCGACCGCCTCGACGGTCCGGGTGACCTCGGCGGGCGGCAGCTCCTCGGTGCCGATCTCGAACAGCGCCGTGCTCGGCTCGCCGACCTCGGCGAACGTCGTCGGCAAGGTCGCCGCCGCGGGCGCCTCGGCGATGCCGAGCGGGTGGCCCAGCTCCTCGCGGCGGGCGGCCCACAGCTGGGCGACCTCGCGGGCCAGGCCGCGCATCCGCCCGAACGCGCGGGCCCGCTCGGTGGTGCTGATCGCGCCGCGGGCGTCGAGCACGTTGAACGTGTGCGAGCACTTCAGCACGTAGTTGTGCGCGGGCACGGGCAGGCGCGCGTCGAGCATCCGGCGGGCCTCCGAGGCGTACTCCTCGAACAGCCGCTTGTTCGCCTCGACGTCGGCGTCGTCCAGGTAGTAGCGGCTCATCTCGTACTCGGCCTGGCCGAACGCCTCGCCGTAGGAGATGCCTGGCGCGTAGGCGATGTCCTTGAAGTGGTCGACGCCCTGCAGCGCCATCATGATCCGCTCGATGCCGTAGGTGACCTCCACCGACACCGGGTCCAGCGACATGCCGCCCGCCTGCTGGAAGTACGTGAACTGGGTGATCTCCAGCCCGTCCAGCCACACCTCCCAGCCGAGGCCCCACGCGCCGAGGGCGGGCGAGGCCCAGTTGTCCTCGACGAACCGCACGTCGTGCGCCCGGACGTCGATGCCGAGCGCTTCGAGGCTGCCCAGGTAGAGCTCCTGGGGGTCGCCCGGGTCGGGCTTGAGGATGACCTGGAACTGGGTGTGGGTCTGCAACCGGTTCGGGTTCTCGCCGTACCGGGCGTCGTCGGGCCGCACGCTGGGCTCGACGTAGGACACGCGCCAGGGCTCCGGACCCAGCACCCTCAGCACGGTGGCCGGGTTCAACGTACCGGCGCCGACCTCGGTGTTGTACGGCTGCACGACGACGCAGCCCCGTTCGGTCCAGTACCTGGTCAGCGCGAGCAGCGCATCCTGCATGGTCAGCACGGTGGCAGTCTACGAACGCCGGGGTCGTGACCTCACAATCGGGTAACCGTCCTGGTCAGCCCGCCCGTCGGGCGGTATCACCACGTCCGGGCCCGAGCCTGTGCCAGGCTGATGACAACCCGGACCGACCGTCATGCGTCCTTGGTGGCGAACCCGGGTACATGGGAGGAGTGGGAGTGGACAACCGGCCGCCGAGGCCAGGCGAACCCGACGGGTTCCGCAGGCGACCTGTTCCACCTCGGAGTCCTTCCGCAGGTCAGCCGCCGCGTGGCCAGGAGCCGCCGCGGCGTCCGGAACCACGGGAACGGCTGGACCCTCCGCCCCGCCGCACGCCCGGGCCCCCGACCGGTGAACGCCGGGCGCCCGGCGAGCCGCCGCGCCGTCCCGCGCCCGACCGGGGCAGGGCGGGCGAGCCCGCCGTCCCCGGCCCCGGTGACCGGGACCCGCGCCGCGCTCCCCGGCCGGGTGACCGCGCGAACGCTCCCGAACCCGCCGGTGAACGGGCCGGGGCCGGTGAGCCGGGCCGTCCCGGCACGCCCGGAGCCAGGGCCAGGGCCGGCGGCGAGGCCGCGGGCCGTCCCCCCGCGGGCCGTCGCCCCGCGACCGGCGACCAACCGTCCTCCGGCCAGCGGCCGCGTCCGCCCGTCCGCACGGGTCCGCCGCGCCGTCCCCCGGCGAGCCGCACGAGCGGCGGCTCGGTGGCCGGCCGTTCGGTCCTCGCGCTGTTCTCCGCGATCGTGCTCCTCGGCACGGGCTACGCGTGGGCGAACTTCCAGTCGTTGACCAGCGGCCTCACCACGACGGACGTGATCGGCGACCAGGGCGGCGGCGAGAAGCCCGCCGACGGCTCGGTCGACATCCTCATGGTCGGCATGGACAGCCGCACCGACGCCAAGGGCAACCCGCTGCCCGAGGAGATCCTGCGGGAGCTCCAGGCGGGCGACGAGTCGGCGGGCGGCCTGAACACCGACACGCTGATCCTGATGCACGTGCCGAACGACGGCGGCAAGGCCGTCGCGGTGTCGTTCCCGCGCGACGCGTACGTGACGATCGCCGGCGGCTACGGCCGGCACAAGATCAACTCCGCGTACGGGTACGGCAAGAACGACGCGATCGCCGAGCTGGAGCGCAAGGGCGTCACCAACCCGCAGGAGATCGAGGCGCAGTCCCGGCAGCGCGGCGCGCGGAACCTCATCGAGACCGTCGAGGGCCTGACCGGCGTCACCGTCGACCACTACGCCGAGATCAACCTGGTCGGGTTCTACGAGATCACCAAGGCCGTCGGCGGCGTGGACGTGTGCCTCAACCAGGCCACCCGGGACGAGTTCTCCGGCGCCGACTTCGCCGCGGGTCAGCAGAAGATCCAGGGCCGCGACGCGCTGGCGTTCGTCCGGCAGCGGCACGGGCTGCTGCGCGGCGACCTCGACCGGATCGTGCGCCAGCAGGTGTTCATGGCGGGCCTGGCCAAGCAGATCCTCTCCGCCGGCACCCTGTCCGACCCGGGCAAGCTCAGCTCCCTGATCGACGCGCTGACCAAGTCCATCGTGCTGGACCAGGGCTGGGACGTGCTGCGGTTCGCCAGCCAGATGAAGGACCTGACCGGCGGCAACCTCAAGTTCGAGACCATCCCGACCGGAAACCCCGAGCTGAACACGCCCGAGGACGGCATGGCGGTCGAGGTGAACGAGCGCGAGGTGCGCAAGTTCTTCAAGAACCTCAGCGCCGACCCGAACGCGCCGACCACCGCGGCCCCCGCGATCGACAACTCCACCGTCACCGTCGAGGTGCGCAACGCCTCCGGCGTGCCGGGGCTGGCCGGCCGGGTGCTGCAAGCGCTGGTGACCAAGGGGTTCGTCGACGGCGGCACCGCCAACTCCACGCCCCTCGCCACGTCCGTCGTCCGGTACGGCGTGGACGGCGAGGCGGGCGCGGAGGCCGTGTCGGAGGCCCTCGGCGGGCTGGAGATCGAGCAGGACGACAACGTCCCGGCCGGTCACGCCCGCGTGTTCGTGGGCGGCGACTACTCCGGTCCGGGCACGCAGAACCTCGCGGGCGAGCCGCTGGTCGGCCTGGACGGCGCGCGGCGGCAGCCGCAGCAGCCGGACCCGACGACCACCACCGGCCCTCCCATCACGGCGGACGGGGTCCGCTGCGTCAACTGACCGTCACCGCAGAGCCGCTGTCGTCGAACGTGGGGGTAGGTCGTGGGGGACTTCGCCAGGCGGTTGGGCTGGAAACGGGTGGGCTGGAAGCGGGTGCTGGTCGCGCTCGGCCTGCTCGCCGTGCTCGCGGCCACGCCGTGGGTCTGGGTGCAGGCGAGCAGCGCCGGCTACCGGCACACGGCGGCGGACGTGCCGGACGCGCCGGTGGCGCTGGTGCTCGGCGCGGGCCTGACGCGGGCGGGCACGCCGACGGCGTTCCTGGCGGGCCGGCTGGACGTGGCCGCCGACCTGTACCGGCGGGGCAAGGTCGAGGTGCTGCTGGTCAGCGGTGACAACAGCACCACCGACTACGACGAGCCGAGCGCCATGCGCGCCTACCTGATCGACCAAGGCGTGCCCGAGGACGACGTCGTGGCCGACTACGCGGGGCTGGACACGTGGGACTCGTGCACCCGCGCCAAGCGGATCTTCGGCGTGGAGCGGGCGACCGTGGTGACGCAGGAGTTCCACCTGCCCTGCGCGGTGGCCCTGTGCCGGTCGGCGGGCATCGAGGCGTTCGGCGTCGGGCACGACACGTCGTCGCGGTGGCGGGCGACGACCGCCTACGGGCACTTCCGGGAGGCGGTCGCGTCGGGCAAGGCGATGTGGGACGGGCTCGTGGCGAAGCCCGACCCGCGCTTCCTCGGCCCCCGCGAGACCGGCGTGACCAGCGCCTTGGAGCGCTGAAACTCTACTTTCGGTACTACTCGATTAGCCTAATCGGGCGATAAAACCGGGAAGTCGCGTAAGCGATGGTCGAGTCGCGCTTTCCATCTGCGTGGGGTCTGTCGGGGCCCCGGCGGACTGGAGGACTTGACGGTGCAGATCGACACAGCGACGTACCAACGCGTGCTCGGTGATGAGCTCCGCAGCCTTCGCAAGCAGCGCGGATGGACCCGCAAGGAGCTCAACCGCCGGCTGCAGAGCGAAATCTCGCTGCAAACGCTGGCCACGTACGAACTGGGCACCCGCCAGTGCTCGGTGGTCCGGTTGGTGGAGATCTGCGTCGCGCTGGGCGTGCCCGCGCACCAGGTCCTGGCGCGCGTGCACGAACGCGTGTTCGGTGACGCGCCGACCGGGCACCTGTCGGTCGACCTCGCCGCGGTCGTCGCCGACGGGCGGCCCCAGCTCCAACCGCTGCGCCGCTGGGCGCAGGGCCGGCTCGCCCACCTCGTGCCGGGTCAGGCGGCCGAGGTGCACCTCGACCTGCCCGCGCTGGAGTACATGGCCCAGTTGTGCCAGCTCAGCACGGTGGACTTGATCCGGACCCTGCGGGAGTTGGACGCCCAGCGGCCCCGGTAGCATCGGGGGACCCCCTCCCCTCAGCGATGCAGGAAGTCCGCTTGCCGAACACTCCAGGTGCAGACCCAGCCCGCCTGCCGCTGCGCACCGCGGCCGCCGTGCGACTGGGCAACATGAGTTCCAAGCTGTCGCAGAAGATGGGTCTCGGCGCCGGCGGCATGATCGGCGGCCGGGTCGCGCTGCGGCTCGACCCCCAGGCGTTGGCCCACTTGACGTCCGGCCGTTCGGTCGCGCTCGTGACCGGGACCAACGGCAAGACCACGAGCACCATGATGCTCAGCCGCGCCGTGTCGTTCCTGGGCGAGGTCGCCACCAACCACGGCGGCGCCAACATGCCCGACGGCCACGTGACCGCGCTGTCCAAGCAGCCCGACGCGCCGTACGCGGTGCTGGAGGTCGACGAGGGGTACTTCCCCGAGGTCGTGCGGGCCGCGTCGCCGGCCGTGGCGGTGCTGCTGAACCTCAGCCGCGACCAGCTCGACCGGGTCGGCGAGGTGCGCACCATCGAGAAGTCGCTGCGCACGGCGCTGTCGTCGGTGACCGGTGTCGTGGTGGCCAACTGCGACGACATCATGGTCACGTCGGCCGCCCGCGACTCGGCGAACGTCGTGTGGGTGTCGACCGGCACGGGCTGGCACAACGACGCGGCCTCGTGCCCGCGCTGCGGCGACCCGATCCGGTGGCAGGGCGAGCACTGGCAGTGCACCGGCTGCGACCTGGCCCGCCCGCGCCCGCAGTGGGTCACCGGCGACGGCTACCTGGTCACGCCCGAGGGCGCGAAGGTCGAGCTGTCGCTGCGCCTGCCCGGCAAGTTCAACCTCGCCAACGCGGTGATGGCCGCGGCCGCCGCGGCCGCGCTCGGCGTGCCGGTCGAGGAGGCCGTGCAACGCCTGCGGGGCGTGTCGAACGTGGCCGGCCGCTACCGGACGATCCAGCGGTCCGGGCACCGCGCGCGCCTGCTGCTGTCGAAGAACCCGGCGGGCTGGAGCGAGACGCTGACCGTGGTGCGGGAGGCCGACCACCCGGCGGTGCTCGTGATCAACGCGCACGAGGCCGACGGGCGCGACCTGTCGTGGCTGTGGGACGTGCCGTTCGAGCGGCTGCGCGGCCGGCAGGTGATCGCCTCCGGCGAGCGCGCGACGGACCTGGCGGTCCGGCTGACCTACGCCGAGGTCGAGCACACGATCGTGCCCGACCCGTTGCAGGCCATCGACGCCATGCCGCCCGGCGCGGTCGAGGTGATCGCGAACTACACCGCATTCCGCGACCTGAACGCGAGGGCCGCCCAGTGACCACCAGCAAGGTCCAGATCGCGCTCGTGCTGCCCGACCTGCTCGGCACGTACGGCGACTTCGGCAACGCGGTCGTGCTGGAGAAGCGGATGACGTGGCGGGGCATCCCCGCCGAGATCGTCAGCGTGAACTTCGGCGAGCCGGTGCCCGACTCGTGCGACATCTACGTCGTCGGAGGCGGCGAGGACACCGCGCAGACGTTGGCCGTGCGGCACCTGCGGGAGCACCCCGGCATGCAGCGCGCGGCGACCCGCGGCGCGGTGATCCTCGGCGTGTGCGCGGGAATCCAGATCTTCGGCGAGTCGTTCACCCGGGCCGACCAGGTGACCCACCCCGGTCTCGGGCTGATCGACTCGACGTCCCACGCGGGCGGCAGCCGGGCCATCGGCGAGGTCATCGCGACCCCGGCCGACGGGCTGTTCGAGGGCCTGCTGACCGGCTTCGAGAACCACCAGGGCCGCACCGTCCTCGGCCCGTCCGCCCGGCCGCTGGCCCACGTCAAGGTGGGCACGGGCAACGACGGCTCGGTGGAGGGCGCGGTGCAGGGGCGCATCCTGTGCACGTACCTGCACGGTCCCGTGCTGCCGCGCAACCCGCAGATCGCCGACCTGCTGATCGAGTGGGCGACCGGCGCGAAGCTCGCGCCGCTCGACTTGGCCGACGTGACGCGCCTGCGCGCCGAGCGGGCCAAGGCGGCCGGCGTCTCACTCTGACGCCCCTCGCCCCACCGCGGCACACCACGGCTCGGAACACGGCTCAGTACACGGCGAACCCGCCGGCCCGCACCACTCGGGGCCGGCGGGTTCGCCGTCGTCAGGCCGGTTCGCGGCCAGGCGGCTTCTTCGTCGTCAGGCGGGGACGCGGGTCCGGCGGGCGCGCGTCAGCGTGTAGTCCTCGGCGCGCACGGTCTTGGTGCGCATCCAGTACCGCCACGTGAAGCCCGGCCAGACGGTCCGGTTGATGCCCTGGGCGTCGAGGTACCAGCTCTTGCAGCCGCCCTCCGTCCACACGCCCTTGGACAGCTTGCGGTGCAGCTGCCGGTTGAACCGCGCCTGCACCTCCGGCCGCACGTCCAGCTCGTCGGCGTGGTGGCGGTCCAGCAGTTCGAGGCACTGGCGGACGTACCGGATCTGCGACTCGATCATGAACACGACGGAGTTGTGGCCGAGGCCGGTGTTCGGGCCGAGCAGGAAGAACAGGTTGGGGAAGCCGGACACCGTGATGCCGTAGTAGGTCTCGATGCCCTTCTCGCGCCACATCTTGGCCAGGTCGACGCCGCCCTTGCCGGTGATGTCGAGGTAGTCGAACGAGTCGACGACGTGGAAGCCGGTGCCGTAGATGATCACGTCGACCTCGTGCTCGACGCCCACCCGGTCCACGATGCTGTTCTCGCGCACCTCGGCGATGCCGTCGGTCACCACGTCCACGTGCGGCTCGTTCAGCGTCGGGTAGTAGTCGTTGCTGATCAGCACGCGCTTGCAGCCCATCGTGTAGTCGGGCGTCAGCTTGGCCCGCAACGCCTCGTCGCGCACCTGGTTGCGCAGGTGCCGCTTGGCGATGTTCTGCGCGAACTCCATGATCTTCGGGTTGACGGCGAAGCCGAGCGCGCTCGACTCGCGGGTCCAGTACACGAAGTTCCGGTACAGGCGTTGGGTGATCGGCACGGCCCGGAAGAGCTTCTGCTCCCAGGTGTTGATGGCCCGGTCGATCTTGGGCATGATCCACGGCGGCGTGCGCTGGAACAGTGTCAGGGCGCCGACCTCGTCGGCGATCCGCGGCACGAACTGGATGGCGCTCGCGCCGGTGCCGACCACGGCGACCTTCTTGCCCCTGAGGTCGTAGTCGTGGTCCCACTCGGCCGAGTGGAAGGTTTTGCCGCGGAACCGGTCGATGCCCGCCAGGTCCGGGATGTTCGGGATGTGCAGCGCGCCGACGCCCGCCACCACGGACTTCGCCGCGTACGTGTCGCCGTTGCCGGTGGTGACGTGCCAGACCTTGTCGTCCTCGTCCCAGCGGGCGCTCTCGACCTTGGTGTTGAACCGGATGTGCTCGCGCAGCCGGTACTTGTCGGCCACCCGCTTCAGGTAGTCCCAGATCTCCGGCTGGCGGGCGAACATGCGCGACCAGCGGGGGTTCAGCTCGAACGAGAAGGAGTACATGTGCGACGGGACGTCGCAGGCGCAGCCGGGGTACGAGTTGTCCCGCCAGGTGCCGCCGAGGTCGGCCGCCTTCTCCAGCACCACGAAGTCGTGCTGCCCGGTGCGCTTCAGCTCGATCGCCATGCCCAGGCCGGAGAAGCCCGTGCCGACGACCAGGACTTTGACCTCTCGGTGCATGCCCGTCCTCCCACTCCGCTACGTACTCCCCAGTAGGTTACTCGAAGTAAGTTACCTCCGGTAGTCTCGACTTGTGACCACGACCGAGCCACGCCGCCGGCGCATGCCGAAGGCCCAGCGCAAGGCGCAGATGCTCGACATCGCCGAGGGCGTGTTCGCCGAGCGCGGGTACCTGGCGGCGTCGATGGACGAGATCGCCGAACGCGTCGGCGTCTCCAAGCCCATGCTCTACGAGTACTTCGGCTCCAAGGAGGGCCTGCTCATCGGGTGCATCCACCGGGCGCGCACGGAGCTGCTCGACCGCACGCAGCAGGCGATCACCGGCGCGGACGGGCCGGAGGACGTGCTGCGGCGCGGCCTGATGGCGTTCTTCGAGTTCATCGCCGAGCACAAGCAGTCGTGGTCGCTGCTGCGGCAGGAGGCGGCGATCACCGTGCCGTCGGCCGTCGAGGAGGTCGAGGGCATCCGGCGGCAGCAGACCGACCTGATCGCGGCCGTCATCGGGAGCTTCGACTCCGACGTGTCGCCGGTCGAGGCCGAGGCGTTCGCGGAGATCGTGGTCGGCTCGACCGAGCGGTTGGCGCTGTGGTGCGAGCGCAGGCCCGACGTGGGGCCCGCGCTCGCGACCCGGTACGTGATGGACGTGGTGTGGCGCGGCGTGGCGAGCCGGCTCACGACCTGAGGTCCACCGAGGACTGGCGTGCCGGTGTCAGGCGTGCCGGTGTCAGGCGTGCCGGTGTCAGGCGCGCCGGTGTCAGGCGCGCCGGTGTCAGGCGCGCCGGTGTCAGGCGCGCCGGTGTCAGGCGCGCCGGCGGCGGGTGACCAGGAGCAGCACGGTGCCGGCGAGCAGCACGGCGAGGCCGCCCAGACCGGTCCACAGCGGCGTGACGCCGGTGTCGGCCAGCGCGTGGGCCGTGGGCGCCGGCGGACGCGGGCCGGGGCGCGCGCCGCCGGGCGCGGTGGTGCCGACCGGCGCGCTGCTCGTCGTGCCGCCGACCTTGGTGGTGGTCGTGGACGCGCCCGTGGTGGACGTGGCCGAGGTGCCGGGCGTCGAAGTGGACGTGCCGGAGGCGCCCGTGGTCGTCGACGTGGCCGTGGTGCCGGAGACGCCGGTGGTGGTGGTCGTGGTGGACGTCGCGGACGTGCCGGACAGGTCCGTCGTGGTCGTGGTGGCCCCGGTGGACGACGTGGTCGTCGGGTAGGTCGGCTTCGTGGTCGTCGTGGTGTGGCACGGCGGTTCGCCGCGGTGCTTGCACACGTCACCCCGGCCCTGGTCGCCCCGGCCGCCCGGAACACCGGGGACGTCGGGCAGGTCGGGCAGGCCCGGCACGTCCACCGCGCCGGGGACACCGGGCGGCGGCACCGGCCACGGCGCGGCCAGCGCCACCCCCGGCGGCACCACCAACGCGAACGCCAGGCACACCGCAGCGGTCATACGACGACTCATCAGGACCTCCCGTACCGGACTCGATTGCTCCGAATGGCCTATCGAACCGTGGCAGCTGCCCGTTACCAAACGGGTACCGTCCGTGTATGACTTTCGGGGTACGCCGATCAGGTGACGTCGAGGAGCTGCCGGCGGTGGGTGGCAGCTACCGCGTCCGGCTGGCCGGCGGCGACACGGGCGGCCGACTCGCGGTGGTGGAGCTGACCCTCGACCCCGGGGCCCTCGGCGCGGCCCCGCACGTGCACCACAGCCACGAAGAGGACTTCGTGGTGCTCGACGGGGCGATCACGTTCGACACCGCGAGCGGTCCCGAGGTGATCGACGCGGGCGGCGCGCTCGCCGTGCCCCGCGGTACCCCGCACGGGTTCCGCAACGCCACCGGGCAGCCCGCCAAGTGCCTCATGATTTTCACCCCGGCGGGTTACGAGGACTTCTTCCGCGAGGTGTCCCGCATGGTCGCCGCCGGGCGCCGGGCGACCGCGGCCGAGCTCGACGCGCTCCGGGCCGACTTCGACACCTCCGCGTGGTCACCCACTCGTTAGAGGGACAGACGACGTATTCGAGCCGAATCGCCGGTCAGATTGGGGGAGGACCGACGGAAGGCGAGGCATGCCGACTCTCACGATCACCGCCAACTACCGGCGCCACGGGGACGACTGGGCGATCACCGTGCGCGCCGACGACAAGGAGCTCGACGCGACGGCGCCGGGCCTGATCGCCGCCCGGCTGGCGGCCGACCAGCTGGTGGACGAGCTGGCGGTGGGGCGCGACCGGGCCGTGGTGCACCTGCTGGACGGTGACGCGTTCGCGTTCTCGGTGGCGTACCTGCACACCCGCGCGGGGCTCGCGCCGCCCGCCGGGAAACCCGCTGCTAACGCCGGCCACTCCACGGCGAATACCAAGACAGGGGTCGCGGTGGGCGCGACCGCGGGTGCCGTGCCGGCGGCGCAGGCCGGCACAGCCGAAGCGAGCACCACTCACGACCAGGTGATCAAAGCCTGAGGCCGAACGCCGCGGCCTAGGATGTCCGGCCAAAGGCGACAGGAGCACACAGATGGCCACACCGGTGTACAGCGGGGCGGCACGGTCCCCTCAGCGGGGCAGACCGAGGGACGCCAGCCGGGACGACGCGCTGCGCCAGGCGGCGCTGGAGGTGATGGCCGAGGTCGGTTACCGGGCGCTCACCATGGACGCCGTCGCCGCGCGCGCCCGGGCCGGCAAGGCCACCATCTACCGGCGGTGGGAGTCGAAGCTCGACCTCGTGATCGACACGTGCACGCAGCTCGCGCAGCAGAACCTGGCCGAGCCGGACACCGGTTCCCTGGCCGGCGACCTGCGCGAGTTCCTGAGCGCCTTCGCCGCGTTCCTGTCCGGGCCGATCGGCAAGGCGGCGCAGGCGCTGGTCGGCGAGCTGCCGCACGAGCCGGAACTGGCCTCGGCGTTCCGCGGCACGTTCCTGACCGCGCAGCGCGACGTGCTGCGGCGCATCCTGGACCGGGCCTCGGAACGCGGCGAGCTGCGCGAGGACGCGCCGCGCGGCATGGCCGTCGAGATCGCGGGCGCGGCCCTGATCTACCGGTTGATGCTCACCGGCGACCCGCTGGACCTGCCGTTCGTGGACCGCGTGGTGGACCAGGTGCTACTGCCCCTCGTCGCCAAGGGGCAGTAGCCGCCGAACCGGGTCACGAGGACCGGATCGCCGAGCAGGTCACCTGAACAGCTTGCGCAGCAAGGCGAACCCGACGAGCACGGCCACCGCGATCAGCGAGTACCGGATCTTGGGTTCGTCGAGCTTCGCGCGCACGCTCTCCTTGCCGGACTCGACGAAGCGCTGGGGGTTCGCCCTGGTCCCCAGCTCGTCCAGGGTCACGGCCAGCGCGTTGCGAGCCTGCTCGATCTCGCGCTGGATGGTGTCGGGATCGCGGGCCACATCTCCTCCTAGCTGCGGTCTGGCCACAACCGTAGTTGAGACGGCGGATCACCGTTGACCTGACCGGGCGGTCAATGGTTTCATAACGCTGTTTCAATTCCTGTGGAGGAGCGTCATGGCCGCCATCCCGTTGTCCCTCGCCTCCCGCCGCCTGGCGGGCATCCTGTTGCTGAGCCTCGTCGGCGTCGAGTTCGGTGGTCGCTTCATGACCACCGTGGTTCAGGGCGAGATCGAACTGACCGAGTTCCAGCAGTCGTTCTTCCGCGCCGGTCACGCCCACGCCGGCGTCCTCCTGATCCTCAGCCTCGTGTGCCTGCTGTACGCCGACGCGGCGAACGTGCGCGGCACGCTCGGCTGGGTGGCGCGGCTCGGCGTGCCGATCGCCGCGATCTTCATGCCGTCCGGCTTCTTCCTGTCCGCGCTGGGTGAGGGCGCGACCAAGGCCAACGGCCTGATCGTGCTGCTGTACATCGGCGGGTTGAGCCTGGCCGCGGGCGTGGTGTCCCTCGGCATCAGCCTGCTGAAGCCTGCGGATAAGCTGGTGACGACGGGCTCGTAGCCCAATTGGCAGAGGCACACGGTTTAGGTCCGTGCCAGTGAGAGTTCGAGTCTCTCCGAGCCCACGTCGCCCGGTGGCCCTCGGCGCTGTCGCCGAGGGCGCCTCCCAAGCCGTGTCGCGCCAGGCCGTGTCATCGCAGGCCGTGTCGCCCTGGGCCGTGCAGCGTCGGGCCGTGCAGCGTCGGGCCGTGCGGCCCTAAGCGGTGTAGCGCAGCACTTCCAGCATCGACCGCGGGTCGACCGACGCGGGGTCCGGCTCGACGCAGTCCTCCAGCGCGGCCCGGATCGCGGCGGTGTCCAGGCCCGTGTCGATCAGCACGAGCTCGGTGCGGCGCGGGCCGGACGCGGGCCACGCCGAGCGCTCGAACCGCAGGAACGCGCCCACGGTGTGCAGGCCGAACCGCTGCCGGTGCCCCGGCACGTCGAACCGCACGAACCCCTTGATCCGGTAGAGGCCCTTGGGTCGTTCGTCGAGGAACGCCATGAGCCGCAGCGGGTTCAGGGCGTCGGCGACGAACTCCACGCTCTCGTAGCGCACGTGGTCGTGCTCGTGGCCGTCGTCTTCCAGCAGGTCCTCGAACGACAGCTGCCCGAACTCCGCGCGCGGCCGGGGGTCGAACAGCAACGACGGGTCGACGCGCCCGAACGACGCGGGCACCACTGGCACGCCCGGCTTGAGCCGGTCGACCTCCGCCGCCAACGCCGACGCGTCGCCGACGCGGTCCACCTTGTTCAGCACCACCAGGTCCGCGACGCGCAGGTGCTTGGCCAGGTCGTCGGGGAACTCGGCCGCGTCGACCAGCAGCACGAGCCCGCCGTAGGCCAGCCGCGGGTTCTCGCTCGCCAGCACCATCCGCGCCATCGCCTGCGGCTCGGCCAGCCCGCTCGCCTCGATCACGATCACGTCCACGACCGGGGCGAGCTTGGCGAGCATGGCGTCCAGCTCGCTCACGTCGATCGCGCAGCACAGGCACCCGTTGCTCAGCGACACCGTGGAGTCGACCTGCCCGGCCACGCTCATCGCGTCGATGCCGATCGCGCCGAAGTCGTTGACCACCACGCCCACGCGGGTGCCGCGGCTGCCGCCGAGCAGGTGGTTGAGCAGCGTCGTCTTGCCGGAGCCGAGGAAACCCGCCACCACGATCACCGGGATCCGCTTCACGCCGACCGATCTTACGCAGCCGTTCCCACGCAGCCGGCCCCAAGCACCCGGGCCCACGCGGCTGATCGCGCGCGGTCGGGTCAGCGCGGTCGGGTCAGCGCGGTCGGGTCAGCGCGGTCGGGTCAGCGCGGTCGGGTCAGCGCGGTCGGGTCAGCGCGGTCGGATCAGCGCGGTCGGGTCAGCGCGGTCGGGTCAGCGCGGCTGATCACGTGCAGGCGATCACGCGCAACCTGGTCAGCGCGTCATCAGGGCGATGAACTCCTCCATTGCCGCGTCGACGCCGGCGACGTCGTCGGTGGCGACGAGGTCGAGCAGCAGGCCCCGTGCGACGGCCAGGCCGAGGCGGGCGCGGGCGGCGGCGACGTCAGGTGGGTGCCCGCGCGCCCGTTCGACGGCGGCCACCGGCTCGATCCAGTCGGAGACGATGCCGTCCAGCAGGGCCGTCGTGCCGGGACGTCCCTGCGCGGCCTGCCCGTACAGCTCGAAGAACAGGCGTTCGTGCGCCCGCAGCGCCGGGTCGGTCAGCACGCGCCAGAACGCCCGCGCGGCCTCCGCCGGGTCGTCCACCGGCAGGGACGCCAGCAGCGCCCGCTGCTTCGCCTCGACCGCCCGCACGACCGCGACGAGCAGGCCCTCCATCGAGCCGAAGTGGTACAGGAGCATCCGGTGGCTCGTGCCGACGGCGTCCGCCAGCCGGCGCAGGCTCAGGTCGCCCAGACCGTGCTCCCCGAGGTGCGCGACGACGGCCGCGAGCAGCCGGTCCCGGGGCGACCCTTGTTCCACCATGTACCGGATGGTACATGTACCACATGGTACAGAGAGTGGACGTGCGCGTCCGCAGCGACGCCCCACCGGACCGCGTCTACCGCCTGGCCGCGGACAGCTCGACGTGGACGCGGTGGTCGCCGGTGGTGCGGCACGAACAGGAACGCGCGGGTGACGCGAGTGGGGTCGGCGAGATCCGGGTATTCCACAACAAAGGCCGCAAGGCCCTCACGAGGGAGGAGGTCGTCGAGCTGACGCCGAACCGGCGGGTGGGCTACGTCCTCCTGTCGGGTCTCGCCATTCGCGACTACCAGGCTTTCATCGACCTCGCGCCGGACGGCGACGGGACCGCCATCCGCTGGCACTCGTCGTTCACGCCGAAGGTGCCCGGCACGGGGTGGCTCTACCGCCTGGTGCTCCAAGCCGTGATCACGCGGTACGCCAAGGGGTTGGCCGCGTACGCGGTGCAGCGGACCGGACACTGAGGTTCGGCACGGGGTTCTCGACCGGGGGTCCGCACGGGGGCGCACTGGGGTTTTCCACACCCCGGTGTGCGGTCGGCTTCATGGTGGCGGACGCGGCGCGTTCGTAACTTCAGGATCATGGATGTCGTCAAGTGGGTCACCGACCTGATGGAAGCTCTCGGCGCGCCCGGCGCCGGGATCGCGATCGCGCTGGAGAACCTGTTCCCGCCTCTGCCCAGCGAGCTGTTCCTGCCGCTGGCCGGGTTCACCGCGAGCCAGGGCCGGATGAGCCTCGTCGCCGCGATCCTGTGGACCACGACGGGGTCGGTCGTCGGCGCGACCGTGCTCTACTACGTCGGCGCGCTGATGGGCCGTGACCGGATCAGGGCGATCGCGCAGCGGATGCCGCTGGTCAAGGTGTCCGATGTGGACCGTTCCGAGGAGTGGTTCGCCCGGCACGGCAAGGCGACCGTGTTCTTCGGCCGCATGGTGCCGATCTTCCGCAGCCTGATCTCGATCCCGGCGGGCGTGGAGCGCATGCCGTTGCCCGGGTTCCTGCTGCTCACGGCCGCGGGCAGCCTGATCTGGAACTCCGCGCTGATCCTCGCCGGGTACGTGCTCGGCGAGAACTACCACCTGGTGGAGCAGTACCTGGGGATCGTGTCGAAGGTCGTGCTGGGGATCGTCGTGCTCGCCCTCGGCTGGTTCGTGGTCTCCCGGGTCGGCAGGAAGAAGTCCGACCGGGACGAGGACTCCCGCGCCCGCCGCTAGCCCGTCGAGCGCTCAGGAACGCAGGTAGCGCAGGATCGCCAGCACACGCCGGCTGTAGCCGTCCACATCGGACAGCCGGAGCTTGTCGAAGATCGAGTTGATGTGCTTCTCCACCGCGCTGCGCGACACGTGCAGCCGGGCCGCGACGGCGTTGTTCGTGCGGCCCTCGGCCATCAACGCCAGCACCTGGCGCTCCCGCTCGGTCAGCACGTCCAGCGGGTGGCTGGTGCGGGCCAGGAGCCGCCGCACCACCTCGGGGTCGAACGCGACGTCGCCCTCGCCGACCCGGCGCAGCGCGTCGAGGAACTCCTCGACCTCGACCACGCGGTCCTTCAGCAGGTAGCCGACGCCGTCGGCGTGCTCGGTGAGCAGGTCGACGGCGTAGCGCTGCTCCACGTACTGCGACAGCACCAGCACACCGACCTCGGGGAACCGCCGGCGGATCTCCAACGCGGCCTTCAAGCCCTCGTCGGAGTTCGTCGGCGGCATCCGCACGTCCGTCACCACGACGTCCGGCCGGTGCGCGGCCACCGCGGAGAGCAGCGCCTCCGCGTCGCCCACGGCCGCGAGCACGTCGTGCCCCTCCTCGACCAGCAGCCGCACGAGCCCTTCCCGCAGCAACGTCGAGTCCTCGGCCAGGATCACCCGCACGGGACCTCCGCGGTGATCACCGTGGGACCGCCGGGCGGGCTGGCCACGTCGAACGCGCCGTCCAGCGCGAGCACCCGCCGGGACAGGCCGGCCAGCCCGCCGCCCGCGGGGTCCGCTCCCCCGACGCCGTCGTCGGCGACCCGCACGCGCACCGCGCCGTCGTCCTCGGTGATGTCCACGCGGATCATGGTCGCACCCGAGTGCTTGGCCGCGTTGGTCACCGCCTCGCACACCACGAAGTACACGGCGGTCTCCACCTGCGGCTCGGTGCGCAGCGGCGGGCAGGCGATGCGCACCGGGATGGCGGACCGGTCGGCCACCGCCTCCAGCGCGTCGGCCAGGCCCAGCGAGTCCAGCGCCGCCGGGTACACCCGCCAGGCGACCTCGCGCAGGTCCTCCAACACGTGCCGGGACTCCTCGTGCGCCTGGGCGAGCAGCGCGTCCGCGTGGTCGGGGTTGCGGCGGGCGCGGCCGAGCAGCATGCCCAGCGCGACGAGCCGCTGCTGCACGCCGTCGTGCAGGTCGCGCTCGATGCGGCGGCGCTCGGCGTCCACGGCGGCCACGATGCCCGCCCGGCTCGCGGCGAGCTCGTCGATGCGCAGGCGCAGCCGCTCGGCCTCGCTCGGGCCCAGCCGGCGGCGGGCGACCTTCCCCTCCAGCGCGACCACGCCGATGATGCCCTGCACCTCGATGTAGAGCAGCACGACGCCGACCAGCGCGGTCCACGCGAAGTTCGTCCAGTCGTCGGACCAGTCGAGGCCCGTGCCGGGTCCGCCGGTGACGAGCCGGTGCAGCACCACGAGGCCCATCGCCAGCCCGTAGAACAGCCAGGCCAGCACGAACCCGCCGAACAGCCCGACCGGCGCGCGGACCGCCAGGTACCGCACGGCCTGCGCCCGCGTCGGCTCCGCGCTGTCCACCCCGAGGAACGCCCGCAGCCGCCGCCGTTCGAGCCCGGCGACCGCGACGGCGGCCCGGCGGGCGAACACCACGACGAGCAAATCCAGCAACGCCGACGCGCAGCCGAGCACCAGCCCGACGACCACGCGCAACCCCCTGTGCACCCGGTCGAGGCTAGCCGAACCCGTTTGTGCTATTGGCTTGCGCGCCCCTGTTTGCCAAGGATCAGTGCGTGGGCAGAATCGCGGTCGTTGGCGCAGGTCAAGCGGGTGTGGTGTTGTCGGCGGCGCTGTTGCGCGCCGGTTGGCGGGTGTCGCTCTACTCCGACCGGACGCCGGAGGACCACTTGGGCGACCGGGGCAGGCCCACCGCCTGCCTCTTCGGCGACCAGGTCGAATACGAGGCCGAGCTGGGGCTGGACTTCTGGCCCGAGGCGTCCCGGATGCGCCGCATCCACCTCGACCTGTTCACAGACGACGGCGCGGTGGCGTTCTCGGTCGACGCGCCCCTGCGCAAGCCCGCGCTGGCCGTCGACCAGCGGTTGAAGTTCTCCTCCGGCCTGCGGGAAGTCGAAGCCCGCGGCGCCGAGGTGGTGATCGGCACGGTGGGCCTCGACGACCTCGACCGGCTGGCCGCGTCGCACGACCTGGTGGTCGTCACGGCGGGGCACAAGTCGCTGCGGGGCCTGTTCGAGCGGGACGACGCGCGGTCGGTGCACACCGCGCCGCAGCGCAAGCTGTTCATGATCAACGTGCACGGGTACGACCTGGCGGCCCGGCCCGAGCACCGGGAAGGCGTGTTCTCGTTCCTGCCGGGCACGATCGAGGTGTTCTGGATTCCCTTCCACGACAAGGACGCCGGCGAGTCGCGCAGCATCGTGGTCGAGGTCGCGCCGGGCGGCAAGGCGGACCGGTTCGGCGACGTGACCTCGGCCGACGAGGGCCTGGACGTGCTCAAGGGCATCGTGGACGAGCTGCTGCCGCACGAGTCGGCGTTCCTGCGGCCCGCGCGCCCGACCAGCCCCGTGACGTGGATCAAGGGCGAGATCACGCCGGTGGTGCGCAAACCGGTCGGCGTGCTGCCGTCCGGCCGGCACGTCCTCGGCCTCGGCGACGCCGTCGTGCTGAACGACCCGCTGGCCGGGCAGGGCGCGAACAACGCCACCCGGATGGCCCGGTTCTTCGCCGACGAGCTGACCCGGCACGGCGGGCCGTTCACCGCGTCGTGGCTGACCGAGCGGTTCGACCGGTGGTGGGAGCGCGGGCACTACGCCAGCGACTTCTCCAACGGCTTGCTCGCGCCGCTGACCGACGCGCAGAAGGAGGTCATGCTGGCCGCGTCACGCCGAGAGGACATCGCCGAGCAGCTGTGGGAGGGGTTCAACGACCCGTCCTCGCTGTTCCCGTGGTTCTTCGAGGAGACGGCCACGCGGGAGTTCCTGGCGCGGCGCGACGTCGGCCGGCTCGACGTGCTGCGGTACAAGCTCGGCGTCGGCGCCGGGCTGCTCTCGCAGAAGCTGTTCAGGCGGCCTGTCGGCGGGACAGCGACGACCTGATCTCCCTCGCCGCCGCACGGCCCGCCCGCGTCGCGCCGACCGTGCTGGCGGACGGGCCGTAGCCGACGAGGTGGACGCGCGGGTCGGCAACGACCCTGGTGCCGTCGAGCCGGATGCCGCCGCCGGGCGCGCGCAGGCGCAGCGGTGCGAGGTGGTCGAGGGCGGCGCGGAAGCCCGTCGCCCAGAGGATCGCGTCGACGCGCTCGTGCCGGCCGTCGGGCCACACCACGCCGTCCTCGGTGATCCGCTCGAACACCGGCCTGCGGTCGAGCACGCCGGTCCGCAGGGCCGCGCGGACGGGCGGGGTGAGGCTCAGGCCGGTCACGCTGACCACGCTGCGGGGCGGCAGGCCCTCGCGGACGCGTTCCTCCACCTTCGCGACCGCGGCCCGGCCCACCTCCGGCGTGAACGGCTCGTCGGAGAACTCCGGCTCGCGGCGCGTCGCCCACGTCGTGGTGGCGTGCTCCGCGATCTCCAGCAGCTGCTGGACGGCCGACGTGCCGCCGCCGACCACGACGACGTGCTGCCCGGCGAACTCCTCCGGACCGCGGTACTGCGACGAGTGCAACTGGCGGCCGCCGAACAGCTCCTGACCCGGGTAGCGGGGCCAGAACGGCCGCGTCCACGTGCCGGTGGCGTTGACCAGGGCGTGCGCCTCCCAGGCGCCCCGGTCGGTCTCGACGCGCAGCAGGCCGCCGACGTCCCGGACGGCGCGCACGCGCACCGGGCGTTCCACCGCGATGCCGTTGCGGCGCTCGAAGTCGGCGAAGTAGGCGGGCAGCACCTCGTTCGCGGGCGCGGTCGGGTCCGGCTCGGCGAACGGCATGCCCGGCAGGTCGTGGATGCCGTGGACGGTGGCCATCCGCAAGGTCGGCCAGCGGTGCCGCCACGCGCCGCCCGGACCGTCGCCGGCGTCCAGCACGACGTGGTCGAGGTTCGCCCGGCTGAGGAAGTAGGCCGCGGACAAGCCCGCCTGACCTGCCCCGATGACCACCACGTCCATACCGCGATCAACGCGCGCGCCACCTCCGGCCTTCCCGCCCTGATCGTCGGGACCGTCACACCAGGAAGGCATCGGCGCCCGTCCGCGTTGCTACCGGCATGAGCCGACTCCGCGACGTCCCGCTGTCCGTCCTCGACCTCGCCCAGGTCACCTCGGTGACGGACTCCCGCACGGCCCTCGCCCGCTCGCGCGAGCTGGCCCAGCACGTGGAACGGCTCGGCTTCACCCGGTTCTGGCTGGCCGAGCACCACAACATGCCCGGCATCGCCAGCTCCTCCCCCGCGATCCTGATCGGCCACATCGCCGACGCCACCACCACGCTCCGGGTCGGCTCCGGCGGCGTGATGCTGCCCAACCACCCGCCGCTCGTGGTGGCGGAGCAGTTCGGCACGCTGGCCGCGCTGCACCCCGACCGCATCGACCTCGGCATCGGGCGGGCGCCCGGCACCGACCAGCGCACCGCGCGGGCGTTGCGCCGCGCCACCGGCCCGCTGTCGGTGGACGACTTCCCGCAGCAGCTCACCGAGCTGATCGGCTACTTCAACGGCACCGAGGAGCTGAACGCGATGCCGGCCGAGGGCAACCGGCCGGACGTGTTCCTGCTCGGGTCGAGCGGCTACAGCGCCCAGGTCGCCGGCCTGCTCGGGCTGCCGTTCGCGTTCGCGCACCACTTCAGCGGGGACAACACGCTGGCCGCGCTCGCCCTGTACCGCGAGCGGTTCCAGCCCTCCGAACGCCTCCGGGAGCCGTACGCGCTGGTCTGCGCGTCGGTGATCGTGGCGGACACCGACGAGCGGGCCCGCTGGATCGCCGGTCCCGGCGGCCTCGCGTACGTGCGGCTGCGCGGCGGCCGCAACGACCCGCTGGTCACCGCCGAGGAGGCCGCCGCCTACCCGTACACCGAGATGGAGCGGCTGATCTTCGAGGACCGGCTCGCGTCGGAGGTCATCGGCTCGCCGGAGACCGTCGGGGCCCGCCTGGAGCGGCTGCTGGAGGACACGCGGGCCGACGAGCTGATGGTGACGTCGATGGTGGCCGACCAGGCCGACCGGCTCCGGTCTTACGACTTCCTGGCCGAACTCGCGGGCCGCACCACCCTCATGGATTCGTCCGAACGGGTGAAGACTGACGCTGAGGTGTAGCGGTTCGGGAGCGGAGCGCGATGATCAGTACGAGCGCGCACGCCCCCCGACGCGCTCTCCAACTTCCGGGCGGTTCACCCGTCCGAGGCACGATCCCGCCGACGTCCCGCGTGGAGGTCGGCGGGTGAACCGCCGCCCGGCGTGACCCCGCCTGGTGACGTCGCCGGGTGTGGCGCGGCCCACCCGGGCGGCTACGCGTCATCACGGGTTGGCCACAGGCAGGCACCAGGTGCGAATCAAGCCCCTGTATCGGTCACCGAGCACCCCCCGACACCGTCATGGTGGTGGCTAGTCGCAGTCAAGCCCACCGCCGGGGCGGGAAGGGGAGGTTCGTGAAGTTCGCCAGACTGGCCGTCGGCGTGTGCCTCGGCCTGGCAATGGCGGGATGTGCGGACCCCTCCGACATTTCCACGCCCACGGCCCCGTCCGCGGTGGCCGAGCGAGGCGCCGACGCGCCGTCCGCGTCGACGTCCACCGCGTTCGGCACGCAGCGGGTGTGGTCCAACGGCATGGCCGTCACCGTCTCGCCGCCCACGTCGCTCAAGCCGAGCGACACGTCGTTCCCGCAGGCGCCGCGCACCGCGGTGTTCACGCTGACCATCGTGAACGGCGCCACCACGCCCTACCGCACCAGCCAGCTCGCCGTGCGGGCCCTGGTCGACGGCCGGCCCGTCGCCGAGGTCCGCGACTCCGTCCAGGGCCTCAACGGGATCACGGCCGCGGTGACCGAGGTCGCGCCGGGTGGCGAGACCGTGCTCACGATGGCGTTCGCCGTGCCCGCCGACCCGGTGATGCTCCGGCTCGTGGTCGAGCCGAACGGTGCCAACCAGGAGCCGAGCGCGACGTTCGAGGGTGTCGCCTGACCCCGCACCCCGCTGTGGGTAGCGTCTGGGGCCATGACCGAGCAGAAGCGCCTGTCGCCGGGCGACCAGGCCCCGGCGTTCACGCTGCCCGACAGCGAGGGCAAGCCCGTCTCGCTTTCCGACTACCTCGGCCGCTCCGTGGTCGTCTACTTCTACCCGGCGGCGGGCACGCCGGGCTGCACCAAGCAGGCGTGCGACTTCCGCGACAGCATCGGCGACCTCGCGTCGTCGGGCTACGAGGTCGTCGGCATCTCGCCGGACAAGCCGGAGAAGCTGGCCAAGTTCGCCGCGGCGGAGGGCATCAACTTCCCCCTGCTGTCCGACGTGGACCGCAAGGTGCTCGCCGAGTGGGGCGCGTTCGGGGAGAAGCAGAACTACGGCAAGACCGTCATGGGCGTGATCCGCTCGACGTTGCTGGTCGACCCCGAGGGCAAGGTCGCCAAGGCGATGTACAACGTCCGCGCCACGGGTCACGTGGCCAAGCTGCTGCGCGAACTGCCCGCCTGACCAGGCGGTCCGTCCTCCCCGAGCCGTCGGGCCCGGGGAGGACGCCGTCGCTACCGCTGGGCCAGCTCGCGCAGGTGCGGCAGGAGGAGGCGCAGGGCGCGGCCCCGGTGGGAGAGCTTGTCCTTCTCCTCCGGTGACAGCTCGGCGGACGTGACCTCGTGGCCCTCGGGCCGGAAGATCGGGTCGTAGCCGAAGCCGTTCTCGCCCTTCGGCTCGCGGGTGATCGTGCCCCGCCACTCGCCGCGCACGACGGTCTCCACGCCCGGCCCGGCCACGAACGCCGCCGTGCACACGAACGCCGCGCCACGCCGCTCGTCCGGCACGTCGCGCAGCTGGCCGAGCACGAGCTCGGTGTTGGCCAGGTCGTTGCCGTGGACGCCCGACCAGCGGGCCGACAGCACGCCGGGCATGCCGTTGAGGGCGTCGATCGCGATGCCCGAGTCGTCCGCCACGGACGGCAGCCCGGTCGCGTTGAACGCGTCGCGCGCCTTGGCCAGGGCGTTGCCCTCGAACGTCGGATCGGTCTCCGGGGCCTCCGGGAACGGCGGCACGTCGTCCAGCCCGAGCACCTCGACGCCGGCCACGCCCTCGGCCAGCAGGATGCGGCGCAGCTCGCCGAGCTTCTTCTTGTTCCGGGACGCGAGGAGCAGCTTCACTTCTTCTTCCCCCTCGGCTCCGGCAGCACGCCGGGGTACGGCAGGGCCAGCGCCTCGGCCTGCACGCGGTTCAGCTCGGCGCACCCGGCGAGGGCCAGGTCGAGCATCTTGTCCAACGTCGACCGGGCGAACGTGGCGCCCTCGCCCGTCCCCTGCACCTCGATCAACGTGCCGGCGTCGGTCGCCACCACGTTCATGTCGACCTCGGCGCGCGAGTCCTCCTCGTACGGCAGGTCGAGGCGCACCCGGCCGTCGACCACGCCCACGGACACGGCCGACACGGCGCACGACAGCGGCTGCGGGTCGGCCAGCCGGCCCGCCGCGCCCAACCAGGTGACGGCGTCGGCCAGGGCCACGTACGCGCCGGTGATGGCGGCGGTCCGGGTGCCGCCGTCGGCCTGGATCACGTCGCAGTCGATCACGATGGTGTTCTCGCCGAGCGCGGCCAGGTCGATGCACGCCCGCAGGGACCGCCCGATCAGGCGGCTGATCTCGTGCGTGCGACCGCCGATCCGGCCCTTGACGGACTCGCGGTCGCTGCGCGTGTGCGTCGCCGACGGCAACATCGCGTACTCGGCGGTCACCCAGCCGAGGCCGGACCCCGCCCGCCACCGCGGCACGCCCTCCGTCACGCTCGCCGCGCACAGCACGCGCGTGTTGCCGAACTCGATCAGCACCGACCCCGCCGGCCACTGCTGGAAGCCGCGGGTGATCCGGATGTCGCGCAGTACGTCGTCGTTCCTGCCATCGGTCCTCAGCACGGCACTACCCTATGTCGCTGAACCCGGGAGCAGCCCACCGGCGTAGGGAGAGGCATGGCACTCGCAGACGACCTGGTGACGATCTTCGGTCTCCCGGCGCACCCGTTGCTGGTCCACGCGGTGGTGGTGCTGCTGCCCCTGTCGGCCGCCGGCGCCGCCGCGCTGGCCGTGGTGCCGCGCTGGCGGCAGCGGTACGCGTGGCCCCTGCTGGGCATCACGCTGCTCGGCGTCGGCTCGGTCCCGGTGGCCCAGTGGTCGGGCGACCAGCTGTACGCCCGGCTCGCCGCGCTCGGCAACCCGCTGATCCGGCGGCACGCCGAGCTGGGCAACGACCTGCTGCCGTTCGCGCTGGGCTTCGGCGTGGTCGTGGTGGCGATGCTGGTGGCGGGCCGTCTCGCGGACCGCGAGCGGACCGCGGCGGCGGACGACACGGCCGTGCCCCGGACGTGGCGGCGGATCTCCGTGGTGGTGGCCGTGCTGGTGATCGCGGCGGGCGCGGCGACGACCGTGCAGACGGTCCGCATCGGGCACAGCGGGTCGACCGCCGTCTGGGACGGGGTCGGCACCAGCTAGGACCCGACCAGCGGGGCTGGGTTAGGGCAGGACCAGCGGGGTGGGCGGCGCCTTGGCGAGCGTGCGGCTCACCGTGCACAGCTGGTCGATCGCCCGGCGCACCGCTGCCTCCAGCGCGGCCCGCTGCTCGTCGTCCAGCGCGGAGACGTCGTAGTCGAGGGTGACCGGCACGGCGTCCAGCTCGTGCGCGCCCTCGGGCCGCACGTCGTCGGCGCGCGCCACCAAGCCCTCGCCGACGCGGCGGGTGATCAGCGTCTCCGCCGTCACGACCGCGCACCCGGCCGCCGCCGCCAGCAGCAGCTCGACCGGGGTGAACGCGCCCTCGGCGCCCTTGCGGCCGACGCGCACGGAGGCGCCCCGGTCGTTCGTGGCGACGAAATCGTGCTGACCGACCCGGCGGACCTCGACGTTCGACACGCCTCCGACGTTAGTCGATCCGGTCCTCCGTGGCCTTCGCGATCCTGCGCACGTAAGCCAGGTCACCGCAGTTGTCGTCCAGCCGGTCCTGCCGGATGTCGGTGAACAGCCGGCCCAGCTCGGCGCGGCGCTCGTCGGACACCTGCTGCCGCGCGTCGTTGAGGATCGTGCGCTCCTCCTCGTCCACGTGGTGGTTGAGCGCCTGGACCAGCTCCTCCAGCTTGCTCTCCCACTCCTCGGAGGCGGTGTCGGCGACCTCCATCAGCGCCAGGAGCGCCTGGTGGCCCTCGGCGTGCTCCTCCGCGCCGTGGTCGACCTCCTCGTCGTCGACCTCCTTGTACCGCTTGAGCGCCGGGTAGACCTCGGACTCCTCGGCCTCGGCGTGCGCGACGAGCAGCGCGGCCAGCTCGGACAGCAGCGTCGACCGGTCGGACTCGCGGTCGCGCAGCGCGCGGAACAGTTCCTCGAACCTGCGGTGGTCGGCCAGGATCAGCTCGACGACGTCAGTTGCCATGGCCGCCGATTACCCGGACCGCCGGCGCGTCAACCGCGTACGCCTCGCCCTGGCGCACGAGTTCGACCGGCCCGGCGAACTCGCCGCGCGCCTCGGCCAGCACGGCGTCCCGGTCGGTCCACGGCGCCACGTGCGTGAGCAGCAGCCGCCCGACGCCGGCATTCGCCGCCAACCGGCCCGCCTGCACGCCCGACAGGTGCTTGCCGGGCGGCCGGTCGTCGGCGTGCGTCCACGTCGCCTCGGCCAGCAGCACGTCCACGCCGTGCGCCAGGGTGTGCAACGCGTCGCACGGCCCGGTGTCGCCGGTGTAGGCCAACGTCGCCGTGGGCGTGGCGACGCGAAACCCGTACGCCTCGGTCGGGTGGTCCACCCGCACGGCGGTGATCTCGAACGGACCGACGCGCGTCACCGCGCCGTCGGCGAGGGGGTGGAACTCGAACACGTCGGACAGGTCGGTGGTGAGCAGTTCGTCGGCCGACTCCGCGTAGGCGCGGGCGAACCGGTCGGCGGACTCGACCGGCCCGTGCACCGGCAGCCGGTGCTCGCGCGTGTCGTACGGCGGGTGCGTGTGGTAGCGGCGCATCACGGTGAGCGTGGTGAAGTCGCCGCAGTGGTCCGGGTGCAGGTGGGAGAACAGCAGGCCGTCCAGGGCGAACGGGTCGACGTGGTTCTGGAGCGCGGCCAGCGCCCCGCTGCCCAGTTCGATCGCGAGCCGGCAGCCCTCCGCCTCGACGAGGTAGCCGGAGGCGGGCCCGTGCGGTCCCGGCAGGCTGCCCGAGCAGCCGAGGATGGTCAACAACACCCGTGGAGCGTGCCAGGTCAGCCGTGGGCGTGGAAGGACGCGGTGGCCAACCCGGGCAGGAACCGGCGCGCCAGCCTGCTGAACGGCTCCACCGGCCCCGTGGAGCCGAACCGCTGGTCGGGGGCGCCGTCGCCGTCGCGGAACAGGTCCAGTTCGGTGAGCACCCGCACGACGTCCTTGACCGTCTCCTCCGCGCTGGAGACGAGCGTCACGCCGTCGCCCATCACGATCTGGAGGACTCCGGTCAGCAACGGGTAGTGCGTGCAGCCGAGGACGAGGGTGTCGACCTCCGCGCGCTGCAACGGTTCCAGGTACGCCTGGGCCATGCCGAGCACCTGGCGGCCGGACGTGGTGCCGCGCTCCACGAAGTCCACGAACCGGGGGCACGCGACCGCGGTGACCTCGATGTCGGGCGCGGCGGCGAAGGCGTCCTGGTACGCGCGGGACGCGACGGTGCCGACCGTCCCGATGACGCCGACCTTGCCCGTGCGGGTCGTGGCGACGGCGCGGCGCACGGCGGGCAGCACGACCTCGACGACCGGGATGTCGTAGCGCTCGCGGGCGTCGCGCAGGCACGCGGCCGAGGCCGTGTTGCAGGCGATCACGAGCAGCTTCGCGCCGTCCGCGACGAGCCGGTCGGTCACTTCGAGGGCGAACTCGCGGGCCTGCGCGATGGGCAGCGGGCCGTACGGGCAGTTCGCCGTGTCGCCGACGTACCTGATCCGCTCGCCGGGCAACTGGTCCATGATCGCGCGGGCGACGGTCAGCCCGCCGACCCCGGAGTCGAAGATCCCGATGGGGGAATCGGCGGTGACGGTCACGCGTCGAGCGTAGTCCGGGCCCCCGCGGTCCGGGCCGCGCGCCTGGCGTCCCGCGCGACGCCCCACGCGGCCAGCACGCCGCCGAGCGCGCCGAACAGGTGGCCCTCCCAGGAGATGCCGGGCTGGCCCGGCAGCACGCCCCACAGCGCCGCGCCGTACACGGCGAACACGACCACGGCCAGGGCGATCTGCAGGACGCTGCGCGCGAAGATGCCGCGCACCAGCAGGAACACCAGGAAGCCGAACACGAGGCCGGACGCGCCGATGTGGCTGCCGTACGAGCCGAAGATCCAGACGCCGAGGCCGCTGGTGAGCCAGATGACCGCGGTGACCTGGAGGAACTGCTTGATCCCGCCGGACGTGGCGAGGTAGCCGAGGACGAGCAGCGGCACCGCGTTGCTGGTGAGGTGGCCCCAGTCGCCGTGCAGGAACGGGAACCAGAGGAGGTTGTCCCACTGGGAGAAGTCGCGCGGGAGCACGCCGTCGTCGTCCAGCCGGCCGCCGAGGACGGTGTCCACCGCCTCGACCACGTACAGCAGACCGACGAAGGCGAGCACGACCACGGCCGACAGCACGGGGCGCGGCGGCACGACCCGCTTCGACAGCGGCTTGGCCGGGCGTCGCGCCGCGGCGGGCGTTGGCGCGGGGAACACCGGCGGTGGCGCCGGTGTGCCGGAGGGGCCGGTGGGGTCCACGTGGCCAGGCTACCCGCCGATCAGGGCTGCCAGCGGGGACTTGCGTCCATTCGGCGGGCAGGCGGGACCGGTGACCGTAGGCTGTCCCGGTGTCGATCGAAGTGGCGGTGCGGGCCAAAGCGGTGCTGGGTGAGGCCCCCACGTGGGACCACGCCAGCGGAACGCTGCTCTGGGTGGACGTCCTCGGCAACGAGGTGCACCGGTACAACCCGTCGCAGGGCGACGACGCCGTCCTCGAAGTGCCGCAGCACGTCGGCGCGGCCAAGCCCCGGACCCGCGGCGGGCTGGTGCTGAACCTGCGCGACGGCGTGGCCCTGGTCGACCGGGACGGCGCCAAGACGTGGCTCGTCTACTGGGCGCGGGACGGCGTGCGGGGCAACGACGCCGCGGTCGACCCGGCGGGCCGGTTGTGGGCGGGCACCATGCGGTACGACGAGGGCCCGGAGGGCTGGCTGGCGCGCGTCGAGCCCAACGGCGACGCGAAGGTCGTGCTGGACAAGGTGAGCGTCAGCAACGGCATCGGCTGGAGCCCCGACGGCACGCTCATGTACTACGTGGACTCGGCGGAGCGCCGGATCGACGTCCTCGACTACGACCGCGACTCCGGCGAGGCGACGAACCGCCGTCCCCTCGCGGACGTCCGGCGGGGCCTGCCCGACGGGCTCACCGTGGACTCGTCCGGCGCGATCTGGGTGGCGCTGTGGGGCGGGGCGGCCGTGCACCGGTACCGCCCGGACGGCGGGCTGGACGCGGAGGTCGAACTGCCGGTGGCGCAGCCGACGGCGTGCTGCTTCGGCGGGCCGGACTTCACCGACCTGTACGTGACGACGGCGCGCGTCGGGCTCGACGGCGACGCGCTGACCGAGCAGGCGGGTTCCGTGCTGGTGCTGCCGGGCGTGGGCGAGGGCCTGCCGTCCACGGCGTTCGCGGGCTGACCGCCGTCACAGGGTGTGAACCGCTCCGGGCGCGGCGAGGGTGACCGGGCCGGGGAAGGCCTCGACCGCGTCCGCGAGCACGCCGGCGTGGTCGCTCCACGGCAGCAGGTGGGTGAGCACGAGCCGCCGCACCCCCGCGGCCGCCGCGACCTCGCCCGCCTCCCGCCCGCTCATGTGCAGGTAGTTGGCCCGACCCGCCTGGGCCCGCCACGCCGAGTCGGCCAGCAGCAGGTCCGCGCCGCGCGCCAGCCGCACCAGCTCCGGGCACGGCACCGTGTCGCCGGAGAACACCAGCGACACGCCGCCGTGCGAGATGCGGAAGCCGTACGACTCGCAGATGTGCCGCATGGCCGCGACCTCGACCTCCACCGGGCCCACCTCGTAGCGGCCGGGCGCCAGCGGCACGAAGTCGAACGTGTCGGTCAGGTCGGTGGTGGCGAGTTCGGCCTGGCTCGCGGCGTGCGCGGCGGCCAGGCGGGACGGCGCGTGCGCCGGCGCGAACACCGGCAGGCGGCGCTCGGTGACGTCGTACGGCGGCGCCGGGTGCTCGCGCCGGTAGACGGTGAGGGAACTGAAGTCCGCGCAGTGGTCGAGGTGCAGGTGCGACAACAGCACGGCGTCGAGGTCGAACGGGTCGCAGTGCCGCATCAGGCGGCCGAAGACGCCGCTGCCGAGTTCCATCGCGATCCGCACGCCGCCCGCTTCGACCAGGTAGCCGGAGGTGGGCTGATCAGGCCCCGGCGCACTGCCCGAACACCCGAGGACCGTCAATTGCATGGCCGGAACGATAGCAGCCGGGCAGTCGGCAAAAATGCGGACGACCATGCGTGACAAGCGATCCGATATGAATATCCGATAGTTCACTCGAATGTCTCAACGGGACTTAACGGAATGCTCCTCCGCGTATTCCCGGCAATTGCATCGGAGACCGAAGCGCAGTGCGCGGCGACGTGCGGGCACCCGGCCGGCGACGACGGCGTTCGGACCGAAAGTTTCACCGACGGACCCCTGCCGCCAAACGGACGCATAACCTGTTGCCGCAGCTCAACACGCCATTTGAGACTCGCAACTTTCACGAAACTCATTGTCCGCAGCGAAGGGGTGACACATAGTGACGGCAACTCACGCCGTGATCCTCAAGGAGGAGGGATGGTCTTGAGAACCCTTCTGGCCGTGGCTCTGCTCTTCGCCGCACCGCTGCTTCCCGCGAACGTCGCGTCCGCCGCTCCCGCCGCACCGCGGGCCGCGGCCGCGTGCACCGGGTACGTGGCGCTGACCTTCGACGACGGGCCGAGCCCGCAGTTCACCCGTCAGCTCCTGTCCGCGCTGAACTCGGTCGGCGCGCGGGCGACGTTCTTCGACTTGGGCTCCAAGGTCCAGCAGTACCCGGACCTGGCCCGCGCCACCACCGCGGCGGGCATGTGGGTGGGCAACCACTCCTGGTCGCACCCGTACCTGACCCGGCTCAGCGCGGCCGACCTGACCAGGGAGCTGTCCACCACCTCCACCGCGATCCGGAACGCGACCGGCCAGTCGCCGACGCTCTTCCGCCCGCCGTACGGCGACACGAACCACACCGTGCAGTCGGAGGCGCGCCGGCTCGGCATGGCGCAGGTCCTCTGGTCGGTCGACACGCGGGACTGGGCCAACGCCTCGACGGACGCCATCGTGCGCGCCGCGTCGGCGGCGAACGCGGGCGGCGTCGTGCTGATGCACGACGGCTACCAGTCCACGGTGAACGCCGTGCCGCAGATCGTCCGCAACCTCCAGGCACGGGGCCTGTGCGCCGGCCGCATCGACAGCACCGGACGGGCGGTGGCGCCGTGAAGGTCCTCGGCGCGGCCCTGACCGCCCTGGCCGCGGTGGCGGCGTTCGTGCTGGCCTCGGTGGCCGCACCGCAGGCCTCGGCGGCCACGCTGACCGAGGTGACGAGCTTCGGCACGAACCCGAGCAACCTGCGCATGCACCTGTACGTGCCGGACCGCACCCAGGCGAGGCCGCCGGTGCTGCTGGCGGTGCACTACTGCACGGGTTCCGGCCCGGCGCTGCACTCGGGCACGGAGTTCGCCCGGCTGGCCGACCAGCACGGGTTCATCGTGATCTACCCGTCGGCGACCCGCAGCGGCAACTGCTTCGACGTGTCCAGCCCGCAGGCGCTGCGGCGCGACGGCGGCAGCGACCCGGTCGGGCTGATGTCCATGGTCCGGTACGTCCTGCAGCGCTACAACGGCGACACCGCGAGGGTTTTCGTCACCGGCGTCTCGTCCGGCGCGATGACCACGAACGTCATGCTGGCCAACTACCCGGACGTGTTCGCCGCCGGCGCGGCGTTCGCGGGCGTGCCCGCGGGCTGCTTCGCCACGACGGACGGCTCGGGCTGGAACAGCGCGTGCGCCAACGGCCAGGTGCTCAAGACGCCGCAGGAGTGGGGTGACATCGCCCGCGCCGCGTACCCCGGCTACACCGGGGCCCGTCCGCGCATGCAGACGTGGCACGGCACCGCGGACGACACCCTGCGGTACCCGAACTTCGGCGAGCAGATCGACCAGTGGACCAACGTGCACGGCCTGTCCACGACGCCGACGTCCACCGACAGCCCGCAGGCCGGCTGGACGCGCACCCGTTACGGCACCAAGGTCGAGGCCATCTCCATGCAGGGCACCGGCCACAACCTGCTCGGCCCGGGCATGGCGTTGCGCGCCATCCAGTTCTTCGGGCTCGACCAGAACGGCGGCACCAGCACGACCACCACCACTACGACGACCACGACCACGACCACCAGCACGACGACGACCACCACGACCCCTCCCCCGACCGGCGGGTGCAAGGTCACGTACGCCGTCAACTCGTGGAACACGGGGCTGACGGCGAGCGTCACCATCGCCAACACGGGCGCCGGCGCCGTCAACGGCTGGCAGCTCGCGTTCACCCTGCCCGGCGGGCAGACCATCACCAGCGGGTGGAACGCCACGTACTCGCCCACCAGCGGTGCGGTCACGGCGCGGAACGCCTCCTACAACGCCGCCATCAACCCCGGCCAGTCCGTCGGCATCGGGTTCCAGGCGACGCACGGGGGCAACACCGACAAGCCGACCTCGTTCACGCTCAACGGAGCCGCGTGCGCGATCGGCTGAGATGAGGAGAAGGGCCCCGCACCGGAGCGGGGCCCTTCTCCTCGCACACCAAGTCCTCGGGCTCGGGCGTCACGCCCAGAGGTGGCCGTCGAGCCGTTCCGCGGCCTCGTCCAACGTCCCCGCGTACGCGCCGGTGGACAGGTACTTCCACCCCGCGTCGGCGACCACGAACGCCACGTCCGCCGACTCGCCGCGCGCCACCGCCTTCTCCGCCGCGGCCAGCGCCGCGTGCAGGATCGCGCCGGTGGAGATGCCCGCGAAGATGCCCTCCACCTCCAGCAGCTGCCGGGTCCGGCGCAGCGCGTCGTACGAGCCCACCGAGTAGCGGCCGGTCAGCACCTCGGCGTCGTACAGCTCGGGCACGAAGCCCTCGTCGAGGTTGCGCAGGCCGTACACCAGCTCGCCGTACCGCGGCTCGGCCGCGATGACCTGCACGTCCGGCTTGTGCTCGCGCAGGTACCGGCCGACGCCGACGAGGGTGCCGGTGGTGCCGAGGCCCGCGACGAAGTGCGTGATCGTCGGCAGGTCCTTCAGGATCTCCGGCCCGGTGCCGTGGTAGTGCGCGCCGGGGTTCGCCGGGTTGCCGTACTGGTACAGCATCACCCAGTCCGGGTTCTGCGCGGACAGCTCCTTGGCCAGCGCCACGGCCTGGTTCGAGCCACCCGCCGCCGGCGAGAACACGATCCGCGCGCCGTAGGCCTGGAGCAGCTGCCTGCGCTCGGTGGACGTGTTCTCCGGCATCACGCACACCAGGCCGTAGCCCTTGAGCTTGGCGGCCATGGCGAGCGCGATGCCGGTGTTGCCGGACGTCGGTTCCAGGATCGTGCAGCCTGGGGTGAGCACCCCGCTCCGCTCGGCCTCCTCGATCATCATCAGGACCGGGCGGTCCTTGATCGAGCCGGTCGGGTTGCGGTCCTCCAGCTTCGCCCACAGCCGCACGTCCTTCGACGGCGACAGCCGGGGCAGCCCCACCAGGGGCGTGCCGCCGACGGCGTCGAGCAGTGACTCGTACCGCGCCACGATGATCCTCCGGGATCGATCAGCCGCCGGCGACGGCCGGGAGGATCGTCACGGTGTCGCCGTCCTTGACGGCGGCTTCGAGGCCGCCCGCGAACCGCACGTCCTCGTCGTTGACGTAGACGTTGACGAACCGGTGGAGCGCGCCCTCCTTGACCAGGCGCTGCTTCAGGCCACCGTGGTTGGTCTCCAAGTCGTCGATGACCTCGGCGAGCGTCGCGCCCGCGGCCTCGACGGACTTCTGCCCACCGGTGTGGGTGCGCAGGATCGTGGGGATGGAGACGGTGACGGCCATGCTGGAACCTCCGAGGAACCGGGTTGTGGTGAGGGTGTGGCGGCGAAGACCTGGCTCAGGGACAGTCGGGCGTGTCGTCGGCGCCGGTGTGGGCGAACATGTACGACTCCACGACCTCGACCGGTTCTTCGGTCACCACGCCGTCCACGATCCGGTAGGAGCGCAGCTCGTGCTGCTCCGGGTCCCGGGTGGAGACGAGGACGTAGTGCGCGTCCGGCTCGCTGGCGTAGGAGACGTCCGTGCGGGACGGGTACGCCTCGGTCGCGGTGTGCGAGTGGTAGATGACGACCGGCGCCTCGTCGTTGCGGTCCATCTCGCGCCACACCCGGAGCTGCTCGCCCGAGTCGAAGCGGTAGAAGGTGGGCGAGCGCTCGGCGTTGTCCATCGCGACGAACCGCTCCGGGCGGTCCGAGCCCTCGGGGCCCGCGATGATCCCGCATGCCTCGTCCGGGTGGTCGCGACGGGCATGCTCCACCATCGCGTCCACGAGGTCACGGCGAATCACCAGCACGCCTTCATCCTACGTGGTGGGGGAAGGTGTCCCGCCGTGTGAGAACCCGCACTACACCGGTCCGCGGACGCCCTCCGGAGCCGTCGAGGGGGTCGACGGGACGGCCGTCGGGGAGGCCGCGGCGGTGGTCGCCCTGGTCGGCGGAACGCCCAGCAGGCCGCCCGCGCCGAGGGCCGCGAGCCCGAGCGCCGAGACCGCCCTGGCCACCACGCCGAAGCCGTGCCCGCGCAGCCGGAACGACGTGAGGTAGCACACGGTGGCCGCCGCGTTCGCCGTCAGCTGCACGAACGCCGTGCGCCGCTCCTTCTCGCCCAACGTCCCGTACTCGGCCAGTTCGGTCGCCAGGGACGCGGGCGCCATCGCGAGGCCCGCCCCGATCAGGGTCCGCGCCGCCCGGTTGCCGCCGGGCATCAGGTCGAGCGCCGCCGACGCCGCGTACAGCCCGATCGGCAGCGCCACGACGGCCGGGTGCACCGGCCGGCCCAACGCCCTGGCGCGCAGCAGCTCGGTCACCTCACGGCGGCGCAGCGCCGCCGGCACCGCCTCGGCCAACGCGCCGGCCGCCTTGTCCAGCGCCGGACTGGTCCGCACCCACCTGAACGCCTTCTGCACACCCGACATGGCCACGGGGTACCCACCGGACGGCCGCTACACGCGCCCGGTCGGGCCGTTCCGAGCGGGTTCAGGCGACGTCGACCGCGAGTTGGAGGGCGTCGGCCGCGGCCGTGCACAGGTCGTTCAGCGGAGTGCCCGTCGCCACGCCGGTGGCCACCGCGAACACGGTCGCGGGCGCCGTCACCCCGGCCCGGGCGAACCCGTCGTGCGCCGACATCGCGACCCTGCGGCACTCGGCCGGCCCCAGCTCGGCGTCCACCACGACGAGCCCCACCGCCGTCTCCCCCACGACCGCCAGCGCCGCCGGCACGTCGTCCGACGCCGCCTCGCACGCCGCGTACCCGTCGCCTCCGGGCAGCCCGAGGGCCGCCGCCGCGGGCACGATCGGCACCACCTCGAACGGCCGCGCGCCGACCGGGAACCCGTGCCCGCGTTCCGCCAGCCACCGCACGACGCCGTCCGCCGGCGACAGCCCGCCACCGGCCAGCACCACCGCGTGCACGTGCCGGACGAGCGTCGACGGGTCCAGCAGGTCCAGCTCCCGCGTGCCGACCGGCGCGCCCCGCACGTCCACGCCGGCCACCGCGCCGGCGGGCGCCAGCAGCACCGCGACGCCCGGCACGCGCCCGAGCAGCATCAGTTCATGACCGCTTCGACCAGCGTCTCCTGCACCCACGTCAACCAGTGGTAGACGCCGAGGTGCGGCGAGCGCGGGTCGTCGGGCGGCAGCTCGTCCGGCATGTCCTCCTGCACGTCGAGCGCCGTGCCCAGGGCCAGCCGCACGTCGTTCAGCGCCGACAGCCACGCCTCGGCCTGCTCCAGCCGCAGCCGGACCTCGCCGCCGTCGGGCGGGCACGTCTCCAGCACCACGGCCGCGACGCCGGTCTTCAGGTCCAGCAGCTCCGGCTCGTGCAGCGAGCGCAGGGCGTTGGCCGAGTCGACCTCCGCCGGGTCCGGCGCGTCCGGGTCAAGCCGGTGGAAGTCGGGCAGCAGCCGCCCCAGGATGGGGTCGTCGGGCGGCGACGACGGGCCCGTGCGGATGCCGGTCAGCTCCGCCAGCTCGTCCTGCGGCGCCTCCTCGGCGCGTGCCAGCAGCATGTCCTGGATCTGGCTCACCAGGCCGCGGACCACGGCGGCCTCCTGCCGGTCGAACCGGCCGAGCACCTGGTCGCCGGTGCGGGTCCACTTCTTCACGACGAACGCTGCATGGTCGCCCAGAGCCCGGCCGCGTGCAGCTTGGCCACGTCGGCCTCCACCTTGTCCTTGCTCCCCGACGACACGATCGCCCTGCCCTTGTGGTGCACGTCCAGCATCAACTTGGTCGCGTGGTCGCGGCTGTAGCCGAACAGCTTCTGGAACACGTACGTCACGTAGGACATCAGGTTCACCGGGTCGTTCCAGACCAGGGTCTGCCACGGGCGGTCCTCGGTGCGGACCTCCTCGCCGGCCGGGTCAACCTGCGTCCGCTCATGCTCGACGGGCGTGGTCATACCGCCAATGGTGTCATGTTCCGGTGCGTGGCGGAGCCCACAGGTCCGCACACGGCTACGGGCCTAGGCTTTGCTCCCATGTCGACGTCGCTGTTCACCGACCACTACGAGTTGACGATGCTCGCCGCGGCCCTGCGCGACGGCACCGCCGACCGGCCGTGCGTCTTCGAGGTCTTCGCCCGGCGGCTGCCCGAGGGCAGGCGGTACGGCGTGGTGGCCGGCACGGGCCGGGTGCTCGACGCGATCGCCGACTTCACGTTCGCCGAGCGCGACCTGGAGCTGCTGGAACGCACGGACGTCGTGGACCGGGACACCCTGTCGTGGCTCGCGGACTACCGGTTCACCGGCGACGTGGACGGCTACCCGGAGGGCGAGCTGTACTTCCCCGGCTCGCCGATCCTGTCGGTGCGCGCGCCGTTCGGCGTGGGCGTGGTGCTGGAGACCCTGGTCCTGTCGATCCTCAACCACGACAGCGCGATCGCGTCGGCGGCGGCCCGCATGGTGGGCGCGGCGAACGGCCGGCGGATGATCGAGATGGGCTCGCGCCGCACGCACGAGGAGGCCGCGGTGGCGGCGGCCCGCGCCGCGTACCTGGCGGGCTTCACCGCGACGTCCAACCTGGAGGCCGCGCGCCGCCACGGCATCCCGACCGCCGGCACGTGCGCGCACGCGTTCACCCTGCTGCACGACAGCGAGGAGGAGGCGTTCCGGTCGCAGGTCGAGGCGCTGGGCGTGGACACCACGCTGCTGGTGGACACCTACGACATCACCAACGGCATCAAGACCGCCGTGCAGGTCGCCGGGCCGTCGCTGGGCGCGGTGCGGATCGACTCCGGCGACCTGGGCGTGCTGGCGCGGCAGGCGCGGGACCAGCTGGACTCGTTGGGCGCGAAGAACACCCGGATCGTGGTGTCGGGCGACCTCGACGAGTACGCGATCGCGATGCTGCGGGCCGAGCCGGTGGACGCGTACGGCGTCGGCACGTCCCTCGTGACGGGTTCCGGCGCGCCGACCGCGGGCATGGTCTACAAGCTGGTCGAGGTGGACGGTCGGCCGGTCGCGAAGCGCAGCTCGCACAAGGAGTCCCGCGGCGGGCGCAAGGAGGCGCTGCGGCGGCACAAGGAGACCGGGACGGCGCTGGAGGAGGTCGTGTACCCGCACGACGCCCGGCCCGAGATGGGCGCGCACGACCGGCTGCTCGCCGTGCCGCTGATCCGCGCTGGACAACGGGTGGACGGCCTGGACACCCTGGCGGAGAGCCGGGAACGGCTGCGCGCCGCGCTGGTGACCGTGCCGTGGGAGGGCCTGAAGCTGTCCCGCGGCGAGCCCGCGATCCCGACGACGTTCCTGTGAGCCGGCCCGGTGGCCGTGCCCGGTGAGCAGGCGGAGCCCGAAGGGGGCCTCATGAGCAAGGCGCTGATCGTGGTGGACGTGCAGAACGACTTCTGCGAGGGCGGCTCCCTGGCCGTGACGGGGGGCGCGGCGGTGGCGGCGGCGATCTCGGCGCACCTCCGCGAGTCGTCGTACGACCACGTGGTGGCGACCCGCGACTACCACGTCGACCCCGGCGCGCACTTCAGCGAGACGCCGGACTTCGTGGACTCGTGGCCGGTGCACTGCGTGGCCGGCACGGCGGGCGCGTCGTTCCACCCGGAGCTGGACGTGACGGCGGTGGAGGCGGTGTTCTCCAAGGGCGCGTACGCGGCGGCGTACTCGGGGTTCGAGGGCGAGTCCGGGTCGGGCGAGCAGCTGGTGGAGTGGCTGCGGGCGCGCGGGGTGGAGCGGGTGGACGTGGTCGGGATCGCGACCGACCACTGCGTGCGGGCGACCGCGCTGGACGCGGCGGGCGCCGGGTTCTCGACCACCGTGCTGCTCGACCTCACGGCGGGTGTCTCGCAGGCGACCGTGGACAGCGCGTTGGCGCAGCTCGGCGATGCCGGTGTGACGCTGTCCGGCACGCCCCGCGTGGGCTGAGGGCCGGGCGCGCCGAAACCGGGCACCCCGACCGGTCGGTTCGGGGTGCCCGGCGCCGGAGGGGTGTCCGGTTCGGCCAGGGGTGTCGGGCTCGGCCAGAGGTGCGGGGCTCGGCCAGGTGTCGGGCTCGGCCCGGCGGGCGTCGGGCCTCGGCCTGCGGGTCTCGGCCTGTCGGCGTCGGGTCCGTCAGGGGGTGGGCGAGCAGGCCGTCGCCCCGAGGACCACCTCGCCGCTGACGGTGGACGCCGGGGTGAACCTGATGTGCAGCAGGTTCATCGCGATGCCGCCGTCGTTCGGCTCGGGCAGGGTCGTCTCGCCGAACGTCGCCGTCGCGAGCACCGTGCCGTCGCCCTTCTTCACCTCGTGCACGTGGTTCGCCGGGATCTGCTCGGGCAGCCCGGGGAAGCCCCGCAGGCCGCCGATCGACCAGGCCGCGCTCGTGCCGGACTCGGTCCCGGTGCAGGTGACCTTCCACTTGCCCACCCGCAGCCGCGGGCCGCCGAGCGACACGAGGGCGGACAGCTCGAAGTCGGCGCCCTCCGCCTCGGACGTCGTGGTGGTCGTGCCGCTCGCCTCGTCCACGACCGCCCTGGTGCACGTGGACGTCCCCGCGCCGAACCGCACGCCGGTGCGGACCGCGGGCTCGGACGTGGCGGAGGTGGTCCCGTCCACGGCGCACGGCGCCAGCGGCGCGACGCTGACCTGCGTGCCGGCCTTGGTGAACGCGGCGGAGCCGACGGACGCGACGCCCGCCGGGTTGGCCGCCCACGCGGGCGGGGCCGCGACCAGGCCGAGCACCAGCGCCGCGGTCACCGCTCCGACCCGGCGCGCTCGGATCTGCTTCATGGTGTCGCCCTTCTGCTCTTCCTCGTGGAGGACTATCGAACTCCGGCGCGTCGCGGGTAATGCCCGTTGCCCGCACATCACCCGCACGAGTAATGAGCGATACACGGTCGAGTGAGAAACAGCGGAGTGCAACTCAGCACGGAATGCGAACCGGCAAGGGCGCGGTGGCGAAATCGCTCGGCAGGCCCACCAGTCGTTCCAACGCCCCGCGCACCCGTGACGCGGCACAGCCGTCGCCGAACGGGTTGCGCCCGAGCGGCAGGCGCAGCCGCGAGCCGAGCACCCAGCCGGCCTCGGCGATGATCCGGATCGGGTCCGTGCCGACCAGCCAGGCGCACCCGGCCTCGACGGCGGACATCCGCTCGGTCGTGTCGCGCAGCACCAGCACCGGCACCCCGAACGACGGCGCCTCCTCCTGCAGCCCGCCGGAGTCGGTGAGCACCAGGGCGGCCCGGCGCAGCGCGCGCACCAGGTCCGAGTAGTCCAGCGGCCCGGTGACGACGATCCGGTCGTGCCCGCCCAGCACCTCGCGGACCGCGGCGGCCACCCCGGGGTTGGGGTGCGCGGGCACCAGCACGCGCACGTCGGGGTGCCGGTCGGCGATCGCCCGCACGGCGCGCAGCACCCGTTCCAGCGGCTCGCCCCACGACTCCCGGCGGTGCGCGGTCACCAGCACCAGCCGCTCGGAGCGCTCGTCGAGGACGCGTTCCAGCAGCGCGACGCCCGGGTTCCGGGCGGGCAGGTCGGCGGCGGCGACGCGGCGCACGGCGTCGACCACGGTGTTGCCGGTGACCACGATCTCGCGGTCCGGCATGCCCTCGCCGACGAGCGCGGCGGCGGCGTCGTCGGTCGGGGCGAGGTGCAGGGTGGCGATGCGGGCGATCATCTGCCGGGTGCCCTCCTCGGGGAACGGTCCCGCGAGGTCGCCGGTGCGCAGGCCCGCTTCGAGGTGCGCCACCGGGATGCCGCGCCAGAACGCGGCGAGCGCGCCCGCCAGCGCGGTGGTCGTGTCGCCCTGCACGAGGACGACGGCGGGGTCGCGGGTGCGCAGCACCCGGTCGAACGCCGGCACCAGGCCCGCCAGGAGTTCCGCCTGGCTGCCGGTGGCGCGCGGCACGTCGAGCGCGACGTCCGCGCGCAGGCCGAACGAGCGCAGCGCCGGTCCGACCATGCCGCCGTGCTGTCCACTGTGGACGATGACGGGCCGGAGCACCGGGTGGTCGGCCAGGGCCAGGGCCACCGGTGCGATCTTCACCGCTTCGGGCCGGGTGCCCGCGAGCAGCAGGACTTCCTTCACCTTGCTCCTTCCTCACGCTGGGGTGCGGCGCCCCGGAGCGCGCCTGGGGCGGGCGCGCTCCGGGGCACACGCGCGCTACTCGTCGGCCGCGGCCCGTCGCCTGCGGGCGGAGTGGGCCAGGAACAGCCCGGCGACCAGGAGGACCACCCCGGCCACCACCCACCACGCCACGCCGGCGCCGGTCGCCGCCAACGAGCCGATCCCCGTGCCCACCGCGATCCCGCTCCCGGGAACCCGGTACACGGCTCAGACCGCCGCGATCTCGCGCCGGCGGCGGATGGCCACCGCGGCGACGGGCACGCCGACCAGGGCGAGCAGGCCCAGGCCGAGCCACAGCCCCGCGCCGGAGGCCATCGGGATCGGCAGGCCCGCGGGGCCGCAGGTGGCGGACGACACCACCAGGTCGCCGGCGCCGACCGAGCCGAGCGCGCCGCCGATGAGGGTGAGGTGGAGGGCGTTGACGGTCAGGCTGCCGTCGGCGTTGCGGACCTGCTCGTTGAGCACGAGCCTCGCGATGTCGACGCCGAGCAGCTCGACGTCGACGGTGGTGTTGGGCGCCGGGTCGGCGTCGACCGTGCCGAGCCTGCCGAGGTTCAGCCCGACCAGCTTGGACGTGCCGACGAGCCCTTTCTGGGTGGCCGAGCACTCGGCTTCCACGACCTCGGCGGACACACCGCCGGTGAAGGACCGGAGCAGGTCGAGCCGCACGTCGGCGGCACTGGCCCGGGACTGGACGGCGCCGGTCTTCTCGTCGCGCGACGCGGACGTGGCGAGCACGCCGGTTCTCAGGACCTCGGGCAGGTCCACGCCCGCGAACGTGCTTGTGGTCGGCCCGTTCGCGTCGGCGGCGGCGAAGGGGCCGGCCGACACCGCGTCGCTGCCCAGCAGGGACAGGTCGAGCTTCGCGCCGTAGGCCGAGGCGTCGCCGGGCGCCGCCGAGGCGGGCGCGGCGCCGACCACCAGCGCCGCGACGGCGACCAGTCCGGCCACCGCGGCGCGACGCGTCATTCGCACACGCATGGAGCTCCTTTCTCGGGTCGAGCTAGGGGGTGTGGCGTCGTCGGGCCGCTGCGCGGTTGGCAGGGGTGCGAAAGGCAGGTCTCGCCACATTTGTCGAGCAATTGCCCCTATCGGCGTTCCACCCGTCGAATTAAGGGTTACTGACCGTAAAGAGGGACGGCGTCCACTCGAATCGCCCAATCGTGGGCACCGAACGTGGGTTTTCGGCCGGCGTTCCCGGCACGTTGTCACTCGATCCGGGGGTGAGGATCGCCGTACGCCCGTCCGATGACCTCCAAGCAGCCCTATCGGGCGATCCCCGATCAACGGAAAGGAATCGTTCAGTGGCGCTTGCCGTGCCCCGTCCCTCACACCTCAACCGGGTGATCGTCGTCGCACTGGTCGTGGCCGCGGCCGGCCTCGTGTTGGCGCACCGGGCCTACCGGACGGCCGAGATCGCGCTGTCCGGCCTCCTGCTCGACGCGCTCAGCACCGACGGCGTGGAGGTGGTCGCCGCACGGCAGACCGTCTACTTCGGCCTCGGCTCGGACACCCCGCTCGGCCTGCGGATGACGCCGGAGTGCACGTCGGCGTTCCTGGTCCTGCCGCTGCTGGTGGTCGGCGCGGTGATGATCGCGCTGCGGCCGCGGATCACCCGGCGGGTGCTGTTCGCGCTGGCCGTGGCCGCCGTCGCGGTGGTCGTGGTCAACCAGTTCCGGGTGCTCACGCTGGTGGGGCTGGTCGAGTGGCTGGGCGTGGACACCGGCTACTACTGGGGCCACACGCTGCTCGGCTCGATGGTGAGCGTGTTCGGCGGCGCGGCCGCGCTGGTCGCGTTCGTGTGGTTGGCGACGCGGAAGTGAGGCGCACCGCTGCCGTGCCCGCGACCGCTGTGCCCGCCGCCGTTGTGCCCGCCGCCGTTGTGCGCACCGCCGCCGTGCCCGCGACCGCCGTGCCCGCCGCCGTCGTCCCTGCCGCCGGCGGGGAGGCGCCGTGAGCCTCGACGTCGTCCTGGGGTTCACCCAGGCGTTGGCGCTGACGATGAGCGTCGCGTTCCTGACCTACGTGTTCCTGATCGTCGTCCCGTACCTGCGGTACCGGCCGAGGCCCGTCGGGGAGGCCGCCGCGTTCGAGTGGCACTTCCTGGTGCCGTGCCGCGACGAGGAGGCCGTCATCGGCGGCACCGTGCGCTACCTGCGCGACGCGTTCCCCATCGCGCACGTGTGGGTCATCGACGACGACTCCGACGACGGCACCGCGGCCGTCGTGCGCGGCTTCCGGGGCGACCGGAACGTCCACCTCGTGCGCCGCCACCGCCCGCACGCCCGCACCGGCAAGGGAGACGCGCTCAACGACGCCTACCGGACGTTGAAGCTCTGGATGGGACGGCACGCCGACGCGGACCGGGCCGTGGTCGTCGTGGTGGACGCGGACGGCCGGCCGGCGCGCAACTGCCTGGAGGTGTGCGCGGCGGACCACCTGTTCGGCGACGCCGAGGTCGGCGCGGTGCAGGTGGACGTGCGGATGGTGAACGCGGGCGTGCGGCAGGTGGGCGTGCCGCGGTGGCGCGGGTTCCTCGGCGACGTGCTGGTGCGGATGCAGGACCTGGAGTTCCGCACCGCGATCGCGGCCATCCAGCTGTCGCGCGGCGTCACCGGCACGATCTCGATGGGCGGCAACGGCCAGTTCACCCGGCTGTCGGCGCTCGACTCGATCGCCGGGCGGCTCGGGCAGCCGTGGCGCGGGTCGCTGCTGGAGGACTTCGAGCTGGGCGTGCACCTGCTGACGGCGGGGTGGCGCACCGGCTTCACCCTGGACACGCACGTGCACCAGGAAGGGCTGTACAGCCTGCGGCGGTTCCTCGCCCAACGCACCCGCTGGGGCCAGGGCACCATGCAGTGCATGCGGTACGTGCGGCGGATCTGGGCCTCGCCGCACCTGTCCACGCTGGGCGCCGCCGAGATGATGTACTACCTGGCCCAGCCGTGGATGCAGCTGCTCGGCACGCTCATCTACCCGATCCCGCTCGTCCTGCTCGGCCACCGCGCCGTGACGACCCCGGGCGATGTGTGGGCGTGGTTCGCGGACGGCGCGTGGGTCCTGTTCACCGTCTACGGGCTGTTCGGCCTGCTGCCGTTCGTGCTGTGGGGGCCGGTGTACCGCAAGCGATGCGAGCCGGGGGTCGGCCTCGGGCGGGCGATCGGGTACGGGTTCGCGTACGCGCTCTACATCTACACGTTCTACATCACGTCGTGGCGTGCGCTGAGCAGGCTGGTGCGCGGCCGCAACGGCTGGACGAAGACCCGGCGCAACACCGAGCGGGTCGCGCGCGGGGTCGCCCTCGACCACTGACGGCCGCCCGAGGTCGGCGACGACCACTGACGGCCGCTGACGGCCGGCTACGACCACGGCCGCCCGAGGTCGGCCACGACGGCTGACGGCCGCGCGGCGGGTTCGGGGTTCCCGCGTGAGATGGCCAACTTTGTAGAGGTTCGACAAAGACCGAACGAGTGATCGGCGGTTAACCTCCCGGAGAAGTCGATCCTCTGGGAGGTCCCCGTGTCCGTCCTCGCCGTTCCCGGCCGTCGCGCGGTGCTCGCCGACCTGGTCCCGGGTGCTCTCGCACGTGACATCGCCCTGGTCGTCGCGGGCGCCGGCCTGACCGGCCTCGCCGCCCAGGTCGCGCTGCCGGTGCCGGGCAGCCCCGTGCCGCTCACCGGTCAGACGTTCGCCGCGCTGCTGGTGGGCGCCGCCCTCGGGTGGCAGCGCGGTGGCGCGTCGATGGTGCTCTACCTGATCGCCGGCGTGGCCGGTGTCCCGTGGTTCCAGGGCGGCTCGTCGGGCATGCCCGCGTCGCTCGGGTACGTGGTCGGTTTCGTGTTCGCGGGCGCGCTCGTCGGCCACCTGGCCGCCCGCGGCGGCGACCGGACGCCGTTGCGCACGGTCGGCACGATGGCGGTCGGCAACCTGGTGATCTACGCGTGCGGCGTGCCCTACCTGATGGCCGCCGCCGGGGTGGGTCTCGGCAAGGCGCTCCAGCTCGGCGTGACGCCGTTCCTGCTCGGCGACGCGCTCAAGATCGCCCTCGCCGCCGGCCTGCTGCCCGCCGCCTGGGCGCTCGTCAACCGCAAGTAGCGTCGGCCGGGTCCGACCCGAATCGACGGGGTGGGCGGGTACGGTCTTCGCCGTGCCCGCCACCACCGCCATCCCCGACACCCGCACGTTGCTCGCCGTCGCCGTCGAGGCGGTCGGCGGGGCCGAACGCCGGGGTCAGGTCGACATGGCCGAGGCGGTCGAGCGGGCGATCCGGACCGGCGAGCACCTGGCCGTGCAGGCGGGCACCGGGACGGGCAAGTCGCTGGCGTACCTGGTGCCGTCGCTGCGGCACGCCGTGGCCGAGGAGTCGACCGTCGTCATCTCCACCGCCACGATCGCGCTGCAACGCCAGCTCGTGGACCGCGACCTGCCCCGGCTGGCCAAGGCGCTGAAGAAGGAGCTCGGTCGCGAGCCGCGGTTCGCGATCCTGAAGGGCCGCCGCAACTACCTGTGCATGCACCGGCTGCACACCGGCGCCCCGGACGAGCCGGAGGACGCGGGCCTGTTCGACCCGTTCGCGGTGTCCAAGATGGGCCGCGAGGTCAAGCGGCTGCACGAGTGGTCGTCCGACACCGAGACCGGTGACCGGGACGAACTCGTGCCCGGCGTCACCGACCAGGCGTGGCGGCAGGTCTCCGTGACGGCCCGCGAGTGCCTCGGCGTGAACAAGTGCCCGATCGGCGTCGACTGCTTCGCCGAGCGGGCGCGGGCCGAGGCGGGCCGGGCGGACGTCGTGGTGACGAACCACGCGATGCTCGCCGTGGACGCCCTGGAGGGCTACCAGGTGCTGCCCGACCACGACGTCGTCGTGATCGACGAGGCGCACGACCTGGTCGACCGGGTCACGTCGGTCGCGACGGAGGAGCTGAGCGCGTCCCTGGTGGCGACCGCCGCGCGCCGGTGCGGGCGGCTGATCGACCAGGGCGTCGCCGACCGGATGGCCGAGGCGAGCGACGGCCTCGCGATGATCCTCGAAGAGCTGCCGGTGGGCCGGCTGGACAGCCTGCCGCAGGCCCTCGCCGGCGCCGTGCGGGCCACCAAGGACGCAGCGCACGCGTGCATCACGTCCCTGGGCCCGGAGCGCAAGGAGGACGTGGACGGCGCGACGTCCCGCAAGCTCGCCCTGTCCCTGCTGGACGACGTGCACGACTGCGCCGCGCGCATCCTGGCCGCTTTCGACGAGGACCACGACGTGGTGTGGGTGTCGGGCGACTTCGCCGACCGGAACAAGCCGCCGTCGCTGCGGGTCGCGCCGCTCGGCGTCGGCGGGCTGCTGCGCGAGCGGCTGTTCGGCAAGCGCACCACGATCCTGACGTCGGCGACGCTGACGCTCGGCGGCACGTTCGACACGCTGGCGCGGCAGTGGGGGCTGCCGGCGTCGTCGAACGCGAAGAAGGCCGAGGGCGCGGCGACCGACAAGGAGCCGCCGTCGGACGCGGGCGGCCCGCGGTGGACCGGCCTCGACGTCGGGTCGCCGTTCGAGCACGGCAGCAGCGGCATCCTGTACGTGGCCCGGCACCTGCCGCCGCCGGGACGTGACGGCCTGCCACCGTCCTACGTGGACGAGATCGAGGGCCTGGTCAACGCGGCGGGCGGCCGCACGCTCGGCCTGTTCTCGTCGATGCGCGCGGCCAAGGCGGCGGCCGAGGCGTTGCGCGGCAAGGTCGACTACCCCGTGCTGTGCCAGGGCGACGACGCCACCGGCCAGCTGGTCAAGCGGTTCGCCGAGGACGCGGAGACGTGCCTGTTCGGCACGTTGTCGCTGTGGCAGGGCGTGGACGTGCCGGGGCCCGCGCTGCAACTGGTCGTGATGGACCGCATCCCGTTCCCGCGCCCGGACGACCCGCTGGCGTCGGCCCGGCAGAAGGCCGTGGAATCGCGCGGCGGCAACGGTTTCCTCACCGTCGCCGCCACCCACGCGGCCCTGCTGCTCGCCCAGGGCGCCGGGCGACTGCTGAGGTCGATGAACGACAAGGGCGTGGTCGCCGTCCTCGACCCGCGCCTCGCGACGGCCCGGTACGGCGGCTTCCTGCGCGCCTCGCTGCCGCCGTTCTGGACGACCTACGACCCGGAGGTCGTGCGGGCGGCGCTGAAGCGCCTCGACGCGGCGAGCGCCTAGCCGTCCACCAGCAGGCCACGCAGCGGGCCTTGGAGGCGGCCGGCGCGGCGGGAGACGCCCGGCAGGGCGGTGACGCGGTGCTCGCCGGAGGCGTCGAGGGTGCCGCGCCACAACCGGTCGACGACCTCGTGCGCCGGGCCGGAGACGTCGTCCACCGGGCACTGGAGGTGCTCGGACCACAGCCGCAGGCGGGTGTCGCGGGTGATCTCGGCGTCGTCCGTCACGACGTTGACCTCGGTGTCGTTGAACAGCGAGTGCTCGTTGAGGTTGGCCGAGCCGAGGCTGAGCCAGCGGTCGTCCACGATCGCCAGCTTGGCGTGCACGTACACCGAGGACGACTTCGCGCCGTCGTGCGACGAGAGGGTCGCGGCGACCAGGCGGTGGTTGCCGTCGTCCGCGTCGAGCAGCCGGCCCAGCTGGCCGCGGGTGGTGTCGGCGCCGTTGCTGGGCTTGCGCGGCAGCACGAGCACGACGCGGAAGTCCGGGTGCGGCGGGTTGCGGAGCTTGTCGAGCAGGATCTCGGTCACCTCGGGCGACCAGAGGAACTGGTTCTCGATGTAGACCAGCCGTGACGCGGCCCGCAGCGCCCGCAGGTACGAGTCCAGCAGGCTGAACTCGCCGTCCGGGATGAAGTCGTAGGTGCGCTCGGGGATCGTCCGCACGAGCTGCGCCGACGACGAGCCCGCGGGCGGCGGCGGGGTGACCGGGGGCAGCTCCTCCTTCGCGATCTCCTGCCACCGCGCCCGGAAGTGCTCGGCCACGTCGGCGACGATCGGTCCTTCCAGGCGCGTGCCGAGGTCGTGCCAGCCCAGCGGCTCGCGCGGCGGGTGGGTCGGCGTGTCGTGCCGGTCGCCCTCCACGGCGGTCAGGTCCATCCCACCGACGAACGCGATCTCGTCGTCCACCACCACGATCTTCTCGTGGTGGCAGTGCAGCGTCCGCTCGCGCGCGTCGATCTCGCACCGCACCGCGCTGTCACGGGTGAACTCGCGCCGGCTCGCCAGCACCCGCTTGCGGGTCGGCTCGAACATCGGCACCGGCGGACCGGCCCACAGCAGCACCCGCACGGGCACCCGCTCGGCGGCCGACGCCAGCAGCTCCCGCAACGTCGGCGAGCCGGGCTCGCGGGTCAGCCGGAAGTCGGGGCTGGCGCACCAGCCCGCCAGGTGCACGGACTTCCGCGCCGACCCGATCGCCTCGGCGATGGCGGGCAGCACCTCGTGCCCGTCGACCAGCACCCGCACCCGGTTGCCGGTGCGCACCGGTCGCCGGGGCGTCCACCAGCCGGACTCGGAGCCGAACACGGCGCCCCAGCCCAGTTTGCGCAACCGTCTCGCGTGGTGCGCGCACAGGAGGTTCTCCAGCCCGTCACCGAGCTTCTCGTCCAGCACGTCCAACAGGCCCACGCCGGGGATGGTTACCGCAAACGGGGCAGGTCAAACGTTGACGGCCACCGTGGCGGTGCCGGGCGCGACCTCCGTGTAGCCGGCGTCCCGCACCAGCACGACGCCCGGACGGGCCACCAGCGCGTCCCAGGCCTCCTTCGACGGCGTGCGCACGGCGCACCGGTAGTCGGCCGCCGCCCACTCCTTCAGCTCGGCCTCGGACAGGTGCGGCGCGAGCAGCATCGACGCGTGCCCGACCTGCGCGGCGGCCTTGCCTGCCGTCATCTCGACCCGCGGGTTGAGCCACAGCTCGTACGCGCCCGCGGGCACCGGGCCGGGGGTGTCGGGCGGGAGCTCGCTGCCGGAGATCTGCAACCGGCTCAGCTCCTTGGGCAGGTCGCCGACCCGGCCGGGCACGAACGCCCGCACCGACGCGCCGCCCACCGTGATCGTCACGCCCGGCAACGCCTGCACGGCGTCCCAGTGCGCGCCACGCGCCCGCCGGGACACCTTGCGGATGCGCCCGCGCACCCACGCCACCACGTCGTCGTGCCACTCGCCGCCCGGCTCGGCGCGCTCGTCGAGGCACACCGCGATCGCCGCGGCCGCCGCCGCCTCCAGCACGTCCGTGCGGGACGGCGGCGCGGACCGCTCGATCCGCAGCACCACGGGCATCGCCCGCACCGACGCCGGGTCCTCCGGGTCGTCGTCGTAGTGCCGGTCCACCAGCATCCGCAGGATCGGGTTCACAGCCGGTTCAGCTCCAGACCGTCCGCCGCGTCCGCGGCCTCCACCTCGGCCCGCGTCACGCCGAGCACGAACAGCACCGCGTCGAGGAACGGGTGCGACAGGGCGGTGTCCGCGACCTCCCGCAACGCGGGCTTCGCGTTGAACGCGATGCCCAGCCCGGCCGCGCCGAGCATGTCGATGTCGTTGGCGCCGTCGCCGACGGCCACCGTCTGCGCCAGCGTGATCCCCTGCTCGTCCGCGAACCGCCGCAGCGCCACCGCCTTGCCCGCCCGGTCCACCACCTCGCCGACGACCCGGCCCGTCAGCTTGCCGTCGACGACCTCGAGCTCGTTCGCCGCGCAGAAGTCCAGCCCCAGGTCGTCCACGAGCCGCTGGATGACCCGGGTGAACCCGCCGGACACCACGCCGCAGCGGAAGCCGAGCCGCTTCAACGTCCGCACCGTCGTGCGCGCGCCGGCCGTCAGCTCCAACGACGCCGCGACCTCGTCCAGCACCGACTCGTCGAGGCCCTCCAGCAACGCCACCCGCCGCCGCAGCGACTCGGTGAAGTCCAGCTCCCCGCGCATCGCCGCGTCGGTGATCTCCTTGACCTGCGGCTCCACGCCGACGTGCGCGGCCAGCATCTCGATCACCTCGCCCTGGATGAGCGTGGAGTCGACGTCGAACACGACGAGCCGCTTCGCCCGGCGGGTCAGCCCCGCCCGTTCCACCGCGATGTCCAGCCCGCCGCGCACCGCCACCTCGGCCAGCGCCGACCGCAGCTGCGCGTCGCTCGCCGGCGTGTCCTCGGCTACGGAAACCCGCAGTTCGAGACCGGTGACGGGGTAGTCGGCCACGCCGCGGATCGCGTCGATGTTCACGCCGAGCGACGCCAGCCGGCGGGCCACCTCGGTGAACGCGCGGGCCGTCATGGGCCGGCCGATGAGGATCAGCACGTGGCTCGACTCCAGCCGCGCGGTGCGCTTCGAGTCGGCGCCGATCTCCACCTCGACGTGCATCGACACCGTCGCCATGGCCTGCTCGACGGCCTCCTGCAGCCCTTCCGGGTCGCGGTCGGCGGCGACGAGCACGCCGAGCACCAACCGGCCGCGGATGACGACCTGCTCGACGTCGAGGATCTCCACGCCGTGCCGCGTGAGCACCGCGAACAGGACCGAGGACACCCCCGGCTTGTCCGGTCCGGTGACCGTGATCAGGACGGGCGTGGCGCTGGGCTTGGTCACTGATGGCTCCTATGCCAGACAGCGGCGAGCCCCGACGACCTGGCCGAGAGGATCGGACACTGGTCGTCGGGGCTCGTCGGTGAACCTGCGCTCAGGTTACAAGCGTCACTTGTGGTCGCCCTCGGTGTCCTCCGAGGCGGTGCCCTTCTGCACGGCCGCGGCGGCCAGCTCCGACGGCGCGGGCTTGGCGTCCTCGTGCGCGATGGGCTTGCCGGTGAACGTCACGTGCGCCTCGCTGTGCAGCCGCTCGACCATGTGCGGGTAGTGCAGCTCGAACGCGGGACGCGCCGACCGGATGCGCGGCAGCTCGGTGAAGTTGTGCCGCGGCGGCGGGCACGACGTCGCCCACTCCAGCGAGTTGCCGAAGCCCCACGGGTCGTCCACGTGCACGGTCTCGCCGTAGCGGTAGGACTTGAAGACGTTCCAGATGAACGGCAGCGTGGACGCGCCCAGGACGTACGCGCCGATCGTGGAGATCGTGTTCAGCGTGGTGAAGCCGTCGCTGGGCAGGTAGTCCGCGTACCGGCGCGGCATTCCCTCGTTGCCCAGCCAGTGCTGCACCAGGAACGTGGCGTGGAAGCCGAGGAACGTGGTCCAGAAGTGGAGCTTGCCCAGCGGCTCGTCCATCATCCGGCCGGTGATCTTCGGGAACCAGAAGTAGATGCCCGCGAACGTGGCGAACACGATCGTGCCGTACAGCACGTAGTGGAAGTGCGCGACCACGAAGTACGTGTCCGACACGTGGAAGTCGATCGCCGGCGCGGCCAGCAGGATGCCGGACAGGCCGCCGAAGAGGAACGTGACGATGAAGCCGATGCTGAACAGCATCGGGGTCTCGAACGTCAGCTGCCCCTTCCACATCGTGCCGATCCAGTTGAAGAACTTGATGCCGGTCGGAACGGCGATCAGGAACGTCATGAACGCGAAGAACGGCAGCAGCACCGCGCCGGTGGCGTACATGTGGTGCGCCCACACCGCCACGGACAGCGCCGCGATGCCCAGCGTCGCGTAGACGAGGCCGTTGTAGCCGAAGATCGGCTTGCGGCTGAACACCGGGAAGATCTCCGACACGATGCCGAAGAACGGCAGCGCGACGATGTAGACCTCGGGGTGCCCGAAGAACCAGAACAGGTGCTGCCACAGGATCACGCCGCCGTTGGCGGGGTCGAACACGTGCGCGCCGAGGTGCCGGTCGGCCAGCAGGCCGAGGAGCGCGGCGGTCAGGATCGGGAACGCCAGCAGCACCAGCACGGACGTCACCAGGATGTTCCAGGTGAAGATCGGCATGCGGAACATGGTCATGCCGGGCGCCCGGAGGCAGACCACGGTGGTGATCATGTTGACCGCGCCGAGGATGGTGCCGAGACCACCGACGACCAGGCCGGAGATCCACAGGTCGGCGCCGACGCCGGGCGAGTGGATGGCGTTCGACAGCGGGGTGTAGGCGAACCAGCCGAAGTCGGCCGCGCCACCCGGCGTGAGGAAGCCGCCCATCACGATCAGGCCGCCGAACAGGTACAGCCAGTACGAGAACGCGTTGAGGCGCGGGAACGCCACGTCCGGCGAGCCGATCTGGAGCGGCAGGATGAAGTTGGCGAAGCCGAACACGATGGGCGTCGCGTAGAGCAGCAGCATCACCGTGCCGTGCATGGTGAACAGCTGGTTGAACTGCTCCTGCGACAGGAACTGCATACCCGGGCGCGCCAGCTCGGTCCGCATCAACATGGCCATCGCGCCGCCCACCATGAAGAAGGCGAACGACGTGACCAGGTACATGATCCCGATCTGCTTGTGGTCCGTGGTGCGGAACATCCGCAGCAGGAACGAACCCTTGACCGCCTCGCGAGTCCCGAAGGGCCGCGTTGCGATCGGCTGCGGGGCTACGGCCGTCACGGTGCCTCCTGCACTGTCTGGTACTGGCAATGCCGGTGGGTGGCGCCGCCGGCTCAACGGATCGTAGACGGCGTCGTTCCGGGTGGTGCGCCTGGGCCGCCCCCTGGATCAAGTGAGGTAGCGCAGGTCACAGTGTTGGATGGCGCCGCCTTCGGCGTCGCGGCTCGGTCGCCTGGGGGTCGGTCGTTCACGTCCTCATTTCCCGACGATCGAAAAGCGTGATCGTCGGGAAATGAGGACGTGAACGACCGACGCGACCTCGCGTCGGTGCGGGTTGCCGTGGTTACGGCGGGTGAGGTTGGCCGCGGGTCGGCACCTGCTGCCGACCCGCGGTCCGTGGGCTCTAGCGGCGGATCAGGCCGCGGAGCTTGGGCGAGGCCACGAAGGCCGCGCCGGCGGCCACCAAGCCCAGGCCGACGAACAGCATCCAGCCGCCGTCGAAGCCGGTGTTGGCCAGGTCGTCGTCGTTCGCGCCCGCCGCGACGGCCGGGGCCGTCGTGGTGGTGGTCGGCGTGCCGGCGGCCGACTCGGTGGGCGTCGGGACGACCGACTCGGACTCGTCGGGGTTGTCGTCGGGGTTGTCGCCGGGGGTGTCACCAGGGGTGTCGCCGCCGGGGTTGTCGCCAGGGGTGTCACCGGGAGTGTCGCCCGGGTTGTCGCCGGGGTTCTCCTCGCCGGGGTTGTCGCCCGGGTTCTCCTCGCCCGGCTCCTCCGGCGTCGTGACCTTCTCGACGCAGAAGAACCAGTGGCTGATGTCGGCGGGAGAGCCGCTGGAGGTGGTCGGCGCGTGCAGCTCGGTCCAGTTCAGGTCGCCGAGCGGCTCGATGCCTTCCGGGGCGTCCACGAAGTAGACGTTGTAGGCGGGGCCGCCCTTCACCACGACACCGGTCACGGTGTAGCCCTCAAGGCCGCCCGTGATGGTGATCGACCTCTTCCCGTCGGCGGTGTGGGGCAGGGTCGGCGTCTTGGCGTCCTTGGGGTCGCCGTCCACCGCCGTGCCGGCCAGGCCGGCGGTCTTGCAGGCGTCGGGGTGGTTCCACTCCAGGTTCTTGTCGCCCATCACGGCGCGCTTGTCGCCCGGCTGACGGGTGTCGTTGCCGGTCGCCGAGGCTGTGCCGCCCAGGAGACCGCTGGTGGTCAGGGCGAGCAGCGTGGCTGCTCCGAATAGGCGGCGGGTGGTCATGCGCATGGTGCTGCTCCGCAGGGTTCGAGGGCTGACCGGTGGATCGAACCGCACCGGCCATCCCTCTATCGAGTTAGCCCATTGGCATGAAGCGGGTTGCCGTCTATTCGTTACGGGTTAGTGATGTTGAACCTTGTTCATGATCATGGTCAGCGGCGGGCGCGACGTCGGAACTTCGGCGCGAGGAGGGCGAGCGCACCCGCTCCGACCAGGGCAAGTCCGCCGAGGAGGAGCCACCAGCCGTTGAAGCCGGTGGTGGCGAGGTCGTCGTCCGAGCCGCCGACGCCGATCACGGCCGCCTTGGTCGTCGTGGTCGTGGTGACGGGGACGTGCCGGGTCGTCGTCGTGGTGGCGACGGCCGTGGTGGTCGTCGTCGTCGTCGGCACGGTGGTGGTGACGCCCGGAGTGGTCGGGACGGTGGTGGTGGTCGGGACGGTCGTCGTCGGCACGGTGGTGGTCGTCTTCGATGTCGTGGTCGTTGTGGTGGTCGTGGTGGTGGTGGTGGTGGTTGCCGGCGCCACGCAGACGAACCAGTGGCTGATGCCCGCGGGCTTGCCGCTCTCGTTGAGCGGCGCGTGCAGGTCGAGCCACGGCAGGACGCCGAGCGCGGCGGCCGTGTAGACGTTGTAGGCCGGACCGCCCTTCACCACGACGCCGGTGACGACCTGCCCCGGCGGGAACGCGGTGATGTCGATGTAGGTGCCGTCGGACGTGAACGTGCCGGCCGGCATCGCCGCTTCCTGGCCGGGGAGCCCCACTGCGGTGCACGCGTTGCCGGGCTGGCCGATGTCGATGTTGCCCTCGTGCGCGGTGGCGCGGGTGTCACCGGGCTGGGGTGGCGCGGCCTGGGCCGACGCGCCCGTCGCGAGCGCGGCCGCCACGATCACGGCCAGCAAGGGAACTGTTCCGAACAGGGTGCGAGATGCCGTGCGCATGGGAGCTCCACGTGGCTCGATGAGCTGTTCGGCCGATCACGATGATCCGCCGTCTGCTCTATCGTCTTGTGCCGTCCGGTTGATGCACTCCGATGCCAATCCGTTATGCACGTTCGGGTGGAATGTCAGGATGCAGGTGTGGAGACGTCCGCCGTGATCGCGCGAGTCCTGGTGGCGGCCCGTCGGCTGGGGTTGCCCGCCGACGACCCCGAGGTGCTGAAGGACGGCTACAACCTGCTCGTGCGGCTACGGCCGGCGCCGGTGGTGGCCCGCGTGGCGACGGTGACCGCGCTGGCCCGTGCCGACGTGCTCGGGCACTTCCGGCGGGCCGACGACCTGAGCCGGTTCCTGGCCGGGCGCGGTGTGCCGGTGGTGGAACCGCACGGGCCGGGGCCGGTGCGGCACGACGGGTTGGTGGTGGCGTTCGCCCGGCACGTCGGGCACGACCCGGACCGGCGGCCGGACCGGGCGTCGTTCGCCGCGATGCTGGCCGAGCTGCACGCCGAGCTGCGCCACTACCCCGGCCCGCTGCCCGAACGGGGTCCGCTGACCGACGTGGACGCGGCGTTGGCGCTGGTCGGACGGCCGGCGGAGCTGGTCGCCGCACGGGACGCGCTGGTGGCGCGGTGGCCGGACGCGCCCGTGCAGCCCCTGCACGGCGACGCGCACCCGCGCAACGTGCTCGTCACGCCGCGCGGTCCGGTGTGGAACGACTTCGAGGACGCCTGGCGCGGCCCGGTCGGGTGGGACGTGGCGTGCGCGGACGGCGTGTACGGCGAGCCGATCCCCTACCCGGCGGCGGACCTGGCGCACTGGCGGGAGCTGCGGGCGCTGTTCGGCGAGTGCTGGACGCGGGTGCGCGACCTTTACCGAACCCGAACGCGCTCGCGGCCCTGATCGCCGGTGTCGCCGTGCCACGATGCGCGGCGTGCCGGGACTCGTGCTGGTCGTGGAGGACGAACGCGCCATCGCCGACCTGGTGGGCCTCTACCTGCGGCGGGACGGGTTCGGGGTGCACGTGGAGTCGGACGGGCGGGCGGCGCTGGCCGCCGTGCGGCGGTTGCGGCCGGTGGCGGTGCTGCTGGACGTCGGCCTGCCGGGGCTGGACGGCGTCGAGGTGTGCCGGGCGATGCGCGCGGCGGGCGACTGGACGCCGGTCCTGTTCGTGACCGCGCGGGACGACGAGGTGGACCGGGTGCTCGGCTTGGAGCTGGGCGCGGACGACTACGTGACCAAGCCGTTCAGCCCGCGCGAGCTGGTGGCGCGGGTGCGCACCGTGCTGCGCCGCGGGACGCCGCCGGTGGAGGCGGTGCACGTGGTCGGCGACGTGCGGCTGGACGTCGACCGGCGGCGGGTGTGGGCCGGCGACGTCGAGGTGGCGCTGACGTCGACCGAGTTCGACCTGCTGGCCCACCTGATGCGCCACCCGGGGCGGGTGTTCGAGCGGGAGCAGCTGCTGAGCGCGGTGTGGGGTTACGCGGCGGCGGCCGGCACGCGGACCGTGGACGTCCACGTGGCGCAGCTGCGGGCGAAGCTCGGCGACCGCAGTCCGATCAGGACCGTGCGCGGGGTCGGGTACTCGGCGGAGGCGTCGCCGTGACGGCCCGGACCAGCCTCGCGTTCCGCGTCACGGCCCTGTGCCTGGCCGTCGCCGCGGTCGCGGTCGTCGTGGCGGGGCTCGTCTCGGCCCGGCTCGTGCTCACGGCCTCGCGCGAGGTGGCCCGCGAGGCGCTGGCGGACCAGGCGGACGTGGTGGCCGGGCAGCTCGGCGAGGCGGGTCGGCCCGGTCGGGCACGGGTGGTCGAGGTGTTGCGCGGGCAGGGCATCGCGGTGGTCCTCGTCGGACCGGACGGCGCGCTGGACGGCGAGCCGCAGGCGGTGCGGGCCGTGCGGGCGACGGGCGGCGCGTCCGGCCGGGTCGGCACGCGGCTCGTGGAGGCGCGGGACGGGGTCGCGCTGGTGCAGGACACCGCGACCGGCGACGGGCCGGGGCGGCGGCTGGTGCGCAACATCGCGTTGGCGCTGGCCGTCGGGCTGGCGGTGGCGGCGGCGGCCGGGTTGGCGCTCGGCCGGGTCGTCTCCCGGCCGTTGCGGGAGACGGCGGCGGTCGCGCGCACCATGAGCGGCGGGCGGCGTGACCTGCGGGCGCCCGAGCGCGGGCCGGCGGAGGTCGCCGAGGTCGCGGGCGCGGTGAACTCGCTGGCCGACGCGTTGGCGCGCAGCGAGGCCAGGCAGCGGGAGTTCCTGCTGTCGGTGTCGCACGAGCTGCGGACGCCGTTGACGGCGGTCACCGGGTTCGCCGAGTCGCTGGCCGACGGCGTGGTGACCGGGTCGGAGGTGCCGGCGGTCGGCCGGACGATCGGGCGGGAGGCGCACCGGCTGGACCGGCTGGTGGCCGACCTGCTCGACCTGGCCCGGCTCGGCGCGGACGACTTCCGCGTCGACCTCGCGCCGGTCGACCTCACCGCGCTGGTGTCGGCCGCCGCGGAGGTGTGGCGGGCGCGGTGCGCGGCGAAGGACGTCGAGTTCCGGCTCGAACTGCCCGCGCACCCCGTGGTGCGGGTGACCGACCCGCGGCGGCTGCGGCAGGTGCTGGACGGGCTGCTGGAGAACGCCCTCCGGGTCACGCCCGCGGGCCGGCCCGTGGTGCTGTCGCTGGGTGACGTGCTGCAGGTGCGCGACGGCGGGCCGGGGTTGTCGGAGGAGGACTACCGGGTGGCGTTCCGCAAGGGCGCGCTGCACGCGAAGTACGAGCGGTCGCGGCCGGTGGGCACGGGCGTCGGGCTGGCGCTGGCGCACGGCCTGGTGACCCGGCTGGGTGGCACGATCGAGGCCGGTCCCGCGCCCGAGGGCGGCGCGGCGTTCACGGTGGGGGTGCCCGGTGCGTGAGCTGGAAGCGCGGTGGTGCGAGGCGGTCGCCGAGCTGGGCGGCACGCACGACCCGGACGACCCGGACGGCGCGCAGGGGCCGGGCGACCTGGCCACCCGGTACGCCGAACCCCACCGCGGCTACCACAACACCGACCACGCGCTGGCTGTCGCGCGCGACGCGGACCTCCTCGCGCGGGCCGACGGGCGGACACCGCGGGAGCGGGCCGTGCTGGCGCTCGCCGCGTTGGCGCACGACGTCGTGTACGACGGCAGGCACGGCGACGACGAGCGCCGCAGCGCCGAGTGGGCGCGCGACCGGCTCGCCGGCCTGCCGGAGGCCGACCAGGTGGCCGACCTGGTGCTGGCCACCGCGGACCACGCGTCGGACGACCCGCTGACGTGCCTGCTCCTGGACGCCGACCTGGCCGTCCTCGCCGCCGACCCCGACGTGTACGAGCGCTACCGGGCGGCGGTGCGCGCCGAGTACGCGCACGTGCCGGACGACGCGTGGCGGGTCGGGCGGGCGAACGTCCTGCGCGCCCTGGCGCGGCGCGACCCGCTCTACGTCACGCCGCACGCGCACGAGCGGTGGGAGGCACGGGCCAAGGCCAACCTCGCGGCCGAGCTCAGCTCGCTCGGTGACCCGCCATGAGCGCGTCGAACGTCGGGAACGACCGGGCGATCTCGCTGCCGGTGAAGTTGCCGACCCAGCCGTCGTCGTCGTGGAAGAACCGGATCGACACGTAGTCCGGCCGGGTGCCCATGTCGAACCAGTGGGTGGTGTTCGCGGGCACGCTGAGCAGGTCGCCCGCCTCGCACAGCACGGCGTGCACGCGTCCGTCGACGTGCAGGTAGAACACGCCCGCGCCGCGCGCGAAGAACCGGTCCTCGTCGTCGTCGTGGGTGTGCTCGGCCAGGAACTTCAGCCGCGCCTGCCCCGCCGTCTCCAGCCACCCCGGGTCGTCGGACGGGGTCATCTCCATCGCGTCGACCAGGGTGTAGCCCTCGGCCTCGGTGACGCGGGCGACCTGCTCGGCGTACACCTCCAGCGCGTTCTCGCTGGTCACGCCGGGCACGACGGGCCACTGCTCGTAGCGGACGCCGAGCCGCTTCAGCTCCGCGGCGATCTCGGCGGGGTCGGCGGTGCGCACCACCACCGTCTCGGGGTCGGTGTCCGACCACACGGTCAGCAACGTCATCGCGCCTACCTCCTGTGGGTTTCGACCTTGAAGCGCACCAGCCACTCCAAGCACTCCAGCCGGTGCCGCGCCTGGTAGAGGTCGTCACCCCACACGTACACGCCGTGCCGGGCCACGATCAAGGCCGGCACGTCCGCGCGGAACCCGGCCTCGAACGCGTCGCCGAGCACCCGCATGTCCTGGCTGTTCGGCGCCACCGGGATCACGACGGACTCGTGCGCCTGCCGGCCGAACCCCTTCAGCATCTCCAGGTCGCGCAGCTCGACGCCGTCCGGCCAGTGCTCGGCCGCGACCACGGGCGCGAGGGCGTGCACGTGGACCACCGCGCCCGCGCCGGACACCGCCGCGATCCGCCCGTGCAGGCCCGCCTCGGCCGACGGGACGCGCACCGGGTCGTCCGTGCGGCCCTCGGCGTCGACGACGACCACGTCGTCGGGGGTCAGCTCGCCCTTGTCCTTGCCGCTGACGGTGACCGCGAGCCGCAGCGGGTCGCGGTCGACCACCACGGACAGGTTGCCGGACGTGCCGCGCATCCAGCCCATCGCGGTGTACCGGGCGCACTCGGCGGCCAGCGCCTCGCCGGCCTCCCGCGGATCGGGCGTCACAGGGCCTCCACCGTCCGGTGTGGACCGAAGTCGGCGTCGCCGTACGGCTCGCCCGGCCGCCGCACGCCGACCGTCCGCCAGCCCGCCTCGGCGGCGGCGTCCAGCTCCGCGGGCACGTCCGAGTAGAACGTGATGTCGTCCGAGCCGAGCACGGACGCGATCTTCAGGTACGACGCGGCCTCGCGCTTCGGGCCCGCGTTGACGGTGTCGAAGTGGTGCTGGAACAACGACGTGAGGTCGCCGTCGGTGGTGTGCCTGAAGAACGCCACCTGGCCGGCCACCGAACCGGACGAGAACACGGCCAGGTCGACGCCCTCCGCGTGCCACTCGCGCAGCGCGGGCACGACGTCGGGGAAGAACTCGGCCACCAGGTCGCCCTCGGCGTAGCCGCGCTGCCAGATGAGGCCCTGCAGCGTCTTGAGCGGCGTGACCTTCTGGTCGGCGTCCATCCAGCCGTGCAGGACGCGCACCAGCTCGTCCGTGCCACCGTCCACACCGGACAGCTCGCGGATCTGCGCCACCGCCTCGGCCACGGCCGGGTCGTCGCCGTGCTCGTCGATCCACGGGCCGAGGCGCGGCCGGGCGTAGTCGTACAGCGTGACCAGGACCTGGTCGGTGGCGCTGAGCGTGCCTTCGATGTCCAGCACAACCCACTCAGTCATGAACGTCCCCAACGTAGTAATCAGCCAGCTCGTGCGGAGCGTACGCACCGCGATCGGTCACCACTTCCGTCACGAACCGCGGCGGCGTGACGTCGAACGCCGGGTACCGGCCCCGCGCCCGCTCGGTGGCCGTGCGGCGGCCCAGGGTGTGCAGCACGTCGTCACCGGGCCGGTACTCGATCGGCACGTCGGCGGCGGTGGGCGCGAGCCGGTCCGGCGCCTGCACCATCGCGAGGAACGGCACGTCGAACTCGCGGGCGGCGATCGCCAGGCCGAGCGTGCCGACCTTGTTGACCACGTGCCCGTCCATGGTGACCCGGTCGGCGGCGGTCAGCAGCACGTCGACGTCGCCGGTCGACATCACGGCCGCGCCCATGCCGTCGGTGACGAGGGTCGTGTCGACGCCCATCTCGCCCAGGGTCTCGGCGGTGAGCCGCGCGCCCTGGAGGTACGGGCGGGTCTCCGTGCAGACGAACCGCAAACGTTTGCCCAGGTCTTGGGCAGCGGTGACGGTCTCGGTCAGGTACAGGTCGGCCCAGCAGTGCGTGAGCACCGCGCCCTCGTCCGGGAGGCGGGCGGCGGTGAACTCGCCGAGCCTGCGGCTGCGCGCCCGGTACCGCTCGTCGCCCGCGAGCGCGCCCCGCAGCGCCCCGGCCTCGACGTCGTCGTCCGCGTCCACGCCGGCCAGCACGGCGGCGACCGCCTTGCGCAGGTGGTTGTTGGTGCGGCGGGTCTCGACCAGCAGCCGCCCGGCCCGGTCGAGCGCGGCGCGGGCCTCGTCGCGGGGCAGGCCGCGGACCTCGCGGGCCGCCAGCACCATGCCGTAGAGCGCGGCGAAGTACGGGCCGGACGACTGGGTGACCATGTCCTCGATCGCCTTGGCGACCTCGCCGACCGTGCCGCAGCGCACCCACACCCGCTCGAACGGGAAGTTGCGCCGGTCCAGGATGTGCACGCCGTCGTCTTCGAGGCGCACGCTGCGCGCGAGCAGCGGCTCCATCAGCTGTACCCGGTGAACGGGGCGTGCTCGCCGGTGAGGAAGTGCGCGCCGACCTCGCGGGCCTTGTACGCCACCGGGTCGTGCAGGGTGAGCGTGCGGGCGTTGCGCCAGAACCGGTCGAACGCGTAGCCGGCGGCGGTCGCGCGGGCCCCGCACAGCTCGAACACGCGGCTGGTGGTCTGGTTCGCGACCTTCGTGGCGACGACCTTGGCGGACGAGATGGCGGCGGCGGTGTCGGCGCGTTCGTCGGCGGTCAGGTCCGCGCCGCGCTCGGAGGCGTGGCGGAGGCGTTCCGACGCGTGGTCGGCGAGGAGCCCGGCGGCCTGCGCGTCCGCGACCAGCTCGCCGTAGGTGGCGAGGACGTACGGGTCGGCGGTCGCGCTGTCGACGCCGCTGAGGAACCACGGGCGGGTGGTCGTGCGGGTGTAGCGGGCGGCTTCGGCGAGCGCCCCCTCGGCCATCGCCACGTACAGCTGGGCGAGCACGAGCTGGAAGCCCAGGGCGGCGAGGGACAGCCGCGGGTTCGTCTCGTCGTGGGCGCCGAGCACCTGGTCGGCGGGGACGTGGACGCGGTCGAACACGACGCCGCCGCTGGCGGTGAGGCGTTGGCCGATGTTGTCCCAGTCGCCGGCGTAGGTGATGCCGTCGGCCTTCGCGTCGAGGACGAAGGTGACCTTGTCGCCGGTGTCCGTGCGGGTCGCGCTGACCACGAGCCGGTCGGCCACCGACGCGCCGGTGGCGAACGTCTTGCGCCCCGTGACCTCGTACCCGCCGTCGACGGGCCGCAGCTCCAGCGCCGCGTCCAGCGGGTTGCTGACCCCGGCCCAGAAGGTCTCGGCGCCGGACGTCACGCCGTCGCGCCCGAACAGGCCCGTCCGCCACACCTGGAGGTAGTGGTAGCCGAGCAGGTGACCGACGTTGGCGTCCGCCGCCCCCACCACCCGGGTGACCGCCTGCTGGGTGGCCCAGTCACCGATCGCCAGCACGCCGGACCGCCGCAGGGCGTCGACCTCGGCCACCGGCTCCGCACCGCGCCGGTCCCGCTCCGCCGCGTCCACCCGCAGCGCGGTCGCCAGCTCCTCGGCGACGGTCAGCCACTTCTGCCGACCATCGGTGCTCGTCATCCCCGTGCCTCCGTCCGACCGACGGCCCAGCCGCCGCCCGCTCGTCCCCGTTCCAGCAGGCGAGCCTAATCGCCGGCGGGCGCGGAGAACTGAGCGTTCCGCCACATGGGAGAGGCCTCGGCGGGCAGCCGTCGACCCGGGGTGGTCGGGACCCGGTGGGGTCGGGGCGGCGGGGTCAGGACCGGCGGGGTCGGGAGGGTGTGGTCAGGGGGCGACGTACGTCCCGCACCGGGCCAGGCCCAGCGCGCCCATCGCGCCGCGCAGCCCGACCGTGCCGCGCGGGAAGCCCTGGACGTGCGCGGCCCACGTGCGGCGGTCCTGCGCGAGCGCCTTCAGGTACCGCACGCACAGGGACGGCGGGATGGCCTCGCAGCGCTTGCGGGCGGCCCGCAGGGCGATCTCCATGCGCAGCGCCTCCCCGTCACGCCGGCCCCGCGACTCGATCCGGTCGAGGATGCCGTCGATCAGGGCCATCCGGCCGTGCAGGAAGTCCCACCAGTAGCCCTCGTCCGCCGCCGCCTCGAAGCCGCCGTCGTCGTCGAGCAGCGCGAACACGCCCTCGGCGAGGCAGTCGCCGAACTCCTCCACCTGCGCCCGCTGCTCCCCGGCGAACGGGTCGTACTCCTTCTGGACCACCTGGCCGGTGATCGCCGAGCGGCGCAGGCCCTCGTCGTCCAGCAGGAAGAACCAGTCCTCGTTGTAGATGGTGGGGAAGAACGAGGACATCGAGTCGTTGCCGACGACGAGCGCGCCGCCGCCGATGAACGTGCCCTGGTCGCCGCCCGTCTCGCGGTGGGCGTGGCAGACGACGGAGTTGTCCGGGTACCCGCCCACCTCCAGGCCGACGGCCGCGTAGCCGTGCGAGACGAGGCCCGCGGCGGCGTCGAGGTCGGCGGGCCGGGGCACGGTGATGTCGTCGTCCAGGAACGCCACCCGCTCCCAGCCGACCACGCGGGACACGAGGAGGCCGAGGTTGCGCTTGAGGCTGGTGTCGGTGCCGCGCTCGAACTCCGTGCCGCGCAGCACCTCCGTGGTGGCCAGGCGGGGCATCACCGACGCCGGCAGGGCGGTGACGTCGACGACCAGCATCTCGACGTGCTTCTTCCGGGCCAGCTTCGCGGCTGCCTCCGGCGCGGCGTTGCCGCTGGTCAGCACGACCAGCGGCCGGCCGAGCACGGCGGCGACCCCGGTCGCCTTGTCGAGGTGCGCCCACGTCCGGTTGGTGGGCACGACGACCGCGTCCACCGCCCCCGGCGGGCAGTCCTCCACGTCCACTGTGGTCAGCAGCTTGCCGTGCGACGCGTGGTGCTCCACGGGCGCCGGCGCTGTGGCGTTCAACCCTGGCCCTCCGGCCACTCGAAAAGGCGTGATTCGGGCAGGTTCCAGTCCGGCGTGACGACCTGGCCGTTCACCACGAGCACCCTGGTGAGGACGCTGTAGGCCCGCGTGCCCGCGAAGCGGGTCGCCAGGTACTCCGCGTTGCGGTCGCGGAACCTGGTGTCGGTCAGGGCCCGCACGACGCCGAGGGTTCCCCGGCCGTACTGGCCATTGCAGATCGTCACCGTCCGCTTGTGGTTGAACGGGTTCGGTCCGCGGTAGAAGTGGGCCACGTCCTCGTGCAGCACCTCGTGGCCGCGCTCCCTGCCGAGCTTCGGTGCGAACAGCGTTTCACCGCCGTCCGGCCGGCGCACGAGGAAGCCGCCCGCCTCGTCGTCGTCGTGCCTGGCGACCTGGGTGACCGGCAGGTCGACCCGGGCCAGCAGCTCGCGGGTGACCAGGTTCCAGTCCACGCCGCCGAGCAGGACGAGGTGCGTGGTGTAGTCGTCGGGCTCCAGGTCGGAGGCGATGCGGAAGTTGACCTGGCTGCGCGGGTTGAGCGCGCGGATGTGGCCGTGCAGCTCGATCAGGGCGTCGAGGTCGGCGTAGGTGTACAGCTCCACGTAGTCCGGCTGCGTCGGGTCGGAGTAGGGCATCCGCTCGCGCATCGCGGCCGGCAGCTGGGCCACCACGATCGTGATCACGTGCCGGTCGTCGAAGTACCAGAAACCCCGGTTGCCCTGGTCGGGCGGCGGCGACGTGCCGGCTTCGCGTTGTTCGGCAGCCCGCAGCTCCGTCAGCTCGCGCAGCAGCTCCTCGCGGTCGCGGGCCTCGTCCGGGGTCAGCTCGTCCACCGGGAGCAGGCGGTACGGGCGCTGGGCGACGGAACGCCTGGTGGCGAAGAACGTGGCGTAGGCGGCCAGGCGGTGCAGCGGCGGCGTCTTCGGCTTGGTGCGGCTCTCCCACGACGACAGGAGCGGCACGCTGGCCGGCTTGTCGGCGCTGAACGCCGCCGCGAGGTCGCTCTGGGTGATCGTCACGTCGGGCCACTGCTCCTCGCGCAACGCCCTGAGGCGGTGCGCCAGCGAGGGGGAGTCATCCGCAACGACCACGTCCGCGCGCCCTTCAGTGAACTTCAGCTCACTAGCTGAAGAGCGAAACATACACGATTACGGCGGAAAGTCACGACCCACTACCCCCATCAGGGGCTTGTCAGTGAAGTACACGTCACCTTACCCTCAGGTTACTGAGGTTCAGTCAACTTCAGTGAGTCTAGGTGAAGTTCACCCAGGAAGCCATCCAGGGGTCGTCATGAACATGCTCACCGCGTTAGCTCAATCGTCCGAGACCACCGAGTGGACGCCACTCGTCGTGATGATCATGATCGGCGCGATGACGCTGGTCATGGGTCTGGCCCGGCTGCTGCGCCGCGTGCTGGGCATGCTCACCAAGGTCGTGCTGTCCGCCGGCGCGGCCATGACCGGCCTCGCCGGGATGCTGGCCGTCTGCACGGTCCTGACCACCGTCCTGCTGGTCTACGTGCGCTGATCCCACCGTGCGGCTTGCCCCCTTCGACTACGGTATGCGCGCCCGTATCGAAGGGGGAGTCGCACGATGGACCTGTCGCGCAGACCGTTCCGCGGGGGGACCGCCGTCGCCGTGGGTGCGACCGCGACCCTCGGGGCGACCGCGTCGGCCCTGGCCCAGGCGCCGCGTCCACACCGGACGTCCACGCCGCACCTGCTGGAGGCCGAGCAGCTGGTCGGCTACCTCTCGTTGCCGACGTGCCCGCTGTCCAACAACACGTACAAGCACCCCGACCAGCCGAACGTGGTCCGGTGGGGCTCCCCCGGCGACGCGACCGAGTGGGTCAACCAGAGCCAGTGCGCGTCCTTCCAGACGGCCGTGCTGAAGCGCACGTACCGGTGGGCGACGTCGGCGTTCTTCAGCAGGCACTTCGGGCTGGCCAGCCCGTTCGCCCGCGACTACCGGGCCGCCTTCGCCGACCGGCGGGTGCCGCACTTCGAGCGGGTCACCAGGGTCGCGGACCTCCGGCCGGGCGACCTGATCGCCATCGACTACCGCAACGACCAGGACACCAACACCGGGCACGTGGTGCTGGTCCGGTCCGTCAAGGGCGTCTACACCGCGCCGAGCCGCGGCCTGAACTTCCCCGGCGAGACGCAGTACGCCGTGGAGGTCGTGGACTGCACGTCCGAGCCGCACGGCGTGTACGGGGTCGGCAACTACTTCCGGTACCCCGACAACCGGATCTTCAACGCCACCGCCGAGACCGACGGCGCGGGCTTCGGGCACATGATGTTCTACGCCTCCGACGCCACCGGCGAGTTCACCCGCTACCGGTGGAGCGTCAACACGTCGTCCGCGGGCACGTTCACGATGGCGCAACGCCCGGTGTCCGCCGCCAGGGTCGTCTGAGCCCCGGCGGCGGACGACCCCGTCAGAGGCGGAGCCAGAGGGCGGGAACGTTCGGCGGCTCCCAGCCCGGTTGCGACGTGTGCGCCTGGCGGCACTGGTAGTTGACGCCGTTGTAGGTGACCTGCGCGCCGACCGCGTACGCGCGGTTCGGCGCCCACGTGCCCGACGGCTGCGTCGTGGTGGTCGTGGTCGTGGTGGTCGTGGTCGTGGTCGTCGTGGTGGTGGTTGTCGTCGTGGTGGTCGTGGTGGTGGTCGTGTCGCCGCTCTCCCACGGCACCTGGGGCGAGCGGTAGAAGTCGATGCCCATCGCGGCCCACCGCGGGGCCTGGGCGCCGAGGCGGGCCTTGAACGCGTCCCAGTTGTGCGTCGACCACGGCGACCAGCCCAGTTCCGCGATCGCCGACAGGCGCGGGAACGCCATGTGGTCGATGTGGGCCGGCGTCACGATCGTCTCCGTCCACAGTGGAGCCTCGACGCCCCGCACGGCGGACTCGGGCACGCCGCTGACGTGCGTGCCGGGGTTCCAGTTGTAGGCGTCCTGCACCTCGACGAAACCGGCCCAGCTCAGGCCGAGCTGCGTGCCGGAGTGGTACTTCATGTCGAGGTACGCCTTGTTCGCGGGCGACATCAGGATCTTCTGGCCGCGCGCGGCGGCGTTCTGCACCACGGCGTTGGACGTGGTCGTGCCCCAGTACTGCGCGACCGCGGAGGTGTCGGTGGTGGTCTTGACGAACTCGTGCCAGCCCATCGGCTTCTTGCCGTACTTGCCGACGAGCGGCAGCACGCGGTTCATGAACGTCTGGTACTCCTGGTCGGTGGTCGCGTTGGCCTCGTCGCCGCCGATGTGGAAGTACGGGCCGGGCGTCAGCGCGGCGATCTCCCGGATCACGTCCTCCACGAACGTGTAGGTGATCTCCTTCGACACGCACAGCGACGAGTAGCCGACCGCGATGTCCGTGCGCAACGCGGGCGCGACGCCGTTGCAGTTCAGCTCGGCGTACGAGGAGAGCGCCGCGTTGGTGTGGCCGGGCAGGTCCACCTCGGGGATGACGGTGATGTGCCGGGCCGCCGCGTAGGCGACGATCTCCTGGTACTGCGCCTTCGTGTAGTACCCGCCGGGTCCGCCGCCGACCTGCGTGCTGCCGCCGTGCGTGGCCAGGCGCGGCCAGCTGTCGATCACGATCCGCCAGCCCTGGTCGTCGGTCAGGTGCAGGTGGAAGTAGTTGACCTTGTAGAGGGCGAGCTGGTCGAGGTACCGCTTGACGGTGGCCACGGGGTGGAAGTGGCGGGCCACGTCGAGCATCGCGCCGCGGTGGCCGAAGCGCGGGTGGTCGGTGATCGTCGCGCCGGGGACCGTCCACGGACCGGGCTGGGCGGTGCGGCTCTCGACCTTGGCGGGCAGCATCTGCCGCAGCGTCTGCACGCCCGCGAACAGGCCCGCCGGGGTGTTGGCGCGGAGCTGGACGGACGCCGCCGTGACGGCGAGGTGGTAGCCCTGGTCGCCGACCGTCGCGGGCGCGCCGCCGATGAGCAGCGAGATGCCGTCGGACGGCGTGCCGGTGGTGTCGGTGACGGGGAGCGGGTAGCCGGTCGACGGGCGGAGGAGCGCGGCCAGCTGGTCGCCGACGGCGTGCGCCGCGGGCGTGGTGTAGATCTTGGTGGCGGCGGTGACGGTGTGCGTGACGCCGGCCGCGGGCTGCACGGACACCGGCACGGGGACGATGCTGCGCAGGGGTTCCGCGGCGAGCGCCGCGGTGGTGTTCGAGCCGGCGTTCCAGACGGCGGTCGCGCCGAGCACCATCACCAGGACGGCGAGCGACCGTGCCGTCCTGTTCTTGAGATTCACGTGGAAACCTCCTCGGGCAGGGCGGCGGCCGACTGCCGTCAAGGGTGCGTACGCGTCGTGGACGATGTCAATGGGTCTAGACCATTTGGCTACGCGAGGTCGAGCTTGCCCAGCTCCACGCGGGACGCCACGCCGAGCTTCGGGTACACCTTGTACAGGTGGTAGCCGACCGTCCGCGGGCTCAGGAACAGCTGCGCGCCGATCTCCCGGTTGCTCAGCCCCTCGGCGGCCAGCCGCACGACCTGGAGCTCCTGCGGCGTGAGGGTGCTCAGCGGGTCCGGACCGGGCAGCGCGCGGCTCTCGCCGGTGGCGCGCAGTTCCGTGCGGGCGCGGGCCGCCCACGGGGTCGCGCCCAGGCGCTCGAAGAGGTCCAGCGCGGAACGGAGATGGGCGCGGGCGTCGGTCTTGCGGCGGGCGCGGCGCAGCCACTCCCCGTACAGCAGCTCGGTGCGGGCCCGTTCGAACGGGCGGCCGTCGGCGACGCGGTGCAGGTCGACCGCACGGCTGAACCAGCGCTCGTCGTCGGTGAGCAGGGCGCGGCACCGCGCGGCGACGGCTTCCGCCCACGGCCGGCCGGTGCTCGACGCCCACTCGTCGAACCAGTCCCCCGCGTCGGCGGCGTGCGCGTGCCTGCCGAGGCGGGCGGCGGCTTCGACCAGGTCGGGCAGGCTGGAGACGGCGTAGAGCCGGTGCGCGCCCGCGGCGACGTCGGCCAGCCGGTCCAGCACCGCCTCGTGGCGGCCGAGCCCGAGGTCCAGCAGCGCCAGCGCGCACGCCGCGCGCACCGACCGCGGCGGGCCGCCGGCCAACGTCGCCACCAGCTCCTCGCAGCGCGCCTCGTCACCCTCGATGGCGGCCAGCTCGGCGAGCACGCTGGACAGGAACCCCACGCTGAACGTCTGGCCGATGTCGGACGCGATCCGCAGCCCTTCCTCGGCGGTGGCGCGGGCGTCCCGGTGCTGCCCGAGGTGCAGGCGACCGCGGGCCAGGTACGCGAGGACGCGGGGCAGCACGCCGAGGGCGCCCTGGGCGCGGGACTGGCGTTCGAGGTCGGCGGCCCACTCGTACGCGGCGCGGTCGTCGCCCAGCACGAGGTGCCACCAGGCCGTGACCGCGTTGCCGGGTCCGCCGACGTACCGCGAGCCGAGGAGGCGCCGCAGCGCCGCCATGCCGCCGGGCACGTCCGCGCCGTCCAGCCCCAGGGCGGCGGTCGCCACGGCCCGCGTGTCGTCGGCGCCGGGCAGGCCGTCGGCGCGGGCGGCGATCTCCCGGAGGGCGTCGAAGTCACGGCCCGCCCACGCGTTCTGGGCGGAGTTGAACAGCAGCTCCCCCGCCAGCTCCGGATCGGTGTGCCGGGCGCAGGCGGCGGCGCGGAGGAGCTGCGTCGCGGCCTCCGCCGACCGTCCCTGCTCGGCGGCCAACCGGGCCTGGACGCGTGCCACCTTGGCGCCGTCCACCCGGTTGGCCACCAGGTCCCACGCCTGGTCGGCGAGCGCGGACGCGCGGTCGAACTGGCCCGCCGCACCGGCCGCGCCCGCCGCCGCCGCCAGCCGGTGCCCGCGCCGCGCGGGGTCGGGGGTGAGTTCCGCGGCACGCTGGTAGGCCGACGCGACGGCGACGAAGCCGCCGCGTCCCCGTGCTTCCTCGGCGGTGCGGGCCAGCGCGAGCGCCACGTCCTCGTCCGGCGCGGTGGTGGCCGCGGCCAGGTGCCACGCGCTGCGGTGGGGGTCGTCCACGACGTCGGCCAGCGCGCGGTGCACGGCGAGGCGTCGGACCAGCGACGCGCTCTGGTAGGCGGCGGCGCGGATCAGCGGGTGGCGGAACGTGAGCCGGCCGTCGTCGGACCGCAGGAGTTGGCGCTGCTCGGCCGCTTCCAGGTCGTCCACGGACGCGCCCAGCAGGGCGGCGGCCTTGAAGACGACGCCGGGGTCGCCGGTGTCGTCGGCCGCCGCGACGAGCAGCAGGGTGCGGGTGCGCTCGGGCAGGGCGCCGATGCGGTCGGCGAACGTCTGCTGGATGCGGCTGTGGGTGGGCAGGGCGGCGACGCGGTAGGCGTGCGCGGCGGGCAGGTGGCCTTCGCGTTGCGCGGCGGGGAGTTCGAGGAGCGCCAACGGGTTGCCGCGCGCTTCGCGGGCGATCTGCTCGCGGACGTGGCGCGGGAGGTCGGCGGCGTGCTCGTCCAGCAGGGCGGTGGCGGCGTCCGGGGCGAGGCCGGCGAGGCGCAGCTCCGGCAGGCCGGGCGCGGGGAACGGCGGCGCGTGCAGCTCGCGGGCGGCGAAGACCATCGCGATGCCCTCGGCCTGCAGGCGGCGTGCGGCGAACACCAGGGCGTGCGCGGAGCTCTGGTCGAGCCAGTGCGCGTCGTCGACGAGGCAGAGGACCGGTCCGTCGTCGGCGAGGTCGGCCAGGAGGGTGAGGACGGCGAGGCCGACGAGGTGGTGGTCGCCGCCGTCGGCGGGGGCGAGGCCGAGCGCGCCGCGCAGTGCGGCGGCCTGGTTGGGCGGCAACGCGTCGAGCCGGTCCACCGCGCGGCCGAGGAGGAGGTTCAGGCCGGCGAAGGGGACGACCGACTCGGACTCCACCGCCGTGCCGCGCAACACGAGGAACCCGGCCGTGCGGCGGTTCGCTGCGGGGTTGGCGGCGGTCGCAGGGGTTGTGGTGGCGGCGGTGGTTGCGGTTGCGGCGGTAGTGCTGGCGGCGGCCGTGGTGCTGGTGGCGGTGGTGCTGGTGGTTGCGGTCGCGGCGGCGGTGCTGGTTGTGGCGATGGTGGCCGCGTGGGTCAGCAGGGCCGACTTGCCGATCCCCGCCTCGCCGCGCACCACGAGCACGCCGCTGCGACCGGCTCGGGCGTCGGCCAGGAGACCTTCGACCACGGCCAGCTCCGCCGACTGCCCGTGCAGCATGTCCACGACCCTAGCCGGCGTCCGGGACCAGGACGACCTTGCCGATCGTCCGCCGGTCCTCCATCGCCTCGTGCGCCCGCGCCGCGTCCGCCAGCGGGAACGGGTGGACGACCGGGGTCAGCCGGTGGGCGGCGGCTTCGGCCAGCGCCCGTGCCTCCAACGCCCGCAAGCCGCCGAAGCGCTTCGTCACGTGCGGACCCACGGCGACGGTCGCGCTGAGCGAACGGGCGAACAGGTCCGCCGTCGTCACGCGCGCCAGCTCGCCGGACGACGAGCCGAACATCACCAGCCTGCCGCCCGGCGCGAGGAGGTCCACCGCCCCGCGCCCCACCGCGCCGCCGACCCCGTCCAGCACCACGGTCACCTCCCGTCCCCCGAGTTGGGCGATCACGTCCTCCTGCCAGCCGTCCCGCCGGTAGTCGGCGGCGACCGCCGCGCCCGCCCGCAGCACGGCCCGCCGCTTCTCCCCGCACCCGGACAGGCCCACGACCAGCGCCCCCGACCTGGACGCGCCCTGCACGAGCAGGCTGCCGACACCGCCGGCCGCGCCGGTCACGAGGACCACGTCGTCGGGCGCGACCGCCGCCGCGTCCAGCACGCCGAGCGCGGCGCCGCCGGTGCAGACCATCGTCACCGCCGCGGCGAACCCGAGGACGTCCGGCACGACGTGCAGCGCCCCCACCTCCCGCACGGCCAGCTCGGCGTACCCGCCGTGTGCGAGGCCCAGTTGCGTCACCACCCGCTCCCCCAGCCACGACGGCTCGACGTCGGGGCCCACCGCGTCGACGACGCCCGCCACCTCGCTGCCGAGGGTCGCGGGCAGGTCGGGCAACGGCACCCAGTCGCCGCGACCGCGCCGGATCACGGCGTCCACCAGGTGCACGCCCGCGGCGCGCACCGCGATCCGCACCTGGCCGCGCCCCGGTTCCGGGTCGTCGACCTCCTCGTACGACAGGCGGTCGGCGTCACCGAACCCGTGCAGGCGGACGGCACGCACGTCAGGCCCCGTAAGGCCGCTTGGCGCGCGCCTCCTTGAGCGCCGTCCCCCACCACACGAGCTGGTCGAGCACGGTCGTCGCGGCCTTGTTCACCTGCTCCGCCTCCACCGGGTCGCCGGCCTCGTCGAACCGCGTCCACGCGCCGTGGAAGCTGACGGTGTCCCGCACGGTGACCGCGTGCAGCTCGGCGAAGACCTGCCGCAGCTGCTCGACCGCCCGCAGCCCGCCGCCGACGCCGCCGTACGACACGAACCCGACCGGCTTGGCCTGCCACTCGGTGAAGTGCCAGTCGATGGCGCTCTTCAGCGGCGCGGGGAAGCTGTGGTTGTACTCGGGCGTGACGACGACGAACGCGTCCGCCTCGGCCAGGCGCGGCGACACCCGCGCGACCTCCGGCGCCGGGTCCTCGCCGAAGCCGTGCAGGCGGTCGGGCAGGTCGAGGTCGTCCAGGTCCAGCACGTCCACGGCGAGGTCGTCGCGCTGCTTGGCCTGGTCCGCGAACCAGTTCGCGACGACCGGCGCGAACCGGCCCTTCCGCGTGCTGCCCACGATGATCGCCAGCTTGATCATGTCCGGTGTCCTCCTCGGTCGAACCACTGGCGACGACGCTAGGAGCGGGCGGCGGGCGGGGGCATCTGTCACGTGACTGGTCACCTGACGGATTCGACCGGTCGGCACGCGACCATAACGTCGCCTCATGACACAGGACGTGCAGGTCAGGAGCCGTTGGGCGCCGGTCGTGGCGCTCGCGCTGGCGATGTTGGTGGTGACCACCGAGATGACGGTGGCGGCGGTGGTGCTGCCGAGCCTGGGCGCCGAACTGGACGTGGGCCCGGCCGCCACGGCATGGGTGCTGCTCGCCTACACGCTGCCGATGGCGGCGATCGCGATCCCCGCCGGGCGGTGGGTGGACCGGGCGGACGTGCGGTCGGCGTTCCTGCTGGCGCTCGCCGGTGTCGAGGTGGCGAGCGCGCTCACGGCGGTCGCGCCGGTGTTCTGGGTGCTGGTGCTCGGCCGGGTGCTGCAGGGCGTGGCGGCGTCGCTCGTGCTGGCCGGGTACATGCCGATCGTGGTGGCGGCCGTGCTGCCGGAGCAGCGGGGGCGGGCCATCGGGTACGTGATCACGATCATGACGGTCGGCGGGCTGGCGGGCGCGCCGCTGGGCGGGCTCGTGGCGGGCGCGTTCGGGTGGCGGTCGGTGTTCCTGATGAAGCTGCCGCTGCTGGCGGTCGTGCTGTGGCTGGGGTGGCGGTCGCTGCGCGGCGACGGGCGCGGCCTGCCCGTGCCGGACCGGGGGCTGGTGCTGGAAGCGGCGCTGCTGGGCGGCGCGGTCACGGCGCTGCTGCTGGCGTTCGAGGACCGGGCGTGGCTGCTCGTGGTGGCCCTGGTGTTGGCGGTGTGGTGGGGGCGGCTGCCCGCGTCACGGCCGGTGCTCGCGGTGGTGCGGCGGCGGCTGTTCGGGTTGCCGCTGCTGTCGTTGTCGCTGGTGTCGACGTTGGGCGGGGTGATGTTCTTCCTCGTGCCGTACCACGTGACGGACGTGCTGGGCGGCACGCCGGAGGACGTCGGGGTGGCGTTGCTGGTGTTCGTGGGCGGGGTGGGCGCGTTGTCGGCGGTGTCGGGCTCGCTGGCCGACCGGTACGGGCCGTGGGTGGTGGCGTTGGCCGGTTCGGTGCTGAGCGCGGCCGCGCTGGGGCTGCTCGTGCTGCCGGTGACGTCGTTGGTGGACCTGTGCTGGCGGCTGGCCGTGCTGGGTGTCGGGCAGGGCCTGTTCAACACGGCGATCAACACGCTGGTCATGTCGGGCGCGCCGGCGGGGATGGAGGGCGCGGCGGGCGGGTTGAGCGCGACCGCGCGGATGGTCGGCGCGACGGTGGGGCCGGCGGTGGCGGCGTTGGCGGCGGGCCTGGCCGGCAGTGGTGTGGCCGGGTTCCGGACGGGCGTCGCGGTGCTGACGGCGGTCGCGGTGGCCGGGATCGCGGCGCTGGCGTCGGGCAAGCAGCGCTGAACCCCACGTGAACCGCGCTGAACCTCAGCCGAGCAGCGCGGCGAGCTCGTCGGCGGACGCGACGCGGCCTTGGGCGCGGAACAGGGTGAGCGCGCGCTGCCGCGCCTCCCGCGCCTCCGCGTCACGCCCGAGGGGCGAGCACGTCACCGAAGTACTGGAGCACGCTGGGACGCCGCAGCCCCGACCCTCTCCGATCAGGCCGTCCCGGCCCGTTCCCGGAGCTGGTCGCGCCCCTTGGTCAGGCTGGTGACGAGGTGGTCGAGGCTCGCCTCGCCGAGCACCAGCGTCACGCCGTTGGCCACGCCGAACACCTCGCTGCGCTCGCCGACGAACACCTCCACCTCGTCGTCGTCCACGACTTCGACGGTCACCTCCGTCGCCGGGGCGACTTCGAGGACGGTGTGGCTGAAGACGGACCTGTCGCTGAAGTGCATCACTGCCTCCGGGGCGCTGAGAGTGATCACCACGTTATCGGTAAACGTCTACAGGCCGCCATCACTCGATCTAGTGATACGTTTAGGCTTCAGATTCACCTAAGATCAGTTCATGTTCGAGTTGGCCGCGCCCTCGGCGCTCCAGTGGTTGATCGGTGTCGAGCTGGCGCGGTACCGCAAGGAAGCCGGCCTGTCGCTCTCCGAGCTGTCGGCGGCGTGCGGGATCGGCAAGCCCAAGCTCGGCCACATGGAAACCGGCCGGAGCACACAGTACCCGGGCGACATCCGCAAGATCCTCAAGGCCTGCGACGTCGAGCGGGAGAACATCGACCGGCTCGTGCTGCTGAGCAGTCGCGCCGACGACGCGTCGTGGGTGGGCCCGTGGACCGACGTGGTGTCCGACTGGCTGCGCACCATGGTCGGGCTGGAATCCCTGGCACGGCGGGAGTTCGTCTTCGAGCCCATCGTGCTGCCGGGACTGCTCCAGACCGAGGCGTACGCGATGGCCCTGACGACCGGCGCCAGCCGGGTCCGGCCCGACCTGGCCGATCGGCTGGTCGAACTCCGCATGCAGCGCACCCTGTTGCTCGGCAAGGACGAGCCGCTCGAACTGCACGCGGTGATCAACGAACAGGCGCTGCGCCTCCGCGTCGGGGACCAGGAGGTGCTGAACGAGCAGTACCGGCACCTCGTCCGGATGAGCGATCTGCCCAACGTGACCATTCAGGTGGTGCGCCCTGAGGCGGGCCTGCACTCGGCCACCACCGGCCAGTTCATGCTGCTGGACTTCGTCGACGCGCGGTCGATCGTGTACATCGAGATCCAGGACGCGGCGGTGTTCGTGGACGACTCGGCGCGGGTCGGGACCTATACGCTGAGCACGCAAAGCCTGGAGCGGGTCGCGCTGTCGCCTGGCGAGAGCACGGCCCTGATCGAATCGTTGATCACGTAGGAGCCCGCCGTGAAGCCGCAAGACAGGTGGCGTACGAGTAGCTACAGCTCGGAGAACGGCAGCTGTGTGGCCGTCTCGTTCCCCGCGGACGGCCCTGTCGGCGTCCGTGATTCGAAGAATCCGACCGGCCCGCGGCTCGCCTTCCCGGCGAGCGCGTGGACCGGGTTCGTCAAGCGCGCCAAGTGACACCGGGCCGGGGCGGCGTGCGCCCCGGCCCGCCCACTGATCAGTTCAGGCGCGCGTGGACGCGGGTGGAGGCCGTGCCCAGGCCGGTCGGACCGCGCAGCGTCCGCCGCGTGCCGGCGTCGACCCGGTTGTGCTCCTCCAGCGCCGCGTCGCCGTACCGGTACGTCTTCAGGTGCCACTCGAGGACCGCGGCCATCCAGTCTTGGAGCTCCGCCGCGTACTTCAGCAACGTCTCCCGCGCGTCCGGCGCGAGGTCGAACTCCTCGAACAGCGCGGGCAGCTCGATGTCCACGATGTGCTGGAACTGCTTCATCCGCGCGGTCTGCAGGTCGTGCACGACGCCGTAGGCCCGGTCGAGGTCGACGTCGAGGAAGTTCCGCACGACGAGCACGAGGTTGTGCACCTCGCCCTCGTACTGGACCTCCTTCCGGTACGACACCAGGTCGTTGATCATCCACGCGTAGTCGGCCGCGGTGTTCTCCATGTTCTGGACCACCCGCGTCCGGTAGATCTCCGGCGGCACGGTGTTGCCGTGGCCGAACTTCGCGAGGCTCTTCGTCAGGTCGGAGCCGAACGTGCGGCGGCGCATCTCCACGTAGTCGACGGGGTCGGGGATGCGGTTGAGGTGGTGGTTGTGCAGCTCCCACAGCCACGCGTCGATCATCACCGACACAGCCCGGCGGAAGTCCTCCCGGTACTTGCGGTGCATCGACCCCGTGGTGCGGCCCCACAGGTCGGCCAGGCCCCGCTCCAACGGGCTGACCGGCGTGATCGGGGCCGCGCCGTCGATCGGCATCAGCTGCTTCAGCCGTTCCGTGGCGACCTTCGCGGAGGCCAGGTCGGGCGTGCGGCCGAAGACGTACGGGTAGTAGTCGTCGCCGTAGGTGCCCCACGCCAGCCAGTCCGCGGACAGGTTGATCTGCTCCGGCGTGCCGTCCGGGTCGATGCCCGCCGAGCACAGGGCGTAGTCGTAGCCGCGGACCTTCTCCTCGGTCCAGATGCGCGGCACGTCGTCGTAGATGCCCATCTCGCGGCACCACTCGACGTTGTGCTCCAACGCGTCGTGCCAGTGCGGGCTCAGCGTGAGCGGGTAGGGCATGAGCATGTCGGGCCAGTCGAGGTGCGGCACCCGCTCGAACGGCACGTGGCTGAAGCTGCGCAGGCGTTGCGGCGCGGTGGCGATCAGCGCGCGGGCGGCGCTGGTGCCCAGGCCCGTCGGACCGCCGAGCACGGGGTTCGAGGCGACCGCGCCGTCGTTCATGTACCGGCTGGAGCGGGCGTGCCACTCGTGCCCGCCCGCCTGCCAGTCCTGCAACCCCTTCACGTAGGCCAGCACGGCGAGGCGGCCCGCCGGGTCGACGCCGTGCTCGTCCAGCAGCGCCGGCACCTCCGTGACGGCGGTGTGCTCGAACTGGTGCAGCCGGGACGTGAGCAGGTCGTTCACGGCCTCGGCCGCCTCCTGGGTGGGGACGTCGAGGAACTTCTCCAGCACCAGGACGCCGTTGCTCAGCTCGCCCTCGTCCAGCACCTCGCGCTCGTAGGAGAACAGGTCGTTGCGCAGGTGCACGGCGTCGGAGAACGTGTCGCGCAGGACGCCCATCGGGCGGCTCAGGGCGATGCGGGCGGGCACCTCCAGACCGGTGACGTGCTCGACCAGGTTCGCCGACCAGGGCGCGCCGCCCACCTTGCGGCGCATCTCGACGTACTCGATCGGGTTCGAGAGCCGGCCCTCGGAGATGTTCAGCAGCTCCCACATCGACTCGTCGAGGAGGTGCTTGGTGTTGTCGGCGAAGCGCCGCCGCCAGTCCGCCGAGTGGCTGGGGACGGTGCGCTGCCACAGGTCGGCGAGGCCCTTCTCGACCGGGTTCGTCGGCTCCTCGGTGATCGCGCCGTCCACCGGCATGAACAGCGGCAGCCGGTCGAGGTACGCCTTGGCGCCCGCCACGTCCGGGTTGCGCTTGTACAGCTCCACGAAGTGGTCGTCGAAGTAGAAGACCCAGACGTACCAGTCGGTCACCAGGTCGAGGTCGTCGGGCGACGCGTCCGGGTGGGTGTAGGCGCACAGCAGGGCGTAGTCGTGCGAGTCGAGGTCGGCGTCCGTCCAGATGACGGTGCCGTGCTGGGGGACGTCGATCATGTCCATCGCGTGGGCCCACGCCTTGGTGTGCGTGCGCGCGCGTTCCAGGCTGGGGTTCAGCCGCGCCGGGTAGGGCAGGTAGAAGTCCGGCAACTGGAACGGCTGCATGGGTTCGGGCCTCTCGTCGACGTGTACCGCGTGTACGCAACCAGTGCCGTGCGGGACGGGCCAAGACCTGGCGGCACTGATCCACACGTTCGAGCGGTCGCACCCCCCGACCGGCGCAGTCCGGTGGCGCTTTCGGTGGGCACGCGGTGACCGCGTGCGCCTTCGGTGAGCGGTGGAACCGGCCCGGAAGCGGCACACTGGAGTCGTGCCCCGCCTGGAGCCGTTCGACGAGGACTTCTTCGAGGAAGCGCCGCAGCGCCGCACCTACGTGCTGGACCTGCCGGTGTCACCCGAACGTGTGTGGCGAGGGCTGACCGCGTCCAACCCGCTGTGGTGGTGCCGCCTGCTGTCGGCCGAGTACACGTCGCCCCGCCCGTTCGGGATCGGCACGACGCGGCGGGCGCTGGTGCTGGGCGTGCTGCGGCTGGAGGAGCGCTTCTTCCGCTGGGAGGAGGGCCGGCGGCAGTCGTTCTGGGTGAGCCGGGCGAACCTGCCGCTGTTCCGCCGGTTCGGCGAGGACTACCTGGTGGAGCGGACCGCGGGCGGGTGCCGGTTCACGTGGACGTTCGCCTACGAGCCGGCGCTGAAGGCGGGCGGGCGGGTGAACGCGGCGGTGTTCGGGTCGCTGGCGGCCGACACGCGGCGACACTTCGGCACCCCTACCGAACGTCACGCCGGGTGACCGATCCGGCCCGAAATCGGCCGGAAAGTGCAGTAGCTCACGCCCATCCGGGTGAGTGGTCATCTTAGGTTAGGCTCCCCTCATGTCCCAGGGAGACGCGCTGCTCGCAGGCCAGGAACTGGTCCTGGCGCACCACGACCGCGCCGTGGTGCACGGCGTCTCGCTCGGGCTGCGCGCCGGCGCCGTGACGGCGCTCGTCGGCCCCAACGGGTCCGGCAAGTCGACCGTCCTGCGCTCCCTGGCCCGCCTGCACCGCCCGCGCGGGGGCGAGGTGAAGCTGGGCGAGCGCACCGTGTGGGGGCACGCGGCGCTGTCCGGCAAGGAGTTCGCCCGCAACGTCACCCTGCTCACCCAGCAGCGGCCGACGCCGTCCGGCGTGTCCGTGCGCGACGTCGTCTCCTACGGCCGCTACCCGTACCGGACCGGCTGGCGCGGCGTCGACCTGGAGGGCAACGCCGCGATCACCCGCGCCATGGAGCTGACCGGCGTCACCGCGATGGCCGACCGCGGCGTGGACGAGCTGTCCGGCGGCGAGCTCCAGCGCGTCTGGCTGGCGTCGTGCCTGGCACAGCAGACGTCCGTGCTGCTGCTCGACGAGCCGACCAACCACCTCGACCTGCGGTACCAGGTGGAGGTCCTGGACGTCGTCCGCGACCTCGCGAACGACCACGACGTGGCCGTGGGTGTGGTGCTCCACGACCTCGACCACGCGGCGATCATCGCCGACGAGGTGGTGTTGCTGTCGGAGGGCCGGGTCGTCGCGGCGGGCGGGGTCCGCGACGTCCTGACCGGCGAGCACCTCACCCGCGCCTACGGCGTCACGGTGCACGTCGCCGACGACCCGGTGACCGGAGCGATCCACTGCCGCCCGCTGGGCCGGCACACCCCGCGCCCGGTCTGAGCGAATCCCCCGAGAGCCCGAAAGCTGAGAGGTCCGACCATGCGCCTGTTGACCCCTGCCCTCGTCGCGGCGGCCGTCGTGCTGTCCGCGTGCGGCACGACCGAGACGCCGACGACGACGCCGAGCGAGAACGCCGGCGGCCCCGTCAGCGTCACCGACGCCCGCGGCAAGGCCGTCGAGCTGAAGGCGCCCGCCCAGCGCGTCGTCACGCTGGAGTGGGCGGAGACCGAGGTCGTCACCTCGCTGGGTGTCACGCCTGTGGGTGTCGCCGACGCCACCGGCTACAAGACGTGGGACGCCGCCGCGCCGCTCCCCGGCGACGTGAAGGACGTCGGCAAGCGCAACGAGCCCAGCGTGGACGCCATCGTGGCGCTGAACCCCGACGTCGTGATCATGTCCCAGGGCCGTGACGAGACGCTGGCCGGGCAGCTGGAGAAGTACGTGCCGGTCGTCGTCACCAAGTCCAGCGACGCCTCCCGCAACCTCGACCGCCTGCGCGACGACGTGCGGATGATCGCCAAGGCGATCGGCAAGGCGGGCGAGGGCGACACGCTGCTGTCCGAGATGGACACCGCGCTCGCCGACGGCAAGAAGGCCGTCGAGGCCAAGGGCGCGACCGGCACGCCGTTCGTCATGGCCGACGGCTGGCTGGAGGGCAGCACCGTCAACATCCGCCCGTTCGGCAAGGGCTCGCTCGTCTCCGACACCGCCGAGGCCGTCGGCCTGAAGAACGCGTGGACCGGCGAGGTCGACCCGAAGTGGGGCCTCGGCGCCACCGACGTCGAGGGCATGACCGCGATCACCGACCCGAAGACCGTCCTGTTCTACAGCGCGTCCGAGGACGACGTGTTCACCACCGGCCTGGCCCAGAACCCGGTGTGGCAGCGGCTGCCGTTCGTCGTGTCGCAGAAGGTCGTCAAGCTGGAGCCGGGCACGTGGACGTTCGGTGGCCCCAAGTCGGTCATCCGCGTCGCCGAGCAGTTCGTGAAGGCCACCACCGCCTGATGCGCACCGCCGCCGTGACGGCGGGGATCGTGGCGGCCATCGCCGTGCTCTCCGCCGTCCACCTCACCCAGGGCACCGCGTCGACCGGTGTGCTCGACGTGCTCAACGCCCTGGTCGGCAACGGGGACGCGCAGACCCTCGCCGTGCTGGAGGGTTCGCGCGTGCCGCGCCTGCTGGCCGCGCTGCTGCTCGGCGTCGCCCTCGGCGTCGCCGGCGCGGGCATGCAGTCCGTGGCGCGCAACCCGTTGGCGTCGCCGGACACGCTCGCCGTCAACGCGGGCTCGCACCTCGCCGTCGTCGCGATCGCCGCGTTCGGGCTGAGCCTGCCCACGCTGCCGTCGGGGGCGGTGGCGTTCGTCGGCGGGCTCGCCGCGGCGGTCGTCGTGCTCGGGCTGTCCGGCGGCGGGTCCGCGAGCCCTCGGCTGGTGCTCGTCGGCTCGGCCGTCGCGTTGACGCTCCAGTCGGCGACGATCCTGCTGCTGCTCATGTACGAGCAGGAGACCAGCGGGTTGTTCGCGTGGGGCAGCGGGTCGTTGACCGTGAGCGACCTGAACGCGACCGCGCAGATGACGCCCGTGGTGGTCGTGGCGGTGGCGGCGCTGGTGGTGATGGGGCGGTCGCTCGACATCCTGGCCCTGGGTGACGACAACGCGACCGTGCTGGGCTTGAAGGTGCGGCGGACGCGCGTCGGCGCGGTGCTGCTGACCGTGGCGCTGACCGCCGCGTCCGTGACCGTCGCCGGGCCGGTCGGGTTCGTGGGGCTGAGCGCGCCGGTGATCACCCGGCTGCTCGCGCCCGTCGTGCCGGGGCTCGGGCGGCACCGGGTGATGCTGCCGGTGTCCGGGCTCGTCGGCGTGGTGATCGTGCTCGGCGCGGACGTGCTGCTGCGGGCCGTGCTCGGCTCGGCGGAGGCCGTGCGGGTGCCGACCGGTGTCATGACGACGGTCCTCGGCGCGGCCGTGCTGGTCTGGCTCGCCCGACGCGGGCGGTCCAGCGGCACGCCGCGGCAGGCCCCGGCCGGGCGGGTCGGTGTGGCCGGGTCGCGACGTCGGCTGGCGGTGATCTCGGCGTCCCTGGTCGTGCTGGTGGTCGCCGCGCCCGTCGCCGGGCTGATGCTCGGCGACCGGCTGGTGCTGCTGGGTGACCTGGCGAACTGGATCGCGGGGCGGTCCGGGACCGCGTTGACGTTCGTCGTCGACCAGCGGTTGCCGCGCGTGCTGGCGGCGTTGGTGGCGGGCGCGGCGCTGGCCGTGGCCGGGTGCGGCATCCAGTCCGTGAGCCGCAACCCGTTGGCGGAACCCGGTCTGCTCGGCATCACCGCGGGCGCGGGGCTCGGCGCGATCGCGTTGATCACCGTCGTGCCGCTGGCCGGCGCGTGGCACATCGCGGGCGCGGCCGGCGTCGGCGCGGTGGTGGCGTTCGCGCTGGTCTACGGGCTGGCGTGGCGGTCGGGGCTCGACTCGGACCGGCTCGTCGTCATCGGCATCGCCACGTGGTCGGCCGGGATGGCGCTGATCACGCTGCTGATCGTCATGTCGGACCCGTGGAACACGGCGAAGGCGCTGACGTGGCTGTCCGGGTCGACGTACGGGCGGACGTTGGAGCAGGTGCTGCCGACGGCGCTGGCGCTGGCGCTCCTCACGCCGCTGCTGTGGGCGCGGCACCGCGAGCTGGACCTCCACAGCCTGGACGAGGACACGCCCCGCGTGCTCGGCATGCGGGTCGAGCGGTCGCGGCTGGTGATCCTCGCGGCGGCCGGGGTGCTCGCGGCCACCGCCGTGTCCGCGATCGGGGTCGTGGCGTTCGTCGGGCTGGTCGCGCCGCACCTCGCGCGCTCGCTCGTCGGCGGGCGGCACGCGCGGGTCATCCCCGTCGCGGCGGCGTTGGGCGCGGTGCTCGTGTCGATCGCGGACACCGTGGGGCGGACCGTCATCGCGCCCGCGCAGGTGCCCGCCGGGCTGGTGATCTCGTTGATCGGCACGCCGTACTTCGTGCTCGTGCTGTGGCGGACGCGGGAGATGCGGACCTAGGTCGCCCTCACGGCGGACCCATGCCTTGAAGACATGGGCACAGGTCTTGGACTCACGGCACGGTTCTGCGGTCTGCTTGACCCCGGATCGCACCAGCAGTGAGGAAACCTCCATGTACCAACGGATCGGTCTGGCGGTGCTGGCGCTCGTCGCGGTGGCGGCGTGCGGTCAGGTGGCCTCCACGGACGGTGGGACGTCGACACCGGGCACGGCGGGCACCGCGGCGGGCACGGCGGGCACGGCGGCGAGCACGGAGTCCGTGCCGCTGTCCGAGGCCGACCGGGCCGCCGCGCCCGAGTTGGCGAAGCGGTTCGCGGAAGCCGCCAACGCGGGTGACGCGGAGGCCGTCGCGGCGACGTTCGCGGAGGACGCGCGGTTCGACAGCGCGGGTCGGATCTACCCGTCCCGCGCCGACATCATGGACCGCTTCCTCACCCCCGAGGTCATCACGCCCGGCGGCAAGTACACCGTCACCGGCGAGCGCTGGAACGGCTCCCGCTACCGCGTGGACTACGAGTACTCCACCGGGCGCGGCGGCACGGAGGTCTTCTACTACGAGTTCCTGGTGCGGGACGGGCTCATCCAGGACGTCGTCGGCCGCTACAGCTGACCGCCCGGCGACCAGGTCCGCGGGTCCGCCGCCACCTGCGCGCCGCTGACCAGGTCCTTGACCTCGTGGTCCCCGCCCTCCCCGAACGGCGGGAACCACACGAACGGGATGCCCTTGCGCGACGCGTACCGGACCTGCCTGGCCACCTTGTCCTCCTGGTGGTACAGCTCGACGTTGAACCCGTTGTCCCGCAACGCCTTCGCGGTGCCCGTCGCGCGCCGACGGCCGTCCTTCGGGAGCACCACGAGCACGTCGGTCGGCGAGCTCGGCCCCTGGTCGAGGAGCCCGGCGGAGAGCACCTTGGCGAAGATCCGGGTCAGGCGTGGCGGCGTTCCGGCGACGTGTTCGCGCTGGACGTCCGCGTGCCGGTGAACGCGGTGGCGGACGTGGTGCTGCCGAACAGGAGGCGGCAGCGGCTCGGCTCCGAGTACCACCACCTGACGTCCCGCGTCGAGTGAGCCGGGACCGCCGGGACCGGTTGGCCGCGACGAGGTTCGAGGCCTGTGGGACGCCCGGCCGCGTTCCGCCGACCTCCCGCCGGCCCGGGGTGAGCCGGCGGGAGGTCGGCGCGGGTCAGCGCAGCCCGGCGACGATCCGGTCCACGGCCGCGCCCAGCTTGGCGTACTTCTCGGTGTACAGCACCGGGAAGACGCCGGGCGGGTCGGCCGGGCGGTAGGTGTCGACGTAGTCGGTGCCCAGGTTGCTGAACGCCACGACGATGTAGTTGCGCGGCTCCTTGCCCGGCAGGGACCGCACGATCCCCGCGTCGCTGCCGGTCGTGTCGACCCAGCCCGTCTTGTGGCCGAACCGCACCTCGGCGACCGCGTCGCACGGCCGCACGTCCCGGTCGTACACGGCCGCGCCCACGGTCATGGTGCCGTCCGGCTTGACCCAGCGCGGCGGCGTGACCTGGCGGATGCCCTGCACCGGGTAGCCGCGGCCGCACCAGTTCGTGGTGGACAGCATCTCGTTGTGGCCCTGGTCGTACAGGGACTTCAGGAACTGGGCGCGGGACGCGTCGCTCAGCACGTGCCGCGTGACGGCACGGCCGGCGGGCGTGGTCCACAGGGTGCCGTGGCCGCCGTTGACCAGCAGGAGCAGCTTGGCGGTGTCGATGCTGCTCATGTTCGAGCCGATCCACCGGCCGCCGTTGTCCGGGTTGGTGCCGGTCACCATCAGCGTCGGGAGGCCGAGCTCGACGAACGTGCGGTTGACCTCGTCCCACGCGCGCAGGTCGTGGAGCAGCTTGATCAGCGCGCAGGTCGACTCGTTCTGCGACTTGGTGATCATGTCGTCGAAGTGGCGCCGGACGACCCTGCTCGACGCGCCGCCGCACGCCGGGTTGATCGTCACCGGTCGGTAGTCGTACACGGAGTCGAGGTTGATCCGGCCCTGGTCCGCCAGTCGCAGCACGCCGAAGCCGACCATGAGCTTCAGCACCGACGCCGGGTACGGCGAGGAGAAGTCGATCGGGGCGTTCTCCCGGCCGGCGAGCACGTCGCGGGTGCCCCGGCCGCCGTTGACGTCCCACTCGGTGTCGTCCCACCAGCGGTAGCGCACCTGGTCGGTGGACAGCGTCCGCCGGTCCAGCGGCACCACGACGCCGTTCGGGTACTGCGGGCTGAGCAGCACGTCCGCCATCCCGAGCGGCGTGCCGTAGCGGCCGAGTTCGATCACCGTGAGGTCGAGGTTCGGCATCTGGTGCAGGGGCCGCGCCGCGGCCGCGGACAGCCGCCGTTCCGGTTCGCCGGCCACCGAGTCGTACTTCTCCGGCGCGCCCGCCTTGGACGCCGCCACCTGGTCCGGCGGGGTCAGGTCGAGCACGTCCTTGAAGTCCTGCGCCACGACCGCCTGCCGCAGCGCCTCGGCCAGCCGGGCGCTCACCTCGTCCGGGTGGGCCACCGCGGCCTGCGTCACCGGGTCGGTCGCCGTTCTCGAATCGGTCACCGCCGTCGGGTCGGCCACCGTCTTCGGATCGGTCACCGCCGTCGGGTCGGCCCCCGCGGCGGGCGCCGTCGCCGTCGCGCCGGACACCGCCGTCGCCGCCACCAGCGCGGTCGCGGCGAGCAACCCCCGTCTGAACGTCCTCATCCCACTCCCCCGGAAAGTCGATCGTGCGTGCCGCCACTGAAAGTAGAGCATCCGTCACCGGTGCGTGACGGCGTTTCCCCGGCCGCGGCTAGCGGAACGTGGTGAGGAACTGGTCGCGGAACGCGTGCATGGGGCGGACCGGCGCGTCCGGGCCGGGCTTCAGGCCCTCGGACCAGCCCCAGCCGGACGTGCGAGCCAGGACGGCCGGGTCGCGGGCCACGACGGTGACCGGCACGTCCCGGCCCGCGCCGTCGCCGGTCACCGTGGGCGCGGGCTGGTGGTCGCCGAGGAACACGAGCACGAGGTCGTCGTCGCCGTAGGTCTCGACGTACGACACCAGCGTGTTCACCGAGTACTCGACGGACCGGGCGTAGTCCGCCCGCACCGCCGCCGGGTCACGGCCGAAGATCGCCTCCGCCGGCGCCTCGCCCGACGTCATGGCGCGGTACACGGACCCGTCGCCGACCTCGTCCCAGCCGACCGGCGACGGGAGCGGCGACCACGGCACGTGGCTGGACAGCAGCGGGATCGCGGCCATCACCGGCGCGTGGTCGGCGTCGCGCTCGGCCCGCTGGAACGCCGCCAGCGTGTACTGGTCGGGCATGGTCGCGTAGCCGAACCGCGGACCCCGGTAGCCGAGGTCGCCGGACGCGTAGACGCGGTGGTAGTCGAAGAACCCGCCCTCCGGCCAGGCCCGCGTGATGCCCGGCGCGACGCCGACCGACCGCCAGCCCGCCTGCCGGAACGCGCCGCCGAGCGTCAGCCGGTCGCTCGACACCAGCGTCCGGTACCGCTGCTGGTTGTCGACCCACAGCCCGGACATCAGGGTGGCCTGGGCGAGCCAGCTGCCGCCGCCCGCCGTGGGCGAGGTGAGGAACGCGCTGCGCGAGCCGTACCCGGCGGCGGCGAGCCGGGCCGTGCCCGCGTCGAGCGCCGCGCCGACCCGTGGCGCGATCTCCGGGTGCTCCACCGCGGCACGCCCGTAGCTCTCCACGAACGCGAGCACGACGTCCTTGCCGCGCAACGCCGTCAGCAGCTCGTCGCCCGGCGTGCCGCGGAACGCGTCCACGGCGGCCTCCGCCGCGAACCGGTCCTTGTCCCGCAACCCCACGCCGACCTGGCGCGCGCGGTCGTAGGCGAACTCCGCCGCGCTGTGCGACGCGATCGGCACGCCGGGCGCGAGCCGCAGGCCGGGCGCGGCGCACGTGAGCCACACGACCGCCACCACCGCGACCGACCGCGTGACCACGAGCCGGTGCCGCCCCACCGCCCGCGTCAGCCGCAGCACGGACCGCGTCGTCAGCACCACCAGCGCGACCGCCAGCGCCACGGCGCCCACCACCGCCGCGACCGCCGCGAACCGGCCCGCCGTCACGTCCACGTAGTCCACCGCGGGCGTCAGCAACGGCCAGTCCAGCACCAGGTCGAACGGCCGGTGCAGCACGGCGTGGAACCCGAGGTCCAGCGCCTTCACCACCAGCAGCACGCCGAGCAGCGCCCCGCCCGCCACCGCCGCGGGCCGGCGCGCCCGTTCCGGCAGCACGAGCGCCAGCGCCACGCCGAGCAGCCCTTCCAGCGGGAGGCGCAGGAACGCGGCGGGCGTGAACCGGTCGAACTGGCTCGGCACGACCAGCGCGGACACCACGAACACGGCCGCGGCGACGGTCAGCGCGACCGTCCCCACCGCACGGCGGCCGCGCCCGTCCGCACCACCCTCCGGCATGCCGTCCCCTCGTCCACCCGGTCTTGATCAGTACAACGCGGGATCGGCCACCCCCGGTTCAACGGTGGGTACGGTGGCCGCGTGACTCGTCCGTACGTCCTCCTCAGCGTCGCGGTCAGCGTGGACGGCTACATCGACGACGGGCGCGCCGAGCGGTTCCCGCTGTCCAACGCCGAGGACTTCGACCACGTCGACCGGGTGCGCGCGGAGTCGGACGCGATCCTGGTCGGCGCGGGCACGATCCGCCGCGACGACCCGCGCCTCCTGGTCAACAGCCCCGAACGGCGTGCCGCCCGCGTCGCGGGGGGACGGTCCGAGCACCCGCTGAAGGTCGCCGTCACCGGCACCGGCGACCTCGACCCGGACCGCAGGTTCTGGCGCCACGGCGGCGACAAGCTCGTCTACACCACGGATTCCGGCCGGACGCGCGCCGTCACGGCGGTCGGCGCGCTGGCGGAGGTCGTGGCCCTCGGCCCGGACGTCGACTTCGGCGTGCTGCTGGACGACCTCGGCGGCCGCGGCGTCGAACGGCTCATGGTGGAGGGCGGCGGCACGATCCACACCGCGTTCCTCGCCGCCGGTCTGGCCGACGAGATCCGGATGGCCGTCGCGCCGATGCTGATCGGCCGGGACGCCGCGCCGAGGTTCGTCAACCCGGCGCCGTTCCCGGGCGGGCCGGCCCGCCGCTTCCACCTGGAAGAGGTGAGCAGGCTCGGCGACGTCGCCGTGCTGCGCTACTTCCCGAAAGCCTGAAGCAGCGCGCGCACGGTGTCGCGGCGGAACCACGCCACCACGGCCGCCAACGCCAGCAGCACCGCGGGCAGCACCGCGCCGTCCGGGTCGCCGAGGACGACCAGTTCCGTGCCGACCGCGCCCGCCATCACGCCGACCAGCCCCAACGCGGCGAGCCCGCACAGCCGGGGCACGAGCAGGCCGAGCGCCCCCGCGACCTCCAGCACGCCGGTGACGTGCCGGAGCCACTGCCCGATGCCGATCTTGTCGAACTTGCCGACGAACGCGTCACCGAACAACAGCACCCCGCTGTAGGCGAAGTACGCCGCCAGCACCGCCTGCAACGCCCACAGCAGGACGTTCCCGACGCCGCGCGCCCGCACGGTCCCCACCCGATCAGCCGAATCGGACATCACGCACTCCTCACACCGAAACCGAAGCACTGCGCCACAACCACGTGATGTCGCGGCCGAACGACCAGACGAGCGCGGCGAGCGCGAGTCCGACCAGGACCGCCGCGTGCGGGACCAGGCCCGACACGGCGACGACGAGCACGATCCCCTGCACCGCGGCGACCACCTTGCGCGCGTGGCTCGGCGGCAACGCCCCGCGCAGCCAACCCCACACCCACGACGCCGCGACGAACGCGTACCGCAGCGCGCCCATCACCAGCACCCACGGCCCGAACGCCGCCGCGACGTGCACGCTCAGCACCAGGATGAGGAACGCGTCGACCTCCATGTCGAACCGCGCGCCCAGCGGTGACGCGGTGCCCGTGCGGCGGGCGACCTGGCCGTCCACGAAGTCCAGCGCCAGCGCCACGGACGCCATCCCGACGACCAGCGCCGTCTCGGCCGACCCGTCCGCGACGAGCGCCGTGACGCCGCCGACCAGCAGCCCCCGGGCCAACGTCACCCGGTCGGCCGGCCCGAGCACCCCGGCGGCCCGCTGGACGGCGCCGCTCAGCAACACCTGCGTGGCGAGCGCGTAGCCGAGGCCCGCGACCCAGCCCAGCGGCCCCAGCCCCACCGCGCACTCCAGCACGCCGAGCAGGAGCACCTGCACGCCCGCCCAGAGCGCCGGCTCCGCGTTCGATCGCCACGCCTCGCGCACGGACGCCGCCGTGCTGTGCTGAAGTGTCGTCATCGTGCCCCTCGTGGCGGTGGCCCTCGTCTACCGGAGGTTTACAGATGACACGCTCTGCGAGGGCCTTGTGGTTCACCTCGGCGGGAAAAAGTGAAGTCCGACCGGTGGCGCTGCCCGAGCCCGGACCCGGCGACGTCGTCGTCCGCACCCTGTTCTCGGGCATCAGCCGGGGCACGGAAGCCCTGGTCCTGCGCGGCGGCGTGCCGGAGAACCAGCGGGAGGCGATGCGCGCGCCGTTCCAGGAGGGCGACTTCCCGTGGCCGGTGAAGTACGGCTACCTCAACGTCGGCGTGGTCGAGGAAGGACCGGGGCGCGGTCGCACGGTGTTCTGCCTCTACCCGCACCAGACGCGGTACGTCGTGCCCGCCGACGCGGTGACGCCCGTGCCGGACGGGGTGCCCGCCGCGCGGGCCGTGCTCGCCGGGACGGTGGAGACGGCGGTGAACGCGGTGTGGGACGCGAAACCGCTGCTGGGCGACCGGATCGCGGTCGTCGGCGGCGGGATGGTCGGGTGCGCGGTGGCCGCCGTGCTGGCCCGGTTCCCCGGCGTGCGGCTGCAACTGGTCGACGCCGATCCCGGCCGTGCCGCGGTGGCCGCCGCGCTGGGCGTGGACTTCGCGTCACCCGACGACGCGGCGGGCGGCCTCGACCTCGTCGTCCACGCGAGCGCGACCGAGGCGGGGCTGGCGCGGTCGTTGGCGCTGCTCGCGCCGGAGGGCCGGGTGGTGGAGCTGAGCTGGTACGGCGACCGCCGCGTCAGCCTGCCGCTGGGCGAGTTCTTCCACTCCCGGCGGCTCCGGTTGGTCAGCAGCCAGGTCGGCGTGGTCGCCCGGCCCGACCGCACCTACGCCGAACGCATGGCGCTCGCGCTGGACCTGCTCGCCGACCCGGCGTTCGACGCGCTGATCACCGGCGAGACGCCGTTCGAGGACCTGCCGGGCGTGCTGCCCGAGCTGGCGAGCGGCGAGCTGCCCGCCCTGTGCCACCGGGTTCGCTACGGTGCCGACCATGTTCCTGCCTGACACCACCGCGGACGTGCGGGCCCGCGGGGCGACCGTCGCCGTCCTGCCCGTCGGCAGCCACGAGCAGCACGGCCCCCACCTGCCGCTGGCCACGGACACCGTCGTCGCGTGGGAGGTCGCGCGGGCGATCGCCGACGCCCACCCCGTCCAGCTGCTCCCGCCGGTCACGATCTCGTGCTCGCACGAGCACGCGGCCTGGCCGGGCACCGTCAGCATCTCGGCCCGCACGCTGCACGCCGTGGTGCTGGACGTCGCCGAGTCGCTGCGCCGATCCGGCGTGCCGAACCTGGTGCTGGTCAACGGCCACGGCGGCAACTACGTGCTGTCGAACGTGGTGCAGGAGTCGGAGGGGATGGCGTTGTTCCCCGGCAGCGCCGACTGGGCCGCGGCACGGGCCGCCGCCGGGCTGGAGACGTCGTCCCGCGCCGACATGCACGCGGGCGAACTGGAGACGTCCATCCTCCTGCACACCCATCCGGACCTGGTGAAATCCGGTTACGAGACGGGCGACCACCTGGCCGACGACCGGCCGCACCTGCTGACGCGCGGCCTCGCGCCGTACACGCCGTCCGGGGTGGTCGGGCGGCCGTCGCTGGCGTCAGCCGAGAAGGGCCGGGACGTGCTCGCGGCGCTCGTCGGGGCGTTCGGGCCGTACCTCGACCTGTTCTGATCCGGCTCGTCCCGGCCTTCGGCGGACCAGCGTGAGCACGCCCGGCAGGCTGCCGACCAGCGCCAGCACGCCGTAGACGACGCCGGTGGTGAGCCCCTGCGCGGCGCCGAGGCCGGCCGTGCCGAACGCCACCGCCAGGAACGCCTCGCGCGGCCCGAACCCGCCGACGTTCAGCGGCACGGCCATGACCAGCAACGCGAGCACGGCCAGGGGGACCAACCGCCCGGTCGACGCCTCGACGCCCGCCGCCCGGGCCGCCACGACGAACAGGGCGACGTGCCCGGCCACCGCCACCGCCGACAGCGCCACCACCTCGGGCAGCGCCCGGCGGTTCACCAGGCCCGCGCGGGCGTCCGCCCACGTCGTCCGCAACGCGCCGCGCACCCTCGCCGAACACGCCACGCCCACCGCCGCTCCCACCGCCCCCACGACCAGGACCGCCACCAGCACGGCCACCGGCACTCCGGGCACGTCGACCAACGCCGACCCGGCGAGGCCGAGGGCGAGGGCGACGAGGACCACCTGCCCGGCGAACCGCTCGAACAGCACGGCCCGTACCCCGCGGCCCACGTCGCCGGACCGCCGGCCGTGGCTCACCGCGCGGTGCACGTCCCCGAGGACCCCGGCGGGCAGCACGGCGTTGAGGAGCGACGCCCGGTAGTAGTCCGCCACGGCAGCGCGGAGGGTGAGCGGCAGGCCGAGGCCGTGCGCGATCACGCGCCAGCGCCACGCGGCGCACACCGTCGTCAGCAGCCCCAGGCCGAGCGCGGCGACGACCGACCGGCCGTCGACGGCCCGGAGCCCGGCCGCGAACGCGTCCGCGCCCAGCCGCCACCCGAGCGCCACCAGGATGCCGACCGCGCCGAGCAGCCTCAGCCACGGCCACAGCCGTCTCACCGCGGCACCGCCAGCAGGTCGGTGTGGTGCACGACGACCCGCGGGCCGGTGTCGAGCCTGCGCCGCAGGTAGTCGGGCGCCGCGTCGGCCAGCCGCGGTTCCTGCTCGACCGCCGCGCCCACCCAGCCGCGCAGCCACTCGGCGGCGAGCGCGGCCTGCTCCGGCCCGAGCCGCCACGGGCTGGGGCACGTCGTCACCGCCGCGCCGCGCCGTTCGAACGCCGCCACGGCGACGTCGGCCGCGTCCGGCCCGAGCAGCCGCCGCCCGTCCACCACCCGTCGTTGGTGGGCGTTGAAGGCCGCCTCGAACGCGCCGTCCAACGGGTCGGCGCGGTCGAACTCCACCCGTCCCGCGACGGACAGCGTGAGCAGCGCCGGGCAGCCCGCGCCGACGCACGCCTCCGCCAGCCCGTCCACCTCGTCGGCCGTCAGCAGGTCGAGCAGCGCCGACGCCGTGACGAGCGACGTGCCGGCGAGGTCGGCGGCGGTGAGCGCGGTGAGGTCGCCCTCGTGCGTCTCGACCGTGACGCCGCTCAACGTGGCCGCCGCGATGCTGAGCAGCCGGGGGTCGCGGTCGTGCAGCACCCAGTGCTGCGGACCACCCAGCCGCCCGGCGAGCCATCGCCCCAACGATCCCGTCCCACACCCCAGATCACGCACGACGAGGGGTGCACGGTTCAGGTGGATCTCCCGGAGCCGGTCCACCAACCCGACCGCGCGGGCGTCCGCGTCGGCCCTCTCGCGCAGCGCCAGCCATTCCGGGGCGAAGGTGCTCATGGCCGCAGACTAGCCGGCGCCACCGCCACCCGGACCACCCTTCCGTCCCACGTGGACCGGCCGTTCCGCCGGCGCCGACGTCACGCGTTCCGGCCGTAGTCCCAGCTCTGCCCCGTGCCCCGGTACTGCTCGACCGGGATGGGCGCACTCCCCTCCGGGAGGTGGTCACGGCACAGGACGCCGTGGAGGTGGTCGACTTCGTGGGCTACCAGGCGGGCGACGCCGCGGTCGAAGATGGTGATCCTCTTCTCGCCGGTGAGGTCCGTGTGCTCGACGTGGACCACCAACGGCCGCGGCACCAGGCACCGCACGTCGAAGAAGCTCAGGCAACCCTCGTACTGCTCGTCCCGCTCGGCGCCGGTCTCGACGACGGTCGGGTTGAGCAGGGTGATCGCGTCGTCCGAGCCGGGTGGCCGCACGAGCGCCGCGGCGCGGTCGATGCCGATCTGGGGCGCGGCCACGCCCATGCCCTTGCCGAACGTGTGCGCCTGGGCGATGCGCTCGGCGGCGGAGTGCAACTCGGCGATGACGCGGCGGGCGTCCTCGGCCTCGGTGGGCAGGTCGAAGGGACGCGCGGCGCGCCGCAACAGGGGGTCACCGTCCTGGACCACGCCGAGCGCCGCCATCGTGTCGCTGGGCCGCGCCGGCGGGGCGGTGGGGCCGCGACCCCGAAAGTCCCACTCCAGGCGGTAACGGGCGTGCGGGGGCGGGTCCTCGCAGGACCACGCGAACACCACGCGGTCGCCGTGCTCGGTGCGGTCGATCGCGGTGCGGAACGGCATCGCCCCCGCGGTCATCGACGTGTGCAGACCCCACACCACCGGCGCCAGGTCGCGGGGGAAGTCGAGCGTCACGGACAACGTGCTGGTGGGCAGGCGGATCGCCCGCTGGAACCAGTTGCCCCAGTGCTCGTCGCGGACCGTGTACTCGTACTCGATCCAAGTCGACTCGCCGGGGTAGAGCGGGAAGTGCGCGCCCTCGCCGGCGAAGTGCAGCCAGACTTCCTTGAACGCGTCGCGGTCGTGGTGGGCGCTCCAGGTCATCGGCTCGGCGCGGTCCTGCCCGTGCCAGGCGTGCAGGTCGATCTCCTCCCAGGTCAGCGGGTTCGCGCTGTAGAGCTGGTTCGAGCGTTCCGGGTCACCGGGGTGGCGGTCGACCGAGATGCGGATCAGGTAGCGGGTGATCGGCTCCGGTCCGCCGTTGACCAGGCGACGGCGCTGGGTCAGGCGGTAGGTGCGCCCGTCGTAGCGCAGGGTGGCGTCGTCGTGGTCGACCACCAGGCTGCCCGGGCCGATCTGGTCGGCCGGGTCGACCGCCTGGGGACGCGCTCGTGGGACACGGGTGGCGTCGTACTCGCGGAACGCCGAGCGCAACGCACCGCCGGCGTGGAGCGCGGACTCGGCCTGGAGCGCGAAGTCCTTGGACGGCCGCTCCGCGCCGGACTCCACCTTGGACACGTAGGAGCGGTCGTAGCCCATCAGGCCGGCCAGGGCGGTGCGGGACAGCCCTCGCACGTCGCGCCACCGCGCCAACTCCGCCGCGAAGACGTTCGCCTCGCCGTCCGCGCCGGACTCCCCGCTCCCTGATCGCGCCCCGCCAGCCACGACACCACCCCCCTGCCCCGCAACACCGTGAGTGGGCGTGAACACACCGTGAGTCACGGCTCAGCCTAGCGGCACGCCTTCGCCACGTGATGCCCTCGATCCGAACCGCACGCAGCCGACAGCCCACGTGAAAGGAGCGATCATGCCCACCTCTTCGCCGCTCAGCGCCCCCGGCGCGCCGGTCGGGTTCACCGACGACCCGATCGCCTCGCACTCCGCCCAGTTCGGGTTGGCCCGACCCATCGACGCCCCGGCAGGTCACCACTCCCCCTCCCCCGTCGGCGCCCGGCCGTGGAACCTGCGCGCCGCACGGACGTTGACGACCGGCAACGCCCGCCTCGGTGGCTGGACCTACGACCACACCCTCCAGGTCGCCGTCACCTCCGACGGGCGGCGCGTCACCGAGGTCGTCGCGGGCGACCCGACCGCGAACTCGGTGACGAACCTCGACGGCGACGAGGGCGCGTCCGAGGACTGGACCTACGACTTCCACCCCGACCACACCGGCGACCCCGCGTGAGCGTGCTGGTCCTGGCGCGGGACCTCGACCCCACGGCCGATCGCGTGGTGACCGCGCTCGGCGGCCGCGGGGTCGAGGTGTTCCGGGTCAACACCGCCTGGTTCCCCGTTCGGCTCCAGGTCACCGCACGACTGCGCCACGGCCGCTGGAACGGCGTGCTGACCACCCCGCGCGGCCGCTTGGACCTCGACGGCGTCCGGGCGGTCTGGTACCGGTCCCCGGAGGCGTACCGGATGCCACCGCACCTCAGCCCCGCCGAGGAGCACCACGCCCGGGTGGAGGCCAAGTACGGGCTCGGCGGTGTGCTCGCCTCCCTGCCCGTGCTCTGGTGCAACCACCCCGGCAGGGTCGCCGACGCCGCCTACAAGCCGGTCCAACTCGCCCGCGCCGCCCGGTGCGGGTTGAGCGTGCCCGACACGCTGATCACCAACGACCCGGCCTCGGCGGCGGACTTCGCGGCCGGCCGGCCGACGGTGACGAAGCTGGTCGGCGGCATGGCCTTGGACGAGCAGGGCGTGCGCAAGAACGTGTTCACCCGGCGGCTCGCCGACGCGGACCTGACCGACCTGCGCGGGATCGAGCACACCGCGCACCTGTTCCAGCGCTGGATCGACAAGGAACGGGAAGCGCGGGTGGTCGTGATCGGCGAGCACGTCACGGCCGCCGCGATCAGGGCCGGCAGCGCCGCGTCGCACGTGGACTACCGCACCGACTACGCCTCCCTGTCCTACGAGCCGATCACCCCGCCCGTGGCGGTCGTCGAAGGAATCCGGGCGCTGATGGCCGACTTCGGCCTCGCCTACGCGGCGCTCGACTTCGTGCTCACACCATCCGGTGAATGGGTGCTGTTGGAAATCAACCCGAACGGCCAGTATGGGTTCGTCGAACACGCCATCGGCGCACCGCTGACCGCACAACTGGCCGACCTGCTCACCGGAGCCGCCCGATGACCGCCGAGCACGACTGGGTCGGCCTGGCCGCGGCCCTGGCCGCCGACCTGACCGGGTCCGGCGAGCTGCGCGACCCGGCCTGGGCCGACGCCGTGGCCGCCACGCCGCGCCACCTGCTGGTGCCCACCGCCTACCGGCAGCAGCCCGACGGGTCGTGGGTCGCGATCGACACCGCCGGCCCCGGGCCGGCCCCGGCCTACTCGGCCACCACCCTGGTCACCGAGGTGGACGACCGAGGGCGGGCGGTGTCCTCCAGCACCAAGCCCGACCTGATGGTGCGGATGCTGGAACTGCTCGACGTCCGCGACGGGCACCGGGTGCTGGAGATCGGCACGGGGACCGGTTACAACGCGGCGCTGCTGTCGCACCGGCTGGGCGCCGACCGGGTGTTCTCCCTGGACGTGGACGCGAAGCTGGTCGCCCACGCCCGTGAGCGGCTGGCCGCCATCGGGCACCGTCCCCGGCTGGCCGCCCGTGACGGCATCGCGGGCTGGCCGGCGCACGGCCCCTACGACCGGATCATCGCCACCTGCTCCGTGCCGCGCATCCCTTGGGCGTGGGCCGAGCAGACAGCGCCCGACGGGGCGGTGTTGGCCGATCTCAAGGTCGGCCCCGGCGCGGGCAACCTGGTGCTCCTGCACCGGCACGGCGACCGGCTGGAGGGCCGGTTCGCCTCCCGCTGGGCCGCGTTCATGACCATGCGCCACCACACCGACGACGGCCCGCCCGTGCGAGGTCCGAAGGCGGCACCGGGGCCACAGCGCGACACCACGGCGCCCGCGCAACCCTGGAACACACACCGCGAGGTGTGGTTGCTGGCCTGCCTCACCCTGCCCCCGGACGTCCGGTACGGCTACACCCTCGACCAGACCACCCGCGCGCCGAAGGCCACCACGCTGTCCGCGCCCGACGGCTCCTGGTGCGAGGTCGACCTGACGTCCGACGGCACACCGGCGCGAGTCCGCGAAGGTGGACCGACACCACTGTGGACGCGGGTGGAGCGGGCGTGGGACGCGTGGACCGGGTGGGGCGAGCCGGGCTGGGGCCGGTTCGGGCTCACCGTCACCCCGGACACCCACGCGCTGTGGTTGGACGAGCCCGGCGACGTCATCGGCTGACGCCTCGGAGCACCGCTGCCAGCCCGGCCGCCGCAACGTCCCAAGTGGACAGTTCAGCGCGACGAGCCAGTGCGCGTTCCCGCAGCACACAGCGCCACTCGCCGTCGGTCAGCCACCGTCTCAGGGCGAGGGCGAACGACCCCACGTCACCGGGCGGCAGGAGGAGGCCGCCTTCGCCGAGCGCGTCCGGCACGGCGCTGGCGATCACGGGCACGCCCCGCGCCACCGCCTCGGTGACGACCATCCCGTAGGTCTCGGCACGGGACGGCAGCACGAACAGGTCGGCGGTCGCGTAGGCGTGCTCCAACGGCGAGCCGGTCAACGGGCCGGGCAGCGAGAAGCGGTCGGCGAGGTCGTGGTGGGCGATCAGGTCGCGGATCGGGCTCCCCGGCGGCTCGGGGCCGACGAACGCGCACGTCCACGGCAGGTCCGCCACGGTCGCCAGGGCCGCCACCAGCACGTCGTGGCCCTTGCGCGGGGTCAGGGAGGCCACGCACAGGAGCCGTGACGCGCCGTCCGTGCCGGTGGCGAGCGGTGCGGGGTCGGCGCCCGGCGTGACGACGTGGACGTCGGCCGGCCCGTGGTGGGCGGTGAGGCGGCGGGCCGCGGACGGGCTGGTCGCCACCACCGCGCGCACGGCGCGCAGGCACTCGCGTTCGGCGGCGTCGAGGCGTTCGGCAACGGAAGGCGGCAGGCCGGTCTCGTCGGCCAGGGGCAGGTGGACCAGCACCACCAGGCGCAGCCGGGAGGCGTGCGGGACGACGACCTCCGGCACGCCGCACGCCACCAGCCCGTCGAGCAGCACCACCGCGCCGTCGCCGATCGCGGCCAGCGCCCGGCCCAGTTCCCGCCGCGCGGTGTCGTCCGGCCGCGGCCAACCGCCTGTGACGACGATCTCCCGCACGTCCACGCCGAGGTCGCGCAGGCCCGCGGTGACGCGGCGGTCGTAGGCGTTGCCACCGCTCGGCGACGTCGGGTCGGCGACGCCGCCGGGCAGGACGAAGTGGACCGTCACAGCGGGCGTTCGTAGCTCGCCCACGCGATGTGCGACTCGTGGAGCGTGACCTCGATGGCGGCCAGCCCGCGCGCGCCCTCGCCCAGCTCTCCCGCGTGGACCAGGTCGGCGAGCCGGTCGGCGATGTGCTTGGCCAGGAACTCCGTCGACGTGTTGACCCCGGCGAACGCGGGCTCGTCGTCCAGGTTCCGGTAGTTGAGGTCGGCGAGCACGGACCTCAGCCGCTCGGTCGCCAGTCCGATGTCGACGACGATGTTGTCGTCGTCCAACCCGTCCCGTTTGAACCGCGCGTCCACCACGAACGTTGCCCCGTGCAGGCGTTGTGCCGGACCGAAGACCTCGCCGCGGAAGCTGTGGGCGATCATGACGTGATCGCGAACGGTGATGCTGAACAGGGTGACCTCCGCCGAGTGAGCGAGCTACGGTGCAAGTCCGGTCGAGCGTAGTGAACGCCCGGCCGGTGTCGGGGTGACGAGGGGGAACCGGGTGCGCGAGGAAACCTTCAGCGACGACGACGTGGCCGAGTCCGATCTGGTCACCCGGCGCGGGACGTTCCGCGCGGTGGCGTTCCGGGCGGACGGTCACGAGCACATGGCCCTCGTCCACGGCCGCACCGCGATGCGCGAGGACGTCCTGGTCCGCGTGCACTCCGAGTGCATGACCGGTGACATCTTCGGCGCCATGCGCTGCGAGTGCGGCGACCAGCTGGACGCCGCGCTCGACCGGATCGTCGCGGAGGGCAGCGGCATCCTGGTGTACCTGCGCGGCCACGAGGGACGCGGGATCGGCCTGGTGGCCAAGGTGCGCACGCACGTGCTCCAGGACGAGCAGGGCATGGACACGCTCGACTCCGCGACCACGCTCGGCCTCCCGGTCGACATCCGCGACTACTCCCCGGCCGCGCGCATCCTCAAGCACCTGCGGGTCGGCTCGGTGAGGCTGATGTCCAACAACCCGGACAAGATCGAGGCGTTGGAGCGCAACGGCATCGCGGTGTCCGCCCGCGTGCCGCACCTGGCGCGCCCGAACCCGCACAACATCGGCTACCTGACCGCCAAGCGCGACCGGCTCGGCCACGACCTGCCCCAGGTCGACGTCTTCACGTCCGCCGACCAGCCGACCGACCTCCCCACCGCCCGCTGACGCCGTTCGCCGGCCTCGACCGCTGACGCCGCCCGCCGACGCCGCCCGCCGACCACGGGCACTGACGACGAGCGCCGACGCCGGACGCGTCGATCCACCCGCGCGCTCCGGCGTGTCCCGGCGACACGGCGCGGCATTTGGGTGACGTGCCGCGGACGTGACACTCTGACGCCATACGGCCCGCATCCGGGCTGTTCGCCCACGGCCCGCGAATCCGGCTCCTTGCGCCGACCAGGCCCGCAGTGGACGCCGTCGCGTCACGGCACGCCTCACCGTTCGCCCGTCCCACCGCACCGCCTCCACCGCACCGCCTCCACCGCAGCGGCGCTCCGTCCGCACCACCCGTGTGACGTGCGCGGCCGTCCCGACTCACCCCACGGGAGCACGTCATCAGCACCTCCGCCCCGCTGTCACCGTCCATCGGCGCGCCACGCGCGCTCACCGACGTGTACGGCCCCGGCGTCGTCGTCTGCGCCCGACCGGCGCCGGGCGCGGCGGCGAGCCGGCACCGCACCACCGTCGACGCCCTCTCCGCCAGGCCGATCGCCGTCGCCGGCGACACCGCGGTGATCTGCAGCGCGGGCGGCACCGACCCGGCGCTGCTCGACCGGCTGCGCGACGGCGGCCTGCCCGTCGGCGACGACCTGCGCGAGTTCCGCGACGAGGCGGGCTTCACCGCGCGCGTCACCGAGGCCCTGGCCGACGGCCTGCTGGTCTCGGCGGAGTACCCGCTGCCGACCGCGCTGTGCCCGGACGAGCGGGCGGTCAAGAGCGGGCAGCTCGTCGGCTTCCTCAACAACAAGGCGAGCATCAGCACGTTCGTCGACCCGAGGTTCCACGCGCGGCGGACCGTGGTGACGCGGGCCGAGCTGGCCGAGGCGGCGCCCGCCGAGAAGTCGTGGGTGCTCAAGGCGGCGACGAACGACGCGCACGGCGGCAGCCTCGACGTGTACCTGCACGAGGCGGGCGAGCAGGTCGAGTTCCCCGCGTTCACCGACGTGCTCGGTGAGTTCGTGGTCGAGGAGTACCTGCACATCACGCGCAACTGGGGCGTGCAGCTCTACGTCGCCGCGGACGGCGTGGCGCGGCTGCTCGCCGTCACCGAGCAGCGGGTCGACGCGACCGGCGTCTACGTCGGCGGCCGGTTCGGGCTGGTCAGCGCGCCGCCGGCGGACCTGCTCGCCGAGTGCCTGGCGATCACGCAGCGCGCGGCCGACGTCGGCTACCGGGGCCTGTGCAGCCTCGACTGCGCCGAGACGCGGGACGGGCAGCTCGTCATGCTCGACCTGAACTTCCGCATCACCAGCGGCTCGGTCCCGCTGCTCGCGCTGGCGTCCGTGCGCCCCGACGCCCTGGACGGGCACGCCGAGTCGGTGAAGCTGACCGTCGCCGCGCCGCTGGCCGACCTGCTGGCCCACCTGCGGCCTGCCCTGTCGGCGGGCGGCGTGCTGGTCACGTCCGGCCACGACACCACCCGCACCGACAACCCCGTCGCATTGAGCACCCTGCAACTGCTGGTGTTCGGCGACGACCCGGACGACGTGACCGCCCGCCGCGGCGCGCTGGAAGCCGAGATCGCCTGACCGGAGCCCCCCGGACGTCACCGTTCGGGGCATCGGCCGCGACGCCGCTGCCCCGGACGGCCCAATTCCCGCACGACCGGTCACAGAGCGGGTGACACCGCCGATGTACCGGCCAAGGGGCCGCTCGCCGCCCGGCGAGCGGGAACGTTCCAGGGGGTTTTCACACGATGCTGTCCTCGCGATGGCGCGCGTCCACGCGCGCCCGGATCGCCGCGATCAGCACGACCACCGCCGTGGCGGCGGTCCTGCTGACCGGCGTGGCACACGCCGAGCCACCCACCAACGACGACTTCGACGCCTCGACGCCCGTCACCGCCCTGCCGTTCACGGCGCGGCAGGACACGAGCGAGGCGACCGGCTCGGCCGACGACCCGTACTGGTGCCAGGGGTACGACGTCGAGGGCGGCGTCTGGTTCACGCACACCGCCGCCGCGGACGGGTTCCTGCGCGCCACCACGGCGGGCAGCGACCACTCCACCGTCCTGTCCGCGCAGACCGGCGTGCGCGGTGAGCTGCACGGCGTGGACAACGCCTGCGCCACCGGCGCCAACGCCACCATGACGTTCCGCGCCACGGCCGGCGCCACGTACCACTTCTTCGTCGCCGGCTACCGCGTCGCGGGCGGCGCGTTGTCGTTCGCGCTCGACACCGTGCCGACGTCGCCCAACGACGCGTTCGCCGCCGCCGAGCCCGTCCCGACGCTGCCGCTGACCCTCCAGCCGGGCTTGTCGACCGCCACGTTCGAGGCCGACGAACCCGAGTCGACGTGCGCGTACGCGGAGACCGTGCCGTCCGTCTGGTACGCCTACACCACGCCCGGCCCGGCGACCTCCGTCACCGCTCGGGTCGAGGGCGGCGAGACCGCGGTGACCGTCTACACCGGCGCGTCCCTGACCGCGCTGACGCAGGTCACGTGCATGCGTCCCTCGTTCGGCGAGACCGCCGTGTTCCGCGCCGAACCGGGCACGACCCACTACCTGCGCGTCACCGGCCCGGCGCGCTCCTACGAGCCGGTGCGGCTGCACCTGGCCGAGGCGCCCGCGCTGCGACCGACGATCTACCAGTCGCCGTCCGAGCCGTCCGTGTTCGACGAGGTCCACTTCAGCGCCGAGTCGTGGAACCCGATCGACGAGCCGATGACGGCCGAGTGGGACTTCGGCGACGGCACGACCGCGCCGGCGTCCCAGGAGACCGTGTCGCACCACTACACCTCGGACGGCTCCTACCAGGTCACCCTGCGCGCCACGTCGCCCGACGGCCGCACCGCCACCGCCACCACGCGGGTGGAGGTGGAGACGCACGACGTGTCGATCACCCGGTTCGACGTGCCGTCGTCCGCCCGCGAGGGCGACACCCGGTCGATCACCGTGCACGTGGGCAACACGCGGTACCCGGAGAAGGCGACCGTCACCCTGTACAAGAGCGACGGTGGGTCCTGGGACGCCGTCGGCTCGCTGACCCTCGACGTGCCGGCGCGCCCGACGCGCAAGGTGCAGTTCCCGTTCTCCTACACGTTCACCCCCGACGACGCCCGCGTGGGCAAGGTCGCGTTCCGGGCGCGGGTCGAGCTGCCGTACCCGGCGCGCGACGCCCGTCCGGCGGACAACGAGGTCACGTCCATCGCCACGACCGTGAGCGCCCGTGCCGGCGGCATGGGCGCCGTCTGACCGTCGTCACCAGTAGGGGGAGAACGAGATGACCCAGTCCACCCGGCGGGCGTCCACGCGCCTGCGCACCTCGATCATCGGCCTCGTCGCCGTCGCGATCGCGGCGGTGGCGCCCGGCGTCGCGCACGCCGAGCCGCCGTCCAACGACGACTTCGCCGCCGCCACCGCCGTGACGGCCCTGCCGTTCCAGGTCACGCAGGACACCACCCGGGCCACCAAGGCGGCCGACGACCCCGCCGACTGCTACTCGTGGGGCGGCCACACCGTGTGGTTCAGCTACACCGCGCCCGCCGACGCGATCGTGAAGACCTCGGTGACCAGCACCTCGTACCCGCCGCTGATCGCCATCTACACGGGTGGGCGCGGCGCGCTCGCGCCGGTGCCGGGCGGCTGCTCGTACGACACGCCGCTGCTGCCCACGATCCACGTGACGGCGGGCGAGACGTACCACTTCCTGCTGATGGACCACTACTCCGGCGGCGAGGTGACGTTCGGCCTCACGGCCGTCCCGCCGGCTCCGAACGACGACTTCGCGGCGGCCGTCACGAGCGGCTTCCCGGCCGCGCACACCGCAGACCTCTCGCGGGCGTCGGCCGAGGAGGGAGAGCCGGCGTCGAGCTGCGACCCGGACGCCGACCGGTCCGTCTGGTACCGGTACACGCCCGACCGGACCCGGTCGGTGGCCGTGAACGCGCAGTACGGCCAGTGGCCCGGCGTCACCGTCTACCGGGGCGCGACGCCGGACGCGTTGACCGAGGTGGACTGCGTGCCGTCGGGGTCGGCCCTGTCCGCGGTGTTCACCGCCGAGGTCGGCCGGACGTACCACATCAAGGTCGCCGACGACGCCGTGCGGGCCGCGTGGTTCGACCTGCGCCTGATCAACGCGCCCACCCTGGCGCCCGCCGCGTACGCCCGTCCCGAGACCCCGTCGACGTTCGACGAGGTCGCCTTCCACGTCAGCTCGGGCGACACCCTGGGCCGACCGTTGGTGAGCGGCGAGGTGCGGTTCGGCGACGGCACGTCCGCGCCGATCACCGGTGACCAGGTCGTGCACCGGTACGCCGCCGACGGCCGGTACCAGGTCGAGGTGACGGGGTCGACGTCCGACGGCCGCACCGGCACCGGCGTGCGGACGTTGACGGTGGAGACGCACGACGTGACGCTGTCCGACCTCACCGTGCCGACGTCGGCACGTGCCGGCCAGACCAAGCCGATCACCGTCAAGGTCACGAACAACACCGGTTACGCGGAGACCGTCGAGCTGGAGCTGCTGAGGCAGACGGAACACGGCTACTTCAACCGCGTCGGCACCCTCAGCCAGTGGGTCGCCGCCAACGCGACCGTCCAACTGCCGTTCGCCTACACCTACACCGCCGCCGACGTCGCGGCGGGCAAGGTGACGTTCCAGGTGAAGGGCAACCTGACCCACCGGTGGGACGGCGACGACAACCCGGCGGACAACGAACTGCAAGCCACCACCCCCTCCGTCCGCTCCGCGGCGACGCGCGCGATCTGATCGCGGTGCGCGCCTCGACGTCATGTCGAGGCGCGCACCCGCAACTCCACCGCCGGCTCATCCAGCCACACCAGGTGCGCCCGCCGCGTCCCCGCGGAACGGGAGCTGACCTCGAACAGCGCTCGGGCGCTGTCCGGGCTCTGGGAGCACAGGTGGAAGCCGCCTTCCACGGAGTCGACCTCGACGCGGTCGGCATAAGCCAGGCCGTAACCCGCGACGCGGGCGTCTTCCGCCTCGCCGTACTCCTCGACGATGGCGAACAGCCGTGGAGCCTCGTCCGCCGCCAGCCGGCGAACGACGGCGGCGAACTCTTCCGGACTCCACACTGCCGATGTGGCCTTCTCGTCCGACTCCTTCACGCGTTCTTCGTCCGCGCCGAGGTTTTGCTTTTCCACGCGGTATTCCGGGAACCGCGAACTCTTTGACGTCACGCCCAAGACGCTACGATCGCGGGGGAACGGTGAGAACTGACTGCCGGCGCGAGTGCGTTCGACATGGCGGGCGGTGGCGCGGGGGGTGGCCATGCGAATCGGAGCCGGAACACCGACCGGGGGTCGGGGTTCACGTGCCACCGGCGTGGTGGCGGGGTTCGTGCTGAAACTGGGTCGGCAGACGGCCGGGCTCACCCAGGAGAAGCTCGCGGAACTCCTGGGCGTCGACGCCACCACGGTGCAGGGGTGGGAATCGGGCCGACGCCCGCTCGCCGCTGTCGGAGCCGGTGAGCTCGTGAAGGTGGCCGCCAGGCTGTCCAGGGCAGGAGCACCGGCGTCGACCGGGAGGCACCTGAACGAGGCGATCGCGGCCGACCTCGTGCTCTCCACCGGCATCGCCGCCGGTGACTCGTGGATCGACCCGGATCGTCACCCGCTCGCCGCCGTTGTCCACCGCAAGACCATCACCAATCTGATCACCTGGCCTTTCACCGGCGACACGCCGCCACAATTGAGTGAATTCACCTCGAAGGTGTCCCGGCGCGGCCCGGTCGCGCCACACCCACTGTTGCACCCGGACGAGCGCGCGCGCTTCTTCGACCACTTGATCCACGTGGCGGAAAGGTCGGGGTACGCGGGCGAACCGCTCCTCCGGCGGCAATCGGTGTACCTGCTCGGATTCGATCGTCGTGCGCACGTCGCCGATTGGCTGCGCGACGAGTGGCACCGGGTGGGCCGTCGGACTCTCCCCGAGAACGACATCACCGGACTGCTCGAAGCGCGGTCCGCTTCGGTCGCCCTCGCCTCCACCGGCGAGGGCGAGCACATCCACGACTTCGTGGGCCGCATGTCGGGTACTCGCGCCGAAGTGGCGAACCTGAACTACTGGGCCTACTGGATCGGCGAACTCGACGACGTGCGGATCGACGACTCCTTCATGGGGGACGAGGACACCAGGTCGTGGAACGGAGGCGCGCTGCTCGCCCACCTCGCCGGGCGCCTCGCCCCGACGGCGCCCCACCTCCCGTTGAACCTGCACACGTTGCACGCCCTCGTCGCCGCACGCCCGGCGCTGCTCGCCGCCCGTCCACGCGTGCGCACCTCGCTCGCCGAATCCTTGGACCGCCTGGCCTCCGACGGTTCGCTGTCCCGGACGGGACGGGACCAGGTCGCCGGCCTCCGCTACGCCCTCCGCATCTCCGGCCTCTAGGGAGAACACGTGTCAGACGACGCCGCGGCCCTCGCCGCCTTCGGGTACGAGTTGGGCGTGCTGAAGCGGATGCGGCGGGCCGGGTGGTGGCATGCCGGGGTGCGGGACCCGGAGTCCGTGGCCGAGCACACGATGCGGGTGGCGCAGCTCGCGGCGCTCATCGCGGCTGAGGAGGGCGCCGACCCGGCCCGCGCCGCGTTCCTCGCGCTGTGGCACGACACCCAGGAGACGCGCACCGGGGACCTGCCCCACACCTCCCGCGGGTACGTCGCCAAGCCCGACCCGCGGGCGATCACGGCCGACCAGACCGCCGACCTCCCGGAGACGTCGCGGCAGGTCGTCCGGGACGCCGTGGCGGAGTACGAGGCCAAGGAGTCGGCCGAGGCCCGCTGCGCGAGCGACGCCGACAAGCTGGAGATGCTGCTCCAGGCCGTCGAGTACCGCGACACCGGCGTGCGGCGCGTCGACGGGTGGGTCGAGTCGGCGCTCAAGGGCCTCAAGACGGGGACGGCACGCCGCATCGCCGACGCCGCGGTGACCCTCTCCCCCCTCGCCTGGCGCGACCGCTGAACCTCACGTCGAGGCGTCCACGACCTGACGGCGTCCACGCGCTGACAGCGTCCACGACCCGACGGCCGTCACGCGCAGACGGCGTCCCAACCGCTGACCGCTCGGCGACCGGGTGCGGCGACCCCGCACCCGGCCTCAGCCCTTGCCGGTGGTGTCGAGCCACCGCCGCCAGCTGACCCGCTTCACCCGCACCCCGGGGTGCGCGGCGACGTGCCGCAGGAACTCCGCGCGCAGCCGGACCACCGGGTCGCCGTCCTCCGCCAAGGCCCGCACCCGCTCGTGGAACCGGTCGTCCGCGACGTGCCGGACCAGGCCCGCGTACATCCAGTCCTTGCAGCGGTAGCGGCGGCGCACGACGTCGGTGATCAGGTCCGGCATCTGCGGCCGGATCGACTCCGGCACGCCGTCGCGCGCCAGGGAGCGCAACACCGACTCCTTGCGGCCCCACGGCGAGAGCAGGTTGTTGCCGGGCGCGCGCCAGTCGTCCGGGTACCGCCCCTCCCACACCAAGTAGAGCAGCACGAACGGCGCGTACCGCTCCCGGACCTCCGGGTCGTCGTCCCACAGGGAGCCGACCAGCTCGAAGATCGTCTGACCCCGGTGGTAGCGGCGGGAGGCGAGGGCCTGGTCCATCTCGGCGGCCAGGTGCGGCTCGGTCGGCCAGACGTGGCCGGCGCGCCGCAGCACGTCGTTCGACCAGTGCCGGGCGTCCACGGCCGCCTTGACCAGCTCCCGGTGCCGGTCCAGGGCCTCGCGGCGGACGTCGTCGTCGCGTGACACCAGACCCCGGACCCACGCGGGGTCGCCCACCAACTCGGTAGCCACGCCGAGAGCATGTCACTACCCCTTCGTACGCGGTACTCCGCATTCCGTAGTAGTATCCACGGCACATCACCGGGGAGACACCTATGGACACGAGCCAACTGCTCAAGGGGGTGCTGGACCTCGCCGTCCTCGCGGTACTGCGCAAGGAGGACGGGTACGGCTACGACGTGCTGCGCAGGCTCCGCCAGGGCGGTCTGGACGGCGTCGGCGACGCGTCGGTCTACGGCACCCTGCGCCGGCTCTACAACGCCGGCCTGCTCACGTCGTACGTCGTGCCGAGCGAAGAGGGCCCGCACCGGAAGTACTACAGCCTCAACGAGCCCGGCCGCGCGCGGCTGCTCGAATCGGGCCAGACGTGGAAGTCGTTCGCGAAGACGCTCGACGGGTTGTTGGGGGAGGTCGCATGAACACGCAGGCGAACACCGAGGTGCGGGACTACCTGGATCGGATGCGCGAGGCGCTGTCCGACCTGCCCGCCGCCGAGGTGGGCGAGATCATGGACGACGCCGGGGCGCACGTCGTCGAGGTGGCCGAGGAGATGGGCGAGGACTTCACGCCCGAGGCCCTGATCGGCCGGCTCGGCACGCCCCGGGCGTACGCGCGGGAACTGCGCGCGGCGGCCGGCTACCCGTCCCCGACCGAGGCGGGCCCGGCGGAAGCCCGGCCCACGGGCGTCGCGCGGTTCGCGTTCTGGAGCCTGGTCGTCGGCACCGTCGTGGCGTTCGGCTTCGCGTTCAGCCGCGGTGACGGCGAGGAACTCGTCCTGCTCGTCTGCCTGGCCCTGGCCGCCGCGGCGCTGCTGGTGTTCCGGCAGCCGTCGCTGCTGCCCGAGGTCGCCCGGCTGCCCGAGGCCGCGGCGCTGGCGGACGCGCTCCGGAAGCTCGAGCAGGCCGACACGCGGGGCGTGCTCCGCTCCCTGCGCACCTTCCAGCCCCTGTGGTGGATCGGCCGTTCCCTGCTCATCGCGTGGGCCGGCGTGCTCGTGGGCCGGCTGTCGTCGATGCTCGTGGTCAGCCTCGCGCTCGCCGCCCTCGCGCTGGTGTCCGGCCCGAAGGCGAGGACCGACCGCCGGTGGCTGTGGATCAGCGTGCCGGCGACCGGGTTGGCGCTGGGCGTCCTGCTGCTCCTCGCCGGCGCGCTGGTGGACCGGATGACCTACCGCGACGCCGAGCCGGTCTCCTACTCCCGGCCGACGCCCGTGCCGGCCAACGTGTACGTGTTCGACAAGGACGGCAAGCCGGTCACTGACGTGTACCTCTACGACGAGAACGGCCAGCCGCTCGAACAGCCCTGGTACGGCTGCGACGAGAGCCGTCACGACAACCGCTACCCGAAGCCCCGGGTCGTGCACGACGAGACCGGGTGCCACGAGGTCCCCGGCGTCCCGTTCGCGGTGGTCATGCCGACCACGCCGGCTCCGACGCCGTCCGTGTCACCGCTGCCGACCACCTCGCTGCCGACCACCTCGCCGTCGACGACCTCGCTGCCGTCGCCCCCGGCGTCGCCCAGCCCGGCGCCGTCGACGGTGACCACGACGGCGCCGACGACCCCCACCGGCTGATCCCCCGATCCGAGGGCGCGGAGACGACCGACCCGCGCCCTCGGACACCCGTCGGCGATCAGAAGCGCGCGCCCACGTCCGCCCCGTTGGCCGGCCGCAGGAAGGTGGACGACGGGATCGAGCCGTCTGCGGCGCGCGGCCCCGTGATCGTGCCGGGGTCCGTGCTCGCGAACGACCACGTGCCGCCGAGGTTCCACGAGTTGCCGCTGCCGGTGGAGGTCGAGCCGAGCGACACGTCCGTGCCGTTGGCCGCCGCCAGGTTCTTCGTCAGCGTGCTGGACGACCGGTTGACGTTGAACCCGGTGCCCGGGTTGTCCCACGCGGTGCTGCGCTCGATCCGGTGCCGGCCGGGGTTGTTGTTGTCGATGAAGCCGCCGACCGCGTTGTCCCACGTCATGCTGTTGCGGACGGTGTGGTCGGCCGCCACGCCGTTGCCGCCCAGCTTGAACCCGTTGCCGTCACCGGTGAAGTTCGGCAGGTTCCAGCGGTTGAAGCCGTTGCCCCAGGCCAGGCTGCTCTCCAGCAGGATCGGCGAGGAGAACATCCAGTAGTCGAGCCCGTCGTCGGAGTTGTTCCACAACCGCGCGCCGCGCACGACGTTGCCGCTGCCCGAGCCCTCCTTGATCGCCAGGCCGTCGGCGCTCTCGCCGTTCTTGCGCGGGTCGCGGTTGCCGTGGGCGTCCAGGTTGAGGATCAGGTTGTTGCCCGACGCGCCCTGCAGGTGCAGGCCCGACTCGTAGTTGTCGCGCGTGACGAGCCGCTCGAACACGGTGTTGTTGACGTCCACGCCGAACACGCCGTACGGGCCGCGGACGATCTCCAGGCCGATCAGCCGCCAGTGGTCGCCCTCGATGTGGACGGCGCCGCGCTCGGCCCGCGGGATGCTCGACCCCACGGCGCCCGGCGTGTGCGGCATGTTCTCGCCGTCGATGACCACCTTCTCGCCGTTGTGGTTGCGCAAGGTGATCGGCCGGGTCGCGGTGCCGTTCTTCAGCAGCTGGATGTTCGTGGCGGGCGCGTACGTGCCGCCGCGGACGTGGATCGTGTGCCCGGGCTGGGCCAGGTCGACGGCGCGCTGGATCGTGCGGAGCGGCGCGGCCAACGTCCCGGGGTTGCCGTCTTCGCCGTTGGGCGCCACGTACAGCGCGTCGGCCGGTGGTGGCGTGCCGTCCTGCGTGAAGTCCAGGTAGTCGACGTTGGGCAGGCCGGCCGAGGTGGTGGGGCTCAGCCGGACCGCGCTCGTGCCGGACGGCACCGTGACGGCGACGGTCTTCGACACCCACGTCGACCACGCGCCCGTCGGCTCGAACTCCACCGACTGCGCGGCGGCGCCGTTGACGAGGACGGTGGCGGGCCGGTTCGTCGTGCCGCCGTTGGCGAACCGGACCACGACCGTCGCGGCGCCCGCCGCCGACGCGGTGACGGTGAACTGCGCGTGCGCGCCGACGGCGTTGTCCGCGTTGCAGAACCCCGTGCCCGAGAAGCCGGGCCAGTTGCCGTCGATCGTGCCCGTGCAGACCGCCGGCGCGGTCTCGGCCTCGTGGTGGGTGGTCGCCGCGCCCGCCGCGGGCCCCGGCACGCCGAGCGCCGCGACGGCCGCCAGCGCGGTGGCGGCCACAAGGGGTTTCACTCTCATCGTGTTTCTCCCGTGATGGGTGCGGCGGCGGCCGACGGATCTCTCCGGCGAGATCCGAAGCACGTTAACGCACCGCTTCCGAAAGGCGCAATGCTGTCGTTCGCGAACCCGTTCGGATTCACAATCATGAACACGGGAAATAGGCGCGCCGACGCGAACCCGCAGAACCACGACCAGCCCCTTGATCAGCCACGATGGCCCTGACCTCGCCATTCGACACATTCGACGCATTCGACAACCGCCCGGCCGGACACCGCCCCGCGGACTTCGTCGTTGACCCCGCGTCGCGGACCTCCTAGCCTTTCCCGGAAGACGGGCGTTTTCCACCCGCCCAGGAGTCGCATTCACATCGGTGAACCCGATCGGTTCCACCGTTTCCGCCGCGCACCAAAGGCCCGCACCGGGCCCTCTCCCTCGCCGGAAAAGCACCGAGAAGTGGAGTCGTCGTCACCATGACCGAACCGGAGCAGCCCACCTCCACCCGGGCCTCACGACCACGCGGCACGCGCCGAGCCCTCCTCGCCGCGGCCGCAGCGGGCGCGCTCGCCGTCACCCTCGCCGCCTGGCCGCACGCCACTCCCGCCGAGGCCGCCGTCGGCGCCGGGACCTACACCGTGAAGAACGCCTCCAGCGGCCACTGCCTCGACGCCCCGGACGCGACCCCCGGCACGCAGCTCCGCCAGCAGGCCTGCGCCGGCGGCGCGGACCAGAAGTGGACCCTCACCGCGGTCTCCGGCGGCTACCGCCTCACGTCCGCCGCCAACGACCTGTGCGTCGGCGTGCAGGCCGCGTCCACCAGCGCGGGCAAGCCGATCCAGCAGGAGACGTGCACCGGCGCGGCGAGCCAGACGTGGACGGTCACGGCGAGCGGCGCCCACTACCGCCTGATCAACGTCAACGGCGGCAAGTGCATGAACACCAAGGACAACTCCACCGCGGTCGGCGCCCTCGTCCAGACGAACTCGTGCGACAGCACCGCCACCAAGCAGTGGACCCTCACCCCCGCCGACAACGGGACGACGACCACCACGACGACGAGCACGACCACCAGCACCAGCACGACGACGTCCACCACGACCACCACCACCCAGCCGCCCAGCTCGGCGCTGCACGTCTCGCCGAACGGCACCGACAGCGCGGCGGGGACGGAGTCGGCGCCGACCACGCTGACGTCGGCGATCAGCCGGATCACCCCCGGCGGCACGATCCTCCTGCGCGGCGGCACGTACCGCTTCACGCAGACGGTCACCATCCCGGCGGGGACCAACGGCACGGCCGCCGACCGCACCGAGCTGTTCGCCTACCCGGGCGAGACCCCGGTGCTGAACTTCTCGGCGCAGACCGAGGACCCGGCCAACCGCGGCCTGGCCGTCAACGGCTCGTACTGGCACGTGCGCGGCATCGTCGTCGAGCGCGCCGGCGACAACGGCATCTTCGTGGGCGGCAGCAACAACATCCTCGAACGCACCGTGACCCGCTTCAACCGGGACACGGGCCTGCAGCTGTCGCGGATGCTGTCCACCACGCCGAAGGACCAGTGGCCCGCCAACAACCTCATCCTGAGCGCCGAGTCGCACGACAACGCCGACTCCGACGGCGAGGACGCGGACGGCTTCGCCGCCAAGCTCACCACCGGCCCCGGCAACGTCTTCCGCTACGCCGTGGCGCACAACAACATCGACGACGGCTGGGACCTCTACACCAAGACCGACACCGGCCCCATCGGCGCGGTCACCATCGAGGACTCCCTGGCCTACGAGAACGGCACCCTGAGCAACGGCGGCCAGGCCGGCAACGGCGACCGCAACGGCTACAAGCTCGGCGGCGAGGACATCCCGGTCAACCACGTGATCCGGCGCAACATCGCTTACGACAACGGCAAGCACGGCTTCACCTACAACCGCAACCCCGGCGCGATGACCGTCTCGGACAACATCAGCATCGACAACACCGAGCGCAACTTCACCTTCGAGGCCGGCACGTCGGTGTTCCGGGGCAACACGTCCTGCCGCAGCGGCAGCGGCGCCAACGACAAGACGGTCGGCAACGTCGACGGCACGAACCAGTTCTGGACCGGCGTCAACGGCTCCCGCTGCGCGAACTACGCCGGCGCCCTGGCCTGGTCCTACGCCTCGGACGGCCGCCTGGTCGTCACGTTCGGGGGCCGTGCGGTCCGCTAGCCACCCGGCGTTCCCCACCACCGATCGCCCGCCGACCTCGCACCAGGGGTCGGCGGGCGATCGCGCGTCACGGCGGCGGAGTTGACCCGAGGGATGTCACTCAACCATCATTGACTCAATGTCCACTGACTGGTCTTCCGACACCGTCGCCCGAGCGCGGGTGCACGCGGCACTGGGCGAGCCCGCCCGGCTGGCCGTGGTGGAGCTGCTGGTGCTCGGCGACGCGTCGCCCGGCGAGGTCGGCCGGGCGCTCGGGCTGCCCAGCAACCTGCTCGCGCACCACGTCAAGCTGCTGGAACAGGCGGGCGTGGTGGAGCGGTCGCGGTCGGAGGGCGACCACCGGCGCACCTACCTGCGCCTGCGCACGTCCGCGCTCACCGACCTGGTGCCCAGCGGACTCCGCCAGGCGCCGCGCGTGGTGTTCGTGTGCAGCCACAACTCGGCCCGCTCGCAGTTGGCCGCCGCCCTGTGGAAGCGGCGCAGCACCGTGCCGACAGCGAGCGCGGGCACCCGTCCCGCCGAACGCGTGCACCCGCTGGCCGTCGCCACCGCCCGCGCGCACGGCCTGTCGCTGACCCGCGCCCGCACCCACCACCTCGACGACGTGCTGAACCCCGACGACCTGGTGGTCGCGGTGTGCGACAGCGCGCACGAGGAACTCGGCGCCGACCACGGGGACCGCCTGCACTGGTCCGTCCCCGACCCGGCCGCGGTCGGCACCGAGGACGCCTTCCACACCGCCTACCGCGACCTGGCCGACCGGGTGAACCGCCTGGCCCCGGCCGTACACCCCGCCTCCGACGCCGGCACCCCCGCCTCCGGCACCACGGCCGTACGCCCCGCCGCCGTCACCACCGCCGTCACCAGCGCTTCCGAGGGAGCCTGAATGCCCCGCCCGCTCCCCCACCGGCTGCTGGCCGAGTACCTCGGCAGCCTCCTGCTTGCCGCCCTGGTGATCGGCTCCGGCATCGCCGCCCAACGCCTGTCCCCCGACGACGTCGGCCTCCAACTGCTGGAGAACGCGGCCGCCACCGCCGTCGGCCTCTACGCGCTCATCCTGGTCTTCGGCCCGGTCAGCGGCGCGCACCTCAACCCCGCCGTCTCCCTGGCCGACGCCGTCCTGGGCGGACTGCCCTGGCGTGACGTCCCCGCCTACGCCCTCGCCCAGGTGCTGGGCTGCGTCACCGGCGCGGTGCTGGCCAACACCATGTTCGACACGGCGCCGATCAGCGTCAGCACGACGGAACGGGCCACCGCCGCCCACGGCGTCTCCGAGGTGGTGGCGACCGCCGGCCTGCTGCTGGTGATCTTCTCGCTGGTCCGGTCGAACCGGGCCGCGCTGGTCCCGTCCGCCGTCGGCGCCTACATCGGGGCCGCGTACTTCTTCACCAGCTCCACCAGCTTCGCCAACCCCGCCATCACCGTCGGCCGCGTCTTCAGCGACACGTTCGCGGGCATCGCCCCCACCTCCGTGCCGGTGTACGTGCTGGCACAGCTCGTCGGCGTCGCGGTGGCCGTCCCGCTGCTGCGCGTGCTCCACCCGAACCCGGTCGCCACCACCGCACCCGTCACCGAAGGACAACCCCGTTGAACGCCAAGCCCGAAGTCCTGTTCGTCTGCGTCCACAACGCCGGCCGCTCCCAGATGGCCGCCGCGCTCCTCCAGCACTACGCGCTCGGACGCGTCACCGTCCGCTCGGCCGGTTCCGCCCCCGCCGACAGGGTGAACCCGGCCGCCGCCGAGGCGCTGGCCGAGCTGGGCCTCGACATCACCGCCGAGGTGCCGTCCAAGCTCACCACCGAGGACGTCGAGGCCTCCGACGTCGTCATCACCATGGGGTGCGGCGACACGTGCCCCGTCTTCCCCGGCAAGCGCTACCTCGACTGGGACCTCGAAGACCCGGCCGGCCAGGGCGTCGACGCGGTCCGCCCCATCCGCGACGACATCGACCGCCGCGTCCGCGCCCTGCTCGGCGAGCTCCTCGACCAGCCCGCGTAGCCCGTTCACAACGCCAGGCGCGGCCAGGAATTGGTGTCTCGCAACAACTTCCGGTCGTGCGTCGCGAGCACGACCGCGGCCGGCGTGGACCCGAGCGCGGCGGTCAGCTCGTCGACGAGCGCGGCCGACAGGTGGTTGGTCGGCTCGTCCAGCAGCAGCACGTGCGGGCGGGCGGCCAACACCCCGGCGAGGTCCAGTCGCCGCCGCGCCCCCACCGACAGCTCCGCCACCGGCCGGTGCGCGTCGTACGCGTCCACCAGCCCCAGCTCGGCCAGCGCGGGTCCGGGCACGCCCGACCGCGCCACCCGCTCGTCGTAGAACTCCACCGCCGTGCGCCGGCCCACCGGCTCCGACTCCTGGCGCAGGTACCCGACCCGCACCGACCGCGCCCGGGTGACCGTGCCCGCGGTCGGCTCCAGCTCACCGGCCAACACCGCCAGCAACGTCGACTTGCCCGCGCCGTTGCGGCCCGTCACCACCAGCCGGTCGCCGGAGTCCAGCGCCACGTCCGCGGGCGTCACGAGCCTGCCCGCCACCGTCGCGCCCTCGGCCCGCAGCACCGCCGTGCCGCCGTCCCGCGGGAGTTCCGGCATGGCGAACCCGGTCGGCGGCGGCGGGACCGCGACCACGTGGGCCGCCAACGCCTCCTGCCGCCGGTGCACGGCCCGGACCAGGCCCGGCGCACGGGTGGCACGCGTGTGCCTGCCGTGCCCCTTGGCCGGCCTCCAGTTGTCGCGCAACCGGTTCCGCGCCGCGGACAGGTCGTCGGCGAGCCGTTCCCGCTCGGCGACCTGCTCGGCGTGCAGGGCCTCCCAGCGGGCACGTTCGGCGCGGCGGGCTTCGACGTGACCGCGGTAGCCGCCGCCGTGCACGCGCGGCCGGCCGTCGCTGGACGGGTCGAGGTCGACCACCGTCGTGGCGACGTCGGCGAGCAGCGCCCGGTCGTGGCTGACCAGCACCACCACGCCGGGGTGGGCGCGGAGCCGTTCGGTCAGGTGGTCCAGCCCGCTCGCGTCGAGGTGGTTGGTCGGCTCGTCCAGCAGCAGCACGGGGTGCCCGGCGCCGAGCAGGCAGGCGAGCCGGACGCGGTGGCGCTGCCCGACCGAGAGCGTGCCGAGCGGGCGGGCGCGGTCGTCGGCGGCGTTCAGCGCGGCCAGCGACACCTCCACCCGCCGGTCGGCGTCCCACGCGTCGAGCGCCTCGGCCTCCGCGAGCGCGGCGGCGTAGGCGTCACCCGCGTCGGGACGCCCGTCGGTCAGCGCCTGCGCGGCGTGCTCCAAGCGGGCCTGGGCGGCACGCACGGCGGTCAGCTCCAGGTCGATCAGGTCGCCGACGGTGTCCACGGGCGGGATCTGCTGGTCGGCGACACCGACCGACCCGGCGCGGACCACGTCGCCGCGGTCGACGGGCAGGTCACCGGCGAGCACCCGCAACAGGGTGGTCTTGCCCCGGCCGTTCTCGCCGACCACGGCGACCCGGTCACCGGCGGCGGCGACGAGGTCGACCCCGGCGAGCACGGGCCGTCCGCCGAACGAGACGTGTACGCCCGACATGCGGACGTGAGCCGTGCGCACGCGCGCCGGCGACAGAGAGGACGACATGAGGGCTTGCCTCCACGAGAAGTGATGAGCGGAAAGGACGAAGTCCGGAACCGCGGTCCGCGGTGCCGGTGGAGGCGTCGTCCTCTCAGAGGAAGAACAGGTGCTGCATCACGTCACCAGGCTAGGACAACCCGGCCCCACCACGCACCGCGATTTCACCCACCCGGGCAGGGGCCGTCGCCGACGCGAACCCGCCGCTCCGCCCACTCCGGCGACCGATCAGGAATCAAGAAGCACTGGTCACCGGCCCGCACCTAGCGTTGTCGACATGACCTCCATCGACACCGTCACCCTCGACGTGGCCGACCCCGCCGCCGCCGAACGCTTCTACACCGCCGCGTTCGGGCTCGGCGCCCTGCTGCGCCTGCGTGCCTCCCAGGAACCCACCACGGGCTTCCGCGGGTTCACCCTGTCGCTCGGCGTGTCCCAGCCCGCCGACGTCGACGCCCTCGTCACCGCCGCCGTGGACGCCGGCGCGACCGTGCTCAAGCCCGCCGCGAAGTCGCTGTGGGGCTACGGCGGCGTCGTCCAGGCCCCGGACGGCACGATCTGGAAGGTCGCCACCTCGGCGAAGAAGGACACCGCGCCGCCGTCGAAGCGGGTTGACGCCGTCGTGCTCCTGCTGGGCGTCGCCGACGTGGCCGCGAGCAAGCGCTTCTACGTCGACCAGGGCCTCACCGTCGCCAAGAGCTTCGGCCGCAGGTACGTCGAGTTCGCCACGGGCCCCGTCACGCTCGCCCTCTACCGCCGCCGCGCCCTCGCCAAGGACCTCGGCGTATCCCCCGACGGCGCAGGCTCCCACCGCATCACGATCGCCGGCCCGGCCTTCACCGACCCCGACGGCTTCACCTGGGAACCCACCGCGATGGCGAACCTGTCCTGACCTCGCCACAATCCCACTTCACGACTCCGGAAAGGACTCCACGATGGCCCGCAAGACCAGCACCCACGAGGGCTTCACGGCCGAGGAACGCGCCGCCGTGAAGGACCACGCGCAAGAGCTGAAGAAGGAGGCACGCCGGGGGTCGCGCGCCGACAAGGCGGCGGAGGCCGAGCGCGACCTGCTCGCGAAGATCGCCGAGATGCCGGACGCCGACCGGGTCCTGGCCGAAGGGGTCCACGCCATCGTCAAGGAGAACGCGCCGATGCTGGCGCCGAAGCTCTGGTACGGGATGCCCGCGTACGCGCTGGACGGCAAGGTCGTCTGCTTCTTCCAGAGCGCCGACAAGTTCAAGGCCCGCTACGCCACGTTCGGCTTCAACGACACCGCGAAGCTGGACGACGGCGCGATGTGGGCTACGTCGTTCGCCCTGACCAAGATCACCCCAGAGATCGAAAAGCGCCTCACCGCCCTGGTGCGCCAAGCCGTGGCCTAACCACCTGTCATCAGCCCTCGCTGCCCCATCGAAGGCACCACCCCGCACCCACTGCAATCACGGCCCACCGTCACCAGTGCCCGACCTCATCGAGATCCAGCGGCAACGCGGACTGCAACACGAAGTAGGCGCGCCCCACCTCCTCCGCAGAAGCACGCCTCAACCGCCGCAAGTCACCCCGATGCACGTGCAAGGTGTGCCGCCGAACCGAACTGCCCACCGGCCGAACTCCCGCGAACTCCACCTGCGACACCACGAGGTTGCACACCACCACCCCGTCACCGATCTCGTCCCCGACCTGGAGCCAGATGAACGCCGACTCGTTGACGACGTAATCCAAGCCGTCCCGCCAAGCCCGCCCGGCATACCCCCGCGCCTTCGCCCTCTCACGCAACAAAACCAACCGTTCCCACGTCAACGGCCGCAAATCGGGCTCCCGAACACGCCCCAACCCCACCGCCCACCACCGAATCCCCACGCCCACCCCATTCGCACTCACAGCCACCAAGACTCAATCGTGCAGGCTCATGCCCATGATCGATGAATGAGACAACGTCAGCTCTTGGTGCCGTTGCGCGTGCTGGTTAGAGCGACCCGGCTACGGACGTCCGGCTCCCCACCAGCACGGCAGGGGCCGCCGTGAACCTGACGTCGGTGCCCTCTCCCGTCACCGTGACCGATACCCGGTCCCCCACCGGTACCTGCTCCACCCTGGTGGGCAACTGGTGGCTCCAGCCGCGCACCTCCACGTCGTCGACCACGGCGAACCTGAGGTGGAACCGCACCCAGTCATGCTCGGGTGGCGCCTCCCAGCTCCGACGGGTGGCTTCGTCCAGCGGTCCTTCGAAGGACGCGGTGATCGCTTGGTCGCGTTCGTCCCAGTGCAGGGCGTAGAGCTCGAACGCCGACAGGTCAGATGCGCTCATGGTAGGTGTCGATCTCCGGTCCGGGTACTGCCGTGTACAGCCGCTGGTCCAGCCTGCTCGTGAACTCGTGCGGCCCGTCGTCCACCTCGTACGGAGGCGAGTTGTGGGCGCTGATCTTGCCGAAGCGGAACTGCTCGGCACACGTCAGCGTCAGGCGCAACGCCTCGCCGGTCACCGACACGGCCAGCCTCGCCCTCGGCCGTTCCGCGAACTCGACCGACACAGTGGCCAGGAGCACCGCGCCGCCGGACAACCGGACGTCATCGACCGCCAGGAATCCCAGGTGCGCCTGCACGCGGCGGTAGCCGGGCACGTCCGAGGCGACCGGCAGGTCGACGCGCAGCGTGCAGCCCGGGCCTCGGCGCTCGAACCGAATCGACCGCAACACCAGGCCGGTCAAGTCCAGTCCCTGCGGGTAGAACCGGGCGAGCGACTCTTGGTCATTAGGCAGGAGTCGGTCTGCGAGGGTGATCAGTGCTGCGGATAGGTCAGATTGCGACGGCTCCTGAGGTACTGGCATGACGTACTCCCCATGCGAGTGTGAGCAGCGTCCAAGCGGACAGGTCCTTGCCCGCCAACCGTGCCCAGAGACGGGCGGACTCCGGTTCGGTTCCGGGCCAGGTTCGCCTGGTCGGTAGGCGGTCCGCCCAGGTGCGCACCGCCAGATCGGCGTACGGGTACAACGCGTAGTCGTTGGTGAGATCGGCGACGGTCGCACCCGCGGTCCACGGAACCTGTTGGCGCAGGCGTCCTGCACCGTGGCGTCGGGCACGGGCAGGTGGCGGGGCACACGGTACGCGGCGCGTCCCGGTCGGTGGTCAGTTGGACCGCTTCATCGATCATCGCGGGGGTGGCGCGGCTCCGGCAGTCGATCACGCTCTGAAGCAGCGTCCTACCGCATGAGTGACGACTTCGCCTGACAGCGGAACCCTCGCTCTGCCATCATCGCCTACCGGCTGGAGGAGCAAGGGGAACACGCGGAGTCATGGCCGAAGAAGCGGGCGGCATGCGGGCCGAAGCGGGCAAGCGGATCAACTTCGTAGCCGAGACGCCCGGCAAAGCTCTGTACAGCGGTACTACCACGATGGCGATTCAGGCTCCCGCCAACGCCGGAAATGGTGCCTACGGCTGCGCCGCATCGCGTCGGCGTGTTGATCCCCTCATGAGGAGGGCTTGATGACCGACCCCCACCGGATGATCGAAGATTACGAGAGCCGCACGTCCGCCCTCCTGGAGCGGGCAGAGGAAGCCAAGGCGAGGATCGCCGAGCTGACCGGTTCCGCCACCAGTTCCGACGGCGCGGTGAGCGTGAGCGTCAGCGCGGGCGGCGCCCTGATGAGCCTGTCGTTCGGTTCGAAGGCCGACGACATGCCGAAGGAACGCCTGGCCGCACTGGTGGTGTCCACGGCCAAGCGCGCCCAGGCCCAGGCCGTCGACCGGATCGCCACGATCATGGCACCGGTGATCGGCGACAACAGCGACGCGATGCGTTTCGTCCAAGAGCAGATCCCGCCGATCGAGGTCCCCGACGAGCACACCCGGGAGCCACAATCGCAGCGGCAGTTCGTGGTGAACGAGGAACAGCAGGACGCGGCGGTGACTCGGCAGACGCCACCTGTCCGGCCGGTGCGCCGTCCGGTCGAGGACGACGACACCGATTACGACCAACGCGGCCCGTTCAAGAAGGACGGTGGTTGGTGATGTCCGACGGGTACCAGGTCGACCTCGCGGTGCTCGAAGCGCACGAGCGCGAGCTCAAGGCACTCGTCGCAGGACTCCCCGACGCGGCGGACGCGGCGTCCGACTACGTCGGCAACGTGCAGGCGTGGGGCGTCGTCGGCCAGTTCTTCGCCATGGTCATGAAGAACTGGACGGACGACGCGAGCGAGTACGTCGGCAAGGTCAAAGAAGCGGGTGGCGCCGTGGTCGAGCGTTTCGCCGGCATGCGCCAGAGCTACGCGGACCAGGAGGAGTCGATGGCGCAGGTGTTCCGGGAGCTGCGTGAGGGCTTGGACGGAGCGAAGCCGTGACCGACGGGGAATCGAAGAACATCACGGAGCTGAACCCGCTCAACGCGACCGAGGGGTTCAAGGCCGAGGACCTCGCCGGGTTCTCCAACTTCGACAGCCCAACCCAGGCGTGGGACGCCTCCGGCATCTTCGGCAGCGCCGCCAACACGATCTACGACGGCGTCAAGGGTGACTGGGGCGCCGTCGCCGGTGACCTCGCCGCAGTCGGCATGGACCTCCTCGGGTTCGTGACCAACCCGCTGGGCAGCCTGCTGTCCGCGGGCATCGGCTGGCTCATCGAGCACATCGGGTTCCTCAAGGAAGGTCTCGACCTGCTCGCTGGCGACCCGGACGCCGTGAACGCGATGGCGACGACCTGGAGCAACATCGCCGAGCGCATGCGGGAGACCTCCGAGAAGTACTCCGACACCCTCGACACGCTGAGCGGTTTGCAGGGCGCGGCGATCGACGGCTACCGCAAGGCCGTGCAGGACTTCTCGAACGTGGTCGCGGGTGGCGCCGACCACGCCACCTCCGCCGCCCGGGCCATGACGGTGGCCGCGTCGGCCGTCGGTGTCGTGCGCGGCGCGGTCCGGGACACCATCGCGACGTTCGTGTCCAACGCGATCATCAAGTTCGCGGCGGCGACCGCGCTGGCACCGGTCACGTTCGGCGCGTCCCAGGCGGCGTTCATCGCCGACACCGTCGCGCAGGGCGCGATCACGGCAGGCAAGAACGCCAAGAAGATCAGCAAGGTGGTCAAGCAGCTCGAGAAGGTCGCCGACGATGCCAAGAATTCGCGGAACATCCTCAAGGGCACGACCAAGAACCTCGAGAAGACCGTCACGAATTACAACCGCGACGCCGCGAAACACGCCAACCAGGCCCTGAACATGGCGAAGAAGGCACAGGCGGGCAAGCTCGACGCAGGCGACGCCAAGCGGTTGGAGGCGCTCGGCGAGCAGGGCGAGAAACTGAAAGGCGACAAGAAGGACGCGATCGACTCGCTGGCAGGCACGCGCAACGACAACCTCCGCGAACGCATGGGCACCGACGCCCCCCGGCTGGACAACGCCGGCGACATGCTCGAACGAGAGATGTCCATCGGACCAGGTCGGCCGGAGTTCAGCCTCCCGAACTACCCCAAGATCCTCGGCAACGCGGCGGTCCAGGAGTGGAGCGACCAGACCCACCGCGAAGCCGATGCCCAGGCCAAACAGGACGTGAAGGACGAAGCCTGGCGCAAGCACTGGGAGGAGCAGCACGGGGACGCGGGTCGGACAGACCCGTTCCAGCGCATGGAAGGCGAGCTGTGATCGAGGTGCTCGCGCGCAGGACGGCCGGACTGGTCCTGGCCGCCCTCGGCGCAGTCGTACCGGTCGTCGCCTACACGCGCCTTGACGCGTGGGACGCCGAACTCGCGGGCCGAGCCGATCCGTCCTCGACCGGGCTGGTCGACATGCTGGTGGGCGGCATCGGCATCTGGGGGATCATCGGCACCGGACTGTGGTGGCATCGGCACCGGACGACGATGTGGGCGATCTGGACCCGCTGGGCGGCATTTCCGGGTCTGTCCCTCGCGGTCTTCACCTGCCTGTCCATCGCGTCAAGAAGAAACTCGCCGATCGCGCTCGCGATCGGCGCGGGGTTGACCGCGGCCTGCTGGGGGTTGAGCGAGGCCGTACGGTTCGTCATGACCCGCCCCGTCACGGACGGGTTGATCGCGTCGAGGCTGGAGATCCCGTTCCGCGTCAGGGGTCTCAAGGCGCGGTTGTGCGTTCGGCACGACAGGCTCGTGCTGGACAGCTTGGGCTCACGCCGGAAGCGGTCACGTGACGCGGTCGCGGTGCCGTGGCAGGCGCTTCGGTCCATCGAACTGGTTGACGTCGAGCAGGAGACGGTCTGCCGGGTGCTGGTGTTCTCCGGCCTGCCGGAGGCGAACACACGCGAGTTCGACGTGACTGCCGGTCCCGCGCTGCACATCCTCGGCACCGCACGTGAACTGCTCGTGCCGGTCACGAACGAGGTCGGACGCGCCGTCCTGCGCGCGGTCGAGGCCCGATCAGCCGGCGTGGAAGTCGACGAGGGCGAACTCACCGAGGACGAGTGGCGGCGGAGAAGCGGTGTCCGGAGAACCAACGCGCTCACCCACCTCCAGCGCCGCGCCGGCGTCCACTACCGCACCGACTACCGGCCCTACCGCCTGATCCCCGTGGCGGGCTTCCTCCTGATGCCACTCTTCGCCTTGTCGGGCATGACACTGTCGCTGGTCACGGGATCGAAGAATTGGCAGGAACAGTTCTACGTCGTGGACGGGGCGGTGAACCCCTGGAACGTCGCGATCCTCGCTACTGCCTCGATCGGGTTCCTGTACGTCCTGTACCGCTTGGTGGTGAAGAGCTTCCTGAGCTTCATGCAGGGGCAGGATTACATCGAGGCGTACCCCGAACCCCCTGCCCGAGCGAAGACCGGGACCGTGCCGCGCTCCGGCAAGCGCAAGAAGCGATGACCTGGGTCGGGCCCACAAGCCCTGCCCGCTGATAGTCGTCCAAGGCCGTCGCGGGGGACGCACCGGAACCAGACATCGACAACCGCTGCGACCACCGAAACGTCACTCACAGGTCTCTCTGCCGAGTTGACGAGACCTGGAGCACACAGCTGACAACCTTCGCGCGGCGCACGCTCCTGCTCCAGATTTGCTCCAGATCGGCAGGGCCAGTCCACAGTGGTCGGAAAAGCAAGATCGCCCGCCACCTGCATTACCGCAGGTCAGCGGGCGATTCGTATGCGATATTCGATTGTGGAGCTGAGGGGACTCGAACCCCTGACCCTCACACTGCCAGTGTGATGCGCTACCAGCTGCGCCACAGCCCCTTGCCTGCACGTTTCCCGGCGGTTGGGGCCGCCGTTCTCGTGTGGCAATACCGTACAACACGGCCCCGCCGGCGACGAAATCGGGGGTCCCCTGCGGCATACGGGCTGCTAGACGGGGTGCGGGGCTACTTCACGAGGTTGGTGAGCCAGTCGTCGCCGTCCCAGTCGACGACCTCGCCGTCCTTCATCACGGTGGGGGTGCCGGCGAACTTCCCGGTCGCCTTCACGGCGTCCAGGTCGGACTGCGCCTCGGCCTCGTGCGCGCCGCTCTCGACGCACTGCTTGAACCCCTCGCCGGTGATCCCGAGGTCGGCGCCGAGCTTCACCAGCTCCGCCTTGGTGTGCCCCGGACCGCCTTCGTCCGGCTGCTCGGCGAACAGAACCTCGTGGTACTCCCAGAACTTGCCCTCGTCGGCCGCGCACAGCGCCGCGTTCGCCGCGTCGCGCGAGTAGCCCTCGGGCGACGAGTACCGGATCAGGAACGGCAGCACGTGGTACTTGACCTTGAGCGTGCCGGCCTCGATCTCACGCTTGATCTGGTCGCCGTACGCCTTCTTGAAGCTGCCGCACGCGGGGCAGAGGAAGTCCTCGTAGACGTCGATGGTGGCCTTGGCGCCGTCCTTGCCGACGACCACGACACCGCCCTCGCGAACGATCGGCGCGGACACTCCGGTGACCCCGGGCGGCACGGTCAGCGCGTCGTCCTCGCCCGACTTGGACCAGATCACCCCGCCGACCACGACCAGGGCGAGCACCAGGACGACCACCACACCGATCACGATCTTGGTCCGGTCGCCGGACGTCGCCCGTGCCGCGGTCACCGACTTCGCCGCCCGCTGCGCCTGCTTCTTCTTCCGAGCGTTGCGCTCCGCGCCACCCACGTCGCTCAATCCTTCCCGCTCAACGTCGCCCGCACGCTACCGAGCGATGCTGAGCGGAACCTGAGTGGCGACGGGAGGCGTCACGCGTCCGGTTGACGCGGCCTGCCGGCCACCCGCTCGCCGACCGGCACCTCGGGGCCTTCGTCGAGGCAGCCGGACTCGCCGGCCACGTCGGACGCGACGTGCGTGTCGTCCGCCCGCGGCAGGGTCTCGGGCGAGAAGAGCCAGAACACGAGCGCCACCGCGGCCATCGCACCCGTCAGGGTGAACGCGGCCTGGTACGAGAACTGGTCGACGAGCACGCCGGCGAGCAGCGGGCCGATGATGGCGCCGCAGTCGGCGGCCATCTGGAACCCGGCGAGCACCGGGCCGCCCCTGGCCTTGGTCCCGATCACGTCGGCCACGACGGCGTTCTGCGGGGGGTTGAGCAGGCCCGCGCCGATGCCCGCGACGAGCGACGCCACCATGAACATCGGCACGTTGCCGCTGAAACCCAGCCAGACCGTGCCGATCGCGGACACGGCGAGGCCGGCGATGGCGACGGGCTTGCGGCCGATGGAGTCGGACAGCTTCCCGGAGATCATCAGCACGGCGGCGTTGCCGGCCGCGAACACCGACAGCGAGATGCCCGCGATGGCGGGTGTGCTGCGCAGCGCCTCTACCACGAACAGCGGCACCAACGAGATCCGCACGCCGAACACCGCCCAGCCGTTGGCGAACCCGGAGGCCAGCGCCGCCCGGTACGCCGACAGCCGCACGGCTGTGCGCATCGACATGAACGCGTTCTCGTTCGAGCTGTCCAACGCGGCGAGCGTGGACTTGCGCAGGTACCACCAGACGACCAGGGCCGCCACCACCAGGGCCACCGCGTAGGTCACGAACGGGACCTGGATGGAGATCTCCACGAGCGCCGCGCCGACGATGGGTCCGCCGATGTTGCCGAGCAGGAAGCCGGTGGCCCAGAGCCCGGACGCCCGGCCGCGCATGGGCGCAGGGGTGATCCGGATGAGCAGGCCGACGGCGGCGACGGTGAACATGGTGGAGCCGATGCCCGCGAACGACCGGAACACGATGAGCTGCCAGTACGCGGTCGCGAAGCCGCACGCGCCGGTGCCGACGGCCACGATGAGGATGCCGACGATGTAAACCCACGTCTCGCCGAACCGGTTGACGAGGCGGCCGCTCATCGGCGCGAACAGGAGCCTGACCAGCGCGAACGCGCTGACGACGGCGGACACGGCGAACGTGCCGACGTCGAAGCTCTTGGCGTAGGCGGGCAGGACGGGCGCGACGATGCCGAACCCGAGGGCGATGATGAAGCTCGCCACGACGAGGACCCACACCTCGCCGGGCAGCCGGGGCTTGGACTTCACGTCGGACCCGGTCCCCAGCACTGTGCGCCCCTTCCGATCTCCGTTAGCTGTGCTAAGGATATGCGGTACGGCAACTAAATACTCAATCGAGCAGCTCGTCGACCCTGCGCGCGTATGCCGTCACCGGATAACAAACGTCGAAGCCGCACGCTTCCACGAACCGCTCGCCCGCGCCGCCCTCGGCCACGTGCGAGGCCACCAGCAGCGCGCCGGCCTCCCGCAACTCGGCCACCACGCCCAGCACCAGCGCCTTGCCCAACCCGCGCCGACGACGGGCCGGCCGCACGACCGCGTGCTCCACCAACCCGACCCGGCGCTCGCCGAACCCGGACGCGAACCCGCCGATCCGGTCGCCGTCGTCCACCACGACGAACACGCACCGCGGGTCGTCCAACCGCTGCCCGAGGTGCCGCAGCAGCCGCGCGGCGTCCACCCCCAGGTCGTCGGCCAGCAGCTCGGCGATGCCTTCGAGGTCCGTGTCCCGCGCGGGCCGCACGAGCGGCGACGTCCGCACCTCGCCCCGGTGCACGACGGCCAGCGACTCCTCCACGGCGTGCCAGCCGGTGTCGTCCGCGATGCCCTCGATCTCGGCCACCGTCGTCGGCGACGCGTACACCACGGCCTCGGCCCGCCCCACGTCGGCGAACGTCTGCTCCAGCCGCATCAGCGTGCCCGCGACCTCGGCGGACGACCCGTACACGGCGCACGCGTGGTTGCCGCCGGGCAGCGGGTTGTCCCGGTTCACCACGACCTGGGCCACGCCGACGCGGCCGACCTTGCCGTACCGGACGGCGCCGGACGCGAGCCGGGTCGTCTCCACCAGCCCGGCCAGCTCACGGGCCCGGTACGGGTCGAGCAGCTCGGGGTCGTCGGGGTCGCGCAGCGGGTCAACCACGGTCTCAGCCTCGCACGTCCCGGCCCTTCCACTTCGTCGTGCCGCGCAGGGCCTGCCACGCCGCCTCCAACGACATCGCGCCGAACGTGGCGTAGGCCAGCGGCGCGAGCACGGCGGCGGACCGCGGCTGCCGGGTACGGCGCAGGAACGCCCACTGCGCGACGGACTGCGCGAGCCACGTCAGCATCCCGAGCTTGGACCCGCGCAGCGCGCTCACCACCGGCACGACCCCGTACGCGAGGTGCGCGAGCCCGGTCGAGCCGAGCGACAGGAACGCGCTCGCGGGCCCCTTCGCGTACAGCGCCATCCCGGCGACCATGCTCTTGCGCATCGACGTCCACGTGTCGCCGAACGTGTCCAACCCGTACGTGACCAGCGAGTCCGACCCGTCGACGTACCGCGTCCGGCCGCCGGTGTCGCGAACCAGGGTGGCGAAGCCGACGTCGTCCGCGCGCGACCCCGCGATCGCCGCCCAGCCGCCCGCCCGCTCGTACGCGGCGCGGCTGACCAGGATGCAGTGGCCGACGGCGAGCGCCATGCCACGCCGCCCGTCGGTGGTCGTCGTCTCGAACAGCAGTTGGTTGACCGGCGGCAGCAGCAGCCACCAGCCGACGCTCGGCCCGCTCGCCCGGCCCGACGTGGACACCAGGTCCACCCCGTCGCGGCGCGCGCTCGCCAGCAGCCGGCCGACCAGGTCGGGCGCGGCCTCGGTGTCGGCGTCCACGAACAGCATCCAGTCGGTGTCGACGTCGGCGCTGCCGAGGTGCAGCGCGTGCACCTTGCCCGCCCAGCCGGACGGCGGTCCCGCGCTGACCACCAGCCGCACCCGCGGGTCCTCGGCCTCGTGCCGCCGCACGACCTCGGCCGTGCGGTCGGTCGACCCGTCGTCCACCACCACGATCCGCAGGTCGGCGTGCTCCTGCTTGCGCAGCCCCGTGAGGCAGCGGTCGATGACGCGCTCCTCGTCGCGCGCGGGCACGACCACCGTGACGGGCCCGGCGTCCACCGCGGTCGTCGGGAGGCGCTTGACCTCGCCCCACACCTTGATCGTCGCGGCCGCGCGGGCAAGGGCCACCGTCGCGCCGAGGACACCCCATTTCCCCATGCGTCCACAATGGCACAGGCCGGTGGGGCGACACTGGCTCACCGTGGACCTGCCGAACCTGCCGAACCTGCCGATCCGCCCGCTGCTCGGCGAGATCGCGGCCACGCTGACCGCGCACGGCTCGGCGGTGCTGGTGGCGCCGCCCGGAACGGGCAAGACGACGTTGGTGCCGCTGGCGCTGGACGGTCGCGTGGTCGTCGCCGAGCCCCGCCGCCTGGCCGCCCGCGCCGCCGCCGCGCGCATGGCGAGCCTGCTCGGCGAACCGGTCGGGCGGACCGTCGGCTACGCGGTGCGCGGCGACCGCAAGACGTCCAGGGACACCCGGATCGAGGTCGTCACGTCGGGCCTGCTGGTGCGGCGGTTGCAGCACGACCCGGAGCTGGCGGGCGTCGGCACGGTGCTGCTGGACGAGTGCCACGAGCGTCACCTCGACGCGGACCTCCTGCTCGCGCTGCTCCTCGACGCGCGGGCCGGGCTGCGACCGGACCTCAGGCTCCTGGCCACGTCCGCGACCGTCGCGGCGGACCGCCTGGCGCACCTGCTCGGCGACGCGCCGGTGATCCGCGTGGACGCGCGCACGTTCCCGGTGGACGTCGCGCACACCCCGCCCGCGCGCGGCGAACGGGTCGAGACCACCGTAGCCCGCGCCGTCCGCCAAGCGTTGTCCGAAGTGGACGGTGACGTGCTCGCGTTCCTGCCCGGCGTGGCGGAGATCCGGCGCGTGGCCTCGCTGGTCGGCGACGACGTGGACGTGCTGCCGCTGCACGGCCGCCTCACCGCCACGGCGCAGGACGACGCGCTGCGGCCCGGTCGCCGGCGACGGGTCGTGTTGTCCACCGCGATCGCCGAGTCCAGCCTGACCGTGCCCGGCGTGCGGGCGGTGGTGGACTCGGGCCTGTCCCGCGTGCCCCGCGTCGACCACCGGCGCGGCCTGTCCGGGCTCGCGACGGTCCGCGTCAGCGCGGCCGTGGCCGACCAGCGCGCGGGTCGCGCCGGACGTGAGGCGCCGGGCCGCGTCTACCGCTGCTGGCCCGCGCACGAGCACAGCACGTTGCCGCGCTACCCGGAGCCGGAGATCCGCACCGCCGACCTGACCCGGCTGGCGCTGGAACTGGCGTGCTGGGGCGTGCCGGACGGGTCGGGGCTCGCCTGGTGGGACGCCCCGCCGCAGGGCGCGCTGGACGCGGGCCGATCCGTGCTGCGCGCGCTGGGCGCGCTGGACCCGAACGGCGCCGCGACCGACCGCGGCCACCGCATGGCCGACCTCGGCCTCCACCCGAGGCTGGCGCGGGCGTTGCTGGACGGCGCGGCGGCCGTCGGCGCGCGCAGGGCGGCCGAGGTCGTGGCCCTGCTGGACGACGACCGGGCGAGCTCCGGCATCGAGCTGACGACCCGCGACGCCGACCCCCGCGAGGTCCGCCGCCTGTCCGCGCTGGTCAGCGCCCCCGCGTCCCCGACGTCCCCGACTGCCCAGACTTCCGCCGACCCGGCCCTCGTCGTCGCCCTCGCGTACCCGGAACGCCTGGCCCGCCGCCGTTCCCCCGGTTCCCCGGTGTACCTGATGGCCGGCGGCACGGCGGCCGAGCTGCCGCCGGGCAGCGGCCTGGCCGACGCCGAGTGGCTGGCCGTGGCCGTCGCCGACCGCGAACCGGGCCGCACGCACGGCCGCATCCGACTCGCCGCGCGTGCCGACGAGGAGTTGGCGGTCGCCGCCGCGGCCACGCTCCTCGCCGACGTCGACGACGTCCGGTGGGACGGCGACGTGGTCGCGAACCGGCTGCGCAAGCTGGGCGCGATCACGTTGTCCAGCAAGCCGTTGCACGACCGCGAGGCGACCCGGCGCGCGCTCCTGGAAGGCCTGCGCACCGAGGGTCTCGGGCTCCTCCGCTGGGACGCCGACGGCCTGCGGACCCGGGAGCGGATGGCCTTCCTGCACCGCGTGATCGGCGACCCGTGGCCGGCCGTGGACGACGACGCGCTGCTGGCCGTGGTGGACGTCGGCGACGCCCGCCGCAAGTCCGACCTGGCCCGGATCAGCGGTGAGCACGTCGTCCGACAGCTCCTCCCCTGGCCCGCCGCCGCCCGCTTCGACGACCTCGCCCCCGACCGCCTCGAAGTGCCTTCGGGGTCACGCGTCCGGGTCGACTACTCCACCGGCGACCCGGTGCTGCCGGTGAAGGTCCAGGAGGTCTTCGGCTGGACCGAGACCCCCCGCCTGGCCGACGGCCGCGTCCCCGTCGTCCTGCACCTGCTCTCCCCCGCCGGCCGACCGGCCGCCGTCACCGGCGACCTGGCGTCGTTCTGGCGGACGGGCTACCCCCGGGTGCGGGCGGAACTGCGCGGCCGCTACCCCAAGCACCGCTGGCCGGAAGACCCGCTGACCGCCCCCGCCGCCCGCCGCTGACTCGCGGGATACCGGCGCGTCCGCCGTCATCGGCGAGTGGATCGCCCGGCGCGGTGAACGGTTCGACCGCCGGCGATGACCAGGGCGGACCGGTCGGCCACAGCGTTCTTTGATCTTCGGCCACGGCCCCGAACCCCAGTTGAGAGGAATTCCCGTCACCAATCTCGGATGATATTCACTCGATCGTGTGACCCGACATCGTTGACATTCCCCCCGAACTGATCGGTAGGTCAACTGCACGTATCGGGCGGTGGAAACCCTCGATCTGCTTCACCCATCGGTTGAACCACACGGCCCACACCGCTCGACGCAGCCGGATGTCCGTTCGGCGACGGAACAACGTCCGAGAGGCATTCCGCCTCGTTGGGAAGCCTCCGATCCGGCATGCTTCATAACGGCGTCACCGTGCGCCGTGGCAGAAATGGGAACGCGGCCCCCTGTTGGCGCAGGAGGCCGCGCGACGTCCCGACCGCATCTCCCTGGCCTAGCAACCAGAAGACTGTTCGGAGGAACAACTGTTGAGTGTAGAGCTGTACCGGCGGCCAAATCCAGGTTTTCCACCACCACGGCCGGGTGGTTCCGAAGCCGCGGGCGGTCGGCTCACGGTCCTCGTGCACCTCGTGCCGGACGGCGGCGCCGCCGTCCGGGAGCCGGGCGCCGCGGCGCGTGAGCCGGCGCCCGTCGCCGCCAAGCCCTTGACCAGCGTTGTCGCAGCTCACCGCCGCACCCGCAGGCTTCTCGGCTTGGCCGTCCCCGGTGTCGTCGCCGTGGTGCTGTGCCTCGGCGCCTGGTCGGTCGTCCCGCTGGCCGTCATCGCCGTCGCCGCGATCGTGACGTTCAGCGAGTCGTCCACCGGCGCCTCCGCCTGACCGACCGCACCTGCACCCAACAGCACGCACCGCGCGATTCCGTTCCGTGCTCCCAGCACGTCGAACGCCGCGCTCGTGCGATTACCAGAGAAGGATTCGAACTTTGGCACGTCAGCCGTACCCGACCGCTCCGACGACGGTCTACCGCCACCGCGGCGGCTCAGCACTTCGGGACTACGTGAAATTCCACTCCGACGTGAGCACCGAGTACGACGGCCCGATCACGATCAACGGCGCGCGAAGCCACTGGGTGGCGGAAACCCGCGTGGTCGACAGCCCTCTCCGGGCGGAGCACGTCATCCGCATCAGTGACCAGGAGTTGGCGCTCACGAGCAGCGCGCCCTTCATCTGCCTCGACAAAAGCCGCGCCCGCACGCCCATGCACCCGGAGTTCGAGCTCGCCGGCGTCATCGGCCCCGACGACGAGCGGGTGCACGTCAAGTGGCTCACCCGCGCCACGGCGGCGAGCCACCTGGTCACCCGGGCGCGGGTGTCGGCCTGGGCGCGGCGCCTTGAGCCGGCGGCGTTGGAGCAGCTGGACGCGAAGGTGAACACGCTGGACGGCCGCAGGCGCGTCACCGAGCGCTCGAGGGTGGTGGTGCCGGCCATCGCCGGGCGGCGGTGGGACGTGGCGCGGCTCTTTGCGCTCTCGCCGGTCGAGCCGCTGCGGCTTAACGAGGACCCGCGCCACCACGGCGTCGAACCGCGGTTCGCCGACCTCCCGTTCGTCGCGAAGCGGAAGGGAGCGGCGAGGCCGGCGGACGGCCAGGCCGCGTAAACGCCGAAGCGGCCCCCGTCCTGAAGGAAGGGGGCCGCTCCGCGGTGGTGGAGGTGCCGGGAATCGAACCCGGGTCCTCTGCCGTCTCAACAAGGCTTCTCCGTGCGCAGTCCGCTACACCTCTACTCGGCCCCGGTGATCACGCGGACAAGTCACCGTGATGAGCCCAGCCACTGTGGGTGTCCCGACCGTTCCCCGTGGCCGGGAACGGTGGTGAGCCTCCTAGCTGATGCCGGCGACCGGAGCGGAGGCGCCCCCGGGCCGACAGCGTCGCTCCTAGCCTCAGGCGGCGAGGGCGAACGCGCGCTGGTCGTTAGACTCGGCGCTTATTGGTTTGCGATGACGCTTGCGGTGGTCTCTCGCCTGCACCGGCACGCTTCCCTTGAATCAACGCACAAAGTCGAAACCGTTCACCCCCGTGTCGTGGGTCCTGCTCCGCACAGCATAACGCCCCGCGCACCCCGGTTCATTCCCATTACGGTGGTAGGGCTGTCCCCACCCCCCGCCGACCGGCGGACCTGATGGTTCCGGCCACACGTTCGGGCGATGCTGGTCGGGCACATCCAGCCTCGGGAGTGGGGGAACATGGCAACGCGGGTCAACCCGGGCATCGTCAGGATCAGCGGGTACTTCCTGCTGAACCTGGTCACCGGCATCTTCTGGTTCGTGCTGCTGGTGACGCTGGGCGCGGTGAGCGCGGCCACCGCCGTGATCTGGGTCGGCCTGCCGCTGGGCGTGCTGACGCTGGTCCTGGCGCGCGGCGCGGCGAACGCCGAACGGGCCTGGCTGCGGGCGACGCTGGGCGTCGACATCCCCCGCCCGCACCGCCCGCTGGAGGACGGTGCGGTGAAGCGGGCCAAGGGCATCGCGCGGGACCCGGCGACGTGGCGCGACCTGTCCTACTGGCTGATCATGCTGCCGCTCGGCGCGGTCGAGTTCGCGCTCACGGTGGCGGCCTGGTCGGTCGTCGCCGGCACGGTGTTCCTGCCGTTCTACCAGCACTGGATGCCGGCGACGTGGGAGGTGGACTTCGGCGGCGGCACCGTGTGGCTGATCGACTCGTTCGCCAAGGCGCTGCCGGTCACGGTCCTGGGCCTGGTGCTCGGCTTCCTCGCCCACCGGATGCTCAAGGCGATGGCCGGGGGCCACGCGGCGCTCGCGCAGTCCCTCCTGGGCCCGTCCCGCTACGGCGTGCTGTCCGCCGAGGCGCAGCGGCTGTCGGCCAGCCGGGCGCGCGGCGTGGAGGCGGCCGAGGCGGAACGCCGGCGCATCGAGCGCGACCTGCACGACGGCGCGCAGCAACGCCTGGTCGCCGTGGCCATGGGGCTCGGCCGGGCGCGCACGAAGATGGAGAGCGACCCGGACGGCGCCCGCGAGCTGATCGCCGAGGCCCACGCGGACGCCAAGCTCGCCATCTCGGAGCTGCGCGACCTGGCCCGCGGCATCTACCCGTCCGTCCTGGGCGACCGGGGGCTGGACGCGGCGCTGTCGTCGCTGGCCGCGCGCTCCCCGATCCCGGTGCACGTCTCCGTGGACGTCGAGCCGCGCCCGCCCACGGCGGTCGAGAGCACGGCGTACTTCACCGTCGCCGAGTCGCTGACGAACATCGCCAAGCACTCCGGCGCGACCGAGGCGCACGTCACGGTGACCCGCACGGAGGACTCCGTGGTGGTGGAGGTCACCGACAACGGCCGCGGCGGCGCGGAGGTGCGCCCGGGCGGTGGCCTGGCGGGCCTCGCGGACCGGGCTGCGACGATTGACGGCGTGGTCGTCGTGGTGAGCCCGCTCGGCGGGCCGACTGTGATCCGGACGGAGCTGCCGTGCGCGTGGTGATCGCGGAGGACTCGGTCCTCCTGCGGGTGGGGGTGCAGCGCCTGCTGGCCGACGAGGGCATCGAGACGGTCGCGGCGGTGGAGGACGGCGACGCGCTGCTCGCCGCGATCGAGGAGCACCGCCCCGACCTGGCCGTGGTGGACGTCCGCATGCCCCCGACGTTCACCGACGAGGGCCTGCGGGCGGCGATCGAGGCGCGCAAGCGGGTGCCGAACCTGCCGGTGCTGGTGCTCTCGCAGTACGTCGAGGAGCGGTACGCGGTGGAGCTGCTGGCGGGCGGCGCGAACGGCGTCGGCTACCTGCTGAAGGAACGCGTGGCGGACGTCTCGGAGTTCGTGGCCGCGGTGCGCCGGGTCGCCGACGGCGGCACGAGCATCGACCACGAGGTCATCACGCAGCTGATGGTGCGGTCGAAGCGCAACCCGGTCGACTCGCTCACCCAGCGTGAGCGCGAGGTGCTGGGGCTGATGGCCGAGGGCCTGTCCAACGGCGCGATCGCCGCGTCGCTGGTCGTGTCGGACGGCGCGGTGGAGAAGCACGTCGGCAACATCTTCGCCAAGCTCGGCTTGGAACCGAGCACGTCGGAGCACCGCCGGGTGCGCGCCGTGCTCGCCTACCTCAACCTGGGATAGCCAGCAGCCGGGCGCCGTTGTCGTGCAGCACGGCCCGCAGGAACGGCTCGCCCAGCCGGTCGTCGGCGGCCGCCCAGCTCTCGATCGCGTCGAGCTGCACGGAGTAGTCGTACGGGATGTTCGGGAAGTCCGAGCCGAGCACCACCCGGTCGGTCACGTCGACCAGCCGTGACGCCCAGTCACGGGGCAGCGCCGCCTGAGCCTCGGTGAACGGCACGCCGACCATCGTGGTGTCCAGGTGCACCCCGTCGTACCGCCCGACCAGGTCCAGCGCGCCCAGGTAGTCCGGCATCCCGGCGTGCGCGAGCACCGCCACCAGCGACGGGTGCCGCCGCAGCACGTCCTCGAACACGTCCAGCCCCGTGTGCGCGCCCGGCACCGGCCCGTGCCCGCAGTGCACGACCACCGGCACCCCCGCCTCGGCCAGCAGGCCCCACGCGCCGTCCAGCGAGCGCGGGTCGTACCCGCCGACCTGCACGTGCGCCTTGAAGCACCGCGCGCCCGCGGCCAACGCCCGCGCCACGTACCCCTCGACGCCCGGCTCCGGGTACAGGGTCGCGGTCGGCACGGCGCCGTCGACGCGGGCGCCGAAGTCCAGCGCCCAGTCCGTCAGCCACTCGCCCATGCCCGGCTTGTGCGGGTACACCAGGGGCGCGAAGCCGATCACCCCGAACGAGCGCAGCACGGCCAGCCGCTCGTCCTCGGGCAGCCGGTACCGGATCGACCAGTCCACGCCGTAGTGGCGGGACGCCTCGTCGAAGAACGCCCACACCTTGTCGAGCACGCGCTGCGGCATGAAGTGCACGTGCACGTCGACCAGGCCGGGCAGCCCGTTCAGTAGCGCCCCTTCAACGCGCGGCCGTGCGCCTTCTGGATCTCCCGCTGCGCGTCGCGCTTCGCGAGGTCCTGCCGCTTGTCGTACGACTTCTTGCCGCGCGCCAGGGCGAGCTCGACCTTGACGTACCCGTCCTTGAAGTACATCGACAGCGGGATCAGCGACAGACCGCTCTCCTTGGTCTTGCCGATCAGCCGCTCGATCTCGTTCTTGTGCAGCAGCAGCTTGCGCTTGCGGCGCACCTCGTGGTTGGTCCAGGTACCCGCCACGTACTCCGGGATGTGCAGCGCGTGCAGCCAGATCTCGCCGTCGTCCACCTGGGCGAAGGCGTCCACAAGGGACGCCCGGCCCATGCGCAGGCTCTTCACCTCGGTGCCGACGAGCACGACACCCGCTTCGTAGGTGTCGAGGATGGTGTAGTCGTGCCGAGCCTTGCGGTTCGACGCGATCACCTTCTGACCGCGTTCCTTGACCATGGGGAAACCTTACGTGAGCACGCCAGCGGTTAAAGGCGCACGTACAACCGCAGCGTGACGTACCCGGTGAGCGCCGAGATCAACACCGCCACACCCAGCAGGATGGGCGAGATGACCAACACGTCCAACATGCCGATGCGCGGCAGGATTCCCGACGTGAACAGGTCGCCGAACACCCGGTCCACGGCCGCGGCCTGGGCGAGGATCAGGAACCCGACGCCGACGACGGCGCCGATGATGCCCGCGACCACCGCCTCGATGAGGAACGGCAGCTGGGTGTACCAGCGGGTCGCCCCCACCAGGCGCATGATGCCGACCTCGGTGCGCCGCGTGAACGCCGACACCTGGATGGTGTTCGAGATCAGCAGCAGCGCCGCGAACGCCTGCAGCGCCGCCAGGCCGAGCACGAGGTCCCGCAGGCCGTTCAGCACGTCGAACAGCCTGCTCAGGAACTCGCCCTGGTCGTTGACGGACTTCACGCCGGCCTTGCCGTTGAACGCCTGCGCGATCACGTCGGCGCGCTCGGGGTCCTCCAGGCTCACCCGGAACGTGGCCGGGATGGCCTCCGGACGGGCGAGCTTGACCAGCTCGGGCTGCGCCTCGAAGATCCGCTTGAACCGCTCGAAGCCCTTCTCGCGGTTCTCGTAGACGACCGTCTTGACCCCGGACGTGGTCTCCAGCTGGCTGCGCAGGCCCGCGCACGGCTGCTGCGTGCAGTCCTGGTCGTTCGCGCTGACGTCGTTGGTCAGCAGCACGGACACTTCGAGCTTGCCCTGGTAGTTGTCCTGCATCTTGTCGACCACGCGGACCGCGAGCAGGCCGAGGCCGAGCAGGAAGAGCGAGATCGCGGTCGTGAGGATCATCGCGATGGTCATCGTGACGTTCCGGCGCAGGCCGGTGACGACCTCGCTGAACACGAAGCTGGTACGCATCGGGGGGAACGTTCCTCAGGGTCGGGGGGTGAGGGGGTCCGGCGGCCTCGGGCTCAGCGGCCCACGCCGTAAACACCCCGCGCGTCGTCGCGGATGATCCGGCCGTGGTCGAGCTCGACCACGCGGCGGCGCATGGAGTCGACGATGGAGTGGTCGTGGGTGGCCATCAGCACCGTCGTGCCGGTGCGGTTGATCCGCTCCAGCAGCAACATGATGTCCTGGCTCGTGTCGGGGTCCAGGTTTCCCGTCGGCTCGTCGGCGAGCAGGACGAGGGGTCGGTTGACGAACGCGCGGGCGATCGCCACCCGCTGCTGCTCGCCACCGGACAGCTCGTGCGGCATCCGCTCCGCCTTGCCGTCGAGGCCGACCAGCTGGAGCACCTCGGGCACCACCTTGACGATGGTGTTGCGCGGCTTGCCGATGACCTCCAGCGCGAACGCGACGTTCTCCGCCACGGTCTTGTTGGACAGCAGCCGGAAGTCCTGGAACACGCAGCCGATGGACTGGCGCAGGCGGGGGACCCTGCGCCGGGACATCTTGGCCACGTCGAAGTTCGACACGTACACGCGGCCCTTGCTGGGCACTTCCTCCCGCAGCAGGAGCCGCAGGAATGTCGACTTCCCGGAGCCGGACGGCCCGATGAGGAACACGAACTCGCCCTTGTCCATCTCGACGGAGACGTTGTCGAGTGCGGGGCGCGCCGAGCTCTTGTAGACCTTGGACACGTGTTCGAGGCGAATCACGAGGGGCGAGTGTACTCGTGGCCTGGGTAAAGCTTCCCTCTCACCCGGCTTGACCGATCAGGACTGCCGCTGCTTGCGCCACCGGATGCCGGCTTCGAGGAAGTCGTCGATCTCCCCGTCGAGGACCGCGGACGGGTTGCCGACCTCGTGCTCGGTGCGGAGGTCCTTGACCATCTGGTACGGGTGCAGCACGTAGTTGCGCATCTGGTTGCCCCAGCTGGACCCGGTGTCCTTCAGGGCGTCCATCTTCGCCTGCTCCTCCTGGCGCTGCCGCTCGAGCAGCTTCGCCTGGAGCACGGCCATCGCGGTGGCCTTGTTCTGCAGCTGCGAGCGCTCGTTCTGGCAGGAGACCACGATGCCGGTCGGGATGTGCGTGAGGCGCACCGCCGAGTCGGTCGTGTTGACGCCCTGGCCGCCGGGGCCCGACGAGCGGTAGACGTCGACCCTCAGGTCCTTCTCGTCGATGTCGACGTGGTCGGTCTGCTCGACCACCGGCACCACCTCGACGCCCGCGAACGACGTCTGCCGGCGGCCCTGGTTGTCGAACGGCGAGATGCGCACGAGGCGGTGCGTGCCCTGCTCGACACTCAGCGTGCCGTACGCGTACGGCGCCGAGACGCGGAACGTGGCGGACTTGATGCCCGCCTCCTCCGCGTAGGAGGTGTCGAAGACGTCCACGCCGTAGTTGTGGCGCTCCGCCCACCGCGAGTACATGCGGAGCAGCATCTCGGCGAAGTCCGCGGCGTCGATGCCGCCCGCCTCGGCCCGGATGGTGATCAGCGCGTCGCGCTCGTCGTACTCCCCGGACAGCAGGGTGCGGACCTCCAGCGAGGAGATCTCCTCGCGGAGCTTGGTCCGCTCGGCGTCGGCCTCGGCGATGCTGCCCGCGTCGTCCTCGTCCTCGCCCAGCTCGTAGAGCACGCCGAGGTCGTCGAGGCGGTCCCGCAGGCCCGTGATGCGGCGCAGCTCGCCCTGCTTGTGCGAGAGCTGGCTGTTGACCCGCTGCGCCGTCTCCTGGTCGTCCCAGAGGTCGGGCCGGGCCGCCTGCTCCTCCAGATCGGCGACCTGCGCGCGGAGCGAATCGAGGTCCATCACCGCCTCGATGCTCGCGAGGGTGGCGGAGAGGTCCTTGATGTCTGCTTCGACGTCGGGGTTCACGTCCAAAGATTACGCCGGCACCGGTCGCGGAGCGCGACCGGTGGGCGCGCCTCAGGCCGTGGGGATGGCGTCGAGCAGTTTCAGGACGGCCTTGGCGTGGGCCAGGCCGAATTCGGCGACCGCCTTGGCGTAGGCGTCCTCGGCGGTCTTGACAGCGGTCTTCGCGGCCTCCTGCTGAGCGCCGTAGCTGGCGCGCGCCGAGTCCACGAGCCCTTGCCGCTGTTTGGCGGTCAGGGAGCCCGCGTGCACCATCCGCAGGATCAGCGGACTGCGCAGGTGGTCCGGTCCCGGCTCGGAGAGCAGCCAGTTCTTGAACGCCTTCTTGCCCGCCGCCGTGAGCACGTACTGCTGGCTCGAGCGCGGTCCCTGCTTGCCGAGGCGAAGCAGGCCGGCGTCCGCCAGCGCGGGCAGCTCGCGGTAGACCTGGCTGCGGGTGACGCTGAAGAACGCGCCGAAGCGCTCTCCGGCCTCAGCCACGAGCTGGCCACCGGTCTTGGGTCCGTCGTGCAGCAGCCCGAGCAGGGCCGCCGCCGTCGCATTCAGGTCCGACACACCACCAACGGTGCCACGCCTCACGCGAGCTGTCCACAATGGTCAGCCGTTCTGTCCACTGTGGCTGATCACGGGCTAGTGGAGTTGGGCCAAGCGGAGCAACGGGAAACATCGCTGCGTAACCGCCGGCTGATCAACGCCACGCGTTCGGCCGCTTGACCGCATTTGTCCACACCAGTTGGAAATCCATTGAGCGCCAAGGGAAACCGCCTCACGACCTTCACTCGAACGGCAGCGCGGAGTCACGCGCAGCGTTCGACACGCCCCGACGGGGCCGGCGCCCGATAGCACAACCCGGTGATGTCGTCCTCTCGACGTGGCAAACACGTCGGGTGGTGGGACCATTACCCCGGGTGTTCGTTCGACTGGGAGGTCAGCTGTGGGCATCAAGTGGACGACGGGGACCAAGGTGGTGCGCAACGCCCGCGCCTGGGCGTCGGGCACGATCCCGGACCAGGCGGGCAAGGACGAGTGCATGGTGTGCGGCAAGCACATCCGCAGGCACCGCACGGTGAGCGGCGAGGGCCGGGTGTGCTCGCTGACCTGCGCCCAGTACTGGGCGGAGAACATGACCTGACAAGCGCATAGCAAAAGGCCCCCGGAGAAATCTCCGGGGGTCTTTCACTTTCGTAGCGGGGACAGGATTTGAACCTGCGACCTCTGGGTTATGAGCCCAGCGAGCTACCGAGCTGCTCCACCCCGCGCTGTAAGGACAACTATACACGCCCCGAAAACCACTTTCACACGGGGGTCCCAAACCACATTCCCCCAGCTCACACCACATTCCGACCGGCACATCCCCACTCACCCGCACCGACTGGGGGGCAAGGGGGCAACGCCCCCCAGGGGGTGCAGGGGGCGAAGCCCGCCTGCCCGGGGTTTGGGGGTCGGACCCCCAATGCAAATGCGGAAAAGCCCTGCCCGTGATCTCCACGGGCAGGGCTCTCCGACTTTGTAGCGGGGACAGGATTTGAACCTGCGACCTCTGGGTTATGAGCCCAGCGAGCTACCGAGCTGCTCCACCCCGCGCTGCATTTAGAACTCTACGCCGTGGTTACCGGGGAATGCAAATCGGGTGGCCTGGACGTGTCCCAGGCCACCCGATCGCGGTATCACCGCAGGTCGAAGAGGGTCAGCCGGTCGGCGTCGTCGGCGGGGCCGAGGACGTGGTCGCGGCGCTGGCCGTCTCGAACCTCTTCGTCGCGTCGTCGAGCGCCTTGTACGCGGCGCCCAGCTCGGCGAAGTCACCGCTCGTTTGCGCCGCCTTCACCCGCGCCAAGGCCGCCTGGATGTCCCGCACGGCCTGCTGGACCTCCGTGCCGCCCTGCTGCCCGTTCGCGGGCGGAGGGGGCGTGGCGGACGGCGTGGACGCCGGCGGCTGGCCGGAGGTGTCCTGGCCCGGCACCTGGGCCGCCGCGCCGGTCAGCACCTCTTCCAGCGCCTCGCTCAACGTGGGCGCGTAGCCCACCTTGTCGCCGAAGCTGACCAGCACCTTGAACAGCTGCGGGAACTGGGTGTTCTGGCTGGCGCGCTCGATGTAGATGGGCTCGACGTAGAGCAGGCCGCCACCCACCGGCAGCGTGAGCAGGTTGCCGTAGACGACCTTGGTCTGGCGCTGGGTGAGCAGGTTCAGCTCACCGCTGACCTCGCCGTTGGTGAGGAACGTGGTCTGGATCTGCTGCGGACCCTTGGCCTCGTTGTTCAGCGTGAGGACGCTGATCTTGCCGTAGTTGTCCGGATCGGACCTGACCGTCACGTACGACGCCATGAACTCGCGGTTCAGCCGCACCAGCGCGCTGGTGAGCTGGAAGCTGACCTTGTTCGGGTCGCCGGTCGGGTCGCCCGCCAGCACGTAGAACGGCGGCTGCCGGTCCCGCTGCTGCTGGACGCCCTGCTGCTGCGCCTCGACGGTGGTGGCGTTGTCGATGGTCGGGTCGGACGGCACGGACCAGAACGAGACGCCGGAGTAGAAGTCGTCCGGCTTGTCCACGTGGTACTCGGACAGCATCTCGCGCTGGACCTTGAACAGGTCCTCCGGGTAGCGCAGGTGCTCGCGCAGCGACTGCGACATCTCGCTGTTCGGCTTCACCGTGCCCGGGAAGACACCCATCCACGCCTTCAGCACGGGGTCCTTGTCGTCCATCTCGTACAGCGACACGGTGCCGTCGTAGGCGTCCACAGTGGCCTTGACCGAGTTCCGGATGTAGCTGATCTCCCGGTTCGGCTGCTGCGCGACGCCCGGCAGCGAGTCGTTCGTGGCGTCGCCCAGGGCGGTGCGGCGCGCGTACGGGTACTTGTCGAGCGTCGTGTAGCCGTCGACGATCCACGTGATGCGCCCGTCGACGACGGCCGGGTACGGGTCGCCGTCCACGGTCAGCCACGGCGCCACGTCCTCCACGCGCTCACGCGGGTGGCGGTTGAAGATGATCCGCGAGTCGTCGCCGATGGCCGAGTTGAACAGGATGTTCCGCTCGCCGTAGGCGGCGGCGAAGACCAGCTTGTTGAACAGGCCGCCGATGCGGACGCCGCCCTTGCCGTCGTACGTGTACGACGAGCCGTCGGTGTCGTACTCGCCCGGCGCGCCCTCGCCGCGGCCGCCGACGATGGCGTAGTCGCCCGCGGAGCCGAGCTCGCCGAAGTAGGTGCGCGGCTGCTGCACGCCGAACGGACCCGGCTTGACCTTGCCGTCCTGGCCGACCTCGGTCACCTCGAACACCGGGTAGCCGCCGTTGCCGCCCTCGTCCGCGGGCGAGTTCACCTTGCTGGCCTCGGCGAACACCATGCCGTTGCCGTGGGTGTAGATGAGGTGCTGGTTGATCCAGTCGCGCTGGCCGGACGGGATGCCGGCGCTGTACAGCTCGCGCACCGCCACGATGTAGTCCTGGACCTGCTCGTTCACCTTGTACCGGTCGACGTCGAGCTTGTCCGGGAAGGAGTAGAACGGCCGCAGCTGCTGGAACTGGGTGAACGTCTTCGAGATGACGGCCGGGTCGAGCAGCCGGACGTTGCCCAACGTCGCCTGGTCGCTCTTCAGCTCCTCCAGCGAGACGTTCTGCTTGCCCGCGTAGGGCTTGCTCTCGACCTTGTCCGGTGTCAGCCCGAACGCCTGTCGGGTGGCGTCGATGTTGCGGCTGATCGAGTCCGCTTCCTTCTGGATGGCGTTCGGCTTCACCGAGAACTGCTCCAGCACGGCGGGCCACGCCGCGCCGACCAGGATGCTCGACAACACCAGCAGCACGGTCGCGATGGCCGGCAGCTGCAGGTTGCGCAGCACCGCGCCCGCGAAGAACGCGATGGCGCAGAAGACCGCGATGAACAGCAGGATCAACTTCGCCGGCAGCACCGCGTTGAGGTCGGTGTACGTGGCGCCGTGGAACTTGTTGTTCCGGTCCGAGAACAGCAGCGTGTACCGGTCGAAGAAGTACGCGACCGCCTTGAGCAGCACGAACACGCCGGCCACGATCGCCAGGTGCGTGCGCGCGGGCCCGGACAGCTGGCCGCCGCGACCGGCCAGCCGGATGCCGCCGAACAGGTAGTGCGCGACCACCGCGGCGACGAACGCCACCGCCGTGGCGATGAACAGCCAGGACAGCAGCCACGTGTAGAACGGCAGCTCGAAGGCGTAGAAGCCGATGTCGCGGCCGAACTCCGGGTCGGTCGTCCCGAACGAGGTGGCGTTGAGGAACAGCTGGACGATCTGCCACTCGCCCTGCGCCGAGGCGCCCGCGATCAGGCCGACGATCACCGGCAGGCCGATGGCGAACAGCTTCATCCGCCTGCTGACGACCGCGCGGTAGCGGGCCACCGGGTCGTCCGGCCCGGACACCGGCACGAACACCGGCCGGCTGCGGTAGGCGAGGATCAGGTTGATCGCGACGAGACCGCCCACCAGCAGGCCGACGGCGAGGAACAACCCGAACCGGGTCGCGAGCACCGTGGCGTAGACGCTGCGGAATCCGACCTCGCCGAACCAGAGCCAGTTGACGTAGGTGCCGAGCAGCCTTGAGCCGGTGATCATACCGACCAGGACCACCGCACCGACGATGAGCAGAATCCGGCTGCGACGGGACAGCCTGGGCAGTCCGACCGGGGGCCGTGTGGCCACGGGGCACGCTCCTGGATCGCGGTAGTGGCGTTCGTACGTTCTGTCCAACTCTACGGAGGCCGCCGAGGGTTCCCCGTTCGGTCGTCCGTTTCGGGCGGATGGGAGCATGACGGACGTGTCAGCCAGTGAAACGCCGCCCGTGGTGCTGCCCGCTGTCGCCCGCGAGGTCGAGGAGTTCGTGTCCACCGCCGGGTGGAACCAGCCGACCCAGCTGTTCGCGCTGGTCCCGACCGCGGAGCTGCTGGCCCAGCAGCCGGAGTTGGCGGGTCAGCTCGATCCGGAGTCGTCGCCGCTGACCCCGATCGCGCAGGACTCGCTGCCGGACGCCGAGCTGGACCGGGCGCTGGCCGGGATCGTGTGGCCGGAGGTCGTGCACGGCTGCGCGCTCGCGCAAGAGATCGTCGTGCTGCCGCCGGACGCCGAGGCGCAGCTGACCGAGCAGGAGCTGGACGACGAGGAGGCGCGCCGGTTCGCCGCCGAGCACCCCCAGCGCCGTGAGGCCCGGCTGGTGGCGGCGGTGCTGCGGGACGGCTCGGCGGCGTGCGTGCTGCGCCTGCGCGGCAGCGTCGACGTGCCGGAGGAGGTCGTGGCGCACCCCGAACTGGCCCCGAACCTGACCCGCGCCTTGCTGGAGACCTTGCGGGACTAGCCGAGCGCGGGACTAGCCGAGCGCGGGCCGGCCGAGCGCGGGCCGGCCGGGCGCGGGCCGGCCGGGCGTCGCCGGCCCGGCCGCGGCGTCAGCAGCTCGGCGCGTCGCCGCCCTTGCCGAGGGACTCCAAGGACTGGACGGCGTCGTCCAGCGTCTCGACCTTGACCAGGCGCATGCCCTCCGGGGCGTGCTGCTTGGCCTCGTCGCAGTTGCCGGCCGGCACGAGGAACACGGTGGCGCCGCCTTCCTGCGCCGCGACCATCTTGAACCCGATGCCGCCGATGCGGCCGACCTCGCCGCGGTCGTTGATCTCGCCCGTGCCCGCGACGGACTTGCCGCCGTTCAGCTCGCCCGGGGTCAGCTTGTCGACGATCGACAGCGCGAACAGCAGGCCGGCCGACGGGCCGCCCACGTCGCTCAGGCTGATCTTGATGTCGAACGGCACGTCCGCGCGGTCCAGCGGCAGCACGCCGAGGAAACCGGTCTCCCGGCCCTCGGTGCGGCCGAGCGTCACCGTCGACGTCTTGCGGTCCGACCCGCGCTGGTAGGTCAGCGAGACCTGGTCGCCGGGCTTGGTCTGCTCCAAAGCGCCCCGCACGTCGTCGGCGCTCGCGATCTGCCTGCCGTTGACCTCCAGCAGCCGGTCGTCGGGCTCCAGCACGGTGGCCGCGGCGCTGTCCTTGTTGATCTCCGCGGCGACGACCTTCATCGGGTAGTCGAGGTAGCGCAGCGCGGCGACCTCGGCGCTGGTCTGCGAATCCTGGAACGCCTTCACGTTCTGGTCGCGGACCTCCTGCTCCGACTCCCCCGGGCGGAAGAACTCCTCGCGCGGCGCGAGCGCGTACCGGCCGCTGATCCACAGGCCGAGCGCGCCGAACAGCGACACGTCGTCGGTCAGCGAGACCGTCGTCATGGTGAGCTTGCCGCCGGTCGGGAACGTCTCCTGGCCGTCGACGGCCACCACGTCGCCGCCGTCGACCTGGCCCAGCGTGTCGTAGGTCGGGCCGGGGCCCAGCGCCACGTACGGCACGCGCGCGAACCCGCCGAGCAGACCGAGCGCGAGGACGACCACGAGGCTGACCACGAGGGTCCACGTCCGCCGGGTCAGGCCGCGCCGTGGCGCGGGCGGTGGGGTTGGTGCCTGGTCCACGGCGGTGTCGGTGCCTTCGGTCACGCCCGACAGGGTACGACCACCCCGTCACGCTGCCGGCGAACCGGTACCGCACGGCGCGGTCGTCCCGCGTACCGTGGTGGCATGAGTGACCTGCCCTTCGGGTTCAGCCCGCAGGACCCCGACGACCGCAACCGCAAACCCGGAGACCAAGGGGAGAACCCCTTCGACTTCAACCAGCTCGGCGCGATGCTGAGCCAGCTCGGTGCGATGTTCAGCAATGCGGGCACGTCGTCCGGGCCGGTCAACTACGACCTCGCGAAGCAGATCGCCCTCCAGCAGCTCGCCGGCACGGGCGGCTCCGGCCTGGGGTTCAGCCCCGACCAGAACAGCGCGGTCACCGACGCGGTGCACCTCGCCGAGATGTGGCTCGACCCCGCGACGGCGCTGCCCGCCGGGTCCCGCACGACCCAGAGCTGGACCGCGCGCGAGTGGGTGGAGCGCACGCTGCCGACGTGGCAGCGGTTGTGCGACCCGGTGGCGCGGCGCGTGTCCGGCGCGTGGGTCGAGGCGATGCCCGCCGAGGCGAAGGAGGCCGCCGGCCCGCTGCTGTCCATGCTGGGACAGATGGGCGGCATGGCGTTCGGCTCGCAGCTCGGCGGCGCGCTGGCGCAGCTCGGCTCCGAGGTGCTGACGTCCACCGAGGTCGGACTGCCCCTCGGCCCCGAGGGCACGGCCGCGTTGCTGCCGGCCAACATCGAGAAGTTCACCGAGGGCCTGGAGCGGCCCGCCAGCGAGGTGCTGGTGTTCCTGGCCGCCCGCGAGGCGGCGCACCAGCGGCTGTTCAGCCACGTGCCGTGGCTGCGGCAGCGCCTGCTGGACACGGTCGAGGAGTTCGCCCGCGGCATCACCGTCGACACGTCGGCGCTGGAGCAGCTGGCCGGGCAGATCGACCCGGCGAACCCGGCGAGCATCGAAGAGGCGATGAAGTCGGGGATGCTCGAACCCCAGACCACGCCCGAGCAGAAGGCCGCGCTGACCCGGCTGGAGACGTTGCTGGCCCTGGTCGAGGGCTGGGTGGACGTGGTGGTGAACGAGGCGGTCGGCGAGCGGCTGCCGGGCGCCGAGGCGCTGCGGGAGACGCTGCGCAGGCGGCGCGCGTCCGGCGGGCCGGCGGAGCAGACGTTCGCCACGCTCGTCGGCCTGGAGCTGCGGCCCCGCCGGCACCGGTCGGCGGCGGCGCTGTGGAAGCTCCTCGGCGACCAGCACGGCATCGAGCAGCGCGACAGCGTGTGGGACCACCCGGACCTCGTGCCCACGGCGGAGGACCTGGACGACCCGATGGAGTTCGCCGAGCGGTTCGGCCAGACGCGCAAGGCGCTGGAGGACCCGATGGCGGAGCTGGAGCGCACCCTCCGCGAGAAGGACGAACCGGAGAAGGACGGGGAGTAGCGCCCCGCTCCCCCGCGAGGTCGCGTCGGTCGTTCGCGCCTCATCTCGTGGCGATCACGCTGGTCGATCGTCGGAGATCAGGCGCGAACGACCGACCTCCGGGCCGCCGGCCGCGGAGCAGCGGCCGTTCACCTCAGTCCTCCTCGGTGATGCCCAGGCCCGCCGCGGCCGAGAGGCCCTCCAGGTACCCGATGGCCCGCTCGGCCTTCGGGTACCTGTGCACGAGGTCCCAGAAGTCCTTGCCGTGCCCGGGGACCTCCAGGTGCGCCAGCTCGTGCACCAGCACGTAGTCGAGCACCCAGCCGGGCACGTCGCGCAGCCGTTCGCTGATCCGGATCGTGCCCTCGCTCGGCGTGCACGACGCCCACCTCGTGCGCATCGGCGGCACCCAGCGCACGCTGCTCGGCTGCACGCCGTCCAGGTACCGGTCGGCCAGCTCCTCGCACCGGGCGAGCAGCGCGGCGTCCGACGTGCGCGTGGGGGAACGCCGGCGGGTCTCGCTGCGCTGGAGGCGGCTCAGCATCTCCGCGACCCAGTGCTTCTCCTCGCTCTTGCTCATGCGAGCCGGCAGCAGGACGACGACCGTGTCCCCCTCGCGGTACGCGCTCACCATGCGACGGCGCCGGGCGCTGCGCCGCACCTCCACCTGCGGTTCGGGCATGGCGTTCACGGTAAGGCCAGAGACCGACAATCCGCGGCGGCCAAGCGGCGGTCTGTCGGGGGACCTACCGGCAGGTTCGTCCGAAAGGCGGCTGGACACGCCGGCCGCGGCGTGCAGCGGAGCGGCGTTCCCGGAGGTAGCGTGCAGCGCAACCCCCGAGTGTGGCGCAGATCGCCCCGCACTCTCGAAACAAGGGAGGAAGCCGTGGCCGAGACCTACAACGGCTACTGCGTCAAGTGCCGTGAGAAGCGGGACTTCACGGGCGAGGTGCACGAGAGCAACAACCGCAGGATGGCCAAAGGCAAGTGCCCGGTCTGCGGGACCACGGTGACCCGGATCCTCGGCAAGGCGAAGGTCTGACGCCGGCGGGTGGCCGGGTCCTGCGTTGCCCGGCCGCCCGTTCAGGCTCCGCGGCTCGACCAGGTCCGTCAAGCCTGGTCAGGCCCGCCTGTGGACAACTCAGAAGCCTGTGGACAGCCGTTTTGCCGGGCCGGCGATCGTCGGCACGCTGACGGTGTGGATCTCCCCAACCGCCCCAGGGTCCTGCCCGGCCTGCCGCTGCTGCGCCGCCGGGAGGGCGTCGTGCAGATCGGCACCGACCCGCGGCACGCCATGCTCGTCGAGGACGTGCCCGAGCCGATGGCGTCCGTCCTGCTCGGCCTCACCGGCCAGCACACCCTCACCGACCTGCGACAACGTCTCGCCGGTCACGGTCGCCAGGCGGCCGAGCTGGTCGGCCTCCTGCACGGCCTGACGCGCGCCGGGCTGGTGGAGGAGGCCGTGCCCCCGCCGCACCCCCGGCTGACCGCCGAGGCGACCGGGTGGGCGCTGCGCAGCCGCCGCCCGGCCACCGGGCTGGCCGCCACCCGTGCCGCCAAGGCCGTCGTCGTGCACGGCGACGGGCGGCTCGCGGTGATCGTCGCGACGCTCCTCGCGGCCGCCGGAGTGGCACACGTTCGGGTGATAGCGCGGGGCCGCGTCGGGCCTGAGGACACCGGATCGGGTTACACCGAGTCGGACGTCGGCAGACCGCGCGCCGACGCCGCCCGGGACGCGGTGCGCCGGGCGTGCGGGACCGTGCGGTCGGGCGCTCGCGGGCCGGACCTCGTGGTGCTGGCCGACGCGTTGGTGCCCGCCCCGGAGCTGCTGCACCAGCTCCTCGCCGACCGCACGCCCCACCTGGCCGTGCGGGTCCGCGAAGGGCTCGGCGTGGTCGGACCGCTGGTCGTGCCCGGTCGCAGCAGCTGCCTGAGGTGCGCGGACCGGCACCAGGCCGACGTCGACCCGACGTGGCCGCTGGTCGCCGCCCAGCTCGTCGGCCGGTCCCAGCACGCCGACCTGGCCACCGTCACGGCCACCGCCGGCGTCGCGGTCGGGCAGGTTCTCCTGGCGCTCGACGGCCCGCCCGGCGCGTCCGTCGGGACCGCGTCCGGGACCAGGCCGCCGACGTGGGACGCGACGTTGGAGGTCGACGCGTTCACCGGGGCGGTCGAACACCACCTGGCGCCCGTGCACCCCCGCTGTGAGTGCCGTTCGGCGACTTGATCCGTCCCTCAGGTTGGGCTGTGTAGGTTTTGTGGGAGAGGCGCGAACCACTGCGAACTCGTGCACGGGCGGGAGGAGAATCACCGGGTGAGCGAGATCCCGCGCAAGGCAGCGCACCGCACCGCCAAGCTGGCCAGTCTCCCGCTCGGCGTGGCGGGCCGCGTGGTGGGCGGCTGGGGCAAGCGCCTGGCAGGCCGCAGCTCCGAGGAGGTCAGCGCCGAGGTGTCGGCGAAGACCGCGGAGCAGGTGTTCGCGGTGCTCGGGCAGCTCAAGGGCGGCGCGATGAAGTTCGGCCAGGCCCTGAGCGTGTTCGAGGCCGCGGTGCCGGACGAGCTGGCCGAGCCGTACCGCGAGGCGTTGACCAAGCTCCAGACGGCCGCGCCGCCGATGCCCTCGCGCACCGTGCACCGCGTGCTGGCCGAGCAGCTCGGCGCGGGGTGGGCGAAGCGGTTCTCGTCGTTCGACGACAACCCGGCCGCGTCCGCGAGCATCGGCCAGGTGCACCGGGCGGTGTGGCACGACGGCCGCGACGTGGCGGTGAAGGTGCAGTACCCCGGCGCCGACGAGGCGCTGCAGACCGACCTGAAGCAACTGCTGCGGTTCAGCCGGGTGTTGCAGGCGATCATGCCCGGCACCGAGGTCAAGCCGTTGTTGGAGGAGCTGCGGGACCGGTACCTGGAGGAGCTGGACTACCGGACCGAGGCCGACAACCAGCGGGTGTTCGCCAAGGCGTTCGACGGTGACGACCGGGTGCTCGTGCCGCGCGTGGTGGCCAGCTCGCCGAAGGTGATGGTCACCGAGTGGACCGACGGCGTCCCGCTGTCGAAGATCATCCGAGAGGGTGAACCCGAGGAGCGCGACCTGGCCGGTCAGCTCCTGTCGGAGTTCCACTTCTCCGCGCCGAGCCGGTCCGGGCTCCTGCACGCCGACCCGCACCCGGGCAACTTCATGCTCGGTGACGACGGCCGGCTGCGCGTGCTCGACTTCGGGGCCGTCGCGCGGCTGCCCGACGGGCTGCCCAAGACGCTCGGCCTGATGACCAGGCTGGCGCTGGACGGCCGGTCCCAGGACCTCGTGGAGCTGCTGCGGGCGGAGCGGTTCATCCGGCCCGGCACCGAACTGCACGCCGAGGACGTCCTCAACTACCTGGCGCCGTTCGTCGAGCCGCTGCGGACGGAGACGTTCCACTTCACCCGGCGGTGGCTGCAGAAGCAGGCGGAGCGCGTCGGCGACCTCCGGAGCCCCGAGTCGCAGACGGGACGGTCGCTGAACCTGCCGCCCCAGTACCTGCTTATCCACAGGGTGACGTTGGGCGCGACGGGCATCCTCTGCCAGCTCGACGCGAACGTGCAGGCCAGGGCCATCGTCGCCCGCTGGCAACCGGGCTTCGACGACTGAGTTGTCCACAGCCCGTCTAGTTGTCCACAGATCACGACCGGCCACTGGCCCGATCCCCGGAACCACCCGAAGATCGAAGCATGACCGACGTGATCAAGACCGCGGAGCTGAAAGCGGCCGGCGTCCCCGGCTACGTGATCGACCTCAAGTGCCGCCCCGGCGGGCCGTGGCAACGCATCCTGCCGGGCGTCCTGCTGCTGAGCCCCGCGCCGCCCACGAGGGCGCAACGCGTCCGGGCTGCCCTCGCCTACGCCGGTGAAGGCGCGGTCGTCACCGGCGTCGACGCCCTGCGCGCCCACGGCCTCACACCCCTGCCCCACCCACACCCCAAGATCCACCTGCTGAGCCCGCCGGCGACCCGCCGAGCCAACCCCGACCAGGTGATCCTGGAACGCACGACCCGCCCGCCCGAGGTCGTGCTGCGCGACGGCCTCCCCGTGGCCGAGCCGACAAGGGCAGCCCTGGACGCCGCCCGCCACGACCCGAACCCGTTGCGCCAACACCACATGCTGGCGACGGCGGTGTCCACGGGCCTGTGCACGGTCGCCGGCCTGACCGCGGAGCTGAACGCGGGCAGCAAGCGGGGCTCAGCCACCCCAAGGTCAACCCTGAAACTCCTAGCCGCCCTACTCCGCTAACCACCCACCCACCAACCCCGCCCACCCACACCAACCACCCGCCCACGCCCACGCACCCACCCGGCACCAGACACGCAGCCGCACCCCACCGGCCAAACCCACCGCCCGACCGGCCCGACCGGCAGCCTCACCCCGCCGGCCCCACGCCCACCAGCAGCCGACCGGACCGGCGGGCAGTCACACCCCGCCGGCTCACACAGCCGCGGATCTCACCGGTCAACCCCAGCCTTGCCCACCGGCCCGCTCCATTGCCCGAGCTCGCCCGGCCGAATCCACACCCTCCGCCACCAGCCCGAAGACCGAGTCGCCCCGCCGCCCCGGCGCTCATCCAGCGCACCAGGCCGTCGAACTGGCGGCCGGACCGGCTAGTTCCAGTAGTCGCTGGGCAGCTTGCCCTCGATGTCTCGCACATGCGCCCGCGCGCAGACGTGGCACAGCCACTGGGCGTCCGAGCGCTCCGACGAGCGGGGGTCGCCGGCACCGGTGGTCCGTGCTCTGGGCTCTCGTTGGTGGACCCAGGCGAGGAGGTCTGCCGGATCGGTCACCGAGGACCGCGTCCGGCCGCATCGGGCACAGGCCTCCGTCACGGCTTGCGACCCACGTACACCGTGTTGGCGGTCAGCAGGAACACGTCGTCGCGCAACCCGAGGAAGGCGGAATCGTGTGGGTCGAGGAGGCGGCTGACCGTGCGGCGGTCGGCGGGGTGCAGGAGGTCGCCGGCGACCTCCATGTGCCACTGCAGCCGGTTCACCGCCCAGTCGCGGACCGCCTGCTTGGCGGGCGCCGGGTGGTCGATCAGGTAGCTGAACGCCGTCACCTCGACCAGGCCGGCCTCGGCGAGCGCGGTGTTCCAGCCGCCCGCCATCCGGACGGCGCCTTCCGTGTTCTCGCGCATCCGCACGAACCACTGGGCACGGGCGGCCGCCAGCCTGTCCTGCAGGCCCGGTTCGCCGATGCCGAGGTCGAACGGGAGGAACTTGCCCTCCAAGCCGCCTTCGGCCAGCGCCAACCACCCACCCGGCGCGACGGCGTCGACCAACCCCAGCACGGCCGCACGTTGATCCGGGAGGTGGTGCACCACGTTCGACGCCCACACCAGCTGCGCGGGCCCGGCGAGGTCCGCCGGCCGCTCGGTGGCGAGGTCGGCCAGCACGGGCCGGATGTGCACGGTGGTCGTGCTCGTGTCGGTCTCGTACGAGGCCGCCGAGCGCGCGAGGCCGGTCGCCACGTCGAGCAGCTCCGGCGCGCCGTCGACCAACACCACCGTGCCCCCGCCCCGGGCGGACAGGGCTTCGACCAGTGCCACGCTCATCCCGCCCGCGCCGCACCCGACGTCCAGCACGGTCGGGTTGTCGGGCAGGGCGCGCACCAGTCTCCGCGCGACCACGCGGTGGGCCTCGCCGTCCAGTTCGTCGGCCTGCCGCAGGGCGGTCAGCCGCGACGACCAGTCGATGCCGTCGTGCGAGTGGGCATGGGTGTGAGAGTGAGCTGCCACACGTCGACGGTACCCACCGCGGGCCGAACCCTCCGCTTGAAATTCGGCCCGAGCGCGACCACGACCACTCGGCCGGCTGCCGTCCATTCGACTCGCCCACCGCCGATCGCTCTCCGCTGGAATGCGATCGGTGGCTACGGCGGAGGCCCGCCTGCCCCGTCGAGGTGACGGGGCAGGCGGGCCGGCGTGCGCACTCAGATCGCGTGGGCCTTCAGGGCGGCCCGGCGCGCGGCCCATCCGGCGAACCGACGCCACCTGCGAGCGACGATGAGCCGGTGGGCCAGCCGATGCTGTCGCGCGTATATCTCCGCGTCATGCATTCGGGATCTGGCGAGATTTTCTTCGAGCAGCATGGGGTTCCCCTTGGGGTTGATCTCGATGAGCATTGCTTCGTCGCGGGTGGATCGATACGTGGTCACGCGGCGGCCTCCTGGTCGTTAGCCCCCCGGACAACGGTCGCGGCGGGCGCCGCGGGCACAACGGTCGCGGCGGGCGCCGCGGGAACAACGGGTGCCGCGTCCTTGCGGGGGCGTCCACGGGGACGCTTCCGCGCGATCACGGCTCCGCGCTCGAAGATCTCGCCACCCCAGACGCCCCACGGCTCGTGGCGGGCGATCGCCCCGGCGAGGCACTCGGCGATCACCGGGCAGGAGGCGCAGAACCGCTTCGCCTCCTCCAGCTCGGCCGGCGAGTCGGCGAACCACAGGTCGGGGTTGTTGGTGCGGCAAGGAAGCTCCAAGCCGGCGTCGGGCGCGGTGTCGATCAGAGAAGCGACTCCCGCTCCGGCGAGCTCCGGCTCGGTGGACAACGTCCCGTTTATGGGGACGGTCGCGGTCAACATCAGGTGGACTCCTGTCAAGGGTGTTGCATGGGGTTTTGGTCGTGCGAACTGCGTTGTAAAACGGGTTTGAACAGCACAAAGGCCGCGGATCCGGTTACGGGTCCGCGGCCTTGGTGAGCTTCGTGGCCTGACTACAAGGTGGTCAGGTACTTCGCTCGTGCGCGGACGGCGCAACGATCTGAGTCGGACGGACGGTCGGCGCGTGCGGCGCCGGCACCTGGATCAGCTGAACTCGCTCAGCGCCCCACTTGAGGGCGTGGCGATCGCGGGCAGACTTCTCCCCCGCGACGAGAGCAGCGCCGGACACGAGAACGACCCCGGACTTCAGGTAACCGGGCGTCTCGAAGCACATGAGAGTGTTCACGGCCGGTCACCTCCTCGGGTGTCTCGTGTCGACTGCAAGCTCTTGAATCCCCAGCGGGCGCTTCGCGCCCGGCCTCAGCAGGTTATGACCCGGCGCACGGCGGGTGCAACCGGTTTTTCCAAATACCTGTCGATCGTGTGAAAGTTCAGCGTTTGCCCTGCACAGAGCGCTGCGACGCGAGCACTCGTCCGGACCAACCGTGCCGACGTCAGGCTGACGGGAGCGCTTTGTCCCGCCGGCGGGACAGTCGTCACCGCTCGCCGCGCACCAGGGACAGCACGTCGTCGCCGAAGCGGTCCAGTTTGGACGCTCCGATGCCCGAGATGGCGACCAGGCCCGCGACGTCCTCGGGGCGCTGCTCGGCGATCGCCACGAGAGTCGCGTCGGTGAACACGACGTAGGCGGGCACCTTCAGCTCACGCGCCCGGTCCGCCCGCCACGCCCGGAGCTTGGCCAGCAGCTCCTCGTCGACGTCCGACGGGCACGAGGCGCACCGGCTCAGCTTGATCGACCGCGCGTCCACCAACGCCGACCCGCACACGCGGCACTGCGGCTTCGGCTTGCGCTGCAGCGGCTCCCGCTTGACCGCGCGCGACGCCGGGTGGTCCTCGGGCACCAGCCCGTAGAGGAACCGGCTGCGCCGGCGGTAACGACGCCCGCCCGCGGCCCGCGCCAACGCCCACGACAACCACAGGTGCACGCGCGCACGCGTCACACCCACGTACAGCAACCGGCGCTCTTCCTCGACGGCCGCCTCGTCGCCGTCCGCGTGCTGGATCGGCAGCGTCCCCTCGACCAGCCCGACCAGGAACACCGCGTCCCACTCCAGGCCCTTCGCCGCGTGCAGCGACGCGAGGGTCACGCCCTCCACGGTCGGCGGGTGCTGCGCCTCGGCCCGCAGCTCCAGCTCGGTGACGAACTTCGGCAGGTCCGCGCCGTCCACGGTGGTGACGAGTTCCTCGGCCAGCTCGACGAGCGCGAGCAGCGACTCCCACTTCTCGCGCGCCGACCCGCCGGCGGGCGGCTCGTCGGTCAGGCCGATCCCGGCCAGCACCTCCCGCACCACCTTGGGCAGCTCGCCGGTCGGCTCGTGCGCCGCCGCCGACCGCAGCGCGACCATCGCCTGCCGCACCTCGGCCCGCTGGAAGAACCGCTCCCCGCCCCGCACCTGGTACGGCACGCCGACCTCGGCCAACGCCTGCTCGAACACCTCGGACTGGGCGTTCACCCGGTACAGGACGGCGATCTCGCTCGCCGCCACGCCCTCGTCCAGCAGCGCCTTGACCCGCTGCGCGACGGCCGCCGCCTCCAGCGACTCGTCGTCGAACTCGGTGAACGTCGGCTTCGGACCGTCCGGGCGCTGCCCGATCAGCCGCAGCCTCGACCCGGCGGGACGGCCGCGCGCCGACTTGATCACGTCGTTGGCCAGCTCCACGACCTGCGGCGTCGACCGGTAGTCCCGTTCCAGCCGCACCACCGCCGCGGCCGGGAACCGGCGCGGGAAGTCGAGCAGCGGCCGCGGCGAGGCGCCCGCGAACGAGTAAATGGTCTGGTTGGCGTCGCCGACGACGGTCAGGTCGTCGCGCTCGCCCAGCCACGCGTCGAGCACGCGCTGCTGCAAGGGGGTGACGTCCTGGTACTCGTCCACGACGAAGCACCGGTACCGGTCGCGGAACTCCTCGGCGACCTCGCCGTGCTCCTCCAACGCCGCCGCGGTGTGCAGGAGGAGGTCGTCGAAGTCGAGCAGCTGCGCCTGGTTCTTCAGCTCCTCGTACGTCCGGTAGACCTGCACGACCTGCTCGGCGGGCGCGGGCGTGTCACGGCTCGTGCGGGCGGCCGCGGCCGGGTAGTCCTCGGGCGCGACGAGCGACGCCTTGGACCACTCGATCTCGCCGGCCAGGTCGCGCAGCGAGTCGGACTCGGTGGACAGGCCGGCGCGGTTCGCGGCCTGCGCGACCAGCCGGAGCTTGTTGCGGTCGATCAGCTGCCACTGCTCGCCGCCGACGACGCGCGGCCAGAAGTAGCGGAGCTGGCGCAGCGCGGCGGCGTGGAACGTGCGGGCCTGCGCGCCGTGCACGCCGAGCGCCCGCAACCGCGTCCGCATCTCGCCCGCGGCACGTGCGGTGAACGTGACGGCGAGGACTTGACCTGCGGAAACGTGACCGCGTTGGACCAAGTAGGCGATCCTGTGCGTGATCGTGCGGGTCTTGCCCGTGCCGGCTCCCGCGAGGACGCACACCGGACCGCGCGGAGCCTCCACGGCGGCACGCTGTTCCGGGTCCAGTCCCTCCAGCAGCCGGTCCATGCGCAGCATCCTCGCAGAGCACAGCGAGTACTCCCGTCATGGGGCGACGCGGCGCGCCGTATCCTGGTGGGTATGGCTGGTAAGCAGGACAAGGCGGCCGCCAAGGCGGCTGCCAAGGAAGCGGCGAAGGCTCGGCGCGCGGCATCGAAGGCGAAGCGCAGCCAGATCTTCGAGGCGTTCAAGATGCAGCGCCGCGAGGACAAGGCGCTCGTGCCGTTGATGCTGGCGTGCCTGCTCGGCGCGACGGCCGCGGCGTTCCTGATCGGCCTCATCTGGGACATGCAGTGGGTGCTGCTGCCCATGGGCATCGCGGTGGGCGCGCTGCTCGCGGTCATCGTGTTCGGCCGCCGGGTGCAGCGCACGGTGTACGCGAAGGCCGACGGCCAGCCGGGCGCGGCGGCGTGGGCGCTGGACAACCTGCGCGGCAAGTGGCGCGTCACCCAGGCGGTGGCGGGCACGACGAGCGGCGACATGGTGCACCGGGTGCTCGGCCGGCCGGGCGTGGTGCTGGTCGCCGAGGGCGCGCCGCACCGGGTGAAGGGCCTGCTCGCGCAGGAGAAGAAGCGGGTGGCGCGGGTGATCGGCGAGACGCCGATCTACGACGTCGTCGTCGGCACGGAGGACGGCCAGGTGCCGCTTCGCAAGCTGCAGGGCCACCTGATGAAGCTGCCGCGCAACATCTCGACCGCCCAGGTCGACACGATCGACAACCGCCTGGCCGCGCTGGCCAGCCGCGGCGCGGCGCTGCCGAAGGGCCCGATGCCCCAGGGCGCCAAGATGCGCAACGTGCAGCGCGCCATGCGCCGTCGCTGACGTTCGCGCAGCTCAGACCCGCTCAGGCCCGTTCCGGACAGTCGTTCCGGGCGGGCCTGACGCGTGTCCGCGTGTCCGTGTGTCCGCGTGTGTCCGCGTGGTTGGGCGACCCGGCCCTGGGCTCAGCGGACGCGGATGACGACGGTGCCCGCGACCTTGTCGTGCAGGCCCCGGCCGTCGGCGTCCCAGACCACGGCCGGGATGATCGGGAAGATCAACGCCGTGCGCAGCGCCGCCCGCGGCAGACCGACGATCCCGGCGCCGTCCAGCCGGGCGACCCGGAGGCCGAACAGCGCGTGACCAGGGGTGAAGCCGAAGAAGCCGACCGCGATGACGGTGATGGCGAACCAGGCCAGCAGGCTCCAGTTCTTCGGCAGGTCGGGCATGGTGAACAGCCCCGCGACCCCCGCGGACAGCAGGAAGTCGACCATGATGGCGATCGCGCGCCGACCCGTGGACGCCACCGAGCCGGGGCCGGACTGGGGCAGGCCGAGGCGTTCACCCCGCCACCGCTGCCCGGTACCGTCGCCGGAGTCGGCGCCGGGCTCCAACGCCGAACGGGGTCCAGACAGCCACGAACCGGTCCACTTGCTCACCCCACCAGAGTAAGCGCCGTGCTCAGCGGGTGAGGAGCGACGGTCCGGTTGCCCGACCTGGGGACCCCGTTAACACTGGCGAAACACCAGGGTGATGGCTGGGCAACACCGCGGTCTTAGTTTCGCCACGATGGCAGGCCGCACACCGCAGCGGCGTACAACCACGCCCCCACCGCAGCAGAGGAGTCGACGAGGGTGTTCAAGAATCCCGACGAGGTCCTGAAGTACATCTCCGACGAGGGCGTTAAGTTCATCGACGTCCGCTTCAGCGACCTGCCCGGCGTGATGCAGCACTTCACGCTCCCCGCCTCCGCGTTCGACGCCGACGCCATCGCCGAGGGCCTCGCGTTCGACGGCTCGTCCGTCCGCGGCTTCCAGTCGATCCACGAGTCGGACATGCTGCTGCTGCCCGACCTGTACACCGCTCGCCTCGACCCGTTCCGGATCGAGAAGACGCTGATCGTCAACTTCTTCGTGCACGACCCGTTCACGCGTGAGGCGTACAGCCGCGACCCGCGCAACATCGCGCGCAAGGCCGAGCAGTACATCACCGAGTCGGGCATCGCGGACACCGCGTACTTCGGCGCCGAGGCCGAGTTCTACATCTTCGACTCGATCCGCTTCGACACCACGGCGAACGCCTCGTTCCACGAGATCGACGCCATCTCCGGCGCCTGGAACACCGGCCGTGACGAAGAGGGCGGCAACCGCGGCTACAAGGTCAAGTACAAGGGCGGCTACTTCCCCGTCACGCCGACCGACCACTACGCCGACCTGCGCGACAAGATGGTCCTGAACATGCAGGCCCAGGGCTTCACCGTCGAGCGCGCGCACCACGAGGTCGGCACCGGCGGCCAGGCCGAGATCAACTACAAGTTCAACACGCTGCTGCACGCCGCGGACGACCTGATGCTGTTCAAGTACATCATCAAGAACACCGCGTGGCAGGCCGGCAAGACCGTCACGTTCATGCCGAAGCCGCTGTTCGGCGACAACGGCTCGGGCATGCACACCCACCAGTCGCTGTGGAAGGACGGCCAGCCGCTGTTCCACGACGAGTCCGGTTACGCGGGCCTGTCGGACACGGCGCGCCACTACATCGGCGGCATCCTGCACCACGCGCCGTCGCTGCTGGCGTTCACCAACCCGACGGTGAACTCCTACCACCGCCTGGTGCCGGGCTACGAGGCCCCGGTGTCGCTGGTCTACTCCCAGCGCAACCGCTCGGCGTGCGTGCGCATCCCGATCACCGGCAACAACCCGAAGGCCAAGCGCATCGAGTTCCGCTGCCCCGACTCGTCGGGCAACCCGTACCTGGCGTTCTCCGCCATGGTGATGGCGGGCCTCGACGGCGTGAAGAACAAGATCGAGCCGCCGGCCCCGATCGACAAGGACCTCTACGAGCTTCCGCCCGAGGAGGCCCGCGACGTCAAGCAGGTGCCGGCGTCCCTGGACGCGGTGCTGGACAGCCTCGAGGCGGACCACGAGTTCCTGCTCGAGGGCGGCGTCTTCACGCCGGACGTCATCGACACCTGGATCACGTTCAAGCGGGAGGAAGAGATCAACCCGCTGCGCCTCCGCCCGAACCCGTACGAGTTCGCGCTGTACTACGACGTGTGATCGGCGCGGGGCTCTGGCCAGCAGTTCCACCGGTTGAAGCCCCACCCAGGCCGCCTCCAGGCCGTGTGAGCTGGAGAGGCCGTCAGATCCTCCACAGGCCGAAGGCCGGGTGACTACCACAGTCACCCGGCCTTCGGCTTTCGCATCTCTCACACAGCGCACCAGCGGCAGGCCTTCTATGGTCCTGTCATGGTTGACGTTTGGACCGCACTGATCTCGGGCGGTACCGCTCTTGGCGGTGTCTTGATAGCCAATATCTGGCAGGGCCACCGAGAGGACAAACGATGGAAACGGGAAGACCGGTACCGCTTCGTCGAGCACAAGCGAGAACTTTACGCGGACTTCCTCGGTCGACTTGACGAGTGGATACGAGAGATTCAACCAGCCAGTGTCTCCCGACTGATTGGGGTCGATCCAACAAAAGATTGGATCCACACTATCGGCGATAACAAGCGAAAAGAAGTCGCTCTTGCCCAGGATCGACTCCGACTTATCTCGGACACTGTATGGAAGGCAACTAATCCCGTCACCCAAAAGCTTGACCACATCACTTCCCAAATTCACGAAACCGGCCGCGAACCAGATGCGAAAGAATGGTCAGCCGAGACGACACATCGAAATAATTTGATCAAGGTGATGAAAAAGGATCTTGGAGTCGTTGAAGACAGTTGACCGTTATGCAATGCAGCCGAACACCGCATCGACCGCCGCCAGCGTCCGCTCGTGGCTGGCAGGCATCAGGTGCGTATAGACCCGCAGGGTGAAGGCCGGGTCCGCATGGCCCAGATATTCAGCGAGTGCCCTGATGCTTACGCCTGCCTCCAGGAGCGACGAGGCGTAGAAGTGCCTCAGCGCGTGGAAGCCCTCGGCACGGCCCGGCGTCTCGACCCCGGCATCTCTCAGCGCCGGCTTCCAGACATAGTGGTTGAACGAGTGCCGGTGGAGCTGCTTCGACTCGCGCGTATATATAAGGAGCGGCACCGTCACGAGCTTGCCGTCAGGGGAGCCCCACGGGAGCGTGACCGGCAGCGGCTCGAACTTGTCCGTGTGCGCCTTGATCGCATCCGCCACGCTCTTGGCCAATGGCACATCGCGGGTCTTACCGTGTTTCGGTGGACCGAAAATCATCTTGCCGCGCACGATCTTGACCTGCCGTAGCACGTGAATGACTCCCTCCGACTCGTCCACGTCATCCGGCGAGAACCCGAATACCTCACCCTGTCGGAGACCGCACCCAGCGCCGAGGTTGACGCCGACCCGGTACCGCGCACCCAACTTCTCCCGGACCGCGTGAACGCGCTTCTCCGACCACGGAACGATCTTCGGATACTCTCCCCGCGGCTTGATAACGGACTTTCCGTTGCACGGGTTCTTGCGCAACCGCTCGTCATCAATCGCCGCCGTAAAGATTGCCGAAACGTTGGCGAAGATGCTGCGCCGGTAAGTCTCGGCCAAGCCCTTCTGCTGGAGCTTGCGCTCCCACGCTTGGACGGTGGACGGCTGAATGAGCCGCAGCTCCGTGTCACCGAAGTACGGGTACACGTGGAGCTTGAGCCGGAGTTCCACCCCCTCACGCGTGAATGTACGCGCGTCGATCCAGTGCTTCTCCGCGTAGTCGCGGAACGTGATCTTCCCCGCGTCGGGGTCGAGATACGTACCCTTGTTCTTGTCGTTCTCCATCTCGTGCAAGAAGGCGTCAGCCGCACCCTTCTGCCGGTCCGGGAACATCTTCGAGCGCTCCCGACCATCCGGGCCGGGGAAACGGACCTTGTACCGCATTCCCTTCCCAAACTGCGGAGTCTTCTCCCGCTTGCCGTCTCGAACGGTCCACCAGCGGTCTTGCACGTGACCCATGACAGACTTCTCCTGTGTGCCGAATTGCCGAAAGTTTTATGCCGCGTTCTGGCCGAGGCCGTTGAACCACTCACGCACCTTTTCCGGGTCCCACCGCAGGTGCTTGCCGACCTTGCGAGCCGGAGGCCCGTAGTTCTTGCTGCGCCAGCCACGAATGGTGTGCACCGGTACGCCGAGGAAGGCTGAGAGATCGTCAACGCCCCACAGCCGGTCGAACTCGTTCCCGCTCATTGCCGTCCCCCTCCCCACGTCTCAGGCCGCTTGTGGAACTGCCGAAAGATCGGGCGGTGCACCGCTGGCCGCCAGCAAGGCCCGGTCATACTCGGCCTTCCAGGTCACGCGCTGGGCTATGGCGTGCATGAGCTGGTGCGCGCGTGGTGGCACGTTGGGGTCACCGGGCCGGACCTTGTGCCAGACGAGCTGTGACGTGTCGGGTTCCGGCTTCTCGATGCCCACGGCCTTCAGCGCCTCGATGACGAACCGCTTCCGGTCGGCCCGGTGATCGGCCAGCGTCTTGCCCGACCACTTCCGCGACACCAGCACCCGGCGACCAGGCAGACCGAGCGTGGTCCGCCGATGCGCCCGCCCCTTGCAGTGACCCGGAGTGGTCCGAGAGCTAACGCCGCGCGGCTGCACGCCGTAGAGCAGCCACACCGGGCAACGGTCAGAGCACGGCGTCACGGCCAGCTCGTCAGCCACGCGGTCAGCGTGCCGCCGTTGCCGGTCGGTGGTCTGCTCGACCACTTCACCGATGGACTTGGTGAGGTACTTGGTCAGGTAGCCGATGTGGCGTCCGGCCTCTCCCGAGCCGCCGAGGATGCCCTTGGAGTGCACCTGGCGGCCGAAGGTCACCACGTGCGCCGGTTCCTCAACCGCCTCGACCGCATCCGCCCAGGCCGTCAACGGCTGCCGGGTGTCCGGGTCGACGAACGCTTCCGCCCGTGCGTCCCAGACCGGCAGGTGGTCACCGCTGTAGACGCGTTCGTCGTGGTTGGGCCACCAGACCTGGTGGTAGGTGGCCGCCGTGACGAGCCGGATGGTCTCGTGCGGGATCGAACCGCGGACTGCCGCATGAAGGTGCGGCGCCGCTCGCTTCTGCGGCTCGACCGTGGCGAAGTACTGCACATCCCAGCCGACGACCCGGCGCAGGTTCTGCCACCACCGGTCGACCAGCGAGGCGAAGTGCACCGCGTCCCGAGCCGCCCGCCGGTAGTCGTACGAGTCCGGATCGACCGGAGTCCCGTCATCCCGCACCCGCCCATAGGTGTCGAGCGTGAGCGTGACGAACATCGAGGGCCGGAACCCTCCCGCGTACTCCCGGCCCACGGTCCGCTTCTCCACCCGCCGCCGAGGCAGGTTCGGCGCATCCTGCCGACGCCTGGTCGACCGCTTCACGGGCCGCCTGCCCGGCACGTCGGGCGAGGGGAAGCGACCCCGGACGCCGAGTTGCCGAAGTTCCTCGTCGACCGAGTGGATCTCCTCCCGCAGCTCGTCCGCATCACCTGCTGCCCCAACCTCAACCGCCTCCCGGTACGCCTTGACCAGGTCGGCCCGAAACGTCAGCAGCTCCTTCTGATCCTTGGTTGGTGGGTCAGGGGTGAAGTCGGGTTCCTCGGCCATGTGCCAGCCCTCACGGCACTGGGCCATCCGCAACGCCTTGGCCTTCTTCGCACACGGCGCACAGACGCTCTCCACCGTCGACCCGCACGGCACGGCGACGTAGCGAATCTCGTAGGTGGCCCGGTCCTCGACTTCCATCGTGAACGGCCGCACGCACACGCCGTGCTGCTCCGCCGCAGCTTTCGCCACGTCCAGCGCCATCGGCTGACGCATCCGCTCAGCCCGCGTACCAGTCGTCACGCCGCTACCTCCTCGGCACCGTCCGGCTTGGTCGGGAACGGCCGCACCTCGGCAGGCCGGAAGTAGTCGCGCAGCGTCGCCAGGTCCGCATCGGTGACGTTGAACGCCCGAGCGCGCTCCGGCTCCCGCTGCCCGTCCTGCTTGACCCAGGCGACACCGGGCGTGTTCTCGCTGATCTCGTGAGCCGCCGCCCCACGCTGGCGGACACCGTCGCCAAGCACCATGTCCACCTGTTGCGGCTCATCGAGCCGCAGGGCAACGCGGGTGCTGAACAGGTGCCGGAAGGAGACGACCTCCTTACGCGGGTCCTGTACCAAGCCGACGAGCACGTACCCCGGAGCCCGCCCCTGGGAGGCGATCGTCTGCACAGCTCGTGCCGCACGCTCCCGGAGCTGCTTGTCCGCCTGATAGGCGATCACGTCCGCCAGCTCGTCCACGATGAGCACGGTCAACGGCTCACCGGTGTCCCGAGCCCACAGCCGCCGGATGCCCCGGTATCGCGCCGCCCGTTCCTTCACCTCAGCGGCGATCTCCTCCAGCAGCTCGACCGCGTCAGCGCCGCTGCCGAACACCAAGCGGTCGAAGGCGTCGGGCACCTGGCCCAGCTCCATGCCGCCCTTCGGGTCGATCCCGACCAGGCGCACCAGGCCCGCCCGAACCGCCGGCGCAAGCTGCCACACGATCGACCACAACACCGAGCCCTTACCGGCACCGGGCACGCCGACCACGAGGAGCTGAGACCCCAGCAGTCGCACCCGCCACGGCTTGCCCGTCTCCGTCCGCCCGACAACCACCCGCTTGAAGTCGACGTCGGCCGAGCCTTCCAACGCAGGAACGGGCACCGGCCGCACGAGCGGGTCAGCGTGCACGAAGTCCAGTTCGAGCAGCCGAGGCCGCAGCACCCGGACCCGGCACGACCGAGCGCCGAACGAGTGCGCCAGGTTGTCACGCCGCAGCTCCCACGCCTCGGGCGACTGGGCCGGGATCATCCGCACCCGTACCCGGTCCCGCCATCCCTCCGACCGGACGCGCCGCAGCTTGGGCCGGTACTCACGGCCACGGTCGCGCTTGGCCAGGTCCGACAGCCGCATCACCGAACGCCACTTCGGGACGTAGACCGTCGCCCGCCGCCACTCGGTCACCAGCCGGTACCAGCCATGCCGCAGAAACGACCCACGATCCAGGCCAGCCCAGACCAGCAAAGCCGCTACCAGCGACAACAGAGCCAGCACCAGCGGCGAGAGCCCGAACCGCCACCAGCACCAGGCCGCCGACACGGGCACCAGCGTCACGACCGGGTACCGGACCACGACGACCACCAGGCGCACGACGCCGACCAACACCAACCACACCAGCGCCACCAAGGCCGCGATCCACTTGGCCTTGCCCGGCACCAACACCCACCACGGCACCCGAGGCCGCACACCCTCGAACGGAGCCGGATCCACCCACTTGGCGCCGTTCACAGCACACCGCCGACAGCACCGAAGATGAGCGGCAACCACCCCATGCAGGCGCAGCAGTCGAGCTGATTCGGGGCGTAGACACCGAACCGCTTGCACGACCGGCACCGCCGGCCGTTGGGCAACTTCCACAGACCGGTGGGGCGTCGACTTGACGTGCGCCCCCTGAAGACCGATACCCTTGACATGACCGAAACCCCCTTGTGTCGCAACAAAAGCGCACGAGATACCCGGTCGGTGTGTCGTCGGGAAACAGCCTCAGCCCGCCAAGACTTGAATCTGTTTCCCGCGACCCACACCAACCGGCACGAATCGTTCAGTTGTCACGCGACGCGCTGTCAGCCGGACGCGATCAGCCGTCCTCCACGACCTCGAACAGGTCCGCGAAGCTCATCGTCTTGAACGCGCTCAGCGCACCGGCGATGAACACCGGACCAGGCCGCAGCTCATCGGCCAGGACCTTGCCCACCGTCGAACGGTGAACCCCCAGCGCGTCCGCGATCTCGTAATCGGACTCCAGGCCCGCGACGCGCGTCGCCAGGTCGAACCGGTCCACCCGGAGCCGCACGGTGTACCGAACTCCACCGCCGACACGCGACCGCCTACGCCGACGCCTCACCGGTCGGCTCCGCGATCCCCGGCACGTCCGGCATCGATGGCTTCACCCTTCTCCCGCTCGCGCTTGGCCCAGTACAGCGCCTCGTGGTGGTGCCCTCGGTCGATCTCCGCGACCCGCGCGTACACGTCGGCCGACCGCAGGAAGAACGTCCGCCGCACAGCCGGGTCCGCGTCGGGTGCCGGCATCACCCTGACCAGCGCCTCATGCGCGTATTTCAACGACGTGACGGCCCGCGCCGCTCGCCACAGTCCCTCATCCGAAGCCCGCTTCGCCTTGCTCATGTCCCGTCCTCGTCCGGGTTGACACGGGCGTGCTCGATCCGCGCCCGACGATCGAATTCCTCGGCGGCGACGGCGCAGGCGTGACGAGCCCACAAGGGCACGCCCAGATCAGCGGCCAAGATCCGCCACGCCCGCGCCACCGCCAAGTAGCTGTCAGCCAGCCGAAGCACCGTCGTCGGGTCGTCCACAGTGGATGCCGCGAACAGTGCTTCGGTCTGCTCCGCGTACGCGAGGTTCCACCGGGCGACCGCCTCACGAGACGACCGCACCACCTCACGCCGCCTTCTGCTCGCCCTGCGGCTTCTCCGCACGCTTCGGAGCAGCACCCACCTGCGGCGACACGATGCCCGTAGCCCGGATCGTGAACCCCTGGTACTTGTACCGATCCCCCATCACCCGCGGCTCGACCGTCAGGCCCTCGAACGCCACCGGCCGCACCTCGACACCGGGCATCACCTGCACGGCCTGCGGCGGCACCGGCTGCACGTCAGCCAGGATCGTCACCGTCACCGACGCGTCCCGCTCCTTCTCGGCGGACGGGTCCGTGACCACGACCTTCCACTGCCGCTTGCCCGTGCGCTCGTCCACACGCTGCTTGGCCTGCCGACCGCGCCCCTTGTCCTCCGCGCTCATGTACTCCATGTCCGGCGCGACCTCACCGACCATCAACGCCCCCTGGGGAAACACTTGGTCGAACGCCGCCTCGAACCGAGTCCCGTACGGAACCGCCACCAGCCACCTCCGTCACCTTGCCAGCCTGCCTATGCGAGCTAGCCATGTCACGAGAGTAAGACAGCTTGGCTAGCCAAGTCAAGCATGAAGCGAACATCAACCGATCGAGCTAGCTCTCTAGGCGGTCTAGCCAAGTGCGAACTGACACTGCGAACATGTGCGGACTGACAACTTGGGACGAGCTTTGCGGCACTTTGCGTCCCGCTTCACACTGGACGACACCAGACGAGGAGTCATGGCACTCGACCCGGATGACCCCCGACCGCCGTACGTGCAGGTCGCGAACGCACTCCGCGCCGCCATCCTGACCAAGGTCTTCAAGGCGGGCGACAAGCTGCCGTCACGCGCTGAGCTGGCGAAGAAGTACGACGTCGCACCGATGACCGTGCAGAGCGCCCTACGCGAGCTGCGCGACGAAGGCCTGATCGTCTCCCGACAGGGCAGCGGCGTGTTCGTCCGAGAGCGCACCGAGCGTCCGGTCGGCCTGCGCCCGCACATCGAGCAGGCGTTCACGTCCGACCGCGTGACGATCGACTTCGCCGGGTTCTCCGGCGAGACCCTCCACGGCATCCTTCAGGAGCCGCTGGACAAGATCCGCATCGGCCGACTCACCCCCGAGACGATCCACGTCCGCATCCTGGTCCCGGATCCCACTGTCCCGTGGTCCGTGCCGTGCACCGTCGAAGACCGAGCCGACAGCCCAGCCTTCCGCGAACGCGCCGCCGAGATCATGCGCCGCCACACCCTCGCCATCGTGGACAACGTGACCGAGCTGGGTGAACTCGGCCTGGTGAAGGACGCCACCGCAGAGGTCCGCGTCCACCCAGCGGCGCCACTCTTCAAGCTCTACCTGATCAACAACGACGAAGCCTTCTTCGGCTTCTACCCGGTCCGTGAGCACGTCCTGTCGCTGGACGGACAGCCTCAGGCGATCTACGACCTGATGGGCAAGGACGCCATCCTCTTCCACCACAGCACCATCGACGACGACACCAGCACCGGCAGCCAGTACGTCGAGCAGGCCCGCACCTGGTTCGACAGCCTGTGGAACACCATCGCCACGGAGTACAAGCGGTGACGACCGAGCCGGTATCGGTGGACCAGCCAGAGGTTCTACGAGCCATCCTGACGACCACCGATGCCCTGTTCCTCGACTTCGACGGCCCTATCTGCTCGATCTTTGCGAACCTCCCCGCGCACTACGTCGCCAGTCAGCTCCGCAAAGTTCTAACGGACGGCGGACATCAGGGGTTGCCTGCCGAGATCGAGAAGACCGAAGACCCGTTCGACGTATTCAGCTACGCCGCCACCCTCGGCACCGACGAGGCCCGCTACGTCGAAGCCGCACTACGCGCTCACGAGGTCGAGGCCGTCACCACCGCCGAGCCGACACGAGGGGTACACGACCTCATGGACGCTTGGCACGCGACAGGCCGCAAGCTCGCAGTCGTCAGCAACAACTCGCATACAGCCGTCAACGCTTACCTTCACTTGCACGATCTCGTGCACCTGGTGCACACCGTGTCCGCCCGTACAGAACCCGATCCCGCGACCTTGAAACCGAGCCCGCGGCTACTCGACCAGGCCGCCGAGGCCCTTACGGTTCCGCCGCCGAAGTGCACTTTGGTCGGTGACTCACTCACCGACCTACGTGCCGCCAACACCGTCCGAGCCCGTTCGATCGGCTACGCCAACAAGCCCGGCAAAGCCGAACGGTTCGCGACCGAACGTCCCAGCGCCATCACCACCAGCATGGCAACACTCGACCGCATCGTGCGTTCCTGGTAGCTCTGCCGAATCTGGCTCTATGGGATCAAGGCGCGCCGCCTGCGGCGACGCGCGGCCAGTCCTGCCTCACGTTCGCACCGACTCCCCGCATCCCGGCACGCCGGGCTCCCGCTGCGCTCCGCCCGTCGGCCGTGCGCGGAGTCGGTGCACATGGCCGGGAAGGCGGCGCGTCACACAGACCCGAACTGTCACCAAGCCACTTCCAGCCACCTGGGTCGGGACGATCGCGCGGTCACACGGCTGCCAGCGCTGGGCACGGCGATCGACTGCCGCGACGGCTCCGCCGCCTTGCCAACGAGGAGTATCGACCCAAGCTCGTAGGCGTCGACTCGTTTGCTGCAATCCATAGTCGCCCTCGTCTAGACCGTAGCAGCGTCTCTGATCAAATCGTCCACATGACTCGACAGCGCTGCACTCAGCACAGTAGCCAGAGCCTCGACGAATCGCACGTTTTCCGTCAGATCACCCCTCACCAAATGTGCCGACTGTGCGCTGTGGGCAACCTGATTTCGGGACACAATAAGCGCATTTAGTTTATCGGAACAAAATGTTCCGGAAACTGGGGTTCCCCAGACTTTCTCGAAGTCCGGATGAACATGTCTGAATATTTCTTTGCGTCCGACTGTCTTGAACATACGCTTAACACACTCGGAGTCAGGATTACTTTCCGTCGAGGAAAGCGCACGAGGGTTGAAGGCGCCAGCCGATATCACTCGTGTTACGGCAAGAACAGTCGGCAACCGGTCCTTCTTCTCCGTTCCTCGAGTACTGTGGTCGCCCTTCATCGCGAGTTCTAGGGAGGCGAAAATCGCACCCGCATGAAGGTCATCAGAGTAACTCGATAGAGGAATACCGGACTTCACTATGCGGTCAAGTTGCTCTTCGAAACATGACCTAAGGAAAGCTTCGAAGCTCGCAACTGTGAGCACCGTTGCGGCACCTCTGAGTCCAGAAACAGCGGCCAATTCACTTGGCCCAGGAGGATCTGAATAACCCGCTTCTAGTCTAACGATCTCGCGGACTTGGTCCAGCGACGTCGCCAGGTCGGAAAGTGCACTCACGCCCACCTACTTCCCGAGGACTCCAGCGATCATATTCTTTACAGCTTTGATCCTGTCTCGGAAGTAGGTTGGAGTGTTCGTTGCAGAGTCAACAGACTTCCGGAAATCACTATCCGTGAACAATTCTTGCAGACCGGAAATCAGTGCCGCCTGGTTGTCCGCTAGTTGACGTTCGTCAAAATCCATGACTGCGAAGATCTCAGCATCGAAAGCTGCCGCCAATACTTGGCGACGCCAAAAATTTTTCCCCTCGCCCGGTACCCACCGTCGGAATGCGTGCTCACCGAAGGCCGCGACCGCCTTTTTCACCGCAAGCCGAAAGGCTTCCCGGTGCTCCTCCACCTCCGCCTTCAACATTCCGTGATTAAGGGCCATGTACTCATCAAGTCGCCGGCCCATACCGCCAGAAAAGGTGGCCCAATCTTTATGAAAAGTCAGGAACCGCAGAACGAACTCCGCATCGCGCATTTCGCGGTACAGTGACGACTTGGATTTGTCCCTAATACCAAGAGCGCTATGGAACTCGCGCGATTCTGATTCTTCGAGGATCATACTATTCAGCAAACCCGGCCAGGCACTATTCCTGATTTCCTGCGGGTTGAGCTTAATTCCCCCGGTATTCAGTCGCTGGAAGACCTGGTACTTAATATCTGCATCGGATTGACGGAGAATGATTATCGCACGAAGGTTGGCGCGCGTCTCAAGTACGGTCTGAAGCGTACTAGGAAGCCCTTCGAAAGGAAGTCCATTGAACTCTGAGAATACCTCCAATCCTGACAACGAAAACCGGCCGAGAAGGAATTCATTGACAGCAGTGAGGCGTTGCTTACCATCAATTACCGAGTAGTGCCCATACTCATCTTCATTCAGGAAGATTGGTGGAATAGGAACGTTCATTAGAAATGACTCGACGAGCTTCGACTTACGCTGCGTCGTCCAACGATTACGCCTTTGATACTTGGGCGAAAGGTCGATCTGCTTGCTTCGAATCAACTGTGACAAGGTACTGAGATTATAGTCAACCGCGCTCGTCAGAAGATCTCGCTGCTTTTTCTCCCAGAAACCAACCGGGTCGTCCGACGGGTACTGGTCGAGGTCCTCTTCGCTCTCCTCGACATCACGCTCGACTTCCAACTGAAGCTCTTCCTCAGACAAAACTACTCCTGACTCGTCGGGTAAATCCACCGCATGTTACAGCAAGTTCTAGCTCTGACCTAGCCTGGGCAGCCGACTGCGATGCTTTAGCCTTTTTTGGGTCAATAGCAAGTATCAGTCATCTACCACATCGGAAACCTGTTGCGGGTAGATGCGCCACTCGAACGATCAATCATGCTGCACTAGTTGTTGGGCGTGCCGGTCGTTCCAACGTGCGATTAGCGTGCGATTACACCTGGCTAGCCAGGGTCAACAGCGGTCAACTGCGGCTGGGGCGAGAGTTGGTCACGAGCGGTGAGCTGGGGTTGACGCCGCACTTCCAAGCTGGTCATGTGGCCGGTAGTTCGAGCATGATCCGGCCGTCTCCAGGCCGTCAGACGTGAATCAGCGTTGGTCAACGATGGTGAACGTCGAGAAGGAACCGACAGGCCAGGCGTGGTGCGGTAGGGAGAACCGCAGGTAGCCGCGGACCGCTGACAGTCCTACGACGTGTGATCGGCGCGGGGCTGTGAAGCCCCGCCCAGTACCTCCACAGGCCGAAGGCCGGGTGACTGCTCCAGTCACCCGGCCTTCGGCCTTCCACAGCGCTTAAGGGCCGCGGTCGCGGGCGCCGTCGGCGTCAGGTGCGGGTCAGTCTGCGCACGACCGCCAGACCCTCGGGCGTTCCGGGCCAGTGCTCGGCGACCACCTCGGGCCCCGCGGCGCGGATCACCGAGCGCAGCACCCAGCAGGCCACGATGGCGTCGTCCGCGTACCCCAGCACGGGGATGAAGTCGGGAACCAGGTCGAGCGGTAGGGCGAGGTAGGCCAGGAGCAGCCACAGGCGCACGCGGGCGGCTCGGGGGACTCTCGGGTCGCGGGACAGGCGGGCTGCCAGGCGGAGGACGTCGGGCAGCAGCCGGACGGCCAGGCCCAGCGCGGTGCCGCGCGGGCGGACCACGGCCAGGCCCACCAGCAGGACCAGCCACAGGCCGAGGAGCCCGAGGACGACGCCGACGAGGACGTCCACCTACTTGGGGATCGGGATACCGGTGACGGTGACCGCACCGCCGGTGGGCGCGAGCTGGCCGATGATCCCGGCGAACGTGAGCGACAACGTCGTGCTCGACGCGCCGACCTTCTGGTCCAGCTCCACGAACCCGTTGATGCTGGAGTTCTTGGCGATCGTCTCGGGCCACCGGCTGGTCGACAGGGACGCCCGGTAGTCGCGCTTCGCGTCGTCGGCCGCCGAGACGGACGCGACGGGCAGGTCCATCTTCGCGGTGCTGGCGTTTATGGCGGTGACGAACACCTTCAGCCGGCCACCGCGGCTCTCGACCTTGGTGACCTCCACGGTGAGCAGGCCGCGTGCCTGCTTCCACGACCCCGTGACGACCTTGTTCTCCAGCCCGGGTTCGGCGCCGGACTCGCTGGGCGCCGGATCCTCCTCCGTGGAGGACGGGGCGGAGCCCACCACGCCGTCGAGGCCGATGGTGTCGTCGGACGCCGTCGTCCGCGTGGTGGGGGCCGTCGAGGAGGTGTCGCGCAGGGAGACGCTCAACGGGCCGACGCCGACGGTCCCGGCGGTCACGGCCTGGATCACGCCGAGCAGCACGAGCACTCCCAGCACGACCATGCTGATCTTCAGAGCGGCACTGCTCTTCCTGCGGTGGGTCTCGTCGTCCATGACGTCCTTCGTCCGGGCGCACGCGTGCGAACGTGATTATCCCCCATTAGTGTCGACAGTCTCGACATAAGGAACACCAATAGTCAATGCGTACAGGCCCTGTATCGACGGTGCGTAGCCCTCGGGCGACACGCCGTCGACACCAGGGCTGCCCGTCCCCCGATCGAGGTGGGCGGTTAGGGTCGCGCCGTGTCTGATGACGTCGCAACCCCCGCGCAGGTGCTGTCCACCAACATCTTCGACTCCGCCGCCGAGGCCATCGAGGCGATCGCCGCCGCCGACGTGCTCGGTCTCGGTGTCCGGGTGTCGAACCGGCTCGTCCAGGACGAGGAGTCCGACGAGCAGCTCGTCGAGGAGTGGATCGTCGAACTGCTCACCTCCGTCCCGACGGTCGACGACGAGGAGTGAGCAAGCGGAAGCCGAAGGGCCCTCGCGCCGACCTGACGCGAGGGCCCTTCAACCGCAAGACACGCAACACACGCAACACACGCGAGACGCGCGAGGCGCACGCGTAAAGCCGGTAGCGCAGGTCACACGGTCAGCACGATCTTGCCCCGCACGTGCCTGCCTTCGAGCAGCCGGTGCGCGTCGGCGGCCTGAGCGAGCGGGAACGCCTGCTGCACGTGGACCTTCAGCTCCCCCGACCCGGCGTGCTCGGCCAGCCAGTCCAGGTCCGCCCGCACCGGCTTGGCGTACGCGTACTTCCCACCCAGCTCCAGCACATTGGTGTCCACAATGGACACGATGCGCGACGGGTCGCGGACGAGCGCGGGCGAGTCGTTGAGCGCCGCGCCGCCGACGCAGTCGAACGCCACGTCCACCAGCCCGTCACCGCCGACCAGCTCGGCCACGTTGTCCACCAGCGCGTCGCCGTAGGCCACCGGCTCCACGCCGAGCGACCGCAGGAAGTCGTGGTTGCGCGGCGACGCCGTGCCGATGACCCGCGACGCGCCCAGGAGCCGCGCCACCTGCACCGCGAGGTGGCCGACACCGCCCGCGGCGGCGTGCACGAGCACCGTGTCCCCTTCGGACACACCCACCTTCCGCAACGCCTGCACCGAGGTCAGCCCGGTCAGCGCGAGCCCACCCGCCTCCTCGAACGACAACGACGGCGGCTTGTGCGCCAACCCGCGCTCGGTCGCCGCCACCAGCTCCGCGTACGTCCCGTGCTGCACGTGGTCCTTGCGCTGGTACCCGAACACCTCGTCGCCGACCGCGAACCCCTCCACCGCCGGACCGACGGCCCGCACGACTCCGGCGACGTCCCAGCCGGGGATCAGCGGGAAGTGGTGCGGCAGCGCGCTCGCCACGTACCCCATGCGCACCAGGCGGTCCACCGGGTTCACGCCGGCCGCCCGCACTTCGACCAACACCTGGTCGAGGGACATCACCGGGTCCGGCAACTCCCGCAGCACGAGGACGTCGGCGTCTCCGAATTCGTTCTGAGCGATCGCTTTCACGTGCCCCAGTCTTCAGGAACCGTAGAAAATGCGCTCAATCACGGCCCGCGCGCGTCGCGTCGTGCGCCGGTAGGTGTCCAGGAACTCGCCGGGGTCCGCCGGGTGCCCCATCGCCGACGCCACCGCCGCCAGGTCACGCCCGGTCGTGGGCAGCTGGTCACCGGCCTTGCCGCGCACGAGCACCACGGCGTTGCGCGCCTTGGTCGCCATCACCCACGCCTCGCGCAACGCGGACGCGTCGTCCGGCGACACGAGCCCCGCGTCCGTCGCCGCACGCAACCCGCGCACGGTCGACGGCGTGCGCAGCGCGGGCACCTCGGCCGCGTGCTGCAGCTGGAGCAGCTGCACGGTCCACTCGACGTCCGCCAGCCCGCCACGCCCCAGCTTGGTGTGCGTGGACGGGTCCGCGCCGCGCGGCAGCCGCTCGGCCTCGACCCGCGCCTTGATGCGCCGAATCTCCCGCACCGCTCCCGCGTCCAGCCCTTCCGCCGGGTACCGCACGGCGTCGATCATCTCGATGAACCGCGCGCCCAGCTCGGCGTCACCCGCGATGAACCGCGCCCGCAGCAACGCCTGCGCCTCCCACAGCTCGGCCCACTGCGCGTAGTACGCCCGGTACGACTCGAACGTGCGCACCAGCGGCCCCTGCCTGCCCTCGGGCCGCAGGTCGGCGTCCACCTGCAACGGCGGGTCCTGGCTCGGCGCGCTGAGCAGCCGCCGCACCTCCTCCACCACCGACGACGCGTACCGGGCGGCCTCCGCGTCGGTGACGCCCGGCGCGGCCTCGCACACGAACATCACGTCCGCGTCCGACCCGTACCCCAGCTCACGCCCGCCGAGCCGGCCCATGCCGATGACCGCGATCGACGCCAGCCGCTCGCCCGACGACCGCACCACGGCGTCCATCGCGGCCTGCAGCACCGCCACCCACACCTCGGACAGCGACACGCACACCGTCCGCAGCGGCACCAGGCCCAGCAGGTCCGCCGACGCGATCCGCAGCAGCTCCTGGCGGCGCAGCGACCGGGCCGCGGTGACCGCGCGCGACAGGTCGCTGTACCGGGACACGGTGCTGCGCAGCGGGTTGCCGATGGCCATCGGGTCGCCGCCGATCAACGCGGGCGTGTCGGCCAGCAGCCGCAGCACCTCCGGCGCCCGCACGAGCAGGTCCGGCACGAACTTCGACGTGCCCAGCAGCGCGGCGAGCCGGTCGACGACCGTGCCCTCGTCCCGCAGCAACCGCAGGTACCAGGGCGTCTCCGCCAACGCCTCCGACACCCGCCGGTACGCCAGCAGCCCCCGATCGGGGTCGGGCGTGGTCGCGAACAGGTCGAGCAGCACCGGCAGCAACGCCGTCTGGATGCGCGCCCGCCGCGACACGCCCCTGGTCAACGCCTCGATGTGGGTCAACGCCCCGTCCGGCGCGGCATAGCCCAACGCCGCCAGCCGCGCCGCCGCCTGGGACGTCGTCAGCCGCAACGCCTCCGTCGGCACGTTCGCGACGGCCTGCAGCAACGGCCGGTAGAACAGCTTCTCGTGCAGCCGGCGCACCTGGTTCGCGCGCTTGCGGAACTCGGCGAGCAGCACCTGGCCCTCCGACAGCCCGCCCTCGGCCTGCAACCCCGACGCCCGCGCCAGCCACCGCAACGCCGCCACGTCGTCGTCCGCCGGGAACAGGTGCGTGCGCAGCAACCGCTGCAACTGCAACCGGTGCTCCAACGTGCGCAGGAACCGGTAGGCACGGCCGAAGTCGGCGGCGTCCGCACGGCCCACGTACCCACCCCGGCCCAACGCCGCCAACGCCTGCGTCGTCGTCGTGATGCGCAGGTCCTCGTCGCCGCGCCCGTGCACGAGCTGGAGCAGCTGCACGGCGAACTCGACGTCCCGCAGACCGCCGCGCCCCAGCTTCAGCTCCCGATCGGCCAACCCGATCGGCACGTGGTCCTCGACCCGCCGGCGCATCGCCTGCACGTCGGGCACGAAGTTCTCCCGCTCGGCGGCCGTCCACACCAGCGGCCGCACCACCTCCAGGTACCGCTGCCCCAGCTCCTCGTCACCGGCGACCGGCCTGGCCTTGAGCAGCGCCTGGAACTCCCACGTCCGCGCCCACCGCTGGTAGTACGTGGCGTGGCCCTCCAGCGTGCGCACGAGCGCGCCCGCCTTGCCCTCCGGCCGCAGCGCCGCGTCCACCTCGAAGCACGCCTGGCTCGCCACCTGCATCATCGTGCTGGCCAGCCGGGTCGCCACGGCGACGTCGCCCTCGCCGACGAACACCACGTCCACGTCGCTGACGTAGTTCAGCTCCCGCGCACCGCACTTGCCCATCGCGATCACCGCGAGCCGGCACTCGTCGGACCGCGGCACCTGCCGCGCGGCGACGTCCAGCGCGGCCCGCAGCGCGGCCACCGCCAGGTCCGACAACAGGCCCGCCACGTCGTCGTAGCCGACGAACGGCTGGTCCGGCTCCACCACGTGGGCCAGGTCCTCGGCGGCGATCCGGCACAGCAGCGCCCGGTACTCCAGCCGCAACGCCCGCACCGCGTCCGCGCCGGTCAGCCCGTCGACGGCGGCGACCAGGGCGGGCGCGAACACCTCCGCGTCCACCGGGTCGGGGTCGGCCAGGCCACGCCACCGGTCCGGGTTCGCGACCAGGAAGTCCGACAGCGCCGTGGACGACCCGAGCACCGCGAGCAGCCGCCCGCGCAACGCTTCGCCGTCCCGCAACGCCTGGTCGAGCTCGGGCCACCCGTCACCGGCCGCGACCCGCAACCGGTCGACGCCGCGCAACGCGAGGTCGGGGTCAGGGCTGCGGGACAGGGCGACCAGGACCGGTTCGTTGCCCTCGCTCGGCCGGCGCCCTTCCCACCACCCCGCCGCACGCAGGTGCTCACCGCTGCGCGTCTCGGTCAGGCCGAACCGCGCCGGGGACGTGGGGAGACGTGCTGGATCGGTCATCGACGAACACCGTAGTCCGCCGAGGGGCGGATCAGCCGGCCACGATCAAGTAGATGCCGAAGAACACCACGGTCACGCACGCCAGCAGGCACGCCGCCGCGGCCGCCGTCGGCAGCGCCGTCGACCCCTGACGCTCCTGCGCCGCCTCCCGCGCCGACAACGCGCGCAGACCGCCCGAGAACAGCAGGACCAGCCCGATCACCACGCCGAGGCTCACCGCGAACACGGCGCCCAACGCCGCCCAGTCGATCTTCACACCGCCACCTTGTGCGTCTCGGCCTGCGCCGCGATCTCGTCCACCACGTGCTCGGGCCGCACCGGCTCACGCCGCGACAGCAGCCAGATCCCCAGCGACACGCCCATCCCGACCACCGCCACGGCCACCACGCCCGCCGTGCCCAGCGACGCGATCTTGCCCGCCAGCGCGCCCACCAGGCCCGCCGCGGGCAGCGTGAACACCCACGCCGCGAACATCCGGCCGGCCACGCCCCACCGCACGCCGTCGAGCTGGCGGCCGAGCCCGGAACCCATGATGCCGCCGGACGCGACGTGCGTCGTGGACAGCGCGAACCCCAGGTGCGACGACGCCATGATCACGGTCGCCGCACTGGTCTGCGCGGCGAAGCCCTGCGGCGCCTCGATCGTGGTCAGGCCCTTGCCCAGGGTGTGCGTGATGCGCCAACCGCCCAGGTACGTGCCCAGCGCGATCGCGACGGCCGCGCTCAGGATCACCCAGAGGGGTGGTTCCGCGCCCGGCACGAGGGTGCCGGCGGTGATCAGCGTGAGCGTGATGATGCCCATCGTCTTCTGCGCGTCGTTCGTGCCGTGCGCCAGCGACATCAGCGCGGCCGACGCGATCTGCCCGTACTTGAAGCCCTTGTCCGTCACGGACTTCCGGCCCCGCTTCGTCAGCCGGTACGTCAGGTAGGTGGCCAGCATCGCCACGATCCCCGCCACCAGCGGCGCGGCGATCGCCGGGGCCACGACCTTGTCCACGACCTTCGCGAAGTGCACCGCGTCCGCGCCCGCCGCGATCCACGTCGCACCGATGAGCCCGCCGAACAGGGCGTGCGACGAGCTGGACGGCAGCCCGACGTACCACGTCACGAGGTTCCACATGATCGCGCCGATGAGACCGCCGAACACGATGGCGGGCGTGATCCGGGCGTCGTCCACGATGCCACCGGAGATCGTCTTCGCGACCTCGACGGACAGCAGCGCGCCGATCAGGTTCAACACCGCCGAGAACGCGACGGCCGTTCTGGGCCGCAGGGCGCCGGTGGCGATGGAGGTCGCCATCGAGTTCGCGGTGTCGTGGAAGCCGTTGGTGAAGTCGAAGACCAACGCCGTGATGACCACGATGATGACGAGGAGCGAGGCATCCACGCTGATTCCTCCGGCTGAACCGACACAGTCGTAGGTGAACGCTACCTGTCCGACCGGTGAACGCCTGTATCAACGGAGGTTCGTCACACCAGCGGCAAGCTCCGGTGGATCGTCAGCTCCCCCGCGGCGAGGCGCACGAAACGTTCGGCGAACGGCTGCCACACCTCCCGGATGTCCTCGTGCCCCTGGTCGAGCCGGTCCTGGTCGAGCGCCCGCAGGCCCGCCAGCTCCGGGTACCCCGCGGCCCACCGCAGAACCAACTCCGGCGTGGTCTCGATGTGGAACTGCAACCCGTAGGCGCGGTCGCCGACGCGGAACGCCTCGTTCGCGCACTTCGGGGACGAAGCCAGCAGCAGCGCCGACGGCGGCAGGAACCCCACCTCGTCCTCGTGGAACTGCAGCACGTCCGGCGTCCACGGCAGCTCGTCGAACAGCGGGTCGCCGCTCGCCGCGTCCCGCTTCGCCACCAGCCGCACGCCGACGTCCCGCCCGTGCGGGCTGCGCCGCACCTGACCGCCGGTGGCCGCGGCGAGGAGCTGAGCGCCGAGGCAGATCGCGAGCAGCGGCACCCGCTTCGCCACCGCGTGCGACAGGAGCTTGCGGACGTCCACGAGCCACGGGTGCTCGGCGTCGTCCAGCGCGCCCATCGCGCCGCCCAGGCACACCACGCCCTGGTAGCCGTCGAGCGACGTCGGCACCGGCTCCTCGTAGGGCTTGACGACGTCCAGCACCGCCCCGGCGGCGGTCAGCCACTCGCCGAGGCGGGCCGGCGGGTCGTCGTGGTCGGGCTGCAGCACGAGCAAGCGGGTCACCCGACCGAGGGTAGATCAGCAGTCGCAGCTCACGCCGTGCGCCTCCGTCGAGTGGCCTTCGACGGGGTAGCCGGCCGCCTGCCAGGCGGTGATGCCGCCGGCGAGCCGCTTCACCCGGAACCCGAGCCGGGACAGCCTTAGCGCGCCCTTCGTGGCGGCGTTGCACTGCGAGCTCTCGCAGTAGCAGACGTAGACGAGGTCGCGGTCCCAGTCGGCGGTCGTGGTCTCGTCGATCTCCCAGTGGGGCAGATTGACGGCGCCGGGGATGCGGGCCCGGGCGAACGCCTCGGCGCTGCGGGTCTCCACGAGCTGGAAGCCCTCCGTGTCACCGGCCTTCAGGTCGCGGACCACGTCGTCCGGGTCGGCCTCGAAGGCCAGTTCCGCTGCGAAGAACGCGGCGGCGGCAGCGGGGTCGGCGGCGGGGAAGCGGAGCGTGTTCGTCATGGGTGAATCGTGGCTGACCAGCCCGTTCCGGCCCATGAGGAAGTCAAGGCGTTCGGCGTGCCCGGCTTACGATTCCACGGTGGAACTGGACGATCTGGATTGGAAGTTGTTGGAGCTGCTCCAGCGGGACGGGCGGATGACGTTCACCGAGCTGGCCAAGCGCGTCTCGCTGTCCGCGCCCGCGACGACCGAGCGCGTGCGGCGGCTGGAGCAGGCCGGCATCGTCACCGGGTACGTCGCCGTGGTCGACCCGCAGCGGCTCGGCCTGCCGATCGAGGCCATCGTCCGGGTGCGCGTCCGCAGCCTCGACACACCACGGTTCCGGGAACGGGTCGTGACCCTGGCGCAGGTGCGCGACGCCGACCACGTCACCGGCGACGACTGCTGGCTGCTGCGCGTGGTGTGCCGGTCGATGGTCGAGCTGGAGGACTTCGTGGAGCAGGCTCAGCGGTACGGCGACACCACGACGTCCCTGGTGTTCTCCTCCCACGCTCGCAACCGGCCCGTGACGCGCGAGCTGTTCGACGGCATCGAGCCTCGATGAGGACTTCGCCCGGCTAGTCGCCCGCGGGCGTGAACACGAACTCCGCCGAGTCCATGACGGGCCGGAACCCGATCTCCTGGTAGATCGAGTTCGACGTGGGGTTGGCTAGGTCGGTGTAGAGCACGACGTGCTCGGCGCCGCTCTCCCGCGCCCACGTCGCGCACGCCGCGGTGACGGCCGCGCCGTAGCCGTGCCTGCGGTGCTCCGGCGGGGTGTAGACGGGACCGATGCGGGACATGCCGGACGCCGGGGTGCTCGCCGCCGCCCACGCCACGGGCGTCTCGCCGTCGTGCCAGATCAGGTGACCGTGACCGGCCGCCAGGCCGACGCGCATGATGCGCGCGGCTTCCCGCGCGCTGTCCGGGGTGCTGGCCTTACCGGTGACCTCGGCCCCGTAGTCCGTGCGCCAGCGGGACAACAGGTCGAGGTCGTCCACCGTGGCGAGGCGTGCGTGGCCGGCGACGTCCGGGACTTCCAGGTCCTTCAGCTCGTAGAGGCGCAACGCCATGTGCTCGCGGGCACCGCACCCCGTGCGAGCCGCCCACGCCACCACGAACGCCTCGGCCGCGTCGCGCGGGCCGTTGACGCCCGGCAGCTCCACGTCGCCCGCCAGGGCGTCCGCGACGGTTTCCGCCCACCTCGGCGGCACACCGCTCAACGTCAGCGGCCACGGTGGGGTGCGCAGCGCCGCGGCGACCAGGACACCGTCTTCCACCACCGTGACCATCAGCGGAGGCAAGTCGTCCGGGTCGGCGTGGTTGAGCCACCGGTCGACCGCCGCGATCGGGATCGTGTGGACCACCGGGTCCGAGTTGAAGAAGTCCCCGGTGAGCGCCCAGAACTCCGCGAGATCGTCGTGCTTCGTCACGTCGGCCACGAAGCGGACCGTAACGCAAAAAGCCCTCAGGGGCACCCGCATATAACGGATGCCCCTGAGGGTCAACGATATGTTCGGCGGCGTCCTACTCTCCCACACCCTCACGAGTGCAGTACCATCGGCGCTGGAAGGCTTAACTACCGGGTTCGGAATGGGACCGGGTGTTCCCCAACCGCTATGACCACCGAAACACTATGAAATTACCAACCCGTAGGCACCCAACCCCACCACCCGACAACAGGCGCACGGGGACCAGGTGGTCCGGTTCGGTTCTTTCAGAACCGCACAGTGGATGCGTAGCGTCTTCGTAGCAAGTCCTCGGCCTATTAGTACCGGTCAACTCCAGCCGTTACCGACCTTCCATCTCCGGCCTATCAACCCAATAGTCTCTTGGGGGCCTTAACCCACAAAGGGTGGGATACCTCATCTAGGAACAGGCTTCCCGCTTAGATGCTTTCAGCGGTTATCCCTTCCGAACGTAGCCAACCAGCAATGCCCTTGGCAGGACAACTGGCACACCAGAGGTCCGTCCGTCCCGGTCCTCTCGTACTAGGGACAGCCTTCCGCAAGTATCCTACGCGCGCGGCGGATAGGGACCGAACTGTCTCACGACGTTCTAAACCCAGCTCGCGTACCGCTTTAATGGGCGAACAGCCCAACCCTTGGGACCTACTCCAGCCCCAGGATGCGACGAGCCGACATCGAGGTGCCAAACCATGCCGTCGATATGGACTCTTGGGCAAGATCAGCCTGTTATCCCCGGGGTACCTTTTATCCGTTGAGCGACCACGCTTCCACAAGCCATGGCCGGATCACTAGTTCCGACTTTCGTCCCTGCTCGACCTGTCGGTCTCACAGTCAAGCCCCCTTGTGCACTTGCACTCGACACCTGATTGCCAACCAGGCTGAGGGAACCTTTGAGCGCCTCCGTTACCCTTTGGGAGGCAACCGCCCCAGTTAAACTACCCACCAGGCACTGTCCCTGATCCGGATCACGGACCGAGGTTAGACATCCAGTACGACCAGAGTGGTATTTCAACGACGACTCCACACTGACTGGCGTCAGCGCTTCACAGTCTCCCACCTATCCTACACAAGCCGAACCGAACACCAATACCAAGCTATAGTAAAGGTCCCGGGGTCTTTCCGTCCTGCCGCGCGTAACGAGCATCTTTACTCGTAATGCAATTTCGCCGGGCCTGTGGTTGAGACAGTCGAGAAGTCGTTACGCCATTCGTGCAGGTCGGAACTTACCCGACAAGGAATTTCGCTACCTTAGGATGGTTATAGTTACCACCGCCGTTTACTGGCGCTTAAGTTCTCAGCTTCGCCCCGAAAGACTAACCGGTCCCCTTAACGTTCCAGCACCGGGCAGGCGTCAGTCCGTATACATCGTCTTGCGACTTCGCACGGACCTGTGTTTTTAGTAAACAGTCGCTTCTCGCTGGTCTCTGCGGCCGAAAAATCCTAGCCCGCAAGGGGCTTCAAATCCCTCGGCCCCCCTTCTCCCGAAGTTACGGGGGCATTTTGCCGAGTTCCTTAACCACAGTTCGCCCGATCGCCTCGGTATTCTCTACCTGACCACCTGTGTCGGTTTGGGGTACGGGCCGCATGAACACTCACTAGAGGCTTTTCTCGGCAGCATGGGATCACTCTACTTCGCCTCAATCGGCTATGCATCACGTCTCAGCCTTATATGACGTGCGGATTTGCCTACACGTCGGCCTACACGCTTACACCAGTACTACCACTCACTGGCGGAGCTACCCTCCTGCGTCACCCCATCGCTTGACTACTACAAGTTCAGGTCCCGCGCTCCACGTCACCCCACTCCCGAAGGAGTGGAATGGGCTTCGGGCGGTTAGTATCACAAGGTTCGCCATGGGCGCGTTCACACGGGTACGGGAATATCAACCCGTTGTCCATCGACTACGCCTGTCGGCCTCGCCTTAGGTCCCGACTTACCCTGGGCGGATTAGCCTGGCCCAGGAACCCTTGGTCATCCGGCGGACGAGTTTCTCACTCGTCTTTCGCTACTCATGCCTGCATTCTCACTCGTCCAGCCTCCACACCTGGATCACTCCGGCGCTTCAACGGCTGAACGACGCTCCCCTACCCATCCCGACATAATCGGAATGACACGGCTTCGGCGGTGTGCTTGAGCCCCGCTACATTGTCGGCGCAGGACCACTTGACCAGTGAGCTATTACGCACTCTTTAAAGGGTGGCTGCTTCTAAGCCAACCTCCTGGTTGTCTGGGCGACCCCACATCCTTTCCCACTTAGCACACACTTAGGGGCCTTAGCCGGCGTTCTGGGCTGTTTCCCTCTCGACTACGAAGCTTATCCCCCGCAGTCTCACTGCCGCGCTCTCACGTACCGGCATTCGGAGTTTGGTTGATTTCGGTAAGCTTGTGGGCCCCCTAGACCATCCAGTGCTCTACCTCCGGCACGAAACACACGACGCTGCACCTAAATGCATTTCGGGGAGAACCAGCTATCACGGAGTTTGATTGGCCTTTCACCCCTAACCACAGCTCATCCCCCAGGTTTTCAACCCTGGTGGGTTCGGGCCTCCACGCGGTCTTACCCACGCTTCACCCTGGCCATGGCTAGATCACTCCGCTTCGGGTCTAGACCACGCGACTATGAACGCCCTATTCGGACTCGCTTTCGCTACGGCTACCCCACACGGGTTAACCTCGCCACGCAGCACTAACTCGCAGGCTCATTCTTCAAAAGGCACGCCGTCACCCCTAAAGGCTCCGACGGATTGTAGGCACACGGTTTCAGGTACTATTTCACTCCCCTCCCGGGGTACTTTTCACCTTTCCCTCACGGTACTAGTCCGCTATCGGTCACCAGGGAGTATTCAGGCTTAGCGGGTGGTCCCGCCAGATTCACAGCGAATTTCACGAGTACGCTGCTACTTGGGAACACCGTCAGGAGACACCGGGTTTTCACGTACGGGACTCTCACCCTCTACGGCCACGCTTTCCAGACGCGTTCCGCTAACCACAGTGTTTTATGACTCCTCGACCGTCCGGCAGAACGATCAGACAGGTCCCACGACCCCGTACACGCAACCCCTGCCGGGTATCACACGAATACGGTTTAGCCTCTTCCGCTTTCGCTCGCCACTACTCACGGAATCACGGTTGTTTTCTCTTCCTGCGGGTACTGAGATGTTTCACTTCCCCGCGTTCCCTCCACATGCCCTATGTGTTCAGGCAAGGGTGACCCCACATGACTGGGGCCGGGTTTCCCCATTCGGAAATCCTTGGATCTCAGCTCGGTTGACAACTCCCCAAGGCTTTTCGCAGTCTCCTACGTCCTTCATCGGCTCCTGGTGCCAAGGCATCCACCGTGTGCCCTTAATAACTTGCCACAAAGATGCTCGCATCCACTGTGCAGTTCTCAAAGAACAACCAGACACCACCCGTAACACACCCGCCTACCAGATCCGAAGACCGGCGGTTCAGGAGCTGGGGCAGCCCTGCCGTTTCTCGCTGAAAGAGACACTCACGTGTTCCCTCAGGACCCAACAGCGTACCGAACAGAAGACTTGAACCCTCGACGATCCCTTCCACGCCCTTGCGGACAGTACTAACACCGTCGACAATCCCAGGTTCTGTATATAGCCAGCATCCACATCATTGAGCAACCATCCGACGATCATTCGCCGCCGGCATGGCTCTCCACAGGCCACCCGAAAGTGACCGGTGAGGAATGCTCCTTAGAAAGGAGGTGATCCAGCCGCACCTTCCGGTACGGCTACCTTGTTACGACTTCGTCCCAATCGCCAGTCCCACCTTCGACCGCTCCCCCCCTTACGGGTTGGGCCACGGGCTTCGGGTGTTACCGACTTTCGTGACGTGACGGGCGGTGTGTACAAGGCCCGGGAACGTATTCACCGCAGCGTTGCTGATCTGCGATTACTAGCGACTCCGACTTCACGGGGTCGAGTTGCAGACCCCGATCCGAACTGAGACCGGCTTTGTGGGATTCGCTCCACCTCACGGCTTAGCAGCCCTCTGTACCGGCCATTGTAGCATGTGTGAAGCCCTGGACATAAGGGGCATGATGACTTGACGTCATCCCCACCTTCCTCCGAGTTGACCCCGGCAGTCTCCCATGAGTCCCCGCCATAACGCGCTGGCAACATGGAACGAGGGTTGCGCTCGTTGCGGGACTTAACCCAACATCTCACGACACGAGCTGACGACAGCCATGCACCACCTGTACACCGGCCACAAGGGGGCCAATATCTCTACTGGTTTCCAGTGCATGTCAAGCCCAGGTAAGGTTCTTCGCGTTGCATCGAATTAATCCACATGCTCCGCCGCTTGTGCGGGCCCCCGTCAATTCCTTTGAGTTTTAGCCTTGCGGCCGTACTCCCCAGGCGGGGTGCTTAATGCGTTAGCTGCGGCACGGAGGACGTGGAAGTCCCCCACACCTAGCACCCACCGTTTACGGCGTGGACTACCAGGGTATCTAATCCTGTTCGCTCCCCACGCTTTCGCTCCTCAGCGTCAGTATCGGCCCAGAGACCCGCCTTCGCCACCGGTGTTCCTCCTGATATCTGCGCATTTCACCGCTACACCAGGAATTCCAGTCTCCCCTGCCGAACTCAAGTCTGCCCGTATCGACTGCAGGCTCCACGTTAAGCGTGAAGTTTTCACAGCCGACGCAACAAACCGCCTACGAGCTCTTTACGCCCAATAATTCCGGACAACGCTCGCACCCTACGTATTACCGCGGCTGCTGGCACGTAGTTAGCCGGTGCTTCTTCTGCGGGTACCGTCAGTTGCCCTTCGTCCCCGCTGAAAGAGGTTTACAACCCGAAGGCCGTCATCCCTCACGCGGCGTCGCTGCATCAGGCTTTCGCCCATTGTGCAATATTCCCCACTGCTGCCTCCCGTAGGAGTCTGGGCCGTGTCTCAGTCCCAGTGTGGCCGGTCACCCTCTCAGGCCGGCTACCCGTCGTCGCCTTGGTAGGCCATTACCCCACCAACAAGCTGATAGGCCGCGGGTCCATCCTGTACCGCCGGAACTTTCCACCCACCACCATGCGGAGGCAGGTCATATCCGGTATTAGACCTAGTTTCCCAGGCTTATCCCAGAGTACAGGGCAGGTTACCCACGTGTTACTCACCCGTTCGCCGCTCGTGTACCCCGAAGGGCCTTACCGCTCGACTTGCATGTGTTAAGCACGCCGCCAGCGTTCGTCCTGAGCCAGGATCAAACTCTCCAATAAGGAATGTTTGATCGCTCCGAACAACACTGACAATAATGTCAGTTGTCCAGTAACAATCTCAAAGGAAAACCTCTTGACGAGGTCATACAATTTACTGGCTATTCGGCACGCTGTTGAGTTCTCAAAGAACACGCGCTCACCATCTTGTTCCGCGTCTTACCGCGGTTCATTCCGGGGCTTTGTGTTTCTCGCTGTGTTTGAAGCTTAGCTTGTTCGTTTTCGCAGTGTCAAATCGGCCGGTTTCGGCTTCTCGGCTCCGCGACAACTCTCGCTTAGCATTCAATTTGTTCTGGTTTCCAGAGCGGAGGCAGCACGCTGTGCTGCTTATTCGTTTCTGGGAGCTTGACGCCGCAGTAGTCTACTCGGCACGATTCGCGGTGTCAACCGCTCGTTCCGAGGTTCTTGCTGGCGACTCGGTAAAAGTTACTCATGACCTTCGTCGGTGTCAAATCGCCTGGTCAGCGGGCTGCGCGAGCGGGGCGGACCGTCGTGGCGACCTGCGGACCCGGCCCCTTGGGCGCCACGGGACGCGGTCGCAGCCACAACGAGGTGGTGCGCATCCCGTGCATCGCGGCCACGATCTGCTCCGGCGTCGCCGCCTCGCGGGTCGCCACCGGCACCAGGTCGTAGCCCCAGATCCGGAACTCCTTCAGCACCGTGACCGGATCGTCGCCGAAACCCTCCGTCGCCGAGGCGGAGAACTCGAGGAACACGTGCGGGCGGTCCCGGCGCAGCAAGCGCACCAGTCCGGCCAGCGCACGGTGACCACGTCCCGGCGCGTCCACCCGGACGACCGAGAGCTTCCGGCCCTGCAACGCCGGCACGGACTCCAGCTCCTTGTCGAGCCTGGCCGCACGCACGCGGGGAACGTCGTCCCCGGCGTCATCGGGCAGCGGCACCACCGCCACACCGCCGGTCAACGCCGGCTGCGTGGCCAGCTCGCCGACGCTCTCCCACGCGGCCGCGTCGACCAGGACGAGCTGTTGCGCGACCCGTTCCGGCAGGTTGACGTCGACGTTGTGGCGCAGCAGCGCCCGCGCGGACGGGCACGGCTCGACCGCGACCACCGCGCCGCCCGTGCCGAACCTGCTGAGCATGCGCACGGTCTGGTAGCCGACGTACGCGCCGACGTCGAGGAAGATGCCGTCCGGCTCGACCACCGAGTCGATCAGCTCCGACAGGTCGGTCTCCCACACCCCGTTGCTCGACAGCATCGGCAGCATGAACGCGTCGTCCGACGGCAGGCGCAGCAAGCCGACGTCCGTCAGCACGAGGGAACTCCGCGGCACGGCGTCGCTGTGCCGCTCGTGCTCGCGCACGACCACGCGGCGCAGGGCGTCGGCGGTCTGCTGCGCCTGGTTGGCCGCGCGCAGGCCGGCGTCCAGCTTGACGTCGCGCTCGCGCAGCGCGTCCACGACCTTGGACTCCAGCGAGTCGATCCGGTCGAGGGTGCGTTCGAGCGCGACGGTCAGCTTGTCCATGCGCTGGGAGAGGGTGTCGCCCTGCTTCGCGCGCTTGGCGGCCTCGGCCACCACGGCGTCCTCGATCTCGCGCAGCCGCCGTCCCTGGCCCGCCATGTCGGCGCGGACGCGCACGACACCGTCGTCGATGCCGACGAGCTGGTCGGCGAGGTGGCCCTGGTGCTCGGCGTGCTGCTCCAGCTCGGCGCGCAGCATCTCCAGCTCGCCGAGGCCGACGCCGGTGGAGATGTCGTCCTGGCGGCGGACCAGCTCGGAGACCGTGCGCTCGACCCCGTCGACCAGGGAGTTGAGGACGTCCCGCATGTGGTTGTCGTAGTGGTCGAGCACGCGCAGGACCATCTTGCGCAGCTGCGGCGCCATCGGGGTGCGGCTGGCGGTGCCGACGTCCGGCTGGCGCAGCAGGGCGTGCTTCGCCGAGTGCAGCGCCTTCAACGGGTCGACGGTCGCCGACGGCTTCGCGCGGCGGGCGCGCCAGCCTCGGTAGGCGTGCTCGACGCGTTCGCGGAGGAGTTCGCCGACCTTGGCGACGTTGCGGGTGGCGCGGACGTGGTCGCGTCCCTTGATGCCGATCGCGATGGCCGCGGGCAGGTCGTCGGCGAGGGCGCGCATGAGCTTGACGGCGGCCTGGACGTCGGGTTCGACGCCCTGGCGGCACGGCACGAAGATCACCGCGGACTTGTCGAACAGCTCGGCGACCGCGCCGTGGTCCGAGGTGAGGATCGGGGTGGCCTCGGCGGCGTGCCGGGCGAGGGTGTGGGCGATCCGGTCGCACGCGCCGCCGCGGTGCAGGTGGACGAGGCAGTCGACGTGGTCGAGGTGGTCGACCAGCTCGATGCGCGGGTCGGCGGCGGTGGCGAGGCGCAGGCGTTCGGCGGCCTCGGGGTGGGCCTCGGCGTTGGTGACCTCGATGCGCAGCGTGACGTCGTTGCGGTCGGGGAAGGCGGAGAGGAACGCGGAGACGGCGCCCAGCACGTTGCCCGCGCGATCGACGGCGTGGTCGGCGAGCGCGCCGAACACCACACCTCCGTGATCACCCGGTTGGCGGGGTTCGGCCTCGGGGACCGCGAGCGGGAGAACCCGGACGGCCGGACCGCCCGGCCGTTCGAGGGCGGCGCGGGTCGTCTCGGAGGGGACCCACAGCTCGTTCGCGTCGGAGTCGGCGTCCTGGTCGTCGAGGAGGTAGTCGACGACGAACCGGCTGTCCGGGACGGGGCGGGTGGTGCCGACGCGGACCACGACCGGGTAGCCGGGGGTGGTCGAGGTGGGCAGGCCGGACGCGCGGGCGGCGGCGTGGACGAGTTCGGCGATCGGGCCGGTGCCGAGGACCGAGACGCCGAGCTGGTCGTGCAGGACGGGGGTCTCGGTGTGGTTGCGCGGCACCGCGGTGACGGGCAGGCGTCCGGCCGCGACGCCGACCGTCGCGCACCAGTCGCGGAAGGGCGCGGCGTCCGTGCCGAACGGGTCGGGGAACTGGGCGCGGAGGGCCGGGTCGGCGCGCCAGAGGGCGGCGGCCCAGCGCGTGCTGCCGGGGAGGTCGGGTGCGGGTTCGCTCGCCCAGGCCACGAATCCCGCTCCGCCGTCGGGGCCGAAGGCGGGGGGTGGGGTGGTGCGGGCGCCCGGGCCGGTGGCCGGGGGTGCGATCGCTGCCGGCGAGCCGGTGGTGCGGCTGTCTGGCGACGGGTCGGTGGCGCTGTGCGCCGGTGCCGGTGCCGGGTGGGTGGTGGCGTGGGCGGGCGCGTCCGAGGCGTCGGCGGGTGGAGCGGGGGCGTCGGCAACCTCGGAGACCTCGGCGACCTCGGTGGGGTCGCTCTCGGTCGAGCCGGTGGCGTCGGCGGCGGGGTCGACGGCGTCGGCGGTCGGGCCGGTGGCGTTGGCTGTCGGGCCGGTGGCGTCGGCGGCGTCGGCGGTCAGGCCCGTGGCGTCAGGGGTTCCGTCGAGGGCTGGGGTTGCCGGGGTGACGGAGTCGGGCGCGGGGTCCGTGACGGTGGCGGCGGGGTGGCGGTCGGTCACCGCGCTGGTCGAGTCGACAGCGCTGGTTGCCGCGTCGGTCGCACCTAGCGCTGGATCGGAGTCACCGGTGGTGATGGCGGTGGTGGCCGGGTCGAGCGCGGTGGTGGGGGCGGACTCGGTGGTGGCCACCGGGTGGCCGTTGGTCGGCGCGGTGGGAGTGGTTGGTGCGGAGTCGTTGACGGGGACCGGGCGGCCGGCGGTGTCGGGCGCCGTGGTGGCGGTGGTCGGTCGCGGGGTGGCCGGTCGCGGGGTGGCCGGGGGTGGGGCGGTGGGACGGCCGGGGGCGGTCGCTGCCTGATCGGCGGGTGGGCCGGTCGGTGCGGGGTCGGGGGTGGCCGTGGTCGGGGTCCAGCCCTGGGGGCTGAAGGCTGAGCCGGGGCGGGTCCGGGCGGCTTCGCGGTAGTCCGCGCGCAGCTCGTCCGGGATCTGGGTGCCGTCCGCCAGTTGGCCGAAGCCGTAGCGGACCTTGTTCGGGCTGTGGCCCTTCCGGACCAGTTCGGCCCGGTACGCGGTGCAGAGGTCGGCGAGTTCCGGGCGTTCCGAGAGGAGCACCCGGGGGCGGTCGGCGAAGTCGGCCGACAGCAGCCAGGGGCGCTGGGGGTCGAAGCCCGCGAAGTGGACGCTGCGCACCGGCTCGCCGACGGTCGTCAACGTGCCGTCCGGGAGGCGGTGGAGGTCGCGCTGGGCCGCGTTCCACACCGACAGGCCGACCGTCGCGTCCCGGAGGACGTGCAGGTTGACGAGGGCGGGCGCCATGTCGAGGACGGCCTTGGTGGCGTCCGGGGTGCGGCGGAGGTGGTCGCCGAGCGTCCGCAGGAACGGCTCGGCGCCGGGCGCCACCAGGAGGAAACCGGGGTCGAAGACGCCCGTCTCCATCAGCTCGGTGGGGGTGGGGCGCAGGCCGTCGTCGGGCAGGGGCCGCAGCGACCTGGGCAGCAGCACGAGCGGTCCGCGTTGGACGGACGCCTCGACCAGGTCCGTCAAGGGGTGCAGGACCTGCACCCACGGGTCCAGGTAGAGGACCGGGACGCCCTGGCCGAGCAGCTGTTCGAGGAGCTTGGGCCGCAGCACGCCGCACAGTTGCGCGGCGGTGCAGCCGGTGGCCAGCTCGGCCAGTTCCCCGGCGCTCAGGCCGAGGTCGGCGGGGGTGACGAGGCCCGGACCGGAGTTCTCCGGCAGGGCGTCGACCACGAGCGCCAGGAACCTCGCCTGCGGGTGGTTCGCCAGGAACGAGCTGGACAGCACCTTCACGGCGGGCAGCTCGGCGGCGGTGGCCACCGTGCACGCGATGAACGTGGGACGGGATTCCGGACGCGCGGGCACCTCGGTCACGGTCTGCAAACCTAGCTTCTCCGAGTGCCCGGTGTGGACCACCCGCACGGGTGTCCCCCTCACAGGACCGGCAACAGGGTGCGCAGCTCGTACGGCGTCACGCTGCGCCGATACGCGTCCCACTCGGTCCGCTTGTTGCGCAGGAAGAAGTCGTACACGTGCTCGCCGAGCGCTTCGGGGAGCAGTTCGGAGTTCTCCATCTCGGTCAACGCCTCGCCCAGGTTCTGCGGCAGGTTGTCGTACCCGGCCGCACGTCGTTCGCGGTCGGTCAGCGACCACACGTCGTCCTCGGCGGGCGGAGGGAGCTCGTAGCCCTTCTCGATGCCCTTGAGGCCGGCGGCGAGTATGACGGCGTACGCGAGGTACGGGTTGCAGGCCGAGTCGAGCGACCGGATCTCGACGCGGCGGGACGACGACTTGCCCGGCGAGTACATCGGCACGCGGACCAGCGCGGACCGGTTCGCGTGACCCCAGCAGACGGCCGTCGGCGCTTCGCCGCCCACGATCAGGCGCTTGTAGGAATTCACCCATTGGTTGGTCACGCCGGAGATCTCGCGGGCGTGCTTCAGCAGGCCGGCGACGAACATCTTGCCGGTGTCGGACAGCTGGTAGGGGTCCTCGGCGTCGTAGAACGCGTTGCGGTCGCCCTCGAACAGGCTGACGTGCGTGTGCATGCCGCTGCCGGGCTGGTTGGTGAACGGCTTCGGCATGAACGAGGCGCGCACGCCCTGCGTGATGGCGACCTCCTTGATGACGTACCGGAACGTCATCACGTTGTCGGCCATGGTGAGGGCGTCGGCGTAGCGGAGGTCGATCTCCTGCTGGCCGGGCGCGCCCTCGTGGTGGCTGAACTCGACCGAGATGCCCATCGCCTCCAGCGCCTCGATGGCGTGGCGGCGGAAGTGGGTCGCGGTCTCGTGGCTGGTCTGGTCGAAGAAACCGCCGTTGTCGGCCGGGACGGGCTCGCTCCCGTCGTCCGGGAGGCCCTTCAGCAGGAAGAACTCCATCTCGGGGTGCACGTAGCAGGTGAAACCCGCTTCGCTGGCCCTGGCCAGCGTCCGGCGCAGCACGTGCCGCGGGTCGGCCCACGACGGCGAGCCGTCCGGCATGGCGATGTCGCAGAACATCCGCGCCGAGTAGTGGCTCTTGTCGGGCGTCTGCCACGGCAGGACCTGGAACGTCGACGGGTCCGGCTTGGCCACCATGTCGGACTCGTACACCCTCGCGAAGCCCTCGATCGCGGAGCCGTCGAAGCCGATGCCCTCGGCGAAGGCCCCTTCGAGCTCGGCGGGCGCGATCGCGACGGACTTGAGGAAGCCGAGCACGTCCGTGAACCAGAGCCGGACGAACCGGATGTCGCGTTCCTCGAGGGTGCGGAGCACGAACTCCTGCTGGCGGTTCATGACACGAAGCCTAGGTAAGGACGGTGAGCGCCGCGTTGCCGACTCGGCGGAACCCGCTGCGCCGTTTGCCGCCGTGCGGGAAGTGCGCAGGTCAGGGCGTTGCGCCCGAGTTTCGCAGTGGGGTCGGGCGGCGGGATCTACGATGCTCCGCATGTTCCCTCGTCGCGCCCTGGTCGGGTCGCTCGTGCTCGCGCTCGTGGCGGGCTGCACGTCGTCCGGCGGCGCCGGCTCGCAGCCCGAGGGTCCGGAGCTGCTGGCCAGGGCCGCCGCGGGCATGAAGGCGGTGACCAGCACGCACTTCACGATCAAGGTGGACGGCGAGTTGCCCGGCGTGACCGTGAAGGACGCCGAGGGCGACCTGAACGCCGCGGGCGAGTCGCAGGGCCGGGCGAAGATCGAGCAGTTCGGCCAGCTGATCGAGGTCGAGTACGTGCTCGTCGGGCAGGACCTGCACTTCAAGGGGCCGACCGGCGGGTTCACCAAGCTGCCCGCGGCGCTCGCGGGGCAGGTGTACGACCCGAGCGCGATCCTGGACCCGGACAAGGGCGTGGCGCACGTGCTCGGGTCCGCGCGCGACGCGAAGACGGTGAGCGTGGACGACGGGGTGGCGGTGGTCGAGGCGACCGTGCCGCGTGACGTGGCCGCGGGGCTGGTGCCGGGCATCGACGCCGACGTGAGGTCGGAGTTCTCGGTTCGGGACGACCGGCTGCTCAAGGCCGTGTTCACGCTGCCGGCGGGGGCGAAGGTGACCATCGACCTGTCCGACTTCAACAAGCCCGTCACCGTCTCCCCGCCCGCGTGAGCACGGCGGTGAAGGCGCGGCGGCTGGCGATCGGCGCCGGTGCGGGCGCCGTGCTGCTGGGCGCGCTGGACGCGTACGTCGTCGTCGGCGTGCTCGTGGACATGGTGCGCGACCTGGGCATCCCGGTGAACCACCTGGAGCGCGCGACGCCCGTGGTGACGGGGTACCTGCTCGGGTACGTGGCCGGGATGCCGCTGCTGGGGCAGCTGTCGGACCGGTTCGGGCGGCGGTTGGTGCTGCACCTGTGCCTGGTCGGGTTCGCGGTGGGGTCGGCGGTGACGGCGCTGGCCGGCGACCTGCCGCTGCTGGTGGCCGGTCGGGTGGTGCAGGGGCTCGCCGGCGGGGCGTTGTTGCCGGTGACGATGGCCCTGGTCGCCGACCTGTGGGACGCCGAGCGGCGTGCGTCGGCGTTGGGTGTCGTGGGCGCGGCGCAGGAGTTGGGCAGCGTGCTGGGGACGCTGTACGGCGTCGGCGTGGCGTCGTTGTTCAACGCCTGGTCGTTCTTCGAGTCCGTGGAGCCGCAGAGCTGGCGGTGGGTGTTCTGGGTGAACCTGCCGCTGGCCGCGGTGGCGATGGCGGTCGTGCAGCGGACCGTGCCCCGGTCGGGTTCCGGGCGCGGGGTGCGGATCGACGTGGTCGGTGGCGGGTTGCTGGCGTTGGCGCTGTCGTTGTTGGTCGTCGGTTTGTACAACCCCGATCCGGCACGGGCGGTGCTGCCGCCGTGGGGCCTGCCGGTGCTGGGTGCGGCGGTCGTCGTGTTCGCCGGGTTCGTGTGGTGGGAGCGGCGGTCGTCCGTGCGGCTGCTCGACCCGGCCGGGGTGGCGATGCGGCCGTTCCTGGCGTCGCTGGGGGTGTCGCTGGCGGCCGGCGCGGCGTTGATGGTGACGCTGGTGGACGTGGAGCTGTTCGCGCAGACCGTGCTGGGGCGGGACTCCGCCGCGGCGGCGGGGATGCTGGCCCGGTTCCTGATCGCGTTGCCGGTGGGCGCGCTGGTCGGCGGGTGGTTGGCGGCGCGCACCCGGTTGGGTGACCGGTGGGTGTCGTTCGTGGGACTGGTGGTGGCCGGCGTCGCGTACGCGCTGATCGCGCAGTGGCCGGCGACGGTGACGTCGTTCGTCATCGGGCGCGACCTGGCGGTGGCCGGGTTCGGGCTGGGGCTGGTGATCGCGCCGGTGTCGGCGGCGGTGCTGCGGGCCGTGCCGGCGGCGCAGCACGGCGTCGCGTCGGCGGCGGTGGTCGTGGCGCGGATGACCGGGATGCTGGTCGGCGTGGCCGGGTTGTCGGCCTGGGGCCTGCACCGGTTCCGGGAGCTGACGGCGGACCTGGACACGCCGCTGCCGTTCGGGGTGTCGCCGGAGGAGTTCGCCGAGAAGGCGGCGGCCTACAAAGCGGCGCTGACGGACGCGCTGCTCACCGAGTACCACGAGATCTTCTGGATCACGGCCGTGATCTGCGGGGTCGGCGCGCTGGTGTCGTTGCTGCTGCCGCGCGCGGGCCGCTGAGCCCGACCGCCGACGCTCCCTCGGTGTCCGGTCAAGGACACAGAGGGTGGCGATCGGCGGACGGTGTTCAGCCGGAACGGTGGGTGGTCGTGCGGGTCAGCCCTCGCGCCACCCGCTGGTGATCGGGAGGCGGCGGTCGCGGCCGAAGGCCTTGAAAGTGATCTTGGTGCCCGGCGGGTACTGGCGGCGCTTGTACTCGGCCTTGTCGACCATGCGCAGGACCTTGTCGACCAGCTCGTGCGTGAAGCCCATCGCGATCAGGTCCCGGTAGCCCTTGTCGCCCTCGACGTAGTCGTCCAGCACGGAGTCGAGCAGCTCGTAGTCCGGCAGCGAGTCGGTGTCGACCTGGCCGGGGCGCAGCTCCGCCGACGGCGGCTTGGTGATCGAGTTCTCCGGGATCGGCGGCAGCTCGCCCAGCTTCTCGGCCTGCGCGTTGCGCCACCGCGCCAGGTCCCAGACCAACGTCTTCAGCACGTCCTTGATCGGCGCGAACCCGCCGACCGCGTCGCCGTAGATGGTCGAGTACCCGACCGCCAGCTCCGTCTTGTTGCCGGTCGCCAGGACCAGGTGGCCGTGCTGGTTCGACAGGCCCATCAGCGTGACGCCGCGGCAGCGCGCCTGCACGTTCTCCTCGGCCAGGCCGGTCAGCCCGAGCTGGTCCACGAACACGCGGACCATGTCCGCGATCGGCTGCTCCGAGTAGTGGCAGCCGGTGCGCTGGGCCAGGTCGTGCGCGTCGGACTTCGAGTGGTCCGACGAGTACACCGACGGCATGGACACGCCGTACACGTGGTCGGCGCCCAGGGCGTCGACCGACAGCGCGGCGACGACCGCCGAGTCGATGCCGCCGGACAGGCCGAGGACGACCGAGCGGAAGCCGTTCTTGTGCACGTAGTCGCGCAGGCCGGTGACGAGGGCGTGCCACACCTCGGCCTCGTCGGACAGCGGCTCGGCGGGCTGCGGCACGGGCAGCGGCTCGTAGGCCGGGAGCGGGTCGTGCGACACCGTGCGGCGGTGGACGGTGAACCCGCCGTAGGCGCCCTCGGTGCGGGGCGTGCCGCCGGGGAGGTCGAGGTCGAGGACGACCAGGTGCTCCACGAACTGGGGCGCGCGGGTGATCAGCGTGCCGTCCGCGGTGACCACCATCGTGTCGCCGTCGAACACGAGCTCGTCCTGCCCGCCGATCAGGTTGACGTACGCGAGCGGCGCGCGGGCCTCGACCGCGCGGCGCGCCACCAGCGGCAGCCGGGCGTCGTCCTTCTTCCGCTCGTACGGCGACGCGTTCGGCGAGACCACGAGGTCGACGCCCGCCTCGCCGAGCGCGGCGATCGGCCCGCCGTCCTGCCAGAGGTCCTCACAGATCACCATGCCGACTTCGAGGCCGTGGACGCGCACGACGTCGAGCGTGTCGCCCGGCGTGAAGTAGCGGCGCTCGTCGAACACGCCGTAGTTCGGCAGGTGGTGCTTGTGCTGCCGCGCCACGACCTCGCCCCGGTGCAGGACGGCCGCCGCGTTGCGCATGCCGCGCTCGTCGCGGTCGAGGTAGCCGACGAACACCGCCAGCTCGCCGCACCCCGCCTCGTCCAGCCGGGTGGCGAGCTTCGTCAGCGCTTCCTTGGACGCCTCCGCGAACGACACGCGCAGCGCCAGGTCCTCGACCGGGTAGCCGGTGAGGGCCATCTCCGGGAAGACGGCCAGGTGGGCGCCGGCCTCGACGGCCTTGCGGGACCACTCGACGACGAGTTCGGAGTTTCCCGCCAGGTCGCCGACACAGGCGTTGACCTGGGCGAGGGCGAGTCGGAGCTGTGGCATGGGGGCATTCTCGCTCACTCCGGGCAACATCGGCGGGCGTTGTGGCCGACGGATCACACTTACGATCGGAGACGTGCGCCGTCGGATGATGTTCCTCCTCGCCCTCCCGCTCCTCGCCTCGTGCACGAGCGTGGTCTCGGGTTCCCCCACCGCCGGGACGACGCTGGAGCAGGCGGGTCCGGCCGGCGTCGTGCCCGCGGGGCTGGAGCGGTTCTACGGCCAGCAGCTGGGCTGGGAGGACTGCGAGCCCTACGCCACCACCGGCTCGACGGCCTCGCTGTTCAAGACCAAGCGCTCGATCGAGTGCACCCGGCTCGAAGTGCCGCTGGACTACGCCAAGCCGGACGGGCGGACGATCCGGATCGGCCTGCTGCGCCAGCGCGCGAACCAGGGCCGGATCGGCTCGCTGATCATCAACCCCGGCGGTCCGGGCGCGTCCGGCATGTCGGCCGCGGCGAGCCTCGGCGCCGACTTCAAGTCCACGCCGGTGGGCGACCGGTTCGACCTGATCGGGTTCGACCCGCGGGGCGTCGGGGCGAGCGAGCCGCGGGTGAAGTGCCTGACCGACGCGGAACGGGACGCCGACCGGCTGGACAACGACGTGGACACGTCACCGGAGGGCGTGGCGCAGACCGAGGCGGAGAACAAGGCGTACGCCGAGAAGTGCGCGGCGGCGACCGGGCCGGACGTGCTGGCCAACCTCGGCACCCGGGACGTGGTGCGCGACCTCGACGTGATGCGGTCCGCGCTGGGCGACGAGAAGCTCACCTACCTGGGGTACTCGTACGGGACGCACATCGGCGCGGCCTACGCGCAGGCCTTCCCCGGCAACGTCCGGGCGCTCGTGCTGGACGGCGCGGTGGACCCGACCCAGAACCAGGTCGAGTCGCTGATCGCGCAGGCCGCCGGGTTCCAGAAGGCGTTCACCGCGTTCGCCGCGTGGTGCGCCGCGCGGCAGGACTGCGCGTTGGGCTCCGACGTGACCAAGGCCGACCGGGCGTTCCGCGACCTGACGTTGCCGCTGGTGCAGCGGCCCGTGCCGGCGGGCGAGCGGAAGCTGTCGTACGGCGACGCCATCACCGGCGCCATCCAGGCGATGTACTCGGAACAGCTGTGGACGGCGCTGAACACCGGGTTGGCCGAGCTGAAGGGCAACCGCGGCGACACGTTGATGCTGCTGGCGGACAACTACTACGACCGCGACAAGCAGGGCCGGTACTCCACGATCACCGACGCGTTCGTGGCGGTGAAGTGCGTGGACGAGCCGCGGGTGACGGACCGGGCCGTGCTGGACGACGTGGCGCGCCGGTACAAGCAGGCCGCGCCGTTCCTGGACGACGGCCAGCCGCCGGCCGCCGCGCTCGACGCGTGCGCGTTCTGGCCCGTGCCGCCGACCGTGCAGGAGCACAAGCCGGTGTCCGGGCTGCCGCCGGTGCTGGTGATCTCCACGACCGGCGACCCGGCGACGCCGTACGAGGCGGGCGTCAGCCTGGCGAAGGAGCTGGGCGGCGGGCTGCTGACGTTCGAGGGCAACCAGCACACCGTGTACCTGCAGGGCAACGACTGCGTGGACGGCGCCGGGCACGAGTACCTGATCAGCGTGAAGCTGCCGCCCGAGGGGACGCGCTGCTCCTAGCCGTCACGCCTCCCACCGGGCGCGCAGGACGCCGTCGTCGTCCGGCAGCACGGCGGCGAGCAGCGGGCGCCCCTCGTCCGCGATCCACATCGCCGCGCGTGCTCCGGCCAGGTGTGCGGGCAGCGCCGGCGGGCCACACCAGCCGTGACCGGGGCGTGAGCCCGGCTCGGACCGCGTCGACGTCGGCGACTCGGAGGCGGTGCCACCGGGAGGCGTTGTGCACGTGACCCTCCTCCATGACCACCGCCCCGCACGCCGCGGCGGCGAGGTAGGCCGCTTCCACGGGACCGTGGTCGTGGATCAGCGGTTGGCGAGGCCGTCGACGCGCAGGGTCGCGGAGTCATCCCGGTGCGCCCCCGTGCCGCCGACGTGCTTGTCGCTGATCGCGGTGCCGTTCTTGAGCACGTGGTAGAGCGCCATCCCGTGACCGCGGCCCAGGTCGTAGTCGTCCTTCAGCCACTGCAGGACGACGCCCGCCTTGGTGGTCGGGCCGTAGCCGCGGTCGCCCGCCTCGGACAGCAGCTCGGCCGGCGTCTTGCCGGTCTTGCGCTCGATGGTGTCGAGGTACGCCTGGAAGGACATGGCCGGCTCCTGTTCGTCGGGGTGAGCCGAGCATAAGACAGCTTTATTTGTCTTGACAAGACTTTTTGTCGGTCCCCCCAGAGCAGCTCGGACGTCAGGCCTGCTGCTCCGAGGGCGTTCCCGAGGACGTTCCCGAGGGCACCGCGGACCAGCTCGCCAGCAGCTTGAGGCGTTCCTCGGTCGGCGAACCGGCCCTCGCGGTGTAGACGGCGAGCACGAGGTCGGGGTCGCCGGTCGGGTGCAGGGTCTCGTAGTCGAGGTCCAGGTCGCCGACCACGGGGTGGGTGATGAGCTTGGTGCCGTGGGTCTTCTCCAGCACCTTGTGCTGCGCCCACAGCTTGCGGAACGTCTCGTCCTTGACCGACAGCTCCCCCACCAGCGCGGCGAGGCGCGCGTCGTCGGGGTAGCGGCCCGCGTCGAGCCTGAGGAACGCCACCATGTCGGCGGCGACCGTGGACCAGTCGCGGTAGAACGCCCGCGATTCGGGGCGCAGGAAGGTGTGCCGGGCCGAGTTGCGGTCCTCCGGCGGCAGGTCGGCGAAGCCGTACAGCGCTCCGGCCAGCGGGTTCCACGCCAGGATGTCCGAGCGGCGGCCCATCACGAACGCCGGCACGTCGTCGACCATGTCCAGCAGGCGGCGCAGGCCGGGGCGGACGCGTTGCGGCGCGGGGCGCTTCGACGGGGCCGGCCGGACGAGGTTGCGCAGGTGGGTGCGCTCGGTCTCGTCGAGGCGCAGCACGCGCGCCACGGCGTCCAGCACGGAGTCGGAGACGGCGGGGGTGCGGCCCTGTTCGAGCCGCATGTAGTAGTCCACGCTCACGCCCGCCAGCAGCGCCAGCTCCTCGCGGCGCAGGCCGGGGACGCGGCGGCGGCCACCGCCGGGCAGGCCGACGTCGTCCGGGCGGACGCGAGCCCGGCGGCTGCGGAGGAATTCGCCCAGGTCGTGGTTCACACGTCCCAGTATGGCGGCCCGCGGCCGGCCGAGCCTGGGTACTGGCAGGCCTAGGGAACGGCGCGCCACAGGCAGGACAGGGCCTCCGGTACCCGCGGCGATCGGGTCCAGTGTTCTTGCCATGACCTACGACCTGAACGACCGCACTGCCGTTGTCACCGGTGCCGCGAGCGGCATCGGCGCCGAGATCGCCCTCGTCCTCGCCCGGTCGGGGGCGAAGGTCGCGCTGCTGGCCCGCCGGGCGGACCGGCTCACCGAACTGGCCGGGAAGATCACCGCGGACGGTGGCCGCGCGATCGCCGTGGCCGCCGACGTCACCGGTGACCTGACCGCCGCGGTGGAGACCGTCCACGCCGCCTTCGGGCGGGTCGACCTGGTGGTGAACAACGCCGGCGTCATGCTCGCCAACCCGGTCACCGAGGGCCGGGACGACGAGTGGCGCCGGATGATCGACACCAACCTCAAGGGCCTGCTCAACGTGACCAAGGCGTTCACCGCCGACCTGGTCGGGGCGGGGGCGGCCGGCGCGGCGGACCTGGTGAACATCTCGTCCGTCGGCGCGCACCTCACGTTCCCCAACTACGGCGTCTACACCGCGACCAAGGCGGCCGTCACGCACCTGTCGGCGAACCTGCGCACGGAGTTCGGCCCGCTCGGCGTCCGCGTGACGAACGTCGAGCCGGGCCTGGTCACCAGCGAACTGGCCGACCACATGGACAACCCGGACGTGGACGCGCACCTGGCGGCGTGGCGGGAGCAGGTGCCGCCGCTGAGCCCGTCCGACATCGGCGACGTGGTCGGCTTCGCCACCAGCCGACCCAAGCACGTCAACCTGCGCCAGCTCGTCGTGCTGCCCACGGTCCAGGTCTGACCGACCCGGATCGTCGCCGCCCACCGACCCTCCGCACGGGGTCGGTGGGCGGTGTCAGCTCGACCGGCGACGGCGGTAGGCGCGTTGCTGGCAGCCGCGGGAGCAGTACGCGCGGGGCCGGCCGGACGCCGGTTGCGCCACCGGTTTCCCACACACCTGACAAGTTTCATCACGCTTTACATCACGCGCTTGGACGAGGAGTTCGATGCCGTCCAGGACCCGGGCCAGGCCGAACCCGAACGGCTCGGGCTGGTCGAACCCGCCCGCCTCCCACAGCGCGGTCAACGTCGGGAAGCGGTCGAACCGGGCGAACAGCGTGTCGCGCGCGCCCCACCACTCCTCGTCGCTCACCCCCGTGGCCTGCTCCGCGCGGGCCGCCTCGGCCAGCGCCAACGCCTCGGCGTCAACGAACCGGGCGACCAGCCCGACCGCCGCGACCACCTCGGACGGGGTGAGCGCGGTGCCGGCGAGGATGCCCAGCGCGTACTCGTAGTGGGCCAGCGCGTTCGGGCCCGGCACGTACCGACCGCCGCGCACCTCGGCCAGCCACGGGTGCCGCGTCCGCAGCTCCCAGTTCTGCCGGGCGAAGTCCTCCAGCGCGGCCCGCCACCCGGCGCCCGGCGCGGCGGGCGCCGGCTGCCCCAGCACGGCGTCCCGCATGAGGTCGACCAGGTGGTCCCGGCTCGGCACGTGGCGGTAGAGCGACATCGACGTGAAGCCGAGCCGCTCGGCGACCTTGCGCATGGACAGGCCGGCCAGGCCCTCCGCGTCGGCCACCTCCACCGCGGCGCCCACGATCCGCTCCAGGCTCAGCGCGGGCCGCTCGGCCCACAGGAGCTCGACCCCGCGGTCGGGATCGTCCGCTTTCCCCATCACGCACCTCCGCGGCCATGATATACATTCGCCTTGTTTACGCCATAAACAGAGAGGCCGATCATGGTCGAGTTCCACGTCTCCCCCGCCGGGGACGATTCCGCGGCGGGCGCCGCCGAGCGGCCGTTCGCCACGCTGGACCGCGCGCGGCGGGCCGCCCGCGAGGCCGCCGGCGACGTCGTGGTGCACCTCAGGGCGGGCACGCACGTGCTCACCGAGCCGTTCGAGCTGACCGAGGACGACTCCGGCCGGGACGGCCACCGGATCACCTACCAGGCGTTCGGGTACGGCACCGCGGCGTGCGAGGAGGTCGTCGTCAGCGGCGGGCGCGCGGTCACCGGCGAGGTCGGGCCGGACGGCCGGTGGCGGGCCGACGTCGGCGACCTGGTCACCCGCCACCTCACCGTCGACGGCACGCGGGTCGAGCGGGCGGGCGTCAACGGGCTGCCCGGCACGGTCCGCCGCACCGCGACCGGCTACGTCACCAACCACCCGCTGGACTGGGTGAACGCCGCCGGCGTCGAGTTCGCCCACCGGGGCGTCTACCCGTGGACCGAGGCACGCATGGCGGTCGCCTCGGTCACCCGGGACGGCGACGAGACCGTGATCACGATGGCGCAGCCCGCCTTCGGCTGGGCGGTGGACGTCTACAACTCCGAGTGGTTCGGCCAGGTCATGACCGGTCCCCCGGCGCCGACGCGGGTGGAGAACGACCCGTCGTTCCTCACCGAGCCCGGCACGTTCGCCGTGGACCGCTCGCGGCCCGGCCGGCACGTCCTGCACTACCTGCCGCGCCCCGGCGAAGAGCCGCACGTCGTCGCGCCCGCGCTGGAGGTGCTGCTCCGGGCCACCGGCACGCGGGACGTGACGTTCCGCGGCCTGGTGTTCGCCGACGCCACGTGGCTGCGGCCCGGCGGCGACCGCGGTTTCCTGCACTACCACGCGAACGGCTTCTACGACGGTGGCGCGATCGGGCGGATCGACCTGGGCGACGGCGCGTGGCTCACCGTGCCGGAGGAGCACGACGAGATCCCGGCGTGCGTGCGGCTCGACGGGACGACCGGGCTCCGGTTCGAGGGCTGCCGCTTCACCCGGCTGGGCGCGACCGGGCTGGGCGTGACCGGCGGCGCGGACGTCGTGGTGCGCGGCTGCGACTTCGACGACCTCGGCGCGTCCGCCATCACCGTCACCGGCGGCCGTGCCGTCCTGGTCGAGGACAACCTGGTGCGGCGGGTGGGGCTGGACCACTCCGGTTCGGCCGGCATCACGATCCGCGGCACCGTCGACTGCACCGTCGCGCACAACCACGTCCACGACGTGCCCCACAACGGCATCGTCGCCGGACCCGCGCGAGGCACCCGCGTGCTGCGCAACCTCACCACCGGCGCCATGGGCGTGCTGGCGGACGGCGGCGGCGTCTACCTGTCCGGGCCGCAGGGCGACTCGGCCGAGAACGCGGCCGTGATCAGCGGGAACGTCATCGAGGACACCCGCACGCCGTACAACTTCGGCCTCTACACCGACTACGGGGCGAGCTGGGTCACGGTGACCGGGAACGTGGTGGCCCGCGCCGACAACACCGCCGTGCTGCACGTCAGCCCGCCGCTGGAGCACGTCGTCTACCAGGGCAACTTCTGGGACGCCGACCCGGTGGGCAGCGACGACGTGCCGAACGGCGTCACCTGGTCGGGGAACACCACGATCGCCGACGCGGCGGAGCTGGCCGCCGCCACGGCCGACATCCACGCGCGGGCCGGGCTCCTCACCCGCCGGGCGTGAGCGCGGTCAGCGGTCCGGCGGAGGAGCCGACGGCTCGACACGAGCTCTGAGCAGGCAGAACTCGTTGCCCTCCGGGTCTTGGAGGACGTGCCAGTCGACGTCGCCCTGACCGACGTCCACCGGCCGGGCGCCGAGGGCGAGCAGCCGTTCCAGCTCGGCGTCCTGGTCGCGGTCGGTGGCGTTGACGTCGACGTGGAGCCGCAGCTTCTGCGTCTTGGGCTCCGGGACGGCGGCGAACACGAGCGTCGGGTACTCGCCCTCGCGCCCGATCTCGACGCCGTCGTGGTCGCGGCCGAGCACCCGGTAGTCGAGCACCGCGCACCAGAACGCGGCCAGCGCTTCGGGATCGGTGCAGTCCACCGCGAGTTCCGTGATGCGGCAAGCCATGCCGTGTGAAGCTACTCGCACTCCGTGCCAATCCCCTCGCGTCGGTGTCAGGCTGGGCGGGTAACCGTGCAACAAGGCCCGGGGACCAGCGACGACGCAGGCCCCGAGGGAGGACGGTCGACGATGACCTCTGCCGAGGTATCCGCCGAGGTAGCTGCGCCTTACGGCAGCGGGGCCGGCCAGAACGCCGCCTCGACCGGCAAGAAGGTGCGCATCCACCACCTGCGGGAGATGAAGGAACGCGGCGAGCCGTGGCCCATGCTCACCGCCTACGACATGTACACCGCCGAGCTGTTCGACGAGGCAGGCATCCCGGTGCTGCTGGTCGGCGACTCGGCGTCGAACAACGTCTACGGCTACGACACGTCGCTGCCGGTCACCGTGGACGAGCTGATCCCGCTCGTCCGGGGCGTCACCCGGTCGGTGAAGCGGTCGCTGGTCGTGGCCGACCTGCCGTTCGGGTCGTACCAGGTCTCGGTCGAGCAGGCCGTGGGCACCGCGGTGCGGTTCATGAAGGAAGGCCGCGCGCACGCCGTGAAGCTCGAAGGCGGGAAGCACTTCGCACCGCACATCGAGGCCATCGTGCGCGCGGGCATCCCGGTCATGGCGCACATCGGGTTCACCCCGCAGAGCGAGCACCAGCTCGGCGGCTACCGGGTGCAGGGCCGCCGCGAGGCGTTCGACTCCGTGGTCGAGGACGCGCACGCCGTCGAGGCCGCGGGCGCGTTCGCCGTGGTGCTGGAGATGGTGACCGGCGAGGTCGCCAAGCAGATCACGCACGACCTGCGCATCCCGACCGTCGGCATCGGCGCGGGACCGGACACCGACGCCCAGGTGCTCGTCTGGCAGGACATGATGGGCCTGCGCCGGGGTCGCGCGCCGCGGTTCGTGAAGCGGTACGCCGACGTGGCGGGCGTGATGAAGTCGGCGGCCGAGCAGTTCGCGGCCGAGGTGAAGGGCCACCAGTTCCCCGGCCCCGAGCACACGTTCCACTGATCCACCGCCGTTCGGGGGTCGTCGCGGGTCGCGGCGACCCCCGAACGCGGCCGCGCCGAACCCGGTCGGGCTGATCCACTCGCCGGCGGTCTGCGGCAGAGTGGTCGCATGTACCCCGAGACCGAGCCCCACGACCAAGGGCTGCTCGACGTCGGCGACGGCCACCGCGTCTACTGGGAGGTGTGCGGCAACCCGTACGGCAAGCCCGTCGTGTTCCTGCACGGCGGGCCCGGCGGCGGTTGCGCGCCCGTGCACCGGCGGCTGTTCGACCCGGCCGCGTACCGGATCGTGCTGATCGACCAGCGCGGCTGCGGCCGGTCCGTCCCACACGCCGCCGAGCCCGGCGCCGACCTGTCCGCGAACACCACCTGGCACCTCGTGGCGGACCTGGAGAAGGTCCGCGAGCACCTGGGCGTCGACCGGTGGCAGGTGTTCGGCGGGTCGTGGGGTTCGACGCTGGCCCTGGCGTACGCCGAGACGCACCCGGACCGGGTCACCGAGCTGGTGCTGCGCGGCGTCTTCACGTTGCGGCGCAAGGAACTCGACTGGTACTACGGCGGCGGGGCGGGGTTCCTGTTCCCCGAGCAGTGGGAGCGGGTGACGGCGCTCGTGCCGGACGGCGCCGACGTGATCGAGGCGTACGCCCGGCTGCTGAACGACCCCGACCCCGCCGTGCACGAGCCCGCCGCGGTGGCGTGGAGCGTGTGGGAGGGGTCGACGGTGACGCTGCTCGAACGGCCCGAGCTGGTGGAGTCGTTCGCGCGGCCCCGGTACGCCGTGGCGTTCGCGCGCATCGAGAACCACTACTTCCGCCACGCCGGGTGGCTGGAGGAGGGGCAGCTGCTGCGTGACGCGGGCAGGCTCGCCGGCATCCCCGGCGTGATCGTGCAGGGCCGGTACGACGTCGCGACGCCCGCCACGTCCGCCTGGGAGCTGCACCAGGCGTGGCCGGGCTCGGAGCTGGTGGTGGTGCCGGACGCCGGGCACGCGTTCGACGAACCCGGCACCCTGCGCGCGCTGGTGGCGGCGACCGACCGCTTCAGGGCCTGAGCGCCGCCTCCAGCACCGCGCGCGCCCGCACCAGCGACGGGCCGTACCAGGTGAGGTGGCGGCCCGAGACGTGCACCGGGCGCAGGCCCGGGAAGAACTGCGGACCGTCGTCCGGGGTGAACAGGTACGGCTCGTCGGGCAGCACGACGACCTCGGCGTCCTGGAGCTCGTCGAGGCCCGGCCGCGGGTAGCGCTCGGCGTGGTCGGCGAAGGCGTTGACCACGCCGAGGCGCAGCAGCACGTCGCCCGCGAACGTGTCGCGGCCCAGCACCACCCACGGCTTGCGCCACACCGGGACCACGGCGCGCGTCCACGGCGGCGTGACGTCGCGCCACAGGTTCTCCGCCTCCACCAGCCACCCCGGCTCGACGTCCCACGCCGTGCCGAGCAGGCGGCGCAGCGAGCCGAGCGCGGCGGGGACGGTGGCGGGCGCGGCGGTCACCCACACCGGGATGCCGTCCGCACGGAGGCGTTCGACGTCCTCGGGGCGGTTCTCCTCGCTGTTGGCCAGCACGAGGTCCGGGCGGAGCGCGAGCACCCGATCCACCTTCGGGTACTTCGAACCACCCACTCGGGTCACGTCGAGGTCGGACGGGTGCGTGCAGTAGTCCGTGGCGCCGACGAGGACCGCCGGGCCGACCGAGTCGACCAGCGCCTCGGTGAGCGACGGCACCAGGCTCACGACCCGTTCCGGCGGGCCGGGCAGCGGGACCGGCTCGCCGAGGTCGTCCACGGGCAGCATCAGATGTCGGTGATCTTCAGGCCGGCGTGCGCCTTGTACCGGCGGTTGATCGCGATGAGGTTGGCGGTGAACGCCTCGACCTGGTGGGCGTTGCGCAGCCGCCCGCCGTAGACGCCGCGGAAGCCGGGGATCGCCTCGGCCAGCGCGCGGACGAGGTCGGTGGCCTCGCGGTCGTCGCCGAGCACCAGCACGTCGTTGTCGACCGACTCGATGGTCAGGTCGGCGAGGTTGACCGCGGAGACGTGGTGGAACGCCGCCGTGACGCGGGAGTCCGGCAGGAGCGCGGCGGCCTGCTGGGCGGCGCTGCCCTCCGGCACGGGGAGCGCGAACGGGCCCTGCTTGTCGAAGCCGAGCGGGTTCACGCAGTCGATCACGACCTTGCCCTTGAGCGGTTCGCGCAGCGAGGCGACGGTGTCCGCGTGCCCGTCCCACGGCACGGCGATCAGCACGACGTCCGCCTGCTCCGCGCAGCCCCGGTTGTCCGCGCCGCTGACGTGGCCGACGCCCGCCTGCTCGCGCACCTCGCCGGCGGCGGCTTCGGCGCGTTCCGCGTCGCGCGACCCGATGACGACCTTCAGGCCCGCCTTGGCCCACCGCAGGGCCAACCCCTTGCCCTGCGCACCGGTACCGCCGAGGACGCCGACGGTGAGCTCACGAATCTCAGTCACCCGGCCATCACATCACACGCCGCTGATCACAGCGGTTCGAAGACGACCTTCCGGCGTTCCGGGTCCGCCTCCACCAGCCGCACCGCGATGCGCTCGCCCTCCGGCAGGTTGTCCCCCGTGCAGCGGCCCATCACGGGCGGCTGGGCGACGAACAGGTCCGCGCCGTTCGAGTCGGCACGCAGGACCACGGCGTCGAACTCGTGGCCCACCCGGTCTGCCAGCACCCACGCCTCGACCTGGTCGAGGCACGCCCGGTCGACCTTGCCCGCCAGGGCGTCCGACCCGCCCATCAGGCCCGGCAGCAGGGGCAGCGCTTTGGTCAGCCACTCGGGCACCGGCTCGCCCGCCGTCACGGCCAGGCACACCTCGGTGGCGAAGCGGTCCACCAGGCGGCGCAGGGGCGCGGTCACGTGCGCGTACGGGGCGGCCAGGCCCGCGTGGGTGGAGATGGCGGGCACCTCGCCGTTGAACGCCGTGTAGCCCGCGCCGCGCAGGAGGCGGGTGGCGTCGACGAACAGCGCCAGCGCCTCCGGGCGGCTCGGGTCGAGGCCCGCGAGCAGCCGGGACGGGGTCACGCCGTCCGGCCACGGCACGCCGAGCGCGTGCGCGGAGCGGCGCAGCGCGTCCACCGCGCCGTCGTCGGCGTCGGGCAGGGTGCGCAGCACGCCGACCTTCGCCTCCAGCATGATCTTCGCCGCCGCCATGCCGGTGAGCAGCGAGACCTCGGCGTTCCAGGCGTCCACGTCGGCGCGCGGCCGGACCGCGAGCTTCCAGTCGCCGTCCCCGTTCGGCACGATCTCCTGCTCGGGGAGCTGCAGCTCGACGGCGCCGCGCTCGGCCGCGCGCTCGCGGCGCAGCCGGCCGAAGTCCGGCAGGGCCTCGACCGACGGGTGCGGCGTGCCCGCGTCGAACGTCGCCTGCACGCCCTCGTAGTCGAACTGCGCGGTGGAGCGCACCACCGCCCGGCGCACCCGCACGTCGACCGGCTCGCCGTCCGGGCCGCACTCGAACGTCCACAGCACCGCGGGCCGCGTCTGCCCCGGCAGCAGGCTCGCCGCGCCCTCCGACAGCACCGGCGGGTGCAGCGGCACGTTGCCGTCGGGCAGGTACAGCGTTTGACCGCGCTTGCGCACCTCGGCGTCCAGCGCGCCGTCCGGCACGACGAACGCGCCCAGGTCGGCGATCGCGTAGTGGACCCGGAACCCGGCGCCGACCCGTTCGACCAGCAACGCCTGGTCCAGGTCCTTCGCGCCGGGCGGGTCGATCGTGACGAACGGCAGCGCGGTGGCGTCCTCGCGCCCGGCCAGGCCGACGTCACCGGACACGGCGGCCTGCGCCTCGGCGAGCGCGGCGGCCGGGAACTCCTCGGGCAGGCCGAACTCGGCCCGGACGCCCCCGAAGTCCAGGTCCGCTCGACCCGTGCGGATCACCATGGGCTGCACCCTAAGCCGGCCTCAGCGCCTGCCCCAGTCCTTGTCGGCCTTGTCCTCGGCTTTCGTCCGCTCGCGCGCCAGGTCCAGCGCGTGCTGCGCGGTGGCCTCGTCCGGGTAGGGGCCCATCCGGTCCCCGCCCCGGCAGCCCACGCCGTGCTCGACCGTCCGGTGGGTCAGGCAGTAGTACCAAGCGTTCGGGTCAGAAGCCATGCACCCAGGTTTCCATGCGTGGGGGCGCATGTCATGTTGGCCACCTGGGTGACGGCGGCGCCTGCACGGGCGGCGCCTGCAGCGGCGGGCCCGGGGGCGCCTGCACCGGCAGCGGGCCCGACTGGGGGTACGACGGCGGCGGCACCACCGGCGGCTGCGGGAAGCCCCGCGGCGGCGTGTTCTGGTTGGCGTTGGCGAAGTCGCCCGGGATCGGGTCGAGCACCGACACCAGCACCGTCTTCTGCTCCGGGTCGGTGATCAGCGCGCCGCTGCGGTCCCGGTACACGAGCTCGCCGTCCGAGTCGATCTCGGCGATCGCGCCGACCTCGGCCAGCTGGTCCTCGTCGAGGTCGACCAACCGCTCCACCCGCGACGGCACGACCCGGTACACCGGCCAGTCGAGGTGCGCGAACGTGCGGTGGAAGTCGGCCAGCAGGTGCGCCATCTGCTGCTGCCACGGCAGCGGCATCGCCTCGACCAGCGACCGCGGCAGCACCGCGTACGACTGGTCGGTGCCGGGCGGCCGGGTGTTGAGGTAGTCCCGCGTCGGCGTGCTCGACGCGGGCGGCCCGGCGTGCCGCTGGATGGGTTCGTGGTTGAACACCGTCGTGCCTCCCTACACGCCCGGCCGGACGGCCAGCGGCATCAACTCGTGGTAGTTCCAGTTGATCTTGCTGATCTTCACCACGTCACCGGTCTGCGGCGCGTGGATGTACTCGTCGTTGCCCAGGTACATCCCCACGTGGTGGACCGTGATCGGGTCGGCCGGGTTGGTGGCCCAGAAGATCAGGTCACCGGCCTTGGCCTCCCGCACGGGCAGGTACGCGCCGCCGGACAGGTACTGGTCGTTCGCCACCCGCGGGATCTTCACGCCGGCCGCGGCGAACGCCTTGACCAGGATGCCGGAGCAGTCCCAGCGGTCGGGGCCGTTGCCGCCCCACAGGTACTCCTCGCCGAGCTGGTCCTTGGTGAACTCGATCGCGGTCGCCGCCGCGTTCGACGCGAGCAGGTACTCGCCGGCGCCCTCGCCGCACCCGGCCGGGTCGGTGACGTCGCCTTCCTTGCTGATCAGGAAGGCGGCCATGGCCTCCCACCGGTGGTACCGGTCCGGGAACGCCGACCGCTCGACGTCCTGGGCCGAGTCGCCGGGCCGCTGCTCCTCCCAGTTCGGGAGCTTCAGCAGCACGTCGTAGAACTTGCGGATCGCGTAGTCGGGGTTCGTCACCTCTTCGGGCGTGCCCCAGCCCATCGACGGCCGCATCTGGAAGATGCCCAGCGAGTCGCGGTCGCCGTAGTCGAGGCTGCGCAGGCCGGACTCCGTCATGCCCGCCTGGATGGCGATCTGCCACGCCAGCGGCGGCAGGCCGCGCTGGCGGCCGATGGAGATGATGTTGGCGACCGTGGTGAGCTGCTCGGGCGTGAGCCGCTCCGCGTCGGCGCGCCCCTTGTCCTCGCCCCCGCCCGACCACGGGCCGATCGAGGCGTTGCAGCTCGCCATGCGGATGCCGGCGGCTTCCTCCGACGGGGTGTTCTCGTTGATCACGGTCGACACGCCGTTGGTCACGGTCACGGCGACCACGGCGACGACCGCGACCACCACCAACCCGATCTTCAGCATGTCACCCCACCTTGGTCCACTCGGTCACGACCCACCCCTCGGGCAACTTCGCCACGGTGACGATCAGCTTGCCCTCTTCCAGCTGTGCCTCGAACTCCGCCGAATCGGTGGATGACTTGACCGGCCGGACCGGCTGGTCGATCACGACGGGCACGTTCGCCGGATCGACCGACGCCAACCGGGGGAACATCTCGTCGGACGTGTGCTCCTCCAACCCGGCGAGCCACTGCTCCTTCGTGGTCTTGCCCGGTTCGAAGCGGCTGAAGGCGTCCACCCACGCGTCGGCGCGCAGCTGCGCGTTCGCGTTGACGGGAGCCGACGGCGCCGCCGGCGTCGGGCTCGGCGCCTTCGTCGGCAGCGGTGTCGACGTGACGGACGGCAGCACGCCGATCTGGTTGCCGCCGCCGGTGCCGGTCGGCGCGGTGCTCGACGTGCCCGCCTGGTTCCCGGTCTTGCGCGGCGCGACCGCGTTCGGGATCACCACGCTGATCGTCGTCACCACGACCACCACGCCGACGACGCTCGCGACGAGGTGCCGGGGCGAGCGCAGCGGCCAGCCCCACAGGCGTCGGTACACGGCCGTGCGGCCGCGGTTGGTTCGAATCGGCATCAGCTGTCCCTGACCTCGAGCCCGCGTGACGGCCGGTAGATCACGTGGACCTGCCGCCCCGCCACGACTTCCGTCTCCGCGCGGCGCGGGCCCGGCACGGCCGACGTGTCGGCGACCCGGCCGGAAGCCGCGGCGTACCCGCCGGCGCCGTACCCGTTGGTCCGGGACGGCACCAGCACGGCGTCGTCCGCCCGGTCGTAGTTCCGGTCGGCCAGCGGCGGCGCGTCCACGACGCGGGACCGCCCGGACGGCAGCGCCGCCGGACCCCCGTGCGCGCCGGCGGGCAGCGCCTCCCGGCCGCCGCCGCCGGACCCGGGGCTCAGCTCGCCCACGCTGTTGCCGGCGCGGTCGAGCCGCTGCGAGGTCGCGACGACCGGGTTGGCCGCCTCGGGCCGCACCCGCCGCCGGTCCCGCTGCGGCACCTCGGGGCCGTCCGGGTCGGTGTCGCGGATGGTGTCCCAGAACTCCTCCTGCGGCGAGGGGCCCTCCTGCTTCTTGCGCAGCCGGGACAGGACGCCGCCGCGCATCGGCAGCACGTTGCTCGCGGCGCCGACGGACGTCTCGACCATCTGCCACATCCGGCGCAGCGGTTTGCCGACCATGAAGCACACCAGGGTGAGCATCAGCCCGAGCAGGGTTCTCGTCAGCAGCGACAGGCCGGTCGCGTTGAAGATCGCCTGGAGGAGCACCGCGTGCGCGCCCGCCAGCACCGCGAGCACCAGCACGTGGAACACCGTCACGGCGGCGGCGCGGGCGACCTTGCGCAGCAGGTCGTGGTGGATCAGCGCGACGAGGCCGATGAGCGGCCCGGCCAGCGTGAGCACGCGCAGCAGCAGCTGGGCCAGCAGCACGGCGGCCTTGGCGAACAGCTGGAACAGCGAGAACGCGACGGCCTGCAGCAGCGACAGGAACCCGGCGCCGGTCCGGCCGCCGTCCTCGCCGCTGAAGTAGCCCTTCGTCGGGCCGAGCTGCGCGTAGATGTTCTTGTACTCGGCCTTCTTGGCGTCGAGCGCGGCCTGGTCGCCGTCCTTGTGCTCGCCCAGCTCCTGCACCGTCCACGCCTGCGCGGCCAGCAGCCTCGGGCCGAACTCGGCGGCCTGCGGCGCCTCGGGCGCGCCGAACTCGCCGCGCAGCCAGCTCTGGTAGACGACGGAGTCGTGCAGCCGCGACGGCAGCACGTCCAGGTTGTCCTGGTTCTCGTCCACGTCGATGAAGCCCGCCTGGATCTCCGACGTCCTGGTGACCAGCGTGTTGTCGAGCAGGTCGTAGAACTGGGGCAGCGCCAGCGTCGACGTCGCCAGCCACATCGCGGCCAGCGCCCACAGCCCCCGCTTGCTGATCGACGCCAGGTCGCCCTGCCAGATCTGGCGGAACATCAGCACCGCGAGGATCAGCGCCACCAGGCCGAACCAGCGCAGGTAGACGTTGTCGTAAACCTTCTGGACGCCGTCCTTCACCGCCTCGTCGAGCGGCTGGAGCAGGCCCTGGCCCACCACCGTGTAGTGCAGGGCGTTCGTCGCGCCGACGATGTTCTTGCCGACGTTGAACAGCTCGTTGCCCATCCACGTGTCCAGCACCGGCGTGGCGTTGGGCACCAGGCACTTCTCCTGGTACGTGTGCCACACCATGCCCGCGTACCCGTAGGTCAGGTACGGCGTGTCCGGCAGGCCGTTGCCGATCGGCGGGTCGACCGCGCCGACCATGCCCGAGCCGGGCCGTTCCGGGTTCGGCGCCTCACCGCACGGCGCGGCCTGCGCCGGCGTGGCGCCGATGACGACCTGCAGGCCGACGATCGCCACCACCACGGCCATCGCCCGCCACCGCGCGCGGGCCGTCCCGCCGTGCGCCGCCGCGTCTTCCTGAGCCCGTCTGAAACGCCGTCGCGCGTAGAGCGCGACGGCGATCAACGCCACCAGCAGGAGGGTGCTCATGCCGCGCCCTCCCGGCCCGGTCGGCGGTTTCCTCCCTCGCCGTGTGCCGAGTCGACCAGCTCGTCGGCCAGGCCGACTTCGAGGTCGGCGGCCAACTCGTCGTCGTACTCGTCCTGGTGCTCCACGTACGCGAACGGGTCCTGCGGCGACGAGACCTCGACCTCGGCCGGCTCGGGCCCCTCGCGCAGCGCGTCCGGGGTGGTGTCGAGCGAGTTGCGCAGGTGTTCCAGGTGCGGTCCGGAGAAGTCGATCCGGATGCGCTCCACGCCGCCCGCGCCGTCGCCGAAGATGAACTGGCGCGGCGCGCGGTCGCGCTCGACGTTCGTGCGGACGCCGCCGGGACGACGGCCCAGCGACGCCACGACCTGCTCGTAGCCCGCGCCGACCGGCACCTTCAGCAGCCGCAGCGCGTCCGCCTGCGCCTGGTCGTCGTCCAGCCGGCCGACGAACACCGAGTCGAGCAGCGTCACGAAGCCCTGGATCTTCAGGAAGTCCGCCGGGATCTGCGACGACAGCAGCACCCGGACGTTCCACTTGCGGGAGTCGCGGGCGAAGCGGTTCATCAGCACGCGGCCCGTCGGCACCTCGGACAGGAAGAACGCCTCGTCGATCCAGACACCCTTGCGGAGGTCCTTCGGCCGCTCGTAGATCGACCGCTGGGTGAGCCACGCGGCGAGGTTCAGCATCTCCACGCCGAGCGCCTCCGCGTCCGTCCAGTGCTCGCGGCCCGTGCCGTCCTTAGGCAGGTTCAGGCCCGCCATCGTGAGCACGGTCAGCCGGTCGTCGCGCTGCTCGTTGTACGGGTCGGCGTCCTGCTCGGGGATGAGCAGCGACATGCGCTCCCGCATCTCGTCGAGGAAGTCGGCGACGACGACGGCGTGCTCGTGGTGCTCGCTCGCGTCCCGCCGCAGCGCCTCGAACACCATGCCGGGGTGCGCGTCCGGCCGGCCGCCGACCGTGCGGACCGCGCGCAGCAGCACGATCCGGGTCTGCGGGAGCCGGGCCACCTCGTACGGCAGCAGGCCCGACAGCACGTCCAGCACGAGGCGGCGACGGGTGGCCGCGGCCAGCGCGCGTTCCCGCCGCCACGCCCGCTCCGGGTCCTCCTCGTCCATGAAGTGGTCGAGCTGGGGCTCGGCCACCACGCGGTACGGGTTGAGGATGCCCGCCTGGGCGTTGAGCAGGTTGATCGGCCGCGCGTACGGCTTCAGCTCGGGCAGCTCGCACAGCGCGGCCAGCGGCCCGGACGGGTCGAGCAGCGTCCAGTGCGCGCCGGCGCGCAGCGTCTTGTAGACGATGCCGCCGCCGAGGAACGACTTGCCCGCGCCCAGCCCCGCGACCATGGCGGTCAGGCCGGACGAGTCGCGCAGCTCCTGCGCCATCCACGGGTCCCACGCCACCGGGCGGCGGGTCGCGGTCACCGTCTCGCCCAGCAGGATGCCGCGCCGGTCGCCGACCTCGGCGGTGGCGGTGGGGACGGCGCTCGCCGCCCACAGCACCGAACCGCGCCGCAGGTACGCCGACGACGACAGCGGCTCGCCGGGGATGAACTCGCGGGCGATCGCGTACTGCGCCTCGGGGTGCTCGATCGCCACCTTCGGCTTGTAGAGGTCGAGCAGCCCCTGGGCGAGGCGCAGCGCCTCGCGCTCGGTCGGGCCGGAGACGGCGAGCCGCCACCAGCTGCGGACCCGCGTGCCGAGGGCGGTGAAGCCCGACGTCATCTCGTCGTCGATCTCCAGCACCCGGGACGCCTGGCGCGCCAACGACTGCGGCGGGTCCAGCTCGTGCTCGTCGGTGTAGTGCCGCACCTGCGAGCGAACCTTGCTCATCTGGCGCTGCAGCTCGCCGGAGACCTCTTCGGGACGCCGCACGTAGATGCGGGCCGACCACTCCACCGCGGCGGGCAGCCGGTCGGACCGCTGCACCCACGGGTCGTCGACCTCGGGGATCTGCAGACCGTGCATCAGGCCCACGGTGAGCACGGCGACGTGCCGCTTGATGCCCGCGTTCGAGCCCGTGCGGCCGCGGACGGTGACCGTCGGGGCGTAGGGCTCCTGGTGGAAGTCGGCCGCGTCGGTGAAGCTGGCCAGGTCCTCCGGCTCCCACGGCGCGCCCGGCACGGCGGGCAGGTTGCGCGGCGCGGGCAGGCCCAGCGAGCACGACCGGTGCATCAGCCAGGACATCTCCTCGGCCGTGGCCGGGCGGCCTTCGAGGCCGGCGGAGCCGATCACCTGGTCGAGGTGGTCGATCTCGGACTCGATGGCGACCAGCTCGGCGTCCACGGCGTCCGGGAAGACCTTGCGCAGCACGGGGGCCGCGCGCTCGACCGCGCGGTCCATCATGTTGCGGGTCTGCACCTGGACGCCGAGGTAGACCTCCTTCTCCGCCATCGACCGGCCCATGAGCTGCTGCTGCTCGCCGACCATGTAGTCGTCGAAGCTCAGCGTCCCGGGCGTGTCGGGCAGCCGGCGCACGGCGTTGTGCACGTGCGCCTCGGCCCACATCCGGATCGGGTACGGCCGGTTCGTCACGCGCAGGTGCATCCAGCGGCCCTGGAGCTCGGCGTACTGGCCCGCGATGGCGGCGATCAGGTCCTGGCGCTGCGAGTCCGACCGGAACGACCAGCGCTGCGGCGCGAGCCGGTACCAGGCGTAGACCTCCTGGCCGGTGCGCAGCAGGTGGCCGTCGATGCTGCGCGCGGCGATCGACGGGGTGTAGCTCGGCACGGCCTGCTCACCGGGCAGGCGGCGGCCGCGCTTGCTGTAGACCTTGCGGTCGTCGCGCGCCGCGGCGGCGTGCTGGGCCACGTGTGCGGCGGAGCGTCGGTCACGGTCACGCCGGCGTCCGAACACCGCGCACCTCCTTCTGACGGCGGTCTTGCTGCCTGCGGTGCTGGGATCGGGTGGAGGCGCTCGCGCGTTTCGCCCCCCTGGGGTGACGTTTGCGGGGGCGTTGCGGGGTGACCCGGATGCGCGCGGCGCTGGCCGCGCCGCCCCGGCCCGACGTCGTCTCGCGCGGCGCGGTCAGCTCGCGCACCCACATCGTCAGGACCGACGAGAGCGGGCGCTCGTGGCTGATCCGCGAGCAGATGAACCGGGTCAGGGCGATCGTGATGACGAAGCCCCAGCCGGTGTTGATGACGTCGAAACCGAAGCCGATCTGCCGCTGGACCGCGGTGACCAGCAGGAACACCACGATGCCGACACCCCACGCGACGTACCGCGCACGCCACGGGAAGGTTGCCTTGGGCGGGCCGAGCCAGACGGCGTCGACCCGGTAGACCTCGTCGTCAGTGCGTACCCGCAAGGGTCACCCGCCGGTGAAGAGGCCCGCGATCCACGAGCCGATGTTCGCGCCGGCGTTCGTGGTCACGGCCAGTCCGATGATCGCCAACGCGATGATGACGCCGCCGAGGCGGCGCATGACACCCGCGTTGTCTCCCTTGCCGCCGCCCAGCCACAGCAGCAGGAGCGCCACGGTGAGCAGGAGCAGGGGGACGAGGTTGTCGAGGATCCACTGGCGCACCCCGCCTGTGCCCAGGGCGGGCGGCTGCTGCTGGGCGAGTGTTACCAGGGTCATGGCGGTCATCTCGTACTCCTGAGTACGCAGGACTTCGCCGGGCGGGCCGAGGGGTGCCCGTCCGGTTGGTGCGCTATCGAGTAGAACACGTCTTCGTCACGAGGTGTATCGGACGGCTAGCGGTGCGTAGATCAATAACCGTTCCCCTGGCAGTCGATTACGTCTAATCTGACCACAGACATCATGGTTGGGGGCGAGCCGGTGGAGAACCGACGTCCCCGGATTCTCCCGATTGCTGAGATAGTTCACCCGACTGCGAACCCCCTGGTCACGCACAGTGTGCACGACCTCCAGCCCTCTGCCCGCCGGTCTTCCCCAGTAGCCCGTCCGGCCGAACGGGAGGGCCCGAACGGTCCGCATCACCGAGTGACGACGCCGAGGAGGCTCGCCGATGACCCAGCCGCCCGAGGCCGTGCCCGAACCAGCCACCGGAGTGAACGAAATCACCGTCTCCGTGGCCGTCTCGGACGGTGATCAGGTTACCGGTGACGACCGGCAAACCGGGCGGCGGGTGCAGCGGACCGTCAACTTCGACCAGGACGTGCTGGAGCGGGCGCGGGCGGCGGCCACCTACCTGGCGGCGTACGAGGCGGAGGCCGGCGTGCGGAGCCTCGCGGACATCGTGAACCCGGCCGTCGCGGCCTACGTGGCCGAGCTGGAGCGCCGCTACAACGGCGGCCGGGCGTTCCGCCCGGTGTTCCGGATGCCGCCCGGCCGACCCGCCCGCCGCGGGTAGCCCGCGACGCGCGGAGAGGCCCCTCCCGAACCCCCAGTCCGGAAGGGACCTCCCCGTCACGCGCGGCGGATCAGCTGGTGCCGGAGATCCGCCAGTAGCCGCCGGTCGGCAGGGTGTCGGGGCCGACCGGGCCCTTGTTCCAGAAGTAGTCGTCGAAGTTGGCGAGGCCACCGCCGCCGATCGGGCCCATCGTCGCCCACCGCACGGACGCCGGCTGGGTGTCGATCGACGCCTGCGCCCACGCGTCGCGGACCTTCATCGGCTTGTTCCACCACAGGAACGGCTGCCGCACCAGGTAGTTCGCGAACTTCCCGCCGTGCACGGCGCTGTGGTACGAGACGGTGTCGAAGCTGTTGATCTGGTGCAGCCCGCGGAACGCCTTGCCCCAGCGCGCCGCCCAGCTCTGACCGCCCGACGAGGCCTGCAGGATCGAGCAGGTGAACAGGCTCATCCACTCGACGTCCTTGTTGCCCCAGCGCGCCTCGTCCTTGGACAGGAACGTGTCGGTGTTGCTGCTGCACCCGGCGAACGAGAAGCCGGTCGGCGAGCCGTGGCCCTGCCAGTAGGTCATGTCGACGTCGTCGGCGTAGAGGTGGTCCTGGCCGCCGGGGAACACCGGGTCCTTGAAGTCGCGCTCCCAGGCGTTGTGGTTGACCCAGCTGAACTGCACCGGCACGCCGGCGGCGGTGAACCGGTTGTTGAACGTCGACAGGTTGTTCGCCGTCCACGGCAGGCCGGAGCACGGTCCCGTGCCCTCGCTGCCGACGTCGATCCGGTTGGTCCACTGCGGGGCGAGCGAGCCCTCCTCGCGCGGCGGGTCCACCGGGCCCGGCTGCGGCAGCCGGGCGTCCACGGCCGCGCCGACGATGACGGCCTGGACCGCCGCGCCGTCGCTGTTCACGCCGTCGCACCGGAAACCGGGGTCGAGCCGGTCGACCTTCTCCGACAGCGGCGGGGCCTCGTACACGTACGACACCCCGGTCGGCCGGACGCTCGCGCCGAGCACCTTCGCGCAGCGCTCGCGGCCCTCGTCCAGCGTCAGCACCGGAACGCGGCCGACCTCGACCACCTCGCGGGTGCTGTAGGTCAGCCCGGACACGGCGCCCTGCCCGTCGAACGCGACCCGGAGCTTCGCGCCGGGGCCCTCCAGCGGCACGCCGTCGAGCGTGAAGGCGAACGACACGGCGGTGTCGAGCGGGGCCGAGAGCACGGGCTTGGTGTCCGCGCCGACGACCTCGAACGTGGTGTGCGCGGCCGTCGGCGTGGCGTTGGCGGGCAGCAGGCCCGCGCCGCGCAGGGTTTCGAGCGCCTTGCCGGTGGCGTCCTCGACGGGGATGGCCCGCAGCCGGCTGAGGGCGTCGACGTCGAGCGAGGTCAGCGTGGTCTCGGAGCCGTCCTCGTCGGGCTTGCCCGCGCCCCGGTCGAGGCCGGGCACGTGCAGGTAGGTCGCCTCGTCCGCGAACGACACGGAGCCGTCCTCGGCGAGGTGGACGTCCTCGAGCCCGAACGCCCGCTGCAGCGCGGCGGCCTGGTCGGGGGTGAGCCCGGCGGACCGGACCCCGTACACGGGCAGTTCCGCCGCGGCCGACGTGCCGGTGGCCGACGCGGTGGCCGTGGCGCCGGTGATCGCGACCGCGCCGGTCAGGCCGGCCAGTGCGAGCCAGGTGGTGGCCCGCCTTCTCGTGGTTGACATGGAGTTCCCCTCCTCGTGGTACCGCGGGGCAGGACCCGCGGTCTGCGAGGAGGAAGCGCGCCGGGCCGCGGTGATACCGGGAACCACTCGAACGGCGTCATTGCTGTAACACCGTTGGCGCGCAAAGGATGTACAGGCGGACCCGTGTCGCGGGCCGGGAGGGTGCGGATGAGCCGGCATGTAAGCCGGATTCTGTTCCCGGGCGCCTCGCGGCGGTCCCGTTCGGCGGCCATCCATCTCGGCCTGCCGTTGCCGACAGGCTCCTGCGGCCTACCCGCAGGCATCGGGCGGGCCGCCCTCGATCGCCTGCGCAGGTGCCCGGAGGCACCCTCTTGGCCTTGCTCCGGGTGGGGTTTACCTAGCCGTTCCCGTCACCGGGGACGCTGGTGGTCTCTTACACCACCGTTTCACCCTTACCCCGGCTCGCGCCGAGGCGGTCTGTTCTCTGTGGCACTGTCCCGAGGGTCGCCCCTGGTTGCCGTTGACAACCACCCTGCCCTGTGGAGTCCGGACTTTCCTCGGCGACGGAGTGATCCGTCGACGCGGCCGCCCTGCCGACTCATCCGCGTTCACCAGGATACCGGCGAGTTCCCAGGCAGTGGAACCAGGGCCGGTGAACCTTGTCGCGATGTGGTCTTGCTGTTCTACTCGGACGCATGGCAGGAATCGGGGGACTCACCCGCCGCCGGCACGTCGACTTCGGCCGCACCGCCGCCGCGATCTGTTGTCGCTGACGCTTTTACCTCGCACACCGAGCCTTTTCTTCGAAAGGTGTCAGCGTTCCATGTCCTCCATTCTGCTCATTTCCGGCGGCCCGTCGCCGACCTCCCGCACCGGTGTCGTCGTCACCCACGTCGACGCGCTGCTCCGCGAGGCCGGGCACGCGGTGCGCACCCTGCACGTCCGCCGGCTGCCCACGTTGTCGCTGCTCACCGAGGACCTGCACGACCCGGAGATCGGTGACGCGGTCGCGGCCGTCCTGCGCGCGGACGGCATCGTGGTCGCCAGCCCCGTGTACCGGGCTGCCTACAGCGGCCTCGTCAAGGCGCTGCTGGACCTGCTGCCGAAGAAGGCGCTGCGCGGCCGGGTGATCCTGCCGCTGGCGACCGGCGGCAGCCAGGGCTTCCTGGTCGCGATGGACTACGCGTTGAACCCGCTGCTCGCCGGGAAAGGCGCGGACACGGTGCTGCGCGGTGAATTCGTGCTCGACCCGGACATCGCCGGCGGGACCATCGCGCCGAAAGCCGCCGAAGCGATTCGCGGCGCGGTGGACCGGTTCACGATCGCCGTCGAGGAAGCGCGGTTCCGGCGTGAGCGCCACCGGCTGCGCCCGGCCGGCTGACCGTTGCCGGCTGACCGTTGGCGGCCGGCCCGTTCCCGGCACGGCCCATTCCCGGCCGTGCCGGGTCCGGGCTCCCGGTCAGGCGAGGTGGGAGGTGTCGTTGACCAGCCGCACGGAGGCGAGCCCGTCGGGGTAGAACTCGACCACCGACAGCGACGCGAGGTCGAGGTGCAGCCGGAACAGCAGCGACGGCCCGACGTCCAGCGCCATCCGCAGCAGGCACTTGATCGGCGTCACGTGGCTGACCACGACGACGTCCGCGCCGCCGAAGCGGGAGATGATCGCGTCGCGCGCCCGCCGCACCCGCCGGTGCACCTGCTCGAAGCTCTCGCCGCCCGGCGCGGGCACGGACGGGTCGCCGAGCCACCGCCGGTGCACCTCCGGGTCGCGCTCGGCGGCCTCGGTGAACGTGAGCCCTTCCCACGTGCCGAAGTCCGTCTCGATCAGGTCGTCGTGCGTGCTCAGCTCGGCCCCGGTGGCGGCGGCGACGGCCCGTGCCGTCTCCTGGGCGCGCCCCAGCGGCGACGACACGACGGCCGCCAGGCCCTCGACCTTCGCCAGCCGCCGTGCCGCGGCCTCGGCCTGCTCGCGGCCGACGTCGGTCAGCGGCGGGTTGCCGCACCCGGAGTACCGGCGGGCCACCGACAGCTCGGTCTGCCCGTGCCGCAGCAGGTACAGGCGGGTCGGCTCGCCCACCGCGCCGGTCCACGACGTCGGTGACTGGGTCGCCGCCGCGTCCGGCTGCTGCGGCTCGGACGGGGCCGGCGCGTCCTTCGGCGGACGTCCGCCTTCGGCGCGTCCTACTTCGGCACGTCCTTCGGCACGTCCTTCGCGGGTGCGCTCGACGCCCGCCTGGTCGTCCATCGCCCGGTTCGCCAGCCGGTCGGCGCGCTGGTTGCGCTCGCGCGGGATCCACTCGTAGCCCACCCGGTCGAACGCGCGCGCCAGCTCGCGGGCCTGCGCGACCAGCGGCTGCATGGCCGGGTGCTTGACCTTCCACCGGCCGGACATCTGCTCGACCACGAGCTTGGAGTCCATCCGCACGTCCACGACGGACGCGCCGACCTCCACCGCCGCCCGCAGCCCGGCGATCAGGCCCTGGTACTCGGCGACGTTGTTGGTGGTGACGCCGAGGCCCGCGGCCCGTTCGGCCAGCACCGCGCCCGACTCGTCGAGCACGACGGCGCCGTACCCGGCGGGCCCGGGGTTGCCCCGCGAGCCGCCGTCGGCCTCGACGACGACCTTCACAGCCCGGATTCCCCGGTCCGCACCATGATCGCGCCGCACTCCTCGCACTGGATGACCTCGTCCGCCGGGGACTCCTTGACCTTGGCGAACGCGTTGCGGTCCAACTCGATGCGGCACGCGCCGCAGCGACGGGACCGGAGCAGCGACGCGCCGATGCCCTTGTGCGTGCGCACCCGCTCGTACAGCGCCAGCAGCGGCTCGGGGAACTGGCCGATCAGGAGCTTGCGCTCGGCGGTGCGCTTGGCCTCGGTCGACTCCAGGTCGGCCAGCGCGGCGTCCCGGCGGCGCGCCGCGTCGGCCAGCGCCTCCTGCGCCTTGTCCAGCGCTACCCGTGCGTGCTGGATGTCGGCCTCGACGGCCTCGCGGCGTTCCATCAGCTCCAGCAGGTCGTCCTCCAGCGCGCCGCGGCGGCGGCCGAGGGTGGCCAGCTCGTGCTCGAGGTCGGTGAGCTGCTTCGCGCCGACCGAGCCCGCCTGGAGCAGCTTGCGGTCGCGCTCCTCGCGGGCGCGGACCTGGTCGATCTCGGTCTCCTGCCGCTTGACCTCGCGGTTCAGGTCGCCGAGCGTCGTCTCGATCGTCGTCAGGGCGTCCTGCTTGGCGCGGAACTGCTTCTCCGCCTCGGCGATCTCCGCGATCTCGGGCAGCGTCCGGCGTCGGTGCAGGACGCGCGACAGCTCGGCGTCGACCTGGGCGAGGTCGAGCAGCCTGCGCTGCACGGCGGGATCAGCCTTCACTGTGTGCCTCTCAATTGGGTGCTCCTGTTCGGCCCGTCACGCCGACGGTCCAGGGATCGGTCCGGCGGGTCGAGACGAGGACCTCGACCGTACCGCCGAACGCGGTGCGCACGACGCCGGCCGCCTGCCCGCACCACGGCTGCTCGCTCGCCCAGTGCGCCACGTCGACCAGCGCCGGCCCGCCCGCGGCGACGTGCTCGCCCGCCGGGTGGTGGCGCAGGTCCGCGGTGACGTAGGCGTCGACGCCCGCGCGGGTCGCCGCGGACAGGTAGCTGTCGCCCGCGCCGCCGCACACCGCGACCCGGCGGATCGGCCGGTCCGGGTCGCCCGCCGCGCGCACGCCCCACGCCGTGGCGGGCAGGGCGTCGGCGACGCGCCGGGCGAACTCGCGCAGCGGTTCGGGCCGGTCCAGCTCGCCGATCCGGCCGATGCCGGTGTCCGACGGCAGGTCGGCGACCTCGTTGAGGTTGAACGCGACTTCCTCGTACGGGTGCGCGGCGCGCAGGGCGGCCACCACGTCGGCGCGGCGGCGCCGGTCGAGCACGACCTCGACGCGGGTCTCCGGCAGCCGCTCCAGCCGCCCGACCTCGCCCACGGCCGGGTTCGCGCCGGTCAGCGGCCGGAACTGGCCGGTGCCGTCGACGGTCCACGCCACGGTGTCGTAGTCGCCGAGGGTGCCCGCGCCGGCGGCGTGCAGCGCGTCCAGGACCCGCTGGGCCCGGTCCACCGGCACGTACGTGGTCAGCACGTCGAGCGGACGGGCGGGCGCGGGCGTGAGCGGGCCGGTGACGTGCAGGCCGATCGCCTCGGCCAGGGCGTCCGAGACGCCGGGGTTGGCCGCGTCGGCGTTGGTGTGCGCGGTGTAGAGGGCGACACCGGACCGGATGAGCCGGTGCACCAGCGCGCCCTTCGGGTCGTCCGCCGGCACGCCCGTGACGCCGCGCAGCATCAGCGGGTGGTGCGCCACCAGGAGCTGCGCGCCCACCTCCAGCGCCTCGTCCACTGTGGACTCGACCGGGTCGACGCAGAACAGCACCCTGGACACGGGTTCGGCGCGGTCGCCGCAGACGAGGCCCACGGCGTCCCACGCCTCGGCGGTCGCGGGCGGGTAGGCGGCCTCCAGCGCGGCCAGCACGTCCCCCAGCGTCGGCGTCCCGGTCACCGGTCCTCCAGCACGACTCGCAGGGCGTCCACCAGCACCGCGAACTCCTCCGGCGCGCGCACGGCGACGCGCAGGTGGTCCGGGGTCAGGCCGGGGAACGTGTCGCCCCGCCGCACCGCGACCCCCTTGTCCCGCAACGCCTCGCGCACCCGTTCCCCGTCCGGCACGCGCAGCAGCACGAACGGCGCGTCCGGCGGCACGACCACCAGGTCGCCGAGCAGGTCGACGGCGTGCGCGGTGTGCTCCCGCGCCTCCCGCGCCGCCGCCTCGGCCTCGGCCACGGCCGATGGCTCGCAGCACGCCGTGACGGCCTCCAGCACCAGGCTGCCCACCGGCCACTGCGGACGGGGCAGCGCCAGCCGGGCCAGCAGCTCCGGCGCGCCGAGCAGGTAGCCCGCGCGCAGGCCGGCCAGGCCCCACGTCTTGGTGAGGCTGCGCAGCACCAGCAGGCCGGGCAGGTCGGCGCGGCCCGCGAGCGACTCCGGCTCGCCGGGGACGGTGTCGGCGAACGCCTCGTCCACCAGCAGCACGCGGCCCGGCCGGCTCAGCGCCGCGACGGCCTCCGCCGGGTGCAGCACGGACGTCGGGTTGGTCGGGTTGCCCAGCACCACCAGGTCGGCCTCGTCCGGCACCAGGTCGGGCCGCAGCGCGTAGTCGTCCTCCGGCCACAGCTGCACCCGGTGCACGGGCACGCCCGCGTCCCGCAGCGCCACCTCGGGCTCGGTGAACGACGGGTGCACCACGGCGGCCAGGCACGGGTGCAGGTTCGGCAGCAGCGCGAAGCCCTCGGCCGCGCCGTTGAGGACCAGCACCTCGTCGGGCGAGCGGCCGTGCCGGGCGGCGACGGCCGCGCGGGCGCGCTCGTCGGCGGCGGCGCTCGGGTAGGAGCCGAGCGAGTCGAGCGCGGCGGCCAGCCGGTCGCGCAGCCACGCCGGCGGCGCGGGCATCCGCACGTTCACCGCGAAGTCCGCGAGTCCGGGCGCGGCGTCGACGTCCCCGTGGTGGCGCAGCAGCGCCCGGCCGGGATCCTGGCTGGTCATCGCCGCGAGTCTAGGCGATCTGCGCCGGGCCGGTTCCGCGCTAGTCGATTTGGGACGCCGCCCAGTCCAGGTACGCGCCCGGAAGCTCGCGCAGGATGCCCAGCGCCTCCGGGTCCGCCGACGACGAGCCCGCGAGGTCCGGCAGCGCGCGCACCGCCTGCGCCGCCAGGGACGTGCAGTGGGCGAAGGTGTCGGCGACCAGGCTCGTCTCACGCAGCTCGGCCAGCAGCCGGGTCAGCTCGGCGTCGGTCAGCTCGCGGCCCCGGTTGGCGAGGAGCGTGCGCTGGTCCGCAGTCAGCGCGCCGAGCAGCGGCAGCGTGTAGACGCCCTGGCGGATGTCGTTGCCGACGGGCTTGCCCAGCCGCTCGGACGTGGACGCCAGGTCCAGCAGGTCGTCGAGGACCTGGAACATCAGGCCGAACAGGGCGCCGAACCGGGCCATGTCGGCGGTGGTCGCCTCGTCCGCGTCGGCGCAGTGCGCGGCCAGCACGCAGCCCACCTCGAACAGCGCGCCGGTCTTCAGCTCGACGGACCGGCGGGCGTTCTCCTTGGTGCGCAGCGGGTCGTAGAGGTCCAGCACCTCCAGCACCTGGCCCTCGACCAGGTCGGTGACGGCCTGGGCGAGCCTGCTCGCGGCGAACGGCGAGATGCGGTCCAGCGCGGCCTGGCTCGCGCGGGCCAGCATGAAGTCGCCGACCAGCACGGCGGGGCCCATGCCCCAGTCGGCGTTGACGGTGCGCACGCCGCGGCGCTCCTGCGCGTTGTCCATGAGGTCGTCGTGCACCAGGGACCCGGCGTGCAGCAGCTCGACGCACGCGGCGGCGGTGACGGCCTGGTCGGTGATCCTCCCCGAGACGGCCAGCGAGCCGGCCAGGATCAGCACCGACCGGAGGCGCTTGCCGCCGGCGGCGGTGATGCGACCGGCGAAGGTGTTCACGATCGGCAGGGACGACGAGGTCGCCAGGGCCCGGATCTCGTCCTCGACCTTCGGCAGCGCCCGGGCGAGCGCCGGCATGGTCGGCATGATCGGCACGGTGGACGGCTTCACGGTGGACACGCGGTGATCGTCCCGCGTCATACCTGAGAGGCCGCTGAGATCATCGAACTGGGTGCGGTTCGCCGAACCCCCGTCGGGCTGCGCCGGGGCGAACCGCGGACCGGCGGACCGGTCCGCGGCCGCCCAGGCGTGCGACGGCCTACACCACGGAGACGGCGACCGCGAAGAAGACCAGCGCGATGCTCAGGACCAGGTGCGCGAGCGAGGGCATCTCGCACCTGGCGGACCGGCACAGCGATGGCTCGATCACGGCCCGTCGCCCTTCACGTCACTTGTGCGAGTCATTCACATTCCTTCCCGACACATTCTCCCCCCATGTTCTCATTCTCCCCCCTCGTTCTGCGTCGGAATTTCGGGTCCGTTCGTTACCCGTTCTCGCGCTTGCGGAGGCTTTCCTCGGCGGCGGACAGGAACCGGGCCCGCTCCTGGCCCGCCCGACGCCTCCGCTCCCGCTCACGCACCCAGGCGAGCACGTCGTCCGCCCGCAGGCCGGCCGCCTCGCGGTAGAACTCGTCCTCGAACCACCACCACGCGCGAATGCCGTGCCGGGCAATGCGCACGGGCTGTTCCCGACGCGACACATCGAGTGACGAGAAATCGGTGACGAGCACCGGCGGGCACCCCGTCCCGACGAAGAAATGCCTTTTCCGGAACAGCGGGCCCCGGTCGGTGAAGAACCCGGCGTTCGGGTCGGGCTCCGGCCCGCCGGGCGACGTCACCGGCCGGGGCCGCGCGAACGCGGGCGTCTCCGGCCACGACCGACGGCGCAGCGCCACCGCCCCGCCGACCACCAGGCCCACCGCCGCCGAGGCGACGAGCAGCACGACGACACCCACCAAGACACCGGACACCCGAACCCCCGACGAGGACCGGCCACCGCGCCCGACCTGGCAGACTCACCCGCCGTGGCGCTGACCGTCTCGTTCATCTGCACCGGCAACATCTGCCGCTCCCCCGTGGCCGCGATCATATTCCGCGAGCACCTGCGCCGGGCCGGCCTGGGTGACCGGGTGGAGGTGACCAGCGCGGGCACCGGCGGGTGGCACGTGGGCGACCCGGCCGACCCGCGGGCCGCGCAGTCGTTGGCGGACAACGGTTACCCGACCGAGCACACCGCGGCGCAGGTCGGCGAGAGCCACCTCGACGCGGACCTGCTCGTGGCGCTGGACTCGGGGCACGCGCGCGAGCTGCGGCGGAGGGTCGCCGACCCGGACCGGGTGCGGCTGCTGCGGTCGTTCGACCCGGACGCGGACGGCGTCGACGTGCCCGACCCGTACTACGGCGACAAGGCCGGGTTCGACGCCGTGGTGGAGATGGTAGAAGCCGCTGTCCCCGGCCTGCTGGCGTGGGTGCGCGACCGCCTGTGACCGCGGCGGGGGCGGCGAGCGAGGCGGCCGGCGCGACCGGCGTGGCGGCGGTCGGCGTGCGGCGGCTCGGCGGGTCGGTGTGGGAGGTCGACCTGGCCGACGGCGACGTGGTCGTGGCCAAGCGGCACGACGACGTGGCCGCCGTGCTCGCCGAGGCCGCGTCGCTGGCGTGGCTGGCCGAGCCGGGAGCCCCGCCGACGCCGGCCGTGCGCGGGCACGGCGGCCACTGGCTCGTCCTGGACCGGGTGCCGCGCGGCGAGCCGTCCGCGCGGGCCGCCGAGGAGTTCGGACGTCGCCTCGCCGCCCTGCACGCGACCGGCGGGCCCGCGTTCGGCGCTCCCCCGCCCGGCGGGCCGGAGCACGCGGCGATCGGGCTCGCGCCGATGCGCAACGTGCCGTCCGGGACGTGGGCGGACTGGTTCCGCGAGCACCGGATCGCCCACTACGCCCGCCTCGCCGTGGACGCGGGGGCGTTGACCGCCGCGGAGGCCCAGACCGTCGAACGGGTGCGGGTGGAGGCGCCCGAGGAGCCGCCCGCCCGGCTGCACGGCGACCTGTGGCACGGCAACGTGCACTGGGCCGCGGACGGCCGGGCGTGGCTGATCGACCCGGCCGCGCACGGCGGGCACCGGGAGTCCGACCTGGCCATGCTCGCCCTGTTCGGCTGCGCCCACCTCGACCGCGTGCTCGCCGCCTACGACGAGGCCGCGCCGCTGGCCGACGGGTGGCGCGACCGGGTGCCGCTGCACCAGCTGTTCCCGCTGCTCGTCCACGCCGTGCTGTACGGCCGCGGTTACGCGGAACAGGCGTTGTCCGCCGCGCGATCGTTGACATGATGGCCGGATGGGGATCAAGGCGTTCGACCGCGACGACTGGCGGTGGCTGAACGAGCCCCGCTCCTGGGACCACCGGGACGGGCTCACCATCACCAGCGACCCGGACACCGACTTCTGGCGCACCACCCACTACGGGTACGTGCGCGGCTCCGGCCACGTCCTCGGCGTGCCGCTGACCGGCGACTTCACCGTCTCCGCCTCGTTCACCGGCGACTACGCCGCCCAGTACGACCAGGCCGGCATCGCGCTGTGGATCGACGAGCGCAACTGGATCAAGGCGGGCGTCGAGCTCGTGGACGACGAGTTCCAGGTCAGCACCGTCGTGACGCGGGAGCTGTCGGACTGGTCCGTGGCGCCCGGCGGTCCCGTGGGGCGGGTCACGATCGCGGCGGCGCGCGAGGGCGACGCGGTGACCGTCCGGTACGGCGCGGGCGACGCCGAGCCGACCACCCTGCTGCGGCTCGCGTACTTCCCGCCCGAGGTGGAGGTGCTGGCCGGGGTGATGGCCGCCGCCCCGACCGGCCCCGGCTTCACCGTCCGCTTCGACCGGGTGCAGGTCACAACGGCCTAGGGCTTACCGTGGTCACGTGCGGTTGAAGTTCCTGTTGCAGCCCGGCTGGCTGGCGTTGACGCTGGCGGTCTGGGTGTTCGCGGGCGCGTGCTTCACGCTGCTCGCGCCGTGGCAGTTCAGCCGCGACGCGGAGCGCGAGGCGCAGAACCACGCGGTCACCTCGTCCGTCCGCACCGACCCCGTGCCCGTCGCCACGCTGCTCGACCGGCCCAACGCCGAGGTCGAGTGGCGACGCGTCACGCTCACCGGCCGCTACCTGCCCGACGCGCAGGCGGTGGCCCGGCTGCGGACCGTGCAGGGCGAGGCCGCGTTCGAGGTGCTGACCCCGTTCCGGCTGGTCGACGGCCCGGTGGTGCTGGTCGACCGGGGTTACGTGCGGCCGGTCAACGGCATCAAGGTGCCCGACCTGAAGCCCGTGCCGACGGACGAGGTGAGCGTCACCGCGCTGGTCCGGCGCGACGAGTCGGACACGCGTGACGCGTTCCAGGAGGACCGGCACCGCCAGGTCTACTCGGTGAACTCGGCCGTGGTCGGGCAGGCCGCGGGCCTCGACATCCGGCCGGGGTACTTCCAGCTCACCGAGGGCCAGCCCGGCGTCGAGGAGGCCCTGCCGCTGCCCAAGCTCGACGCGGGACCGTTCTTCTCCTACGCGCTGCAGTGGATCGCGTTCGGCGCGATGGCGCTCGGCGGCTGGCTGTACTTCACCGTCCGCGAGATCCGCCCCGGCGGCGCGCTGCGCGCGCAGGACGAGGGCAGGACCAAGGTCAGGCGGAAGTCCGTCGCCGAACAGCTCGCCGAAGACGAGGCCGCACCAGCGCGATGACCGCGGTCACGGCCGCCGCCGACGCGCCGACCACCCGCGACAGCTCCACGGCGCGCGTCACGTGCCCCGCGTCCGGGTTGCGGCCGTGCCCGAGCACCGGCCGGTCCTCCGCGCCGTGCGCGTACACCGTGCGACCGCCCAGCCGCACCTCCAGCGCGCCCGCGAACGCCGCCTCGACCTGGCCCGCGTTGGGGCTGGGGTGCGCCGCCGCGTCCCGCCGCCACGTCTTCCACGCCTCGCCCGCCGACCCGCCGACGACGGGCGCGCCGGCCGTCGTGAGCAGCGCCGCCAGCCGTGACGGCAGCAGGTTCGCCACGTCGTCCAGCCGGGCCGCGGCCCAGCCGAACCGGCGGTAGCGCTCGTTGCGGTGGCCGATCATGGCGTCCAGCGTGTTCACCGCGCGGTAGCCGAGCAGCCCGGGCACGCCCGCGACCGCGCCCCAGAACAGCGGGGCGACGACGGCGTCGGACGTGTTCTCCGCCACGGACTCCACGGTCGCCTTCGCCAGGCCGAGCGTGTCGAGCGTCCTCGGCTCGCGCCCGCACAGGTTGGGCAAACGATTGCGCGCCGCGTCGAGGTCGCCGCCGTCCAGCTCGCGGCCCATCGCGGTGCCCTCGTCGGCCAGGGACGACCCGCCGAGCACCACCCACGTCGCCGCGGCCGTCGTCAGGGCCTGCACCACCGGGCTGCGCCGGCCGAGCCGTTCCACCGCGACACCCGCGAGGACCGTGCCGCCGACCAGGACCGCGGTGTGCGCCGCGCCGGCGGGGCGGTGGTCGCGGTACAGCCGGCGCTCCAGCGCCGCGGCGGCCCGACCGAATCCCGCTACCGGGTGATACCTCTTGGGGTCGCCGAGCACCGCGTCAGCGGCCACGCCCAGCACCAACCCCACCGCGCGCCCCAGACTCACACCGGCACGGTAGCCCGCAGGTGTCGGACCGCCGCATTAGGGTGGCCCACCGTGGAACCAGCCGGCCGCCTCAAGCTCTACGCGTACCTGGACGCGCGCGACCACCAGCGCACCTACCTGGCGATCATGCGGCTGTTCACGTCCACGCTGCTCGCCGACCTGTCCGCGGGCGAGGTCGCGGGCGCGCTGGCGGGCGCCGAGCGCGAGGGCCGGGTCGAGCCGGGCGAGTCGCGCATCGAGAACGTGCTCAACCGGCTGCGGCAGCTCGTCGAGTGGGGCAACCTGGTGCAGGGCAGGCGCGAGGTCGTCGCGTCCAGCATCGCCGAGTTCCAGCACGGCAGCGTGCGCTACCAGGTGAGCAAGCTCGCGGTCCGCGTGCAGCGGGACGTGGACGAGCTGCTGCGGGTGCCGGAGGGCGCGCGGGAGGTGTCGCGCGAGCTGCTGCCCGCCGTCGAACGGGGCCTCGACCGGCTGGGGCGGTCGCTGTCGGAGGCGTTGATCAGCGGCGCGCCGCGCACCCGCGAGGTGCTGGCCGAGCAGGTCACCACGCTGTTCCTCCAGCACGCCGAGCTGGCCGCGACCGTGCGCGACTTCTACGCGTACCTGGGTCAGGTCGTGACCCGGCACCACCTGGCGCCCGACGAGATCTCCGGGTTCCGGAACCTGCTGGTCGAGTACATCCAGATGGTCGTGGAGGACGTGCTGCGGCACACCCCGGCCATCGCCGACGCCCTGGCGCGCGTCAACGCGGCGCGGTCCGAGCTGCTGCGCCTGCTGGGCCGGGCCGACCTGGGCGACCAGGTCGAACGGGCCCGCGGCCGGTCGGCGGAGGACTGGCAGGAGCTGACCGACTGGTTCGTGGACCGGCCCGGCCGGCCGAGCCAGGTGACGGCGCTGCGCGAGGCGACCGCGCGGGCCATCGGGTCGCTGCTGGCGAGCGTGAAGCGGGCCACGTCGGGCGGCGGGCTGCTGCCGAGCCGCCGGGCCGAGCTGCTGAAGCTGGCAGGCTGGTTCGACTCGGGGTCGCGGGCACGGGCGCACGAGCTGTACGCGGCGGCGTTCGGGCTGTACGCGGCCCGGCACGTGTCGCCCGCGCCGGAGCACGACCGGGACAACGAGCGCACGCCGTGGCGGGACGGCCCGGTGGTGGACGTGACGGTGAGCGTGCGCAGCCGGGGCGACCGCGGCGCGCGCGGGCGGACGTCCCGCATCCTCGACGACCCGATGACCGAGCAGTCGCTCCTGGCCGAGGCGCGCGAGGCCGACGAGCGCCGGGCGGCGTCGGTCGCGGAACTGGCGGCGGCCGCGCCCCGGCTGGCCGAGACCACGTTGTCCGGCGAGGCGCTCGGGGTGCTGTGCGAACTGCTGACGTTGGCGATGGCGCAGCGCGACACGGCGGCCGACCCCGGCTCGGCGACGGACCCGGTGCGCGGGCTGCGGGTGACCGTCGCGCACGCCGCCGGCCAGGCGACGCGCATCCGGTCCGCCGCGGGCACGTTGACCCTGCACGACTCGACGTTGGTGCTCGACTGATGTTCGACGACCTCTCCGAGATCGACGCGGCGAACGTGGTGCGCTGCGCCCGCACGCTGCTGCGGCGGCCGCTGCTGCGCGCCGACGGGCCGGACGGCGAGCTGCTCACCCTGGTCTACCGGCACCGGGCCGCGTTGCAGGACCTGTTCGCCCGCGCGCTCGGCTACCGGCTGGTGGTGGAACGGCGGTTCGCGCGGCTCTACAAGTCCGGGCCCGGCCACGACGACTCGCGCGGCGTGCTCGGCATGTCGCCGCGCGGGTACGCGTACGTGGCGCTGACCATGGCGGTGCTGACGGGGACCGGGAGGCAGGCCTTGCTGTCCCGGCTGGTGTCCGACATCCGCGCGGCCGCGGTGGAGGCCGGGATCGCGGTCGTGGACGACGTGGCCGACCGGCGGGCGTTGACGGCGGCGCTGCGCCACCTGGTGTCGCTGGGCGTGCTGCACGAGACCGAGGGCACGGTCGACGTGCACGCCGAGGCGCTGATCACCGTGGACACGGACCTGCTCGGGCAGCTGCTCACCGGGCCGGTGGCCGAGGCGTCGACGCCGGAGCGGTTGGTGGAGCTGGCCGCCCGGCCCGGCCCCCGCGGCGTCGAGCACGCCGTGCGGCGCAAGCTGGTGGAGAACCCCGTGGTGCTGTACGCGGACCTGCCGCCCGAGCAGGCGGACTGGTTGCGGCGCAACCAGCGCAAGGAGACCGCGCTGCTGGAGACGTGCTTCGGCCTGCACACCGAGTGCCGCGTCGAGGGCGTGCTGGCGGCCGACCCCGAGGACTACCTGACCGACCTGTACTTCCCCGGCACGTCCACCGTGGCGCGGATCGCGTTGCTGGCGCTGCCGGACCTGCTGTCGTCGGAGCCGCGTCCCTCCGACGGGCGGCACGCCGTCGCCCGGGAGGAGGTGCGGTCGGTGTGCGGGCGGTTGGTGGAGGACTACCCGAACGCGTGGTCCAAGCAGTTCACCGAAGACCTGGACCGGCTGGCCGACGAAGTGCTGGAACTGCTGCGGCGCATGGGGTTGGCGGTGCCGTCCGAGGACGGCTGGCTGCTCAACGCCGCCGCCCACCGCTGGGTGCCGGAACCCGACGGCGACCCGGAGCGCGAGGTCGAACCGGTGGCGGTCGTGCCCGAGGTGCCGAGCTGGTCGTTGTTCGATGAGGAGAGCGCGTGAACAGGTGGCGGCTGCACAGGGGCGGCATCGTCAACATCTGGCAGTACACCGAGCAGACGTTCGACTTCTCCGGTGGGCGCGCGATCTTCCAGGGCACCAACGGGTCCGGCAAGTCGCGCACGCTGGAGCTGCTGCTGCCGCTGTGCCTCGACGGCGACCTGCGGCAGGTCGGCTCCAAGGGCTTCGACACGGTGTCGCTGCGCCGGCTCATGCTCGACGACTACGACGGCGGGCCCAACCGCATCGGGTACGCGTGGGTGGAGCTGGCGCGTGACGGCGAGTACCTGACCTGCGGGTTGGGCGTGAAGGCGTCCAAGACGTCGCAGGCGATCACCGACTCGTGGCGGTTCATCACGTCCGCCCGGGTGGGCGACGGCCTGGCGTTGGTGGGCGCGGACCGCACGCCGCTGGGCCCGGCGCAGCTGCGTGACCTGATCGGCGCCGACTGCGTCCTGGAGGAGGCCGCGTTCCGGGCCCGCGTGGCGGAGACCGTGTACGGCGTGCCCGCGCCCCGGTACGGCGACCTGCTGCACCTCCAGCGGACGCTGCGCAACCCCGACGTCGGCCTGAAGGTGCTCGAAGGGCAGCTGGAGCAGATCCTGTCCGACGCGCTGCCGCCGCTCGACCAGGCGATGGTCGAGCAGCTGGCGACGTCGTTCGACGACCTGGAGTCGATCCGGGAGAACATCACCCGGCTGTCGGCGGCGGACGCGGCGCTGGGGACGTTCCTCAAGACGTACTCGGACTACGCGTTCGGCGGGCTGCGCGCGGCGGCCGAGCGGTTGGGCGCGGCGGAGGACGGGGTCCGCAAGCTGGAGCGGGCGTCGGCCCGGTTGTCGGCGTCGTTGGAGTCGACGTTGGCGGCCCGTGCGGCGGCGGAGCAGTCGCTGGCGTCGTTGGAGGCCGGTGAGCAGCAGGCCGAGGAGACCATCGGCGCGTTGAAGGAGCTGCCCGCGTTCCGCGACCTGCAGGACTTGCAGACGCGCGAGAAGCTGGTGGCGGAGAAGCGCTCGTCGGCGGTGGCGGCGCTCGACATGGCGAACAAGCAGCGGTTGCAGGAGGACGGCGCGGTCGACGGCGTGCTGCGGCTGCTGCGCCGGCTGGCCGACGACCTCGGGTCGGCGGAGGAGCTGGTCGAGCCGCTGCGTCAGCACCTGCGCGCGGCAGGCCTGTCGGCGTTGTCGGTCCCGGACGTCCCGCGCGTGTCCACTTTGGACGCAGCGGTGCGGACGGAGTCCGTGCGGGCCAAGCCCGACCCGGAAGCCGAACCGCTCCCCATCGAACGCCGCGTGCCTCCGGCGGTGGACGAGCTGGCGTTGGAGCCGGCGGTGGCGCGGGCGACGGAGATCGCGTCGGCGGCGCGGCAGCGCGGGGCGTTGGCGATGGCCCTGGCCGCGCGGGCGGCCGAGCTGGACACCGTGCAGCGGCAGGTGGACGCGCTCCGGCAGACCGCGCGCGACGCGCAGCACGCGGCGACCGAGGCGGCGGCGTTGCGCAACCAGGAGGCGCAGGAGCTTGCCGAGGTCGGGCGGGCGTGGCTGGCCGACGTGACCGCGTGGCAGGACGCCGGCCCCGCCCGGCCGGAAGGCGGCCTGGCGCTGCCCGCGTCGGTGGACCCGTCCACGGCGAGGGCGCTGGCCGGCGCGGCCCGTGAATGGGCCGGACCACTCGTGACGGCCGCGCGGGACGGCGCGCACGCCGTCGTGCGGCGACGGGCGGAGCTGGCGGCGTCGATCGACGCGCTGGACGCCGAGCTGGCCGGGCTGCGGTCGGGGACGGCGCGGGAACCCGAGCGGAGCCGGTTCGGCGGGGCGGCGCGGGAGGCGGGGGCCGGTGCGCCGTTCTACCGGTTGGTCGACTTCCACCCTGCCGTGGACGGCGCGGCGCGGGCAGGCCTGGAGGCGGCGCTGGAGGCGTCCGGCCTCCTCGACGCCTGGGTGACGCCGGAGGGCCGGGAAACACGATCGGGTGATCTTGCCCGGAAAATGTACGGAAACACTGTTACCGCCCCTCGGTTGAGAGAATCGGCCGCCGAGACCACCCCCCACCCCTCCACCCCCGACCCCGCAGCCCTTCACCCCACCGACCCCCAGCCCGCCGACCCCCAGCCCGCCGACCCCCGGGACGCCGACCCCCGGGACGCCGCCCACTCCGCAGACCCAGGCGCGGCCCAGGCCGGCGCCGACGCCGCCGTGCCACCCGCCGACCAGGCCGTGGAACGCGGTGTGCTGGCCGTGCCCGGTGCCGCCGTCGACGGCCCGTCCCTGGCGTCCGTCCTGGTACCAGCCGTCGAGCCGACCTCGCCCGTCCCCGCCGACGTGGTGGCGGAACTGCTCGCGTCGGTGTCCCTGCGCGCCCTGCCGTCGTCCCCGTCCCCGTCGTCGTCCTCGTCGCCGCCGTCGTCCTCGTCGCAGGGTGGCGAGGTGTCGTTCGCGGTGTCGGTGGACGGTCGGTGGCAGGCGGGCGTGTTGACCGGCGCGTGGCGGAAGGACGCGGCGGAGTTCATCGGCGCGGGCGCGCGCGAGGCGGCCCGGCAGCGCCGGATCGCCGAACTGGAGGACGAACTCGCGGCCCTGCGCGCCGACCTGGGCGCGGCGGAGGCCGAGCTGGCCGCCGCGCGCGACCTGGTCGAGCGGTGGGAGGCCCACCTCGACCGGTTCCCCGCGGATCGCGAGCTGGTCGCCCGGCACGGTCGGCTCCAGGCGGCGCAGGAATCGGCCGACCGGGCCGCCCGGCGGGCCGAGGAGTTGCGCGAGGAGCTGGCCGCCGCGCAGGCCCGCAGTGAGGCCGCTGCCGCAGAGGTCGTCCGCCAGGCCGGTGACGCCGGCCTGCCCGCCACCACCGAAGGCCTCCAGCAGGCCCGGCAGGCGGCGGGCGAGGCGCAGCGCACCGCCGACCGGCTCGGCGACGTGCTCCGCCGCCAGTGCCAGGGCACCGTGACCGACCTGACCGACGCGACGCACCGCTACCACGCGGCCGTGGCGGATCGGGTCGCGGCGGAGTCCGACGCCGAGGCGCGGTGCGTCGACTACGCGTCGCAGGCCTCGACGTTGGCCGAGGCCGCCGGCGCGATCGGCGGCGAGGCGCGGGAGATCGCCGACCAGCTGTCCACTTTGGAGCGTTCACGGCGGGAGATGCGCGGTGAGCTGAAGGGAGTGCGGGAAGAGGTCGCGTCGGCACGCGAGCAGGCCGCGAAGCTCAGCGCGCAGCTGGAGACGTCGGCCGAGCAGCTCGCGGCGGCGCGCGACACCCTGACCCGCGCGGTCGAGCACTTCAAGGCGACGATCGCCGCGCCCGGTGTGCTGGTGGCCGCGCTGCCGGACGTGCCGGAGGACGTCACGTCGGTGCGCGCGGCCCTGACGGGGGTCGACCGGCGCGGCGCGGGCGAGGCGACGGTGATCAGCAAGCTGCAGGCGTTGCAGACGTCGCTGGCCGGCAGCCACGACATCGCCGCCGAGCAGCACGTCGGCCTGCTCACCGTGACCGTCACCGGCGAGGAAGGCGCCCGTCCGGTCGCCGTCGCCGCGCGGCACGTGACGGCGAAGCTGGCCGAGCAGCGCGGTTTCCTCGACGAGCGCTACCAGAACATCTTCGCCGACTACCTCATCCGCGACCTGGCCGAGTGGCTGCGCGGGCAGATCGCCGTCGCCGAGGACCTGTGCAAGCGGATGAACGAGGTGCTGGGGCGGGCGCGGTCGTCGCAGGGCGTGCACGTGAAGCTGGCGTGGAAGCCGTCGGCGGCGTTGGACGAGGCGACGCGTGACGCGTTGGCGCTGGTCCGGCTGCCGTACGCGGAACGCACCCCCGAGCAGGACGCCACGCTGCGGCGCGTGTTCACCGAGCGCATCGAGGCCGAGCGCGACTCGCACACCGGCAGCTACGCGGAGATCCTGTCGCGGGCGCTGGACTACCGGACGTGGCACCAGTTCACCGTCACCGTGGCCGACACCGGGCCCGACGGCGGCCCGCGCGAGCGGCGGCTGCGGCAGCTGTCGTCCGGTGAGACGCGGCTGATCTCGTACGTGACGCTGTTCGCGGCGGCGGCGTCGTTCTACGACGCGGTGAGCGGCGAGTTCTCGCCGTTGCGGCTGGTGCTGCTGGACGAGGCGTTCGAGCGGCTGGACGACCCGACGATCGCGCGCATGCTCGGGCTGCTCGTCGACCTCGACATGGACTGGGTGATCACCTGGCCCAGCGGGTGGGGCGTGTCTGACAAGATCCCGCGGATGCACATCTACGACGTGCTGCGGCCGAAGAACGGGCGCGGCGTGGCGTGCACCCAGACGACCTGGGACGGCGCCGCCCTCGACCGCGTCGACCCCTAGCGCGTGTTTCAAAGGTGAGGTGACCGGCGGCGTGTCGGTGGCCGGAACGTGGCGAGGTCTCCGGTAAGTGGTTTAGCGACCAAGCAAAACCGTTGTACCGGAGACCTCGTGGCCAGCGTAGCGGCAGCGGGGCGGGCCGACTTGACCGACGCGCAGTGGGCGCTGTTGCAGCCGCTGTTACCCGTGGGGCGCAAGCCGGGCCGTCCGCCGAAGTGGAGCAAGCGGCAGTTGATCGACGGCATCCGCTGGCGGTTGCGGGTCGGTGCCCCGTGGCGCGACGTCCCGCCCGACTACGGACCCTGGCAGACCGTCTACGGATTGTTCCGCCGCTGGCAGCGGGCCGGGATCTGGAGGCAGATCCTGACCGCGTTGCAGGCCCGCGCCGACGCCACCGGGTCGATCGTGTGGGACGTGAGTGTGGATTCCACGGTCATGCGGGCGCACCAGCATGCGGCGGGTGCGCGTAAAAGGGGGATCTGCAGGTCGAACCGCCCGACACCCCGACCGGCGGGACCGAGCCGGACGATCACGGGTTGGGGCGGTCGCGGGGCGGGTGGACCAGCAAGCTGCACCTGGCCTGCGAACAACGGCGGCGGCCGTTGTCGCTGCTGGTCACCGCCGGGCAACGCGGTGACAGTCCCCGGTTCGTGCCGGTGATCGAGGCGATCCGGGTGCCGCGTCCGGACGGGGGGCGACCACGCACCCGGCCGGACCGGATTCTGGCCGACAAGGCCTACAGCTCCAAGGCCAACCGCGCCTACCTGCGGCAACGTGGGATCAAGGCGACCATCGACCAGCCCTGCGACCAGGCTGCCCACCGCAAGGCCAAAGGCTCCGCGGGCGGGCGGCCACCGACGATCGACAGGGAGATCTACAAACAGCGCCACGCCGTCGAATGCGGCATCAACCTGCTCAAACAGCACCGGGCGGTGGCCACCCGCTACGACAAACTCGCCGTCCGCTACCAGGCCACCGTCCACGTCGCCGCCATCAACATTTGGCTACGCCACATCTGAAACACGCGCTAGACGGCGAACCTCGGCGCGACGGGCAGGCGCAGCGCCGGCGGCGACGGGCACGTGCTGCGAGGCGGCGGGCCGTCGCAGCGACGGCAGCGACCAGCACGTGCCGCGAGGCGACAGGCAGGCGCAGCACCGGCAACGACCGGCACGGGCTGCGGACGGCAGGCCACCGCAGCGCCGGCGGCGACCGGCACGTGCTGCCGGGCGACAGGCAGGCGGCGCCGGTCAGGCCGGCCGAGGTCGTGGCTCCGGTCCGGTGGCCGCGCGTGGAGTCAGGCCTTGCCCGGGTGGACCAGGCCGGCCGTGCGGCGGCGGACACCGCCGGCGGCGAGGAACTCGGCGACCGGCAACGTGGCCGCGCCCAGGGCCACCGACTCGGGGCCCAGCTCGCACAGCGTGATCGTCGCCTGCTCGAACGGACGGCGCAGCGCGTGCCGGGCGGCTTCGGCGCGCACGTCGTCCAGGATGCGCGGCCCGAGGAGCAGCCCGGCCCACCCGCCGACGATCACCCAAGACGGGTTGAACAGGTTGATCAGGTTGCCGATGCCGACGCCGGTGTAGCGGGCCGTCTCGGCGAGCACGTCCCGCGCCGCCGGAGAGTCGTCCGCGGCCAGCGCCGCCAACGCCGCCTCCTGCTCGACGGGAACCGCCGCCTCCACCGCCCGGTACCGGCTGACGACGCCCGTCGCGCCGATGTACGCCTCCAGGCACCCGAGCGCGCCGCACCGGCACGGCCTGCCGTCCAGCGCCACGGTGGTGTGGCCCCACTCGCCCGCGCCGCCCGACGAACCCCGGTACAGCACGCCGTCCGCGATGACGCTCGCGCCGACACCCGAGCCGATCAGCGCGACCACCGCGTCGCCCGTGCCGCGGCCCGCGCCGAACCAGACTTCCGCCTGCCCCAACGTGTTCGCGCCGTTGTCGAGGAACAGCGGCAGGTCGGTGCCCGCTCGAAGCATCCGTTCGAGCGGCACGCCGTGCCAGCCGACGGTCTGCGCGTACACGAGGCCCTGCTCGACCTGGCCGGGCACGCCGATGCCGACGCCGAGCACGTCGCCCGCGCCGCTGTCGGCGAGGCACCGGTCGAGCCCGTCGAGCACGCGCCGCGCCACGTCGTCGGCCGAGTGGACGTCCGGCTCCATCGGGAGCGTCGCCTCGGCGAGGCGGCGCAACGTCAGGTCGAACACCTCGACCAGCACGTGCGTCTCGCCGACGTCCACGCCGACCACGGCCGCGTGCGCCGGGTTGACGCGCAGCAGCACGCGCGGCCGGCCGCCGTCCGAGTCGACCTGGCCGGCTTCGACGACGATCCCGTCGTTGATCAGCTCGGCGACCACGGTGCTGACGGACGCCTGGCTCAACCCAGTGATGCCGGCGAGTTCCTGACGGCTCAGCGGCCGGTCGAAGTACAGCGCGCGCAGGACCCGCGCCCGGTTGCCCGCACGCAGGTCCCGCACGGTCAGCTTGCGGTGCACGGCGACCCCCATCGGGCGAGTTGGACGGCGTGCCACGTCGGCCCGTCGGACAGGGACGTTAGCCGTTCACGCACCCCTGAGTACCCCATTCGACGTGCGCGTCCGCGAGCCGGCCCGGTCGTTCGACGGTGCCGCGACGTCAGTCGACGGCCGCCCAGGACTGGATCATCCGGTACGCGATGGACGCGCCCGGCGCGAGCAGCAGGTCCGGCACGCTGCCCGGCTCGGCGAGCGCTCGCCGCACGTCGGACCGGCTGACCCACCTGGCCTGCGCGATCTCGCCCTCGGCCAACCGCAGCGGGACGGTCGGGTCGCCGACCGCCTCGAAGCCGACCATCAACGACCGCGGGAACGGCCAGGGCTGGCTGCCCAGGTAGCGGATGCCGCTGACCTCGACCCCCACCTCCTCCTCGATCTCCCGCGCCACGCACGCTTCCAACGACTCGCCGGCCTCGACGAACCCGGCCAGGACGGAGTAGCGGCCCTCGGGCCACCCCTCGCCGCGGGCCAGCAGCACCTGGTCCGCGCCGTCGTGGACGAGGCAGATCACCGCCGCGTCGGTGCGCGGGTACTCCTCCCGCCCGCACTGCTCGCAGACCCGCGCCCAGCCGGACTTGATCGACTCCGTCGTCCCGCCGCACGCCGCGCAGAACCTCGCCGACCGGTGCCAGTGGAACAGCGCCACGGCCGACGTGAACAGGCCCGCGCCGGTGTCGTCGAGCATCGCGCCGCACGCCCGCAGGTCGAGCCACTGGGGCTCGTCCGTCAGCTCCGGCCGGAACCACGCCCGCCCTCCGGGCACCGCGACGTCCGTCTCGTCCTCGGTCAGCGGGACCGCCCAGTACGCCACGCCGTCCTGCTCGCCGAGCAGCACGGCGGTGTCGGGCGGGCCGTCGCCGAAGTCGGTGGCGGGGCGGTCGACCAGGCGGGATGCCTGGTCGGCCACCAACGTCCGGCCGTGCGCGTCCACGGTGACGACGCGCGCCTTCGGCCAGAGCTGCGCGATCCGCTCCGCGTCGCCGCGCAACGACTCCCGCCGGTCCACCGTGAACCGCGACAGGGCCGGCAGGTCCACCAGCTCGAAGCTCACGGCAGGGTCACGCCGCCCAACGCCCGCAGCTGCGGTGCCAGCAGCTCCGCGTCGCCCACCAGCACGCCGGTGAACGCGCTCGGCGCGAAGAACTCCAGCGCCGCCTCGGCGACCTGCTCGACGGTGACGGCCGCCAGCCGGTCCGGGTGCCCGGTGAACCACTCGATGCCCAGCCCGAGGCCGGCGAGGTTCACCAGGAACGACGCCAGCCCGCCCTGCGACGACGTCGCCGTCAGCAGCGACCCGACCGCGTACCGGCGGGCGGTGTCCACTTCGGACTCCGATGGCGGCACCAGGGCGAGCCTGGCCAGCTCGTACCGGGTCTCCAGCAGCGCCGCCGCGGTGACCTCGCTCGCCGTGTCGGCGTCCACCAGCAACGTCGCCCCGCCCGGCGTGAACTCCGGGTGCGACCGCGCGCTGTACGTGTAGCCCTTGTCCTCGCGGATGTTCTCCACCAACCGCGACGAGAAGAACCCGCCGAACACGAGGTTCGCCAGCTGCAACGCCGGGTACCGCTCGTCGGTCCGCACCAGGCCGCGCCCGGCGAGCCGGATCTGCGACTGCACCGCGCCGGGCCGGTGCACCAGCAGCACGTCGCCGCCGCTCACCACCGGCAGCGGCGACAGCGTCACGGCCGCGCCGTCACCGGTCCACTCCCCCAGCGCGCCCTCGACAGCGCGCACCGCCGCGTCCGGCTCGACGTCGCCCACGACGACCAGCACCGACCCGCGCGGCAGCACGGCCGACGCGTGCAGCGCGAGCACGTCGTCCCGGGTGACCGCCGCGACCTCGTCCGCCTCGGGCATCTCCTTGGCGAACGGGTGGTCGCCGTACAGGTGGCGCTGCAACGCCTCCCGCGCGATCACGTTCGGCTGCGACCGCGCCAACCGGATGCGCTCCACGAGCCGAGCGCGTTCCCGCGAGACCTCCTCGGCCGGGTAGGTCGCGCCGGTGAGCACGTCCCGCAGCACGTCCAGCACGGTGCCGAACCCGGACACCAGGGCGTTGCCGGAGAAGGCGAGCCGCTCCGGGTCGACCACGGCGTCCAGCTCGCCGCCGACGAGCGCGAGCTCGGTGTCCACGTCCACCCGGCTGCGCGTCGCGGTGCCGGTGAGCACCGTGTTCGCCAGCACCTCGGCGCGCGCCGCGTGGGTCGAGCCGACGCTGGTGGACGCCGGATCGCCGAACGGGATGCGCAGCCGCACCTCGACCAGCGGCACGGACGACCGCCGCACGGCGATCACCCGCAGGCCGTTGGCCAACGTCGTGTCGACGCTGTCCAGGTCGGCCGTCGCCCGCTGCTCGCCCAGCTCCGGGAAGGGGCGAGGCCCGAGCGCCGTACGGCCGATCTCCTCGGCGCTGCGGTGCTTGGTCGGGGCGCTCACTCGGTACCTCCGTCGGCAGGGTTGAGGATCAGGACGGCGCGCGAGTCGGGCCGCAGCGCCTTGGCCGCCGCGGCGACCGCGTCGGTGGTGATGCCGGCCAGCTTGTCCGGCAGCTCGTACAGCAGTTCCGCGCGGCCGAACAGCAGCTCGGCGGAGCCGAGGCCCAGCGTGCGGCTGGTCAGCCGGTCGTGCTCGCGGTGCATGGTCGACACCCAGCGGGCGGTGACCTTCGCCAGCTCCTGCTCGGTCGGCCCTTCCTCGGCCAGCCGCTGCAGCTCCTCGTCCACCGCGGCGATGACCTGCTGGGAGGCCACCTCCGGCGGGTGGATCGCGGTGATGCTGAACGTGTCCGGGTCGCGCGCCTCCAACGGCCCGAACAGACCGCACCCGGCGCCGACGTCGACCACGATCGCGTCGCGGTGCACGAGCCGCTGCTGGAGCCGCGACCCGTCGCCGTCGGTCAGCACACCCGCCAGCACCAGGTAGGTGAGGTAGGCCTCGACCTCGGCCACCGGGTCCGGGATGCGGTAGCCCAGCGCGATGGCCGGCATCGGCGCGTGCTTGTCGGTGTGCTCGGCGCGGACCTCGCCCTTCGGCGCGGCCTCGGCGAACGACGGCCGGACCGGCACCGGACGGGCGGGCACGTCGCCGAAGTGCTTCTCGACGAGCGCCGTCGCCTCTTCGGGGTCGAAGTCGCCCGCCACCGTCAGCACGGCGTTGCCCGGCGCGTAGTAGGTGTCGAAGAACGCGGCGCAGTCGTCCACGGTGGCGTTCTCCAGGTCGGTGAAGTCGCCGTAGCCGTTGTGCGCGTTCGGGAAGGTCTGGAACAGCACCGGCGGCAGGAGGATCCACGGGAACCCCCCGTACGGCCGGTTCAGCACGTTGAGTCGAATCTCCTCCTTCACGACGTCGATCTGGTTGCGCAGGTTCTCCTCGGTGAGCTTCGGCGCCCGCATGCGGTCGGCTTCGAGGAACAGTGCCCGCTCCAGGGCCGCCGACGGCAGCACCTGGTAGTAGTCGGTGTAGTCGGGGTGCGTGGACCCGTTGAACGTGCCGCCCGAGGACTGCACGTGCCGGAAGTGGGCCAGCTTCTCCAGGCTCTCGCTGCCCTGGAACATGAGGTGCTCGAAGAGGTGCGCGAACCCCGTCCGCCCCTCGGGCTCGGAGCGGAAGCCGACGTCGTAGTGCACGCTCACCCCGACGACCGGGGCGCTGCGGTCGGGTGCGAGCACCACCCGCAGACCGTTGGGAAGCGTGCACCTGTGGAGTTCGGGTAGCGCCATGAACCGCAGCCTACGGGTTCACACCACCACCGGGCTCCAAGGCCGCCCGCGTGCTGCGACACCCCGTTCCGCCCTGCGCGAACCGACCGGGTGAGGACCGGCCGACCTGCGCGGCGCCGCCCGGACCGGGGCCGCGACCACCCCGCGACCGGTCCGAACCACTGCCCGTCTCACCTGGCCACCCACCCGGTGGAGCCGACGCGTGCGGACGCCGGGTTGGCTTCGGTCAGATCCTTCGGAACCCCGCCCCCACCCCTGGGCGGCGGTTCCGGGGATGGCTCCATTGTCGAACGCGTGTTCGACGGAAGGCAAGATCACTTTCGGGTGATGTTCGGCGGCTCTCAGCCGCGCAGAGACCGGAGGTGTCCCGCCTGCGCGAGCACGCCGTCCACCGCGCCGAGGAACGCGGGGAACCGCCGGGCGAACCGTCCCAGGTCATCGCCCTGATCCGCCTCGCCGAACCAGTACAGCCCCGTCCGCGTGCCCGCGAACGCCGCCAGCCACCGCTCGGTCTCCCCCAGCACCACCGCGTACGGCAGCGACCGCGAGAACACCATCTCCCGGTCGGCGTCCGGGATGTCCTGGGGCGTCACCGTGCTCAGGTAGCCGCGCAAACCGCGCACGTGTTCCAACAGGACACTGCCCCGCTTCGTCCGTGCGGGCATGGAGCGCGCTCCCAGCACCAATGCCACCCCGGCGACCACGACCACCAGACCGAACAACGCCGCCGCGCCCGTCAGCGCCAACACCACCGTCAGCGCCACGCCGAGCAGACCGAGGCCGACGCCGGCCCACCACCAGAGGTTGCGCTCCGCGTCCGGCCGCCGCGCGAACCAGTTCTTCGCCACCACGTCGGCGTACAGCTCGTCCCGAACGCGGGACAGGTCGATCCGCTTGCCCCTCAGCTCCGACAACAGCACCGCGTCCACGCCCGCGGGCAACAACGTGTCGTACACAGCGCGCTCGTACCCCGAGAGGGACTGGTCGGCCTCGTTGCGCCGCACGAACCGCCAGTCGTGGCCGTCGACCTCTTCCACCCACACGTAGTTGCGCACCGCGAGGTCCACGATCGTGGCGGTCACGTCGACCACGTCCACGTGCTCGTCCACCACGGTGCCCACCTGGCCGGGCAGCACCCCGTCCGGCGAGGCGAACGCCACCCGTCCGGCGCCATCGGTGACCAGCACGTTCACCGGTCCGACCGCACCCGCCAACGCCCGCGCGTCGCGGCCGCGGAGGTACCACAGCAGCAAGCCGCCGCCGAGCAGCGCCAGGACCAGTCCGCCCAGGCCCGCGCCGGTCGCGGGCGTGAGCGCGAACGCCGCCGCCAACCCCGACGCCTCCTCGACCCGCGCGTTCGCCGGCGCGGCGCCCTCCTGCAGCCCGACCGCCACCTCGACCCGCTCGCCGGCGCCCAGGCCGATCTCGGTCGCCCGCACGCCGCGGCCGTCGCCCAGCTCGGCCGTGGTGCACGGCTTGGCCGTGCCCGGCTCGCCCGCCAGGCAGTTCACCGACTTCGGCACGTCCGGCGTGATGACGGAGACCTTCACCGAGTCGAGCGGGGCGTCCCAACCGCTCGCGGGCTGCCAGCGCAGCTCCAGGGTGTCGCCGATCTGGGAGACCGCGCCCACCACCGAGTACTTGACGGTGGACGTGCCCGGCTGGAGCGCGATCGTCAGCTCGTCGGCCGAGGAGGAGGCCGAGGCCGTGCCCTTGCCGTCCACGGACACGTCGGCGACCTGGAAAACGCGGTCGCGGCCGTCGCCGACGGGGACGCGCAGGGGGACGACCCGCGTGGCCGCCGTGCCGTCGGGGACCGTCACCACCTCGGTCACGGTCAGCCTGCCGTCGCGCTCCAGCTTCAGCCGCACGTCGGCGCCGACCGTCCCGGGCAGACCGGCCGTGCTCGGCTGCGCCGACGCTGTGGCGGCGCCCGCGCACAGCGCGGCCAAGCAGATCGCCGCCGCTCCCCAGTTTTTCAACACGGCCGCGGAGAATAGCGGAGTTCGCCTAAGCTCTTGTGCTGATTCGGGCATCCGCGATATGGGGGACGACCAGCGATGACGCAACCACCGCCGCCAGGTGGCTGGCCGCCGCCACGACCGGTCGGGCCGCCTCCGGTGCCGTCCCCGCTGACCCCCCAGCAGCCCCGTCCGTCCCAGCCGCCACAGCAGTGGCCGGCGCAGCAGCAGCCGCCCGCGCAACCGCCCGCCCAGTCGCCGCAACCGGGCGCGCAGCCGGCTTCCCAGCCCGGCCGTCCGCCGGTGTGGCCGCAGACCGGCCCGCAGCCGGCCCAGCAGCCGCCCTCGTGGCCGCAGACGGGCCGGCAGCAGCCGTCGTGGCCGCAGACGGGTTCGCAGCCGGCCCAGCCCTCGCCCGGGTGGCCGCAGCAGGCCCCCGTCATGCCGCCGCCCGTGGCCGCGCCGCAACCCGCGAACTGGGGTCCGCCCGGACCGCCCCAGGGCTGGGGCCCGGCGCCCGTGCCGTACCCGGGGCAGCCCAAGAGCAAGGGCCCGCTCGTCGCGATGCTGGCCATCGGCTTCCTCGTGATCGGCATCGCCACGATCGGCATCGTCGCGGCCAACGGCGACTCCACGCGGGCCTCCGACTCCGGCAACGCCGGGTACTCGACCAACACGTACTCGCCGGACCGCACCACCACCACGACCACCACGACGACGACCACGTCCGAGCGCACCACCACGCGGTCCACGTCGACGTCCACCACGAAGGCCGGCCCCAAGGCGTCCTTCACGCTCGGTGACAACCCGATCCACGCGGCCGGCCTCGGCGCGTTCAACATCGACGGCTGCCCGTTGCCGGGCATGGACTACTCCCCCGCCGGCCAGGACCGGTTCCTGCGGGCGGCGCTGCCGTGCATCGAGGCGATGTGGGAGCCGTCGTTCCAGCGCGCGAACCTGCCCTACCAGCCGGTGGAGCTGGTCATGGTGACGTCCCAGATCACCAACACGTGCGGCTCGATGGGCCCCGACCGCACCGCCATGTACTGCGACGGCACGATCTACTGGACGCCGAACCACTACGCGAACGAGCAGGGCGCGGCGAACCCGAACCACCCCGGCAAGTACCTGGGCCAGCTCGCCCACGAGTACGGCCACCACGTCCAGTGGCTGTCCGGCATCCTGCGCGCGTCCGGCCAGGCGCAGTACGAGAAGGGCGGCTGGGACACCCCGGAGGGCCTCGACATCAACCGGCGCAAGGAGCTGCAGGCGACGTGCTTCGGCGGGATGACGCTCGCGCCCCTCTCCCACGGCGCCGTGCCCGGTGACGTCATCTCCGTCGCCCTCTCCGACGCCGGGAACCGCGGCGACTACCCGATCTACCCCAACCGCGACCACGGCGCGCCGGAGCGGAACGCGGCCTGGGTGAACCACGGGTTCAAGAACAACGAGACGAGCGCGTGCAACACTTGGGTGGCGAGCGCGGCGGACGTCAGCTGACCCGACTGGAGGACCGTGCACACGCCCGAAGAGCCCAGGAACAACCCGATCGTGCTCATCGGCGTGTTCTCGTTGATCGTCTTGTGCGTGCTGGGCCTCGGTGGCGTCACGCAACTGGAAGTGTCCCGGCAGATCAGCGGACGCGCCGTCGCCGCACCGGGCGCGGTGACCGGGGAAACCGCGGAGACCGAGGCGCCGAGGCCGCGCGCGGTGCACCGGCTGGCCGACCACCCGCTGCTCGTGACGCCCGTGCGGCTGCCCGCGGTGCCGTGCCCGCTTCCGGGGTTCGGGGTGTCGGACGCCGAGCTGTCGGCGTACTACCGGGCCGGGGTGCTGTGCCTCGACGCGGCGTGGCGGCCGGTGCTGGAGCAGGCGAACCTGCCGTTCGACCCGCCCGCGCTCGACACCGCGCCGGACCTGGTCGAGGGCCCGTGCGGCTCGGCGCCCGCGGAGAGCGAGGCGGTCGCGTACTACTGCGGTCGCAACAGGACCATCTACATGCCGACCAAGCGGCTGCGCGACAACGGCGGCGGTGAGCGCCCCGGGTCGCACCTGGCGACGTTGGCGCACGAGTACGGGCACCACGTCCAGGCGTTGACGGGGATGCTGCGCGCGGCGGACAGCAAGATCGTGGACGCGGGCGAGGAGACGCCGGCGGGGCTGGAGATGTCGCGGCGGATCGAGTTGCAGGCCAACTGCTTCGCCGGGATGTTCCTGGTCGCGGTCTCGGAATCGATCGGGACGGGGCTCGCGCAGGAGGCGGCGGACGACTTCCAGTACGCCGTGGAGGAGCCGCCGGAGAAGAACGCGCACGGCAGCCCGGACAACCAGGCGGAGTGGGCGTCGCACGGGTACACGACGGGCGTGACGTCGTCGTGCAACACCTACGCGGCCCCGGCGGACGCCGTCGCCTGAGCGCGCCGGGTCAGCAGGTAGGCGTAGAGGCCGCCCGCGAGGCCGCTCAGGCACGTCAGCAGGAGCGCCAGGCGGGTGTCGAGCGGCATGCCCTCGGGGGTGGCGGCGGCGGCTTGGACGGTGAACTCGCCGCTGGTGTCGGCCGGGACCACGACCTCCACCACCTCATCGCGCAGGTGACCGCAGCCGTCGAGCTTGGCGGTGTGCGTTCGGCCACCGATCGTCAGTTCGACCCGGTCGTAGGCGTCCGGGTCGCCGCAGGAGGCCGGTGCGACGACGGTCGCCGACGCGTGCTGGACCTCCGGAGCGGTGCGCGGCCACCACAACGCGACCGCTGCCGCCACCCCTGACAGGCCCACGACCAGCAGTACCAGGGCCCATCCGGCCGGGCTTCGCGGAACCGCCACAGGGTGGATGGTCGCAGACGGGGTGGCCGGTTGTCGTGGGGGCGGAGGCGGCCGCCCCAGCCCCGGACTTCACCCGATCGTGATCTTGCCGTCCCTCGAACTCCTGTTCGAAAATAGACCCATGACCTCCACTGCGAAAGCCTTCGACCCCACCGGCCCCCGAGTCCACCGCCGCCTGCCGCACGGCGTGCTGCGGCGAGGTCTCCGTCCTTGGGCCTGCCCGCCGCGTTGGAGAGCTTTGACGTGCGGCCGCCTCACAGCGCCCCGCCAAGACCTCCCGCCACCCTTCGGTTGACGACCGCCGCCGGGCCGCCGGCCGCCGCCGGGCCGACGACTGCCGCCGGATCGACCACTCGGATCAGCCGATCACCACCTTCCAGCCGACCCCCGCCCTCCGGCGGACCGCGCACAGACCTCCAGTCCACTTCGGATTCGCCAGGCGTCTGCCGCCGATCACCACCACCGCGGCGTTGTCCGACGAACCCTCACACCACCGGAGAACGGCGGCCACCGTCGTTCTGCTGTGGACGCCGGCCTCCCCCATCCGCGCCCCCCGACGGAGGAGGCCGGCCCATACCTCGACCGCCCACCACCTACCCACCCCATCGGCCGCCGCACCGCAGGGAGCGGCAACACCCGACCGCAACCCAACAACCCGAGAGCGGCGGCGGCCCTGACCCTCAGCAACCGCTGAAGCACGCCCACCGGCCGTCCAGCCGCACGCACGCACGCACCACTCACCTCGGCCGGCCCAAATCTGCCCACGCCACCCACCGTGGGCGGGTGGGGTGGTTGGGCGTCGGGTGCGAAGCAGAATATGGAGGTGTCGACTGCTGCCAGGGTGCTGGTGATCGAGGACGCCGAGGCGATCGGGGCTGCGGTGAGTTCCGCGTTGCGCGACGCGGGTTACCAGGTGCAGGTCCGGCCGGACGGCCGCGAACTGGAGGGCGACCTGGTCCGGTTCCGGCCGGATCTGGTGGTGCTCGACGTGATGTTGCCCGGTCGGGACGGCTTCACGTTGTTGGAGGTCATCCGGCGCGCGAGCGGGGCCGGGGTGGTCATGTTGACCGCTCGGGACGGGGTGTCGGATCGGCTGCGAGGGCTCGACCGGGGCGCGGACGACTACGTGGTGAAGCCGTTCGTCTTGGCCGAGTTGGTGGCGCGGGTGAGCGCGGTCCTGCGGCGGCTGGGGCGGACGCCGTCGACCGTCCAGATCGGTGACCTGGTCGTCGACGCCGACTCGGCGGTCGTGTTGCGGGGCGACGTCTCGGTCGATCTGACCGCCACCGAGCTGCGGCTGTTGCGGTACCTGGCGGCGCAGCGGGGGCGGGTCGTGGGGAAGACGCAGATCCTCACCGCGGTGTGGGGCTACGAGGACTACGACCCGAACCTGGTGGAGGTGCACGTCAGCGCGCTGCGCCGGAAGTTGGAGGAGCACGGTCCGCGGTTGCTGCACACCGTGCGCGGGCTCGGTTACGTGCTCAGAGCGGACGAGACGTGAGCCTCCGGACCGTGTCGCTGCGGCGGCGGGTCGCGCTGTCGGCGATCGGCGTCCTGGGCGCGGTGCTGATCGGGGTCGTGCTGGTGGTGGACGGGTTGTTCGCGGCCCAGTCCAAACGGGACGTCGAGACGGCGTTGCTGGAGAAGGCACGGGTGGCCCAGCAACTCGTGATGCAGGGGGTGCGCGGCGCGAACCTGGTGAACCGGCTGCAAGGCCGAGGTGTGGAGGTCCGGCTGGTCATGCCGGACGGGGCGGTGTTCGGAGCGGCACTGGACGAGGAGGTGGCGAACGGGACCACTCGGGACCTGCCGGACGGGTCGAAGATCACGCTGTACGCCGAGTCGTCGGTCATCACGGCGGCGCAGGTCAGGTTGCGGCGGTTGCTGCTGCTGGTCGGGTTCGGTGCGGTGGCGGTGACGGCGGCCGCGATGGTGTGGGTGGTCCGACGGGCGTTGGCGCCGTTGGACGCCATGACCACGCTGGCCCGGAACATCGCGCGCGGTGACCGGGGCCACCGGCTCAACCCGTCGCGGTCGGACAACGAACTCGGCCGCACGGCGGCGGCGTTCGACGACATGCTGGACTCGTTGGAGGGATCGGAGGAGCGGACGAAGCGGTTCGTGGCCGACGCGGCGCACGAGCTGCGCACCCCCATCGCGGGTGTGCAGGCGGTGGCCGAGGCGCTGATGCAGACCGCCGGCGCGGAGGAGCGGGAGCGGTTGAACCTGCTGCTCGTGCGGGAGTCGCGGCGGGCCGGACGGCTGGTGGACGACCTCTTGGCGCTGGCCAGGATCGAAGCGGGCCTCGAACTGCACCGGGAGCGGGTCGACCTGCTGGCGTTGGCCGAGGCCGAGGTGGGTCGGACGCGGCTGCTCGCACCCGACTTCGACATCGCGGCCGAGGGCGAGTCGGCGTTCGTGTCAGGCGATCCGCAACGCCTGGCCCAGGTGCTGGCCAACCTCGCCGACAACGCCCGCCAAGCCACCGGGCCGTCAGGGCGGGTGCGGCTGAGGGTGTCGAGGACGGGCGCCATCGCCCACCTGACCGTGTCCGACAACGGCCCCGGCGTCGCACCCGAGGACCGGGAACGCATCTTCGACCGGTTGGTCAGGCTCGACGAGGCCAGGGATCGTCGGTCCGGCGGCTCGGGTCTCGGTCTGCCCATCGCCCGCGGCGTCGTGCGCGCCCACGGCGGAGAGCTGACCTGTGTCGACCCCCACCACCTCACCGGCTCGACCAGGCCCAACGGGTCGATCGGCTCGACCAGGTCGATCGGGTCAACCGGGGCGACCGTCGCGGGTCGAACGGACGGCCCGGTGGCACACGGCCTCGTGGTGAACGGCCCGGCGGTGAGCGCCGGGCAGGTGCACGCCGGTCAGGCGAACCCTGCGGCGGGCGCAGGGCAGCCAGACGCTGGCCAAGCGGGTGCCGAGCGGGCCGCTGTCGAGCAGGTCGCCGCCGAGTGTGCGGACACCGAGCAGGCGGGTGCCGGGCGGGTCGGCGCTGGGCAGACCGGTGCCGGGCTGGTCGGCGCTAAGCGGTTCGCTGCTGGCCAGACGGCTGCCGGGCGGGTCGGCGCTGGGCAGACCGGTGCCGGGCTGGTCGGCGCTAAGCGGTTCGCTGCTGGCCAGACGGCTGCCGGGCGGGTCGGCGCTGGGCAGGCAGGTGCCGAGCGGCCCGCTGCCGGGCAGGTTGGCCGTGGGCAGGTGGGGGGCGGGTGGGCTGGCGATGGGCGAGCGGAGGCCCCGCCGGTGGTGGGCGGGGCCGTGTTCGAGGTTCGGATTCCGTTGGCTGAGTGAGGCCAGTGGGGAGAGGGGGCGTCAGGCTTCTTTGGGTGGGGTGACCTTCTTGACGTAGAGGAGGCGGTCGCCCGCTTCCACGGCGTCGGCCTCCGGGGCGTCCACCCGGTAGAGGACGCCGTCCCGCACCACGCCCAGCACTATGTCGGGCAGGTGGCGGGGTGAGCCGCCGATCTCGGACGGCTCCACGTCGCGCTCGGCGATCGACAGGCCCGCGTCGGGGGTGAGCAGGTCCTCGACCATGTCGACGACGGACGGGGTGGCGGTGGCCATTCCGAGGAGGCGGCCGGCGGTCTCGCTGGAGACCACGACCGAGTCCGCGCCGGACTGGCGGAGGAGGTGTTCGTTCTCGCGTTCGCGGACCGAGGCGACGATCTGCGCCTTGGGCGCCAGCTCGCGCGCGGTGAGGGTGACCAGGACCGCGGTGTCGTCGCGGTTCGCGGCGACGACCACGGCGCGTGCCCGCGGGACGCCCGCGACGCGCAGCACGTCGTTGCTGGTGCCGGTGCCGTGCACGGTCACGAGGCCGATGGCCGAGGCGGCGTCCAGCGACTCCTGGGTGGTGTCCACGACGACGATCGAGCCGGGGTCGACGCCGTCGCCCATGAGGGCGCTGACGGCGGACCTGCCCTTCGTGCCGTACCCGACGACGACCACGTGGTCACGCACCTTGGTCCTCCACTTTTGGATGCGCAGCGCCTGCCGAGAACGCTCGGTGAGCACTTCTAGGGTCGTACCGACCAGAACGATCAGGAACAGCACCCGCAGGGGGGTGATCACGAGGACGTTCACGAGCCGGGCCGACGAACTGACCGGCGTGATGTCACCGTATCCGGTGGTCGACAGCGACACCGTGGCGTAGTAGACCGCGTCCAGGAAGGACAGGCCGTCCTCGTTGACGTCACGGTAGCCGTCGCGGTCGAAGTAGACGATCAGCACGGCCGACAACAGCGCGGTAAGCGCGCCGATGACCCGTTTCAGGATCGCGCGCACCGGGCTGTGGACGGTGTCCGGCATCCGGATCACACCGACCAGCGAGTGTCCGGGCCGATCGGCCAGCGGTGCCCCGGGATGAGATCGGCGGATCATGACAACCTCTCCGGCAGTAGTCGCCACAGCCGGGCGGCGGCCTCGGCGCCGCAGAGCAGCAGTGGCACGACGACGCGCTCGTTCGGCGCGTGGATGCGATCATCCGGCAACGTCGCGCCCAGGTACACCACCGGCACGCCGAGCCAGCCGTGCAGCAGCGCGGCCGGCCCCGAGCCACCCGTCCGGCTGAACCTGACCGGCTGTTCGAACGCGGCCTGCACGGCGTCACGCACCGCACCCACGGCCGGGTGGGACACGTCCACCGCATAGGGCGGCGCGCCGTCACCGCGCGTGATCACCTCGGCGTGCAGGCCGTCCGGCGTGTGCTTGGCGACGAACTCGCGCAACGCGTCGGCCACCCGTTCGGGCCGCTGGTCGGGCACGAGCCGGAACGACAGCTTCACCGACGCCTGCGCGGGCACGATCGTCTTCAGGCCGGGCCCGGTGTACCCGCCGTGGATGCCGTTGACCTCGGCGGTGGGGCGCACCCACACGCGTTCCAACGTCGACCAGCCGGGCTCGCCCGCCAACCCCTGCGCGCCGCCCGCGTTCGCGAGCCACACGGCCTCGTCGAACGGCAGCGCGGCGTAGTCGGCACGCTCGGCCTCGGTGGGCTCGACGACGTCGGCGTAGAAGTCCCGCAACCGCACGCGCCCGTCGTCGTCGTGGAGCGCGGCGACGAGCCGGGCGATGGCGGTGGCCGGGTTGGGGACGCTGCCGCCGGCCCGGCCGGAGTGCACGTCCGACGTGCCGCCGGTGAACACGACCTCCGCGCCGTACACGCCGCGCTGGCCGGTGCACACCGTCGGCGCGTCACGCCCGTACAGCGGCGTGTCGGTGAACACCACCAGGTCGCACGCGAGGTCGTCGCGGTGGTCGTCGAGCAGGCGGGTGAGGTGCGGCGACCCCGACTCCTCCTCGCCCTCGACGAACAGCTTGAGCGTCACCGCGGGCTGCGCCGCGCCGGTCGCCGCCAGGTGCGCCTTGACGCCGAGCAGGTGCATCGCGACCTGCCCCTTGTCGTCGCTGGCGCCGCGCGCGAACAGCTCCTCGCCGACGAGCGTCGCCTCGAACGGCGGGTGCTGCCACTGCTCGACCGGGTCGACCGGCTGCACGTCGTGGTGCCCGTAGACGAGCACGGTCGGCGCGTCGGGGTCGGCGGCGGGCCAGGAGGCGTAGACGGCGGGCAGGGCCGGTCCCTCGTCCCAGACCCGGACGTCGGGCCACCCGTCGCGGCGCAGCGCCTCGGCGAGCCAGCGGGCGGACGCGCGCACGTCGCCGTGGTGCGCGGGGTCTGCCCCGATGGACGGGATGGCCAGCCACTCGCGCAGGCCGACCAGGAAGTCGTCGGCGAACGCCGCCACCGCCGCCCGCTCGGGATGTTCGGGATTTTCGGGATCACCGCTCACGGTGCGGGAGGATAACCCTGGCAGCGCCCGGCGGTGGCCGGCATGACAGGGTGAGCCGCATGGAACCCACTCGTTCCCGCTCCTGGTCGGCGCTCGCGCTGGCCGGGCTGCTGGGCGCGGCCGGCGTCACGCACTTCGCCAAGCCGAAGCCGTACGACGCGATCGTGCCGCGTGCGCTGCCGGGCAAGCCCCGGACCTGGACTTACGTGTCCGGAGCCGTCGAGGTGGCGCTGGCCGCGGCGGTCGCCGTGCCGCGGACCCGAGGCCTGGGCGGGAAGCTCGCCGCCGGGTTCTTCGCGGCGGTGTTCCCGGCCAACGTCAAGATGGCCTACGACTACCGTGCGAAGTCGCCCAAGGCGAGGGTGATCGCGTTCGGGCGGCTGCCGCTCCAGGTCCCGCTGATCCTGTGGGCCTTGCGTGTGGGACGCTCAACCCGCTGATCACTCTCGGCACTGGGTTCGACACCCAGCGCGCCCGAGGGGCTGTCATTGAAACCGCAACCAGTCCTAGGATGCCCGAGTGCAACCGCTCCTCCACCATGCCGCGTCGGCGCTGGGTTGGCGCGGCATCGTCGTCCCCGACGTCGCCGTGCTGGGTCACCAGGTGTCGGCTGTCGTGCGGGTTCGTGCCGACGTGCACGAGTGGCGCAGCGCGAACGGCTGGCCGCCCCAGGCGGACCCGTCCTGGTTCCGCTCGTGGTTCGAGCCGGCCGCGCACGACCAGCTGCCCGTGCCCGCGGTGGAGCTGGTCGGCGTCCTGGTGGGTGAATCCACGGTGGACCGCGCGTTGCAGTCGTGCGGGACGTTGATGACCCTCGCGCCGTGCTCCGTGGTGCTGCCCGCGCCGCAGGGCGCGCAGTCGTGGCCTCTGATCGAGCTGGACTACTACGGCATCGGCGTGGTGGCGGTCGACTCGTCGGGCGCGGCCGAGCTGATGGTGCCGCCGGAGGACCGGTCGACCGAGTTCGGCCCGTCGCTGTTCGGGCGGTGGCTGCTCGAGGTGCTGTACGACCGGGTGCTGAAGGAAGTCCCCGCGCACGCCCGCGTCACGACCTAGGCCGGATCACGGGATCAGCGGATCCGGGATCAGGGGGTCGCGCCGGGTCGCCGGTGGTCGCGCCGGTCACTGAGTCGCGTCGGGTCGCCGGGTCGCCGGAACGGGTCGCGGCGGTCACCGAGTCGCGGCGGTCACCGAGTCGGGTGGGTCACTGCGGGATCGAGCGGATCAGCTCGCGCAGGCCGTCCGCGTCCAACAGGTCCGCGGGGCGGAGGGTGCGGTCCTGGCGGACGTAGTGGAACGCGGCCCGCACCTTCTCGACCGGTGAGCCGGTCAGCGCCGCCCACGCCAGCCGGTACGCCGCGAGCTGCACGGACAGCGCGGGCAGGCGGTCGTCGTCCGGCACGGCGCCGGTCTTCCAGTCGACCACCGTCCAGCCGCCGTCGTCGTCGGCGAACACGGCGTCCATCCGGCCCCGCACCGACAGGCCGTCGATCTCCGTCTCGAACGGCACCTCGACGTCGTGCGGCACCCGGTCGGCCCACTTGCTCGCCAGGAACGCCTCCTGGAGGCGGGTGAGGTCGGCGTCGGGCGCCGCTCCCTCGTCGGCCGCGCCGGGGAGTTCGTCCAGGTCGAAGAGGCGGCTCGCGCCGAACCGCTGTTCCAGCCAGGTGTGGAACGCCGTGCCGCGGCGGGCCAGCGGGTTCGGTGGGAACGGCAGGGGGCGGCGCAGACGTCGGGCCAGGAGGTCCGGGTCGGCGGCCAGCTCGACCAGTTGGCTGACCGAGAGGTGGTCGGGCAGGACGACCCGTTCCCGGCGGTCGGCCGCGGCGGCGCGTTCGGCCAGCAGCACGTCGACGTCCCGCGACCAGCCCTCGGGGTCGTCCTCCGAGTCGTCGGCCGGCGGCGCTTCGGGGAGGTCTCCGGCACCGGCCTCGGCCTCGGGATAGTCGTCCGGCTCCGGCGGCACGTCCTCGGGGAACAGGTCTTCCGGCAGGTCCGCAGGCGGCAGGTCTTCCGGCGGCAGGTCGGCGGGCGGCAGGTCTTCCGGCGGCAGGTCCTCGGGGAGCAAGTCCTCCGGCGGCAGGTCGTCGGGCGGCAAGTCCTCCGGGAAGGCGTCCGGACGCACGTCCTCCGGCGGCACGTCGTCGTCCGGCGGCTCGGGCGGCAGGTCGGCGTCGGCGTCGGCGTCGGCGTCCGCGTCGGCCGGTCGGGGCAGCCGGGACAGGTGGCGGTCCAGCGCGGCCAGCACCAGCTCCGCCCCCTCCTTCACCGCCTCACGGCGCTTGCCGAGCGGGTCGGCGGGCCACTGGGCGGTCTTCGTCTGCGACGCGAGGGGGTTCGGCTCGTCGTCGGCGGGCCTCGGCGCCCAGTTCGCGATGTCGGCCGGCGGGTGGTCGGCGGCCAGCACGGACTCGCGGATCTCCGTCAGGAACGCCGACGGCCCCTTGGGCTTGTCGCCCGTCTCACCCCACCAGTGCCCGGACACCAGCAGGCTGTGCTCGGACCGGGTCAGGGCGACGTACAGCAGCCGGCGCTCCTCCACCAACCGCCGGGCGTCGAAGTCCTCCTCGTGCTTGACGAGCGCCTCCTCCACCTCCTTGCGGTTGGCGCCGGGCGCGATGCGCAGCTGGGGCAGGTCCTCGGCGTCACCGCGCAGGTCGGCGGGCAGCTCGGCCACCGCCCGCAGCCAGCTGGACGACTTCTTGCGCCCCGGGAACACGTCCTTCACCACGTGCGGCACGGCGACGATGTGCCACTCCAGCCCTTTCGCCGAGTGCATGGTCAGCACCTGCACCCGGTTCTCGGCGACCTCGACCTCGCCGGGTTCGAGACCGTCCTCGGCCTGCTCGGCGGTGTAGAGGTAGTCGAGCAGCGCGGGCAGGGTCGCGGACGGGCTGGCCGCCGCGAAGTCGGCGACCACGTCGGCGAACGCGTCGAGGTGCGCCCGGCCGACGCCGCCGGGCCGGGACATCGCCTCGATGTCCAGCAGCAGGGTGCGTTCCACGTCGGCGACCAGCTCGGGCAACGGCTGGTCGAGGCGGCGGCGCAACGCGGCCAGCTCGGCGCCCAGCCTGCGGATGCGCCGGTAGCCCTCGGCGGAGTACGCGGTCGGGTCGCCGGGGTCGTCCAGCGCGTCGGCGAGCCCCGCCTGGTCGGCGTGCTCGCCGGGCAGGGCGTCGGCGAGGACGGCGAGCGGGTCGTCCGCCACGGCCTGCCGGGTGGGCGCGCCGGCGAGGTCGCGGGCCCGCGTCCACAGCGCCGCCAGGTCGTAGGCGGCGACGCGCCAGCGGGAGCCGGTGAGGAGGCGGGCGGCGGCCGTGCCCGCCAGGGGGTCGACGAGGACGCGCAACGCGCTGGTGAGGTCCCGCACCTCCGGCTCGTCGAGGAGCCCGCCGAGGCCGACGACCTCCACGGGCAGACCGCGTTCCCGCAGCGCCGCCGCGATGTTCGCCATGTCGGACCGGCGGCGCACGAGCACCGCGGCGGTCGGCGGCTCGTCGCTGGTGTCCAGGTGGGCTTCCCACTGCGCGGCGACGGTGTCGGCCACCCAGTCCAGTTCCCGCCGGATGTCCTCGAACAACGCCACCCGCACGTCACCGGGGCCCGCGCCGTCACGGGCGCGCAGCTCGTCGACGTCCAGGCCCATCGCGCGCAGCGGCGCGGACACGGCGTTGGCCAGCGCCAGCACCTCGGGCGGGTTGCGGAAGCTGGTGAGCAGGCCGTACTTCTTCGCCGGCGGGAAGTCGTGCACGAACCGGGGCAGGTTCGCCGCGGACGCGCCGCGCCAGCCGTAGATGGCCTGCGCCGGGTCGCCGACCGACGTGACCGGCATCGGCTCGCCGCGCCCGAACAGCGACCGCAGCAGCACGCGCTGGGCGTGGCCGGTGTCCTGGTACTCGTCCAGCAGCACGGCCCCGTACCGCTCACGCTCGCCGCGCACGACCTCCGGGTGCTCGGACGCCAGCCGGGCGGCCAGGGACATCTGGTCGGCGAAGTCCATCGCCGCTTCCCGCCGCTTGCGCGCCTGGTACGCCTCCAGCAGCGGCAGCAGGTTGACGCGGAGGCGTTGGGCGTTGACGACGGCCTTCAGCGACTCGGGCAGGCCGTCGCGCTGCCGGGCGGTCCTGGGCGCGTTCTCGACGGTCGTGCACAGCCACTCGGCGTGCTTGCGCAGCGAGGTGGGCTCCACCAGGTGCTCCCCCAGCTCGCCGGCCAGCGCGAGCAGGTAGCCGGTGACGGTGGCGGGCACCTTGTCGGTGTCGATGTCCTCGGCCCACGTCGACACGACCCGGTGGGCGAGCTGCCAGGCCGCGGTCTCGGTCAGCAGCCGCACGCCGGGCTCCACGGGCAGCCGCAGGCCGTGTTCGCCGACGAGCCTGCCCGCGTACGCGTGGTAGGTGAGGATCACCGGTTCGGTGGTCAGCACGGCGGCACGCCGTTCGCCGCTCGGGTCGAGCCGGTCGAGCAGCGACGACCCGCCGAGCCGCCGCAACCGCAGCCGCACCCGGTCGGACAGCTGCCGCGCGGCCTTGCGGGTGAACGTCAGGCCGAGGACGCGGTCGGGCGTGACGAAGCCGTTCGCCACCAGGTAGACGACGCGGGCGGCCATGGTCTCGGTCTTGCCGGCTCCGGCGCCGGCCACGACGAGCGCGGGCGCGGTGGGCGCGGCGACGACGGCGGCCTGCTCGGGGGTGGGCTTCGGCAGGCCGAGGGCCTCGGCGACCTCGAACGGGCTGGCGAGCGCCACCGGCTCACCCGCCACCCGTTCGACCCCGCTCGGCACGACCACGTCCCGCATTCTCCGTTGTCGGGCCGCGCATCCTTCGGCGACCCGCAGGCCAACGCGATAATCGCTGGTCAGAAGTCCACTACTGGCTCACCTGCCGACCCGACGAGTGCACCGGGCACGTGGTGCGGGCCGGGCAGCGATCACAGTCCGCGTTCTCCGCCGCCCGGTACCGCGGCCCGACGCTGGACCCGGCGGCCAGCTGCACGGCCTCCAGCCACACCCGCACGCCCTGCTCGTCCAGCGGCGCCTGTTCCAGCTCGGTGGCGCCGGTCTTCTTGTTCTCCTTGGCGACGTAGAGCAGGCGCGCGCCGCCGGGGTCGGTGCCGAGCCCGAGGTGCGTGAACCCGCCGAGCGCCGACGCCAGCTGGTAGACGGCGAGCTGCGGGTGCTGCCGCGCCTCTTCCTTGGTGACGGGGTTCTTGCCGGTCTTGACGTCGACGACGACCGGCCGCCCCTCCCGGTCGGTCTCCAGCCGGTCGACCCGGCCGCGCACCCGCAGCTTCGGCCCGCCGTCCTGCCGGGGCACCTCGACCGAGATCTCCTCCTCGATCGCGACCTGGGTGAGCTGGGCGCGGCTGGAGGCCAGCCACGCCAGGAACGTGTCGAGCATCCGTTCCACCCGGATGCGCTCGCGCCGCGAGAACCAGGGCGCGCCCGCGTCCACCGCCGCCCAGGCCTCGTCCAGCTTGGCGCGCAGCTCCTTCTCGTCCGCGCCGGTCGCGGCGGCCTGCGCGAGGGCGTGCACGAGGGTGCCGGTGATGGACGCCAGCTCCGCCGGGTCCTGCCCGCCGTGCCGCTCGACCACCCACCGCAGCGGGCACTTCGCCAACGTCTCCACCGTGGACGGCGACACGCTCACCGTGTGCTCCTCGGTCCACAGTGGACTGTCCGTGGTGACGTCCGCCAAGCCGTACCACGAATCGGGGTGCGCGCCCGGCACGCCCTCCGCCGCCAACCGGGCCAACTGGACGGCCGCGCGCTCCCGCCGTTCCGCCGGCTCGTCGTCCGAGCACACGACCCGCCGCAGCTCGCCGACCAGCTCCGCCAGCACCAGGCCGCGCTGCGGCGTGAACGTCGGCCGCTCCGGCTCGTCGGTGGACAGCTCCTCGATCTCGTCCAGGAACCGCGACGGCTGCTCGTCCTCGCCGCGCACCGCGCTGACCAGCAACGTCCGCCGGGCCCGGCTCGCCGCGACGAGCAGCAGCCGGCGTTCCTCGGCGAGGATCGGCGCGACCGCGGACACCGTCTCCGCCGACACGCCCGCCACCAGGTCGACCATCCGCTCGACGCCGAGCAGCGACCCGCGCAACCGCAGGTCGGGCCAGCTGCCCTCCTGCACGCCCGGCACGGCCACGACCGTCCACTCGCGACCGGCGGCGGCGTGCGCGGTCAGCACCGACACCGCCTCGCCCGTGGGCGCGGCGGCGGCCAGCGTGTCGCCCACGATCTCCTGCGCGGCCAGGTAGTCCGCGAAGGCCTCGGCGCCCGAGCCGGGCAGCCGGTCCACGTACTTCGCCGCCGCCTCGAACAGCGCGACGATCGCGTCGAGGTCGCGGTCGGCCTGCATGCCGACGGTGCCGTGCCGCGCGGACTGCGCCACCCACCGCTGCTCCAGACCGGTGGCCTGCCACAGCTCCCACAGCACCTGCTCGACGGTCAGCCCGTCCGCGATCCCCTTGCGCGCCTTGCGGAGCAGCCCGGCGACCCGGCGCGCGGGCAGCGCCTCGGCGTCCTCCAGCGCGGCCAGCCGGTCGTCCGACTCGATCACCTCGACCAGCAGCTCGCCGCTCGGCCGGTCCCGGCCCGCGGCCAGCTCCAGCCGGCGCAGGCCGCGCCGCAACCGCCGCAGCGCCAACGGGTCCGCGCCGCCCAGCGGTGACGACAGCAGCATCGCCGCGGTGTCCTCGTCCATGCTCCCCGGCACGGCCGCGCAGCGCAGCAGCGCCAGGAACGGCAGCACGGCCGGTTGCCGGGCCAGCGGCAGCTCGTCGCGCGGCACCGCGACCGGCACGCCCGCCGCGAGCAGCGCCCGCTGCAGCACCGGCAACGACCGCGTCGCCGACCGCGCCACCACGGCCATCCGCGACCACGGCACCTCGTCGATCAGGTGCGCCCGGCGCAGCTGGTCGGCCACCCAGCTCGCCTCCTGCGCGGCCGACGCGAACAACCGCACCTGCACGGCGCCCTCGCCGTCCGCCGGCGACACCGAGCGGGTCGGCGACGCGCCCGGCAGGCGGCCCGCGAGCCGTCCCACCGCGGCCCGGATCTCCGGCGTCATGCGGTGACCGGTGGTCAGCACCACCGCCGGCCCGTCCGCCTCGGCCAGCAACGTCGGGTCCGCGCCCCGGAACGAGAAGACGGCCTGGTCGGGGTCACCCGACAGGATGAACTCGTGCGCGGCCCGGCCCAGCTCGCGCAGGAACTCGAACTGCAGCGGGTCGAGGTGCTGCGCGTCGTCGACCAGCAGGTGCCGCACCCGCCGCCGTTCGCCCGCCAGGACGTCCGGCTCGGTCTGGAACGCCAGCAGCGCGCTGCCGACCAGCTCCGCCGCGTCGAACGACGGCGCGTGCCCCTGCCCGCTGCTGGCCAGGAGGTTGACCTGCTCGTACTGGGTGGCGAACAGGCCGGCCGCGACCCACTCCTCTCGGGACTGCTGCCGCCCCAGCTCGGTCAGGTCCTCCGGCGCGAGGCCCCGCTCGGTGGCGCGGAGCATCAGGTCGCGCAGCTCGTGCGCGAACCCCGGCAGCGTCAACGCGGGCCGCAGCCGTTCCGGCCACTTCGGCGCGCCCGTGCTGACGTCACCGGCGAGCAGTTCGCGCACCACGGCGTCCTGCTCGGGACCGGACAGCAGGCGCGGCGCGGGCTCGCCCTTCAGCACCGCCTGCGCCCGCAGCACCGCGAACGCGTACGAGTGGACGGTCCGGACCAGCGGTTCCTGCGTGGTCGGCAGCACGCCGTCGGACCGGGCGCCCGTGAGCAGGCGGGTGATGTGCGCCCGCATCTCCGCCGCGGCCCGCCGGTTCGGCGTGATCACCAGCACGTTCTCCGGGTGGACGCCGTCCCGGACCCGCCGCGCGACCACCTCGGCCAGCAACGTGGTCTTGCCCGTGCCGGGGCCCCCGAGCACCCGCAGCGGCCCGCCGGCGTGCTCGAACACGGCGCGAGCGGGCGCGTCCCAGTGCCGCCGGGGCTCCTCCTGCCGCACCCGGCGCACCAACAACGGCGCCCTGTTCACTGCCACGAGAGCATGGAACCACAGTGTTGGATTGCCGCTGCTCCGCAGGCGGCGGCTCGGCTGTGTTTGTGGCCGCTGCTCCGCAGACGGCGGCTCGGCCGCCATGAAGTCGGCAGTTCGCGACCGATCCCGCGACGATCGAAAAGCGTGATCGCCGCGGGATGGGCCGCGAACTACCGACGCGGCCGTGCACATGGCCGCTGCTCCGCAGACGGCGGCTCGGCCGCCATGAAGTCGGCAGCTCGCACCTGATCCGCCGGCGATCGAAAAGCGTGATCGCCGGCGGATCAGGTGCGAACTACCGACGCGGCCTCGCGGTGGTGGTCCGGTCGTGTGGGATCAAGGCGAGCTGATCTCACATGCGAAGCTGTCGGGGTGGACGAAGAGCTGCATGAGATGGTGCGCGCGGTCGTGCGGAGGATTCCGCGCGGGCGGGTTGCCACTTACGGGGACGTCGCCGACATCGCCCGCGCGCCGTCCCCCCGGTTGGTCGGGATGGTGCTCAACCAGGACGGCCTCGACCTGCCGTGGCACCGGGTGTTGCGCGCCAACGGCACTTGCGCGCCCCACATCGCCGACGAGCAGCTGCAACGGCTGCGTGAAGAGGGTGTGGTGGCCGACGACGGCAAGGTCGACCTGCGCAAGTACCGCTGGGAGGACGCCGTCAAGCAGAAGGCGGAGGAGCCGCCCGCCCTGTGGTGACCCGCGCCTGCACGCGGGCCAGTTCGCCTTCCACGTCCGGGTCGCGGGTCAGCGCGGCGGCGAGCTTGAGGTGCGGCAACGCCTCCGCGTGCCGGCTCTGGCGGCTGAGCGTGCGGCCGAGGAGCAGGCGCGGGTAACCGTCGGACGGGTCCAGCTCGACCAGGTCGACGAGGACCCGTTCCGCCTTGCCCAGCGCGGCGGACTGGAAGTGCGCCAACGCCAGCTCGGTCAGCACGGTGCGGTCGCGCGGCGCGTGCTCGGCCGCCTCGGCGAGGTAGCGGGCGGCCGTGCTGGGGTCGCCCGCCTCGCGGAACTCGCGGCCCTTGCGCAGCAGGTCCAGGACGTCGGTCATGACAGCTCCTCGTCCGCCGAGGTGACGTGCGGGACGGGCGTCCCGCCGAGTCGCCCGGCTTGGAAGTCCTCGATGGCTTGCAGGATCTCGGCCCGGGTGTTCATCACGAACGGCCCGTAGCGCGCGACGGGCTCGTTCAGCGGCAGCCCGCCGAGGACGAGCACGTCCCAGGTCGTCTCGGCCCGCACGGTGAGCGCCGCGCCCCGGTCGAGGACGGCCAGGTGGCCTTCCTCGAGGGGACGTCGCTCGACGCCGACCGTGCCGCGGCCGGACAGCACGTAGACCATCGCGGTGAACTCCTCCGGCCAGGGCAGCGCCAGCCGGGCGTGCGGGCTGAGCGTGGCGTGCAGGTAGGTGATCGGGGTGTGGGTGAGGCCGGGGCCGCGGTGGCCCGCGACGTCGCCCGCGATGACGCGGACGAGCGCCCCGCCGTCGTCGCTGGACAGCAACGTCGTGTCGTGCGCCTTGATGTCCTGGTAGCGGGGCGGCGTCCACTTGGCGGCCTTGGGCAGGTTCACCCAGAGCTGGACACCGTGGAACAGCCCGCCCCGGGACACGAGTTCCTGCGGCGGCAGCTCGGAGTGCAGCACCCCGGAGCCCGCGGTCATCCACTGCGTGCCGCCGTTGGTGATCAGCCCGCCGCCGCCGGTCGAGTCCTTGTGCTCGAACGCGCCGTCGATCATGTAGGTGACGGTCTCGAAGCCGCGGTGCGGGTGCCACGGCGCGCCCTTCGCCTCGCCGGGGCCGTACTCGACGGCGCCCATGTGGTCGAGGAGGAGGAACGGGTCGGCGAGGGCGAGGTCGACGCCCGGGAACGGGCGGCGGACCTGGAAGCCCTCACCCTCGACGAACCGGCGCGCCGGCACGACCCGCCGCACGGGACGCCACGCGGTGGCGTGCTCGGGCAGCTCGGGGAGGCGCGGGAGGGTCAGGGTGTCGGCGGTGACGGCGGGCATGGCTGCCTCCTCGGGCGGTGACCGCCCGGGTTCGGCGGTCTCACCCGCGTCAACCTAGTTGAAGCATCAACTATTCCTGCGGTCACGAGAGGTCTACATATGTCGCGCTACATGTGTAGACTCGTTTCCGTGCAGGTGACCGACACGCTGAGCAGGGTGCTCAAGGCCTTCCTCTGCGACCCGGCGAAGCCGCAGTACGGCTATGAGCTGATGAAGGCCGCGGACGTGAAGAGCGGCACGCTCTACCCGATGCTGAAGCGGCTCCTGGACGATGGCATCGTGGTCGCCGAGTGGGAGTCCGCGTCCCCGACGCCGGGCGGCCGTCCGCCGAGGCGGTACTACAAGCTGACCGGCGAGGGCGTCCGGCAGGCCCGCGTCGCACTGGCCGAGCACGGGACCGACCGCCGTCCGGCGGGGATGGCGTGGCCGGACTTCGGCCCGTCGCCCGCGACGGGGTTGGGATGACCGCCCGCCGGGACCGCGCCGTGCGGCGGATCGCGACGTTCCTGCTCGGACTGGCCTGGCGTCGGCTCCCGGTCGACTCCCGGGACGAGTGGTTGCGGGAGTGGCACGGCGAACTGTCGGCCATCCTCGCCCCGGACGGTGACCGCGGGTGGCGACGAACGGCTCGCGCCCTGCTGTTCGCGCTCGACCAGCACCGCGGCATCCCGGCGTTGTGCGAGTCGACGTGGCCCCGGACGTTGGGCAAGGCCGCGCTGACCTCCGCCGTCGTGACGATCGCCGTGTCCGCTGCCGCCGTGTCGCCGACCTTCCTCGGCGGCAGCGGGTACCTGGTGTCCGGCCGCGACAGCGGCAAGATCTCGACCGCCAAGAACTGGGTCATCTACGCGACGCTGCTCGGCCTGGTGGCGTACCCGGTCGGCTGGCTCTTGATCGGCCTCGGACCGGTGCTCGTGGTCGCGGGAGTGATGGTCGCCGTGAACCTGCTCCTGTGCGCCACGGCTCTGACCCTGACAGCACTGGCCAGGGTGCGCGAAACCCTACAGCGAAGGGCGAGCCGATGAAGCGGGCGGCGATTGCGGCCTCGGCGGCGATCCTGGGTAGTGGCGTGACCGGTGTCGCCCCGTGGCCGGTCGTGGCCTTCCTCGGCATGCTCGGCGCACTGGTCTACATATATCGACTCCGGGTGATCCAGGACCTCGGCCGTCGAGCGCTCGACAAGAGCACTCCGGAGGGGGTGCCCAGTGTGATGTCGACCATCACCGGCGGCGAACTCACGCTCGACCCGCTGCCCGCGAAAGGTGTGCGGAACGGGAAGAAGAAGCGCTAGGCGACGTCCTGGAAGCAGCGCGCCTCGTAGTACCGCAGCAGCACCGCTTCCACCACGCGCAGGTGCGCGCCGATGGGCGCGGCGACCACGTCCGCGCCCGAGTCGACCACGGCCCGGTGGAACAGGCCGGGCGCCAGCAGCCAGGAGGCGACGGCGACGCGGCCCGGCGCGGCGGCCACCACGTCCGAGACGTGCGGCGTGGCGGTGGCGGCGTACCCGATGGCCACCGGGCCGACGCGCCGCGACAGCGCCGCGGCGACCGCCCGGACGTCGGCCAGCGCGCGCGGGTCGGACGACCCGGCGGCGGCCAGCACGACGGAGTCGCCCTGACGCCAACCCGCCTCGGACAGGCGGGCCAGCAGCGCGGGCAGCAGCGCCGGGCCGATCGGGTCGGTGACGACCGCGTCCGGGTGCCCCGAGGCCGCGACCTGCGCCGGGATGTCCACCCGGACGTGGTACCCGGCGGCCAGGAACGCGGGCACGACCACGGCCGGGCCGGTCAGCCCGGACAGCACCGAGGTCACGTCCGGCTGCCGCACGTCGGCGTAGGCGACGCGCACCGGCACACCGCCCAACCGGGCGCGGACCAGGGCGGCGATCTGCTCCACGACGACCGCGCCGGCGGGGTCGCGGGTGCCGTGCGCGACGAGAACCAGGGTCATACCGCCACTCCCGCGGGGTCCATGGCCAGTCGGTAACCGCGCTTCACGACCGTGGCGACCATGCGGGGCTCGCCCAGCGCCGAGCGCAGGCGGCCGATCGCGGTCTCCACGGCGTGCTCCTCGCCGCCGCTGGGCAGCGCCGCCAGCAGCTCACGGCGGGACACCACCCGGCCGCGCGCGGCGGCCAGGACCCGCAGCACGGCCATCGGGGCGGGCGGCACGGGCCGCAGCTCGCCGTCCACCACGACGGCCTGGCCGCGCAGCTCGACGTCACGGGCGGCGATCCGGAGCCGGGTCGCGCGAGCGGGCAGCTCCAGCGTCAGCTCACGGGCCAGCGCGCCGATCCGGGCGCGGGCGGGCTGCACCACCGGGATGCCGGCGTCCACCAGCGGCCCGGCGGTGATCGAGCCGACGCCCACCACCAGCACCTCGTCCCGCAGCAGCGACACCAGGTCCGGCAGCCTGCCCATCGCGTCGGCGACCCGCAGCACGGAGGACGCGGCCGGCGCGCTGGTGAACGTCAGCGCGTCGACCTGCCCCGCCAGCACGGCCTCCAGCAACCGTTCCAGCGGCGCGGGGTCGGACGGACCGGTCCAGCGGTAGACGGGCACCTCGACGACGGTGGCACCCGCCGCCCGCAACGCGGACGTGAAGTCCGGCAGCGGCTCGCCGTGCAGCTGCACGGCGACGCGCAGACCGGCCACGCCGGACCTCAACAGGTGGTCCAGCAGCTCCGCGTTGCTCTCCCCCTCGGGCGACCACGCCTCCACCAGGCCCGCGGCCCGCACCGCGCCCCGCGCCTTCGGCCCCCGCGCCAGCACCCGGGCCCCGGACAGCCGCGACAGCAGCCGCGCGCCCAGCCCCCAGCCCTCGGCCGCTTCCACCCAGCCGCGGAAGCCGATGCCGGTGGTCGCCACGGCGACGTCCACCGGTTCCTCCACCACGGCCCGCGTCGCGGCCAGCAGCTCCGCGTCGTCGGGCAGCGGCACGATCCGGATGGCGGGACCCTGCAGCACGGTCGCGCCCTTGCGTTCCAGCAAAGCCGAGAGCTCGTCGGCCCGCCGGGCGGCGGTCACCCCGACCGTGTACCCGGCCAGCGGGGCGGCGGTCACGGCGACCCGACCTGGATCACGCCGTCGGTCACGACCACCGGGTGCACGGGCACCCCGGTCGAGGGGTCGTCCAGGCACTTGCCGGTCGTCAGCTCGAACGCCTGCTTGTAGACGGGCGACACGACCACCGGCACGCCGCCCCGGTCGCCGATGATGCCGCGCGACATCACCGCCGCGCCGCTGAACGGGTCGATGTTGCCCAGCGCGTGCACCGTCCCGGCGGAGGTGAGGAACACCGCCACCTGGGAGCCGTCGGGCAGCAGGGCGGCCACCCCGTGGTCGGGCCGGAGGGCGCTCAACTCGCACACGGGTGTCATCGGGAAACCTCCGCCTCGTCGTTCGCCGTGCTCAGGGTTGCCTGGTCGCCGGTGCCGCGGAACGCCTGGCCGCCCGCGCCCGGGGACGGGACGCCGAGCAGGACGGGCACCTTCTGACCGCGTTCCTCGCGGAAGGAGATCGTCGGGTCGGGCGTGCCGGGCGCGTTCACGAACGAGGTGAACCGCGCCAGCTTCTCCGGGTCCTCCAGCACGCCCCGCCACTCGTCGGCGTAGTTGTCCACGTGCTTGGCCATCGCCGCCTCCAGGTCGGCGCAGATGCCGAGGCTGTCGTTGACGATGACGTCGCGCAGGTGGTCCAGCCCGCCTTCCAGCGACTCGATCCACGTCGAGGTGCGCTGCAACCGGTCCGCGGTGCGGATGTAGAACATCAGGAACCGGTCGATCAGCTTGATCAGGGTCTCGGTGTCCACGTCGGACGCGATGAGGTCGGCGTGGCGCGGGGTGAAGCCGCCGTTGCCGCCGACGTACAGGTTCCAGCCGTTCTCGGTCGCGATGATGCCGAAGTCCTTGCCCCGCGCCTCGGCGCACTCGCGGGCGCAGCCGGACACGGCGGACTTCAGCTTGTGCGGCGACCGGAGGCCGCGGTAGCGCAGCTCCAGCTCGATGGCCAGCGACACCGAGTCCTGCACGCCGAACCGGCACCACGTGGTGCCGACGCACGACTTCACCGTCCGCAGCGCCTTGCCGTAGGCGTGGCCGGACTCGAAGCCCGCGTCGACCAGCCGCGACCAGATCTGCGGCAGCTGGTCCACGGTCGCGCCGAACAGGTCGATCCGCTGACCGCCGGTGATCTTGGTGTAGAGGCCGAAGTCGCGGGCGACCTCGCCGATGACGATGAGCTTCTCCGGCGTGATCTCGCCGCCGGGGATGCGCGGCACGACCGAGTAGGTGCCGTTGCGCTGCATGTTGGCCAGGAAGCGGTCGTTGGTGTCCTGGAGCGTCGCCTGCTCGCCCTCCAGCACGTGCCCGTTCTCCAGCGACGCCAGGATCGAGGCGACGGCGGGCTTGCAGATGTCGCAGCCGAGGCCGCGGCCGTGCCGGGTGATCAGCTCGGAGAACGTGGTGATGCCGGTGGAGCGGACGATCTCGAACAGGTCGGCGCGCGAGTGGTCGAAGTGCTCGCACAGCGCGCGGGACTGCTCGACGCCGCACTCGGAGAGCAGCTTCTTCAGCATCGGCACGCACGAGCCGCAGCCCGTGCCCGCCTTGGTGCACGCCTTGATGCCGGGCACGTCCACGGCCTCGCCGGAGTTCACCACGTCGACGATCTGCTGCTTGGTGACCGCGTGGCAGGAGCACACCTGCGCGTCGTGCGGCAGCGACAGCTCGACGCCGCCCGCCGGGCCGATCAGCGCCACAGGGTCTCCCGGCACGGGACGGCCGACGAGCGGCCGCAGCACGGGGTACTTGGACGCGTCGCCGACCAGGATGCCGCCGAGCAGCGTCTTCGCGTCGTCGGACACCACGACCTTGGCGTACGTGCCGGCCACGGCGTCGTTGACGACGACCTCCAGCGCGCCCTCCTCCTTGGCGTGCGCGTCGCCGAACGACGCCACGTCCACGCCGAGGAGCTTGAGCTTGGTGGACATGTCAGCGCCGGGGAACACGGCGCTGCCGCCGAGCAGCCGGTCCGCGACGACCTCGGCCATCGAGTAGCCGGGCGCGACCAGGCCGTACACCATGCCGTCGAGGTTCGCGCACTCGCCGATGGCGTAGATGTGCTCATCGGACGTGCGGCACGCCTCGTCCACGACGATGCCGCCGCGCTCGCCGACGGTGAGGCCGAACGACCGGGCCAGCTCGTCGCGCGGCCGGATGCCCGCGGAGAACACGACCACGTCGAGGTCGAGCTCGACGCCGTTGGAGAGCTTGGCGATGAGCCGGTCGCCGTCCCGCTCGATCACCGACGCCGACGTGCCGGTGTGCACGGTCAGGTCCAGCTTCTCCACCAGCCGCTTGAGCAGGCCGGCGCCGCCCTCGTCCACCTGGAGCGGCATCAGGCGCGGCCCCAGCTCGACGACGTGCGGCGAGATGCCCATGCCGCGCAGCGCGTTCGCGGCCTCCAGCCCGAGCAGGCCGCCGCCGAGCACCATGCCGGCCCGGCGACCGCCGCCGCCGTGCGCGGACTCCACGGTGGCGCGGATGCCGTCGAGGTCCTCGATGGTCCGGTAGACGTGGCAGCCCGGCAGGTCGCGGCCCGGCACGGGCGGCACGAACGGCACCGAGCCGGTGGCCAGCACCAGGGCGTCGTACGACTGGGCCCGGCCGGTGGTGGTGCGCACCACGCGGCTGTCCCGGTCGATGTGCACGACCTGCTCGTTCAGGTGCAGTTCCACGCGCTCGTCGTCGTGCGGCGCGAGGCTCAGCGAGCCCGCGTCCCAGCTGTCCACATAGGACGACAGCGCGACGCGGTCGTAGGCGGGGCGGCCCTCCTCGGCGAACACCACGATCCGCCACTGGTCGGTGGCGTCCTTCTCGCGGAGCGCCTCCACGAGCCGGTGTCCGACCATGCCGTGACCGACCACCACAAGCGTTCGCGTCATGGTCCCCATCCCTCCTTCTGCCCGGGTCAATGCTCACCGGGCACCGTGTCGTGCCAAGGTCGCGAATGTTGCGCAGGCGTTAAAGCAGACTCACGCCGCTGTTCAGAGCGTTGTGTGCGTCACACGCGCGTCACACGCCGGCGTAGGCCAGGCTCGGCCGGCGCGCGAACACGCGCCGCCGCATGTAGAACCACCAGGTCGTGGCCATGCAGACGCCGTAGAACACCAGGAACGCCGTCAGCGCGGGCGCCAGCGTCTTGCTGCCCTCCAGCGAGAACTTGAAGACCAGGTTGACCAGCACGCCGCCGAACGCGCCGACCGCGCCCGCGATGCCGACCACCGCGGCGGCCTGCCGCTTGGCCGACCGGACGTCCTGGGTCTGCGCGGCGAAGATCGCCGGGATCATCCGGTAGGTCGAGCCGTTGCCCACGCCGGCCAGCACGAACAGGGCGATGAACGCCCCGAAGAACAGCGCGAAGCTGCGGATCTCGATGCTGACCAGCAGGGCCACCGTGCCCACGGCCAGGCCGAGGAACACCGCCATGGTCATCCGCGCGCCGCCGAACCGGTCGGCGAGCCACCCGCCGAACGGCCTGCTCACCGAGCCGATGAGGGCGCCGAGGAAGGCCAGGCCGACGAAGCTCTTGTAGTCCACGAAGCTCAGCTTGATCAGCGACGGGAACGCGAACGAGAAGCCGATGAACGAGCCGAACGTGCCGATGTACAGGAACGACATCACCCACGTGTGCTTGTTCGACATCGCCTTCTTGTACGACGAGCCGTCCGGCTTGGCCTGGGTGAGGCTGTCCATGAGGAACCACGCGCACGCCGAGGCGACGATGATGAACGGCATCCAGAACAGCGCCGCGTAGGCCAGGTTGATGCCCGTGCCGAGCGAGATGATGATCGGCACGACCAGCTGCACCATCGCCACGCCGAGGTTGCCGCCCGCCGCGTTGAGGCCGAGCGCCAGGCCCTTCTTGCCCTCCGGGTAGAAGAACGAGATGTTCGCCATGGACGACGAGAAGTTGCCGCCGCCGAAGCCCATCGCGGCCGACGTGAGCAGGAAGAACCAGTACGGCGTGCCGGGGTTCGTCACCGCGATCGCCAGCATCGTCGTGGGGATCAGCAGGAGGCCGGCGCTGATCGTGGTCCACGCCCGCCCGCCGAACTTCGGCACCGCGAACGTGTAGGGGATGCGCAGCACCGCGCCGACCAGGTTCGGCACGATCAGCAGCCAGAACGTCTGGCCGACGGTGAAGCTGAAGCCGACCTGGCCCAGGCTCACGACCACGATGCTCATCAGGCTCCACACCGTGAAGCCCAGGTTCTCCGCGAGGATGGAGAAGATCAGGTTCTTGCGGGCTACCTTCTTGCCGGTCGCCTCCCAGAAAGAGGGGTCTTCCGGCTCCCAGTGCTCGATCCACCGACCACCGCGCTTCGCCTGCGGCGCAACGCCCTCGGTCTCCACCACCGTGCTCATTGGACCCTCCCGGACACCGATTTCCCGTTGTGGGAACCGTAAGAACGGTCCGTTACCCCGACGTTCGGACAGGTGTCGTCGGCGGCAACTCCCCCGCACATCACGCCGACTGGGGCTGTGAGGCCGCGAGCCAGTCGACGATCCCGCACACCGCGTCCTTGCAGCCGCCACAGCCCGTGCTCGCCCGCGTGACCTCCGCGATCGCGGAGATCGTCGTCGCGCCCGCGCGCCACGCGCTGACCAGCTGCCCCTTGCTGACCGTGTTGCACCGGCACACCACCGCGGACGCGGGCAGGTCGGCGGGGCTGGCCTCGTTCTCGGCGGGCAGCGCGCGGCCCAGCAGCAGCGCGAGCCGGTCGGTCGGCGCGGGCAGGCCCCGGTCGAACAGCTGGGTGATGGCCGCCGCCGCGTCCGGCGCGCCGAGCACGATCGCGCCGGTGACCTTGTCGTCGCGCAGCACGAGCTTCGCGTACCGGCCGCGCGCCGGGTCCTGGAAGCACAGCACCTCGTCGTCGGCCGAGTCGACGCCGACGTGCACGTCGCCCAGCGCGGCCAGGTCGACGTCACGGGCCTTCAGCCTGGTCACGACGGTGGTGCCGGCGTAACGGGCGGCGGGCGCGGCGCCGGTGAGCCGGTCGGCGAGCACGGCGGCCTGCTCCCACGCGGGCTGGACCAGGCCGGACACCGTGCCGACGTGCTGGGCGCAGTCGCCGATGGCGTGCACCCTGGGGTCGCTGGTGCGCAGCGCGTCGTCCACGAGGATGCCGCGGTCGACGTCGATGCCCGCCTGCTCGGCCAGCCCGGTCTCCGCGCGCACGCCCGCCGAGACGACGACCAGGTCCGCGGGCACGTGCGTTCCGTCGTTCAGCTCCAGCCCGTCGCCGGGCACGTACCGGGTGGCCAGCACGCCGAGCCGGAACTCGATGCCGAGGCCGTTCAGCGTGGCGGCGAGCACCCGGCCCGCGCCCGCGTCGAGCTGCCGTTCCATCAGGTGCCCGACCGGGTGGACGACGGTGACCAGGCAGCCCCGGCCGGCCAGGCCGCGCGCGGCCTCCAGCCCGAGCAGCCCGCCGCCGAGCACGGCGACCGGCGTGCCGGGCGACGCCTTGTCTACGATCCGGGCGCAGTCGTCCAGCGAGCGGAACGCCACGACGCCGGGCGCCAGGTCGCCGTTGCCGTCGAGCAGCCCGTCCGTCGGCGGCACCCACGACCGCGCGCCGGTGGCCAGCACCAACGCGTCGTACGGCACCTCGGTGTCGTCCACGTGGACGACCCGCCGGGTCCGGTCGATCTTGGTCACGGACCCGCCGAGCCGCAGGTCGACGTGGTGCCTGGCGGCCCAGTCCTCATCGTGCAGCCGCACCGCCTCCGGGGTCAGCGACCCCGCCACCACGCTGGACAGCAGCACCCGGTTGTACGCCGGGTGCGCCTCGTCGCCCAGCACGGTCACCGCGACCCGGTCCGCCTTCGGGTCGCGGCGGCGGATCTCGTCGGCCAGCCGGGCGCCGGCCATGCCGTAGCCCACGACGACAACGTTCCTCATACCGACTCCAATCGGACCGCGCACACCTTGAACTCGGGCATCCGGCTGGTCGGGTCCAGCACCGGGTTGGTCAGCAGGTTCGCCCGGCCCTCCCCGGCGAAGTGGAAGGGCAGGAACACGAGGTCCACCCGCATGGACGGCACGCAGCGCACCCTGGCCACGGTCCGGCCGCGCCGCGACACCACGGACGCGAGCTGGCCGTCGCGCACCCCCGCGCGGGTCGCGGTGTCCGGGTGGACCTCCACGTACGCCTCCGGCTCGGCCTGGTTCAGCTCCCGCACCAGCCGGGTCTGCGCCCCGGACTGGTAGTGCTGGAGCACCCGGCCGGTCGTGGCCTGCAACGGGTACTCGGCGTCGGGCAGCTCCGCGGGCCCGCGGTGCTCGACCGGGACGAACCGCGCCCGGCCGTCCGGGTGGGCGAACCGGTCGAGGAAGTTGCGGGGCGTGCTCTCCCCCACCACGGGCCAGTGCAGGGCCTCGCCCTGGCGCAGGCGCTCGTAGGTGACGCCGGAGTAGTCGGCCAACCCGCCCTTGGACGCCCGGCGCAGCTCCTCGAACACCACCTCGGGCTCGGTCGGGAACCGCTCGGCGGGCTGGCCGAGGCGCGTCGCGAGGCCCTGCAGGACGTCGAGGTCGCTGCGCACGCCCTCGGGCGGCTCCACGGCCACCTGCCGCAGCAGCACGCGGCCTTCGAGGTTCGTCATCGTGCCGCCCTCCTCGGCCCACTGCGTGACCGGCAGCACGACGTCGGCGACCGCGGCCGTCTCCGACAGCACCAGGTCCGCCACGACCAGCAGGTCCAGCGCCTTCAGCCGGTCGGCGACGTGCTGCGAGCGCGGCGCGGACACGATGACGTTGCTGCCGAACACCAGCAGCGCCTTCGGGCCGCCCGGCTGCCCGAGCGCGTCGAGCAGCTCGTAGGCGGACCGGCCGGGACCGGGCAGGTCGTCCACGCCCCACACGCCCATGACGTGGTCGCGGGCGTCCGGGTCGGTGATCTTGCGGTAGCCGGGGAGCTGGTCGGCCTTCTGGCCGTGCTCACGCCCGCCCTGCCCGTTGCCCTGGCCGGTGAGGCAGCCGTAGCCGGAGCCCTTCGTGCCGGGCAGGCCGAGCGCCAGCGCCAGGTTGATCCACGCGGACACGGTGTCCGCGCCGCTGGCGTGCTGCTCGGTGCCGCGGCCGGTGAGGATGTACGCGTTGCGCGCCTCGGCCAGGATGCGCACGGCCGCGCGCTGGTCGGCGACCGGCACGCCGGTGACCCGCTCCACCCGCTCCGGCCACCACGACGCGGCGATGCGCCACGCGTCCTCGAACCCGGTCGTCCGGTCATCGAGGTACCGCTGGTCGAGGTGGCCGTCGGCGACGGCGGAGTGCAGCAGGCCCAGGGCCAGCGCGAGGTCGGTGCCCGGCGCGGGCTGGAGGTGCAGCGTGGCCAGCTCGGCGGTGGCCGTGCGGCGCGGGTCGATGACGATCAGCTCGGCGTTCTTGAGGTGCTGCACGAACGGCGGCATCGTCTCGGCCGGGTTGCCGCCGACCAGCAGCACCGCGCCCGCGTCGTCCAGGTCGGTCACCGGGAACGGCATGCCCCGGTCCAGCCCGAACGCCTTCATCCCGGCCGCCGCCGCGCTCGACATGCAGAACCGGCCGTTGTAGTCGATCTGCGAGGTGCCCAGCGCGACCCGGGCGAACTTGCCCAGCGCGTACGACTTCTCGTTGGTCAGCCCGCCGCCGCCGAACACGCCGACCGCGTCGGGCCCGTGCTCCTCGCGGAGGGCGCGGAGCTTGGCCGCGACCACGTCGAGCGCCTCGTCCCACGTGGCCGGCCGCAGCTCGCCGTCCCGGCGGACCAGCGGCGTGGTGAGCCGGGCGGGCGACGTCAGCAGCTCGGCCGACGTCCAGCCCTTCTGGCACAGCCCGCCGCGGTTGGTCGGGAACTCCCGCGGCGACACCTTGCCGTTCTCGATCGTCATCGCGCACTGCAGCGCGCAGTACGGGCAGTGCGTGTCGATTCTGCGGGAGTCGGTCACCTGCCCGACGGTAGGAAGCAGCTGTTAACGGCGGCACACGAGATGTTTCGTCCACGCGAACTTGACTGCTCAGCACCCACGCGATGAGGGTGAGGTCACAGCAGTTCGAGCACCTTCGCGGCCGTTCGCTCCAGCCCGACGAGAGATTGTCGGCTCGACCGGGGGTGCAGGGCGTGGACCGCGAGGCGGAACAGGGTCGCCCGCAGGAGGATCTGCGGCCACTCCTCCAGGTGGGCCCACCGCTGGACGAGACCGTGATCCGCGCCACCCCAGGACAGCGCGTCGACCACGACGACCGCCGCGCCGTACGGGCCGGGCCGCCAGTAGGCGACGAAGTCGATGATGGCGGGCGCCGCGTCGCCGGCGAACAGGACCGTGCCGAACAGGTCGCCGTGCACGACCTGGGGCTTGAGCGCGACGGGCTTGCGGTAGGCCGCGCACACGTCGAACAGCCGTCCGCCCAGGTCCGGGTCGAGGTCGACCTGCTCCTCCTCCCACGCGCACCGGTCGGCGGTGGCGAACAGGTCGGTGCGGGCGTCGAGGAAGCGCGGCTTCACCAGGTCCGCGGTCGCGCGGTGCAGCTTCACGGCGACGTCGACGACCTCGTCGTGCCGGGGCTCGGCGCGCCCGGCCAGGTACTTGGTCGCCGCCCAGCCGCCGACGACGTACCGCCCGTCGGTGGACCGCAGCGGGCGCGCGACGCGCAGGTTGTCGACGTCGAGCCCGTCGAGCGTCTTGGCGACCCACGTCGCCTCGGCCGGCTTGCCCGCCGGGCGGATGGCCGCGTCCCCGCACCGCCACACCGGACCGCCGTCGATCAGCTCCGGCTCGGCGTCCCGCGCGCCGAACGCTGCGCGCACGTGCGACGGTGGCGGCTCCGGAGATGGGGTCACGCCGGCACGCTACCTGCACGACGCCCTCGGTTGGTGGACCTCGGGCGGCGAAACGCGTGGTGTCCACGCCTTTGGCCTAACCGCAATAATGCGGACTCACCTCAGGGGTTGCCTGTGACCGACGCCACGCACGCCGAGTTCGCGCTCAGCCTGCACCGCGAGCTGCCCGCCGGCAACCGCTGCTGGTCGCCCTTCTCCGTGGCCGCGGCGCTGTGCGCCGCCTCCGACGTGGCGGGCGGCGACACGCGAGCCGCCGTCTCCGACGTGCTCCGCGCCGACGTCGAGCGGACCGCGGAGCTGCTCGCCGACGCCGCCCACGACGACGCCGTGACGTCGACCGACACCATCTGGGCCGATCCGTCCGGCCCTCTCGCCGAGCACCCCGGAGTCCGGCCGCTCGTGCTGGACGAGAACGCGCACGTCGAGATCAACAAGGTGGTGGCGGAGCAGACCCGCGGCTTGGTCCCCGAGGCCGTCCCGCCGGGCGCCATCACACCCGGAACCCTCGCCGTGCTGGTCAACGCGCTGCACGCCAAGGCCGCGTGGACGAAGGAGTTCCCGGCGGAGGACACCCTGCCCCGGAAGTTCCGCACGCCCGCGGGCAAGGTGATGGCGCCGACCATGCGCCGGGTCGGCACGTTCAGCCACGTCGCGCGGCACGGCTGGCAGGCCGTGCGCCTCCCATGCACGGAGGCGATGGACGTGGTCGCCCTGGTGCCCGACGCGCCCCTGGCGCACGCGCGACTCGACGGGGAAACGTTCGCCGACCTGCTCACGGGCCTGAGCCCGACCGCGATCGACCTCTACCTGCCCCAGGTGGACCTGACCGCCGCCACCGAGCTAGCCGACCACCTGCGCGCGCTGGGCGCCGGCCCGCTGTTCGACTCGTGGCTGATGGTCGAGAAGGTCCTCCACCAGGCCAAGCTGACGCTCGACGAGCAAGGCGTCGAGGGGGCGGCGGTCACCACGATGGCCGCCCCCATGTCGGCGCCCCCACCGCGGGAGGCCCGGCCGGTGCGGTTCGACCGCCCGTTCCTCCTGGCCGTCCGCCACCGCACCACGGGCCTGCTGCTCTTCCTAGCCGAACTCACCAACCCCTGACCAGAACGCCAACCCGGTCCCGTCCCACCTCGCGCCCCCGCCACCTCGCGACCCCCCGCGAGTTCCCGACGCCACCTCACGACCCCCCGCGAGTTCGCGTCGCTTCGCGACCCCCCGCGAGGTCGCGTCGATCGTTCGCGCCCCGTTTTCCGGCGATCACGCTTTTCGATCGTCGGAAAACGGGGCGCGAGCGGTCGACTTCCAGGCGACCGAGCCGCGACGCCGGAGGCGGCGCCATTAATACGTCGGCAGCGAGGGGTCCACTTCACGGGCCCACGCGAGGACACCGCCGCCCACGTGCACGGCGTCCTTGAAGCCGGCCCGGTGCAGCGCGGCCAGCGCCTCGGCGGACCGCGCGCCCGACTTGCAGTGCAGCACGAGCGGCTTGTCCTGCGGCAGCTCCGCGAACGCCTCGCCCGACAGGATGCGGTCCTTGGGGATGAGCACCGAGCCGGGGATCTTCACGATCTCGTACTCGTGGGGCTCGCGGACGTCCACCAGGAGGAAGTCCTCCCCGCTGTCCTGCTTCTGCTTCAGCTCCAGCGGCGTGATGGTGTTGCCCGCCGCGGCCTGCTGGGCGTCGTCGGACACCACGCCGCAGAACGCCTCGTAGTCGATCAGCTCGGTGATCTTGACGCTCTCCGGGTCCTTGCGGATCTTGATCGTCCGGTAGGACATCTCCAGGGCGTCGTACACCATGAGCCGGCCGAGCAGCGGGTCGCCGATGCCGGTCAGCAGCTTGATCGCCTCGGTCACCATGATCGAGCCGATGGACGCGCACAGCACGCCCAGCACGCCGCCCTCGGCGCACGACGGCACCATGCCGGGCGGCGGCGGCTCGGGGTAGAGGTCGCGGTAGTTCAGGCCGAGGCCGTCCGGCGCGTCCTCCCAGAAGACGCTGACCTGGCCCTCGAACCGGAAGATCGAGCCCCACACGTACGGCTTGCCGAGCAGCACGGCCGCGTCGTTCACCAGGTACCTGGTGGCGAAGTTGTCGGTGCCGTCCAGGATCAGGTCGTAGTCGCGGAAGATGTCGAGCACGTTCTCCGAGTTCAGGTGGGTCTGGTGCAGCACCACCTTCACGAACGGGTTGATCTCGGCCACCGAGTCCCGCGCCGACTCGGCCTTGGGCTTGCCGATGTCCGACTGACCGTGGATGACCTGGCGCTGGAGGTTCGACTCGTCGACGATGTCGAAGTCGACGACGCCGAGCGTGCCGACACCCGCCGCCGCGAGGTAGAGCAGGGCCGGGCTGCCCAGGCCACCCGCTCCGACGACCAGGACCTTCGCGTTCTTCAGCCGTTTCTGCCCGTCGACCCCGACGTCCGGGATGATCAGGTGGCGGCTGTACCGCGCGACTTCTTCCTTGGTCAGCTCCGCTGCGGGCTCCACGAGCGGCGGAAGCGCCATCTGAGTCCTCCTCGACGAAACATGTCCTCTACCGACGGACAACACCAGCCTGCCCGTCCGTCTTCCCGCTTGGGAAGTCGTCCCAAGGCGCGGGATTCCCGGCGGTGCCTCGCCGGTCACGCGGTCGGCATCACTGGGGCGCCACCGGGAACGGGTTGGGCTTGCACACCTTGCCGTCCGCCGCCACGGCCGCGCGGTCGCCGCCGGGGACGGAGTTGAGCTGCGCGACGTAGTCGTTGGCCACGCCGAAGGACTGCTGCATCATCACGGGGGCGAAGCCGCCCTCGACCGCGCAGCCCACGTGGCCGTTGCCCAGGGCGTGCCCGACCTCGTGGTTGATGGCGTAGGTCCGGTAGCCGCTGATGTCGTTGCCGTAGGCCTTCGCGCCGCGCACCCAGCGGGCCGTGTTGATGATCACCCGGCCGCTCGCCCGGTGCCAGCACGACGCCTCGAACTGGATCGAGAACCCGCACACCGCGTGGGCGGTGTTCGTGGTGGTCAGGGCGATGGTGAAGTCGACGTCGCCGCTGTCGACGCGCTGCAGCGCGGCCGTGCCGGTGCCGACCCAGCTGCGGGGGTCGGACAGGAACCCGTCGATCGTCCGGGCGAACGCCTCCCGGTCCCCGCCGTAGTCGCCCGGCTCGACGCCGTCCTCGATGGCGATGGCGTACCGGTACAGCTTCCCGGTGCCCGCCTGCGCGGTGGTGCCGGGGATCACCGCGAACGTGCCCGAGCCCTGCTCGGAGAACTTGGGGCCGTCCGGGAGCTGCGCGGTCGGGAAGTTCTTCAGGTCGATCTCGACCGGCGGCTTCTCGGTGGCCTCGGGCGGGCCGGGCGTGGTCGTCGGCGCGGCGGCGCCGGCCTGGTCGGTCGGCGCGCCGGCGCCCGGGTCGTTGCCCGTCGTCGGCGCGGTCGTGTCCAGCACGACCAGGGCCGTGAGCACGAGCAGCACCGGGATGGCGTAGATGCGCCAGCCGTAGTTCGCGATGAGGCCCTTGACGCCTCGGCGGCGTTTGCGGGGCTTGCGGCCGGTCGGTTCCCAGGACGCGGCCAGCGGCTCCGCGCCGGTGCGGCGCGCGCCGCGGCGGTAGCGGTCTTCGGACAACGGCGGCCGGTCACCCGAGGACGGCGCCGTGTCGCGCTCGCCCTGCGACGTCCGGTTCACGGCAACCAGGGTGCCACAACCCCGACCTCGGGGCGGACTCCGGTGACCTGCGCATCACCGACCGGCTGAACCTGTCCGGGACCCGTCCGCGGGGGTCCTGGCGGTCACCACGCGCCCCGGTCGGCCGCCTCCCACATGCCCAGCACGGCGCGCGCCACCGAGACGGGCCGCTCCATCTGCGCCACGTGCCCGGTCCGCGGCAGCACGAGCAGCCGGCCGCGCGGCACGAGCCGCGCCACCCGCGGCGCCTTCCGGACGCTGACCAGCCGGTCCTCGGCGCCCCACACGACCAGCGTCGGCGCGGTCACCTTCGGCGCGAGCACCCACATCGATTTCGACCGCGGCACCAGCCACGTCCGGATCAGGTCGACCGTGCTCCGGCTCAGCGCGTCGCCCGCCCACGCCTGCGCCGACCGCTCGGTGTACTCGTGCTCGCTCTGCTCGATCCGGTGCGGCGGCACCGACGTGGGGTCCGCGAAGCACAGCCGGAGCATCTGGTGGGTGCGCTCCCGCGGCGTGACGGCGGCCAGCTGGGCCCGCACCCGCGCGCCCACGACCGGCAGGAACGCGAGCGGCAGGCGCGGGTCGGACACCCGGCGCAGGCTCGGCCGCAGGTCCGGCACGGCGGGCGAGACCAGCGTCAGCGTCCGCACCAGGTCCGGTCGGGTGGAGGCGACGATCAACGTGATCGCGCCGCCCATCGAGTTGCCGAACAGGTGCACCGGACCCGTGCCGAGCGACTCGATGTACTCGGTGACGATCCGCGCGTGCGTGCTCATCCGGTAGTCGTAGCCGTCGATCGGCTCGGAGCGGCCGAACCCCGGCAGGTCCAGCGCGTGGCCGTCGACGCGCTCGCGGAGCTGCGCGGCCAGGTCGGTCCAGTTCGTCGCCGAACCGCCCAGTCCGTGCACGTAGACCGCCGTCGACTCGGTCGGCCCGGGGGTGCGGCGGACGTGCACGCTGTGCCCGGCGAGCTCGACGTAGTCACCAGGCCACGGCTGGATCGTTGTGTCCAGCGGGGGTAGTGGCGCGGCGGACAGCGGCACGTGGGTGATGGCGGTCCTGCGCGCCTCCAGCGTCTCGGTCACGACCCCAGGATGCCTGCCCGGGCGTCCTACGAAACGAGAAGCTTTCCCGGAACGCTGCTACCAGCGAGTAAGGTTGCCGACGAGCCTGGGAGGGCAACCCCTTTCCGGTTCCGCGATGCGATTGGTTGGCTGGAGGCACCATGACGGAGACGGCCCAGACTGCGGTCGGGCACCACGGCGGCGCGGCGGGGCGGGGTGTACGGCTCCCACGCACCGCTCGACGTGCCCAGTTGCTGGCCGCGGCGCAGGACGTGTTCGTGACCAACGGCTACCACGCCGCCGCGATGGACGAGATCGCCGAGCGCGCGGGCGTCAGCAAGCCGGTGCTCTACCAGCACTTCCCCGGCAAGCTCGAGCTGTACATGGCGCTGCTGGAGTCCCACGTGGACGAGCTGGTGAACCGCGTGCGCGGCGCGCTGGCGTCCACGACGGACAACAAGCAGCGGGTGAAGGCCGCGGTGGCCGCGTTCTACGACTTCGTGGACGGCGAGGGCCAGGCGTTCCGCATGGTGTTCGAGTCGGACCTGCGCGGCGAGCCCGCGGTGGCGCGCGCCGTGGAGCGGGCGACGACCGACAGCGTGGACGCCATCACCGACACGATCACCTCGGACGCCGGTCTCGACGAGCACCGCGCCCGCCTGCTGGCGGTCGGCCTGGTGGGGTTGTCGCAGGTCACGGCCCGAGCGTGGCTGGCCGACGACCGCAAGCTCGCCAAGGAAGACGCCGTCGCGCTGATCTCCAACCTCGCCTGGCGGGGCATCGGCGGCGGCTTCCCGCTGCAGCACTGAGCCGACCACTCCAGACCTGCGAGGCCCGTGAGGCCGCGTCGGTCGTTCCCGCCCCGTTCTGCGGCGATCACGTTTTTCGATCGTCGCAGAACGGGGCGGGAACGACCGACTTCCAGGCGGCCGAGCCGCGACGCCGGAGGCGGCGCAATCCAACACGGCGCGATCCAACACAGCAGTCACAGCAGTGCGCGAACGTGTGCTGCGACTTCCCCCGCCCTCTCCAACGGCAGCATGTGGCCCGCCCCCGGGTAGATCGTCAGCTCGGCGTGGGGCAGTTCGTCCGCCAGCACGCGCGCGTGGCGCAGTGGCGTCAGCCGGTCCTCCGTGCCCGCCAGCACGACCGACGGGACGCCGGCGAGCTCCGCCAGGGCCTTGCGCCGGTCGTGGTCGTTCAGCGAGTCGCGGAAGCCGACCATGCTCACCGGGTGGCAGCGGCCGACCATGGCCGCCGTCAGGGCGACGTGCCGCCACGACGGCCGGCGCCCGAACAGCAGCCACCGCAGCCCCGGCCGGGCGACCTCGGTGCGCTTCAGCAGCTCAGGACGCCGGAACCGGGCGATGCGGCGGTTCACCAGCTTCTCCCCCGCCAGGAACGCCCGGCCGGCGGCGCCGGGCAGGCCCAGCGTCGAACCGGCAAGTTCACCCGATGAGGTGGCGACCAGGGCGACGCCGGCGACGCGGTCGAGCAGCGAGGGGTGCTGCTCGGCCAACGCCATGATCGTCATGCCGCCCATCGAGTGCCCGGCCAGCACGATCCGGCCGGTGGGCACCCGGGCCGCGATCAGCTCGGCCAGGTCGTCCGCGCACCGCTCGATGGTGGCCGTGCCGACCGGCGCGGGCGCCGACCGGCCGTGACCGCGGTGGTCGTACCGGAGCACGCGGCCCGGCAGCCCGGCCGCGACGAGGTCCCACGACGTGTGGTCCAGCGTCCAGCCGTGCAGCAGCACGGAGGTCAGCGCGGCGTCGACCGGCCCGGTGTCCACGACGTGCAGCGCGGTGCCGTCCGACGTGACGAACCGGTGGTCGACGTCCGAGGGCGCGCCGGCGCGGCTCATCCGAGCAGGAACGACCGACGCCATGCCCGCATCCCCGGCTTGCCGACCAGGCCCACCTCGTCCAGGAACTTCATGATCCGCTCGCCCGACCAGCGGATGGTCTCCTGCCAGTGCGGGTTGCCCAGCGCGGCCTTGTGCGCCTCGTCCTCGTCCAGCCCGACGGCCGCGTAGACGTCCGGGTTGATCAGCGACCGGGTGATGAACATGGACGTGGTCGCGATGAGCCAGCGCTGGTACCCCAGCTCCTTCCTGGTCAACGTCTCCATGCCGCGCACGACCTCCTCCCGCGCGAACCGGACGTGCCGCGCCTCTTCGAGCACGTGGATGCGGTTGACCATGCGCACGAGCGGCTGCACGGACTCGTCGGCCATCGTCTCGCGCTGCAACCGGTCGAGGACCTCCTCGGCGACCAGGATCGAGCCGTAGAGCGCGGGCCCGTAGCCGATCACCGGGAGCGCCTTGCCCAGGTGGTAGACGTGCCGGCGGGGGCCGTAGGGCGGGCAGCCGATCCGCTCGACCATGCGCGCGAACATCGTGGAGTGCCGGCACTCGTCGGCGATCTCGGTCAACGCGTACTGCGCGTGCTTGGTCGTCGGGTCGGACCGGTAGACCTCCTTCAGCAGCATCTGCATCAGGAGGATCTCGAACCACAGGCCGACGCTGGCGATGCTGGCGACCTCGTGCCGGGACAGGTCGACGCGCTGGTCCGGCGACATCCGGTCCCACAGCTCGGTGCCGTAGAGGGAGCAGCGGTGCTCCGGGGTGTACCTCAACCCGTCGACGAGCGGCGCGGCCCAGTCGATGTCCACCTCGGGGTCGTAGAACTTGTCAGCCGAGGAGTTGAGCAGCCGTTCGGCGGTCTTCTCGCGGTCCGCCACCTTCAAGGTCCTCGTCATCGGGTCCCTCCCCGGATATGTGCTACTTGAGGTAACAGTTACTTCTGGTAGCGTGCTTCACATGGCTCGAACTGTCAAGGGCGGAACGGACGCCCGCCGGGAACGGTGGAAGGGGCACCGCGAGGCGCGGCGCGCCGAATTCGTGGAGGCCACCATCCGCGCCGTCGCCCAGCACGGCCCGGACGTGGGGATGGACGAGATCGCCGCCGAGGCGGGCGTCAGCAAGCCGGTGCTCTACCGGCACTTCGCCGACAAGTCGGACCTGTACCTGGCGGTCGGGCAGCGCGGCACCGAGATGCTCATGGACAAGATGGGGCCGGCCCTCGGCCACGACGGGCCGATCCGCGAGCGCATCAAGCGCATCGTCGACGCGTACCTGTCGGTGATCGAGGAGCACCCCAACCTGTACCGGTTCGTGGTGCGCAAGTCGTTCACCGACCGGCCGGTGGAGCAGGACGTCGTCACCGAGGACAAGCAGATGATCGCCAACACCCTGGCGCGCCTGCTCGGCGACTACCTGCGGGCGTTCGGCATGGACTCCGGCGGCGCCGAGCCGTGGGCGCACGCGCTGGTCGGCATGGTGCAGAACGCGGGCGACTGGTGGCTCGACCGGCAGTCGATGACGCGGGCGGGCCTCAGCGACTACCTGACCACGATCATCTGGCACGCCATCGACGGCCTGCTGCGCTCCGCGGGCGTGGAGCTGGACCCGGACGCCCCGCTGACCACCGACCTGCCCGACACCGCACGTCCCACCGCCGGACCGGCGGACGGGGCCCGGCTGCGCATCGTCAACGGCGAGGAGGCGTGATGTCCGACGAGCAGGAGCACGAGCACGACGAGGACGGGTACACCGGCGCGGCGGTGCTGGTGTTCGACGAGCGGGAGGTGCCGGTGAGCGTCGAGCTGCGCGGCTTCTTCCAACCCATCGACGGCCGCTACCACTGGTACGGCCGGGTCGGCGCGAACGACGAGGTCACCGAGCTCGTGGAGGGCGGTGCGCGGACCGCGCTGCTGCGCACCCCCGACGGCACGGCGACCGGGTCGCTCACCGACCCCGACCCCTGGCGGCGCTACCGGGTGGCGGGGACGTCCACCCCGCCGTTCCCGGTCGGCTGACCGGGGGGAGAAAACGCGGAAGGGGCACCCGATCGGGTGCCCCTTCTCGTGCCTGCTGCCGGCGGCTCGGCGCGGACGCTCAGTCGCCGGAGACGAAACCGACCCGGCGGGCGTCGCTCGGACCGATCTCCACGTAGGCGATGCGCGCCGCGGGCACCACGTAGCGGGCGCCCTTCTGGTCGACCAGCACGAGCTGCCCGGAGCCCGCCTTCAGCGCGTCCGCGACCTGCGCCTCGACCTCTTCGTGGGTGAGCCCGCTGGACACCACGAGCTCCCGCGGGCTGTCCGCGATCCCGACCCTGACCTCCACGCTGACCTCCGTGCGGCGTTGATGGCTTTCGAAGCAACCCTAGCCGAGACCGAGCGCCGACATGCGCCGCGTGTGGCTCTGCTGGAGGCGGCGGAACAGCGCCGCGATGCCGGCGAGGTCGCCCGAGCCGCGCACGATCAGCTCCGCGAGCCCGTCCCGCTCCGCCACCACGTACTGGGCCTGCGTCAACGCCTCGCCGAGCAGCCGGCGGCCCCACAGCGTCAGCCGGTCGCGCAGCTTCGGGTCGGTGTCGCAGGCGGCCTGGACTTCGCGCTCGGCGAACGCCGAGTGGCCCGTGTCGGCCAGCACGGCGAGCACGAGCTCCTTGGTCGGCTCGTCCAGCCACTCGGCGACCTCGCGGTAGAAGTCGGCCGCCAGCCCGTCGCCCACGTAGGCCTTGACCAGCGATTCCAACCACGACCGCGGCGCGGTGGAGGCGTGGAACGCGTCGAAGCCCGCGGCGAACGGCCGCATGGCCTCCTCCAGCGAGTGGCCGCGGTCGGCCAGGTACTGCTCCAGCAGCGCGTAGTGGCCGATCTCGGCCGCCGCCATCTGCGACAACGCGGCCCGACCGGCCAGCGTGGGCGCGGTCCGGGCGTCCTCGGCCATCCGGTCGAACGCCGACAGCTCGCCGTACGCGAGCGCGCCCAGCAGGTCCACGACGCCCTCGGGCACCTGGCCCGCCTGGCCCGTCACCACCGCCTGACCCGCCGCTCCATCCACTCCTGGGTCGCTCATACCGGGGAGCCTAGCCGGGTGTCCTTCGCAACACCCCAGGCACGCGTGCCGGCACCCGTGCCCGGTGTTCCAGCCCGATCGGCCTAGTCGACGGGTAGACTCGACACTTGACGCCCGGCGCGGCGCGGCCCAGTGGGGGCTCGCAGCGGTGCCGAAGGCTGAACTGCGGCGGCACCGTGCCGTCAGGAGAGGGTGCGCGCACACACCTCGCCGGCCCTTCCCGCGACCCGCCCGGCCCCTTGCGACGGCCCGGTGGCGGTGACGCGGTCGAGCGGCCCGTACAGGCCGTGGCGCGCTTGGTACGAGAGAGGCGATCATCCTGACCGCGACAAACGAAGACACCCACGTCGACCCGGTGGCGTTGGAGCACAGCGAGGCGGGGGTGCCCGCCGAGGACACGTCCCACCCGCTCGTGGCCGACGCGCCCGTCAAGCCCGACTCGCCCACGTTCGGCGAACTGGGCGTGCGCGAGGAGATCGTGCGCTCCCTGGCCGAGGCCGGCATCCACCGCACGTTCGCCATCCAGGAGCTGACCCTGCCGCTGGCGCTGGCCGGCGACGACGTCATCGGCCAGGCCCGCACGGGCACCGGCAAGACGCTGGGCTTCGGCATCCCGCTGCTCCAGCGCATCGTCACGCCCGGCGACGGCACGCCGCAGGCGCTCGTCGTCGTGCCGACGCGCGAGCTGTGCCTGCAGGTCACCCACGACCTGACCGACGCGGCGAAGCACCTCAACGTGCGCGTGCTGGCCATCTACGGCGGCCGGCCGTACGAGCCGCAGATCGCGGCGCTCCGCAAGGGCGTCGACGTGGTCGTCGGCACGCCGGGCCGCCTGCTCGACCTGGCCGAGCAGCGCCACCTGGTGCTCGGCAAGGTCCGCGGCCTGGTGCTGGACGAGGCCGACGAGATGCTCGACCTGGGCTTCCTGCCCGACATCGAGCGCATCCTGCGCATGGTGCCCGACGAGCGGCAGACCATGCTGTTCTCGGCGACCATGCCCGGCCCGATCATCACGCTGGCGCGCACGTTCCTCAACCAGCCCACGCACGTGCGGGCGGAGGAGAACGACGCGGGCGCGATCCACGAGCGCACCGAGCAGTTCGTCTACCGGGCGCACGCGCTCGACAAGTCGGAGTTGCTGGCCCGCGCGCTCCAGGCCCGCGAGCGCGGCCTGTCGATGGTCTTCACCCGCACCAAGCGCACCGCCCAGAAGGTGGCCGACGACCTGGTCGAACGCGGTTTCGCCGCGGCGGCCGTGCACGGCGACCTCGGTCAGGGCGCGCGCGAGCAGGCGTTGCGGGCGTTCCGCTCCGGCAAGATCGACGTGCTGGTGGCGACGGACGTCGCGGCCCGCGGCATCGACGTCGAGGGCGTCACGCACGTGATCAACTACCAGTGCCCCGAGGACGAGAAGACCTACGTGCACCGCATCGGCCGCACGGGTCGCGCGGGGCGCACGGGTGTCGCGGTCACGCTGGTCGACTGGGACGAGATGCCGCGCTGGAAGATGATCAGCGACGCGCTCAACCTCGGCAAGCCCGAGCCGGTGGAGACGTACTCGACGTCCGACCACCTGTTCGCCGACCTCGACATCCCGGCGGGTTCGACCGGCCGGCTGCCGCTGGGCCAGCGCACGCGCGCCGGCCTGGACGCCGAGCCCGAGGAGAACCTGAAGGGCGAGAAGAAGACGCGCAAGCGCCGGCGGACGGGACGTGCCGGCGGTGACGCGGCCCCGGCTCCGGAGACCAGCACCAGCGCGGGTAGCAGCAGCAGCACGACGGGCTCCGGCTCGGGCGAGGAAGGCGGCACGCGGCCGCGTCGCCGTCGCCGCAGCCGCGCGGGCGTCACGTCGGGCGAGAACGGCCAGAACGGCACGTCGGCCGAGGTCACGGCAGGTGCTTCGGCCACCGGGTCGACGTCGTCGGCCGCGCCGTCGGCCGAGTCCGGGCCGTCCGGTGCGGCGTCTTCGGCTGAGGGCGAGCGCCCCCGCCGGCGCAGGCGTCGCCGCACGACCGGCGCCGGCGAGACGGGCGAGTCCGCCCCCGCCGAGTAGGGGCGATCGTGGTGGGCAGCGCGGTCCGAGCGCTGCCCGGCCCGGTGGACCTCACACCGACCTGTTCCCCGTGGTGGCAGCATGTCGCAGACTGAACGCGAGAGATCACCGACCATCGGGAGCCGGGCAGTGGGCCAGCCGGAGCAGGCGGAGTCGAACGGGCAGGTCGTCCTCGACGAGGACGTGCTGGCGGAGCCCCTCGAGTCGCCGGACGACGACGACGCGGAACCGCTACCGGCCCGGTCGTTCCGCACCAGGCGCGACTTCGTCGGGCTGGCGCTCGTCCTCGTCGGCGTGCTGGTCGCGAGCCTGGTCCTGTGGCTGACCAGCGACGCGCGCAACACCACCAGCGTCACCGGCCCGTCCGAGATCACCCCGCTGCAACCGGCCACCGAGATGCCGCCGTCGCTCTCGGAGGTCTGGCGCGCGCCCAGCGGCGCGACCCCCGTCCCGGTGAACCTCGACTCGGTCGTGGTCACCGCCGACGGCGGCGAGGTCGTCGGGCACGACGCGCTCACCGGCGACGTCCGCTGGCGCTACGCCCGCGACTGGCCCCTGTGCACCGTCACCACGGCCTGGGGCCGGGTGTTCGCGGTGCACCGCAAGGACACCAACTGCTCCGAGGTCACCACCCTCGAACTCGCCTCCGGCAAGCGCGGGCCGCAGCGCAACGGCGACGCCGAGCTCGGCACGCGCCTACTGAACGAGGGCTCGCACGTGCTCACGACGGGTGAGACGTTCGTCGAGGTCTACCGCCGCGACGACCTCGTCCGCTCGCTGGAGTACGGCACGCTGCGCGCGATCGTGAACCCGGGCAAGCAGCCGCGCACCGGCTGCACCTACGGCTCGTTCGCCGTCACCGCCGGCAAGATCGCGCTGATCGAGCGCTGCCCCGCGCTCGACCCGTCCGACCGGCTCACGGTGCTGAAGCCGAACCCGGAGAAGTCCGACGAGCCGCAGGTCCTCACCACCGCCGTGATCGGGGAGAAGGGCGCCCGGGTGATCGCGGTGACCGCGACCCGCGTCGCGGTGGCCGTGCCGAACCGGATCGTGGTGTTCGACGCCGAGACCGGCTCCCTGGTCACCAGCCACCCCGTGGACGTCGGCGCGGAGGAGCTGGCGGGCGACCCGCCCGGCCGCGTCGCGTCGACGTTCACGAGCACCGCGAACGTGTACTGGTTCACCGGCTCGAAGACGGTGGCGCTGTCGCCCGCCGAGCTGAACCCGCTGTGGACGGCGAACGACACGCTCGGCCCCGGCACCACGCTCGCCGGCCGGCTGCTCGTGCCCGTGACGGACGGCCTCAAGGTGCTCGACCAGGTCACCGGCCAGGAGGTCGGCGCGATCCCGGTGGACCGCGACGGCCACACCGGGCCGGTCGAGATGGCCACCGAGGGCACCGTGGTGCTGGAACAGCGGGGCGGAACGCTCGTCGCACTGCGGTAGGCGCAGTGCGGTGGGCGCGCGGAAGTAGGCGCGCTGTCGTGGCCGCGCTGCGGTAAGGCGTCACGCGCCGGCACCCCGAGTGGGGCAGACTGCGAACGTGCACTCGCAGTTCAGCCCGCACCGCGCGGAACGCGTGGACCTGCCCGGCCGACACGGACCGATCGCCGCGCTGCGCGCGCCCGCCGCCGGCTCGGACCTCGGCGCGACCGCGTTGCTGCTGCCCGGCTACACCGGGTCCAAAGAGGACTTCGCGCCCCTGCTCGACCCGATCTCCGACGCGGGCATCGAGGTCGTGGCCGTCGACCTGCCCGGCCAGTACGAGTCCGTCGGCCCGGTGGCGGAGTCCGCCTACCGGCCGGCCGAGCTGGGCGCGGTGATGGCGGAACTGGTGGCGAAGCTGGCCGCCGAGGGCAGGCGCGTGCTGCTGCTCGGCCACTCGTTCGGCGGGCTCGTGGCCCGCGGCGCGGTGCTCGCCGGCGCGCCCGTGTCGGGGCTGACGCTGCTCGCGTCCGGCCCGTCGGAGCTGCCGCCCGGCGCCCGCCGCACCGCCCTCGACTACGGCGAGGTCGTGCTCCGCGAACAGGGCATCGAGGCGTCGCAGCAGGTCAACGAGACCCGTCAGGCGTTGCAACCGCGGTGGCGGCTCATCCCGCAGGAGCTGAAGGACTTCTACCGCGAGCGGTTCGTCCGGTCGTCGCCCGCGGGGCTGCTCGGCATGGGCTCGGCGCTGCGCACCGAACCCGACCTGGTCGCGAAGCTGGCCCGCGTCACCCGGTCGTCCGGCATCCCGTGCCTGGTGGTGTGCGGTGAGCTGGACGACGCCTGGTCGGCGGCGAGCCAGCGGGACATGGCGGAACGGCTGGACGCCGACTTCGCCGTGCTGCCGGGCGCGATGCACTCGCCCAACACCGAGGTGCCCGACGCGCTCCTGGCGACCCTGCTGCCGACCTGGCGCGCCTGGCTCTCCTGACCGGAGCACCACCCCCGCCCGGTCGGGATCAGCGGGTCAGGCCCACCAGAAGAACCACAGGACCGCCGCGGCCAGCAGCACGACCACCGCGCCGCACACCCCGACGACCCAGCCGCGGCGCCGGTCGGCCACGACCTGCGCCACCACCGCGGCGACCGCCGCCACCACGTGCCACGCCACCACGTCCAGCCCTGGCCCGGGCAGGTCCTGGCTGCCCGCGTACACCTGAACGCCGATCATCGCCAACGCCAGCAGCGCCAGGCCGACGGCAAGCGCGCCGCTGACGCCCCGCCACGCCCGGGCCGGGCGTGCTTCGCGTCTGCTGTCCACGATCGTCACCCGGCCAACTCTACGGCGCGAGCAGCGCCCACGGGTCGATCGTCGGCGCCGCCCGCTGCCCCTCCGGGCAGGAGCGGCGGAAGTCACACCACGTGCACTGGTTCCCGGTGCGCGGCGGGAACAGGATCTCCGGGTCACCGCCCGCGGCGAGGGTGTCCGTGGCGAGCGCCAACTCGTCCGCCGCCTCCTCGGCCCGCGACACGTGCCGGGCCAGGCTCTCCTCGGTGTGCTCCCACACCGCCACCGTGCCCGACGGCAGGTGGTGCAGCTCCACCCGGTAGCACGGCTTGCGCAACGTGCGGCGCGCGGCCAGCGCGTACAGCGCCAACGCCTGCGAGCCCCGCGCGTCGTCCACGGTCAGCGCGTGCCGGCCGGTCTTGTAGTCCACGATCACCAGTTCGCCGTCCCGCAGGTCGATGCGGTCGACCCGGCCCTCGGCGACGATCTTCGACGTCGGCGTGGACACCCAGCGCTCGATGCCCACCGGTTCGATCGAGGTGTCCAGCTCGGTGACGTAGTCGCGCACCCAGCCCACCGCCCGGTCCCGGTAGACGGCCGCCTGCTCGGCGTCCCGGAAGCCCTCGCTCTTCCACTGCCGGTGCAGCAACGCCACCGCCTGCTCCGGCGTGCGGCGCTCGGCGGGCAGGTCGAACAACGCCTTCAACGCGTTGTGCACCACCGCGCCGAGCGTGTTGTGCGCCCACGCCCCACCACGCGGCGGCGACGGCCGGTCGAGGTAGGCCATGCGGAAGCGGCGCGGGCAGTCGGCCCACGTGGCGAGCTTCGCCGGAGTCACCCGCACGAGCTTCTTCGGCATCGCGCCGAAGTCGAACCCCAACTGTTCCTGCACAGGTCCACGCTACCGATCTATCTGCCGCTGCTGTGCACATGGCACCGCCTCCGGCGTCGCGGCTCGGCCGCCTGGAAGTCGGCAGCTCGCGACCGATCCCGCGACGATCGAAAAGCGTGATCGCCGCGGGATGGGCCGCGAACTACCGACGCGGCCGTGCACATGGCCGCTGCTCCGCAGACGGCGGCTCGGCCGCCATGAAGTCGGCAGCTCGCACCTGATCCGCCGGCGATCGAAGAGCGTGATCACCGGCGGATGAGGTGCGAACTACCGACGCGGCCTCGCGGCGGTGGGGTGGGTGGTGGCTAGCCGACCAGGATCTTGCAGCCGGTGGCTTTGTCGGCCAGGGCTTCCAGGGCCTCGGGGGCGGTGGTCTCCGCGCCGAGCTTCACGGTCTTGTTGGTGCCGTGGTAGTCGCTGGAGCCCGTCATCACCAAGCCCAGGTCGTTCGCCAGGCCGCGCAGCCGTGCCCGCGTCCCGGGGTCGTGGTCGGGGTGGTCCACTTCCACGCCCGCCAGTCCTTGGGCGGCCAGGTCGGCTAGCACCTGGTCGGTGACGATCGGGCCGCGCGACGTGGCGAACGGGTGCGCGAGCACCGTCACCCCGCCGGCTTCGGTGATCATCTCGATGGCCCGCGCGACGGGCGTGTCGGTCCGCGGCACGTAGTACCGGCCGCCGGTCAGGTAGCGGGCGAACGCCTCGTCCACCGTGCGCACCACCCCAGCCCGGATCAACGCCATCGCGAGGTGCGGGCGGCCGGCCGGCGCGTCGGTCGGCATCGCCGCCATCAGCTCGTCGGGGTCGATGGGGAAACCGTCGTCGACCATCCGCTCGGCCATCCGGCGCAGCCGGTGCCGTCGTTCGAGCCGCAGCCGGAGCTGCTCCTCGACCAGCGCGGCCGAGGTGTGGTCGTACAGGTAGGCGAGCAGGTGGACGGTGATGACCCGACCCCGGCCGTCGTCGGAGGCGCACGACAGCTCGGCGCCACGCACCAGCCGCAGGCCGGGTGGCAGCGCGTCGGCCGCCTCCGCCCAGCCGGCGGCGGTGTCGTGGTCGGTGAGCGCGACCGCGCTCAAGCCGGCGGCGGCCGCTGCCGCCACCAGCTCCGCGGGCGTGTCGGTGCCGTCGGACTCGGTCGAGTGGGTGTGCAGGTCGATGCGCACCCTGCCAGTCTCCACTACGGCCGAGTCCGCACCACGGCCGCGCCGCGGCTACGGCACCATCTTCTTGCCGCGCGCCGCCCGCTGCGCCTTGATCATCGAGAACCGCTCGGCCTGTGCCTTCTTGTCGCCGAAGGTCAACTCCGAGATGGCGTCGTAGACCTCCTCGGGGTTCGGCAGGTACTCGATCCGGTTGAGGGCCTGGATCTGACCGGCCGACTCCACGACCAGGGTGCCGAAGCCGAACATGCGCCCGAGCACCGAGCGCTCGTAGGTCAGGTCGGTGACCTTGCTGATCGGCATCATGGCGACCTTGGTCTCGAAGACCCCCGAGGAGATCATGAACCGCTTGTCGGTGACCACGATCCGCTCCACCCACCACTCCATGACGAAGTAGGCCAGCCTGAGCAGCACGAACAGCGAGGCGTACCAGAGGATGTTCTGGATGACGCCGGCGTTGTCGGGCAGCAGGTACGAGATCATCATCGCGCCGGCGAGCAGTGCGCCGGCTTCGAGGAGATCCCAGAGCAGACTGCTCCAGTGCCTGCGTACCCGGATGACCCGACGCTCCGTGGGGAGCAGGTACTCGTCGGGATCCCGTGGTGCGAACATGCCTTCGACCTCTCGCCGTCGGGGAGGAGCCGGGCGACTCAGAACAATTGTTTCACGAAGGTGATGAGCGCCTCAGCCGCCGTCCGCAGCGTCCCCAGGATGTCCTGCACGAGCTGAGCCGCCTGCTGTGGCTCCGCGATGAGGAAGAACAGGACCAAGCCGACCCCGGCGAAAGTGAGAATCTTCTTCAGATTCACGGTGATCAACCCCGTTCGCTACCGCACCCGTTTGGCGCCAGTGAAAACCGTTGTACCGCACTCCGCGACACGTCGGGAGATTTGTACCGCACTTGGGTCAGCGTCCTGCACCGCCAACCCGGTGTGACTACGCACGGTAAGCGTGACGGCCGAACGTGAGTCTCCGATCCGCCGTGTCGGCGGCACAGTCCATGACACGAACGGGCGACTGTTACTCGCAAGAGGGAGCAATCCCCCAGGTGAGGGACTGTGGCCGTGACCGGGCGGCCGAGTTGAGCCTGGCGAATCCGACGAAACCGCAATTGTGCGGTAACTAAGGAGGGAAACGGGACTCTCCGTGACCGTCGGGGAGTTGATCAGAACCGTCACCCGTCCGGCGCCACGGGGCGTCCACGTCATCCGCGACTGCGCCTGCCAGGTGCGATCGGGTGTGGTCCGAGCGGGCGACGACGCATCGGAGGTCCGATGGGCGGACGCTGCGATCTTGGCCACACTCCCACTGGCCGAGAAGGTCCACGAGGCCCTCGGGGAGCGCGGCCGTCGCCCCCGGCGCTGATCGACTTCGCCCGATCAGGCGAGCCAGACCAACCGCTGGCCGTGCGGCGCCGTGCGCGCCAGAACCCGCGTCGACCGCGGCCCGCCGTCCTCGAACCGGGTCAGCCCCAGCACGCCGAACGCCGCCTCGCCCGGCGCGGGCCGCAGGTCGTCCCGGCCCGGCAGCACGTGCGCCAGCGCCGCGTCGTACACCTCGTGGCTCAGCCACCACAGCGGCCGGTCCAGCGCGCCCAGCGCGCGCACGAACTCCTCGCCCGACAGGTACGGCAGCACGTTGCTGGTCAGCACGACCAGCGGCAGCTCGGCGGGCAGCCGGTCGACGGCCGCGGCGAGGTCCGCCACGGCGTCGCCGACGACCAGTTCCGGCGGCGACTTCCGCTGCACGGCCGCCGCCACGCCGAACAGCCGCAGCCGCTCCGGCTGGTCCGCCCACACGCACGCCTCCAGCCACGCGTACGTGTCCTCGTCGGTCAGGTCGGCGGGCGCCCGGTCCAGCCCCACCTTCGCCGCGATCTTCACCGCCTTGGGGATCTTCGGCAGCTCCGCGCCCGGCGCCAGCTCCACCGCGCAGTGCAGCCCGAGCGCCGCCTTGGCCGGACCGGCGACGAGCTGCCCGGCCTGCTCGGTCTGGTAGCGGTAGCCGTACTGGTCGAGGCCGAGCAGGAGGCCGGCGGAACAACCGACCTCCAGCAGCGCCACCGGACCCTTGACCTGCGCGAGCGCCGGGTAGAGGAGCGCGGCGCGGCGCACCTCGTTGGTCTGCGTGGTGCGGGTGGAGATCAGCGCCCGCATCCGGTCGGCCCGTTCCAGCACGAACCGGCGGAACACCGTCCACGTGTTGACGTCCGCGCCGTACGTGCCGCCCAACGACGGGTAGTAGTTCGACAGCTCGTGGTACGGCTCGGCCTGGAGCAGCCGGTGCGCCGCCGCCAGGAACAGGGTCGCGTGGGCGAACCGCTCCGGGGCGGCGGTCAGCAGACCGGCGACCTCCGGATCGTCGGCGGCGTGCGCGGCCAGGTGCTCGTAGAGCGGGGAGACGCCGCGCGCCTCCTCCCGGGCGAACCCGGCCAGTCGTTGCCGCACCAGATCCAGCGGGGTCACGTCACTCCTTCGTCCAACCGCCGGTTCAGCCGGCGGACGGTTCGGGCCTTCCCGGCTGCTCGCCACCGCGCGCCTCGCCGTAGGACCGCTTCGGCACCATCACCTTGCGGCGGAACACGCAGACGACCGTTCCATCCTGCTTGTACCCGCGGGTCTCGACGTACACGACACCGCGGTCGTCCTTGGACTTGGACGGCGTCTTGTCCAGCACCTCGGTCTCACCGTAGATGGTGTCGCCGTGGAAGGTCGGCTTGATGTGCTTGAGCGACTCGACCTCGAGGTTGGCGATGGCCTTGCCCGACACGTCCGGCACGGACATGCCCAGCAGCAGGGAGTAGATGTAGTTGCCGACGACGACGTTCTTGCCGAAGTCGGTGGTCTCCGCCGCGTAGTGCGCGTCCATGTGCAACGGGTGGTGGTTCATGGTCAGGAGGCAGAACAGGTGGTCGTCGTACTCGGTGACCGTCTTCCCGGGCCAGTGCTTGTAGACCGCGCCGACCTCGAACTCCTCGTAGTAACGCCCGAACTGCACCGCACGCCTCCGTTGGCTGGTGTTCCGTGTGATCGAGGTCCACCCCGACCGGGACGACAGTGTGAGCACCGGGGGAGTACCCTCGGCAACCGGTCTGTGAGCGACTACACCGCCGCGGACAACCGACCCCGAGGAGGTGAGGACTACCGATGAGTAACGACCCCCATCCTGCGAGTACCTCGCGCGTCCTCATCGGGGAGCCGGCTCTCACCAGCTAGGCCCAGCGGTACCGGTCGGGGACGTGCCGTCGTCGTTCGTCGATGTCGACGCCCCTGAACCGGAGGTCACCCGTGCCCAGCCTGCCCTCGCTCGGCGGCCTGAGAGGCCGCACGCCCGAACGCCCGTCCGTGCCCGTCCCCGTGCCGCTGTCGCACTACGTCGTGGACTGCGGCGTCTACGTCGACGGCAAGCGCCTGCCCGGCCGGTGGTCGCACACGGACGCGGTGGACGAGGTGCGCAAGCGCGGCGACGGCTTCGTCTGGATCGGGCTGCACGAGCCGGACGAGACGCAGATCCAGGGCATCGCCGACACGTTCGGGCTGCACGAGCTGGCCGTCGAGGACGCCGTGCACGCCCACCAGCGGCCCAAGCTGGAGCGCTACGACAACACGCTGTTCATGGTGCTCAAGACCGTGCGGTACGTGCAGAACGCGTCGCCCGACACGGCCAACGAGATCGTGGAGAGCGGCGAGGTCATGGTGTTCCTCGGCCGCGACTTCGTGGTGACGGTGCGGCACGGCAACCACTCCGGGCTGGCCGCCGTGCGGCGGGAGCTGGAGGAGGAGCCCGACCGGCTGCGCCACGGGCCGGCCGCGGTGCTGTACTCCATCGCCGACCACGTGGTCGACAACTACCTCGACGTGACCGACCACATCGAGGACGACATCGACCAGATGGAGGCGCTGGTCTTCCAGCCGCGCAGCCGGGTCAGCGCCGACCAGATCTACCTGATGAAGCGCGAGGTGCTGGAGCTGCGCCGCGCGGTGATGCCGCTGGCCGTGCCGCTGCGGCGGTTGGCGGAGGGCTACACGCCGCTGATCCCCGAGCAGGTGCGCTCGTACTTCCGCGACGTGGACGACCACCTCACCGAGGTGTCCGAACGCGTCATCAACTTCGACGAGCTGCTGACGACGCTGGTCAACGCCGTGCTGGCGAAGATCACGCTCCAGCAGAACTCCGACATGCGCAAGCTCGCCGCGTGGGTGGCGATCATCTCCGTGCCGACCATGGGCGTCGGCGTGTACGGCATGAACTTCGACTACATGCCGGAACTGCACTGGCGCTACGGCTACCCCCTGGTGATGGCCGTGATCCTCGTGGTCTGCCTGACGCTGTACCGAATATTCCGCCGGAACCAATGGCTCTGAGTCCGCTCAACCGCCCTTCTTCCGCGACGGAGTGTTCCGACATGACGAGGATGTTCACCAACCTGCGGTTCTGGATCGTCACGTTCCTCATCGGCTGGCTGGCCACCGTGACCCTGCTGATCGCCAACGGTGCTTGATCGCCGCTGCTCCGCGGACGGCGGCTCGGTCGCCCGGGAGTCGCGACCTCGCGGGCGCCGAACCCTCAGGTCCAGGGCGCGGTGTCCCACGTGAACGGGATGCCGTGGCCCGCGCCCGAGCCCAGGCGCAGCGAGACACCGGCGGGCCAGAGCTTCAGCAGGAGCTGGAACTCGTACGGGTCGGTCCGGTGGGTGCGGCGGGGTTCGTAGACGAGCAGCGCCAGCGGCGCCTGCGGGGTGGCGCGGGCGGCGGCGTCGGCGAGGATCGCGCGGCCCATCGCCCGGTCCGCCGGCGACGCGTACTGCCAGACCACCGAGTGCCACACGACGGTCAGCACGTCCCGCTCCGGCTGGGCCAGCTGGTCGGCCAGCCACTCGGGGCCGGTCGCCCGCTGGACCGGCACGGGGTCGAGGCGCGCGAGGTCGATCGCCGCCTGGAGGCGCCGGAACCGGTGGAGCTGGTCGGCCCAGACGAACGACGACAGGTGCAGCCGCCCGTCCTCGGTCGTCACGTCCACCGGGTCGAGGTCGCAGCCCGCGCGCCGGACCAGGCGCAGGGGGTGGCGGACGTCGACGGGCGGGCGGCCGGTCCACTTCGGGTCCAGCTCGAACGGGCTGCCGGGGTCGCCCGCCGCCACGCCGTCCACGACGTACGCGATGCGGTGCGGGCGCAGGTTCAGGCCGCCCGACGCGCCCACCTCGAGGAGCCGGACGGGGAACGTCGCCCGCCGGCCCGCCTCGGCGGCGGCCAGGTGGGTCGCGGTCTGGAGCCCGCCGAACAGGGGCGCGCTGCGGCCCGGCTCGTTGGTCTGCACGACCGTGGACGTGACCAGGAAGCGCAGTTCGTCGGCGTGCTCCTCCAGCACGGGCAGCGCGTCGTCCCACAGCCTGCCGAGATCGGGTTCGCCACCCACCGTCGGGTAGTGCCGGGCCAGCGCGGGCGCGCGCCCTTCGAGGACGAGCCGGTGCAGCGCGCCCGCGAACCGCAGGCCCGGCACGGTGCCGTGGCGGTCGCACTGGGCGCCCGCCATCACCCGCGCGGTGACGCCGCCGCGGGTCAGGTCGTCCGCCGCCGACACCAGCAGGGTGTGGGTGAGCGGGCTGTGGACCCGGCAGGCGCGCGACGCGTCGAGGAACAGCTCGGCGAGCACGGCACTGACGCTAACCCGATTTCCCTTGTGGGGCAGGAGGAGGACGGCGGGTTTCACCCCTTTCGCCGGCGAGGTGTCGCCGTCGGCCGAAGCGCTTAGGCTCGATGGATGCCGAAGGTGCTCGCGGTGGCCGACGAGGTCGTCGAGCAGCTGTGGACCGAGCAGGTGCGGCGGCACGACGTCGACCTCGTCGTGGCCGCGGGCGACCTGCCGTTCGACTACCTGGAGTTCCTGGCGAACGCGCTGGACCGGCCGTGCGTGTTCGTGCCCGGGAACCACGACGTCGACCTGACCGGTTATGCCAACGTGCGCGGCCTGTGGACGAAGGCGGGCATCCCCGCGCGGTGGCCCGGCCCGGCGGGCGCCGTGAACGCGGACGAGCGCGTGGTGGACGTCGCCGGGCTGCGGATCGCGGGACTCGGCGGGTCGATCCGGTACAGCGGCGGGCCGAACCAGTGGACCGAGCGGCAGCAGGCGCGGCGGCTGCGGCGGGTGCTGCGGACGGCCCAGTGGCGGCGGCTGCGGGACGGGCGCGGCGTCGACGTGCTGCTCACGCACTCGCCGCCGCTGGGCTGCGGTGACGAGCCGGACCCGCCGCACCGCGGGTTCGCGTGCCTGCACGACGCCGTGCGGCGGCTGCGGCCACCGCTCATGCTGCACGGGCACATCCACCCGCACGGCGCCGTGAAGGAGGACCGCGCGCTGGGCTCGACCCGCGTGGTGAACGTGGTGGGGTACCGGGTGCTGGACATCCCGGCCGACGACGGAGAGGGGGCGCGTCGTGCGCCGTGACACGGGTTTTCCGCAGGCCGACGCGGAGAACGACTTCCTGCGCGCACGTCGCCGGCAGGTGATGTCCCGGCTGTCGACGTGGCTGCGGCGCGAGCCGGACGACGTGAACATCACGCTGCCGTTCCACGAGGTCGTGGAGGCGCTGGGGATGCTCAGCGAACGGCGGCTGGGGCTGCGGACGATCCGGCTGGACTCGATCGTGGGCAGCGTGGACCGGACCCGTGACTTCGACCGCCGGTTCCGGCCGACGTCCGCGCGGGTGCGCGAGCGGTGGCAGCGGTTGGCGCTGGCCCAGCGGCGCGGCGAGCCCGTGCCGCCCATCGAGGTGTACCGGGTCGGCGACCTGCACTTCGTCCAGGACGGGCACCACCGGGTGTCGGTGGCGCACGCGTTGGGGCTGGAGGTCATCGACGCGTACGTGACGGAGGTCGTCACGCGGATCTCGGCGCACGGCATCCGGCACCGCGGCGACCTGATCGTGAAGGACTACCGGCGGCTGTTCCTGGAACGGGTGCCGTTGAGCGGGCAGGCGCGGGTGGCCGTGGTGCTGTCGGACCCGTGGGACTACGCCGGGCTGGGCGAGCACGTGGAGGCGTGGGGTTTCCGGCTGATGCAGGACGAGGGCGTGCTCATGGACCGGGCGACGATCGCGAAGCGCTGGTACGAGGAGGAGTACGTGCCGGTGGTGGGGATGCTGCGGCAGGCGGACCTGGTCGGCGACCGGACGGAGACCGAGGCGTACCTGTGGGTCGCCGCCGAGCGGTACCGCCTGATCCGCACGCACCGGTGGGACCAGGACGTCATCTCCACCCTCCGCTCGCGGACCCGGTGACGGCTACCGCTGGCTCTCCAGCCTCGGCAGGGGCCGGGCCTGGTCCATCACCCGGTCCGTGTAGCTGTCGAGCAGCCGCGTCGCGACCTGCTGGCCGTACCCGAGGATGACGGCCCACAGCAGCAGCGCCGCCTGCGACGCGACGCCGATGAGGCCGGTCGTCACGCCCGCGCCGAGCGCCAGGATGCCCACCACGGCCAGCGCGGCGCCCAGCAGCACCTTGATCAGGGCCTGGTAGCCGACCATGACGTACGGCGACAGGCTCGGCCGCCGGCGCAGGAGCAGCACGACGGCCGACAGCACCGCGCCGAACGCCCCGAGCACCTGCACGAGCCACACGTCCGTGCTCGCCGCGCCCTTGCCCGACGGGCACACCGTCGGCAGCTTCTCGGAGCCGACGCACATCGGGATCAGCCCCGGCTTCACCAGCCCGACGACGCCCAGCACGGTGTTGACGACGAACAGCACGGCGGAGGCGGCGATCAGCTTGTTCCGCAGCGCCCGCGACCCGGCGTGGGCGAAGTCGGACGCGTCGAACGCCGCCCGCAGCGCGTCCACGACGAGTTCCCGCTCGACGGCCAGCGGGTGCTCCCCCGGCCGCATCTCCTCCAGCGCGACGCGGCGCGGGTCGTGCTCGTGCAGGTTCTCGGCGACCCGTGCCTTGAGCCCCGGCAGCCGGCCCTGGAACCCGTTGCCGGCGGCCACGACCGCGATCTCCGCCTCGTGCACGGACCGCCAGGCGCGTTCGATGTGCCAGCCGGACCACCACGACGCCACCGTGCGCCACCGCGACTCCGTGCGGGTGATCATGTCCTCGACGACGGCGGCCTCCTGCTCGGCGACCGCCCGCCACTGCCGGCTCTCCAGGTCGAGGGGGTCGGGCGGTCCGAGCGCCGCGAGGTCGGCCCGGACGCGGTCCAGCCGCGACTGCACCACCAGCCGCCAGTCCGTGACACGAGGTGTGCGTGCGCCCATGTCCAGCATCGTGGCACCGGGTACCGACACCAAAGCGATCACCCGAAGGAGTGACCGGCGCGGAATCCGTTGGCAGACAGGTGATCCGCGGCCTCTCGGAGGGGAAGTGCCCACGCGAGGCGGCACTTCCCCGCGGCCGTCACGCCGTCCGGCCGGGCTCCACGAGCTCGCGCAGCCGCGGCGGCATGCGCTTCTCCAGGCCGAACGGTTCGAGGTGGGCTTGCAGGACGCCGTCGAAGGCCCGCTTCACGGAGGTGGTGTCCCAGGCGTCGCTCTCCAGGATCGGCTGCTTGAAGTACGGGTAGCCGACCAGGTGCAGCTGCCGGCCGTTGCACCGGACCACCTGGCCGGTGATGCCGTCGGCCGCGTCGCTGAGCAGGAACAGCACCAGCGGCGCGACCTTGCCGGGGGTGCGGTCGGCCGGGATGGCGCGCAGGGACCGCTCGGACTTCCACACCATCCGGGTGTGCGCGACCGGGCAGACCGCGTTGACCCGGATGTTGTCGCCCTCCAGGTCCAGCGCCCACGACGAGCTGAGCGACGCCACGGCGCCCTTGGTGGCGGAGTAGGTGGCGAGTTTGCGCTGACCGAGAAACGCGCCTGACGAAATGTTGACGATGGAACCGGAACCCTGCTCGCGCATCACGCGCATCGCCGCCATTCCGGTGAATATGACCCCCAGGAGGTTCACCTCGACGATGCGCCGGATCGATTCCGGGTCGTCCTCCCACGGCACTGTCTCGTAGTTCAGCCCGGCGTTGTTCACCAGGCCGTCGACCCGGCCGAACTCCGCCTGGCACATTCCCACGATCTTCTCGGCCTCGCTGGGATCGGCCACGGTGTGCGTGCTCGCCACGGCGCGCCCGCCGTACGACCTGATGTGCTCGGCCACCTGTTCTGCCTGGTCAGCGTCCACGTCGTTGACCACGACCGCCGCACCGGCCTGCGCCGCGTGCATCGCGTAGGCCTCGCCCAACCCACGCCCCGCCCCGGTGATCACGACTGCTTTTCCGTCAAGGATCCCCATCTCGCGCTCTTCTCTGTGCTCGGCGGACTCCCCTGCCCCGGCCCTTTACGGCCGGAGTCGTCACCGCCTTCGACCAGCGTGGGGATCGGCGGGAGTGACGGCGCGACAATTGCGGCGAGTTGCGTTCCTGCTGCGCTGAATGGCCTATGGAGTTCGTCCCCGCTGATGCTCCGGACTGGTCGGCAACGCGCCGCGACGTGCGCCGAAATGCCGGAGGGCCGCCCCGACGTGCGCGGGACGGCCCTCCGGGGTGTCGCTCAGCCGCGGTAGGTGAGGTTGCGGCCGCTGTCCGGGTCGAACAGCTGCACCTTGTCCGGGTCGAACCAGATCTCGGCCGGCTCGCCCTCGGTCGCGGTGGACGTCGCCGAGATCCGGGCGACCAGGGACACGCCGCCGCCCGGCACGTCGGCGCTGCCCGCGTCGGCGGCGAGCTCGGCCAGTTCCGCCGACGTCGCCTGTTCACCCGAGAGGCTGAAGTAGGCGAACTTGTCCGACCCCATCGACTCCAGCACGTCGACCTGGTTGGTGAAGCTGACCCCGGTCGAGCGAACGTGGTCTTCCACCAACCGGGCGTCCTCGAAGTGCTCCGGCCGCAGCCCCATGATCACCTCACGGGGTGCGTCGGCGCTCTCCAGCAGCCCGCGCACCCGGTCGGTGAGCGGCACGTCGCCGAGCGCCGCGCGCAACGTGCCGTGCTCCAGCGCGGCGGGCACGAAGTTCATCGCGGGCGAGCCGATGAACCCGGCGACGAACAGGTTGGCCGGGTTGTCGTAGAGGAACTGCGGCGCGCCGATCTGCTGCACCGCGCCGCCCCGCATCACCACCACCCGGTCGCCGAGGGTCATCGCCTCGGTCTGGTCGTGCGTCACGTAGACGGTGGTGGTGCCGAGCTGCTTCTGCAGCCGCGACACCGACGTGCGCATCTGCACGCGCAGCTTCGCGTCCAGGTTGGACAGGGGCTCGTCCATCAGGAACGCCTTGGGGCTGCGCACGATCGCGCGTCCCATCGCGACCCGCTGCCGCTGCCCGCCGGACAGGTTGGACGGCTTGCGGTCCAGGTGCTGGGTCAGGTCGAGGATCTGCGCGGCCTCCCGGACCTTCTTCTCCACCGTGGCGTCGTCCACCTTGGCCAGCCGCAGCGGGAAGGCCATGTTCTCCTTCACGGTCATGTGCGGGTAGAGCGCGTAGGACTGGAACACCATCGCGATGTCGCGGTCCTTGGGCGCGCGCTCGTTGACCCGCTCGCCGCCGATGCGCAGCTCGCCGGACGTGATGTCCTCCAGGCCCGCGATCATGTTGAGGGTCGTGGACTTCCCGCAGCCCGACGGGCCGACCAGGATGATGAACTCGCCGTCGGCGATCTCGATGTCCACGTCCCGCACGGCCACCGCGCCGTCGGGGTACTGCTTGGTCACGTTGTCCAGAACGATCTCGGCCATTGCTTCACCCCTTGACGGCGCCGGAGGTCAACCCGGCGACGATCCGACGCTGGAAGAACAACACGAAGAGGATGATCGGGATGGTGATCACCACCGCGGCGGCGGCGATCGACCCGGTCGGGTCCTCGAACTGCGAGCTGCCGGTGAAGAACGACAGCGCGACCGGCACCGTGCGGGACTGCTCGGTGGAGGTCAGCGAGATCGCGAACAGGAAGTCGTTCCAGCAGAAGATGAACACCAGGATGGCCGTGGTGAACACGCCCGGCGCGGCCAGCGGCGCGATGACCCGGCGGAACGCCTGACCGGGCGTCGCGCCGTCCATCTTCGCCGCCTTCTCAAGCTCCCACGGGATCTCCCGGAAGAACGCAGACAGCGTGTAGATCGCCAGCGGCAGCGCGAACGTGATGTACGGCAGGATCAGGCCGGGCCAGGTGTCGAACAGGCCCAGCGTCCGCTCGATCTCGAACAGCGGCGAGACCAGCGAGATCTGCGGGAACATCGCGATCAGCAGCGACACCCCGACCAGCAGCCGCTTGCCGGGGAAGTCGAGCCGGGCGATCGCGTACGCGGCCATCGTGCCGAACACGACCGCCACGGCCGTGGCGATCAGCGCGATGCCGATCGAGTTGACCAGCGCCCGGACGAACTCCGTGGTCGAGAAGATCGCCTTGTAGTTGTCGAACGTCCACTGCCGGGGGATGAAGTTGCCGTCGGCCAGGGTTTCCTTGGTCTTGAACGACAGCGACACGATCCACAGCACCGGGACCAGCGCGTACGCCACCACGAGGATGTTGAGGACGGTCCAGCGCGCCTTGCGGCCCGTGGTCACCGCCCCGCCGATGCCCGCCATCAGCGCCTCCCCCCGCCGTCGCCGCCGGGAGCGGCGGTGCCGAACAGCTTCACGAACACGAACGCGATGATCGCCACCGCGATGAAGATCAGCACCGACATGGTGGAGCCGATGCCCAGGTTCAGGCCCTTGATCAGGTTGTTGTAGGTCAGCATCGACACCGACGACGTGCCCTGCGAGCCCGCCGTGAGCACGAACAGGTTGTCGAAGATGCGGAACGCGTCGAGCGTGCGGAACAGCAGCGCCACCAGGATCGCCGGCTTCATCACCGGCACCATCACCTTGGTGAACCGCTGCCACGCCGACGCGCCGTCCATCGCGGCGGCCTTCAGCAGGTCGTCCGGCACCAGCGCCAGGCCCGCCATCAGCAGCAACGCCATGAACGGCGTGGTCTTCCAGATCTCGGCCAGCGTCACCACCATGATCGCCGGGATCTTCTCCGTCAGCACCGGCTCGCCGCCCGCGAGCGTCTCGGCCAGGTAGCCGGTGCCCGGCGTCCACGCGTAGCGCCACGAGAACGCGGCGACGACCGTGACGATGCCGTACGGGATCAGCGTGGACGTGCGCACGATGCCGCGGCCGACCAGCGTGCGGTGCATGATCAGCGCCAGGGCCATGCCGAGCACGAGCTCGACGGCCACGGACACGACGGTGATCAGCACCGTCACCCACATGGCGTTCCACCAGTACGGGTTGGACAGCACGGTGGCGTAGTTCTCCAGCCCGACGAACTCGGTGCGGTCCGGGAACTTCAGGTCGTAGCGCTGCAGGGACAGCCAGACCGAGTAGATGATCGGCCAGCCCGCCACCGCGGCCATGATGAGGATCGCGGGCGCGCACAGCATCAGGCCGAGCCGCCGTTCCGCCTTCTTGCCCTCGCTCAGGGCGGCCTTCGCCCGCGGCGACAGCTTCGGGTCGGGCGCCTCCGCGTCGGTCGGCGCGTGGTTCACCGCGTGGCTCACGGCAGCACCCCCTTCGAGTCGAGCGCGTCCTGCAGCTCCGACCGGAGCCGGTCCGCCGTCCGCTGCGGGTCGATGCCCGACGGCGGCGACAGGATCGTGGAGATCACCGTGGAGACGTTCTGGTACGCGGGGGTGCGCGGGCGCGCGCTCGCGTTCTTCAACGTCTCCAGGATCGCCTCCTTCATCGGGTACGGCTTCGCCATCTCCGGGTCCTGGTAGACCGATTCGATGGTCGGCGGCACGCCGTCGTTGATGGCGGCGAACTTCTGGTTCTCCGCGCTGCGCAAGCACATCACCGCGTCGAACGACTCCTCGGGGTGCTGCGTGAACGCGCTGACGGCGTAGTTGATGCCACCCACCGTGACCTCGGCCCCGTCGCCGTCGATCGACGGGTACGGCGCCCACGCGAGGTTCTTCGCGAAGTCCGGCTTCTCCTGCGCGGCGGCGTAGACGTACGGCCAGTTCAGCATGAACGCGGCCTTGCCGCCCTCCATGGCCAGGCGGGCGTCGTCCTCGGCGGCGTTGGAGAACGACGGGTCGACCACGTCGGACGTGGCGAACTTCTTCAGCACCTCGAGCGCCTTCACCGCGCCGTCGTCCACCACGGCCTTGGTGCCGTTCTCGTCGAGGATCTGGCCGCCCGCGGAGTTGACCAGCGTGTTGTAGAGGACGACCAGGCCCTCGTACTGCTTGCCCTGCGCCGCCACCAGGCCGGGCGTGTCCGGGTTGCCGTCCCCTTCGAGGGCGGAACCCTGGTCGATCATCTCGTCCCACGTCTTCGGCGGGGTCGGCACCAGGTCGCTGCGGTACCACAGGAGCTGGACGTTCGTGTTGTCCGGGGCGCCGTACAGCCTGCCCTCGTACCGGGCGGTCTCCAGCGGTGTCTCCAGCGTGCCGTCCTCGACCCGCGTCCTCGCCTCGCCGGTGAACTCCTTGATCCAGCCCGCCTTGGCCAGCTCCGCGGTCCACGTCACGTCCAGCGCCAGCACGTCCATGCCGGTGTCCTCGGCGGCGAGCCTGCGGACCATCTGCTCGCGCTGGCCGTCGGCCTCGCGCGGGAGCTTGTGGTAGACGATCCGGTAGCCGTCAGCCGCCGAGTTGCAGTTGTCGACGATCTTCTGGAAGTTCTCCTGCGGGTACTTGTAGACGTTGATGGTGATCCCGCCGTCACCCGAACCACAGCCCGCCAGCACGGACGTCGCGATCAGCGCGGCGCCCCCTGCGGCGGCCAACCGATGACCCTTGCCCCTCATCGGTCCTGCCTCCTTCCCGACAACGGAGGAGCCAGACCGCAGCGCCCGGCACCTCGTCGTGCCCACCGGTCGAAGTGCAGGTCGACCGGTGGAACGAACGTAGGCCCGGTGATCAGGTGCCGCAACCACCGGAGCCCGGAACGGCCTTACCCGATGGGGTGGGAAATCAAACCTCAGTCTTGCTTCGCGTCCGACGGGCGCATGGCGAGCCGGGCGAGCAGGTCGCGGCCGCGCTCGGCCGAGCGCGGCTGGCACAGCACGTCGTAGCGGCCCGCGACGAGCTGGCTCGCGCTCTGGAAGTCGCGCTTGCCGCGCGCCGAGCCGTAGCCGACGGCGGCGAAGATGAGGCCGAACGCGATGCCGACGACCAGGCCGACCACGATCGGGCCGAGGCTGGAGGCGGGCGTGGTGTTGAACAGGCTGAGCAGGACGCCGACGAACAGGCCGAACCACGCGCCGGACGCCGCGCCGGTGCCCAGCACCCGGCCCCAGGTGAGCTTGCCGGTGACCCGTTCGACGAGCATCAGGTCCACGCCGACGATCGTGACCTCCTGGACGGGGAAGTCGCCGTCGGCCAGGAAGTCGACCGCGCGCTGCGCCTCCTCGTACGTGCTGTACGAACCGATGGGCCAACCGGTGGGCGGGGTGGGCAGCCGGGGAGGCACGCCGGGTCGGTTCTGGCCGGAGAAGGAACTCGTCACGGTGACCACCTCTTCGCGGTGCTGATCTCCCCATCCTGCCAACACGGGGCGAACAGTGCGAAACGGGTGACGGGAAACTGACGCGAACGTGACTCCGGCGGGGCCGGGTGCGGCGTACGCGCGGGCCGGGGCGGCTGTTCGGGGGTACAGGGCCGGCGGCCCGCCGTCCACCGGCGACGGGCTCGCCTGCCGGTGGACCGCGGGCCGTGCGTCAGCCGCGCGACGGGCCGTGCGTCAGCCGCGGGACTGGTAGTCGCGCAGGAGGCCGCGGCTGATGATGGTCTTCTGGATCTCGCTGGTGCCCTCGCCGATGAGCAGGAACGGGGCCTCGCGCATCAGGCGCTCGATCTCGTACTCCTTGGAGTAGCCGTAGCCGCCGTGGATGCGGAACGCCTCCTGCGTCACCTCGGCGCAGTACTCGGACGCGATGAGCTTCGCCATGCCGGCCTCGACGTCGTTGCGCGCGCCGGAGTCCTTCAACCGGGCCGCGTTGACCATCATCAGGTGGGCGGCCTCGACCTTCGTGGCCATCTCGGCGAGCTTGAACGCGATGGCCTGGTGCTCCACGATCGGCTTGCCGAACGTCTTGCGCTGCTGGGCGTACTCGATGGCGAGCTCGAACGACCGCAGCGCGATGCCGCACGCCCGCGCCGCCACGTTGACCCGGCCGACCTCGACGCCGTCCATCATGTGCCGGAAGCCCTGGCCGGTGCGGCCGCCGAGGACCTGGTCCGCGCCGATCCGGAAGCCGTCGAACACCATCTCGGTGGTGTCGACGCCCTTGTAGCCCATCTTGTCGATCTTGCCGGGGATGGTGAGGCCGGGCAGCACCTCGCCGTAGCCCTCGGGCTTCTCCACCAGGAACGTGGTGAGGTTCCGGTGCGCCTTCTCCGCGCCCTCGTCGGTCTTGACCAGCACGGCGGTGAGGTTGGACGTGCCGCCGTTGGTCAGCCACATCTTCTGGCCGTTGACGACGAAGTCGTCGCCGTCGCGGGTGGCGCGGGTGCGGATCGCGGCGACGTCGGAGCCCAGTTCCGGCTCGGACATGGAGAACGAGCCGCGCACCTCGCCCGTCGCCATCCGGGGCAGGTACTTCTGCTGCTGCTCGGGCGTGCCGTGCTGCTTCAGCATGTGCGCCACGATGAAGTGCGTGTTGATCACGCCGGAGACCGACATCCAGCCGCGCGCGATCTGCTCCACGACCAGGGCGTAGGTCAGCAGGGACTCGCCGAGCCCGCCGAACTCCTCGGGGATGGTGAGCCCGAACAGGCCCATCTCCTTCATGCCCTCGACGATGTCGGCCGGGTACGTGTCACCGTGCTCCAGCGCCTGGGCGTGCGGGATGATCTCCTTGTCCACGAAGGTGCGCACCGTCGACAGGATCTCCTCCTGGACGTCGGTCAGTCCTGCGGTCCGGGCCAGGCGCGCCATCGCGGTTTCCCTTCGTAGCTCTCGGGTTACCGGCGAGTATGGCGCGGTTAACGCGCGTTCGCGCTACGAAAGGTGCTCCTCGCCACGCGCTGAACCGAAACAGCGGAACGCCTGCGCCGCGCCGAGGACGTCAGGCGCCGGCGGCGAGGGACTTGGACGCGGAACCGGGCCAGGCGACGGGTGGCCGGCGGTCGCGCGGCGGTGGCACGGCGGTCAGGCGGCCGGCGGCGGACGATCGGGCAGTGGGCAGCCGCGACCCTCAGGCCGCGGTCGGAGGGCGGTCAGGCGCGGACCAGTTCTATCTCGTGGCCGCACTTGCGGCAGACCTCGGAGAAGACGTGGACGTCTTCGGAGCACGCGGGGCAGGGGCGGAAGCTGCGCTGCAGCAGGTCGTCGTGGCGGCGCTGGAACAGACGCCTGCGGACGGCTCGGTGTCGGGGCACGCCCACCACCATGCACACGGCCCACCCGGTGATCGCCACTCGGGAGCGCGACTTGTGTGAATGCTCACCGGCGGGGCCACCAGCCCGTGACCCCGCCGGCACGCCGCGTCACCCCTCCGGCGGCGACCACACGTTCGTGCGGGTCATGCCGGCGGCACGTCCCTTGGACGAGATGACCAGCGCCATCTTCCGGGACGCCTCGTCGATCATCTCGTCGCCGAGCATCACGGCGCCGCGCTTGCCGCCCGCCTCGGACGTGAAGTAGTCGTACGCGTCGAGGATGTTCTCGGCGTGGTCGTAGTCGTCCTGCTTGGGGCTGAACACCTCGTTCGCCGCGTCGATCTGGCCGGGGTGCAGGACCCACTTGCCGTCGAAGCCCAGGGCGGCCGAGCGGCCGGCCACGCGGCGGAAGCCGTCGACGTCGCGGATCTGGAGGTACGGGCCGTCGATGGCCTGCTTGTCGTGCGCCCGCGCCGCCATGAGGATCTGCATCAGGATGTAGTGGTACGCGTCGCCGACGTCGTAGCCGGGCGGCTGCTCGCCGACGACCAGGGACTTCATGTTGATCGACGCCATGAAGTCGGCCGGGCCGAAGATGATCGTCTCGACCCGCGGGGACGCGGTGGCGATCGCGTTGACGTTGATCAGGCCGAGGGCGTTCTCGATCTGCGCCTCGATGCCGATGCGGCCGACCTCGTACCCCATGGTCTTCTCGATCTGGGTGAGCAGCAGGTCGAGCGCGTGCACCTGCTCCGCGGTCTGCACCTTGGGCAGCATGATGCAGTCCAGGTTCGCGCCGGCGCCCTCCACGACCTCGGTGACGTCGCGGTAGGTCCACTCGGTGGTCCAGTCGTTGACCCGCACGACTCGGGCGCGCGAGCCCCAGCCGCCCTCGTTCAGCGAAGCCACGATGGTCTTGCGGGCGCCGGGCTTCGCGAGCGGGGCGCACGCGTCCTCCAGGTCGAGGAACACCTGGTCCGCGGGCAGCGTGCGCGCCTTGTCGATCATCTTCTGGCTCGATCCGGGCACGGCCAGACACGAGCGACGGGGACGCTGCTGGTCGACCACTGGGGGTACCTCCTCGTACCGGCCGGTAACTCCTGTCGTGCGAAGGGTGGCACGCACCTGTGCCGCCCGCTATTTCGTGAGTCACGATTCACAGGCCCGTGGCAGGCTGAACCGGTGGAGATCGAGCAGGTGCTGGACAACGCGCTGCGCAAGGCCGCCGCGCTCTGGGTCACGCCGTCCGGTCACGAGCCGCGGCTGGTGTGGGCGCTGTGGCGGGACGGCGCGGTGCTGGTGGCCGTCGGCGGCACGGAGCAGGACGTGCCGGGCCTCGACGACGGCGTGGCGTGCACGGTGACGGTCCGCTCCCCCACCACGCACTCGCACCTGGTGGACGCCCCGGCGACGGCGCGGCGGGCGGACCTCGGCGACGACGACGCGGCGGCGTTGCGGGCGGCCCGGCTGAACGGCCGGGCGGAGTGGGAGTCGGTCTACCGGCTGGAGTTCCGGTGATCACCGTCCCGGACGACTTCGCGGTGCACCTGGGCGAGGAGGCGCTGTCGTGGCGCGCCACGCTCCCCGCGCTGGCCACGAAGTTCTGCGCCCGCTGGGACCTCACCCCGGACGGCGACCTGATGCACGGCTACGTCGCCGTCGTCCTCCCGGTCCGCCGCGCCGACGGCCACCCGGCCGTGCTGAAGCTGACCTGGCTGGACGACGAGACCCGGCAGGAGCCCCTGGCGCTCGCCGCGTGGCGCGGCGAGGGCGTGGTGCGGCTGCTGGACCACGACGACGAGCACGGCGCGCTGCTGCTGGAACGCCTCGACCACACGCGGACGCTGCTGGACGTGCCGGTCGAGGAGGCGCTGGCCGTCACCGGCGGGCTGCTGCGCGGGCTGCGCGTCCCGGCGGGGCCCGAGTTCCGCCGGCACGAGCCCGGCGACCTGGCCGCGGAGAACGCCGCCCTGGGCGGACCCGTGCCGGCCGCGGACGTCGACCGGGCCGCCGAGCTGGGCCGGGCGCTGGCGGGCAGCGCGGCGCGGACCCTCGTCAACGAGGACCTGCACTACGCCAACGTGCTGCGCGGCGAGCGCGAACCGTGGCTGATGATCGACCCGAAACCGCTGTCCGGCGACCCCGAGTTCGGCGTGATCCCGTTGCTGTGGAACAGGTTCGGCGAGCTGGACGGCGAACGCGGGCTGCGCGACCGGTTCGCCGCGCTGTGCGACATCGGCGAGCTGGACGCCGCCAGGGCCCGCGCCTGGACGTTCTACCGGGCCGTGGACACCTGGTTGTGGTGCCTGGACGCGGGCGAGGCCCACCTGGCCGCCACGAGCGCCGCCATCGCCGACGCCTTCCGCCCGTGATCCCGGGGACGGCGGCCCGTCCACTGTGGAACGCAGCGGCGGGGCGTGCGGCGGACTAGCCTGATCACGTGGTCGCCGTGAACCGGGTCTTCGCCGCTCAACTCGCCGGGCTGCCCGTGTTCGGGCCCGACGGCGAGTCCATCGGCAAGGTCCGTGACCTGGTCATCGGCCTGCGGGTGGACCGCCAGCCGCCGCGCGTCCTCGGGCTGGTGCTCGAACTGGCCACCCGGCGGCGCATCTTCGTGCCGATGCTGCGGGTCACGTCGATCGAGCCGAACGCCGTGACGCTCGCCACCGGCTCGGTCAACCTGCGCCAGTTCCACCAGCGCACCAACGAGGTGCTGGTGGTCGGCGAGCTGCTCGACGCCCGCGTCACGCTCACCACCGGCGCGTCCGCGGTGCTGGTCGACGCCGCGATGGAACCGACCCGGACCAGGGACTGGCGGATGACGCGGGTGGCCGTGCAGGAGCGCACCGGGCGGCTGGCCAGGCGCGGACCGGTGCAGGTGCTGCGCTGGGAGGAGCTGACCGGGCTGTCGGTGACCGAACTCGCAGGTCAGCCGCAGGGCGCGCAGCACCTGGTGGCGATCTTCGAGACGATGCGCGCCGCCGACGTGGCGCTGGCCCTGCACAGCCTGCCGCTGAAGCGCCGGTACGAGGTGGCCGAGGCGCTGGACGACGAGCGCCTCGCCGACGTGGTGGAGGAGATGGCGGAGGAGGACCAGAAGGACCTGCTCGCGCACCTCGACGACGAGCGCGCCGCGGACATCCTGGAGGCGATGAACCCGGACGACGCGGCGGACCTGCTGGCCGAGCTGCCCGAGGTGGAGAAGGACCGGTTGCTGGAGCTGATGGAGCCGGAGGAGTCCGCGCCGGTCAGGCGGCTGCTGGAGTACAGCTACGACACGGCGGGCGGCCTGATGACCCCGGAGCCGGTGGTGCTGTCGCCGGACGCGACGGTCGCCGAGGCGCTCGCGCACGTGCGCAACCCGGACCTGACGCCCGCGCTGGCCAGCATGGTGTTCGTGTGCCGGCCGCCGACCGCGACGCCGACCGGCCGGTACCTGGGGTGCGTGCACATCCAGCGGCTCCTGCGCGAACCGCCGTCCGACCTGGTCGCGGGCGTCCTGGACCTGGACCTGGCGACGTTGTCGCCGAACGCGTCGCTGAGCGACGTCACCCGCTACTTCGCCGCCTACAACCTCGTCTGCGGGCCGGTCGTCGACGAGAGCGACCACCTGATCGGCGCGGTCACCGTGGACGACGTGCTGGACCACCTGCTGCCCGCGAACTGGCGCGAGACGGGGCTGACCCATGCCTGAGCTGCTGCCGCGCCGGCGGCTCGACCAGCCGCGCACGCCCGGCCGGTTCCGGCTGTCGCTCGACCCGGAGGCGTTCGGCCGGTTCTCCGAGCGGCTGGCCCGGTTCCTCGGCACCGGCAAGTTCCTGTTCTGGCAGACGCTGCTGGTGATCGTGTGGATCACGCTGAACCTGTTCGCGGTGACGCTGCGCTGGGACCCGTACCCGTTCATCCTGCTCAACCTGGCGTTCTCCACCCAGGCCGCGTACGCCGCGCCGCTGATCCTGCTGGCGCAGAACCGGCAGGACGACCGCGACCGGGTGTCGTTGGAGGAGGACCGGGCGCGGGCCGCGCAGACGAAGGCGGACACCGAGTACCTGGCCCGCGAGCTGGCCGCGCTGCGGCTCGCCGTTGGCGAGGTGGCGACCCGCGACTACCTGCGCAGCGAGCTGGAACGCGTGTTCCGCGAGCAGCGCAAGCGCCCCGCCAAGGACGGCGGCGGCGGTGGCGGCAGCGGGGGCGGCGGGGGCAAAGAGGCGAAGGGCGCGGTCAAGGACGACGTGCCGACGTAGGCGCGGCGGCCGTCACGACTCGTCGTCGGAGCCCAACCGGTCGCAGGCTCGGCCGAAGGCCTCGAGCTCGGCGTGGCTGAACGCCTCCGCGAAGTGCCGCGCCACGCCGGTGAGGTGCGTGCCGGACGCGACCCGCAGCCGGTCGAGGCCCTGCGGGGTGAGCACCGCCACCACGCCGCGCCCGTCGCCGTCGGCGCGTTCCCGCAGCACGAGGCCGGCGCGTTCCAGCCGGTCGACCAGTCGCGTCACGCCCGACCGGGACAGCAGCACGGCGTCCGCCAGTTCGGTCATCCGCAGCCGGTGCTGCGGCGCCTCGGCGAGCTGCACCAGGACGTCGTAGGCCGCGAGCGACAGGCGTTGCTCGGCGATCAGCTCGGCTTCCAGGACCCGAGTGAGCCGCGCGTGCGCCCGGAGGAAGGATCGCCACACCCCCAGCTCGGTACGGGTGGGCAACCGGGCAGATCCGGTTTCCGGCACGGACACCAATGTTACGGAAAGCACGCAACCGGCTTCGCGCTGCCCCCGGAACGGAGGTGACCAACCGGTAGCTTGGAGGTGCACGGCCCGCCGTAGCATGGCGGTCCCACCACATCTTTCGAAGGCGCTTCCAGTGACTCTTCCTTCCGTTGACGACGTGCAGAAGGCGTTGGCCGGTGTGCAGGACCCGGAGATCCGGCGTCCCATCACCGACCTGGGCATGGTCAAGGGCGTCGTGGTCGGTGACGACGGGATCGTGGACGTGGCGGTGTACCTGACCGTCTCCGGCTGCCCGCTGCGCGACAAGATCACCGCCGACGTGACGTCCGCCGTGTCCGCGCTCGACGGCGTGTCCGCCGTCCGCGTCGAGCTGGACGTGATGAGCGACGCGCAGCGCACCGAGCTGCGCAAGTCGCTGCGCGGCGGCGTCGAGGAGCCCGTGATCCCGTTCGCCCAGCCCGGCTCGCTGACGCGGGTCTACTGCGTGGCGTCGGGCAAGGGCGGCGTCGGCAAGTCGTCGGTGACGGTGAACCTGGCCGTCGCGATGGCGGCGCGAGGGCTGTCCGTCGGTGTGGTGGACGCCGACATCTACGGCCACTCGATCCCGCGGATGCTCGGCACGGACGGCAAGCCGACCCAGGTCGAGAAGATGATCATGCCGCCGCAGGCGCACGGCGTGAAGCTGATCTCCATCGGCATGTTCACGCCGGGCAACACGCCGGTCGTCTGGCGCGGCCCCATGCTCCACCGGGCGTTGCAGCAGTTCCTGGCCGACGTGTTCTGGGGCGACCTCGACGTGCTGCTGCTCGACCTGCCGCCGGGCACCGGTGACATCGCCATCTCGGTGGCCCAGCTGGTGCCCAACGCGGAGATCCTGGTCGTGACGACGCCGCAGCAGGCGGCGGCCGAGGTGGCCGAGCGGGCCGGGTCGATCGCGTTGCAGACGCGGCAGCGGATCGCCGGCGTGATCGAGAACATGTCGTGGCTGGAGCTGCCGGACGGGACGCGGATGGACGTGTTCGGCTCCGGCGGCGGGCAGGCCGTGGCCGACTCGCTGACCAAGGCCGTCGGCTCGGACGTGCCGCTGCTGGGCCAGGTCCCGCTCGACCCGCGGCTCCGCGAGCAGGGCGACTCGGGCACGCCGATCGTGCTGGCGCACCCGGAGTCGGCCGCCGGTCAGGTGCTGACGACGGTGGCGGGCAAGCTGTCGACCCGTTCGCGCGGGCTGGCCGGTCGCCTGCTGAACGTCTCGCCGGCCGGCCGCTGACGCCCACGGGTGCGGTTCGCGGGTGATCGCCGCTCGCTACTCGCCGCGAAGCGTGATGTGCTCGTCGACTTCCCCGTCGGCGATGGCGCCACCGTAGATCGCCAGACCGTTGGCGAACTCCGCGCCACGCTCGACGGCGAACTCGATCGTGTTCTCGCCGCGCCGGAGCGCCGAGGCGTCGAACCGCCACCGGTAGTGGGCGCCGCTCCCGTCGTCGGGCATCACGCGTCGGGATGGCAGGCGGGTGCCGTTCACGATCACCGTGACGTCCGTGCGCTGGTCCTCGCTGTCGGTTTGGTACTGGGTGTCGGCGGAGAGTCGCGCCGAGAGCTCGACCTGTCCGCCCTCGAACTCGCCGAGGGTCACCCGGTACACGAACGAACCGACGGAGTTGCCGTAGGCGTGGGCGTGGGTCACGCCCTCCGTCTCCGGCAGGTCCCTGCGGGATTCGTAGCCGGGTCCGTCGGGCTGCCACCAGGAGGCTGCGACGTCGTAGGACGACGGTGCGACCTTCACGTCGAGCCTCTTGTCGTCCGACTGCGACCCGGCCGGCCGCGGTGACGTGGCGGGCTGAGAGGTGGCGGGTGGTGGCGCGGCGGGTTGCCGCGGGAGCAGCCAAGCGAGGATCGCGACCACCAGCGCCATGGCGCCCACGACCAAGGCCCCCAGGCCCGCCACCGCCCCTGCCCTGGTCCAGGGCCCTTCCACTCGACTACCTCCGTGCTCACCCCGGTCGAGTGCCGGCCCCGGCGCCGCCGCTCGCGACCTTCACCCCGACTGGTCGACCCGAGCCCGCTCGCGTCAGGTGGCGTCCGGGTCGTACGGCGGGCGCTCGCCCTGCTGGAGGGGGCGGTCGCGGGTGGACTGGGCGGAGGACGGCGGGACGGCCGGGTGGCCGTTCGGCTTCTCCGCCGGGTCGTCGTCCCACAGGTGCTTGGTGATCGCGCGCTTCGGGTCGAAGTTGCGGAGTTCGCGGAGGTCTTCCAGCGGCTTGCGGAGCTGCTCGAACTCCGGCCCCATCTCCTGCTTCAGCTGCTCCCGCGCGCCGGTCGCGTAGTCGCGCACCTGGCGGACGGTCTTGCCGACCCACGCGGCGGCCGAGGGCAGTCGTTCGGGCCCCAGGATGAACAGGCCCGCGACGATGATGATGAGGATCTCAACCCATCCGATGCTGTCGAACACCCGCGTGCCCCACCTTCCGCGCCCAGCCGGCCGAACCCCGACGCCCGGACCCCGGCCCGGTTGCCAGCGTAGCCGTCAGTCCGACCTCAGGGTCACCTGCACGGTCAGCTCCCGACCCTGCCTGGCCAGCACGACCGGCACCGTCTCGCCGATTTCACGGTCCCTTACGGCAACGGTCAACTCCGCGGCGTTGCGCACCACCCGGTCGCCGACGCGCGTGATCACGTCGCCCTCCTCGATACCCGCCGCGTCCGCCGCGCCGCCCTCGGGGACGTTCTGCACCTGCGCGCCCTCGGCCGTCTCCGCCGACGCCGAGCGCACGTTGATGTTCATGTCCGCGTGCTTCACCTGGCCATCGCGGATCAACGCCTGCGAGACCCGGCGCGCGTAGTTGCCGGAGATGGCGAACCCGAGGCCGACCGAGCCGCCGGTCTCGGTCCGGATCGACGAGTTGATGCCCACCAGCGCGCCGGACGAGTCGACGAGCGCGCCGCCCGAGTTGCCGGGGTTGATGGCCGCGTCGGTCTGGATCGCGTCGTAGGTGACCTGCGGACCGCCGTTCTCGCCCGCCGCCGTCACGGGTCGGTGCAGGGCGCTGACGATGCCCTCGGTCACCGTGTTCGACAGCGACAGCGGGGAGCCGATGGCCAGCACGGTGTCGCCGACGGCCAGGTCGTCCGAGTCGCCGAACTGCAGCACGGTCGGGTTCTCCACGTCGACCTTGATCACCGCGAGGTCGGTCTTGGAGTCGCGGCCGACGATCTGCGCCACGGCCCGCTTGCCGTCGGTGAAGACGACGGTCAGCTTCGCGGACGTGTCCTGCGCCGCCGGCGCGACGACGTGGTCGTTGGTGAGGATGTACCCCTCGCCGTCGATCACCACGCCGGAGCCGACGCCCGCCACGTTCGCGCCCTTGAACTCGATCGACACGACGCTGGGCGTGACGCGCTGCGCGATGTCGGCGACCGACCCGACGGGGCGTTCCTTGCCGGGCTTGACCTCGGCGAGCGTGACGCCGCCGTCGGTGAGCGGGTTGCCCATCCGGCCGAGCAGCCAGCCGACGACGCCGCCGCCCGTGCCGACCAGCAGGGCCGCGACCAGCAGGAACACCAGGGCCATCGGCTTGACGCGCCGCCCGAACAGCAGCTCGGGGACGCTGAGCTGCGGGCCGGGCCGCGCCTCGGGCTTGGGTTCGGTGTCGGGTTCCTCGGTGACGGCGGGCGGGCCGATGACGGCCGACGCCCCGGGGTCGCGCCACGCGTCGCCCGCGGGCTTGCCCTCCCAGAAGACGGGCTCCACCTCGGGCTCGCCGTTCAGGTCGACCGGCGGGCGCTGCAAGCGGGTGGCGCTGTCGCCTTGAGGGCGGCCGAACGCCGTGGACAGCGCCTCGGGCGGCGGCGGCGCGAGCCGGACCTGGCCGTTGCCGTTGAGGTTCGGACGGTCGGCGGAGAACGCGCCCGGCACGCCCTGCGGTCGGCCGAACACGGCGGCTTGGCCGGGGTCCACGGGCGGGCGGTCCAGGGGACGCGGCGCGAGCCTGCGGTGCACCCCGTCGTCCACACCGGACCTGGGAGTCCCGTTGCCCTGCTCTGGCTCGCTCATCGCTCCCCGCACGTCGTCACACCAGTCGTCACACCATGAGTCGTCACACCACGGTTGTCGCGGGGCAATCGTGCCTCGTCACCGGTGAAGTTGCCGTCAGCGGGTCGGCGGGCGGCCGGTGACCAGGCGTGGGTCCGGGCCGGGCCGGTGGCATCGCCCGGAGTGGCGGTTGGCCCGGAACGGTGGTCCGCCGGAACGGTGGTCCGCCGGAACGGCGGTTCGGCCCGGAGCGGTGGTTCGGCCGGAACGGCGTCAGCGGCCGAGGACGGTGTTCGCCACGGGGCGCAGCACGTCCGCCCGCTCCTGCTCGGCAGCGGTCAACGACGACGGCGCGACGACGGGCGGCGGCGGGGTGTTGCCCTGGGCGGGCGTGGGCGAGTGGTCCTCGCTGCCGGGTGCGACCAGGGCGAGCGCACCGAGCATGAGCCCGGACACGACGACACCGGCGCCCTGGCGCGCGCGTTTGCCGCCGAAGAAACCGGTCCCGAAGCGGCTACCGCCGCTGGTTCCGAAAGGGCGGCTCTGCCCCAACACGGGTCCGCTGCCGAACGCGACCCGGTCGGGCCGCTGCACGGTGACGAGTTGGCCGTCCTCGGTGACCGCGAGGCCGTCGGGCGCGCTGGGCAGTTCCACTTCCTGCGGGATCGCGCCCAGCCTGGCGAGCAGGCCGGCGGGCGCGCACGGCGCGTCGGCGGCGCGGACCGCGGAACGAGCCTGCTGCTGGGAGTAGGCCTCGGCCGCGCAGAACGGGCAGCGCGCGAGGTGCGCGGCCGCCCGGTTGTGCGCCGAGGCGGACAGCTCGCCGTCGACGAAGGCGACGACCGCGTCGGGCAGCAGGTGCTGCTCGGGCAGTTGCCAACCTCGCAGGTCGGTCATGCAGAGTCCTCCTGAGCCAGACCCCGACGGCGTTCCAGTGCGACCCGCAGGGCCTGGCGGCCCCGGTGGATCCTGCTCCTCACGGTACCGAGTTTGACGCCGAGCGTGGCGCCGATCTCCTCGTAGGAGAGCCCTTCCACGTCACACAGCACGACGGCGGCCCGGAACTCCGGCGGCAACTCGTCCAACGCGGCCTGGAGCTCCGGGTCGAGGTGCGTGTCGTCGTAGATCTCCTCGGGCGTCGGGTCGTCGCCGGGGATGCGGTCCGTCTCCTCCGGCAGGGCCTCCATCCGCACGCGCGAGCGGCGGCGGGCCATGTCGAGGAAGAGGTTGGTGGTGATGCGGTGCAGCCAGCCTTCGAACGTGCCCGGCTTGTACGACGCGAGGGAGCGGAACACCCGGATGAACGTCTCCTGGGTGAGGTCCTCGGCGTCGTGCTGGTTGCCGGTCAGGCGGTAGGCCAGCCGGTACACCCGGTCGGCGTGGTCGCGCACCACTTGGTCCCACGAGGGCGCGATCCAGTCCGCGTCCTCGATGGGCGCGTTGGGTACGGCGGTCGGCTGCGTTGGCATCGGGCGGTTAAGCACCTCCACTGGGCTGCTGCCCTGCTGCACGGGTCAACGTTCGGCTGCCCTCACGTGTTCCCGTTGGTCGTGCGCTGGAACCAGACTGACCGGTCCGCTTATAACCATCGTGAGAGTCGGCTGAGAGCAGGCTGAGAATCCGGGTTGCCTGCCGATCCCGCCCGGATCGCCGCCGGCGGCGTTAGCCTTCGGGTGTGGATGCGCCGACGCGCGAGTACGTGGAGCGCTACCTGCCCGAGGACGCCGTGATCACGGCCGCCAGGGCTCGTGGCGTCGAGTTGGGGTGCGTGCCGATCGGGTCCGGCGGCGGCGCGGCGCTGCGGTTCCTCGCCGCGGCGTTGCAGGCCAAGGCCGTGGTGGAGATCGGCACCGGCGCCGGTGTCGGCGCGTTGTACCTGCTCAGCGGCATGCCCGCGGCCGGGGTGCTGACCTCGATCGACGTGGAGCCGGAGCACCAGCGGGCGGCCAGGGTGGCGTTCGCGGAGGCCGGCATCGCGGTCTCGCGCACCCGGTTGATCATGGGCCAGGCGCTGGAGGTGCTGCCCCGGCTGACCGACGGCGCCTACGACCTGGTGTTCGTGGACGCGGCGAAGGCCGAGTACCCGAAGTACCTGGCCGAGGGCGTGCGGCTGCTGCGGCCGGGCGGCGTCATCGCGTTCGACAACGTGCTCTGGCACGGCCGCGTGGTCGACCCGGCGCACCGCGACCCGGACACGACGGCGATGCGGGACGTGGCGCGCGCGGTGCGGGAGGACGACCGGCTGGTGCCGGTGATCCTGCCCTTGGGCGACGGGCTGCTGGTGGCCGCGAAGGTCGCCTGACCGGTCCCGACCACCCGATCGGCGTCACCCTTGTGGGTGAAAAGCCCCGCCGATGTGGCCGGCGGCTCGGACGGACGCGCGCACACCGCGCGGCCGGGCGCCGGGGACCGCCGCGAGGGCGGCCCCCGACCGGCCTCAGTCCGCCGTGACGCCCTTCCCGAGCACCGTCACGCCGCCCGCCGACACGGTGTAGCGCTGCCGGTCCGTCGCCGGGTCCACGCCGATCAGCGCGCCGTCGGGCACGACGACGTTCTTGTCCAGGATCGCCCGCCGCACGACCGCGCCGCGACCGATCCGCACGCCCGGCAGCAGCACGCTGCCCTGCACCACGGACCCCGACTCCACGACGACGTCCGAGCTGATCACCGAGCCGTGGATGGTGCCGGAGATGATCGAGCCCGGCCCCACCATGGAGTCCTCGGCGCTGCCGCCCGCGATGAACTTCGCCGGCGGCAGGGGCGGGGTCGCGGTCCGGATCGGCCACGCCTGGTTGTAGAGGTTGAACACCGGGCGCACCGACACGAGGTCCATGTGGGCCTCGTAGTACGCGTCGATGGTCCCCACGTCGCGCCAGTACCCGCGGTCCCGGTCGGACTCGCCCGGCACCTGGTTGTCGGCGAAGTCGTAGACGTGGGCCTGCCCCTGGTCGACGAGCATCGGGATGATGTCGCCGCCCATGTCGTGGTCGGAATCGGGGTTGGCCGCGTCCGCGCGCAACGCGTCGATCAGCGCTTCGGTGGTGAACACGTAGTTGCCCATCGACGCGAAGGTGACCTCGGGGTCACCGGGCACGTGCGGTGGGTCCGACGGCTTCTCCAGGAACCGGGTGATCTGGCCGAACTCGTCGGAGTCGATGCACCCGAACGCCTTCGCCTCGGCCCGGGGCACCCGGATGCCGGCGACGGTGACGCCGGCGCCCGTCTCGACGTGCTGGTCCACCATCTGGCCGGGGTCCATCCGGTAGACGTGGTCCGCGCCGAAGATGATCACGTGCTCCGGCTTCTCGTCGTTGACGAGGTTGAGGCTCTGGAAGATCGCGTCGGCGCTGCCGGTGTACCAGCGCGGGCCCAGCCGCTGCTGCGCCGGCACCGGCGTGACGTACTGGCCGAGCACATTGGACAGGCGCCACGTCGTGGAGATGTGGCGGTCCAGGGAATGGGATTTGTACTGGGTGAGCACGCAGAGCTTGACGAAACCCGCGTTCACCAGGTTGGACAGGACGAAGTCCACCAGCCGGTAGTTACCGCCGAAGGGCACCGCCGGCTTTGCCCGGTCGGCGGTCAACGGCCACAACCGTTTGCCTTCGCCACCGGCGAGGACAATTCCTAGAACATGCGGTTGCCCTTTCACAGGAACGACCCTAACCGGGTGAGCACCGGCCCACCAACGGCGAAGTAACGCAAACTCGACTTGTTCACCCGGCTGCCCCCGGTCGCGGGGTTACGGTGAGCGCCGTGCGAATTGGACTGCTGACACGGGAGTACCCGCCGGAGGTCTACGGCGGAGCTGGGGTGCACGTCGGTTTCCTGGTGCCGAGGTTGCGCGAACTGGTCGACGTGGACGTGCACGCCTTCGGCGGGCCGCGCGCGGACGCCAGGGCGCACAACCCGGCGCACGGCCTGGAGCAGGCGAACGCCGCCCTGGCCACGCTGTCGGTGGACCTGGAGATGGCCGCCGCCCTGGGTGACGCGCAGCTCGCGCACTCCCACACCTGGTACGCCAACATGGCCGGTCACCTGGCCAAACTGCTGCACGGCATACCCCACGTGGTGACCGCGCACTCGCTGGAGCCGCGCCGGCCGTGGAAGGCCGAGCAGCTGGGCGGCGGCTACCGGGTCTCGTCCTGGGTGGAGCGCACCGCGTACGAGGCGGCGGACGCCGTGATCGCGGTCAGCGAGGGCATGCGGGCCGACGTGCTCGACTGCTACCCGGCGCTGGACCCGGCACGGGTGCACGTGGTCCGCAACGGCATCGACACGGCGGCCTACCACCCCGTGGCGGAGACGGACGCGCTGGTCCGGCACGGGATCGACCCGCACCGGCCGATCGTGACGTTCGTGGGGCGGATCACGCGGCAGAAGGGCGTCGGGCACCTGGTCGCGGCCGCGCACCGGTTCTCGCCGGACGCGCAGATCGTGCTGTGCGCGGGCGCACCGGACACCCCGGAGATCGCCGAGGAGACGCGGCTCGCGGTGGCGGAGCTGGCGGCGTCCCGGCCGGGGGTGTTCTGGATCCAGCAGATGCTCCAGCCGGCCGAGGTGCGGCAGATCCTGAGCCACTCGACGGTCTTCGTGTGCCCGTCGGTGTACGAGCCGCTGGGCATCGTGAACCTGGAGGCGATGGCGTGCGGGACGGCCGTGGTGGCGTCCGACGTGGGCGGCATCCCGGAGGTCGTCGACCACGGGCGCACCGGCCTGCTCGTGCACTACGACGAGAAGGACGTGGAGGCGTACCGGACGGCGCTGGCGGACGCGGTCAACGAGGTGCTGGGCGACCCGGAGCGGGCGGCGGCGTTCGGCGCGGCCGGCCGGGAGCGGGCGGTCGAGGAGTTCTCGTGGGCGACCGTGGCCGAGCAGACCGTGGACGTCTACCGGGCCGCGCTGGCCTCGCCGACCCGCTGACCCCTGACTTCTGACCCCTGGTCCTCCTGGCCTCTGACCCCCCTGAACACCGTTGAGCGATCGTTGAACACCGCAGTGTGACGCGCGCCACCTCGTGCCGGATGCAACCGGACGGGGTGGCGATCGCCTTTAAGGGGTGGGGGCGACTACTGGGGGCGGTATGCGGTGGCTTGTGCTCCTGCTCGCGCTGGCGGCCGGCGGGTGCGCCACGCCGGCGTTCAGCGCCGAGCAGGTCCGGTTGACCATCGAGGGGAAAGAGGTGCTGGACGCGCCCGGCCTGCAGGCGCGGGCCGAGGCCGAGCTGAGCTACACGTTGTCGTTCGGGTACGTCGCCCGCACCGGCCACGACCCGGTGAGCTGCTGGTTCGCCCGCACGGGCCGGGCGTTCGAGATCGACACCAGGCTGTGGTGCGGTCCGGTGCAGGTGCCCGGCACGGCCGCCACCACCGACTGGGTGCCCGTGCCGCTGAAGCAGGTGGACCAGAACGGGTCCGGCATCCGGCTGGAGGTGCAGCCGGCGCAGGTGCCGCCGCAGGGGTCGCGGAGCACGCCGGTGGGGAAGCTGGTGCGCACCGACGGGCGGGAGACCGTCGCCGACCAGGGCGTCGGCGCGGCGGGGCCGGACTTCCTGGCCGTGCTGCCCGACGACGGCCAGGCGCTGGACGCGGCGTCGGCGGTGGTGCGGGACGACCAGCTCGAAGTCCGGGTGACGGGCTACTCGGCGCCCGCGGTGTGGCCGACGGCGGAGGGTGACCTGCGGGCCGAGCACGGGGTGGCGCTGCGGGTCCTGCGGCTGCACGTGACGCGGCACAGCGTGGTCGACTCGGCGTTCGGCCAGACGCCGTGGCGCGGCTGGCTGCCGCAGTTGCCGGAGCTGGCGCTGGACGTGCCGGGTCGGCGGCACCGGCTGCCCGACGACCGGCTGCCGGAGCGGGGTTCGGTGCTGGTGGTCTACACGGTGCCGGTCACGGGCCAGCCGGAGTCGCTGGTGCTCGACACCGTGGGGGCGAAGTCGCTCCAGCAGCGGGTCGAGGTGCCGTCCGGCCGGGCGCTCGGCGACGTGCCGCACGTGCTGCGGCGCGCGCCGGGGCCGGAGTCGATGTCGGTGTCCACGCCCGTGTCGGTCGGCGCCGCCGGGCGGGCGGGGTCGCTGGAGGTGATCCGGGCCCGGCTGGGGCGGCAGCGGCCCGTGTCGTCCGACGGGCAGTACGAGCTGGCCACGGCCGCCGCCGGGAAGGCGCTGCTGGAGCTGCGGCTGGTGGGCCACGACGTGCCGACCGTGCTGGGCGCGGGCGTCACGGCGCCGCTGGTGGCGGTGACCCTGCCGGACGGCGCGCAGGCCCGTCAGGTGGGCGCGCGCTACGGCGGGGAGACGTTCCCGGTGGCGGTCGTGTACGAGGTGCCGGAGGACGTCCGGTCGGTGACGTTCGCGGTCACCTCGGGGACCGTGGCCCTCCCGCAGCTGGGCACGGTCGCCGTCACCGGCGGCGAGGCGGCGGAGGTGCCGCTCGACTTCTGACCCCGGTGGGCGAGGACGGCGGCGAGCGCCGCCAGGGCAAGCCAGGCGGTGACCAGCACGACCAGGCCGGACCAGCCGTGCGCCTGGTGCGCGACGCTGCCCGCCGTGCCGCCCGTGCTGCTGCCGACGTAGAAGGCGAACAGGTACACGCCCGGCGCCTGCCCCCGCGCCTGCCGGGACGCCCTCGCGCCGACCCAGCCAGGAGACCGAGACCGTGCGCGGCCTCGTCGCGGCGGGCCTCGGCGTGGCGCTGCTGCCCCACGCCGACTCGCCGTCGGGGCTGCCGGAGATCTCCCTCACGCCGCGGGCGGGTCGGGAGATCGCGCTGGTCTGGCCCGCCGACGTCCCGCTCCCACCCGCCGTGCGGGCGTTCCGGGATCACGCGCTGGGCGCGTAGCCCTCGGCCAGCTCGATCAGGGTGCGGGCCGCGAAGCCCGTCGCGCCGGCCACGACCTCGTCGTACACCTTGTCGGCCCGCGCGGGGCCGGCGATGTCGAGGTGCGCCCACGGCACGTCGCCGGTGAACTCGCGCAGGAACAGGGCGGCGGTGATGCCGCCCGGCCCCGGCGGGCACTGCCGGACGTCGGCGATGTCGCTGCGCACGTCGTCCGCCAGGTGGTCCAGCAGCGGCATGCGCCACCAGGCCTCACCGACCCGCGCGCCCGCCTCGGCGACGCGGGCGGCCAGGTCGTCGTCGGTGGCGAACAGGCCGCCGGTGCGCAGGCCGAGGCTGACCTTCATCGCGCCGGTCAGCGTGGCCACGTCGACCAGGACGTCCGGCGCCAGGTTCCGCACCGCGTACGCCAGCGCGTCGGCCAGCACCAGCCTGCCCTCGGCGTCGGTGTTCGTGACCTCGGTCGTGGTGCCGCCGTACTGGCGGATCACGTCGCCCGGCCGGTACGCCGACCCGGACACGTGGTTCTCCGCCGCGGGCACCAGGCCGGTCACCCGCACGGGCAGGCCGAGCGTCGCGACGCCGACCAGGGCCGCGACCACCGCCGCGCCGCCGGACATGTCGGTGCGCATCAGGTGCATGCCCTCGGCGGGCTTGATCGAGATGCCGCCGGTGTCGAACGTGATGCCCTTGCCGACCAGCACGAGGTGGGGCTGCCCGGCGGCCGTGCCCGGCCAGGTCAGCTCGATGAACCGGGGCGGGCGCGACGACCCGCCGCCCACCGCCAGCACACCGCCGAAGCCCTGCTCGGCCAGCCACCGCTCGTCCCGCACCTCGACGCCCAGGCCCGGCACGGCCCGCGCCGCCTTCGCCGCCGCCGCGGCCAGCCACGACGGGTCCTTCACGTTGGACGGCGTGTTCGCCAGGTCGCGGCTCAGCGACGTCGCGGCAGCCAGCGCGTTCGCCTTCCGCACGACCTCCGCCAGCGCCGGGTCGGCCGCGACCAGCCGCAACGACCTCACCCGCTTCGGCGGGTCCTCGCCGGTGACCTTGAACCGGTAGCCGCCCACGGCCGCGCCGAGCGTGAACGCGGCCACCGCGTCGGCGGTCACGTCGGCGGGCAGCCGCACGTCGAACGTCGTCCCGCCCGCCTTCTCCGCGTCCGCGTGCAGGGCCCGGACCAGCGACGCGCCGGCCTTGCGCCAGTCGCCCGCCCCGCCGTCGCCCACGCCGACGACCCACGTCCGCCCCTGCCGCGACGTCGACCCCGCCTTGCCGGACACGTCGTCCACGTCCAGGTCGGGGGCCTCCTCCGCACCCGGCCCGAACCGGACCGGGTCGCCGGGGAACGCGACGAGCACCGCGGGCACACCTCGCCGGAGGGTGTCGGCCACCTCGACGGTGACCAGCGGGGTGGGCAGGGGCGCTCGCACGGGGGAACCTCCCGGTGGGGTTTCTGGGACAGGGTGGGTCAGGTCACACCGGGCCGGTGGCGTCACAGGTGACCTGGGCCGTCACGACGTAGCGATGCCCCGGTTCCACTGTGGAAACCGGGGCTCGACGCTGTCTCGTTCCGGCTGGTCAGCCGGCGGCTGCCTTGAGGGCGTCGCCCAGGGCGTTGGCCTCGTCCGCCGACATCTCGACGACGAGGCGGCCACCACCCTCGAGCGGAACGCGCATCACGATGCCGCGCCCCTCCTTGGTCACCTCGAGGGGACCGTCGCCGGTCCGGGGCTTCATGGCCGCCATCGCGTGCTCCCTCCGTCAACATCTTCCCCGTCCGACCAGGGCCGGATACTCCGCCCATTCTCCCCTATGCGGACTCGGCAGCGAAACCGAACCGATCTTTCCGACCCGTCCGCGACCGGTTGGCGATCTTCACGGAGCCGCAGTTCACGCCCAGGATCGCCGTGCCGCAACGACTTCCGCGCCCGCCCGCGACCGTCACCTGGTCGTGACCGATCGCCGCTCTGTGGCGTGTCGCGGGGTCGCCCTGACAGACTCGGCTCTCGTGCGAGCCCGTTCCGCGCTCTTCGACGTCTACGGCGGCCACCTGCGCGAGCGGGGCGGCGCCGCGACGATCGCCGCCCTGGTCCGGTTGCTGGAGCCGCTGGACTTCGCCGCGCCCGCCGTGCGCACCGCGGTGTCGCGCACGGTGCGCCAGGGCTGGCTCGAACCCGTCCGCCTGCCGGACGGCCCCGGCTACGCGATGACACCCCGCGCGGAAAGGCGGCTGGACGAGGCCGCGGCCCGCATCTACCGCACCCGGCCGTCCACGTGGGACGGTCGGTGGCACGTCGTGGTGCTGGAGGAGCTGCCCGCCCGCGAGGCGCGCGACCGGCTCGCTTCCTCGCTGCAACTGCTCGGCTACGGCGCGCTCGGACCCGTGACGTGGATCGCACCGCGCCCGTCGCCCGAGCTGGCGGACGTGCTGGAGGGCGAGGGCGTCCGGGCGAGCGCGTTCCGCGGCGAGCACGAGGGCGACCCGGCGGAGCTGGCCGGACGGGCCTGGGACCTGGCGACGCTCGGCCGCGACTACGCCCGGTTCGTGGCGGAGTGGGAGCCGGTGGTGTCCGCTGTGGACGGTACGTCGCCCGCGGCGGCGTTCGCGGCGTCCCAGCGGTTCCTGCACGCCTGGCGCAAGTTCCTGTTCCGCGACCCCGGCCTCCCGCGCGAGCTGCTGCCCGCCGACTGGCCGGGCACGGGCGCGGCGGAGTTCTTCGACCGGCACACGAACCGGCTCGCGCCCGCGGTGGCCAGGTTCGTCGACGACAGCCTCGCCGGCCCGGCCCTCGCCACCCCGGCCCCCACCACCCCGGCCCCCACCACCCCGGCCGACCACACCCCGGCCGACGCCGGTCCGGCGCACCCGAGCCCAGCCCAGCCCAGTCCGGCCCAGCCCAGTCCGGCCCAGCACAGCCCGGCCCAGCCCTGACCCGGAGGTCCACCCGTGTCCGATCTGCTCATCGACGACGCCGACGGTGTCCGCACGTTCACGCTCAACCGGCCCGAGTCGTTCAACTCGTTCACGGTGGCGCTGAAGGAGCGGTTCCTGGAGGCCGTGGTGGAGACGGCGGCGGACGACGCCGTGCGCGCCGTGGTCGTCACCGGCGCCGGGAAGGCGTTCTGCGCGGGCCAGGACCTGAAGGAGCACGTCGCGCTGCTGGAGGCGGGCGACCCGGCGCCGCTGAACACGGTGGAGAAGCACTACAACCCGCTGGTCAAGGCGATCGTGGGCATGCCGAAGCCGGTGATCGCGGCCGTCAACGGCACGGCGGCGGGCGCGGGCGCGTCCCTCGCCTACGCGTGCGACCTGCGGATCGCCGGCGCGAGCGCGAAGTTCCTGATGGCGTTCGCCAACGTGGGCCTGACCGCCGACTCGGGCGCGTCGTGGACCCTGCCGCGGCTGATCGGGCACGGCCGGGCGATGGAGATGATGCTGCTCGCGCAGCCCGTGGGCGCCGAGGAGGCGTTGCGGATCGGCATGGTCGGGCAGGTCGTGCCGGACGGCGAGGTGCTGTCCACGGCGCAGGCGCTGGCCCGCAAGCTGGCCGCCGGGCCCACCACCGCCTACGCCAAGATCAAGGAGGCGATGGCGTTCTCCGGCGAGCTCGCGGCGGCGCTGGACGTGGAGGCCCGCACGCAGGCCGAGGCGGGCGCGACGGCGGACCACCGCGAGGCCGTGGCGGCGTTCGTGGCGAAGCGGAAGCCCGAGTTCACCGGCCGGTAGCGGCAGGGGCGCCGGCGCGGAAGCAGGCCGCGATGTGGTCGTCGACCATGCCCGTGGCCTGCATCAGCGCGTAGCAGGTGGTGGGGCCGAGGAACGCGAAGCCGCGCCGCTTCAGCTCCTTGGCCATCGCCTTCGACTCGGCCGTGACGGCGGGCACGTCCGCGCTGGTGGCGGGCCGCACGTGGTGCTCCGGCGCGAACGACCACAGCAGGTCGTCCAGCGGCACGTCCAGCTCGGCGACGACCCGGGCGTTGCCGATCGCGGCGGTGATCTTGGCCCGGTTGCGGACGATGCCCGCGTCGGCCATCAGCCGGTCGAAGTCGGCCGGCCCGAACTCGGCCACCGCCGCCGGCTCGAAGCCCGCGAACGCGGCCCGGAAGTTCTCCCGCTTGCGCAGGATCGTGATCCACGACAGGCCGGACTGGAACGATTCGAGGCACATGCGCTCGAACATGGCGGCCTCGCCGCGCAGCTCGACGCCCCACTCCGTGTCGTGGTACTCGATGTAGTCGGGCGTGCTGTCGCCCCACGGGCAGCGGACCACGTCGGTCATGCGGGGTACTCCCGGGCGAAGGCGGCGAACCGGCGCAGCGACCACTTCACGCCCGGCGCGAACGCCAGGGCGAGCAGCGCGGCCACGTCCTCGGACCAGACGAACTCACTGCGCGCGTCACCGCGCGGGACGACCACGAACTCGCCCGTGCCGCGCACCAGGCGGCCCGTGTGGGCGACGGCGCAGCGCACCGGCGGCTCCCACGCGGTGATGCGCATGGTGTCGGTGAACCCGAGCCGGCCGACGCCCGTGAACGCGGCCAGCCCGCTGCCCTCGCTCGCGCCGTCGCCGCTGGTCACGCGGACGGTGGTGCCGAGCATCCACTCGCCCTGCCGCTCCCAGTCGGTGAGCGCGGCCCAGGTGGTGGCCGGCGGCGCGGCCACGTCGACCCGCAGCTCAAGCCGGGTCATGCTCGGGCTCCCGCGGCCGGACGGCCGGGCGGTCGTCCGGGTCGACGGGCGACACGGTGTCCCGGCGCCCGCCGTCGCGGTCCGGCGCGGGCGCGGCGCCCGTGCCCGCCTCCAGCTCGGCGACCCGCTCGCGCAGCCGCTCGACCTCGTCGGCCAGGCGCTCCAGCGCCCAGTCCACCTCGGTCATCTTGTAGCCGCGCAGGACCTGCTGGAACTTCAGGGCACGCACGTCGTCCGCGGTCACGTCCTCGGCCGGCAGGCGGGTCGGCGACGCGCCGGGCGGCAGCGGCGCCAGTTCCTCGCCTCGCCCGAACACCAGCGCGGCGAGGAGGAACACCACGGCCGCCACGAGCGCCATGACGACGATGTAGATGAGCGCTGAGGTCACGTGACGATCGTGGCACACCCCCGCCGGTCAAACCGACGAGAACACACTCACCTCCGGGGGAGCACGGCCGAACGGAGCACCCGCGGGGCCCGCCACCGGGTCGTGCCGACTACCGCGAGCGCCGGAGCACCGTGCGCAGGGCGGGCCGGTCCTCCAGCGGCACGTCCGGTGCTCTCCAGCCGCAGCGGACGGCGGTGGAAGCCCTTCACCAGGGTGCGGGTCGCGGGTCGGCAGCGGTCCGAGCAGCGCGGGCACGAACCCCCGGGTCCGGTCGACCAGGTCGGAGTCGAGGAACCCGACCAGGTCGCCGGACGTCGCCGCCGGCGAGCGCCACAGCACCTCGCCCTTGCCGGGCCCGGGCGCCGGCTCGGGCCGCACGTCCGTCCGGTGCACGACCCGCGCGCCCGCCGCGACTGCCCGCGCCACCGTGTCGTCGGTGGACCCCAGGTCCCCCTTGCGCGCCACCGACTCGGCGCGGTCCACTGTGGACTCTTCCAGGTGTTGGCGGAGAACCGGTCGGGCGTCAGGCCAGCGCCCTCAGCACGCGCGCCGGCGGGCGGGTGCCCGCGATGCTCGCCACCATCTCGACCACGCGGCGGGTCTGCCGCACCTGGTGCGCGCGGAACACCTTCGCGCCCGCCCACGCGGCCACCGACGTCGCCGCGAGCGTGCCGTCCACCCGGTCGCCCACGTCCGCGCCGAGCGTCTCGCCGACGAAGTCCTTGTTCGACAACGCCATCAGCACCGGCCAGCCGGTGGCGACGAGCTCGTCCAGCCGGCGCAGCAGTTCCAGGCCGTGCCAGGTGTTCTTGCCGAAGTCGTGCGTCGGGTCGATCAGCACGCCGTCCCGCGGCACGCCGAGCGCGACCATCCGCTCGGCCCGCGCCACGAGCTCCTCCGCCACGGAGGCCACCACGTCGGCGTACCGGACGCGGTGCGGGTCGGTGCGCGGCTCCAGCCCGCCGGTGTGCGAGCAGACGATGCCGACGCCGAACTCCGCCGCCACCTCGGCCAGCGCCGGGTCGGCGCCCGCCCACGTGTCGTTGATCAGGTCCGCGCCCACCTCGCACACCGCGCGGCCGACCTCGTGCCGCCACGTGTCGACGCTGATCACCAGGTCGGGGTGGCGCTCGCGGACCGCCGCGACGAACGGCACGACCCGCCGCGCCTCCTCGGCGGCGTCGACGACCTCGCCCTTGGAGCCCGCCTTCACCCCGCCGATGTCGACGATGTCCGCGCCCTCGGCGACCGCCCGGTCGACCGCGGCCAGCGCGGCGTCGTCCTCGAACGTGGCGCCGCGGTCGTAGAACGAGTCGCGCGTCCGGTTGACGATCGCCATCACCAGCGCGCGATCTCCGGCGACTTCCCGTGGACCGAACCGCATGAGCGCATCGTGCCACGTCCGACCGGCTCGTGAGCTGCGTCACAGACCGCTGCTACTCGTGAGTACATTTCGGGTTTACTCGCCGGTAACACCCTGCGTGATCCCGGTCACGGTCAAGGAGGACCTCGTGCGCCGATCACTCCCCCTGCTGCTCGCCGCCCTGGTGGCGCTCGTCCTGGCGCCACCCGCCCAGGCCGCGCCCGGCTTCGCGGTGGCCTACGAGACCATCCCCGGCCAGGGCGGCACCCCGCTCAAGGCCTTCGTCGTCACGCCGACCGGACGCGGCAGCGGACCGTTCCCGCTGCTCGTGCTGCCGTCGAGCTGGGGCGTCAACAACATCGAGTACGTCGGCGCGGCGGCCAAGCTCGCCTACGAGTCCGGGTACTCGGTCATCAGCTACACGTCGCGGGGGTTCCACGACTCGGCGGGCGAGATCGACGTGGCCGGGCCGGACACCGTCGCCGACGTGAGCCGGGTGATCGACTGGGGCATCGCGCGGGCGGCCGGCGACCCCGCGCGGATCGGCGTCGGCGGCATCTCCTACGGCGCGGGCCAGTCCCTGCTCGCCGCCGCGGCCGACCACCGGATCAAGGCGGTGGCCGCGCTCAGCACGTGGACCGACCTGGCCCGCGCCCTCTACCCGAACGAGACGGTGAACGCGCAGGGCGTCGAGCTCCTGCTGGCCGCCGGGCGCCTGACCGGCCGGCCCGGACCCGTGCTGCGCGAGGCCGAGGCCGCGTACCGGCAGGACCGGTTCGAGGACGTGCTGCCGATCTCGCCGCCCCGCTCCCCCGCGTCGCACGTGTCGTCCGTCAAGGCCGCCGTGATGATCGGCAACGCGTGGAACGACAGCCTGTTCGCGCCCAGCCAGATCACCGACTTCTTCACCGCGCTGAACGGCCCGAAGCGGCTCATGCTGTCGCCCGGCGACCACGCCACCGCCGAGCTGTTCGGCGCGGCCGGGCTGCCCAACGAGATCTGGGCGTCCGTCGGCCGCTGGTTCGACCACCACCTCAAGGGCCTCGACAACGGCATCGACCGCGAGCTCCCCGTGCGGGTCAAGCCCAACAACGGCGGCGGCTGGCGCGCGTTCCCGTCGTGGGCGGCGGCCACCAGCAGGACCGACACCGTGCCGTTGGCGGCGGACCGGATCGGCGCGGGGTGGCCGACCATCGCCGAGAGCGGCACGGTCCTCGTGTCCGGCGCGCTGCAGGGCTTCCTCCAGCTCCCGGTCGGCGTCTCGACGCCCCTGATCGACCGGGGCGCGGCGGCCGTGTGGCGCGGTCCGGTGCAGTGGACCGCCACCACCGTCAGCGGCACGCCGCGCGCGCACCTCACCGTGACGCCGAGCGCGCCCAAGACCACGCTGTTCGCGTACCTGTACGAGGTGAACCCGCTGGGCCTGGGCGCGCTCGTCACGCACAAGCCCGTGACGCTCACCGGCACCGCCACCCGGACCGTCGACCTCGACCTGGAACCGGTCGTGTGGGACGTGTCCCCGGGCAACCGGCTGGTGCTGGTCGTGGACACCGTCGACGCCCGGTACCGGAGCTCCAGCACGCTCGGGTCGACGGTGTCGTTCGGCGCGGACTCGTGGCTGACCGTGCCGCGTAGCTGACAGCAGCCGGCAGGGATTCCTGAAAGGATTCCCGACATGGAATCGAAGTCGACGTTCAAGATCACCCGGTGGGACCAGACCGTCTACGACGAGGCGGAGCCGCAGCTGGGCCGGGCGCTCGTGGACAAGGCGTACCACGGGGCCATGGAGGGGACGAGCACCGCCGAGCTGACGATGTGCCAGCCGTCCGACGGCACGGCGGGGTACGTGGGCACCGAGCGCTTCACCGGCACCGTGGACGGCAGGGCCGGGACGTTCGTGCTCCAGCACGGCGCCGTCATGTCGGCGGAGGGGGCCGAGTTCTGGGGCCACATCGTGCCGGGGTCGGGCACGGGCGAGCTGGCCGGGATCTCCGGCAAGGCCCGGCTGGAGCACGAGCTGATCATCCTGGACCACGACCTTGGCTGACCGGGAACGGGTGATCGCCTACCGGGTCGCGGCGCACCAGTTCGACCGCACCGCCGCCGACCCGTCCGAGCTGCGGGTGTTCGACCTGGGGTTGCAGGACTCGGAGCGGTCCGCCGTGCCCGCGCTGGCGGCGCGGCTGGACCGCGTCCCCGACCTCGGCCCGTTCACGCTCACGTGGAGCGTGCGGGGCGCGCCGCACTGGCACCGCGCGGCCGACGTGCCGGACCTGGCGGCCCGGCTGTGGCCGTTGAGCGACGCCGACGCGCTGGCCCGGATGAACCGGCCGCCGGTCGAGCACGGCCGCGCCGCGCTGCGCGAGGTCGCGTCCGCCCTGCGGGACGTCGTCACGGAGCCGATGACGAAGGGCGAGGCGTCGTCCCGCCTCACCTCCCGGGTCGACCCGGCCCTCACCGCCTGGTGCCGCGGCTGCGACGCCACGCACGTGCCGGACCCCGTGTTCCGCCTCGCCGTCCTGCCCGCCGGCCTGCGCTTCGACCCGGTCGAGAAGACGACGACCTTCGTGCCGCTGGAAAACCGCCGCGACGTACCGCACGAGTCACACGGCTTCGCCGCGCTCATCACCGACTACCTGCGGCTGCACGGCCCCGCCGGCCCGTCGGAGGTGGCGCACTACTTCGGCGCGCCGGTCCGCGACGTGAAGGACGCGTGGCCGGACGACCTCGTCGCGATCTCGAAACGCGCGTGGCTGCCCGCCGACCGCGTCGAAGCCTTCGAGAACCCGCCGGAACCCGAGGTCGTACGGCTCCTGCCCCCGCTGGACCCGTACCTGAACGCCCGCGACCGCGACCTCCTGGTGCCGGACAAGGCGCACCAGAAGGAAGTCTGGCGCATCCTGGGCCGCCGCGGCGCCCTGCTGGTGGACGGCGAGATCCTGGGCACCTGGCAGTCCAGAACCACCCGAACCCACCTGGAGGTGAAGCTCAAGCCCTTCGTCCCCCTGGACGAGGACATGTTCGCCGAGGAGGCCACCCGCCTGGCCAAAGCCAAGGGCCTCAACCAAGCCAAGCTCACCTAGCCCCACCCCACCCGGTCCCCTACCCCACCCCCTCCCCACCTCCCCCACCCCCACGCGAGGTCGCGTCGACCGTTCGCGACTCATCTTCGGACGATCACGCTCTTCGATCGTCCGAAAATCAGGCGCGAACGGTCGACTTCCAGGCGACCGAGCCGCCGCCTGCGAAGCAGCGGCCAAAATTTCAGTGCAGGTCGCCCCAGGCCTTGTGGGCCTCGTTGACCACGCGCACCGCGTCGTCGATGTCGTCGGTCAGGTACAGCAGGTCGAGGTCCTTCTCGCCGACCTTGCCGCTCGCGAGCGCGGAGTCCCGCACCCAGTCGTACAGGCCTTGCCAGTACGCCTTGCCGAACAGCACGACCGGGAACTTGGTGACCTTCTTCGTCTGCACGAGGGTCAGCGCCTCGAACAGCTCGTCGAGCGTGCCGAAGCCGCCCGGCAGGCAGATGAACGCCTGCGAGTACTTGATGAACATGGTCTTCCGCACGAAGAAGTAGCGGAAGTTCACGCCGAGGTCGACCCACGGGTTGAGGCCCTGCTCGAACGGCAGCTCAATGCCGAGGCCGATGGAGAACCCGCCCGCCTCGGAGCAGCCCCGGTTGACCGCTTCCATGGCGCCGGGACCGCCGCCGGTGATGACCGCGAACCCGGCTTCGGCCAGCGCGCCGCCGAGCTTGCGCCCCGTCTCGTACTCGGGGTGGTCGCGGCCGGTGCGGGCGGAGCCGAACACGGTCACCGCGCTCGGCACCTCGGCCAGCGCGCCGAAGCCCTCCACGAACTCCGCCTGGATGCGCAGGACCCGCCACGGGTCGGTGTGCACCCAGTCGCTGGGTCCGCGCGAGTCCAGCAGCCGCTGGTCCGTGGTGGTCAGCTCGTCCCGACGACCCCGGCGCAGGACGACCGGTCCGCGCTGCTTCTCCTTGGGGTGCTCGTCCACGCCGTTCTCCGTCATTGCCCGGAGTCTAGACGTGACCCCCGGGTCAGCTCAGGAAGCGGCGCAGCACGTCCGCGCAGTCGCGGATCTGCTGGACGGGCACGTTCTCCTGCTGGGTGTGCGCGAGCAGCGGGTCGCCGGGCCCGTAGTTGACGGCGGGCATGCCGAGCGCGGCGAACCGGGCGACGTCGGTCCAGCCGAGCTTGGCGACGGGGGTGCCGCCGGCCGCCGCGACGAGCTCGCCGGTGATCGGCGCGCCGAGGCCGGGCAGGGCGCCCGGCGACATGTCGGTGACGGTGACGTCGTAGCCCTCGAACACCTCGCGGAGGTGCTGCTCGGCCTGCGCGGGCGTGCGGTCGGGCGCGAAGCGGTGGTTGACGGTGAGCACGGCCTCGTCGGGGACGACGTTGCCCGCCACGCCGCCGCCGACCTTCACGGCCTGCAGGCCCTCGCGGTAGAGGCAGCCGTCGATGTCGACCTGGCGCGGCTCGTAGGCCTCCAGGCGGCGCAGGGGCTCGCCGATGGCGTGGATCGCGTTCACGCCCATCCACCCGCGGGCGGTGTGCGCGCGGACGCCCTTGGTGCGGACCTCGATCCGCATGGTGCCCTGGCAGCCCGCCTCGATGACGCCGTTGGACGGCTCGCACACGATCGCCAGGTCGGCCTTCAGCCACTCGGGGAGGTCCCGCTCGATGCGGCCGAGGCCGTTGCGGACCGCCTCGACCTCCTCGCAGTCGTAGAACACGAACGTGAGGTCGTGGCGCGGTTCCAGGACGGTGGCGGCGAGGTGCAGCATCACCGCGTCGCCGCCCTTCATGTCGACGGCGCCGCAGCCGTGCAGGATGCCGTTCTCCAGCCGGGACGGCAGGTTGTCGTTGATCGGCACGGTGTCGAGGTGGCCCGCCAGCACCACCCGGGACGGGCGGCCCAGGTTCGTGCGGGCCAGCACCGCGTTGCCGGAACGCGTGACTTCCAGCGGGGTCTGCCCGGTCAGCGCGCGCTCGACCAGGTCGGCGAGGTGCGCTTCGTCACCGGAGACGCTGGGGACGTCCACCAGCGCGGCGGTCAGCTCGACGGGATCGGCGGCGAGGTGCAAGGTGTCGGCCACCCGGCGCACGTTACCGTTGACCCTCGTGAGCACCGCAGACACCACCGGCGCGTACGGCGTCGGACTCGCCACCGTCACCTCCTCCGGCGCCGTGCTGGACGTCTGGTTCCCGTCGCCGTCCCTCGGCGCGGCCGAGCCGGGCGTGACGCGGCTGTCGTCCGCCGAGGTCTCCGCCGAGCTGGGCGAGGCCGCCGCCAAGCAGCTCGGCGCGGACGCCGACCGCGACGTCGAGGTCGTCGGCGTCCGGGTCGGCATCGCGTCCCTGGCTGACGCGCCCACGTCGACGGAGGACGTCTGGCTGCGCCTGCACCTGCTGTCGTCGCGGCTGGTCAAGCCGCACGGGGCCAACCTGGACGGCGTCTTCGGGTTGCTCGGCAACGTGGTGTGGACGAACTTCGGGCCGTGCGCCGTGGACGGGTTCGAGCAGGCCCGGCTGCGGCTGCGCACCCGCGGCGCGGTCACCGTGTACGGCATCGACAAGTTCCCGCGGATGGTCGACTACGTCGTGCCGACGGGCGTGCGGATCGCGGACGCCGACCGGGTCCGGCTGGGCGCGCACCTGGCGCCGGGCACGACCGTGATGCACGAGGGCTTCGTGAACTTCAACGCCGGGACGCTCGGCACGTCGATGGTCGAGGGCCGCATCTCGGCCGGCGTGGTGGTCGGCGACGGCTCCGACGTGGGCGGCGGCGCGTCGATCATGGGCACGCTGTCGGGCGGCGGCAAGCAGGTCATCTCGATCGGCGAGCGCTGCCTGATCGGCGCGAACGGCGGCGTGGGCATCTCGCTGGGCGACGACTGCGTGGTCGAGGCGGGCCTGTACATCACCGCGGGCACGAAGGTGACCGGCGCGGACGGCGCGGTCGTGAAGGCGGGTCAGCTGTCCGGCATGTCGGGCCTGCTGTTCCTCCGCGACTCGACCACCGGCGTGGTGAAGGTGCTGCCCCGCAAGGGCACCGGCGTCGAGCTGAACGCGGCCCTGCACGCCAACGACTGACGTGGGGCGCGTGGGGGCCGCCGCCGCGGCCCCCACGCCCTCACGAGGTCAGGCGCTCCACGGCGGCGGCGATGCGGTCGTCCGCGGCCGTCAGAGCGATGCGGACGTGCTTGTCGCCCGTCGGCCCGTAGAACGTGCCCGGCGCGGCGAGGATGCCCCGTTCGGCGAGCCAGGCGACGGTGTCCCACGCGTCCTCGCCGCCGCGGGTCGACCACAGGTACAGGCCCGCCTCGGAGTGGTCCACGGTGAAGCCCGCCGCGGTCAGCGCGGGGAGCAGGAGCTCGCGCCGCGCCCGGTACCGCTCGCGCTGCTCGGCGACGTGCGCGTCGTCGGTCAACGCCGCCGTCATGGCCGCCTGCACGGGCCGGGGCACGATCATCCCCGCGTGCTTGCGCACCTCCAGCAGCGACGCGACCAGCGCCGGGTCGCCGGTGACGAACCCCGCGCGGTACCCGGCCAGGCTGGACGACTTGGACAGCGAGTGCACGGCCAGCAGGCCGTCCAGGCTGCCGCCGTTGACCTCGGGCCGCAGCACGGACACCGGTTCGGCGGTCCACGCGAGCGCCAGGTAGCACTCGTCGGACGCGACGACCGCGCCGACCTCGCGCGCGTCGGCCACGGCCTGCGCCATCCGCGCCGCGTCCTGCACGCGCCCGGTCGGGTTGGACGGGGAGTTCAGCCACACCAGCGCGGTGCCCGCGGGCGCCGGCTCACCGTCGGCGAGCCGCACCGGGGTCGCGCCGGCCAGCCGGGCGCCCACCTCGTACGTCGGGTACGCGAGCGCGGGGATGGCCACCACGTCGCCCGGCCCGAGGCCCAGCAACGTCGGCAGCCACGCCACCAGCTCCTTGGACCCGATGGTCGGCAGCACCGCGACCGGGTCGAGCGGCGGCACGCCGTGCCGCCTCGTCAACGCGCCCACGACGGCCTCGCGCAGTGACGCGGCGCCGTGCGTGGTCGGGTAGCCGGGCTGGTCGGCGACCGTGCCGAGGGCGTGCCGGATCAGCTCCGGGACCGGGTCCACCGGGGTGCCGATGGACAGGTCGACCACGCCGCCGGGGTGCGTGCGCGCCTTGGCGGCGTGGTCGGCCAGCGAGTCCCAGGGGAAGTCCGGGAGCCTCCGCGAAGTACCGGAGGTCACTCGTGCGACGCCTGCGGGGGGAGAGCCTTGATGAACGCGGGGTCGGCGGAGACCTTGCCGACCTTGGACGCGCCGCCGGGGGACCCCAGCTCGTCGAAGAAGTCCACGTTGGCCTTCGTGTACTCCTTCCACTCGTCGGGGACGTCGTCCTCGTAGTAGATGGCCTCGACGGGGCACACCGGCTCGCAAGCACCACAGTCGACGCACTCATCCGGGTGGATGTAGAGCATCCGGTCGCCTTCGTAGATGCAGTCGACGGGGCACTCTTCGATGCACGCCTTGTCGAGCACGTCCACGCACGGCTGGGCGATCACATAGGTCACTGCGCTCTCCTGCTCTTGTTCTGGTCCACACCGCGCAAGCCGGAGAGTACGCGGCGGATTCGATTGTCCAACGCTCAGGCTCGCCTTATCAGCACCGTGCTCCAGCTCACAGACCGACCTGCCCCGGCGCAGGGCACGATGCCGGGGTGGAGGACGTCGTCGAGTTGGAGCAGCGCTGCGCCGACGCGTGGCCCGCGCTGGTCGACCGCCCGCTCGGCCAGTGGCGCCTGCGCGCGGCCGACGGGTTCACCGGACGCGCCAACAGCGCCCTGACCACGGGCGACCCCGGCGTGCCCGTGCCGGACGCGTTGGCCGCGGTGATCGGGTTCGCGGCCGAGCACGGCATCAGGCCGGCCGCGCACGTGGTGGTCGGCGCGCCCGCGGAGGCGGCCGTCGAAGCCGCCGGCTGGCGCGTCGACGTCGACCACCCGGGCGGCGCGGAGTCGTTGGTGATGACGGGTCCGCTGCACGGGTTCGCCACCCCGAAGTCCGCCGACGTGGACGTTTCGGGCACTCCGCTTCCCGGATGGTGGGAGCTGGCCGCGCAGCCGTCGCCCACGGCGGCGCAGCGGCACGTGCTGGCGTCCGGGCCGACCGTCGGGTTCGGCACGGTGACCGCGGGCGGCGAGGTGGTGGCCGCGGTGCGCGGCGCGGTCGTCGGCGACCTGCTCCACGTGGCGCGCCTGGCCGTGCGGCCGGACGCGCGTCGGCTCGGCCTGGCCCGGCGGCTGATGGGGGCGCTGGCGACGTGGGGCCTGGAGCGCGGCGCGACGACGTGCGCGTTGCAGGTGGCCGAGCACAACACGGCCGCGATCACGCTCTACCGGTCGCTGGGGTGCGCCGAGCACCACCGCTACCGCTACTGGGTGTCGAACCACTCGTAGGCGGCCTTGCGGACCCGCTTCAGCGCGGACCGCTCGCCGAAGTAGTCGCCGACCACGCCGACGACGGGCAGCAGGCCGAGCGCCTGGTGGTGCAGCCGGCCCTGCGGGCGCTTGTCCAGCTCGTCCTCCAGCTTCCAGAGGACCTTGGCGAGCTTCCAGATCGTCGCGCCGATCGCCCGGAACGTGGACCGCTGCCGCAGCTCCTCGGTCAGCTCCGCGGTCTGCGCGTCCTCCCGCTCCCGGTCGACGGCCTTCCCGTCGACGGTGCGCTGGAACAGCACGTGCGCGAGCAGCCGGACCCGGTCCTCGGTCGACGTGACCCCGTGCTCGCCCGCGATGGCGGACAGCAGCAGGCCCTGCCCGGCCGCGCCCAGCGCGGACTGGATCGGCAGCCGGTCGGCCAGCACGCCGCCGATGCCCGGCAGCGCCGCGACCAGCGACACCAGCCGGCCCACCCGGTTCAGCCAGAACTCGTCGCGCTGCCGCACGTCCATGCGGGCCCACGCGGCCGTGCCGGGCACCTTCACCGCGGCGAGCTGGTCCCACAGCTTGTCGACCAGCTTGCGGTCGGCCCCGTGCTCGACCTCGCGGTCGCGCAGGCCGAGCAGGTTCACGTCGCGGATCGTGTCGAGCAGCGGACCCGTGGCGCGGACGAACGGCCGCAACGCCCGCACCACGTCCCGGTCAGTGATCGCGGGCACCGGCCTGCCTCCCCATGAACGCGCCGACGGCGATGGCGCCCGGGAGGGCGCCACCGGCGAACAACACCAGGGTGCGCCAGTCGTTGAGGAGCAAAACGTCACCGCCCGGACCGAACAGCCCGAACACCAGCAGCGTGCCGATCCACACCAGCAGCGGCGAGACGGCGGCGAGCGTGCGGTGCGCGTGCCGTGACGCGGCCAGCACGAGCAGCGGCGTCGTCACGATCGCGAGCACCACCGTGATCGGGAACGGCCAGTCGTTGACGCGCGGCAGCAGGGTGCCGTCCAGCCGCAGCGGCAGGAAGAACAGCTCCAGCACCGCGAGCACGAACGCCGCGACCGCGATCCCGACGAGTGCCAGGCGATCGGTCAATCCAGTCCTCCGAACAGGTCCGTCTCCGCGCCCTCCGCGGGCCCCTTGGCCAGCACGTAGTACTCGGCCTGCACGACCGGCTGGGCGATGCCGTTGGACAGCGCGTAGCTCGCGCCGCCCGTGCCGTCCTGCCAGACGCTGACCTGCGTGGAGTGCGCGCGCAGGGCCCGCAGCTTCGCCACCAGGTGGTCGGAGATGTCGATCGTGGTCGTGATGGCGGCGTCGTCGGTCACCGGCAGCTCGCCCTCGGCGGGCAGCCGCCACGGCAGGTCCGCCATCTCGGCCAGCGCCGCCACGCCCGCCTCGGTGGCCGCGCGGGACGTCACGGCGTGGAACACGCGGTCGACGTCGGCGGCGGCGGCCGTGGTGATGCGGTGCGCCTGGATGTGGTCGGGGTGGCCGTACCCGCCGAAGTCGTCGTAGGTGACCACGACCTGCGGCTTCACCGCCGCGATGATCTCGGACAGCTGCGCGACCTGCTCGTCGAACGAGCCGTTGGCGAACGCGCGCGGGTGGTCGTTGGCCGCGACGCCGGCCATGCCGGAGTCCCGCCACCGGCCGATGCCGCCGAGGAACCGGTGGTCGGTCACGCCGAGCGCCGTGCAGGCGGCGCGGAGTTCCGCGACCCGGTACCCGCCGAGCTGGTCGGCGGCGTCCGCGGCGAGCTGCTGGAGCGCCGGCGGGATGATCTCACCCTCCTCGCCGAGGGTGCAGGTGACCACGGTGACGTGCACGCCCGACGCGGCGTACCGGGCGATCGTGCCGCCGGTCCAGAGGCTCTCGTCGTCGGGGTGTGCGTGAACCAGCAGCAACCGTGGTGGAGCAGTGAGCGTCACCGGATCAGCGTAATGGAGTGGCGAACGGCCGCCGCCCCGCGACCTCACGGGGCAGCGGCCGTTCGACTCAGCCGACCAGCGCCGGCACGACCTCGGCGAAGTGGCACGCCGACAGCGTGCCCGCGCCGTCGCCGCGGCGCTCCAGCTTCGGCTCCTCGACGGCGCAGATGTCCTGCGCCTTCCAGCAGCGGGTGCGGAAGCGGCAGCCCGAGGGCGGGTTCACCGGCGACGGCACGTCACCGGAGAGCACGATCCGCTGCCGCCGGCGCTCGACCTTCGGGTTCGGCACCGGCACGGCGGACAGCAGCGCCTGCGTGTACGGGTGCATCGGCCGGGCGTAGATGTCCTCCCGGTCGCCGATCTCGATGATCTTGCCGAGGTACATCACGGCGACCCGGTCGGAGATGTGCCGGACGACCGACAGGTCGTGCGCCACGAACAGGTACGCCAGGCCCAGGCGCTCCTGCAGCTCCTCCAGCAGGTTCACCACGCCCGCCTGCACCGACACGTCCAGCGCGGACACCGGCTCGTCCAGCACGACGAGCTTCGGGTTGAGCGCGAGCGCCCGGGCGATGCCGATGCGCTGCCGCTGGCCGCCGGAGAACTCGTGCGCGTACCGGTTGCGGTGCTCCGGGTTGAGGCCGACGAGCTCCATCAGCTCGTTGACCCGGTGCTGGACGTCCTTGCCGCCGTCACCCGGCATGCCGTGGATCTGGAACGGCTCGGAGATCAGCTCGTTGATCTGCCAGCGCGGGTTCAGCGACGCGTACGGGTCCTGGAACACGATCTGCATGTCCCGGCGCACCGACCGCAGGCCCTTGCCGCGCAGCGTGGTCAGCTCGCGGCCCTCGAACTTCACCGAGCCGGACGTCGGCTTGTGCAGCTGGAGGATCGCCCGCCCGGTGGTGGACTTGCCGCAGCCGGACTCGCCGACCAGGCCCAGCGTCTCGCCCTGGTACAGGTCGAACGTCACGCCGGACACGGCCTGCACCTGGCCGACGGTGCGCGGGATGATGCCGCCGCCGCGCACCGGGAAGGACTTGACCAGGTCCTTGACCTGCAGCAGCGGGGTCTCGCCCGGACGTCCGCCGGACGCCGCTCCCCCGGCCTGGGGGTTCGCGTCCAGGGTGTCGTGTGGAGTCGAGCTGTTCATGAGGTCGGGTTCTCCCCTTCGTGCAACCGCGCTTCCACCACGTCGAGGTCCTCGCTCACGGGGATGTCCGGGTTCGCCATGGTGAGCGACGCCGGGTTCTCCACCACGCCGATCTCGTCGTGCGCGAACAGCCTCTGCGGGTTCTCGATGGTGGCCAGGTGCGCGGAGCGGTGGCACCGCGCGAAGTGGCCGGGCCGGTCGGTCTCCAGCAGCAGCGGCTCGGTCTCGCGGCACTCGTCGACCGCGAGCGGGCACCGGGGCGAGAACGTGCAGCCGTGCGGCAGGTTCATCAGCGAGGGGGGCGCGCCCTTGATCGGCGTGAGCCGCTTGCCCAGCATGTTCGGGTTCGGGATGGAACCCAGCAGGCCGACGGTGTAGGGCATCCGCTGGGCCTCGAAGACCTCGTCCACGGCGCCCTGCTCGACGACCGTGCCGCCGTACATGACCTGCACGCGGTCGACCATGCCCGCCACGACGCCCAGGTCGTGGGTGATGATCATGATGCCGGCGCTCGTCTCGTCCCGGATGCGCAGCAGCGTGTCCAGGATCTGCGCCTGCACCGTCACGTCCAGCGCCGTCGTCGGCTCGTCCGCGATGATCACGTCCGGGTCGTTGACGATCGCCATGGCGATCATCGCGCGCTGCCGCATGCCGCCCGAGAACTCGTGCGGGTACTGCGCGGCGCGGCGGTCCGGCTGCGGGATGCCGACGAGCTCCAGCACCTCGACGGCCTTGGCCCACGCCGCCTTCTTCGACACGTCGTGGTGCGCCCGGTGCGCCTCGGCGAGCTGCCAGCCCACCGTGTACACCGGGTTCAGCGACGTCATCGGGTCCTGGAAGATCATCGAGATGCCGTTGCCGCGGACCGGCTGCATCTGCTTGTAGCTCAGGCCGACCAGCTCGCGGTCGCGGAACCTGATCGAGCCGCCGATCTGCGCGGTCTTGGGCAGCAGGCCCATGATCGCCATCGACGACACGGACTTGCCGGAACCGGACTCGCCGACGATGCCCAGCACCTCGCCGGCGCCGAGCGTGAACGACACGTCGCGCACGGCGTGCACGGTGCCGTCGTCGGTCGGGAAGTCCACGGACAGGTTCTCCACCCGCAGGAGCTTCTCGTCGCCGTGGCGGCCCGCGGTGGGCTCGGGAGCGTTCATCACGTCCAACTCACTCATGCCTTCACCCTCTTCTGGCGCGGGTCGAAGGCGTCCCGGAGACCGTCACCGATGAAGTTGACCGCCAACGAGATCAGCACGATGAACACGAACGGCGTGAGGAACAGCCACGGGTGCAGCGTGAGCTCGTTCTTGTTCAGGCTGATCATCAGGCCGAGCGACGTGTCCGGGCTCTGCACGCCGAGGCCGATGAACGACAGCGCGGCCTCCAGCAGCACGGCCTGCGCGATCGCCAGCGTGGCGTTGACGATGATCACGTCGATCGTGTTGGGCAGGATGTGCCGGAACACGATCCGGAACGTCGACGCGCCCAGCGCGCGGGCGGCCTCCACGAACTCCTTCTCGCGCAGCGACAGGACCATGCCGCGGATCACGCGGGCGATCGACAGCCAGCCGATCAGGCCCAGGTACAGGGCCACGACCAGCCAGTTCGAGTTGCCGCCGCCGGTGACCGACACGACGAAGCTGTTGCGCACCAGCACGGCCGCGATGACCAGGCTGGGGATCACCAGCAGCAGGTCGATGAAGCGGCTGATGAGGGTGTCGACCCAGCCCTTCAGGTAGCCGGCCAGCGCGCCGAGCACGACGCCGATGACGGTGGACAGCAGCGCCACGACCATCGCGATCTGGAGCGAGAACTGCGTGCCGCGGATGATCAGGGCGACCATGTCGCCACCGAGCCGGTCGGTGCCGAACGGGTGGTCGCCGCTCGGCGGCAGGTACCGCTTGAAGCCGAGGTCCGTGTACGAGTACTTCCACAGCAGCCCGCCGAGGAAGGCGAACAGCACCAGGACCACGAACAGGACCAGGCCGAACACGGCCGCCTTGTGCCTGGTGAAGCGGCGCAGGATGACCTGCCACTGCTTCTTGGCCGCGGTCGAGTCGAACTGGCTGACCTCGGCCTTCTCGGGCGCAGGCGCCTGCGCCAGGGGTGCTCCCGCGTTAGTCAAGGCGAATCCTCGGGTCCAGGAATGCGTACAGGATGTCCGCGATCAGGTTGAAGGCGATGATGAAGATGGCGGTCAGCATCATGAAGCCGAGGACCTGGTAGGGCTCGATGTTCTCGATCGCCTCGACGATGAACTTGCCCATGCCGGACCAACCGAACACGGTTTCCGTGATCACCGCGCCGCCGAAGCCGGCGCCGATGTTCAACGAGGACACCGTGATGATCGGGATGAGGGCGTTGCGGAACGCGTGCTTGAAGATCGCACGTCCCTGCGAAATGCCCTTCGCCTGCGCCGTGCGCACGTAGTCGGCGTTCAACGTGTCCAGCATCGAAGCGCGCTGGAAACGGCTGTAGAGCGCGAACTGGATGACCACGAGCGAGATCGTCGGCAGGATGTACGCGCCGGTGTACTGGAAGACCTGCTGCCCGAAGCTGCCGCTGAAGCCCTCACCCGGCGGACCCGCCGTGATGATCCACCGGTCGGCGCCGGCGGCCTCCAGCCAGTTGTTCAACTCGATACCGCCGGACTTCAGGATCAGCGCCACGCAGAACAGCGGCATCGAGAACATCGCGAACGATATTCCGGTCGCTGTGTAGTCGAATATCGAGTACTGTCTCACCGCGCCGATGACGCCGACCGCGATCCCGAGCAGGAGCGCGATGAGCTCCGCGGCGAGGATCAGCCGCAGGGTCAGGCCGAAGGCCGTGAGCAGGTTCTCCTTCACCGGCTTGCCCGCGTTGCCGGGCACGACCGTCTCGCCCCAGTCGCCGGTCACGAAGTCGCCCGCCCAGTCGACGTAGCGTTCCATGAACGGCTTGTTGTAGCCGGTCCGCTCGTACGCGGCGGTGATTTCCGCCGGTGTCCGGGGCTTCTGGAGCTTCCACTCGCCGAGGGGGTCACCCATGGCGTTGACGAGCCCGAAGCAGAGGAATGAGGCGACGATCAACAGCGGAATCGAGATCAACAACCGCCGGATTATGTAACGGAACATGACGAGTCTCTAGTCTCTCAGACCCTCCCGCCGTGCGAGCGGGTTGGCCTACCGGACGCGGACACCGTCCGGGGGGCCGGTGCTTGTGGCACCGGCCCCCCGGCGGAAGGGTCGTGCTTTACCTGGAGAGCTGCTTACCCGGCGTCACTTACTTCTTCTGCCAGGCGTACAGGTTCCAGGTGACACCGCCACCGACACCGATGTAGGAGATCGGGCCGATGTCCGCGCTCGACGCGGCGAAGTCGGCCAGCTGGAACAGCGGGATGCTGTGGAGGTCGTCCCGCATGATCTTGTCGGCTTCGTTCATCATCGTGATGCGCTTCTGGTAGTCGAGCTCCTTGTTCGCGGCAGCCCACTTCTCGGTCAACGCGGCCGAGTCGTAGAGGTTGTAGTTGCCGGAACCGCCCTTGTCCTTCTGCGCGTAGTTGCCGTACGCACCGGCCTTCAGCGGCTGGCCGACCCACGCGAAGAGCGCGGCGTCGAACTCGGACGCCGGGAGGCGCTTGTCGTTGAAGTCGGCCGCCTGGTCGGCGACGATGTCGATGCCGGCCTGCTTGCACTTGTCCTGCAGGATGCGGACCGTGTCGGCACGACGCTGGACGATCTTGTGGCCGATGGCGAAGGACGCGCGGAACTCGCCCTTGGTGTAGATGCCGTCGGCGCCCTGCTTCCAGCCGCCGTCCTCGAGGGTCTTCTTGGCCGCCGCGACGTCACCCTTGCCGATGTCGCCGTAGTGGTCCTCGTAGCCGACCTCGTTCGGCATGAACGTCAGGCTGCCGAGCGGCTTGGCGTTCGGGTCGACGTCCGCCACCAGCTTCTCGACGACCGCCTCGCGGTCGAAGCACTGGGCGATCGCCAGGCGCAGGTCCTTGTTCTCCTTGAACAGCGGACGCGACATGTTGAAGTCGATGTGCTCGTACGTCTGGCCACCGGCCGCGTAGACGTTGAACGCGCTGTCGTTGCGCAGCTGCTGCGCGACCGGGCCGTCGGCCTGCGGCGCGATGACCTGGACTTCCTTGTTCTGCAGCTGCTGGGCCGCCGACTGGGCGTCCGTGTTCGTCTTCAGGATGACCTTGGCCGGGCCACCGGGGTTGCCCCACCACTTCGGGTTGCGCTCCAGGACCGTCTGGTCCTTGAGGTCCGAGGAGACGATCATGTACGGGCCACCCGACAGGGCGACGGCGGGGTCGAAGCCCAGCCAGCCCTTGGTGTAGAAGTCGGCGACCTTCTTGACCTCGTCGTCGTTCTGCGTCGGCAGGATCTTGGTGACGTCCGCGACGCCGGACTTCTGCTCCAGGATGTGCGCCGGCAGCAGGCCGTCGCTACCCGGCATGGAGAAGATGCCGCGGTAGTCCGCGTACGGCTTGTCCTTGAAGAACGTCGTGGTGATCGTCTTGCCGTCGTCCGAGCACTCGAGCTTCTCGATGTCCTCGTAGCCCGTGGGCGTCGTGTCGAAGATCGAGGCCTCGCTGCCGTCCTCGCCCTTGACCGTCGCCTTGCTCGCGCCCGCCAGCCACTTCAGGTGGAAGTCGTCGCAGTCGATGGCTTCGCCGTCGGACCAGACGGCCGCCTTCTGCACCTTCCACTCGATCGTCTGCGGGTCGTCCGACGTGACCTTGACGGACTCCATCAGGTCGCCGTCGATCTTGATGACGACCTTGCCGTCAACGAGCTCGGTGATGTACGGCGAGGGCTGGACGTTCGACAGCGCGATGGTGCTGGAGAAGTTGTTCGTCGCGCCGATGTTGTTGTTGTAGTTGTGGAAGCCCTCTTCCACGGCGACCGAGATCTCGCCGATGTCGTTCACCTTCGGACGCTTGAACAGCTCGTCCTGACCGCCGATCGCACCGGGGTTGGCGTCCTGCTGGCCACCCTGGTCGCCGCTGCCCGCTCCGCCGCCGCCGCACGCGCTCAACACGAGCGCGGTGCTCGTCAACAGCGCGAGCGCCGAGACAGCCTTTGATCTCCTCATCGACACGTGCCCTCCTAGCACTGGGTTGGAGCGACCGTTTGGGCCGACTTCCACCCATAACCGTGATGTGCCAAACGCGCCCCGAACCGACACACCGTTGCAGCACGATAAGAAGCAGTGCGCGGCACGGTCACTGCCCATCGGCCGATCGTGACCAAAGGGTGACACGCTGGTAGCAGCATGCGACTCCGTCGTTACCGGGCGGGAGCGTTCGTTAACCGGACGGCGAGAATACTGTCAATACTGCACCGCGAACGCATCTTGAAGCCAGTGTTTCGGACGGGTCAACGGTCAACGATCTTCTCGGCGCCACGTTCGCGCGTCGCTCAGCGGACCGGCGAACGGGGCCCCCGCGGTGACGTTCCGAGCCTCCGGCCGGACCACCAGCAGGTCCGCTACCTGGAACAACGGCATCGAGACGGCCTGCTGCCAGAGCACCGGCTCGATCGTCCCGAGGGCGTCGGACAGCAGGAGCTCGCCCCGGAGCGCCTGTTCGATCACCGGCTGGACCGCCTGGTCGCAGAAACCCGAGAGATTCGCCGGAATGGGTGTACCGCCGTCCTCGGGTGACGGCCGACAGCCGAATGTCGACGCCAGAAGGGCCGCCGAATCGCCGGTGTCGACCAGCGGCACGACCGCAATGTCGACCACCTCATTGGACGCGGCGGTATCCGACAGATCTTGACCGAACAACTGATTGGGCTGCGTTGTCAGGACGCGCGCACCGATTCCGGACAATGACAGTTGACGCTGAACTTGGTTCGCGATGGCCACGTACGGCTCGACACCGGCCGGTGCGGCGATGGTCAACTCCAACGGTTTGTCATCCCGTCCCCACGCCCCTCCCTCCGGTCGGGTGTAACCCGCCTCGGTGAGGAGCTGCGCCGGATCACCGACCTCGGGGGGGATGGTCGGGACGTACCCCCGCTTGCTCGGCGGCACGACCTGGGCGTCGGCGCGGAGGTTCTCGCTCGGCCCGCTGCGGGCGCCGGTGGCGATCAGCGCGTCCCGGTCGAGCGTGTTCATCACGGCGGTGCGCACCCGGACGTCCTGCATCCGCGGCGACGCGGGGCGCAGCAGCAGCTGGACGACCTCGGGCCGGGGCACGACCGCCGTGGTCACGGGCGTGGTCTTGGCCAGCTCCTCGACGTCCTTGACCGCGATCGCGTCGGCGCGGATGAGCGCGACCTGGTGGTCGCCGTTGTCGATCGCCTCGATCGCGTCGTGCTGGCCGGCGCGGCGCAGGACCAGCCGGTCCAGCGCGGGCGGCTGCTCCCAGAACCGGTCGTTGCGCTCCAGGACGATCTCGCCGCGCGGCTGGTCCAGCGACCGGACGGCGAACGGGCCGGCGGTCGCCGGGAAGCTGTCCGCGAGCGCCGCCGTCCACCCGCCCGGCGCGTCCTTCAGCAGGTGGGCGGGCAGGAGGTGGTGGAACAGGCTCCGCCAACCGGGGTACGGCTCGCTGAACACGACCTCCACGACCTTGCCGCCCTCGCGGCTGGCGATGTCGTCGATGAGCCGGTACCCGGCCGGGCTGATGACGCCGGGCTCGGCCCGCATCCGCTGCCACAGGTAGACGAAGTCCTCGGCCGCGATGGGCGCCGAGTCGGACCAGCTGGCGTCCCGCCGCAGCGTGTACGTGACCGTGTACGGCTCCGCCTTCGTCACCTCGGCGCTGACCAGGAGGTCGAGGTCGGGCCTCGGGGTGCCGTCGGCGTCGACGCGGAACGTGGACGGGAGCAGCAGCTCGGCGAGGGCGGTGGTGACGGTGCTCTGGCCGGCGAGGGTGTGCGGGTTGTAGCCGCCCTTGATGTCGTCCATGCCGACGACGACCTCGTTGACCTTCTCCTTGGGCACGACGGTCATCCCCGGCGTCGACGGCACCAGGGGTGGCGGCGGTGTCGCCGTGCAGCCCGACAGCACGAGGGCAGCCACCACCGCTAGAACCTTCCGCGTCCCCATGAGCACGAGCGTGCCAGACGACGGCGGCGGTCGACGCCCAGGTACCCGGATGGGGCGCGTGACCTGCGACGCCCCGGTACGGGAACGGGCACCCCGGGCCGAAGCCCGAGGTGCCCGTCAGCAGACCCCGTATACAAGGAGCGGTCGATCAGCCGCGCAGCTTGTTGCGGTTGCGCTCGCGACCGCGCTGGTTGGCGTCCAGGATGACCTTCCGGACCCGGACGACGTCCGGCGCGACCTCGACGCACTCGTCGGCGGCGCAGAACTCCAGCGCCTCCTCCAGCGACAGCTTGCGCGGCCGGGCCAGCGTCTCCATGACGTCGGCGGTCGACGTGCGCATGTTCGTCAGCTTCTTCTCGCGGCAGACGTTGACGTCGAGGTCCTCGGCGCGCGGGTTCTCGCCCACGACCATGCCCTCGTACGCGTCCGCGCCCGGCTCGACGAAGAACGTGCCGCGGTCGGCCAGCTGGATCATCGCGTAGGCGGTGATCGAGCCGGACCGGTCGGCGACCAGCGAGCCGTTGTGCCTGGTCCGGATCTCGCCGGCCCACGGGCCGTAGCCCTCGGACACCGCGTTGGCGATGCCGGTGCCGCGGGTCTCGGTCAGGAACTCGGTGCGGAAGCCGATGAGGCCGCGCGACGGCACGACGTAGTCGAGCTTGATCCGGCCGGAGCCGTGGCCGGACATGTTCTCCATCCGGCCCTTGCGGTTGGCGAGGAGCTGGGTGATGGCGCCCAGGTGCTCCTCCGGCGCGTCGATGGTCAGGCGCTCGAACGGCTCGTGCAGCTTGCCGTCGATCGTCTTGGTGACCACCTGCGGCTTGCCGACGGTCAGCTCGAAGCCCTCGCGCTTCATCTGCTCGACCAGGATGGCCAGCGCCAGCTCGCCGCGGCCCTGCACCTCCCAGGTGTCGGGGCGCTCGGTGGGCAGCACGCGCACCGACACGTTGCCGACCAGCTCCGAGTCGAGCCGGGCCTTCAGCACGCGGGCGGTCAGCTTCGTGCCGCCGCCGCGACCGGCCAGCGGCGAGGTGTTGACGCCGATCGTCATCGAGATCGCGGGCTCGTCCACGGTGATCCGCGGCAGCGGCTCCGGGTTGTCCACGTCGGCGAGGGTGTCGCCGATGGTGATGTCGGGGATGCCGGCGATGGCGACCAGGTCACCGGCGCGGGCCTCCTCGGCGGGCACGCGGTCCAGCGCCTCGGTGATCAGCAGCTCGGTGATCCGCACCTTCTGGATCGAGCCGTCCTCGCGGCACCAGGCCACCGTCTCGCCCTTGCGGATGCGGCCGGCCTCGATGCGGCACAGCGCGATGCGGCCGAGGAACGACGACGCGTCGAGGTTCGTGACCAGCGCGCGCAGCGGCGCGTCGGCGTCACCGCGCGGGGCCGGGATGTGCTTGAACAGCACCTCGAACAGGACGTCGAGGTTCTCCTCGTCCGGCAGGCCGCCGTCCTCGGGCTGGTTCAGCGACGCGCGGCCGGCGCGGGCCGAGGCGTAGACGACCGGCAGGTCCAGCACCGAGTCGTCGGCGCCGACCTCGCTGGCCAGGTCGAGCAGCAGGTCGTGGGCCTCTTCGACGACCTCGGAGATCCGGGCGTCGGGGCGGTCGACCTTGTTCACCACCAGGATCACCGGCAGGCCGGCCGCCAGCGTCTTGCGCAGCACGAACCGGGTCTGCGGGAGCGGGCCCTCGGACGCGTCCACCAGCAGCACGACGCCGTCGACCATGGACAGGCCGCGCTCGACCTCACCACCGAAGTCGGCGTGGCCGGGGGTGTCGACCACGTTGATCGTGACCGGGCCGTCGGGCGTGTGGCGGCGGACCGCGGTGTTCTTGGCGAGGATCGTGATCCCCTTCTCGCGCTCCAGCTCGCCCGAGTCCATGACCCGGTCGACGAGCTCGGCTCGTGCGGAGAAGGCGCCGGACTGGCGGAGCATGGCGTCGACGAGTGTGGTCTTGCCGTGGTCAACGTGCGCGACGATCGCGACGTTGCGCAGGTCGTTGCGGACCAGCGTTTCCTTGATCGACGCGGTGGCCGTGGGCACGCGGAACTCCTAGAGCTGTCTGTGCGAGGGAAGCCAGGCGCCGGACATGGATCGCGCGCAGCCTGACTACAGCTTACCGGGCGGGTCACCCTTACCACACACCTACGGCAGGTGAGGTCAGCCTCACCTACTCTGTGGACACCCGGATGAGTGGAGCACGCCGCGTGGGCAAGGTCAAGGTGAAGAAGAAGTGCTGCCGCTCCACTCCGCGCTGTTCGAGCTGCCCGGTGGTGGTGCTGCTGAAGGCCCGGAAGAAGGCCCTGAAGAAGGCGGCGAAGAAGGCCGCCAAGCAGGAGCGGAAGAAGGACGGGAAGGACAAGACGCGGTCCTGACCAGCGCCGTTGTCCACGGTCGGGCAAGAGGGCCAGTCCGGCGGCACGTGCGCGAGGCGAGGGCCACGGGGGGCCGGCCGGGGGGCGCGTGGGACGAACCGTGGAGCACGGGGTCAGTCACGGCGGCACGTGGGTCAGGCCGTGGAGCGGGGGCTTGCTCCGGGCCGTGGGGCACCCGCCGCCCGGCCCGCGCCGGGTGGAGCCGGGGTCCGCTCCGCGGCTAACCCATCACCGCTTCGTTCACTCGGGCCAGCTCCGGCGCCGTCCGGGTGGCCTGGAACTCCACCACCTGGTACTTCGCCAGCTTGCGGACCGCGAACGGGTCGGTGGCGAGCAGCGCGTCCAGCGTCCCGCGCGCCATCGGGCGGGCGATGATCACCCCGCCCACGCGGGGCACCTGCCGGCCCGAGGCCAGGAAGTGCCCGGCCTCGTACTGCGCCTTCAGCCACTCCACGTGGTCCGGGAGTGAGTAGTCGACCTCGTCCAGCGGTGCGGTGTACTCCAGCAGCACGACGTACATGCAAGGAATGTAGACCTCCGGCGCGCCTCCGACCCGCTACGATCGCGGCGTGCGCACTCTTCACACGTTCTGGTGGTCCGCCTTCAGGCGGCCCTGAGAACTGCGCGCTCAGACGAACGCAGGCCGCCCGCCGGGGCGGCCTTCGTGCTTTTCGGGGGACGGGTCCGGGCGGGCGCAACCCCGAAGGGATCACCCCGTGATCAGGTTGTCCGCGATCACCCCGTCCGGCCACGTCCAGCTGGGCAACTACCTCGGCGCCGTCCGGCGGTGGGCCGCCGAGGGCACCGACGAGGACGTCTACTTCATCAGCGACCTGCACGCGATGACGTCGTCGCACAACGCGTCGCGGCTGCGATCGCTGACCCGCGAGCAGCTGGCCGTGCTCATCGCCGCCGGCGTCGACCCGAGGTCGGTGGCCGTGCAGTCCGACCTGGTCCGCGAGCTGGGCGCGCTGACCTGGGTGCTGGAGTGCACCTGCACGTACGGCGAGGCCGCGCGGATGATCCAGTTCAAGGAGAAGTCCGAGGGCCGGTCGTCGGTGCGGCTGAGCCTGCTCACCTACCCGGTGCTGATGGCCGCCGACATCCTCCTGCAGGGCGCGAACGAGGTGCCGGTCGGCGACGACCAGCTGCAGCACGTCGAGCTGGCGCGGGTGCTCGCGCGGCGGTTCAACGGCACGTACGGCGAGGTCTTCACGGTGCCGCGCGCCGTGGTCCCGCCGACCGCCGCGCGGGTCCGCGACCTGGCCGACCCGACCCGCAAGATGGCCAAGAGCGCGCAGGACGCGGCGGGCACGGTGTTCGTCCTCGACCCGCCGGACCTGGTGCGCCGCAAGATCCAGCGCGCCGTGACCGACGACCGCGCCGAGGTCCGCTACGCGCCGGACGAGCAGCCGGGCGTGGCGAACCTGCTGGAGATCCTGGCCGCGTGCACCGGCAAGGACCCGAAGGAGCTGGCGGGCACGGTGCAGGGGTACGCCGAGCTGAAGGAGGTCACCGCCGAGGCGGTAATCGAGGAGCTGCGCCCGGTCCGCGAGGGCACGCGGCGGCTGCTGGACGACCCGGCCGAACTGGACCGGGCGCGGGCGCACGGCGCGGAACGCTCCCGTGACCGGTGCGCCCACCGGCTGGACGCCGCGCTGCGGGTCTCCGGCCTCGGCTGAAGGGCCGCGGGCGTCGCGCCCCCGGACCCGCCGGGGGCGCGACGCCGGGTCAGGTCAGCAGCGCGTGGAGCGCGGGCAGGAGGACGCGGTCCGCGGGCAGCCAGTCGAGGGTGTCGAGGTCGGCGGCGGCGAGCCAGCGGACGGCCCGGTGCTCCACGGGCGACGGTTCGCCTTCCACGAGGTCGGCGGCGTAGACGCGGAGCAGCAGATCGGTGCGCAGCGGCACGTCGGGGCCCAGCTGCTCGCCCGGCGACACGGTGACGCCCAGCTCCTCCGCGCACTCCCGCACGACGGCCGCGTGATCGGTCTCGTCGGGCTCGACGCGCCCGCCGGGCAGCTCCCACTTCCCCGCCGCGTCGGCCGGGTACGAGCGCTGCTGGCCGAGCAGCAGGCCGTCGCGGATGATCGCCGCGCCCACCACCACGCGCGCGCCCACCAGCTCCACGCTGCGCCGCGACACCGCCTCCGCGCGCGCTTCCATCACCTTCAGCGCCAGGCCGCGCCCGACCACGACGTCCGCCAGCCGCCCGAACGGCCCTCCGGGGCTGGACCACTCGACCGAGTCGACCACCATCGTGCCGCCGCCGGTGTGCAGCAGGTCCGTGACCAGCGTCAACCGGGGCAGCGGGCCGCCGACCAGCTCGGCCGACACACCCGTGGTGTCGGCCCGCGTCACGACCAGCATCCCGTTCACCGGACCGACGGACCCGGTCAGCGACGCGCCGGCGTACAGCACCGGACCGCCCGAGATCCGCACGCCGAGCCCGCGCACGGCGCGGGCCAGCAGCCGGGCGTCCAGCAGCGCGGCGGCGACCGTCCGCAACGGGGCGTCCACCAGCGTGGTGGTTCTCAACTCGGGCACGAACGCCGATCCTGCCACCAGCCCAACCGGCGATCACCGGAAGAGCGGCCAGCGCACCTCCAGACGGGCCCCTCCCTCGGGCGACTCGCCCGCCCTGATCGTGCCCCGCCGGCGGCGCACGAGGTGCGCGACCAGCGCCAGGCCGAGGCCGAACCCGCCGGTGGCCCGGCCGCGGTCCGACTCGACCCGGTAGAAGCGGTCGAACACCTTCTCCCGGTGCTCCTCGGGGATGCCGTGGCCGTCGTCGTCCACCAGCAGCCGCACCTCGCGGGCGGCGGGCAGGACCGAGATCCGGATGAACGTGCGGGCGTACCGGGCGGCGTTGCGCAGCAGGTTGTCCAGGACCAGCTCGACCTCGGTGCGCGCGGCGTTGACGAGGCACGCGCTGATCGGCGCGGCGAGCTGCACCAGCAGCTCGGTCTCGCCCAGCCGGTCCACGGCGGCCTGCGCCTGCAGCACCAGGTCGACGGGTTCGGCGCGCGGCAGCTCCCCCGTGTCCGCGCGCGCCAGGATCAGCAGGGCGTCGACCAGCGCGGACAGCCGTTCGGACTCCTCCACGACGGATTCCAGCACCTCGATGGAGAAGTCCGGGTCGGGGTGCGCGACGGCCACCTCCGCCTGCGCCCGCACGGACGTCACCGGCGAGCGCAGCTCGTGCGCGGCGTCACCGGTGAACCGGCGCAGCCGCTCGGTGGCCTCGTCACGCCGGGCCAGCAGTGCGTTCAACGCCTCCGCCAGCGCCTGCAGCTCGTCCCGCGCGGCCGGCACGGGCAGGCGCTGCCCGCGCGGCAGCTCCGCCGCGGCCACCCGCATCCGCTCCACCGGCCGCAGCGACGACCGCACGGCCAGCCACGTCGCGATGCCGACCAGGCCCGCGACCAGCACCGCGGCCACCGCGAGCCACCGGGTGCCCAGCACGTTGGCCCGCTGGTAGCCGACGAGCGTGTCGCCCGCGACGTGCAGCCGCGGCGTGCCGTCGGGCGCGAACTCCACCCGTCCGATCCACCGGTGCGCGCTGGGGCCGTCGATCCGCAGCACGGGTTCGCCCGCCTTGAGCCGCCGGATGTCCGCCGCCGTCAGGTCCGGTCGCGGCCCGCCGTCCAACGGGTTGCCCGCGGTGTCGAGCACCCGCGCGCGACCGCCCTTCGCCAGCTCCGAGTCCACCGCGCTGACCTGCACCAGCCCGATGAGGTTCGGGGCGAGGAGGGTGAACGCGAGCAGGCACAGCAGGGCCACGCCCGTGGCCACGACGGTGATCCGGAACCGCAGCGTGCGGCGCAGCCACCAGCGGCGCGGGCTCACCTGCGCCGTTCTCACCGCCGCCGGGTCCCCGCCGAACCCAGCGCCGCGTCGAGGTCCGGCGTGGACGCCAGGTAGCCGTGCCCGCGGACGGTCCGCACGACCTCCCCCGCGCCCATCGCGTCGAGCTTGCGCCGCAGGTAGCCGACGTACACCTCGACCGCGTTGCGGGTCGCGGCCTGCTCGTCGCCCCACACCGTGCGCAGCAGCTCGTCCTTGGTGACGACCGAGCCCGCCCGGCTCGCCAGCACGTCGAGCACGGCGTACTCGCGCGGCGACAGCGACACCGGCTCGCCCGCCCAGCTGACCTCGCGCACGGCCCGGTCCACGACCAGGTCGCCGAGCTTGAGCCGGCGCCGCGCCAGGTCGGACGAGTTGCGCCGCAGCAGCGCGCGGACCTGCGCCACCAGCACCACGAACGAGAACGGCTTCACCAGGTAGCCGTCGGCGCCGAGGTCGAGGCCGTCGGCCTGGTCGACCTCGCCGTCCTTCGCCGACACCATCAGCACGGGCGTGCGCACGCCCTCGGCCCGCATCCGCTGCAACACCCGGTAGCCGGACAGGCCGGGCAGCATGATGTCCAGCAGCACCACGTCGAACGCGCCGGTCAGCGCGACCCTCAGGGCGTTCGGGCCGTCGGCGGCGGTGACCACCTCCATGCCCTCCGCGGACAGGCCGCGTTCCAGCGCGCGTCGTACGCCGATCTCGTCGTCCACAACCAGCACCCGTGGTCTCACACCCCACAGCATGCCCCGTGAGGAGGACAATCGGCTCGGGAGTCTCAGTGCGCTCTCAGGCTCTCAGCACCATCTCAGGGCCCTCGGAGGAGTGTCTGGGTTGTCGGGTCGCAAGGGGCTGCCCGGTAGGAGGAGGGGACATGAACCGGAGAAGGGTGACCGTCGTGGCGGCGGCGGTCGGTGTGGTCGCCGGGGCCACCGGGCTGGGGGTGCTCGCCATGCCCGCCGGCGCGGGGCCCGCACCGGTGCTGCCGGACGTCACCGCCGAGGCGCTGGTGGAGTCGGTGCTCAACGCCGAGCCGGCCGCGTTCGGCGGCACGATCTCGGTGAACAACGACCTCGGCATCCCGGCCATCGCGGGCGTCCCGCAGCTCTCGGACGGCGCCAGCACGCTGCGGATGTGGACCGACGGCACCGGCAAGCTGCGCGTGCAGCTGCCCGGCGGCGACACGGAGCGCACGTTCGTGGACGACGGCACGACGGCGTGGCTGTGGGACTCGGCCGACCAGTCCGTGACCAAGCTGCCGCACGGGTCGTTCGAGGAGCGTCAGCTCGAACTGGGCGAGCAGAGCACCGTGCCGACCGACCCGGTGACGGTGTCGCGGCAGGTGGTGGCGGCGATCCAGGAGCACAGCGACGTCACCGTCGACGGCACGGCGCGCGTCGCCAACCGGCCCGTGTACGAGCTCGTGCTGACGCCGAAGCCGACCGAGAAGACGGTGCTGCGCGAGGTGCGCGTCGCGGTCGACTCGGAGCTGCGGGTGCCGCTGCGCGTGGCCGTGCTGACCAACGGCACGGACGCGCCCGCCGTGCAGGTCGGGTTCTCCGAGCTGACCGTCGGCCCGCAGGAGGCGTCGCTGTTCGCCTTCACCCCGCCCGCCGGCGCGAAGGTGAACGAGAAGCCGGTCGAGGAGCCGACCGCCGAGGACAAGGCGGCGGCCGAGCAGGCGTTCACCGAGGCGGACCCGCAGGTCATCGGCGAGGGCTGGGACGTCGTGCTGGCCGCACGGGCGCCCCAGGACGCCCTGGCCGGTCTCGCGGAGCAGCAGGAGCAGCGCGGTGACGGCCGCTGGTCCGAGGGCCACGAGGTCGACGTGCAGGGCTTGCTCGAGCAGTTGGGCAAGCAGGTCAGCGGCCCGTGGGGCTCGGGCACGCTGATCACCACGCGGGTCGGCGGCGTCCTCGTCGCGGACGACGGCCGGATCGCCGTCGGCGCGGTGCCGGAGCAGGTGCTGGTGGACGCGATCGGCCAGGTCAAGTGACCACCTCGACCAGCGCGCGGGTGGGGTCGGCCGCTTCGGCGGCCGGCTCCACCCCGGTCTTCGCGGCCCGGACGCGGGGACTGCGCAAGGTGTACGGGCGCACGGTCGCGGTGGACCGGGTGGACCTCGACGTGCCGCAGGGGGCGGTGCTCGGGATGCTCGGCCCGAACGGGTCGGGCAAGACCACCACGATCCGCATGCTGCTCGGGCTCGTGCGGCCGACCGAGGGGGAGGTCGAGCTGCTGGGGAAAGCGCTGCCCGACGGCGTCGCGCTCGCGCTGCCGCACGTCGGCGCGCTGGTCGAGGGTCCGGGGTTCCACCCCTTCCTGTCCGGTCGGGAGAACCTGCGGCGGGTGGCGGCGTTCGAGCCGCTGCTCGCCACCGGCGACATCCGGCAGGCCGTGGAGGACGCGTTGGAGCGGGTCGGTCTCGCGGCCGCCGCGCACCGGCGCTACCGGGGGTACTCGCTCGGCATGAAGCAGCGCCTGGGCCTCGCCTCGGCGCTGCTCGTGCCGCGCAAGCTGATCGTGCTGGACGAGCCGACCAACGGGCTCGACCCGGCGGGCACCCGCGAGGTCCGCAAGGTCATCGCGGACCTGCACGAGGCCGGCAGCACCGTGGTCGTCTCGTCCCACCTGCTCAGCGAGATCGAGGCGACGTGCACGCACGTGGCCGTGCTGCACCGGGGAACCGTTGTGGCGCAAGGGGAACTGGCCGAGCTGCTGCACGCGGACAGCAGTTCGCTGCTGGTCGTCACGCCGGACGTGGACGAGGCGCTGAACGCGCTGCGCGCGGGCCGGATCTCGGCCCGCCCCATCGAGGACGGCGTGCGGGTCGAGCTGATCGGCACGACCGCGCCCGTGGTGCTGGAGACGCTGGTGCGCGCGGGGGTCGCGGTGCACGAGGCGCGCCGGCACCGCACCGGCCTGGAAGACCTGTTCGCCCGGCTCACCGAGGCCGAGGAGTCCGAGCACAACCTGTCCGCCGTGGACACGATCGAGGAGGGCAGGCCATGAGCGCGCTGGTCGCCGTGCGCGCGCCGCTGGGGCGGCAGCTGCGCTCGGAGCTGCGGTGGATCGTGCGCCGGCCGCGGACGGTGATCGGGCTGGCGTCGCTGTGCCTGGTGCCGATCCTGGCCGGGATCGGGCTGTGGTTCGCGGTGGACGACGGCCCCGCGGGTCCGGGCCTGGCCGGGATCATCGCGGGAAACGGGCTGGTGCTGCCCGTGTTCACGCTGTTCCTGGCGTTGCCGCTGCTGCTGCCGCTGGTCGGCGCGATCTGGGCGGCCGACGGGCTCGCCGGCGAGGCGCAGCACGGCACGCTGCGCGGGTTGGTGCTGTCGCCGGTCGGCCGGCTCCGGCTGCTGGGGATCAAGGCGTTCGGCGTGGCCACCATGTCGTTGGCCGCGGTGACGCTGATCGCGGTGGTCGGCGCGGTCACCGGCGCGATCCTGTTCGGCGGCGAGGGGATGCTGACGCTGTCCGGGTCGACCCTGTCGTTCGGGGCGGCGGTCGGGCGGATCGCGTTGACGGTCCTGCTGGTGACGGTGCAGGTGTGGGGCGTGGCGGCGATCGCGATGGCGATCTCGGCGTGCACCGAGCACCCGCTGGTGGTGATGGCCGCGACGATGGCCGGTGTGATCGTGTTCGCGGTGCTGGGCGTGTTCAGCGCGCTGGACTGGCTGCACCCGTACCTCATCACGTCGACGTGGCAGGGCCTGGTCGACGTCATGCGCGACCCGCTGCCGACCGAGCAGCTGTGGCGCGGCACGGCGCTGGCCGGGTGCTACATCCTGATCGGACTGTCCCTGGCGGCAATGCGGTTGGCCACGAAGGACAACTAGCCCACAATCGGCCCGTGCTCCCGGAGACGGACAGGTTGGCGCTGCGCCCGATCGATGAGTCCTATGTGGACGCCCTCGCGTGGCTGCTCGGCGAACCGCGGGTGATGCGGTTCATCGAGGACGGCAAGCCGGTGTCGCGGGCCGACGTGGAGCGGGTCGTGCTGCCGAAGGTGGCGGGCGGGCGCGGCTGGTGGGCGGCGCACGAGAAGGCGACGGGCGCGTTCATCGGCTGGTTCGAGCTGAGCCCGGCCGGCGAGGGGGTCGCCGAGCTGGGCTACCGGCTGCACCCGGACTTCTGGGGGCGCGGGTACGCGACGGAGGGCGCGTCGGCGTTGGTGGCGCACGGTTCGGCGGCGGGGCTGCGCCGGGTCGTGGCGTACGCGATGGCCGTGAACACGGGGTCGCGGCGGGTGTTGGAGAAGGTCGGGCTGCGGCACGTGCGCACGTTCCACGAGGAGTGGCCCGACTACGTCGAGGGCGCCGAGCACGGCGACGTGGAGTACGCCCTCGACCTCTAGAGCGCGCGATGGGGTTGGAGGGCGGCGCCCAGCGCCTTGGCGAGCCACCCGAGGCCGTTGCCGCGGAGGCGCTCGGCCTCGGGTTGGCGGTGCCGCGCCGAGGGGTCGTTGGGCGCCCAGCTCGCCCGCCGCGACTCGGTGAGCCAGGCCCGGACGTGGCCGCCGAGCGGGCTGTCGGGCGTGACCGCGACGGCCTGCCCGCGTTCGGCCGCGGCGAGCGCGTCGGCCAGTCCGGGGGTGTCGGTCAGGCCGTGCAGCCCGCTGAGCCGCCGCACCTCGGCCAGGGCGTCCACGGGCCCGTCGTGCCCCGGCCGGGTCGTCTGGACCGGGTGCGCCTCGACGAACCAGGTCTCGATGTGCGCGCTGGTCAGCGGGCCGGCGAGGTCGTCGAACGCCGGCAGCACGCCGGTGAGGTCGCCGACCACCTCCAGGCACCGGGCGATGGGGTCGTCAACCGCTTCGTCCTCCTCGTCCTCGGGGAAGCCGACGTCGCGCATCCGGGAGAGCAGGCGGTCGGGATCGGCGCCGTGGCGGTAGGTGGGGAAGGTCGGGTCGAACCCGGTGATCAGCACGCCGTCCACGGCGTACTCGAACGACGGCGACGCGTAGTCGTGGCGCAGGACGGACACCGCCTCGGTCCCGCGCGACAGCACCTCGACCAGGTGCGAGCCCTGGAACCCGTTCGGCTCGAACACGACGGTCCACGTGCCGAGCGGCAGCGCCAACGCCACCTCGGGGTAGCCGTCGTCGTAGTTGTGGAGGTCGGCGACGTCCTCCCGCGCGCGGGTGGCGACGGTGCCGGGCAGCCCGCCCATGCGCCGCAACGCCTCGGCCTCGTCGACGCCCTTGATGAACGTCAGGCAGTAGATCTCCCCGAGCTCCGGCCCGTCACCCGGCCACGCGTCCGCCCAGGAAAGGTCGTCGGTCTCGTCCACGTGAGCCCCCTCAAGTCACGGCGGAGGCGGGCGAGCGTAGCAGCGGGCGTCGGTCCCCGCGGCCGTTTCAGCCGATGATCGCGACGCCGTCGTGGTCCACGGACAGCCGCACGCGGTCGCCCGGCGACGGCGGCTCGGCGACCGGGGCCACGGCCTCGAACTCCTCGCCCTCCACCATCCCCGACCCCGTCAGCCGCACGAGCAGCCGGACGTGGTCGCGGCGGTGGACGCGTTCCAGCACCTCCGCCTCGATCCCGCCCGCCCGGTCGACGTGGAGCGCCGTGGCCCGCAGGCCGACGCGGGCGGCCACGCCCAGCAACGCCGACGCGGCCTCGGCGGCCAGCACCTTGCCGCAGCCCAGGAACCGGGCCGTCTCGACGTCCGCCGGCCGCCGCCACACGTCCGTCGGCACGCCGACCTGCACGATCCGCCCCGCCCGCATCACCGCCACCCGGTCGGCCAGGGTGAACGCCTCGTCGTGGTCGTGCGTGACCACCAGCGCGGTCGCGCCCGTCTCGCGCAGCAACCGCGCCAGGTCCACCGCCAGCTGCTCCCGCAACGCCCGGTCCAGCGCGGACAGCGGCTCGTCCAGCAGCAGCAACTTGGGCCGCGGCGCCAGCGCCCGGGCCAGCGCGACCCGTTGCTGCTCACCGCCGGACAGCTCGGTAACCCGCCGCCGCCCGTACCCGGCGAGCCCGACCAGCTCCAGCAGCTCGGCCACCCGCTTCTCGCGCGCTTCCCGCTCCACCCGGCGCATCCGCAGCCCGAACGCCACGTTGCCCGCCACGTCCCGGTGCGGGAACAGCTGGCCGTCCTGGAACACCAGCCCGAACCCGCGCCGGTGCACGGGCGTCCCGGCGAGGTCCACCCCGTCCCACGACACCACTCCGTCACACGGCTCCAGCCCGGCCACCGCCCGCAGCAACGTCGACTTGCCGCACCCGGACGGCCCGAGCAGCGCCACCACCTCGCCGTCGGCGATCCGGAGGTCCACACCGGACACCGCGGTCACGGCGCCGTAGCGCACGCTCACCCCGTCGACCCGCAACGCCATCAGAACTCCCCGCCGCTCGGCGCCCGCAACCGCTCGATCACCAGCACCGCCACCGTGGTCACGACCATCAGCAACGCGCACGCCGCGTACGCCATCTGGCTGTTCAGCTGACCGGGCCGCGACATCAGCCGGGCGATCACCACCGGCAGCGTCGGCGCGTCCGGCCGCGCCAGGAAGCTCGTCGCGCCGAACTCGCCCAGCGCCACCACGAACCCGAACCCGGCCGCCGCCAGCAGCGACCGGGACGCCAGCGGCAGGTCCACCTCGCGCCACACCCGCCACGGGCTCGCGCCCAACGTCGCCGCCGCCTGCCGCAGCCGCTCGTCCACGGCCCGCAGCACCGGCAGCACGATCCGCACGATCAGCGGCGTCACGACCAGCGCCTGGGCCAGCGGCACCAGCAGCGGCGACGTGCGGAAGTCGCCGGGCAGGGCGTCCATGGTGATCAGGTAGCCGAACCCGAGCGTCACCGCCGACACCCCGAGCGGCAGCATCAACGCGGTGTCGAGGGTTTCCGCGAACCACGAGCCGTGCCGCCGCAACCCGACCAGCACGACCGCCGACACCACGCCGACGAGCAGCGCCACCAGCGTCGCGTCGGTGGCCGTGCGCAGCGAATTCACCGCCGCGTCCAGCCCGGACACGGCGAGCGTGCCGCGCTCCCCCGTGCCGGCCAGCGCCGCGTACCCGGCGAAGCTCCAGCCGTCGTGCGTGGCCAGGGACCGCACCAGCAGCCCGACGACCGGCGTGAGCAGCGCCAGCACCACCAGCCACGCCGCGCCGACGACGGCCCACTCGCCGCCGGTCGGCCGCCGCGTCGGCTCGATCCGCAGCGGCAGCGACTTCTCCCGCTTGCGCCGGGCCGCCGCGCCGACCACCAGCACGGCGATCACGGCGGCGAACTGCACGAGCGACAGCGCGGCCGCGCCCGACAGGTCGAACAGCTCCACCGTGCGGAGGTAGATCTCCGTCTCCAGCGTCCGGTGGCGCGCGCCGCCCAGCACCAGCACGACGCCGAAGCTGGTGGCGCAGAACAGGAACACGACCGACGCGGCCGAGCCGATCGCCGGCGCGAGCGACGGCAGCACGACGGACGTGAACGCCCGCGCGCGTGACGCGCCCAGCGCCCGTGCCGCGTCCTCCGCCCGCCGGTCGACCCGCGCCCACAGCCCGCCGACCGTGCGGGCGACCACGGCGACGTTGAAGAACGCGTTGGCGAGCACGATCGGCAGCACCCCGCCGTCCGGCCACAGCGCCCGGAACGCGAGCCCGACCACGACGGTCGGCAGCACGAACGGCACCATCACCGCCGCCCGCACCACGCCCGCCCCGCGGACCCGGCACCGGGCCAGCAGGAACGCCACCGGCAAGCCCGTGACCAGCGCCAACGCCGTCGCGCCCGCGGCCTGGCCCAGCGTGAACGCGACCAGGTCCCAGGTGTCGGCGCGGGCCAGGACGGGCAGCACGCCGTCCTCGCCGAGCCCGAGGCTCACGATCGCGAGCACCGGCCAGGCGAAGAACACGCCCAGGAACGCCAGCGGCAGCAGCGCCGCCAACGCCCAGGTGAGCCGGGGCCGCCGCGTCGACCGCGGCCCCGGCGTCGGGGACGTCGCGCTCAGCCCTGCACCAGCGCGCGCCACTGCTGCACCCACTGCTCGCGCTTCGCGTCCACCTCGGCCGCGGGCAGGGAGCGCGCGGTGGCCGGCAGCGGCGCGGCCGTCGTCCACGCCTCGGGCAGCGCGACGCCCTCGCGCGACGGGTACACGTACATCTGGCCGGGCACGTCGGCCTGGAACCGCTCGCCCAGCAGGAAGTCGACGACCTTCTTGGCGTCCTCGGGGTTCTTCGCGCCGTTCAGCACACCCGCGTACTCGACCTGGCGGTAGCACGTGTCCAGCAGCGCCTTGGTGCGCGGCACGCCGTCCTCGCCGATCTCCGCCGACGGCGACGACGCGTAGGACACCACGACCGGGCGCGGCCCCTTGCCGCTGGAACCGGAGAAGTCCTGCGTGTAGGCCTCCTCCCAGCCGCTGACGACCTTCACGCCGTTCGCCTTCAGCTGCCCCCAGTAGTTCTGCCAGTTCGCCTCGCCGAAGGTGGCGATGGTGCCGAGCAGGAACGCCAGGCCCGGCGACGACGTGGCCGGGTCCTCGACCACCAGCATGTCCTTGTACTTCGGGTCGGCCAGGTCGGCGTACTGCTTCGGCTCGCCGATGTCCTTGAACGCGGCCACGTCGATGTTCAGGCACACGTCGCCGACGTCCACGGCGTGCAGCCGGTTCGGCGGGTCGAGCTGGTAGCGCTGCGCGCCCTTGCCCGCCTCGGGGCTCGCGTACTCGGCGAACACGCCTTCCTTGAGCGCGCGGGAGGCGAACGTGGAGTCGACGCCGAAGGCGACGTCGCCGATGGGGGCGTCCTTGGTCAGGACCAGCTTGTTGGTCACCTCGCCGGCGTCACCGCTGGCCAGCGGCTTGATCGTGATGCCGGTGTCCTTCTTGAACTGCTCCAGCACCTCCGGCGTGACCGCGAACGAGTCGTGCGTCACCAGCGTGACGACCCGCTCGCCCGCCGGCGCGTTGTTGTTCGACGCGGTCACCGAACAGGCCGTGAGCAGCGCGAACGCCGTCACGGCAGCCGTGGACGCGGTCAGCACTCGTCGGAACATCATCTCTCCCTACACCGGCATGACCCGGATCAGGTGTGGACGGTCGAAGGCTCGCGCGCCTTCCTCTCAGCCCGGCGCAGCACCGGACTCCCGTGGCGAACGCGCAGCTTACCCCGCGCGGTGGCACGATCGGTCCATGGCCGAACTGCTGACCGACGACCAGGTGACCGCCTCGCTGGCCAACCTCCCGGCGTGGCGCGCCGAGGACACCGCCTTGGTGCGCACGGTGGAGCTGGGGAGCTTCTCGCAGGCCATCCAGGTGGTGTGCCGGGTGGCGGAGATCGCGGAGAACGACAACCACCACCCCGACATCGACATCCGCTGGCGCACGCTGACGTTCCGCTGCACCACGCACTCGACCGGCGGGATCACCGCGCTGGACGTGTCACTCGCGGAGGAGATCGACGGGGTGCTCGACGTCCTGCGGTGACCGCTCGGCCGCGCGCCGCCGGAGCACGACGGCGATCGTGACGAGCGTGAGCACGCCCACCGCCGGGTACACCCAGCCGAGCGCCGAGTAGTACCAGGGCCGCGGGATGACCCAGATCGACGGCTGCGCCTTCAGCAGGAACGAGATCAGGTAGCTGCCGATGGCGAGGAGCCACGCGACGGCCGTCACGGTCGCCAGCCGGTGCTTCGCGGAGTAGAGCAGCCACATCAGCGCGGGCACCGCCCACACCCAGTGGTGGCTCCACGAGATCGGCGACACGAGCAGGCCGAGGAACTGGACGGTGACGATCATCGCCAGCGTGTCCCGGGCCTTCACCGCGGCGTGCAGCGCGACCCCGGCGAGCACGACGGCCACCGCCACCCCGGCCACGAACACCGGCCCCGTCTCCACGTCGTGGCCGACGGTGCGGGACAGCGCGCCCCGCAGCGACTGGTTGATCGCCGAGCCGACCGGCCCGACCCGCGTGGCGTCGCCGAGCAGGTGGAACCAGTACCGCTCCGACAGGCTCGGCGAGATCAGGTAGCCGAGCCCGACCGTGCCGAAGAACGCCACCGCCGACCACACGGCCGCCCGGTAGCGGCGGGCGGCGAGGAAGTAGAGGCCGGAGATCGCGGGCGTGAGCTTCAGCCCGGCCGCGATGCCGACGCCGGCGCCCTGCTTCCAGCTCCGCGCGCTGACCATCGTGCCGAGCAGCAGCGCGGCGAGCACCAGGTTGATCTGGCCGTAGTTCAACGTCGTGCGGACCGGTTCGACCCACACGAACAGGCCCGTCCACAGCAGCGCGCGGCGCGGGTCGTTGCTGCCGACGAGCTGGAGGGACTTGCGCGTGACGAACCACAGGCAGGCGAGGCAGGCGAGCTGCCAGAACCAGCGCGCCACGCCCCACGGCACCCACGACAGCGGGACGAAGACGAGCGCCGAGAACGGCGGGTAGGTGAACGGGAGCGCGAACTGGTCGGAGAACTCCTTCAGCCGCCAGTCGTAGAGGAAGCCGGTGAACAGCTCGGGCGAGGCGTTCCGGTAGACCATCAGGTCCACCATGGTCATCTTCGTCTGGAAGGCGACCATCGCGAGGTGCCCGAGCAGGGAGAGGCCGAACACCCACGGCGCGTGGGCGAGCACCCGCCCCTCCAGTGCACGCAGTCCCACCCTCTACCTCCACGATCGTGTGAATTGCACGACTGCCGGGCCACGAATCGGGGTACCCGGACGTCAAGACGAGTGGGAGATCAACGCAAGGGGATACGCATGACCACCGACATCGTCGTGTTCACCGTCAGCGCACTGGCCATGCTGGCCACCGCGGGGGGCGTCTTCGCCCTGGCCCGCCACAGCCGCGACCACGTCCGCTGACGCCACTGGACAGTACCTCGGGGCGGTGCGCTCACTGAGCGCACCGCCCCGAGGTCTGTGGAGGGCCACGCGTGCCACCGGTCCCCGACCACCGCGCTCCCACGCCATCGTGCGACTACCGGCGCACGCTCCCGCGGCCTAGCGTTCCGGGCGACGCCACGCCAAGGAGTCGATCACCCATGATTGCTGCTCGAACCACCGAACCGCATTACGGTGAGGACATGGCCGACCTGCCCGACTGGATGCGTCCGCCGCGCGAGGAAGGCTGGTTCGCAGAGGACCTCGACCAACTCTCCGAGGCGCCCCGGCACACCGAGCTCATCGACGGAGCGCTCGTTTTCACGATGGCCCCGCAGCGGTACTGGCACGGTCGCATCATCGACGACCTGACCGCCGCCCTTCGAAACCAGACACCCAGCGGCATGGAGGTCGCCCGGGAGATGACAATCCGGCTCGACGCCCGCAACCGCCCCGAAGCCGACATCCTCGTGACCTCCGCCTCCATCGACCCGGACATGACGTGGTTCGAGCCGGCCGACGTGCTGCTGGTGGTCGAGGTCGTCTCGCCCGAGTCCACCTTCCGGGACCGCACGGTGAAGCTGCGCAAGTACGCGGCAGCGGGCATCCCGCACCACTGGCGGGTCGAGGACGAGGCCACCGGCCCGGTCGTGCACGTCTACGAGCTGGACGAACCGACCGGGGCGTACGCGCCGACCGGCGTCTTCCGCGACTCGCTCCACCTCGCCGTGCCGTTCGAGATCGACATCGACCTGGCGAAGCTCGTGCCAGGCCGATGACCCCCGCTCACGCCACCCCGGTCAGACGTTGAAGCGGAACTCCACCACGTCGCCGTCGACCATCACGTAGTCCTTGCCCTCGATGCGCACCTTGCCGGCGGCCTTCGCGGCGGCCATGGAACCCGCCTCCACGAGGTCGTCGAAGGAGACCACCTCGGCCTTGATGAAACCGCGCTCGAAGTCGGTGTGGATGACGCCCGCCGCCTGCGGCGCGGTCGCGCCCCGGGGGATCGTCCACGCCCGGGACTCCTTGGGGCCCGCGGTCAGGTAGGTCTGGAGGCCGAGGGTGTGGAAGCCGGCCCTCGCCAGCGAGTACAGGCCCGGCTCGTGCTGCCCGATGGACTCCAGCAGCTCGCGGGCGGACTCCTCGTCCAGCTCCAGCAGCTCCGCCTCGACCTTGGCGTCGAGGAACACCGCGTCGGCGGGCGCCACCATCTCGCGCAGTTCCTTGAGGCGGGCCTCGTCGGTCAGCACGGCCTCGTCGGCGTTGAACACGTACAGGAACGGCTTCGCGGTGAGCAGGCTCAGCTCGCGCAGCAGCGAACCGTCCACTTCGGACTGGGCGGCGAAGAGGGTGCGGCCGGAGTCGAGGATCTCGCGCGCCTTCTGCGCCGCTTCCAGCGCCGGGCGGCGGTCCTTCTGCGTCCGCGCCTCCTTCTCCAGCCTCGGCACGGCCTTCTCCAACGTCTGGAGGTCGGCCAGGATCAGCTCGGTGTTGATCGTCTCGATGTCGCTCGCCGGGTCGACGCGACCGTCGACGTGGATCACGTCGGAGTCGTCGAACACCCGGATGACCTGGCAGATCGCGTTGGCCTCGCGGATGTTGGCGAGGAACTTGTTCCCCAGGCCCGCGCCTTCGGACGCGCCCTTCACGATGCCCGCGATGTCGACGAACGACACCACCGCCGGCACCTCGCGCTCGGAGCCGAAGATCGCCGCGAGCTTGGCGAGGCGGTCGTCCGGCAGCGGCACCACGCCGACGTTCGGCTCGATGGTCGCGAACGGGTAGTTCGCCGCCAGCACGTCGTTGCGCGTGAGGGCGTTGAACAGGGTGGACTTGCCGACGTTGGGCAGGCCGACGATACCGAGGGTCAAACTCACGGTGGGTGAGTCTACGCGCCCCGGATGCCGTGTCCGATTCCCGCGAGACCGCACGTCCCACCGCCGGCAGAGTGGGCCCCATGCTCCTCGACGACGAACGCGCCTACCGGGCCGTCGCCGCCCGCGACGCCCGGTTCGACGGGTGCTTCATCCTCGCGGTGCGCACGACCCGCATCTACTGCCGGCCGTCCTGCCCCGCCGTGACGCCGAAGCGCCGCAACGCCGAGTTCTACCCCACGGCGGCCGCCGCCCAGTCCGCCGGCTACCGGGCGTGCCGGCGGTGCCTGCCGGACGCCGTGCCGGGCTCGCCGGAGTGGAACCTCCGGGCCGACCTGGCGGCGCGCGCCATGCGCCTCATCTCGGACGGCGTGGTGGAGCGCGAGGGCGTCCCCGGCCTCGCGGGGCGCCTCGGCTACTCGGAACGCCACCTGACCCGCGTGCTGACCGCCGAGCTGGGCGCCGGCCCGCTCGCCCTGGCCCGCGCCCACCGCGCGCACTCCGCGCGGCTGCTGATCGAGACGACCGACCTGTCGTTCGCCGACATCGCGTTCGCGGCCGGTTTCGCCAGCGTGCGGCAGTTCAACGACACGATCCGCACGGTGTTCGCGACGACCCCGTCGGCGATGCGCTCGACCCGCGCCGCGCCGACCACGGCGGGCCGCCTCACGCTCCGCCTGCCGTACCGGCCGCCGTTCGACGCGGCGGGCCTGCTCGCGTACTTCCGGGCCAACGCCATCCCCGGCGTCGAGCACGTGACCGAGCGGTCCTACGCGCGGTCGCTGCGCCTGCCGCACGGCCAGGCCACCGTCCTGCTGGAGCCCGCGGCCGGGCACGTGTCGTGCACGCTGCGGCTGACCGACCTGCGCGACCTGGGCAGCGCGGTGAGCCGGGTCCGGCGGCTGCTGGACCTCGACGCCGACCCGGTGGCCGTGGACGACTTCCTGTCCGCCGACCCGGCGCTGCGGCCGTCCGTGCTGGCCCGGCCGGGCGTGCGGCTGCCGGGCAGCGTGGACGGCGCGGAAACCCTGCTCCGGGCGCTCGGCCACCACGTCCGGGGCGAGCGCCTGGAACAGCCGGACGGGCCGGTGACGCACCTGTACCCGGCGCCGTCGGCCGTCGACTCCCCCGTCGCCCGGGCGTTGGCAGACGGGACGCTGAAGGTCGACGTGGGCCGTGACGCCGACGAGCTGCACGCCGAGCTGTCCGCGTTCCCGGGTGTCGGGCCGGACGTCGCCTCGTACGTCGTGATGCGCGTTCTGGGAGCCCCGGACATTCCTTTGACCAGCGACAACACCGCGTGGCGCCCTTGGCGCTCGTACGCCGCGATGCACCTCAGGAGGACCGCGTGAGCACCGGCCACGTGTCGACCACCGACACCCCGATCAGACCGTTCACCGCCATCGTCGCGGCCGACGGGGCCGTCCTGGCCAGCGGCTGGACCGCCGACGTGGACGACCTGCTGCCCCGGGTCTCCCCGTCGCTGCGCCCGACCACCCTGACCCCGCGCCGGGACCTCGGCGCCGTGACCAGGGCCGTCCGCGCCTACCACGCGGGCGACCTGGACGCGATCGCCGACATCCCCGTCCGGCAGCGGGCGGGCGAGTTCACGGCGCGGGCGTGGGACGCGCTGCGCACCGTGCCCGCGGGCAAGCCGATCAGCTACGCCGACTACGCCCTGCTCGCCGGCCGCCCGGCCGCGGTCCGGGCGGCCGCGACGGCGTGCGCCAGGAACGCCGCGACCCTGTTCGTCCCCTGCCACCGCGTGGTCCGCACGGGTGGCGCGATCGGCGACTTCCGCTGGGGCGTCGACGTGAAGCGGTGGTTGCTGAACCACGAGGCGGCCTGACGCCGGTGATCACCCGACGCCGTCAGGCCCGCGGCCGCGGACCGCGCGGCGGGTGCAGGGCGGCGCAGGTGATCACCAGCGAGACCAGGACCACCACGGTCAGGAAGCCGGTGACCAGGACGTCGAGGAGCCATTCGAAGAACATGGTCAGTCCCGTGGCGCGGTGGCCTTCTCGCCCGGCTCGCCGGTGCGGGCCTCGGCACGCCGCCGGCTGCGCAGGCTGGTCACGGTGACCGTGGCGAGGACGGCGATGATCACCGCCAGCGAGAGCGGCGTGGGGATCTCCGGCACGCCCGGCCAGATCCCGTGCGCCCAGTGCAGCACGAGCTTCGCGCCGATGAACGCGAGGATGATCGCCAGCCCGTGGTTGAGGTGGACCAGCTTCGCGAGCGCCGTGTGCAGCACGAAGTACAGGGCGCGGAGGCCGAGCAGGGCGAACGCGTTCGTGGCGAACACCAGGTACGGGTCCTCGGTGATGCCGTAGACCGCCGGGACGGAGTCGACGGCGAACACCACGTCGGTCGCGAACACCGCCACCACGACGACGGCCAGCGGCGTGAGCGCGCGCCGCCCGTGCTCGCGGACCGTCAGCCGGGTGCCGCGGTAGTCGTCGGTGACCGGCATCAGCCGGCGCAGCAGGCGGACCGAGCGCATCGCGGAGACGTCACGCTCCGCGGCGACGCCCTTCATCGCCTCGTGGAGGATCTTCACCGCCGAGGCGAACAGGATCAGCCCGAAGACGAGGAAAGCCCACGTCCCGGCCGCCAGCATGGCCGCGCCGGCCGCGATGAACACGCCGCGCAGCACCAGGGCGCCGACGATGCCGTAGAGCAGGACGCGCTGCTGCACGTTGGGCGGAACCGCGAAGGCGGCCAGCAGCAGCATGAACACGAACAGGTTGTCCACGGAGAGCGACTTCTCGACCACGAACCCCGTCATGAACTCCAGCGCCCGGTCGGTCCCGTGGGCGTTCCACAACCAGACCCCGAAGACAACCGGCAACGCGAGGTAGAACGCGGACCACCCGGCGGCTTCCCGCATCGAGACCTCGTGCGGGCGGTGGGTGACGACGAAGTCGGCCACCAGGAGCGCGACCAGGACGGCGATGCTGATGAACCACAGGCCCGTCGACCCGACGGACTCCACCGGACCGGACGGAACCGCGGGAACTGACGCCAACAGGGGCACCGGACCTCCTCGAACAGTCGATGTTCGAGGTCTCCTTCACCCCACCGGGGCGGCCTCCCGGGGACATCGAACGGGATGTCCGTAATGACCGGGCAGACGCTTGGGAAGTACTCCCCTCGCCACCAGTATCAGCGACGACCCGCCTTTAGTAAAGGGTGGGTAAAGGGCTTCCGGCGCGGAACGGCCCCGCCCAGGCGGGGGCTCGTCCGGATCAGTCTTCGTCGCGCGGCGGCCGGGGACGCCGGGGGCGGCCGCCTTCGCGGGGCGGGGCGGGGCGGCGGGGGCGGTCCTCGGCGGGCCGGCGGGGGCGCTTGGGGCGGTCCTCGTCGGACGGCGGGGCCGTCGAGCGGCGGCGGTCCGGGGTCGGCTCGGCGCGGTCGGCACGGTCGGAGCGGTCCGCGCGGGGGCGCTTCGGGCGGTCCTCGGGGTTCGGCTTGTCGCGGTCCGGGCGGGGGCGGTCCGGTGCGCGCTTCGCCTCGCGCTTCTCGTCCTTCGTCAGCCGGTTCGGGTCCTGCTGGGTCATCACCCGGACGATGCCGAGGATCACCGTGACGGCCGTCGTCACCGCCATCGCGGGGAACCCGTCGATCAGCGGCTTGCCGAGCTGGAGACCGGCCGACGCGAGCCCCCCGCTGGGCAGGCCCTGCGTGAACACGACCAGCAGCGGCACGACGATGGCCAGGATCAGCGGCGGCTGGACGATCGGGCCGAACATCGACCGCCGCTCGACGAACACGACCGCGCCGACGCACCCGAGGAAGAACGTGACGGCGAACACCCAGCCCACGGTCTGCGCGGCCGACCCGACGTCGACGTACGTGCCGATGATGGCCACCACGAACGCGATGAGCACCGCGGCCCACCACGGCAGCCCCCGGAAGCTGCCGAACATGGCGCGGTCGTTCCAGCGGACGGCGGAGACCTCGTCGTCCTCCGGCTCGCTGCGCGAGTCGTCACGCGTTGCAGCGGTCACCGCACACTCCTCGTTCGGCCTGGTTCCGACACACTCTATTACGCCTCGCGGGCGTCCAAGGGTGCACCGATGCCGGCCTCGTCCGTCCGCCGGACCAGCGGCAGGGGCGTGACGTCGGACGACGCGTTGCTCAGCGGCTCGACCGCCGCCCGGAATCCCTCCAACGCGTCCAGCTCGCGCCGCCGCGCCGACAGGAACCGCTGGAGGTGCGTGCTGGACAGGTTCACCGCGTCGATCGCGCCGTCCGCGGCCCGGTGGGCACGTCCCGCCGCCGCCCTGACCTGCTCGACGTCGTCGGCCAGCGCCCGGTCCGTCACCGCGAACATCGCCGCCGACGCGATCACCGCGAACCCGGTCGGCCCGCACAGGAACACCCGCCGGTCGAGCAGCCACCGCAGCAGCTCGGGATCGGTGTCCAGCGCCGCCACGACCGCGCCGTCGTTCGGCACGAACATGACGGTGCCGTAGATCGCGTCCGCCCACCGCTGGTAGCCCTTGCCGGCCAGCTCGGCGGCACGCGCGCGGATGTTCCGGACGTGCACGCGCAACGCGTCGGCGCGCTCCGACGCGTCGTCGGTCTCCACCGCCTCCGCCCACGTGGCCATGCTCATCTTCGCGTCCACGGGCACCTGCCGGCCGCCGCCGACGTTGAGCACCAGGTCGGGCCGCACGGAACCGCCGCCGGCGACGTCGACCTGCAGGCTGAAGTGGATTCCCTCGCGCAGGCCCAGCGCCCGCGCCGTCTCCACCAGCACCTTCTCGCCCAGCTCGCCCCGGCCGCTCACCGAGGAGAACGCCACCTCGTACCGCTGCAGCGCCGCCCACTGCGCGTCGCCGCGTTCCCGTTCCGCCCGCACCGCGGCCAGCGCGGCGTCGGTGCGCCGCACGCTGTCCTGGTAGAGCCGCCACAGGAACACGAGCGCACCCGCGAGCAGGAGCGCCACGACCACCGCCGCCGTGCTGAGGACCGCCGTCATCCCACGATCATCGCGCACCCGTGTCCGACCACACGTTCGAGCGACACGCCGAGCGGGGTTCCGGGGTTCGGGCGCGACCGCCCCTAGCGTGGCCGGCGTGAAGATCCTGCACACGTCCGACTGGCACGTGGGGCGCACCTTCCACGGCCGTGACCTGCTGCGGGAACAGGAATCGGTGCTCAGCGGCCTGGCCGACACCGTGGCGGACGAGCGGGTCGACGCGGTCGTGGTGTCCGGCGACCTGTTCGACCGGGCGGTGCCGAACGCGGAAGCCGTCGCGGTGTGCGCGCGGGTGCTGAAGCGGGTGCGGGCGGCGGGCGCGCAGATCGTCGTCACGCCCGGCAACCACGACTCGGCGGCGCGGCTAGGGTTCCTCGGCGCGTTCACCGAGGCGGGCGGCCTGCACCTGCGGACGCGGATCGCGGACCTGGCCGAGCCGGTGCTGCTGGCCGACGAGCACGGCCCGGTCGCGGTGTACGGCATCCCGTTCCTGGAGCCGGAGACGGCGCGGCAGGCATTGGGCGTGCCGGACGCGAAGGGCCACGCCGGCGTGCTCGCGGAGGCGATGCGGCGCGTCAAGGAGGACCTGGCGGGACGGCGCGGCGCCCGGTCGGTGGTGCTGGCGCACGCGTTCGTGACGGGCGGCGAGCCGTGCGAGTCGGAGCGGACGATCGCGGTCGGCGGCGTGCAGGACGTGCCGGGCGGGGTGTTCTCCGGGGTCGACTACGCGGCGCTGGGCCACCTGCACGGGCAGCAGACGCTGGCCGAGCACCTGCGCTACTCGGGCAGCCCGGTGGCGTACTCGTTCTCCGAGGCCAGGCACCACAAGCAGGTGTGGCTGGCCGAGCTGGGCCCGGAAGGGCTCGCCGGGGTGGAGAAGCGGGCGCTGCCCGTGCCGCGGGCGTTGTCGACGTTGAGCGGCGAGCTGGAGGACCTGCTCGTCGCGCCGGAGCACGAGGACGTCGCCGACCACTTCCTGTCGGTGACGCTGACCGACCGCGTGCGGCCGTTGGACGCGCTGCGCCGCCTCCAGTCGCGGTTCGCGCACGCGGTGCACGTGGAGTGGCGGCCGGAGGGCGGGCGGACCGGTGAGCTGCGGTTCGCCGAACGGGTCCGCGGCCACACCGACGAGGAGGTCGCCTGCTGCTTCCTGGAGGACGTGCGCGGCGAGCGGCCCGGCGAGCGGGAGCTGGGCCTGCTGCGCGAGGCGTTCGCGGCGGCGGCCCGGGAGGAGACGGCGTGAAGCTGCACGAGCTGGTGGTGAGCGGTTTCGGCCCGTACGCGGGGGTGGAGCGGGTCGACTTCGACCGGCTCGGCGCGGACGGGCTGTTCCTGCTGCACGGCGACACCGGCGCGGGCAAGACCACGTTGCTGGACGCGGTGGCGTTCGCGCTGTTCGGGAAGGTGCCGGGCGCGCGCGGCGACGTGAAGCGGCTGCGCTGCGACTACGCCCACCGGGACACGCCGACGTTCGTGGAGCTGGAGCTGACCGTGCGCGGCCGGCGGCTGCGGGTGAAGCGGTCGCCCGAGTACGACCGGCCGAAGAAGCGCGGCGACGGCGTGACGCGGCAGCAGTCTCAGGTGTCGCTGACGTGGATCAGCGGCTGGGAGGGCGAGGGGCACACCCGCATCGACGAGGTGGCCCGCGAGGTCGACGACCTGCTCGGCATGACGGCGGAGCAGTTCTTCCAGGTGGTGCTGCTGCCGCAGGGCGAGTTCGCGCGGTTCCTGCGGGCGGAGACGGCCGAGCGGGAGAAGCTGCTGGAGAAGCTGTTCGGCACGGAGCGCTTCCTCGACGTGGAGCGGTGGTTCCGCGAGCGCCGCCGGGAGCGCAAGCGCGAGGTCGACCAGCTCGCCCTCGAGCACCGCGACCTGGTGCAGCGGGTGGCCGAGGTGGCGCTGGAGGAGCCGCCGGAGGGCGGTGGCGACGCGGAGTGGCTCAGCTCCCTGCTGAAGCGGCTGGACGAGGCCGAGCGGGAGGCCGACCAGGTGGCGGCGGAGGCCGTGGCCCGGCGCGCGGAGGCCGAGGCGGCCTGGCAGGCGGCGCGGGCCCGGCACGAGCGGGTGCGCCGCGTGCGGGAGGCCCGGCGCAACCTCGACCGGTGCGCCGAGGTGGAGCCGAGCCTGCGGGCGTGGGCGGCGGAACGTGACGCGGCACGTCAGGCGGCGGTCGTGGTGCCGGCGCAGCAGGCGGTGGAGCGGTCCGAGCGCGCCCTGGACGCGGCGGTGGCGCGGGAGCGGGCGGCGGCGGACGCGGTGGCCGCGCTCGGGTACGACGGCACGGACCTGCGCGGTGACGCGGAGCGGTTGCGCGAGGAGTCCGGCGCGCTGACGGCGCTGGCCGCGGAGGCGTTGAAGCAGGAGGACGACCGGCGGCGCGTGGCGCGGCTCGACCAGGAGATCACCGCCGCGCGGCGGGAGCTGGCCGAGCTGGAGGCGCAGTTCGACACCGTGCCGGCGCGGTTGGTCGCCGCCAGGTCGGCGGTGGAGGACGCGACGGTGGCCGCCGCGCGGCTGGCGCAGGTCGCCGGGCTGGCCTCGGCGGCTGCCGAGCTGCCGCGCGTGGAGGCGGAGTTCCGGGCCGCGGACGAGGCGCGACGGGTCGCCGTGGACGCGCACCAGCGCGCGCTCGACGCCCTGCTGATGGTGCGGCGGGAACGCCTCGACGGCATGGCGATCGAACTCGCGGCCAAGCTGAAGGCGGGCCGGGCGTGCCCGGTGTGCGGGTCGGCCGAGCACCCGGCGCCCGCGCAGCCCGTGCTGGGTTCGGTGACGGCGGCGGACGAGGACGCGGCGGTCGCGGCGGAGCAGCGGGCGGCCGAGCGGCGGGCCCGCGCCGAGAGCGAGAAGGACAAGCTGGAGCAGCGGCTCGGCTGGCTGCGCGAGCAGGTGGGCGACCGGTCGCCCGACGAGCTGTCGCGCGAGCACCGCGTGGTGTCCGGGCTGGCGCGGGAGGTCGAGGCGCGGCAGGCGGAGCTGGCCCGGCTGGAGGCCGACGTGCGGCGGGCCGAGGAGCGGCAGGGCCGGCTGGAGCGGGACATCGCCGAGATGGGCGCGCAGCGCGAGGGCCTGGCCGAGGCGGTGGCGGAGCGCGGCGCGCGGCTGGAGGAGGCGCGCGGCGACTTCCCGGACGTGGTGGCGCGGCGGGCGCACCTGTCCGACCTGGCCGACGCCCTGGTGGACCTGCACGAGCGGCGCGCGGCCGTGGCCGAGCACGAGGAGCGCCTGGCCGACCAGCGCGTGGAGCTGACCCGGCTGGCGGCCCGCGCGGGGTTCGCCGACGTGGCCGAGGCGCTGGCCGCGGCCCGTCCCGACGACGTGGTGGCGGCGTTGGAGACCCGCATCCGGGACGTCGAGAAAACCCGGACCGCGGCCGAGAGCACGCTGACGGAGCTGCCCGACGTCGACCCGGACGACGAGGTCGACGTGACGGGGACCGAGGAGCGGTTCCGGCTGGCGGGCGACCGGGCGACCGCGGCCACCACCGTGCGCACGAACGCCCGCACCAGGTCGGCCCGCGCGACCGAGCTGGCCGAGCAGCTGCGCGCCGCGTGGCAGCGCCTGGAGCCGGTGGAGGCCGAGTACGCCGAGCTGGACGCGCTGACCGACGTGATCAACGGCTCGGGCCAGAACACGAAGAGCATGACCCTGCGCACGTACGTCCTGGCGGCGCGGCTGGAAGAGGTCGCGGTGGCCGCGAGCGCGCGCCTGGAGCGCATGAGCCAGGGCCGCTACCGGTTCGTGCACTCGGTCGAGGCCGGTCCGCGCGGCACGCGGGGCGGGCTGGGCCTCGACGTCATGGACGACTACTCGGGGCAGCAGCGGCCGGCGAAGACGTTGTCCGGCGGGGAGTCGTTCCTGGCGTCCCTGGCGCTGGCGCTCGGGCTGGCGGACGTGGTCGCGGCGGGCGCGGTGCTCGACACGCTGTTCATCGACGAGGGTTTCGGCACGCTCGACGCGGAGACCCTGGAGCTGGTCATGACGACGTTGGACGAACTCCGCGCCGGCGGCCGGGTCGTGGGCCTCGTCTCGCACGTGGAGGAGCTGCGGCAGCGCATCCCGACCCGGTTGCGCGTCCGCAAGGCGCGCGAGGGCTCGTCGCTGGAGCTGACGGCGTAGTCCCCGTCGCGACCCTGACGTGGGTCGTCCTCCCGGATTGGTTCGGACGCCGAATCACAGCCGGTGACCGATTTCGGCGAGCAACCACAATTTTTGCGGAGATCTTCCACCAGGGTGGATGAACCCATTTTCCACCATTAGGAATTGCCCGGCCGTGCTACGTTCCAAAAGCATTGGTTTGCACGCATCCGGCAATGGAGGGAAATCCGGTGCAGCTCAGATTCTCGCGATTGTTGACCGCAGTTCTGCTGGTCTTGTTCTCGACGGGCGCCACCGTGGCCGCCGCCGCGCCCGCGGACACCTCGGGCAAACCCGCCGCCGAGCAGCGGTCGACGGACCGACAATGGTCCAACTGGGGCGACCTCGGCGGCGTGATCACGGCGGGCCCGGCCGTGTCGTCGTGGTCGGCCAACCGCCTCGACGTCTTCGTCCGGGGCACCGACTCCGCCGTCTGGCACAAGTGGTGGAACGGGTCGAACTGGTCCGGCTGGGAGAGCCTCGGCGGCGTCATCATCGACAACCCCGCCGCCGTCTCGTGGGGCGCCAACCGCATCGACCTCTTCGGCCGCGGCACCGACAACCACCTGTGGCACAAGTGGTGGAACGGCTCGTCGTGGTCCGGCTGGGAAGACCTCGGCGGCGTGATCACCGCAGGTCCGGCGGTCGCGTCGTGGTCCGCGAACCGGCTCGACGTGTTCGTCCGCGGCACCGACTCCGCGCTGTGGCACAAGTGGTGGAACGGGTCCTCCTGGTCCGGCTGGGAGAGCCTCGGCGGCGTCATCGTCGACAACCCGGCCGCCGTGTCGTGGGGGCCGAACCGCATCGACGTGTTCGTCGAGGGCACGGACAACCAGCTCTGGCACAAGTGGTGGAACGGCTCGTCGTGGTCCGGCTGGGAAGGCCTCGGCGGCGTGATCACGGCCGGGCCGGCGGTGGCGTCGTGGGCGGCGAACCGGCTCGACGTCTTCGCCAAGGGCACCGACAACCAGCTCTGGCACAAGTGGTGGAACGGGTCGTCCTGGTCCGGGTGGGAAAACCTCGGCGGCGTATTCCTGCACAACCCCGCCGCCGTCTCGTGGGGACCGAACCGAATCGACATCTTCGTCGAGGGCACCGACAACCACACATACCACAAAGCGTGGTACTGATTTTCGCGTTGCCGCGATGAATGACGCGGCCGAGTGCCGTCCCCTTTCTTCCTGGCTGGAGGAAGGAGGTGCTCGGCCGCCCCCGCGCGTCCGGGGGCGGCTCTCCCGCGCGGTGCGGTCAGGACGCCAGCAGGCCGCCCCGGTACGCGGCGGCCTGCAGTTCGAACAGCTCGAAGTAGTGGCCGCGCGACGCCATCAGCTCCTCGTGCGTGCCCTGCTCGATGATCCGGCCCTGGTCGAGCACGACGATCCGGTCGGCGTTGCGGATGTTCGCCAGCCGGTGCGTGACGAGGATCGTGGTGCGGCGGGCCGTCGCCTCCCGCAGCCCGGCGAACACCCGCGCCTCGGCCTTGGCGTCCAGCGCGGCCGTCGGCTCGTCCGCCACCAGCACCGCCGCGTCCCGGTAGATGCCGCGCGCGATGCCCATCCGCTGCCACTGGCCGCCGGACAGGTCCTGCCCGTCGTTGAACTGCCGCGACAGCACGGTGTCGGCGCCCGCGGGCAGCGACGCCAGCACCTCGTCCGCGCCGGACTTCGCCACCGCCGACCGCCACGCCTCCTCGTCGTCGCGCTCCAACCGGCCGACCGTCACGTTGTGCCGGGCGGTCATCGGCCACTGCGCCGGGTCCTGCGCGATGACCGCGATGGACGAGTGCACCGAGTGCGGGTCGGCCGTCGCCAGGTCCACGCCGTCCCACGCCACCGTGCCCGCCGACGCCGGGTACAGGCCGGTCAGGACCTTGCCGAGGGTCGTCTTGCCCGACCCGTTCTCCCCGACGAGCGCGACCACCTCGCCCCTGGCCACGGTCAGGTTCACGTCGCGCAGCGCGGGCTTGGGCGCGCCGGGGTAGGTGAAGGAGACGTCGGTCAGGGTGATGCGGGACGGGTCGGCCGGCGCCTTCACCGGTGAGCTGCCCTGCGCCCGTTCCGCGCCCTCGACCAGCAACTTCCGGTAGAAGTCGATGTAGAACGAGTCCTCGTACAGGGAGTTCACCGCGCGGGTCGTGGTGGCCAGCGACGAGAAGCCGGTGCGCATGGCCAGCACCGCCGTGCCCGCGAGCGCGAGCTCCATCCCGCCGGTGTGCAGCAGGACGCCCAGCACGACGTACGCGACCGCCGTGCCGACGCCCGCCAGCGCCCGACCGGTGAGCCGGACCAGGTTCGTCCGGTGGGCCATCCGGATCTCGTCCCGCACCAGGCTGTCGGCGATGCGCCGGTGCTCGGCGAGGAGCCGTTCCTGCAACGTCAGCGCGTGCCGTTCCAGCGCGAAGTCGCGGTCGGTGGCGACCTCCTCCACGACGCCCTTCCGGGTGTTGCGGGTCACCGAGTCGAGGAAGTGCTCGTACCGCAGCTTCGACGCCCGCGCCGACGCCCAGGCGTTCGCGAACGCGGCCAGCAGCAGCGCGGGCGCGAGCCACGGGTTGAGCAGCCCGACCGTCACCACCGCCGCCACCAGCGAGATGCCGCCCGACACCAGGTCCGCCAGGTACCGCAGGCTGCTCTCCAGCGACCGGACGCCGCGCCGCCCGCCCTGACGGGCCAGCTCGCGGAAGTCGGCGTCCTCGAACGCGAGCAGCGAGGCCCGCACGAGCACCGCCGTGACCTCGTCGTTCGCCTCACGGGTGACCCGCGGTCGCAGCGAGCTCTCGACCGCCGCCACGGCCGTGTCGAGCAGCGCCCGCACCACGAACGACCCGACCACCACCGCCAGCGCGGGCAACGCCTCGGTCACCCGCTGCGGCGTGGGGCCGTCCCGCAGCAGGGCCGCGAACACGTCCGCCGTGGCGAGCAGCCCGAACGCCGTGACGCCGCCGGACAGCACGTGCACCACGCCCGCCAGCACGGTCAGCTTCGGCGACGTGCGCCAGGCGAGCCGGACCACCATCGCCACCGCCGACGGCAGGCTCTTCAACGCCTTGCCCAGGCTGACCGACGTCCCGCCGCGTCGACGGGCCCACTTGGGGGTGGCCACGTTCTCCACCCCGATCAGCACGGTGCTCATGGCTCCAGCAAACGCCACCCCGCCCGCGCCGCCAACCGCTTACGCCGTCAGCGCAGCTCAACCCCGCGGCACCCCGAAATTGTCAGACCCCACTGGCAAAATGAGAACCGGGGGTCCCCCGGGGGCGACCCCCGCGAAGCCGTTCCGGCGCGTGCGGCCGGACACGCGACGGCCGAGGTGCGGGACGACGGCCGAGGTGCGCGACGACGGCCGAGGTGCGCCGGAAGGCCGGGCACGGGACGGCCGGGCACGCGACAGCGAGCGCGGGACGGCCGGACACGCGACGGCGGGCACGCGACCGCCCGACACGCGCCAGCGGAGGTGCGACGGCGGAGGTGCGACGGAAGGCTTGCTCCCCGCCGGGGGACCGGGAACGCCGGGTCCCCCGCGGCGGCAACCCCGACTAGCGGACCATGTCCTTGCGCAGCTCGCGCGGCAGGGCGAAGGCGATCTTCTCGTTCGCCGTGGTGATCTCCTCGACGTTCCCGTAGCCGCGCTCGGCCAGGAACTCCAGCAGCTCCATCACCAGGATGTCCGGCACGGACGCGCCCGACGTCACGCCGACCGTGGACACGCCGTCCAGCCACGCCTCGTCGACCTCGCGGGCGTAGTCGACCAGGTACGACGCCTTCGCGCCCGCCTGCAGCGCGACCTCGACCAGCCGCACCGAGTTGGACGAGTTCTTCGACCCGACCACGAGCACCAGGTCGCACTCGGGCGCCATCGTCTTCACGGCGGTCTGCCGGTTGGACGTCGCGTAGCAGATGTCGTCCGACGGGGGCTCCTGGAGGTCCGGGAAGCGCTCCTGCAGCTGGCGCACCCGCACCATCGTCTCGTCCACCGACAGCGTGGTCTGCGAGAGCCAGACCACCTTGGACGGATCGCGCACGACGACCTTGTCGACGTCCTCGGCGGTGTCCACGAGCTGGATGTGCGACGGCGCCTCGCCGTAGGTGCCCTCGACCTCCTCGTGTCCTTCGTGGCCGATGAGCAGGATGTCGTAGTCCTCGCGGGCGAACCGCTTGGCCTCGTTGTGGACCTTGGTCACCAGCGGGCAGGTGGCGTCGATGGTCCGCAGACCGCGGTCGGCCGCCTCCTCGTGCACGGCGGGCGACACGCCGTGCGCCGAGAACACCACGAGCGCGCCCTCGGGCACCTCGTCCGTCTCGTCGACGAAGATCGCGCCGCGCCGGGACAGCGTCTCGACGACGTGCTTGTTGTGGACGATCTCCTTGCGCACGTAGACCGGGGCGCCGTACTGCTCCAGCGCCTTCTCGACGGTCACGACGGCACGGTCCACGCCTGCGCAGTAGCCGCGCGGCTTGGCCAGGAGCACTCGCTTGTCCATGGTGCCCAGGGTACGGCGTGCCGGATGTAGGCATCCGACGGCCGACTGCGGCAGGCTGTAGGGCATGAAGCCACTGCCGCTGACCGTCCGCCTCGCCGCGGGACTGGCGGTCACCGCCGTCGAGCAGGCCAGGAAGCTGCCGCAGCAACTCGCGGGGCTCCCGGTCACCGTGGTCAGCGAGGCCCTGCGCCTGTCCATGCGGGTGCAGCAGCAGGTGACGGAACTCGCAATCAAGGGTGACGAGGTGCTGTCCGTGCTGCGCCCCGTCGAGCAGGAGCCCGAGTGGGCGACGTTCGACGAGGACGAGCCGGAGCCGGCGCCCGCGCCCGCCGAGGACCCGTGGGCGGAGGAGGAGCGGGCGCTGGCCGCCGAGCCGCCCGCCGTGCTGCCGAACTACGACGAGCTGACGTTGGCGCAGCTCCGGGCCCGGCTGCGGACGTTGTCCGCGGAGGACCTGGAGGAGCTGCTGGCGCACGAGCGCACGCACGCGGCGCGGCCCGAGTTCACCGGCATGCTCACCCGCCGCATCGCGAACCTCAAGCACCAGTGAGCGACGAGAAGTCCAGCCCGGAGAACCCGTGGCCGGTGCGGACGGTCGCGCGCAAGATCTTCGACTGGATCAACCGCCTCGGCGACGTGTGGGTGGAGGGCCAGGTCACCCAGCTGAGCGCCCGGCCGGGCACGGCGACGGCGTTCCTCACGCTGCGCGACCCGTCCGTGGACATGTCGATGCAGCTGACGGCGCCGGTCGGGATGGTGCGCGAGCTGCAGCTGTCCGAGGGCAGCCGGGTCGTCGTGCACGGCAAGCCGAACTTCTTCCCCAACCGCGGCACGCTGAGCCTGCGCGTGGACGAGATCCGCCAGGTCGGCATCGGCGAGCTGCTGGCCCGGATCGAGCGGTTGCGCAAGCTGCTGAACGCGGAGGGCCTGTTCGACCCGCGGCGCAAGCGCAAGCCGCCGTTCCTGCCGAACAAGATCGGGCTGATCACGGGTCGCGCGTCGGCCGCCGAGCGGGACGTGCTGACGAACGCGCACGCCCGCTGGCCGGGCGCCCGGTTCCGGGTGGTGAACGTGGCCGTCCAGGGCGCGCTGGCGGTGCCGCAGATCCTCACCGCACTGTCGACTCTGGACCGCGACGCCGAGGTGGACGTGATCGTCCTGGCGCGCGGCGGCGGCAGCGTGGAGGACCTGCTGCCGTTCTCCGACGAGGCGCTGTGCCGGGCGGTGGCGCAGTGCCGCACGCCGGTGCTGTCGGCGATCGGGCACGAGCCGGACACGCCGCTGGTGGACCACGTGGCGGACGTGCGCTGCTCCACGCCGACCGACGCCGGCAAACGGGTGGTTCCGGACGTGGCGGAGGAAGGCGAGCGGATCCGCCAGTTGCGCGACCGCAGCCGCCGCGCGCTGCACGGGTGGGTGGACCGGGAGCGGAAGCTGCTCGCGGCGCTGCGGACCCGACCTGCGCTTTCCGACCCGTACGGTCCGCTGGACCGGCGGGCGGAGGACGTGGACCGGTTGCGGGAGCGGGCCCGGCGCGCGGTGCGGAACCGGCTCGACGCGGAGACCGCCGGCCTGGTCGCGACCACGGCGCGCTTGACGACCCTCGGGCCTGCCGCCACGCTGGCGCGGGGGTATGCGGTGGTGCAGCTCGTCACGCCCGACGGCGTGGACGGGGTGCTCCGGTCGACCTCCCAAGCTCCCGCGGGCACCCGGCTGAGGGTGCGCGTGGCCGACGGCGCCGTGCACGCGGTGGTCGCCACCGGCGGAGGCGGCGTGCCGGCGACAGCCGGCGATCGGGCGACGGCCGACGGGGTCGGCGGTCAGGCGGAGGAAGGAGGCGGTGGTGCCGAACCCGGCACGTGAGCCCACGTTCCTGCCCTTGACGATGGCCGCCGCGAACGACGCGGACGACGACGGCGCCCGCGCGGTGCGCAGCCGCGCCGAGTCGGCCGACCGGGCCGCCGCGGACTGCTGGCTGTCGCTGGTGGCAGGCTGCACGTCCGGCGGCCAGACGTTGATCAACCGGCTGCACGACCTGTCCGAGGCGACGTCGGACTACGCGGGGTCGCGGTGGTGGTCGGGCCGCGGCTCGGTGCACCGCCGGCGGGTCGCGGCGGCCGAGCACCGCATCGACGACGCCGTCCGCGAGGGCGACGGCGCGGAGTTCGCCGAGGCGTTCGTCGGGTACGACCAGGCGGTCGCGACCGTCGTGGTGCACGTCCAGAAGCGATTGGGGAAGCTGTCCACGTGAGCGAGCCGGGTTACGAGCAGGCCAGGGACGAGTTGGTGGAGGTGGTCCGCAGGCTGGAGGCGGGCGGCCTGTCCCTGGAGGAGTCGCTGGCGCTGTGGGAGCGCGGCGAGGCCCTGGCGAAGACGTGCGAGCGGCAGCTGGCGGGCGCGCGGGAACGGATCGATCAAGCACTCAGTGTGACCGAGGAGGACGTGGCCGAGGCGTGACGACGTGCGAGGATTGGTCTACCGGCCGGTAATCGCAGTCGCAGGAGGAACCTCATGGTCACAGGCAGCAGCCCGTCCGAGCGTCGACGCGAGGCTCCCGACCGGAACCTCGCGCTGGAGCTCGTGCGGGTGACCGAGGCGGCCGCGATGGCCGCCGGGCGCTGGGTGGGCCGCGGTGACAAGAACGGCGGCGACGGCGCGGCGGTGGACGCCATGCGCAAGCTGATCGGCACCGTGTCGATGCGGGGCGTCGTGGTGATCGGCGAGGGCGAGAAGGACGAGGCGCCCATGCTGTACAACGGCGAGGAGGTCGGCAACGGCGACGGTCCCGACTGCGACGTCGCGGTGGACCCGATCGACGGCACCACGCTGATGGCCAAGGGCATGCCGAACGCGCTGGCGGTGCTCGCGGTGGCCGAGCGGGGCGCGATGTTCGACCCGTCCGCCGTGTTCTACATGGAGAAGCTGGCGACGGGGCCGGAGGCGGCCGACGTCATCGACATCACCGCCCCGATCGCGGAGAACATCCGCCGGGTGGCGAAGGCGAAGCACAGCGACGTGTCCGACGTGACGGTGTGCATCCTGGACCGGCCGCGGCACGACTCGCTGGTGCGCGAGGTGCGCGCGGCGGGCGCCCGCATCCACTTCATCTCCGACGGCGACGTGGCGGGCGCGATCTCGGCGGCCCGGCCGAACACCGGCATCGACCTGCTCGTGGGCATCGGCGGCACGCCGGAGGGCATCATCGCGGCGGCGGCGCTGAAGTGCATGGGCGGCGCGATCCAGGCGAAGCTGTGGCCGAAGGACGACGCCGAGCGGGGCCGGGCGCTGGACGCGGGCCACGACCTGGACCGCGTGCTGCTGACCGACGACCTGGTGCGCGGCGACAACGTGTTCTTCTGCGCGACCGGTGTCACGGACGGCGACCTGGTGCGCGGCGTGCACTACCGGGCGGGCGGCTGCACGACCCAGTCGATCGTGATGCGGTCGAAGTCGGGCACGGTGCGGATGATCGACGGGTTCCACCGGCTCACCAAGCTGCGCGAGTACTCGTCGGTGGACTTCGACATCCCGGTCACCGGCGAGGACGCCCTCCCGCCGCTCCCGTAACCCCCACCACCACGGCCGGTCGCCGGGTGCCACGGGTCGCTGTCAACGGTCAACCGAGCGTTACCGGCCGATCGGCTGTGGTGATCACCCCGCGTTCCTCCCTAGTTTCCGATTCGTCCCCGAGCACCCTGCGCCGGGGACGGAGAGGACAGTGATGAAGGTTCGCACCCTGTTCACCGCCTTCGCGGTGGCGGTAGGAGCTGCGCTCGCCACGGCGGCCGGGGCGGCGGCGGCCCCGGCGACCGACGGCGGAGTCACCCCGTTCATCGTGGGCGGCGGCAACGCCACGCAGACCTACTCGTTCATGGTGTCCCTGCAGAGCACCACGGGCAGCCACTTCTGCGGCGGTTCGCTGATCAAGGCCAACTGGGTCGTCACGGCCAAGCACTGCGTGCAGGGCCGGACGGCGTCCTCCATCCGGGCCCGCATCGGCACGACCAACCGCACCAGCGGCGGCACGGTCGCGTCGGGCGCCCAGGTGATCACGCACCCGTCGTACGACATCGCGCTGGTGCGCCTGGCCACCTCGGTGAGCCAGGCCCCGATCGCGGTGGCGTCGACGTCCGGTGCGGTCGGCACGGCCACCCGCATCATCGGCTGGGGCCAGACCTGCGCCCCGCGCGGTGCCTGCGGCGCGCCGATCACCCTGCAGGAGCTGAACACGTCGATCGTGTCGGACAGCAACTGCCTGGGCATCTACGGCTCGGTGGAGATCTGCACGAACAACCCGAACGGCAACTCGGGCGCCTGCTACGGCGACTCGGGCGGCCCGCAGATCAAGGCCGTGAACGGCACGTGGCAGCTGATCGGCGCCACCAGCCGCGCGGGCAACAACAGCTCCACCTGCGCCACCGGCCCGTCGATCTACATGGACGTGCCGGCGTTCCGCTCGTGGATCGGTCAGTACGCGGGCGCGGTGTGACCCGCTCGTCCTGACGGGCTCGTCCCGGCGTTCCCAGGGCCGTCCCACCTCCGGGTGGGGCGGCCCTGCCCAATTCGTTACCGGGGCGGCTGCAACCAGGCGCTCCACGCCGGCGTCTCCAGGGCAGAACAGCATGATCCCCGGGGGGTGCGCGATGCGCAGAGCAGCTTTGGTGGCAATCGCTTTCCTGGCGACGGCGTGCGGGACGTCGGAGGCGTCCGGTCCGGCGCCGTCACCGTCTTCGGCAACGTCTTCGTCTTCGTCCTCGGTGCCTTCGTCCTCGGTCGCCGTGCCGTCGTCGGAGGCCCCGACCTCGCCGTCACCGGAGCCGACGTCCGCACCGGCGCCCGAACCGTCGCCGGAACCCCTGCCGACGCCGGACGTCACGCCGACGCCCGAGCCGCAGCCCGCGCCGCCGCCTCCGCCGGTCACCGTGCCCGGAACGCCGTGCGACATCACCGAGGGCGCGTGCGTGCAGCTGTCCACCAACCAGTCGTGGCTGATCAGCGGGGGCAAGATCAGCTACGGGCCGGTGCCGACGACGTCCGGCATGCCCGGCTACGAGACGCCCGTCGGCTACTTCTCGGTGCTGTGGAAGGTCCGCGACGACTGGAGCATCCCCTACAACGGGCCGATGCCGTACTCCACGTACTTCGTCGGCAACGGCATCGCGTTCCACGAGGGCAGCCTCACGCAGGAGTCGCACGGCTGCATCCACCTGTCGCGCGAAGCGGCGGCGAAGTACTTCCACACCCTCAAGGTGGGTGACCAGGTCCAGGTCGCTCCGTGACGCGGTGTGTTGGATCACTCCTCCGTGGGTAACCCTTCGGTGAGGAGTGATAGCGATGAGGAAGACACTCGGCACGACGGTGCTAGCCGCGGCGGCCTTGACCCTCGGCCTCGCGACTCCCGCTTCCGCTTCGACCGGCACGCCGTGTTCCGTGCGGAACGGCGCGTGCGTGCAGCTGTCCACCAACCAGGCGTGGTTGATCTACAACGGGAACGCCAGCTACGGCCCCGTCCGGATGTCCCACGGGATGCCCGGCCACGAGACCCCGGTCGGCACCTTTCCCGTGCTGCGCAAGGTGAAGGACGACTGGAGCGTGCCGTACAACGGACCGATGCCGAACGCGGTGTACTTCACCACGACCGGCGTCGCGTTCCACCAGGGTGACACGAACACGCAGTCGCACGGCTGCGTCCGGCTGGGGCCGCAGGAGTCGTTGGTGTTCTACGACAACCTGTTCCCCGGCGAGCAGGTGCAGGTGGTGCCGTAACGGTGGTGGATCGCCGCTGCCCCGCGGACGGCGGTGAAGCCCGGAAGTCGGCGGCTCGTGGCTCATCCCAGGACGATCGACAAGCGTGATCGCCCTGGGATGAGCCACGAATCACCGACGCGACGTCACCCGGCGTTGCTGGAGTGGCCGGGGAACAGGTGGGCCTCCGGGTTGAGCAGCACGGCGATGTTGTTGACCGCGGTCGCGGCCTCGCCGAAGCCGGTGGCGATCAGCTTCACCTTGCCCGGGTACTGGGCCACGTCGCCCGCGGCGTAGACGCGGTCCCGGGCGGTGCGCATGGTGGTGTCCACCACGACCGCTCGGTGGTCTAGTTCCAGCCCCCACGCCTCGATGGGGCCGAGATCGGCGGTGAAGCCCAAGGCCGCCACGACGGTCTGCGCGGGCAGCACCTTGCGGTCGCCGCCCTTCAGGCCCAGCTCCACCTCGGCCAGATCGAGGTCGCCGCGCAGCTCCAGCACCTCGGCGTCGGTGATGATCTCCACGCCGAGGTCGCGGACCTGCCGCACGGTCGGCGGGTGCGCGCGGAACGTCGCCCGGCGGTGCACCACCGTGACGCTGGCCGCGATCGGGTGCAGCGCGAGCGCCCAGTCGAACGCCGAGTCGCCGCCGCCGACGACCACGACGTCCTGGCCGGTGTGCACGTTGAGCTTCGGCACGAAGTGCACGACGCCGCGGTCCAGCCAGCCGTCGCCCGCGGGCAGCGGACGTGGCCGGAACTCGCCGATGCCGGCCGTGATGAGCACCGCGCCCGCGCGGACCACGCCGCCGTCCGCGAGGCCGACCTCCAGCCGACCGTCCACTTCGGACAAGGTGCGGGCCTGGCGGCCGAGCAGGTACGTCGGCTTCCACTGGTCGGCCTGCTGCACGAGCGCGCTCACCAGCTCACGCCCGCGCACCGCGGGGAACCCGGCCACGTCGAAAATCATCTTCTCCGGGTACATCGCGGTGATCTGGCCACCCGCCTCGGGCAGCGCGTCGACCAGCGCGACCGACAGGTCCCGGAACCCCGCGTAGTACGCCGCGAACAGCCCCGTGGGGCCCGCACCGACGATCAGCAGGTCGACCTCAAGCTCCATACCCCGACCATAGGTGTTCGAGCCCACTGTGCCCAGTGGGCCGACCCGGTCCAAACTCGGTGGTATGGCTGAACAGGAGTACCGCGTCGAGCACGACACCATGGGCGAGGTCAGGGTGCCCGTCGACGCGCTCTGGCGTGCGCAGACGCAGCGCGCCGTGGAGAACTTCCCGATCTCCGGCCGGGGCCTGGAGCGCGCGCAGATCCGGGCGCTCGGGCTGCTGAAGGCCGCCGCGGCGCGGGTGAACGAGCGGCTCGGGGTGCTGGAACCCGAAGTCGCCGCGGCCATCGCCGAGGCCGCCGACTCGGTGGCGGCGGGCGAGCACGACGCGCACTTCCCGGTCGACGTGTTCCAGACCGGGTCCGGCACGTCGTCCAACATGAACGCCAACGAGGTCATCGCGACCCTGGCGACGCGCGCCCTCGGCCGGGACGTGCACCCGAACGACCACGTCAACGCCTCGCAGTCGTCCAACGACACGTTCCCGACGACGCTGCGGGTCGCCGCGACGGAGGCCGTGGCGCGGGACGTGGTCCCGGCGCTCGAACACCTCGTCTCGGTGCTGGACGCGCGGGCCGCCGACTGGACGTCCCTGGTCAAGTCGGGTCGCACGCACCTGATGGACGCGGTGCCCGTCACGCTGGGCCAGGAGGCCGGCGCGTGGGCCACGCAGGTCCGCTACGGGATCGAGCGGCTGACGTCGTCGCTGCCGCGCCTGGCCGAGCTGCCGATCGGCGGCACGGCCGTCGGCAGCGGCCTGAACGCGCCGGCGGGGTTCGGCGCGGCGGTGTCCGCTGAGCTGGCGGCCGTCACCGGCCTGCCCCTGACCGAGGCCCGTGACCACTTCGAGGCGCAGGCCACGCAGGACGGCGTGGTGGAGATCTCGGGGCAGCTCCGGGCCACCGCCGTGGGCCTGTTCAAGATCGCGAACGACCTGCGGTGGCTGGGGTCCGGCCCCCGGACCGGCCTCGGCGAGCTGGCCCTGCCGGACCTCCAGCCCGGCTCCTCGATCATGCCGGGCAAGGTGAACCCGGTGATCTCCGAGGCCACGATGATGGTGGTGGCGCAGGTGATCGGCAACGACGCGGCGGTGGCGTTCGCCGGGTCGCAGGGCAACTTCCAGCTCAACGTGATGCTGCCCGTGATCGCCCGCAACGTGCTGGAGTCCGCCCGCCTGCTGGCCGCCGTGGCGCGCCTGCTCGCCGACAAGGTGCTGACCGGCGCGGAACCGCAGGTCGACCGGATGCGCGAGTACGCCGAGTCGTCGCCGTCGATCGTCACGCCCCTCAACCGCTACCTCGGGTACGAGGAGGCGGCGTCGATCGCGAAGCAGTCGCTGAAGGAGCGCAAGACGATCCGCGAGGTCGTCCTGGAACGCGGCCACGTGCCGGGCAAGCTCACCGAGGCCCAGCTCGACCAGGCGCTCGACGTCCTGCGCATGGCCAACGGCGGTCACTGAACCGCGAGCTCGACGCGGGGCGGGCGGTCGGCGTCGGCCGCCCGTCCCCGCAGCCCGACCACGCACCCGAGCGCCACCGCCACCGAGCCGAGCAGCGCCACCGCGGTCAGCTCCTGCGCGCCCAGCGCGACCGACGCCACCAGCCCGGCCACCGGCATGAGCCCGATCAGCACGCCGGCCCGGTCGGCGCCGAGCTGCGCGACGGCGAAGTACCAGAGGCCGAACGCCACCGCCGTCAGCACGATCCCGAGTACCACCAGCGCCGCGCCCTCGCGCACCGTCGGCACCTGCCAGCCGCCGAACACCGTGCCCAGGAGCCCGCCCGCGACGGCCGCGATCACGCAGCACCACGTCGCGACGGCCACGCCGCCGAGCCGGCGCACCACGCCCACCGCGAACAGCGTGAACGACGCCTCCCCCGCCATCGTCAGCAGCGCGAGCGCCAGCCCCGGCCCGTGCCACGACCCGCCGCCGGACAGCACCACCACCCCGCCGACCACGACGACCGCGCCCACCACCGCCGGCACGGCGGGCTTCCGGCCCGCCAGCAGCGGCGCGACCAGCGCCAGCACCAGCGGGCTCGCGCCCAGCACCGCCGCGACGAACCCCGGCTCGGCGTACCGCTGCGCGTACAGCACGCACGCGTTGAACCCGAGCATCCCGGTCACGACGAGCGCGACCAGCGCGGGCCAGTCCCGCCGTGACGGCACGGGCAGCCGTCCCCCGCGCAGCCGGACCCACCCGAGCAGCACGACGGCGCCGAGCGCGTACCGCATCGCCTGGCCGGTGAGCAGCGGGTACTGCTGGAGCATGCCGGTCACCGGCACGGACGCGCCGACGATCACCGACGTCAACGCGCCGGACGCGATCGCGGCCCTGGTGGGCACCGCCCTGGTCGTGATTCCCATGTCGAGGACTCTCACCGACCGGTGGTCCACGGTTAAGCTCCACTTCGATGGCCGCCGACTGGACCACTTATCGCGAACTCCTCCTGCCCGCCCCGCACGGGCGGCGCGCGGTGGAGTCGGAGCTGCGCCGGGCCGTGCGCGACGGCAGGCTCGCGCCGGGCACCCGGCTGCCGTCCAGCCGCGACCTCGCCGCGCAGCTGGGCGTCGCCCGCGGCACGGTCACGTCCGCGTACGCCCAGTTGATCGGCGAGGGCTACCTGACCGCGCGCCGCGGCTCCGGCACCACCGTCACGGACGCCTGCACGTGGCCGGGCGCGGCGACCGCCGAACCCGACCCCGCGCCGCGGTTCCGGTACGACCTGAGGCCGGGCGTGCCCGCGTTGAGCGCGTTCCCGCGCGAGGAGTGGTCGCAGGCGCAGCGGACGGCGCTGGCGGAGCTGTCCACCGACGACCTCGGCTACCCCGACCCGGCCGGGTTCGCCCCGCTGCGCCGGGAGCTCGCCGACTACCTGGGCCGGGTCCGGGCGGTGGCCGCGCGACCGTCCGAAGTGGTCGTCACCAACGGCGCCGCCGAGGGGATCTCCCTGCTGGGCCGGGTGTTGCGCGCGGCCGGGCACCGGTGCGTCGCGGTCGAGGAACCGAGCCACCCCGGCGGCGCGGAGATGCTGGCGTCGCACGGGCTGGAGATCCACCCCGTCCCGGTGGACGACCGCGGGCTCCGCGTCGACCTGCTGTCCGGAATGGACTGTCGCGTGGTGGTGGTGACGGCGGCGCACCAGTTCCCGCTCGGCGTGGTGCTGCACCCGACCCGGCGGCACGCCCTGCTGGAGTGGGCCCGCGCGCGCGACGGGCTGATCGTGGAGGACGACTACGACGCCGAGCACCGCTACGACCGGCCGGCGCTGGGCGCGGTGCAGGCCCTCGACCCGAGCCGCGTGGTCTACCAGGGCAGCACCAGCAAGGTGCTCGCGCCCGCGTTGCGGCTGGGCTGGCTCGTCGTGCCGCCCGCGGTGCGCGAGGACCTGGTGGAGCGCAAGCGGCTGGACGACCTCGGCACCGGCACGCTGCACCAGGCCGCGTTCGCCCGGCTGCTCCGCGCCGGCGGCTACGACCGGCACCTCCGCCGCACCCGCCAGCTGTACCGGGCGCGGCGGGACGCGCTGCTCGACGAGCTGCGCGCCGCCCGGCCCGACTGGACGCCGATCGGCGTGGCGGCCGGCCTGCACGTCGTCGTCCGGCTCCCCGACGGCGCCGACGACCTCGCGTTGCAGGACCGCCTGGCCCGCCGCGGCGTCAACGCGCCCGCGCTCGCGAACTACGCGCGCACGCCGACGTTCCCCGGCCTGGTGCTCGGCTACGCGGCGCTGACCCCGGACCGCCTGCGGGAGGCGGTCCGGGTCATCGCGGCTAGCTGACCGCGCCGCCGGTGTAGCCGGTCGGCCCGGAGTGGAGGACGTGCGTGGCGCCCGCGCCGTCGCGGAACACCAGCGCCCGCTCGCCCGAGGACCGGACCACGAGCGTCGGGTCCGAGCCCGCGGCCACGTCGCCGACGCGGGTCGCCGGGCCGAACGGACCACCCGGCGTCTCCTGCGCCGCCACGTAGACGCCCTGGTCGCGCCACGCCCGGTAGGCGATCTCGACCCGTCCGTCCGGACCGGTGACGGCGGCGACCACGCCACTCGTGCCCTGGCCCTGCGTCCAGTCGGCGAGGTCGGTCCAGTCGCCGTGCTCGTTGTTCTGGAACAGCAGCGTGTGGATGCCGCCGTGCGCGCTCTTGGCGAACACGCGGAAGCCGTTGTCACCGTGGCGCACCAGGGTGGGCGTGCCGGTGAGGTGCCGGCCGAGGACCCGGTACAGCATGGTCGGCTTGCCGTCGCGCTCCCAGACGAGCCGCAGCGCGCCGTCCGCGAGCGTGCCCGCGACCACCACCGAGCCGTTGGCCAGCGGCAGCGCGGCCGGCCTGCCGGTGTACGCCATGTCGGGGATCAGCTGGGTCCAGGGCCGGTCGCCCAGCGGGTCGGTGTGCTCGTGGCGGCCGGCGCGGCGCCACAGCGCGCCGTTCTCGTCCGTGAGGTACGCCGACACCGTGCCGTCGGCCGACTGCACCACGGCGGGCGACGTCGGCGCGTGCCCGGCGAGGCCCGGCTTGGCGACCCAGGGGCCGTCGACGCCGTCGACCAGGGCCTGGCTGACGCCGCCGTCCGTGCCGTGGCTGACCAGGAGCGGCCGCTCGTCGTGCGGCACGAACGACACGGGGGTCACGGCGCGCGGCGTGTCCATCACGGACTCGCGGAACGTCCACGTGCCGTCGGCGTTCTGCACGCCCTTGGTGATCGTGCGCGAGGCGTTCACGTGGAACGTCCGCAGCGAGCCGTCGACCTCGGCGACGGCGCTCGCCGCCTCCGGCACGTCCGCCACCGCCGGGCGGGCCGGACCGGCCTCGGGCACCCGCGCGCAGGCGGCCGGGTCGGCGACGGTGTCGCGGTCGTTCCCCCAGTCGTAGCCGACGACCGAGCCGCCGACGGCCCAGCTGGACTCCTGGTCGTCGCCCGCGTTGTCGCGGTTCCAGTACAGGTCGCCGTCGTGCTGCGTGCCGTAGAGGACGCCGCCGCCCGCGCCGATGATCTTCCAGACGTTGCCCCACTCCCGGCCGACCGGCTGCATGGCGCGGTAGAGGCGGTGCGAGTCCTCGTGGTAGCGCAACCGGTGCAGGTCGCCGTTGGCCGAGGAGCGCGCGTACAGCACGCCGGGGCCGGAGGCCACCAGGTAGTCGTGGGCGAAGCCGCTGCCCAGGTACCGCCACTCGACGGTCGTGCCGCGCACGTCGCCGTGGAAGAGGGAGCCGTGCTCGATCTTGTAGAAGTCGCCGCGCGAGTCGACGGTGACCGTGTTCCGGGCCGCGCCGTCCAGGTTCCACTTGCCCGCCGACACCACCTCGTACTGGCGCGTGCCGAACGTGTCCCAGCCCGAGCCGTTCCAGCGGAAGCGCCGCGCCTCGCCGGTGTCGGTGATGTTGTAGACCACGCCGTCCGGGCCGGCCAGCGTGCGCCCGGCCCAGCCCCAGCCGATCTGCGCCGCGCTGGGCCAGTCGAACCCGCCCGACTCCGGCGTGCCGTGCTCGTACAGCCACAGGTCGCCGTCACTTTGGACGGTGAACACCCGCGCGGTGGGGGCGCACCGCACGTCGACCGCGGCGACGGCGGTCGGCGCCGCCGCCACCGCCAGCGACGCGGTCATCGCCGTCACGGCCAGAGCCGAGACGACGCCCCCCGTTGGTCTGTGCTTCATCTGGATTCCCGTCCGTGCTCGTCCTGGTTGGCACAGCGGGGGAACACGCGTGCGACGAACCCCCCTGATCGCGGGACACGGTACTTGGCCACACCGACAATCCGGAACAATTTGCCGGTCGGGACGCGACGGCGCGCGGCGGGTCTTCGTCGGTGGTCGGGTGCACCATGGTGGGCGTGCTGTTCAGCGAAGTGGTCGAGACGTCCGCCGCCGTGGCGGGCACGCGGTCCCGGTTGGCCAAGGTGGACGCCCTGGCCGGGCTGGTGCGCCGGATGGAGACGCCCGCCGTCGTGTCGTTCCTGGTCGGCGTGCCCAGCCAGGGGCGCGTCGGCGCGGGCTGGCGCACGGTGTTCGACCTCGCGGTCCCGCCGGCCGCCGCGCCGTCGCTCACCGTGTCCGATGTGGACGAGGCGCTGGGCGCGCTCGCGGCCGTCGGCGGCAAGGGCTCGACCGCGCGGCGGACCGCGCTGCTGACCGACCTGTTCGGCCGGGCCACCGAGGCGGAGCAGGACTTCCTGCGCCGGCTGCTCACCGGCGAGCTGCGCCAAGGCGCCCTCGAAGGGGTGATGCTGGACGCGATCGCCCGCGCCGCCGACGTGCCCGGCGACGTGGTGCGGCGGGCGTTCATGCTGTCCGGCAAGCTCCCCGAGACGGCGCTGGCCGCGCTCGACGGCGCCGAGGCGCTGGCCGCGTTCCGGCTGGAGGTCGGCCGGCCGGTGCGCCCCATGCTCGCCTCGCCCGCCGAGTCGCTGCCCGAGGCGTTGGCCGAGCTGGGCGCGTGCGTGGTCGAGCACAAGCTCGACGGCGCGCGCATCCAGGTCCACCGGTCCGGCGACGAGGTGCGGATCTTCACCCGGACGTTGCGCGAGATCACCGCGACCGTGCCCGAGCTGGTGGAGCTGGTGCGCGCGCTGCCGTGCCGGTCGGTGGTGCTGGACGGCGAGACGCTGGCGTTGACCGACGACGGCAAGCCGAGGCCGTTCCAGGAGACGATGAGCCGGTTCGGCGCCCTGCTCGACCGCGCGTCCGCGGGGAGGCGCACGTCACCGGGCGACCTGCGGGAGCTGCTGCTGAGCCCGTTCTTCTTCGACTGCCTGCACCTCGACGGGGTGGACCTGCTCGACGAGCCGCTGCGCGCGCGGCTCGACGCCCTGCGGTCCGTGGCGGGCGGTCACGTCATCCCCGGCGCGGTCGCGCCCGCCGAGGACGAGGCGGCCCGGGTGCTGGACGAGGCGCTGGCCGCCGGGCACGAGGGCGTGATGGTGAAGTCGCTGGAGTCGGTCTACGCGGCCGGGCGGCGGGGCCGGGCGTGGCAGAAGGTGAAGCCGGTGCACACGCTCGACCTGGTGGTGCTCGGCGTCGAGTGGGGCAGCGGCCGGCGCAAGGGCCTGCTGTCGAACCTCCACCTCGGCGCGCGCGACCCGGACGGCGGCCCGCCGATCATGGTCGGCAAGACGTTCAAGGGCCTCACCGACGAGCTGCTGGCGTGGCAGACGCGGGAGCTGATGGCGATCGCGACCGAGAAGTCGGACTGGGTCGTGCTGGTCCGACCCGAGATGGTGATCGAGATCGAGCTGGACGGCGTGCAGGTCAGCCCCCGCTACCCCGGCGGGGTGGCGCTGCGGTTCGCCCGCGTCCTGCGGTACCGGCCGGACAAGGACGCGGGCGAGGCCGACACGATCGACGCGGTCCGCGCGCTCCTGCCGAAGCGGTCGCCCGCCGGCGGCGGCGGAACGGGGTGATGGGCGCGGTTTGGAGGAACCCACAACCGCAGACCCCGTAGCGACAGCCCCGATGGTGCGCACAACCAGGGCGGATTCGCCGTGACGCGGGTATCGTCAAGGTCTCGTGCGGTTCATCGAAGGGCATCGGCCCAGCTACGACCTGACCTACGACGACGTCTTCCTCGTGCCCGGCCGATCGGCCGTCGAGTCGAGGTTCGGCGTCGACCTGTCGACCTCCGACGGCACGGGGGCGACCATCCCGATCGTGGTCGCGAACATGACCGCGGTGGCGGGACGCCGGATGGCGGAGACCGTGGCCCGGCGCGGCGGACTGGTCGTCCTGCCGCAGGACGTGGCGCCCCAGGCGGTCGCCGAGATCGTCCAGTGGGTCAAGACCCGGCACCCCGTGTGGGACACGCCGCTGACCCTCCACCCCGGAGACTCGGTCGCGGACGCCGTCAACCTGCTCCACAAGCGGGCGCACGGCGCGGTGGTCGTGGTCGACGACGACGGCCGGCCCACCGGCGTCGTGGACGAGGCCGCGTGCTCCGGCGTGGACCGGTTCACCCGGCTGCACGACGTGGCCGACGACCGGATCATCACCCTCCCGCTGGACACCCCGCCGCGTGACGTGTTCGACCGGCTGCACGGCGGCACGCAGCGCATCGCGCTCGGCGTCGACGCCGACGGCCGCCTGCGGGGCGTCATGACCAGCCTCGGCGCCCTCCGCGCCGACGTCTACCAGCCCGCCCTCGACGGCGCGGGCAAGCTCCGCGTGGCCGCCGCCATCGGCGTCAACGGCGACGTCACGGCCAAGGCCGAGGAGCTGCTGCAGGCGGGCGTGGACGCCCTCGTCGTGGACACCGCCCACGGCCACCAGGAGAAGATGATCTCCGCGCTGAAGGCCGTCCGCGAGGCCCGCCCGACCGTCCCGGTCGTCGCCGGCAACGTGGTCACCGCCGAAGGCGTCCGCGACCTGGTCGAGGCCGGCGCGGACGTGGTCAAGGTCGGCGTCGGCCCCGGCGCGATGTGCACGACCCGCATGATGACCGGCGTCGGCCGCCCCCAGTTCTCGGCCGTGGCCGAGTGCGCCGCCGAGGCCCGCCGGCTCGGCAAGCACGTCTGGGCCGACGGCGGCGTGCGCCACCCCCGCGACGTGGCCCTCGCGCTCGCCGCCGGCGCCGCGTCCGTCATGGTCGGCTCCTGGTTCGCGGGCACCTACGAGTCGCCCGGCGACCTCCAGCGCGACGAGCAGGGCCGGCTCTACAAGGAGTCCTTCGGCATGGCGTCCAAGCGCGCCGTCAGCGCGCGCACCCGCACGGACAACGCCTTCGACCGTGCTCGGAAGGGCCTGTTCGAGGAGGGCATCTCCACCTCCCGGATGCGGCTCGACCCGATCCGCCCCGGCGTGGAGGACCTGCTCGACTCGATCACGGCGGGCGTGCGCAGCGCGTGCACCTACGCGGGCGCGCAGACGTTGGAGGAGTTCCACGCCAAGGCCACGCTCGGCATCCAGAGCGCCGCGGGGTTCGCCGAGGGCCGTCCCCTGCCCTCCGGGTGGTGACGCCGGGCATCCCGGACGACCCGGCCGCCACGCCCCGCGGGGCCGGCCGGGCGGACGAGGCCGTGACCGTGACGGACCTGGTCAAGGTCTACAAGAACGGGCGGAAGCCGGCCGTCGACGGGTTGGGCTTCGCGGTCCGCCGCGGCGAGGTGTTCGGCCTCCTCGGCCCGAACGGGGCCGGCAAGACGACCACCGTCGGCGTGCTCACCACCAGGGTCCGGCCCACGTCGGGCCAGGCCCTGGTGGAGGGCGTCGACGTGGTCGCGGACTCGCGGCGGGCCCGGCAGCTGCTCGCCGTCGTCCCGCAGCGCAACAACCTCGACCGCGCCCTCAACGTGCGGCAGAACCTCCTGTTCCACGCCGCCTACCACGGCATCGGCCGCGCCGAGCGGGTCGCGCTGGCCGACGAGGTGCTGGAGCGGATGGGGCTCACCGACCACGCGTCGAGCCTGGTCGACACCCTGTCCGGCGGCCAGGCGCAACGGCTGATGATCGCCCGCGCCCTCATGCACCGCCCCAAGGTGCTGTTCCTGGACGAGCCGTCGACCGGCCTCGACCCGCAGGCCAGGCTGTTCGTGCACGACCGGGTGGCCGCCCTGCGCGCCGAGGGCGTCACCGTCGTGCTGACCACGCACGACATGGACGAGGCGCAGAAGCTGTGCGACCGGGTCGGCATCGTCGACCACGGCAAGCTCCTCGCCCTCGACCGGCCGTCCGAGCTGACCCGGGCGCTGCCCGGCAGCACGACGCTCAGCGTCACCGTCACCCTGGCCGGCCGCGGCCCCGAGGCCGTGACCGAAGCCCTCGGCGCGGTCGCCGGCGTGCGGCGCGTCGAGCACGTGGGGGACATGTTCCGGCTCTACACCGACGTCACGCCCGCCGTGGCCCTGCCCGAGGTGCTGCGCACCCTCGAACGGCTCGGCGCGCCGGTCACCGACCTGGCCGTCGGCACGCCGAGCCTGGAGGACGTCTTCATCCACCTGACCGGCCGGGAGCTGCGATGACGTCGCTGCGCACGTTCACCGCCATCCTGTGGCGCGACGTCTTCGCCACCGGGCGGGAGCTGCCTAGCTTCCTCGCCCAGGTGATCATCCAGCCGTTCTTCATCCTGTTCATCTTCGCCAAGGTGCTCGGCGACATCGGGTACGTGCAGGACGACTTCGCCGCCGTGCTGCTGCCCGGCATCGTGGCGATGAACGGGTTCCTCGGCGCGCTGCAGAACACCACCCTGCCGCTGGTGCTGGACTTCTCGTGGACCCGCGAGATCGAGGACCGCCTCCTCGCACCCATCCCGATCCCGCTGGTCGCGGTGGAGAAGATGGTGTTCGGCGCGGTCCGCGGGCTGCTCGCCGCGGTGCTGATGATCCCGATCGGGTTCGTCATGCTGGACGTCAGCTGGCCCGTGTCGGGGCTGCCCGCGGCGCTCCTGGTGACCGTCCTCGGCTCCCTGGCGGGCGCGGCGGTGGGCATGGTGATCGGCACGTCGGTCTCGCCGCGGCACATCACGGTGATGTTCGCGGTCATCCTGACCCCGTTGCTGTTCACCGGCTCGGCGCAGTTCCCGTGGCCCGCGCTGGACGGCCTGCGGTGGTTCCAGGTGCTCTGCGCCCTCAACCCGCTCACGTACGTCAGCGAGGGCATGCGGGCCGTGCTCGTGCCGGACGTCCCGCACATGCCGCTGTGGGTGTGCCTGGTCGTGCTGGTGGCGTCGGTCCTGGGCTTCGGCGCGCTCGGCATCCGGGGCTTCCTCCGGCGAGCGCTCGACTAGCTAGCCCGCGTCCCGCTCGACCGGCCCGCGTGCCGCTCAGCCGGCCCGCGGGTCGACGTGCCCGCGTGCCGCTCGACGTGCGCCGACGGGGCCCGCCCCCGGTGGGAGGCGGGCCCCGTCAGCCGAACGTCAGGACGCGTAGTCCTCCAGCATCTCGGTGACCAGCGCGGCGATCGGCGAGCGCTCCGACCGGGTCAGCGTGACGTGCGCGAACAGCGGGTGGCCCTTCAGCTTCTCGATCACCGCCGCCACGCCGTCGTGCCGCCCGACGCGCAGGTTGTCGCGCTGCGCCACGTCGTGGGTGAGCACCACCCGCGAGTTCGCGCCGAGCCGCGACAGCACGGTGAGCAGCACGTTCCGCTCCAACGACTGCGCCTCGTCCACGATCACGAACGAGTCGTGCAGCGACCGGCCCCGGATGTGGGTCAGCGGCATGACCTCCAGCATGCCCCGGTCCATGATCTCCTCGACCACGTCCTGGCTGACCAGCGCGCCGAGGGTGTCGAACACCGCCTGCGCCCACGGCTGCATCTTCTCGCTCTCGGAGCCCGGCAGGTAGCCGAGCTCCTGCCCGCCGACCGCGTACAGCGGGCGGAACACCACCACCTTGCGGTGCTGGCGGCGCTCCATCACCGCCTCCAGGCCCGCGCACAGCGCGAGCGCCGACTTGCCCGTGCCGGCCCGTCCGCCCAGCGAGACGATGCCGACCTCGGTGTCGAGCAGCAGGTCCAGCGCCACCCGCTGCTCCGCCGAGCGGCCGTGCAGCCCGAACGCCTCCCGGTCGCCGCGCACCAGCCGGAGCTGCTTGTCCGGCGTGACCCGGCCCAACGCGCTCGACGTGCCCGCCAGCAGGCGCAACCCGCTGTGGCACGGCAGCTCGGCCAGGTGGCCGAGGTCGAACAGCGCCGGGTCGATCACGCTCTCCCGGTACAGCGCGTCCACCACGGACTGGTCGACGTCCACGTCGGACATGCCGGAGTAGCCCGACAACGTGACGTCGTGGGCCCGGTACTCCTCGGCGGCGAGCCCCACCGCGCCCGCCTTGACGCGCAGCGGCATGTCCTTCGTGACCAGCGTGACGACGTTGCCCTCGGCCGCGAGGTTGAGCGCGCAGGCGAGGATGCGGGCGTCGTTGGAGTCCGTGCGGAAACCCGCGGGCAGCACCTCCGGGTCGGAGTGGTTGAGCTCGACGCGCAGCGTGCCGCCGTGGTCGCCGGTCGGCACCGGGTGGTCCAGCCGGCCGTGCTGGAGCCGCAGGTCGTCGAGCAGGCGCAACGCCTCCCGCGCGAACCAGCCCAGTTCCGGGTGGTGCCGCTTGCCCTCCAGCTCGCTGATCACCACGAGCGGCAGCACGACCTCGTGCTCGGCGAACCGCGTGGTGGCCAGGGGGTCGGAGAGCAGCACGGACGTGTCCACCACGTACGTGTGGGTCGTCGGCGCGCCACGGCGCCGGGAAGTGCTGCGCGATGAGCCTGAGGAACGGCTCGCGGGTCGTCGTGCGTTCACGGCAACTCCCTCACGAACGCGGCACCCGCGTCCGCTCCTCGCTGGGCCAGGCACCACCCCGATCGACCGGCACGCCCCGCTAGCTCAGGCGTGCCGACCACGAGGGCCGGGTGCCGGCCCCCTCGCGCTCATCACCGCCGGCGGAACCGGCAACTCGACGACAGCCACGATCAGGGCCTCCCTGCGCGGTCCGCAGTGGACGCGTCCCGCCAACCGGAAGTTACCTCCGCAGGTCCCTCTTATGCAGGCAGCCACACAGGTGATTCGTGAATTCGTCACCTCCGCGCAAAACACGGGAAAGGTGGCCGCTGAGGGGCCCGCGGCCGGTCGGCGACCGTCACATCGGCGCAACGTGACGTCGTCCACGCAGCTCAGGGCGTGTTCGGCTGAACGTGGCCGGGTCCGTCACCCAGGGTCGCGACCCAGCCAGGGCACCCCCGCCTCGACCTCCGCGGCGAGCGTCGCGGGCAGCAGCGGTTCGTCGAGGAGCCTCAGGTAGCGGTCGCCGAGCGTGTCCGTCGGGGCGCGGAGGTCGAGCCAGGCGCGGACCAGGCGCACGCCCTCGACGTACGTCGTCGTGTACGCGCGCCACAGCGGGTCGGCGAGGAAGCGCAGCATGTGCCGGGCGCGGCGCTCCGGGACCAGCAGCCACCGGCACAGGAACGCCACCACGTCGTCCGGGTGGGCGTTGCGGTCGTGCAGCATCAGCGCCGCGTCCTGCCGCACGGTGAGCAGCCCGGACAGCGCCGACTCCACGCGCTCGGCCAGCTCGCCGTCCATCCGGAGGCCGAGGTCGGCCATGACGTCCTCGGCCCAGCGGCCCCAGCCGCGGCCGACCACGGCGTGCAGGCCGAGTTCCGCCATGCCCTCCGCCATCAGGCACTGCGGGCTGTTGATCAGGAACAACGCCTGCTCGGCGTGGCCCCGCTTGCCGACCAGCCCCACCTCCTTGCGGCAGTGCTCGGTGTGGTGGCCGGGGTACGACTCGTGCGCGACCAGGTGCGGCAGGTTCGACATCCGGTGGCCGAGGTCGGCGTTGACCGCCACCCGCGACCGGAAGCCGCCCAGGTAGTAGTTGAAGCCGCTCCACGGCTTGTCGGTGACGACCTCGTACTCCACGACCTCGTTCACGGGCAGCTCGAACCGCTGCCGGACGCGGTCGCGCAGCGCGCTGGAGAGTGCCTGCACGGTGACCTTCAGCCGGCGCGGCGGCACCTCGTCCAGGGCGCGGTGATCGGCCAGCCGCTCGGCCAGCGAGCCGGGGCCGGGCAGCAGGTCGTCCAGCTTGGCGTGCGCGCGGCGGTAGGTGTCGGGGTGGCCGGGGCGGACGTCGACCTGGAAGTACGCCCGCACCTCGTCCACGAAGTCGACGCGCACCCCGGCGAGCTTGCGCGCGGTCGTCTCGGCGGCGACCAGGTGGGCGTCGAGGAACCGCTTGCGGTCCGGGTCGAGGTCGACGCCGGGCAGCTCCCGGCGCAGCTGCGCGGCCTGTCGGGCCAGGGCCACCGGGTGCGGGCGGGGCTCGTTGTCCACCGTGCGGCGCAGGGCCCGGTCGCCGGTGAACGAGTCGACCAGGCCTGGGTGCAGGCGGTCGAGCCGCAACCCCAGCAGCAGGTACCCGCGCACCACCTCACCGGCGTCCATAGGGCGGGCAGCCTACGTCAACCAGGGCAAACACGGCGACAACGCATTAAACCCAGCGCAAGCACTATCACCGTTACAGGGGAAAAAGGGCCCGCAAGATCACACAATCGTGTTATCGGCACCCCACGGGGCCGGCCCATCTAGGTATGTTCTTGTCGCGGAAGCCCTCCGTAATACAACGGGCGCTCCCGATGCGACGAAGTCTTCGACTCAAGGAGAGATTAACGTGCTGAAGAAGGCAGCTGCGGTCACCGCAATTGCCGCCAGCTTCATGCTGGCGGGCGCCCCCGCATTCGCGACCACCGGCGACGAGTCGGACCACTACCACGACCCGCACGGCTGGGTCTGGGCGTCCCAGGAGACGGAGCAGGACGAGAACGAGGAGCAGCTCGGCCTCGTCAACCTGAACGACTCCCAGCTCCTGAGCAACATCAACGTCTGCCACGTGGACGTCAACGTGATCGCCGTGCCGATCCTCTCGGGCAACGACGAGGGTGACTGCACGAACGTCATCGCGAACGAGGACGGCCCGGCCATCGACGACTGAGTGTCGAATGGCTAAAGGGACGGTCGTGGCCTCGCGCCACGGCCGTCCCTTTACTGTCGGAATTGCAACTCTTTCGAGTGAATAAGCTCAAGTCGCTGCGGGCTATTCGCCGCCGCGGGGGCGTTCAGGACCCGAAGCGGCGGTGCCGGATCGCGTAGTCGCGCAACGCGCGCAGGAAGTCGGTGCGGCGGAACTCCGGCCAGTAGGCCTCGCAGAACCAGAACTCGGAGTGCGCCGACTGCCACAGCATGAACCCGGACAGGCGCTGCTCCCCCGACGTGCGGATGAGCAGGTCCGGGTCGGGCTGGCCGGACGTGTAGAGGTGCTCGGCGATGTGGTCGACGTCCAGGACCTCGGCCAGCTCCTCGATCGTGCCGCCGGACTCGGCGTGCTTCTGCAGCAGCTTGCGGACCGCGTCGGCGATCTCCTGCCGGCCGCCGTAGCCGACCGCGACGTTGACCTCCAGGCCCGTGCGGTCACGGGTGCGCAGGGCCGCCGCGGACAGCCGGGCCGCGGTCTCGGTGGGCAGCATGTCCAGGGCGCCGACGTGCCGGATGCGCCACGGGTTGCCGGGCTCGGCGAGCTCGTCCACGATGTCGGCGATGATGTCGAGCAGCGGTTCGAGCTCTTCGGCGGGGCGGGCGAGGTTGTCCGTGGACAGCATCCACAGCGTCACCACCTCGACCTCGGCCTCCCGGCACCAGCTCAGCAGTTCGAGGATCTTGCGGGCGCCGGCGCGATGACCGTGCGCGACGTCGGTGAAGCCCGCTTCCTTGGCCCAGCGGCGGTTCCCGTCGAGCACCACGCCGACGTGGCGTGGTCGTTGCTTGCCGTCGAGCCAGCGGTTGAGGCGGAACTCGTAACCCTTGAGCAGGACGCTCTTGACCCGTTCGCGAAGACCCACGCTGGAAGAGCGTACGCCGGGTGGGCGCGGTCACGCCGCCGCCTGCTGACCCGCCGACCTACGCTCCCGTAACCTCGGGCAGGTGACCATGTCGACGCATCCCCAGCAGCCCGCAGCCGCGTTGCGGCCTCGTCTGCGCGGCTGGCTGCACCTCTGGTCGTTCGTCGTGTCGGTGGGGACGGGCGCGACGCTGATCGCCCTGGCGGCGGCCACGGTGTCCGCGAAGGCGGCGCTGGCCACGTCGATCTACGGGGCGACGGTGCTCGGCCTGTTCGGCGTGAGCGCCCTGTACCACCGGGTGAACTGGGTGAGCGCGCGGGCGCGGACGTGGATGAAGCGCCTCGACCACTCGATGATCTTCGTGTTCATCGCCGGCACCTACACCCCGTTCGCCCTGCTGGCGATGCCCCCGAGCACCGGCAACGTCGTGCTGCTCGTGGTGTGGCTCGGCGCGCTGGGCGGCGTCACGCTGAAGCTGGCCTGGCCGCACGCGCCGCGGTGGCTCGGGGTGCCGATCTACATCGCCCTGGGCTGGGTGGCGGTGTTCGTCCTGCCCGACCTCCTCCACCACGTGGGCGTGGCCGCGCTGGTCCTGCTCCTGGTGGGCGGCCTCCTCTACACCGCGGGCGCCGTCTTCTACGCCACCCGCTGGCCCAACCCCTGGCCGCAGGTCTTCGGCTACCACGAGTTCTTCCACGCGGCCACGGTGCTGGCGGCGCTGTGCCACTACATCGCCATCTGGTTCGCGATCTACTCCTGACCCCGCGGCGGCCGGCCGGGAGGTGCGGGCGCGGGGTGAGTTGACGGGGTCCGCCCTGCTGGGATGCGGTGCGGGGGTTGGTTGTGCACACTTGTCCCGCCCGGCGGCCGGGTCGCTCGACCCGGTTCGCCCCCACGTAACCCCGACCTGTCGGAGCACACCTTGACCTTCGTGACCGGCCGCGCCGTGCGGTGGGTGAGCGACGAGCCGTTCCCCGGGTGGGTGCAGGTGCAGATCACCGACGCGCACGGCGTCGTGTGGAGCCTGTTCGACAAGCCCACCGTGTTCGACGACGAGGACCGCCTGCGCAACCACACCGCCTACCCGGTGGACGTGGAGGTGCCGTGCGAGGTCGTCGGGCGCGGGCGGCTCACGGACGGGACCGAGGTGTTGACGATCTCGACCCGCCTGCCCTTCGGCATCGAGGCGCAGGACGGGCGGACCGAGTTCCTCGTCGACGTCGGGCAGGTCTCCACCGGCTGATCAGGTCAGGTCTGGGCCCTGCGCGCGCAGGTCGTCCACGCGGGTCATGGCTTCGCGCAGCTCGGTCAGCCACGTGTCGGCGTGCTCGCCGACCAGCCGCACCGCCCACGCCAGCGCCTCGGACCGCGACCGGGCCACGCCCGCCGCGACCAGCGTGTCCAGCACCATCCGCTCGGGCTGCCGCAGCCGGGTCATCACCGGCACCGACAGCGTGGTGAACAGCTCCTCCGTGCCGCCGAGCCGGGCGCCCCAGGCGACCTTGCGCCGGTAGCGGTGCTCGGCCTGGCGGGCGATCTCGATCCGCTCGTCCCTGGTCTGCTCGCGGAACCGGCTGATCCGGCCCGACTCGGCCGCGGCCCGCTCGGCGTCGTCGGCGAACTCGCCCTCCACCGCGGGCAGCGTGCCCACGACCACGATCTCCTCGCGGTCCACCGTCACCACCGGCGGCTCGGTGAACCAGCCGTCGGGCAGCCTCCCGGTGAACCAGCCCGCCGCGTCGTCCGCCGGCGGCTGGTCGGCCTGCTGCCACCCGCCCCGGCCTCCCCATCCACGTCGCATCGCGCACCACCTTGATTACATGATTACGTCGATGCCGACGCTACGCCCGCAACGAAGTGCGGGGAGAGTGGTTCGCTATCGGTGGACGGTCAGGGCCTCGGCCAGCTCCGCCACCGACGTCACGGGCCGGTCGCACACGTACCCGCGGCACACGTACGCCGCCGCGCCGCCGTCCACCAGCGGCCGGTCCTCCAGCAACGGCGCCGAGCCCGGCTCGCCGCCCACCACGACACCGCCGCCGTGCACCCCGGACCACGCGGCGCGGACGAGTTCCGGCGCGTCCCCGACCACGGCGACCTGCACCGGTCCCAGCGCCAGCGCCTCGGCCACGCTCAGCCAGTGCCCGGCGAACCGGGGCTCACGGGCGGCCAGCAGACCGGCCCGACCCAGAGCGGCCTCGGCGGCGTCGCGGTACGTCGACGGCCCGCCCAGCACGGACGCCGTGACCAGGGCCGACGCCAGCGAGGACGCGCCGGACGGGCTCGCGTTGTCCGACGGGTCCGACGGCCGCTGCACCAGCGCCTCCGCGTCGTCGGCCGTGTCGTAGTAGACGCCGGGCTCGCCGCCCGCGAACCGGGCCAGCGCGGTGTCGAGCAGTCCACAGGCGGCGGTGAACCACTTGACGTCGCCGGTGGCCTGGTGCAGGGCGAGCAGGCCGTCGGCGAAGCAGCCGTAGTCCTCCAGCACGCCCGCCGCCGTGCCCGCCGCACCGTGCCGGGACGTGCGCAGCAGCCGCCCGTCGACCAGGTGGACGTCCAGCACCAGCGTCGCCGCCCGTGCCGCCGCCTCCACCCAGCGCGGCTCGCCGAGCACCGCGCCCGCCTCCGCCAGCGCCGCGATCGCGAGCCCGTTCCACGCCGTCACGACCTTGTCGTCACGCCCCGGCTGCGGTCGGCGGTCGCGCGCCTCCAGCAGCCGGGCCGCCAGCTCCGGGTCCGGCGTGCCGAGCATCCGCAACGTCGAGCTGCCGTGCTCGAACGTGCCCTCGTCCGTCACGCCGTACAGCGCCGCGGCCCGCGCGCCGTCCGCCAGGCCGAGCACCTCGACCAGCTGGGCGGGCGTCCACACGTACGTCAGGCCCTCGACGCCCTCGGTGTCCGCGTCGAGCGACGCCGCGAACCCGCCCTCCGGCGTGCCGAGGTCGCGGATCAGGAAGTCGGCGGTCTCCCGCGCCACGGCCGCGTACCGCGGGTTGTCGTCACGGCGGCTCAGGTGCGTGTACACGCGCAGCAGCAACGCGTTGTCGTACAACATCTTCTCGAAGTGCGGCACCACCCACGCGGCGTCCACGCTGTACCGCGCGAACCCGCCGGCGAGCTGGTCGTACAGCCCGCCGTCCGCCATCGCGCCGCACGTCGCCCGAGCCATCGACAGCGCCTCGACGGACCCGGTGCGCTCGTGGTGGCGCAGCAGGAACTCCAGCACCATCGACGGCGGGAACTTGGGCGCGCCGCCGAACCCGGCGTTGGTCCGGTCGAAGTGCCCGAGCAGCGACACCACCGCGCCCGACAGCACGTCGTCGTCCACAGTGGACTGCGGCAGCGGCTGGAACGCCAGCTGCGCCACGATCCCGGCCGCCGACTCGCGCACCTCGTCGCCCTGCTCGCGCCACGCGTGCGTGATGGCCTCCAAGACCTGCCGGAACGACGGCAGGCCGGGCCGCGGGGACGGCGGGTAGTACGTGCCCGCGTAGAACGGCTCGCCGCCGGGCGTCAGGAAGCACGTCATGGGCCACCCGCCGTGCCCGCTGAGGGCCTGGGTGACGGCCATGTAGACCGCGTCGACGTCCGGCCGCTCCTCGCGGTCCACCTTGACGTTGACGAAGTGCTCGTTCAGGTACGCCGCGGTGGCCTCGTCCTCGAACGACTCGTGCGCCATCACGTGGCACCAGTGGCAGGCCGCGTACCCGACCGACAGCAGCACCGGCACGTCCCGCCGGCGGGCCTCGGCGAACGCCTCCGGTGACCACTCCCACCAGTGCACCGGGTTGTCCGCGTGCTGGAGGAGGTACGGGCTGGTCGAGGACGCGAGCCGGTTCGTCATGCCCCAACAGTAATTCGCGGACAACCGCCGGACCGGTCGATCAGACTGGGCGGATGGAGTCCCCGGCCGCGCCCCTCCCCCACGACCTGCGCCACGAGACCGGCCCGTTCGACGTGGTCGGCGACGTCCACGGGTGCCGCGTCGAGCTGGCGCACCTGTTGCGGGAGCTGGGCTACTCGGCCGACGGGGCGCACCCGGACGGGCGCAAGGTGGCGTTCCTGGGCGACCTGGTGGACCGGGGACCGGACACGCCGGGCGTGCTGCGGCTCGCGATGGGCATGGTGGCGGCGGGCAACGCGATCTCCGTGCGCGGCAACCACGAGGAGAAGCTGGTCCGCGCGCTGAAGGGGCACGACGTGCAGGCGCGCCACGGGCTCGCGGAGTCGCTGGAGCAGCTGGGCCGGGAGACGCCGGCGTTCCGGGCCGAGGTGCTGGCGTTCTGCGACGCGTTGGTGCCGCACTACGTGCTGGACGCGGGCAAGCTCGTCATCGCGCACGCGGGCCTGCCCGAGCGGTACCACGGGCGGGAGTCGGCGCGGATGCGCGAGCTGGCCCTGTGGGGCGTCCCGACCGGCCGGTACGACGCGCGCGGGTTCCCCGTCCGGCACCCGTGGGCCGAGGACTACCGCGGCGCCGCGATGGTCCTGTACGGACACACGCCGGTGGAGGAGCCGGAGTGGGTGAACGGGACGTTGTGCCTGGACACCGGCTGCGTGTTCGGCGGCAGGCTCACCGCGCTGCGCTACCCGGAGCGCGAGCTGGTGTCCGTGCCCGCCCGCCGCGCCTGGTACCGCCAATGAGCCCGGCCGTCAGCCCTTCTTCGCCCCGCCGTCACCGTCGCCGTCCGGCTTGCCGCCGGCCTTGGGCTCGGGCTCGTCGAACGACGCCGGCAGCTTCCTCAGGTGCTTGCTCATCGACTTGACCAGGAAGAACACCGCGATGAAGAACAGCACCAGCACGAGCAGGCCGAGCGGGGAGGACTTGCCGAAGTCCTCCTGCTGACCGCCCGGGTCCTTCTCCGTCGACGGCTGCCGGGCCAGCACGACCGCCGTGGTCTCGGACCACGGGACCGGGCCGAGCCCCGTCGAGCCGAACGACGTCGAGCCGAACGACGTCGGGGCGAACGGCGTCACGCCGTCACCCTCTCCCGGACGCCCGCGAACAGGTCGTCCTCGGGCACGGTGCTGTCGACCAGCGACCGGGCCAGCTCGTACTCCTCCGTCGGCCACACCTCGCGCTGCATCTCCAGCGGCACGGCGAACCAGCGGCTCTCGGGGTCGATCTGGGTGGCGTGGGCCTTCAGCGCCTCGTCGCGCACCGGGAAGTAGTCGGCGCACTCGACGCGCGTGGTGACGCGCTCGATGACGTCCGGCTTGTCCTTGTCCCAGCCCGCCAGCCACTCGGCGTACGGCGACTCCAGGCCGCGGGCGATCAGCGCGTCGTGGAACGCGGTGAGCTTCGCGCGGGAGAAGCCGTGCGAGTAGTACAGCTTCAACGGCTGCCACGGCTCACCCAGCTCGGGGTAGCGCTCCGGGTCGCCCGCCGCGTCGAACGCGGCCACCGACACCTCGTGGCAGCGGATGTGGTCGGGGTGCGGGTAGCCGCCGTTCTCGTCGTAGGTGACGACCACGTGCGGGCGGAACTCGCGGATCACCTGGACCAGCGGGGGCGTGGACTCCTCCAGCGGCACGAGGGCGAAGCAGCCCTCGGGCAGCGGGGGCAGCGGGTCGCCCTCGGGCAGGCCCGAGTCGACGAACCCCAGCCAGCGGTGCCGGACGCCCAGGATCTCGGCGGCACGGGCCATCTCGCCGCGACGGATCTCGGCCATGTTCTCCAGCACCTCGGGGCGGTCCATGGCGGGGTTCAGGATGCTGCCCGCCTCACCCCCGGTGCAGGTCACGACCATGACCTCGTGGCCCTCGGCCACGTAGCGCGCCATCGTCGCGGCGCCCTTGCTCGACTCGTCGTCGGGGTGCGCGTGCACCGCCATCAGGCGCAGCTTCTCAACCATGACGGTGGTGCTCCTCCTCGGCCCTGCCGACTGGGCCCGGTCCGGCCCCTGCGACACTCAACGCGATCGTCGATGGCCATTGTTCCCCACGGGCAGGAAGGCGTTGGCAAGTGGCACTGCCCGAGGGCCGGTACGGCACACCCCGGAAGCCACTGCCGAAGTGGGCCAGGTGGTCACTCCCCGTGATGGCGGTGCTCCTGGGCGGGGTCGTCGCGTGGGTCGGCTACCGCAACCTGGGCACCATGCCGGTCGAGGCGAAGCAGACCGCGTTCGAGGTGCTCGACGACAGCACGGTGGAGATCACGTTCGAGGTGGTCCGGCAGACGCCGGAGCGGCCCGTCGTGTGCATCGTGCGGGCGCGCTCCCAGGACGGGGACGAGGCGGGCCGGCGCGAGGTGCTGGTCGAGCCGGGCGCCGACACGATCCGGGCGACGACCGTGCTGCGGACGTCCAAGCCGCCGGTCACCGGAGAGGTCTTCGGCTGCTCCTACCAGGTTCCGCCCTACCTGTCCAAGGAGTAGCGGCCAAGCGGGTGATGTGCGGGTTTACCGGCGCATCCGGGAACAAAACGCCGTCTTCGAACGTTATGGGCGTGTTACTCTGGCCTTTCAGCACGGCCCCGACGCGGGCCGTGTTTTTCCGTTCCGGGCTGGTGCGCCCGGGAACTGCCGGCCCACGCCGTGGGCTTGGAGCAAGACAAGGAGTTGGTGACCGTGAGCGACACTGAGGTGACCTGGCTGACCCAGGAGGCCTACGACCGGCTCAAGGCTGAGCTGGACGAGATGATCGAGAATCGCCCGGTCATTGCTGCGGAGATCAACGCGCGTCGCGAGGAGGGTGACCTCCGGGAGAACGGCGGGTACCACGCGGCCCGTGAGGAGCAGGGCAAGCAGGAGGCCCGCATCCGGCAGTTGCAGGAGCTGCTGCGCGTCGCCAAGGTCGGCGAGGCGCCGACCGTCGCGGGCATCGCGGCTCCGGGCATGGTGCTCACCGTCCGCTACGACGGGGACGACGAGACCGAGGAGTTCCTCCTCGCCACCCGCGAGGAAGGCGCACACGGCGCCCTCGAGGTCTACTCCCCCTCGTCCCCGCTCGGCAAGGCGCTGCTCGGCGCGAAGGACGGCGAGACACGCGAGTACGAACTGCCCAACGGCAGCACGATGAAGGTCACGCTGATCAAGGCCGTGCCGTACGCCGGCTGACCCCCAGACACCGGGAGGGCGGCCACCACGCGGGGTGGCCGCCCTTCTGCTGTCGGGCCCGCTCCCGACCCGTCACGTGATGCGCTCCAGCAGGGGGCGCACCCGCGGCGGGACGGGGGTGGACAGTGCGATCGACGTGGACAGGCGCTGCACGCCCGGCACGTCCACGATCGAGTCGATCACCCGTTGCAGGTCGGCGTTCGACCTGGCCACCACGCGCACGAACAGGTCGCCCTGGCCGGTGGTCGCGTGGACCTCGCACACCTCGTTGATGGCGGCCAGCCCGTCCGACACCTCCTGCCGCCTGCCCTGCGCGATCTCCAGCACGGCGAACGCGGTCAGGCCGTAGCCCATCGCGGCCAGGTCGAGCGCCGGCGGGAAGCCGGTCAGCACGCCCCGCGCCACCAGCCGGTCCAGTCGGGCCTGCACCGTGCCGCGGGCCACGCCGAGCCGCCGCGAGCACTCCAGCACGCCCACCCGCGGCTCGTCGGTGAGCAGCAGCAACAGCCGTGCGTCCAGTGCGTCCACGGCCTGGTCAGAGTGTTCAGCTTGTGGGTCCGAAGGCATGCACCACTGTACAAAATGACCAGTGAAACAAGCTACTGTTGCTCACCCTGACCAGGCGAGCACATCCTGTGGGCATGACGCAGCAGCTTGACGACGTGAGCTACGACCAGCTCCGCCAACTCGTGGGCCTGGTCGACTACGACGGGACGCGCGACCCGTTCCCCGTCCGCTCGATGGACGCCGTGGTCTTCGTGGTCGGCAACGCGACCCAGACCGCGTGGTTCTACCAGGTCGCCTTCGGGATGCAGCTCGTCGCGTACTCCGGGCCGGAGACCGGGCAGCGGGACCACAAGTCCTTCGTGCTCAAGTCCGGATCGGCGCGGTTCGTGATCAACGGCGGCGTCCGGCCGGACAGCCCGCTGCTCGACCACCACCGCAAGCACGGCGACGGCGTCGTGGACCTCGCGCTGGAGGTCGGGGACGTCGACAAGTGCGTCGAGCACGCCCGGGCGCAGGGGGCGACCGTCCTCGAAGAGCCGCACGACCTCAGCGACGAGCACGGCACGGTCCGCGTCGCCGCCATCGCGACCTACGGCGAGACCCGCCACACCCTCGTCGACCGGTCCCGGTACACCGGCCCCTACCTGCCGGGGTACGTGGCCCGGGAGAGCACGGTCGTGCGGCCGGAAGGCGCGCCGAAGCGGTTGTTCCAGGCGGTCGACCACTGCGTGGGCAACGTCGAGCTCGGCCGGATGGACCACTGGGTCGAGTTCTACAACCGGGTGATGGGCTTCGTGAACATGGCGGAGTTCGTCGGCGACGACATCGCCACCGACTACTCGGCGCTGATGAGCAAGGTGGTGTCCAACGGCAACCACCGGGTGAAGTTCCCGCTCAACGAGCCGGCGATCGCGAAGAAGAAGTCGCAGATCGACGAGTACCTGGAGTTCTACGAGGGCGCGGGCGTGCAGCACATCGCGCTCGCGACCAACGACATCGTGGCCACGCTGACCGCGATGCGGGCGGCCGGCGTCGAGTTCCTGGACACCCCCGACTCGTACTACGACGACCCGGAGCTCCGGGCGCGCATCGGCGAGGTGCGCGTGCCGATCGAGGTGCTGAAGGAGCACCGCATCCTGGTCGACCGGGACGAGGACGGGTACCTGCTCCAGATCTTCACCAAACCGATCGGCGACCGTCCGACGGTGTTCTACGAGCTGATCGAGCGGCACGGGTCGCTCGGCTTCGGCAAGGGCAACTTCAAGGCGCTGTTCGAGGCGATCGAGAGGGAGCAGGCCCGCCGAGGCAATCTGTAGCGCCGAGGCACTCTCTGGCGCTGGGCGGGAACGTCGGGGCGGCCCCCGACGTTGAGCCGACAACGGGCCGGTCCGGGCACCCCCGGGCCGGCCTTCCCCGTCGGAACGCTGATGATGCCCTACCAGGCGCGCCGGGACCGGTACTCTCGGTGCGGGGGTATCTCACACCGCATTCACCTGGAGGGTGGCATGGCGCTCGCGCTACGGGTCACCGCGCTGCTCCCGCTCGCCGGAGCGGTGGCCACCGCCGTCGCGTTGACCGGCGCGGCGTTCTTCACCGTGGCCCACGCCGGGTGCGCGGAGACCGGCCGGTTCGTGGAACGCGACGGCGTGGTCGAGTTCGTCGGCGGGTGCGTGGACGCCGACCGCCTGCCGGCCGTGCCGCCCCGGGTGGAGAACGCGCGGTACGACGTCAAACCCTGACGTCATGGGCGATAGTGGACCCATGTGTCGCAACATCAGGGTGCTCCACAACTTCGAGCCGCCCGCCACCGAGGACGAGGTCCGCGCGGCGGCCGTGCAGTACGTGCGCAAGGTCAGCGGGTCCACGCACCCGTCGGCGGCCAACCAGGAGGCGTTCGACGCGGCCGTCGAGGCGGTCGTCGAGGCCACCCGCGTCCTCCTCGACTCCCTGGTCACGAAGGCCCCGCCGCGTGACCGCGAGGTCGAGGCCGCCAAGGCGAAGGAACGCTCCGCCGCCCGCTACGGCGCGCGCTGACCCCGCCCGGCCACCGCCGGAACGGCGCGGACCCCGCACTCGACCGAGCACGGGGTCCGGGTGCCGGTCCGGGGGTCAGTCCAGCGCCTCGACGAGGTCGGCGACCAGGTCGTCGGCCGACTCGATGCCCACGGACACGCGCACCAGGTCGGCGGGCACCTGCAGGAGCGAGCCCGCGGTGCTGGCGTGGGTCATCTTGCCGGGGTGCTCGATCAGCGACTCGACGCCGCCCAGCGACTCGGCCAGCGTGAACAGCTTCGTGCGCGAGCAGACGGCCAGCGCCGCCTCCTCGCCGCCCTCGACGGTGAACGAGATCATCCCGCCGAAGCGGCGCATCTGCTTCGCCGCGACCTCGTGGCCGGGGTGCTCGGGCAGGCCCGGGTACAGCACGCGGGTCACCTTCGGGTGCCGCAGCAGCGCCTCGGCGACCTTCTCGGCGTTGTCGGAGTGCCGTTCCATGCGCACTTCGAGCGTCTTCAGGCCGCGCAGGGTCAGCCACGCGTCGAACGGGCCGGGCACGGCGCCCGCGCCGTTCTGGAGGAAGCCGAACTGCGCGTCGAGCTCGTCGTCCGACGTGACGAGGGCGCCGCCGACGACGTCGGAGTGGCCACCCACGTACTTGGTGGTCGAGTGCAGCACCACGTCCGCGCCCAGGGCCAGCGGGCTCTGGAGGTACGGCGAGGCGAACGTGTTGTCGACCACGAGCCGCGCGCCCGCCGAGTGCGCCACCTCGGCGAGGAGGGCGATGTCGGCGATGTTCAGCAGCGGGTTGGTGGGCGTCTCGACCCAGATGACCTTGGTGTTCGGGCGGACCGCGGCGCGCACCGCGTCGACGTCGGACAGCGGCACCGGCGTGTGCTCGACACCCCACTGCGACAGCACCTTGTCGATCAGCCGGAACGTGCCGCCGTAGGCGTCGTTCGGGATGACGATGTGGTCGCCCGGCCGGCACAGGGCGCGCAGCGCGGTGTCGGTCGCGCCCATGCCGGAGGCGAAGGCGCGCCCGTGCCTGCCGCCTTCGAGCGCGGCCAGGCACTCCTCCAGCGCGGACCGGGTGGGGTTGCCGGTGCGCGAGTACTCGAAGCCGCCGCGCAGGCCGCCGACGCCGTCCTGGGCGTACGTGGAGGTGGCGTGGATCGGCACGATGACCGAGCCCGTCGTGGGGTCGGGGTCCTGCCCGGCGTGGATAGCCCTGGTCGCGAAACCGTAGTGGCCGGTGTCCGTCATGGGGCCAGGGTACGGCGACCGGGACGACGACCGCCCGCCGGCCGTTCGGCCGACGGGCGGTGCCGGTGGAGCCTGCTAGCGGGCCGTCACCACTGCTGGGGCGGCTGCTGGCCGTACGGGTTGTGCTGCTGGGGCTGGCCGTACGGGTTCGGCTGTTGCGGCTGACCGTAGGGGTTGGCCTGCGGCTGGCCGTACCCGCCGCCGGGGTACCCCCCGCCGACGCCGGCCGGCGCGTTCACCACGACGGTGCCCAGGATCTTGTCGGCCCACGTCTGCTTCTTGGGCTCCCACAGCGGGGCGAACCAGCCCGCGTAGCAGGGCAGCGAGTCGACGAAGTGGCACAGGTGCCGGACGAAGGCGTTGCCGAAGCCGATCGGCTGCCCCGTCTCCTCCTTGATGAGCTTGATCTTGGCGATCTTCTTGCCCATCGACTGGCCGGTGGTGCCGGCCAGGTACCAGGAGTTGTAGATGAGGAAGCCGAGCATGCCGAGGTAGGCGACGCCGCTGAGGATCAACGCGATCGTCGGGTCGCCGGTCGCCGCGCCGACGCCGGCCAGGATGGCGACGACGACACCGGGCGCGGCGTAGTCGATCAGCGCGCCGACCGCGCGGCTGCCCCACTCCGCGTACCCGCCGGCGGGCGCGGCCGCGTACGCGGGCTGGCCGTAGCCGGGCTGGGCGCCCCACGCCTGCTGCTGCGGCGGCTGGCCGTACGGGTTGGCCGGGGGCTGGCCGTACGGGTTCGACGGCGGCTGCTGCGCGTACGGGTTGGCCTGCGGCTGACCGTACGGGTTGGACGGCGGCTGCTGGCCGTACGGGTTCGACGGCGGCTGGCCGTACTGGCCCGGCTGCTGCGGCGGCTGGCCGTACTGCTGCGGCGGCTGCTGGGCCGGGAACGCGCCCGAGCCCGGCTGCTGCGCGGGCTGGCCGTACGGGTTCGAACCGGGCTGCTGCGCCGAACCCGGCGACACGACCTGCGTGGCGTCCGGGTTCGGCTGCTGCTGCTGGCCGGGCTGGACGACCTGGGTCGCCTCCGGCGGCGGGAAGGCAGGGGGCTGGCCACCGCTCGGCACGACCTGGGTCGCGTCGGCGTTCGGGGGCTGCTGGGCACCCTGCTCCTGCTGGTGTTGACCGCCGAACTGCTGGTTCTCTGGCGGCTGCGGAGCGTTCATCGGAGTTTCCAACCCCCTTGGCAAAGGCCGTGGCGTATGAGTCGGTGGCCAACGCTAGCGGATGGCGCCGCCCCGGTGGCCGGCAACCGGTGAACGCGTCCAGGTTCAGCGACCGGCGAGGAAACCCAGGATGTCCTGCCGGGTGACGACGCCCGCGGGCTTGCCGTCCTCCAGCACCAGGGCACCGTCCGCTGAGGACAGTGCCTGCATCGCCGAGGTGATGGACTCGCCGGCGCCGATCGTGGGCAGCTTCAACGACATGTGCTTGTCCAGCCGGTCGGTCAGCTGCGCCTTGCCGGTGAACAGCGCGTCGAGCAGGTCCCGCTCGTTGACCGCGCCCGCGACCTCGGCGGCCATCACCGGCGGCTCGGCGTTGACGACCGGCATCTGGGAGACGCCGTACTCGCGCATGATCGCGACCGCCTCGGCGACCGTCTCGTTGGGATGCCCGTGGACCAGGTCCGGCATCGTGCCGTCCTTGCGCCGCAACACGTCCCCGACCGTCGCGCCGGACGTGTCGGGCGACAGGAAGCCGTACTGCGCCATCCACTTGTCGTTGAAGACGCTCGACAGGTAGCCGCGGCCGCCGTCGGGCAGCAGCACCACGACCACGTCGTCCGGGCCCGCGGTCTCGGCGACCCGCAGCGCCGCCGCGACCGCCATGCCGCACGAGCCGCCGACGAGGAGACCTTCCTCACGGGCCAGCCGCCGGGTCAGCTCGAACGAGTCGGCGTCGCTGACGGCGACGATCTCGTCGCACACCTCGCGGTCGTAGGCGTCCGGCCAGAAGTCCTCGCCGACACCCTCCACGAGGTACGGCCGGCCGGTGCCTCCCGAGTAGACGGAACCCTCCGGGTCCGCGCCGATGATCTTCACCCGGCCCTCGGAGACCTCCTTGAGGTACTTGCCGGTGCCCGAGATCGTGCCGCCCGTGCCGACGCCCGCGACGAAGTGCGTGATCCGGCCCTCGGTCTGCCGCCACAGCTCCGGCCCCGTGCCGTGGTAGTGGCTGGCCGGGTTCTCCGGGTTGGCGTACTGGTTGGGCTTCCACGCGCCGGGGATCTCGGCGACCAGGCGGTCCGAGACGTTGTAGTAGGAGTCGGGGTGCTCCGGCGGCACGGCGGTCGGGCACACCACGACCTCGGCGCCGTAGGCCTTCAGCACGTTGCGCTTGTCCACGCTGACCTTGTCCGGGCAGACGAAGACGCACTTGTAGCCCTTGCGCTGGGCCACCAGCGCCAGGCCGACGCCGGTGTTGCCCGACGTGGGCTCGACGATCGTGCCGCCGGGCTTGAGCTCGCCGCTGCGCTCGGCCGCCTCGACCATGCGCAGCGCGATGCGGTCCTTCACGCTGCCACCGGGGTTGAGGTACTCGACCTTGGCCAGGATGAGGGGCTGGAGCCCTTCGGCCACCGCGTTCAACTTCACCAGCGGCGTGTTGCCGACCAGGTCGACGACGCTCTCGACGTACTCCACGACGGCCCTTCCACTTCTTGAGACGACTCGCTGAGCGTATATGGGTGCCCCAGTGGACGCCCCGGTGGACGATTGGCTGGTGGAAGGGGGTTGTCGATGCGGGGGTCCCGGCTCGTGGTCGTGGTCGCGGGTGCGGTGGGCGGGTTGGCGGGGGTGGCGTACGGGCTGTTCACCGGGCAGTCGCGGCGGGCCAGGGTGGTGATCGGGGCGCCGGTCGCGCCGCCGTTGCGGGCGGACGGGGTGTACGGCGTGCGGCGGGACGGCGCGGGCGGCGGCGCTGCGGGCGGTGCCGCCGGCGCTGCGGGTACTGCGGGCGGCGCTGCGGGCGGCGGGGGCGGCGGGACGGGCGTTGCCGGCGGTCGGGGTGGCGCGGGTGCGGGTAGCGGTGGTGCGGACGGTGGGGGCGGCGCGGGTGCCGGCGCTGAGGTGGGCGGGGTTGGGGTGGCGGTGCGGTTCGCCGTCCTCGGTGACTCGATGGCGGCCGGGCTGGGCGTGGACGACCCGGCGGAGTTGCCCGGTGTGGTGCTGGCGACCGGGCTGGCCGACGAGCTCGGGACGCCGGTGCGGCTGGAGACGTTCGCGGTCCCGGGAGCGACCAGCCGCGACCTGGCGTCGCAGGTGGACCGGGTGGTGGCCGAGCCGCCGGACGTGGCGCTGGTGATCATCGGCGGGAACGACGTGACGACCCGGCTGTCGGTCGCGGAGTCGGCGGTGCTGCTCGGCGCGCAGGTGCGGCGGCTGCGGGAGGCGGGCGTCGGCGTGGTCGTCGGCACGTGCCCCGACCTGGGCACGGTCCGGCCGATCGCCGAGCCGCTGCGGTCGGTGGCGCGGGAGTGGTCGCGGCGGCTCGCGCGGGCGCAGCGGGTGGAGGTGGAGCGGGCGGGCGGGGTCGCGGTGGCGCTGGGCGACCTGCTGGCGGCCGAGTTCCACGCCCGCGCGGCGGACTACTTCAGCCGCGACCGGTTCCACCCGAGCGCGGCCGGGTACGAGGCGGCGACGTCCGTCCTCCTGGCCCCGCTGTGCGGCGTCGTACGTCACGAGTGGTGGCCGCGCTGAACGGGCGTTAACTAGGCTGCACGTCACACGTTGCGGCGAAACAAAGGAGTTCCGTAATGCCTGAGGCCGTCATCGTTTCCGCCGCCCGGTCGCCCATCGGGCGCGCGGGCAAGGGTTCGCTCAAGGACGTGCGCGCCGACGACCTGACCGTCCAGGTCCTCAAGGCCGCGCTGGCGAAGGTGCCGCAGCTCGACCCGAACGACATCGACGACCTCATGCTCGGCTGCGGCCAGCCCGGCGGCGAGCAGGGCTTCAACATGGCCCGCGTGGTGGCCGTGCTGGCCGGGTACGACAACCTGCCCGGCACGACGGTGAACCGCTACTGCGCGTCCAGCGTGCAGACGACCCGCATGGCGATGCACGCGATCAAGGCGGGTGAGGGCGACGTCTTCATCAGCGCCGGCGTGGAGACGGTGTCGAGCTTCGCGCGCGGGTCGTCCGACGGGTGGCCGGGCACGCACAACCCGCTGTTCGCCGACGCCGAGGCCCGCAGCGCCGCCGTGGCCGGGTCCGGCGCGTCGGAGTGGGTCGACCCGCGGCAGAACGGGCAGCTGCCCGACATCTACATCGCCATGGGCCAGACGGCGGAGAACCTGGCGCTGGCCAAGGGCGTGACGCGGCAGGAGATGGACGAGTTCGGCGTGCGGTCGCAGAACCTCGCCGAGAAGGCCATCGCCAACGGCTTTTGGGCGCGCGAGATCACTCCCGTCACGAGGCCGGACGGCACAGTCGTGTCCGCCGACGACGGCCCGCGCCCCGGCGTGACGATCGAGGGCGTGTCGGGCCTGAAGCCGGTGTTCCGCCCGGACGGGCGGGTGACCGCGGGCAACTGCTGCCCGTTGAACGACGGCGCGGCCGCCCTGGTGATCATGAGCGACGCGAAGGCGCGCGAGCTGGGCATCACGCCGCTGGCGCGGATCGTGTCGACCGGCGTGTCCGGGCTGTCGCCGGAGATCATGGGCCTCGGGCCGGTGGAGGCGTCCAAGCGGGCGCTGGCGCTGGCCGGCATGTCGATCTCGGACATCGACCTGGTGGAGATCAACGAGGCGTTCGCGGCGCAGGTCATCCCGTCCTACCAGGACCTGGGGATCGACCTCGACCGGCTCAACGTCAACGGCGGCGCGATCGCCGTGGGCCACCCGTTCGGGATGACCGGCGCGCGGATCACCACGACGCTGATCAACTCGCTCCAGTTCCACGACAAGCAGTTCGGCCTGGAGACGATGTGCGTCGGCGGCGGCCAGGGCATGGCCATGGTCATCGAACGACTGAGCTGAACCGCGTCACGATTGCTGTTACCCCGCGTCCTACCCAAGAGTAGGAGGTCGGGTGACGATGGCTCACGTGTGGTGGCACAGCGGGTACGACCGGCTGTGCCACGCCTTTTCGGTGGAACAGACCTCGGGGGAGCACGCCGGGGCGGCGTACTTCGAGGCGGCGTGCGCGCACTCCGTGCCGCCGGAGCTGGTGGTCCGGTCGCCAGCCGGCGCGCTGTGCGTGCCGTGCCTGGTCGAGGTGGGGTCGGCGATGGAGGGGCGCGACGCCTGGCGCGACTGAACCCCACCGGGCCCGCGACCGCGACCGCGACAGACCGCGACGGACCAGGGCGGACGAAAGCGGACGTGGGCGAACGAAAGGGCGCCCCGGCCGGAGCCGGGACGCCCTTCGCGCGGTGCGGTTCGAGCCGGTCAGTCGCGCTGGAGGTACGACAGCAGTCGCAGGATCTCCAGGTACAGCCAGACCAGCGTGGTCATCAGGCCGAACGCGGCCAGCCAGGCGTACTTCGCCGGCAGGGCGCTGCGGATCATCTCGTTGGCGGCCTCGAAGTCCAACAGGAAGTTGAACGCCGCGATGCCGATCACGACGAGGCTGAACACGATGGCGAGCGTGCCGCCGTCGCGCAGACCCATGTTCACGCCGAACAGGCTCATGATCAGGTTGCCCAGCATGAGCACGACCACGCCGACGGTGGCGCCGATGATCCACTTCGTCAGGCGCGGCGTGACGCGGATCGCACCCGTCTTGTAGACCACGAGCATCGCGCCGAACACGCCGAACGTGCCGAGGATCGCCTGCCACGCGATGCCGGCGAACATGCTCTCGAACACGCCGGTGATGGCGCCGAGGAACACACCCTCGGCCGCCGAGTAGGCGAGCACCATCGGCGCGCTGGGCATGCGCTTGAAGATGATGACCAGGGCCAGGACCAGGCCGATGAGCATGCCGGGGATCATCAGCGCGAACGGCTGGACCTGGCCGGAGAGCACCAGCCACGCCGAGACGAAGCCGGTGACCAGGGCGATCGCGAGCGTGGCCGCGGTCTTGGTGACCACGTCGTCGATCGTGATCGGGCGCTCGCCCGTGGTCGGCGGCGCACCCTGGTAGCCGCCGTACTGCTGCGCCTCGTAGGGCTGGCCGAAGCCTGCGTAGTTACCGCTACCGCCGCCGGTCGGCAGGTTGCGGAACGCGGGGTTGCTGGTGGTACGCACCTCGTCCTCCTGTGGCGTGCTGACGCCGTCACGGGGTTCAACGACCACACGAGTCGATCGGTTCCCGTCGGGTAAAAGCGACTTTACTCGGACTGTCGATCTCGAATCCACGGCCCGCGCTGCGGAGCGTAGTCGGCACTCCACCCCGCTGGGGGCTTGTCGAGCTGATCAGGTAGCCGTAAGGCTCACCCAGGCAGCTCTTACAGACGCGCCGAGGGGTTCAGGACATCATGGGGTGGAGACGACTCACCGGCGCGGTGCTCGCGGCCGGTGTGACCTTGCTCGCCGTGCCCGCTGTTGCGGGCGCGCAAGCCGTGGAGGAGTTGGGGCACGAAGTCGCCGCGCAGGGCTACAACGGCAAACCGGCGGGCGAGGGCGACTGGCTCGGCTCGTACCAGTGGCGCGGCCAGCGCGTGTGGTGCGTGCAGTACTCGCTGCTCGCGCCGGACAGCACGCAGGAGTACCAGAACGGCGACGAGCTGCTGTCCAAGGGCGGCGTGAAGCTGCCTGACAAGGTGGCGTCGCACATCTCCTACCTGCTGCTCCGGTACGCCGGCACCAAGTCGGCGGACGAGGCGGCTGCGCTCGCGCACCTGCTGCACTCGTGGACGGCCTACCCGGACCCGGCCAACAAGGTCTACCTGGACCCGACCAAGGACTTCCAGGAGATCGCCTACGACGCGGACTTCCACTACCGGGAGCTGGCGAAGTTCGGCCAGGCCCAGCAGGCGGTCGACCGGCTGCGCCAGGACGCCGAGGCCAACAGCGGCCCGTGGACGGCGAGCGTGAGCGCGCCGACCGGCGACCAGGTCATCGGCGCCCCCGGCACGTGGGTGGTGGACATCACCAAGCCGGACGGCGGGCAGGTGGCCGGCGTCCCGGTGACGGTGGAGCTGACCGACGCCACGCTGAAGGGCGGCGGCGCGACCGGCGAGATCACCACGCCGGCCGACGGCAAGGCGCTCGCGGTGGAGGTCGTGCCGACCGGGCCCAACCCGTCGTTCACGGTGAAGCTGGACAGCCCGGCCGACCGGCCCAGGGTCCAGGTGCCGGTGGGCAACGTGGCCATGCAGCGGATCGTGACGACCGGCGGCGAGAAGAAGCTGACCGCGAACGCGTCCACGACCGCGAAGACCGCGCCCGGTGTGGTGAAGGTCGCCAAGACCGACGCCGAGACCGGCAAGGCGATCGGCGGCGTGGCGCTGCGCGTCACCGCGGCCGACGGCACGACGCCCGCGAAGCGGCAGGACGACACGGCGCTGACCGGCCCGGAGGGTGAGCCGATCGTGCTCCAGACCGCCGCCGACGGCACCGCGGTCGTGCCGGACCTGCGCACGCCGCAGGAGGTGTGCGTGGTCGAGGTGGCGCCCGCCAAGGGCTACGAGGAGCACTTCGACCCCAACGCGCCGCCCAAGGCGTGCGGGGTGGTCGACGCCGGGCAGACGCTGGCGCTGGCGTTGACGAACAAACCGGACAAGCCGATCGTGCCGATCACCATCCCGGCGGGCTCCGAGGGCGCCGGCGTGGTGGCCAAGGCGTCGTACACCACGACGGCGCCGACGGGCGCGCTGCTCGGCTTCGGCGGCGTGGTGCTGGCCGGCGCGGTCCTGCTCGGGCTCGTCGTCCGGCGACGGGCGTCCGCGCGGTCGTGAGGGCTCCGCTGACGGGTGCGGCGGTCGCGGCTCTGCTCGCGTCCGCCGTGCTCGTGTTCACCCAGGCCCCGTCGGTCGTGCTGGCGGGCCGGCCGACACCCGGTGACGCGGTCGTGCCGCACCCGCTGGGCGACAGCGCGCGCTCCGGGCGCGGTGCGGACCTGGCCGGCATGCCGGTCGGCGCGAACCCGCCCGCGTCACCGCCGCCCGCGCCGCCGCCCCCGGCGACGACGCCTCCCCCGCCCGCCGTGCCGCAGGGCCAGCGGCCGGGGACCGTGCGGCTGCCCGAGGGCGGGGTGGCGACGCTGGTCCGGCAGGAGGTCACCGCGGACGGCGTGCTGCCGGTGCCCGAGGGCGTCGGCGAGGCCACGTGGTGGGGTGTCGACCTCGGCGCGGCCGAGGGCGCGACGGTGCTCGCCGGGCACGTGAACTGGAAGGGCATGACCGGGCCGTTCGACGAGCTGTGGCGGTCGGCGGTCGGGCAGCGCGTGACCGTGGTCGACGCGGCGGGCCGGACGTTCGCGTTCGAGGTCGGCCGGGTCGAGGCGGTGCGCAAGGACGACCTGCCGGCGCGGGCCGTCGAGCTGTTCGGGCCGCGGGGCGCGCACCGGCTGGTGCTGGTGACGTGCGGCGGCCGGTGGGTCGGCGGCGAGACGGGGTACGAGGAGAACCAGGTCGTGATCGCCACCCCGGTGGGGTGACCACGGAGGTGGCTGATCGGCACGCTCGCGGGCCGATCGGTCACCCGACGCAACCACGGGGCGCCCCACGTCGTCCTGATGGGTGTGAAGCGATGGGGTTGGCTCAGCACGGGCGTGGCGCTGGCACTCACCCTGGTGGTGCTGGCCGTCCTGGGGGCGCGCGAGCCGAGGCCCGGCAACGACGTGGGCGACCTGGCCGCGCCGCTGCCGATGGCGCCGCGGACGTCGGGCACCAGCACCGCCGCCGCGCCGCCGACCGTGCCGCCCGCCGCGACCCCGCCGCCGTGGATGCGGCGGGTGCAGCCGGGCGAGAAGCCGCCGCAGTTCGTGCTGTTCTCGTTCGACGGCGCGGCGTCCAAGCCGCACTGGGACCGGATCATGCCGATCGCGCGGCGGTCCGGTGCGCACGTCACCGGGCTGCTGTCCGGCGTGTACCTGGTGGCCAACCAGGACGGCGGCACGTACACCGGGCCGGGGCACCGGCCGGGCAAGTCGTCCATCGGGTTCGGCGGCACCCCGGCGGACGTGGCGCTGCGGATCGGGTACCTCAACGACGCCATCGACGCCGGGCACGAGATCGGCACGCACTACAACGGCCACTTCTGCCAGGGCGACGAGCCGAACGTCGGCACCTGGACCACCGAGCAGTGGGACCGGGAGCTGGACCAGTTCTTCGAGATCGTGGAGCGGGCCCGGCAGCAGGGGTTCAAGCTCGACCCGGCGGCGGTCCGCGGCGGCCGGACGCCGTGCCTGGAGGGCGTCTGGGAGCAGGCGTTCCCGGCGATGAGGGCCCACGGCCTGGCCTACGACACCAGCCACGTCAGCCTGGGCGTGGTGTGGCCGACGGTGCAGCACGGGATGTGGGAGTTCCCGATGCCCGAGGTGCGGGTGCCCGCGCTGGGCAAGCAGGTCGTGATGATGGACTTCAACCTCTGGTACGCGCTCAACGGGGCGAAGGACGAGCCGGACCACTCGGGCGACTACACGCGGATCGTGCTGGACACGTACCGCTCGGTGTACCAGGCGGCGTTCAACGGCAACCGGGCCCCGGTGGTGATCGGCAACCACTTCAACGAGTGGGCGGGCGGCGCGTTCAGCCGCGCGGTGGAGGGGTTCCTGGGCGAGGTGTGCGTGCGGCCGGAGACGGTGTGCGCGACGTACACCGAGGTGATCCAGTGGATGCAGCTGCAGGACCCGGTGGTGCTGGAGCAGCTGCGGCGGATGCCCCCGGCGCGGAATTGACCCGATCGGGTCAGCGCGGAACGCGTGCCGCTCTGGCGCGGCGGGCGACGAAGCCGCTACGGTGGGTCACCGCCGCCCCACGGAAAGCACCACCTCCGAGGAGTCGCGCATGACCACCGAGCCCGAGAAGCGCCCCTGGGTGAAGCCCGATTTCCGGGACGTCGACACCCCGATGGAAGTCACCGCCTACGCCGCTCGAAGCTAGCCCGTGCGCTGTGCCCCTCCGGCGCCGTGCCCCTCCGGCCCGGCGCCGGAGGGGCGTGGCGTGGACCGAGAGGTGCCGTCCCCGTGCCGAGTGCTGTGGCGTTGTCCCCCGACGCGTTGACCCCGGACGAGTTCACCGCGCGCCTGCGCGCCCTGGCGCCCCGCTACTGGGACCGCCACCCGTTCCACCTCCGGCTGCACGAGGGCCGGCTGACCGCGCACGAGCTGCGGCTGTGGGCCGCCAACCGCTGGTACTACCAGCGCGCGATACCGCGCAAGGACGCGGCGATCCTGTCGAACTGCCCCGACGTCGACGTCCGCCGCGCGTGGCGGGAGCGGATCGTCTGGCACGACGGCGACCGGCCGGGCGAGGGCGGCGCGGAGGACTGGCTGCGGCTGGCCGAGGCGGTCGGGCTGAGCCGCGAGGAGGTGCTGGACGAGCGGCACGTGCTGCCGGGCACCCGGTTCGCCGTGGACGCCTACGTGACGTTCGCCCGCACCCGGCCGTGGGTGGAGGCGGTGGCGTCCGGGCTCACCGAGATGTTCTCCCGCGACCTGATGGCGCGCCGGCTGGCGGACATGCGCCTGCACTACCCGTGGATCGCCGAGGAGGGCTTCGCCTACTTCACCGCCCGGCTCGGGGTCGTCGCCGACGAGGGGAAGTCCACTGTGGACATAGTGGTGCGCCACTGCCGGACGCGCGGGCAGCAGGAGGCGGCGGTCGCCGCGCTGGCGTTCAAGTGCGACGTGCTGCGGGGGTTGCTGGACGCCGTCGACTACCACTGCGCTGGCGGCTCGTCGTGACCGCGCCCGACGCCGTGCCGCGCCTGCGCCGGGGCGTCAAGACGGCCTACGACGAAGCCAGGGCCGGTCACGTCGTGCTGTTCCCGGAGGGCGTGCTGGTGCTCAACGAGACGGCCGCCGCGGTGGTGGGGCTGTGCGACGGGCGGACGTCCGTGGCGGGCATCGCGCGGCGGCTGGCCGACGAGTTCGACGGCGTCGAGCCCGCGGACGTCGCCGAGCTGGTGGCCCGGCTGGTGGCGCGCCGGGTGGTGGAAGTCGATGGCTGAGGCGCCGTTCGGCCTGCTCGCCGAGCTGACCCACCGGTGCCCGCTGCGGTGCGGGTACTGCTCGAACCCCGTCGACCTGGTCGGCCGCGACGACGAGCTGGGCACGGCGGCGTGGTGCTCGGTGTTCGACCAGGCCCGCGCGCTGGGCGTGTGGCAGGTGCACCTGTCCGGCGGTGAGCCGCTGGCGCGCGCGGACCTGCCCGAGCTGGTCGGCCACGCGTCCGGGCTCGGCTGCTACGTGAACCTGGTGACCAGCGGCCTCGGGCTCACCCCCGAACGGCTCGCGGGGCTGCCCGGTGTCGACCACGTGCAGCTGTCCGTGCAGGACGCGCAGGAGGCCGGCGCCAACCGCATCGCGGGCGTGAAGGCGTTCGGGCACAAGCTGACGGCCGCCCGCGCCGTGCGGGACGCGGGGCTGCCGCTGACCGTGAACGTGGTGCTGCACCGGCTGAACGTGGACCACGTCGCCGAGATCGTCGCGCTGGCGGAGCGCCTGGGCGCGGACCGGCTGGAGCTGGCCAACACCCAGTACTACGGCTGGGCGTTGCGCAACCGGGCCGCGTTGCTGCCGACGCGGGAGCAACTGGCGCGGGCCGGTGAGGTGGTGGCGGCGGAGCGGGCGCGGTCGGCGATGGAGATCGTGTACGTGATCGCCGACTACCACGAGGCGCACCCGAAGCCGTGCATGCACGGGTGGGGCGCGCGGCAGCTGACCGTGACGCCGAACGGGGACGTGCTGCCGTGCCCGGCGGCGGGCGTGATCGACGGGTTGGGCGTGGAGAACGTCGCGGACCGGGCGCTGGCCGACATCTGGCACACGTCGCCCGCGTTCGAGGCGTTCCGGGGCTTCGGGTGGATGCGCGACCCGTGCCGCACCTGCGCGCGGCGCGAGGTGGACTTCGGCGGTTGCCGGTGCCAGGCGTTCCAGCTGACCGGCGACGCGGCGGCGACCGATCCGGTGTGCTCGCTCTCGCCGCACCGCGGCCTGGTGGACGCGATCCTGGCCGGCGCGCCGGGCGAGGTGGAGCACCGGGCGGTCGTGCGGTGAGGGTTGCGGCGGGGTGGGACGTGCTGCGGTGCGAGAGCGTGCGGTGAGGGTGGCGGCGGGGTGGGACGTGCTGCGGCGGAGGGTCGTGCGGTGAGGGTGGTCGTGCTCGGGACGGCGGCCGGGGGCGGTGTGCCGCAGTGGAACTGCGCGTGCGGGCCGTGCGCGGCGGTGCGGGCGGGTCGGCTGCCCGCGCGCACGCAGGACTCGCTGGCCGTGAGCGGCGACGGCGTGGGCTGGTGGCTGGTCAACACCTCTCCGGACCTCGGCGCGCAGCTCGCCGCCACGCCCGACCTCGCGCCAGGTCCCGGCCCGCGGGACACGCCGGTCCGCGGCGTCCTGCTCACCGACGCCGAGCTGGACCACACGCTGGGCCTGGCGGTGCTGCGCGGCGCGGCCGGCCTGCGGGTGCACGCGCCGCGGGCCGTGCTGGACGCCCTCACGCCCACCAGGGACGTGCTGGCGACGTACGCGGAGTGGGCGTGGCGGCCGGTGGAGCCGCAGCGGCCGGTCCTGCTGGACGGCGGGCTGGAGGTGACCGCGTTCCCGGTCAGCGGCAAGCGGCCCCGGTACGCCACCGGCCCGGACGGGCACTGGGTGGTGGCGTACCGGTTCCGCGACCCGGCCACGGGCGGCGTGCTGCTGTACGCGCCGTGCCTGGCGTCCTGGCCGCCGGGGTTCGACGCGCTGGTCGAGGAGGCGGACGTGGTGCTGCTCGACGGCACGTTCCACGCCCCGTCGGAGATGGGCGCGGCGACCGGCCGGCCGAGCGGGCAGGCCGCGATGGGCCACCTGCCGATCGCGCACAGCCTCCCGGAGCTGCGCCGCCACCCGGCGACCCGGCGGATCTACACCCACCTGAACAACACCAACCCGGTGCTCGACCCGGCGTCGCCGGAGCACGCCGAGGTCACCGGCGCGGGCGTGGAGGTCGTCGAGGACGGCGCGGTGATCGTCCTCTGACGTCGATTGGGGGGTTAGACCCACCGATTCACCGGTGGGCAGCCGGAAGAATCGGGGCCATGACGGACCACGACCTCGTGCGCGCCACCCGCGCCAGGCTGACGCAGGCCGCGCTGGGGCTGGCGCGGACACCGCTGTCCCTCGTCGGGCTGCTGCTGATCCCGCTCCAGCTGGTGGCCTACCCGCTGATCCTGGTGACTTTGGGCGTGCCGCTGCTGCTCGTGGCCACGGCGCTGGCCCGCCGCTACACCGGCCTCTGCCGGTGGTGGGCGTCGCGCGTGCTGGGCGTGGAGGTCCCCGCGCCGCACCGGGCGCCGGAGAACCGCGGCCCGATGACCAGGGTCCGCACCATCGCCACCGACCCGGCGACGTGGCGCGACCTGGCGTTCCTGCCGCTGAACGCGATCCTCGGCGTGGTCTGCGGCGTGCTGCCCGTCGCGTTCTGGATCAACGGTGTGCTCGGCTTCGTGGTCCCGCTGATCTGGCTCGACGCCGACGACGTCGAGTACGTCGCGATGACCGCCACCACCCCCGGCAGCTTCGTGCTCGCGCCGCTGCTGGGCATCGCGTTCCTGGCGCTGGCGTGGTGGTCCACGCCCCGGTTCGCCCGGCTGCACGCGACCGTCGTCAAGTGGCTGCTCGCGCCCAGCGCCACCGCCGCGCTGACCGACCGGGTGCGGGTGCTGGCCGACTCGCGGGCCGACACGGTCGACGCGCAGGCCGCCGAGCTGCGCCGGATCGAACGGGACCTGCACGACGGCGCGCAGGCGCGGCTGGTGGCGCTCGGCCTGAGCCTCGGCATGGCCGAGGAGCTGCTGGCCCACGACCCGGACGCGGCGCTGAAGCTGCTGGCGGAGGCACGCCAGTCGTCCACCGTGGCGCTGGCGGAGCTGCGCGACCTGGTGCGCGGCATCCACCCGCCGGTGCTGGCCGACCGCGGGCTGGACGGCGCGTTGCGCGCGCTGGCGCTGGCCCACCCGCTGCCCGTGGACGTCGACGTGGAGCTGGCCGGGCGGCCGGAGGCGCCGGTCGAGTCGGCGGCCTACTTCGCGGTGGCCGAGACGCTGACGAACGCGGCCAAGCACAGCGGCGCGACCTCGGCGTGGCTGCGGGTGCGGCACGAGGGCGGCCGGCTGTCGCTGATGATCGGCGACGACGGGCGGGGCGGGGCCGTGGCGGGCGAGGGCGGCGGGTTGCGCGGGATCGAGCGCAGGCTGGCCGCGTTCGACGGCACACTCGGCATCGCGAGCCCGGTGGGCGGGCCGACCATCGTGACCATGGAGCTGCCGTGCGCGTTGTCCTCGGTGAAGACCTCGTCCTCCTCCGGGACGGCCTGATCCGGCTGCTCCAGGCCTACGACTTCGACGTCGTCGAGGCGGTCGACTCCGGTCCCGCCCTACTCAAGGCCCTCGTCGACCACCGCCCGGACGTGGCGGTGGTCGACGTGCGCCTGCCTCCGACGTTCACCGACGAGGGGTTGCGGGCCGCGATCGAGGCCCGCAAGCGGGTGCCGCGATTGCCGGTGCTGGTCCTCTCGCAGTACGTGGAGCAGCTTTACGCGCGGGAACTGCTGTCCGACCGCGGCGGCGCGGTCGGCTACCTCCTGAAGGACCGCGTGTCGGACGTGAAGCAGTTCATCGACGCCATTCGACGGGTGGCCGCGGGCGGCACCGCGATGGACCCCGAGGTCATCACGCAACTGCTCGCCCGCGGCGCGCGGGACCGACCGCTGACGACGTTGACGCCGCGCGAGCGGGAAGTGCTCTCGCTGATGGCCGAGGGCCGTTCCAACGGCGCGATCGCCGGGCGGCTGTTCGTCACCGAGAAAGCGGTCGGCAAACACATCGCGAACATCTTCGGCAAGTTGGACCTGCCGTTGTCCGGGGACGACAACCGGCGGGTGCTCGCCGTGCTGGCCTATTTGGACCGGGTGTAAATCGTTTCTTAGGCTAAGTAGCATCTTGGTCCACGACGACCCAGGGGGGTTCCGATGACCACGACGGCTCAGTTGGCCGACGAACTGCTCGACCTGATGTGCACCCTGACACCGCTGGGCGCGACGGTCTACGGCGTGCCGGGGTACGACCACCTGCTGGCCGACCACCGGGCCGAGTCGCACGAGGCCGCGCGGGCGCGGGCCGTCGACATCGCCGACCGGGCGCGCTCCCGGCCGGACGACGACGACCCCGTGACGCGGGCCGTGGTCATCCAGCAGGCCGGGGCGATCGTGGACCAGATCGACGCGCGCGGCGTCGAGTACACGATCACCGACTCGTTCTTCGCGCCCGCCGGCGAGCTGCTGTCCATCCTGCCGATGACGGTGCTGTCCGGGCCGGAGTCGGAGCGGGCCTACCTGGACCGGCTGGCCGCCGTCCCGGACTTCCTGCGGCGCGTGGGCGAGCGGCAGGTCGCGGGCGCCGCCGCCGGTCGCACGCCGGTGCGGCACCTGGTGGACGCCGCCGTGGCGCACGTGGACCGGTACCTGGCCGCCGACGAGGACCCGCTGGCCCGGCCGACGGGCGGCGAGGCGTTCACGGCCGAGCGGGACCGCCTGCTGGCCGACGTGGTGCGGCCCGCGTTCGCGGCCTACCGGGACGTCGTCGCGGGCATCGAGGGCCGTCCCGAGGACCGCGCGGGGCTGCGCTGGCTGCCCGACGGCGAGGCGCTCTACGCGGCGCTGGTCCGCGTCAACACGACCACCGACCGCACGCCCGCGGAGCTGCACCAGACCGGCCTCGACGTGATGGAGTCGCTGGCCCGCAAGTACGCCGAGCTGGGCGAGCGGGTGTTCGGCACGTCGGACGTGGCCGAGGTGTTCGAGCGGATGCGGACCGACGAGTCGCTGCGCTGGCGGACCGAGGACGAGCTGATCACCGCCGCGCGCGACGCCGTGACCAGGGCGGAGGAGGCCGCGCCGCGCTGGTTCGGCCGGCTGCCCGAGCAGCGCTGCCGGGTCGAGCCCGTGCCCGCCGCCGACGCGCCGGGCGCGCCCATCGCGTACTACGCGCCGCCGTCGCTGGACGGCCTGCGGCCCGGCACCTACTACGCGAACACGCACCGCGTGGAGGAGCGGTTCCGCTACCAGGCCGAGGCCATCGCGTTCCACGAGGCCGTGCCGGGGCACCACTTCCAGATCACGCTCGCCCAGCAGGCGACCGGGCTGCCGGTGCTGCGCCGCGTCGCCCAGGTGACCGCCTACCTGGAGGGCTGGGGCCTCTACACCGAGCGGCTGGCCGACGAGATGGGCCTGTACTCCGACGACGTGGCGCGGCTCGGGATGCTGGTCCTGGACTCGCTGCGCGCCGGGCGGCTCGTGGTCGACACCGGCCTGCACGCGCACGGCTGGAGCAGGCAGCAGGCCGTCGACTACCTGAGCGCGAACACGCCGCTGGCGCTGGTGGAGATCGAGAACGAGGTCGACCGGTACATCGCCGCGCCCGGCCAGGCGCTGGCCTACATGGTCGGCCGGCTGGAGATCCTGCGCGTCCGGGCGGCGGCCCGCGAGGCGCTGGGCGACCGCTTCGACATCCGCGCGTTCCACGACCTGGTGCTGGCCGGCGGGCCGCTGCCGCTGGCCGTGCTGGACGAGGTCGTCACCGACTGGGTGCGCTCCCAGGGGTGACGTCGGGTCGGCGTGCCCGCGAGTCGTCCATTCCGGTGGTGACGTTCACTCCCGAGACGACTCGCGGGTCCGTTCCGGTGATTCTGGTGCGTGACCGACACGGCGCGCGCGTTCGTGTTCACCCGGCAGATGGGTGAAGTGTGAGCGGCGCAGAACGTGCCCCCGACGGGATTCGAACCCGTACTGTGACTCTTTTAAGGAGCCTGCCTCTACCGGTTGGGCTACGGGGGCAGCGGGGAGCCTAAGCCGTTACCGAGCGTTCGTGGGGCAGGTTCACAAGAAGTCCCCCGCACGGCTCAATGCGATCCGCTATTGCGCTCATTCGGGTAATGGGCCCAGCGCGCTCATCCCGAGTACAACTTCGTGATAAGCGTCACAGCCGAGTGCGTGTTCCACGGCCTCATCCCGCAATGCTGCGGTGAAGCCGATACCAAAACCCAGGGCCGTAGCAACCAGATAAGCCGTTTGGGACAGATGGCCTACATCCATTTGCACAACTCGGTAGGCACGTGACGTGTCGTAACGCCACCTGGTCCGTTCGAGGAGCCCGGTGTACGCGAGCACCACCGGCGCCCGTCCGACCCAGTCCTGGTCGCCGGCCGCCGCGGCCATCTCGTCCGGCCCCCACGTCACCCCGATGGGCTCCAGCGCGTGCGCGAGCCCGTCGTAGTGGTACCAACCCGGTTCCAGCCCGTCCACGCGGCTCGCGTGCGCGTACAGCTCCACCGGGTGCCGTCCGCCGCCGGACGGGCTCGTCTTGAACACCGTGCCGGACCGCCCGATCCGGGACCGCGCGGGCGACGGCCCCGCCAGCACGCCCAGCAGCTCGCCCAGGCGCGCGAGCGGCACGGGCGACGGGCCGAACTCCCGGGTCGTGCGGCGGGCCAGCAGCACGTCGTACAGGCCCGCGCCGGCCCAGTCCGGCTCGTCGGGCACCGGCGGCAGCGGCACGGCGACGCCGCCGAGGCTGCGGAACGGCGTGGGCGGCGGCTCGACGGGCAGCTTGGCGTCCAGCGCCGCGTCGTGCTCGTCGGACGCCTGGTACGGCGCGTCGGCGAGGGTGCGGCTGGCGAAGTGGAAGTGCCGCGCGGACGCGCCCCAGGCGTGCCACCCGTCCAGCAGCCGGCGTTCCTCGTCGTGCTCCGGCGAGCCCTCGACGATCAGCACGCCCGCTTCGAGCAGCTCGTCCACCACCTTGCGCAGCGCGGCCCGGTCGGCCTCCGCGAGCGGCGCCAGCAGCTCGTCCACGTCGGTGAACCCGGCGAACTTGCGGCACAACAGCTCGGCGGTCTCGCTGATGGCGAACTGGCGGTGGTGGAGGTAGTCGTCCCACACCACGGCGCCGTCCTGGTAGAACAGCGTCGCGTGCTCAGCGACCTTTGCCCGCACCCAGCAGCTCCTTGAACCGCGCCGCCACCCACTCGTGCACGGCCTCGGACACCCGCGCGTCACCGGCGCGGTGCTCGAACCACCGCCAGTCGCAGTTGACGTTGACTTCCAGGAACACGTGGTCGCCACCGGAGACCAGCAGGTCGAACGCGGCGACCTGCAACCGCCAGTGCCGGGCCAGCGCGAGCAGCCGGTCGGTCAGCCCGGACGGCACGTCGACCGGCGTGACGCGGACCGCCTCCGGGTCCACCCACAGCTGGGCCGGGTCGAGCTTGTCGACCTGGAAGGCGAGGCACCGCTCCCCCACGACGAACACGCGCAGCTCGGTGTCCGACGGCACGTACTCCTGCACGATCACCGGCGCGGGCTCGGGCACGTCGCCGGACCGGCTGGTCTCCAGCGGGCGCGGGAACAGGCCGTGCTGCATGCCGGGGCGGGGTTCCAGCAGGTGCCTGCCGGACGTCTTGACGATGCACCGCGCGCCGCCGGGCCGGGTGCGGCCGGGGCGGGTGGTCACCGTGGTGCGCGGCACGCGCAGGCCGAACGCGGCGGCGTCGGCGAGCTGCGTGAGCCGGTTGAGGTGGGAGGTGTTGCGGCTCGGGTTGACGTGCGACCAGTCGCCCCGGCTGGACAGCCAGTCGGCGACGGCGCCCCACTGGTCCACGGCGTAGGCGCCGGCGAGCGTGCCGGGTTCGACGGGCAGCGCGGACAGCTCGAAGTGCCGGCGCCACACCAGGAGGGGGCGCAGCAGCCAGCGGTCCAGCTCCAGCAGCGGCTGGTCGGTGTAGACGGTGAGCGGCAGGTCGGCGGACCGGTCGGCGTCGATGCGGGCCATCCGGATGCCGCGTTCGGCGAGCGCGATGGAGAGCTCGTTCATCTCCATGTCCGCGGCGCGGGCGAGCACCAGCACGCAGGGCACGGGGCTGCCGTCACCCTCGTCCACCATGCCGAGGCGGTGCACCTGCTCCTGGAAGTCCAGGCACTTCGGCTGCGACCGGAACAGGTAGTCCTGACCTTGCAGCAACAGCGGGATGGGTTTCGCCGGTCTGGCTGCCTCGGGCGGGGGAACGACCTCGTTCCCCCACCCGGAGACGGTCATGGCTCAGTCGTCTTTCTTGCTGCAAAAACGCTTTTCGGCAGTCGCGTACTCGGCGGAGTACTCCGCCAGCGCACGATCCTCGATCTCACCGCGGCGAAGCTGTGCGGCCAGCTCCTCGAGAGACATCGCGGTCACCTCTCTCCCCACTGATGCATCACACATTCAGGCGATACACCAGCTGTATTCTCGGGTTCACGTAACGCAATGTCAAGGCAACCGACGATGCGTTAGGCCGACCGGGGGCTCAAGTGAGAAGGCTCCGCCGGACGGCCCCCTGCCCGCCACACCGAACGGCGCAGCGGGCGGGGAGCCGTTCGCGATCAGCTCTTGGTGGCGCGGTCGAACTCGGCCTTCGGCTCGTGGATCTGGCCCAGCGCGACGACCTCGCGGCCCGAGAACAGCGCCTGCGTCCAGTCCACGAAGACCCGGAACTTGCGGTTCACCGTGGGCATGAACATCACGTGGTAGCTGCGGTGCATGAACCAGGCGACGACGCCCTTGAACCGCAGGCCGAACACGTCGGCCACGCCCTTGTAGAGGCCGAGGCCCGCGACCGAGCCCAGGTACTTGTGGAAGTAGTCCTTGGGCTGCTTGCCGCGCAGGGTCGCGATGATGTTCTTGGTCAGGAGCTTCGACTGGCGGATGGCGTGCTGCGCGTTCGGCACGCACGTCGCCGTCGGGTCCTCCTCGGTGCGCGAGAGGTCCGGCACGGCCGAGCAGTCGCCCGCCGCCCACACGCCCGGCAGGCCGACGACCTGCATCGCCGCCGTGCACCGGACGCGGCCGCGCTCGTCCAGCGGCAGGTCGGTGTTGCGGAGCATCGGGTTGGCCTTCATGCCCGCGGTCCAGATGATGGTGTCCGAGTCGAACTCGGTGCCGTCGTCGAGGACGACGTGGCCGCCCTCCATCGACTTGACCCGCGTGTCGAGGTAGCACTTGATGCCGCGCTTCTCCAGCTGCTCGACGGTGTAGACGCCGAGCCGCGCGCTCACCTCCGGCATGATCCGGCCGGTCGCCTCGACGAGGACCCAGTGCATGTCCTCCTGCTTCAGGCCCTCGTAGTAGCGCAGCGCGTAGCGGGCCATGTCCTCCAGCTCCGCCAGCGTCTCGATGCCCGCGAAGCCGCCGCCGATGACGACGAAGCTCAGCAGCCGCTTGCGCAGCTCCGGGTCGTTGGTGCTGGCCGCCTGGTCGAGCCGCGACAGCACGTGGTTGCGCAGGTAGATGGCCTCGCCGATGGTCTTCATGCCGATGCCGACCTCGGGCAGGCCGGGGATCGGCAGGGTGCGCGAGATCGCGCCCAGCGCGGAGACCAGCACGTCGTACTCGAACTCCTCGACGTGGCCGTCGGCGAGCTCCACCGTGACGGCCTTGCGCGAGTGCTCGATGCGCGTGGCCCTGCCGGTGACGACGTGGCAGCGCTTCAGGACCTTGCGCAGCGGCACGACGACGTGGCGGGGTTCGATGGAACCGGCCGCCGCCTCGGGGAGGAACGGCTGGTAGGTCATGTGCGGCTGGGGGTCGATCACCGTGACGGACGCCTCGCCGGAACGCAGCTTCTTCTGCAATCCCAGCGCGGTGTACATGCCGACGTACCCACCGCCGACAATCACGATCCGTGTGGGTTGCGACTTCACAGCAGCCATACACACATGGTCGCACCGGCCGGGCCTTTCCCGCGCATCGACGAGGCCCGTTGTGACCACGGTCGCGGGTGATGACGGACACTCACCTGCCTGACCAGCGCGAGCCGGTGAAGCCCCTGAGAGGAACGATCCAGACGCTCAGCTCGCGCTGAGCGGCGGGGGGCCGTTCCTCAGCCTCTCCGGCGCATCAGGAGGACCACGCCGAGGACGAGCCCGACGGCACAGGCTATGCCCACCACCTCGACGGCCTCAGCCGTTCGGCCGCCCGGCAACAGGATGACGACGGCGGCGAGGCCGAGCACGGAGAGTTGCACGGCGGCGAACCTCTTCGCGGGCGCCGCTAGTGCGTTCAGGTGAACGCGGGAGGCGAGCGGGAGAACCGCCGCGTACGCGGACAGGACGTGCAAGAGGTGCAGCAGGACGACCAGGGCGAGCACGCCGGGCCACGACGGCTCGTCACCCGTGAGCACCATCGCGGCCGCCGGGTACCCGATGATCAACGCGACCGCGGCGGACGCGGGCACCGCCATCGCGGCCACCGCCAGCGCCCCGTACAGGGCGAGGGCGGGCCACTCGACCCCGTTGGCGGCCAGCACCCCGGCCACACCCGCCGCCACCACCCCGACCGCCGCGCGCAGCACCCACCCGGGCAGCCCGGCGCTCAGCTCGGTCCGCACCGGCCCGCCGTCCGGCCCGCCCACGTCGCCCGGCCCGCCGCCGTCCGGCCCGCCGGTGGTGCCCCGCCCATCGCCCGGCGCGCCACCGGTGTCCCGCCCCTCGCCGGCGCGCGGTCCGGCCCCGCTTGGCCCGCCCACGTGGTCCGAGTGGTCCGGGCGGTCCGGGTGGTCCGCGGGGGTCACCGGGACACCCGCCGGGCCGCGCGGGCGCCCCGCAGCACGCCCGCGATCGGCGCGCCCCACGTCAGCACGGCCACACCGTGCTGCCGCATCGCCTCCAGCCGCACGTCGTGCTCCAACCGGATCACCTTCAACGCGCTCTCCCCCCACGGCGTCTCCGGGTCGGCCACCAACGGGTCCGGCAGCACGTCCACCGCCAGCACGAGGTTGCCCCGCCGCGCGGCGTGCACGGCCAGCTCCACCACCTCCGCGTCGAGGAACGGCGACAGCACCACGACCAGCGCGCCGTGCGGCACCTGCTCGGGCCGCAGCACGGGCCGCTGCCCCCACCCCGCCGACCGCGCGCACACCACCAGCTGGTTGCGCAGCCGCAACAGCTGCCGCCGTCCCACGCCGGCACGCGCGCCCAGTTGCGGTCGGCCCAGGTCGGCCAGGCTCACCCGGTCGCCCTGCCGCAGGTAGCCCGCCGCCAACGACGCCGCCGCCCGCACCGCGAGGTCGAGGCTGCCGCCCTGCCGGACCGTCGTCCCGCGCGCGGCCAGCGACCACTCGCCGAGCGACCGGCCGACCGTCGTCGCCCGTGACGGCGTCGCCCACTCCCCGAGCGCCGCGCCGACGTCCTGCCGGGTGTCCAGCGCCAGCACGACGTCCGCGTCCGCCTCCGCGTGGTGCTCGCGGACGTGCAGGTTGGTGCCCTCGGCGGAGCCCGCCATCGCGCTGGCCCGCAGCGACACCCGCCAGTCGATCCGCCGCAGCCGGTCGCCCGGCTGGAACGCGCGGATGTCGCGCAGCTCCACCGAGTCGCCCGGCCGCCGCGCCCGGTGCGCCCCCACCAGGCCCACGGCCCGCGCGGGCAGCAGACCGGCGGGCAGCGCCTCCACCGGCGGCAGGATCACCCGTCCCCGCTCGGGCGCGGTCACCGGACCGTGGACGAGCAGCGCGTCCGGCCCGGCCACCAGGTGGTCCGGCCGCAGGTCGACGCCCTCGCCCCACGCGTCACGGCGCAGCACGACCTCGATCTCCCGCGCCGACGCGGGCAGCAGGTGCACCGGGCCGACGCCCTGGCCGACGCCCGGCAGCCGGATCGCCATCACCTCGCCGCCCACCGCCGGGTCGACCTCCACGACCGACTTGGCCGCGCCGATCTCGCCCGTCCGGGGCAGTCCCCGCACGCGGACCCGCGGCGCGCCGGCGACCGGCGTGACCAGCGCGAGGAGCGTGGAGATCAGCAGCGGCGCGCCGAACAGGACCAGCTCCACCCGGTGCAGCAGCCCGCCGACGACGACCATCCCGACGCCCAGCACCAGGCCGCGCACCAGAGCGTCGGTGGGGTGCCAGCGCGCGCCGCGCCCGCCGGTGAACGCCTCGCGCAACCGCTCCACCCTGCTCACGACGGGCGCCGGTTCACGAGCGGGTGCTCGCCGGGCCGGGCACGCGGCCCAGCAGCTCGGTCACGACCTCCACGCCGGTGACGCCGGACGTCCACGTCTCGGGGCGGAGGGTGAGCCGGTGCGCCAGCGCGGCGACCGCGCACTCCTTGACGTCCTCGGGCAGCACGAAGTCCCGCCCGTCCAGCACCGCCAGTGCCCGTCCCACCAGCACCAGCGCCAGCGCGCCGCGCGGTGACGCGCCGACCTCGACCGCCGCGTGCGACCGGGTGGCCGACGCCAGGTCCACGCAGTACCGCAGCACGTCGTCGTCCACGGACACCTGCTCCACGCCGTGCTGGAGCTGCCGGAGCCTGGCCGCGTCCAGCACCGGCTCGACCTCGGTCTCCTCGCGCTGCCGGACGAGCCTGCGGCGCAGCACCTCGACCTCCTCGGCGGGCGGCGGGTAGCCGATGTCCAGCCGCAGCAGGAACCGGTCCAGCTGCGCCTCCGGCAGCGGGTAGGTGCCCTCGTACTCCACCGGGTTCGCGGTCGCCAGCACGTGGAACGGTCGCGGCAGCGCGAACGTGCGGCCCTCGACGGTGACCTGCCGCTCCTGCATGGCCTCCAGCAGCGCGGACTGCGTCTTCGGCGGGGTGCGGTTGATCTCGTCGGCGAGCAGCAGGCCGGTGAACAGCGGGCCCTCGCGGAACGTGAACTCGCGGTCGCCGGGGTTGTACAGGAACGAGCCGGTGACGTCGGCGGGCAGCAGGTCGGGCGTGCACTGGAGGCGCTTGAAGTCCAGCCGCAACGCCTGCGCCAGCGACCGCGCCATCAGCGTCTTGCCCAGGCCGGGCACGTCCTCCAGCAGCACGTGACCGCCCGCGAGGATCGCCGCCAGCGCCAGCCGCAGCGACCGCTCCCGCCCGACGACGACCGTGCCGACGGCGGCGAGCACCGCCTTGGCGCCGGCCGCGATGGTCTCGACGCCCACCCCGGCTCCGGCGTCGGAGACGGCGTCGGCTTCGGCTTCGGCTCTGGCGTCGGTTCCGGCTCCGGCGTCGGCTCTGGCGTCGGTTCCGGCTCCGGTGTCCGCTCCGGGTCCGACATCGGCAGAGGTCACAGGTTCTCCAAGAGGTCGGCGAGCTTCGACGGCTCGGGCAGCGGGGCTTCCGGGTCGGTGAGCAGGCGGTGCAGCTCGTCGCCCAGCACCTCACGGGCTCGGGGGTGGTGGAGGTCGGGCACGCCGTGGACCTGGCGCAGCCGGGCCTCCGCCAGCCTGCGCAGCCGGGGCTGCACGCGCGTGGTGAACCGGTCCTGGCTGACGGAGGCCTCGGCGAAGCGGCTCGCGAGCGTGCTGGCCTTGGCGGACGTGGCGGTGGAGACGTGCACCGGCTGCGGCGACCACACGACGTCCGTGGCGCGCGGCAGGCGTGCGGCGAGCAGGCCCAGCGCGCCGACGGGCAGCGCGACCAGCGCCGCCCACGGCCACGGCGCGCCGACCCGGTTCAGCACGAACGCCGTCACGGCGGCAACCACCACCGCGAGCCCGGCGGCCCGCGTCACGCTGCCCACGATCGGCGTCACCGGAGGTCCCTCACGATGTGCTCCAACGCCTCGGTGGCGGTGCGGGCGTCCGCCTCGGTCACCTCGGCCGTGCCGAACCGGGCCCGCTGGTAGACGCGCTTCAGCGTGCCGGCCGCGCCCTCGTCCACCCGGTAGCGGCGCAGCAGGTCGCCGGTGAACTCGGTGGGGGTCTGGTGGCCCTGCCGCGGCACGCCGCTGTCCTCGGCCGCCCGTTCCAGGGCGAGCCAGGCGGCGATCACCGCGTCACCGGGCGGCCGGTTCGCGTGGTCGCGCAGCTCTTCCAGGGCTTCCGCGGCCCGCCGCACCAGGGCCGCGGGCGGGTTCGCGCGCTCGTCGGCCGCGTCGGCCGCGTCGACCGCCGCCCCCACGCCGCGCCGCCGACGCCACCGGAACGCGCCGAGCGAGACCAGCAGCGAGAGCACCGCGACGACCACCACCACGCCGAGGACGACCAGCACGACGAGCAGCGACCCCGTCACCGGCGAGCCGCCGATCTCCGTGTCCAGCGGCGAGGCGGAGTCGGGCACCAGGGTGGTCGGCCGGTCGTCGTCGTCCGCGGGCCGTTCCACGTACCGCACGGGTGACGTCCCGCGCGCCGCGAGCGCGATGAGGCCGAGCGCCGACCCGACCGCGAGGACGAGCGCCAGCCGGGGCTTCACCTCCCCAGGATGCCCGTCACCGGCCCGCCGCGGCCGGTATTTCCCCAAACCGCCCGCGCGATCCCCCCACCGCCCGAAGTCGGACGGGGGTCCTAGGCGCTGGCCAACGGCTGGATCCGGGCCAACTCGTGCGCCAAGTGGTCCTTCTCGCGTTCCAACTCGTAACGGGACTGCAGGTTGAGCCAAAACCTCTCGGACGTCCCGAAGAACCTGGCCAGGCGCAGCGCGGTGTCCGCCGAGACACCCCGCTTGCCGTGCACGATCTCGTTGATGCGGCGTGGCGGAACCCCGATGGCGACGGCGAGGCGGTGCTGGGTCACGCCGAGCGGCTCCAGGTACTCCTCGGCGAGGATCTCGCCGGGGTGAACGGGGGGCATGACTTCGTCGGTCATCCTCGCTCTCCCTTCAGGGGTAGTCCACGATCTCGACTTTCTCAGGCCCCGCGTCCGTCCAGTGGAAGCAGATGCGCCATTGCTGGTCGATCCGGATGCTGTGCTGCCCCGCACGGTCCCCGTGGAGCTTCTCCAAGCGGTTGCCGGGTGGCACCCGCAGGTCTTCCAAGGTCTCCGCCGCGTCGAGGATGGCCAGCTCGCGCAAGGCGACCCGTTGAACGTTGGGATCAAGTGCCCGTGAACGACTCCGCTGCCATACCCGCTCCGTCTCCCTGTCGGCGAACGACCGCAACACCTGTCAACGCATAACGCATGCCGTTATTAACGGCGAGCGTTATGCCAGTCGGACGGGGTCAGCCGAGGCCGGAGGCGGCCTTGGCGGCGCGCAGGACGTCCTGGAGCATGGGTTGGGTGAGCTTGCCGGTGAACGTGTTCTGCTGGCTCACGTGGTACGAGCCGAACAGGTGCAGCGGCGCGCCGCCGTCCTGGGCCGCCAGCGTGACGTGCGCCCCGTGCCCGAACACCGGCCTCGGCCGGGGGACCTGCCAGCACGCGGCCAGCACCGGCAGCACGGCCTGCCAGCCGAACGCGCCCAGCACGAGCACCGCGCGCACCGTCGGGCGGAGCAGTTCCAGTTCCCGGATCAGCCACGGGCGGCAGTTGTCGCGTTCCTCCGGGGTCGGCTTGTTGGCCGGCGGCGCGCACTTCACCGGGGCCGTGATGCGGGCTCCGACCAGCTCCAGGCCGTCGCCGACGTGGGTCGCCGTCGGCTGCGTCGCCAGGCCGACCGCGTGCATCGCCGCGTACAGGAAGTCGCCCGACCGGTCGCCGGTGAACATGCGGCCGGTGCGGTTCGCGCCGTGCGCGGCGGGCGCCAGGCCGACGATCACCAGGCGCGCGTCGGCCGGGCCGAAACCCGGCACCGGGCGTCCCCAGTACTCCTGGTCGCGGAACGAGGCCCGCTTGACCCGCGCCACCTCCTCACGCCACGCCACCAACCGCGGACAGGCACGGCACCGGGCAACCTGGTGGTCAAGAGCGGCAAGCGGCAACACCGACGACGACTCCGAATCGTAGAGTTCGACCATGACCGACAAGGACACCGGCGACGAGCAGGCGGCCAAGGACAAGCTCGGCGACGAGCAGGACCTCCCGGCCGACGACCTCGTCACCACCCAGCACAGCATCACCGTCAAGCGGCGCAAGCTGAACTACACCACGACCACCGGTCGGGTGGTGCTGCGCCAGGAGGTGCTGACCGAGGGCAAGTTCGACGGGCACCTGCCCAAGGCCGAGGTGTTCGTCACCGCGTACACGCTCGACGGGGCCGACCCGGCGAAGCGGCCGGTGACGTTCGCCTTCAACGGCGGGCCCGGCTCGTCCAGCGTGTGGCTGCACCTCGGGGTGCTCGGGCCGCGCCGGGTGGTGTCCGGCGACGTCGGCGAGCTGAACCCGCCGCCGTACGACCTGGTCGACAACGCGGAGACGTTGCTCGCGCACAGCGACCTGGTGTTCATCGACCCGGTGTCGACCGGGTACTCGCGGGCGGTCAAGGGCGAGAAGCCCGGCCAGTACCACGGTTTCCAGGGCGACCTGGAGTCGGTCGGCGAGCTGATCCGGCTGTGGACGTCCCGCAACGGGCGGTGGATGTCGCCGAAGTTCCTGGCGGGCGAGTCGTACGGGACGACGCGGGCCGCGGGCCTGGCCGACTACCTCCAGTCGCGGTACGGGATGTACCTCAACGGGCTGATGCTGATCTCGTCGGTGCTGGACTTCACCACGCTGGACTTCAGCGAGGGCAACGACCTGCCGCACACGCTGTTCCTGCCGACGTACGCGGCGATCGCGCACTACCACGGGCTGCACGGCGACCGTGCGCTGGAGGACGTGCTGGCCGACGCGGAGGACTTCGCGTCGCGCGACTACCCGTGGGCGCTGGCGCGCGGCAACCGGCTGTCCGCGGAGGAGCGCGCGGCGGCGGTGTCGCGCCTCGCGGCGTTGACGGGCCTGAGCGAGGACTACGTCGACCGGGTGAACCTGCGGATCGAGCACGTGCGGTTCTTCACCGAGCTGCTGCGCTCGGAGCGCAAGGTCGTCGGCCGGCTGGACTCGCGGTTCACCGGTCCCGACGCCGACTACGGGCGCGAGCACTTCAGCGAGGACCCGTCGTACTCGGCGATCCTCGGCCCGTACACGGCGGCGCTGAACCACTACGTGCGGGCGGAGCTGGAGTACGAGAACGACCTGCCGTACGAGATCCTGACGATGAACGTGCGGCCGTGGTCGTACAAGGAGTTCGAGGGCACGCACGTGACGGTGGCGGACAAGCTGTCGTCGGCGATGCGCGCCAACCCGCACCTCAAGGTGCACATCGCGTACGGCTACCTGGACGGCGCGACGCCGTACTACGCGGCCGAGCACGTCGTGGCGCACCTGCGCATCCCCGACGAGCTGCACGCCAACATCGAGGCCGCGTACTACCCCGCCGGCCACATGATGTACGTCCACGAGCCGAGCCGGGTCCAGCAGTCGACGGACCTGGCCGCGTTCGTCCAGTCCGCCTCGAACCGCTAGACCACCGCCGCGCGCGGACCGGACCGCGCCCGGTCCGCGACGCGTTCGCTCCACCGCGGCTAGGTGTACTGCCCTGGGAGGTTGTGGGCGGTTCGACACGTAGTCGGATGATGTTGGAATGAGGGAGGGCCTCCGGGTTCGGTGTGGATTGCGACGTCTACACCGAGCCGACGGAGGCCCTCGTGACCCACGCTAACGCACCGCTGACTCCGGCGGGCCGGCTGCGCCTGGCCCGGTGTGTCGTGGACGAGCGCTGGCCGCTGCGACGCGCGGCCGAGCGGTTCCAGGTCTCGCCGACCACCGCCGCCCGCTGGGCCGACCGCTACCGACGGTGGGGCGAGGCGGGCATGGCCGACCGCTGTCCAGCCGGCCCCACCGCAGCCCCCGCCGTCTGCCCACCCGCCGCGAACGCAGGATCGTCAAGGTCCGCCTGGCGCGGCGGTGGGGTCCGGCCCGCATCGCCTACCTGCTCGGGCTGAACCCCTCCACGGTGCACCGGGTGCTGCGCCGTTTCGGCCTGGCCCGCCTGGCGCACCTGGACCGCGCCACCGCCGTACCGGTGCGGCGCTACGAACACGCCGCGCCGGGCGACCTGGTCCACGTCGACATCAAGAAGCTGGGCAACATCCCCGACGGCGGCGGCCACAAAGTGCACGGACGCCGGGCCGGAGGGCGCAACAGCTCCGCCCACCGCGCCTCCCAATGGGTCCTCCCACCTGATCGGGGGTAACCGAACAGAGTCGACCGCTTCCACAGCGTGAGAGGAACGCTATGGGGACTGTGACGAGTCCAACACGGATCGTGGCGTCACAACATCGTCGCGATCAATCCCAGTTGACAGCCCGGCCGGGTTCTCGCCGGCCCGGTGTGGGTGCGCCCGGACGCGGGTCCGGTGCGGCGGCCCGAAACCCGGTCCGGTGCGGGCGCGCCCGGACGCGGGTCCGGCCGGGTTCTCGCCGCAGTGCGGGCGCGCCGGGACGCGGGTCCGGTGCGGCGGTCAGGAACGCCGCTCCGACGCGGGGCCTGGAACGCGGGTCGAGCGCGGGCGGCCGGAGCGCGGGTTCGGGTCAGGCGAGGGAGAACGCGATGCCGTCGAGGATGTCGTGCTCGCTCGCGACGAGCTCGGTGATGCCCTGCGACTCCAGGTGCTCGGCCAGCGTGCGGACGATCAGCGCTCCGCCGCAGATCACGTCCACCCGGCCGGGGTGCATGGGCCCCAGCGCGGCGCGCTCGTCGTGCGACATCGTGAGCAGCTTCGCGGTGGTCTCGCGGATCTGGTCGGTGGTGAGCCGGGCCAGGTGGATCTCCTGCGGGTCGTAGCGCGGCATGTCGCGGGCGAGCGCGACGAGCGTCGTGACCGTGCCGGCGACGCCGATCCACGTGGTCGCGCGGCCCGTCGGCACCGCGGCGAACGCCTCCGCCAGGACGTCCCTCGTCACCCGGACCGCGTCCTCGACCTCGGCCTCGGTGGGCGGGTCGGAGCGCAGGCACCGCTCGGTGAGGCGCACGCAGCCGATGTCGACGGACCGGGCGGCCTCCACGTCGCCGCGCACGCCGTCCCACGTGCCGAGGACCAGTTCGGTGGACCCGCCACCGATGTCGGCGACCAGGAACGGCCCTTCGTCACCGTCCAGGTCGGACACCGCGCCGGTGAACGACAGGCGCGCCTCCTCGTCGCCCGTGATCACCTCAGCGTCCACGCCGAGGACGGTGCGGGCCATGTCGAAGAAGGCGTCCTTGTTGGCGGCGTCCCGCGTGGCGGAGGTGGCCACCATCCGCACCCACTCGGTTCCCTTGCGCCGCAACACGGTCGTGTAGTCGAGGAGGGCGGCGCGGGTGCGGGCGATCGCGTCGGGGTGCAGCTCGCCGGTCGCGTCGACGCCCTGTCCCAACCGGACGACCCGCATCTCCCGGTGCACGTCCCGCAACGACCGCTCGCCACCGTCCGAAGTGGTCACGTCGGCGACCAGCAGGCGGATCGAGTTGGTCCCGCAGTCGATCGCGGCCACGCGTGCCATGCCCGGGTTCCTTCCCTGCCGGTGGGTGCTGCCAGCAGACTAGCCGCCACGGGCGGTGGGGCGGACTAGACCGGCTTCATGCTGGTCGTCGTCGAGGACGACGAGTGCCCCGACACCGTGCCGCTGGAACCGGACGTGCTGCCGGACGTGCTGCCCGACGTCCCCGAGGTGCCCGACGTGCTGCGGGAGGTGCCGGATGTGCTGCCCGGCGCGCTCCCGGGCGCGGTGTCCTGCGTGGTGGTCGGAGCGACCGTCGTCGTCGTGGTCGTGGTGGTCGTCGTGGTGCAGCCCGGCGGAAGCGGCGCAGTCGACGTCGGCGTGGTCGTGCTGGTGCTGGTGGGCGTCGTGGTCGTCGGCTCCGTGGGGCACGACGGGTCGGTCGGGCTGGTCGTCGTCGTGCCGCTCGTCGGGCTCGGCCGCAACGTCACCGAGATGCCGGTCCGGCTCGGCGACGACGTCGTGCCCGGCCTCGACGGCTCGGTCGCCGGCGGGTTCGTGGAGCCCGGCGGGTTCGTGCTGCCGGGCGGGGTGTTGCCGGCGGGCGGCGCGGTGTTGTTCGGCTGGGTGCCGGGGCTCGGGTTCGAGAAGAAGTCGTCGTCCGAGCCGACCATCTCCGGCAGCGTGTCGACACCGCTCGCGTACACGTCCGCCCAGTACAGGACGGTCCGCACGTACTCCTCGGAGTGGTTGTACCGGAACACCGAACGCGCGCGCTGCTGCGGGTCGCTGACGTCCGCGTTGTACGCGCACAGGTAGTTGCCCGCGCCGATGGTGGCGTCGTAGATGTTGTTCGGGTCGCGCTTGCCGTCGCCGTTCCCGTCGGCCTCGTAACCGGCCCACGTGGACGGGATGAACTGCATCGGGCCCACGGCCCGGTCCCACGTGGTGTCGCCGTCGAACCGGCCGCCGTCCGTGTCGCGGATGGCCGCCATGCCGGGGCCGCCGTTGAGCACCGGGCCCAGGATCGGGTTGACCGTCGTGCCGTCCTCGGACACCCGGCCGCCGCGCGCGTGCCCGGACTCGATCCGCCCGATGCTCGCCAGCAGCGGCCAGTCGAGGCGGCAGCCGGGCGTGGTCTGCGCCAGCCGGTCCGCCGCGCGCATGTACGCGTCCAGCACCACGCCGGGGATGCCGTGCCTGCCCTCGCGCAGGTAACCGCCGTCCAGCGGCGGCAGCTCGTCCTCGAACCCGGACGGGTCGTCGGCGTCGGCCAGCAGGTCCGCGCTCAGCTCGTCCATCTCGGGCAGCCGGCCCGTGGCGCCGAGCTTGCCGCGGTCCAGGTCGAGCGTGCCGAGCACGTCACCGGGGCCGGGCGGGACGGCCTCCACCCCGGACGAGTCGGCCAGGTTGACCCAGTCGACGGGCGTCGCGCCGTGCAGCAGCGCGGGAACCAGCGCCGCCGCCGTCGCGGTCGCGGCGAAGCCCCACTGCCTGGGCGTCATCACGCCCGGCTGGGCTGTCGCCCGCTTCCGCCCACGTCGCTTCGACCTCGGCACGCCACGATCTCCCCATCAGTCGCCACCCGGTCCGCGACCCAGCCTGCCTGATCCGAACGGCGGTGTCACGGTCGTGCGCCGGCTCACCGGCGAAATGCCCTAAGAACTGCCCGTACGTTCAGTTTTTCACGGTTGACGCGCAGTCGCCGCTGGGCCACCACTGCGCCAGCAGGTCGAGGGCCTCGTCGCCGAACGGGTTCACGCCCCGGCCCGCGGCCAGCGAGTGGGCCACGTGGACGTGCAGGCACTTGACGCGACCCGGCATCCCGCCCGCCGTCACGGTCGTGCCGAGCGGCTCGATCGCGTCCCGTTCGGCCAGGTACGCCTCGTGCGCTCGACGGTAGCGCTCCGCCAGGTCCTCGTCGACCGCCAGCCGGTCGGTCATCTCCTTCATCAGCCCGGCCCCTTCGAGCCTGCTGACGTACGAGTTCAGCCGCGAGCAGGTCAGGTAGTACAGCGTGGGGAACGGCGTGCCGTCCTCCAGCCTGGGGCTGGTCTGCACGACCGCCGGGTGCCCGCTCGGGCACCGCGCGGCGACCGCCCGCATGCCTCGGGGCGCGCGCCCCAGCTGGGCCGCGACCGCCGCCCGGTCCTCGTCGCTCACCGTCATCGTGCCGCCGCCGAATCCCACAACTGCTCGTACCACGCCTTGTCCTCGGCCGGCTTGGTCGCCGGTCGCTGCTCTTCCAGTTCGCGCTCCGCGTCGCCGGGGAGCTGCACGATGTAGGGCGTCTCGCCGGGCCGCACGTAGTGCAGCCGGCGTCGTGCCTCGGCCTCGACGTGCGCGGGATCGGCCAGTTCCTGCTTGCGCCGCTCCAGCTCGGCGACCTCGGCCCGCAGGGTCTCGTGCGAGGCGGTGACGTCGCGCAGCTCCTCGCGCTGGGCCAGGTAGGTCCGCAGCGGCACGGCGATGCTCAACGCCAGCGCGCACACCACCATCGCGAGCAGCGCGGCCCGGCGCGTGCCCGTCATGCCGAACGCGCCGCCGGTGCCCGCCCCTGCCCTGGTCCGGGCCTTGGACTGCGGCTTGCGCGCCGCCGGACGGGTGCGCGGCGGCACGTCGGCCCTGCGCGACGCGCCGGCGCGCGACTCCGGCGTCCCCGAGCGGCCCGCCCGGCGCGGCTCGGCCGTGCCGGACCGACCGCCGGACCGGCCCGCGCGCGGTTCGCCCTTCGGCTCGCCGTCGCGGGCCCGGACAGGGCGGGACCTCGGCGTGGCGTCGCGGCCACGCCGAGGGTCCCGTTCCCGTCGTGCCATCAGCTCTCCGGCGTGTACCGCGGGAAGGCCAGGTCACCGGCGTAGCGCGCGGCGTCGCCCAGGGCCTCCTCGATGCGCAGCAGCTGGTTGTACTTCGCGGTGCGCTCGCCGCGGGCGGGCGCGCCGGTCTTGATCTGACCCGCGCCGACGGCCACCGCGAGGTCGGCGATCGTGGTGTCCTCGGTCTCGCCGGACCGGTGGGACATCATCGACTTGTAGCCGTAGGACGTGGCCAGCGCGACCGCGTCCAGCGTCTCCGACAGCGTGCCGATCTGGTTGACCTTCACCAGCAGCGCGTTGGCCGCGCGGCGGGAGATGCCCTCCTCCAGCCGCTCCGGGTTCGTCACGAACAGGTCGTCGCCGACGATCTGCACGCGCTCGCCCAGCTCGGCCGTCATCTGCACCCAGCCGTCCCAGTCGTCCTCGGACAGCGGGTCCTCGATGGAGACCATCGGGTAGGCGTTGACCAGCTCGGTGTAGTAGCCGGTCATCTGCTCGGCGCTGCGCTTGGTCTTCTCGAACGTGTACGCGCCGTCCGAGTAGAACTCGGTGGCGGCCACGTCGAGCGCGAGCGCGATGTCGCGGCCGGGGGTGAAGCCGGCCTTCTCGATCGCGACCAGGATCAGGTCCAGCGCGTCGCGGTTGCTCGACAGGGACGGCGCGAAGCCGCCCTCGTCGCCCAGGCCCGTGCCCAGGCCCTTGGACTTCAGCACGGACTTCAGCGCGTGGTACGTCTCGGCGCCCCAGCGCAGGGCCTCGCGGAAGCTCTCCGCGCCGATCGGCGCGATCATGAACTCCTGGATGTCCACGTCGGTGTCGGCGTGCGCGCCACCGTTGAGGATGTTCAGCATCGGCACCGGCAGGACGTGCGCGTTCGGGCCGCCGACGTACCGGAACAGCTCCAGGCCGCTGGACGCCGCCGCCGCCTTCGCCACCGCGAGCGAGACGCCGAGGATGGCGTTCGCGCCCAGGCGGGACTTGTCCGGCGTGCCGTCCAGGTCGACCAGCTTCTGGTCCACCACCCGCTGCTCGACGGCCTCGATGCCGACCAGCTCGGGACCGATCTCGTCGAGCACCGCCGTGACCGCGCGCTCGACGCCCTTGCCCAGGTAGCGCTTGGCGTCGCCGTCCCTCAGCTCGACCGCCTCGTGCTCGCCGGTCGACGCGCCGGACGGAACCGCCGCACGCTCCAGCGTGCCGTCGTCCAACGCCACCTCTACCTCGACGGTCGGGTTGCCTCGCGAGTCCAGGATCTCGCGGGCGCCGACCTGCTCGATGACCGCCACGTGCGCTCCCTCGTCAGACCATCTGTGTATCGATGCCGAGCCTAGTTGGTGCAAGGTGTGGGACGGCCCCGGCTCGCTGGTTGGGGCGCCCGTCGGAAGGGGTTCACGCGTGGTTCACGTGGCGCGGGGTGGGGAAGGGCCGGTGCTGGTGCTGCTGCACGGGCTCGGCGCGACCGGGTCGGTGTGGCGCGGAGCTGCGGATTCGTGGCCGGGGGCGTGGGTGGCGGTGGACCTGCCGGGGCACGGCCGGTCCGCGCCGCTGGACCGGTACTCGTTCGGCTCGCTGGCCGCCGCGGTGGCGTCGGCGGCGCCGTCGGGTCCGGTGGCCGTGCTCGGGCACTCGCTGGGCGGCGTGGTGGCGCTGGCGCTGGCGAGCGGGTGGTTCGGGGTGGACGTGCGGGCGGTCGGCGCGGTGGGCGTCAAGCTGCGGTGGACGCCGGAGGAGCTGGCGAAGGCGGCGGCGCTGGCCGGGAAGCCCGCCCGCGTCTTCGGCACGCGGGACGAGGCGGAGGCGTGGGCGTCCCGCCTGGCGGGAGTTCCGGTGGACGACGGCGTGGTCGAGGTCGACGGCGGCTGGCGGGCGGCGCTGGACCCGGCCGCGTTCGGCGTGGGCGCGCCGGACGTCGCGGGGCTGCTCGCGGTGGCGAAGGCGCCGGTCGTGCTGGCGGCGGGCGAGCTGGACCCGATGTGCCCGCCGGAGCACCTGCGCGCGGCCCGGGCGGACGGGCTGGTGCTGCCCGGCGTGGGGCACAACGCCCATGTGGAGCAACCCGAGGCCCTCGGGCCCGTGCTCGACCGGCTGCACGGGCTGCTCGTCCGGTGACACGCCCGTCCCGTCATCCGGTCGGCTGTCGAACTGCGACCGGATGCGCGGGTAGCGTTGATCGAACCATGACGGACAGCACCTTCGAGGCGTTCCGCCGAGCCGAGGCGCTGCTCGCGGAACGCCGACCGCTGGAGGCGCTGCGCGAGCTGCGGGTCGTGCTCGAAGCGGCGCCGGAGCAGGCGGGCGTGCAGCTGCTCGCGGGTCGGGCCTACCTGGGTTCGGCCCAGCTGAAGCGCGCCGAGGCGGCGTTCCGGAAGGTGCTGGAACTGGACCCGAGCGACCACTACGCGCGGTTCGCGCTGGGGCGGACGTTGCAGCGGCAGAGCCGGTTGACCGAGGCGTTGACGCAGCTGCGGATGGCGGCGGCGATGAACCCGTCGCCCGAGTACCAGGAGGCGTTGGGCGAGGTCAGCGCCCGCCTCGCGGTCGAGCGCGACCGCTGATCCCGGTACCGTCGGGGGTGGACGGCGGTCGATGGGGTCGGTGCTGATGACGGGTGCGTGCGAACTCGGCGAGGTCGTGGCGTCGCGGCGGGTGGAGTGCGTCGCGCCGGACGGCACGCGGACGTCGGTGCTGATCCGGATCGGCGCGCCCCGCCCCGACCCGTTGAGCGACCACGGCGACTGGTGCTGCCCGCACCAGATCCTCGGCTTGGGCGACGAGGCCGTCGGCGCGTCGTTCGGGGTGGACTCGCTCCAGGCGCTGCTGCTCAGCGTGTACGGCGTGCGGTTGAAGCTGGCGGCGCGGGCCGAGGAGGCGTCGGTGACGCTCGACTGGCTGGGCCTGCCGGACCTCGGGCTGACGGTCGTCCCCGACGCCGGCGCCCGGCCGACCGGGAACGGACCGCCCGGCGCGTGACGGTCAGCCGCCGACGCTCGCCCTGGCGTAGGCGTCGGCGCCGCTGTAGACGTTCTGGCCGTACTCGGTCGAGTTGTTGTAGTCCAGCACGGCCGCCCACCAGCCCGCGCCCGTGCCCAGGTCGCGTCCGCCCGAGCACAGGTACCGGGCGGCGGCGAGCGCGGCGTCGTCGATGTTCTGCGGGTCCGGCTCCCGGCCGTCGCCGTTGGCGCGCACCGCGTACCGGGCCCACGTGGTCGGGATGAACTGCATCGGGCCGACCGCCCGGTCCCACGTCGTGTCGCCGTCGAGCCGGCCGCCGTCGCTGTCGGCGATCGCCTTCACGCCCGGCGAGCCGTCCAGCGGGATGCCGATGATCGGGCGCGACGGCCGGCCGTCCTCGCCGAGCCGCGCGCCGCCGATGGTGCCGTGGTGCGACTCGATGCGGCCGATGCCGGCCAGCGTCGCCCACGAGATCCGGCAGGCCGGGTTCTGGTTGCGCATCACCAGGTCCGCGATGGCGTAGGCGCGCAGCGCACGGGCCGGGATGTCGGTCTTCTCGGACAGCGACGCGGCCCAGCCGGTCAGGGGCTCGGCGCTGCCGGTGACGGCGGGCGAGGCCTGGGGCTGCCCGGACGCCGGCACCTCGCCGGCCGAGCCCGGAGCGGCGGCGCCCGGCTCGACCTCCAGGAACGGCACGGGGAACGGCGGGTCGGCGGCGGGCCGCGGCGCGGACCGGTTGAAGGTGGCCAGGGCCCAGGCGCCGCCGGCCACGAAGGCCAGCAGCAGCAGCACCAGCGCCAGGCGTCCGACGAGGTTGCCGGCACTGCCGCGCGTCGGGGGGCGCGGCTCGGTCTTGGAGGGCGGCGGGACGACCACCAGCCCAGGCTACGTGCTCCCCACGCGTGTTCGGCCCTGCTCGGCGGGACCCGTTGGACCGCCCGGTCGGGCGCCGCCGGTCCGGCGCAGGTCAGGCGGTGGAACGCGGCACTGGGACGTGCCGGAATTCCACGCCGCGTCGCCTGCGCACGGGGACGCCGGCCGCTACGGGGCGGGGTCGGACGGTGACGTGGCGGGCGGCTCCGGAGCGGTGGTGGGCGGCTGGGTGGTGGCCGGGGGCGCGGTCGTGGGTGGAGGCGTGGTGGCCGGCGGGGCGGTCGTGGGCGGTGACGTCGGCGGTGCGGTGGTGGGCGGTGGGGTCGTGGGCCGCCCGGTGGCACGCGGGAACGACGGCCCGTGCGGCGTGGTCGACGGCTGGGGCAGCGACCGGAACAGCGGCGGCACCACCGGTTGCGTGACGTGGGTGGTGGCGGTCGGGCCGGGCGGGCTGCCGGGCTGCGGGCGGTCCGACCGGGGCGGCGGTCCCGGGTGGTCGGGGTGGTGCGGGCGGGACGGCGCGGGCGGGACGCCAGGACGGGTCGGCGGCGTGCCGCGCACCGGGACCGGCGGCACGCCCGTCCCCGCGGTCACCGTCACCGGACGGCCCGCGCCCTGCGCCTGCGCCTGCCCCGGCTCGGCGGGCGGCGCGGCGGGCTCGCCGGCGCCGAACACCAGCACCAGCGCCGCCACGCCCGCCGCCGCCACCAGCGGCAGCCCGACCACGGCCGACAGGCAGCCGCGCCCGCTGCGCGGGAACTCGCGATGACTCACCGAACCCGAACCCCTGCCGACACCGATACCCCCGAACCCGATCTTGCGTGCTCCCATGATCGGGCTCGGACCGCCGGTCGCGGCCCACCCCGGCGTCACACGCCAGGGTGGTCTTCGCTCACGGCAGTGGCGGCAGCTCCGGCGCGACGGCCGCCGGCCGCGCCGCCAGCGCCTCCAGCGCCAGCCGCACCGCCGTGTCGAGCTGCGGGTCGCGCCCGGCCACGCGGTCCTGCGGCGTGATCACCACCTCGACGTCCGGGTCGACGCCGTGGTTCTCCACGTCCCACCCCGGCCCGGCGAACCAGGTCGCGTACCGGGGCTGCGTCACCAGCGTCCCGTCGACCAGGCTGTACCGCATGTCGATGCCGATCACCCCGCCCCACGTGCGGGTGCCGACGACCGGCCCGATGCCCATCTCCTTGATCGCCACGTTCACGATGTCGCCGTCGGACCCGGCGAACTCGTCCGCGATCGCCACCACGGGCCCGCGCGGCGCGTCCGCGGGGTAGCTGTCGGCCGTCGTGTACCCGCGGGCCACCGACCAGCCGATCACCTTGCGCCCCAGCTTCTCCACGACCAGCTCGGACGTGTGGCCGCCGCCGTTCTCGCGCACGTCGAGCACGACCGCCTCGCGGGCCAGCTCGACCCGGAGGTCCCGGTGCAGCTGAGCCCAGCCCGCGCCCATCATGTCCGGCACGTGCAGGTAGCCGACCCGGCCCTCCGACAGCTCGTGCACGCGCGCCCGCCGGTCGGCCACCCACGCGTGGTAGCGCAGCGGCTCCTCGTCGTCCAGCGGCACGACCACGACGCGTCGGGGCTCACCACCGCCGCCGGGCCGCACGGTCAGCTCCACCGGCTTGTCGGCCGTGCCGACGAGGAGCGGCGCGGGACCGGTCACCGGGTCGACCTGCCGGCCGTCCACGGCGACGATCGCGTCACCCGGCCGCACGGCCACGCCCGGCGCCGCCAGCGGCGACCGCGCCGCCGGGTCCGACGTCTCGCCGGGGATGATCCGCACGATCCGCCACGCGCCCGACTCGTCCCGTTCGAGGTCCGCGCCGAGCAGGCCCACGGCACGCCCGCGCGCCCCGCCACCGGACGGGATGACGTAGGCGTGGGACGTGCCCAGCTCGCCCTGCACCTCCCACAGCAGGTCCACCAGGTCGCTGTAGCTGCCGAGCCGGTCCACGAGCGGCCGGTAGCGCTCCAGCACGCCCGCCCAGTCGACGCCGCCCATGTCGGTGCGCCAGAAGTGGTCCCGCATCAGCCGGCCCGCCTCGGCGTACGCCTGCCGCCACTCGGCCGCCCGGTCCACGACCACCCGCACCCGCGACAGGTCGACCTCCACGCAGTCACTGTCGTCGGAGTCGACCTTGCGGTCCGTCGGCACGACGCGCAGGTCGTCGCCGTCCTGCACCACCATCCGCTGGCCGTCGCCGGTCACGTCGAACGAGTCGACGCCGTCCACGAGCGTCTCGGTGCGGGACTTGGCCAGGTCGAACCGCTCCAGCACCGCGCGCGGCGGCCGGGACGACGGCCCGGCGAGGTTGTCGCCCAGCACCCCGCGCAACGGCGACCGCAGCCACAGCAGCCCGCCCTTGGCGGCGGTGAGGCCCGAGTAGCGGGCGGCGGCGACGGGCACCGTCACCACCCGGTCCGCCAGCCCGTCCAGGTCGACGACCGTGATCGGGTTCTCGTCGTCCTTGTGGTCCTTGTCCTTGTCGGACGAGTCGTCGCCGACCGGCCGGCCCAGGCGCAGCGGGTCGAACGGCGACGGCGTCGTCGCGGCCAGCGGCACCAGGAACGGCCGGCAGCCCGTCGGAAACGACAGGTCGAACACGTGCGCGTCGTACACCGGGTCGAAGCTGCGGACCGACAGGAACGCCAGGTAGCGGCCGTCCTCGGTGAACGTCGGCGAGAAGTCGGAGAAGCGCAGCGGCGTCACGTCCACCACGGACAGGTCGGTGGTGTTGGTCATCCGGATGTGCTGGAGCGGGCGCGGGCCGGGGTGCGACCAGGCGAGCCAGTTCGAGTCCGGCGAGAACGCCAGGTCGCTGACGTGGGGGTTCGCGCCCTTCAGGACTTCGCGGACCTCGCCCGACTCGACGTCGACCAGCAGCAGCCGCCCGTCGTGGGTGGCGACGGCGAGGCGGCGGCCGTCCGGCGAGACGGCCAGTTCCAGCACCCGGCCGAGCTTGCCCACGGCGACGCGGCGCGGTTCGTTGCCCGGCTCCACGCCGCCGACCGGCGAGAACTCCAGGCCCTCCTCGCCGTCCGCGTCGGTCACCCACACCACGCTGTCGCCGACGACCCGCGGCAGGCGCGCGCGGACGCCGGGCTGCTCGGCGAGGGCGCGCACCGGGCCGTCCCGGTGGGTCACCCAGTGCACCGTGCCGCGCACCTCGACCACACTGGCGCGGCCCGTCCGGTCGGGGTGGAAGTCGTCCGGCCGGGACGGCACGGCACGCGGCCGGCGGGCCGTGCGGGGGCCGCCCAGGGCGATCTCCAGCCGGCGCGGCTCGGCGTCCACGAGGTCGTCGAGCAACCACAGCTCGCCGGCCTGCTGCCAGACGACCCGCCGGCCGTCGCTCGACGCGACGCGCGCGTAGAACTCCTGCACGGAGTGCCGGCGCAGGTCCGACCCGTCCGGCGCCACCGAGTAGAGGCTGCCCACGCCGTCGTGGTCGGACAGGAACGCGATCCGGTCGCCGATCCACATCGGCGACGTCAGCGACGACGTCAGCTCGGGCAGGATGCGGGCGAACTCTCCGTCACCCGTCGCGTCGACCCACAGCTTGCCCGCCGCGCCGCCGCGGTAGCGCTTCCACCAGGCCGGGTCGCGGCCGTAGACGGAGGTGACGACGACCTGGCCGTCCGGGCCGAACGACACGTCGTCCACCCAGCCGAACGGCAGCCGGCGGGGCGGTCCGCCGTCGACCGGCACGGCGTGCGCCCACTGCCGGTTCGCGGTGGCCTGGCCGGCGGCGGTGACCGCGACGACGTCGCCGTCGGCCGTCCAGCCGCGCACGGAGGTCGCGTAGTCGCCCCAGTACGTCAGGCGGGTCGCCTCGCCGCCGTCGACCGGCGCGAGGTGCACCTCGGGCGCGCCGTCACGGCGGCTGGTCCACGCGAGCCGCGTGCCGGTGGGGTCGAAGCGGGGGAAGGACACCGGCACCTGGTCGGCGGTCACCCGCCAGGCGCGGCCGCCGTCGAGGGGGGCGAGCCACACGTCGTCCTCGGCCACGAAGGTCACCAGGTCGCCGTGCAGGTGCGGGAAGCGGAGGTAGGCCTCGGTCACCCGCCCGACGTTAGCGCCCCGTTCACCCGCGCTCGCCCCACCCCGGGAAGGTCGCTGCGGCATCGAGACCAAAGATCACCGATCGGGCCGCCGCGCGCCGGGCGCCGTGGGCGGTGACGTGCCAGTGGACGGTCAGGCGGGCCAGTGGACGGTCAGGCGGGCCAGTGCGCGCGCCAGTCGGCGGCGGTCATCGCGGTGACGCCGGCGGCGCGGGCGGCCCGTTCCGCGGCACGCACCTTCGCCTCGAACGCGCGCGCCACGGCCCGCAGCTCGGTCTCCGGGTCCTCGCCGGCGAGCTTCGCCAGGGCGGCCACGGCGAACAGGGTCGTGCCGGTGTCGTCGCCCTCGGGCAGGAGGTCCACCGGGAACCCGGCGCGCGCCACCCGCTGGGCCAGCTTCCCGGCCAGCGCCACCGCGGGCTGGCCGGTGGCGACGCCGTCCACGCTGGACTCGCGCCGCTTCTCGACCTGCTTCAGCTCCTCCCAGCGGTGCTGCTGGGACGTCGCGTCGTGCACCGCCGGGTCGTCGCCCTCGAACACGTGCGGGTGGCGGCCGACCAGCTTCGCGACCAGGTCGCCCGCGACCTCGTCGATGCCGAACGGGTCCTCGGCGTCCTCGGCGGCGATCCGCGCGTGGAACAGGACCTGGAGCAGGACGTCGCCCAGCTCCTCCCGCAACGCCGCCCGGTCGCCGTCCTCGATGGCCTCCAGCAGCTCGTAGGTCTCCTCCACGAGGTACTGGCGCAACGACTTGTGGTCCTGCTCGGCGTCCCACGGGCAGCCGCCGGGCGAGCGCAGCCGGTCCATGACGGCGGCGGCGTCGAGCAGCGGCACGGCGGGGGTGCGGATCACCGGGGAGCCCGCCGAGACCAGCGCGCGGGCGGCGGGCTCGTCCGGGTTCGTGGTGAGCAGCACGACCGACGGGCCGGGCGCGAAGGCGGACACCGGCTCCGCCGACCACAGGGCCGGGTCGACGCCCTCCCCCGCGTACACCGCCGCCGCGCCCCGCAGAGCGGGAAGCGCGGCGGCGGGCAGGACGGGGGTGGCGCCGACCAGGACCACGGTCACTGCGACGGTTCCCGGACGGTCGCCTGGTAGCCGGTCAGCTCGCCCTCGCTCGGCGCGAGGCCGATGGCGGTGCTGTCCCACACGCCGTAGCGCGGGTTGATCTGGATCTCCGGGTCGCCGGCGAGGGTCTGCAGGAGCCGCAGCCCGATCTGCTCCAGCACCTGGGGCGTCAGCTGCTGGGTGGACGACTCGCCGGGCGACCGCGCGTCGGTCCGGCGGTCGGTCACGTGCGCGACGATCCACTGGGCGCTGCCGGGTTCCGGCGCGAACGCCACGACCGTGCCCGGCTCGACGCCGAACAGCGGGAACTGGGCGGCCTGCGGCGACTCGGCCGACCGGACCCGCTGGGCCTTCTGCGCCATCGACTGGCCCTCGGCGCTCTGCGGCGCGGCGGCGATGAACTCGGCCATCTTCGCCGGGTTCGCGGCCACCTGCTTGGCCTTGTCGACGGCCTCGGAGCTGTCCTTGGTGAAGAAGTAGTCGAACGTGACTTCCATCCGGTCCGCGTACTTGCGCGCCAGCTCGACCAGCAGCAGCTGGTCCCTGGCCCGCTCGCGGAACGTCGTCGCGTCGTACGGGGTCCGCTGCGAGGCGAGTTCCGCGCCGCCGGCCCGTTCGATCGACTCGGACACGGCCTCCTCGGACACGGTCACGCCCTCGCGCCGCGCGGCCTCCTCGATCAGCTCGTGCCGCACGCCCAGGGTCACCACCAGGCGGGCGACCTGGTCGAGCTTGCGCTGTTCGTGCAGCTCCTGGACGTCGGGCTCCTTCTTGAGCACCACGTCCACCCGCTGCTGCACCTGCTCCAACGGCAGCACGGTGTCGCCGACGATCGCGGCGGAGCCGACGTGGCCGGGGCCGGTACCGCAGCCCGCCACCAGCAGTGCCGCCGAGGTCAGGGCGACCGCCGCGCCGATCAGGGTGAAGCGCCTCTGCACAGTCCTCACGACCAGTACCTTCTCACGACCTCGTGACGCCGCTCACGGGAGTCCCCGCCAAGGACTCCAGGAAACCGGCGCACCAATCGAGCAGGTCCTGGTCCCGCAACTGGGGTGCGCCCATCCGGCCGCCCGCCGCGCCCTCCGTCGGCCGCGGCACGTTCACCATCCGGGTGTTGGGCTTGTAGACCGCCTTGGGGAACAGCCGGCGCAGCCGCACGAGCTGGCTGTCCTTCAGCTCCAGCGGCGCGAACCGGATCGTCGCGCCCTGCGTGGCGACCTCGGTGACGCCGTGCGCCCGGCACGTCTGCCGGAACCTCGCCACGGCGAGCAGCCGCTCGACGGGCAGCGGCGGCGTGCCGTAGCGGTCCTTCAGCTCGTCCCGCACGGACTCCAGCGCCTCGGCGTCGCCCGCGGCGGCGATCTTGCGGTACGCCTCCAGCCGCAGCCGCTCGCCCGGCACGTAGTCGTGCGGGATGTGCGCGTCCACGGGCAGGTCGACGCGGACCTCGGCCAGGTCCTCCTCGACCTCGCCGTCCGCGCCCGCGTGCTTGCGGAACGCCTCGACGGCCTCGCCGACCAGCCGCACGTACAGGTCGAAGCCGACGCCCGCGATGTGCCCGGACTGCTCGGCGCCGAGGATGTTGCCCGCGCCGCGGATCTCCAGGTCCTTCATGGCCACCGCCATGCCCGCGCCCAGCTCGGTGTTCTGCGCGATCGTGGCGAGCCGGTCGTGCGCGGTCTCGGTGAGCGGCGCCTCGGGCGGGTACAGGAAGTAGGCGTAGCCGCGTTCGCGACCGCGGCCGACGCGTCCGCGCAGCTGGTGCAGCTGGGCCAGGCCGAGCAGGTCGCCGCGCTCCACGATGAGCGTGTTGGCGTTGGAGATGTCCAGGCCGGTCTCGACGATCGTGGTGCACACGAGCACGTCGTACTCGTTCTCCCAGAACCCCTGGATGATCTTCTCCAGCTTGTCCTCGTTCATCTGGCCGTGCGCGGTGATCACGCGCGCCTCGGGGACCAGCTCGCGGATGTGCCGGGCGGCCTTCTCGATCGAGGACACCCGGTTGTGCACGTAGAACACCTGGCCGTCGCGCAGCAGCTCGCGGCGGATGGCCGCGCCGACCTGCTTGTCGTCGTACGCGCCGACGTAGGTCAGGATCGGGTGCCGCTCCTCGGGCGGGGTGAGGATGGTGGACATCTCGCGGATGCCCGCGAGCGACATCTCCAGCGTGCGCGGGATCGGGGTCGCGGACATCGTGAGCACGTCCACGTGCGTGCGGAGCGCCTTGATGTGCTCCTTGTGCTCGACGCCGAACCGCTGCTCCTCGTCCACGATCACGAGGCCGAGGTCCTTGTAGCGCAGGCTCTTCTGGAGCAGGCGGTGCGTGCCGATGACGATGTCCACGTCGCCCTCGGCGAGGCCGGTGATCGTCTGCTCGGCCTCCAGCGGGTCGGTGAACCGGGACAGGCCCTTGATGTTCACCGGGAACGCCCGCATCCGCTCGGTGAACGTGTTGAGGTGCTGCTGCGCGAGCAGCGTCGTCGGCACCAGCACCACGACCTGCTTGCCGTCCTGCACCGCCTTGAACGCCGCCCGCACGGCGATCTCGGTCTTGCCGTAGCCGACGTCGCCGCAGATCACCCGGTCCATCGGGACCGTGCGCTCCATGTCGGCCTTGACCTCGTCGATGGCCGCCATCTGGTCGAGCGTCTCGGTGAACGGGAACGCGTCCTCCAGCTCGCGCTGCCACGGCGTGTCCGGCGCGAACGCGTGACCGGGAGCGGCCTGGCGCGCGGCGTACAGCTGCACCAGCTCGGCGGCGATCTGCTTGACCGCCTTCTTCGCCTTGGCCTTGGTGTTCTTCCAGTCGCTGCCGCCCAGCTTGTTCAGCGTGGGCAGCTCGCCGCCGACGTACCGGGACACCTCGTCCAGCTGGTCGGTCGGCACGAACAGCCGGTCGCCGGGCTGGCCCCGCTTGCTGGAGCCGTACTCCAGCACCAGGTACTCGCGGGTCGCGCCCGCGACCGTGCGCTGGACCATCTCGACGTACTTGCCGATGCCGTGCTGCTCGTGCACGACGTAGTCGCCGGGCTTCAGGGCGAGCGGGTCCACCGCGTTGCGGCGGCGGCTGGGCATGCGGCGCATGTCCTTGGTGCTGGTGCCGTGCCTGCCGCCGGTGAGGTCGGTCTCGGTGAGCACGACCAGCGCCAGCTCGGGCAGCGAGAAGCCGTCCTCCAGCGCGCCCCGCACGACGGTGACCGCGCCCTGGCGCGGCGCGCTGTCGAGGGTGTCGCGGAGGACGACGTTCACGTCGGCTTCGCGCAGCTGCTCGGTCGCCCGCTGGGCCGTGCCCGCGCCGGGGACGACGAGCACCGCCGTGCCGCCGGAGACGGTGTGGGCGCGCAGGTCGGCGAACGCCCGGTCGATGTCGCCCTGGTAGGCCTCGACCTGCTTCAGCTCGAGCCGGACGACGTCCTCGCCCTCCGTGGTGAGCTGGCTAAGCGTCCACCAGGGCCGGCCCTGGGCCCGCGCGGACTGCGCCACGTCGGCGAGGCTGTGGTAGGCGCTGGAGTCCAGGTCGATGGGGCTCTGCCCGCCGCCCGCCGCGGCCATCCACGACGCCTCCAGGAACTCCTGGCCGGTGCGCACGAGGTCCGCGGCGCGCGCCCGGATCTTCTCCGGGTCGTTGAGGACGACGTGCGTGCCCTCGGGGACGACGTCGGTGAGCAGCTGCAGCTCGCCCTCGCACAGGGCCGGGATCAGGGCTTCCATGCCCTCCGACGGGATGCCCTCGGCGATCTTGCTCAGCAGCTCGTGCAGGTGCGCGTCGGCGGCGTGCCGCTCGGCCAGCGCGGCGGCCTTGGCCCTCACGTCGGCCGTCAGCAGCAGCTCGCGGCACGGCGGCGCGGTGAACCCGTCGACCTGCTGCGGCAGCGAGCGCTGGTCGGCGACGGCGAACGGGCGGATCTCGCTGACCTCGTCGCCCCAGAACTCGACCCGCAGCGGGTGCTCGGCGGTCGGCGGGAAGATGTCGAGGATGCCGCCGCGAACGGCGAACTCGCCGCGCTTCTCGACCATGTCGACGCGGGTGTAGGCGATCTCGGTCAGGTTGACCAGCAGCGCCTCGAAGTCGTGCTCGCCGCCCACGGCCAGGTGCACGGGCGCGAGGTCGCCGAGGCCGGGCGCCATCGGCTGGATCAGGCTGCGGACCGTGGTGATGACGACCTTGAGCGGGTGGTCGCCGGGGTGGGCGAGGCGGCGCAGCACCTGCAGGCGCGCGCCGACCGTGTCGGCCCTCGGCGACAGGCGCTCGTGCGGCAGCGTCTCCCAGGACGGGAACAGCGCGACCTGCTCCGGGCCGATCAGGTCGCAGAGGACGGCCTTCAGGTCGTCGGCCTCGCGGCCGGTGGCCGTCACGGCCAGCACGGGGGTGTGGTTCGCCAGGGCCGCCGCCACCAGCGGCCGGGCGGCGGGCGGCCCTTCGAGTTCGAGGTCGGGCACGCCGACCGAGTCGGTGAGGGCGCGCAGCGCCTTGTCGGGCAGGACAGCGGTCAGCAGGCCGGACAGCGGGCCGGGCTGGGGCATTGCGGTGGCTCCCCGGGACTGGAAACGCGGACAGACCCCTGCCCGGGACCGAACGTCCACCGGAGGGGTTCTCGGCTGCCAGCCTACGGGCCTGCCGCGCGGGGTGCGCCGTGATTTCGGTTGACCGGGCGGTGACCCTGGGTACGTGGAGCAGAGGGAGATCAGGGCCGACTACGACGATCGGCACGTCACCGTGTACCAGGCGTACTCGCCGGCCATCGCCGTCCCGGCACTGGCCGCGGGCCGGTTCGTGCCGCCGTTCAAGCGCGGCCGGATGACGTGGGTGAAGCCGTCGTTCCTGTGGATGATGTACCGCTCGGGGTGGGGGACGAAGCCCGACCAGGAGCGCGTCCTGGCCGTGCGAATCACCCGATCGGGGTTCGACTGGGCGGTGCGGGCGGCCGTGCCGAGCGACGAGGGCGTCGGCCGCAAACCGGACGTCCGCGTGCAGTGGGACCCGGAGCGGGACGTGCGGCTGAACGCGCTGCCGCACCGGTCGTTGCAGCTCGGGCTGGCCGGCGAGGCGTCACGCCGGTACGTGGACGAGTGGGTCGTGGGGCTGACCGACGTGACGCCCCTGGCCCACCGGGTGCACGCGCTGGTGCGCGCCGGTGACGTGGACGGCGCGCGTGCCCTGCTGCCGGTGGAACGCCCGTACCCGATGCCGGTCAACGAGGGCTGAGCACGGCTTTCAGCTCCGCCGGGCGGACCGCCGTCGGCACCAGGGCGCCGAGCCGGTCCGCCAGGCGGGTGTCGCGGAGCAGGACGCCCTCCCGCAGGCCGTCCGCCACCGCCGCGTGGTCGCGCTCGCGGGCCGCGTAGACGGCCTCCAGCTCGCCGTCGAGCAGGCGCTGGTAGTCCTCGCGCCAGTGCCAGCCGATGTCGGCGCCGAGCCGGGTGTTGGCCGCGTAGGCCGAGCCGCCGTTGGCGATCTTGCGCGCGTAGTGCCGGTAGCCGCGGTCGGGCACGTGCAGGATCTCCAGCGGCGCGAGCGGCGACTCGGCGCCGACCAGGGGGCCGGTCGCCGTGTGGTTGCCCTGCGCCACCTCGACGTCCGGGTCGGCCCGGTGGCACACCTTCGGGCCGATCCGCGTGCCGCGGGCGGACAGCGAGGCGGTGTCCCTGATGACGAGGCGGTCCACCCACGGCGCGGCCGGGTCGACCGCCGGGTCGGGAATCAGGTTGTCGCGGCGCGCCCGCACGACGCCCGCCCCGCCGACCGCGGCGAACGCGGCCGGCAGCGCGTCCCGGCCGGGCGCGGTCGCCCCGGCCGGCCAGAAGAACTCGTCGGCGTCGGCGTTGACCACCCAGTCCGCGCCGAGTTCGGCGGCCCGCCTCGCCATGCGGGTGACCCACCGGCCCTGCTCGTAGTCCTGGCTCGGTTCGCGGTGCAGTTCGAGGACGCCGGCGTCCCGGTAGGACTCCAGGATGTCCACGGTGCCGTCGTGCGACCCGTTGTCGGTCGCGATGACGAAGTCCACCCCGGCGGCGAGGTGGTGCTCGACGGTCGCCGCGACCACGTCGGCCTCGTCGCGCACCAGCAATGTCATCAGCACGCGCACGGCACGCCCCCTTGTCCCGATCCGGCACGGGCAGCGTACGGACCGCGCCGCGCGGTGAGAACGGCGAGCACACACGGCGGTTGTCATGCTGGGCGTCATGGGTCGGTGGGTCGGTTTCGCTGCGGTGCTGGCCGCGTGTGCGGCGTGTTCGACGGAGGGCGCCGGGGGCACCGCGCCCGGCACGACCGCGCCCGAGGGGCTGAAGGTCGAGGTCGTGGTCTCCGGCCTGAGCCACCCGTGGGACGTGGGGTTCCTGCCCGACGGGCGGATGCTCGTGCCGCAGCGGCCGGGGCGGATCGCGCTGGTCGACGGCGGCCGGGCGACCGACGTGGAGGCCGACCTCGGCGACGTGGCCGCCCGCGGCGAGGGCGGGCTGATGAGCCTGGTCGTGCACCCCGACTTCGCGGCCAGCGGCCTGTTCACGACGTGCTTCAACACCTCCGCCGACGTGCGGCTGGTGACGTGGCGGCTGGACGGCGCGAAGGCCACGAGGGTGAAGGACCCGCTGCTCGCGGGCCGGCCGGCGAACCCGAGCGGCCGGCACTCCGGGTGCCGGATGGCGCTCGACCGGGACGGCAACCTGCTCGTCGGCACCGGCGACACGGCCCGCGGCGCCGTGGCGCAGGACAGGGCGAGCCTCGGCGGCAAGGTGCTGCGGATCGACCTCGCCACCGGCGAGGGCGTGCCCGGCAACCCGTTCGGCGACCGGATCTACACCTACGGGCACCGCAACGTGCAGGGCGTGGCCGTGCGGCCGGACGGCACGGTGTTCACCGCCGAGCACGGCCCCGACGTGGACGACGAGGTGAACGTGCTGAAGCCCGGCGGCAACTACGGCTGGGACCCGTCACGCGGCGGCACGGTCGGCGGTTATGACGAGGACGTGCCGATGACCGACCTCGACCGGTTCCCGGACGCCGTGCCCGCCGTGTGGTCCTCCGGCGACCCGACCGAGGCGATCTGCGACGCCGCGGTCCTCGTCGGCGGGCAGTGGGGCGACCTGGACGGCGTGCTCGCCGTTACCGCGCTGAAGGGCGCGAAGGTGCTGCTGTTCACGATCACCGCGGAGGGCGGCGTGGGCGCGGTGGCCACCCCGTCCGAGCTGGACGGCACGCACGGCCGGCTGCGCGGCGCGGAGCTGGGCCCGGACGGCGCGCTCTACGTGACCACGTCGAACGGCGACGACGACAAGGTCCTGAGGATCACCCGGAACTAGCCGGAACCTCCGCGAGCCGGAACCACCCGGGAGCCGGAACCACCCGGAGCCGGCCACGAGCCACCCGGAGCCGGTCGGGACTAGCGGGTGCGCAGCCGGGGCTTGTGGTCCATGTGCGACAGGCCCTTCCAGGCCAGGTTGACCAGGTGCGCGGCGACCTCGTCCTTCTTCGGCTTGCGCACCTCCAGCCACCACTGGCCGGTCAGCGCCACCATGCCCACCAGCGCCTGGCTGTACAGGGCGGCGAGCTTGCGGTCGTAGCCCTGGCGGGAGAAGTGCAGCCCCAGGATCGACTCGACCTGGGACGCGATGTCGTTCAGCAGCGACGAGAACGTGCCGGTGGACGACGCCACCGGCGAGTCGCGCACGAGGATGCGGAAGCCGTCCGTCGAGCCCTCGATGTAGTCGAGCAGCGCGCACGCGGCCTGTTCCAGCAGCTCACGCGGGTGCCCTCCGGACAGGGCGTTGACGATGTGGTCCATCAGGTACTGCATCTCGCGGTCCACGACCACCGCGTAGATGCCTTCCTTGCCGCCGAAGTGCTCGTACACGACGGGCTTGGACACGCCCGCCCGGTGCGCGATCTCCTCGATGGACGTGACCTCGAAGCCCTTCTCGGCGAACAACGCCCGAGCCACGTCGAGCAGCTGCTCGCGCCGCTCCTTGCCGGTCATCCGCACGCGCGGCACCGGTGTTTCCCCGCCGCGCCGTCTCCCCGCCACCCAAACCACCCTAAACACCTGCCCCCCGCGGTGACCGCGAGGGGCAGGTGGTCGGTTACCTCTCGGCTGCTGCTCCGACTACTTCTTCGCGCTGATGCGGGCCAGGCGCTGCTCGTTCGGCCAGCGCACGTTGGTGGCCCAGCCGAACTTCTCGAACAGCCAGATCATCCGCGCGGACGTGTCGATCTGACCGCGCTTGACGCCGTGCCGGGCGCACGTCGGGTCGGCGTGGTGCAGGTTGTGCCACGACTCGCCGAAGCTCAGGATCGCCAGCGCCCAGACGTTGGCGGACCGGTCGCGGGCGGCGAACGGGCGGTCGCCGACCATGTGGCAGATCGAGTTGACCGACCACGTCACGTGGTGCAGGAACGCGACCCGGACCAGGCCGGCCCAGAAGAACGCGGACAGGGCGCCGGACCACGACATGGTGATGAGGCCGCCGAGGAGGGCGGGCGCGAGGAGGCTGATCGTCGTCCAGAGCGGGAACAGCTTGTCGATCCGGACCAGGTCCTTGTCGGCCAGCAGGTCCGGCGCGAAGCGCTGCGCGTTGGTCTGGTCGCGGTCGAACAGCCAGCCCATGTGGGCGTGCCAGAAGCCCTTGGCCAGGGCGACGGGGCCGCTGCCGAACAGCCACGGCGAGTGCGGGTCGCCCTCGCGGTCGGAGAAGGCGTGGTGGCGGCGGTGGTCGGCGACCCACACGATCACAGGGCCCTGCAGGGCCATGCTGCCCGCGATGGCGAGGCCGATCTTGAGCGCGCGGTTGGCCTTGAAGGAGCCGTGCGTGAAGTACCGGTGGAAGCCGATCGTCACGCCCAGGCCGGCGAGGTAGTAGAACGCCACGAACAGCGCGACGTCGACCCAGCCCAGCCCCCAACCCCAGGCGAGCGGCACTGCCGCGAGCAAAGCCAGGAACGGCACGATGACGAACACGTACACGCTGAACTGCTCGACGTGCCCACGCCGTCCTTCGATGATCGGCTTGGGTCCGCGATCCTCGGGACCTTGCGGCGTGGACCTGCTCTCCAGGGTGCTGGTCATACATCAACCTCTTGTTTTCGGGGACTACCTACGGAACCGTAACTTACGCCAGCGTAAGTTAGGTGAACCTTGACCCGCCAGAGCACCGGGCAAAGTTTTGGCGTGTTCTCAGGAATTCGGGCGTGTCGATCACGGCGGGCGCATCATTCGGCGATGGAGTTGTCGAACGTGCGACCACGGCGTCGCCGGCGGATCGCGGCCATCTCGCTCGCGGCAGTGTTGTTGCTGGTCAGCGGCAGTCTGCTGGGGTTCGGCTGGTACTACAGCGGGCAGCTGCTCGACCCGGAGAACGCCCGTCCCGGCTACCGCGACACCGTCACCGCGTCGGCTCCGGGGACCGTCTCGCTGGCGGAGTCCAGGGTCACAGTGCTCCCCGGCACATGGGGTCTCGTGTGGCCGGGCGGCGGCGCCGAGGTCGGCGAGGTGACCGGGCGGTCCGGTGGTGCGGTGGCGCGCGAGCTCCGGGGCACGCCGCCCGCCGACGGCACGCCCGTGCGGCTGGAGACCTCGGTGTGGACCAGCGACCCCCGCGCCGCCCACGGCCTCGACTACGCGGAGGTCCGGATTCCCACCGAGCTGGGTGACGCGCCGGCGTGGTTCGTCCCCGCGACAACGCCCACCGCGGCGGCTCCCACCTGGGTCGTCGCGGTGCACGGCCGTGGAGGCACGAGGGCCGAGGCCCTGCGGGTGATGCCGGCGCTGCACGCACTGGGGCTACCCGTTCTCGCGGTGACCTACCGCAACGACGAGGGCGCGCCCCGGTCGCCGGACGGCCTGTACCACCTGGGCGACACGGAGTGGCGGGACGTGGAGGCGGCCGTGCGGTACGCGCGGGACCGCGGCGCGCGGCACGTCGTGCTGTACGGCTGGTCGATGGGCGGCGCGATCGTCGGCCAGTTCCTCGGCCGGTCGGCGGAGGCGGGCGACGTGTCCGCCGTCGTGCTCGACGCGCCCGTCGTGAGCTGGACGAGGACGCTGGAGCTGCAGTCGCGCAACCGGGGCGTGCCCGAGCAGCTGGTGCCCGTCGCGGAACTCGTCTCGGACTGGCGGGCGGACCTGGACTTCGACCGCTTCGACCTGGCCGACCACCCGCCCGCCCACCGCCCGCCGACCCTGCTGTTCCACGGCGGCGCGGACGGCACCGTGCCGGTGGACGCCTCGCGCGACCTGGCGACGGCGGCGAGCCGCCTCGACTGGCCCCTCCGGTACGTCGAGGTGCCCGCGGCGGAGCACACGGCGGCGTGGAACGTGGACCCCGACGCCTACGAGAGCGCGCTGACCGAGTTCCTCCGGTCCGTCGACGGCATCGGCTAGCGCCAACCCGCCGGCGTCCCACACGTTGGCGTCGCACCCCTTGGGGGTCCTGCCCGCAGTGGCCGCCCGGCTACGCAAGGTAGTTGAATGCGCGACCGTCATGGACTTCACCGTTCTCCGAAGGCCCCTGAATTCCCGCTTCGACGGCCGCTCGCGGTCGGCATGCCGCCCGACGAAGTTCACCCTGACGTGTGACAGCTACCGTCACGAACCAGCTTGACCTGCGATAACACGTACTGTCATGATCCAATTACGGAGGGCTTGCCGCCACATGAGTGGTGGTGCTGACCTTCTCGGGGCAGTCGTGACAACATGTGTTCGCGCGGTCGGGGCGAGCCCCGACCGTTCCGCCATGGTGTAAAGGCAGCACCTCGGATTTTGGTTCCGATGGTCCAGGTTCGAATCCTGGTGGCGGAGCGAGAGGGCCGGACCACGAAGGTCCGGCTGCCCTGCGTCTGCATGGGGGTGTGAGTCGCTGCACGAGGAAGCGGTCGACGAGCAGGGCAACGTGGCGACTCCGGCTCTCCACGAGATGTCCGACGCGTGGCTGGTCGGCCGCGCGAGCGAACTCGTGGCCGTGGCCCAGAGCAGCCACCTCTCCGACCAGCTCGACGCGGCGCACGAGATCGACGAGATCCTGGCCGAGGCGCAGGGCCGCGGCGAGCCGCGGATCGTCGGCCAGCTCCTGCGCGCGGCGGCCGTGGTCCGGATCGTCACCCCCGGCCTGGTCGACCTGTCCGACACCGTCCTCGACGAGATGCTGGCGCACTGCCGGCGGCACGGCCTGCTCGTGCTGGAGGCCGAGGCGCACGCGCTGCGCGGCCGCCGCTACCTGCTCGGCGGGTTCGAGGACAAGGCTTTGTCCGAGGTCGCGGGCGGTCTCGCCATGCTGGAGGAGGACCTCACCCCCGACCCGGTCATGGACAAGCGCACGTGGGACCGGCTGCTCGCCTCGGCGTTGCAGAGCACCGGGCTGGTGCTCACCCAGCTGGGCGTCTACGAGATGGCGGACGACGTGCTGGCGCGGGCGCACAACGCGATCCGGGACAGCGCCAACCCGCACCAGATCTACGTGCACCTGCTCAACCGGGCCCGGCTGCTCATCGGCTGGGGCCTGCGGCTGGAGCGGGTCGGCAACCTCGACGAGGCCGCCGAGCGGTTCGCCACGGCGTCGGCCATCGCCACGGCCGTCGAGGGACCGTTCCGCGAGTCGCTGCACCCCGGCAGGCGTGACCGCACCGCCGCCGAGCAGGTGCCCGTGATCGGCGCGGCGCACGCGCTGGACAAGCCCGGCGCCGAGCACATCGCCCGGCTGTGGAGCCTGCGCGAGCTGGCCATGTACGCCCGCGAGCTGATCATCGTGTCGATCGCGCTGTCGCGCTGCCTGGAGATGGAGGAGCTGCCGCAGCAGGCGTTGCAGGTGCTCCACGACGCGCGCCAGCGGCTGGAGCACGACACCTCCGAACCCACCCTCATGCTGTGCCTGACCCGCGAGTTCGCCCGCATGTCCGGCCCGCACGGCGAGCGCACGACGTCCGCGCTGCAGACCTACGCCAACGCGCTGGAGGTGGAGCTGTGGCTGATGCAGGAGGCCCGCACCGCCACCCTCCTCACCCGCCGCGACCACGAGCGCCTGACCCGCGCGCACGGCGCCATCGCGCAGCAGGCGTTGCAGGACCCGCTGACGGGCCTGCCGAACCGGCGCGCGCTGGACGACCGGCTGGCCGCGCTGATCAACGCGCAGACCCACCCGATGGCCATCGCCCTGGTGGACCTCGACGGGTTCAAGGTCGTGAACGACAAGCACTCCCACGCCGAGGGTGACGACGTCCTCCGCGTGATTGCGAGCACACTCCGCCAGGCGTTGCGGGGTGACGACCTGGTGGCCCGGTACGGCGGCGACGAGTTCGTCGTGCTGCTGCCGGGCGCGCCCCTGCACGCCGCCGAGGCGGCGCTCGGCCGGGCCGTGGAGGCGGTGGCCGACTTGCCATCCGACCTGTCCAGGGGCGTGACGCTGTCCGTCGGGGTGATCTCCGTGCGACCCCGCGAGGCGGCGCACGCGGCGCTGGCCCGAGCCGACTCGGCGATGTACGTGGCGAAACGCCGAGGTGGCTGCCAGGTTGCCGCCGTGGAAGTCGAGCCCTCCTCAGACGCTTAGTATCAACACCTGGCGGGAAGCCAGGCCCCTCCCGCTGAAGGCACGCACTCAGCTAGGGAGAGCGCTGATGCTAGAGGGTGTCCCCACCCCGGTCAGCACGATCGTCCTCGCAGCGGGTGAAGGCACCCGCATGCGCTCAGCCACCCCCAAGGTGTTGCACCGGATCGCCGGTCGTTCGCTGGTGGAACACGCGGTGCGCGCCGCGGCCGGCACCGGACCGGACCACCTCGCCGTCGTGGTCGGCCACGGCCGCGCCGCGGTGGCCGACCACCTCGACAGCCTGTCCACCGCGCTGGACCGCAAGATCACCGTCGCGGTGCAGGAAGAGCAGAAGGGCACCGGCCACGCGGTCGGCTGCGGCCTCGCCGAACTGCCCGCGGACCTCGGCGGCACGGTCGTGGTGACCTACGGCGACGTGCCGCTGCTCGACGCGGACACGCTCCGCGGGTTGCTCGCCGAGCACGGCGCGCGCGGCAACGCGGTGACCGTGCTGACCGCCGTCGTGTCCGACCCCACCGGGTACGGCCGGATCGTGCGGTCGGCGGACGGTTCCGTGGAGGGGATCGTCGAGCAGAAGGACGCCTCCCCCGAGCAGCTGGAGATCACCGAGATCAACTCGGGGGTCTACGCGTTCGACGCGGCGGTGCTGCGCGACGGGCTGTCCCGGCTGTCCACCGACAACGCGCAGGGCGAGCTGTACCTGACCGACGTGCTGACCATCGCGCGGTCGGACGGGCGGCGCGTCGGCGCGCTGGTCACCGCCGACCGGTGGCTGGTGGAGGGCGTGAACGACCGCGTGCAGCTGGCCCGGCTGGGCGCGGAGCTGAACCGCCGCCTCGTGGAGCGGGCCATGCGCTCGGGCGTCACCGTCGTCGACCCGGCCACCACGTGGCTGGACGCCGACGTGCGGCTGGAGCGCGACGCGCTGATCGAGCCGGGCGTGCAGCTGCGCGCGGGCACCGTCGTCGGCGAGGGCGCGGTCGTCGGGCCGGACACGACGCTGTCGGCGTGCGTGATCGGCGCGGGCGCGACCGTCGTGCGCACGCACGGCACCGGCGCGGAGATCGGCCCCGGCGCGTCCGTCGGCCCGTTCGCCTACCTGCGGCCGGGCACCCGGCTCGGCGAGCGCGGCAAGATCGGCACCTTCGTGGAGACCAAGAACTCCGACATCGGCGCGGGCAGCAAGGTGCCGCACCTCAGCTACATCGGCGACACCACCATCGGCGAGCACTCCAACATCGGCGCGGCCAGCGTCACCGTCAACTACGACGGCGTGAACAAGCACCGGACCACGATCGGGTCCTACTGCCGCACCGGCTCGGACAACATGTTCGTCGCGCCGGTCACCGTCGGCGACGGCGCCTACACCGGCGCCGGGACCGTGGTGCGGCGCGACGTGCCGCCCGGCGCGCTGGCGGTGTCCGGCGGACCCCAGCGCAACCTGGACGGATGGGTGGTGTCCCGCCGTGCGGGCACCCCCTCGGCCGAAGCGGCGGAGCGCGCTCTGACGCCCGAGAATGAAGGCACAACCGATGAAGGGCGCTGACGTGAACCCCACGATGGCCGGGACACCCAAGAAGAACCTGATGCTCTTCGGCGGACGTGCCTACCCGGAGCTGACCGAGCAGGTGGCCAAGCACCTGAACGTGTCGGTGACCCCCCAGTCGGCGTACGACTTCGCCAACGGCGAGATCTTCGTGCGGTTCGAGGAGAGCGTGCGCGGCTGCGACGCGTTCGTCATCCAGTCGCACTGCGCCCCCATCAACCAGTGGCTGATGGAACAGCTGATCATGGTGGACGCGCTGAAGCGGGCCTCCGCGAAGCGGATCACCGTGATCATGCCGTTCTACCCCTACGCGCGGCAGGACAAGAAGCACCGCGGCCGCGAGCCGATCTCCGCGCGCCTGGTGGCGGACATGTTCAAGACCGCGGGCGCGGACCGGCTCGTGTCCGTCGACCTGCACACGTCGCAGATCCAGGGCTTCTTCGACGGCCCGGTGGACCACCTGTGGGCCATGCCGCTGCTGGCCGAGCACATCCGCGACAAGTACGCGGGCCGCGAGCTGACCGTGGTCTCGCCGGACGCGGGCCGCACCAAGCTGGCCGAGAAGTGGGCCGACACGCTCGGCGGCGCGCCGATCGCGTTCATCCACAAGACCCGCGACCCGATGCGGCCGAACGAGGTCGTCGCGAACCGGGTCGTCGGCCAGGTCGAGGGCCGGCTGTGCGTCGTCATCGACGACATGATCGACACCGGCGGCACGATCACCAAGGCCGTGGACCAGCTGCTCGCCGAGGGCGCGTCGGACGTGGTCATCGCGGCCACCCACCCGGTGCTGTCGGGCCCGGCCGTGGAGCGCCTCCAGTCGTGCGGCGCGCGCGAGGTCGTGTTCACCGACACCCTGCCCATCCCGGCCGAGAAGCGCTTCGACGCGATGACCGTGCTGCCGATCGCGCCGCTGCTCGCGCGCGTGATCCAGGAGGTCTTCGAGGACGGCTCGGTGACGTCGCTGTTCGACGGCAACGCCTGACCGACCCGGCTGGAACGGGCTCGGCGCACCGCGCGCCGGGCCCGTTCGCCGTTCCGGGAGCGGTGCCGGGAACCCCCGATTAGGCACCGTCGACCCGTCGGCCTACACTGGCCAGGTTGCCTCGGCGAGGGCGAGCATCACGCTCGGCGTGATCGACGCGGCGGTTGTGATGCCGCGCGTGTTCACCCTCCGCGCCGCCCGCCGCCGCAGGCCAACCCCCGCTTCGCCCCGCCCGACGTACCCGCCGACGTTTACCAGGCCAGACCGTTAGGAGAGCCCCACCGTGTCCGAGGTCCGTCTCGCCGCAGAGCAGCGCACCGAGTTCGGCAAGGGCGCCGCCCGCCGCACCCGCCGCGCCGGCAAGATCCCCGCGGTGCTCTACGGCCACGGTTCCGACCCGAAGCACCTGGCCCTGCCGGCGCTCGAGTTCGCCCGTGTTGTCCGCGAGCACGGTCAGAACGCAGTTCTCACGCTGGACATCGAGTCCTCCACCGAGCTGGCGCTGACCAAGACTGTCACCACGCACCCCATCAAGAACTACATCGAGCACGTCGACCTGCTGCTCGTGCAGCGGGGCGAGAAGGTCACCGTCGAGGTGCCGATCGTCCTCACCGGCGACGCCGCCGCGGCGACCCTGCTCACCCAGGACCTCACCTCGGTCCAGGTCGAGGCCGACGCCCTGAACATCCCCGAGCAGGTCGAGTACTCGATCGCCGGTCTGCCCGCGGGCACCCAGGTGCACGCGTCCGACCTGGTGCTGCCCGCCGGCACCACCCTGGTGACCGACGCCGACGCGATGGTCCTCGCGGTGAACGCCGCGCCGACCGCCGCCGAGCTGGACGGCGACACCGGTGAGGCCACCGAGGCCGAGGCCTCCGAAGAGGGCTGAGCCCATCACGTCGGGCAACTCGAACGGCACGCCTCCCCCGCCGCACGGCTGGGGTGGCGTGCCGTCGCCGTTCCTGAGCCCGGCGCAGGTGCGGTCCGCCGCGTTCCCGCGCAAGCGGGGCAAGGGCTACGACCCGGCGCAGGTGGACGCCTTCCTGCTGCGCGTCGCCGACGCCCTCGCGGGACGCGCGGTGGTGCACCCCGACCAGGTGCGGACGGTCGTGTTCACCGAGATCGCGGGCGGCTACGACCAGCGGGCCGTGGACGACTTCCTGGCCGCGCTGGAGCACCAGCTGCGGTCCGGGCACGTGCCGCCGACCACCCTGCAGACCGGTGACGCGCTGCTGGCCGTGAAACTGCCGCGCTCCCCCAACGGCTACGATCGCGGCGAGGTCGACGCGTTCCTCGGCCGGGCCGCCGCGACGCTGGACGGCCGGGGCCGGATGACCGCGAGCGAGGTCAGGCACACCAGGTTCAGCACCACGTCCGGGTTGCGGCGGGGCTACCAGGTGCGCGCGGTGGACGCCCTGTTGGACGAGCTGGAGCAGGAGTTGCGGTTCCGTGGTCGATGACGTCGCCCTGGTCGTCGGGCTGGGCAACTCCGGACCCAAGTACGAGGGCAACCGGCACAACGTCGGCTTCCTCGTGCTGGACGAGCTGGCTTCGCGCGTGGGCGGGAAGTTCAAGGCGCACAAGGGCGGCGCGGAAGTGGTGGAGGGCCGCCTGGCGGGCCGCCGGGTCGTGCTGGCGAAGCCGCGCGGCTACATGAACACCTCCGGCGGGCCCGTGGCGGGCACGGCGAACTTCTACAAGGTGCCGCCCGCGTCGGTCATCGTCGTGCACGACGAGCTGGACCTGCCGTTCGGGACCGTGCGGCTGAAGCTCGGCGGCGGCGAGAACGGGCACAACGGGCTGCGGTCGATCACGAAGTCGTTGGGCACCAAGGACTACCACCGGGTGCGGTTCGGGGTGGACCGGCCGCCGGGCCGGATGGACCCGGCCGACTACGTGCTGCGCGACTTCTCGCTGGTGGAGCGCAAGGAGCTGGCGTTCGAGCTGGACCGGGCCGCGGACGCCGTGGAGGCGTTGCTGGAGCTGGGGCTGGAAGCCGCCCAGAACAAATTTCACTGAGCACAAGTTCCACTGAGCGCGAGCTCCGCTGAGCGCCGGTTCGCGGGACTACGGGCGGCGACGCCGGCAGCTACGGGCGACCGAAGCGGGGCCGGCGGTCAGCCGCCGAGCGCGCCCCGACGTGCCGGAGCGCGCTCGGCGACCGAACGTCAGCCGGTGGGCACCAGGGACGCGGCGGCGGCCCGGCGCAGCTTGCCGGACGGCGTCTTCGGCAGGCTGCCGGGCTTGAGCACGACCACCGAGTACGGGCGCAGGCCGACGGCGTCCACGACCCGCGCGCTGATCTCCTTGCTCAACGCCCGCACGGCGTCGTCCTCGCCCGCGAGCTTCGACTCCACCACGACGGCGAACCGCTCGCGCCGGGTGCCCGCGTCCAGCCGCACGGCCACCGCGTTGCCCGCGCGCACGCCCTCGACGGCCGACGCCGCGCGCTCGATGTCCGTGGGGTAGATGTTGCGGCCGCCCATGATGATCACGTCCTTGCGCCGCCCGCAGACGACGACCTGGCCGTCCACCACGTACCCCTCGTCGCCGGTGTCCAGCCAGCCGTCGGCGTCCTGGGTGGCGAGCGGGCCGTTCACGGTGAGGTAGCCGGGGGTCACGGCCTCGCCGCGCACGCGCAGCTGCCCGACCTCGCGTTCGCCGCGCACCGCGCCCGACTCGTCGACGACCTGCACCTCGAGGCCGGGCAGCGGCGGCCCGAGCAGCGGGAACGCGCGCGCGTTGGGGCTGTCCCCCGGCACCGGAACGGCCCGGCGGCCCCCCTCCAGCTCCTCGGGGTCGACCACGTCCACCGAGAGGCCGGTGAACACGGGCGCGAACGCCACGCCCAGCGTCGTCTCGGCCATGCCGTACGCGCAGAGCACGCACTCCGGCCGCAGCCCGAACCGCGCGCCCTCGTCGGTGAACGACTTCACCGCGGCCGGGTCGATGGGCTCGGCGCCGTTCAGCGCGATCCGCAGCGTCGACAGGTCGAACGTGCCGTCGTCCACGCCCCGCATGCGGCGGGCCGCGATGGCGTAGGCGAAGTTCGGCGCGGCGGTGATGGTGCCGCGGTAGCGGCTGATCAGGTCCGGCCACAGGGTGGGGCGGCCGAGGAAGTCCGGCGGGGTGACCTTGACCAGGTCGATGCCGAACAGCATGGGCACGGTCAGGAAGCCGACCATCCCCATGTCGTGGAACAGCGGCAGCCACGAGACCATCCGGTCGGTCTCCGGGTCCAGCTCGGCGGCGACCTCCATCGCCTTCGCGTTGGACCACAGGTTGCCGTGCGTGATGCGGACCGCCTTCGGGTCCGCGGTGGAGCCGCTGGTGAGCTGGAGCAGCGCGGGCATGTCCTCGTCGACGTCGACGGGCGCGCCCAGCGGCTCGCCGGTGAGGTCGTCCAGCTTGCGGTAGGCGACGCCGTTCTGCTCCAGGACGTCCGCCAGCGCGTCGAACGGGGCGCCCAGCAGCACGAGCTTGGCGCCGATCATGGTGAGCACCCGGAGGGTGTCACCGGCCCACTCGGCGAGGTCGGTGCGGGCGGTCGGCTGGTGCAGCATGGTCGTGCTGCCGCCCGCCAGCCACACCGCCTGCACGGCGGGCGCGATGGCGGCCGGGTCGCCCGCGAGGACCGCGATCGACTCGCCCCTGGCGACCCCTCCGGCGACGAGCGCGCCGGCCATGCGGGTGGCCTGCTCGTGCACCTCCGCCCACGACCGGCGGGTCGGAGCGTTCGGCTCCCCCGTGGTCATGCCCCGCGCCCGTCCTCCGGCACCCGTAGCGGTTGCCACCATCGTGTCCACGAACCGGCTCATGACCGCCAAGGGTAGAGCGATCTTTCGACGCATTGAGCCGATAGGGCGAAACAACCGAACCGCCGTGCGGCGATACTCCCCGGTACACACTCGAAGGAGGTAATGGGTGACCGGGTTCGAGGCGCGCGCGCACCTGCCGGCACATCCGGCGCCGCTGCTGAGCGCACAGGATCTGCGGCAGGTCGCCTTCCACCGTCCCCCGACCGGTCAGCCGGGGTACGACGAGGGTCAGGTGGACGCCTTCATCGACCGCATCGAGGAGACCCTGCTCGGCCGCGACCACGTCACGGAGCAGGACGTGCGACGGGTGCGGTTCAGACCCGCGCGGCCCGGCTACGGCTACGACGGCGTCGAGGTCGACGCCTTCATGGACCTGGTGGCCGAGACGCTCGGCTCGACGCCGCAGCGGCACCAGGCGTCCGCGCCCGCGCAGGGCGCGCACGCCACGTCCACCGGGATGAGACCGGCGGCGGCCCGCCTCACCCCGCAGGACGTGCGCGCCGTGCGGTTCCACAAGCCCCGACCGGGCAACCGCGGCTACCACGAGGCCCAGGTCGACGCCTTCCTGGACCGGATCGAGAACACCCTCGCGGGTCGGGACGACCTGACCGCGCTGGAGGTGCAGGACCACGAGTTCAGCTACGCCCCGCCCGGCCAGGTGGGGTACGACGAGGACGACGTGGACACGTTCCTCGACCTCGTCGTGGTGACGCTGGAGCGCTCGCCCGCGCCGCTCGCGTCCACCCCGGTGTCCCGCTCCGGGCTCACGTCCACGCCCACGCTGGCGCCACCCCCGCCCCCGCCCGTCCGGCCGCGTCCCGGCCCCGGCACCCGCCCGCTGACCGCCCGTGACGTCCGCACCGCCGCCTTCGGCAAGCCCCCGCGCGGCCGCCGCGGCTACCACGAGGCGCAGGTCGACAAGTTCCTCGACCGGATCGAGAACACGCTCCTCGGCCAGGATGACCTGACCGCGCGCGAGGTCCGCGAGGCCCGCTTCAGCCGGCCCATGTTCGGCCGGCGCGGGTACGACGAGACCGAGGTCGACGCGTTCCTGGCGCGCGTGGAGAAGCAGCTGCGCGACGGCCCGACGCGCCCCACCTCGCTGCCGCCGATCACGTCGTGGGAGCAGCTGCGGCTGATCAAGATCCCGGTGGCGGGCCCGGCGCAGCGCGGCTACCGGACGTCCCAAGTGGACCGGGTGCTGGAGGAGGTCGGCATCGCCCTCGACGGCATGGTCGGCGCGTCGTCGGCGGAGGTGGCGGCGACGACGTTCGCCACCTCCCTGACCGCGGGGCAGGGCTACGACTGCGCGTTCGTGGACGAGCTGATGCCCCTGCTGGTGGAGGAGCTGCGCCGCCGGGGCCGCTGACCCGCGGGCGCCGTCCACACGGGACCGCGAGGCCGTCCGACGCTCCGCGGAACGACCGGGCGGCCACCAACCGCGGTGGCTGCCCGGTCGCGAACGTCAGCGGAGGGAACGGCGCCAACCCTCATCGCCCAACCCCAGCGCCCAACTCCCGCCGGCCAACCCCCAGCGCTGAACTTCGGCGTTCAACCGGCGCTCAGCCCTCGGCGGTCTCCGCGGCCGCCAGCCACTGCGCCTCGACGTCCTCGGCCTCCGCCAGCACGGCCTTCAGCTCGGCGTCCAGCGCCATCAACCGCTCCGGGTCGGTGGCGGCCTCGGCGAGCTTCGCGTGCAGCTCGGTCTCCTTCTTCTGCAACGTCTCCAGCCGCCGCTCCAGCCGCGCCAGCTCCTTGCGCGCCGCGCGCTGGTCGGCCGCCGACGACGTCGGCGCGGAGGCGGGCTTCGCGGTGGGCGCGGCGTCGACCTCCTTCTGGCGGTCACGCCGGCGCAGGTACTCCTCGATGCCGCCGGGCAGGTCGGTCAGCCCGCCGTCGCCGAACAGCGCCACCACCTGGTCGCACACCCGTTCCACCAGGTACCGGTCGTGCGAGATCACCACCAGCGTGCCGGGCCACGAGTCCAGCAGGTCTTCGAGCTGCTGCAACGTGTCGATGTCGAGGTCGTTGGTCGGCTCGTCGAGCAGCAGCACGTTCGGCTCGGCCATCAGCAGCCGGCACAGCTGCAACCGCCGCCGCTCGCCGCCGGACAGGTCGCCGACCGGCGTCCACTGCTTCTGCGACGAGAACCCGAACCGCTCGGCGAGCTGCGAGGCGGACATCTCCTGCTTGCCCAGCACCACGCGCCGCGCGACCTCCTCCACGGCCTCCAGCACCCGCATCGACCCGTCGAGGTCGTGCAGCTCCTGGCTCAGGTGCGCGAGCTTCACCGTCTGCCCCTGGACGCGCTTGCCCGTCTCCAGCTCCCGCTCGCCGGCCAGCGCCTTCAGCAGGGTCGTCTTGCCCGAGCCGTTGACGCCGACGATCCCGATCCGGTCGCCCGGCCCGATCCGCCACGTCAGGTCGCGCACCAGCGTCCGACCGGGCACGGTCAGCGTGGCGTCCTCCAGCTCCAGCACCGTGCGCCCGAGCCGCCGCTTCGCGAACGCCAGCAGCTCGACCGAGTCGCGCGGCGGCGGCACGTCGGAGATCAACGCCTCGGCGGCGTCGATGCGGTAGCGCGGCTTGGACGTGCGGGCGGGCGCGCCGCGGCGCAGCCACGCCAGCTCCTTGCGGGCCAGGTTGCGGCGCTTCTCCTCGATCGTGTCGGCCAGCCGGGCGCGCTCGGCGCGGGCGAAGATCCAGTCCGCGTAGCCGCCCTCGTACTGCTCGACCTTGCCGCCGACGACCTCCCACGTCCGGGTGCAGACGGTGTCGAGGAACCACCGGTCGTGCGTCACGACCACGAGCGCCGTGCGGCGGGCCAGCAGGTGGTCGGCGAGCCAGCGGACGCCCTCGACGTCGAGGTGGTTGGTCGGCTCGTCCAGCACGACCAGGTCGAGGTCCTGCACCAGCGCCGCGGCCAGCGCGACCCGGCGGCGCTCGCCACCGGACATCGTGCCGACCGGCGAGTCCAGCCCGAAGCCGGTGATGCCGAGGCCGTCGAGGATCGACCGGACGCGCGCGTCGGAGGCCCACTCGTGCTCGGCGTCGAAGCCGAGCGGGTCGATGACGGCGTTGCGCACGGTCGAGCCCTCGGCCAGTTCGGTGCGCTGGGTGACCACCGCCATGCGCAGGCCGCGGTTCTGGCTGACGCGGCCCTCGTCCGGCTCGGCCAGCCCGGCCAGGACCTCCAGCAGCGTCGTCTTGCCGCCGCCGTTGAGGCCGACGACGCCGATCCGGTCCCCCTCGCCGACGCCGAGGGACACGCCGTCGAGCAGCGGACGCACGCCGAACGACTTGGAGACGCTCTCCAAGTTGACCAAGTTGGCCATGTACCAGCACCTTCATCGAAATCGTGGACACCCGCGGTACGCCAGCCTAGCTATCGCCCCGGTAACGACGTCCCGCCCGGACCCGACGTAACGGCCACAACCGACACTGGGAGTCCGATGTCACAGCTCAAACGGGTCGCCGGCGTGCTGGCGGCCCTGGTGGTCGCCGGGTGCGGCAGCGCGACCGTGCCGCCCGCGACGACCGTCACCGTGACCGCGCCCGCCGACGCCGTCACCACCGCTCCTCCCGCCACGACGACCGCTCCCGCGGGCACGACCGCGCCCATCGCCACCACCGCCGCGCCCGCGCCGGCCGCCGACACGTGCACCGTCCCGCACGTCGTCGGCATGGTCCACCAGACCGCGCAGGACACCATGCAGGCCGCGGGCCTCTACCGGCTGCGGGAGGTGGACGCGACCGGTCAGGGGCGCGTGCTGGCCCTCGACCGGAACTGGACGACCACCGCGCAGACGCCGGCCGCCGGCCAGGTCGTCCCGTGCGACACCGAGGTGCTGCTGTCGGCGAAGAAGACCGGCGAGTAGGTCAGGCGTGCACCTCGGGCGGGGTCGGCCGGGGTGCCTCCTCGGTGCCGATGACGCGCGCGCCGTGCACCGGCCCCTGCGCCACGCGCACCGTCCGGCAGACGCCCGCGCCCGCCAGCTCGGCCGCCACGCGCACCGCCGAGTCGCCGTCCGTGCAGAGGAACGCGCAGGTCGGCCCCGACCCGGACACCATGCCGGCCAGCGCGCCCGCGTTCACGCCCGCGCGCAACGTGCGGCGCAGGTTGGGGCGCAACGACACGGCCGCGGCCTGCAGGTCGTTGCCCAGGAGCAGCGCGAGCTGGCGCGGGTCGCCCGACGCCAGGCCCTCCAGCACGGCCTCCGCCTCGCCGACGCGGGGCGGGTCGCCGTCCGCGCGGAGCCGGTCCAGCTCGTCGAACACCTCGGGCGTGGACAGGCCGCGCCGGTCGAACGCGAGGACCCAGTGGAACGTGTGGCGGGACAGCACGGGCACGATCCGGTCGCCGCGGTCGGTGCCCAGCGCCGTGCCGCCGTAGATGGCGAACGGGACGTCGGCGCCGATCTTGCCCGCCAGGCCGGCCAGCTCGTCCCGGCTGATCTCCAGCCTCCAGAGCGAGGCGAGCCCGACGAGCGTCGCCGCCGCGTCCGCGCTGCCGCCCGCCATGCCGCCGGCGACCGGGATGGACTTGCGGATGACGACGCGGACCTTCGGGTCGTCCGGGTCGCGGCCGACGTGCTGCGCCAACGCCCGCACCGCGCGCCAGGCCAGGTTGGACGGGCCCGTGGGCACCGAGTCGGCGCCCTCGCCGTGCACTTCGACGCCGGGGTCGTCGGCGATGGCGACGGTCACCTCGTCGGTGAGCGACAAGGCCTGGAAGATCGTCACCAGGTCGTGGTAGCCGTCCGCGCGCGGATCTCCGACGGCAAGGTGCAGGTTGACCTTGGCCGGGACGCGGACGGTGACCGGGGGTGGGACGACAGCGAGCACGCCATGAAGCGTACGGGCGTTTCCGGGTTGTCCGCTCCTACCGACCTATGACCTGCGCGGAAAGCGCCGAACCGGTGCCGGGACACGTCACCTGACACGTGCGGCGGCCCCGGCTCCGGGCCAGGGCCGGAACACGGTCGGGCCGGGGCCGGGACACGGGTCCGGGGCGGGATCGGGCCGGCCACGGGACAGGGTCGGGGAACACGGTCGGGCCGGCCACGGGACAGGGTCGGGGAACACGGTCGGGCCGGCCACGGGACAGGCTCCAGCGCGAGATCCGGGCCGGTTCGGAAAAGGCTCCCGAGCACGGGTCGGACCAGGCGCGGGACAGCCTTCCGCGCGAGATCCGGGCCAGCTCGGGAAGGCTCCCGACCACGGGTCGGGCCGGGTGCGGGAGTTGTCCACAGGTCGACGCGCACGGCCCGACATCGTCGGTCCGACCTGGCAGGATTAAAGCAGGGGTCCCCTTGGCGAGGACCCCTGCGAAGCACGCATTCCACGCCCACTCCCTGGGCCGCCCCCACGGTTGCGACCGTTGCGACCGTTGCGACGGTGGCGTCGATCGTGTCGATCGCGCGGGCGGCCCGGGAGTGGCGTTCGGTCAGACGGCGAGGACCGACCCCGAGAACTCCTGCTTGATGTAGTCCTTGACCTGCTGCGACTGGAGCAGGTCGAGCAGGTCCTTGATCCGCTTGTCGTCCTTCAGCTCGGCCCGCGTCACCAGGCCGTTCGCGTTCGGGTTGCCCTCGGCCTTCTCCAGCACCAGGGCGTCCTCCGCCGGGTTGAGCTGGGCGTCGATGGCGTAGTTGCCGTTCACCACGGACGCGTCCGTGTCGTCCAGCGACCGGGGCAGCTGCGCCGCCTCCAACTCGACGAACTCCAGGTTCTTCGGGTTCTCCACGATGTCGCGGACGGTCGCCGTCGCCTCCGAGCCCGGCTTCACCTTGATCACGCCCTTGTCCTGCAGCAGCTTCAGGCCCCGTGCCTCGTTCGTGGCGTCGTTGGCCACGGCGACCTTCCCGCCGGACGGCAGGTCGGCCAGCGACTTGTGCTTCTTCGAGTACACGCCGAGCGGCTCGATGTGCACCGGCCCGATCCACTCCAGCGGCGCGCCGCTCTCCGCCTTGAACGTGTCCAGGTACGGCACGGTCTGGAAGTAGTTCGCGTCCAGCGACCCGTCGACCAGCGCGGTGTTCGGCTGGACGTAGTCGGTGAACTCCACCACCTCGATCTTGAGGCCCTTCGCGGCGGCGAGGTTGTCCGCCACGTACCGCAGCACCTGGGCGTGCGGGACGGGGCTCACGCCGACCTTCAGCGCCGCGTTCGGGTCCGAGGCGGCGCCGGTGTCGCCACTACCGCAGCCCACTGCGGTCAGCAGCACGGCGAGCAGGGCAGCACGAATACGCATGTCGTTCCTTATGGGAAGAGTGTGGCTTGATCAGACGGACGCGGTGCGGCGGCGGTCGACGCCGCGCGCGACGCGGTTGGTGGCGAGCTGGATCGCGGTGGCGATGATGGCCAGCACGACGACGGTGCTCCACAGGTAGCGGTCGTTGAACCGCTGGTAGCCCATGCGCACGGCGAGGTCGCCGAGACCGCCGCCGCCGACCACGCCGGCCATCGCCGAGTAGCCGAGCAGGGCGATCGCGGTCACGCCGATGGCGTTCACGAGCGCGGGCAGCGACTCGCGGAGCAGCACGCTGCGCACGATCCGCAGCGTGGACGAGCCGGTGGTGACGGCGGCCTCGACCACCGCCACGTTCACCTCGGACAGCACGTTCTGGATGAGCCTGCCGACGAACGGGATCGCGCCGACGGACAGCGGCACGATCGCCGCCGTGGGACCGATGGTGCTGCTGAGCAGGAGCCTGGTCAGCGAGGTGAGCACCACCAGCAGGACCAGGAACGGCATGGACCGGCCCAGGTCCACGACGAACCCGAGGATCTTGTGCACCGCCGGCCGCGGCTTCAGCCCACCGGGAGCGGTGAGCTGAAGCCAGATGCCGACGGGAGTGCCGAGCAGAACCGCGATGACGGTCGAGACCACCACCATGTACAACGTCTCACCGGTGGCGACGAGCAGTTGGTCGAAGACCTCCGACCAGGGTGTGGCAGACCTCACGCAGCTACTCCCTGCGGACCCGCCAGGGTCCGGCGCACCGCGCCACCAGCCTCGGAGATCCACTCCAGCGCCGAGTCCGAGCGCTCGCCCTTCAGGCCGACGCGGAAGCGCGCGACCGGGGTCTCGCCCAGCCGGGTCAGGCCGCCGCCCAGGAGGTTCAGGTCGACGCCGAACCGGCTGCCCGCCTCGGGCAGCAGCGCGCCGACGGCCGCGAAGCCGACCAGCACGATGTCGGCGACCCGGTCGAACGCGCCTTCGGCGGCCGGGTTCTGGTCGACCGCGGGCAGCAGGGACGCGGCCGTGCGGCTGCCGGCGTCGGACACGAGGTCGAGCACCTTGCCGTGCTCCACGACCCGGCCGTCCTCCAGCACCGCGACGTCGTCGCAGATCCGCCGGACCACGCCCATGTCGTGCGTGACCACGAGGACCGTCACACCCAGCTCGGCGCGCGCCCGGTCGAGCACGGTCAGCACGGAGCCGGTGGTGTCGGGGTCGAGCGCGGACGTCGGCTCGTCGGCCAGCAGCACGGACGGCGACGCGGCGAGCGCGCGGGCGACCGCGATCCGCTGGCGCTGGCCGCCGGACAGCTGGTCGGGGTAGGAGCCGGCCTTGTCGGTGAGGCCGACGAGGTCGAGGAGCTCGGCGACACGCGTGCGGCGCTGCGGCCCGGCGACGCCCGCGGCCTCCAGCGGGAGCGCGACGTTGCCCGCGGCGGTGCGCTGGCGCAGCAGGGAATCCCCTTGCGGCACAACGCCGATCTGCCGGCGGGCGGCGCGCAGCGCGGTGCCGTCGAGCGAGACGAGGTCGGTGCCGTCGACGCGGATCGCGCCGCTGTCGGGGCGTTCGAGCAGGGCGACGCACCGGGCCAGGGTGGACTTGCCCGCGCCGCTGGGGCCGACGACGCCGAGGACGGTGCCCGCGGCGACGTCCAGGTTCACGCCGTCCAGCGCGCGAACCTGCCCGGTACTCCCGGGGAAGGTCTTGGTGAGGTTCTCGACAGTGATCACGTTTCGCTCCACGACTGCGTGCGGCAGCGCACGCCCAGGGCGTGCGAGACCGGCGGCTCAGCTCAGAAAGGTGTCCCGCGAGGGGGACGCGAGGATTCGAAAGCGCCTAAGAGCTCTTAGCAGCTGCGACAGGCCGAGGACGTGCGTCGACCGTGGTCGACGACCCGTCGGCGGGTGAGCATTCGCATCCTGGGCACGTGATCCTCCATCGATCCTGGCTGAAGCACCTGCCCCCATGGAGGGGTGGTTGCTGCGGCGTCGTAGAGCCAGGTCTCTCGGCCGCTCGGGATGGCACCACGAGTACACCTGACCGGACCGGGCCGACGCAAGCCTGAAACGGGATCGTCCGGCAAATCACACTGTCGGCCGTCAGATCAACGACTATCGAGAAGAAGCGGCCTCGGCTATCCGGACGAACGCGTCGACGGCCAGTTGTTCGCCGCGCACCTCCGGGTCCACGCCCGCCGCGACGAGCAGCCGGTGAGCCTCGGCGGCCGAACCGGCCCACCCGGACAGCGCGCCGCGCAGCATCTTGCGCCGCTGCGCGAAAGCCGCGTCCACCAAGGAGAACAGCACCTTCTGGTCCACGGTGGACAGTGGCGCGTGGCGCTCGAACGCGACCAGCGCGGAGTCGACGTTGGGCACGGGCCAGAACACCGAACGGGGCACCGGACCGGCCCGCCGGGCGTCCGCGTACCAGGCCAGCTTCACGCTCGGGACGCCGTACACCTTGCTGCCGGGGCCGGCGGCCATGCGGTCGGCCACCTCGGACTGGACCATCACCAGGCCGGTGCGCAACGACGGCAGCTCGGCCAGCAGGTGCAGCACGACGGGCACGGCGACGTTGTACGGCAGGTTCGCGACGAGCGCTGTAGGCGCCACGGGCAGCTGGGCCGCTGTGACGCGCATCGCATCGGCGTGCACCACGGACAGCCGGTCGACCAGCTCGGGCGCGCGCTCGCCCACCGTCACCGGCAGCCGTTCGGCCAGCACCCCGTCGATCTCCACGGCCACCAGCGCCCGGCACGACGGCAGCAGCGCCAACGTCAGCGAGCCCAGCCCGGGGCCGACTTCGAGCACCACGTCGTCGGGCCCCAGCTCGGCCGCCGCCACGATCCGACGCACGGTGTTCGGGTCGTGCACGAAGTTCTGCCCGAGCTTCTTGGTGGGGCGGATGTCCAGCTCGGCGGCCAGCCGACGGACGTCAGCCGGCCCGAGGAGCCGACTCCCCGCTCCGGCCGACGTCGAATCCTCAGTCACCCGGCCATTCTCCACGACGCCGGCCCCAAGCCCACCTAGACCACCTCACGGCCGCAAACAGGACCACCACCGCGAGGTCGCGTCGGTCGTTCGCGCCTGATTTTCCGACGATCACGCTTTTCGATCGTCGGAAAATCAGGCGCGAACGACCGACTCAATGGCGACCGAGCCGCGACGCCGAAGGCGGCGCAAATGTCACGGCAGGCCCAGCTTCTGCTGGCAGTGCGGCCACGCGGAGTAGCCGCCGCGGGCGTCGCGGAGCTTGGTCGCGATCGCGATCTGCTGCTCACGGGTCGCCTGGTGCGGGTACGCGGCGTACTGGCTGCCGCCGTACGCGTCCCACGTGCCCTTGTTGAACTGGAGGCCGCCGTAGTACCCGTTGCCGGTGTTGATGGCCCAGTTGCCGGTCGCCTCGCACTGGGCGAGGGCGTCCCACACGGCGCCGTCGGGCGGGAGCTTGGTGCCGACCTTGACCTTCTTGGCCTTCGGCTCCTTGGTGACCTTCGCGCCCAGCTTCTCGCGGCCGATCTCCTGGCCGTTCTTCACCGTGACGCGGTAGGTGACGATCTGCTCGCCGGCTTCACCCGGCTCCACGACCTCTTTCTGGCCCTTCATCATCGTGTCGTCTTTGATCTCCTCGACGGGCGGCTGGATGGCCTCCGTCGCGTTGATCACCGAGACGCCGGTGCGGGTGATGTGGACCTCGGCGCCGTTGGTGACGCGCAGGTCCATCGCCGTTTCGAGCTTGTCGTCCGGGCCGAGCGACAGGTTCTCGCTCTTCAGCAGCTCTTCGACGGTGACGGCCGTCGTCTGGAGCTGCCGGGGCGCGTTGCCGCCGTCGTAGAGCGTGATCGTCTTGAGGCTCTTGACCTCGAGCGCGAGCCCGCTGAGGGGGACGTCCATGCCGCGGTCGTGGGAGAGCCACGCGCCCTCGTCGTCGACCTGCAACTGCTCCAGCGCCTCGTCGACGGTGACGGAGCGGACCCAGCCCTCGCGCTGCTCGCCGTCGACGGTCGCCTTCACGAGCCGGCCGCGGTCGAGGGAGATCTTGCCGCCGTCGCTGACCTTCGCCTGGGGCGACGGGCTGAGCGCGTCGTGCTCGCCGATCGTGATGCCCTCGTCGGCGAGGATCTCACCGACGGTGGACTCGTAGGTGCGGACGGTCTTGGCTTCCCCGTCGACGTCGACCGTGACGGACTTGTCCATCGCGATCGCGGTGGCGCCGCCGCCGGAGATGGTCACCAGCACGGTGGCGACCGCGGCCTTCAGGAAGCGCCGCTTCCACTTCCCCGCGGCCTCGACCAGTGCGGCGGGCGGGGCGCTCGGCTGCTCGGCGGCCAGGCTGCTCGCGACCCGGTCCTGGGAGACCTCGTCGGGGATGATGATCGGGGGGAGGAGCGTGGTCTCGGCGTTGATCAGCCGGATCAGCTCGTCGACGTCGACGTTCGCGCTCTCGAGCAGCGCGTCGGCGTCGGGGCCCAGCACGTCCAGGACGTCGTCCGGGGTGATGGTGAACACCGCGGTGTCCCACTCGGACGGCGGCCCGGGTCTGTCCAGGACGTCCACACCGGTCACGGGTGTCTGCACGGGCGTAAACCAGTCGGTGTCCTCGTTGAACGAGTTCACGGGGTGCCATACCTCCTGAAGGCGCGAAGTCCGGCGACGCGCACGTTCGATGTCGGTGGTCAGCTGGTGATCTCCGGCAACTCCTGTGCGTCCGCGCTGCTTCTCGCTTCTGGTCCTCTGAGACCCGCCCCGACTGCGGGTGCGCCCCGAACGGGAACTCGGGGCACGGTCACGGGACCGTAACGGGTGCGCGGTGGTTGTGCCAACACCCCCACAACCCTTGTGAGGTCAGTCACTCCGTTAGGGGAGCAAGTCTGTCGGCCATTCGTCGTAAGGAGCACTACGACTCCGCCACGTCACTGAGACGGAAGACGCGTTCGGCGTTTCGGGTGATCTTCGCCGCCAACTCACCGACGTCGGCGTCACGCAGGGTCGCCAGGTCCCGGAGCGTGTAGTTCACGCAATAGGGCTCGTTCGGGCGACCTCGGTACGGGTGGGGCGTGAGGAACGGGGCGTCCGTCTCGACCAGCACGTGGTCCTCGGGCGCCCACCGCGCGGCCTCCCTGAGGGCGTGGGCGTTGCGGAACGTCGTGGTGCCCGCGAACGACAGCACGAACCCGCGTTCCACGCACGCGCGCGCGAAGGAGAGGTCGCCGGAGAAGCAGTGGAAGACGACGGTGTCCGGCGCGCCCTCCGCGTCGAGCACCTTCAGGATGTCGTCGTGCGCGTCCCGGTCGTGGATCATCAACGCCTTGCCGACGCGCTTGGCCAGGTCGATGTGCCACCGGAACGCCTCGTGCTGCGCCGATCTGGGCGCGTAGTCCCAGTAGTAGTCCAGGCCGGTCTCGCCGATCGCGACGACCCTCGGGTGCTCGGCGAGCGCCGCCAGGACGTCCTGCTCGGCCTGGCCGAACGTCGACGTGCGGGTGGGGTGCAGGGCGACGGCGGCGAACACCCGGTCGTCCCACGTGGCGGCCTCGGCGGCCCAGCGGGCGGAGTCGAGGTCATCGGCGACCGTGATCACGCGGTCGACACCGGCCAGCGCGGCCCGGTCGACGATGGCCTTCACGTCGTCCGGCGTCGTCGCGCCGCACGCGTCCAGGTGGGTGTGGGCGTCGACCACCGGCGCCGGAAGGGTCTCCGGCGCCGGTGGCCGCTCGCCGCGGCGCTTGGTCAACGGTTCTCGGGCCTCACTTGACGATCGGCGCCCACTCGGGGCCGGTCTCACCCAGCTCCGGGTCGAGCTTCGCGAACAGCGGCGCGGGCTTGGCCAGCGGGCGGCCCACCTCGATCGGCGTCGACGCCCACGTCGCCTGCTCGGCCGCGTAGTCACCGGTCAGCACCGGGTACTCGCGGTCGGGCACGTCCAGGTCGGCCACGTCGGTCAGCTGCGGCTGCGCCGCCCACACGCCCGTGCCGCCCAGCGCCTCGTGCACCTTCTGCGCCGAGTGCGGCAGGAACGGCGTGAGGAGCGCGTTCGCGTCCTGCACGACCTGCAAGGCGGTGTGCAGCACGGTGTCGCGGCGCTCCGGGTCGTCCTTCAGCTTCCACGGCTCCTGGTCGGACAGGTAGCGGTTGGCCGCGCCGACGACCTTCATCGCCTCGCTCGACGCCTGCTTGAAGCGGGAGCGGCGCAGGTGCCCGCCCACCACGTCGAACGCCTGCTTCGACAGGGCCAGCAGCTCGTGGTCGGCCTGGGTGGGGCTGGTCGGCCTCGGCACCGCGCCCACGTTCTTGTGCGCCATGGAGATCGACCGGTTGACCAGGTTGCCCCACTCGTTGGCCAGCTCGAAGTTCGTGCGGCGGACGAACTCCTCCCAGGTGAAGTCGGTGTCCTGGTTCTCGGGGCCGGCGACCGAGATGAAGTAGCGCAGCGCGTCCGGGCCGAACTCCTTCAGGAAGTCCGTCACGTAGATGACCGTGCCGCGGGACGTGGAGAACTTCGACCCGCTCATGGTCAGGAACTCGGAGCTGACGACCTCGGTGGGGAGGTTCAGCGCGCCGAACGCGCCCGGCTCGCCGCCCTTCGCGCCCTGGCCGTTCTGGCCGAGCAGCAGCGACGGCCAGATCAGCGAGTGGAAGACGATGTTGTCCTTGCCCATGAAGTAGTAGCCCTGGGCGTCGCCGGTCCAGAACTCCTTCCAGGCGTCCTCGTCACCGCTGCGCCGGGCCCACTCGACGGACGCGCTGAGGTAGCCGATCACCGCGTCGAACCACACGTAGAAGCGCTTCATCGGCTGGTCGCGCCAGCCGTCGAGCGGGATCGGGATGCCCCAGTCGAGGTCGCGGGTGATGGCGCGCGGGCGCAGGTCGCCGATGAGGTTCTGGCTGAACTTCAGCACGTTCGGCCGCCACTCGGCGCGGGTCTGGAGCCAGCCGCCGAGGGCGTCGATGAACTGCGGGAGGTCCAGGAACAGGTGCTCGGTCTCGACGAACTTCGGCACCTCGCCGTTGATGCGCGAGCGCGGGTTCTTCAGGTCGACGGGGTCGAGCTGGTTGCCGCAGTTGTCGCACTGGTCGCCGCGGGCGCCGTCGTAGCCGCAGATCGGGCAGGTGCCCTCGATGTAGCGGTCGGGCAGGGTGCGGCCGGTGGAGGGGCTGATCGCGCCCATCTCCGTCTTGGGCACCACGTAGCCGTTGCGCCAGAGGGAGAGGAACAGCTCCTGCACCACCTGGTAGTGGTTGCCGGTGGTGGTCCGGGTGAACAGGTCGTAGGACAGGCCGAGGCCGTGCAGGTCGTTCGCGATGACGCGGTGGTACTTGTCCACGAGCTCGCGCGTGGACATGCCCTCCTTCTCCGCCTGCACCGAGATCGGCGTGCCGTGCTCGTCCGAGCCGGAGACCATCAGCACCCGGTTGCCCGACATGCGCATGTAGCGGGAGAACACGTCGGAGGGGACACCGAAACCGGAGACGTGACCGATGTGGCGGGGGCCGTTGGCGTAGGGCCACGCCACCGCGGTCAGCACGGAGGCACTCATGGGCCAAGCCTACGGAGGTCGTCCCAGCGGGTTTTCGCGGGTCACCGGTAGCCGGGGCGGTCAACTGGCCGAACCGGGCAGGCCCAATCCCCGGCTGGCACGGCACCCGCGGCGGCACCTCCGGCGGCACCACCCTCCACAGGCTCACCGACGTGGCGGCCGCGGCGCGCGCGACGTGATCATCGCGGCGACCGCGCGCGACGAACCGCACGGTGGTGACCACCGACGAACGGGCGTGGTTCGGGGAGTTGCCCGGCGTCGACGTGCGGCTCGTGCCCGTCAGGACCCGCTGATCACGGCGTCGTCGAGCTGATCACGGCGTCGTAGAGCGCCTTCTTGCTCACGCCCGCCGCCGCCGCCACCTCGGCCGCCGCCGTCTTCGTCCGCTCGCCGTCCGCCACGCGCTGCCTGACCTCGGCGACCAGCACCTCCATCGGCGGCGTGTCGCGGGCCTCCGCGGGCGCCAGCACGACCGTCACCTCACCGCGCACGCCCTCGGCGGCCCACTCGGCCAGCTCGCCGAGCCCACCCCGCCTGACCTCCTCGTACGTCTTGGTCAGCTCCCGGCAGACGGCGGCTTGGCGGTCGGCGCCCAGCACGGACGCGGCGTCGGCGAGGGTGTCCGCCAGCCGGTGCGGCGACTCGAAGAAGACGCACGTCCGGGGCTCGTCGGCCAGCGCCGCGAACCACTTCCGCCGCTCGCCCTGCTTGCGCGGCGGGAAGCCGTCGAAGCAGAACCGGTCCGACGGCAGCCCGGACACGGCCAGCGCCGTGGTCACCGCGGACGGGCCGGGCAGGCACGTCACCCGGATGTCCTCGGCCACGCACGCCGTCACGAGCCGGTAGCCGGGGTCGGACACGCTGGGCATGCCGGCGTCCGTCACGAGCACCACCGTGCGGCCGTCGCGCAGGGCCTCCAGCAGGCCGGGGAGGCGGGCCGTCTCGACCTGGTCGTAGAAGCTCACGACCCGTCCGGACGGCGTCACGTCGAGGGCCGCGGCGAGGGACCGGAGTCGCCGGGTGTCCTCCGCCGCGATGACGTCGGCCGTCCCCAACGCCTCCACCAGGCGTGGTGAAGCGTCCCGGACGTCGCCGAGCGGAGTAGCGGCCAGCACCAAACGGCCTGATCCAGATACAGGTCTCACGCCTCTCACCCTACGATCGGGCGCGTGAGCCTGATCGCACCGCAGTCCGCAGACGACGTGGTCGTGGCCGGCGAGGTCCCGCCCGCCGGCCCCCCACCGGGCAACGACCGCGAGTCGCGGGCCCGCCAGCTCGAACCCGGCCCGATGGGCACCGCCCTGCGGGGCTGGCTCGTCACGCTCACCGTGGCGCTGATCGGCGGGGTGGTGCGGTTCTGGAACCTCGGGTTCCCGACCGACAAGGGCACGCCGATCTTCGACGAGAAGCACTACGTGCCGCAGGGCGCGCAGGTGCTGCGCAACGGCGGGTACGAGGACAACCCCGGCTACGAGCTGATCGTCCACCCGCCGCTGGGCAAGCAGCTCATCGCGATCGGGCAGTGGCTGTTCGGCTACGACGCCGTGGGCTGGCGGTTTGCGTCGGCGCTCGTCGGCACGCTGACGATCCTGCTGGTGGTGCGGATCGCCCGGCGGATGACGCGGTCCGACCTGATCGGCGCGATCGCCGGCGTGCTGCTGATCGCGGACGGCGTGAGCCACGTGCAGTCGCGGATGGGGATGCTGGACATCTTCCTCGCGTTCTTCGTGGTGGTGGCGTTCGCGTGCCTGGTGGTGGACCGGGACCAGGTGCGGTCGCGGCTGGCCGTCGCGGTGCGCGAGGGCTGGGTGACGAACTCGCCGCTCGGCCCGTGGCTGGGCTTCCGCTGGTGGCGGTTCGCCGGCGGCGTCTCGCTCGGCCTCGCGTGCGGTGTGAAGTGGTCCGGCCTCTGGTACATCGCGTTCTTCGGCGTGATGTCGGTGCTCTGGAGCGCGACCGCGCGCCGTGCCGCCGGGGTGGAGCGGCCGTGGCTGGGCGCGTTCGCGAAGGACCTGCTGCCGTCGCTGTTCGCGCTGCTCCTGATCCCGGTGCTGGCGTACCTGGCGACGTGGTGGGCGTGGTTCGCGTCGGAGACGGCGATCGACCGGCACATCGCGGGCGTGAAGATCCCGGCGGACGGCTGGATCCCCGAGCCGCTGCGGGCGCTCTGGTACTACAGCGGCAACGTGCTGGAGTTCCACACCAAGCTGGTCACGTCGGAGACCAACCGCCACCCGTGGGAGTCGAAGCCGTGGACGTGGCCGATGGGGCTGCGGCCGATGCTCTACTACTTCGAGGGCGCCGTGCAGGGCTGCGGCGGTCCGACGTGCGTGGGCGCGATCATGCTGATCGGCACGCCCGCCATGTGGTGGCTGGCGTTCCCGGTGCTGGCGTGGGCGGTGTGGCAGTCGATCTCCCGCGTCGACTGGCGGTACGCGGCCGTGCTGGCCGGCTACGGCGCCGGTTTCCTGCCGTGGTTCCTCAACGTCGACCGGCAGATGTACTTCTTCTACGCGACGCCGATGGCGCCGTTCCTGGTGCTCGGCATCGCGCTGGCGCTGGGCGAGGTGCTGGGCCGGCGGACCGACGGCAGGGAGCGCCGGGGCACGGGTCTGCTGGCCGTCGCCCTGTACGTGGGCCTGGTGGTGGCGAACTTCGTGTGGCTGTGGCCGATCCTCAACGGCATCCCGATCACACCGGAGGTGTGGGACGCGCAGAAGTGGCTGCCGTCCTGGAACTGAGCGGACGGGTCAGCGCGGCGGCAGCTCGGTGAGCACCGGGTTCCGGATGCTCTCGTAGATCACCGAGCTGCGGAAGCTGATCACCTCGCGGCGCTGGCTCAGCCGGTCGATGAGGAACGCGTGCAGGTGTTCCAGGTTCGGCACGGCGAGGTGGATGAGGAAGTCGTCGTCGCCCGCCACGACGTACATCGCCGTCACCTCCGGGAGGGCGCCGATGGCCGCCTTGAAGTCGGCGATCACCGCGCGGCTCATGGGGCGCAGGCGGGCGGCCACGAAGGCCTGGACGGGGCGGTTGAGGGCGGCCAGGTCCACGTCGGCGTGGTAGCCCTTGATCACGCCGCGCTCGCGCAGGGCGCGGACCCGTTCCAGGCACGTCGAGGCGGCCACGCCGAGCCGCCGCGCCAGCTCGCGGTTGGTCAGCCGCGCATCCAGCTGCAGATTGCGGATGATCGCCGAATCAAGTTCGTCCATGAACCGATCATGGCAAACCCTGCCGAACGAAGTTCGGACAGGCTGGACTGCGGCGTGCAGATCACTAGCTTTGGCGGCATTCCACCGAACGAACGGATGCCGCTGTGCTGCCCACCAAACTCGCCCTGGTCGTGCGTGACGACCTGCCGCCGAACCTCGCCGCCAACGCCGCCGTCAACCTCGGCCTCACCCTCGGCGCCCGCCTCCCGGACCTGCTCGGCGAGGACGGCGAGGACGCCGACGGCGCCCTCCACCTGGGCCTCAACACCCACCCGGTGCCGGTCCTGACCGCGTCCGCCGAGCAGCTGAAGGCCCTGCACCGGGCGGACGGCGTGCTGAAGATCGGCTTCACGGAGGTCGCCCGCCGGTCCCGCGCGTACGGCGAGTACCTCGAAGCCCTCGCCCGGACCGCGGACCCCGAGTACGTCGCCGTCGCCCTCTACGGCCCGCGCGCCGAGGTCACCCGGTTGACCCGCAGACTTCCCCTGATGGCGTGAAGCTCACCGCGATGTACGTCGGCGCGGTGCTCGGGCCGGGCGTGCTGGTGCTGCCCGCGCTCGCCACGGAGGCCGCCGGGCCCGCCTCGCTCCTCGCGTGGGCCGCGCTCCTCGCGCTCAGCGTCCCGGTCGCGGTGTCGTTCACCCGCCTCGGCGAACGGCACCGCGGCGGCGTCGCCGGCTTCGTGCGGACGGCGTTCGGCGACCGCGCCGCCCGACCCGTGGCGTGGTGGTTCTACCTGGTCGGGGTGCCGTTCGGGGTGCTCGGCGGCGCCCTCGTCGGCGGCCGGTACGTCGCCCACGCGCTCGGCGGCGGCGACCCGGCGCTGATCGGCGTGCTGCTGCCGGCGGCCGCGTTCGCCGCGAACTACGCCGGCCTGCGGGTGTCGGCGCGGGCGCAGGTGCTGCTGGTGGGGCTGCTCGCGGTCCTGCTCGTCGTCGCGATCGCGGCCAACGTCCCGCACGTCGCGCCGGACGACTTCCAGCCGTTCGCGCCGAACGGGTGGCTCGCCGTCGGCCACGCCGCAGTGGTCCTGTTCTTCGCGTTCTCGGGCTGGGAGGCGGCGGGCAACCTCGCCGACGAGTTCGGCGACCCGCGCCGGGCGACGCGGCGGACACTGGTCGTCGTCGCCGTCCTCTACCTGGGGCTGGCGGTCACGACGGCGGGCACGACGAGCAACGTCCCGCTCGCCGACCTGCTGGGACGGGCGTTCGGGCCGTCCGCCCGGCCGGTCGTGGCGGTCGCCGCGGCGCTGCTGACGTTCGGCGCGATCAACACCTACCTGGCCGGTGGCGCGCGCCTCGGCGGACGGCACGGCCTGACCGGGCTGCTGGTGCTGTGCGGGGTGCTCACGGCCGTCACGCTGCGCCTGCACGTCGAGCTCGACACGCTCATGCGGGTCGCCTCCACGGCGTTGGCGGCGGTGACGGCGGCGGGACTGGCCGCCGCCGTCACCCTCCTCCGCAGCCGCTCGGCCGCGTTCGCCCTGGCGTGCACGACGTTGGTGCCGGCGTTCTCCGGCGTCCTGCTCGCCGTGCCGCTGGTGATAGCCGTCGCCGCGCCGGCGATCGCCCGGGTGGGCCGACGGGTCAGCGCACGGGTCAGCGCACGGGCCGGGTCGGCGGTTCGGGCCGGTCGATCATCTTCGTGACCGGGCCTTCCTTGCTCAGCCCGGCCTGCGACAGCCACGTGCTCAGCTCGGTGCGGATCGCGCTCAACGTGGGCCGCTTGGCCGGGTCGGCGTCCAACGCGCTGGTCAGCAGCCGGGCGTGGGCGCTGCGCTGCGGCAGCTTCACGCACGGCTCGCCCTGCGCGGCGGCCATCAGCGACGAGATCGGGTTCTCCCGCGTGCCGCGCGGCGGGTGGCCGGTGAGCGCGTAGCTGACCGTCGCGGCCAGCTGCCACGCGTCGGACGCCGGGCTGGCCGCCTCGCCGCGGGCGGTCTCCGGGGCGAGGAAGTCGGGCGTGCCGACCATCATCCCGGTGGCGGTGAGCGTGCTGTCGCCCTTGGACCGGGCGATGCCGAAGTCGATCAGGTGCGCGGTGCCCTGGGTGTCCACGATGACGTTGGACGGCTTCACGTCCCGGTGCAGCACGCCCTGCTCGTGCGCGGCGGCCAGCGCGTCCGCCATGTTCAGCCAGAGGCGGGCGGCGAGCGTGTCGGCGAGCAGGCCGCTCTTCAGCACGACGTCGGACAGCGGCTGGCCGTCGATGTACTCCATGATGATCGCCAGGCCGTCCGGGTCCTGGACGATGTCGAACACGCGCACGCAGTTCGGGTGCCGCACGGCGGCCAGAGCGCGCGCTTCACGCACCATGCGCTGCTCGGTGTCGTTGTCCGGGGCGTGGGCGAGCTTCACCGCGACCGTGCGGGCCAGCTGCTCGTCCACGGCGAGCCACACGGTGCCGAACCCGCCGCGGCCGAGCTGGCGGATGCGCCGGAAGCGGCCGCCGGCCGGGTTCCAGACCTTGCCGGAGTCCGGGCCCGCCGCGGGCGGCACGCCGTGCCCGGCGCTGCGGGGTCCACCGCTGCCGGGTCCACCGCTGCCGTGCCCACCGCTGCCGGGGCCGAACGGGAGCGGTCCGGGGGTGTCGGCGAGCGGCGCCGGGTGGTCGACGCGGGTCGGCTTCGGCGGCTCGGCCCGCGCGGGCTGCGGCTCCGCCACGGGCGCCGACTCGGCGACGCGCGTCGGCGGGTAGTGCCGCTGCGGCGGGGTCGGCCGGTACGGGGGCACGGGCTGGTACGGCGGGATCTGCGCCGGCTGGTAGGGCGGCGGCTTCTCCACCTGGTAGGGCGGCGGCTTCGGGTTCGGCCCCTGCGGCTGCTGGGGCTGCGGCGGTGGCGTTCTCGACACCGCGGGTTGCGGGCTCGGGTTCCCGCGATCGCGACCGGGGCGGTTCAGCATGGCGGTAGTCAACCCGAAAACCCGCACGACGAGGGAGCCCACGAGCGCGATCGGGAAGAACCCGAGCAGCAGGTGGCCCACCAGCGTGACCGGCAGCGCCGACGTGGACAGCAGCAGGACCAGGAACGGGGGCCAGAACAGGCGGCGCGGCCAGTTCGGGCCGAGCCGGAACGCCGAGCCCGCCTGCAGCATCACGAACAGCAGGCACATCAGCGCCAGGACGGCCGTCGCGCACGCCGCGATCAGGTCCATGACGTCGGCGTTCGCCGTGATCGCCTCGACGACCGACGGCGCGCCAACCAGGTACTCGTACTGGGTGAACGCCACGCAGGGCGACTCGCTCAGCGACTCCATGCCCGGCAGCGCGCGGGTGCGCAGCAGCTTGACCGTCGCCGAGAACGCCATCCACGGCAGCACCAACGTGCTCATCACGCCGAGGACGGCGAAGATCGCGCCGGTGACCGGGCCGTAGGAGTTGCCGACGACGCGGCGGACGGTGATCGACAGCAGGGCGGCGACCGTGGGCAGCACGCCGATCAGCGCGCCGAACGCCGTGGCGGTCCAGGCCCAGTCGCCCGGGCAGACCGACACACCCGACCAGCCGTGCAGCCACGCCAGCAGCGACTCGGCCAGCTCCACGACCCGCACCACCCCTTCTCGTCGTCTCTCAGGGTACGGGTGCGGGCCACGCCGACAGCGCGGTGCGGGCAACGTCGTGCAGTTCCGCCCTGGTGGCGCCGTCGCGGGCCAGGGACGACATGCCCTGGACGGTGGCCGCGACGAACAGGGCGAGCCGGCGCGCGTCCGTGCCGGCGGGCAGCGCGCCGGTGGCGACGTCGTGCCGGATCTTCGCCTCGACCGCCTGTCTGGCCTGGTCACGGAGGTGGCGAAGGTCGGGCGCGCTGAGGATCAGGCAACCCTTGGGCCGGTCGGGGTTCGTGTACTCGACGGCGGCTTCGGTGAGGATGCGCTCGACCGCCTGGCGCGCCGTGGGCTCCTCGTCGAGGGCCCGCGTGGTGAACGCGCCGTAGGTGGCCTGGTAGCGCGTGACGACCTCGGCGAAGAGGGCCTGCTTGTCGCCGAACGCGGCGTAGAGGCTGGGCGGGTTGACGCCGGTGGCCTCGGTGAGGTCGGCGACGGACGTCGCCTGGTAGCCGTCGCGCCAGAAGGCGCGCGTGATCCGGTCCAGCACCTCGTCCCGGTCGAACCCGCGTCTGCGCCCCACCACCCCACGATTTTATAACGACCGCTACAGTTGCACTTCTGTAGTGGTCGTTACAGATTGGGGTGCTGGTGAAGACGGCATTGGTGACCGGGGCGGGGCGGGGAATCGGGCGGGCGATCGCGCTGCGGCTGGCGGCGGACGGGATGCGGGTCGTCGTGCACTACGGCCGGGACGACGAGTCGGCCGCCTCCGTGGTGGCGGAGGCCGGGCGCGGGGCGTTCGCGGTGCGGGCCTCGCTGCCGGCGGAGCTCGACGCGCTGGTGGCCGCGCTGCCGCCGTTGGACGTGCTGGTGAACAACGCGGGCGCGGCCCTGCCGCACCCGATCGAGGACGTGACGCCCGAGGCGTTCGACGAGGTGTTCGGCGTGAACGTGCGGGCGCCGTTCTTCCTGGTGCAGCGCGCGCTGCCGTTGCTGCGGGACGGTGGGCGGATCGTGAACATCTCGTCCGGGGCGACGCGGATCGCCATGCCGGCGGGGATCGCGTACTCGATGACGAAGGGCGCGCTGGACACGTTCACGCGCACCCTGGCACAACACCTCGGGCCGCGCGGGATCACCGTGAACACCGTCGCGCCCGGCGTGGTCGACACCGACATCAACGCGCCGTGGCTGCGCGGGAACCCGGAGGCGGAGGCGGCGATGGCGGCGCGGTCGGCGCTGGGCCGGATCGGTCGCGCGGACGACATCGCGGACGTCGTCTCGTTCGTGACGTCGGAGGACGCCCGGTGGGTCACGGGGGCGTGGATCGACGCGACCGGCGGCGCCCACCTGTGACCGCGCGGAAAGGGGGGTCCGGCTGCAAGTGCGAGCCGGACCCCTCCCCCGCGCGTGCGCCCGCCGCTAGCTCACACGCGCTCCCACAAGGCGGGCACCGCCGGCGGATCCCAGCCTGGTTGGGACGTGTGCCCCTGCAAGCACCTGTACCCGACGCCGTCGTACGTCACGAGGGAGCCGGTCGTGTACGCGACGCCTGGCTGCCAGGTCGTCTGGCCCGGGTTCGTGGTGGTCGTCGTGGTCGGCGAGGTGGTGCTGGTTGGCGTGCCGCCGCTGACGACCAACTGGAGGCCGTAGACCTGGAGGATCTCGTTGACCGGCTGGAAGTAGATCGTCCCGCCGGACGTGCAGTTCCCGGAGCCACCGGAGGTGACGCCCTGCGCCTGGTCACCGGTCAGCCACGAGCCGCCGGAGTCGCCGGGTTCGGCGCAGGCGTTCGTGCGGGTCAGGCCGGTGATCGTGCCTTCGGGGTAGGTCACGGAGGCGTTCTTCTGCTGGATGGTGCCGCAGCGCCACCCCGTCGTGGAGCCCGAGCGGCAGACCGAGGCGCCCACCGGGGCCTCGGTGGAACCCGCCACCGGCACCGTGCCGGGGTAGCGGTTGACCAGCGGGCGGCCCGTGTTGCCCGCGGCCGTGCGGACCCAGGCGTAGTCGTTGCCGGGGAAGCTGGAGCCGGCGAACGTGCCGCTCGGCTGGGTCGTGGCCGCGCCCGTGCGGCCGCAGTGGCCCGCCGTGACGAAGCCGCCGTTGACCGCGAACCCGACCGAGCAGCGCGACCCGCTGCCGATGTAGTACGCGTTGCCGCCGATCACGTCGATCAGCGGCCGCGGCTCCTCGGTGGACCGCTCGATCCGCACGTCCGCCTCGGCCAGGCCGCTGGCCCGGGTGAACGCGGCCGCGTCGGCGACGTCGCGGGCCAGGACGACCACGGTGTTGGTCGGCGCGTCGACGTACCAGCCGGGCACGGACTTCGGCGCGCTGCGGGCGTTGCGGTCGAGCTTGACCTTCAGGGCGTCGAGGTCGGCGAGGGAGCGCCGGACGAGCTTCGCCTCGGCGCCCGCCGCTTCGACGGACTGGATCTGCGCCGCGGCCGTGACGCCGACGACGAGCTTGGTGGCGTCGGCGTTCATCCACGCGCCCGCGAAGCCGGGGCCGAGGCGGGTCTTGAGGACGCCCTCGGTCCGGGCCGCGGCGGCTTCGCGGTGGATGCGGGCGCGGGCCTGGTCGGGCGTCAGGTTCAGGTCGCGCGCCAGGGCCGCGACCATGCCGCCGTCCGCGGCGGGTCGCGTTGGTGGACCGGCGGTCGCGGTGGTGGCGAGGGTCGCTGCCAATCCGGCAGCGCCCAGGACCGCCACGGCGACCGCGGCGACGCTACGTCGAGTCATCCGCTTGTCTCCTTGCAGGGGTGGTGACACGGGATGCGGGGCCGTGCCACCGACGCTAGCCGGCGCGGAGGTGCGGCGGATATGCCAATCACGTCATAACGCCACGTTATGGTCTAGTCCACTCGTGATCTTCGGATCGACGTCCGCCCAGCTCACGGCCTCAGCAGACGCAGAACTCGTTGCCCTCCGGGTCGGCCATGACGATGTGGTGCTCCGGGTCCTCCCACACCACACGACCACCGGCCGCCAGCAGCTGCGCCACCTTCGCGTTGACCGCCGACCAGCGCTCGGCCCGCGGCGCCTCCGCGCTCACCCGGATGTCGAAGTGCAGCCGGATCTTCTGCGTCTTCGGCTCCCGCACCTGTTGCAGGAACAGCTTCGGGCCCACACCGGCCGGGTCGTGCAGCCAGGCGCCGTCGTCCTGGTCGTCGTCGGACAGGTCGAACTGCGCCAGCCACTCCTCGCGCGTGGCGAACGGCGCCGGCGGCGGCTCCTCCTCGTAGCCGAGCGCCAGCTTCCAGAACTCCGCCAGCCGGGTCGGGTGGTGGCAGTCGAGGGCCAGACCGATGGTGTGCGCCATGTCCCGAGGTTAGGGCAGGGGTCCGACAGCTCAGAGCAGGCTCAGCTGGGTGCCCTTGCGCCGGCGCTTGGGCTGCGCGTCCCCGACCTGGTCGAACGCCTTGAGAGCGCTCAGGAACGGGGACTTCGGCCGCCCGGTCGTGTGGCTCAGGAACAGGTGCCGCTGCGCGCGGGTCATGCCGACGAACAGCAACCGGCGCTCCTCGTCCACCGCCTCCGGGTCGTCGGTCCCCGGCCGGCGCAGCGGCAGCAACCCGTCCTCGCACCCGACGATGAACACGACCGGGAACTCCAGACCCTTCGACGCGTGCAGGGTGAGCAGCGAGATGCGGTCCGCGCGCGGGTCCCACGTGTCCACCTCCACGCCCAGGGCGAGCGACGTGTGGAAGCGCTCGAAGTCCTCGCCGGACGCCGTGGCGAGGGGTTTCAGCAGCTCGTAGGCGGTGTGGTCGTCGCCCGCCACGGCACGCACGCGGTCGAGCACCGTCGCGCCGGCGGCGTACCGGAGGTCGTGCGCGATCCGCGCCACGCCGGGACGGTCGACCAGCCGGTCGTGCGAGCGCTTCTGGAACGGCAGGCCGGACTGGGTCAGTGCCTCGACCAGCGCCCGCGACTGCCGGTCCGTCCGGTACAGCACGGCGAAGTCGGAGAACCCCAGGCCCTGCGTGCCGTCGCCGACCACCCGCCCGCTGTCGAACGCGTGGAACGACGCCCCGCCGAGCACCTGCTCGACGGTCCGCGCCACGAACGCCGCCTCGGCCGACTCCGACGCCGCGTGGTGCACGCCGATGGGCGCGGCGCCGTGGTCGACCATCGGCCGCAGCTCCCGCCCCGGCACCAGGGACGACGGCGCGATCACCTCCAACGCGCCCGTCACGACCGCCGCCGACGACCGGTAGTTGCGGGTCAGGTGCACGGTCCGCGCGGTCGGGAAGTCCTCCCGGAACCGCAGGAAGAACCCGACGTCCGCGCCGCGGAACCGGTAGATCGCCTGGTCCGGGTCGCCGATCGCGGTCAGGTTGCCGTCGGCGGGCGCGAGCAACCGCAGCAGCCGGTACTGCTGCTCGTCCACGTCCTGGTACTCGTCCACCGACACCCACCGCCACCGCGCCCGGTAGGCGTCGACGAGCGCGGGCGAGCCCTCCAGCAGCGCCAACGGCAACGTGATCAGGTCGTCGAAGTCCACGAGGTCCTGCGCGCGCAAGGCTTTCTTGTACCGCTCGTCACCGGAGGCGACGAGCGCCCGCGCTTCCTTCTCGTCCGCGACGACCGACGACGCCACCGCCAGTTGGCGATCCGGGTCGGCGACGCCGAACGACGCCGACAGTCCCACCGACGAGTGGTGTTCCCGCAGGATCAGCACCCCGAGCGAGTGAAACGTCGCGATGGTCAGGTCGCCGACGGCGTCGGGCGCGAGGGCCGCCAGCCGTTCGGCCATCTCCTCCGCCGCGCGCCGGGTGAACGTGATGGCCAGGCACTCGGCGGCCGGCACGCCGCGCGCCGTCACCAGGTCCGCGATCCGGTGCGTCAACGTCCGCGTCTTGCCCGTCCCCGGCCCGGCGATGATCAGCAACGGCCCGCCGTCCACCTCGGCCGCCGCCCGCTGCTCCGGGTCGAGGCCGTCCAGCAACGACCCCGTGACGTCGACCGGGGCCGCGGGCGCCGCGGGCACGGGCTCCGCCGCGCGCTCCGGCGCCGGACGCTCCACAGTGGACCGAACGGGCGCGGCGCAGTCGAACAGCGCGAACGCCGACCGCCGCCGCTCCAACTCCCCCGGCTCGAACACCGTGATCACGCCGTACTCGCCGTCGTACCCGGAATCGCGCACCACCTCGCCGCGCCGCAGCCGGGCCACCGCCTCGCCCAGCAACGTCGAGTGCGCCGCGATGTCGTCCACCGGGACGTCCTGGAGGATCACGAGCTCCGGGCCGAGCGCCGCGGTCAGCCGGTCGACCTCGGCCAGCACCTTCTTGCTCTTCGGCCCGGTGCCGACGATCTCGCTCACGATCTCCGGCAGCGGCACGAGGCTGGTGAACCCGGCGGCTCCGGCCGGTCGCGACCCGGCGGGCCGGTCGGCCAGCTCCTCCACCCGGCTGAGCACGCCGACCGTCAGCGGCTTGCCGCACTCCGGGCAGATCCCGCGGTGCGCCAGCGTCTCGGCGGGCTCCATCCGGACGCCGCACTTGCGGTGCCCGTCGACGTGGTACTTGCCCTCCTCGGGGAAGAACTCGAGCGAACCGGCGAACCCGTCCCCGGTCTCCAGCGCACGCCGCACCGCGTAGTAGTCCAGGTCCGTGTCGAACACCGTCGCCTCACGGCCCAGCGCGGGCGGCGAGTGCGCGTCCGAGTTGCTGACCAGCCGGTACTTGTCGAGCCCCGACACCCGCCAGTTCATCGCCGGGTCGGACGACAGCCCGGTCTCCACGGCGAAGACGTGCGGTGCCAGGTCGGCGTAGCAGTCCTCGATCGCGTCGAACCCGGACTTCGAGCCGAGCACCGCGAACCACGGCGTCCAGACGTGCGCGGGCACGAGGTAGCCGCCGCACCCCAGCGTGATCTCCAGCAGGTCGCGCGAGTCGAGCCCGAGGATCGGCCGACCGTCCGAGCCCAGGTTGCCGATCTTGGCGAGCGTGGCGTTGAACCGGGCGGCCGACGCCAGGTCCGGCAGGTAGACGAGGTGGTGCACCTTGCGGGTCCGGTCGTCGCGCTTGTAGATCGTCGAGATCTCGACCGACAGCATGAACCGGACGGGCGCCGCCGCCAGCGACGGCGGGAGCGTGCGGTCGATCTCCCGGTCGAGGTCGTCGCGCAGCCGGTACAGGCCGGGCGAGTCCTCGACCAGCGTCTCGGTCAGGTGGTCGTACCACGCGGGGTGGGTGAAGTCGCCGGTGCCGACCAGCGAGATCCCCTTCCGGCGGGCCCACCACGTCAGGTGTTCGAGGTCGCAGTCGCGGCTGCAGGCCCGGGAGTACTTGGAGTGGATGTGGAGATCCGCCACAAAGCGCACCGCGCTGATCTTAGCCACGTGCCGTCCGCGTCCCCGCCACGTCCCGGCCACGCCTTCGCCACGTCCCGGCCGCGCCTTGGTCACGTCTTGGCGGCGCACGCATGGCGCGCTCGGCGCGTCACACTGGCGGTCATGGACGATCCTGCGGTGGCCGGGCGGGTGCTCGTCGTGGACGACGACGTGACCGTGCGCGACGTGGTGCGCCGGTACCTGGAGGTGGCCGGGTACCAGGTGGAGGTGGTCGGCGACGGCGAGAGCGCGTTGCGCCGGTTCGCCGAGCGCCAGCCGGACCTGGTGGTGCTGGACCTGATGCTGCCCGGCGTCGACGGGTTGGAGGTGTGCCGGCGGCTGATGGTCCGCAGCGCCGTGCCCGTGGTGATGCTGACCGCGCTGGGCGAAGAGGAGGACCGGATCGCCGGGCTCCAGCTCGGCGCGGACGACTACGTGACCAAGCCGTTCAGCCCGCGCGAGCTGGCGCTGCGGGTGACGTCGGTGCTGCGGCGGTCGCGGGTCGCGGCGGCGCGGTCGTCGTCCGTGCTGGAGGACGGCGGGCTGCGGGTGGACGTGGGCGCGCGGTCGGCGTGGCTGGACGGGCGCGAGCTGCCGCTGACCACCCGCGAGTTCGACCTGCTGGTGTTCTTCCTGACCCACCGCGGCACCGCGTTCAGCCGGGGCGAGCTGCTGTCTCGGGTGTGGGGCTGGGAGTTCGGCGACCAGTCCACCGTGACCGTCCACGTGCGACGGTTGCGGGAGAAGGTCGAGGCCGACTCGGCCCGCCCGACGCGCATCGCCACCGTGTGGGGCGTCGGCTACCGGTACGACGGCGGTGCGTGATGCTGGTCGAGATCTACCACATCCTGCCGTTCGCGGTGCTGTTCTCGCTGCCGTTGGCGCTGCTCGGGGCGTTGGTGCTGCGGAAGCTGTGGAACGGGTCGCTGGCCACGGCGCTGACCGTGCTGGCGATCGTGCCGGTGGTGGCGACCGTCGGCGGCGTGCTCGCGGTGAGCGGGTTCATGTTCACCCCGATCCTCACCACGACCGTGCTGGTGTGCCTGCTGGTGGCGGTGGTGACGGTGCCGACCGCGGTGCTGCTGGGGCGGGCGCTGGCGCGGCGCAGCGTGTGGGAGCGGGAGGCGCGGGCGCGGGAACGGGCCGCCGAGGCGTCGCGGCGGGAGCTGGTGGCGTGGATCAGCCACGACCTGCGCACACCGTTGGCGGGCATCCGGGCGATGGCCGAGGCGCTGGCGGACGGCGTGGTGTCGCGGCGGGACGAGGTCGCGGACTACGCGGGTCGGATCTCCGCCGAGGCGGAGGCGCTGTCCGGGATGGTGGACGACCTGTTCGAGCTGTCCCGGATCACGGCGGGCGCGTTGCGGCTGACGTTGTCCGAGGTGCCGCTGGCGGACGTGGTCAGCGAGGTGGTGGCGGCGGAGGGGCCGGTGGCGTCGCGCAAGGGCGTGCGGCTGGAGGCGGACGCGACGACGTGGCCCGTGGTGCTGGGCAGTGACCCGGAGCTGGCGCGGGTGGTGCGCAACCTGCTGTCCAACGCGATCCGGCACACGCCGCCGGACGGGACGGTGGCCGTGCGGGTGGACGTGGACGGCCCGTCGGCGCTGCTGCGCGTGGACGACGCGTGCGGCGGCATCCCGGAGGACGACCTGCCGCGCGTGTTCGACGTGGCGTTCCGCGGCACGCCGCACCGCCGGCCGGTGGGCGGAGGGTTGGGGTTGGCGATCGCGCGCGGGCTCGTGGAGGCCCACCAGGGCACGATCGACGCCCGCAACCACGGGCGCGGCTGCCGGTTCGAGGTGCGGCTGCCGCTCAGCGCCGGCGGTTCGCCGCGCACCGCTTGACGTGCCCCGGGGGTGGGTCGGCGCGGTCCGGTGTGATGACAGCGTGACGTCACGGAACCGCGAGATCCACCGATTGGCTACGGTGACGCGCATGGAACGCAGCGCGCAGCGCCTGGGACGCGCCCTTGTCGTGATCGTGGACGACCGTGTGGCGCACGGTGAGCACGACGACAGCACAGGACCCCTGGTCACCGAGTTGCTGGAGGAAGCAGGGTTCATCGTCGACGGCACCGTCGCGGTGGAGGGTGAGGTCGTGGGCATCCGCGCCGCACTGAACACCGCCGTCATCGGTGGCGTCGACCTGGTGGTGACCGTCGGTGGCACCGGTGTGTCGCCGCGCGACGTCACGCCGGACGCCACGCAGGGCGTGCTCGACCGGCCGATCAGCGGTATCGCCGAGGCGCTCCGGGCGTCGGGGTTGGCGGCGGGCGCGGTCGACGCGGGCATCTCGCGGGGGCTGGTCGGCGTGTCCGGCAGCACCCTCGTGGTGAACCTCGCCGGGTCGCGGTCGGCGGTGCGGGACGGCATGGCGACGTTGTCCGCGCTGGTGCCGTACGTGATCGAGCAGCTGTCGGGGCTGGACGAGTCGTGACCGAGCCGGCTGACGACGCCGACGCCACCCCTCCCGCGGCGGCAGCCGCCGATCAGGCTGCCGCGGCCGCAGCAGCTTCGGCTGATGCGGCTTCGGCTGCGGCTGCGGCTGCCTCTGTCGCGGAGGAGGCGGCGCGGCGTCGTCGGCTGGCGGAGGTGTTCGGCGACGTGCTGCCGGGGAGCTCGTCGGACGAGCCGCGCCCGACCGGGCGCGACGACCGGTGGTACGAGGAGAACCGGCCGCCACACCACGGCGGGTAGCGGCCGGGCCGCCCGGCGACCGGTCTCCGTCGAGCCGGCGCGGGGCCGAGCGATGACGGACGATGGCGGGCGACGGTGGGCGATGGCCGGGCGGCGCCTTGGGCGGCCCGGCCACCTCCGGTGTCCGTGGGACGACCCGTTCGCGGGATCGTCAGTCCTGGCGCTGGCGCTGCGCGGCGAGCAGGTCGCGGATCTCCTTCAGCAGCTCCACGTCGGTCGGCTCGACCGGGCCGGCTTCCTCTCCGCGCTTGCGGCGCTCCTTCAGCTTGTTCATCGGCAGCACGAAGATGAAGTAGACGATCGCGGCCACGATCAAGAAGTTGATCACCGCGGTGATGATCGCGCCGAAGTCGATGATGGTCTTGTCGCTCTTGCCGAGCTGCACCGCCAGGCCGTTCACGTTGTTGCCGCCGAACAACGCGATGATCGGGTTGATCAGGTTCGTGGTGAACGCGGTGACGATGGCGGTGAACGCGGCGCCGATGACCACGGCCACGGCCAGGTCGATCACGTTGCCGCGCATGAGGAAGTCCTTGAAGCCCTTGATCACAGTCGACTCCTCCGTTCGGGGGTATTGGGGGGCTAGCGGAGGGTAACGGCAAAGCACGCTCGCAGTAACCCAACAGAGCGTGTGTCGCCCCAACACCACCCTCACGCGGGTTACCCCACCCCACCCGAACCACCCCAACACCACCCCACACCACCCTTTCCACGGTCATCCCCCGACCGCCGCCCCTCGCCACCTCCGCCCCGCCGCGCCACGCCACAGCGGCCGGCCCAGCGACCGCCGGAACCGCACCGGGTTCGCTCGCCGGTCATGCCAGCACCGGGTTGCGGTGAGTGGGATGACAACGACCGGCCCGACGCAGGCCGAATGCGGCACCAACCACGACCACCCGAAGCACGATCGCGGCGGCAACAGACATGCCTTTGGCGATCAGCGGGCGGCGGGCAACGGGTGGCGGGCCACGGGCGGGGGTGGCGGTCGCGGTGGCGACCGGCCGTGATCGCAGGCCGCTGCGGTGGCGGCGGGTGGCGGGCCGTCGCGGCGGTGGGCTGCGGTCGCGGTGGGTGGCTGCCGTTGTGGTGAGGGTGAGGGTTAGTGGTGGGTTACGGCTACTGGGTTGGCCAGGGACTCCGAGGCGATTCGGTGCGCCGCCTCGCGGTTGGCGGAGATCACCACCACCTCGTCCCGCACGGCTACCACCGAGGCGTCCGTGGCCAGCACGCGCGACTCCGCGCCGACCACGTCGACCCGGCTCCCCGGCCGCAGCAAGCCCGCCACCCCGGCGTCCGCGAGGCGCACCGCCACCGACGAGACGTCCGGGTCGGATGGTCCTAGTCGGGCATCCGTCAGGGGTTCGCCCGCTCTCGCCGCGGACACCAGCGTTCGGCCCAGCGCGTCGGGCCGGGTGACGGTTCCGGTTGGGGACAGAGACGGCGGCATGGCTACCGCGCGGACGTCCTCGGCGGTCAGGGGGACGTTCGGCGGGAGGTCGCGCGCGGCTACCAGGACGTCGACCGTGGGACTGGGCGGCAGCACGGCCAGACCCACGGCGACCAGGGCCAACAGGGCCGCCAAGATCCTTCTGAGGTGGAGGGGCATGGGGTCGACGTTAGGGACGTCAGCGCCCTGCCGACAGCAGGAATCCCCGAGTTGTGGACAACTCGGGGACCTGTGGAGAACTGCCCTACGACGCGGCGGCGGCCGGAGTGGAGGACGACGACGAAGAGGAGGAAGAAGTCGACTCGCTCTTCGTGGAAGAGGTGGAAGACGAGGACGGAGCGGAGGTGGACGACGAACGGCTGTCCGTCCGGTAGAAGCCGCTGCCCTTGAACACGACGCCGACCGCGCCGTACAACTTGCGCAGCCTGCCGGAGCACTCGGGGCACTCGGTGAGCGCGGAGTCCGAGAAGGACTGCACCGCGTCGAACCGGTGGTCGCACTCGGTGCAGGCGTACTGGTAGGTCGGCACGGTGGGCCCTCCACGAGTCCGGTTTGGCACTCCTCCGTCACGAGTGCCAACAACGATGATGCGCCAACGGGCACACGTGGCGCAAACATCACAGGTCAACGTCACAACGGCAGTCGAACCAAGCCCGATCCGGGCGTCAGCACCGCATCCATCCGGACATCGTGCGGTTCGGCCGGCAGTGACGGCACGAACTCCTCGTCCCGCACAAGGGCCACCAACGGACCTGTGGACAACGTCAACGCGCGGTCGTAGTAGCCGCCGCCCTTGCCCAGCCGCACCCCGGAGTGGTCCACCGCCAACGCCGGCACCAGCACCAACGCCGCCGAGCCGACCGCCGCCGCACCCAGCAACGGCCCCACCGGCTCATGCAGCCCGAACGCGCCCGGCCGCAGCTCCCCGTCGTACGCGGCCCAGTCCAGCGACGAGCCGACCACCACCGGCAGCAACACGCGCAGCCCGCGATCCCGCAACGCGTCGAGCATCTCCACCGACCCCGGCTCCGACGGCGCGGCAACGTACGCGCACACCGCCTGACCGGCCGAAACGCCGAAAGCAGCAACGGCGATCAGCACTTCGGCCGCCATCGCGGGCATGACCGCGCTGCGACGAGCGGCTCGCAACCGTGTGCGCAGCGTCGTCTTCCGATTACGTTCACCGGACGTCATGGCAGGTCACCCTAAGCGCGCCGTTACGCTCGCAGGCCATGAGCGCCTTCCAGACAGCAATCGTGCCGGCGGCAGGCTTGGGCACCCGCTTCCTGCCCGCCACCAAAGCGGTGCCCAAGGAACTGCTGCCGGTCGTGGACACCCCCGGCATCGAACTCGTCGCCACCGAGGCCGCGGAGGCGGGCGCGACGAAGCTCGTGATCGTCACCTCCCCCGGCAAGGACGCGGTCGCGGAGTACTTCCGCCCGCAGCCCGAGCTGGAGCGGACGCTGGAGGAGCGCGGCAAGACGGACCTGGTCGAGAAGGTCCGCCGCGCCCCGAGCCTGCTCGCCGTCGAGACCGCCATCCAGGACAAGGCCCTCGGCCTCGGCCACGCGGTCGGCTGCGCGGAGGGCAACCTGACCGGCGCGGACGAGGCGGTCGCCGTCCTGCTCCCGGACGACCTGGTGCTGCCGACCGGCGCCCTGAAGAAGATGGCCGCGGTGCGCGAGAAGTTCGGCGGCAGCGTGCTGTGCGCGTTCGACATCCCCAAGGACCAGATCTCCGCCTACGGCGTCTTCGACGTCCGCGACACCGGTGACGACGACGTCAAGCAGGTCGTCGGCATGGTGGAGAAGCCGAAGGCGGAGGACGCGCCGTCCACGTTCGCCGCGGCCGGCCGCTACCTGCTCGACCGGGCCGTCTTCGACGCCCTGAAGCGCATCACGCCGGGCGCGGGCGGCGAGCTCCAGCTCACCGACGCCATCGCGCTGCTGATCAACGAGGGCCACCCGGTGCACGTCGTCGTCCACCGCGGTGGGCGACACGACCTGGGCAATCCGGGTGGATTCCTCAAAGCTGCGGTTGACTTCGCACTTGAGCACCCGGACTACGGGCCCGACCTGCGGGAGTGGTTGCGGGAACGCCTCGGCAACTCCTGAACGAGGGTCAACTATGAGGTCAGTGGACGAGCAGCTCGCCAGGGTGGTCGCCGCCGCGGTGCGGCCCGCCCCCGTGCGGGTGGCGATCTCGGAGTCGCAGGGCCTGCTCTGCGCCGAGGAGGTCGTCGCCGAGCGGGCGTTGCCCGGTTTCGACCAGGCGGCGGTCGACGGTTACGCGGTGCGCAGCGTGGACGTGCAGGCCGCCAACGAGGAACCGGTGCAGCTGCCGGTGGTCGGCGAGATCCCGGCCGGGTCCCGCCAGCCCCGGCGGCTTCAGCCGGGCCAGGCGGTCCGGGTCGCGACGGGCGCCCCGCTGCCCACGCTGGCCGACGCCGTGGTGCCCCTCGGCTACACCGACGGGCACCCGGCGAAGGTGACCGTGCACCGCTCGGTGCCGTCCGCGGCGTACGTGCGGCGCACCGGCGAGGACGTGCAGACCGGTGACGTCGCCGTGCGCCGCGGCGCGTCCATCGGCGCGGCCCAGGTCGGCCTGCTCGCCGCCGTCGGCCGCAACAAGGTGCTGGTCCACCCCCGGCCGCGGGTGTCGGTGATCTCGGTCGGCGAGGAGCTGGTCGACGTCGACCGCACCCCCGGCCAGGGCCAGGTGTACGACGTGAACTCGTACGCGCTGGCCGCCGCCGCGCGGGACGCGGGCGCCGAGGTCAGCCGGGTCGGCATCCAGTCGTCCGACCCGCGCCGGCTGCACGAGGTCGTCGAGGGACGGTTGCTGCTGTCCGAGATCGTGGTCGTCGCGGGTGGCGTCGGGGGCGTCATCGGCGACGAGGTGCGGGCGGCGCTGGCCGACCTGGGCGACGTCGACGTGACGCGGGTGGCCATGCACCCCGGCTCGGTGCAGGGCTTCGGCCGGCTCGGGCCGGACGCGGTGCCGACGTTCCTGCTGCCCGCGAACCCGATGAGCGCGTTGGTCGTTTTCGAAGTGCTGGTGCGTCCGCTGATCCGGGCCGCGCTGGGCAAGCGCAACCCGTACCGGCGGGCGGTCAGCGCGCGGCTGCTGTCGCCGCTGACCTCGACCAAGGGCCGGCGCGGCTACCTGCGCGGCCAGCTGCTGCGCGACGCGGACAACGGCGAGTACCTGGTGCAGCCGCTGGGTACCTCCGGGTCGCACCTGCTGGCGTCGTTGGCCGAGGCGAACTGCCTGATCATGGTCGACGAGGACGTGACCGACGTGGCGGTCGGCGAAGAGGTCATGGTCAGCTTCCTGGCGCAGAGGGGCTAGCGGCGGCAGGGCGGGAGCAGAAGGGGTCAGATTGAGTCTGGCGTGGGAAGGCGGCCGACATCCCGGCTGGCCCGCGCGGCTCGGACCGCTGAGGGTCGACGCCGGTGTCGTGGCACTGCGCCCGCCGAAGCTGTTCGACGCGTCCGCGTGGTCCCGGACGAGGCTCCGGGACCGGGCGCACCTGGAGGACTGGGAGCCCACGGCGGTCGAGGGCTGGCAGGAGCGCAACGCCCCGCTGGCGTGGCCGGCGCAGTGGTCGTCGCTCAAGGCGCTGGCCCGGCGCGGGCAGGCGCTGCCGTTCGTGATCACCGTGGACGGCGCGCTGGCCGGGCAGATCACCGTCGGCAACGTCGTGCGCGGCTCGCTGCGGTCGGCGTGGGTCGGGTACTGGGTGGCGGCCGACCGGGCGCGCGGCGGCGTGGCCACGGCCGCGCTCGCGCTCGTGGTCGACCACTGCTTCGGCGAGGCGGGCCTGCACCGGCTGGAGGCGACCGTCCGGCCGGAGAACACGGCCAGCCTGAGGGTGCTCGCGAAGGCCGGTTTCCGGGAGGAAGGGCTGTTCCTGCGGTACCTCGACGTGGCCGGCGACTGGCGGGACCACCTGTGCTTCGCCATGACGTCGGAGGAGGCGTCGCCCGACGGCCTGGTACGCCGATTGGTCGCGCGGGGATACGCCCGAACTGCCTGATCCTGGGGCCGTGCGGCTTATTCGGATCACCCGAAAGTGGGTGATACACCACACTTTGGTACGTACGCCGGTCGGCGTGCCTCCGACACAGGTGTGACTGTTGTGACTAGCGTGGCAGACGCACCGAGCGCGCCGCGGGGTAGGGGGAGGTGACGGGGATGCCCAGCTCGCTGATCGTCGTGGGACTGGTGGTGGCCTGGTTGGTCGTCCTCGTCCCGATGGTCGCGCGCAAGCGCGCCGACGCGACGCGCGGCAGCATGGAGGAGGAGTACGACGCCATGCCCGAGGTCGACACCGAGTTCACCGAAGCCGAGTTCGAGGACTACGACGAGTACGACGACGAGCCGGAGGTGGACGACTTCGTCCCGCACCGGCCGTTCCGCCCCGGCCGCGGCGGCTACGACCCCGAGACCGCGGCGATCGTCGCCCAGGCGAAGTACGCGTTCCGCCGGCGTGTCGTCGGCACGCTCCTGCTGATCGCGCTCGTCACCGGCGTCGTCGCCGGCGTGCTCTACCCGCTCGCGTGGTGGGGCCACGCGGCGGTCGACGTGACGCTCGTCTCCTACCTCGGCTACCTGCGCCGCCAGGTGCGGATCGAGGAGGAGATCCGCGCCCGCCGGGTCGCCCGGCTCGCCCAGGCGCGCCGCCGCACGGTGCGCCACAGCGGTCCGGCGCGCCCGCACGCCGCGGCGTCGGCCGCCCAGGCGGCTCAGGCCGGTCCGGCGGCTCCGGCCGCCCAGGGCCAGGGCCAGGGCCAGGACCAGGCGTCCCGCGAGCAGTCCGGCCTGCCCCCGCAGCCGCGCTTCCACCACCAGGTCCGGCCCGGCACCGTCGTGGTCGACCTGGACGACGAGGACCCGTTGTTCGTCGAGCTGGACGGCCCCGAAGCCCTCCCGTACCGGCGGGCGTCGGGCGAGTAGAGGGGGGTGGCAAAACCACCCCCCGGCTACTGATATGCTTCCTCCCGCACGACAACAGAACACGGGGCTGTAGCGCAGTTGGTAGCGCGACTCGTTCGCATCGAGTAGGTCAGGGGTTCGATTCCCCTCAGCTCCACTCGTCGAGGGGCGAGGTGTGTTTGCGGAGAACGCAAACCTCCTCGCCTCGTCGCATTTCCTGGGGGTGCAATCCCCAGACCCCGCCCGGAGGGCTTCGCCCCCGGACCCCCTTGCGGTGGTCCCCGCTGGGAGTAGGCGCCTGTGAGGTCTACACACGACACAGCACGCCAAGGGCGGGAACCGGTTCGTTGGTTCCCGCTCTTCGGTGTTGACGGTTCCGCCGGGGCGTAGTGGTGGCCACGGGGTGGTGTGTCCGGTGTGGACGGTGAGAGGCCGCACTGCCGGCAGGTGGAGGCGGTACCTGCCGGTGTGCGGCCTCGACCGGCTCGGGGCACGTGAGCCGGGGTTCGGTGGGTCAGCGGATCTCGACGGGCTGGCTGCCCAGGGTGACGTCGACCGTGCGCTCCTTGCCGATGGTGAGCTGGACCTTCTCGCCCGGCGCGCGGGAGCGGACGGCGGCCACCAGGGCGTCCGAGCTGTCCACGGGGCGGTCGCCGAACTTGGTGATCACGTCACCGGTCTTGATCCCGGCCGCCTCGGCGGCGCCGCCCGCCGTCACGTCGCGGACCAGCGCGCCGCCGTCCGGGGCGTCGCCGACCTGCACGCCGAGCACGGTCTGCGTGGCCTTGCCGGTCTCCGACAGCTCCTTGGCCGTGCGGCGGGCCTGGTCGATGGGGATGGCGAAACCGATGCCGACCGAGCCGCCCTGCGACGACTGGCTGGAGTTCGGGCTGTAGATGGCCGAGTTGATGCCGACGACCTGGCCGCGCATGTTCACCAGCGGGCCGCCCGAGTTGCCGGGGTTGATCGCCGCGTCGGTCTGGATGGCGTTGAGGACGGTGTCCGGGGTGCCCTGCTGGCCGCCGGCCCGGACGGGCCGGTTGAGCGAGCTGACGATGCCGGACGTGACCGTGCCGTTGAGGTCGAACGGGGAGCCGACGGCGACGACCTGCTGACCGATCTTCAGGTCGCCGGAGTTGCCCAGCTCGGCGGTGGGCAGGCCGGAGACGTCCTCCATCTTCACCACGGCCAGGTCGGACGACGGGTCGCGGCCGACGATCCGCGCGTCGAACGAGCGGCCGTCCTGGAGCTGGACCTTCATCGGGCCGCCGTCCGCCGCCGCCTCGACCACGTGGTTGTTGGTGAGCACGAGGCCGTCGGAGCTGAGCGTGAACCCGGACCCGGCGCCGCCGGTGACCTGCACCTGGACGACGGTCGGCAGCACCTTCTGGGCGACCTGCTCGATGGAGCCCTCGGGCGCGTCGGACGTCTGGTGGGCGGGCGGCGCCTGGTTGAGCGCGTTGGTGACGGGGCGCGCGTCCTCGGCCGCCTGGTAGCCGACGTACCCGCCGACGCCGCCCGCGAGGCCGCCGACCGCGAGCACGAGCGCGGCGACGCCCGCGGTGACCTTGTTCCGGCCGCGGGGCCGCAGGACGGTGGGGGCGGAGTTCGGCGGCAGGTAGTAGCGCCCGGACGAGACGTGCGGGTCCGGCTGCGCCGACCCCTGAGGGGTGGGGGTCGGCGAGCCGGTGTGGTCCTGGGCGGCCTGGTGCGGCACGCCGTACGGACCGGTGTGCTCCGGGTGCCGGAAGCCTCCCTGCCAGGCTTCCGGCCCGGTTGCCGGTAGACCGGCGCCGCCCTGCACGGCGCCGGCCTGACCGGTTCCCGACTGGCCGGCGGCACCCTGCGAGGCGGCCGGCGAGCCGAAGTCGTCCGAGCGGTCGGCGCTCCACGCGGCCGGCGACCCGGGTTGGGGCTGACCGGCGGCCTGGGCGGCCGGCGAGCCGAAGTCGTCCGGGCGGCCGACGCGCTCCCACGCGGCCGGCGCCCCGGTGTGCGGGTGACCGGCGGCCGGTGAGCCGGGGGCCGGCGCACCCCCGGCGGTTCCCGTCGAGGTCACGCTGTCCGGGCGGAGGGGGCTGTCCGCGGGCTGGGACGCCGCGCCCTCCGCTCCCGAACCCGGCTGTCCGACGCCCGTCCCCGGAGCGTTCGGAGAGCCGAAGTCGGCCGGGCGGCCGGTGCTGCCCTGCACAGCACCCGCCGACCCGGCGTCCGACCGACCGGCCCCTGCCGCCGGTCCGTCGGCGTCCTCCGGTCGCGCCGGGCCTCCCTGCCAGGCACCCCGCGCTCCGGTGGACTCCGGCGCACCGCTGCCGCCCTGCACGGCACCGGTTCCGCCGGCGTGGTCATGACCGGGATCGCTCGCACCACGCGCCCACGGGCTCTGCGGCGGCTGAGGCTGCGGAGACTGCTGCGGCTGCTGCGGCTGCTCGTTCTCGGTCATGTCCACCACTCTGCGGTGCCCGCCTGAGAGGAGGCTTAAACGAAACTGGGCATCAGTTGTGAGAGTGGCGGCCCCCGCCGGACGTGAGCGGCCGTCAGGACTCGCGCAGCCGCTCCGCGATCTGCTCGGGCGTGGCGTCGTTGATCCACACGCCCATGCCGGACTCGGAGCCCGCCAGGTACTTGAGCTTGTCCGCCGTGCGGAGCACGGAGAACACCTCCAGGTGCAGCCACGACAGGTCGCGGCCGGTGCGCACCGGCGCCTGGTGCCACGCCGCGATGTACGGCAGCGGACGCTGGTAGAGGGCGTCCAGCCGGTGCAGCACGGTCAGGTAGAGCGCGGCGAAGTCGTCCCGCTCGGCGTCGGTCAGCGAGGGCAGGTCGGGCACCTGGCGGTGCGGCACGACGTGCACCTCGACCGGCCAGCGGGCCGCGGTGGGCACGAACGCCGTCCAGTGCTCCCCCTCGGCGACGACCCGCGTGCCGGCGGCCCGCTCGGCCGCCAGGATGTCACCCATCAGCGGACGACCGTGGGTCTGCTGGTACTCGGCCGCGACGCTCAGCATGCGCTCGGTCTTCGGCGTCACGAACGGGTAGCCGTAGATCTGCCCGTGCGGGTGGTGCAGCGTCACGCCGATCTCTTCGCCGCGGTTCTCGAACGGGAAGACCTGCTCGACGCCGGGCACCGCGTTCAGCGCCTCCGTGCGGTCCGCCCACGCGTCCACGACCGTGCGCACCCGCGAGACGGGCAGCGAGCCGAACGACTGGTTGTGGTCGGACGTGAAGCAGACGACCTCGCACCGGCCGCGCCCCGCCGCCCGCGCCACCATCGGCATTCCGTCCACAGTGGACGGAAGGTCGGGCACGTCCGGCGCGAACGACGGGAACCGGTTCTCGAACACCACGACGTCGTACGACGACTCGGGGATCTCGGTCGGCTTGCCCGGCGTGGTCGGGCACAGCGGGCACAGGTCGGCCGGCGGTTTGTACGTGCGGGTCTGCCGGTGCGCGGCCATCGCCACCCACTCGCCCGTCAACGGGTCGCGCCGCACCTCCGACAGCGGCTGGGTGCGCGGCAGGTCGCGCGTGTCCACCGCCTGCCTCGGCGGCGGGTCGGTGGTGTCGTCGAAGTAGATGATCTCCCGACCATCGGCAAGTTTCCCCGCCGTGCGCCTCACGCCAGTTCCTCTCCGCGTCCCGGCACGTGCGCCAGGACCAGTTCGCCCACCTGCTCGCCGAGCACCGTCCGCGCGGGCTCGGCCAATCCCTCGTCGCTCACCAGCACGTCCGCCTCGTCCAGCGCGGCGATCGTGGAGATGCCGACGGTGCCCCACTTGGTGTGGTCCGCGACCACGACCACCCGACCGGCCGCGTCGACCAGCGCCCGGTCGGTCTCGCTCTCGTTCAGGTTCGGCGTGGTGAAGCCGGACCGCTCGGCCATGCCGTGCACGCCCAGGAACACCACGTCCAGGTGCAGCGACCGCAGCGCCTGCACGGCGACCGGCCCGACCAGCGCGTCCGACGGCGTCCGCACACCGCCGGTGAGGACCACCGTGCGGTCGGTGCGCCCGCTCTGCTGGAGCACGTCGGCGACCCGGATCGAGTTGGTCACCACGGTCAGGTCCGGGATGTCGTCGAGGAACCGCGCCAGCGTCCACGTCGTGGTGCCCGCGGACAGGCCGATGGCCGTGCCGGGGCGCACCAGGCCCGCGGCGAACGCGGCGATGGCCTCCTTCTCCGGCAGCTGCCGCACGGACTTCGCCTCGAACCCCGGCTCGTCGGTGCTGCGGCCGACCACGGACGTGGCGCCGCCGTACACCTTCTCCACCAGGCCGCGGGCGGCCAGCACGTCGAGGTCGCGGCGCACGGTCATGTCCGACACGCCCAGCCGGACGACGAGGTCGCTCACCCGCACCGCGCCGGTCCGGCGGACCTCTTCCAGGATCACCGCTTGCCGCTGGCGTGCCAGCACGTCACACCTCTTCCCTGAGCACGACCACACCGCCGGCGGGCACGACCACCCGGCCGGTCGCGCGCTCGCCGGACAGCAGCTCCACCCCGGTCGCGGACAGCTCCGCGTCCCGGTCCCCGTGGTTGATCGCGACCAGCCACGAGCCCGCCTCGCCGCGCCGCCGCACCACCTCGACGCCCTCCGGGCCGGTGGGCACGCCCGCGTGGTCGAGGGCGGCCCGGACCAGCCGGTCCAGCCCGTCGCCGGTGAGGCCGCACGCCAGGTACCAGGCGACGCCCCGGCCGTGCTCGTTGCGGGTCACGGCGGGCACGCCGGGCAGCGGGCCGTCGGTGTAGGAGGCGAGCACCTTCGCGCCGTCCGCGTGCACGTGCTCGGTCCACACGGTCGCCGAGGAGCCGTCGTCCAGCGTCACGGTCTCCCCCGCGCGCAGCGGGTGGAACTCCTCCGTCCGCACGCCGAGCAGGTCGCGGAACGCGCCGGGGTAGCCGCCCAGGTGCACGTGCCCGCGCGTGTCCGTGACGCCGGACAGGTAGGTGACGACCAGGTGGCCGCCGGAGCCGACGTACTCGGCGTACGGCGTCGCGTCGTCCACGGCGTACAGCGCGGGCGCGAACACCAGCGGGTACGTCGACAGGTCCGCGCCGGGCGGCACGAAGTCGACCGTCACCCCGGCCCGCCACAGCGCGCGGTACAGCCCGAACACGACCTCCGGGTAGCGGACGTCGACCGTCGGGTGCCCCGGCTGCCGCAACGCCCACCACGACTGCCAGTCGAAGACGACGGCGACCGGCGCGGTGACGGTGGAGCCGACGACCTCGGCGATCCGCCGGTACTCGGCGCCCACCTGCTCGACCTCGCGGTACACCTTCGTGTCCGGGCCGGCGTGCGGCACCATCGCCGAGTGGTAGCGCTCCGCGCCCGCCCGCGACTGCCGCCACTGGAAGAACAGCGTGCCGTCCGCGCCGCGGGCCATGTGCGCGAACGAGTTGCGCCGCAGCTCGCCGGGCAGCTTGGCGACGTTGCGCGGCTGCCAGTTCACGGCCGACGTGGAGTGCTCCATCAGCAGCCAGGGCTTGCCGCCCGCGAGGCCGCGCACCAGGTCGGCGGAGAACGCGAGATCGATGTGCCGCTCGGGGTTCTCGCCGAACGTGTAGTGGTCGTTGGACACGAAGTCGACCTCGGCGGCCCACTTCCAGTAGTCCAGCTCGCCGAAGCTCGCGACCATGAAGTTGGTGGTCACCGGCACGTCCGGGGTGACCTCGCGCAGCACGTCCCGCTCGGCCGTGAACAGCGCCAGCAGGGCGTCGGACGAGAACCGGTCGAAGTCGAGCAGCTGGCCGGGGTTGGGGCCGGTCGGCGTCGCGCGCGGCGGGAGGACCTGGTCCCACTCGGTGTAGCGCTGGCTCCAGAACGCGGTGCCCCACGCCTCGTTCAGCACGTCGAGGCTGCCGTGGCGGGTCCGCAGCCACTCCCGGAACGCCACCGCGCACCGGTCGCAGTAGCAGCGGGGGACGTGGCAGCCGTACTCGTTGCCGACGTGCCACGCGGACAGGGCCGGGTGGTCGCGGTACCGCTCGGCGAGCGCGCGGGCGAGCGCGACGGCCTTCGTCCGGTAGACCGGCGAGCTGGGGCAGTAGGACTGGCGCGAGCCGTGCGTGAGCCGGACGCCCTCGGCGGTCTCCGGCAGCACCTCCGGGTATGCGGTGGTCAGCCACGGCGGCGGCGACGCGGTCGCGGTGGCCAGGTCGACCCGGATACCGCCCTCGTGCAGCCGGTCGAGGACGCGGTCGAGCCAGCCGAACTCGTAGCGGCCCTCCTCGACCTCCAACAGAGCCCACGAGAAGATGCCCACGCTGACGAGGTTGACCCCGGCGCGCCGCATGAGCGCGACGTCCTCGGCCCACACGTCCTCGGGCCACTGCTCGGGATTGTAGTCGGCGCCCCAGGCCAGGCCGCCCACGCCGTTGGGCCATGTCGTCATAGCCGCAAGCGTGACTCACAGTGAGGCCAAACGTCAACACACTCCAACAAAGTCGATCGTTTGCCTCTGTTCGGCGGTACAAGATCGAAAGGTTTCGATGCTACGTCAGGTCACCGCTATTCGGCCCGTAGCCACAGCGTTAACGGCTCGGTAACACCGCTTGACACGACCTGTGTTGCAGACCACATTGTGCGCAATCTTGTTTGACTCCGTGTTCGGTGTTCGGTTGATTCGGTCGAGTGTCACCCGTAGGAGCGACGATGACGAGGTTCTCCACCAGCCCCCACCCCCTGCTGGGCCGACGGGCCCTGCTGAAGGCGATCGTCGCGGGTGCGGGCATCGCGGCCGTCCCCGGTCTGGCCGCGTGCGGCTCCGGTGACGGCGGCGGCGCCACCGACGCGGTGACGTTCGGCAACAACGCGTCCGACCAGGTGCCGAAGGACGCGATCACGGCGGCGCTGAAGGCGTTCGAGGACGAGTCGAAGCTCAAGGTCACGATCAACACCAAGCAGCACGAGCAGTACCAGGAGCAGATCAACAACTACCTGCAGGGCAGGCCGGACGACGTGCTGGCCTGGTTCGCGGGCTACCGGATGCGGTTCTTCGCCGAGAAGGGCCTGACCGGCGACCTGAGCGAGGTGTGGTCGAAGGTCTCCGGCGGCTACGAGCCCGCGCTGAAGGAGGCGTCCACCGCCTCGGACGGCAAGCAGTACCTGATCCCGTTCACGCAGTACCCGTGGGGCATGTTCTACCGCAAGAGCGTGTGGCAGCAGCGCGGGTACGAGGTGCCCAGGACGTTGGACGAGATGGTCGCCCTGTCGGGTCGGATGCGGGCCGACGGCCTGGTGCCCATCGCGTTCGCGCAGAAGCAGGGCTGGCCCGGCATGGGCACGTTCGACCAGCTGAACTTCCGCATCAACGGCTACCAGTTCCACGTCGACCTGATGGCCGGCAAGGAGGACTGGCAGAGCCCGAAGGTGCGCGAGGTGTTCGACACCTGGAAGCGCCTGCTGCCGCTGCACCAGGAGAACGCGCTCGGCCGCGAGTGGCAGGAGGCCGCCCAGTCCCTCCAGCAGGGCAAGGCGGGCATGATGCTGCTCGGCTCGTTCATCGCCCAGCAGTTCAAGGGCGAGGAGGAGGACCTCGACTTCTTCCCGTACCCGGAGATCAACCCGGAGCACGGCCAGGACACGGTCGAGGCGCCGATCGACGGCTACATGATGGCGAAGAAGCCCGCCAACCCCGAGGGCGCGAAGAAGCTGCTGGAGTACCTGGCGGCGCCGTCCGCGCAGCTGCTCTACACCAAGGCGGACACGGGCGTCATCGCCACGTCGAACAAGGCCGACACGTCCGGCTACAACTCGCTGCAGAAGAAGGCCGCGCAGGTCATCAAGGAGGCCGCGCACATCACGCAGTTCCTCGACCGCGACACCGACCCGCGGTTCGCCAGCGACGCGGCCACCAACGGGCTGAACGCGTTCATCCAGAACCCCGACGACATCGACTCGATCCTCAAGGGCATGGCGGACCAGGCGAAGACGATCTTCACGGGGTGACGGCGTGACCGCGTTGCAGTCCCCTCCCGAACCCGCCGGGACGGCGGAGCCCTCCCCGTCGTCCCGGCGTTCCCGGCGCCGCGCCACCGCGCTCGCGCCCCGTGACAAGCTCGTCCTCGGCCTGATGCTCGGCATCCCGTCGCTGGTGCACCTCGCGCTCGTGTGGGTGCCCGCGCTGGGCTCGATCGCCCTGTCCTTCAGCTCGTGGGACGGCATCGGCGGGTTCGAGGACGTCGAGTGGGTCGGCTTCCAGAACTACGTCGACATCTTCACCCGGTACCCGCGGTTCTGGCCCGCGCTGCGGCACAACCTGATCTGGCTGCTGTTCCTGATCGTCGTGCCGACCGTGGCCGGGCTGCTGCTCGCCGTGCTGCTGGACCGGCAGCTCCGGTTCGGGCGGATCTACCAGAGCGCGCTGTACCTGCCGATGGTGCTGTCGCTGGCGCTGGTCGGGTTCATCTGGCAGCTGATCTACCAGCCCGAGCAGGGCCTGCTGAACAACGTGCTCGGCACGGCGTCGACGGACCCGGTGAACTGGCTCGGCGACCCGGACATCAACCTGTACGCGGTGCTGGTCGCCGCCGGCTGGCGGCACACCGGCTACATCATGCTGCTGTACCTGGCCGGGCTGAAGTCCGTCGACCCGGCGCTGAAGGAAGCGGCGGCGCTGGACGGCGCGAGCGCCGCGCAGACGTTCTTCCGGGTCACGTTCCCGGTGCTCAAGCCGGTGAACGTGGTGGTGCTCGTGGTCACCGTGATCGAGGCGCTGCGCGCGTTCGACATCGTCTACGTGATCAACAAGGGGCGCAACGGGCTGGAGCTGCTGTCCGTCCTGGTCACGGACAACATCATCGGCGAGTCGAGCCGGATCGGGTGGGGTTCCGCGCTGGCGGTCATCCTGCTGCTGATCTCGCTCGGGTTCATCATCACCTACCTGTTCCAGGTGTTCCGCGAGGAGGGACGGGCGTGACGCCGCGACCGCAGCAGGACCGGACGCGGCAGGACCGGCCGCACCGGAACCGACCGGACCGGAACCGACCGCGGCCCAAGGGGCCTGGCCACAACCCGGTGGCCCGCGCGGCCCTGCACGCGTTCCTCGTGCTGACGTGCCTGGCGACCCTGGCCCCGCTGCTGTGGGCGCTCTACGCGTCGCTGCGCACGTACGACGACACCGCGCGCAACGGCTACTTCTCGCTCGCCGAGAGCCTGACGTTCGACAACTTCACCAACGCGTGGACGCAGGCCGACCTGCCGCACTACTACCTGAACACGCTGGTCGTGACGCTGCCGGCGCTCGTGCTGGTGCTGCTGCTCAGCTCCATGGTGGCGTTCGGCCTGACCCGGTTCAGCTTCCGGTTCAACCTGGTCCTGCTGATGCTCTTCACCGCGGGCAACCTGTTGCCGCAGCAGGTGATCGTGACCCCGCTGTGGCGGCTGTACCTGCTCACGCCGGTGCCCGAGTGGCTGAGCGACAGCGGCGTCCTGCTCGACTCGCAGCTCGGCCTGGTGCTGATCCACGTGGCGTTCCAGTCCGGTTTCTGCGTGTTCGTCCTCAGCAACTACATGAAGACGATCCCGCACGAGCTGAGCGAGGCCGCGCGGGTCGACGGCGCCGGCGTGTTCCGCCAGTACTGGCAGGTGATCCTGCCGCTGTGCCGGCCCGCCCTGGCGGCGTTGGCGACGCTGGAGTTCACCTGGATCTACAACGACTTCCTCTGGGCGCTCGTGCTGATCCAGACCGGCGACAAGATGCCGATCACGTCCGCGCTGCAGAACCTCAAGGGCACGTTCTTCGTGGACAACAACCTGGTGGCCGCCGGTTCGCTGCTCGTGGCGCTGCCCACCCTGGTGGTGTTCTTCGTGCTGCAACGCCACTTCATCGGCGGCCTGACCCTCGGCTCCACCAAGGGCTGAGCCGCGCCCTGTCGAAGCGCCCCGGCACGCGTGCGCCGGGGCGCTCTTCGGCATTCAGGAGGACATCTGGTTCGCCGTCGCGGACGGCGTCGGCACCGGCGTGGGGCGTCCGGGGAGGCGGAGGGTGAACAGCGCGCCGCCCTCCGGGGCACGGCCCACGTACGCCATGCCGCCGTGCCGCTCGGCCACCTGCTTCACGATCGCCAGGCCCAGGCCCGAGCCGGGCAGCGTGCGCGCCTCGGAGGAGCGGTAGAAGCGCTCGAAGACGTGGGGCAGGTCGGCGTCGGCGATGCCGGGGCCGGAGTCCGCCACCTCGACCACGGCGCTGCCGTCGCCGAGCTGCCGCAGGGACAACCGGACCACGCCGCCGGTCGGGCTGAACTTCACCGCGTTGTCCAGCAGGTTCAGCACGGCGCGTTCCAACGCGCTGGAATCACCGAGCAACGACCACGGCTGCACCTCCACGACGAACTGCACGTCGCTCGCGCGCCGCTTCGCCCGGTCCAGCGCGCGCTCCACCACCTCGACCAGGTCGACCGGCTCGTGCACGACCTGCGGCGCGTCCTCGCGGGCCAGCTCGACCAGGTCGCCGATCAACGTGGTCAGCTCGTCCAGCTGAGCCCGGACGTCGGCGTTGATCTCCGCCTTGTCCTGGTCGGACAGCGTCGGCGAGTCCGGCTGCTCGGACGCCAGCAGCAGCTCCAGGTTCGTCCGCATCGACGTCAACGGCGTGCGCAGCTCGTGCCCCGCGTCGGCGACCAGCCGCCGCTGCCGCTCCTGCGACTCGGCGACCGCGCCCAGCATCGCGTTGAACCGCTGCGACAGCAGCGCCAGCTCGTCGTCGCCGGACACCGGGATGGGCCGCAGGTCACCGGTCATCGCGACCCGTTCGGTGGCCTCGGTCAACCGCTGCACGGGCCGCAGCCCGGTGCGCGCGACCGCCGTGCCCGCCGCGGCGGCGACCAGCACGCCCAGCCCGCTGATCACGAACAGCACCACGGACAGCTTGCCCAGCGTGGTGTTGAGCGGCTTGGTGGACTGCGCGATCACCATCGCCTGGCCGTCGCCGTAGGGCACGGAGATCACCCGGAAGTCGGTCCGGGTGTCGGTCCAGATGTTCTCCAGCGCCGTCCCGCGCGCCACGTCGAGGTCCGCGGGCTGGGTGGGCGGCGCGACCGTGCCCTTCGGGTAGAGGATGCGCCCGCTGACGTCCAGCACGCCGATCCGGATGTCCCCGGCGGCGAGGAACGCGCCGGGGATCTCGGTGACGTCGTTGTTGACCTTCGGCGCGTTGACCGCGGCGCCCGCGCGCTGCCGCAGGTTGTCGTCCATCTGCGAGTGCAGGTTCTGGCTCACCGTCATGTACGCGCCGAGCGAGACGACGGCGACCGCGCCGGCGACGCAGAACGCGGCGAGGAGGGTGACCCGGGCGCGCAGCGAGACGCGCTGGAACCGCCCGTTGGCGGCACCGATCACGGAGGTGTCTCCCGCAGCACGTAACCCACCCCGCGCACGGTGTGCAGCAGCCGGGGCTCGCCCTCGGCCTCGGTCTTGCGGCGCAGGTAGCCGACGTAGACCTCCAGCGCGTTGCCCGAGGTCGGGAAGTCGTAGCCCCAGACGTCCTCCAGGATGCGGCCGCGGGTCAGCACCTGCTTCGGGTGCGCCAGGAACAGCTCCAGGAGGGCGAACTCGGTACGGGTGAGGCTGATCGGGCGGTCGCCGCGCCGCACGTCGCGCGTGCCGGGGTCCAGTTCCAGGTCGGCGAACCGCAGCACCGCGCCCGCCGGCTCCGCGGCCTCCGAGGCGGCCCGCCGCAGCAGCGCGCGGAGCCGGGCCAGCAGCTCCTCCAGCGCGAACGGCTTGGGCAGGTAGTCGTCGGCGCCGGCGTCCAGCCCGGAGACCCGGTCGGACACGGCGTCACGGGCGGTGAGCACGAGGATCGGCAGGTCGTCGCCGGTGCTGCGCAGCCGGCGGCACACCTCCAACCCGTCGAGCCTGGGCATCATCACGTCCAGCACCATGGCGTCGGGGCGCTGGGAGACGACGGACTCGAGAGCCTGCCGGCCGTCGCCGGCCAGGTCGACCTGGTAGCCGTTGAACTGCAGTGAGCGACGAAGCGACTCACGCACGGCCCGGTCGTCGTCGACAACGAGGATGCGCATGGGGTTCAGTCTTGCTCCTGGTCCTGAGAGCCGCCTGAGAAGGGCGTGTGAGCTAGCCGTCAAGCCTGCGGGCCACCGGGGCGTTCCACCGCCGCCACATCGCCAGCAGGCGCAGTCCCACGATCAGGGCCGACGCGACCAGCGTCACCGGCACGGCCGGCAGCCCGAGGTGATCACCCAGGGCGACCACGACGGCGCCGACCAGGGCCGCGACGGCGTAGATCTCCCGGCGCAGCACGAGCGGGATCTCGCGCAGCAGCACGTCCCGCAGCGCGCCGCCGCCGATGCCCGTCGTCATCCCGACCAGGCACGCGGCGTACGGCGGCGCGCCCAGCGCGAGCGCGGTGGTCGTGCCCGCGGTGACGAACAGGCCGAGCCCGATGGCGTCGAGCAGCAGCACCGCCCGCCACAACTTCGCCACGGTCGGGTGAAACCAGAAGACCACCAGTCCGGTGACACCGGCGACGGCCAGGTACGGCCAGCTGACGAGCGCCGCGGGCGGGTGCACGCCGAGCAGCACGTCCCGGACGATCCCGCCGCCCAACGCGGTGGTCAGCGCCAAAACGATGACCCCGAACACGTCGAGCCGCGCGCGCACCGCGGCCACCGCCCCGGAGGCGGCGAACGCGGCGATACCGACCAGTTCCAGCGCGGCGAGCAGCACGGCCGGTCAGGTTAGAAGAAATCCGCCAGACGTGGGACGCCGGGTGCGCCGACCAGCCGATCGAGCAACGCCGCGTCACCGTCCAGCAGGCCGGCGCGGCGCAGCGCGTGGCTGTCCTGCATGCCGCTGAACCACGGCCCGAGGGCGCGCGCGTGCAGCCGCACGGCGCCGGAACCGCCGGGCTCGACGCGCACCCGCCCGTCCTCGACGACGACCCGCCGCCGTCCCGCGTGCCACGGCGCGTGCTCGTCCACGACGTCGAGGTCGACGGCCGCCGGCCTCAGCCACCGCGCCGCGGGCCAGCCCCGCGCCGCCACCGCCGCCGGCAGGTCCACCACCCGCAGGAGCCACGCGGACGTGGTCACGGTGAACTCGACCGCCTGGTCCGTCAGCAGGCCGGTGACGGCGGGGTCGGTCACCCGGACCGCGGCCCGGTCCAGGACCCCGGACCAGCTGCCCAGCTCGCTCAGCAGCCCGAGCTGGGTCGTCACGTCCCGCCCGACCAGGTCGAACACCCGCAGCCGGTCGACGCCGCGCTCGGCGGCGAGGTACCCGCGCACGTCGCCGTCGTGGCCGGGCACCACCGACACCACGTCGAGCGCCAGCACGTCGGCCACGTCCACCGCGGGCGGGCTCCGGTCGAGCATCCCGTCGACCGTGGACGCCAGGTCGGCGTAGCAGGCGTGCAGGGCGGACAGGTCCCCGGCGACCGCCGGCCGGGCGTCGATCCGCGCCCCGGCGGGCACCCGGGCCAGCGGGAGGTCCAGCCACTCGTGGACGCCGGCCCGCTCCCACCCGCGCGACCGGTAGAGCGCGGGCACGGTCGCGTACAGCGCGGACAGCGCCTGGCCGCGTTCCCGCAGGTCCCGCAGCGACGCGTCGAGCAGCGCGCCCGCGAGCCCACGTCCCCGCGCGTGAGGTGCGACGGCCAGCCCGAGGCCGCCCATCGGCACCGTCGAGCCGCCGTAGAACTGGTGGAAGTCCTTGATCGTCAGCACGCCCGCGAGGCGTCCGTCCAGTTCGGCGGCCAGCCCGCGCCGGCCGGGCCGCAACGACGGGCCGCCGATGCTCCCGAAGGCGACCCGGCGCAGCCGGTCGGCGTCCTCGACGTCGTCCACGGTCAGCTCGCGGATCAGCACGCCGTCCTGCCTACCAGGTGAAGAAGCCCTGCCCGGTCTTCCGGCCCAGGTGACCTGCGGCCACCTTCTCGCGCAGCAGCGCGGGCGGCTCGAACCGGGGCCCCAGCTCGGCGGCCAGGTGCTCGGCGATGGCCAGCCGGACGTCCAGCCCGACCAGGTCCGTCAGCCGCAGCGGGCCCATCGGCCACCCGTAGCCGAGCTTCATGCCGGTGTCGATGTCCTCCGCGCTCGCCACGCCCTCCTCCAGCATGCGGATCGCCTCCATGCCGACGGCGACGCCGAGCCGCGAGGTGGCGAAACCGGGCGCGTCCCGCACCTCGATGACGGTCTTGCCCAGCTCCTCGGCCCAGCCCCGGACCTTGGCGACGACCTCGGCGGACACGCCGTCGTGGTGGACCAGCTCGACCAGCTGCTGGACCGGCACGGGGTTGAAGAAGTGCATGCCGAGCACGCGCTCGCCGGGCAGCCCCTCGGCCAGCACCGAGATCGACAGCGACGACGTGTTGGAGGCCAGCACCGCGTCGGGGCAAGCGTTTGCGGCCGACGCCAGCACCCGCCGCTTCAGCTCGACGTCCTCGGGCACGGCCTCCACGACCAGCGACGCGGCCCTGGCCACGTCGTCCAGCCGTTCCACCACGGTCAGGCGCTTCAGCAGCTCGTGCGGCACCGCGTCCAGCTTGCCGCGGTCGGCGGCCTTGGCCAGCGACGCCTCGACGGCCCGCCGGGCGGCCAGCGCCCGGTCCGCGCCCGCCTCGACCAGCACCACGTCGTGCCCGCCGGCGAGGAACAGGTGGGCGACGCCGGCGCCCATCGTGCCGCCGCCAATCACCACGGAGATCATCGGGCACCGACCTCGGTGACGACCTCGGCGGCGAACATCGCGACCAGCTCCAGCCCGCCGATCTCGGTCAGGTTGGCGCCGGCGGCCTGCCACTCGGGCGACTGGAAGGCGGCCTTCATGGCCTCCGCGGACTCGAAGTGCATCTCGGCCACGAGGTGCGGCTCGTGCTCGCCGAGGAAACCGGGCACGAAGACCCGCGACACCTTCGCCACCTCGGCCCGCAGGAGGCCCGGCGTCCGCTCGACCAACGGCAGGTGCGAGGTGAAGTACGCCTCGTCGAACGCCTCGACGTCGGCCGGCTTCCGGTACAGCGCGATGTACTTGACCATGTGACACCTTCCGTCCGGTTTCGCCAGGGAATGTAACACCGGCACCATGGACGGGTGCGGATCATCCTGCTGCGTCACGGACAGAGCCTGGGCAACGTCGACGAGCTGGCGTACTGCCGGATTCCCGACCACGCCCTCCCCCTGACGGAGGTGGGCGAGCAGCAGGCCCGCGCCGCCGGCCCGCGGATCAAGGAGCTGCTGAACGGCGACCCGGCGGCGGTCTACGTGAGCCCGTACGTGCGCACCAGGGCGACCCTGCGCAACCTCGACCTCGGCGACCAGGCCGAGCGCACGGTCGCCGAGCCGAGGTTGCGTGAGCAGGACTGGGGCAACCTCCAGGACCCCGTCCAGCAGCAGGTGCTGAAGCACCAGCGGCACGCGTTCGGCCACTTCTTCTTCCGGTTGCCCAACGGCGAGTCCGGCGCGGACGTGGACGACCGCCTGGCCGCGTTCCTGACCGACCTCGAAACCCGCATGGCGGACCCGACACACCCCGGCACGGCGCTGGTCGTGTCGCACGGCCTCACGATCCGCCTGCTCTGCCGCCGCCTGTTCGGGTGGAGCATCGAGCTGTTCGAGTCCCTGTCGAACCTGGAGACGTGCGAGGACCGCGTCCTCACCCACGACGGCCGGACGTGGCGCCTGGACCGGCCGTTCGACCAGTGGCGAACCTCGCCGGACGGCGAGACCCAGGGTCCGCTCGCCTAGGCCGGGACCACGTCCGCGACGACGCACACCACGTTGTCCGGACGGTGTGCCTTCACCCCGGGTGAAGGTCAACCACCAGTGGTCTCACAGCTCCTCCATCTCGTGCCACTCCGAGAACGGGTCCACGAACTCCAGCTCGTCGCGCAGCGCCAGCTCCTCGTCCGTCACCAACGCGTCCCGCAGGGCGGCGAGCACGGCCTCGCCGGTGTCCCGCAGGCACACCGCGACGACCTCCTGGGCGCGGTCGCCGAAGTCGGGGTCCCAGTCCAGCGAGGCGAACGCGCACCGCTCGGGGTCCACAGTGGACCAGTCGTCCAGCTCGGCCAGCCACGTGCCGACCGCGCCGACGCCGAGCCCGCCGCCCGCCGACTCCAGCCACATCACCCGCGACGGCTGGCTGATCACCCACACCCGCCCGCGCGCCCGCACCACCCCGTCCAGCAGCACGTCGAGCGCGTCGTGCAGGCGCATCGGGTGGAACGGCCGCCGTGCCGCGAACCGCACCACCGACACACCCGCCGCGGGCTCGACCGGCACGCCGCGCGACAACGGCCCGAACGCCGGGGTGAACCGCCGCCCGACCGGCACGGACGTCAACGCCGACGCGTCCAGCGACGACAGCTCGAACCGGGGCGTGCCGGGCGCGACGCGGTCGAGCACGGCCGTGAGCACGTCGTCACCGCCGGGTCCGGTGAGCACGAGCGCGTCGGCGAACTCGGCGTGGCCGATGACGACCTGGGCCACGGTGCGCTCGTCGGACGGCAGCCCGATGCCGCGCTCGCCCAGCGTCGCGTCACCGGTCGCGTCGGCCAGCCAGGTGGCCCGGTCGACGACGCCGATCACGGTCTCGACCCGCACCGGCTGGTCGGCGAGCGCCAGGCACACCGCCTCCGGCTCCAGCGCCGGGTCGAGGTCGAGCACCACCCGCCCGCCCAGGGACGCGAGGAGCGGCAGCATGTCCTCCCGGAGCGTGCACGAGACGCAGCCGTGCTCCAGCACGAGCTCGGTGAGCACGCCGTCGACCCAGCGCCGCACCAGCCCGGACGACAGCGCCGACAGGTCGTGCCGCACGAGCACGGACCCCGGCGAGGCGCGCCACACCTCCTCGGCGACGCCGTGCCCGCCCATCCCGGCCACCACCACGACAACGGTTTCCACGTCGGCCACTCTAAACGACAACGATTGTCATTCCAACCGCCGGAGCGCGGTCCCGCGTCACACCGGTCGGGAACCCGCGGGAGCCGCCGCCCTGCCCCTGGCCAGGCCGCTGAACGACGCCGTGCTCGCCACCGCCAGCACCGCCAGCGCGGGCCAGTCCAGCACCAGGCGGCCCGCGTCGCCGACGACGAAGCTCGCGTACAGGCCCCAGCACTGGACGGCGGTCAGCACCGCCCCCGGCACCGTCGTCCACCACGAGACGACCGCCACGACCACCACCAGCAGGAGCAGGGCGAACACCGGCCACTTCGCGGCGAGTGCGGTCACCCCGACGCCGCCCGCGAAGCCGAGCGCGGACCCGTGCACAGTTCCGACCATGACCGGCCATTCAACGCCGGACGACGACGTGCTCACCGGACCCGCGGGGCCGTTTCACCTGATCGTGTGGCGCGATCAGCTCGCGGACGGCCGGGTGAACGGCCACCGGCCACCCGCCGGATTCGGGCACACTGGCGATCATGCGAGTCTGGATACCGGCCGTGGCCGCCCTGGCCGTCGTGACGACGGCCGTGGTCGGGCTGAACGCGCACGACGAGTCGCCGTCCGGCCTCGCGCCCGGCACGGTGCCGGACATCTGGCCCACCCCCCAGCAGCTCGAACGGCTCGGCGACGACGCGGCGCTGTCCGGCGACGCGCTGGTGTTCGCCGACGACTCGGCGGACCGGCCGACCGTGGACCTGGTGCGGCAGTCGCTGTTCGACGGCGGCGCGACCGAGGTCGAGGTCGTCCCGCCGGACTCCGACCGCGAGGCGTCCATCGTGGTGCGGCTGCGGCGCGACCCGGCGCCGCCCGCCGAGGGCTACGAGATCGCCGTGCGCCCCGGCGAGGTGCTGATCACGAGCTCGGACGCGGCGGGCGGGTACCACGCCGCGCAGACGTTCTGGCAGCTGGTGCAGCCCGGCTCGATCCCCGGCGTGCGGATCGTCGACCGGCCCTCGCTGCCCGTGCGGGGCATCGTCGAGGGGTTCTACGGCCTGCCGTGGACCTACCAGGAGCAGCGCGAGATGATCGACTTCTCCGGCAAGGTGAAGTTCAACGAGTACATCTACGCGCCCAAGGACGACCCCTACCACCGTGACCGCTGGCGTGACCTCTACCCGGACCAGCGGGCGGACGAGCTGGGCGAGCTGGCGCGGGAGGCCGCGCAGCGGCACATCCGGTTCACCTACGCGCTCGCGCCGGGGCTGTCGGTCTGCTACTCCGACCAGGGCGACCGGGACGCGATCGCGGACAAGTTCCGGCAGCTGCACGACGTCGGCGTCCGGTCGTTCTCCCTGCCGCTGGACGACATCGACTACACCCGGTGGAACTGCCCGTCCGACGCGGAGCGCTACGGCGAGGCGGGTCCCGCGGCCGCCGCGGCGGCGCAGGTCGACCTGCTGAACTACGTGCAGCGCGAAGTGCTCCCCGGCCTCGACGGCGTCGGGCCGCTGCAGACCGTCCCGGTCGAGTACTACGACGTCGCGGACAGCCCGTACAAGAAGACGATCCGCGAAGGGCTGGACGAGCGGGTCGTGATGATGTGGACGGGCGCCGGCGTGACGCCGCCCGCGATCACCGTCCCGGAGGCGGAAGCCGCCGCCGCCGTGTGGGGCCGCAAGCCGCTGGTCTGGGACAACTACCCCGTCAACGACTACACGGAGTCCGCGGGCCGGCTGCTGCTCGGCGCCTACGCGAAGCGCGAGCCGGGGATGGGCCCGCACCTCACCGGCATCACCGGCAACCCGATGAACCAGGCGCACGCGAGCCAGGTCGCGCTGTTCGGCGTCGCCGACTTCACCTGGAACGACGCCGCGTACGACCCGGCCCGCAACCGGCACCGGATGGCCCTCTACATGGGCGACAACGACCAGGCGACCGCCGAGGCGCTGGAGACGTTCTTCGACCTCAACAACCTCGCCCCGATCACCGGGGAGCCGGAGATCTGGCTGCCCCAGGCGCCGGCGCTCGCCGCCGAGCTGGCTCGGTTCCGCACGACGTGGGACAGCGGCGACCGGACCGGCGCGGTGGCCGGGCTGCGGCCGTACGCCCAGCGCATCGCGGACGCCCCGGCGCTCATCCGGGACGGCGGGACCAGGGACGGCTTCGTCTCCGACGCGGACGTCTGGCTCCACGCGACCGAGCTGTGGGGCCGCGCGTTCCTCGCCACCCTCGACGGGCTGGACGGCCGGCCCGAGGGGTTCGACGAGTCGGCGGCGCTGGCGGCGGAGGCGTCCGCGCTCCAGTCGCCGCCGGGCAAGAACAACGTGCAGGGCCCCGTCAAGATCGGGGACGGGGTGCTCGACGTGTTCCTGGCCTCCGCGCCGGACCTCGTGTGACGCCCGCGGCGCCGTCCCGTGAGGACGGCGCCGCCCCGTCCCGTTGAGACGGACGCCACGCCTCCGACGGCCGGATCGCCGGATCGCGTGAGGCACCATCGTCCGAATGAGCTTCTACGACGTCGTGCACCGCCGGCGGGACACCAGGGGCGAGTTCACCGGCGCCCCGATCCCGTCGGACGTGCTGCGCCGGGTGCTCACCGCCGCGCACGCCGCGCCCAGCGTGGGCCTGTCCCAGCCGTGGGACTTCATCGTCGTGCGCGACGAGCACACCCGCCGCGCCTTCCGCGACCACGTCAACGCCGAGCGCAGCGTGTTCGCGGCCGAGCTCGACCCGCGCCAGGCCGAGCTGTTCGCCAAGATCAAGGTCGAGGGCATCCTGGAGTCGACGGTCGGCGTGGTCGTCACCTACGACCCCGACCGCGGCTCGCCCGCCGTGCTGGGCCGGCACGCCATCGCCGACGCGGGCCTGTACTCGGTGTGCCTGGCCATCCAGAACCTGTGGCTGGCGGCGACCGCCGAGGGCCTCGGCGTCGGCTGGGTGAGCTTCTACCGCGAGGACGTGCTGCGCCGGCTGCTGGACGTCCCGCAGCCGCTGCGGCCCGTCGCGTGGCTGTGCGTGGGACCGGTCGACCGGCTGCCGGAGACGCCCGACCTGGAGCGGCACGGCTGGCGGAACCGGATGCCGCTCGACGACGTGCTGCACGAGGAGCGGTACACCCGGCGTTCCGGCCGGTAGCCTGTGGTAGCCGTGCCGGCGGCGAGCGGACCCGCGTACCGCATCGCCGAGTCGGAATGGAGTGTCAGCACGAGTGGAGCAGCGAGAGCCGCTGGTAGCGGGGCAGGTGCCGCAACTCGACCTTGAGGTCAAGGCGTTGCTGAACGCTGGCCGCCTGCCGGAGGCCAACTCCCTGTTCGACCAGGTGGTGAGCCGGGTCCCGCCCGGCGCCGACCGCTGGCAGCGGTCCGCGGTGCTGGTCAACCGGGCGAAGCTGGCGTGGCGGCTCGGCCGCATCCCGCTCGCGCTGGAGCTGGCCGCGGAGGGCTGGACCGACCTCGACGGCGAGCACAGCGACAACGCCGCCGCCGCGCAGGCCATGCACGCGCTGGCCTACCTGCTGGAGGGCATCGGCAACCGCCGTGCGGCCGTCGACATGCTGCGGCTGTCCGTCCAGGTCGCGCGCAAGGCGGCGGAGACGTCGGAGGACGGCGTCGAGGTGCTGGCCCACTGCCTCCAAGGGCTCGGCGGCACGTTGAACTTCCGCGCGATCTCGTCGCCGCCGGACCGGGCGCCCGCGATCTTCGAGGAGGCGCGCGGCTACCTCAAAGAGGGCTTGGAGCTGGTCGAGGACGAGCAGATGCGGCGCGCGCTGCTCGCCGCGTACAGCAGGTCGCTGGCGGGCGTCGGCGAGCTGGAGCAGGCCGAGGAGAACGCCCGCGAGACGTTGCGGCAGGCGGAGGACGCGGGCGACAAGTGGGCGATGGCGGTGTCCGGCTGGGTGCTCGCGGTGGTCCGGCGCGAGCAGGACCGGCTGGTGGAGGCCCGCACGCTGGCGAGCCGGGCGGTCGCGGCGGCGGAGGCCATCAACGACCCGTCGTTGCTGCTCCGGTTCTCGCTCGACCTGGCCGACATCTGCGCCCGGATGGACGACCACGTCGGCGAGGCGACCGCGTTGCGGTGCTCGGTGGCCGCGGGCAAGACGGCGACCGAGACGCTCCAGGAGGGCCTGGCGCAGGCGTTGGAGCAGCGCCGCGTCGCCGTGCAGGCGCAACGGCTGGCCGTCGCGGCGCAGGAGGCCGCGGCGCGCGACCCGCTGACGGGCCTCGCGAACCGCCTCGGCCTGGAACGCGCGGCCGCCGGCCTGCTGGAGAGCACGGCCGCGCGGGGCCGGGTGCCGTGGCTGGTGCTGGTCGACGTGGACCGCTTCAAGGGCGTGAACGACGACGCCGGCCACGCCGCGGGCGACGCGACGCTGCGGGAGATCGCGCAGCTGCTCCGCCGCGAGTGCCGGTCCGCCGACCTCGTCGCCCGGTGGGCGGGTGACGAGTTCGTGGTCCTGCTCGGCGACCCGGGCGCCAACTCGATGGAGGTCGGCCCGACGGTCGCGGAACGCATCCGGGCGGCGGTGGACCACCACGACTGGACGATGGTCCTCGGCACCACGCGGCGGCCGACGGTGAGCATCGGCGTGGCGGCGGGCCCGGCCAAACTGGACCAGCTCTTCGCCGCCGCGGACATGGCGCTCTACCGAGCGAAGCGCCACGGCCGCAACCGCGTAGAGGTGGAGCCACACGCCGAGGTCCCAGAACCAGTCCCCGGCACCTGACCCGTCCCGGCACGCACCGCGAGGTCGCGTCGGTCGTCCGCGCCTGACCCCGCGGCGATCACGCTTTTCGATCGTCGCGGGGTCAGGCGCGGACGGCCGACTTCCCGGCGACCGAGCCGCGACGCCGAAGGCGGCGCAATCCAACAGAGCCGCGACGCCGAAGGCGGCGCAATCCAACAGAGCCGCGACGCCGAAGGCGGCCTCCAACACACACTTAAGCGATCAGGCCGCCCCGGAACGCCACCAGGGCCGCTTGCACCCGGTTCACCGCGCCGATCTTGCCCAGCACCGACGAGACGTACCCCTTCACCGTCGCCTCCGACAGGTGCAGGGTCTGGCCGATCTCGGCGTTCGACATGCCCTGCCCGATCAGCACGAGGACTTCGCGTTCCCGCTCGGACAGCGACGCCAGCAGCCGCCGCGCGGGTTCCGCGGCCCGCTCGCCGTCGGCGACCGCCGCCAGCACCCTGGCCGCCACGCCCGGGTCGAGCACGGCCCCGCCGAGCGCGAGGTCGCGCACGGCCCGGACCAGCTGTTCCGGCTCGGTGTCCTTCAGCAGGAAGCCGGAAGCGCCGAGCCGCAGCGCCTCCGACACGTACTCGTCCACGTCGAACGTGGTCAGCATGGCGATCTTCGGCGGGTCGGGGATGGCGCGCAGCCTGCGCAGCGCCATCAGCCCGTCGGAGGACCGCATCCGGATGTCCAGCAGCACGACGTGCGGGCGGTGCCGGCGGGCCAGGTCGGCCACCAGGTGCCCGTCATCGCATTCGGCCACTACCTCGATGTCGCCTGCGCTGCTGAGGATCATGCGAAGGCCGGACCGGACGAGGTCTTCGTCATCGGCCAGCATCACCTTGATCACGACGCCTCCCCGCGTTGGCGTTTCGTGTTCGTACCCGCCCAGCATCGCGCACGAACACGCAAGCTGACGTTAATTCACCGTTATCTCACCACGGAAAGACCGGGTGGCCGCCCGTTCACAGTTGCCAGGAAATATCCGAGGTCAGCTCAACACCTGCGCAACTTCCTGGCGCAGACGCGGCAACAGGGCGTAGAGCTTGTCGCCCGGGCAGAGGGTGTCCCGGTAGTCCCGATGGCCCTCGATCGCGAACGGCGATATCCCGTACTGCTCGCAGGTGTAGACGCAGAACGACACCAGGGAGTCCCACTGCAACTTGGGCGGCTCCACGTCCATGTAGAGGCCCTCGTTCTCGATCCCGATGGCGGCGGTGTTCTGGCCGGGGCAGTGCGCGCCGACGACGACCCGGTCGCCCGCGCGCAGGGCCGCGAGGCTGCCGTGCCTGCCCTCCATCAGGAACCCGCCGCGGCTGTTGGTGAAGTGCTGGCCGGAGTCGATCCAGCCGTTGCGGTCCATGTGGAGGTCCTGGATCCACTTCGCGTTGGCGTACGCGGCCGCCTGCGAGTAGTCGGTGGTGTTCGCCGACGCGGTGTGGTGGATCAGGATGCGGACGGGCCGCTCGTGCACAACGCTCGTCGGCTGCGCCGGCGGCCGCGCGCCCCAGTCGGCGCAGCTGCGGATGGGCAGGACGGGCGTGGCGAGCGCGGGGGACACGCCGAGGCCCGCGAGCACCCCCGCGCCGGCGAGACCGGTGAGCAGCGATCGACGTCGCATCATGTTGACTGTTTTCCCAATGTCGAGACGATAGGTCAAGAGTTCACACCCGGACGGCCGAATTCCAAACGCGAAGCTCTTTCGCGAATCGCTACCTGACAGTAACGTGCGTCACACGATCCCTGCCTGGAAGGAGCTTCGCGTCATGCGGAGAGCCGCCCGATCGCTTGCCGTGGTCGTCCTCCTCGCCGCGGCCGCCCTCACCGTCCCCACCGCCGCTCAAGCGCAGGTCAGGACCACCGCGTTCACCCCGGACGACCACTGCCTCGGCCAGTGCCACGACGTGCTGCCGCCCGGCCAGAACGGCAACGCCACGCTCACCGAGATCCTCGCGCACCAGGCGCTCGGCACCCGCCCGGCGCACTCCGCCGACCAGCTCGGCCGCTACGACGCCCTCGTCTCCGGCTACGGCGGTCTGACCAATGATCAACTCAGCACCTTCTTCAACGACGCCTCGTTCGGCGTCCCCGCGAACCAGGTCGAGAGCACCATCAAACCGCGTGCCGACGTCACGATCGTGCGCGACAAGGCCATCGGGATGCCCCACATCTACGGGACCACCCGATCGGGTACGGAATTCGGCGCGGGCTACGCCGCCGCCCAGGACCGGCTGTGGCTGATGGACCTGTTCCGGCACCTCGGCCGCGGCCAGCTGTCCGGGTTCGCGGGCGGCGCCGAGGGAAACCGGGCGCTGGAGCAGAGCTTCTACAACCAGATCCCGTACACCGAGGCCGACCTCCAGGCCCAGATCGACCAGGTGGCGTCCCAGGGTCCGCGCGGCGCGCAGGCGTTGCAGGACGTGAAGGACTACATCGCGGGCATCAACGCCTACATCGCCGCGGCCGTGAACAGCCGCACGTTCCCCGGCGAGTACGTGCTCACCGGGCACGCCGACGCGATCACCAACTGGAACGACATCAAGCCGTTCCAGCCGACCGACCTGGTGGCGATCGCCGCCGTCGTGGGCGGGCTGTTCGGCGCGGGCGGCGGCGGCGAGGTGCAGAACGCGCTGGTGAAGCTCGCCGCGCAGAACCGGTACGGCCCCGCCGCGGGCGACCAGGTGTGGCGGTCGTTCCGCGAGCAGAACGACCCGGAGGCCGTGCTCACCCTGCACGACGGGCAGCGCTTCCCGTACGGGACGACGCCCGCCGCGCCGCAGGGCGTCGCGCTGCCCGACGGCGGTGTCGTCACGCCGGAGCCGATGGTGCACGACCAGACCTCGTCGGGTCCGTCCACTGTGGCCGTTCCGGCGGAACTCGAGGCGGTGGAAGGGCTCTTCGCCGACGGCGTGCTGCCGCGCGACCTGCTCAGCCGGAAGCAGGGCATGTCCAACGCGCTGGCCGTGTCCGGCGCGCACACCGACACCGGCAACCCGATCGCCGTGTGGGGACCGCAGACCGGCTACTTCGCGCCGCAGCTGCTGATGTTGCAGGAGTTGCACGGCCCCGGCCTGCGGGCACGCGGCGTGTCGTTCGCGGGCGTCTCGATGTACGTCCAGCTCGGGCGCGGCGTGGACTACTCGTGGAGCGCCACGTCCGCCGGGCAGGACATCACCGACACGTACGCCGTGGAGCTGTGCGAGCCCTCCGGCGCGCCGGCCTCGGCGTCGTCGACGCACTACCGCTACCACGGCCAGTGCCTGCCGATGGAACGGTTGGAGCGCAAGAACTCGTGGAAGCCGACGGTGGCCGACCCGACACCCGCCGGCTCCTACACGCTCGTCATGCACCGGACCAAGTACGGCCTGGTGCAGAGCCGGGCGCGGGTGGACGGCAAGTTCGTCGCCTACACCTCGCTGCGGTCGACGTACCTGCACGAGGTGGACTCGATCGTCGGCTTCCAGGAGTTCAACGACCCCGACGCGATCCGCTCCGCCGCGGACTTCCAGCGCGCCGCGGAGCACATCGGGTACGCGTTCAACTGGTTCTACGTGGACTCGCGCGACACCGCGTACTTCAACTCCGGCGCGAACCCGGTCCGCAAGGCGTCCGTCGACCCGCACCTCCCCGTGAAGGCCGAGCCCGCGTACGAGTGGGAGGGCTGGAACGCCGACCGCAACACGGCGACGTACACGCCGTTCGCGCAGCACCCCAACTCCGTGAACCAGGACTACTACATCAGCTGGAACAACAAGCAGGCGCTGGACTACTCGGCGTCCGGCTACGGCAACGGGTCCGTGCACCGCGGCGACCTGCTGGACGACCGGGTCCGCGCCCTGATCGCCCGCGGACCCGTCACGCGGGCGTCGTTGACGCGGGCGATGGCCGAAGCCGGCGTCGCCGACCTGCGCGCCGAACAGGTGCTGCCGGACCTGCTGCGCGTCCTCGACACGGCGGCGGTGACCGATCCGGCCCTGGCCTCGGCGGTGGCGAAGCTGCGCGACTGGCAGCGGTCCGGCTCGCTGCGCAAGGAGACGTCACGCGGCAGCAAGGCGTACGGGCACGCCGAGGCGATCCGCATCCTCGACGCGTGGTGGCCGCTGCTGGTGGAGGCGCAGTTCAAGCCCGGCCTCGGCGACGCGCTCTACGGCCAGCTGACCCGTGCGCTGCAAGTCGACGAAGCACCGTCGGACGCGCACGGAACCGCGCCGCACAAGGGCTCCTCGTTCCAGCACGGCTGGTGGAGCTATGTCGACAAGGATCTCCGCGCGGTGCTCGGCGACCGCGTCGACGGCGCGCTCGGCGCCCGCTACTGCGGTGGCGGCTCGGTTCCCGCGTGCCGCCAGGTGCTGCTGGACAGCCTGCGCGCGGCGGCGGCCAAGCCCGCGACCGAGGTGTACCCCGGTGACGCGTCGTGCGCGGCCGGCGACCAGTGGTGCGCGGACACCATCGTCCACCGGGCCATGGGCGGCATCACGCACGACAAGGTGAACTGGCAGAACCGGCCCACGTACCAGCAGGTCGTGCAGTTCCCGTCCCGTCGCGGCACCAGCCTCGCCAACCTGGCATCCGGCGCCACCGCGACCGCGAGCAGCCACGAGCGCGGCTGGTACCCGTCGCCGCCGTCGAACGCGATCGACGGCAAGCCGGACACCCGGTGGGCCAGCGACTGGTCCGACCACCAGTGGCTCCAGGTGGACCTCGGCGCGCCGCGCACCGTCGGCCGCGTCGTGCTGTCGTGGGAAGCCGCTTATGCCAAGGGATATCGCATAGAACTGTCCGTCGACGGCACGACGTGGCGCACGGTCTACACGACGTCCGCAGGAGACGGCGGCCAAGACCTTGCGCCCTTCACCCCGAGTACGGCACGATTCGTACGAATGACGGGTATCCAACGAGCCACCGGATACGGATACTCGATTCACGAGCTTGAGGTCTACGTCACGTAGACCGGTCCGCAGGAAGACCCCGGTCCACCCCCAGGGACCGGGGTCTTCCGCCTTTCCGGGTCTTCGAGCCTTTCCGGCTCTTCCGCCGCTTCGGCTCTTCCGCCCTTTCGGGTCTTCCGCCTTACGGCAGGAACAGGTAGTTGCGCACGCGGTCGTCCACGCGGTGGACCTCGCGCCACGCGTTCTGGTGCCAGGCGTGCATGCGGTAGCCGCGGTCGGCCAGCCAGTCCTGCACGTCCCGCGCGCGGTAGCCAAAGCGCAGCACGTGCCTTTCCTCGATCTCCAGGAGAAGTTTCGGCCGAAACCTCTCGATGGTCTCCGACCCGCCTTGCAGCACGCGGAGTTCCGCGCCCTCGACGTCGGCCTTGACGAAGTCGAGCCGGTCGATCCCGTTGGCCGCGCAGAACCGGTCCAACGTGTCCGTGCGGACCAGGACCTCCAGGTGGTCGGAGAACTCGTCGTTCGAGCCGAGCCCGTCCGCGCCCGCGGTGAGGAACGACCGGCCCGTCACCGGTGTGCCGTGGCGGACGGGCACGCTCATCACGTCACGGCCCTCGCTCACGCCCAGCGCGACGGAGTGCCGCACGACGTTGCGGGCCTCGCGGGGACGCAGCAGGAACGACAGCGCGGGGTGCGCGAACACCAGCGGCTCGATGCTGTGCACCGTCCCGTGTGGACCGACGAGGCGGGACAGGGAGACGGTGTAGAGGCCGAGCGCGGCGCCGATGTCGACGCACACGTCGCCGGGCCGCACCACGTCGCGCAGGCCGATCAGCTCCGGTTCGACGAACGGTGTCAGCCGCGCGAGGACGCGCAGGGCGCCCGCCAGGGCCGCCCCCCGCGCCTCGGTCAGGTTGTGGGTCACGGTCACCAGGTTAGGGAATCACGGCAGCGGCTTCGCACCGTTCTGCCGGTGGCCGAGGTCGGCCGGCCGCCCGTGCCCCTCTTGCTGCGGCAACTGGTGCTGGGGGCCGTGCCCGAGCTGGTGCTCGGCGAGTTGGCGCTCCCGCTCGGCGAGCTGGCGCTCGTGCTCGGCGAGCCCGATCTGCTCGGCGAACTCCGCCGCCACCCCCGACCCGCCGTAGATGCCGAGGGCCTTGGCGAGGTGGAGGCGGACGTCGGCGCGGTGCCCGTCGTCCAGCCGCGGCAGGGCGCTCTCGAACGACGTGACGAGCGTGTCGGCCCAGTGCTGGTCGCGACGCTGGGAGGCGATGCCGACCAGCTCGGCGAGGTGCCTGCTCAACGCGACGGCCTGCTCCACCTGGTAGCCGTTGCGGACCAGCCACCAGATCGTGGCGCTGGACAGGTCGGTCAGCACCTCGTCCCGGAGGTACTTGATCTCGGCGCGCTCGGCGTCCCGCTCGGCCTGGCGCATCGTCGTGGTCTGGAGGAGTTCGATGTGCTTGCGCGCCATCGCCAAGTCCTGCTCGTCCACGGTCAGCTCGACGCCCTCCGCGCGCACCCAGACGTGCGTGCCCTCGACCTGGCGTTCGGCGGCCAGCTCGGCGCCCAGCTGGTGCTGCAGCGGCGCGTGGTGCACGAGCATCGCCCGTTCGGTCAACGCCTTGGCGCGGTGGATGATGTCGTTCACGGCGGCGCTGCGCGGGGCGTTGTGCCGGACGCCCGTCGTCAGGTCCACGCGCCAGTGGATCGTCATCTTGGCGTGGAAGTCCAGGCCGTAGACGGCGCTGGGGAGCGGTGACTCGAACGGGTGCTGGTGGGACGTCGAGGCCGGGACGAACGTGTACTGCTCGGCGTTCGGACGGGCCCGCAGCCGTCGCCACCAGGCGCCGACGGAGCCCAGCGGGCCAGGACGGAAGTCAGGCCAGGGTCTACTGCTCATGGGATGGCTTTCGTCGGAGGGCGATATGACCCCCTCTGTACCTCACTGGACCGATGCGGAACAGGTGGGGTCGCCCACTTCCCCCAGACAGCCGACCCCCACCGGCCGCCCACCTAACCCAAGGTGCTCGCGCCTAGGCCCACCGAGTGACAACCCCACCACCCGATCCCCCACCCAGCACCCGGTAGGCTCCCCCACGCGCCCTCGTAGCTCAGGGGATAGAGCATCGGTTTCCTAAACCGTGTGTCGCAGGTTCGAATCCTGCCGGGGGCACTCACCTTTCGCCGGGTGAATCAGGCCCTGAGCAGCGGAAACGCGCTCAGGGCCTGATCTTGTTCCGTCCGGCCGTGTCTGGCCGTGTCCGGCCGATTGCGAGCATTCCTGCCCAATAGCTGCCCAAGTTTGCCTGCGCGCGTGCTACCGCATGGCCTCCAGAATCTTGCGCTTGGCGGCTTCATCGCCGCCGTGCAGGCACTTGGCGTAGACCCGGTACAGCACCTCTACGGAGTGTCCGGCCCACTCGGCTACCCGCGTGGGCTCCACCCCTGCGTTCAGCCAGGTCGAGACACAGGCGTGCCGCAGGTCGTAGGGCCGGCGTGCCAGCGGTCCTGCGGCTACCTCGGCGGTGAACACACACTCTCGGGCGGTCCGCCACACTGCCCCGGTTTCTGGTGAGACATGCTCCGCAGAGACGACGAACGGACCAGTCCAGGGTGAAGAGGCACCGGACGTGGCGCGCTGTCCCCTCCGTGCAGTAGCCGCGACAAACTGAATCAGAATCCGACGTAGGCACGGTAAAGTCCCCAGGTCAGGAAGTGTCTTCCCCGCGCACGCGGGGGTGGTCCCGCGCCGACGACGTCCTGGCCCGCTACATCGCGGTCTTCCCCGCGCACGCGGGGGTGGTCCCGGCTGGACCGCCGGTCTGGCGGAGCTGGAGGCGTCTTCCCCGCGCACGCGGGGGTGGTCCGTACGCCCCGACCGACCTCAACCCCGAGGACGGGTCTTCCCCGCGCACGCGGGGGTGGTCCGGACTGGGCCGACCAGCGCGCCAAGACCTCGACGTCTTCCCCGCGCACGCGGGGGTGGTCCCACCCGGTTCGTGCGCGCCGAGGACTTGCCGGCGTCTTCCCCGCGCACGCGGGGGTGGTCCCACCCGGTTCGTGCGCGCCGAGGACTTGCCGGCGTCTTCCCCGCGCACGCGGGGGTGGTCCCAGCCCGCCGGAGCCGACCGCCGACAGCTGCTCGTCTTCCCCGCACACGCGGGGGTGGTCCGAGGTCGGCGGCCTCGGTCCGGTCACGCGGCACGTCTTCCCCGCGCACGCGGGGGTGGTCCGGCGCGGGGGCGGTTGTCGGTGCTCACTCCACAGTCTTCCCCGCGCACGCGGGGGTGGTCCCGCCTGGCCGGGGCTGTCACGCCAGGTCTCCACGTCTTCCCCGCGCACGCGGGGGTGGTCCGCTCGTCGAGCGAGGCGTCCGGTCCTGGCGCGAGTCTTCCCCGCGCACGCGGGGATGGTCCGCCTGGCGTGGTGTCGCGCGTCTGTTTCGGCGAGTCTTCCCCGCGCACGCGGGGGTGGTCCCCGTGTCCGGCACGGCGGCCTCCAACGCCACCGGTCTTCCCCGCGCACGCGGGGGGTGGTCCTGGAGCCCTGGGAGGCGTACTCCGTCGCCAGGCGTCTTCCCCGCGCACGCGGGGTGGTCCGGACAAGGCGGCCGAGCGGGAGCAGGCGCGACTGTCTTCCCCGCGCACGCGGGGGTGGTCCGGTTAGGGCGGTGCGTCGGTTGCTGCACCACCAGGTCTTCCCCGCGCACGCGGGGGTGGTCCGCCGGCACATCAGGGATGGGGGTCATGGTGTCTGTCTTCCCCGCGCACGCGGGGGTGGTCCGGGAGGGGGTGGGAATTTCGAGCGACGCACCACGTCTTCCCCGCGCACGCGAGGGTGGTCCGAAGCCACGCGCGCTCTTGTCCGGAGCGGTCGAGTCTTCGCCGCGCACGCGGGGGTGGTCCCGGGTCGACGTGCTCCGCCCGGCTCGGCCGGCCGTCTTCCCCGCGCACGCGGGGGTGGTCCGCGATGCGGTTTCGGCCTCGCGCACCTCGCGGCGCCTTCCCCGCGCACGCGGGGGTGGTCCGTCCCAGCCGAAAATGTTGCCCTCGTAGTAGCCGTCTTCCCCGCGCACGCGGGGGTGGTCCGTCGGGCGGGAACTCGGCGGACTGTTCGCGCAGGTCTTCCCCGCGCACGCGGGGGTGGTCCGCACCGCGACGGCTTGCAGCGGGTGCCCGTGCAGTCTTCCCCGCGCACGCGGGGGTGGTCCCAGCGCGTCAACGTCGGTTCGGCCCTGTAGGGCGTCTTCCCCGCGCACGCGGGGGTGGTCCTAGCCCGGTGTCCCGGTGCCGTGGAGCGAATCGGATCAAATCCACTCAGGACGTTTCTGGTCAGGTAGACGACGCGGTGCGATTTGCCCAATAGCTGCCCAAGTTGGCTCTGACCACGTTGAGCGGCGGCACGCCTGCGCAGGTCGGGCACGGTTTCGAACACGGGGGGAGCGCGGTTTCCTAAACCGTGTGTCGCAGGTTCGAATCCTGCCGGGGGCACTCTCCTTTCCCGGGTGAATCAGGCCCTGAGCAGCGGCGACGCGCTCGGGGCCTGATCTTTTCACCCGTGGCCGCCCGCACCCCCACCGTGTGCTGACGCTCGGCACACGCCGGACGCCCCGGTGGTCCTCTCGGAGCGGGCGTATCGCGTGCGCCGTCGACACTGCGGCGTGCCGAAGACCGCACGTTGGCTCGCCCGGCCACCCGCGTCCGCCGTTTACCGCTCACGCCCCGCCGGGGCGACCCGCGGACCATTTCCACCCCAAGGTGGCAACGCTTCGGCTTGACGCACATAGCCCACACGCCGATAGCCTTTGCACGACCGGTCTCCCCCTTGGTGAACCACAGAACACCAAGCTCCGGTCCGTGCGGTCGTCGGGGAACAGGTCCACGCCCCGCGTGACTCCAGGCCTGTTCCCCGCGACGCACCAACAACTCCGGAGTGCATCACCACCAACTGGCGGTTGGCATGGTGCGCTAGGTGAAGTCGGAACCGGCGATCTCGTGCACGCGAGGTCGCCGGATTTTCTGTTGGGTTGGCCAGCAACTCCCGCACTACGTCGGTGGGCGGTCCGCTTTCTGCCGTTGAGCGTTTGCGCCCCACCGGGGCGACCGGCGAGGCATTTCCACCCCAACGTGGCAACGCTTTGGCTTGACGCACATCCCCCACACGCCGATAGCCTTTGCACGACCGGTCTCCCCCTTGGTAAATCACCAAGCTCCGGTCCGTGCGGTCGTCGGGGAACAGGTCCACGCCCGCGTGACTCCAGGCCTGTTCCCCGCGACGCGCCGAGTCGTCTGATCCGCCTTACCGCGACCGCGGTCGTATCGCGGCCAAGCGAGCTTGGTACGGGCCCGAGCGGCGGGAAGTCCCGGTGGCCGTCGCCCGATCGCCCGTCTTTGCAGCACCGGGATTGCAGCAGGCCCCAGGATGAACCGGCGGCCGGCGTCAGGTCTTGCGCTTCAGGCGCCGACCCAGTTCGGCCAGCAGTTGTTGGTCCGTCAGCACGGCCGGGTCGGGGCTGGGCGCTTCCAGGGCGGCCTCCTCCGCCGTGAGCAGGTTGGCCGCGACCGCGACCTCCACCGGACTGACGCCGAGCGCCTTGGCGATCACGCGAACGGTGTCGAAGGTGGGACGCTCGCCGTTGCGCCACCGGGTGTGCGCGCTGCGGTCGATCTTGGTCAGCTTGCTCAGCTGCGCGGGGGTCATTCCGCGGTCCTCCAGTGCGCGCTCGAGCCACTGCCACCAGGTCGAGTCCGCACTCTCGTCTGTGGTCACCGCGCCATCTTACGAGCGCGCACGCAACGCATGTTGCGCACTCCCACCAGGTAGCTCTGACCTGCACGTTGTCCGCACACAACGTGGGTTGCGTGAGGACGGCTCACTGCTAGCGTTGTGGTCACACAACATGCGTTGGGTGCGCACAACACGAGGCTGGCCATGCCGTACACGATCAAGCTCCGCACCGATGTCTTCACCAAAGCCGCGCGGCTCGCCGGGTTCGAGTCGGACTACGCGCTGGCGAAGGCGATGGACGTCAACCGCTCCACGGTCGCGCGCGTCCTGAGCGGCGAGCTCCAGCCCGGTCCCGCGTTCATCGGCGGCGCGTTGACGGCACTCACCCCGATGCAGTTCGACGACCTCTTCGAAGTCGCTCCCACCCGGCGGTGATGACCGCGCAACGCGCCTTGCCCGCGCGACCTCATCAGGACATTGCGCTCACTCCCAGAACAAGCTGACGAGCAGTTGGATCAGCAAGCTGCCGAAGAGCCTGATCCACGGCAGGAGCCCTGATCCCGGTCGATCACGCCGGTGGGGGCAGTCGACCCGGCGGCAACCGGGACGGCGGCACTGGTCGTCGGAAGGGGGATTCGGAGAGGTGGTCATCGGTTCTGCGCACTCTTTTCGCGTCGACGGCTCAACGGACGGGTGGGACGTGGTCGTGATGGAGGAGCTCTTGCCGAGTAGACGCAGCACCTCCCAGCCCACGAACGCCTGACCGTGGTGCCACAGTGGGTTGCGCGTGGTGCCATCGTGATGCCATAGTGGCGTCATGGACCTGACGCCGTACGTCGACAACCTCCGCCGGGCACTGGCCGTCACCGCTGAAGCCGGTGGCGCGGACGCGCGGGAACTGGCCGAACGACTCCTCGCACCGCTGGAGACGGCCGTGCGGTTGACGCTGCTCGAAGCCCTGTCGGCCGCTGCGGACGAGATCACGCGCGACCTGGCGCCGGGGTCAGTCGACCTGCGGTTGCGGGGGAAGGACCCTGAGTTCGTCGTCTCGGTGCCCGATGATGCCACGGAGAGCCACGGTGGTGCCATCGAGCTGCCGCCGGTGGTCGCCGAGGAAGGCGCCGTGACGCGGATCAACCTCCGGCTCCCCGAGCACCTGAAGGTGCGGGTCGAGGAGGCCGCCGGCCGCGAAGGGGTCTCCGTCAACGCGTGGCTGGTGCGCGCCGCGGCGGCCGGGCTCGGGCACGGCGGGCGGGCCACCGCGCAGTCCACGTCGGGGAACCGGGTCACCGGCTGGGTCCGCTAGCCGACCCGCAGCAGGAGCCGACCCGCAGCAGCCGGGCAGCAGCAGCCGGGCGGCAGTAGCCGACCGCGCCACCAGCACGAACACCGAACCGACCCACTCCGAGGGGACAGCCATGCCTTCTTTCGCCACACCCGAACCCATCTCCGCCACGCTCGACGTCGTCGCCGGCCAAGCCCGGGTCACCGCCACCGACCGCGACGACACCGTGGTCGACGTCCGGCCCAGCGACCCCGACAGCGGCCTGGACGTGAAGGCCGCCGAGGGGACGACGGTCGACTTCACCGCCGGCCGCCTCACGGTCAGGACACCGCGGTCCCGCGGCCTCTTCGGCCGCACGGGCATGGTGGACGTCGTCGTGCACCTGCCCACCGGCTCGCACGTCACCGCGCACGGCTCGCTCGCCGACTTCCACGCCGAGGGCGAGCTGGGCGAATGCCGGTTCAAGACGTCCGCCGGCCACATCCGGCTGCACCGCACGGGCGCGCTCAAGGCCTCGACGTCCAGCGGCGACGTGGCGGTCGACCACGCCACGGGTCGGGTGGAGCTGTCGACCGGTTCGGGTGAGGTCCGGGTCGGCCGGCTCGACGGCACGGGCACCGTCAAGAACTCGAACGGGGCGACCCGGCTCGGCGAGGTCACCGGCGACGTGAGGCTGAGCGCCGCCAACGGCGACATCTTCGTCGGGCTCGCCGAGGGCGACGTGCACGCCAAGACCGCCAACGGCCACATCCGCCTCACCGAGGTGGCGCGCGGCTCGGTGGTCGTGGAGACCCAGTCCGGAGGGCTGGAGGTCGGCATCCGCGAGGGCACCGCCGCCCTGCTGGACCTCCGCACGGCCGCCGGCCGCGTGCGCAACGAGCTGACGCCGTCCGCCGGGCCCGCCGAGACGGACGAGCGGGCCGAGGTCCGCGGCCGGACCTCGTTGGGCGACATCCTGATCCACCGCGCGTGACCACAACACCATTGGGGGAGAACAACAATGTGGGACACCCACCCGCGGCAGACCTGGCTGCGCGGAGAACGACCGGACCACGTCGTGGAGTACGACGAGGAGCTGGGTTTCTGGAACGTGCACGGCTACGCCGAGGCGACCGAGGTCATGGGGGACTGGGGCCGCTTCTCGTCCGACGTCACGCGGCTGTTCCCGGCGCCGCCGGACCAGTCGCTGACCGAGGGCAACATCCTCCAGATGGACCCGCCGGACCACCGCGAGCTGCGCCGGCTCATCAGCCACGCGTTCACGCCGAGGGTCGTCGCCGACCTCGAACCGCGCATCGCCGCGCTGACCCACGAGCTGCTGGACGCCGTGCCCGCCGACGGGTTCGAGCTGGTCCGCGACCTGGCCTACCCGTTGCCGGTGATCGTGATCGCGGACCTCCTCGGCGTGCCGAGCAGCGACCGCGAGCTGTTCAAGCTGTGGGTCGACAAGCTGTTCGAGAACACCGACCAGTTCTCCCTCAAGGACGAGGCGCGGCAGCGGGAACAGCTGCGGGAGAACATCGAGAACACCGCGCCGCTGCTGGACTACCTGCGGGAGCACGTCACCGAGCGCCGCCGCGCGCCGCGCGAGGACTTGATCGGCTGGCTCGTCCAGGCCGAAGTGGACGGTGAGCGGCTCAGCGACGCCGAGGTGGTCAACTTCTCCGCCGTCCTGCTGCTCGCGGGCCACATCACCACCACCATGCTGCTCGGCAACACCGTGCTGGCGCTGGACGCGCACCCGGAGCAGTTCGCGGAGGTCCGCGCCAACCGCGCCGCGATCCCGGCGGCGATCGAGGAGTCCTTGCGGTTCCTCAGCCCGTTCCCGGTGGTCGCGCGGGTCACCACCGGGCCGCAGGTGCTCGGGGGCGTCGAGATCCCGGCCGACCAGCTGCTCATGGTGTGGCTGGGCGCGGCCAACCGCGACCCGCGGCAGTTCGCCGACCCGGACGCGTTCGACCTCTCCCGCGACCCCAACCCGCACCTGGGCTTCGGCCGCGGCGTCCACTTCTGCCTCGGCGCGCCGCTGGCACGCCTGGAGGGCCGGGTCGCGCTGGACATCCTGCTGGACCGGTTCCCGCGGCTGCGCACGGACCCGGACCGCCCCGCTGCCTTCCTGCCCTCGCCGAACCTGACCGGCGTGCGGACCCTCCCGCTGCTCACCGACTAGACAAGGGGACGACCATGGCCATCACGGCCACCGGACTGCGCAAGTCCTACGGCGACCACGTCGTGCTGGACGGCCTCGACCTCGACGTCGGGACCGGCACGGTGTTCGCCCTGTTCGGCCCGAACGGCGCGGGCAAGACGACGACCGTGCAGATCCTGTCCACGCTGATCTCCGCCGACGGCGGCCACGCGACCGTCGCGGGCCACGACGTGGCGGGCGACCCCGCCGGCGTCCGGAAGGCCATCGGCGTCACGGGCCAGTTCTCCGCCGTCGACAACCTCCTCACCGGTGAGGAGAACCTGCTGCTGATGGCGGACCTCAACCACCTCGGGCGCCGGGAGGGACGCCGCCGCGCGGCCGACCTGCTGCGCCGGTTCGACCTGGTGGACGCGGCGAAGAAGCCCGCCGCCACCTACTCCGGCGGCATGCGGCGGCGCCTCGACCTGGCGATGACGCTGGTCGGCGGCCCGCGGCTGATCTTCCTGGACGAGCCCACCACGGGCCTCGACCCGCGCAGCCGGCACGCCATGTGGGAGGTCATCCGCGGCTTGGTCGCGGGCGGCGTCACGATCTTCCTCACCACTCAGTACCTGGAGGAGGCCGACGAGCTGGCCGACCGGATCGCCGTGCTGAACGGCGGCCGGCTGGTCGCCGAGGGCACCGCCGAGGAGCTGAAGCGGCTGATCCCCGGCGGGCACGTGCGGCTGCGGTTCGCCGACGCGCACACGCTCGACGTCGCCGCGAAGGCGCTCGGGGCGTTCGGCGGCTCGTCCCGCGACGACGCGAGCCTCACCCTCGACGTGCCGGGCGACGGTGGTGTGCGGCAGCTGCGGGCGCTGCTCGACCGGCTGGACGACGCCGCCGTCGACGTGCAGGACCTGTCCGTGCACACGCCCGACCTCGACGACGTCTTCTTCGCCCTCACCACCGAGAGGACCGGGCAGCGATGAGCACCCTCGCCATCCGCGACACGACCACCATGCTGCGCCGCAACCTGCGGCACGTGCAGCGCTTCCCGCTCATGTCCATCGGCACGATCGGCATGCCGGTGGTGATGATGCTGCTGTTCGTGCACGTCTTCGGCGGCTCGCTCGGCGCGACGCTCGTCGCCGGCGTGTCCTATGTGGACTACCTGGTGCCCGGCATCCTGGTGATGGCCGTCGGCTCCGGCGCGGCGTGGACCGCGGTGAACATGTGCACCGACATGGGCGAGGGCATCGTCGCCCGGTTCCGCACGATGGCCATCTCCCGGTACTCGGTGCTGACCGGCCAGGCCCTGAGCAGCCTGCTGAACACGGCCTGCAGCCTCGCGCTGGTGCTCGGGGTGGCCGTGCTGACGGGGTTCCGCCCGGCGGCCGACCTCGGCGGGTGGTTGGCCGCGGCCGGCCTGCTCGTCCTGCTCACGCTGGCATTCACGTGGCTCGCGATCGGGTTCGGCCTGGCCGCGAAGACGCCCGCCGGCGCGAACACCTCGTCGATCCCGCTCCAGTTCCTCCCGTTCGTCAGCAGCGCGTTCGTGCCGACGGACTCGATGTCGAGCGGGCTGCGGTGGGTCGCCGAGCACCAGCCGTTCACGCCGATCATCGACACCCTGCGCGGGTTGCTCGTCGGCACGCCGATCGGCGACAGCGGGTACTGGGCGGTCGGCTGGTGCCTCCTCCTCACGGCCGTCGGCTACGCCTGGTCGCGTGCGCTGTTCAACCGCGGTCCGTCACGTTAGGTGCTCGTTCGACTACTATGAGGCGATGCGCCCGCTGGCCCCGGCGTCCACCAACTGCTCGGGCGTCCCCCGCACCTGGTCAACGCGTACCTGGTGGAGGACGTCCTGGTGGACGCCGGCACGCCCGCGGCGCGTCGCCGTCTCACCCGCCAGCTCGACGGCCGCAGGCTCGCCGCCCACGTCGTCACCCACGCCCACCCGGACCACTTCGGCGCGAGCCACGCGGTGTGCGACCGGTACGGCGTGCCGCTGTGGGCGGGCCGGAAGGACGCCGAGGCCATCGCCACCGCGACGCCGGTGACCGGGTCCGGCTTCGCGGCGGCCGTGGTGTCGCGGATGCGGATGCCCGCGCCGCACCCCGTCACCCGCGGCCTGGTCGAGGGTGACGAGGTCGCCGGGTTCACCGTGCTGGACGTGCCCGGCCACTCCCCCGGCCACATCGCGCTGTGGCGCGACCACGACGGCGTGCTGCTCTGCGGCGACGTGTTCGTCAACGTGCTGCGCCTCGGCGCGCCGCCGAAGTTCCTCAGCTACGACGACGTGCGCAACCGCGACGCCATGCGCCGGCTCGCCGAGCTGCGGCCGAAGCTGGTGCTGTTCGGCCACGGCCCGCCGCTGCGCGACCCGGACCGCCTGCGTCGCCTCGCCGGGTGACGGGAGCCGCGCGCACTGCGTGCACTGCACGAAGTCGAACGCCTGTTCGATCCGTCCACAACTGGGGACAACCCTGTGGACAACTCCGTTCTTGCTGGTCAGCGCCTTGGCTTTGGCGAGCAGTTCGTCCACGGACCACTGGTCGTAGGCGTGTTGTCCACGCTTCTCCGCGACGACCTCGCCGTTCGGCGCGATGAGGAAGTCCGCGGGCAGGCCGAGCCGGCCGCCTTCCGCCTTGGGCAGCGGACGCCGGCCGCGCAGCACGGGACCGAGGTCGCGGACCACGCCGGCCACCATCGACGGCCAGGCACGCGGGTCGAGCAGGGCGCGGGGCGCCGACTCCACGCCGAACTCCACGTACAGCCGCTTCCCCGGGTCGGCGATCACCGCGAACGGGAGGTCGGCGACGTGCGGCCGGAGCTCGGCGGCGGACGAGTGGAACACGGCCACCTCGCTGATGCCGTGCGCGGCGATCTCGTCGTGACGCCGGGCGACCGACCGGAGGTGCAGGTTGCACACCGGGCAGCCGGCGAAGCGGCGGAACTGGACGTGGACGAGGCGTTCCGGGTCGGGCACGGCGACCGTTCCGCCGAGCACGGACCCGCACTGACGTGCACTGACCTTCACGTTTCCCCCTCAGTAAGCGTGCGCTGTACGCTCACCAACGTATGCGCGTATCTTGTACGCTGTCAAGGCGATGCCACGCCCGAAGTCACTGACCCAGTCGGCGCTCGCCGCCGCCGCGCTGGCCGTCCTCGACCGCGACGGCCTCGCGGGCCTGTCCATGCGCTCGGTCGCCGCCGAGCTGGGCATGGGCACGATGTCGCTGTACCGGTACGTGGCCGACCGGGAGGAGCTGGAGGCCTCGGCCGTCGACCTGATGCTCGCCGAGGTGGACGTCGTGCCGCCGAAGGCGTTGTGGGACAAGCAGATCGCGGTGCTGGTCGAACGGGTCCGCGCCGCGATCGCCAAGCACCCCAACGCCGTGCCGCTCACCATGGCGCACCGGCACCGGTGCCCGAACGCGCTGCGCTGGTCGGAGGCCGTGCTGGGGGTGCTGACCAGGGCGGGCTTCACCGGCGAGGAGCGGGTGATCGCCTTGCGCGCGCTGCTCGGCTACCTGATCGGCGCGACCGAGATGGAGCACCGCAGCCCGTTGAGGGGGCTGGGCACCGACACGATGAGCCGGATGGGCGAGGAGTACCCGCTGCTGGCCGAGACGGCCGCCGCGGCACGGGACATCACCCCGGACATCGAGTTCCGGCGCGGGCTCGACGTCGTGCTGAGCGGTTTGCGGCGGCCCTAGGCAGGGGAAACGCCGCAGCCGGCGGGGGTGGAGCGTGGTGGCCGACGCAGAGGAGCGTGGCGGCCCGCAGGTGGAGCGTGGCGGCCGGCGCAGAGGAGCGTGGTGGCCGGCGCGTATTGCGTGGCGGCCGGCAGGTGGAGCGTGGCGGCCGGCGGGCCGTGGAACCCAGGCCGTGAAACGCCTGGCCGGCGGGCAGATCAAGCGCTGTGGACGGCGCGGAGGCCGAAGCCGACCTCGACCTCCGCGCCGAACGCGACGAACACGGAGTTGCGCTCCGAGCGTGGTGTCGACAACCGGCGCGGAGCCGACTCCCGCTGCGTCTCCAGGTCAGGTTCGCCGATGAGGGGCGTGCGGCCCCTCGACCCGTCCGCCACCGCGGGCGCGGACGGGAAGTCCTAAGTGGTCCGGTCGTCCGGCAGTTCGAGCAGCTCTTCGAGCACGTGGGTCGCGGGGCCGCGGCGGCGCCACGAGAAACGGCTGGGTGCCAGGACGTTCACCTCGTCGGCGGGCATCCGCATCGCGACCGCGTCGTCCTCGGTGTGCAGTCTGACGACGTCGATGACGGCGTCGTGCGCGCGGACGCCCACCACGGCGGCGAGCTCGCCCCTGGCGTCACGCGGGTGGAGGAACTGGAACCCGCGCGCGATCAGCTCCCGGAGCTGGAACGCCGTCCGGGAGACGTGGTCAGTGGAGGAGGTCATCGAACTCCCCGTCCCTGGCCCCAGCCACGAAGGCCGCGATCTCCGCTCGCGTGTAGACGAGCGCGGGGCCTTCGGGGAACCGGGAGTTGCGCATCGCGATGTCGCCGCTGCCGAGGGCGGCGACCTCGACGCAGTTGCCGAGCGCGCCGCTGCGGGCGCTCTTCCGCCACGTCACGCCGGGCAGGTCGGCCGCGGACATCCCGTTGTGAACTGTGCTGGCCATCGACATCACCCTCCGAGCCAGTGATGCATCTGCACGTGCATCTGATTGTGCACAGACGGTAGCAGTGCGTGCGGTACGCGTAAATGCACGTGCAGATGCATGTCGCAAATCTCCCCCGGACGGACGACGAGCTAGAGGGCCGCCCGGATCTTGCCGAGCAGCTGACGGCTGCGATCCGGCGTCTCCGCGTCCACCGTGAGGCGGTCGAAAGCGCGGCTGTAGATCTCCAGCTCTTCGAGTTTGTCCAGGTAGAGCGCGCCGGCCAGGTGTTCGAGGTACACGATGTCCGGCAGGTCGGGCTCACCGAACCGGAGCATCGTGAACGGCACTTCCGCTGCGTAACCGCTCAACGCGAAGGGAACGATCTGAAGGGTGACGGGACCGTCTTTCGTCACGCTGAGGAGATGGTCGATCTGGGCGAGCAGGACGCGGCGGCCGCCGATGGGCCGGTGCAGCACCGATTCGTCGATCACCGCCCACACCCGCGGCGCGCCCGGACGGGACAGGATCTTCTGCCGCTGCATGCGCAACGTGACCCGCCGCTTGATCGCGGGCGTGGCCAGCTCCGGTCTGCCGTGGCTCGCGATCGCCATCGCGTACTCCTCGGTCTGGAGCAGACCGGGCACGTACTGGGTCTCGTAGGTCAGGATGCGGGACGCCGCCTCCTCCAGGCCGACGTAGTCCTGGAACCAGTCCGGCATCAGGTCGGTGTACCGGTGCCACCACCCCGGCGAGTTCGACCGGCGGACCATCTCCAGGAACTTGGCCCGCGCGGCCTCGTCGTTCACCGCGTACATCGTGAGCAGGTCGCTCACGTCGCGTTCCTTCAGGCCGACGCGGCCCAGCTCCATGCGGCTGATCTTGGACTCGGACCCTCGGATGGCGTAGCCGGCGTCCGCGCGGCTGATCTCGGCGGCCTCGCGCAGGCGGCGCAGCTGGGCGCCGAGCACGATGCGCAGCGCGGTGGGGCCGCTCTCCCTCTCCGGCGTGGGCTCACCAGTCGCCATCGCCGATCCTCCCGACCGTCATGCCCGTCCACCCGAACAGCGGTTGCGCCCGGGGAGGGCGAACTCGCATCGTCACTGAACGTACACCCATGATCTTTCCCGGTAGGCCGCACGCGGCCCGCTCCGGCGGCGAGCCCATACGCTTACGCTAAAGCGGACTGTGACGCGGTGCACACACATCACCCTTCTTCCCCCGTAATGCGAGGTCACCACAATGCCGGGTACGTCCTCGGACGCCGCCGCCCCCGTCTACATCGACACCACCAAAGCCAGTATCGCCAGGGTTTACGACGCGTTCCTGAACGGCAAGGACAACTACGAGATCGACCGCGAGGTGCTGCGGCGCGTGCAGCAGGTCGCGCCGGAAGCGGCCACGCTGGCCGTGGACAACCGGAACTTCCTGATCAGGGCCACCCGATTCGTCGCGAGCCAAACGGGTATCAACCAGTTCCTCGACTGCGGCTCCGGTCTGCCCACCGCGGAGAACACGCACCAGGTGGCGCAACGGATTAACCCGGACGCACGAGTCGTCTACGTCGACAACGACCCTGTGGTACTGGCCCACGGCCGGGCGCTGCTGGAGGAGAACGACCAGACGCACTTCTCGGCGGCCGACATCTTCAACCCGCAGGAGATCCTGAGCGACGAGGTCGTGCGCAAGCACATCGACTTCACCGAGCCGGTGGCGCTGTTCCAGCTCGGGACGCTGCACCACTACGACGGCGACGGGCTCTCGCCCGCCGAGGTCATGGCCCAGTACATCGAGGCCCTGCCGTCCGGTTCGTACGTCGCGATCTCGCACTTCCTCGACCCGGAGACCGAGGAGCACTCGGCCATCGCGCGCCGGATGGAGGAGACGTTCCTGCACTCCCCCATGGGCAGCGGGTGGTTCCGGACGCGGTCCGAGCTGCTGGAGCTGTTCACCGGTCTGGACCTGGTCGAACCCGGCCTGGTGATCTGCGCGGACTGGTGGCCGGACGGGCCGCGCCTCAAGGAGCTGGACGCGGTCAGCTACTGCATCGCCGGGGCCGTGGGCCGCAAGCCCTGACGGTCCCGGACGTACGACGGCCTCGTGCCCCGCGGGGGCGGCACGAGGCTTCGTCGCGCGCGATCGTCCTGTTCGGACGGTCCGAGTGGACGGTCCGCGACCCGGTGGTTGCGGGCTCAGCGGTTGAAGAACTCGACCAGGACCGGCACGGTGGCCTGGGGCTTGACCATGTGCGTCTGTCCCGGCAGGACGGTCAGCTCGCCCTGCGGCAACGCCGAGGCCAGGTGCCGCTGCGCGTTGCGCATGTGCTCGGGGCTCTTGCCGCCCGCGATCACCAGGGCGGGCACGTCCGCGCCGGACCAGCGGCCTGCGGGCGGCGGCGTGCCGCGCTGGAACTCGCCGACCAGCGCGAAGTCGTTCGGCAGCGTGTGCGCGACCGCCTTCAGCTTCTTCCACGGCGGCAGCACCTGGAACACCGCGACGACGAGGCCGGGCGTGCCGACGTACCGCATGAACAGCTTCACCGCGTCACCGCGACGCCCCTCCGCCACCGCGCGCTCCACCCGTGCCGGGAGGTCGGCGGGCATCGGGTCGTGCGTGCCGTCGACGACCATCGGCGACTCGTAGATCGCGATCCGCTCGGCGGCCACGCCGCGGTGCGCGGCCTCGGCGACGAGCGTGCCGCCGGACGACATGCCGAACAGCCGCGCCGACCCGCCGGCCTCCTCCACGAGCGCCGCGATGTCCTCGACCTCGCGCTCCACGTCGTACGGCGCGTCGGCGCCGCCGCTGCCGCCCCGTCCGCGCCGGTCGTAGGTGTAGACGGTGAAGTGCCCGGCCAGCGCCTCGGCCAGCTTCGTCGCCGGGCCGAACGCCCGGTGGCACAGCGCGCCGTCCACGATGATCAACGCCGGTCCGGACCCGATGCGCGTGTAGGCGATCGCGGTGCCGTCCTGGGAAACGACCTGTCCCATGATGTCCACTCCCTCAACGCGTCGCAGAGCGCAGCTTCGCCGCGACGGCGGACGCCCACAGCCACCCCACCACGGCGCCGCCGTACAGCAGCACCGTGCCGAACCCCGTGCCCAGGAAGGGCACCGGCGCGAGCGACAGCACGCCCGCCACCACGCTCGCCCGCGCCCACGGCCCCGGCAGCTTCCGGGCGAGCACGAAGAACGACGCCACCAGCGCCGGGAACCCGACGAAGAACGCCACGCCGTGCAGCACGCCGTGCCACGACAGCTCCGCGGCCTGGCCCTCGGGCGCGCCGGCCGGGAAGCCGAACGCCGGGTCGGCCACGAACACCCCGCCGCCGATCATGCCGACCGCGAAGACCGCGACGAGGACGGGCGCCCACGTGCCGATCGCGCCGGTGCGGCGCAGGCCGACCGCCGAGGCGAGGAAGAGCAGTCCACAGAGGACGAAGTTGGCGATCTGGAGCCACCCGCCGTCGCCGAGCGACAGGAAGCTGAACGGGTGCCGGGCCAGGTCGAAGCCGTCGCGGGTGAACGCCTGGGCGAACCCCGTGACCAGGTAGAGCGGGCCCGCGACGACACCGCAGCCCAGGAGCAGCCTGGTGGTGCGGGCGGACGTCGGCGTGACGTCCCCCGCGGGCCCGGTGGCGGGCAGGTTGGTGGGCACGGTGGCGGTCATGCGAGGTCTCCCATCCAGTCCGACCAGGCCCGCTCGTCGCGGCGGTCGTCGGCGAACACGTGGTGCATGGCGATCAGGACGCCGGGACGTCCTTGGAAGAACCGGTACATCGCGTCGGCCGTGCGGATGCCGACCGTCTGCGAGTTGGCGAAGTAGACGACGCCGTCCTCGCCGTCGAGGGTGACGGCGTCGCCGGTCTTCGGTGCGGCGCCGAGGCCGAGCTCGCGGCCGAGCCTCGCCCACGTCGCGGGCCAGTCGGCGACGCGCGGGCCGAAGGCGGTCACCGGTCGCGCGGTGCGGCCGGCGAAGTGGCGCAGGTAGGTGACGAGCGTGTTCCAGAACATCTCGCCGCCCGCGGTCATGGCCTCGAACTCGTCCTCCCAGTCGTCGCCGGGGAGGAAGCCGCTCGCGACCATGCGGAGGACCGTGCTGCCCTGGTCGCGACCCTCGATCAGGAACTCGTAGGACACGAACCGGCCGTCCGGCTCCTCCTCGCCGCCGTACGCGAGGCGCCTGCCGGGCTCCCAGGCCGTGACCGGGTGGCTTGGCGTGTAGGCGTGGAACGCCTGCCGGACGACCGCGCCCGGCTCGACCTCGTTGGAGCCCATGAACCACGAGTCGATGCCGGGGCCGGTGGCGATGGCCTCCCAGACCTGCTCGGGGGTGACGCCGGCCAGCTCGGCCTCGTTGACGCCTTCGAACGCGTGACCCATCGTCACTCCTCCGGGATGCTCGGGTGGACGGCGACGACGATGCGGTGCGCCCGCCCGCCGGCCGCGTCCTCGTCGTGGTACTTGGCGACCAGGCCCGTGACGGCGGTCGCCAGCTCCTCCGCGAACGCGGCGCGGTCGGCCGCCGACGCGAAGCGGACCTCGCCGTCGAGGGCGAAGGTGGCGACCTTCCGGCCCGCCTTGGACGCGCCGGTGAGGAGGTTGCCGACGTCGCGGACCAGGCGCGCGGCGACGGCCAGGAGCCAGCGCGCGGACAGCCGGTCGGGCGAGCGCCCGGGGTCGGGCTGCACGGCGGCCAGCGCCGCGGGCGAGATGACGTAGGACGCCGCCGTGGCCCGCATGACCCGTTCGGTCATGTTGCCCTTGCGGCGCTCCTCGGCCAGCTCGACCAGGCCGTGCTGCTCCAGCGTGCGCAGGTGGTAGTTCACCTTCTGCCGGGGCAGCCCGATCCTCGCCGCCAGCATGGTCGCCGAGCTCGGCTCGGCCAGTTCGGCGAGCAACCTCGCCCGGACGGGGTCCAGCGAGACCTCGGCGGTCGCCGCATCCTCGATCACTGCCACGTCAAGCATGGGAGAACCCTCGCACCGACGATTTCATTTGTCAAGACAAGCGGATTTGTCGGCGGCTCGATGCGAGGAGGTGCGTGGTTGGTGCGCGGCTCGTCAGGGGCGGTGCGCAGGGCGTGGGGAGTGTTCAGCGGTACCGGGCGGGGACGTCAGAAGAGCGGCAGCCGGTCGTCCTGTGAGCGCTGCTCGAAGTCGAGCAGGTGGCGCTTGCGCTCCAGCCCGCCGCCGTAGCCGGTGAGGTCGCCGCCCGACCCCACCACCCGGTGGCACGGCACGATGATCCCGATCGGGTTGCGGCCGTTCGCGAGCCCCACCGCGCGTGCGGCGGACGGCCGGCCGAGCCGTTGGGCCAGCTCGCCGTACGACACGGTCTCGCCGTAGGGGATCTCGCGCAGCGCCCGCCACACGGTCCGCTGGAACGGCGTCCCGACCGGGTCCAGCGCCAGGTCGAACGTCGTCCGCGTGCCGGCGAAGTACTCGGCCAGCTGCACGACCACGTCCCCGAAGGGCGCGGGGTCTTCGGGACCGAACGTGTCGCCGGCGGGCCGGTGCCGCTGGTTCGTCATGTACAGGCCGGACAGCACGCCGTCGTGCGCGACGAGCGTGAGCGGTCCGACGGGGCTGTCGACGGTGGTGTGGCGGGCCGGGGTGTGAGCGGCCGCGGTGTGCGCGCTCTTCGAGGGCTGGGTGGTCGAGGGCATGGGGACGTCCCTTCAGGCGGGCAGCCGGTTGACCGCGTGGTCACCGGTGGCCCAGAGGTGTTGGACGGCGTACGCGCGCCACGGCCGCCACACCTGCGCGCGCCGCACCAGGGCGGCGGGGGTGTCGGGCAGGCCGAGCGCGCGGGCGGCGAGGCGGATGCCGAGGTCGGTGGGGATGAACGCGTCCGGGTCGCCGAGTGCGCGCATGGCGATCACCTCCACCGTCCACGGGCCGAACCCCGGCAGCGCCGCGAGGTCGGCCCGCGCCTTGTCCCAGTCCGCGCCGACGCCGAGGTCGAGCGAGCCGTCGGCCAGCGCCTCCACCAGGGCGCGGAACGCGGTCCGGCGTGATCGGGGCATGGCCAGGAGGGACGGGTCGGCGTCGGCGAGCGCCTCCGGCGTCGGGAACAGGTGGGTGAGGCCGTCGTCGGCGATCGGGTCGCCGAGCGCCCGGACGAGCCGCCCGGCGTGGGTGCGGGCGGCGGCCGTGGACACCTGCTGGCCCAGCACGGCGCGCACGGCGAACTCGGCGGGGTCGACGGTGCCCGGCACGCGCCGGCCGGGCGCGGCGGCCACCACGGGTGCGAGCAGGGGGTCCCCGCCCAGCTGCTCGTCCACCGCGACCGGGTCGGCGTCGAGGTCGAGCAGGCGGCGGCAGCGGGCGATGGCGATGGACAGGTCGCGCAGGTCGCTGAGCGCGAGTCGGCACGCCACGTGGTCGGTCTCCGGGCTCAGCGCCACGACGGCGTGCCCGTGCGGCAGCCGCAGGGTGCGCCGGTACGCGCCGTCACGCCACTCCTCCACGCCCGGCACGGCGGTCGCGGCGAGGTGGCCGAACAGGTTGTCGGGCCGCAGGGGCGCCCGGAACGGCAGGCGCAGCGACAGGACGCCGGGCACGTCGGGGGCGTGGCGGGCGGGCCGGCGGCGGGTGCGCAGCCCCGTCGGAGACAGGGCGAACACCTCGCGCACCGTCTCGTTGAACGCCCGCACGCTCGCGAACCCGGCGGCGAGCGCGACCTCGGCCATCGGCAGCGCGGTGGTCTCGATGAGGAGCCGCGCGGTCTGCGCGCGCTGCGCCCTGGCCAACGCGAGCGGTCCCGCGCCGAGTTCGGCGAGGAGCAGCCGTTCGACCTGCCGGACGCTGTAGCCGAGGCGCGTGGCGAGGCCGGGCACGCCGTCGCGGTCCACGACGCCGTCGGCGATGAGCCGCATGGCCTTGGCGACGGAGTCGGCGCGGTGGTTCCACAGCGGCGATCCGGGACTGGCGTCGGGGCGGCACCTCTTGCACGCCCGGAATCCGGCTTGTTGGGCCGCAGCCGCGCTCGGGTAGAACCGCATGTTCTCGACCTTGGGCGGAGCAACCGGACAACTCGGGCGGCAATAGATCCGGGTGGTCAGGACGGCGGTGAAGAACCACCCGTCGAACCGGGCGTCTTTCGACCGCACGGCCCGCGCACAACGTTCCGCGTCTTCGTGCACCGCACCAGCATCGGTCAGCGGCCGGCTCGTTCGCCGGCGGAAATGCGACATGGAGGAAAACACCGCCCGACCGGTCGCGCCACACGGCGTTGTGCGGCACTTTCCGGGCGGACGCCCGCCCGGCGGACGTTTTCCGGGCGAGCACGTCCCCGGCGACGCCGGCCCGGCCGACCGGTCGGCGGGCCGGCGGGCACCGGCCTAACCGGGCAGCGGAGCGGCGAGGCGGGCCAGCAGGTCCAGCCGCACCTCGGCCCGGTCGTGGCCGTGCGCGTCGATCACCGTGCGCAGGATCGGGCAGACCCGTGCTTCACCGGCACACTCCCGGTCCTCACGGGCCGTGACCGGCGCCCGGCCGGTCCGCCCACGATCAACCCCGGTCGGCATGACAGGTCGCCGCACCATTCCACCGGCCGGGCCGGTTGGGTGCACAACGCTGAGAAGACCCCCAGGACCCCTCAGCGACGAACGCTCTGCCACTCGCGGTAGTTGTCTGCGAAACCACTTTGACCGGTCCCTTCGCACAACTTGACGACGTCACCGGAACGTCCTGGGCAGCTTGGCAGCGCAAGTCGTTAGGGTGGACTGCCCGGACCTACACCGGTCGGCAAATGACCTGTTCACGCGCTCACATCCGGTTTTCCGGTCCGGAACACCGGACTTCGAGGAGGCACGCCGCGGATGGCTGGTTCCGGTCAGGGGTCAGGTCCCCGCGCCGTGTTCGCGGAGCGGTTCGCGCTGCTGTACGCCGAGGCGGGCGACCCGCCGTTGAAGCGGGTGACGGAGTCCGTCAGCCGCGCGCGGCGCACCGACGAGCGCGGCCGACCGGTGCGGGCGACCGCCCAGCGGGTCAGCGACTGGCGTCGCGGCCGGAACGTCCCGGCCCGGTTCTCGGCACTCTCGGTAGTCCTCGAAGTCCTCATCGGCGAGGCCCGCAAGGCACGTCCGCAGCCCCCGGCGGCCGGGTTGTACGACCTCGACGCGTGGCGCGCGCTGTGGGAGGAGGCCCTGGCGAGCCCGGTGTCGTCACCGGAGGACGAGGACCCGCCGAGCTCCGACGAGATCGGCGTGTGCCCGTACCGGGGATTGGCCGCGTTCCAGCCCGAGGATTCCAGCTGGTTCTTCGGCCGGGAACGCAGCACCGCCGCGTTGGTGTCTCGATTGGGCAGTGCCGCGGAAACCGGCGGAATCGTGATGCTGGTCGGCGCTTCCGGCGCCGGCAAATCGTCATTGGTGCGCGCCGGCGTGATTCCGTCCATTCGGGACGGCGCGTTGGCGCTGGAAGGTTCGACGAATTGGCCGGCGGTCGTCATCACGCCCGGCGCGGACCCCGTGGCGGAATTGGTCCGGGAGATCCCGGAATTGTCCGACATCATGGACATGGCGCTGACCCTGGACGGGATGGACCAGGACCTGGTGTCGTCGGGGCACGGCCCGGACACGTTCCTGGGGCAGACGCTCATGGGCGTGCTGCGGTTCGCCGCGCAGATCCGGGCGGCGTTCGCGGCCTACGCGGAGCGGCACGGCGGCGACCGCGTGGTGGTCGTGGTGGACCAGTTCGAGGAGGCGTTCACGCTGTCCTCGGACGAGAACCGGGTGCAGGTGTTCGTGCAGGCGCTGCACGTGGCGTGCACCCCGGCGATCCCCGGCGGGACGGCGCCCGCGGTGGTGCTGGTGGGCGTGCGGGCCGACTTCTACGGCCGCTGCCTGGCGTTCCCGGAGCTGGCGGACGCGTTGCAGGACCGGCAGATGGTGCTGGGCCCGATGACGTCGGCCGAGCTGCGGGAAGCGGTGTCGCGGCCCGCGAAGGCGGCGGGCCTGCAGCTGGAGCCGGGGTTGATCGAGCTGATGCTGCGCGACCTCGGCGTGCGCAGCGGGCGGGCGCAGGCCAGGGCCGGCCAGGGCGCGTACGACGCGGGCGCGTTGCCGCTGCTGTCGCACGCCCTGCTGGCCACGTGGCAGCGGCGGCAGGCCGGGAAGCTGACCATCGCGGGCTACCGCTCCGCCGGCGGCATCCAGGGCGCGGTCGCGGCGACGGCCGAACGGGCGTGGGCCGACCTCGCGCCCGCCGCCCAGCTGGCCGCCCGGCCGCTGCTGCTGCGGCTGGTGCGCGTCGGCGAGGACACGCAGGACACCCGTCGCCGGTCCACCCGGCACGAGCTGGTCGACCAGGCGGCGAACCGGGCGGCGGGCGAGGAGGCGCTGGAGGTGCTGGCCCGCGCCCGGCTGGTGACGCTCGACGCGGGCTCGGTGGAGATCACCCACGAGGCGCTGCTCCAGGCGTGGCCGCGGCTGCGCAGCTGGATCGACCAGGACCGGGAAGGCCAGCTGCTGCGGCAGCGGCTTGAGGAGGACGCGGCGACGTGGGCGGGCCAGGACCGCGACTCGTCGCTGCTCTACCGGGGCGCTCGGCTGGAGACGGCCCGGCACTGGGCGGACGCGGCCGGACCCGAGGGCCTGACCGGCACAGCGCAGGACTTCCTGGCCGTGTCGATGCAGCACCGCAGACGGGCAGCGTGGGGCAGACGGGCCGCCGTGGCGTGCGTGGTGGTGCTCGCCCTGATCGCCGCGACCGCCGCCGTGGTGGCCGTGCGGCAACGTGACGACGCCGTGTTCCGGCAGGTGGTGGCGGAAGCCGACCGGCTGCAGGAGAGCGACCCGTCGCTGTCGGCCGAGCTGACCATGGTGGCGCACCGGATGCGGCCCGAGGACCGCGACGTGCGCACCCGGCTGCTGTCCACGCAGACGACGCCGCTGGCGATGCCGCTGCTCGGGCACACCGGACCGGTGTACCTGACGTCGTTCTCGCGCGACGGCAAGACGCTGGCCACCGCCAGCTACGACCAGACCGTGCGGCTGTGGGACCTGCGCGACCGCGACCACCCCAAGCCGCTCGGGTCGCCGCTGCCCGGCCACCGCAGCTGGGTGACGTCGGCGGTGTTCAGCCCGGACGGCCGCACCCTCGCCACCGCGGGCGACGACGGCACCGTGCGGCTGTGGGACGTCACCGACCCAGAACGCCCCCGTTCGCTGGGCGAGCCGCTGACGGGCGGCAACGGCACCATCTACCTGCTGGCGTTCACCCCGGACTCCCGGACCCTGGCCACCGCCAACGCCGACGGGACGGCCCGCCTGTGGGACGTGACCGACCCGTCCCGCCCGCAGCGGCTCGGCGAACCGCTCGGCCGGCACACCGGGCAGGTGCGGTCGGTGGCGTTCAGCCAGGACGGCGCGCTGCTCGCGACCGGCGGCGACGACCGGACCGTCGTCGTGTTCGACGTGCGCGACCGGACCGACCCCAAGCCGGTCGGCGGGCCCATCACCGGCTTCGACCACACCGTGCGGTCCGTCGCGTTCAGCCCGGACAACCGGGTGCTGGCCACCGGCAGCGAGGACCACGGCGTGCGGCTGCACGACATGACCGACCCGGCGTCGCCGCGGCTGCTGGGCCGTCCCATCACCGACCACACCGAGGGCGTGTGGTCGGTGGCGTTCAGCCCGGACGGCCGCGTGCTCGCGTCCGCGAGCGCCGACGGCACCGCCCGGCTGTGGAACGTCACCGACCCGGCGCACCCGTTGCCGCTGGGCAGACCGATGTCCGGGCGCAACGGCATCATCTACGCGGTCGCGTTCAGCCCGGACGGCCGGACCCTCGCCACCGGCAGCCACGACTCCTCCGTGCGGCTGTGGTCGATGCCGCACGGGGTGCTCGTCGGGCACGCGGCCCGCAGCATCGGCCCCCGCTTCACGCCGGACGGGCGGCGGCTCGTGTCCGGCAGCGAGGACCAGTCGATCCGGGTCTGGGACACGAGCGACCCGCACGACCCCCGGTCCAGCGCGGTGGTCACGCACGGCGCGCCCGTGTGGTCGCTCGCGCTGAGCGAGGACGGCCGGACGCTGGCCAGCGTCAGCGACAAGATGGTGCGGCTGTGGGACTTCGGCGACCCGGACCGGCCGGAGCCGCTCGGCGAGCCGATCGAGCTGGGCACCCGGTACAGCTCGCCGGTGGCGTTCCGGGGTGACGGGCAGGTGCTCGTCACCGGGCACGACGACGAGTCCGTGCAGCTGTGGGACATCCGCGACCGCACGCGGCCCGTGCGGCTCGGCGGGCCGCTCGTCGGGCACGAGGGGTACGTGCACTACGCCGGGTTCACGCCGGACGGCGCCACGCTCGTCACCGCCGGCGCCGACAAGACCGTGCGGCTGTGGAACGTCGCCGACCCCGGCTCCGCCCAGCCGCTCGGGCACCCGCTGACCGGGCACCACGCGGCGGTGCGGGGCGGCGACATCAGCCCCGACGGCCGCACCCTCGCCACCGCGAGCGACGACCGCACCGTCCGGCTGTGGGACCTGACCACGCCGAACCGCGCCAAGCAGCTCGGCACGCCGCTCACCGGTCACGTCGAGGGCGTCGTGCTGGTGGCGTTCAGCCCGGACGGGCAGATGCTAGCCAGCGGCAGCGAGGACGGCACCGTCCGGCTGTGGGACGCGCACGACCTCCAGCGCGCCGCGCCGCTCGGGCAGGTGCTCAGCGGGCACGACGGGTCGGTGCGGGACATCGCGTTCAGCCCGGACGGCACCATGCTCGGTTCCAGCAGCTCCGACAGCACGGTTCGCCTGTGGGACCTCGACCTCCAGCACGTGATCGACCGCATCTGCACCAAGACGATGGGCGTGCTGCCGGAGGAGAAGTGGGCCGAGCACCTGCCGCAGCTGGAGTACGAGCCGCCCTGCCCCTGATCGCGCACCCGGCAACGCGTCCGGCAACACATTCGGCAACACTGTGAAACATCGGTGCGATCGCGACTCGTGGACTTCCGGTGGATCGTGACTAGGTTCTACAGATCATGCGTTCACTTGCCTGGGCGGGGAGCCTGCGGGCGGCGATCACGGCGCTGACCGGGATCACCGCGCTCTACATGAGTCTCGTGGTGTTCGGGAACGTCACCGACTACGACACCAACCACGCGTTCGTCCAGCACGTGCTCGCGATGGACACGACGTTCGGGTCGCCGAACACGTCGTGGCGCGCGATCACCAGCCCGACTCTGGTCACCATCGCCTACGTGCTGATCATCCTGTGGGAGGCGGCCACCGCCCTGGTGCTGCTGGCCGGGTTCGTGTCCTGGCTGCGGCGGCGCGAGGAGGTGGCGCGGCGGCTGACGTCCACGGGCTGGGTGATGCAGGTGCTGCTGTTCGGGGGCGGGTTCATCGCGATCGGCGGTGAGTGGTTCCTGATGTGGCAGTCGAAGGACTGGAACGGGTTGTCGGCCGCGTTCCAGAACTTCGTCGTGGCCGCCCTCGGCCTGATCCTCCTGCACGCCGGCAAGCGCGACTGACCTCCCCCCACTCGTCGTCGGGCCTCCGGAGGCCGCCCCCGCCGCGGCGGTCTCCGGTCCCCTGCCCGGTCTTCTGATCAGCCACCGGACAGCGCCGGCGCAGGTTCTGACGCCGACGATCGGCGCCGGTGGCTACTTGTCGGCCCAGAAGTCGAGGCGGTGGGTCGCCCGGTAGTCGACGCCGGTGATGGCGTCCGGCGCCAACGACTGGACGTGCCGGTCGCCGTCCCCGAACGCGGGCCACTTGGGCAGGCCCTCGCCGTTCGGGTCGCCGGTGTGGGCGAACCTCGACCAGTACCGGATCATCACGTCCGACAGCTCGCGCTGCCCACCGGTCAGGTCGCCTTCCGGGAACAGGTAGCCGATGTCCGTGCTGTGGCTCGCTCCGTGCTCGGAGGCCGCCGGGTCGGCGAACTCGAACGCGTACGTCGGCGTGTGCGCGGACAGCAGTTCGTGCTGCCGGAACGTCGCCCTCGCCCACACCCGGTCCGTCAGGACGGCCGCCCACGCCTCGGACGGGTCGGCGAAGGCGGTCAGCGGGTACTCGCGGGCCACTTCGTCCGCCTTCTCGCCGAACGCCGCCGCGAGGAGCGCCGGGTAGTCGTCGGCGGTGACGGGGCCGCGGAACAGCGCCACGATGCCCCGGTGCTCGTCGCGGGTGTTGCCGGCGAGGACCGGGATCTTCGCGAACTCGCCCTTCGCCAGCGCGTCGGCGGGGACGTCCGGCAGGTCGGCGTTGCCGTAGCCGAAGGGCTGGAAGATGTTCATCACCTGCGGGTGGGCCAGGAGCGTCGCGGCGGGCAGGGCGCGCAGGCAGTCGACGTCCGCGCAGCCCAGCTCGGCGGCGACGCCCTGACCGAGGCCGGCGATCTCGGCCGTGTCCCGCCAGGCGAGCCACGGCAGCGCGCCCAGGCCGGGGTACCACGCTTCCGCGGGCAGGTCGACCAGCGCGAACCCGCTGTGCATGATCACCTTGTCGACCAGGCCGCGCGACTTCGGCGACACCAGGTGCGCCGCCGCCGACGACGCCCCGTACGAGACGCCGAACAGCGTGACGTTGCCCGGGTCGCCGCCGAAGCTCCCCGCGTTGCGGCGCACCCACTCCAGCGCGGCGCGCTGGTCCTGCAGGCCGAACGTGCCCGAGCCGTCCAGGCCCGGCAGGCCGAAGCCGCCGAACACGCCGAGCCGGTAGTTGATCGTCACGACGACCACGTCGCCCTGGGTCGCGAGCGCGGCGGCGTCGAAGTGGTGGCCCGCGCCGATCGCGCCGTCGCCGTGCACCCACACCATGACCGGCTTGCGGCCCTCGGTGGACGGTGTCGTGACGTTGAGGAACAGGCAGTCCTCGTCGTCGGCCGTGACGTCCGAGTACGACGACCCGACCTGCGGGCACGGGTTGCCGGGCGCGGTGGCGTCCCGGACACCGTCCCACGGTCGGGGCGGCGCCGGGGCCTGCCACCGCAGCTCGCCCTTCGGCGGCGCGGCGTACGGGATGCCCTGGAAGACGGTGTGGTCGGCGCGGACCGCACCGCGCAGCTCACCGCTCTCAACCCGCACCGTGCCGCGGTCGTCGCCCTTCCCGTTGTCGGCCACGTCGTTCCCCCCGCATCCCGCAACGGTGCCGAGCAGGGCTGTCGCCACCGCTCCGATGAGTGCCCACGTCCCCCGACGCATGCGCCTACCCCCTTGTCGTGGCGAGCTCCACCATGGTGATCAGCTCGCGTTCGCAGAGGTCGAGGTCGACCTCCGCGTGCTCGCCCGCCCGCGCCAGCACGCCGTTGCGCAGGGCCAGGACGAAGATCGCCATCGCGTCCGCGTCGAACTCGCGGAACTCACCCCGCCGTTGGCCGTCCCGCAGCAGGACCGCCATCTCACGGTGGTCGTCGTCGGCGCTGTCCGCAGCGGACACGTGCGGCCCGACCTGCAGGAAAGCGATCATGTGCGACCGGTGGTCCCGCATGAACCGCAGGTTGGCGCTCAGGAACGCCCGCAGCTCGCCGGCGGCGGTCGTGTCGCGGTTCATCCGTTCGAGGACGAACGCGGCGAACTTCCGCCGCACCTCCGCGTACACCTCGTCGACCAGCTCCTGCTTGCCCTTGAAGTGGTACGAGATCAGGCCCGTGCTGCTCAGCCCCGCCCGTGCGGCGATCTGCTTGAACGAGGTCGCCGCGTAGCCCAGCTCGGCCAAGGTCTCGATCGCCGCGGCCACGATCTGCGCCCGGCGGGCCTGCTCGGTGAGCGACTTTGCTCGCATGAGCAAAATTTAGCACGGACGAGCAAGAACTTCACCCGTCGGAGAGGGCGCCTCCCGAACGACGATGGGGGTGTGAGGTCACCGGAGGCCCGTCCCGACCCGGCGTTCGCGCTGCTGGAGCTGTACGACGCCGCGCTGCCGCAGGTGTACGGCTACCTGCTGGCCAGGTGCGGCGACCGCGCGCAGGCGGAGGAGCTGACCTCGGAGACGTTCCTGGCGGCGGTCCGGTCGGCGCGCACGACGGGTGGCCCGGTCACCCCGGCGTGGTTGATCGGGGTCGCCCGGCACAAGCTGGTTGACCACTGGCGTCGCCGGGAGCGGGAGGAGCGCGGCCTGCGGCTCGTCCACGAGGAGCAGCAGGTCGAGGACCCGTGGGAAGGCGAGATCGACGCGATGCAGGCACGCCAGGTCCTGGAGCGGCTCGGTGCCCACCACCGGTGCGCGCTCACCCTGCGGTACCTCGACGGCCTGCCGGTGCCCGAGGTGGCGCGGCTGATGGGCCGCACGGTGCACGCGACCGAGTCCCTGCTGACCCGCGCCCGTGCCGCTTTCCGCCAGGCGTGGACCGGGGGTAGCGATGACTGACCCGTTCGAAGGGCTTCGGCTGCCGGTTCGAGCCGTCGACCCGGACCCCGCGTTCGCCGACCGGCTGCGGGAACGGTTGGAGCGCGAAGTGCTGATCGGAGGAGGAGAAGGAGGAGGGAGAAGAGAGGTGGATGCGGTGAGTGGGACGCGAGACGACGCCCGGCACGCCCAGCCGTCGGCCGGCGAGCCGATGGGTGCCCAACGGGACGACGCCGGACGAGGTGGTGCCGGACGAGGTGGCGCCCAGCCGGAGAGCGGTGAGCGAGGGGGCGCGACGTACGCGACCGTGGTGCCCTACCTGGCGGTCCGGGACGCGCGGGCCGCGATCGACTTCTACGTCGAGGTGTTCGGCGCGACCCGGCGGGGCGAGGTGGTGGTCATGGACGACGGGTCCGTAGGACACGCCGAGATCGCCATCGGCGACTCCGTGCTCATGCTCGCGGAGGAGTCGGCCGAGTACCGGAACCTCGCGCCCGGGGCGGGCGGGGTGCACCCGATGCACCGCGTCGAGGTGTCCGATGTGGACGCGACGGTCCGGCGGGCCGTGGCCGGTGGCGGCACGGTGCTGCGGGCGACCGCGGACACCGGGCACGGGTACGGCGCGACCCTGCTCGACCCCTTCGGGTACCGGTGGATGGTCGCCGCCCGAACCGAGGCAGACCCGACCGACGCCGCCGCGAGCACGCCCACGGGCGCGCCGCCGCACGGGCACGTCGCCTACCACACCCTCACGGTGCCGGACGACGAAGCCGCCAAGCGGTTCTACGGCGCGGTGCTCGGGTGGCGGTTCGCGCCCGGTCGCGTGGAGCACGGGTGGCAGGTCGAGGGCACCGGCCTGCCCGCCGCCGGGCTCTGGGGCGGGCAGGGGCGCGGCGGCTGGAAGCTGATGTACGCCGTGGACGACCTGGCCACCGCCGTGGCACGGGTGCGCGAGCACGGCGGCACGGCGAACGAGCCGGAGCGGCTGCCGTACGGGCTCTCCAGCGAGTGCGTGGACGACCAGGGCGTCGAGTTCTGGCTGTGGCAGCGGTGAGGCGAAGCGGTTCATGAGTCCATGCTCGAACATGCGTTCGAGCATGGCAAGATCACGATCGGGTGGTCGTGGTCAGCCGACGATCTGGCGGAGCTGGTCCAGCAGCTCCGCCCGGCTGCCACAGCCCAGCCGCTGCCGGATGCGGGCCATGTGGTGCTCCACCGTCTTCGCCGAGATGAACAACCGGTCGCCGACCTGCTTGTACGTCAGCCCGCCGACGACCAGCTCCGCCACCTCGCGCTCGCGGTCGCTGAGCTTCCCGGCGTCGGCCTCCACCACCGGCTCGGGCTGCTTGCGCGCCGCCCCCGCGCCCCGCCCCTGGAGCAGCCGGGCGCAGTCGAGCAGCCGCACCATCGCCTGCCGGTCGGACGTCCGGATCGCGGCCTGACCGGCCAGCCGGGCCGCGTCCCACCACTGGCCGACGGCGTGCAGGCCGCGCGCGGCGTCCTCGACCTGGTCCGCGTCCACCTTGCCCGCCAGCACGTCGAGCCAGCTCTCGGCCGCGACCGACACGATCCCGGCGTACCGGCTGCGGTCCCGGCACGCCGCCAGCGACGCCGCGTGCTCCTCCGCGACGGACGTCTCCTCGGCGATGATCGCCGCGTGCAGCGCGCTCCAGTGCAGCGGCACGGCCCACAGGCACGGATCTCCCAAGTCCCGCAACAGGTTCCGCGCCGCAGTGAGGTGCGGCGCGAGCCGGTGCTGGTCGCGCAGCCGTGCCGCCGCGGTGGCGAACTCGCCCAGCGGCAGGAACGCGAACAGGTCGACGGGGTGCCGCAGCACGGCCTCGCACGCCTGCTCCCACGTGCGCTTCAACGTCGCCAGGTCGCTGTTGCGCCGGGCGATCCCGATCTCCAGCGCCACCGCGAACAGCCAGTCGCGCGGCTCCAGCGGCCGCCCGACCTTCCGCAGCGCCACCACCGTCTCCCGCGCCTGCGCGAGGTTCCCGCGCTGCATCGCGATCCAGCCGCGCAGCAACCGGTGCCGCACGGCCATCAACGTGCCGCCGAGCGACGTCGCCACCGCCCGGTCCAGCACGGACTCGGCGACGCCGGGCTCACCGCTGTGCAACGCCACGAGCGCGGCCAGCGCGGCGGGTGTGTCGGGCAGCAGCACGGCCCTCCCGGCCGGTTCCAGCAACCCCGCCGCACGCACCAAAGTGGACAGTGAGGTGGTGGCGGAGGACGTGACGGACTCCACGACCCCTTGCGCCATCAGGGAAGCGCCGCCGTCGAGCATGGTCGGCGGCGCGACCGGCAACGCGGCCGCGGGCAGCCGTCCCGTCCCGACCTGCCCGATCACCGCGAACGCGGACGACGTCGAGCTGGGCGACCACCGGTGCAGCTCGGTGCTGCGGGCGAGCTGGCCGCGGTGCGCCAACGCGATCGCGGCCACCTCCGCCGCCGCGCCGCGGTGCGCCGGGTCGCCGCCGGAGATCACCTGGTCGGCGAGCCGCAGGGCCGCGTCGAGGTCGCCCGCCATCGCCGACGCCACCGCCCGCCGCACGGCGATCTCGGGGCTGGGCGTGCCGATGGCGGCGAGGAGCCGTGCGGCGAGCGCGGGGTCGGTGGGCAGCGCCTCCTCGGCCGCCGCCTGGAACGCCGCGCCCAGCTCCGGCCCGGCGACGCCGACCAGCGGCCGGACGAGGTCGAGCACCGGTCCGCCGGAGCGCAGCTGCAGCTCCACGAGCTTCTGCCGCACGGCGATCCGCCGGTCGGTCCGGCTCAGCGCGGCCACGGCGGTCCGCACCACGGGCGGCAGGGCGCCGTCGGCGGCGACGAGCCCGGTCGCGCGGCCCGCGTCGATGACGTCGCCGACCGCGTCGGGGTCGCCGCCGAGCAGCCCGCCGAGCAGGTCGAGCCGCAGGCCCGCGCCCGCTTCGGCGGCGAGCAGGTACTTCTGCACGTCGGCGTCCAGCCACTCCAGGTCCGCCCGGAACGACGCCACGACCTCGGGTGTCACCTCGGCGGTGCTGAGCCCGGCCAGCCGCCGCACGAACCGCGGCACGCCGCCGGTCTGCTGGTGCACGAAGTCCACGAGCCCCCGCGAGGACGCGGGCAGCACGGCCCGCACCTGCTCGCGGGTCAGCGGTTCCAGCGTCACGGCGGGCCTGGCCCGGCCGAGCGACTCGGCCAGCGCCGCCAGCGCCCGCGACCGGGGCCACGGCCGGTAGGCCACGACGATGCTCTCCTCGCCGCGCTCGACCCTGGCCCGCAGGGACAGCAGGTCGGCGTCGGGCAGCAGGTGGGCGTCATCGACGACGGTCGCGGCGACGCCGGCGTCCTCGAACGCCCGGGCGATCTCCCGCAGCACGGCGGTCTTGCCGTACCCGCCGGGCGCGACGACGCCGAGCCGCACCGGGTCGCCGGACGCGATCACGTCCAACACCTGCGCGACCTGCGGTGGGAGCAGGGGACTCACGGTCGTGCTCGGGCTCAACGGCCATCCTCGGGGTCACGGGCGCGGCGCTGCCCACCGGTCGGCACGAGCCCGCGCACGACGCGCTTCACCGTGCGCCGCTCGGGCAGGTCCAGGGGGGTGATGTCGACGGGCGGCCGGGGCGGCGGGGCGGTGAACTCCACGTCCGACGCCTCCAGCCCGCCCACGGGGAACCTCAGCAGCGGGTCGTCGTCGCGGACCATGATCGACGTGTCCACGGGCTCGGGTTCCGCGTCGGGCCCGACGACGAGCCGGCGGGCGGCCAGGGCCGCGCCCTTCACCACGGACGTCTCGGGCGCGGCCTCCAGCACCACCCGGCCGGGCACGGACGCCGCGACCAGGGGGATGCGGGCGCTGCCGCCGACGACCGCGGTCACCCCGACGCCGGGCACGGCGGACACGACCCGGTGGAACACGGCCGCGGCCTGTTCCACGTCGGGCCGGATGAGGTCCTCGAACCGCGCCCTGGTGATCGGCACGTCGACCCGGCCGGACGGCAGGTGCACGGGGATCGACGTCTCCACCGTGCCGGACAGCAGGCGCTTGGCGGCTTCGCAGTCGCGGCGCAGCCGCCCGAACAGGCCGCGGGTGCGGGGGTCGTCGGCGTCCAGTTCGGCCAGCGCCCGCCCGAGTGACGCCCGGACGTGGTCGAACACGGCGTCGTCGAAGTCCGCGCCGGCGGCCTGGTCGACACCTTCGACGGCGGCGACCAGCTCGAACCCGCGACTCACGACGGACGCGCTGAAACCGTGGCTGCCCAGGCTGAACACGCCGAGCGACCCGGTGGGCGGGCGGCTGAACGCGTGGTTCTCGGCGGCGGCGACGGGCTCGGGCACGAGGGTCGCCGCGACCCCCACCGACCGCAACGCCCGGTGCATGAGCCCCTTGGCGTGCGTCCCCCACCCGGGGGGATGCGCGAGGACGACGTGCTCGGGCTGTTCGCCTTCGCGGGCGGCGACCTGGTCCGTCACCCACCGGACCATGAGCGCCGTCAGCTCCTCGGCCGGGCACTGCTCGGCGCCGGGGGCGTCGCCGCCGAGGACGACGGGCACGACGTCGCCGACGCGGCGGCTGAAGCCGGTGGCGGTCCACCGGGGGTCGCCCGGCTCGCCGACGGCGAACGCGCCGTCCGAGGTGAGGTGCAGGGTGGAGGCCACACCGCCGCCGGGGCCGCCGAGACCGACCACCTCGGGTTCCCCGCGTCCGGCGCCGCCGAGCCTGCACACGGCCGCCGCGGTGCGCGTGGTGCCCACGTCGACCCCGAGGACGTACGGCAACTCGGACGCCTCCCCACTCACCTGAATGAACTACGGGCAGTACCTACACGGGTTACGAGACGGTCACAAGCTCATCCCCTAACCCCCTAGGGAGTGAACGACCAACACCCCATAGTGGATGCGGCATCTACTGGGAGTAATCCCCGATGGCCGGGGAGCCCCCCGCTCCTACCTTGATCACCAGGCCGGACCACCCCTGCCGGTCCCGCTCCCCGCGTCCGATTCGACCAGGAGAAATCCATCATGGGCTCCAGCCCCAACACGCTGCACGACTTCGTCCTCGACCTCCTCAGCGACCCGACCGCGCTGGCCGACTTCCAGGCCGACGCCGAGGGCACCCTGGCGCGGGCGGGCTTGAGCGACATCAGCGCTCTGGACGTGCAGGAAGTCATCCCGCTGGTGCTCGACTACGTGCCGACCGGGAGCCTGCCCGCTCTCGACGGCTCGATCGTCGAGGACCTGCCCCTCGACCTGGACGCCGGCCAGGCCGGTGCGATCCTCCAGCTCAAGGCCGTCACGGACCAGCTCGCGGTGTCGGGCGCCACCGGCGCCGGCGACGTCAAGGCCGCGGTGGCGGGCACGTTGAGCGCGGACGCCGACGGCCTGAGCGTCTTCGGCGGCGTGTCGAGCTGGGACCTGCTCGACGGCTCCGGTTCGGCGACGTTGACGGTCGAGGGCGACTTCTCCGCGGTGGGTGACGTGACCGACACCCTGGACGGCACGCTGCACACCGCCACCGGCCAGGTCTCGGGCCTGACCGGCACGGCGACCGGCACGCTGGACGGTGCCGTCGCCACCGCGGGTGGGGTCACCGGCTCGCTGCCGGACGCGGACGGCCTGACCAGCACCGCGTTCGGCGCCGTCGACACGCTGAACGGCGTGGTCGGCAACGTGACCGGTGGCCTCACCGGCAACCTGCCGCTGGGCGACCTGCCCGCCGTCGGCGACCTGGGCGGCCTGCCGGCCGTCGGCAACGTGGGCGACTCGCTCGGCGTGTCCGGCTCCGCGCACGGCGAGGCGGAGTTCGACACCCACGCCGCCAACCCGCTGGGCGACGTCGCCGACACGGCCGCGAACGCCGCGAACGTGGGCGGTGTCGTGAGCAACGTCACCGGCACCGTCGACGGCCTCGACCTGCCGGTCGTCGACTCGCTCGGCGTGGACGACCTGCTCTTCTGAGCCTGATCGACCACTGGGGGGCCGGCTCCGTCCACAGGACGGGGCCGGCCCTCACTTTCACCCGGACGGGTTTTACCGGCACACTCTGCCGGGTGATGTCCGCGCCCTGGCTCGACGTGCTAGACGACACGATCCGGGCTTGCGCTGCGCACAACCGGCCCGACCTGGCCGAACGGTTGCGCGAGAAGCGCGCCCGCCAGCTGGACCCCAAGCTCCGGGTGCTCGTGATCGGCGAGCCCAAGCAGGGGAAGAGCCAGCTCGTGAACGCGATGGTGAACGCCCCGGTGTGCCCGGTCGGTGACGACGTCACGACCGCCGTTCCCACGTTCGTGCAGCACGCCGAGACACCGTCCGCGGCGTTGGTGCGCGGCGCGTCCATCGCGAACACCCCCACCGAGCGCATCCCCACCGAACGCATCCCGGTGCCGATCGACCAGCTCGCCGACCAGGTGAGCGCGAACCACGGCCACGGCGGCGACCTGGTCCGCGCCGAGGTCGGCATCCCCCGCGCCCTGCTCGACTCGGGCCTGGTGCTGATCGACACGCCGGGCGTCGGCGACCTGCGGCCCGCGCACACCGCGAGCACGTTCGCCGCCCTGCTCCAGGCCGACGCGGTGCTGATGGTCTCCGACGCGACGGCCGAGCTGACCGGGTCGGAGCTGGAGCTGCTGAAGCAGGTCATGACGTCCTGCCCCAACGTGATCGTGGTGCTGACGAAGATCGACATCGCGGCGCAGTGGCGGCGCGTGGTGGAGCGCAACCGGGCGCACCTGGCCCGCGCCGGCGTGACCGCGAAGCTCATCCCGGTGTCCGCCGCGCTGCGGCTGCGCGCGGCCAAGACCGGCGACAAGGCGCTCAACGCCGAGTCCGGGTTCCCGGAGCTGCTGGCGTGCGTGCGGCAGGACATCGTGGCCGCCGCCGACCAGCTGGCCCGCCGCACGATCGCGGTCACCGCCGCGTCGGCGATCAAGCAGCTGGTGGCCCCGGTGCGGGAGGAGCTGTCCGCCCGCGCCACCCAGGGCGCCGGCGCCACCGTCGCCGCGCTCAACGAGGCCCAGCGCCGCATCGACGAGCTGCGCCGCCGGTCGGCGCGCTGGCAGACGGTGCTGGCCGACGAGATGGCCGACCTGGTCTCCGACATCGAGTACGACCTGCGCGACCGCACCCGCCGCATCCTGCGGGAGATCGACCGGACGTTCGAGACCGCCGACCCGGCGCTGGGCTGGGACAAGTTCGAGGCGTGGCTGGAGGACAACCTCACCGAGGCCGCCACCACGAACTTCGCCTGGCTGCTGGAGCGGTCCGAGTGGGTGGCGGAGAAGGTCGCCAAGAGCTTCCCGGTGGCCCGCGACGACCTGCTGCCGGAGTCGATCTTCCCGGACGACGTGCTGGACCGCGTCGCGCCGATGGACAAGCCGGTGATCGAGACGTTCAACCTGATGCAGAAGGCGTTCACCGGCCTCAAGGGCTCCTACGGCGGCGTGCTGATGTTCGGCCTGGCCACGAGCCTCGCCGGGATGCCGCTGATCAACGCGATCTCGCTGGGCGCGGGCGCGCTGTTCGGCGGCAAGTCGATCATCGACGAGAGCGACCAGCGGTTGCGCCGCAGGCAGGCCGCCGCCAAGGCCGCCGCGGCCCGGCACGTGGACGACTTCTTCATCAAGTTCAGCAAGGACTGCCGCGACGCCGCCCGGCACATCCAGCGCAGCCTGCGCAGCCACTTCGCCACGCTGGCCGAGGAGATGCAGGAGACGCTGCTGGAGTCGGCCCGCAGCGCCCGCCGCGCCGTGCAGGACGACAACACCGAGCGGGAGCGCCGCAACCGCGAGGCCAAGCGGGAGCTGGACCAGCTCGTGGCCCTGTACCAGCGGGTCCAGGCGCTCGCGGGAGGTCAGGCGCCGCCGTTGGGGATCAGCGCCTGATGCTCGCGGGCGTGACGCTGGAGGAAGAGGTCTGGGCGCTGCTGGAGGACGCCCTGGCCGTGTACCGGGACAGCCCGCGCGCGGTCGCGTGGCTGCGCGGGCACCAAGCCCGGTTCGGCGAGCCGGTGCGCGTCGCCGTGGCGGGCGCGCCGCGGTCCGGGAAGTCCACTGTGGTCAGTGCGCTCATCGGCGAGGAGTTCGTGCCGACCGGCGCCACGACGTGGTACCAGGACGGGCCGCAGCCCAAGGCGCACGTCGGCCCGTACGAGGTGCCGGTGCTGCGCCGCGACGGCAGGGCGTTCGTGGACGCGCCGGACGCCGAGCGCGTGGTGGTGGAGTGGCCGTCGCGGTCGTTGCGGGACGTCACGCTGATCGACACCCCGGCGGACGCGCCGGTCGAGCACGTCTACGGCGAGGCCGACGCCGTGCTGTACCTGACCCGGCACCTGCACACCGCGGACGTGCGGTTCCTCCAGACCGCGCACGACCACCCGGTGGCCCGCGCCGCGCCGGTGAACACGGTGCTGGTGCTGGCGCGGGCCGACGAGATCGGCGGCGGCCGGATCGACGCGCTGTCCTCGGCCAAGCAGATCGCCCGCCGCTACCGGCGCGAGGCGACCGTGACCCCGTTGTGCCAGAACGTGGTCGCGGTGGCCGGGCTGCTCGCGGTGGCCGCGCGCACGCTGCGGCCGGACGAGTTCGCCGCGCTCGCCGCGCTGGCCTCGTTGCCGCGCGCCGAGCTGGACGACCACCTGCTGTCCGCGGACCGGTTCGTCGGCGAGGACTTCCCGGTGCGGCTGGACCCGGCGGTGCGCCGCGGCCTGGTCGACCGGTTCGGCATCTTCGGCGTGCGGCTGACGACCACGCTGATCCGGCAGGGCTTCGACACGCAGGTGAAGCTGACCGGGCAGCTGGTGCAGCGCAGCGGCCTCGGCGAGCTGCGCGACTCGATCGGCGTGTACTTCACCGAGCGGCGCGAGGTGCTGAAGGCGCGGGCCGCGCTGATCGGGCTGGACGTCGTGCTGCGCGCCGAGCCCCGGCCGGGTTCGGTCGGCCTGGCGGCGGCGGTGGAGCGCATCCTCGCGTCGGCGCACGACTTCCGGGAGCTGCGGCTGCTGGCGGCGTTGCAGGGCGGGCGCACCCGGCTGCCCGGCGAGCTGGACGCCGAGGCGGCCCGGCTGGTCGGCGGCCTGGGCACGGACCCGCTGGTGCGCCTCGGGCTGGACCACGAGCCGACCGGGGACGAGCTGCGGCACGCCGTGCTGGAGACCCTGGGCCGCTGGCGCGACCACTCGGCGGACCCGGCGCTGGACCACGGGCAGCGGCGGGCGGCACACGTCGTCGTGCGCAGCTGCGAGGGGATGCTCTCCCAGCTCGTCGGCTGACCGCCGACCGGTCAGTTCAGCGCCGCCACCAGGGCCTGGACCGCCGCGGACGGCGTCCGGCGCGGGTCGGTGACGAGGAACAGCGTGCTGTCGGGCAGTTCGCGGACCCGCTGCAGGGTGCCCGCGTCCAGCTGCTCGGCGACCGCGACCCGGGGCAGCACCGTCCACCCGAGACCCGCGACGACGCACGACCGGACGGCCTCGATGCTGCCGAACCGGGTGATGCTGGGGGATGCGGACAGCTCGCGCACGAACCGGTCGCTGTACGAGCAGCCCTCCTCCAGCAGGAAGTACCGCTCGTCCAGCACCACGCCGGGCGCGGACACGAGCTCGATCGGCTCCACGCCGATGGCGGTCACCTTCAGTCCCGGCGCGACGACCGTCTCCTCCAGCACGAGCGCCAGGTCGAGCGTGCCGTTGCGGACGCCGGAGATCGCCTGCCGGGTGCCCGCCGGCGACAGGTGGACGGTGATGCCTGGCCAGCGCATGGCCACGTCCGCGATGCGCTGCGGCAGCCGGTAGGCGCACACCGATTCGGGTGCGGCTATCCGCACGTCGCCCTCCACCGCGGTGCTGCCGCGCACGGCGTCGCGGAGCCGTTGCTCGGCCGACAGCACCTCCCGCGCGTGCTCGACGGCCTGGCGGCCCGCCTCGGTGAGCCGGGCGCCGCTGGGCAGCCGGTCGAACAGGCGCGCGCCGAGGTGCCGTTCCAGGGTCTTGACCTGGCTCGTCACCGTGGATTGCACGAGGTGCAGCTCCGCCGCGGTGGCGGTGAAGCTGCCCGTGCGCGCGAGCACCAGGAGGGTGCGCAGGAGGCGGGTGTCCACCGGATCGACAATACCGATCACAGCGATCGCTGGGAATCGTTGGACTCGATGGCCGGTGGTGGGAGACGCTGTCGGCATGACCGACGTGCTCCGCTACAGCGCCTTCACCACCGACCCCTCGGGCGGCAACCCCGCCGGTGTCGTCCTCGACGCTACCGGGCTCGACGACGCCCGGATGCTGGCCATCGCCGCCGAGGTGGGCTACTCCGAGACCGCGTTCGTCCTCCCCCGCGCCGAGGACGGCGAGTTCGACGTGCGGTACTTCAGCCCGCTGGTGGAGGTGCCGTTCTGCGGCCACGCCACCGTCGCCACGGCCGTCGCGCTCGACCGGCCCGGCACGCTGCGCTTCCACACCCCGGCGGGGCTGGTGGAGATCGCCACGTCACCCGGCCGGGCCAGCCTGACCAGCGTGCCGACGTCCTCCACCCCCGCGACCGACGCGGACGTCGCCGAGGCGCTGCGGGCGCTCGGGTGGTCGGCCGACGACCTCGACCCGCGCTACCCGGCGCACTGGGCGTTCGGCGGCGCGCGGCACCTCGTGCTCGCCGTGCGCACGCGCGAGCGCCTGGCCGCGCTCGACTACGACTTCGACGCGCTCGCCGACCTGCTGCGGGCCCACGACGCGGTGACCGCGCAGCTCGTGCACCAGCGCTCCGAGGACGTGTTCGACGCGCGCGACCCGTTCCCGGTGGGCGGGGTCGTGGAGGACCCGGCGACCGGCGCCGCGGCGGCCGCGTTCGGCGGCTACCTGCGGGCGCTCGGCCTGGTCACCCGGCCCCGCGCGATCACGATCCACCAGGGCGTCGACATGGGCCGGCCCAGCCTGCTGGAGGTCGAGGTGTCGCCGGACGACCCGCGCGTCAAGGTCACCGGCGCGGCCGTGCGGCTCTAGGCGCGTTCCAGCACGACGACGGGGATTTCGCGGTCCGTCTTCGTCGCGTAGTCGTCGTAGGCGGGCCACACCCGCGTCATGAGCTCCCACAGCTCGGCGCGCTCGTCACCGGTCGCGGTGCGGGCCTTGGCGGTGAACACGTCCGCGCCGACCTGCACCTCGGCCGTGTTGTTTACGGCCAGGTTGCGGTACCACGCGGGGTGCTCGGGCGCGCCGCCGTGCGAGGCGACGACGACGTACGCGTCACCGCGGGGCTGGTAGATCAACGCGGTCCGGCGGGGTCGGCCGGACTTGCGGCCGGTCGTGGTCAGCAGGAGCGTGAAGACGCCCGGCCGCCACTCGTGGCCTTCCCGTCCGCCCGACTCGACGTACTTGCGGATGTGCTCCTGCACCCAGCCGACGGGGCTGTCCACTACTGACATGCCCCGACGCTACCGAGGCTGACGGGCCTCGGCATGGCGGCGGGGCCGCCGGTCGCTACTCCGCAGTCACGACCGGCGGCCCCGAACGGGGTGGGGACGTCCGCCTCGCACCCCCTGGCCCGTCACCGCTGCTCCCCGGCGCCTCCCGACTCATCCGCCCGCGTAAGCGGTGTTCGGGTCGCTCGACCACGTCTGTGGAGACGTGGTGTGGGACGGGACGGCCAAAGCCCTTGCCTGGACTTTTCTAGTAGATCTGGCTCGTGCGGCGCATCTGTTCTCCTCGTGGCGTCGGTACTTCGCCAACTATGGCGGGCGTGGAGGCTGGCGGCTCATACGAAAGGGGGATAGAAGAGCGTTATGCCCGAGCTCGAACTGCGTCACCTGCGCGCGGTCTGCGCGATCGCCGAAGAAGGCAGCCTCACGAAGGCCGCCTCCCGCCTGGGGCTCACCCAGCCCGCGATGAGCGCCCAGCTGCGGACGGTCGAGCGGATCGTCGGCGGCCGGTTGTTCGACCGCACGCCCGGCGGTTCCGTGCCCACCGACCTCGGCAGGCAGGTCGTCGGCACGGCCCGGCTGGTGCTGGACGAGGTCGAGCAGCTCGTGTCGCTGGCGCGCGAGCGGACCAGGGACCGCGCCGGCGCGCCGGGACCGCTGCTCGTGGGCGGCGTGCCGACGTTGTTCTTCGGGCACTTCGTGGAGGAGCTGCGCCGGGTGATCCCCTGCTCGGAGGTCCGCACGGAGATCATGCCGGGCGCATCGGACCTGCTGGAGCTGCTGGTGTCCGGCCAGGTGCACCTGGGCGTGCTGGACCGGTTCGAGGGGCTGGACCGGCGGGAGCTGCGCGGGCTGGAGGTGCGGCGGCTGGTCAGCGAGCCGCAGTTCGTGGCGCTGCCCGAGTCGGACCCGCTGGCCGGGCAGGACGACGTGGACCTGGCGCAGCTCGCCGACCGGGACTGGGTCGCGCCGCCGGACGAGTTCGTCGGCAACCGCATCCAGATCTTCACGGTGTGCGCGGAGGCCGGGTTCACGCCCCGGTTCAGCCACCACGTCAACGAGGCCAGCACCGCCCGCAGCCTGGTCGCGAACGGCGCGGTGTCGTTCGCGCTGCCCCAGTCCCGCGGCGGCGACGGGATCGTGATCCGGCCGCTGCGCGGCTCGCCGCTGATGGTCGACCTGCTGCTGGCGACCCGCCGCGAGGGGCCCGCCGCCGGGCGGGCGCACGACGTGTTCGCCGCCGCGGCCAGGGCCTACCGCAAGGTGCTCCCCCGCAACCCCGGCTACGCCAGGTGGTGGGAGGAGCACCCCGAAGCGCACCGCGAGATCGACGCGGCGCTGCTGCTGGCGGGCGACTGACCCGTCGTGGTCAGCCCTTGAGCGCGTCCTCGATGCCCGTGGGCGTGCGGCCGATCAGCTTCTCCAGGTCCGGCCGCACCTCGGCGAGCACGCCGCGGCCGATGTTGACCTCGATGTCGGCCAGCAGCTCCGCCGCGAACCCCGGCAGGCCCAACCCCTCCAGGCCGGCGACGCGCTCCTCCGGCGTCACCCTCTCGTGCGTGGTGCCGGCGAGGGCGGCCAGCTCGTCGAACGTCCACGCGCGGGCGCCGGTCAGCTCGTAGACCGCGTTCTCGTGGCCCTCGCCTGCCAGCACGACGGCGGCGGCCAGCGCCAGGTCGTCGCGGGACGCGGTGGCGATGCGGCCGTCGCCCGCGGCGGTGACGATCGGGCCGGGGCCGTGCGGGAGGAAGTTCTCGTGGTACATCCCGTTGCGCAGGAACGTGAACGGGATGCCGGTCGCGCGGATCGCGTCCTCGGTCTCCTTGTGCACGCGGGCCAGGCCCAGCGGTGACGTGTCGGCGTCGGTGACGGACGTGTAGACGATCCGCCGCACGCCCGCGTCCGCCGCCGCCCGGACGGCCGCGAGGTGCCGCGCGATCCGCACGTCGTCCGGCCCGTCGACGGACACCATTAGGAGCGTCTCCACGCCCGCGAACGCGTCGCCGAGCGGTCCGTCGAAGTCGCCCCGGCGGACCTCGACGCCCAGGCCGGCGGCCTTCTCGGGGTCGCGGACGGACACCGCGACGCAGTCCGCCGGGAGGCGGGTGAGGGTGTGGGCGAGGATTCGGGAGCCGAGCCGGCCGGTCGCGCCGGTGATCAAGGTGGTCATGCGGCCCACGCTAGGTCGAGCACTAACTATTCGTAAGTACCTACCTCGTGGTGGGGTACTTACCGGCCGGGAAGCTCGCAGGTACCGTGCTTGTCATGGAGCAACGAGGTGACGTGTACGACCGCAACTGCCCGTCGCGCGCGATCGTGGACCACGCCACGGGCCACTGGGGCAGCCTGGTGCTCGGCAAGCTCCTCGAAGGCACGATGAGGTTCGGCGAGCTGCGCCGGGCGGTGGCCGGCGTGAGCGAGAAGATGCTCGCCCAGACGTTGCAGGCGCTGGAGCGGGACGGGCTGGTGCACCGCGAGGTGCACCCGGTGATCCCGCCGCACGTCGACTACTCCCTCACCCCGCTGGGAACCCAGGCGGCGGAACGGGTGCGCGGCCTGTTCACGTGGATCGAGGACCACCTGCCGACGCTCTTGGCGGCACAGGCCGCGTACGACACGCGACGAGCGGAGAAAGTGTGACATATCACGTTCACACATCCGAGCTGTACCGATTCGGGCAGCACGAGAATCGGACACACGGCCCTTAACGGGCAGCACAGATCGGATCTTTGACGTCGTCCCGAACCCAACGCCAGGTGAATTCCAGGTGAGGTTTGCCAGAATGGGTGTCATGACGGAGCCCTTCACGGACGATAGTCACCCGGCCGAGCCCTATCCGGGGGCACGGCCGGGACACTGCTTCGTGCACCTCGACGGCTCCGGCTGGCCGGTCACCCCCGACCCGGGCGCCGACTCCGGGTGGCGCGTCGCACCGGACGGGCGGGACCTCGACGACTGGTTGGCGGACCACGGCGAACCGCCCCTGGCGGGCCGGATGCCGGTGCTGGCGTACGGCTCCAACGCCAACCCCGCCAAGGTGACGTGGCTGCGGGACGAACTGGGCCTGGCCGGGCCGGCCGTGGTGCTGCGGGCCCGCTGCACCGGGCTCGCCGCCGTCTGGGCCGCCGGGTTGCGCAAGACCGACGGCCAGCGGCCGGCCACCCTCGCGGCCGCGCCGGGCGTCGAGGAGGAGCACGCGGTGTGGTTCGCCACCGCGGAGCAGCTTCGGGTGCTGGACCGCTGCGAGGGCCGGGGGCTGCGGTACCGGCTGGTCCGGGTGCACACCGGCCGGGTGACCCTGTTCGACGGCGGCGTGGTCGACTCCGTCCTCGCGTACACCGGCGCGGGCACGAGACGGATGCCCCTCCTGGTCAACGGCAAGCCCGTGCGCTGCGCCGACGTGGACCAGCGGGGGGCTCGCCGCATGGGGGGCCGGCCCGCCGACGGCGACGGCCTCGACGTGACGCCGGTGCACGGCGACCCGTCGCCGAACGACTGGCCCGACCGCCTGTTCACCTACGGCACGCTGCAGCCGGGGATGACGGCGTGGCCCCTGGTGGAGCCGTTCGTGACCGGCGACCCCGAGCCCGCCGCGCTGCCCGGCGCGCTGCACGACACCGGCCGCGGCTATCCCGCCCTGCGACCCGGCGACGGACCGGGCGTGCCGGGGCACGTGCTGCGGCTCGAGCACCCCGAGGACGCGCTGCCCGTGCTGGACGAGTACGAGGGCGACGAGTACCGCCGCGTCCGCGTCACGCTGGCGGACGGGCGGATCTGCTGGACCTACGTGTGGACGGCCGGGATCGGCGACATGCCCGTGCTCGCCGGCGGTTGGGCCGAACGCGCGAACGGGGTCGAGAAGCGTCAATGATGCGCCCGATCCGGTGAATCATTGGCCAACCGACCCAACCATCCGGGCCCGGGGTACGTCCTCCTGATAAGGACCACGTATCCGAGCCAGGAGGTGGACATGAGGCGACTCGTGGCGTTCGGCGCCCTCGCGGTCGCGCTCACCGCGTGCGGGAGCCCTCAGCAAGCGGCCGACCAGGCAAGTCTCGCGGTCGAGCCGTCCTCGGAGACCACATCGGCCACCACGTCGGCCCCGGCGTCGCCCTCGGCGTCGCCCCTGCCGCCGTCGACGACGCCCACCGGCGCCGCCGGCGCGTCCGGCCGGTGCAACGCCTCCGTCCTCGCCGGCTCGGTCGAGACGAGCGACGCGGGCGCGGGCAACCGGTACGGCAAGCTCCTCGTGACCAACACCGGCTCGGCGCCGTGCACCCTCAACGGCTACAGCGGCCTGCAACTGCTCGACGGCGCGGGCAACCCGGTGCCGACCGACCTGCGGCGCACCACCGACCCCGGCCCGTCGCCGGTGACCCTCGCCCCCGGCACGATGGCGGCGGCGAACCTGCACTGGACCGTCGTGCCGGCCGGTGACGAGCCGGTGGACCGGCCGTGCCAGGCGGAGGCGACGAGCGCCGCCGCCATCCCGCCCGACGAGACGCAGCCGATGAGCCTGGCGTGGGGCCTCGGCCCGGTGTGCGGCGGGGGGAAGATCGAGATCAGCGCGTTCTACGCTGCCTAGGTGATCGAGTCCAACGTCCCCGGCCACGCCGGGGAACTCGCGGTACGCACCTGGCCCAACCTGGACGCCACCTGGCTCGCCGTCCTCGTGCACGGGTACGGCGAGCACAGCGGCAGATACGGGCACGTCGCGGACGCGCTCGTCGAGGCGGGCGCGCTGGTCGTCGCGGCCGACCACGTCGGTCACGGCCGGTCCGAGGGCGAGCGCGCCCTGATCACCGACTTCGACGGCGTGGTGGCCGACGTGGGCGCGGCGGTCGCGTCGGCGTCGTCCGACCTGCCCACCGTGCTGGTCGGGCACTCGATGGGCGGGCTCGTCGCGGCCCGGTACGCCCAGCTGCACCCGTTGGCCGCGCTGGTCCTGTCCGCGCCGGTGCTCGGCACCTGGCAGGGGCTCGACCTGCTGGGGATGCCGGAGATCCCGGACACGCCGATCGACCCGTCCGTGCTGTCCCGCGACCCGGAGGTCGGCGAGCGGTACGCCGCCGACCCCCTGGTCTGGCACGGGCCGTTCAAGCGGCCGACGCTGGAGGCGCTGGAACGCGCGCTGGACGAGGTCAACTACGGTCCCGCGCTGGAGCACCTGCCGACGTTGTGGCTGCACGGCGACGCCGACGAGCTGGTCCCGCTCGCCGACACCCGCACCGGCACCGACCGGTTGCGCGGCCTGCTGTTCGAGGAGCGCGTCTACCCCGGCGCGCGGCACGAGGTGTTCAACGAGACCAACTCGGCCGAGGTGCTGGCCGACGTGGTCGCCTTCGTCCGCCGGGTGCTGCGCCTGGGCTGAGCGCCGCCGTCACCAGTGCTGGTCGGTGGGGCGGACCAGGATCTCGTTCACCGAGACGTGCTCCGGCTGGGCGACCGCGTACCGGACGGCGTTGGCGACGTCGTCCGGGGTGAGCTGGCGCAGGGAGTTCGCCAGCTGCTCGATGTTCGCCTTGGCGGTCGGGTCGGTGATGTGCTCGCGCAGCTCGGTCTCGACCACGCCGGGTTCGACCACGACGACGCGCACGCCGCGCTGGGTCACCTCCTGGCGCAGGGACTCGCTGAACGCGTTCAGGCCGAACTTGGTGGCGTTGTAGACGGCCGTGCCGCTGCGGACCACGCGCCCCGCGGTGGACGACACCTGCACGATCGTGCCCTTGGCCGCCAACAGGTGCGGCAGGGCGGCGTGCGTCAGGAACATGACGCCCAGCAGGTTCGTCGACACCATGCGGGTCCAGTCGGTGGTGTCCGCGCCCTCGACCGGGCCGAGGAGCATCACGCCCGCGTTGTTGACCAGGACGTCCAGCGCGCCGAACGCCTCGACGGTCCGCGCCACCGCGTCCCGGCACGCCGCCTCGTCGGTGACGTCCAGCTCGACGGCCAGCACGCGGGCGCCGTCCCCGGCGAGCCGTTCCGCCAACGCCGTCAACCGCGCCACGCGCCGGGCGGCGATCACGACGGCCGCGCCCTCCCGCGCCAACGCGACCGCCGTCGCCTCACCGATGCCCGACGAGGCTCCGGTGACCAGCGCGACCTTGCCTTGCAGGTGGTTCGTCATGGGACCACCCAACACGCTGGAGCGTGCTCCAGGTCAAGCGGGAGCCCGATCGGGCGGGGCGGCCGTCGTGCCGCCGCCCCACCCCCGGGTCATCGGTCAGTCGTCGGCGTGGTGGTCATGGCCCTCCTGGTCATGGCCTTCCTGGTCGTGGCTCTCGTGGTGGTCGGCCTCCGCGCTGCTGCCCACCGAACCCGAGAACGCGCCTTCCGGTCCCGAGAAACCCCACTGCTGGCCGTAGTGCGCGCCGTGGGGGTGGGAGAACGAGCCCTGCTGGTAGTAGCCGGCGCCCTGCGGGCCGGCGCCCAGGAACTGCTCGTGGAAGTAGGCGTAGCCGTGACCGGCGCCCGACTCGACGCTGTGGGTCACCGCGCCCTGCGCGGTCGCCGCCGAGTACGACTGCTCGTACTCGACGTCGGCCGAGGCGAGGCCCGCGGCGCCGACGAGGATCGGGAGTGAGACCGCGCCGGCAGCGACGAGTCGGATGATGCTCCGCATGGTGGAACCTCCTTGGGTGGATGGTCATGCACTCACATCGTTACCTCGGCGGACCGCCTTCCCACCGTCACCGACCGCATCGTGTGACCGGGCGTTTGAACCCCCGGAAACTGCCTGATCAGCCACCATCACGAGGGGTGGGCGCAACCCCCTGCTTATGGGTGACATCAGTGGCACCCTCACGCGCCCCACGCGTGTCGTGGACAATTCCGTCGAGATGGTGGGAGAAGACCTCGAGCTGCTGATCACCGCGGTGGTGGCGGCCGACGACGAGCAGCAGGCGCGCGCCGCCTGCGCCGGACTGGTGCGCCAGGTCGGTGGCCGGATCGGTCGCGCGTCGGACTGCTCGGACGAGGAACCCGGCTGCTGGTCGGTCACGATCAGCCTGCTCAGCGGCGAGCGCGCGACGCAGAACGTGGCGGGCGCGTTGGCCAGGGCCGTGCGCACGTTCGTCCGGCAGCTCGGCGACGAGTTCCCGACGCCGCGCGTCGCGTGCGAGCCGCCGACGGCGTGGACCGTGCTGGAGGACCCGGCGTTGCTCGACGGGCTCGTGCCGGGCGCCGAGCGGCTGCTCGTCGAGGCGTGGGCCGGCGGCGACCCGGAGCGCAACGACCCGCACGCCAAGGAACCCGACGACGGCGGTGGCCGGGCCGGCGGGAGCAGGCCCGCCGAGCGCCGTGACGAACGGCCGGACGACGTCGCGGGCGACGTCGAGCCCGTCGCGGGCGCGCCCGACGAGCCGAAACCCGCGCCGGACGCGGACACGCGGCTGCAACTGCGGGTCGACGTCGCCACGGACCGGTCCGCGGGCGCGGAATGGCAAGCGCGGGCGGTAGCCAGCCGGGTCGCCAGAAGTGGCAAGATCACCCGAGTGGCTCCACACGGGCACCTACTGAGCGTGCACATCGATCTCGGGTCGAGTGTCAATTCGCCCACGGTGGCGCTACGCGACGCCGTCACGTCGCTGGGCCGTTCGGGATGGTCGGACGTGGAGTGGTCCGGCGCGTCCGCGACGACCCGCTGGTCAGCGACACCCGTGCCACCGGCGGGGATCGCCGCGTTGGAACTGACCGCGACACCGGCGTCGGCATTCGTGTGGACGGTGCCCGACTGAGATCATCATCGCTGACCCGATCGAGTGGATTCGCAATGCCACCCGGTCAGCCGATCTTGCTTGTGGATCGTCAATCTTTGGGTACTACTTTCAACTATAGGAACGCAAACCGCTTTCCAGGAGGGGTCGGGATCCCACATGGCCAGCATCGAAGAGGTCCGCGCCGCGATCGCTCAGGCCGTCGAGAAGGCGGGGCAGAGCGTGAACGCCCTGCAACAGGCCGCCGACCTGGCCGAGGACGCGCAAGCCCTGCTCAGCACGGCCACCCAGGGCAGCGTCCAAGCCGATGTGGAGCAGGCCAACGCGCGGTTCGCCGAGGTCGTCAGCGGCGTTTCCGACCTGCAGCAACACCTGGGCGCGGGGATCTCCCAGGCCGAGAGCATCAATTCCAGGCTGTGACGTGACGTCGGTAGGCGACATCAAGCTCGCCCTCGAGCAGAGCTGCGAGCTGCTCCGGGACGCCTACCGCAGCGTCCGGGAGGCGCAGGGCGCGCTGGACGAGGCGGTCGACATCCTGGTCGAGGCGAGCGCGAACCACCCGGAGTCCCTGGTGCCCGCCGGGTTCCTCAAGGCCGGTGAGAGGTTCGCCGACGAGCTCGAACTGATCGTCGGCAGCCTCGACCTGGTCCAACGCCTAGCCGTGGAGCTGTGACGTGAGCAGGCGTGACGAGCGCCGCAAGAGGATCGAAGGGTCCTTCGAGGAGTTCCGCAGGGCGGTCGCCGCGGCGCTGGGCAACGCGTCGCGCGAGCACCGCCTGCTCGCCGACGAACGCGCCCGCGACATGTTCGAGGTGATGCTGCGGGGCGACGGCGTCGACCGGGCGCTGACCGACCCGCTGCTCGCCGACGCGCTGGGCAACCCGCTGTTCACGCAACAGGTCGCCCGCGCGTTGATCGACCGCGTGGAGGCGTTCCGCGAGTGGTCCGAACGCGGGCCGGACCAGCTGACCGCGCTGGTGAACGCCGTCGCCGAGGGTCCGGCGTCGTGGCCGCACGAGGCGTGGCTCGGCACACCCGGCACCGCGGACGGCGGCGAGGGCGTGCCCGAGCTGTGGCGCATCGGCACGGGCGTGGTGGGCAGCGCGCCCGAGCCGCAGCACTTCCCGGTGGCCGTGCCGCTGCTGGACCACGCCCACCTGCACGTCTCCTCGACGTACGAGAGCAGGCCCGCGGCCGAGGGGCTGGTCGAGAACCTGCTCCTGCGGCTGCTCAGCCACTTCCAGCCCGGTCTGGTGCACGTCCACGTGTGGGACGTCAGCCAGCTCACCGGCGCCCTGCCCGGCCTGTACCCGCTGACCCGCGCCGGTCTGCTGACCGTGCACGACCCGGCCCGGCTGCACGAGCTGCTGGACGAGCTGTCCGACCACATCCGCCGGGTGCACACCGGCGTGCTCGTGGAGGGCCACCAGTCGGTGCGGGCGGCGGGCGGGCGGCGCACCGAGCCGTGGCGGGTGGCGGTGCTGTTCGGCAACCGGCAGGTGCTGAAGGAAGAGCACCAGCAACAGCTGCAACGGGTGGCGCGCAACGGTTTGGCGGCCGGCATCCAGCTGTTCATCGTGGACATCCCGGTCACCGTGAACTCGCCGATCGAGACCGTCGCCATCGCCGCCGACCAGACGGCGACGTGCACCATGACCGGCAAGCACGTCACGGTCACGCTCGACCCGCCGTTCCCCCGCGCCCTCGTGCCCCGCGCCTGCGCGGCGATCGCGGACAAGCGGGAGGAGCGCCGCAACCGGCTCAGCACGTTCGCCGACCTGCTGCCGGAGCACCTGTGGCAGGAGAACTCGTCGGCGGGCGTCGTCGCCCCGGTCGGGTTCCTGGAGGGCGAGCCGGTGCACGTGGGGCTGGGCGACACGTCCCCGCACGCGCTGATCGGCGGTCCGAGCGGTTCGGGCAAGACGAACTTCCTGTACGCCATGCTCGGCAGCCTCGCCGCCCGGTACGCGCCGGACGAGCTGGAGCTGTACCTGCTGGACTTCAAGGAGGGCGTGTCGTTCGCGCAGTTCGCGCCGGGCCGCAAGGACCCGACGTGGCTGCCGCACGCCCGGCTGGTCGGCGTGAACGTCAACACCGACCGCGAGTTCGGCGTGGCGCTGCTCGCGTTCCTGGCCGACGAGATGCGCCGGCGCGCGGACGCGGCCAAGCGGCACGAGGTCACCAAGCTGGAGCAGCTGCGCGAGGAGGACCCGCACGGCCACTGGCCGCGGATCGTGGCCGTGATCGACGAGTTCCAGTACCTGTTCGGCGAACGCGACCAGGTGACCGCGCAGGCCACGCAGCTGCTGGAGGACGTGGCCCGGCGCGGCCGGTCGCAGGGCATCCACCTGGTGCTGTCCAGCCAGGACGTGTCGGGCATCGAGGGCTTCTGGGGCAAGTCGGCGATCTTCGAGCAGTTCACCGTGCGGATCGCGCTGCCGAAGGCGCGGCGGGTGCTGGCCGAGCCGCAGAACGACGCCGCGGTGGAGCTGCCGCGCTGGCACGCCGTGGTCAACCACGAGTCGGGCGTGCGGCCGGGCAACGAGGTCGCGCGCATCCCCGACGCCACCACCAGGGGCACGTTCGACGCGCTGCAGGCCGAGCTGCACCGCCGCCGGCCGTCCGACCTGGCCGAGCCGATCCTGTTCGACGGCAGCAAGGTGCCCGCGCTGCGGGCGTTGCCGGACTACCAGGCGCTCCGGCCCGGTGACGGCAGCCCGACCGTGCTGCTGGGGCAGGTGATCGACGTGGCGGGCAGCGCGGCCAAGGTGCGGTTCGCCCGCACCCCCGGACGCAACATCGCCGTGCTCGGGTCGCTCGCCGACGACGCGGCGGACGTGCTCGGCGGGGCGGCGCTGTCGCTGGCCCGCCAGCACGAGCCCGCCGACGCGGTGTTCACCCTCGCGTGCCTGGCGGAGGACGCCTCGCCGCACGCGGAGAAGCTGGCCAAGCAGCTGCGCAACGCGGGCCACGAGGTGGCCGAGGTCGGCCTGGACGGCATCCGGGCGCTGGTCGAGCGGGTGTCCGGCGAGATCACCGACCACATGACGGGTGCGGCGACCGCGCCGCCACGACCCCACTACGTGGTGGTCTACGCGGTGGACGCGGCGCACACCCTGTTGGAGGCCAAGAACGACAAGCGGGTCTCCGGCGTGGACAACCTGCGCACCGTGCTGAAGCACGGACCGGAGAACCGCACCCACGTGCTGGGCTGGTGGCGGGGCGTGCAGCGGTTGAAGAACAGCCTGTCGCCGGGCGTCTACGACGACATCGGCGCGTGGATCGCGTTCGACGTCCAGGGCAAGGAGCTGCTGTCGTTCGGACCGGAGCAGGTGATGGCGTGGTCGCCGCGACCGCGCCGCGGCCTGTTCTTCGACCGGTTCGAGCACTCGCGGCCGCAGGTCGTCATCCCGTTCGACACCGGGGAGGAACCATGATCAGCCACGCCTCAGTGGTGCCCGCGCAGCGCACGGGCGGGCACGGCGCGCCGGAGGTCGAGGCGTTGTCGGCGGTCGAGCGGTACAAGGAGATCGTCGCGCTGGCCGGCGAGTCGGTCGACCGGATGCGCGCCGCCGACCGGGCGCGGGTGCGGGAGCTGCTGGAACGGCTGGCCGCGTCGCAGGACCGGATGGCCGAGGTCATCGAGCAGGAGCAGGTCGTCAAGCTGATCGTGGCGGTGCACTGGGAGGCCGCGGTCGAGCTGCTGTGGGACGAGCGGTGGATGACGATGACGCCGGTCCCCGGCCCGGACGAGACCGTGCCGCCGCGCGACCAGCGCGAGTACAACACCGCGATGGACCTGGCCTACCAGGCGTTGGAGGAGTCGCTGCAGAAGCGGACCTTGTTGCGCCGCAAGGGTTCCTAGCGGTCGGTGGGTGGGTCAGAAGCCCCAGGAGACGGCGACGGTGTCGAAGTCCAGTTCGGCGCCGGCGCGCCGGTAGGTGGCCAGGGCGGCGGTGTTGTCCTTCTCGGTGCCGGTCCACGCGCCGGTGCAGCCCCGCTCCCGCGCCAGCGCGATCAGGTGCTCGATGAGGGCCGTGGCGATGCCCCGCCGCTGGTGGGCCTCGTCCACGCCCAGCTCGTACAGGAACATCTCCACCCCCTTGTCGGGGTGGATGGTCTCGACGCCGGACACGAACCCGGCGGGCTCGCCGGCCACGTAGGCGATGAGCAGGTGGTGTCGGTCGTCGGCGAGGAACGCCCTGGTCGCGTCCTCGCGCGGCGGGTCGTCGAACAGGTGCCCGGCGGCCAGCACGGCGTCGAACGACGTGATCCGGCGGATGTCCATGCGGGCGACGGTACGCCTTGGGGATGATGCGGGCATGCGCGTTCTGACGACCCCCGCCGACGTCGCCGCCGCCACCGCCGACCCGCTGGCCCGGTGGGCGGCGCAGGCGCTGTTCCCCGGCCGGGGCGGGGCGGCGTGGGCGCACGGCGAGGCGGTCGCGGTGCTCGCGCCGGCGTTGAACCGGCACGACCGGCTGGTGCTGGTCGGGCCGGTGGACGACGTCGCGGTGCTGCTGCGGGCGCACGTGCGGCCCGGTCTGAGCCCGTTGGTGACGACGGAGGTGGCCGAAGGGCTGGGGTGGCCGGTGCGGGGCACGTTCGGGTGGATGGAGCGCACCGGGGCGCTGGCCGCGCCGGACGGCGTCCGGTGGCTGGCCGAGGACGAGTGGGACGACGTGGAGGCGTTGCTGCGCAAGGCCGCTCCTCACTCGTACGTGTGGCCGGGCGAGCCGGGGCCGGCGCGGTGGGCCGGCGTCCACGCGGACGGGGTGCTGGTGGCGGTCGGCGCGGACGCGTGGTCGGCGCCGGGCGTGGGGACCGGTGTCAGCGGCGGCGGCGGTCTGGTCGGCGGCGGCGGTCTGGTCGGCGGCGGCGGCGGTGGGGTCGGCGGCGGTGGGGGTGGGGTGGGGTTCGTCGGCGGCGTCGCCACCCATCCCGACCACCGCGGCCGGTCGTTGTCCACGATGGTGTGCTCGTTCGTCGTGAGCGCCCTGCTCGCCGAGCACGGCACGTGCGCGTTGATGGTCGACCGGGAGAACGCCGCCGCGATCGCCGTCTACCGGCGGCTGGGCTTCGCCTACCGAAGCGTGACCGCACTGCGGGACGCACCTCACACCTGAATGGCGGACGCGGTGGAACAGCGGCGGGACTTCGTGATGTTGTGATGTGCATGACGCTGCCGAGCACCGCGCGCGAGATCCGCCTCGCGTCCCGCCCCGAGGGCTTCCCGACCGTCGACGACTTCCAGCTCGCCGAGGCGCCCGTGCCGACCATCGGCGACGGGCAGCTGCTCGTCCGCAACATCGTGATGAGCGTGGACCCGTACATGCGCGGCCGGATGAACGTGGGCAAGTCGTACGTCCCGCCGTTCGAGATCGGCAAGGCGCTCGACGGCGGCGCGGTGGGCGAGGTCGTCGCGTCGAACGCGCCCGGCTTCGAGGTCGGCGACACGGTGCTGCACTTCCTGGGCTGGCGCGAGTACGGCGCGGTGGACGCGGCCGACGCGGTGAAGGTCGACCCGGAGGCGGCGCCGGTCAACGCGTACCTGGGCGTGCTCGGGATGCCCGGCATGACGGCGTACGCGGGCCTGCTGGACGTGGCCGCGTTCAAGGAGGGCGACGTGGTGTTCGTGTCCGGCGCGGCGGGCGCGGTCGGGCAGGTCGCGGGGCAGGTCGCCCGGCTGCGCGGCGCGAAGCGGGTCATCGGCAGCGCGGGCAGCGACGAGAAGGTCAAGTACCTGGTGGACGACCTGGGCTTCGACGCGGCGTTCAACTACCGCAACGGCCCGGTCGGCGAGCTGCTGGCGGAGGCCGCGCCGGACGGCATCGACGTGTACTTCGACAACGTGGGCGGCGACCACCTCGAAGCGGCGATCGACTCCCTGACCATGCACGGCCGGGTCGCGCTGTGCGGCGCGATCTCCAACTACAACACCAAGACGCCGTCGGGCGCGCGGAACATCGGCCTCGCCGTGGGCAAGCGGCTGACGCTGCGCGGCTTCCTGGTGCGCGACCACGAGCACCTGCGCGAGCAGTTCGCGCGCGAGGTCGGCGGCTGGATCGCCGAAGGCAAGCTGCGCTACCAGGAGACCGTGACCGAGGGCCTGGACCGGGCGCCGGAGGCGTTCATCGGCATGCTGCGCGGCGAGAACACCGGCAAGGCCCTGGTCAGGCTGTAGGCGCGAAAATCGTTGTGGGACAGGGCCGGCGGTGCGCTAGCGTCGCCGGCATGTGCGCCGCCTCGGCATCGACCCGGTTGCGCCGCGTCTAGCGGCGGCGACCTTCGGTTCGAGTAGAAGCTCCGCCGCTCCAGCGAGTCATCGCCGGGCGGTCACGTCGTGCTGCCCGGTTCGCCTCCCAGCAGCCGCGGAGCCCCAGCAGTGCGCACCCACCACAACGGCCGGCACGAGAACGGCCAGAACTTCCTCACCGACCGCGCCGTCATCGCCGCCGTGGTCGACCTCGTCGGCCGGACCGGCGGGCCGATCGTCGAGATCGGGTCCGGCGGCGGTGCGCTGACGCTGCCCCTAGAGGCCCTCGGCCGGCCGTTGACCGCCGTCGATGTCGACCCGCGCCGGGTCCGCGAGCTGCGGCGGGTCGTCGGCCCCGGCACGTCGGTCGTGGAGGCCGACTTCCTGCGCCACCCGCTGCCCGCCACGCCGCACGTCCTCGTCGGCAACCTGCCGTTCCACCTGACCACGGCGCTGCTGCGGCGGATCGTCCACTCCGACCACTGGACGGACGCCGTGCTGCTGGTCCAGTGGGAGGTCGCCCGGCGGCGGGCGGGCGTGGGCGGCGCGACGATGATGACCGCGCAGTGGTGGCCCTGGTACTCCTTCGCGCTGGTCCGACGCGTGCCGGCGACGGCGTTCCGGCCGCGCCCCGGCGTGGACGGCGGGCTGATGACGGTGACCCGCCGGGCCGACCCGCTCGTGGACGCACGACGGCGGCCGCGGTACCAGGCGTTCGTGCACCGCGTGTTCACCGGGCGCGGGCGGGGCGTGCGGGAGGTCGTGCGGGCCGCCTACCCGTCCGCGCGGATCGCCGACTGGGCCCGGCGGCACGGCGTCACCGACCGGACGTTGCCGCGCGACCTCACCGCCGCGCAGTGGGCGGAGCTGTTCGAGCGGTGCGGCTAGCGGACCCGCCGTCGACGCGGTCGAAGATGCCCCGGATCTCCACGAGCGCGGCTTCCCGGTCGTCCTCGTCGTCGTACCACTCCTCGGCGGCGCGCCGCTCGACCACGGACTCGGGGGTGAACTCGCCACCGAACGCGCAGGCGTCGAGGCAGTACTCGAACCCGGAGTCGACCATCGGGTCCAGGCCCTCGCGCTCGCAGTGGGCGAGGAAGCCCTCGGCCGCCGCCCACCGCTCGCCGTCGTACCAGAACACGCCGCCCGCGTAGTGGATCGAGTCGCCCGTCCCCTCGTCCACGAGGTTGAGCGACTCGTAGTTCTCGGGCCGGTTGCGCACCAGCCGCACCAGGGACTCCGGCACGCCGCGGTACAGCGACTCCTGGAGCGCGTAGTCGCCCTCGGCGTACAGGTTCAGGTCGGACTCGTGGTCGAACGTCAGCAGCAGCGCGCGACCGTCCGGGGTGAAGTACCAGACGGCCGACTGGCCGCCCCCGTCGTTCCACGCGCACCGCTCGGCGCCGTCGACCGTCATCGGCTCCACTTCGGCGATCTCGCCGATGACGGCCGCACGACGGCGCACCTCGGCGAGCGGGGTCGCCGTGAGGGCGGCCCAGGTGTCGTTGCTCATGCGCGCAGGCTACTGACGCGCACCCACAAGAACGGGCGGATCGCGGTCAGACGACCTCTCCGTCGGCCGCGACGACCCGTCCGGCGTGGACGACCAGCGTGCGCGGCGCGCGGTCCATCACGGCGGCGGTCACCGTGTCGCCGGGCACCACCACCAGGTCGGCGGGCGCGCCCTCGGTGAGGCCCGCCGACCGGCCCAGGACGGCCGCGCCGCCGCGGGTGGCGATGTCGACGCACATCTCCACCAGGTCGTCGCGGCGGAACCCGTTGCGGTAGGCCAACTGCCAGGCGCGGTCGAGCATGTCGCCGTTGCCGTAGGGCGACCAGTAGTCGCGGATGCCGTCCTGCCCGAGCCCGAGCCGCACCCCGGCGCGCCGCAACGCCTGCAACGGCAACGGGTCGCGCACGCCCGGCGCGACGGTCGTCACGGCGACGTCGTGCTCCGCCAGCAGGTCCACCAGCTCGCGCTGCCGATCACCGTCCACAGTGGACAGCGCGAACGCGTGGCTGATCGTCACCTGGCCGCGCATGCCGAGCGCGTCGACCCGCTCGCAGATCAGCTCCACCTGGAACGCGCCGAACGACCCGCCGTCGTGCAGGTGCACGTCCACGCCCCGCTGGTGCTTCTCGGCCAGCCCGAACACGACGTCGAGGTGCCGGACGGGGTCGCGGTCGTAGCCCGCCGGGTCGAGCCCGCCGACGAGGTCCGCGCCCGCGCGCAGCGCCGCGTCCAGCAGGTCGGCCGTGCCCTTCTCGCGCAGGATGCCGCACTGCGGGAACGCGACCACCTCGACGTGCGCGCGCCCCGCGTGCTCCTCGCGGGCGGCCAGCACGCCTTCCAGCTTCTCCAGCCCGGAGTCCACGTCGACCTGGGCGTGGCTGCGCACGCGCGTCGCGCCGCCCGCGATCGTGCGGCCGAGCGTGTAGGCGGCGCGCTGGGCGACGGACGCCTCCGCGGACCGCCAGTTGCGCCGGTCGTTGTCGATCAGCCCGGCCAGTCCCGGCCCCGCGGTGTGCGGGCGGAACGGCAGGCCGAGCCGGGTGGAGTCGAGGTGCGCGTGCGCGTCGGTGAACGCGGGCAGCAGCACGCCGCCGCGCCCGTCGACCACCGGCACGTGGGGCGGCGGGTCGAGGTCCGGGGCGATCGACGCGACGAGCCCGCCCTCGCAGAGCACGTCGACGACGGGCGCGTCCGGGCTGGTGGGCCACGGTCGCGCGGAACGGATCAGCAGGTCACCGGTCACCAGGCGACGCTAGCCCGCCCGGCAGGAGCTTGCCAGGGTTGAGCACGCCGGTCGGGTCGAGCGTCCGCTTCACGGACGCCAGCACGTCCAGCCCGAGCGCGCCGACCTCGGCTTCGAGGTACGGCGCGTGGTCCGTGCCGACGGCGTGGTGGTGGCTGATCGTGCCGAGTCCGGTGATGGCCTCGCCGGCGGCGGCCTTCGCGACCTGCCACTGTCCGATCGGGTCGGCGGCGTCGCGCGCGGCGAGGACGGTGAAGTACAGCGACGCGCCCGTTTCGTACGCGTGCGAGACGTGGCACATGACGACGCACTCGCCCAGGGCGTCCACCAGCGCGTCACGCACCGCCGTGCGCAGCTCGGTGAGCCTGGACCAGTGCGTGGCGGTCTCCAGCGTCTCGACGCACACGCCGACCTCCATCAGCGCGTCCCGCTGACGGGGGCCGTTGAACCGGCCGTGCCGCCACGCCTCGCCGAGGACCGTGCCCAGGGACACCACGCGGTGGCCGCGCAACGTCGCCGCGCGCTTGCGCCCGACCGCGGCGGTGTCGGCGCCGTGCCAGCCGAGGATGAGCAGGCACGGCTGCCGCACGCCCCGCGCCCTCAGGTACGCCTTCAGCGCGGCGGTCTTCCAGCCGCCGGACAGCGCCAGCGACACCGCCGTCTCGTCCACATCGGACAGACGCGTCACGTCGGCGAGCACGCCGTCCTGCGCGAGCCGGCGCACCAGCGCGGTGCCGCGCGCCCAGCCGTCCACCACGAAACCCTCGTACCGCTCGACCCGCGGGCGCGGCCGGACGCGGAGCGTCACCTCGGTGATCACGCCGAACGCGCCCTCGCTGCCGACCACGAGGTGGCGCAGGTCCGGCCCGGCGGCGGACGCGGGCGCGCCGCCCAGCCGCCACTCGCCCACCGGCGTGGCCAGCCGCACGCCCTCGACCATGTCCTCGAACCGGCCGTAGCCGGAGGACGCCTGGCCGGCCGAGCGGGTCGCGGCGAACCCGCCGATGGTGGCCCGCTCGTACGACTGCGGGACGTGCCCGGTGGTCAGGCCGTGCGCGGCGAGGAGCCGTTCGGCCTCGGGCGCGGGCAGGCCGGCCTGCAGCACGGCGAGGCGGGACTCCGGGTCGACCGAGACGAGCTTGTCCAGCCGGTTCAGGTCGAGCGCGATCACCGCGGCCTTGTCGCCGCGCAGGGCGGTCACGCCACCGACGACGGACGTGCCGCCGCCGAACGGCACCACGGCGACGTCGTGCTCGACGCACGCCTTCAGCACGTCGGTGACCTGCTCGGGTGACGCGGGCAGCACCACGGCGTCCGGCACGGCCAGCTCGCCGTCACCGCGCTGCCGCAGGAGGTCCAAGTAGGACAGACCGCCGGCGCGGCCCAGCCGGGAGTCGCGGTCGACGCGCACGAAACCGGGTCCGACGACGTCGGCCAGCGCGGCGCGCGCGGCGTCGTCCAACGCGGACTCCGGCACGGCGGGGGCGCGTCCGGGCGTGCGGACGTCACCGAGCCCGATCCGCTCGCGCAGCCACGTGAGGGCGTGCGGCGGGAGGGTGCCCGCGGTGGAGGTCCAGCGGCCCCGGAGGGTGTGGTCGATGCGCTCGGTCACCGCTACAGTGTGACACATGACGTCTCAACGTCACAGTGATGACGCGCTCCTCGACGCGGCCCGCGACTGCGTGGTCGAGGTCGGGGTCCGCCGCACCACGCTGACGGACATCGCCAAACGCGCCGGCGTCAGCCGGATGACCCTCTACCGCCGCTTCCCCGACGTCGGAACCCTGGTCAGGGCCTTGATGACCAGGGAGTTCACCGCGCTGCTCGGGCGCGTCGAGGTGACCGGCGACAACGCGCGGCAGCGGCTCGTCGCGCAGGCCATCGCGGGCATCCGGCTGCTCGCCGCCGACCCGCTGATGCGCCGCGTGCTCGACCTCGACGCCGAGCTGATGCTGCCCTACCTCGTGCAGCGGCTCGGCAGCACGCAGAAGCTCGTCGAGGCGTTCCTGGTGGCCCAGGTCGAGGCCGGGCACGCGGACGGCTCGATCCGCGCCGGTTCCGCGGCCGCGCAGGCCCGGCTCGTGCTGCTGACCACCCAGTCGCTGGTGCTGTCGATCCGGCCCGCGACCACCGACCTGGACTTCGAGGAGCTGCTGGCCGAGCTGGCCGCCTACCTGGACGCGGCGCTCACCGGTCCCGGGAATTCGGGCGGCACGGAATCGGCGCACACGGATTCGGCGCACACGGATTCGGCGCACACTGATTCGGGGCGGACATGAGCACCTCGCACGGCACGTCCCTCAACGCCGCCCGCCGCCGCGCGGACCTGGACCACCTCGCCTCCGCGACGGTCGACCTGCTGGTCGTCGGCGGCGGCGTGACCGGGGCCGGGGTCGCGCTCGACGCGGCCTCGCGCGGCCTGTCCGTGTGCCTGGTGGAGGCGCACGACCTGGCCTTCGGCACGTCCCGCTGGTCGAGCAAGCTCGTCCACGGCGGCCTGCGGTACCTGGCCCAGGGCGAGGTCGGGCTGGCCTACGAGAGCGCGGTCGAGCGGGGCATCCTGATGACCCGCACCGCGCCGCACCTCGTCCGGGCGCTGCCCCAGCTCGTGCCGCTGCACGGCAAGCCGCACGACCCGGTCGTCATGGCGGGCCTGCGCGCGGGTGACGTGCTGCGCCGCCTGGCCCGCACGCCGTCCCGCGTGCTGCCGGGACCGCGCCGCGTGCCCGCCGCCGAGGCGCTGGCCCTCGCGCCCGGCCTGCGCCGGTCCGACCTGCGCGGCGGGCTGCTGAGCTTCGACGGCCAGCTCGTGGACGACGCCCGGCTCGTCGTCGCCCTCGCCCGCACCGCCGCCGGGTTCGGCGCGCGGATCGTCACCCGGGCCAGGGCGACGGCCCTGACCGGGCACGGCGCGCGGGTCGTCGACGGGCTGACCGGCACGTCGCTGGACGTGCGGGCGCGGGCCGTGGTGAACGCGGCCGGCGTGTGGGCGGGCGAGCTGGTGGACGTGAAGCTGCGGCCGTCGCGGGGTTCGCACCTCGTGCTGGCCGCGTCGACGCTGGGGTTGGGCGGCACGGCGCTCACCGTCCCGGTGCCGGGCGCGCGCAACCGGTACGCCCTGCTGCTGCCGCAACGCGACGACCGCGTCTACACCGGACTGACCGACGAACCCGTTGACGGGCCGATCCCGGACGTCCCGACCGTGCCCCAGTCCGATGTGGACTTCCTGCTGGGCGTGGCGTCGTCGGTGCTGGAGCGACCGGTGACGCCGGCGGACGTCCTCGGCGCGTTCGCCGGCCTGCGGCCCCTGCTGGACACGAGCAGCGGGCCGAGCGCCGACCTCTCCCGCCGGCACGCCGTGCTGACCGCGGACGGCGTCACGACCGTCGTCGGCGGCAAGCTCACCACGTACCGGCGGATGGCCGCGGACGCCGTGGACGCCACCGGCCTCACCACCGCCCGCTCGCGGACGGCCGACCTGCCGCTGGTGGGCGCGGGACCGCCGACCGGGCCGGCCCGGCTCGTCCCCCGCTACGGCGCGGAGGCCGCGCGGGTGGCCGAGGTCGGCGAGGTGGCCTGGGCCGTCCGCCACGAGGGCGCGCTCGACGCGGACGACGTGCTGGACCGGCGCACGCGCATCGGTCTCGTCCCCGCCGACCGGGCCGCGGCCGAACCCGCGATCGCCCACCAGGTGGCGGAGGAGCTGGCCGCGCTCACCTGAGGCACGTAGGCACGTAGGCACGGAAAAGGGGGACCTCCCGAGCGGGAGGTCCCCCTGGTCACGCGGTCAGGTCACTCGCCGATGATCGGCTTCGCGGCCCTCGGCGGCTCCTCGATCAGGGGCTCGCCCTCCAGCCGGACCTTGCGCTGGTGGTCCTTGCCGTCGCCGCCCTGGCCGGGCGCGCCCATCATCGGGGCGCCGCCCATCATGCCCATGCCGCCGGGCGCGCCACCGGGACGACCGCCGGGCGCGCCACCCGGCGCGCCGGCTCCGGCCGCGGCCGGGTTGCCCGCCGTGCCCAGCACGCCGGACGAGCCGCCGGCCTGGAGCGTCGCGCCGCCGCCACCGGCGCCACCGCCACCGGAACCGCCCGCGAAGCCGCCACCGCCGCCACCGGCGAAGCCGCCGCCACCACCGGTGAAGCCGCCACCGCCGCCACCCGAGAAGCCGCCACCACCGCCACCACCGGGCGGGGTGGGCAGGTCGGTCGGGAGCGGGCGGAACGGCGGCGGGGCCGGCACGCCGCCCGTGCCGCCGCTGTTCGTCGCGTACGTCGTGTCACCCACGCGCGGCGGGGCCGGCACGCGGCCGCCCGCGGAACCGCCACCGCCGGTCGAACCGCCGTCCGGCACCCAGCGACCCGGCTCCCAGTGGCCGCCGGAACCGCCGGAACCACCCGAGCCGCCACCCACCGCGGGCGGCCGGTTGACGACCGGACCGCTCGGACCGCCGGGGTACGCGCGGTGGCCGCCGGGCTCGGCGCCCGGCCCGTAGCCGACGCCCACCGTCGGCGGACGGCTCACCACGGGACCGCCGCCCGAGCCGCCGCCCCACGACGGGTTGGTCGTGCCGCCGGGGGTGTTGGTGTAGCGGTCGTTCGCGCCGCGGTCCATGTTGGCCAGCTGCTCCTCGGTCAACCCGAGGCCGCCCTGGCTCGGCCGCCCCGAACCGCCACCGCCGCCGGACCCGCCCCGGTTGGACGACGTCATCGCGGTGATCGCCTGCAGGATCTGCTTGGCGGTCTGGGCGATCTGCGCGACCGACTTGATCATGTCGATCAGCTTCTTGAGCGAGTTGCCGAGCTTCTGCAGGAAGTCCGCGAGCTTCTTGGCGTAGTTGCACGCCATCTGCACGATGTCCGCGATCGCCGCGCCGATGGCCGCGCCGAACGTCAGGAACGACGCCGACAACCACTGGATGATCTTCATGACCATGTCGGACACGGCCTGGCTGATCAGGTCCATGATGGTCTTGCGGACGGTGGCGACCAGCTCGCCCGCGCCCTTCGCGGCGCGGGAGATGCCCTGCGTGGCCTTGGCCAGCGTCTCCAGCCCGGCGGCGTGCTTCTTGCTCGCCGCGCGGTAGCCGTCCGCGGACCGGCCGCGCCAGCCCTGCGTCTCCTCCACCGACGTGCGCCGGTAGTCGGCGACGATGCCCTCGATCTGCTTCGCCGCGGACGCCCAGCTGTCGGACATGCGCTGGATCGCCTGCGGGTTGCCCAGCAGCGCGTCGAACGGCTCCCGCAGGAAGTCCACGTGCTGCATGGCCCAGCTGAACCCCGCCGACAGGAACCCGGACAGCGGGTTGCCCGCCAAACCGACGATGCCCATCGCGGTGTTCGCCATGCCCAGCCCGGCCTGCACCCAGTCACCGCGCTCGACCGCCGCGACGGTGCCCTGCACGTCGCTGATCAGGTACGACGGGTCGCGGCCCTGTGTGCTCGCCTGCGCGTTCATCCCCGTGCCCTTCCGCTGAAGCCGAACGCGTTGTCGAGGTCGACGTTCTCGTAGAGGTCGGCGACCTCCTTGAGGCCCTGGCACATGTCGGCGACGGTCTCCGTGGCCTGGCCGAGGATGTCCTGGGAGGAGCCCGCCGTCTTGAGCAGGAACTGGGCCAGGAACGAGCCGAACACGCCGAAGGCGTCGGTCGACAGCGACGGGTCGGCGGTGCTCGTGGCCGAGAGCATCCGCTGCGTCAGCTGGTCGACCGTGCCAGCGTGCGCCCGGATCTGGTCCGGGTTCACGTTGAACGAGTCGAACATGGTCATCTACCCCCTGCTCAGGCCATGACATCGGGTGGGTTGGTGAAGTAGTCGTCGTCGGGCCTGGTGTCTCGACGCTGCACCTCGGGCTCCGGTTCCACGGCGTCCGTGCCGTCACCCGAATAGCCGTTGGGCATCTTCGACTTGACGAACTCCAGCGCCGGGCTGTCGCCGACGAACTCCGTCATGATCTGGACGACCTGGCCCGCGGCGGCCCGCTGCGCCTTGGCGACGGCGGTCATGATCGCGCCGGAGATCCGCTCCGGGTCCTCACCCCGCAGCTGCGGCCTCAGGATCAGGTCGGTCAACGCGCCCGAGGCGTTGACCGTGACCGTGATCAGGCCGTCGGGCGACGTGGCGCTGCCGCCGACGCCCCCGAGCTGGGTCTCGACCTGGGCGGCGTTCCGCTTGGCCTGCTCGATCTTCTCTCCGTACTGCGCGAGCCACTGGTCCGGCTCCATGTTCACCCCTCACGGCAACGGGGCTTGCGGCCCTACTGCGCATTCGACCCGTCGTCAGACGATTCGGTTCCCGGCGACGTATCGTTTCACCGAAACGTGATTTCCGGGACCACGACGTGCGGATACCGCCATCCGGCCTATTGTGTGAATTGTTTACTTGCCGTCCTGTTGGGTTTTCGCAACACTTCGTAACATGAGTCCGGTGCGCCGCGGCCCTGGGCGGCCGATCCACAACCGGATCGGTGTGCTGCGGGTCGAACGGGGTATGACGAGGGCGGGGCTGGCGCGGGCCGTCGCGGTGAACCCCCAGACGATCGGCGCGTTGGAGCGGGGCGACCACTACCCCAGCCTCGACCTGGCGATGCGGATCTGCGACGTGTTCGGCCTGCCCGTGGAGGCGGTCTTCAGCCGCACCCCGTTCGAGCCGCTGTCCACGCAGGTCTACGGCTAGTCACAACAGGAGGAGAGACCACCGTGGCAGAGGGGGTGCTGGAGATCGACCGGGTCTCCAAGCGCTACGGGGACGTCGTCGCGCTCGCCGGGATGACGTTCGACGTGCGTGCGGGCGAGCTGTTCGGCTTCGTCGGCAGCAACGGCGCGGGCAAGACCACCACCATGCGCATCGCGCTGGGAGTGCTCGCCGCCGACTCGGGCGAGGTGCGCTGGAACGGCGCGCCGATCACGTTCGAGACCCGCCGGCGGATCGGCTACATGCCCGAGGAACGCGGCCTCTACCCGAAGATGAAGGTGCTGGACCAGCTCGTGTACCTGGCCGAGCTGCACGGCCTCGGCACCAACGCGGCCCACCGGTCGGCGGACAACTGGATCGCCCGCCTCGGCCTGCGCGACCGGCGCGACGACGAGGTGCAGAAGCTCAGCCTCGGCAACCAGCAGCGCGTGCAGCTCGCGGCGGCCCTCGTGCACGAGCCGGACGTGCTCGTGCTGGACGAGCCGTTCTCCGGCCTCGACCCGGTCGCGGTGGACGTGATGAGCCAGGTGCTGCGGGAGAAGGCCGCCACCGGCGTGCCCGTGGTGTTCTCCAGCCACCAGCTGGACCTGGTGGAGCGGCTGTGCGACCGCGTCGGCATCGTCCGCAGCGGCACGCTGGTCGCGTGCGGGCCCGTGGACGAGCTGCGCGCCGGCGGCACGTCCCGGCTCGTCGTGGACGCGCCGCGCGCCCCCGAGGGCTGGGCCGACCGCCTGCCCGGCGTGCGGTCCGCCCGCGCGTCCGGCGGCCGCACGGTGCTGGAGCTGGCGCCGGACGCCGACGACCAGGTGGTGCTGCGCGCCGCCCTGGACACGGGCCCGGTGCACGAGTTCTCCCGGCAGCGCCCGTCGCTGACCGAGTTGTTCCGCAGCGTCGTGAACGAGGAGCCCGCGGCATGAGCAGCCTCACCCCCGGCCGGGCGGTGTTCCTGGTCGCGCGCCGGGAGTTCCTGGGCAAGGTGCGCACGAAGTCCTTCCTGTGGGGCACGCTCGTGATCGTCGCCGTCATGGCGGGGTACGTGCTGCTGCAGGCGCTGCTGTTCGACGACGCGGGGCGCGACCGGGTCGCGCTGGGCGGGCAGGCCACCGCGCTGGCGGAGCCGCTGAAGCAGACCGCGGCGTCGTTCGGCCGGGAGGTCGAGACGGTCGACGTCACCGATCCCGCGGCGGCCGAGGAGCAGGTGCGGTCCGGCGACGTGGACGTGCTGGTCACCGGCGCGCCGGACGCGCTGCGCGTGGTGGTGAAGGAAGGGCTGAGCGACGAGCTGCGCAACGCCATCGACCTGATCGTCAAGCAGCAGGTCCTCGACGCCCAGCTGGCCGAGGCCGGCGTCGACCCGGCGGTGCTGGCCGGGAACGTGGCCCGCGCCGGCGTCGACGTGGTGACGTTGGAGCCGGCGGACGACCGGAAGGGCGAGCGGCTGGCCATCGGCCTGGTGATCGCGGCGCTGCTGTACTACTCGCTGCTGGTCTACGGGACGATGGTGGCGCAGGGCGTCGTGGAGGAGAAGTCCAGCCGGGTGGTGGAGATCCTGCTCGCGACGCTGCGGCCGTGGCAGCTGCTGCTGGGCAAGGTCGTCGGCCTCGGGCTGGTCGGCCTGCTGCAACTGCTGCTGATCGGCGGCATCGGGCTGGTGCTGTCCGCGGTGTCCGGCGTCGTCGACGTCGCGGGCGTCGCCGGAGGGGCGCTGGCCACCGGGCTGCTGTGGTACCTGCTCGGCTTCTTCCTGTACGCCACCGTCTTCGCGGCGGCGGCGTCCCTGGTGTCGCGCCAGGAGGAGCTGCAGTCGGTGCTGACGCCGATCAGCATGTCGATCGTGGTGGCGTTCGTGGTCGGCATCAACCTGATGATCAGCGACCCGACCGGCGCGACGGTGACGGTGCTGTCGCTGCTGCCGCCGTTCGCGCCGATCCTGATGCCGGGCCGGATGGCGATGGGCGTCGCGCCGGCGTGGCAGGTGCTGCTGGCGGTCGTGCTGGCGCTGGCGGCGGTCGCGCTGATCACGTGGCTGGGCGGCAAGGTGTACTCGAACGCGGTGCTGCGCACGGGCGCGCGGGTCCGGCTGCGCGAGGTCCTGCGCTGACCGCCGGTGGTCAGCCGACCACCGGTCCTTCGACCGTCGGCCCCGACGTCGTGCGGTGTCCGGCGGGACCCTACCGGCGCCGCTAGCCCTTGATAGCGGCGTACCGGGCGAGCGCTTCCCGGCGCTCGTGCGCGTGGTCGACGACGGGGTCGCGCGGCTGGTGGACGGCCTTGCCGGGGATGTCGCGCAGCTCGGGCACGTACCGGCGCACGTAGTCGCCGTTCGGGTCGAACTTCTCGCCCTGCGTCACGGGGTTGAAGACGCGGAAGAACGGCGCCGCGTCCGTGCCGGTGCCCGCCACCCACTGCCAGCCGTGCTGGTTGGAGGCCAGGTCGCCGTCGACCAGGTGCCGCATGAAGTGGCGGGCGCCCCACCACCACGGCAGGTGCAGGTCCTTGACGAGGAAGCTCGCCACGACCATCCGCACGCGGTTGTGCACCCAGCCCTCGGCGAGGAGCTGGCGCATGCCCGCGTCCACGAACGGGTAGCCGGTGCGGCCCTCGCACCACGCCCGGAAGCGCTCCTGGTCGTCGTCCACGCGGAGCCGGTCGAACCGGCGGTCGAGGTTGCGGCGGGCCGAGTCGGGCCGGTGCCACAGCACGTCGGCGTAGAAGTCGCGCCACGCCAGCTCGTCGCGGAACGCGGACGCGTCCGGCCCGAGGTCGGCGAGGAGCGTGCGCGGGTGCACGACACCCCACTTCAGGAACGCGGAGAACCGGCTGGTGCCGTCGAGGTCGGGGCGGTCGCGGTGCTTCGCGTAGTCGGGCAGCCGCTCGTCGCGGAACCGCGCCCAGAGCGCGCCGACGTCCGGGAGCCCTTCGCCGGCGGGCAGGGCGCGGCCGAGGTCCGACGCGATCCAGTCCACAGTGGACGCATCGGTGTCGGCGGGCGCGGGCCAACCGTGCGCCAGCCAGGCCTTGCGGAACGGCGTGAAGACGCGGTACGGCGTGCCGTCGGGCTTGGCGACCCGGCCCGGCGTCACCGCGTACGGCGACCCGACGCGCACCAGCTCGACGTGCCGCTCCACCGCCGCGTCCCGCGTCCGCCCGTACGGGCCGGCGTCCGCCGACACGTGCACGGACGACGCGCCGACCGCGGCGGCGACCCGCGGCACCACCTCGACCGGGTCGCCGTCGACCACGACGAGCCGCCCGCCCAGCTCGCGGTCCAGGGACCGCAGGCACCGGTGCAGGAACTCGATCCGCGGCCGGCCCGAAGCCCTCAGCAGCACGGGGTCGAGCACGAACAGGCCCAGCGCGGCGGACGCCCGCTCGGCGGCGGCGAGCAGCGCGGGGTGGTCGGCGGTCCGCAGGTCGCGGCGGAACCAGACGACGGTCGAGGAGTCCACGGACCGACCCTAGGAGCGCGGCGGGCGGGCCGCACGGCCGAACACCGTCAGGCATCCCCCCGTGTGGACGCCCCCTCGCACACAGGGAACCACGGGGGTCCGACAAAAAGGCCCGCACCGGTGTCGGTGCGGGCCTTCCCCAACTCGGGTTCGAGCGGTGCGAGCGGTGTCAGCGCTGCTCGACGGGCACGAAGTCGCGCTCCGGCGAGCCCACGTAGACCTGGCGCGGACGGCCGATCTTCGTGGCCGGGTCCTGGATCATCTCGCGCCAGTGCGCGATCCAGCCCGGCAGCCGGCCGAGGGCGAACAGCACGGTGAAGAACTTCGTCGGGAAGCCCATCGCCCGGTAGATCAGGCCGGTGTAGAAGTCGACGTTCGGGTAGAGCTTGCGCTCGACGAAGTAGTCGTCCGCGAGCGCGGTCTCCTCCAGCGCCTTGGCGATGTCGAGCAGCTCGTCCGACGCGCCCAGCTTGCCGAGGATCTCGTCGGCCGTCTTCTTGATGATCGCGGCACGCGGGTCGTAGTTCTTGTAGACCCGGTGGCCGAAGCCCATCAGGCGGACGCCGTCCTCCTTGTTCTTGACCTTCTTCACGAACGCGGAGACGTCACCGCCCTCGGCGCGGATCTTCTCCAGCATCTCCAGCACCGCGGAGTTCGCGCCGCCGTGCAGCGGGCCGAACAGCGCGTTGATGCCGGCGGAGATGGACGCGAACAGGTTCGCCTCGGACGAGCCGACCAGCCGCACCGTCGACGTGGAGCAGTTCTGCTCGTGGTCGGCGTGCAGCACGAACAGCAGGTCGAGCGCGCGGACCAGGTCCGGGTCCACGTCGTACGGCTCGGCCGGGAAGCCGAACGTCATGCGCAGGAAGTTGTCCACCAGACCCAGGGAGTTGTCCGGGTACAGGAACGGCTGGCCCACGGACTTCTTGTAGGCGTAGGCCGCGATGGTGGGCACCTTGGCCAGCAGGCGGATCGTGGAGATCTCGACCTGGTTGGCGTCGAAAGGGCTGAGGCTGTCCTGGTAGAACGTCGACAGCGCGGACACCGCCGAGGACAGCACGGGCATGGGGTGGGCGTCACGCGGGAAGCCGTCGAAGAACCGTTTCAGGTCCTCGTGCAGCAGCGTGTGCCGGTTGATCTTGGAGGAGAACTCCTCCAGCTGGGCCTGGGTCGGCAGCTCGCCGTAGATCAGCAGGTAGCTGACCTCGATGAAGTTCGACTTCTCGGCGAGCTGCTCGATCGGGTAGCCGCGGTAGCGCAGGATGCCCGCGTCACCGTCGATGTAGGTGATCTCGGAAGAACAGGACGCGGTGTTGACGAACCCGCTGTCCAGTGTGACCAGACCTGTTGTGGCCAGGAGCTTTCCGAGGTCGATACCGGGGGCACCCTCGGTGGCCGGCACTACCTTCATCTCGTGCTCTCCGCCCGGATGGCGCAGCGCGACGGTACGGAGGTCGTTCGGCGCAGTCGTCGCGTCGGGCATGCAGAGTCCCTCTCACGCTAGGCGGGGTGGCTCATGCGGGTCTCGCACGCCTGCGCGCGGCCGTGAGCGTTCAGCCCGCACCGCAGCACCACCCCGTTGGGGTCCTGTCAGTTCTCCCACGCTAGTCAGCGGACGACCCGCTCCACAGCCACGGTATGAACCGATTCTGTGAGATGGGACCGGCATCACATCCGGACGCATGGGTGGCTAGCGTGCACCCTCCACCGTAGCCGTTCGGGGCTGTTCCTCCACCTCACGCGGGGTGAGAGCTAGGTCATCTCAGCTCGTGCCGGAAGGGCGGTTCGGCCCCCGCGCGGGAGCACGTGACGGCCGCCGCGGCGCCCGCCCAGGACAGCGCGGAGGTCCACTTCGCGGCGTCCAGACCCCGGACAGCCTCGACGGACAGCGCGTCGTGGTCGTGCAGCCAGGACAGCAGCGCGCCCTGCACGGTGTCGCCCGCGCCGATCGTGTCGACCACGTCCACGGGCGTGGGTGGGACGCGGATCACGTCGCCGGCGGCGGTCAGCACGCCCAGCCCGTCGCCGCCGCGGGTCAGCACCACGGCGGCCGGGCCCGCGCCCTGCCAGTCCCGCACGACGTCCAGCACGGCGTCCTCGGGGGCGTCGGCGGGCAGGTCCGCCAGCCACCGGGCGTCCTCGACGGAGACCTTCAGCAGGCCCACGTGCGGCAGCCACGAGTCGAACCGGTCGCGGTAGCCCATCGGGTCGCGGATGAGGCTCGCACGGATGTTCGGGTCCAGCACGGTCAGCGCGCCGCGCTCGGCCTCCCGCCACAGCACCCGCTCGTACGTGCTCGCGCCCGGCTCCAGCACCAGCGACAACGTCCCGAAGGACACCGCCCTGGTGCCGACGGGCAGCGGGCCGGGATCGGTGACCTGGCGGTCCGCCGTGCCCTCGACGTAGAACGAGTAGCGCGCCGACCCGTCGTCGGCCAGGCCGACCACGGCCAGCGTCGTCGGCTGGTCGCCCCGCTGCACCAGGTCCGTCCGCACACCGGACGCGTGCAGGCGCTCGACCAGCCGGTCCCCGAACAGGTCGGTCGAGACCCGCGACAGGAAGCTCACCGGCGCTTCGAGCCGCCCAGCGGCCACGGCCACGTTGTACGGCCCGCCGCCGAGCCTCGGCGCGAGGTTCCCCTCGTCCGTGGGCACCAGGTCGACCAGCGCCTCACCGGCAACGACGATCACGACTGGCTCCGTTCTCTCCGCAACCCGTCCAGCAGCAGCTCGCCCAGCGCGGTGAACGCCTCGGCGTCCGACACCCCCGCGCGCCGGGTCAGCACCCCGGTCTGGATGCCCTCGATGAGCAGACCGGCCATCTCGGCGATCAGCGTCGCATGGACGTCCCGGAACACCCCGTCGCGGACGCCTTCCTGGATGAACTCACGAATGCGCTCGGCCGCCGCGCGCGCGTTGCGCTCGTACGTGCTGCGGGTGGGCGCGTACGCGGACACGTCGGTGATGAACTGGGCCGACGCCCGCCGCAGCTCCTCCGCCGCGCCCGCCAGGTAGGTGCCGACGCGCACCCGGACGTCCCCGACGCCGGCGATCCGCTGCTCGATCCGCTCGGCCGCGCCCTTGAAGTACCGGCCGACCACGCGCACGGCGAGCTGTTCCTTGCTCGACGCGAGCGCGTACAGGGTGGACTTGGAGCAGTGGAGGCGGGCCGCGAGGTCGTCCAGCGTGAAGTGCGCGAAACCCTCGGCGAGCACCAGCGCCTCGAGCCGGCCCAGCAGCTCCACCTGCCTGGGCGTCAGCGGTCTGCGCGCGATCGAGGTCATGAGCCGCAACTCTGTCACAGTGACTGGCCACAGTACTGGCGTACGTCCTACAGTACTCCCACCAGTACTCACCCGGTGGGTCGAGACCCGTCCGACCGACGGCCGCCCGGCCCCCGTCCCGGAGGTCGACGATGCCCGCCGAGCGCCTGCTGCCCACCACCGAAGCCGAGGACCTGCTGGCCCTCGTCCGCGAGATCGCCCGTGACGAGCTGGCGCCGCACGCGGCCGAGGCGGAGGAGCACGAGCGGTTCCCGCGCGACAAGTTCCGTCTGCTCGGCAAGACCGGTCTGCTCGGCCTGCCGTACCCGGAGCGGTTCGGCGGCGGTGAGCAGCCGTACGAGGTGTACCTCCAGGCGTTGGAGGAGGTCGCGTCGGCGTGGATGTCCGTCGGCGTCGGGCTCTCGGTGCACATCATGTCGAGCTACGCGCTGGCGACGTTCGGCACGGAGGAGCAGAAGGCGCGCTGGCTGCCGGACGCCCTGGCCGGCGACCAGCTCGGCGGCTACGCGCTGTCCGAGTCGCACGCGGGGTCGGACGCGGGCGCCCTGTCCACGCGGGCCGTGCGCGACGGCGACCACTACACCGTCAACGGGACGAAGGCGTGGATCACCCACGCCGGCGTCGCCGACTTCTACACCCTGATGGCGCGCACGTCCGACGACGGCGGCAAGGGCATCAGCTGCTTCTTCGCGCCCGGCCACGTCGACGGCCTCACCGCCGCGAAGCCCGAGCGCAAGATGGGCCTCACCGGCTCGATCACCGCGCAGCTCGCGTTCGACGACGTCCGCGTCGACGCCGACCGCCTCATCGGCGCGGAGGGCGACGGGCTGAAGATCGCCCTGTCCGCTTTGGACTCCGGACGGCTCGGCATCGCCGCGTGCGGCGTGGGCCTGGCGCAGGCCGCGCTGGACGAGGCCGTCGCGTACGCCAAGCAGCGCACCCAGTTCGGCCGCGCGATCATCGACTTCCAGGGCCTGGAGTTCCTGCTCGCCGACATGGCCGCCGCCGTCGAGTCCGCCCGCGCCACCTACCTCCAGGCGGCCCGCCGCCGCGACCGCGGCCTCCCGTTCCACCGCCAGGCCGCGATCGCGAAGCTGATCTGCACCGACACCGCGATGAAGGTGACGACGGACGCCGTGCAGGTCCTCGGCGGCGCCGGCTACACCCGCGACTTCCCGGTGGAGCGCTACATGAGGGAGGCCAAGGTGCTCCAGATCTTCGAGGGCACGAACCAGATCCAACGCCTGGTGATCGGCCGCGACCTCCGCCGCTGACCCGACGTCAGGACTCCGCGTAGAACGGGCTCACGACGACCTCTTCGCCGTCCTCGAACCGGTACACCTCGCGGCCTCCCACGAACACCTTCAGCGCCCGGCTCATCACGTCCAGCGGGTCGCCGGACCAGATCACCACGTCACCGTCCAAGCCCGGCCGCAACGAGCCGACGCGGTCGTCCAGGCCCATGATCGCGGCCGGGTTGACGGTGATCGACTCCAGCCCGGTCCGGGGGTCGAGGCCCTCCTTCACGGCCAGCGTCACCTGGTGCACGAGGAAGTGGATGGGCACGACGGGGTGGTCGGTGGTGATCGCGATCCGCACGCCCGCCCGCGCCAGGATGCCGGGGTTGCGCAGCGACCGCTGCCGCACCTCGACCTTCGACCGGCTGGTGAACAGCGGCCCGATGATCACCGGGACGTCGCGCTCCGCCAGCAGGTCGGCGATCAGGTGGCCCTCGGTGCCGTGGTTGACGATGAGCCGGTAGCCGAACTCGTCGGCCAGCCGCAACGCGGTCGCGATGTCGTCCGCCCGGTGGCAGTGCTGGCACCACGGCAGCTCGCCGGACAGCACCCGCGCCAGCACCTCGGACGTCGTGTCCCGCTCGAACGGCCCCTCCGCCGCGTCACGCCGGGCCACGTAGTCCTGGGCCTTGGTGAGCGCGTCCCGGATCACGGCCGCGACGCCCTGGCGCGTGGACGGCAGCTTCTTCTGCTCGCCGTACACGCGCTTGGGGTTCTCGCCGAGCGCGCTCTTCACGCTGACGGGGTTGCGCACCAGCATCTCGTCGGCGGTGCGGCCCCAGCACTTCACGGCCACGGTCTGGCCACCGATCACGTTGCCCGAGCCGGGCTTGACGACGGCGGTCGTGACGCCGCCGGCCAGGGCGTCGGCGAAGCCCTGGTCGGCGGCGTTGATCGCGTCCAGCGCGCGCAGCCGCGCGCCGTTGGGGTCGGTCATCTCGTTGGTGTCCTGCCCGGCCCAGCCCTCGCCCTCCTCGTGCACGCCGAGGTGGCCGTGGGCCTCCACGAAGCCGGGCAGCACCCAGCCGCCCGCCGCGTCCACGACCGGGACGCCGTCCGGCACCTCGACGTTCGCGCCGACCGCGACGATCTTCCCGTCCTGGATCAGGACCGTGCCGCCCTCGATCGGCTCACCGGCCACCGGGACGACGTACCCACCCGTGATAGCGACGTTCATAGTTAGCGACGCTAACGGCCTACGACAGCGGGCGCAAACCCCACCGACCGGCCCACGAGTCGCCCGGCTCCAGCCACAGCAGGTCGATCCCGCTGTTCAGCGCGTCGGGCGGGCACGTCATCGGCTCGATGGCCACCGCGCGCCCACGACCGGGGAAGTTGTCGGGCGTGTAGACCTGCACCCACTTGAAGTCCGGGTCCGCCCACAGCTCGACGCCGCCGGCCGGGCCCTTCAGCACGTGCCGCACGAGCCCGTCCACCGGCTCGCACCCGCCGAACGCCGTGTCCAGCTTCACGCCGTCGAGCAGCCGCGCCACCCGGAAGTCGTAGTCGCCGGACACCGGCACGGCCGGGCCGTTCGGGATCATCGTGTCGGCGTCGACCGGCAGCACGGTGGTGGCGGCCAGCGACAGGGACGTCTCGTCGGTCAGCGACGCGCCGGCCCGCGGGTACGGGTGGGTGCCGACGCCGAACGGCGTGCGCCCGTCGCCGAGGTTCGTCACGCCGTGCGACACGCTGAGCCCGTTGTCGTCCAGCGCGTACGTGATCGTGGTGCGCAGCGGCACGGGCCAGCCGAAACCCGCCACGGACGCCTCCAGCGACACCAGGGCGCCGGTGTGCTCCACCACGTCCCACACGACGCGGCGGACCAGGCCGTGGATGGCGTTGCCGCGGTCCGGCTCGGTGACTTCGAGCTGCTGCTCGACGCCGTCGAGGGTCCACCTGCCCCCGGCCGTTCGGTTGGGCCACGGCACGAGCACCGCGCCGCAGCCCATGGGCGGTTCGTCGTCGTACGTCTCCACGTACGGAACGCCGCCGACCTCGTAGGACTTCAGTCCCGCACCCTCGGGTGCGATGACGGCGCGCGCCGCGCCGTGGGCGATCTCCAGCATGGATCAGGAGCGTATCCCCTCCTGCCCCATCCTTGACGGAATCACTAGACCGGTCTCTATAGTAAAACCATGCCGAGACGCACGGACACCCGTCAGCGCGTGGTGCGCACCGCCGCCCGGCTCTTCCGGGACCAGGGCTACCACGCGACGGGCCTCAACCAGGTCCTCACCGAGGGCGGCGCGCCCAAGGGGTCGCTCTACTTCCACTTCCCGAACGGGAAGGAGCAACTCGCCGCCGAGGCGGTCTCCTTGGCAGGCAACGACATCCGGGACGACCTCGCCGCCGTCCTCGACGCCGAACCCGACCCGGCGAAAGCGCTCTCCCACGTGGTGGAACGCCTCGGCGCGAACCTCCTGGCTTCGGACTACCGCAGCGGGTGCCCCGTCGCCACGGTCGCGCTCGACGCGGCGGCCGACAGCGAGCCGATCCGCCGGGCGTGCGAGGACGTCTACGCGTCGTGGCACGCCGTCATCGCCGCGCGAGTGGGTGACGACGACGTCGCCACGGTCGTCCTCGCCGCCATCGAGGGCGCGCTCCTGCTCGCCCGCACCCGCCGTTCCCTCGCACCGCTCCACGCCGTCGCCGCCCGCCTGGGCGTCCTCCTGGAAAGGCCCGCGCCATGAAGGTGCACCACCTGAACTGCGGCACCATGCGACCGGTCGGCGGACGGCTCGTCGACGGGCAGGGCTCCGTGTTCCGGCGCGCCGAGCTCGTCTGCCACGTGCTGCTGGTCGAGGCGCCGGACGGCCTGCTGCTGGTCGACAGCGGCCTCGGGCTGGACGACCTGCGCGATCCCCGGGCCACCCTGTCCGCGCGCTACCGCTGGACGTCCCTGCCCGTGTACGACGAGCGGGAGACCGCGGTGCGGCAGGTGGAGGCGCTCGGGTTCGCCGCGTCGGACGTGCGGGACATCGCGCTGACCCACCTCGACGTCGACCACGCCGGCGGCCTGCGCGACTTCCCGTCCGCCCGCGTGCACGTCCTGAAGGAGGAGCTGGACGACCGCGACAACCCGCGCTACTCCCCCGCCCAGTGGCGGCACGCCGACTTCGTGCCGCACGAGCCGACCGGCGAGACGTGGTTCGGCTTCGACGGCGTGCGGGAGCTGCGGCCGGACGTCCTGCTCGTGCCGCTGATCGGCCACACCCGCGGCCACACCGGCGTCGCCGTGAAGACGGGCGACCGGTGGCTGTTGCACGCCGGCGACGCGTACTTCTTCCACGGCGCCCTGCGCACCCCGCCGCACGTGCCGCCCGTGCTGGCGCGGTTCGAGCGGGCCGTGCAGACGGTCGCCGAGCTGCGGGTGGCCAACCAGCACCGGCTGCGCGAGGTCGCGGGCGAGGTGGACGTGTTCAGCGCCCACGACGCGGTGGAGCTGCGCCGCCACCGGAAGGTGCTCGCCTGATCGCGCCCCCTGCGGGGTGCGGCCGTCCGACGGCCTAGGCTGCACCGCTCATGGGGAGAGACCGGGTGACCGCGCTCGACGGCATCGACGACGTCGACTGGGCGTCCCTCGACCACGCGTACGGCCCCGCGGACGACGTGCCGGGCGCCTTGCGCGACGCCGCCGGCGCGGACGAGGAGCGGGCGGGCGAGGCGCTGGACCACCTGTTCGGCAGCATCCACCACCAGGGCACGCTGTACCCGGCGACGCCGCGGGCGGTGCCGTTCGTGGCCCGGCTCGCCGCCGATCCGGCCACGCCGGGGCGGGCGGGCCTGGTGCACCTGCTCGGCGTGATCGCCGAGAGCGACGACGCCGCGCCGGACGTGCTGGCGGACGTGCGCTCGGCGTTGGGCCGGGAGACCCCGCGCCTGCTGCCGCTGCTGGACGACCCGGACGCGGAGGTCCGGCACCTCGCCACCCACCTGCTCGGCAACCTCCCGTCACCGGCCGAGGTCGTGCCCGCGCTGAGGGCCCGGCGCGAGCGTGAACGGTCGCCGCACGTGGTGGCGGGCCTGCTGGCGGCGGCCGGTCGCCTGGCGCCGGCCGAGTGCGCCGGGTGGCTGGCGGACGAGCTCGCGCCGGCGCTTCCGGCGGACGTCCGGGCGGGCGCGCTGTGGGCCATCGCCGACGCCGCGCTGCCGTGGCCGGAGGCGGCGACCGACGTGGTGGTCGACTGCTGGCTGGAGGACGAGCCGCTGACGAACTGGGTCTGGTCCTACGACCCGTTCGCCGACATCGTGGCGCGGCTCGACACCGCGCGGCTCACCGCGCTCTGCCGCACGTTGTCCGAGCGGGGAACGGCCGCCGCCGCGCAGCGGGCCGTCGAAGCCGCCTACGAGCGGTGCGTGCGGTCGCGTTCGGTCCGGGACGCGCTGGCTCCCCTGCTGGCCGCCGCGGTCGGCCACCCGGCGGTGTCGGTCCGCGTCGCCGCCGCCACCGCGGTCCGTGACGTGCGGGCGGCCGCTCCCCTCGCCGCCGACACCCTCGCGGCGCTCCTCGCCGACCCACCGCCGTCCGACCCGAACGCCCCCGAAGCCCGCCTGTTCGGCCTCGCCCTCGACGTCCTGATCACGCTCGGCGACCCGCGCTGGCGCGAGTCGTTCGCGACCGCGCTCACCGACGGCGTGGCCACGGCGGATGTCCTCGGCTCGCTCATCGACTCCGACGTGCCGTGCGACCCCGTGCTGCTGGCCGCGGTCCGACGGCGGCTGGCGGCCCTGCCGCCCCACTGGGCGCACACGCCGGACGACCACGCCGTGCTCGGCCACCTGCGGTGGCACAACGAGGTCAACGGCCTGACCCGGCTGCTGCACCGCTGGGGCCCGGACGCCGCCGACGCCGTGCCCGAGCTCGTCGCCCTCGTCCCGCACGACGAGTGGTGGGCGATCCGCGCGCTGGCCGCGATGGGTCCGGCCGCCTCGTCCGCCGTCCCCGCGCTGAAGGCCGTCCGCGACGACCCCGCCGCGTCCTGGCAGCGCCGCCTCGACTGCGCGCAGGCCCTCACCGCGATCACGGAGGACGTCGGCCACGTGACCGCCTGCGTGGCCGACGCCGGCGTCGCCGAACCCGTGCCGGCCGCGCGGACGGCCCTGCGCCACGACCTGCCGTTGGACGCCCTGCTGCCCGCGCTGCGAGACGTCGCCACCACCGCCGCGGGCGACGGCCCGGCGGCCCTCCGGCTCCGGCTCGAAGCGGCACGGCTCCTGCTGTCGGCGGGTGACGCGGAAACCCCGGTCCGGACCGCCGCCGACGCCTTCGACCGCGGGTGGCACCTGACCGACGCCGCCGAGCTGGCCGGTCTGGTCGGACCGCCGGCCGCGGCGCTCGTGCCACGCCTGCGCGACCTGCTCGCCGACCCCCACGACACCTACGCCGCCGCGCTGGCCGTCCGCCGCGTGACGGGCGAGGCCAAGCCGCTCCTCGACGCCCTGCGGCAGCGGTTGGCGTGGGCGGGCGGCGGCGCCTGGCTGGCCGAGTCGCTGCGGGAACTGGGCGACGACGCCGCGCCGCTGGTGCCCGACCTGCGCGTGCTGGCCGACGGTGACGCCGCGATGCCGGGCGGCATCCACGGCCGCATGGTCCGCCAGGACGACGAGGAACGCGAACGGCTCTTCGCCGTCCTGGCCGAGCTCCAAGCCTGACCGCGCCGGTCCCGCTTCGTGCCGACCTGGTGGAACGGCGTGGTGGAACGGCGGGGCGGGCCGACCTGGTGGGACGACGGCATCGCGCCCCACCACGGTCAGGACGTCACTTCCTCAGCTTCTCCGGGTCGAACTCGACCTTGCCGTGCACGACCCGGTTGATCAGCCACAGCACGAGGCCGGCGGCCAGCAGGTACAGCGCGATCTCGTAGTCCGCCGACGCCCGGCCCGACAGCGGGCTGGCCAGGTACGCGCACGTCAGCGCGCCCAGCACCGGCACCCACGTCGGCGCGCGGAAGTGCTCGTGCTCCACCTTCTCCTTGCGCAGCACCAGGACGGCGATGTTGACGATGGTGAACACGACCAGCAGCAGCAGGCCGGTCGTGCCGCCGAGCTTCGCGATGTCGGCCGTGGAGACCAGGATGATCGCCACGCCCGACGTGAAGACGATCGAGATCCACGGCGTGCGGCGGAACGGGTGCACGGCGCCGAAGACCCTGGGGATGATCCGCTCGTTCGACATGCCGTAGATCAGCCGGCTGGCCATCAGCATGTTGATCAGGGCCGAGTTGATGACCGCGAACAGGCCGATCAGCGAGAAGATCCACAGCGGGAAGCCGGGGGCGCCCACCTGCACGACCTTCAGCAGCGCCGACGACCCCGCCTTCGACAGCTCGTCCGCCGGGATCAGCAGCGACGACGTGATCGCGACGAGGACGTAGATGAGCGCCGCGATCACCATGCCCCACAGCATCGCGCGCGGGAAGATACGGACCGGGTCGCGGACCTCCTCGGCCATGTTCACCGAGTCCTCGAACCCGACCATCGCGAAGAACGCCAACGCGGTCGCGGACGTGACGGCCACCAGCGCGGTCTGGTTCGGCGCCGGGTCGACCTGGGTGAGGCGGCCGGGATCGCCGTCGCCCGCCAGGACGGCGTAGACGCCGATCGCGATGATGATCACCAGACCGGACAGCTCGATGCAGGTCAGGACGACGTTCGCCTTGACCGACTCCGAGACGCCCCGGAAGTTGATCAGGGCGAGGCCGATGATGAACAGGATCGCGACGAGCGTCGCCGACACCGTGAACGTGTCGGAGAAGAACTCCTTGATGACGGACTGGAGGTAGGTCTTCCCGAACGCCAGCGCGGCGGACGAGGCCGAGGTGATGCCCGAGCTCATCACCGCGAACGCCACCATGAAGGTGAGGAACTGGATCTTGAACGCGCGGTTCGTGTACAGCGCCGCGCCGGCCGCCCTGGGGTACTTGCCGACGAGTTCGAGGTAGCTGAACGCGGTCAGGAAGGCCACCACGAACGCGATCAGGAAGGGCAGCCACAGCGCGCCGCCGATCTTGCCCGCGACGTTGCCCGTGAGGGCGTAGATGCCGGTGCCGAGGATGTCACCGACCACGAAGAACAACAGCAACTTGGGGCCGATGGCCCGCTTCAGTTCCGGTTGCGCCGGTGCGCTCGTCGCTTCCGCCATGCCGACTGAGTGTGCCGGATCACACAGGGGCCGGATAGTGGAATCCGTCGACCTTGGGCAAGTCTTGATGTTTCAGGTTCGGGCCTCGGCGCGAAGATCGTCCTCGGCGCGCGCGACGGCCTCGTCCAGCGCTTCCCGGAAGGCCGCGATCTGGCCGCGTTCGAGGCGGACGCTGTCGTTGCCGGTCGGCAGGAACACCTCGATCGCCCCGTCGTGCACCTCGACCGACAACACGTCCTCCCGGTCGGAGTAGCACCGCAACAACCACTCCCGCTTCGGCACCTGCACCTTGATCATCGGTTCCATGCCGACCAGATTCGCAGCGCTGCTTATCACTTCGCAATAACTCGTTCGAGTGATGGCCATTGTGACTGGATTCGTGGTGCCCCAAGGTTGATCTCATGGCACGCCGCGCAGGGACGTCGGTCCGCTCCCGCCGACTCGCGTACATCCTCAAGAAGCTCCGCAACGCCACCGGCATCAGCACCGATGCCGTCGGCGAGGCGCTGGGCATGTCCGGGAGCAAGATCAGCCGCATCGAGACGTCCGGAATGGGCATCTACCTGGACGACCTGGAGAAGCTGCTCGACTTCTACCAGGTCGGGCGCAAGCAACGAGTCGAACTGCTCGACCTCGCCCGGCACGCCGAACAGCGCGGGCTGCTGCGGATGAACAACCAGAACTTGCACGACGACTGGCAGACCTGGGCCGACTTCGAGGACGAGGCCGGCTCACTGCTGCACTACCAGCCCTTGGTCATCCCCGGTCTCCTCCAAACCCCGGAATACGCCCGAACTCTGATCAAAGCCACCGGGCACGCCCTGTCGGAAATCCAGGTGGATGCCCTGGTTGCCAGCCGAATGGCGAGGCAAGGGCTGCTTACCCGGGGCAACCCGCTCAGGCTCCACGCGATCATCGAGCAGACCGTGCTGGAGCGCCCCTTCGGGGATGCCGGGGCGCAGGCCCGCCAGATCCGCCACCTGGTCGACGCGGCCGAACGCCCGAACATCACCCTCCAGGTCGCACCCTCCTTCGCCGCGCCGCACACCGGGCTCAGCGGGCCGTTCGTGATCCTCGAATACGACGACGACCCGAGCTTGGTGCTGCTGGAGAACAAGGTGTCCAGCCTGTTCATCGACGAGGACGACCAGATCGAGGTGTTCGAGGCGACCTGGTCGACGCTCCGCGGGCTGGCGTACAGCGCCGAGGAAACGGTGGAGTTCCTGAAAGGGCTCGCATGACACGATGAGCCCATGACCCTGTGGCGCAAGAGTTCCCGCAGTGCCGACACCGCGAACTGCGTCGAAGTGTCGTGGCGCAAGAGTTCCCGCAGCAACAGCACCGCGAACTGCGTCGAAGTCGCGCGCACCGGCCAACGGGTGGCGGCGCGGGACTCGAAGAACCCCGCCCCCACCATCGCCGTCCCCGCCGCCTCGTGGTCCCGGTTCGTGCGCGGTCAGAAGTCTTCGTAGCGCTGCCGTGCCGGTGGTCGTGGCCGGCGGGGCGTCACCTGGTGACCTCGCCCGAGCTGATGACCTCGGGAGTGAAGCGGTAGCGGCGGATCGCCGGGATCGCCAGCACGGCCAGCAGGGTGCAGAGGACGACGAGCACGCCGCCCGCCACCGTCGCCGCGCCGGGGCCGATCAGGGCCCCCGTGGTGCCGTGGAGGAGGTCCGCGATCCTCGGGCCGCCGGCCACGACGACGATGAACACGCCCTGCATCCGGCCGCGCATGTCGTCCGGCGCGGCCGTCTGGAGGATCGCGCTGCGGAACACCATGCTGGCCATGTCCGCCGCGCCGCCGATGGCCATGAACACCACGGCCAGCCACAGCACGTGCGACAGGCCGAACCCGACCATCGCCAGGCCCCACGCGATCACCGCGACCACGACACCGATCCCGTGCCGCCGGACGCGTGACGTCCAGCCGGACGTGAGGCCGCACAGCATCGCGCCCAACGGCATCGCGGCGAACAGCAGGCCCAGCGCGAGCCCACCGCCGGGCGGGTCGCCGAACGTGTTCTCGGCCATCTCCGGGAACAGCGCCCGCGGCATGCCGAACACCATCGCGATGATGTCCAGCAGGAAGCTCGCCATCACGATCTTCTGCAACGCCAGGTACCGGAAGCCGTCCACGACGTCCCGCAGCCCGGCCCGCCGCGTCGGACCGGCCAACGGCGGCAGCGGCGGGAGCTTCCACACCGCCCAGATGGTGAGGGTGAGCGCGATGGCGTCGGCGAGGTACAGCGTCGACAGGCCCACCACGGGCATCAGCGCGCCGGCCAGCATCGGGCCGAACACGCCGCCGAACATCATCACGGTGGCGCCGAGGGCCGTGGCGGCCGGGATCTGGTCGGCGGGCACGAGACGGGCGATGGACGCGGTGCGCGCGGGCGCGTTGGCGGCGAAGAACACCTGCTGCAGGCCGAGCAGGGCGATCACGAGCCACACCGACTCGACGTGGAACGCGGCCTGCAGCCACAGCAGCACCGACGTCACCGCGATGCCGGCGTTCGTGACGACGAGCAGCTTGCGCCGGTCCACCACGTCGGCGATCGCGCCGCCGTACAGCCCGAAGACCAGCAGCGGCACGAACGCCACCGCGGCCGAGAAGCCGACCCAGGCGGACGACCCGGTCAGGTCGTACACCTGCTTGGGCACCGCCACCGCGGTGAGCTGGCTGCCGATGGCCGTCACCACGGTCGACAGCCACAACCTCCGGAACGCCACGACCTTCAGCGGTCGGGTGTCCATGGCGACCTTCCCCAGCACTCTCCGCACGGTGCTTAGCGTACGGCAACTAACAACCGCATTTCCGAGCACCGAACGGCCTTGGCCGAGCCCACGACGAACCGGGCCCCGTCACGCCAGTGCGCGACGGGGCCCGGTGTGAGCCGTGGGCCAGAGCCGTGGGTTAGGGGGCGATGCGCTGGACTTCCCAGCCGTCCCGGCCGAGGCGGAAGCGGAGGCGGTCGTGCATGCGGTCGCGGCGGCCCTGCCAGAACTCGACCTCTTCGGGCCGGATGCGCCAGCCGCCCCAGTGCGGCGGCACGGGCACGCGGTCCGCGTCGGCGAACTGCCGCTCGATCTTGTGCAGCGCGCTCTCCAAAGTGGACCGGCCGCTGACGACGCGCGACTGCGGCGACGCCCAGGCGCCCAGCTGCGACCCGCGCGGGCGGCTCGCCCAGTACTGGGCGGTCTCGGTGGGGCCGACCTTCTCGACGGTGCCGCGCACGTGCGCCTGCCGCTGCATCGCGAACCACGGGAACGTGGCCGACGCGTACCGGGTGGCCATCAGGTCGTGGCTCTTCGCGGAGGTGTAGTTGGTGAAGAACACCAGTCCGCGCTCGTCCAGGCCCTTGGCGAGCACCGTGCGGGACGACGGGCGGCCCTCCGGGTCGGCCGTGGCGAGCACCATCGCGTTCGGCTCGGGCAGACCGGCGCCGGCGGCCTGGTCCAGCCACAGCTGCAGCTGTTCGTGCCAACTGGCGGCCAGGTCGCTCTCCGTGAGCGAACCGTGCTCGTAGGACACGCGCATCGACGGCAACGCGATGTTCGTCGTCTCCGACATCCCGACCTCCCGGAGCGTTACTTCGGCCTGGCCAAGGCACTTGTGGCGCCTAGCGATCCCGCGACCGTACGGGTTCCCGGGCCGGGGCGAAACCGCCCGCACGGTGATGACCGCCACCCGATCCGTGACTTTCGGTGTGATCAGGACCTCGGAATCGAGCACGAGATCGAGTCAGAGGCGCCCGACCGGGCCGGGGTGACGGGCACGGGCCTCGTCAAGTGCGCGGGCCGCGGTCACCACGTCGTCGGCGACGGCGGTGGCGAGGCTGCCGCCGCGGGCCAGCGGGACGAGCGACCACCAGTCCTCCGAGACCGCTCCCGGGACGTCCTCGCCCCAGCACAGCAGCTCCGCGCCGAGCACCCGCCGACCTGCCAGGCCGGCCGGGCTTCCGTCCACTTCGGGCGTTCCGACGCGGGTCGTCTGCTTGATCACCGGACCGTTCCGCCGCACGTCGAGCGTGGTGGTGAGGGAGCCCGCCCGCTCGTTCACCCGGCCGGACACGAGGACTTCCCGCGTCCGCAGCCGGGCGTCGTCGGCCAGGTCGGCCCGGAACACCGACTCGTGGCACGCGCGCGCGGTGATCACCGTCGGCTCGGGCAGGTAGTCGAGGCTCGCGCCGTCCGCCAATTCCACTCGAACGAGTGAACGGCTCCCGCCTGGGTGATGCCCCGGCAACGCCAGCGTGGCCGCCACTCCGTGCAGTGCGAGAGACGCCCCGGGGCCGACCACGACGTGCAACTCCAGGTCGTCGCCGCCGAGCGGTGCGGTGATCGAGCTCACCAGGTGGACGAGCACCACTTCGTCGGGTCCGCGGCGGGGCACGAGGCGCAGCGGGGCCATCGACCGCAGGTCCCGCACGACGGTTCGCCCGTTCGGGTCGCGTTCCACGACGAGGTGAGCGCGCGCCCTCACAGGAGCAACCCCTGTGACCCGCGACACGTCCTGCTGGTGGACGGGGAATCCGTCCGCGAGCGCAGGGGGAGATCACGATGAGGAGATTGATCACGACTACAGGCCTGGCGGCGCTGATCGCGGTCACCGGCGGGGCGGCCTCCGCCCAAACTCCCGCCCAGACGTCCGGGCACACGGCGGGTGAGACGTCCGCCCAGACGGCCGGGCACACGGCGAGCCAGACGGCCGGGCAGACGGCCGGGCAGACGGCCGGGCAGACGGCCGGGCAGGCGGGGGCGGCTGCCGGGCGGGCGGCGCAGGCGGTCGCCACGTGCCGGTCGGCCGACCTCGACGTCCGGTTCGGCGCCGTCGGCGGCGCGGCGGGCACGACGTACCGGGAGGTCGTCCTCACCAACCGGAGCCCGTACCGGTGCGTGCTGCGCGGCTTCCCCGGAGTGTCCTATGTGGACGCCAACGGCGACCAGGTCGGCGCCGCCGCCGTGCGGTCCGGCGACCGCGGCCCGCTGCTGACCCTGCCGCACGGCGCCACGGCCACGTCGGACGTCGGGTTCGCCCAGGTCGACAACTTCGACCCGGACGCGTGCCGCAAGACGCCCGTGTGGGGCATCCGGGTGTACCCGCCGGACGAGACCGTGCCGCTGTACCTGCCGCTGGCGGACCAGCACGGCTGCGCGGGCGACGTCAGCCCGTTCGGGAATCACCTGACCGCCGCGAGCGTGCGGAGCTGAGCGCGGACCCACTCGGCCACCGCGGGGGCGTCCGGTGTGTCCACTAGGGACTGGCTGATCACCGGCAGCCCGCCGCGCATCCGGTGGGCGTCGGCCGTCATGACACCGAGGTCGGCGCCCACCAGGGGCGCGAGGTCCGTCTTGTTGATCACGAGCAGGTCGGCGGTCGTCACGCCGGGGCCGCCCTTGCGCGGCACCTTGTCGCCGCCCGCCACGTCCACCACGAAGATCTGCCGGTCCACCAGCCCGCGGCTGAACACGGCGGTCAGGTTGTCGCCGCCGCTCTCGATGATCACCAACTCCAGCCCGTCGACGCGGTGCTCCAGCAGCTCCACCGCGTCGAGGTTGGCCGTGATGTCGTCGCGGATCGCGGTGTGCGGGCACGCGCCCGTCTGCACGGCCTCGATCCGGTCGACGTCGAGCACCCCGGCGGCGCGCAGGAAGTCGGCGTCCTCGGTGGTGTAGATGTCGTTGGTGACGACGGCGAGGTTGACGCCGCCGCCGGCGGGATCGCGCAGCGCCCGGCACAGCGCGGCCGTCAGCGCGGTCTTGCCGCTGCCGACCGGTCCGCCGATGCCGAGGCGGACGGCGCGGTGGGCGTGCGGGCGCCCGTGGCCGGGCCCGTGGTCGTGGTCGTGGTCGTGGTCGTGGTCGTGGTCGTAGGGATCGTGGGGGTCGTGACCTGGGTCGGTGGGGTCGAAGTTCACCGGGTGCACGTGGTCAGCTGACAAAGAGACGCACCTCTTCTCGGTGGCGGCGGTCGTGCGACTCGGCCAGCAGGTCGAGGCCCGGCGCGCCGGGGGCGGGCAGGTCTTCGGGCGGGGTGTCGGCGTGGTCGGCGGCCGCGGCGGCGACGGCGTCGATCTCGGGCGCGAGCCGGGCCAGGACGGCGTTCACGCCGAACGGGTCGAGGCCGAGGAGCCGGATCGCGCCGGTCGCCGGGCCCGTCACCGCGTGGTACGCCACGGTCTGCGCGGCCTCGAACGGGTCACCCACGAGCGTGCCGACGATCACCGGGTGGTGCGGTCTCGGCGTCACGCGCAGCAGCTCCGCCAACGCGGGCGACGGCCACGCCAGCCGGGCCGCCCGCGCGATGCCGCGCCCCTGCACGCGGGAGGCGTTGCGCTGCGCGGGCGACGGCGTGCGGGCGTCCAGCTCGACGTCCAGCTCCGCGTACCGGCCGCGGGTGGCGGCCGACGCGAACACCGCGCCCAGCGCGCCCGCCGTGCGCAGCCTGCCGACCAGGAACGACCGCAGCCCGGCCTCGTCCGTGACGAGCCGGCGGGCGACGGCCTCCTCCAGCCCGCCCGAGTGCGCGTGACCGCCGCCGGGGAAGCGGGAGTCCGCGAGCATCAGCGCCGCGAGGTTCATCAGAACAGGAAGTAGCGCTGGGCCATCGGCAGCTCCGCCACCGGCCGCGGTTCGACCAGCTCGCCGTCGATGCGCACGGCGAAGCTGTCCGGGTCCACCCTGACGTGCGGCATGGCGTCGTTGAGGACCATGTCGGCCTTGGTGACGCCCCGCGTGTCGCCGACCGGCACCAGCGGCCGCGCCAGCCGCAGCACGTCCGCCAGGTCCGCGTCGACCGCCTGCCGCGACACGAAGTGCACGCTGCTCCGCGCCGCCGAGTGCGCGCCGAACATGGGCCGCGCGAACACGGGCTGCGGGGTGGGGATGGACGCGTTCGCGTCACCCATCGCGGCGTGCGCGATGAACCCGCCCTTCAGCACGAGCGCCGGCCGCACGCCGAAGAACTTCGGCTCCCACAGCACCAGGTCGGCGAGCTTGCCGACCTCCACCGACCCCACCTCGTGGTCGATGCCGTGCGCGATGGCCGGGTTGATCGTGTACTTGGCCACGTACCGGCGGGCGCGCAGGTTGTCCGGCAGCTCGCCGCGGACGCGCTGCATCACGTGCGCGGTCTGCCAGGTCCGGATGATCACCTCGCCGACCCGTCCCATCGCCTGCGAGTCGGAGCTGATCATGGAGATGGCGCCCAGGTCGTGGAGGATGTCCTCGGCGGCGATCGTGGTCGGCCGGATGCGGCTCTCGGCGAACGCCAAGTCCTCCGGCACCGACGGGTTGAGGTGGTGGCACACCATCAGCATGTCGAGGTGCTCTTCGAGCGTGTTGACGGTGTGCGGGCGGGTCGGGTTGGTCGAGGACGGCAGCACGTTCGGCTCGGACACCACCTGGATGATGTCCGGCGCGTGGCCGCCGCCCGCGCCCTCCGAGTGGTAGGCGTTGATCGACCGCCCGGCGATGGCGTCCAATGTGGACTCGAGGAAGCCGGCCTCGTTCAACGTGTCGGTGTGGATCGCGACCTGCACGCCGGACTCGTCGGCGACCCGCAGGCACGCGTCGACCGCGGCGGGCGTGGTGCCCCAGTCCTCGTGCAGCTTGAACCCGCCCGCGCCGCCGCGCAGCTGCTCCCGCAACGCGTCCTCGCGGGTGGTGTTGCCCTTGCCGAGCAGCAGCACGTTCACCGGCATGTGGTCCATCGACGCGAGCATCCGGCCCAGGTTCCACGAGCCGGGCGTGACCGTGGTGGCCTTCGTGCCCTCGGCCGGACCGGTGCCGCCACCGATCAGCGTGGTCAGGCCGGACGCGATCGCCGTGTCCACGATCTGCGGGCAGATGAAGTGGACGTGGCAGTCGATGCCGCCGGCGGTGAGGATCTTGCCGTTGCCGCTCACCACCTCCGTGCCGGGGCCGATGACGAGCGCCGGGTCCACGCCGTCCATGGTGTCGGGGTTGCCCGCCTTGCCGATGCCGACGATCCGGCCGTCGCGCACGCCGACGTCCGCCTTCACCACGCCCCAGTGGTCGAGCACGACCGCGCCCGTGACGACGAGGTCCGGCGCGCCCTCGGCGCGGGTCGCCACGCCCTGGCCCATCGACTCGCGGACGACCTTGCCGCCGCCGAAGATCACCTCGTCGCCCGCGCCCGCGCCGCGGCTGCGGTCCTCGGTGACCTCGATCAGCAGGTCGGTGTCGGCGAGCCGGATGCGGTCGCCCGTGGTGGGGCCGAGCAGCTCGGCGTACCGGCGGCGGCTGACGCGCGTCACCGGTCCAGGTCTCCCGCCCACTCCGGCCGCAGGCCCGGCACGCGGCGCGCGCCGGCCAGCGGGACCAGGGTGACCTCGCGCTCGACCCCCGGTTCGAACCGCACCGCCGTGCCCGCGGGGACGTCCAGCCGCTTGCCCCACGCGGCCTCGCGGTCGAACTCCAGCCCCGGGTTGACCGCGGCGAAGTGGTAGTGCGACCCGACCTGCACCGGGCGGTCGGCGGCGTTGACCACGACCAGCGTGGTGCGCGGCCGTCCGGGGTTCAGCTCGACCGGCTCGTCGCCGGTGATGATCTCGCCAGGGCGCATCGGCCGCTCCTCTGCCTCGGGCTTCACACGATCGGGTCGTGCACGGTCACGAGCTTGGTGCCGTCCGGGAACGTGGCCTCCACCTGCACGGACTCGATCATCTCCGGCACGCCGTCGAGGACCTGGGCGCGCGAGAGGACGCGCCGGCCGCTGTCCATCAGCTCGCTGACCGAACGGCCGTCCCGCGCGCCTTCGAGCACGTGGTCGGTGATCAGGGCGACCGCCTCGGGGTAGTTCAGGGTGACGCCGCGGTCCAGCCGCCTGCGCGCGACGTCGGCCGCCACGTGGACCAGCAACTTGTCCCGCTCGTGCGGCGTCAGGTGCATGTCGGTGGTCTACCACGGGAAACGCCGCGAACCCCGAGCCGAAACACGGCCTTAACGAGCCGTCACAAGGCCGTGGCCCCGGCCGGGTCTGAATCGGTTCCTTGATCGTGACCGACGACACGCGTGGCCGTGATTGCCGGCGCGGGTCCGGGGGAGCAAGGTTTCTTCAACTCTTTACTTTCGCCGAGAAGGAGCGCACAGCGTGGTGCAGACCGACGACGACGGTTTCCGGCCGGGTCTCGAGGGCGTGGTGGCCTTCCGCACCGAGATCGCCGAACCGGATCGCGACGGTGGCGCGCTGCGCTACCGCGGCGTGGACATCGAGGACCTGGCGGGCCAGGTCACGTTCGGCAACGTGTGGGCGTTGCTGGTGGACGGCCGCTTCGGCGCCGGGCTGCCGCCCGCCGAGCCGTTCCCCATCCCCGTGCACACCGGTGACGTGCGGGTGGACGTGCAGGCGGCGCTGGCCATGGTCGCGCCGATCTGGGGCTACCAGCCGCTGCTGGACATCACCGACGAGCAGGCGCGCGAGCAACTGGCGCGGGCGTCCGTCATGGCCCTGTCGTACGCGGCGCAGTCCGCGCGGGGCATCGGGCGGCCCGCCGTGCCGCAGCGGCGCATCGACGAGTGCACCACCATCACCGAGCGGTTCCTGACCCGCTGGCGCGGCGAGCCCGACCCGGCGCACGTCAAGGCGCTCGACGCGTACTGGGTGTCGGCCGCCGAGCACGGCCTGAACGCGTCCACGTTCACCGCGCGCGTCATCGCCTCCACGGGCGCGGACGTCGCGGCGGCCATGTCGGGCGCGATCGGGGCCATGTCCGGCCCGCTGCACGGCGGCGCGCCCGCCCGGGTGCTGCCGATGATCGAGGAGGTCGAGCGGACCGGCGACGCGCGCGGGTTCGTGAAGGGCGTCCTCGACCGGGGCGAGCGGCTGATGGGCTTCGGCCACCGGGTGTACCGGGCGGAGGACCCGCGGGCACGGGTGCTGCGGCGGACGTGCCTGGAGCTGGGCGCCACCCGGTACGAGGCGGCGAACGCGCTGGAGCAGGCGGCGCTGGCCGAGCTGCGGGAGCGGCGGCCGGACCGGGCGATCGAGACGAACGTCGAGTTCTGGGCCGCGGTGATCCTGGACTTCGCGCAGGTGCCGCCGCACATGATGCCCGCGATGTTCACCTGCGCCCGGACCGCCGGGTGGTCGGCGCACATCCTGGAGCAGAAGCGCACCGGCCGGCTCGTCCGGCCGTCCGCGTCGTACGTCGGCCCGAAGCCGCGCAAGCCGTCCGAGGTGGAGGGCTGGGCGCACATCGCCTGACCCGCCGCGGCCCGGTGACCAGCGTGGACGTGACGTTCCCGCTGGTCACCGCCATGCCGTCGGCCTCGGCCGGCACGGCCCGCGCCCTCCGCCGCTCCCCGTCCCGGCCCAACGGTCGGGTGTGGACTGTCCACAGCGCCCGCCCCGGTGTCCGCTCTCCGGACGTGACCAGCGACACCCGGTTGTCACTGTCCGGCCACGCGGCTGCAACACTGAGGCACCCGGCAACGGCGCCGGTCGTGCCGACCCCCTCCCCGTAACCGGAGGCTTCGCGATGACCCAGACCGCCGACCCGACCTCGTTGGTCCTGCCCTCCGACCTCCTGCCGTCCGACGGCCGGTTCGGGTGCGGGCCCTCCAAGGTCCGTCCCGAGGCCCTGGCGGCCCTCGCGGCCGAGGGCGCCGCGCTGATGGGCACCTCCCACCGGCAGAAGCCGGTGAAGTCCCTGGTCGGCTCGGTGCGCGCCGGGCTCCGGGACCTGTTCTCCCTCCCCGAGGGCTACGAGGTCGTCCTCGGCAACGGCGGCACCACCGCGTTCTGGGACGCCGCCGCGTTCGGCCTGGTGCGCGAGCGCGCCCAGCACTTCACCTACGGCGAGTTCTCGTCGAAGTTCGCCAAGGTCACGTCCGACGCGCCGTTCCTCGGTGACTCGATCGTGGTCAAGGCCGACCCGGGCAGCGCGCCCGAGATCACCTACGCCGAGGGCGCCGACCTGGTCGGCTGGGCGCACAACGAGACGTCGACCGGTGTCGCCGTGCCCGTCTCCCGGCCCGCCGGCTCCGACGGCGCGCTCGTCGCCATCGACGCCACCTCCGGCGCGGGCGGCCTGCCGGTCGACGCGGCGGACTACGACGTCTACTACTTCGCGCCGCAGAAGTGCTTCGCCTCCGACGGCGGGCTCTGGATCGCGCTGATGTCGCCCGCCGCGCTGGAGCGCGTCGCGGAGATCGGCGCGTCGGGCCGCTGGGTGCCGGAGTTCCTGTCGCTCACCACGGCGCTGGACAACTCCACCAAGGACCAGACGTACAACACGCCGTCGCTGGCGACGTTGTTCCTGCTGAACAACCAGATCGAGTGGATCTTGGGCAACGGCGGCCTGTCCTGGGCCGTCGAGCGCACCGCCGACTCGTCGTCGCGCCTGTACTCGTGGGCCGAGTCCACCTCGTACACGGCGCCGTACGTGGCCGACCCGGCCCACCGCTCGCAGGTCGTCGGCACCATCGACTTCGACGACTCGGTGGACGCCGCGGTGGTCGCGAAGGTGCTGCGCGCCAACGGGATCGTGGACGTCGAGCCGTACCGCAAGCTGGGCCGCAACCAGCTGCGCGTGGCGATGTTCCCGGCGGTCGAGCCGGCCGACGTGAGCACGCTGACCAAGGCCGTCGACTGGGTCGTCTCCCAGCTCTGACCTCTGTCCGTCGACCGGTGTGGGGCCGTCCCGTTCTCGGGGCGGCCCCACACCCGTTCCGGGCGCCGCTGCGGGAGGCCGCACCCGGCGTCGCCGCTCGCCGTCCTCGGCGGGGAGCCGCCGGGAGCACCCGGATGATCACTGACCGTGACCCGCCCGGCCCGTGGCGCGGCCCGGTCGGCGGCGCCGCGTCGGCGCAGGTCAGGCCGGACGGCGCGGCCGTCGTCGGACGGCGCGCAGGTCGCGGAGGTGAACCTTCCGGTAACGGACGTGCGGACACCGCCGACATACGGCAAGATCACACGAAGATATCGATGAACACGGCGCGTCTCCCCCGTCAAGGCGGCACGCCGCATTACCGTGAGTACCTGGCGAGGTGAGTGATCCGGGAGGCCATGATGCGAGCGTTGCGAGTCATCGGGCTCGAAGACGACGGCAAGTCCGTCATCCTCGAGGACCCGGATCGCGGCGAGCGCTTCGTGCTGCCCGCTGACGAACGGCTGCGCGCGGCGGCGCGCGGCGACCTCACCCGGCTCGGCCAGATCGAGATCGAGGTCGAGAGCCAGATGCGGCCGCGGGAGATCCAGGCGCGCATCCGCGCCGGCGAGTCCGTCGCGCAGGTCGCGGCGGCGGCGGGCCTGCCCGCCCACCGGGTCGAGCGGTACGCGTACCCGGTGCTCCTGGAGCGGTCCCGCACGGCGGAGCTCGCGCAGCGCGCCCACCCCGTCCGCGAGGACGGGCCGGACGTGCAGACGCTCGGCGAGGTCGTGGCGCACTCCTTCGGGCTGCGCGGCCAGGACTACGCGGACGTGAGCTGGGACTCGTGGCGCGGCGAGGACGGCCGGTGGGTCGTCCAGCTGCACTGGACCGCGGGCCGGTCGGACAACCTGGCGCACTGGGCGTTCCACCCCGGCGCGCACGGCGGCACGGTGACCGCGTTGGATGACGGGGCCATGGAGCTCATGGACCCGAACCCCAACCGGACGCTGCGCACGGTCCGCCCGGTGACGCAGCTGGCCCGGCAGGCGCTGGAGCTGGAGAAGGAGGCGGAGCCGGAGATCCTCGCCCGCGAGGAGCCGACCCCGCCGCCACCGCCCCCGGCGCAGGAGCCGCTGCCCGTGGTGGAGGCGGAGCCCGTGCCGGTGCCCGTGCCCGTGGCCGAGGAGCCGCCCGCGCCGGCGCCGCAGCAGCCGGCGGCCGGTGGCAAGCAGCCGCCTGCCCGCAAGGACGCGCCGCCGAAGCGCGGCAAGAAGAACCACCCGATCGTGCCGTCGTGGGAGGACGTCCTGCTGGGCGTCCGCTCCAACCGGGGCTGAACAGGGCTGTCGACAAGGGCCTCCGCGCAAGCGGGGGCCCTTGTCGCGTGGTCGTGCTCATGACCCGCCAACCCGGGACCGCCGAGGAGCACGGGCAAGGGGCGAGCGGCTGCGCCGGGCGTGAGGGGGAACCGGGGTCGGCCCGGGCACGTCGACAGGGAACCGGGGCCGCCCGCTCCGACGTCCGCGCGGCGTGATCACGAGAGGTCGAGGCCATGAGGCGAGGCACGAGGCGGCACGGCGTGGCGGCGGCCGTGGGCGGAGCGGTCGGCCTCGGCTGGTGGCTGTACTTCCGGGTGCCCGAGGAGGTGTGCACGCCGACCTCGTACGGGTGCGGGTTCATCGCCGTGGTGCTGCTGCCGCTGCTGCCGTTCGTGAGCTGGCTGGCGGCGTGGGCCGCGCTGCGCCGGCTGCGCGTCGACCGGCCCGGCATCACCGCCGCGGCCGGGCTCCTGGTGGCGCTGCTCGTCGTCGCGGTCGTCACGGTGATCGACACCAAGCGGCTCTACACCGGCCCGGACGTGCCCGGGTACCTGTCGTTGACGGCGATGGGCGCGCTGTCGTTCCTGGTCGGAGCGCTGCTCACGCACCAGCGGGTTTACCGCGAGTGATCAAGCGGGTACTCGGCCGCCATGCTGGGACGAGTGGTCGTCGGGGCCGTGCTGGGCGCCGTCCTCGGCGCGACGTGGTGGGGCGTGCGCGAGCTGATCGCGTCCGGGGCCGTCTGCTCCAAGGACGACTGGGACTGCCTGGCCATGGGCCTGTTCGCGATGCCGGTGAGCCTGGTCGTCGGACTGCTCGTCGCGTGGGTCGTGCTGCGGGCCGCCCGGCAGGACCGGCCGCTCGGGTACGCGGCGGTCGGCGTGACGTTCACCGCCGTGCTCACCCTGCTGACGGTGTGGGTGTCCGTGCCCGCCGGGTCGGTCTGGGCGGGCGTCATCGGGTTCGTGCTGGCCGCGCCGGTGACAGCGCGGCACCCGGTCGGCCACACTGCTGCCCGTGACTGACACCCCGCGCCGCACGGCGGGCGGCTTCGCGCTGAAGGTGCTCCTGCGCGTCGTCGTGTCGGCCGCCGTGGGCGCCGCGCTGCTGCTCGCGTGGATCCAGGCCTACCAGGCCGGTGTGCTCGACCGGGTGGCCAACGACACCAGCCTGGGCGAGTTCGTCCTGCTCGTCGTCGTCGGGCTGCCGGTCGCGCTGCTGGTGAGCGCGTTGCTGGCGGGGCCGCTGCTGTGGCTGCTGAAGGTCCGGCCGGTGTGGCCGATCGTGCTGATCGGGCCGATCCTGCTGGGCCTCGCGCACTGGTTCAAGCTGCCCGAGGAGTTCTCCGGGCTCGGCGACAGGTGGACCGTGCTGGTCCTGCTCGCCGGCGCGAGCTACGGCCTGGCCGGGCTGCTCACCGCGCCCACCCTCCTGCGCCGGAAGTAGTCACCCCGGCTGCGGCACGGCGTCCAGCAGCGCCTCGTCGAACCCCTCGAACCGGCACCACCCGGCCGCCTCCGCACGGCTGATCGGCCGCGCGCCCTCGGGCCGCGCGCCGCCGACCACGTCCCAGCCGTCCGGCGCGAGCACGTGCAGCCGCCCGCCGCGCACCGCCAGCAGCCTGCCGCGCGGGAACGCCATCGTCGGCTCGGCCCGCAGGAACCGCACCTCCACCTTGACCTCCACCTATGTCGAGCTTGCAGGGTCGGACGGGGGAAAACCGGATGCCGATCGTCGGTCCACCTTCGTACCGTCAGGGTGGACCGGAGGGGGACTCGTGTCTGAAGAACGTACTTCCACGGCCGCGACGCTGCGCAGGCTGTGGCCGTACCTGAAACCCGTGCGCGGGCCGGTGGGGTTGGCCATGGCGGCCACCATGCTGGCGATGATGTGCGGTCTCGGCATCCCGCTGATCACGCAGCGGATCGTGGACGGCCCGATCGCCGACCGCGACCTGGGCGCGTTGCCGCTGCTCGTCGGCGTCGTCGTGCTGCTCGGCTGCGCGGAGGCCGCGCTGTTCTACGCCCGCCGCAAGCTGATCGCCGGGCCGGCGTCGGACGTCGAGGCGCGCATGCGGGCCGAGCTGTACCACCACCTGCAGGACCTGCAGGTGGCCTTCCACGACCGCTACCAGTCGGGGCAGCTGCTGTCCCGCGCCACCACCGACCTGACCCAGGTGCGGCGGTTCGTCGGCTTCGCCGTGATCTTCCTGGTCGTCAACACCCTGGTCGTGCTGACCGGCCTGGGCGTCCTGTTCGCGCTGTCGCCCGCGCTGGGCCTGATCGTGCTGGCGAGCACCCTGCCGCTGCTGGCGCTGTCCTACCTGTTCGAGTCCAAGTTCAAGGTCGTCGCGCGCCGGGCGCAGGACCAGTCCGGCGACCTCACGACCGTCGTCGAGGAGTCGGTGCTGGGCATCCGGGTCCTCAAGGCGTTCGGCCGCGGACCGCACCTGACCAGGCGCTTCCTGCGGCAGGCGCGGGAGCTGCGGGACACCGAGCTGGCCAAGGTGCGGATCTTCGCCGCCCTGTGGGCGGTGCTGATCGTGCTGCCCGAGCTGGGCATCGCGGGCCAGCTGGCGTTCGGCTCGATCGGCATCGCGAACGGCACGGTCACCGTCGGCACCCTCGTCGCGGCCATCACGGTGAGTGCTTACCTGCGCTGGCCGATTGACTCGATCGGGTGGTTGTTGGCGGAGACGAACTCGACCGCGTCCGCGCTGGAGCGGTACTTCGAGGTGATCGACGCCGAGGTGACCGTGACCAACCCGGCGAACCCGAGGCCGCCCGTCACGCCGGTGCGCGGGCACGTCCGGTTCGAGGGCGTCCGCTACCGGCACCCCGGCGCCGAGCACGAGGTGCTGCGCGGCGTCGACCTGGACATCCGGCCCGGCGAGACGGTGGCGCTCGTCGGCGCGACCGGCTCGGGCAAGACCACCGTCACCGCGCTCGTGCCGCGCCTGGCGGACGTCACCGGCGGCCGCGTCACCCTCGACGGCGTCGACGTGCGCGAACTCGACCTCGGCGAGCTGCGCCGGGTCGTCGGCACGGCGTTCGAGGAGCCGATCCTGTTCTCCGCGAGCGTCACCGAGAACGTGGCGCTCGGCGCGCGGGACGTCGGGGAGGAACGGGTCCGCGAGGCGTTGAAGGTCGCGCGGGCCGACGAGTTCGTGAACGCCCTGCCGTGGGGCCTGGACACCCGGATCGGCGAGCAGGGCCTGTCGCTGTCCGGCGGGCAGCGGCAGCGGCTCGCGCTGGCGCGGGCGGTCGCCGGGCACCCGGCGGTGCTGGTCCTCGACGACCCGCTGTCGGCGCTCGACGTGCACACCGAGGCGGAGGTGGAGGCCGCGCTGCGGCGCGTGCTGAAGGACGTCACGGCGCTCGTCGTCGCGCACCGGCCCAGCACCGTCCAGCTGGCCGACCGGGTGGCGATGCTCGTCGACGGCCGGATCGCCGCGACCGGCACGCACGCGGAGCTGCTGGCCGACAACGAGGACTACCGGAACCTGCTGGCCACGATGGACGACGAGGAGGTGGCGGCGTGACGACCACCGAACCGCAGCCGACGACCGGCGAGGAGGCGTGGCGCGGCGTCGCCGCCGAGGACGTCGAGGACGTCGACCGCGCCACCGGCGTGAAGCTGCAGGCCCGGTCGCGGCGGCTGCTCGGCGAGCTGCTGCGGCCCCACACCAGGGCCGCGGTGCTGGCGCTGGTGATCGTGGTGGCGGAGAACCTGGTCAACCTGGCCGGTCCGCTGCTGATCGCGGCGGCCATCGACGCCGGGGTGCCCGCCGCGCTGGACGGCCGGCCGGACACCCTGGCGTGGTGCGTCGGCGGGTACGTGGCGGCGGCGATCTCGGCGACGCTGCTGCGCTGGTCGTTCGTCCGGCTCACCGGCCGGATCGGCCAGGACGTGCTGCTGGTGCTGCGGGAACGCGTGTTCCGGCACGTGCAGCGGCTGTCCGTCTCGTTCCACGAGAAGTACACGTCCGGCAAGGTCATCTCCCGCCTGACCAGCGACGTCGATTCGTTGCAGGACCTCCTGGAAGAGGGCCTGGACGGGTTCTTCACGTCGATGCTGTCGCTGCTCGGCATCTCCGCGGTGCTGCTGTACCTCGACGTGCCGCTGGCGCTGGTGGTGCTGTCCGGGTTCGTGCCGCTGGTCCTGCTGACCCGCTGGTTCCGCCGCCGCTCCGGCCGCGCCTACCGGCACACCCGCGGCGCGATCGCGAAGATCATCGTGCAGTTCGTGGAGACCATGAACGGCATCCGCGCGGTGCAGGCGTTCCGCCGGGAGCGCCGCAACGAGCAGATCATGGGCGAGCTGAACGGCCGGTTCCGGGACGCCAACACCGACGCGATGGGCGTCATGGCCGCGTTCACGTCCCTCGTCCGGGTGATCGGCAACCTGTCGTTGGCGATCATCCTCGCGTGGGGCGCCCTGCGGGTCGCGGACGGGCAGCTGGAGCTGGGCGTGCTGGCCGCGTTCACCCTGTACGTGCGCCGGTTCTACGACCCGTTCGACCAGCTCGCGATGTTCGCCAACGCGTACGCGTCCGCGACGGCGGCGCTGGAGAAGATCTCCGGCCTGCTGGAGGAGGAGCCGGACGTGCGGGAACCCGAGGAGCCGACGCCGCTCGGCGACGTGCGCGGCGCGGTCCGCTTCGACCGGGTCGGCTTCCGGTACTCGGACACGACACCGGTGGTGCTGCCGCCGTTCGACCTGAGCGTGCCCGCCGGGCAGACCGTGGCGCTGGTCGGCTCGACCGGCGCGGGCAAGTCCACGCTGGCCAAGCTGGTGGCCCGGTTCTACGACCCGACGACGGGGGCGGTGCTGCTCGACGGGGTCGACCTGCGGTCCGTGGCGGACGAGGACCTGCGGCGCGCGGTCGTCATGGTGACGCAGGAGAACTTCCTGTTCGACGGGTCGGTGCTGGACAACATCGCGCTCGGCCGGCCGTCCGCGACGCGGGACGAGGTCGAGGCGGCGGCCCGCGCGGTCGGCGCGGACGCGTTCGTCCGGACGCTGCCCGAGGGCTACGACACCGACGTGCGCAAGCGCGGCGGGCGGCTCTCGGCCGGGCAGCGGCAGATGGTGGCGTTCGCGCGGGCGTTCCTGGCCGACCCGGCGGTGCTGGTGCTGGACGAGGCCACGTCGAGCCTCGACGTGCCGACCGAGCGGGCGGTGCAGGACGCGCTGGAGACCGTGCTGGCCGAGCGGACCGCGTTCATCATCGCCCACCGGCTGTCGACCGTGCTGATCGCCGACCGGGTGCTGGTGCTGGACGGCGGCCTGGTGGTGGAGGACGGCACGCCGGAGGAGCTGATCGGCGGACGTGGCCGGTTCGCCGCCCTGCACACCGCGTGGCGCGACTCGTTGGCGTAGTGGGCGATCCCCGCTGGCCGGCGGCCCCCGTTCGGATCTCCGTTCGGGGCCGCCGGTCTTCGGTCGTCGGTCGTCGGCCGGCGTTCGTAAGCCGTCGGTCAGAGGAGCGTGGTGAGGAGGAGGGAGAGCCAGGCGGCGAAGACACCCGCGACCACGCCGTAGGCGACCCAGCGCCACACGGGCACGTTGCGGGCCAACCACACGGACGGGGCGATGCCGCCGACCACCAGGACGTTCGCCAGCAGCGCGAGCCACTGGCTGGTCTCGCCGAGCCCCACCGACAGGGTGTACACGGTGAACGTGACCACCGCCGCCGTGATCAGGCTGACCGTCAGGCCGGTGCCCCACGGAGTCGGCTCCGGCGGTTCGGTGTCGCCCGTCTCCTCGGTCCCGTCGCCCTCGTCGGACGGCTCGTCGAGCACCTCGACGCTCCCGAGCCCGTCGTCCGCGTCCGCAGTGGGCTCCGGCACGTCCACGGTGACCAGTTCACCGGTCACCGGGTCGGTGTAGCGCACGGGCGTGCCCATGTCGGCGGCCACGCGGCCCGCCAACTGGCGCCCGCGCCTGGTCACGAGGGCGCTCGCCGCGCCGTCGGAGGGCGTGTCGGTGCGCAGCACCGCGTCGGCCACCTTCGCCCACTCGTGCAGCGCGTCGGCGAGCCCGGCGCCGAGCGGGAGGGTGTGCGGGTCGACTTCCCGCTCACCCGCGTCGTCGCGGCCCGCGAGCACAGCCCGGCCGTCCTGGACCCGCAGTTCCACCTACGTCCTCCTCTGCTCGGTGAGAACGTAGCGGTTCAGGCGATCGCGTAGAAGGCGATCGCGCCCGCGGTGGCCACGTTCAGCGAGTCGACGCCCTCCGCCATGGGGATGCGCACGGCCACGTCGGCCGCCGCGATGGCCTCCTCGGTGAGGCCCGGCCCCTCCGACCCGAGCAGCACGGCGACCTTGCGCCCGCGCAGCCCCGCGTCCGCGAGGTTCTTCGAGTCGGCGCGGGGCGTGAGCGCGGCGACCGTGAAACCGTTGTCCCGCAGCAGGTCGAAGCCTTCGGCGAGGTTCGGCAGCACGGTGAACGGCACGCGCAGCACGTGCCCCATCGAGACGCGGACGCTGCGCCGGTACAGCGGGTCGCTGCACCCCGGGCCCAGCAGCAACCCGTCGATGCCGAGCGCGGCGGCGTTGCGGAACAGCGAACCCAGGTTCTCGTGGTCGCCGACGCCTTCGAGCACGGCGAGCCGCCGTGACGACGCGATCAGGTCGGCCGCGGCGGGTTGCGGCGCGCGGTCGGCGGCGGCCAGCACGCCCCGGTTGAGGTGGAAGCCGACCACCTCGGCCATGACCTCCGCCGAGGTGACGTAGGCGGGCGCCGGGAGGTCGCCCAGGGCCTCGATCCGGCGGCGCACGCCGAGGAGCCCTCGGACCGGGTACGGCGACGTCAGGAGGCGTTCGACGACCACCACGCCCTCGGCGATCACCAGCCCCCGGCCGCCGGGGCGGTCCGGTCGGCGGTCCGCGGTCGACAGGTCGCGGAAGTCGTCCAGCCTGGGGTCCGCCGGGTCGTCGATCTCGATCACGCCCGCAGTGTCCCACCTTCAGGGAAAGTGAACTCTCCTCACAAGTTTCCGGACGGGCGCACATGCCCCACAACCAGCATCTTCTCGCTGATTGTTACCGCCATGTGACAGAGAGCACCGATTTGGGCGCTGGCGGGCAGGTGGTTGCTGTGTCACGGTTGGCCTCCGCTAAGCCCGCCGGAGCAGCCCTTACCGATTGGGAGGCGGCATGGGTACGGATGTGTCCAGTCGGACGTTCACCAGAGAGGACCGCCAGCGCTATCGCGAGCGCATGCAGCGGTGCATGGACGCGCTGGGAACCATGCTGGTGGAGGACAGTTTCTCCTTCCCGCGGCAGCAGATGGGGCTGGAGATCGAGCTGAACCTCGTCAACGCCGACGGTCGGCCGGCGATGGCCAACAACGAGGTGCTGGAGAAGATCGACGACCCGTCGTTCACGCTCGAACTCGGCCAGCACAACCTGGAGGTCAACGTCCCGCCGCGCGAACTCGCCGGCGACGAGACGCTGGACCTGGAACGGGAACTCGTGTCGACGCTCGCGTCGGCCGACGACAAGGCCCACGACGCCGGGACGTCCATCGTCATGATCGGGGTGCTGCCGACGTTGCGGCAGGAGCACTTCGACCGGCGGTGGCTCTCCACCCAGCCCCGGTACACCACGCTGAACGACCAGATCCTCGCGGCGCGCGGCGAGGAGGTCGTGCTGTCGATGGAGGGCTCGCCGCTGCCGGGGCGTGCGGGCGAGAAGCTGTCCAGCTACGCCGAGTCCATCATGCCGGAGGCGGCCTGCACGTCCGTGCAGCTGCACCTGCAGGTCGCGCCGGACGACTTCGCGGCGCACTGGAACGCGGCGCAGGCGTTGGCCGGGGTGCAGGTGGCGATCGCGGCGAACTCGCCGTTCCTGCTCGGGCGGGCGCTGTGGCACGAAACCCGCATCCCGCTGTTCCTGCAGGCCACCGACACGCGCACGCAGGAGCTGACGAACCAGGGCGTCCGGCCCAGGGTGTGGTTCGGCGAGCGGTGGATCACGTCGATCTTCGACCTGTTCGAGGAGAACGTGCGGTACTTCCCGGCGTTGCTGCCGGAGACGGGCGACGAGGACCCGCTGGACGTGCTCGGCGCGGGCGGCACGCCGTCGTTGACGGAGCTGCGGTTGCACAACGGCACGGTGTGGCGCTGGAACCGGCCGGTGTACGACGTGGTGGACGGCGTCCCGCACCTCCGCGTCGAGAACCGCGTGCTGCCGGCCGGGCCGACGGTGCTGGACACCATGGCCAACGCGGCGTTCTTCTACGGCGCGCAGCGGGCGCTCACGACCCTCGAACGTCCTTTGTGGAGCCAGATGTCGTTCCACGCGGCGGAGGAGAACCTGTACGCCGGGTCGCGGCACGGGATGGGGTCGCAGCTGTACTGGCCGGGGGTCGGCTGGGTGCCGCCCGACGAGCTGGTGCTGCGGCGGCTGCTGCCGTTGGCGCACGAGGGGCTGCGCGCGTGCGGCGTGTCCGACGAGGCGCGCGAGCGGTACCTCGGGGTGATCGAGGCGCGGTGCCTGGCGCGGCGCACCGGTTCGCAGTGGCAACGCGACACGGTCACCCTCCTGGAGGACAGGGGAGCCGACCGCGACACCGCCCTCACCACCATGCTGACCCAGTACGTCGAACTGTCACACGCCGGTGAACCCGTCCACACCTGGCCCGTAGGCCCCTAACTCCCGCCCCGCTCCCGTCCCCGCCCTCACTCCGGCGGGAGCGCAGCCTCGGCGGTGGGCGCTCCGCTCGATCGGACCGAGGTCGGGCGCGCTGCCCAAGCTAGCCCTGACTGGCCGGCTTGGGCCGGCTAGCGCTGACTGGCTGGCTTGGGATGGCTAGCGCGGGCCAGTAGGTGCGGGGCTGGCGGCCGTCGGGCGCGACGGTGGCCAGCGCGGGGCGCGACGGTGGCCAGCGCGCGGACGCGGGCGGCCCCGATCGGCTCTGCTCCGCTCCGGGTCGTCCAGCTCCGGGTGTGCCCGGCTCCCGGTGCGGACGGCTCCGGGGTCGGGCGGTTCCAGGGTCGAGAGGCTTCGGGTCGTCCTGCTCGGCTCGGGCGGCGGCGTCCTGACGGTCGGCCCGAGCGCTGCCTGTCGGTCGGAGCGCTGCCTGTCGGTCGGAGCGCTGCCTGTCGGTCCGAGCGCAGGTCCGGTCACGAGCACGGTGGGGGCCGGGGCGGCGCGCCTTCATTTTTCCGGCAACGTTTTCGACGTTTCCATTCATACCCGCCGCCGGACGGTTAACGCGTTCGGGTGATCTTCCCGTTCGCCCAACCGCCCACCAGTCCAGCCACCGCTCACACACCCGCGTCAGCGGCGACGGCCGGCCTTCAGCGGTGCGACGTCGGCGCCGTCGTGGGAGCTGCGGCACTCGTCGGGCGTCACCGCCTCCACCGCGAGGGTCAGCATGCCCTTAACGCCGGTGTAGATGCTCTCCCCCGCGGACGCCAAGGAGGTGTGCACGCGGTTCGAGTCGGAGAAGTCGCGGTCGTCCTTCGTCCGCTTCTTGCCCGCCTCCTCCGGCTTCGTCGCGCTGCGCAGGTTGACCTCCAGCCACGCCGCGACCTCCGCCGGAGTGGTCAAGACCTCTTCCGGCGTGCGCTCCAGGCGCTCCTGCCGCGGGGACGCGTGGTCGAGGGACGTGTGCTCCACATAAGCGTGCCAATGCGTGTTGCGCAGTGACCACGTCTGCTCAACCGGCCAGTCCTCCTCGGTGCCCATGCGCCTATCTTGCCAGGCTCCGCACGTCCAAGGTGTGGTCAACCCCCACCGCCGAAGCCAACCTCCGATCGTGGGTGACGAGCAGCAGCGTCCCCCCGTAGCCCTCCAACGCCTGTTCGAGCTGTTCGATCGCGGCCACGTCGAGGTGGTTGGTCGGCTCGTCGAGCACCAGGCACGTGGTGCCGCGCGCCTGCAGCACGGCCAACCCGGCCCTGGTCCGCTCCCCCGGCGACAACGACCGCGCGGGCCGCAGCACGGCGTCCGCGCCGACCCGGAACTTCGCCAGCAACGTCCGCGCCTCGACCGCCGCGAGGCCGGTGAGGTGGGTGACGACGTCGAGCACGGGCGCGTCGGTGGCGAAGTCCGCGCGCACCTGGTCGACCTCGCCGATGACGACGGCTGGCCCCTCGCTGCGTTCCCCCGCGTCGAGGGGGAGCCTGCCCAGCAGCGCTTCGAGCAGCGTGGACTTGCCGGACCCGTTGGGGCCGGTGATGCGCCACCGCTCCCCCGCGCCGACGGTGAGGTCGATCGGGCCGAGGGTGACGTCACCGCGGCTGACGACGGCGCCGCGCAGCGTGAACGCGACCTGGCTGCCGCGCCCCGCGGTCGGCAGGGTGAGCCTCAGCTCCCACGGTTCACGGGGCTCCTCCACCTCCTCCAACCGCTCCAGCGCACGCTCCACGGTGGACGCCTTGGCGCCGAGGTTCTCCGCGCCCTGCTTGCCGAAGAACTTGATGAACTTGTCGCTCTCGTCGGACTTCGCGTTGCGCCGCACGCCGGCGCGGGACCACTCGCGGGCCTGCCGGGCACGGTGCGTCAACGCGTCCCGGCGCGCCGCGTACGCCTCGTACTCCTCCCGCGCCCGCCGCCGGGCGTTGGCCTGCTCCTGCACGTACGCGTCCCACCCGCCGCCGAACACGGTGACGCCGTGGGTGAACTCGTCCAGTTCGGCGATCGCGGTGGTGGTGCGGGCGAGGAACTCGCGGTCGTGGCTGACGAGGACCATGCCGGCGCGGCTGCGCAGGACGTGGGACTCCAGCACCTCCAGTCCTGCGAGGTCGAGGTCGTTGGTCGGTTCGTCGAGCAGCAGCACGTCGGCGGTAGTGAGCAGCACGGCGGCGAGGCGCAGTCGGGCCGCTTGGCCGCCGGACAGCTGGACGGTGCCGCGGTGGTCGGCGCCGCGGTGGTCGAGGAGGGTGGCGGGCAGGCCGAGGCGGTCGCAGACCTCGTCGGCGCGTTCGGCGAAGTCGGCCGCGCCGGACGCGGTCCACACGTCGAACGCCCGCGCGTAGGCGTCCTCGGCGCCGGGCGCGCCTTCGGTGAGGGCGACCGTGGCGGCTTCGAACTCGCGGACGGCGTCGGCGACGCCGGTGCGGCGGGCCAGGTGGTCGCGCAGGGATTCGCCGGGCCGCAGCCCGGTTTCCTGGGTGAGGTGCGCGACCGTGCCGCGGGCGGTGACGGTGCCGGAGTCGGGGGTCAGCTCGCCGGAGAGCACGCGCAGCAACGTCGACTTGCCGACGCCGTTCGGCGCCACCAGACCTAGGCGTTCACCTGCGGGAACATCGAGATCAACCTCCGAGAGCACGAGCCGGGGACCGAACGACAGCGTCACGTTCCTGGCTGTCAACACGGTCCGATCGTGGCAGGAACGTCCGGCGAAGGCACCTCAGTTTTGCCCGTGCGCGTGGGCGCGCGGGCACGTGGGCACGTGGGCGACTTCACGCCGGCGGAGAGGCGACTTCGCGCCGGGGAGTGGGCGGCGAACCGATCCGGCGAGGCGGCGACCGGCACGACGAGGCCCCACCGACCCGGCGGTACGACCGGGAGGCGGGGCCTCGTCTGTTCCCGAACTGACTGCCGCTCCCACCACGAAGCGACGCCACTTAGGTTAGCCTAACTTCTCCTGCGGCACCAGTCCGTCTCACCAGACCGCGCGCGACCAGCTCCACGACCACCGCGATCGCCACCGCCTCCACCGCCAGCAGGCCCAGCAGCACGACGAGCTGCAACGCCCCCGCCTGCCACACCGGCGCGCCGCCGAGCAGCATCCCGACGAACGCCCCCGGCAACGTCACCAGGCCGACGGTCCGGGTCTGGTCGAGCGCCGGGATCAGCGCCTCGGCGGCGGGTCGGCGGATCAGCTCCCGCACCGCCACGGGCTCGGTGAATCCCAGCGCCAGCGCGGCCTCGTACTCGCCGTGCCGGTCCCGCAGGGTGTCGAGCGCACGGCGGACGGACAGCGTGGTGGCGGTCATCGCGCCGCCGATCAGGATGCCGCCCACGGGCACCAGAGCGATCCCCCGCAACGGCACGAGACCGGTGACCACCAGCACCGCGACCGCGGGCACCGTCCCGGTGAGGATCGCGGCGGCGACCCACACGCCACGGCGGCCAGTCTTCGTGCGCGCGGCGGACGTACCCGTCGCCACGGCGGCCATCAGCACGAGGAACGCCGCCGTCAGCGGCAGCGACGCCAGCACCACCGCGATGACCGCCGACACGGCGGCCAGCTGCGCCGTCGCCCGCACGGCCGCGCGCGCCACGGGTCTCGGCGACGCCAGACCGGCCCACCACACCACCGCGCCGGCGGCGAGCGTGAAGATCAGGCAGACGACGAGCAGCCGGACCCAGTCCGTTGCGATGACCACCGGGCCATTGTCAGACGCGGGCGCGGCGGCGCAGCCCGAGGCGGTGGGTCGGCAGGGTGACGCCTCCTCGCCGGGCCAGCACGATCCCGCCGACGACGGCCGCCACGATCGACACGAGCCCGCCGAAGACGATGGGCGCGCGGGCGGTGAAGTGCTCGGCGAGCCAGCCCATGACGGGGCCGCCGACCGGCGTGCCGCCGAGGAAGACCAGCATGTAGAGGCCCATGACGCGGCCGCGCATCTCGGGCGCGACGGCCAGCTGCACGGTCGCGTTCGCGGTGGTCGTGAACGTCATCATGCCGATGCCGACCGGGATCAGCATCGCCCCCGTCAGCCACATCGTGGGCATCAGGCCGGCCGCGACCTCCAGCACGCCGAACGCCAGCGCGCCGATGATCAGCAGCCGGAGCCGCGGCTTGCCGCGCGTGCTGCGGCGGGCGGCGAGGGTGGCGCCGGCGAACGTGCCGATGGCGAGCATCGTGGACAGCAGGCCGTACGCGTCGGCGTCGCCGCCGAACGTGTTGCGGGCCAGCACGGCGAGGGTGACGAAGAAGTTCAGCCCGAACGTGCTGATGAAGAACACCAGGACGAGCAGGATCACGAGGTCGGGGCGCTGCCGCACGTACCTCAGGCCCTCGCGCAGCTGGCCCTTCTCGCGCGGCACGGGTTCGGCCCGGTGCAGCTTGGCGGGGTTCATCAGCAGCAGGCCGAGCAGGACGCCGGCGAACGTGACGGCGTTGATGACGGACACCCAGCCGGTGCCCATGACGATGATCAGCACGCCGGCGACGGCGGGGCCGACCATCCGGGCCAGGTTGAACGTCATGGAGTTAAGCGCGACGGCGTTGGCGAGCTGGTCGCGGCCGACCATCTCGACGACGAAGCTCTGCCGGACGGGGGTCTCCACGGCGCTGACCGCGCCCATCACCAGGCACAGCGCGTAGACGTGCCACAGCTGCGCGACGCCGGTGACGTCGATCAGGCCGAGGGCCAGCGCGCACAGCGCGAACGCGCTCTCCAGGACCAGCAGGAGCTTGCGCTTGTCCATCCGGTCGGCGAGGACGCCGGCCCAGAGGGACAGGAACAGCGTCGGCGCGAACTGGAGGGCGGCGGCGATGCCGAGGGCGACGGCCGAGCCGTCGGACAGCTCCAGCACCAGCCAGTCCTGGGCGACGCGCTGCATCCACAGCCCGATGAGCGAGACGACCTGGCCGGACGCGTAGAGGCGGTAGTTGCGGACGCGGAGGGAGCCGAACATGCGGGAGCGCTTCGGCGGCGGCGGCGCGGGTGCGGCTGTGTCGCGATCGACCTGATCCGTCTCTGCCCCACCCGCGTACGCCGGCACGTCGTTACTGCCCCGCCATCCTGTCGATGATCTCGGCGGCGCGCGACAGCACGCCCCGTTCCTCCGGTGTCAGCTCGGCCAGCCGCTTGTCCAGCCAGGCTTCGCGGGCGGACACCTCTTCGTTGATGTAGGCGAACCCCGCCTCGCTCAGCTCCACGATGGCCTGGCGGCCGTCGGTGGGGTGGGGGCGGCGCGTGGCGAAGCCGTACTCCTCCAGTGCCGCTATCACCCTGGTCATCGACGGTGGCTGGACGCCTTCCTTGGCGGCCAGCTCGCCCGGCGTGAGCGGTCCGCACTTGTGCAGCGTGGACAGCGCGGACACCTGGGTGAGCGAGATCGCGGAGTTCACCCGCTGCGCGCGGAGCCGGCGGGTCAGCCGGACCACGGCCAGTCGCAACCGACTGGCCAATCCGACTTCCGACTCGCTCTCCGCCACGTAGTTAGCATACCTCACGATCTCGACGCCCATCATGTGAAGTTGCCCTCTCAGCCGGCGAGGACGGCCTGGATGGGGCCGATCGCGAAGTAGACGACGAACGCCGCGGCCACGATCCACATCAGGGGGTGCACGCTGCGCGCCCGCCCGGTGAGCGCGCGCAGCACGACGTAGCTGACGAAGCCCGCGCCGATGCCGTTGGCGATGGAGTAGGTGAACGGCATCACGACGATCGTGAGGAACGCGGGCAGGCCGACGGAGAAGTCGGTGAAGTCGATCTCCTTGATCTGGATGATCATCAGCGCGCCGACGATGACCAGCGCGGGCGCCGCCGCCTCGATCGGCACCACCGCGTACAGCGGGGTGAGGAACATGGCCGCGAGGAACAGCAGGCCGGTGACGACGTTCGCCAGGCCCGTCCGCGCGCCCTCCGCGATGCCCGACGCCGACTCGATGTAGACGGTGTTGGACGACGAGGACGCCGCCCCGCCCGCGACCGCGCCCACGCCGTCCACGAACAGCGCCTTCGACACGCCCGGCAGCCGGCCGTCCTTGCCGATGAGGCCCGCCTCCTTGCCGAGGCCGGTCATGGTGCCGACGGTGTCGAAGAAGTCCGTGAGGACCAGTGTGAACACGAGCAGCGCGGCCGTCAGCGCGGGCACGCGGGTCCACGCGCCGAACGAGACGTCACCCAGGAGCGACAGGTCCGGCAGCCCGAAGACCTGGTCCGGCAGCGCGGGGTAGCCGAGGTTCCAGCCGGCCGGGTTGACGCCCTTGGACGGGCCGGCCTCGACGATGGCCTCGATCACGATGGACAGCGCGGTCGCCGCCAGCACGCCGATCAGGATCGCGCCCTTGACCTTGCGGGCGACGAGGATGCCGGTGAGGACCAGGCCCACCACGAACACCAGCGTCGGCCACGACGCGATCGACCCGTTGATGCCCAGTCCGACCGGGACGGTCGTGCCCGCCGCGTCCGGCAGCCGCCGCACGAAGCCCGCGTCGACCAGGCCGATGAAGCAGATGAACAGCCCGATGCCGACCGCGATGGCCGCCTTCAGCTCCGCCGGCACCGCGTTGAAGACGGCCGTGCGGACGCCCGTGACGACCAGCAGCAGCACCACGAGGCCGTTGACGACGACCAGGCCCATCGCCTCGGGCCACGACATCTGCGGGACGATCGTGACGGCGACGAACGAGTTGATGCCCAGGCCCGTGGCCAGCGCGAACGGGTAGTTGGCGACCAGTCCGAAGAGGATCGTCATGACGCCCGCGACCAACGCCGTGACCGCCGCGACCTGCGGGATGGTGAGGATGTTGCCGAGGACGTCGACCTTGGCGGACGGGTCGTCGGCGGCGAAGCTGCCCAGGATCAGCGGGTTGAGCACGACGATGTAGGCCATCGTCACGAACGTGACCAGCCCACCGCGCACCTCGCGTCCGACGGACGAGCCGCGGGCGGAGATCTTGAAGAAGGCGTCCAGCTTGGAGCGGGCCGGCCCGGCGGCGGGTGTCTCGGCGGCGGGGGTGTCGGCGGTGGCCATCTCATCTCCTCGGTCAGGGCGGTCGGGCAGGTACAGCGGTGGTGCGGGTGGTTGCCCGGCCGGGGTCGGGCGGGTGGAGCCGGGCCGAGCAGGCCGGGTGGTGCTGGGCCGAGCAGGCAGAGCGTGCCCCACCCGTGTTTCGGGCAGGTAGCCTGCCCGACGTGGCCGAACAGGACGCAACACCCCTCCCACCCCCGCCGCCGCTACCCCCGAAGCTGGCCGACCCCGTGCCCGCGATCGCGGTGGGGACGGGCCTGTGGGTGCTGGCGTTGGCAGGCGTGCTGCTGTTCCGCCGGGACGACACGATCCTGGTGTGGACGTGCCTGTCCGGCGGCGTGCTGGGGATCATCGGCTACGGCATCTTCACGTGGCAACGTCGAGCCGCCCGGCGCGGCAGCCGCACCGCCCAGCAGGGCTTGGACTGAGCGGTCGGCCGGGCCGTCCGGCATTCCCAACTCGACGACCGCAGGCGGCAGCCAGGCAAGCGGGCACCGCGGGCGAGCGGGTGGCGCCTGGGCGGGGCGCTTCGGCGGTGCGGGCGGGTCGCGGTCAGGTCGTCGTGGACGGTGCGGGCGTGACGTCGGCGGTGCGGGCGTGACGTCGGGCGGCGTGGCGTCGGGCGGCGTGGCGTCGGGCGGCGTGGCGTCGGGCGGCGTGGCGTCGTGGAGCGGTGGCAGGGCCGTGGCGGACTTTGGGCACGTGACCGAGCCGTGAGCCTGGACGGGGCCGGTGGCGCCGCGCCTCCATTTTTCCGGCAACGCAATCGGCGCTTCCATTCATACCCGGCGCCGACGCATTAATGCGTTTGAGTGATCTTGACGCCCGAGGTCAGCCGGGTCAGCCCAGGAGCACCGCGGGGGTCGGGTCGGCGATCAGGGCGGCGAACGTGTGCCGATCATCCCAGCGACCGGTGGTCCACGCCAGCGCACGCGCCAGCCCTTCGGGCGTGTCGGCGGCGTGCACCACGGCCGCCTCGTCCACCCACCACGACACCGGGTGCTCGGCTCCCTCGGCCGCCACCACCAGGTCGTCGTGGACGATCAGCGAACCGTCCGGCAGGTCCACCCCGAGCAGGTCGCACGCCAGCCGCACGGCGCCCAGCTCCGACCACACCACCTCGTCGCCGTCACCGACGACCGCACCGGACACCTCCTCCGACGCCAGCGGCAGGGCGAGGAGTTCCGCCAGCTCCGACGCCGAACCGGACGACGCCAGCACCTGCGCCGGCGGCAGCACGCCGAGCAGCCACGGCAGGTCCAGCACGAGCACGTCGTCGGCGGGCTCGGCGGCCCCCGTCAGCACCCGCACCCGGTCCGGCGGCTCGACGCTCACCGAGTCCGCCACCTCCGCCAGCAACGCGTGCACGCGCAGCACCAGGGCGTCGGACAGCTCCCGCGCCGGGTCGCCGAGCCGTCCCAGCAAGTCCTTGACGTCGTCCTCGTCCACCACGGCCAGCGACGTGCGCACGCCGGCGGCGGCCAGCACGTGCGGCGGGAGGCCGACTGGCGGCACGACGTCGTAGAGGCCTTCGAGGCCTTCCGCGTCGGGCAGCCGCCACGAGCCGAGCGGCACGCCGTCGATGGTCGCGTACCGGGCCAGCCACCAGCCCGTGTACCCGTCCGGCTCCGCCACGGCACGCCACACGACGGGGTCGGCGGCCATCATGGCGAGCGCCTGGGGCCACTTGTCGGGCGCGACGAGGTCGAGGTCGCGGATGCCGAGGACCCGGGTCGGCGGCACGTCGAACGCGTCCCACCAGTAGCCCTCGTCGGCGAGGTCGTGGTCGGGTTCGGTGGGCGAGTCGTCCTCGACCACGGTGAACCCGTCGATCACGCCGACGTCGGTCAGCACGGACCGCGGCCACTCCTGCGCCACGGACGCGTCGAGCACGCCGAACGGGGCGTCGGCCTCCAGCACGGTGAGCAGCGCCGAGTCGGGCAGCACGAGTTCGTCGGCGCGCCGCCACTCGCCGTCGGTCGAGGGCAGCGCCAGCTCGGCGAGCCACGGCCGCCCGCCGGCGCGGGACACGAGCCGCAGCACGGTCCGCACGAGGTCGGGGCCGTCCAGCGCCGGGTCGTCGAGGCTGCGGTGCACGGCTTCGCGCACGGCGTCGGAGTCGAGCAGCTCGCCGGGGCCCGCCTCGGTCGCGCCGAGGCGCAGCAACAGGGGGTGCGCCGCGTCGGGGTGGACGACGCGCAGGCCGGACACCGACGACAGCTCGGAGTCGAACAGCTCGGAGTCGGTGCCCAGGAGGACGCCGCGCGGGCTGCTCACCAACCGGCCGTCGACCAGCGGCACGGGCAGCGCGGCCATCGCCTCGCGGGCGGTGGAGTCGACGTCGGCGACGGGGGTCAGCGCCGAGTACACCTGGTGCCACCACGCCGGGTCGCCGCCGACGCCGGCCAGCGCGTCGACGACGTCGGCCACGCCGAGCCGGGGCACTTCGAGGGCCGCGAGCGCCTTGGCGTGCGGCGGGAGCGTCAGCTCGTAGTCGAGGAGGCCGGGCACGACGTCCTCCAGCAGCTCGACCAGCTCGAACGACGCCAGGTCGAGCACCTTCGCCGACGACGGCGCGGCCCACTCGCCGTCCGCGAGCGGCAGCCAGGGCGCGGTGCGCAGCGCCTCCAGCACCCCGGTGCGGAGGCGGTCGTCCACTTCGGACAGGGGGAAGCCGGGCAGCGGCACGAGCGACGTGCGCTCGACGGCGGGCAGGGCGGCGACCAGCGCCGGGTACGCGAGGGCGGCCTGCTCCAGCACGAACGTGGCGGCCGCGCCGGCCAGGACGCGCCGCCGGGACGGCTCGACGGGCAGGGTGGCGATGAGCCGCGCGGGCAGGGACAGCTTCTCGTCGGTCGGGGTGGGGGCGTGCAGGACGTCGCCGGCTTGCGGCTCGTCCATCGGCCACGCCCAGCAGACGTGCCACCGGGGTCGGGACTCGACGCCCGCGACGAGCTCGGCCGGCAGTTCGCCCTCGACGCGGTGCACGAGCCACCGCTGGGCGCCGGACGGGCCGGTGAGCACGACCACGCCGTCGGACTCGGACCGCTCCCACGCGTCCGGCCCGACCTCGACGCGCCGCAGCCCGGGGAGGGCGAGCAGCAGGTCGGGGGCCTGGGAGGCGAAGTCGGCGAGCAGGCCTTCGGGGTCGACCTTCAGCGGCAGCCGGACCTCGGTGTCGAACCCGTCGGGGACGTCGGTCTCGTCGGACGGCCACACGAGCCGCAGCACCGGCACGTCGCCGCCGCGGGCGGACGCGAGCGACGGCACGGCCTCGCGGGTGCGGGCGGCGGAGAAGGCGACCGCGCCGGACCGGGAGACGACGCGCGGCTCGTCGGTGACGGCGAGCACGGCGGCGAAGCCGACGCCGAACTGGCCGACCGTGTCGGAGGACTTGGACGAGGCGCGCAGGGACGCGAGCGCGGCGACGCCGGCGGCGTCCAGGGGGGCGCCGGTGTTCGCCGCGCGCAGCTCACCGTCCACGAGGGACAGTCGCAGCACGCCGGGCGCGTCACCGGCGGCGTCGGACGCGTTCTGCGCCAGCTCGACCAGCAGCCGGTCGCGGTAGCCGCCGAGCCTGAGGTCCTCTTCGGCGTTGGCGTCCTCGCGGAACCGCGTCGGCGAACCCTGCCACGCGGCCAGCACCGACTCGCGCAGCGCGGCGGTGCCGAACGGGTCCGACGGGTCCAACGGGCCCCCGCTCACTTCCCGCTCTCGTCGGCCGGCGCCTCAGCCCGCGGGTTCGCCTCCACGTCCAGCACCGCGTCGTCGTAGACGACCTCGGCGACCGGCACCAGCGGCCCGCCCTCGACCTCGACCTCGGAGTGCGCGCCGCACCCGTACTCGACGTGCACGACGTGGCCGTCCGCGGGCGTGAGCTCGTTCGCGCACACCCCGAAGGCGGCGCCGAGCGATCCGGCGACGCGGGTGTAGAAGCCGCACGTGCCGCAGGTGGCGGGCGCGCTGCGGGCCATCTCGCTGCGCGGGCCGAAGTCGCCGGAGTGCCAGCGCTGGGCGGCGTCGAGGACGCCCTCGCGGGACAGCACCCGCACGCGGCCGAGGCCCACCTCCAGGGCGACCTCCTCGACCGCCGGGTCGTCCGAGCCGACGTACCCGGGCGCGAGGCGCGGGTCGTCCTCCGGGGTGGGCAGCAGGTCGCCGACGCCGAGGTCGCCGGCGCGGACGCGCTCGTGCCACGGCACCCACTCGGGCGCGACCAGGGCGTGGTCGCCGGGCAGGAGCACGACCTCGCTGACGGACAGCGGCGTGCCGGGGCCCGCGAAGGCGACGGTGACGGCCCAGTTCCAGCCGCGGTAGCCGGCGTGGTCGGCCTCGAACAGGTGGGTGACCGAGACCTCGTCCTCGGCGACCGTTCCCACGTGGTCGCCGACGCGGTCCTCGCCCGCCTCCTCTTGTGCGGCGGCCCGGGCGAGCCGGACTGCCTCGGGGTCGGCGAGCGCTGGGTTGGGCTGCTGGGTCGGCGTGGCGGTCACAGGTGAATTGTGCCGCACGTCTTCGCGGTCCCGTGCACACGTGCCACCCTTTCGGACGTGCGGTGGCTCGTGATGGCGGTGCTCTTCGTCTGGTCGACGGCGTGTTCGACGCCGCCGGGCGGTCCGGGCGGGGTGGAGGTGCTCGGCACCGTCCCGCACGACCGGGGCGCCTTCACCCAGGGGTTGGAGCTGGTGGACGGGGTGCTCTACGAGGGCACCGGCCTGGAGGGACAGTCGTCGCTGCGCCGCGTGGACCCCGAGACGGGCGAGGTGGAGCGGCGCGTCGACCTGCCGGAACCGCTGTTCGGCGAGGGCATCACGGTCGTCGACGACCGCATCTGGCAGCTCACCTGGCGGGACGGCGTGGCCATAGAGCGGGACCGGGACACGTTGGAGGAAGTGCGTCGCGTCACCTATGAGGGTGAAGGTTGGGGTCTGTGCCGTGACGGCGACCGGCTCGTGATGAGCGACGGCAGCGACGAGCTCGTGTTCCGCGACCCGCGGACGTTCGCCGAGACCGGCGCGGTGGCGGTCCGCCGGGACGGGCGGCCCGTGGAGCACCTGAACGAGTTGGAGTGCGTCGGCGGCCAGGTGTGGGCGAACGTGTGGCAGACCGACGAAGTGGTGCGCATCGACCCGTCCGACGGCCGGGTCACGGCCGCCGTCGACCTGAGCGTCCTGCGGCCGGCCGACGTGCCGCGCAGCGACGTGCTGAACGGGATCGCCGCCGTGCCGGGCACCGACGAGTTCCTCGTCACGGGCAAGAACTGGCCCACGATCTTCCGGGTGAGGTTCGGCGTCTGAGCCGGGCGCCACGCGTCCACCGGCGGCAATCCGTGGGACAGCCCGCACCCGGTGAGGCAGGATTGGGGTGTGACACCCCCTCGGCCGGAAGATTCGTCGCGGCGGTACCCGTGGGAGGACGACGAGTACAAGCCGCGCACTCGGCCGTACCCGACCCCGGGGCCCCCGCCGCCGCCCGGCCACCAGCCACCACCGCCTCCCGGTCACCAGCCGCCGCCGCGTGGTCCGCAGCCGCCGCGAGGTCAGCAGCCGCCGCCGCGCGGTCACCAACCACCACCACCGCCTCCTCCACGCGCGCCGAGGCCGGACCGGGCGCCTGACGACCGCGAGTCCGCCCGCTTCGCCCCGCCGCCGGACGACGACAAGCCGACCGTGCCGACGCTGCCGAAGAAGCTCACCGTCACGCGCGTCGCCTGGTTCCGCACGAGGCAGCTCAGCAGCCAGGCGCTGGCCGCGTTCCGCAAGGCCGCGCACGCCGACGGCGCCAAGCAGTCCGGCCTGTCGTCGCTCACCTACGCGGTGATGTTGAACTACGCGGCCGACGCGGCGATGGCCGTCGCGCTCGCCAACACCCTGTTCTTCTCCGCCGCCACGGGCGAGAGCCGCGGCAAGGTCGCCCTCTACCTGCTGATCACCGTGGCCCCGTTCGCGCTGGTCGCCCCGGTGATCGGCCCGGCGCTCGACCGCATCCAGCACGGCAGGCGGGTCGCGTTGGCGGTGTCGTGCCTGCTGCGCGTGTTCCTCGCGATCGCGATGGCGCTGAACTTCGACAACTGGGGCCTGTACCCGGCGGCGCTGGGCAGCATGGTGCTGTCCAAGTCGTTCACCGTGCTGAAGGCCGCGATCACGCCGCGCGTGGTGCCCCGCGACATCACGCTGTCCAAGACGAACGCCCGGATGACGGTGTTCGGCCTGGCCGCGGGCGGGGTGTTCGGCGCGGTGGCGGCCGGGTTCGCGAACCTGTTCGGCTCGCCGGGCGCGCTGTGGTTCACCGCCGCGCTGTGCCTGGCGAACGCGTACTACTGCCTGCGCATCCCGTCGTGGGTGGAGGTCACCGAGGGCGAGGTGCCCACGTCGCTGCGGGCGCAGCCGCAGAAGGCGAAGCGGCAGCCGCTCGGCCGCGCGGTCGTGGTCGCGCTGTGGGGCAACGGCGCCATCCGGATGCTCACCGGTTTCCTGATGCTGTTCGCCGCGTTCGTGGTCCGCGCCCAGACCGAGGGCGACGCGTTCATGCAGGTCCTGCTGCTGGGCGTGATCGCGGCGGCGGCCGGTGTCGGCAGCTTCCTCGGCAACGCGGTGGGCGCGCGGATGCACTTCGGCGCGCCCGACCAGGTGGTGATCGGGTGCCTGGTCGGCGCGCTCGTGTCGGTGATCGTCGCGGCGCTGCTGCCCGGCCTGGCGACGGCGGCGGCGGTCGGGCTGATCGGCGCGACCGCGAGCTCGCTGGCCAAGGTGTCGCTGGACGCGGTGATCCAGGACGACGTGCCCGACGAGTCCCGGGCGTCCGCGTTCGGCCGGTCCGAGACGATCCTCCAGCTCGGCTGGGTGTTCGGCGGCGCGCTCGGCGTGCTGCTGCCCACCGAGTACTGGATCGGGTTCACGGTGCTGTCGGTGCTGCTCGCGGTGGGTCTGGCGCAGACGATCCAGACCCGGCGCGGCGCGACGCTGATCCCCGGCCTCGGCGGCGACCGCCCGTTGCGCCCCGCGCCCGTCGTGCCGGGGGCGGGCACGTAGGCTCGGCTGCCGTGCGCCGAGTCCTGCTCCCCCTGTCGCTGCTGGTCCTGGCCGGTTGCGCGGCCCCCGCCACCGAGCCCGAGGTGACGTTCTACGCCGACGGCCGCGTGGTCAACGTCAAGCCGACCCAGTACTGCGACGTGCAGTCCGAGAACTGCGACGTCGACCCGGCGGCGGTGGGCGTGCTGCGGGTGCGGCCGGGCAAGCCGGTGCAGATCTCCGTGCCCGGAGAGCTGGCCGACTCGGCGTGGTCGGTGAAGTTCACCTACCGCGACGGGCGCGGCCAGCCGCAGGAGCCGTTGCGCAGCAAGCTGTTCACCGAACGCGACCCCCGGTACGCGTACACGCTCGTGCTGCCGAACCCCGACGACCAGTTGGAGAGCGTCGAGGTCCAGCAGTACGGCGCGCGCATCGAGACCAGCACCACGGGCGCGTTCGACTTCGTCGCCCGCGGCACGTGGGTCCTGTCGGTGGACGACCGTGTTTGATTGCCGCTGCTTCGCAGGCGGCGGCTCGGTCGCCATGAAGTCGACCGTTCCCACCCGATTTCCGGCGATCGGAAAAGCGTGATCGCCGGAAATCGGGTGGGAACGGTCGACGCGACCTCGCGACATCCAGGGGGAAGGGGGACGCGACCTCGCGTGGCCGGGGGAAGGGCGACTCGACGTCGCGCGGCCGGGGGGAAGGGCTACGGGATCTCGCGTGGCTGGGGGTGCGGACGGTGGCGGCGTGGGTTTACGGGTCTAGCTCCCGGGCTACGGCGCGGACCACGTCGGCGATCAGCTTCGTGTTCTTGCGCTCGGGGTAGCGGCCGCGGCGCAGCTCGGGCTGCACCTTGACCTCCAGCAGCTTGATCATGTCCTCGATCAGGCCGTGCAGCTCCTCGGCGGGCCGGCGGCGGGCCTCCGCGACGGACGGCGCCGGGTCGATCAGCCGCACCGAGAGCGCCTGCGGGCCGCGACGGCCCTCGGCCATGCCGAACTCGATCCGCTGACCGGCTTTCAAGCCCTCGACACCCGGAGGCAGCGCGGACTTCCGCACGTAGACGTCTTCGCCGCCGTCCTGTGTGACGAAGCCGAAGCCCTTCTCCGAGTCGTACCACTTGACCTTGCCGGTCGGCACCGTTCCCACCAATCCTCTGCGATCACACGACGAACGCGCCCCAGGGCGTGCCCAGGGCGCGTCCCACCAGACTATCCAGAACACCACCGCCGGGGCACCTCCGATCGCGCGACTACCATCCAGCGCATGTCGACCCCGAAGCTGATGCCGCTGGCAGTGGCGTTGTTCGCGCTCGGCGTGGCGGCCATCGTCGCGCTGTTCGTCGCGGGCGAACCCGGCCTGCCCGCCTGGGTGTTCGCCGCGGGCTGGCTGCTCGCGCCCGCCGGCCTCGCGCTGGGCGTGCTCAGCGCGGTGAGGAGCTCCCGACCCCGGCGCTGAGCCGCTCCGCGTTCGCCCGCAGCCAGGCCGGGAACGCGGTCAGGTCCGGCAGCACGACGTCCGCGCCCTCCGCGGTCAGCTCCGCCGCGTCGCACGGCCCGCTGGTCACGCCGACGGACACCGCCCCGGCGGCCTTCGCGCCCCGCACGTCGCCGACGTGGTCGCCCACGTAGACGGCCGCGGCGTGCGCCTTCAACGCCTCCGCCTTGCCCGTCGACCACAGCTCGCCGAACAGGTGGTCGACCTCCCAGCCCAGCGCGGCCAGGTGCAGCGCCGCGTTGGCCCGGTACTTGCCCGTCACCACGATCGTCGTCCCGCCCAGCTCACGCACCGCGGCAAGCGCTTGCGCCGCGCCCGGCAGGGCGACCGTGGCCGGGATGACGACCTCCGGGTACAGCGCCCGGAACCGCGCGACCAGGTCCGGGATCTCCTCCTCGGGCACCCCGAAGTCCCGGTAGACCATGTCCAGCGGCGGGCCGAGGTTCGCCGCGAAGTGGGCGCCGTCCAGCGGGTGGCCGCACTCCGCCGCCACCGCGTCCATCACGGCCGCCATGCCCGGCCGCGGGTCGATGAGGGTCATGTCGAGGTCGAATCCCACGGTCAGCGGCACGCGTCGGACTCTAGGCTCTGTGCCAAGCTTTGCGCCGTGACGGAACTCACCCGTGCTCTGCTCGACGCGGCCGCGGAGTTGCTGGCGGCACACGGTTCCCGGGGCCTGCGCATGGCGGAGGTCGCCGCCAAGGCGGGCGTCAGCAGGCAGAGCGTCTACAACGAGTTCGGCAACAAGGAACGGCTCCTGCAGGCCGTCGCGCTGCACAAGACCGTCGAGTTCCTCGACGGCGTGCGGGAACGGCTCGCCGGCAGCCCCGACCCGGTGGACGGGCTGCGCCGGGGCATCCTGTTCGCGTTCGACCTCGCCGAGCGGGACGCGCTGGCGAGGTCCGTGCTGAACGGGACGAACGCCGAGGACATGCTCCCGTTCCTCACCACCAGGGGCCGGCCGGTGCTCACGCTCGCCAACTCGGTGTTCGCCGAGCACATCCACCGGCACTGGCCCGACGTGCCGGAGCCGCACGTGCGGCTGGTCGCGGACACGATCGTGCGGGTCGCGCTGAGCCACCTGCTGACGCCGGGGACGCGCCGCGTGGACGCCGTTGTCCACGTGACCGAAGCCCTCTTACCCCCGCGCCACGCCGAGTGACCCGCCGCGGGGCCGGTCGCCGGCCCGGTCAGCCGACCGTCACGTCGTCGTAGGTCAGGCCCACCTGCCCGGCGGCCTTCGTCAGCGTGCGCAGGATCGCCAGCGACTCGGCGTGCGACATCAACGGGCTCTCCACGTCGCCCGCCCGCACCCGGTCCACCACCTCGCGCAGCTGCGGCACGTACCCGACGCCCTCCGGCTCGTACGTGTGCCCCACGCCGTTCACGATCATCCGCGTCGGGTTGTACAGCCCGTCCGGCACCTCGACCAGGCCACGCGAGCCGTACACGACCACCCCCGACTTCAGCGGGCTGACCAGCGACGACCCGAGCAGCGCGTGCACGCCGCCGGGGTAGCCGAGCAGCAGGCCCACCTCGGCGTCCACGCCGCCGACCAGCGAGCCGTGCGCGGTGACCGTCTCCGGCTCGCCGAACAGCAGGTGCGCGTACGACACCGGGTAGATGCCCAGGTCGAACAGGGAACCGCCGCCGAGGGCCTTGTTCCACAGCCGGTGCTCGGGGTCGTGGTCGAGGGTGAACCCGAAGTCCGCCCGAAGCGACCGGACCTCGCCGATGTCACCGGCCGCGATCACCTCGCGCAGCCGTGCGACCAGCGGGTTGAACCGGGTCCAGATGGCCTCCATGAAGAACAGGCCGCGCTCGCGGGACAGGTCCACCAGGTCCTGGAGGTCGGGGACGGTGAGCGTCGCGGGCTTCTCGCACAGCACGTGCTTGCCCGCCGCCAACGCCGCCCGCGCCACCGCGTGGTGCTGGACGTGCGGCGTCGCGACGTAGACGACGTCCACGTCGGGGTCCGCCAGCAGCTCGGTGTAGTCGCCGTAGGCGCGCGGGATCTCGTGCTTGGCCGCGAACGCCTCCGCCTTCGGCAGGGCGCGGGACGACACCGCGAGAACCTCGACGTCGGGCAGGAGTCGGAGGTCGCCCGTGACGGTGTCGGCGATGCCGCCCGTCGCGACGACGCCCCAGCGGAGTTTGTTGGACACGGGGGCAGCTTAATCGGGCAAGATGAGCAGGTGAGGATCATCTTGAACCTGATCTGGCTGGTCTTGAGCGGCTTCTGGCTGGCCGTCGGGTACGTGGTCGCCGGCGTGGTGTGCTGCGTGCTGATCGTCACCATCCCGTGGGGGCTGGCGTCGTTCCGGATCGCGAACTACGCGCTGTGGCCGTTCGGGCGGACCGTCGTGGACCGGCCGACGGCGGGCGCGGCGTCGCTGATCGGCAACGTGGTGTGGATCGTCGTCGCGGGCATCTGGCTCGCCATCGGCCACGTCGTCACCGGCGTGCTGCTGTGCGTGACGATCATCGGCATCCCGCTGGGCGTGGCGAACTTCAAGATGGTGCCGGTGTCCCTGATGCCGCTGGGCAAGGAGATCGTCGCCGCCCCGTGAGCGGTCGTCGCCCGGTTCCCGGCCGGTTCCGGCCGTTCTCGCGGTCGGTTCGCTGCCGGTTCGCCGGGTGGACGGGCTGGACGGGGCGGGCTGGCCGGCGGGCTCAGGCGGCGACTTCGTGCAGGCAGAGGACGTTGCCCTCGCTGTCCTTGAACCAGGCGGCCTTCGCCGAGCCGAACACGGCGATGTGGTTGACCGTCTTCAGGTCGGGCAGGTCGTAGTCCTCGAACCGGACGCCCCGCCGGCGCAGCTCGTCGATCTCGGCCGTCAGGTCGTCCACCTCGAAGCTGAGGACGGTGTGGCCGGTCTGCGCGCCCGGCTCGGCGGGCATGAGGCCGAGCGCGTCGCCCCTGCCCAGCTCGAACAGGCGGGTGCCGTCGTCGCTGCGGCCGAGCGGCCTCAGGCCGAGCTGGTCGCCGTAGAAGCGCGCGGCCCGGTCGGGGTCGGACACGGGCAGGATCGTCGTCGTCCTGGTCGCGGTGAGCATGGCGCCTCCTTGCGGGTGGGGCCATGCTGCGCCTACTCGGGGCGGTCCGCCAGTCGGACGACCAGGCACGGGCCGCCGCTGTAGAGGCCCGCGTCGACCGCCAGCACCTTGCCGTCGGCGTAGCGCAGGGGGCCGTCGATCTGCTCCGGCGGCACGCCCAGCTGGTCGGCGATGACGCTGTGGCCGTGCACCACCTCCCAGCCGCCGAGCACGTCCAGCAGCTCGTCCGCGACCGCCGCGCCGTCCGGGCCGCGGAACGCGTAGCGGGTGGTCATCTTGCGCCAGCACTCCCACCAGTGCTCCAGGTCGTCGCTCGCGAGGACGTCCCGGACGGCGTCGTTGACCTCGTCGATCGTGGCGCCCCACTCCAGGTAGGCCAGGGTGTCGGAGTGCATGAGCAGGTGGCCGTCGACCTCGGTGAGGACGCGGCGGGTGGTGAGCCACTCGATGTGGGCGTCGGTGAGGCGGTCCTGGTCGCTGCGCAGGCCGCCGTTGAGGAGCCAGCTGCGGGCGAAGCTGCGCGGGGTCGGCGCGCCCGGGACGTTCCGATCGCCGAACCGGTGCATGCCGAGGAGCAGCACCTCGTGGTTGCCGATGAGGGCGTCGACTTGGCCGTCGCTCTGCTCGGCGAGGCGCATGACGAACTCGATGACGCCGATGCCGTCGGGGCCGCGGTCGACGAAGTCGCCGAGGAACCACAGCTCCGCGTCGCCGCCGCACCAGTCACCCTCGGCGTCGACCAGGCCCGAGGCGTGCAGGGCGCGGGTCAGCTCGGCGAGGTGCCCGTGCACGTCGCCAACCACGAAGAGCGGTCGTTCCACATGCGCGACGATAAGCGACGCGGGGCTGTGCTGCCCAAAAGTCGATCAGTGCTTCCGGAGGTCCCTTCGGCCGGGCCTCCCCCGCAGGGGTGAGTTCGGGCCGGCAGCCCGTCACGCCCCGGCGGGTCCGCGCCTCTCACCGGCCATGAGAGAGCACTGGGAACAGGTCGCGGACGAGGTCGACGAGGTGATGCTCACCATCGCCGCCCGCAACGCCATGACCTGGCAACCGTGGCAGCACGTCGACTGGCTGCGCGTGCAGGCGGACCTGCTGGACCGCCTCGGCGCCGCGTGCGGCGGCGCGGGCCCCGTCTCAGGCCGCGCGGAACTCCTCCGCGACCGGGCGGAACGCATGGCCGACCACCTCAACGGCGTGCCCAGCGCCGCCGACCACCCACCCCCACCGCCCGACCTCAGCCGCTACCTGTCCCGAGCCGGCGCCCCACAACGCACCCTGCGCCCAGTACCAACCCCCGACCCCCGCCGGCCCCCCACCCCCACACCGAACCCCACAACCCCCTGACCCCCGGCTCCCCCACCGGCGATGGCTCCCCCACACCCCTGACACCGGCCCAACACCCGTCGGCACGCCGGGCTGAATTCGGCAACCGGTCCCGGCCGCAGCACCCCCGCACCACGGCCGAACACCCACCACCGCCACGGCACCCCCGCGCCGCAACCGAGTGCCCCACCGACCGGCCCAACACCCACCGGCACGCCCTACCTACACCGGGCAGCCCCGTCCCGGGCCACGGCTCGCCCTACCGACGCCGGGCAACCCCCGTCCCGGCCGCAGCACCCCCGCGCCGCAACCGAGCCCACAGCCCGCACCCACCCAGCCGCGACACCCCCGTGGGCGGCCGGATGCGCTGTCCGCCGGTCACCCGTGCCTGTGAGCGGGCGGGTGGCGGTTCGGGGCGCGGTGGGTCCGGAAGGTCAGGGCGGGGTCAGGTGAGGTTCGGCCACTGGAGCACGGCGTCGACCTTGGTCGCGTCCCCCGTCACCACCACCTCCTCCACCCCGATCCGCCGCCACAGCAGCAGGTAGAGCTGCTCGGCCGTCCCCGTGACGACACCGTCCGCCGGGACGTCCGACACCGCCAGCCGCGCCGGCTTCGCCGCACCCCCGGCGCCGACGCGCCACGTCGCCCCGGTGTCGGTCGCGGTCAGGTCCACGGTCGCGCGTCCGCCCGCCCACTCCTCGCCGTGCAGGAAGCGGGTCAGGAACTCGTCCACGCCGTCCGCCGCCAGGTCCGCCGGGATCGCGCGGACGGCGCCGGCGGCCCGCCAGGCGTCCCAGCAGTGGACGACCGCCTCGTGCGCCTGCCGCCACGCCACGCCCGCCGCGGTGTCGCGCGAGGCGTCGTTCCACCACGCCCACGCCGGCCCGTCCGACGGGTACTCCCGCTGCACGGCGACGTACCGCGCGCTGATCTCCCGCCACCCCTCGACGAGGTCCGGCCCGGTGTCCGCGGCACGCCGCGCCGCCTCGTCGTCCGGCAGCGCGCCCTTCGCCAGCACGACCAGCGTCCACCACGACTGGACCTCGGCGAGGTGCGCCACGAGGTCGGCCACCGTCCACCCGGGGCACGTGGGCACGGGCGCGCCCAGGTTGCCCTCCACCGCCTCGGTGAACGACCGGCTGTACTCCTCGACGACCCCGGTGTGATCGATCCCCATGCCGCCGGACGTTAGCGGAGGGGTCCGACAATTCCGGTGTCGTCGCAGGTCAGGAGGGTCAGGACTCGTCCGGGAACGGGTTGGTCGAGTTGCCGACGAGGTCCGCGATCGACTTGACGACCCGCGTCGGCCGGTACGGGTACAGCTCGGCGGTCGACTCCGCGGAGATGCCGGTCAGCACGAGGATCGTGCGCAACCCGGCTTCCAGCCCGGACCGCACGTCGGTGTCCATCCGGTCGCCGATCATCAGCGTGTTCGCGGAGTGGGCGCCCAGCGCGCGCAGCGCCGACCTCATCATCAACGGGTTGGGCTTGCCCACGTAGTACGGCGCGCGGCCGGTGGCGCGTTCGATCAGGGCGGCGATGGAGCCGGTGGCGGGCAGCGAGCCCTCGCGGGACGGGCCGGTGGCGTCCGGGTTGGTCGCGATGAACTTCGCGCCCTCCTCCACGAGCCGGATGGCGCGGGTGATCGCGGTGAAGCTGTAGGTGCGCGTCTCGCCCAGCACCACGTAGTCCGGGTCGCGGTCGGTCAGCACGTACCCGATCTCGTGCAGCGCCGTCGTCAGGCCGGCCTCGCCGATCACGTACGCCGAGCCGCCGGGGCGCTGCGAGTCGAGGAACCTCGCGGTGGCCAGGGCGGACGTCCAGATCGCGGTCTCCGGCACGTCCAGGCCCGTGCGGACGAGCCGGGCGCGCAGGTCGCGCGGGGTGTAGATGGAGTTGTTCGTGAGCACCATGAACGGGATGGCGTTCGCGGTCAACTCGGCGACGAACTCGCCGGAGCCGGGGATCGGGTGCTCCTCGTGCACGAGCACGCCGTCCATGTCCATCAGGTAGTTCCACTGAGCGGCCATGCCGCCAATGCTGCCAGTTCCGGCCGCGTTCGGGCGGCCACCGGACCGGGGCGCGACGGCGGTCAGGCGTCGATCACGCGCCGCCGGAACGTCTCGATGATGCTCTGGTTGTAGCGCTCCAGGACGTCCCACTCCTCCGGGGTGAACCGCGTCAGCACCTCGCGCAGCGTCTCCTGGGCCCCCGCGAACAGGTGGCTGAACTTGCCCTCGTCCTCGACGGTGACCTCGACCAGCACCTTCCGCCGGTCGTGCGGGTCGCGCACCCGCCGCACGTACCCGGCCCGCTCCAGCCGGTCGATCACGCCGGTCACGGCGCCGGTGGACAGCCCGGACAGCTCGGCGATCCGGCCCGCGGTGATGGGGCCGTCGGCGCGCAGGGCGAGGTCGAGGCACTTCTCGTCGGTCGGCGACAGGCCCATCTGCTCCGCCACCCGGCTGTGGAACAGGATGGTGAGCGCGCTGGTCTCCCGCGCGTAGCCGCTGAACCGCTCCAGCACGTCGGCGGGCACCTCGTGCTCACTCGTCATGTCAGGCAATTTAGCGGCTGCCGGCCCGGCGCCGGCATCTTCGTCCCCCTCGCCACGCGCCGCCGTCCCCCATTTCCACCAGCACCCACAAGTGTCAGCCGATTACCCTGGTAGGGGTGACAGCTGTCGAGTTGGGGCTACCCGTTGTGCGCGGCAACCCGGACACCACCGAGCGGCCGGACTCCCCGCTCCTGGTGGACCGGTTCGGTCGGACCGCCACCGACCTGCGCGTGTCGTTGACCGACCGCTGCAACCTGCGCTGCACCTACTGCATGCCAGCGGAGGGCCTCGACTGGCTGCCGAAGCCGGACCTGCTCGACGACGCGGAGCTGGGGCGGCTGATCCGCATCGCGGTGACCCGCCTCGGCGTGACGGACGTCCGGTTCACCGGCGGCGAGCCGCTGCTGCGCCCCGGGCTGGACGACGTGATCGCGGCGACGGCGGCGCTGACGCCCCGGCCGCGCGTCTCGATGACCACGAACGGGTTGACCTTGGCGAAGCGGGCGGCCGGGTTGGTGGCCGCGGGGCTCGACCGGGTGAACGTCTCGCTGGACACGCTGGACCCGAAGCGGTTCCTGCGGCTGACCCGGCGGGACCGGCTGGCGGACGTGTTCGCGGGCCTGGAGGCGGCGCGGGAGGCCGGGTTGTCGCCGGTCAAGGTGAACACGGTGCTGATGCGGGGCGTGAACGAGGACGAGGCCGTCCCGCTGCTGCGCCACTGCCTGGAGCACGGCTACCAGCTGCGGTTCATCGAGCAGATGCCGCTGGACCCGCAGCACGGGTGGGACCGGGCCGACATGGTGACGGCGGAGGAGATCCTGGCCGCGCTGCGCGCCGAGTTCTCGCTCACGCCGGAGCCGGGCGACCGGGGTGGGGCGCCCGCCGAGCGGTGGCTGGTGGACGGCGGTCCGGCGGTGGTGGGCGTGATCGCGTCGGTGACGCGGCCGTTCTGCGCGGCGTGCGACCGGACCCGGCTCACCGCGGACGGCCAGGTGCGGAACTGCCTGTTCAGCCAGTCGGAGACGGACCTGAGGGCGTTGCTGCGCGGTGGCGCGTCGGACGAGGAGATCGCCGACCGGTGGCGGGGCAACGCGTGGGTGAAGGCGGCCGGGCACGGCATCAACTCGGCCGGGTTCAGCCAGCCGGACCGTCCCATGAGCGCGATCGGGGGGTGACCGTGTCGGTGCGGTTGACGGTCCGGTACTTCGCCGGCGCGCGGGCGGCGGTGGGGGTGCCCGACGAGAGCATCGAGCTGACCGGCGACGGGGCCACGGTGGCGTCCGCGATCGAGGCGGTGCGGCGCCGGCACGGCGACCGGGTGGCCCGCGTGCTGCCGGCGTGCAGCTTCCTCCTGGACGGCGTGGCGGTCAGGAATCACGACACGCCCGTGTCAGCGGGCGCGCAACTGGACGTGTTGCCGCCGTTCGCCGGTGGCTGAGACTCCGCCACACGTCCGGGTTAAGGCGTGAGCTGTACCTCACTTAACGTGATCTATCTCGGCGGATCTCGGAACGGAAACAGACCGATAACGGTGCCCTGAGCTGGATAAACGCCGCAGTCGAAGCGTCACCCGGCAGCGTTACTGTGATGTGCGTCACGTGGACGAACGTTTGGCATGAGGCTCGCGGTTACGTACCGTCGCTCTTCGGTTGGCCCCGACCGACCGTGAGCACCACCGGGACGCCTCGCACCGAACCTGTCCACCGGCGCCCCGTGAACACACCCCGAGCGAAAGACAACCGCCGGACAGGGAAGCTGGACGACATACCGGGCCCGAACCCGAGTCGGCCGTGCAGGTGCGGGTGGCAGAGAGGGAAATGGCTTCTTACCGAGGCAAGCACCGCCCGACCACCAGTTCCTCCGCCCGGAGCATCGCGAAGGTCGCCGTCGCCGGCGTCATCGTGGGCGCCCCGCTGGCGATGGCCGCGGGCACCGCGAGCGCGCAGGGCTCCGGCGTCAACTGGGACACGGTCGCCGCGTGTGAGAGTGGCGGCAACTGGAGCATCAACACCGGCAACGGCTACTACGGCGGCCTGCAGTTCCTGCCGTCCACGTGGACCTCGCACGGCGGTTCCGGAATGCCCCACCAGGCTTCCCGCGAGGAGCAGATCCGTGTGGCCGAGAACGTCATGAAGACCCAGGGCATCGGCGCCTGGCCCGTCTGCGGCCCCAAGGGCCTCGGCGGCGCGCCGGCTCCGGCGAAGGCCAAGCCGGCTCCCGTCCAGCAGGCCGCGCCGAAGCAGCAGCAGCAGGCCCCGGCCCCGAAGCAGGCCGCGCCCGCCCCGAAGCAGGCCGCCCCTGCTCCGGTGACCGTGGCGCTGCCGTCGACCAACCCCAACGGCGACTACGAGATCAAGTCGGGCGACAGCCTGTCGAAGATCGCGGAGGAGCTGAAGGTCGAGGGCGGCTGGGCCAAGCTGCACGAGCTCAACAAGCAGTTCATCCCGAACCCCGACCTGATCCTGCCGGGGCACAAGATCGCCACCAAGTGATCTCCGGTCGGCGCGAGCCGGCGCAAGACGGAACCGGGACCCCGGACGCCCCCCTCGGCGCCCGGGGTCCCGAACCCGTTGCAGGGGGTCCGCCGCGGCGCGCGTAGCCGTGCCGCCCGGTCAGGGCATGTTGACCCACTCGTCGGTGCCGTCGGCGAACACCTGCCGCTTCCACACGGGCAGCCGCCGCTTCACCTCGTCGACGAGCTCCGAGCACACCGCGAACGCCTCACCCCGGTGCTCGGCGGACACGGCGCACGCCAGCGCCACGTCCCCGATCGCCAGCTGACCGACCCGGTGCGACACGGCGACGGCGCGCACGCCGTCGAACCGGCCCACCACGTCCGCCACCACCTCGGCCACCACGGCGCCCGCCGTCGGGTGGCCCACGTACTCCAGCTCGCGCACGGAACGCCCGTGGTCGTGGTCGCGGACCACCCCGGCGAACGTCACCACCGCGCCCGCCGCCGCGTGCTCCACCAGCTTCGCGTGCTCGTCCACCGACAGCGGCTCGTCGCTGACGGTCGCGCGCAGGACCTCGGTCATGCGTGGTCACCTCCGGACACCTGGTCGACGGCGTGCTCCAGCACGGTCGCGAGCACGTCCAGCCCGTCACGCACCCCGCCGGTCGAGCCGGGCAGGTTCACCACGAACGTGCGGCCCGCGACACCGGCCACCCCGCGCGACAGCACGGCGGTCGGCACGCGCGGCCAGCCCGAGTTCCGGATGGCGTCCGCCACGCCCGGCACCTCGAAGTCCAGCACCGACCGGGTCGCCTCCGGGGTCCGGTCGGTGGGGCTGATGCCCGTGCCGCCGGTCGTGACGACCACCGCCACCCCGTCCGCGACGGCCGCGCGCAGCGCCTCGGCCACCGGCTCGCCGTCCGGCACGACCACCGGGTCGGGCACGTCGTAGCCGCGTTCCCGCAGCCAGTCGACGATGATCGGCCCGCCGCGGTCGGCGTAGACGCCCGCCGAGGCCCGGTTCGACGCGGTGACCACGCGAGCCGTCCGGGGCGCCGCCGCCGCGGCGGGAGGCGTCACGGTCGCTCCCAGAGGCCGGTCTTGCCGCCCTCCTTGCGCTCGACCCGCACCTCGTCCAGCGACGCCGCCGGGTCGACCGCCTTCACCATGTCGTGCAGCGTCAGCCCGGCCACGGCCACGGCCGTCAACGCCTCCATCTCGACCCCGGTGCGGTCGGTGGTGCGGACGGTCGCCGTGATGCGGACCTCGGCGTCACCGGGGACCAGGTCGACCTTGATCCCGGACAGCGCGATCGGGTGGCAGAGCGGGACGAGCTCCCACGTCCGCTTGGCCGCCATGATCCCGGCGATCCGGGCCGTGGCCAGCGCGTCGCCCTTCGGCAGGCCGTCGCTGCCGAGCAACGCCACCACCTCGGACGTCGTGCGCAGCACTCCGGAGGCGACCGCGGTGCGGGTGGTCGGCTCCTTCTCGGAGACGTCCACCATGCGGGCGGCCCCGCTGGAGTCCAGGTGGGTGAACTGGTTGCTCATAGCAGAATGCTAGGCCGATTCGGTCGCGGCCTTGCGGACCGCTTCCGCCACCGCCGGGGCCACCGACGAGTCGAACACGCTCGGCACGATGAACGAGGCGTTGAGCCGCTCGCCGTCCACGACGTCCGCGATCGCGTTCGCGGCGGCGATGAGCATCGCGTCGGTGATGGTCCGGGCGTGCGCGTCGAGCAGGCCCCGGAACACGCCGGGGAACGCCAGCACGTTGTTGATCTGGTTCGGGAAGTCGCTGCGCCCGGTGGCGACGACGGCGGCGTGCTTCTGCGCCTCCATCGGGTCGATCTCCGGGTCCGGGTTGGCCAGCGCGAACACGATCGCGTCGGAGTTCATCGTGGCGACCTGCTCGGCGCCGAACAGGTTCGGCGCGGACACGCCGATGAAGACGTCCGCCCCGACGAGCGCGTCGTGCAGGCGGCCGCTGACGTTGTCCTTGTTGGTGGTGGCCGCGATGGACTTCAGGTTGTCGTCCAGGCCGGGCCGGTCGCGGTGGACGATGCCGTCGACGTCGACGGCGACCACGTCGCCGGGCTCCTGCTTGAGCAGCAGCCGGATGATCGCCGAGCCCGCCGCGCCGACCCCGCACACCACGACCTTGCAGTCGGAGATCTTCTTGCCGACGACGCGCAGGGCGTTGCGCAGCGCGCCGACGACGACGATCGCCGTGCCGTGCTGGTCGTCGTGGAAGACGGGGATGTCGAGCTTCTCGCGCAGCCGGGCCTCGATCTCGAAGCAGCGGGGCGCGGCGATGTCCTCGAGGTTGATGCCGCCGTAGACGGGGGCGATCAGCTCGACCGCGCGGATGATCTCCTCGGTGTCCTGGGTGTCCAGGCACACCGGCCAGGCGTCGACGCCGGCGAACTTCTTGAACAGCGCGGCCTTGCCCTCCATCACGGGCAGCGCGGCGGCGGGCCCGATGTTGCCCAGGCCGAGCACGGCGGAGCCGTCGGTGACCACGGCCACCGTGTTGCGCTTGATGGTGAGGCGACGGGCGTCGTCCGGGTTCTCCGCGATGGCCATGCAGACGCGGGCGACGCCGGGCGTGTAGGCGCGGGAGAGGTCGTCGCGGTTGCGCAGCGGCACCTTCGACGCGATCTCGATCTTGCCGCCGAGGTGGACCAGGAACGTCCGGTCGGACACCTTGCGGACCACGATCCCCGGCAGCAGCTCCAGGGTGTCGGTGATGTCCTTGGCGTGGTTCGCCGACAGCGCGTTGCACGTGAGGTCGATGATCACCCGGTCGGTGTGCGACTCGACCACGTCGAACGCGGTGATCACCCCGCCGGCCCGACCGACCGCCGAGGTGAGGTCGCCGGCGGCCGACGCCGACGGCGGGGCCTCCAGCCGGACGGTGATCGAGTACCCAGGGCCGGGGACCGGCATCGAACCTCCCAGAACAGCACAGCTCAAGAGGGGGACGAGCCTAGTCCGCACGCGAATACGGAACGCGCGCGGCTCGACGGCCGCGCGCGTCACGGGGTGCTAGCGGTTGATCTCCGTCACCGGGTGGCGGTAACCCAGGTCCTCGACCGGCAGCGGGAAGGTGATCGTGCCGAACGGGGACAGCGCGCCCTGCACGTCGCTGGTGAGCTCGGTGACCGGGTGCTCTTCGCCGGCCGGCGCCTCCGGCCAGTGCGGGTCGATGCGCTCGGGGCGGGCCTTGGCCACGATTCCTCCTCGGTGGTCGGTTTCGCGCACCAGTGTGCCTCACCGGCGCGACGGGCCGTCCACCGTGCCGGGGCGCGAAAATCGAGAGCCCTGTCACCGTCCGGTCCCTAGCCTGGTGGCCGTGGGCACATCGGTGGAACTCCTCAACGTGATCGACGTCGAGGCGACGTGCTGGGACGGCGACCCGCCTCCCGGCCAGGTGAACGAGATCATCGAGATCGGGTTGACCACGGTCGACCTGGCGGCGGGCGAGCGGGTCGGCAGGAACCGCGTCCTCGTGCGGCCGGAGCGGTCGGCCGTCAGCCCGTTCTGCACGGAGCTGACGGGGTTGACGCAGGCCGAGGTCGACACCGGGGTGACGTTCGCCGAGGCGTGCCGGCTGCTGGAGGTCGAGCACGAGGCGGGCGTGCGGCCGTGGGCGAGCTGGGGCGACTACGACCGCAAGCAGTTCGCCCGCCAGTGCCGGGACGTGCGGTACCCGTTCGGGCGACGGCACTGGAACGCGAAGCTGGTCTTCTCCCAGGCTCACGGCCTGCGGAAACGTCCCGGCATGGCGCAGGCGTTGAAGATCGCCGGCCTGCCGCTGGAGGGCAGGCACCACCGGGGCGAGGACGACGCCTGGAACATCGCCGCCCTGGTTCTGCACCTGCGGGCGCGTGACGCGTGGCCGACCACCCCCACCACCCCGGCCGACGCCTACCGGTGAGCCCGCCGCGGGGCCGACGGGTTTCGGGGGCTGGGCGGCGCGGGCGGGGTGCGCGGCATATACCGTGGTGAGGATGTCCGCCACCACCCTCGCCGAGTGGCTGCGGGCGCAGGACGACACCGCGCTCGTGGCTCTGCTGCGCGCCCGGCCGGACCTGGCCACGCCGCCGCCGGCGGACACGACGGTGCTCGCCACCCGCATCGGGTCGCGGGCGTCGGTGGCGCGGGCCTGCGAAGACCTCGACACGCTCACGTTGACGGTCCTCGAAGCGCTGCTCGTGCTGGACGCCGACGTCGCCCCGGTCCCGTCGACCGCGGTGCTCGACCTGTTCGGCGGCACGGACGTCCGACCCGCCCTCGACACGCTGCGCGCCCGCGCCCTGCTCTGGGGCGACGACGACGCGCTGTCCACCCCGCCCGCCACCAGGGACGCCGTCAACCCGTTCCCGTGCGGCCTCGGCCGGTCGGTGCCGCGGCTCGCCGACGCCGACCTGACCGCGCTGGACCCGGACGAGCACCGGGTCCTCCAGACCCTCGCCGCCGGACCGCCCGTCGGGCAGACGAAGGACGCGGCGCACGTCGTGTCGCTCGCCAACGCCCGGACGCCGATCCAGAAGCTGCTGGCCCGCGGCCTGCTCGTGCGGCGGGACGCGCTGACCGTCGAGCTGCCGCGCGAGATCGGCCTGAAGGTCCGCGGCGACCGGCCGCTGGGCGCGATCCAGACCACCGAGCCGCCCCTCACCACGGCGCGCCGCGACCAGTCGAGCGTCGACCACACCGGCGGCGGCGAGGCGTTGGAGCTGTGCCGGCACGTGGAGTCGCTGCTCAAGAGCTGGTCGGAGGAGCCGCCCGCGGTGCTCCGGTCGGGTGGCGTGGGCGTGCGCGAGCTGCGGAAGCTCGCCAAGGACCTCGACGTGGACGAGCGGCGTGCCGCGCTGCTGGTGGAGCTGGTCGTGAACGCGGGCCTGGTCGCCGACACGGAGGGCGTCGAGCCCGAGTGGGTGCCGACGACGCAGACCGACACGTGGCTGGTGGCGGCGCCCGAGCACCGGTGGGCGACGCTGGCGCAGGCGTGGCTGGACCTGCCCCGGCTGCCGGGCCTGATCGGGCAGCGCGACGACCGCGACCGGCTGCTCAACCCGCTGGCGCCAGAGCTGAACCGGCCGGGCGCGCCGCGGGACCGCAAGCGCATCCTCGAAGCCCTCGCCGCGCTGGAGCCCGGCACCGCCGTGACCGACCCGGACGAGCTGGCGGCCGTGCTGGCGTGGCGCGCGCCGCGACGTGGCGGCCGGCTGCGCGACGAGCTGGTGCGCTGGACCGTGGACGAGGGCACGCAGGTGGGTGTCATCGCGCACAACGCGATCACCGCCCAGGGCCGCACGCTGCTCAGCGAGGGTCCGGGCGCGGCGGCGAAGCGGCTGGCCGACGCGTTGCCCGCCCCGGTCGACCACGTGCTGGTGCAGGCCGACCTGACGGTCGTCGCGCCCGGCCGGCTGGACCCGGAGCTGGCCGACGAGATCGCGCTGGTCGCGGACGTCGAGTCGGCGGGCGGCGCCACCGTCTACCGGGTGCGCGAGGGGTCGGTGCGGCGCGCGTTCGACGCCGGCCGCAGCGCCGCGGACCTGCACGAGCTGTTCCGGGCGAGGTCGCGCACACCGGTGCCGCAGTCGTTGACGTACCTGATCGACGACGCGGCCCGCAAGCACGGGCGGCTGCGCGGTGGCGCGGCCGGGTCGTTCCTGCGCTGCGACGACCCGGTGCTGATCACCGAGGTGCTGTCGCACCCGGCGGCGGAGCGGCTGGCGCTGCGCAAGATCGCGCCGACCGTGGTGGTGAGCCCCCTGCCGCTGGCGGAGGTGCTGGACGGGCTGCGCGCGGCCGGGTTCGCGCCCGCCGCGGAGGGTCCGGACGGGCACGTGCTGGACCTGCGGGCCGGTGGCCGCCGGATCGCCGGGAAGGGGCGGCGGAAGCCGGTGCAGCCGAGCACGGCGTCCGACGAGCAGCTGGGCGAGCTGGTGCGGCTGGTGCGGGCGGGTGACCGCGCGGCGACGACCACGGGCGGCGCGCGGGTGTCCGTGCCCGGTCACCTGGGCGCGGGGCCGTCGGCCACCCTGGCGCTGCTGCAACGGGCGGCGCGGGAGGGGCGGAGCGTGCTCGTCGACTTCGTGGACAGCCACGGCACGGCGGCCCGGCGCGTGATCACCCCGCAGGTCGTGGGCGGCGGGGTGCTGGAAGGCGTCGACGTCAGCTACGGCGAGGTGCGCCGGTTCCCGCTGCACCGCATCACGTCCGCGGCCCTCGTCGAAGACGACCGTGCGTGATCACCGTTCGTGAGCGTTGATCACCTGTTGGTGACGGTGGGGCGGCCTAGCGTCGTCGTGAGGGTGTCGTCCCGGCACCCGAGGACGACGACGAAGGAGAACCCCTCGTGAAGACCATTCGCAAGGCAGCCGTGGTCGGCGCGGTCGCGCTGGCGGCCGTGCTCGGCCCCGGCACCGCCCTGGCCGCCCCGGCCCTCGACGGCTCGAAGACGACCGTCGCGCAGGAGGCGCTGGGCGGGTGGGACGACGACTGCGACGACGACACGAACGACGACTGGTACTGCGACGACGACTGGGACGACTGGGACGACGACTGGAACGGTGACTGGGGTAGCCGGCACGGCGTCCACTGACCCGTCCGCGACGTGGTTGACCAGCTACGCGACAGCCGGCCGGCTACAAGGGTGGCTGATCAGCCACCGTCACGGCGTGAGCACCGCCAGGCCTGGCGCACGTCGAAGGGCGGCCTCCCGCGGGAGTCCGCCCTTCGGTGTTGACACGGTCACGTGGCGCGGCGATCAGCCCGCGCGCACCGACATCCACTGGCGCATGGCGTGCTCGACCAACGTGATCAACGTCTGCTTGGTCGACTGCCGGTTGCGCGCGTCGCACGTCACTATCGGCACGGACTGGTCGATGGTGAGCGCGTCGCGGACGTCCTCGATGCGGTGGTGCAGCAGGCCGTCGAAGCAGTTGACGCCGACGACGTAGGGCAGCTGCCGGTCGTCGAAGAAGTCGATCGACGCGAACGCGTCGGCCAGGCGGCGGGTGTCGACGAGCACGATCGCGCCGATGGCGCCGCGCACGAGGTCGTCCCACATGAACCAGAACCGGTGCTGGCCGGGTGTGCCGAACAGGTACAGGATCAGGTCCTGGTCCAGTGACACCCGGCCGAAGTCCATGGCCACCGTGGTCGTGACCTTGTTCGGCGTGGCCGAGAGGTCGTCGACCCCGGCGCTGGCCTCGGTCATCACCGCTTCGGTGGTCAGCGGAACGATCTCCGACACGGAACCGACGAACGTAGTCTTGCCCACGCCGAAGCCACCGGCCACCACGATCTTCGCGGAGGTCGTCGGCTTCTTGGCGCCTTCGGCCGCGTTGGGGCTAGAGCCTGCGAAGCCCACTGAGCACCCTCTCAAGGAATTCAATGGACGGCCGGTCCCCCACGACCAAGCCACCCTGGTGAATCAAAACCAAACCCATGCTCGCCATGTCGCCGATCAGCACCCGGACCACGCCGAGCGGGAGCCGGAGGTGAGCGGCGACCTCGGCCACCGACCTGGTGTCGGTGCACAACCCGCAGATAGACCGGTGCTCGGGGAGCACCGCCGCGTCGCGTTCGAGACCGCGTTCGCTGGTGGAGACCAGCGCCTCGATCGCGAGGTCGTAATCGGGCCGGGTGCGGCCACCGGTCCGGGTGTACGGGCGCACCAGCGAGCCCGACTCGGCCGCCGGGTTCTCCTCGCGCCGCACGACCGGCTGGGGACCGGTCGTGTACGGCACTTGTTCCGGCACGCTGTCGGGCAGGCCGTGGGCACCGAAGAGATCGGCGCCCGGACCTCCGAACAGGCCGCTGCCGTACCCGTCGATGTCGAACCGGTTGGGAACGTCGTCGTAGTCGTACGACGAGTCGTCAACCTCACGCTGAGACATATCGTCTTGCCCCTGCCCTGTGCCTTCGACCCGTGATCCCGGCGCCTGCTCCGCCCGGCGACCCGACCACGAGTTGGGTGCGTCCTCGGCTTCCTCGTCCTGTGCGGGGTCGGCATCCGGCTCAGCGAATTGGAAGCCCCCGACCGCCCACTCCTGGTAGTTGAAGTTCCTACCGAAGCGTCGGCCGCCGGCGCCAGATCGTTCAGCCATTTACCTTCACCCCCACGATCTCATGAGGATCTACCGCCGAACCACGCCCTGGAGCTGCGCGCGCAGCTCCGGGGTGAGCTGCTGGCCCACGCGCTCGACCAGAAGCGTCATCTCGTACGCGACGAGGCCGATGTCGCAGTTCGGGGCCGCGAGCACCGCGAGGCACGACCCGTCGCTGATCGACATCAGGAACAGGTAGCCCCGCTCCATCTCGACCACGGTCTGGTTCACCGTGCCCGCCTCGAAGCACCTGGCCGCGCCCGCCGTGAGGCTGACGAGCCCGGATGCCACGGCGGACAGCTGTTCGGCGCGGTCGCGGGGCAGGCCCTGCGAGCCGGCGAGCAACAGCCCGTCCGCCGACACGACCACGGAATGTGCCACACCGGGAACCCGGCGCACGAAGTCGGTGATAAGCCAACCAAAGCTGCCTGGCTGAGCTGCGGTCGTCACTCCTGCTCCTCGTCTTGCCGGCTCGACATGTCACCAGCGTAAGCGTCGATCAAAGCGTGTCGCCCTCGACGGACGCCCTGCTGAAGACTCGACATGCGTCCACGGATCGCGTCAGCCGATCGTGGTGGCAGCGGGGGCCGCTGCGGTTGCCGCTCCGCAGCCTGCGGCTTCGGTGCGGCGGATCCCGGCACAAGCTGAGCCTTGGGCACCCGCTTGGGCAACCCCGCCTGTGTCGTGGTCTCGGGTGCCTTGCTGAGCAAGGCCTGTGCTGCCTGCCACCCCTCGTCGGCGGGCGAGTGCCACACCGACTCGGCGGACTGCGCGTCCGGCTCGGGTTCGGCGACCGGTTCGGGCTCGGTCACGCGGGACACCTCCCCAAAAGGGTTCTCCGAAGCGCGCTTGGGCAGGTTGTTGGGGGAACCGGGCTGCCTCTTCGGCAGACCGCCCTCGGTCAGACTAGTGCCGGCGTGGGCGTCGCCACGCTGAGGCAGGGCAACATCGGCTTCGCGCTTCGGCGCGGAGCCCCCGTCGAGGGTGCCGCGGTGCGGCGGGGCGTCGTCGGAGACGCCCGGCGTGACCGGCGGCACGGGCCGCGGCTTGCGGGTCGGCAGGGCCGACTCCTCGCGCGCGACCGGCTCCGGCTCGGGGGCCGGCGGCACGGCCTGCGCGGTCGCCGCCGACGTCTCGCTGCCCACGGCCTGGAACCACTGCGACAGGACGGCCTCGTAGATCGGCAGCCGCTCGGTCGGGGCGTCCAGCTCGTGATCGGCCGGCCTGGTCGACGGCGTGTGCTCGGGCGCGGAGCCGTTGCGGCGCGCGGGCTCCGGTTCCGGCTCGGGGTCGGCGAGGAAGCCGTGGTCCAGCGCCGGGGCGAACTGGGTGGTCTCGAAGCCGTGCTCGTAGGCCGTGTCGTGCTCGTCACGGTCCTCGTAGGCGGTGAACAGGGTCGGCTCGCCGAACGAGCCCTCGGGCTCCCGCTCGACGTCGCGCTCGGCGCCCGCCGACAGCCACGACCCGGACACCTCGCCCGACGTCTCCGCGGGCGCCTGGCCGAACGTCGGGGTCTCGCCGAACGCCGGCACGCGCGCCGGGTCGTGGTCGCCCTCGCCCTGCACGAAGCTCACCGGGAACGCCGGCTCGTCCTCGACGCGCGGGATGCTCGGGAAGCTCGCGTCGTCGTCCAGGCGGGACAGGGTGCCGGTGCCGAACGCGCCGGCGATGCCGGACGCGCGCTGCGCCGTGTTGCCGAAGCCGGAGTCCTGGAACCCGGAGTCCTGGAAGCCCGAGTCCTGGTAGCCGGAGTCCTGGAACGAGTCGCCGAACGCGGTGACGGGCTCGGCGCCCATCGGCGAACCGGACGCGCCGGGCTGCTGCACCAGGGTCTCGGGCACGAGCACGAGCGCGGTGGTGCCGCCCTCGATGTCCTCGTTGGCGCGCAGCCGGACCCGGATGTCGTGCCGCTTCGCCAGCCGCGCGACCACGTACAGGCCCATGCGGCGGGACACGGCGACGTCGACGTCCGGCGGGTCGGCCAGGCGGGTGTTGGCGTCGGCGATCTCCTGCTCGCCCATGCCGACGCCGCGGTCCTGGATCTCGATCGCCAGCTCGCCCTTGCGGGTGCGGGCCGTGCGCACGGTGACCTTCGTCACCGGGTCGGAGAACGCGGTGGCGTTGTCCAGCAGCTCCGCGATCAGGTGCACGAGGTCGTTGACGGCGCGGCCCTGGACGGTCAGCTCGGGCGTCTGGCCGACCTGCACGCGGGCGTACTGCTCGACCTCGGACACCGCGGCGCCGAGCACCTCGGCGGCGGGGACCGGGCGGGTCAGCCGGCGGGACAGGTCCGTGCCGGAGAGGACCAGCAGGTTCTCGCTGTTGCGCCGCATGCGGGTGGCGAGGTGGTCCAGCTCGAACAGGCTGGCCAGCTGGTCGGGGTCCTGCTCGTCCTGCTCCAGCCGGTCGATCAGGTTCAGCTGGCGCTCGACGAGCGCCTGCGACCGGCGGGACAGGTTGACGAACATCGAGTTGACGTTGTCGCGCAGCAGGGCCTGCTCGGCCGCCAGCCGCACCGCCTCGCCGTGCACCGCGTCGAACGCGCGGGCCACCTGGCCGACCTCTTCGCGGGTCGTGATCGGCACCGGCGCGATGGCCGTCTTCGCGGCCTCCTCCGGGTTCGGGTCGGCGAGGATGCGGCCGACCGCCTCCGGCAGGCCGTGGTCGGCCACCTCGAGCGCGGTGCGGCGCAGGACGCGCAGCGGGTTCAGGATCGAGCGCGCCACGAACAGCGCCATGAGCATGGCCAGCAGCAACGCGCCGAGGACGATGCCGGAGTCGCGGAACGCCGCGGCGCGGGCGGCGCCGGTCAGCTCGTCGGTGCGGTTCTGCAGCCGCTCCAGCAGCAGGTTCTCCACGTCGCGGGTCAGGTTCACCGTCAGCGTGGACGCGATGTCCCACTTCTCGGGCCGCAGCGACGTGAGCGGCTGGCCGGCGGCGGCCAGGTTCAGCGCCGTCTCCTGCATGTCGTTCGCGGTGTCGACGATCAGACCGGTGACCGTGTCGTCGTAGATCTTGGCCTGGTCGGCGGTCGCGGACTTGCGGAAGTCGTTGCGGGCGGCGTCCAGCTCGGCGTTCGCCGCGAGGAGCTGGCGCTGCTGGCCGGGGCCGAAGGCGCCGCTCTGGAAGACGTCGAGCATGATGCCGCGCTTGCGCGACTCCTGCTCCTTGATGCGGGCGATCGCGTTGGTCGCGAGGTGCAGCCGCACGAGCTCGGGCTCGTTGATGCCCGCGATGGCCTGCTCGCCGAGGTCGAGGAGGCTCTCCACCGACTCGGAGTAGGTGCGCATGACGGCGTCGGACGGGTACTGGGTGTCGCGGACCGCGTTGCGCAGGCTGTTCAGCCGGTCGAGCTGGCTGGACGCGCGCCGGAACCGGGTCACGACCTCGTCGTCCAGGTCGGAGCTCAACTCGACGATCTTGCCGTTGAGGGCCTGCACGGTGTCCTCGACGCGGCGCAGCTGGCGGTCGAGCACGACGCGGTCCAGCTGCTTGCCGGACGCCACGTGGCTCGCGCTCAGGTCGCGCTCGCGCTGCAACTGCTGCACCAGGTCGGCGACGGCCGACTCCAGCTGGATCTGGTTGGCCAGTTGGTTGAGGTCGGTGGCGTCGGCGAGGTCGGAGTTCACCCGCAGGCCGCCGAGCACGAGCGCGGCGATGGTGGGGATCAGCAGGACGGCCGTCAGCTTGGTGGGCAGCCGCCAGTTGCGCAGCCGCCACGCCGCGCCGTGGGTCTTCTGCTTGCGGCCCGTCGCGGTCGACCCGGCCCTGGTCCGCTCGGCACCCGTTGACTCGGTCACAGTTCCATCACTCAGCGCAGCCAATCCGTCACCCGTTCCGGGCCTTTCGGAGCGCGGTGGAATCCCCACGCCTGACTGGCTGGGACCTCTCTCTCGACGGGCCACCCTGGGCTTCCTCTTCTGGCAGCAGTGTTCCCCGGCCTCTCCCCCGCGGACCGAAGCATGGACTCGAAATCGGGCCGAATTGCAGCACAGGAGCAGTGGTGCCGGCTAGTCACCCCGCTCCGCGCTCGGGACACGACGGTCTGCGACGACCTGTGCCACCAGGCGGGGAGCGTAGTGCTCGTGCCCAGGCCGGGGGAAGACTCCGGAAGCACTCACCGTATCGGAGCAGGGCTGTCGTTTCATACCTCTGGGTGGTTACGATCCCCCGCATCGACAAGTGCGTCGAGAAATTCGTTGATCAAATAGACCTCGCTCTCAGGTCATCCCGGCGAGAGGTGCCATGGCTACCCCAGCACGTGTTCTGCGACGTGCGGCAGCGTTGTTCGCGTGTGCCGCGACCTTGACGGCGTGCGGACTGCTCCCCGGCACCGACGGGAACGACCGCCCCGACGTGGAGCGCAACACACTGCGCATCGGTGTGCTGCCCGTCGTCGACGTGGCACCGCTGCGCCTCGCCTACAACAACAAGCTGTTCGAGAAGGCCGGCCTGCAGGTGCAGCTCGTGCCGCTGAACAACGAGGTCGAGGGCATCAAGCAGCTCGACACGACGCTCGACCTGACGTGGGCGACGCACGTCTCCCTGTTCCGCAGCTACGCCGAGGGCACCCAGCTGCAGCTGCAGGGCGAGGCGTACCAGGCGGGCGCGAACACCATGGCGCTCGTCACCATCGACGAGTCGTACGACAACCCCGGCAAGAGGACCAGCCCGCGCATCGCGGTGCCGTCCACCGGTGACGTGGGCGCGCTCACGACGAAGGCCGTGCTGAAGACCGCGGGCGTCGAGAAGCAGCGCATCACGCCCGTCGAAATGCCGTTCGAGCAGATGGTGGACGCCATGCGGGCCAAGGTGGTCGACGCGGCGTGGATGACGGAGCCGTACATCACCAAGGCGCAGCGCGACGTCGGCGCCCGCATCCTCACCGACACGGCGGTCGGCCCGACCAAGGACTTCCCCATGTCCGGGTACGCGTCGAGCAAGAAGTTCGCCGACGGCAACCCGCGCACCCTGGCCCTGTTCCGCCAGGTCCTGCGGGACGCGCAGGAGGCGGCGTCGAACGACAAGCTGTCCGTGCAGAACGCCCTGACCGGCTACATGGACGTCGACCAGCAGACCGCGGCGCTGGTGGCGGTGGGCACGTTCCCGCTGTCGCTCAACCCGGTCCGGCTCCAGCGCGTCGCCGACATGATGGACACCGAAGAGGTGCTGCCGGAGCGGTTGGACGTCGGCGGGTTGTTGCCGCCCGGAACCACCAACTGACGCACGGTCAGCGCACCGCTAAGCCAGAGGGGCCTTCCGATTGCCGGAAGGCCCCTTATTTTCGGCTTTAAGCGCGCGCTTTGGCTCGCATCACACGTCCGTCATGCAGATCGTCGTAGCGGGCTGTGAGTAAACGGACACGGTCTCGCCACTCTCGCACTCGTTCTCGTCCGCCCGGCCTTCCACGACCTTCGTCACCTTGTAAGTCGCGCTCGAATCGCAGGTCACCTTGCTGGTTTTGCCCGCGACAATCGAGCCTTCCTCCTTGAAGCAGTCGCCCTCGGCGGCGTTGAGCATCAGGCACAGCTTGAAGCCGTCACTTCGCCGTCCGCCACTGGTGGAATACTCGGCGTAGTCACCGGACGGGCACGCGTCCGAGCCGCTGTCGAGGTTGGCGACCACCTTGAACGCCGCCTCGGCCGACGAGCAGTCGATCTTCTCCACGTCGGCGTCCGAGGCGCTGGCCGAGTTCACCTTGATGCAGTCGCCCGCCTCGGCGCCGGCCGGGCCGTTGACGCCCGCGATGACGCCCGCGATGACGATGCCGACGATCGCCAGGACGACGGTCCCGATCAGCGCTTTCGCGCCGCGTGACGTGACCTTGTTCGGCGGCGGCGGGAAGTTCTGGGGGTAGCCCGGCTGCGGGTGGCCCGGCGGGTACGGCGGCTGGCCGAACTGCGGCTGACCGGGCTGGCCAGGCTGGTGACCGGGCTGCGGGTAGCCGGGCTGGGGCTGGCCGAACGGGGGCTGACCCGGCTGGGCGTAGCCGGGCTGCGGGTAGCCGGGCTGGGCGTAGCCGGGCTGCTGGTACTGGGGCGGCGGACCCTGGTAGCCGGGCATCGGCTGGTAGCCGGCCTCCTGGGCCGGGTAGCCGGGCTGGTCGGGCTGCCCCGGGTAGCCGGGCTGGCCGGACTGGCCGGGCTGGTACGGCGGCTGGCCGGGCTGTTGCGCCGGGAACCCCTGGGGCGACGACGGCGGCCCCCAGCCGGGCTGCTGGGGTGGCTGGGGGCCTTGCGGCTGGCCGGGGTTCGACGGCTGGTCGGGTGGCGTGGTCACCTGGCGTTCCTCTCGCGATGTGGCGAGCGGAACGTACCCCCGGGCGACGGCCGGGCACAGCGGATTGGGCGGCGGACGGGCTCAGCCCGGCCCGGCGCGCCCCAGGCAGAACGTCACGACCGGCTCCGGGTACTGCACGGCCCGGCTCCGACCGCAGTTCACCAGCGCCGAGACGGCCTTGACGACGCGGACCGCGTCGGTGGTCGCGCAGTCGACCTTGCGCAGGCCGGTGCCCTTGTCGTGCTGGTAGCACGCGCCCTCGACGAAGTTGGGGATCAGGCACAGCGTGGTCGAGCCGGTGTAGGTCGAGTAGGGCGCGCCGCCGGTCGGGCACTCCTTCGCGTCGTCCACGACCTTCGCGACCTTCAGGGTGGCGTCGTCGGAGCCGCACTCCACGGCCAGGTACCGCGGCTTGTCGGCGACGCCCTCGATCCGCGCGCACGTGCCGGGCTCGGGGGCGCTGCCGCCGTGGTCGCCGCCGAACACCGTGACCGCGAACGCGGCGGCCACCGCGACCGCCACCGCGCCGATGACCCACCCGTTCTTCCGCATGGAACAGGGCATCGGCACGGGCGCGCGCCGGATTGAGCCGGTTCACCCGCGCGTGTCACATCCGGGTTCGCATCCGGGCGGGCTCACACCCGGGCGGGCTCACGTCCGGGCGGGCTCACATCTGGGCGGGCTCGACGCAGTACGCGACGGGCGGCTCGGGGTAGGACATGCCCGCGGAGCCGGGGCAGACCGACAGGTCGGCGGCGCCCGGCACGACCTTGGTGACCTTGAACGTCGCCGGGCCGGAGCACTCGGTCTTCACGAACCCGGGGCCTTCGCCGGGCCCGTAGCAGGCGCCCTCGGCCAGGTTCGGCAGCAGGCACAGCTTGTGGTCGCCGCCGGAAGCCGGGGCGACCTCGGTGTAGAGCCCCTCCTCGGGGCAGGCCGCGTCGGCCTCGTCGAGGACCTTGCCGACCTTGAAGGACGCCTCGTCGGCGGAGCAGTCGAGGACGTCGACGTCGGTCCGGTCGTCGGTCTCGGCAGCGACGCTCACGCAGTCGCCCGCCTCGGCCGCGGCGGGACCGCCGGTGAGCTGCCGGACGCCGTACACGACGAGGCCGGCCAGCACGACCAGCAGGACGCCGAGGAGGATCTTCCGGCCACCGCCGGCCATCCCCGCCCGACCCGTCCGGCCCTCACCCGTCCCGGCCCCACCGGGGGTGGCGGGCACGCGGTCGTCGGCCGCGTCCGGCCCGCTCGGCTCGTTGCTCATGGTCATCCTCGCTGACGGGTGCGCGTGACGGTCCCTCAAGGCAGCGGCACTGAAGGCGCGGCTCTGAAGGTACCGGCACGCGCACCCGCGAGGCGGATCAGGCGTTCTCGCCCGGGCCGAAGCAGAGCGTCAGCTTGGGCTCGGGGTAGGTCAGCGGCGCACCGTCGGTGCACGCGGCCTCGTCCTCGGTGCCCTTCAGCTGCTTGACCAGCTTGTACGCGCCGGACGTGCCGCAGTCGACGGCGGGGTAGCCCATCTTGCTGGTGTTCTCGAGCTCGTAGCAGGAGCCCTCGACCAGGTTCGGGACCAGGCACAGCTTCGAGTCGGGGCCGCGGCGGGCGGTCTCGGTGTACTCGTCGTACGCGCCGTTGCACGACTCGGTGGTGGAGCCCAGCACCTTGCCGATGGTGTAGTTCGCCTCGGCCGCGCCGCAGTCGACGGTCTTGAACTCCGGCTTCGTCGCGGTGCCGGTCAGGCTGGCGCAGTCGCCCGCCTTGGACTGGGCCGCGTCACTGGTGAAGTAGTTGATGCCGTAGACCACGACGCCGGCGACCACGATGCCGATGATCGCGGTGAGGATCCGGGCGAGGACGCCTTTCTTCTTCTTGGGCTCCGGCGGGAGCGCCTGACCCTGCTGGACGCTGGGCGGCGGGGCGGACGCGGGCATGTCCGTGCTCATGATGACCTTCGTTCATCCGGGAGAACCCCGACGGATCACGCGATGGTTCGCGTGGTGGGGCGGAGGGACGCTATCGACTGCGCCATGAGGACGTACACAGCTTTACCGAACCGAGTCCGTAAGCTTTCCGTTGCCGGACGAGTACGGTCCGCGATCAACTTGCGCGCTGTGGTCACACTGGAGGGACACCAAGCGACAGGAGTGCGCACCAGTGACCGACGGCCCTTTGATCGTCCAGTCGGACAAGACCCTGCTGCTGGAGGTCGAGCACCCGCTGTCGGACGACGCGCGCACCGCCATCGCGCCGTTCGCGGAGCTCGAACGCGCCCCCGAACACGTCCACACGTACCGGGTGACGCCGCTGGCGCTGTGGAACGCCCGGGCCGCGGGCCACGACGCCGAGCAGGTCGTCGACGCCCTGGTCCGGTTCTCCCGCTACCCCGTGCCGCAGCCGCTGCTGGTGGACGTGGTCGACACGATGGGCCGGTTCGGCCGGCTCCAGCTGGCCAACCACCCGGTGCACGGCCTGGTGCTGAACTCGCTGGACCGCGCCGTGCTGGAGGAGGTGCTGCGGCACAAGAAGGTCAAGCCGATGCTCGGTGAGCGCATCGACGACGACACGGTGGTCGTGCACCCGAGCGAACGCGGCCGGCTGAAGCAGTTGCTGCTGAAGATCGGCTGGCCCGCGGAGGACCTGGCCGGGTACGTGGACGGCGAGGCGCACCCGATCGACCTGGTCGAGGACGGCTGGCAGCTGCGCGACTACCAGCGGCTGGCCGCGCAGGCGTTCTGGGCGGGCGGCTCGGGCGTGGTCGTGCTGCCGTGCGGCGCGGGCAAGACGCTGGTCGGCGCGGCGGCCATGGCGGAGGCGGGCGCGACCACGTTGATCCTGGTCACGAACACCGTGGCGGGCCGGCAGTGGAAGCGGGAGCTGGTCGCGCGGACGTCGTTGACGGAGGACGAGATCGGCGAGTACTCCGGCGAGCGCAAGGAGATCCGGCCCGTCACCATCGCGACGTACCAGGTGATCACGCGCAAGTCGAAGGGCGAGTACAAGCACCTGGAGCTGTTCGACTCGCGCGACTGGGGCCTGATCGTCTACGACGAGGTGCACCTGCTGCCGGCGCCGGTGTTCCGGATGACCGCCGACCTGCAGTCGCGGCGGCGCCTCGGCCTCACCGCGACGCTGGTGCGGGAGGACGGCCAGGAGGGCGACGTGTTCTCCCTGATCGGGCCGAAGCGGTACGACGTCCCGTGGCGGGACATCGAGGCGCAGGGCTGGATCGCGCCCGCCGAGTGCACCGAGGTGCGGGTGACGCTGACCGACAACGAGCGGCTGGAGTACGCGACGGCCGAGCCGGAGGAGCGGTACAAGCTGTGCTCCACGGCGCGGACGAAGCTGCCGGTGGTGCGGGCGATCCTCGACCGGCACCCGGACGAGCCGACGCTGGTGATCGGGGCGTACCTGGACCAGCTGGAGTCGCTGGGCGAGGCGCTGGACGCGCCGGTCATCCAGGGTTCGACGAAGAACAAGGAGCGGGAGGCGCTGTTCGACCGGTTCCGGCGCGGCGAGCTGCGGACGTTGGTGGTGTCGAAGGTGGCGAACTTCTCCATCGACCTGCCGGAGGCGTCGGTGGCGGTGCAGGTGTCGGGGACGTTCGGGTCGCGGCAGGAGGAGGCGCAGCGCCTCGGCCGGCTGTTGCGGCCCAAGGGCGACGGCCGGCAGGCGCACTTCTACTCGGTGGTGTCGCGGGACACGCTCGACACCGACTACGCGGCGCACCGGCAGCGGTTCCTGGCGGAGCAGGGCTACGCGTACAAGATCGTGGACGCGGACGACCTGCTCGGGCCGAAGCTGCCCGACGTCGGCTGACGTCGCCCGGCGTCGGCTGGCATCGCCCGGCGTCGGCTGACATCGGCTGGCGTCCGCGTGGGCGGCCCGCGCCGGTGGTCGCCGGCGGGCCGGTGATCGTCGCCGATAGGTTGGACGCCTTCTGCGGTCCGACGATCGGGTGGACATGAACCAGGTGGTGCCGTTACCGCGGTGGTGGCTGTGGCGTCCGGGCGCCGACGTGGGCGCGGCGCGGCGGGTGGCCGTGCGGCGGGCCAGGCGGGAGCGGCTGCGGCCCGTGCTGGTGGTGGCGCTGCTGCTGGCCGCGGCCCTGGCGGTGGTGGCGCCGACGTTCTGGTGGTCGGCGGGGCTGGCGTGCGTGCCGTTGGCGGTGGTGGGGCTGGTGGCCGTGCTGCCGGTGCGGCTGGTCGAGTGGGACGTGGTGCGGGCGGCCGGTCCGCGGGACGTCGTGCACTGCGGGCAGTTCACCGATCCCGTCCAGCGCCGGCGGGCGGGCCGGCTGTGCGCCCACTTCGACGCGCTGCGCGGCGCGGAGGCCCGGCGGGTGGCGCGGGTGGAGGGGCTGCTGTGGCGGGCGCTGGTGGCGTTGCGGGACAGCCAGCCGGTGCGCGACGCCGTGCGGCGGGCCGAGAACCGGCCCGGTCTGTCCGCCGCGATCGCCGAGACGACCCGTGAGCTGGCCGAGCTGGACCGCCGGCTGGACCAGTTCGAGTCGGCGCTGCGGATCGTCGCCGAGGAGTCCGACCCCGGGCACGCGGAGAGCGCGCTGCGCCGCGTCGCCGCGTTGGACCCGCTCTAAGATCCCGTGGTGCTGGTCTACTCGATCCCGATGCGGAACCGGTTCCGCGGCATCACGGTGCGCGAGGGCGTGCTGCTGGAGGGGCCCGCGGGGTGGGGCGAGTTCTGCGCCTTCCTCGACTACTCGGACGCGGAGTGCGCGCCCTGGCTGGCGTGCGCGCTGGAGGCCGCCGAGCAGGGTTGGCCCGCGCCGGTGCGGGACTCGATCCCGGTCAACTGCACGGTTCCCGTGGTGTCGCCGGAGCGCGCGCACGAGATCGTGACGGCGTCCGGGTGCTCGACGGCGAAGGTGAAGGTGGCCGATCCGGGCACGGCACTGGCGTCCGACCTGGCGCGGGTCGAGGCGGTGCGGGACGCGCTGGGGCCGTCGGGCGCGATCCGCGTGGACGCGAACATGGCGTGGGACGTGGACACGGCCGTCCGGGCGATCCGCGAGCTGGAACGGGCGGCGCGGGGGCTGGAGTACGTCGAGCAGCCGTGCCCGTCGGTGGAGGAGCTGGCGGCGGTGCGGCGGCGGGTCGACGTGCGGATCGCGGCGGACGAGTCGATCCGGCGCGCCGAGGACCCGTTGAGGGTGGCGGTGGCCGGCGCGGCGGACGTGGCGGTGATCAAGGTCGCGCCGCTGGGCGGGGTGCGGCGGGCGTTGGCGGTGGCGGAGGCGTGCGGGCTGCCGTGCGTGGTGTCGTCGGCGGTGGAGACGTCGGTCGGGATGGCCGCCGGCCTGGCGCTGGCCGCGGCGCTGCCGGAGCTGGACTTCGCGTGCGGGCTGGGCACGTTGTCCCTGCTGGACGGCGACGTGACGACCGCGTCCCTGGTCCCGGTGGACGGCCGCCTGCCCGTGCCCGCGCGCGCCCCGGAGCCCGACCGGTTCGCCGACTTCGCCGCCGACGAGGCCACGACGGCCCGCTGGCTGGCCCGGCTCGACCGGGTCCGGCGCGCGCTCTGAGACGGGCTCGGCGCGCCCTCTCCCCAAACGCCGGGCCCCAGACGCCGGGCCCTGACGCCGTGCCTCAGACGCCGGGCCTCGGACGCCGGGCTTCAGACGCCGCCCGGGTTCAGGTCGAGGGAGAGCACGGCGACGTTCGAGGTGTTGAGCGACCAGCCGCACGCCGCCAGCGGCGACTCCACCCGTCCCGGGTCGTTCCGGCACGGGCGGTGTCCGGTGCGGCCGTCACCTCACCCGACTATCGGGCGGCGGGCCGGACTCCGGTCGGTCAGGGGTGGGTGATGGCCGCGCCGAGGCTGCGGACGATGCCGTCGGTGCGGGTCAGGGCCTCACTGCGGCGCGGGTTGGCGGGGACGCGGGTCAGGTCGACGACGCGGATCGGCGGCCCGAACTCGACCAGCGTCGGGATGTACGACGCCTCCCGCACGGCCCAGCCGGACGGTCCCTTCTCGAACGTGAACCGGGTGACGATGCCCTCCTCGGTGATGCCGCGCGGCTCGGAGTGGCGGGCCACCTCGTTGCCCATGCCGTAGACGACCCACTTGCCGTCGATCTGCTCGATCGGCTGCACGGCGTGCACGTGGGTGCCGATGATCAGGTCCACCGCCGGGTCCGCCAGGACGGCCCGCGCCATCTCCTTCTGCTGCGGCGTCGCCTCGTGCTGGTACTCGTTGCCCCAGTGCAGGCTGGCGACGACGACCTCCGCGCCGGCCGCCTTCGCCGCGCGGGCGGCCTCCAGCACGCCGTCGGTGGACAGCTGGTTCGCCATCCAGGGCTGCGGCAGCGGGATGCCGTTGAACCCGTACGTGAACGCGATGTGCCCGACCTTCACGCCGCGGACGTCCAGCAGCAACGGGGTCGCGGCCTCCTCGGGCGTGCGGAACGAGCCGGTGTGCTTCAGGCCGGCCGCGTCCATCACGTCCAACGTCGTCCTGATCGCGGGCGCGCCCCGGTCGAGGGTGTGGTTGGAGGCGGTGGAGCAGCTGTCGTAGCCGATGTCCTTCAACGCGGTCGCGACCTCGGGCGGCGCGCTGAACGCCGGGTAGCCGAAGGTGGGCGCGCCGGGCGCGGACAGCGGCGTCTCCAGGTGGCAGATCGACACGTCGGCGTCGATCGCCTCGCGCAGGCCCTCCAGCAGGGGCACGAAGTTCCGCGCGCCGTCCCGGTCGGCCTGCTCGGTCAGCGCCGGGTGGACGAGGATGTCGCCGCCCGCGGCGAGCGTGAACGACGGCAGCTCCGGCGCGGCCGACGTGGTCGTGGCCGGCGGCCGGGGCGAGGTGATCACCACCGGCGACCCGGTGCACGCCACCGCGGCCCACAGGCAGGCGCAGAGGCCGGCGCCGAAGCGGGCGGCCGGTCCGGGGACCGGCCGCCCGCCGCGCGCGTTCAGCGCTGCCGCCCGCGGAGCCTGCGGACCAGCAGCACGAGCAGCAGGAGCCCGGCCGCCACCGGCAGCACCCGCTTCAGCACGGGCGCGCCCGCGGTGTCGAGCAGGTCGATCGGCTCGTCCGGCACGGCGTGCAGCCGCGGCCGGGGTTCCGGAGATGTCACCTCCTCAGCTTCCGCCGGCGCGAGCCGCGTCGCCAGGCATTCCGCGAACTCGTCGATGATCCGGCCGCTGACCTCGCTGATCAGGCCCCGGCCGAGCTGGGCGGGACGGCCGGTGACGTTCAGGTCCGTCACCACCGACACCTCGGTGCCGGGGGCGGTGGCGTCCCGCGCGGCGGTGAGGGCCACGGACACGGTGGCGGACGCGGTGCCGTTGCCCCTGGTGTCCTTGCCGGACGCCTTCAGCACGGCCGCGTGCACCCGTTCGTCGACGGACGTGAACTCGCCGGTCCCCTTGTACAGCAGCGTGACGGGGCCGAGCTTGACCTTGACGGTGCCGGTGAACGTCCGGTCCTCGACGCCGGTGAGGGTGGCGCCGGGCATGCACGGCGCCACCTTCTCCGGGTCGAGCAGGGCCGCCCACACGTCCGGCACGGGCGCGGGCACGGTGAACCGGTGTTCCAGCTTCATGCGCCCACCGCGGCCGTCACCGCCCGTTCGGTGAGCACGCGGGCCAGGTGGGACCGGTACTCGGCGTCGGCGTTGCCGTCGGACGGCGGGTTGGCGCCCTCGGCGGCCCTGGTCGCGGCGGACGTGATCGCCTCCGCCGTCGCCGGTTGCCCGACCAGCGCCTCCTCGACGCCGCGGGCCCGCACGGGCGTCGCGGCCATGTTGGTCAGGCCGACCCTGGCGTCGGCGATCCGTCCGTCGGACACCCGCACGGCGGCGGCCACGGCCACGATCGACCAGGCCTGCGCGACCCGGTTGAACTTCTCGTAGTGCGCGCCCCAGCCGGTCAGCTTGGGCACCTTCACGTGGGTGAGCAGCTCGTCGGGGGCCAGGGCGGTGGTGAAGTAGTCGACGAAGAACTCCGCCGCCGGCACCTCCCGCGTCCCGTCGGGCCCGACGCACACCATCACCGCGTCGAGCGCCAGCGCGGGCGCGAGCAGGTCGCCCGCCGGGTCGGCGTGGGCCAGCGAGCCGCCGAACGTGCCGCGGTGCCGGACCTGCGGGTCGGCGACGGTGTCCGTGGCCAGGCGGAGCAGCCCGGCGTGCTCGCGCACCAGCGTGTCGCGCTGCACCTCGTAGTGCGTGGTCATGGCGCCGATGCGGAGCGAGTCGCCGTCGTCGTGCACGCCGGTCAGCTCGGTCAGCCCGGACAGGTCCACCACCAGCGTCGGCGCCGCCAGCCGCATCCGCAGCACCGGGATGAGGCTCTGCCCGCCCGCCATCACCTTCGCGTCCTCGCCGCCCGCGGCCAGGGCGCGCACCGCCTCGTCCACCGACGTGGGCGCGACGTAGTCGAACCGGTCCGGGATCATTCGGCGCCTCCCCGCGAGTGTGCCTGGTCGTCGGCGGCGATCGAGCCGAGCCCGCCGCCCGCGCCGGGCGTGGTCGGCACGGCGTCACGGCGGCCCTGGATCGCCTTCCACACCCGCATCGGGGTGCACGGCATCTCCACGTCGGTGACGCCCATGTGCCGCACCGCGTCGACGATCGAGTTCACGACGGCGGGCGTGGAGGCGATCGTGCCCGCCTCGCCGACGCCCTTCACGCCGAGCGGGTTGCTGGTCGCCGGCGTCTCGGTGCGGTCGGTGGTGAAGTGCGGCAGGTCCACCGCGGACGGCAGCAGGTAGTCGGCGAACGTGGCCGTGGTGAGCGTGCCGCTCTCGTCGTGCACGGCCTCCTCGTACAGGGCCTGCGCGATGCCCTGCGCCAGACCGCCGTGCACCTGGCCCTCCACGATCAGCGGGTTCACCACCTTGCCGACGTCGTCCACGCACACGTACGAGCGGATCTTCACCGCGCCGGTGCGCGTGTCGACCTCGGTGGCGCACAGGTGGGTGCCGTGCGGGTAGGAGAAGTTCTCCGGGTCGAACGTGGCCTCGGCGTCCAGCCCGGGCTCCACGCCGTCGGGCAGGTTGTGCGCGACGTGCGCGGCGACCACCACGTCGCCGAGCGCCATCGTGGTGGACGTGCCGCGGACCGAGAACGCGCCGGACGTGAACTCGACGTCGTCCTCGCCGACCTCCATGAGGTGCGCGGCGACGGTGCGGGCCTTCGCGAGCACCTTGTCGGCGGCCAGCACGACGGCCACGCCGCCGACGGCCAGCGACCGGGAGCCGTAGCTGTCCATGCCGCGGTGGGACACGCGCGTGTCGCCGTGCAGCACCTCGACGTCCTCGAACGGCACGCCGAGCCGGTCGGCGACGATCTGGCTCCACGCCGTCACGTGGCCCTGGCCGTGCGGTGACGTGCCGGTGATCAGCTCGACCTTGCCGGTGGGCAGCATCCGGATCGCCGCGTGCTCCCAGCCGCCCGCCGCGTACCGCAGCGCGCCGAGCACCCGTGACGGCGCGAGCCCGCACATCTCCGTGTAGGTGGAGATGCCGATGCCGAGCTGCACCGGGTCGCCGTTGGCGCGGCGCTCGGCCTGCTCGGCGCGCAGCGCGTCGTAGCCGAACAGCTCCTTCGCGCGGGCCGTCGCGGCCTCGTAGTCGCCGGAGTCGTAGGTGAGGCCCGCGACCGTGGTGAACGGGAACTCGTCGTGCCTGATCCAGTTCTTCTCGCGCAGCTCCAGCGGGTCGACGCCCAGCTCGGCGGCCAGCTCGTCCATGATCCGCTCGATGGCGAACGTGGCCTCGGGCCGCCCCGCGCCCCGGTACGCGTCCGTGGGCGTCTTGGTGGTGAACACGTTGGTGCAGGTGAACCGGTAGGCCGGGAACTTGTAGATGGCGTTGAACATGAACGCGCCGAGGATCGGCACGCCGGGCGTGACCAGGCGCAGGTAGGCGCCCATGTCGGCGAGCAGGTCCACCTTCAGGCCGGTGACGGTGCCGTCGCGCCGGGCGCTGACGGTGATGCGCTGCAGCTGGTCGCGGCCGTGGTGGGCGGACAGCATCGACTCGGTGCGCGTCTCGGTCCACTTGACCGGCTTGCCGAGCCGGCGGGCGGCGAGCAGCGTCAGAACCTCTTCGGGGGTGACCTGGAGCTTGCCGCCGAAGCCGCCGCCGACGTCCGGCGCGATGACGCGGATCTGCTGCTCCGGGATGCCGAGCACGGCCGACAGCATCCAGCGCAGGATGTGCGGCACCTGCGTGGACGACCACATGGTCACCGAGTCGGGCGACGGGTCGACCACGACGGACCGCGGCTCCATGAACGCCGGGATCAGCCGCTGCTGGCGGAACGTGCGCTCGACGACCACCTCCGCGTCGGCGATCGCCTGGTCCACGTCGGAGCCCGTGCCCGCCTCGGCGGAGTCGAACACCCAGGTCGCGCACTTGTTGGTGCCCAGGTCGGGGTGCACGAGGTCGGCGCCGTCCTGGATCGCCTTCGCCATGTCCAGCACGACGGGCAGGTCCTCGTAGTCGACGTCGATCGCGGACAGCGCGTCGTGCGCCTCCGCGGCGCTGCGGGCGACGACGAGCGCGACCGCCTCGCCGGCGAAGTTCACCCGGTCGACCGCCAGCGACGGCGCGGGCGGCGACACCATGTCCTCGGTGATCGGCCACGCGCACGGCAGGCTGCCCTGCTCGGCGGCGACGTCCTGGCCGGTGAGGACCAGCAGCACGCCCGGCATCCGCACGGCCTCGGTGACGTCGATCGACGTGATCCGGGCGTGCGCGACGGGGCTGCGCAGCAACGCCAGGTGCAGCATGCCGCTGAGCTGGGTGTTGTCGGTCCAGCGGGTGGCGCCGGTGATGAGCCGGGCGTCCTCCTTGCGGCGGCGCGCCTTGCCGACCTCGCGCTCCACGCCGGGTTCGGCGGTGGCGGTCATTCCCCACCGCCCGCGTGCATCGGGGCGCGTTCCACCAGCGCGGACTCGTCCACCCGCTCGGCGTCGGGGCCGGCGCCGGGGCTCATGGTCCGCGCCGCGTCGCGGACCGCGCGGACGATGTTCTGGTAGCCGGTGCAGCGGCAGAGGTTGCCCTCCAGGCCGTGCCGCACCTCGTCCTCGTCGGGGTCGGGGTTGTCGGCCAGCAGGTCGATCGCCTGCATGATCATGCCGGGGGTGCAGAACCCGCACTGCAGGGCGTGGTTCTCGTGGAACGCCCGCTGGACGGGGTGCAGCTCGCCGTCACGGGCCAGGCCCTCGACGGTGGTGACCTCGTGGCCGTCCGCCTGCACCGCGAGCACGGCGCACGACTTCACGCTGTGGCCGTCGAGGTGGACGGTGCACGCGCCGCAGTTGCTCGTGTCGCACCCCACGACGGTGCCGGTCTTGCCGAGTCGTTCGCGTAGGTAGTGGACGAGCAGCGTGCGGGGTTCGACCTCGTCGCTGTAGTCCACCCCGTCGACGGTGACGGTGATCCGCATGAACCCTCCAAGATGTGGTGGTGATGGGGGTCACATCGAGACTGCTCTTGGTTGCGTCGTCAAACAACCTCCTCACTTGTGGATGGAGCCGTCCGTCCGGGTCAGGCGCCCACCTCCCCCGCCCCACCGCAGCGCGATGACCTCGGCCGCGATCGACACCGCCGTCTCCTCCGGCGTGCGGGCACCCAGGTCCAGCCCGATCGGCGACGCCAGCCCGGCCAGCTCGTCCTCGGTGAGGCCCGCCTCCCGGAGCCGCCGCAGCCGGTCGTCGTGCGTGCGGCGCGACCCCATCGCGCCGACGTACCCGAGCTTCAGCCGCAGCGCGACCTCCAGCAGCGGCACGTCGAACTTCGGGTCGTGCGTGAGCACGGCGACCACCGTGCGCTCGTCCACCTTCCCCGCCTCGGCCTGCGCGGCGAGGTAGCGGTGCGGCCAGTCGACGACCACCTCGTCGGCCTCCGGGAACCGGCTGCGCGTCGCGAACACCGGGCGCGCGTCGCACACCGTGACGCGGTAGCCGAGGAACGCGCCCAGCTTCGCCATCGCGGCGGCGAAGTCGATCGCGCCGAACACCAGCAGCCGCGGCGGCGGCTCGAACGAGTTCACGAACACCGCCATGCCCTCGCCGCGCCGCTGGCCGTCCGGCCCGTAGCGGAGCGTGCCGCTGCGACCGGTGGCGAGCAGGCCGCGCGCGTCGTCCGTGATCGCGTCGGCGGCCCGCCGCGACGGGACGTCCCCGGTGGCGTGGTCGGGCCGGACGACCAGCCGGCGGCCCACCCACGCCGGGTCCTCGTGCTCCACGACCGTCGCGACGGCCACCGGCGCCTCCGCCCGCACCGCCTCCAGCACCTCGGGCAGCTCGGGGAACGTCTCCGCGCTGACCGCCTCCACGTAGACGTCGATGATCCCGCCGCAGGTCAGACCCACCGCGAACGCGTCGTCGTCGCTCACCCCGTACCGCTGGAGGACCGGCCGGCCGGTCTCCACGACCTCCTTGGCCAGCTCGTAGACGGCGCCCTCGACGCAGCCGCCGGACACGCTGCCGACCACGGCGTCGTCCGGACCGACGAGCATCGCCGCTCCGGGCGGGCGGGGCGCGGAGCTGAACGTGGCGACCACCGTGCCGACGCCGACCGTCTCACCCCGGTCGACGCGACGGGCCAGTTCGACGAGGACATCACGCAAGTCGGACCTCCTCCAGCAGGGCGCGCAGGGTGTCGAGGCTGTGGCCGGCGAGCAGCCGGTCCACGTGCGGCAGGGCGGCGGCGATGCCGGACTGCACCGGCTCGTACCCCTCGTGGCCCGCGTGCGGGTTGACCCAGACGACCTTGTGCGCCAGCCGCGCGAGCCGCCGCGCCTGCTCGGCGAGCAGGGTCGGGTCGCCGCGTTCCCAGCCGTCCGAGCAGATCACCACCACGGCGCGCCGCGCGGCCCCGCGCTGCCCCCAGCGGTCGAGGAAGACCTTCAGCGTCTCGCCGAGCCGCGTGCCGCCCTCGTAGTCGGGGACGGCGCGGGCGGCGGCGAGCATGGCCTGCTCGGGGTCGCGGTGGCGGAGCTGGCGGGTGACGCGGGTCAGGCGGGTGCCGAGCGTGCACACCTCCACCGGCATGCGGCGGGCGACGACGTGCGCGAACCGGAGCAGCGCGTCGGCGTAGGGCTTCATCGAGCCGGACACGTCGATCAGCAGCACCACCTTGCGCGGCCGGGTCGCCCGCCGGCGCCGGCGCGGCCGGGTCACCTCACCCGTGGCGATCATCCGCTTCAGCGTCCGGCGCGGGTCGACGTCACCCCGGCGCGCCGGCGTCCGCCGCAACGCCCGCCGCGTCGGCGGCACCGGTTCGAGCAGCGCCAGCAGCTCCCGGAGGTGCCGCTTCTCCGCCGGGCTCAGCGAGGCGATGTCCTTGCGCCGCAGCACTTCCACGTCACTGGCCGCGACCTTCACCGTCGGCGACCGCCCGCTGCCGCCGGCCGAGCCGTTCCCGAGCGCCGCGAGGTGGCTCGTCTGCCGCGCGCGCCGGCCGGGAGCCGGCGGGGGCGCCCCGCCGAACCACGCCGCGAACGCCGCGTCGTACCGGGGCAGGTCGTCGGGCTCGGCGCACAACGTCACCCGACCCGCCCAGTAGACCTGGTCGCGCCGCGCCAGGTCCACGTGGGCCGTCGCGGCGACGAACGCCTGCACCCGCTCGGGCCCGCACGCGACGCCGCCGTGCCGGAGCGCGCGGGCGAACCCCACGAGCCCGGTCGACGCGCCGCCTCCGGTCATCCCACGATTGTGCTCCCGATCACGTCGGTCAGCACACCGGCCGAAAGGGCGCGCTGGGCGTCCTCCCGGTACTTCAGGACGGCACCGAGCGTGGTCGCCGCCGTGTCCGCGTCCAGTTCCGTGCGGCCCAGGGTGAGCAGCGCTTCCGCCCAGTCGAGTGACTCGGCGACGCCGGGCGGCTTGAGCAGGTCGAGGTCCCGCAACCGCCGCACGGCTGACGCGACCTGGTGCGCGAGGCGTTCCGTGACGCCCGGCAGGCGGCGGCGCAGGATGGCGACCTCGCGGGCCAGGTCCGGGTGCTCCAGCCAGTGGTAGAGGCAGCGGCGCTTGAGGGCGTCGTGCACCTCCCGGGTGCGGTTGGACGTGAGCACGACCAGCGGTGGGGTGGCGGCGGCGATCCGGCCCAGCTCGGGGATCGTCACCGAGTTCTCGCCCAGCACCTCCAGCAGGAACGCCTCGAACTCGTCGTCCGCCCGGTCCACCTCGTCCACCAGCAGCACGCACGGCGCGTCCTCCAACGCCTGGAGCAGCGGACGGGCCAGGAGGAAGCGGCGCGTGTACAGCGACGCCTCGGCGGCCTCGGCGTCCACCGGCCCGGCCGCTTCGAGCGCGCGCAGGTGCAGCAGCTGGCGGGGGAAGTCCCAGTCGTAGAGGGCCTGGGTGGCGTCGATGCCCTCGTGGCACTGGAGGCGGATCAGCGGCAGGTCGAGGGCCTGCGCCAGGGCCACGGCGAGGGACGTCTTGCCGGTGCCCGGCTCGCCCTCGCAGAACAGCGGGCGGTGCATCCGCAGCGCCAGGAACGCCGCGGTCGCGATGCCCGCGTCGGGCAGGTAGCCGACGCGGTCCAGCTCTCCGGCGAGCTCCTCGGGGGTCACGTCTCCGAGGGTAGGCGGCGATAGCGGCCGGGCGCCGTTCCGCGCGCCCGCTTGAACGCGGCGGCGAAGGCGAACTCCGACGTGTAGCCGACCCGCGCGGCGATGGTCGACAGGGGCGCGTCGGTGTCCTTCAGGAGGCGGGCGGCGGTGGTCATGCGCCACCACGTCAGGTACGTCAGCGGCGGTTGGCCGACGAGCGCGGTGAACCGCCGGGCGAACGGGGCGCGCGACAGGCCGGCGGTGGCGGCGAGCTTCGCGACCGTCCACGGGTGCGCCGGGTCGCGGTGGATGTGGTGCAGGGCGGTCGCGGTGACGGGGTCGTTCAGCGCCGCCGCCCAGCCGGTGGTGTGCGGCGAACCGGTGAACCACGTGCGCAGCAGGTAGACGAGGAGCGTGTCGAGCAGCGACGGCACCAGGGCGTCCGAGCCGAGGCGCGGGTGGTCCAGCTCGCCGGCGAGGAGGGTGACGGCGGCGTGCAGCTCCGGGCCGGACACGAGCACGGTGTCCGGCAGGTCGCGGAGCAGCGGGTGGACGTGCGCCAGCTCGTACGCGCCGCACACCGTGACGGTGGTCGGGTTGGCGGGCGCGGGGTGTGCGGCGAGGTCCGGGTCGTGCGCCTCTTCCGCCAACGGGGTCGCCGGGCTGTCCGCGAGCGTGTGGCCCCGGCCGTCGGGCAGGAACACGACGTCACCCGCGTGCAGCTCGACCGGGTCGGCGTGGTCGCGCAGGAGCCAGCACGAGCCCTCCAGCACGACCTGGAACCCGGACGCTCCCGGCACCGGCTCGAACCGCCGCGCCCACGGAGCCTCCCACGCCACCCGTGCAGCGACGGGCCGTCCCGTCCGCATCACCGCGACCACGTCGCTCAGCACGTCCACAAGACGATTGAACATGAACAGCGGACGTCCAAGCATGGATCGTCTCGGTGCGGCTTCCTACGGTGATCAGGTGAAGAGCGCACGGATTCATGAGTACGGCGACCCGCGGGTGATCGTGGTCGAGGACATCCCGATCCCCCGACCGGGGCCGGGCGAGGTGCTGGTGGAGGTGGCGGCCACGTCGTTCAACCCCACCGAGGTGGCGGTGCGGGCGGGGATCTTCCCGCTCCCCCTGCCGCGCACGCTCGGCTGGGACGTGGCCGGCACGGTCGACGGCGAGCCCGTGATCGGCTGGATCGACGGCGCGGCCGCCGAGTACGCCGTCACCACCGCCGACCGGCTCGTCCCCGCCCCGCGCGCCGTCCCGCTGCCCGACGCCGCCGCCCTCCCCCTGGCCGGCCTGACCGCGTGGCAGATGGTGTTCGAGCACGCGGAAGTGCAAGCGGGACAACGGGTCCTCGTCAACGGCGCGGGCGGCGGGATCGGCGGGTTCGCGGTGCAGCTGGCCAAGCACGCGGGCGCGCACGTCACCGCCACCGCGTCCCCGCGCAGTGCCGACGCCGTGCGACGGCTGGGCGCGGACGACGTCGTCGGCCACGGCCCGTCGGGGCGGTTCGACGTCGTGCTGAACCTGGTCGCCGACGCCGAGGTGGCCCGGCTGGGCGACGTCGTCGTCTCGGCGACCAGGAGCGACGCCCCCGACGCCCACGTCGTCACCCGCTTCGACCCGTCCCAGCTCACCGCGTTGGTGGCGTTGGTCGACCGGGGCGTGGTCGCGCTCGACGTGTCCGAGCGGCACGGCCTCGCCGACCTCCCCGAACTGCACCGCCGGGCCGAAGCGGGCGACCTCAGGGGCAAGGTCGTCGTGGCACCGCGGCAGTCGTGACACCCCCGAGAGCCGTGACACCCTGAGCGTCGTGACACCCCGGGAGTCGTGCCACCCTGAGACCGGGGGTCCGGGTGAAGTCAGGGTGCGCCCCCGATGCCCTGAAGCGCCTGGCAGAGCACTCTTGAGCCATGACGAACGACGTGCTCACCGAAGCCACCGACAAGGTCAAGAAGCTCCGCCGCAGCCGGAACGACAAGATGGTCGCGGGCGTCTGCGGCGGCGTCGCCAAGCTGATCGGCGTGGACGCGGCGCTGCTGCGCATCCTGCTCGTCGCCGCCACCCTCTTCGGGTTCGGCGCCGGCGCCGTCTTCTACATCGCGGCGTGGTTCATCATGCCCGAAGAGGACTGAGCGCCCGAGGCTGAGCGCCGGAGGGTGAGCGCCGGAGGGTGAGCGCCGGAGGGTGAGCGCCGGAGGGTGAGCGCCGGAGTGCCGCCGACCCTCACCGCGGGAAGCCCGGCACGCCCGGGAGCGCCTGCCACGGCCGGGGACCGTCGAGGGGGCGGTACTCGACGCCGAGCGCGTCGAGCCGCGGCAGGTGGTGCTCGGCCAGCCGGGCCAGGAACTCCGCCTCGTCGCGCTCGGGCGGGCTCCACACGACCTCGGCGAACGCGCTCAGCCGGGGGAAGGCGGCGTAGTCGAGCCGCCGCGGCGAGTCGAGGTGCTCGGTCCACAGGTTCGCCTGCGCCCCCAGCACCCGGTCCGCCGCCGCCGGCTCGTACCGGTACACGTCCGCGAGGGTCGTGACGGTGCCGACGGGGATCGGCTCGTCCGGGTGGTCGGACTGCCGGTAGTCCAGGTAGACGTGCTCCTCCGGGCACATCACCACGTCGTGGCCGCGGTCCAGCGCGGTCAGGCCGGGCTGCTCGCCGCGCCACGACGCGATCACCGTCCGGGCGGGCAGGGGGCCGACGGCCAGCACCTCGTCCCAGCCGAACGGCCGCCGCCCGCGCTGGTGCAGGTGCTGGGCGACGCGGCGGACGAACCGGCCGTCGCCGCCCTCCGCCTCGTCGCCGCCGAGCCCGACCACCTCGGACGGGAACACGTCCAGCAGCTCGTCGAACACCTGCCGGAAGAAGTCCACAGTGGACTCGTCGGCCTTCAGCACGGCGGGGTTGACGCCCCAGTCGGTCCACACCCCGCCCGGTGACGTGCCCAGCTCCGGGTACGCGGCGACGGCCGCCCGGCTGTGCCCCGGCACGTCGATCTCCGGCACCACGGTGATGTGCCGTGCCGCCGCGTACGCGACGACTTCCCGCAGGTCGTCCTGGGTGTAGTAGCCGCCGTGGGGACGCCCGGCCATCCCGCCGGACCGCCGGTCGCCGAACCGCGAGTCCGGCCGCCACCCGCCGACCTCGTGCAGCCGCGGGAAGCGCCGCGACTCGAACCGCCAGCCCTGGTCGTCGGTGAGGTGCAGGTGCAGGACGTTCAGCTTGTGCACGGCCAGCAGGTCGACGTACCGCAGCAGGTCGTGCTTGGGCAGGAAGTGCCGCGCCACGTCCAGCATCACGCCCCGCCACGCGAACCGCGGGTGGTCCTCGATCGCGCACACCGGCAGCGTGACGGCCCCCGGCGGCACGGCGCGGAACGCGTCCGGCCCGCTGAGCTGCCGCAACGTCTGCCGGGCGTAGAACTCGCCGGCGTCGTCGGACGCCTGCACGCGCACGCCGTCGGACGTCACCGACAGCCGGTAGCCCTCGGCGGGGCCGGCCACCCGCTCGACCTCGAACGCGCCGTCGAACGGCACCTCGCCGGCGCCGCGGCGGAACGACACCGGACGGGGCAGGATCACGACTTCACCGCCCCGGCCAGGCCCGCGACCAGCCGCCGCTGCACCAGCACGAAGAACACCAGCACCGGGATCGTCATCAACGTCGAACCGGCCATGATCGCACCCCAGTCGTTCTGGTCGGGTTTCACGAACACCTGCAACGCGAGCGGCAACGTCTGGTTCTCCGCCGCCGAGATGATGAACGTCTTGGCGAACAGGAAGTCGTTCCACGCGTGGATGAACGACAACACGCTCGTCGCCACCAAACCAGGCGCCACCAACGGGAACAACACCTGCCACAGGAACCGGAACCGCGACGCGCCGTCGAGCGTCGCCGCCTCCTCCAGCTCCACCGGCACCGCCGCGACGAACCCGCGCAGCATCCAGATCGCGAACGGCAGGCTGAACGCGAGGTGCACCAGCACCAGCGAGCCCAGGTGGTTGAGCCCGAACACCGGCGCCACGTCCCGCACCGACTGCATCACGAAGAACAGCGGGATGGTCAGCGCCTCCACCGGCACCATCTGCACCACCAGCAGCATGACCAGCAACGTGGTGCGGCTGCGGAACCGGAACCGGGTCAGCGCGGTGGCCGCCAGGAACGACAGCAGCAGGCTCAGCAGCACCACCGCGACCGCCACCACGACGCTGTTCAGCAGGTACCGGCCGAAGCTCTGCACGGTCAGGGCGCGGACGAAGCTGTCGAACGTCGGCGCCAGCGTCCACGGCCGCGGGTCGGCCGAGATCACCTCCGCCTCCGGCTTCAACGCCGTCAGCACCATCCAGTACAGCGGGAACGCCACCACCGCCGCGACGGCGACCGTGACGGCCTCCGCCGCCCACCGCCCGCTCCGCCTGCCCCGCCGTCCGGTCGGGCTCACAGGACCTCCCCGCTCCGCCGCAGCGCCCGCAGGTAGCCGACGGTGACGATCAGCAGCAGCACCGTCGTCACCACGCCGATGCTCGCGCCCAGCCCGTACTCCGAGGCGGCGAACGCCTGCTGGTACGCGTAGACGTTGAGCACGAGGTTCCGCCCGGCGATGCCGCCGCCGTTGGTCATGATGTAGATCTGGGTGAACACCTTGAAGTCCCAGATGATCGACTGGATCGTGACGACGATCAGCAGCGGCCGCAGCAGCGGCAGGATCACCGTCGTCGCCGCCTTCGCGGTGCTCGCGCCGTCCAGCGCGGCGGCCTCCAGCACCTCGCCCGGGATCGCCTTGATGCCCGCGTAGAGCGTCACCATGACGAACGGGAACGAGCACCAGATCACCTGCGCCGCGACCAGCCCGAACGCCACCCACTTGTCGTAGGTCCAGGAGAACCCGGTGGTGCCCAGCAGCTCGTTGGCGAACCCGAAGTTGGCGTCGAACAGGAACAGCCAGATCGTCGACCCGGCCACGGCGGGCGTCGCCCACGCGCCCAGCGCGGCCAGGAACAACGCCATCCGCGCCCACGTGCGGACCCTCGTGACCAGCACCGCCAGCGCCGTGCCCACGAGCAGCGTGCCCACCACGCACACCGCCGCGAACGCGACCGTCTGCCCGAGCACGGCCCAGAACCGGGCGTCCCGGAGCAGGTCGGCGTAGTTGCCCAGCCCCAGGAAGGTCAGCGGCGCCCCGCCGCTGACCTGCTCCTGGCCGTAGTCGAACAGGGAGATCACGACGAGCTGGTAGATCGGGTAGCCCATCAGCCCGACCAGCACCAGCAGGGCGGGCGCGAGGTAGGTGAACGCGACCCGCCCGTCGCCCCTCCGCGCGGGCATCATGAGCCGAAGGCGGCGTTCATCTGCTGGGCCGCTTGCGCCGCCGCCCGGTCGAGGTCTTCCCCGCCGGCCGCGACCTGCTGCAACAACGTCGGCAGCACGGCCTGCGCGTCGATCTTGGCCCAGTCCGGGGTGACCGGCACGAACCGCGTGCCCGCGTCCAGGGTCTTGATGAACGGCTCCAGCACCGGGTTCGCCTTCGCGACCTCGTCCTGGACGTCGCCGAACGTCGGCAGGTTGCCCATCGCGTCGAACATCTTCCGCTGGTACGCCTTGCCGCCCAGCAGCCGCACGAACTCGGTGGCGAGGGTCTTGCGCTCGCTGCCCTTCAGCACGCCGAGCAGGTTGCCGCCCGCGAACGCCGGCGCGATGTCACCGGCGTTCTTGCCCGGCAGCGGCACGACCGCGTACTTGCCCGCGGCGCTGGACGCGTCGACCGACTTGCGGTTGAAGTCACCGCCCACGACCATCGCCGCCTTGCCGGCGCGGAACGCCTCGACGCTCGCGTCGCCGCCGTTGCCCGCGCACTGGGCGGGCGGGCAGATGTCGTCCGCGATGAGCTCGGTGTACTGGCGCAGGCCCGCTTTCGACTCCGGGCTGTCGATCGCGGAGACGTACTTGTCGCCGTCCTTGCGGGCGATCTCGCCGCCGTTGGCCCAGACGAACGGCATCGCGCCGTAGGTGTACTTGCCGCCGGCGGAGATGCCGAGCAGGTCCGGCTTGGCGGCGCGGATCCGCCGGGCGAGCGGGGCGATCTCGTCCAGCTTCGTCGGGGGCTGGAGGTTCAGCTCCTGGAAGACGTCGGTGCGGTAGTAGAGGGCGCGGACGCCGACGTACCAGGGGACGCCGTAGACCTTGCCGTCCACCTTGCCCGTGTCGAGGACGGCGGGCAGGAGGTCCTTCGCGTCGGGCCACTGGTTGAGGTCGAGCTCGGCGAACCCGCCGCCCGCGACGTAGCCGGCCAGGTCGGTGTTGCCGAACTCGGCGACGTCGGGGGCGCTCTCGGGGTCGCTGAAGGCGGCCTTGAACCGCTCGGCGCGGGTCTGGACCTGGATGTACTGGACGTCCACGGTGACGCCCTGGTGCGCGGCCTGGAACTCGGTGACCGCCTCCTTGACGACCGCTTCCTTCGGGCCCCGGTTGACCTCGTCGAACAGCCAGACCCGGAGCCGGCCGGTCTGCTCGTCACCGCCGGCGGGGGCCGAGCCGGACTGGACCGGGGCGCACCCGGCCAGCACGACGGCGCCCACGGCTGCTGCCACTACGAACCGCATCCTCGCCCACCCTTCCGCTGTATCGTCGTTGCGCCATACGCAACGCGTATTTCACGGGAAGCAACGGGGATGCTAATGCCGGGTCGGCAAGCGGTCTAGACCAGATTGCGACGGGAGCCGGATTGCCCTCAGCGCACCGGGTCCTGGACGAGCCGGACCCAGCCGCGCACGGCGTCGGCGGACACCGGCGCGCCCCACCCGCCCGGCCGCACCGCGCCGCCGACGTGGAACCCGGTGACGCCGAAGGACTTCAGCCGCGGCACGTGCTCCGCCTTCAGCCCGCCGCCGACCAACAGGGCCGTCGCCGCCTGCCGGCCCGCCAACCGCTCCAACGCCGGGAACCCGTCCGCCACCCCGCGCGGGCTGCCGGCGGCCAGCACGGTGTCGCACCCCAACTCCCCCACCACCGCCCACGCGGCCTCGGGGTCGGCCGAGTTGTCCAGTGCCCGGTGGAACGTCCAGGCGCATTCCTCGACCTCGGCGGCGAGCGCGGCGCACGCCGCCACGTCCACCCGCCCGTCGCCGTCGAGGAACCCGAACACGAACGCGCCCGCCCCGGCCTCCCGCAACACCGCGGCGTCGCGCCGCAGCCCGTCGAGGTCGCGGGGCGCGAACCCCGGCCCGTCCCGCAACATGACCCGCACCGGGAGGTCGGTGGCGGACAGGACGTCCCGCAGCACGGCAACCGGGGGCGTCAGCCCGTCGGCCCCCATGTCGACCGCGAGCTCAACCCGGTCCGCGCCACCTTCTTGGGCAGCGACAGCGTCAACGGCGTCCAACGCGATAACCTCAAGCATGGTCTAGACCATACCGACGGCCACGTCGCATGGGCAGGCGTCCGCGCATGCACCTCTGGTCTCCAGGGTGCTCCGCCGTGCGCCGCCTCCTTCCATCCCGGCAACGTTCTCGCGGGCCGAATCGTTGCCGGACGACGGCCCGGTTACTTCGTCCGGGTGATCTTGAAGCACGTCACCGGTTCGAGGCGGAGGCGGAGGGCGGGCGGCCCGGAGGGACGCGATGAGGAGAGCAAAAAGAGGTCTGAGCTGCGATTATGGGTTGACAGGAGGTAAGCGTCAAATGTGAACAGCGCTCGATGTATCCAGCGTAGAACTACTCACTCCTTATCTGATGACCGATCCTCAACCCCGACTGAGGAGGCCCGCGATGAACGCCACTCCGCCTGGCGTCGACGAGCTCGAACCCGTGGACGTGGGGGCGGCGCTCGACGGCACCGAAGTGCTGACCGTCGAGCCCGCCGCCCCGACCAACGCCGTGACCGACCTGGTCAAGGTGAAGGAAGACCCGCTGGTCGGCGACACGCCGCCGGCCACGCCGACCGGCCACCACCAGACGCACAGCGTCCCGGTGGACGTCACCGGCACGCAGGTCAGCACCAACTGAAAGCTCTGGGGGACGAGGTGGCGGTCGGTCGGCTTCGAGGGGTGCCGACCGGGAGTCACCCGCAGTGAGGGGGGAGGCGGTCCGCGGTGCGAGGGGGGCATCGCGGACCGCCGCCGCGACTGACCAGGTGGTGTGTGACGATCAGCTCCGGCTGGGGGACGCCGAGAAGGAGGTGACGACGTGGGAGAACTGCGCACGGCCGGTGAGCGCCCACCGTGGGAGGGGCTTGACGGCACGGACCGGCACGCGGCTTGCGTCGTCGCCGCGCGCGACGGCGACCGCAGGGCGCTGGACGTCCTGGTCGCCGACCTGACACCGCTGGTGTGGCACGTCGCACGAGGACACGGGCTGGACCGCAGCACCGCGGAGGACGTGGTGCAGACGGTCTGGCTCGCGCTGTTGCGCCACCTCGACCGGTTGGTCGAGCCGCGCGCGTTGGCCGGGTGGCTCGTCGTGGCGACGCGCCGCGAGGCGCAGCGCACCTGGACGCCCGCCCGGAGGGAAGCCGCGCTGACCGACGAGCTGGCGGAACAACTGGAAAGCGAGCACGGCCTGCCGGAGGACGCCGCCCTGGTCACCGACCGGGACCACCGGTTGTGGCGGGCGTTCGGCCGGTTGTCGCAGAAGTGCCAGGAACTGCTGCGGCTCACCGTGCTGGCCGGCCGGGCGGAGTACCGCGCGGTCGCCGAAGCACTGTCCATGCCACGCGGCAGCATCGGCCCGACCAGGGGCCGGTGCTTGACCACGTTGCGCACACATCTCGACGCGGAAGGAGGATCGCGGTGAACGACATCGACCCGCGCGATGACCGCAGAGGCCAAGAGGACACCGCTGTCCTCACGGAACTGAACCGCCTGGTGTACGAGTTGGACGCGCCCCCGCCGGGGCTCGTCGAACGCATCCAGTTCGCGGTGGCTTTGGAGAACCTGGACGTCGAGGTGGCCCGCTGGGAGCGCGCGGGCTCGTTCGCGGGCGTGCGTGGCGGCAGCCCGGGGACCATCACGTTCACGGTGGACAACCTGACGTTGATGGTGAACTTCACGTCCACGGGCGCCCGGCACCGCATCGACGGCTGGCTGGTGCCGGCCGGTGAGCACACGGTCGAGGTGCGGGTGGCCGAGCACGCGTCGAGCACGACGAAGGCGGACGACGGTGGCCGCTTCGTGCTGTCGGACGTGCCGGCCGGGACGACGCAGATCGTGGTGCACCTGGTGAACTCGCGGGGTGAGCCCGGTCGGACGGTCGTGACGCCGACGATCATGTTGTGAGGGCGGACGGGCTCGTCACGGTCGGTTGATCAACGGTGAACTCACGGAGAGTAACCCGTTCGGCTCAGCCATAACCTCCACAAGACGGCTTCTCGGACACGTTCTGTGTGCTGGCATAGGGACGTGTCCGCCTCTCGTGCTGCCCTGCCGCTGTCACCGTCCGTTCCCAGTGGTGTCGAAGTAGCCTCCGGCCTGCACAAACAGGCTTATCGGGCGGCGTCGGCGGGTCGTCCGGCGGATGCCGTGACGTTGTTGCGCCGTGCACTTGGTGCACTGCCCGTGATATCGGCGGGCGTCGAAGCGACCACGGTCCGCATCCGGATCCTGATCACCCTGTCGTACGGGGAGGCCGAGACGGGGTCGGTGGAGGACGGTCTGGCGCACCTGCGGACGGCGGGTGAGCTGGTGTCGACGTTGCCCGAGGGCCCGGACGCGGTGGGGTTGCGGGCGATCGTGAAGGACCAGCAGGCGTTGATCCTGCACCGCGCGGGGCGGACGGCGGAGGCCATCGCGCTGTACGACGAGTCGGTGCGGCAGCTGGAGGACGGCCGGGCGTCGGGGGCGGTGGGCACGGCGACGTTGGCGACGGCGCTGGTGAACCGCGGGTTGACGCACATCGCGTTCGGGCTGCCGGAGGCGGCGGAGCGGGACGTGCTCCGGGCGATCGACCTGGCGGAGGCGGACGACCTGCCGCTGATGAAGGCGAAGGCGCTGGGGAACCTCGGCGACATCGCGCACCTGACCGGTGACGTGCCCCGGTCGTTGGCGTGCCACGAGCAGGCGGAGCGGGTGTTCCGGGTGTTGGCGCCGGACCTGGTGGCGCGCACGCAGATCGACCGGGCCCGGGTGATGCTGGCCGCGGGGTTGGCGGACGAGGCGGCGCGGCAGCTGGACGAGGCGCTGGTGGTGCTGCGGCGGCGTCGGGTGGGGCAGGACTTGGCGGAGGCCGAGTTGGCGCGTGCGGCGGCGGCGTTGTTGCAGGGCGATCCGGTGACGGCGTGGGGGTTGGCGGGGCAGGCGCGGCGGCGGTTCCGGCGGCGTGGCAGCACGTCGTGGGCGGAGTTGGCGGCGTTGACGCGGATGCGGGCGGAGTTCGCGTGGTCGGCGTCGCCCGGGGGTGCGGCAGGGACGTTCGTGCCGGCGCAGGGGGTTTCGCCGGAGGCTCGGCGGGTGCCGGCGCGGTTGACGCCGGCGCGGGCGGCGCGGTTGGCGGAGCGGCTGGGCGCGGTGGGCCTCACCGACGAGGCGGCGGTGGCGACGTTGCTGGCGGCGCGGGTGGCGGTGCGCCGCGGTGACGTGGTGGGGGCGCGGGCGTTGGTGGACGGGGTGCCGGAGCCGGGTCCGATCGCGCCGGTCGACCACCGGATGCTGGCGCGGTTGTGCCGGGCGGAGCTGGCGGTGGCGGTGGGCGCGCCGGGGGTGGCGCTGCGGGAGGCCGCGGAGGGGTTGGCGGAGCTGGGCCGGGTGCGTGACCGGATGGGCGGGTTGGACCTGGTCTGCGGCACGGCGGTGCACGGGCGAGAGCTGGGTGAGCTGGCCGTGGGGTTGGTGCTGGACCACGACGGTGACGCGGAGGCCACGTTCGAGTGGTTGGAGCGCACGCGGGCGCAGGTGTACCGGTACGAGCCGTTGCCGGTGATCGAGGACCGGGTGCTGGCGCGGCGGGTGGCGGAGTCGCGGTCGTTGTCGCGGGCGGTGCAGCAGGCGCGGTTGGACGGCCGGCCGGTGGCCGAGCTGGAGGCGCGGCTGGACGCGTTGCAGGCCGAGGTGGCGCGGTTGGGGTGGCACACGAGCGTGTGGGGGCGGCCGCGGCCGGTGTGCGGGGTGGCGGAGGTGCGGGCCGCGTTGGGGGCGCGGGCGATGGTGAGCTTCGTGGCGCACGGTGGCGTGTTGTGGGCCGTGGTGCTGGTGGCGGGTGAGGCGGCGCTGGTGCGGTTGGGTGCGGCGGCGGCGGTGTTCGAGTTGGCGCGGCAGTTGCACGCGGACGTGGACGTGCTCGCGCCGGACCACCTGCCGGAGGTGTTGGCGTCGGCGGTGACGGCGTCGGCGGCGCGGCGGGCGGAGCGGTTGGACGCGGCGTTGGTGGGGCCGTTGGCGGGGTTGGTCGGCGGGCGTGAGCTGGTGGTGGTGCCGACGGGTGACCTGTACGCGGTGCCGTGGGGCGCGTTGCCGTCGTTGCGGGGCCGGCCGGTGGTGGTGGCGCCGTCGGCGACGGCGTGGTTGAACGCGGTGTCGGCGCGGACGTCGGCGTCGCGGGTGGTGCTGGTGGGCGGGCCGGACCTGCCGGAGGCGGTCGGCGAGGTGAGCGACCTGCGGTGCGCGTACCCGGGCGCGGTGCAGGTGGAGGCGGTGGGCGACGTGCTGGCGGCGTTGGACGGGGCGCGGTTGGCGCACATCGCGGCGCACGGGGAGCACGTGGCGGACAACGCGTTGTTCTCGCGGTTGGAGCTCGTGGACGGCCCGTTGTTCGCGCACGAGGCGGCGCGGTTGCCGACGGCGCCGGAGCAGGTGGTGCTGGCGGCGTGCTCGTTGGCGTTGAGCCACATCCGGCCTGGTGACGAGGCGTTGGGGTTCGCGGGCGCGTTGTTGGCGAGCGGGTCGCGGACGGTGGTGGCGGCGGTGAACAAGGTGGGTGACCGGGCGGCGGCGGTGACGATGGAGGCGTTCCACAAGTTGTTGGCGGAGGGGAAGCCGGCGGCGCACGCGTTGGCGGAGGCGACGGCGGTGGACCCGTTGCGCCGCCCGTTCGTGTGCTTCGGGTCGTGAGTCCCGCTGATCGTCGCGGGCGGGTCGTGGGGGTTCAGAAGCCGCCGATGAGCGCGCCGGCGTGGCTGACCGGCACGGTGTGGGTGGCGAACCCGGTCCCGGTGGCGACGTGCAGGAGGAAGCCGGTGGGTTCGGCGAGGTAGCCGGTCTGCCGGTCGGCGCGGAGGGTGAGGGACGTCTGGCGGTAGGTGCTGGGCGCGACGGACACGGACGTGCCGGCGAACGGGGCGCTGACGACGCGGTGGACGTGGCCCGCGAGGACGCGGGCGACGTTGTGGTGGCGGGAGAGGACGGCGCCGAGGGCGGGGCCGTTGTCGAGGCGCATGCCGTCGAGGAACGGGAGGCCGACCTCGACGGGCGGGTGGTGCAGGCAGACGAACGCGGGCACGTCGGGGCGTTGGGCGAGGACGTCGTCCAGCCAGGACAGCTGGTCGTCGCCGACGTGCCCGGCGGGGGTGCCGTGCTGCCACGAGTCGAGGGCGATGACGGTGAAGCCGGGGTGGGCGACGGCGTAGTGGGTGGAGGTCGCGCCGCCGAGGAACGACGTGCCGCCGAACACCTCCAGCAGGGCGGCGGGGTGGTCGTGGTTGCCGGTGGTGAGGTGCAGCGGCAGGGGGAAGTCGCCGATGACCTGGCGGAGCTGGGCGTAGGCGTCGACGTCGCCGTGCTCGGTGAGGTCGCCGGTGATCACGACGCAGTCGGGGCGCGGGTCGAGGGCGAGGACGCGGCCGAGCGCGTGGCGCAGGGAGGCGGCCGGTTCGGCGGCGAGGGCGTCGGTCCGCAGGTGCGGGTCGCTCAGGTGCGCGATGAGCACGGTCGGCTCCAAGTCCTCGTGGGCGGTCACCGCCCATTGCACCCCACCGGGGGGCGCGCCCGCACCCGTCGGGGCACGCCAGTGATCCGCCGCACCCCCGGCACGGCGAAGGGCCCGGTTCACCAGAGGCGAACCGGGCCCTTCCGTGACTTCGGCCGATCGACGGGTCAACGACCCCGGTCGATCAGAAGTCCATGCCGCCGCCCTCGGGCATGGCCGGGGCAGCGCCCGCCTTCTCCGGCTTGTCCGCCACCACGGCTTCGGTGGTGAGGAACAGCGCGGCGATCGACGCGGCGTTCTGCAGCGCCGAGCGGGTGACCTTGGTCGGGTCGGGCACGCCGGCCGCGAGCAGGTCCTCGTACACGCCGGTCGCGGCGTTGAGGCCGTGGCCCACGGGGAGGCCCTTGACCTTCTCCACCACGACGCCGCCCTCGAGGCCGGCGTTGATGGCGATCTGCTTCAACGGCGCCTCGACGGCGACCTTGACGATGTTGGCGCCGGTCGCCTCGTCGCCCTCGAGCTTCAGGCCCGCGAACGCGATCTCGGCGGCCTGGAGCAGCGCGACGCCACCACCGGCGACGATGCCCTCCTCGACGGCGGCCTTGGCGTTGCGCACCGCGTCCTCGATGCGGTGCTTGCGCTCCTTGAGCTCCACCTCGGTGGCGGCGCCGGCCTTGATGACCGCGACACCGCCGGCGAGCTTCGCCAGGCGCTCCTGCAGCTTCTCGCGGTCGTAGTCGGAGTCCGACTTCTCGATCTCGGCGCGGATCTGGTTGACGCGGCCCTGGATCTGCTCGGCGTCACCCGCGCCCTCGACGACCGTGGTCTCGTCCTTGGTCACGACGACCTTGCGGGCCTTGCCCAGCAGCGACAGGTCGGCGTTCTCCAGCTTCAGGCCGACGTCCTCGGTGATGACCTGGCCACCGGTGAGGATGGCGATGTCCTGGAGGATCGCCTTGCGGCGGTCGCCGAAGCCCGGGGCCTTGACGGCGACGGACTTGAAGGTGCCGCGGATCTTGTTGACGACCAGCGTGGCCAGGGCCTCGCCCTCGACGTCCTCGGAGATGATCAGCAGCGGCTTGCCGCCCTGCATGACCTTCTCCAGCAGCGGGAGCAGGTCCTTCACCGTGGAGATCTTCGAGCCGTAGAGCAGGATGTACGGGTCCTCGAGGACCGCTTCCTGGCGCTCGGGGTCGGTCACGAAGTAACCGGAGATGTAGCCCTTGTCGAAGCGCATGCCCTCGGTGAGCTCGAGCTCGAGCCCGAGAGCGTTGCTCTCCTCGACGGTGATGACGCCTTCCTTGCCGACCTTGTCCATCGCCTCGGCGATGAGCTCGCCGATGGTGGTGTCGCCCGCGGAGATGGACGCCGTGGCGGCGATCTGCTCCTTGGTCTCGACCTCCTTGGCGGTCTTGTGCAGCTGCTCGATCACGGCGTCGACGGCCTGCTCGATGCCGCGCTTGAGGCCGAGCGGGTTGGCGCCGGCGGCCACGTTGCGCAGGCCCTCGCGGACCAGGGCCTGGGCCAGCACGGTGGCGGTCGTCGTGCCGTCACCGGCGACGTCGTCCGTCTTCTTCGCCACTTCCTTGACGAGCTCGGCCCCGATCTTCTCCCACGGGTCCTCGAGCTCGATCTCCTTGGCGATCGAGACGCCGTCGTTGGTGATGGTCGGCGCGCCCCACTTCTTCTCGAGCACGACGTTGCGGCCCTTGGGGCCGAGCGTCACCTTGACGGCGTCGGCGAGAGTGTTCATGCCACGCTCAAGACCGCGGCGGGCATCCTCGTCGAACGCGATCATCTTGGCCATTGCGGTGTGTTCCTCCGCCTGATTACGAATGGGGCCACTGCGGACGCGCGTCCACAGCGGAACACGGTGCTTCGGCCAGGCTCGGTGCCCGCGACGGACGACCTGCCCCCTGGAGGGGACGGGCCTCACCGTCCCAGCCTGCGTGTTGGCACTCGGGTGTTCCGAGTGCCAACACCGTGTTTAGCACTCGACGGAGGAGAGTGCAAGAAGAGCTGGTCAGCGGGACGTGCGCACGGGCACGCTCGTGGGCAGCGGTTTGCCGCTGGTCGTGGTCCCGACCTCGATGGACTGGCTCTGGCCCGTCGTGCCGCCCTGGCGCGGAGGTTCGTCCTTAGGGGTGAGGATCACCACGAGGATGACGATGAGCACGATCGCGACCGCGCCGGCGAGGACGGGCGCGAGCCACGGCGGCCGGGGCTTGCCGGTGTTGGTGAACGCGCCGGCGCCGCCGACCTGGGCGGGCGGCCTCAGCCGGACCGGGTCCTGGAGGAAGCCGGGCGGCTGCTGCTGCGGGTAGGGCGGCCGGTAGGGCGGCTGCTGCACGGGCACGCCGCCGGTCTGCGGCCCCATCGGGACCGCGCCGGAGTCGAGGCGGCGGGGCGGCGGGGCGCCCTGGGGCGCGCCGGACAGCGCGGCGCGGGCCGCGGCGATGAGCTCGACGCACGAGCCGTAGCGCTGCGACGGGTCCTTGGCGGTGCCCTTGCGCAGCACGTCGTCGATGGCGGGCGGCAGCGACACGAGCGACGTCAGCGACGGGATCTCGGCGCCGAGGTGGCCCTGGATGACGTCCTGCACGCCGCCCTGGAACGGCGGGCGCCCGGACAGGCACGCGAACACCATGCAGGCGAGCGCGTACTGGTCGGTGCGGCCGTCGAGGGGTTCGCCGCGCAGGTGCTCGGGCGCGGCGTAGGTGGGCGAGCCGAGGAAGTCGCCGGTGCGGGTGCGGTGCCCGGTCGCGCCGCGCCTGGTCAGGCCGAAGTCGGCGAGGTAGACGTGCTCGCCCGCCGCTTCCTTGGCGGTGACCAGCACGTTCGCCGGTTTCACGTCGAGGTGGACGAGGCCCTTGCCGTGCAGCATGTCGAGCGCTTCGGCGACCTGGCCGAGCAGCGTCAGGGTGCGCGCGGGCGAGAGCGGGCCGTCCTTGATGTGGCTGGCGAGGTCCTGGCCGTCGACCAGCCGCATGGCGATGTAGAGGAGGCCGTCGACCTCGTCGAAGTCGTAGAGCGGCACGATGTTGGCGTGGTCGATCGCCGAGGTGTTGCGCGCCTCGTCGACGAACCGCTCGCGGAACTCGGCGTCGGCGGTGAGGTGCTCGCCGATGACCTTCAGGGCGACCTTGCGACCGAGCCGGACGTCCGTGGCCTTGTAGGTCACGCTCATGCCACCCCGGCCGAGCACACCGTCGATCCGGTAGTGGCCCAACCGTCGCCCGCTCAGGTCCTCCGACACGCGGGGCAGCCTAACGCCCGTGTACAGCGCCTTGCGCGGGGTTCCCGGCAAACGGCCCGGTGAGGGGTCGGGTCGGCGGTCGGGGCGGGTGGTTCGGGCGGGCGGTCGGTTCGGCGGGGTCAGGTGGGCGGTCGGGTCGGCGGGTCAGGTGGGCGTTCAGGCGGCCCGACCCGCCGACGCGGCGGGCCGGGCGGAGGTCACGATGCCTTCCGGACGTCCGATGCCTGGCTGCGGCCGTCGCGTCCCGCCTGGATCTCGAACTCCACGCGGTCGCCCTCGGCCAGCGTGCGGAAGCCTTCCATTTGGATCGCCGAGTAGTGCACGAAGACATCCGGCCCGCCGTCGGCGGCGATGAAGCCGTACCCCTTCTCCGAGTTGAACCACTTGACCGTGCCGACAGCCAAGACGTCCTCCTTTGAGAAATACCTTGAGCAAACCGCCACGCTAGAGGCACGAGGGGATTCGCCGGTACCTCCTTATGGAGTCATGACCGGGCGCTGAATCCGTTGTCGCGCAACCAACTGACCAGTCCGCGCGGGCTGCGGGTCCGGGTGAGCACGAGGCCGGGACCGGCGAAGTCGAGAACGAGCCCTTCGCCATTCCGCACGGATTGGGCGGCGTCGGGGGAAACGGCGCGCAGGCGGCACTGGAGGGTGTCGGCGAACGCGACGACGTGCCCGCCGGCGACGGTGACGAGTTCGCCGGGTTCGAGCGTGACGACGTCGAGCGTGCCGTAGCAGCCGAGCACGACGGGCCCGGTGCCGTACGCGTAGGTGAGGAAGCCGTGGTCGCCGCCGTGCAGCGCCCGCACGGGCGGCGCGACCGGGTCGAGGCGCGCGGTGGCGGCGGCGGCGAGCCAGCTGTTGCGGGCGACGCACCAGCCGGTCTTGCCGTCGAGTTCGAGGACGTGCAGGTCGCCGGGCAGGGGCGGGGCGACGTCGACCCAGCCGCCCTCGGGGCCCGCGGTGCACAGGGCGGCGGTGAGACCGGGCGCCTTGGCGCGGCCGTCGACGCCGACGCCGTAGCTGGTGGCGAGGACCGAGGAGCGCTCCACGAGCGCCGGCTCACCGGGCGCGAGGACGAGTCGGGCCACCCCGAACGTGGGGGTGTGGCGGGTCCGGACCTGCAACGTTCCCCCTGTCGTGATCAGCCGGTTGGGGCAGTCTGCCACGGGCGCGGCAGGATGGTGGGCGTGTCCAACGCGCTGAGCCGAGTCGCTGATCACAAGGCCCGTGTCGCCGGGCTGGTGGGCCTGATGCCGGTGGCGGAGCTGCCGGTCGCCGACTGCCTGGGCCTGGTCCTGGCCGAGGACGTGGTCGCGCCCGTGCCGCTGCCGCCGTTCGACAACTCCGCGATGGACGGGTACGCGGTGCGCGCGGCGGACGTGGCGTCCGTGCCGGTGGAGCTGCCGGTGGCTGCGGACATCCCGGCCGGTCGGACGGTGGCGCGGGCGTTGGAGCCGGGCACCGCGCACCGGATCATGACGGGCGCGCCGGTGCCGCCGGGCGCGGACGCCGTGGTGCAGGTGGAGTGGACGGACGGCGGCACGTCGGCGGTGCGGGTGGACCGCGGGGTGGCGGTCGGCCAGAACGTCCGGCGGACGGCGGACGACGTGGCCGTGGGCCAGACGGTGCTGCGGGCGGGCGCGGTGCTCGGGCCGGCGCGGCTGGGGTTGGCGGCGGCGCTGGGGTTCGGGTCGCTGCCGGTGCGGCGGCGGCCGCGGGTGCTGGTGCTGTCGACCGGGTCGGAGCTGGTGGGGCCCGGTGTCCCGCTGGAGCGCGGGCAGATCTACGAGTCGAACGGCGTGATGCTGGCGGCGGCGGTGCGCGAGGCGGGCGGCGAGGCGGAGCTGCTGCGGTTCGTGCCGGACGACGTGGAGGCGTTCCACGCGGCGATCGCGCCCCGGTTGGGGTCGGTGGACCTGCTGCTGACCTCCGGCGGGGTGAGCGCGGGCGCGTACGAGGTGGTGAAGGACGCGTTCACGGGCCGCGGCGTGGAGTTCACGAAGGTCGCGATGCAGCCGGGCGGGCCGCAGGGCGCGGGCCGCTACCAGGGCGTGGCGGTGGCGACGCTGCCCGGGAACCCGGTGAGCGCGCAGGTGTCGTTCGAGGTGTTCGTCCGGCCGGCGTTGCGGGCCGCGATGGGGTTCGCGGTGGTGGAGCGGCCGACGGCGGTCGCCCGGTTGAGCGCGCCGATCACGTCGCCTGCGGGGCGCACGCAGTTCCGGCGCGGCGCGTACGACCCGGAGTCGGGGCAGGTGGTGACGCCGGTCGGCGGGCCGGGGTCGCACCTGCTGTCGGCGTTGGCGGCGAGCGACTGCCTGATCGAGGTGCCGGAGGACGTGACGGACCTGGCGGCGGGCGCCGAGGTCACCGTCCGGTTCCTGCACGGAGAGTGAACTTGGGTTGACACCCAGCCATTGATCATTCGGTGTGACCCGGATTACACTGGCGGGTACCCCTGTTCCGGCTGGTCCGTGCGTTCGTCGGGGGACGCACGGGCGGGCCGGACGGGGCCCGGCGGAGCCGCGTAGCGTGTGGCGGGCCGGAAGCACCGCCCTGACACGGAAGAGCCATGACCGTCGATCGCGACAAGAAGAACAGTGGTGCCGTCTCCCACTTCCTCGATCTCGCCCGGGGGATCGTCCCCCCGATGCACCCCGCGGGTCGCCCGTTCGTGGCGGGCGCAGCCGTCGCGACACTGCTGCTGCGCCGGTTCTCCAAGCGCGCGGGCGTCGCCGGAGCCCTCCTGACCGCCTGGGTCGCGTGGTTCTTCCGCGAACCCAAGCGCACCACGCCCACCAGGGCCGGCGCGGCGGTCGCGCCCGCCGACGGCACGGTGTCGCACGTCGTCGAAGCCGTGCCGCCCGTCGAACTGGGGCTCGGCGACACGCCGATGACCCGGATCAGCGTGTTCCTGTCGGTGTTCGACGTGCACGTGCAGCGCGTGCCCGTGGCCGGCCTGGTGCGGCAGGTGTCGTACCGGCCCGGCAAGTTCCTGTCCGCGGACCTGGACAAGGCGAGCGAGGACAACGAGCGCAACACGGTGTGGCTGAGCACGCCGTCCGGCCACGACGTGGTCGTCGTGCAGATCGCGGGCCTGGTGGCGCGGCGGATCGTGTGCGAGGTCGTCGAGGGCGACAAGGTGGCGGTCGGGCAGACGTACGGCCTGATCCGGTTCGGCTCGCGGGTCGACCTGTACGTGCCCGCCGGCAGCCGCGTCCTGGTGGAGGCCGGGCAGCGCACCATCGGCGGCGAGACGGTCCTCGCCGAGCTTCCCTCGGAGGGCTGAGCGGATGGCTCCCAGCGGGCCGGGCATCAGGCTGCTGCCGAACGCCATCACGGTGCTCGCGATGTGCGCCGGGCTGTCCGCCGTGCACTTCGCGATGATCGAGATGTGGGGTGCGGCGATCGGCTCGATCGCGGCGGCGGCGGTGTTCGACGGGTTGGACGGGCGGATCGCCCGGCTGCTCGACGCGACCAGCAAGATGGGCGCGGAACTCGATTCGCTGGCCGACGCGATCTCGTTCGGCGTCGCGCCCGCGCTGGTCGTGTACGTGTGGAAGTTCGGCGGCGACCGGCAGGGCTGGGTCGTCGCGTTGATCTTCGCGGTGTGCATGGTGCTGCGGCTGGCGCGGTTCAACACCCTGCTCGACGTCGAGCAGCCGCCGTTCGCGAAGGAGTTCTTCGTCGGCGTCCCCGCGCCCGCGGGCGGGCTGTTGCTGCTGCTGCCGTTGATCCTGGACGAGCAGATCGGCCGGGCGGGCTGGTGGTCCAGCCCCGTGGCCGTGGCGCTGTGGACGGTCGCGATCGCGTTGCTGCTGGTGAGCCGCATCCCGACGCTGTCGGTGAAGACGATCAAGGTCCCGCCGCGCCTCGTCGCCCCGCTGCTCGTGCTGGTCGGCCTGCTGGCGGCGGCCGTGATCACGTTCCCGCTGGTGGCGTTGATCGCGGCGATGCTCGTGTACCTCGGGCACCTGCCGTACTCGGTGCGCCGGTACCGGTGGCTGGCGAAGCACCCGGAGGCCTGGTCCGTGCCGGCGGCCGATCGCCGGGCGATCAAGCGGGCGCACGGCGTGGCGGCGCGGCGGTTGGGGTTGCGCCAGCCACTCGGCGGCCGGGTGGCGGGTGCCGCGATGCGCGCCGTGCGGCGGCCGAGGCGCGCCGTCGACCCGACCCAGGTGGCGGCGGAGACGAACGGCCAAGCCCGTCCCGGCAAGCGCCGAGGCTGGCGCCAACTGGGCATACGCCGCCACGACCGCCCGTAGTCCGTATACTGCGGTTGACCAGCACTTTCAGTGCAACAAAGGTCGGGGCCACGCTCACTCGAACGAGTGATCATGGCCCCGACTTAGTAAAATAACACCGTTACAAACAACCTCGCGCGTCGGTTGAAACAACGAGGCCGCCACCAACCGCCCCGCTCCCGCACGCACTCCCGCACCCACCCGCCCCCGGCCCCGCTCGGCCGGACACGGCGCCCTGCGGTCCGCCCCCAGCCACGCTCGGCAGCCACGGTCGGCCGGCCACGGCGCCCTGCGGTCCGCCCCCAGCCACTCGGCAGCCACGCTCGGCAGCCACGGTCGGCCGGCCACGGTGCCCCAGAGCCCGCCAGGCAGCCGCCGCCCCACGCTTCCGGTGCGACGCGGCCTGGCGCGGTTCGGGCGGTGGGCAGCAGAGGCGGGGGGTGGTGGCGGTTCGGGGCGTGGGGGGATGGTGGGGCAACTAGGCTCGGGTTGTGATCACACTGACGGCCCGTTTGTCGCCCTCGGCCATCGACACCCGGCGTGGTGTGGTGCGGCTTCACCCTGAGGTGTTGGACGCGTTGGGGCTGCGGGCCTGGGACGCGGTGCGGCTCACCGGGGCTCGGGTCAGTGCCGCGCTGGCCGCCGCCACGAATGGCGACGGGCCGCCCGGGGTGGTGTTGGTGGACGACGTCACGCTGTCGAACCTCGGCGTGGTCGAGGGGGCCGAGGTCGTCGTGGCTCCCGTTGAGGTGGCGGCCGCACGGTCGGTCACCGTCGCCGGGTCGCGGTTGGCCGGCACGTCGTTGACGCCGGAGACGTTGCGCATGGCCCTGACGGGCAAGGTGCTGACGGTTGGCGACGCGGTGTCGCTGTTGCCGCAGGACCTGGCCCCGCCGCCCGGCGCGGACGTCAGCGCCACCCGACGCGCGCTGTCCCACGCGATCGGCATGACGTGGACCAACGAGCTGTTGACGATCACCCACACCGAGCCCGCCGGGCCGGTGGCCGTGCAGCCTTCGACGGTGGTCGGGTGGCGTGACGGGCCGCGCACCGGGGACTCCCGTGCCGTTGTCACCCGATCGAACGCCGCTCCCACCGCCGGGGCGGGGTCGGGGGTGACGGCGGTGGACGAGCGAGCCGGGGCGGCCGTGGAGCACCAGGCGCCCGTGGTGCCGATTGCCGATCTCGTGGGCCAGCAGGAGGCGGCGAAGAGGTTGGCCGAGTGGCTCGACCTGACGTTCAGCCACCCGGAGCTGCTGGCACGCCTGGGCGCGACGCCACGCCTCGCGGCGCTGGTGAGCGGCCCCGAGGGGGTCGGCAAGGCGACGTTGGTCCGGGCCGTCGCGCAGGGCGCGGGGGCCGCGGTGGTCGAGGTGGCGGCGCCCAGCATCGCGGTGTTGGAGGCCAACGCGGCGGCTCAGCGGGTGGCCGAGGCGCTGTCGTCCGCGCCCGCGCCGGCGGTGCTGCTGCTGACGGACGTGGAGGCGTTGCTGCCCGCCGCGACGCCGCCGCCGGTTGCGACGGTGGTGCTGGACGCGTTGCGCCGTCGCCCGGACGGGGTGGCGTTGGTGGTCACCAGCGCCCACCCCGAGGCGATCGACCCGCGGTTGCGGGTGCCGGAGCTGGTGGACCGCGAGCTGGTCCTGCCGCTGCCCGACGGCGGCGTGCGGACGGAGCTGCTGCGGGTCCTGCTGCGGGACGTGCCGGTGGAGTCCGATGTGGACCTGGGCGCGGTCGCGGACCGGACGCCGGGGTTCGTCGCGGCGGACCTGGTGGCGTTGCGCCGGGAGGCGGCGGTCCGGGCGGCGCTGCGGCAGCGCGACGCGGACGAGCCGCGGGTGGGCCAGGCCGACCTGCTGGGGGCGTTGGAGGTCGTCCGGCCCATCTCCATGTCCACTTCGGACACCCTGCGGACGGGCGGCCTCACGTTGGCGGATGTCGGCGACATGGTCGAGGTCAAGCAGGCGTTGACGGAAGCGGCGCTGTGGCCGTTGCAGTACCCGGACTCGTTCGCCCGCTTGGGGGTCGCGCCGCCGCGCGGTCTGCTGCTGTACGGGCCGCCGGGGTGCGGGAAGACGTTCCTGGTGCGGGCGTTGGCGGGGACGGGGCGACTGAACGTGCTGTCCGTCAAGGGCGCGGAGCTGATGGACAAGTTCGTCGGCGAGTCGGAGCGGGCGGTGCGGGAGCTGTTCCGGCGGGCCGCCGAGGCGGCGCCGGCGCTGGTGTTCCTGGACGAGGTGGACGCGTTGGCGCCCCGGCGCGGGCAGTCGTCGGACTCCGGCGTGGCGGACCGGGTGGTGGCGGCGCTGCTGACCGAGCTGGACGGGGTGGAGCCGCTGCGGGACGTCATCGTGCTGGGTGCGACGAACCGGCCGGAGCTGGTGGACCCGGCGTTGTTGCGGCCGGGCCGGTTGGAGCGGTTGGTGTACGTGCCGCCGCCGGACGCCGAGGCGCGGGCGGAGATCCTGCGGGCGTCGTCGCGGAACACGCCGTTGGCGGAGGACGTGGACCTCGACGCGGTGGCGCGGGAATTGGACGGCTACTCGGCGGCGGACTGCGCCGCGTTGATCCGGGAGGCCGCGTTGACGGCGATGCGCGAGTCGTTGGCGGCGGCGGAGGTGACGGGTGCTCACCTCGACGCGGCGCGCGCGGCCGTGCGGCCGTCGCTGGACCCGGCGCAGCTCGCGGCCCTCGCGGCGTACGCCGAGTCGCGGGAGCGGTGAGGGCCGCGCCGGCCGGGGTGCCCGGCTCGCTAGGAGACCTTGGCCGGCGTGCCCTTGTAGTCGTTGGTGACGATGACGATGATGCCGGGCTGCGCGTTCTGGATGCCGTCGAAGCGGGGCTCGACGCGGGCGCCGATGATCTGCGCCAGTTCGCGGGCCGAGGCTTCCTCGTCGGTGCCGGGGCGGAAGTAGACCGTGGTGGTCGGGATCAGGCCCTGGGAGTAGTTGCCCTTCTCGGCGACCTGCCAGCCGGCCTTCTCGACGTCCTCCGTGGCTTCGGCGGCGAGGCCCTGGGTGGTGCTGTTGTTGTAGACGCGCACCGGCGGCTTGGGCGCGGTGGTCACGGGCGGCGGCGGGGTGTCCGTGGCGCCGGGCGTGCCGGGGTTGCCGGTGGTCGCGGGCGGCGTGGTGGCGCCGGAGGTCGGCGACTCGGACGGCGCGGGTGAGGGCGACGGGGACGTCGGGTCGCCGGTCGGCTGCCCGGCGGTGTCGGACGTGCCGGGCTGGGTGGTCGACTGGTCGGTCGGCTGCGCGCCGGGCGGGTCGTCGTCGGGTCCGCCGGTGAAGAGGCTGACCAGCCCGATCACCAGGGCGATGACGGCCACGCCGAGCAGCGCGTAGCCCGCGGCCCGGGCGGGCTGCGCCGGGCCGGTCGGCTGTTCGGGGTTCGTCATCGGAGCTCGACGCCCAGCCGCTTCGCCGCGCGGGCGCGTTGCCTGCCGGAGCGGGACCTGCGCAGTCTCTTGATCAACATCGGATCGGCGGCCAACGCCTCTTCCTTCTCGATCAACGCGTTGAGCAGCTGGTAGTACCTCGTGGGGGACATGTCGAACAGCTCTTTGACAGCCTGCTCCTTCGCACCCGCGTACTTCCACCACTGGCGTTCGAAGGCCAGGATCTCGCGCTCCCGGTCGTTCAAACCGTCGTCCGGCCCCTCCGCCGGCGCCAGTGCCTCTGCGGCGTCCATCTGGCTCCTCAGCCGTGTCCCGTGCGTGGGTGCCATTACATCACGTGATCTTGGCGAGGGTCGGCTCATCGGTCGGCGCGTCCGATGAGCCGCGCCGATAGGCTGACCGTCATGGCAGTTCACCCGATCCGGATCGCCGGAGATCCCGTGCTCCACCACCCGACCCGTCCGGTCGAGGTGTTCGACGACGCGCTGCGGACCCTCATCGAGGACATGTACGAGACCATGGCGGCGGCGCGCGGGGTCGGTCTCGCGGCCAACCAGATCGGGGTCGACCAGCGGTTGTTCGTCTACGACTGCCCGGACGACGAGGGCGTGCGCCACCGGGGTGTCGTGGTGAACCCGGTGCTGGAGACGTCCGAGGTGCCGCTGGGCATGCCGGACCCGGAGGACGACTTCGAGGGCTGCCTGTCGGCGCCGGGCGAGTCGTACCCGACGGGTCGGGCGACGTGGGCGAAGGTGACCGGGGTCGACGGCGACGGCAAGCCCGTCGAGGTGGAGGGCACGGGGTTCTTCGCGCGGTGCCTGCAGCACGAGACCGATCACCTGGACGGGTTCATCTACCTGGACCGGCTGGTGGGACGGCACAAGCGGGCCGCGCGGAAGATGCTGAAGGCCAACGGGTGGGGTGTGCCGGGCCTGTCGTGGGACCCGGCGACGTCGCCCGACCCGTTCGCGGACGACGAGGACGAGGACCAGGACGACTAGACCGCCGACGCCGGTGCGGGCCTAGACCGGGTCCGCGGCCGGTTCGCCCGACGTCGGGTCGAGCGCGTCCGGCGCGGGTTCCCGGGGGCGCTGCGGTTTCGGCTGGTGGTCGGCGCGTGCCGGGCGTTCCGGCCGCCGCCACGGCAGCTCGGGGTAGGACGTCAGCTCGACGTGGGTCGTGCAGCGCGCCAGCTCGGGGTACGCGCCGGCGAGGACGGCGGCCCTCAGGCGCCGCACCTGGCCGACCGTCGGCAGCTCCCCCACCAGCAGGAACGGCAGCAGGAGCCGCCACGCGCCCACGGCGGCGTCACGGCGGCGGTGCGGTGCGCGGAGGGTGGCGCGGGCCACGCGGAGGGCGTGCTCGGCGGCCGTGATGGACGTGGGGTGGCCGGCGTGGTCCCAGGACCAGCGCAGGCCGTCGGCCATGGCGCACCTGACGCAGTCCACGGGTCCGGTGCCGAGCTCTTCGCCGCACTGGGAGCACGCGACCAGGGTCATCGCCCAGTCGGTGCACGTCCACGGGTGCCGTCCGACCTCGTCGGCGAGGACGAGTTCGGCCAGCTCGCGCTCGCCGGAGCCGCCTTCGGCGAGCTGTTCGGCGGCGAGGAGTTCCTGCCAGTCGAGCAGCCAGTACTGGTCCACGAGTTCGGCGCAGTACCGGCATCCGGGGTAGCCGCGCCCCGCCAGGTCGCCGCACGACGGGCACGGCGAGACGGCGGCGGGGCGTGCCACGCGCCGGGCGCCGGGCGGGAACGGCTGGTGATCAGCCACGCGAGAAAGGTACGCGCAAACGGCCGACCTTGGCATCCGCACCTTGGCACGGGCGGTGGGCCGTGACTATGGTCAGGCCGGAAGCTCGACGCAGTGACAACTCAACACACGCGGGAGCTCGCGCCACAGCGGGCTGAGAGGGCGGCTGGAGCCGAGGGCTCCGGTGCCGCCGACCGCCTGAACCTGACCGGGTAATGCCGGCGTAGGGAGGAATGTCGTGACGGCACTTGACGACCGTTCGGTCAAGCCCAGTGTCACCACCGGGCCGATCTCCGGCTCGCACAAGGTCTACCGCGAGGTGGACGAGGACGTGCGGGTGCCCTTCCGGAGGGTGGAGCTGACCAATGGCGAGCATGTCGATCTGTACGACACTTCCGGTCCGTATACCGACGACGACGTGACCATCGATGTCCACAGTGGACTTCCCGCACTGCGTGCGGGGTGGATCGCGAAGCGGGAGCCGGTCAACGGGGCGGTGACCCAGCTGGCGTACGCCAAGGCGGGGATCATCACTCCGGAGATGCGGTTCATCGCGGCGCGCGAGAGCATGACCCCGGAGTTCGTCCGGGACGAGGTGGCGATCGGCCGGGCGGTGATCCCGCTCAACGTGAACCACCCCGAGGCCGAGCCGATGATCATCGGCAAGAAGTTCCTGGTCAAGATCAACGCGAACATCGGCAACTCGGCCGTGTCGTCGTCGATCGAGGACGAGGTGGAGAAGATGGTGTGGGCGTCCCGCTGGGGCGCCGACACGATCATGGACCTGTCGACCGGCAAGCGCATCCACGAGACCCGTGAGTGGATCATGCGGAACTCGCCGGTGCCGATCGGGACGGTGCCGATCTACCAGGCGCTGGAGAAGGTGGACGGCGACCCGGCGAAGCTGTCGTGGGAGGTCTACCGCGACACGGTGGTCGAGCAGGCCGAGCAGGGCGTCGACTACATGACGGTGCACGCGGGCGTGCTGCTGCGGTACGTGCCGCTGACCGCCAAGCGGGTGACGGGCATCGTGTCGCGCGGCGGGTCGATCATGGCCGCGTGGTGCCTCGCGCACCACAAGGAGAGCTTCCTCTACACGCACTTCGAGGAGCTGTGCGAGATCCTGCGCAAGTACGACGTGACGTTCTCGCTGGGCGACGGCCTGCGGCCGGGGTCGATCGCGGATGCCAACGACGAGGCGCAGTTCGCCGAGTTGCGGACGTTGGGCGAGTTGACGCACATCGCGCGGGCGCACGACGTGCAGGTGATGATCGAGGGTCCGGGTCACGTGCCGATGCACAAGATCGCGGAGAACGTGCGGCTGGAGGAGGAGTGGTGCGGCGAGGCGCCGTTCTACACCCTCGGGCCGCTGGCCACGGACATCGCGCCCGCGTACGACCACATCACGTCGGCGATCGGCGCGGCGCAGATCGGGTGGCTGGGCACGGCGATGCTGTGCTACGTGACGCCGAAGGAGCACCTGGGGCTGCCGAACCGGGACGACGTGAAGACGGGCGTGATCACGTACAAGATCGCGGCGCACTCGGCTGACCTGGCCAAGGGCCACCCGGGCGTGCAGGACTGGGACGACGCGTTGTCGAAGGCCCGGTTCGAGTTCCGGTGGGAGGACCAGTTCAACCTGTCGCTGGACCCGGACACGGCGCGGTCGTTCCACGACGAGACGCTGCCCGCGGCGCCCGCGAAGACGGCCCACTTCTGCTCGATGTGCGGGCCGAAGTTCTGCTCGATGAAGATCACCCAGGACGTGCGGCGGTACGCGGAGGAGCGCGGTCTGTCCACTGTGGAGGCGATCGAGGCGGGCATGTCGGAGAAGTCGCACGAGTTCTCCGACCAGGGCAACAAGGTCTACCTGCCGGTCGTGGACTGATTCGGGGTGGACTGATGGCTGTGGCTCCGCCCAAGGTCCTCACCATCGCCGGGTCCGACTCCGGCGGTGGTGCGGGCCTGCAGGCCGACCTGCGCACGTTGTTCGCGTGCGGTGTGCACGGGATGACCGCGGTGACCGCGGTGACCGTGCAGAACTCGCTGGGCGTGACCGGGTATACCGAGATCCCTCCGGAGGTGGTGGCGGCGCAGATCGAGGCCGTGGCCACGGACATCGGGGTCGACGCGGCGAAGACGGGCATGCTGGCGTCGGCGGCGATCATCGAGGCGGTCGCGGGCGCGCTGGACCGGGTCCGCACCGGACCGTTCGTGGTGGACCCGGTGGCGGCGTCGATGCACGGGAACCAGCTGCTGGCCGACGACGCGCTGGACGCGTTGCGGACGTTGCTGTTCCCGCGGGCGACGCTGGTGACGCCGAACCTGGACGAGGTGCGGCTGCTCACCGGGCTGGACGTGCGCAGCCGCGCGGACCAGCGGAAGGCCGCCGAGGTGCTGCACGCGATGGGCCCGGAGTGGGTGCTGGTGAAGGGCGGGCACCTGTGGGACGACCCGGAGTGCCTGGACGTGCTGTACGACGGGTCGGAGTTCATCGAGCTGCTCGGGCCGCGGTACGACGTGAAGCACACGCACGGCAGCGGCGACACGCTGGCGTCGGCGATCGCGTCGCAGCTCGCGCGGGGTGCGGACGTGCCGGCGGCGGTGCGGTTCGGCAAGGACTTCATCGTCCGGTCGGTGGCCGCCGCGTACCCGTTGGGCAGCGGTGTGGGTCCGGTGTCGCCGTTGTGGAGGTTGTCCGACCCGAGCTGAGTGCCGGTGGCCGGTAGTAGCGTCCGGCGCGTGATCGGGAACGACGCCGCGGCGCAAGGCCGTCCACAGCCCGCTGTCCCCCGGTTCGTGGATTCGGTGTTCCGGCCCGGTGTGCGGTGGACGACCGCCCGGTCGTCCACCGCGGTCACCGAGCTGCGCGAGGCGGGCGCGGTGCGGCTGCCCAGCGGGCGGCTGGTGGTCGCCGACCCCGGTCACCTGGACTTGGACGCCGCGCCGTTCACGGTCGGCGTGCCGCCCGGCGAGTACCCCGTCGAGGTGGCCGCGGTGCGGTTCGAGGACCGGCCCGAGCACGTGCGGGTGGCCGCGGCGCGGCTGGTGGTGTCGCGCGAGCCGGTGGTGTCGTGGGAGATGGCGCTGCTGGACGGGCAGGACCCGGCGGAGCTCGGCGACGACGAGTTCTACGGGTTCGGCGTGGACACCGGCACGGGGTGCTTCGTGGACGGCGACGCGGCCCGCTCGATGGGCGAGTACGTCGACCGGAACTTCGAGGACGCCTACGACGAGGTGTTCGAGGCGCAGGTGGCGGAGATGCGCGATCCGGAGACGGGTGACGCGCTGGTCGCGTTCGTCAGCGGTTGGGGCGACGGCTCGTACCCGACGTGGATCGGCCGCACGGCGGGCGGTGACGTGGCGTGCTTCGTCGTGGACACGTTCGTGCTGCACGGCGGTGTGCCGGAGGGGCAGGCTCGCTGACGTCGGGCCGGTGGACGTTCCGGGGAGGTTGCCGGGCGGGGGTCAACCGGGGTGGGGCGGCGCGTCCTCCCGGTCATGGGCGCACGTCAGGACGCGGACCTCGCCGGGCTGGCGCCGGGGCCGTCCGCGGGGCTTGCCGTCACACCGTGCTCCCCGGACCCGTTCCCCCTTACCGCCGGACGGTCAGGTGGTTTCGCCGACCAGTTCCTCCAACGCCGGCAGGGCGTTGACCAGGGCCTCGCGGTGTTCCGGTGACAGTTCCTCGATGCGCCGCTGCAGCTCGCGCACCCGTGCCGAGCGCACGCCGGACACCATGGTCACGCCCTCCGGGGTGGGGGTGGCGAGCCACGCGCGGCCGTCTTGGGGGTCCGGTTCGCGCCGCACGTAGCCTGCTTCCACCAGGGCCGCGACGATCCGGGACAGGGTGGGCGGGGCGACGCCTTCCTTCGCGGCCAGGTCGCCCAGCCGCATCGGGCCGCACCGCGCCAACGTCGCCAGCGCGGACACCGCGCCGGGCCCGAGACCGGGCGACCCGGTGCGCCGCAGCAGCCGGGAAAGCCTGCCGATCGCGAGGTACAGCCGGGCGGTGGCGTCCTCGACCTGCTCGGCCGTCACGGCACTCCTCCTCGGGCAGACGGACACAACGAGCATCCATCATGCCGTGTCCGGCAATCACCCCATTGCCGGACTCGACGCGTGCGCCCAGAACCTCTTCGGGATGCGCCCGGCGAGCCGCGCCAGCCGGCCCGCCTCGACGCCGGCGCGCATCGCGGCCGCCATCCGCTCCGGGTCCTGCGCCCGCGTCACGGCGGTCGCCAGCAGCACGGCCGAGCAGCCGAGTTCCATGGCCAGCGCCGCGTCGGACGCCGTGCCGACGCCCGCGTCGAGGACGACCGGCACGGACGCCCGCGCCACGATCAGCTCGATGTTGTGGGGGTTGCGGATGCCGAGGCCGGTGCCGATGGGCGACCCGAGCGGCATGACGGCGGCGCAGCCCAGCTCTTCCAGGCGCAGCGCCAGGACCGGGTCGTCGGACGTGTACGGCAGCACGACGAACCCGTCGTCGACGAGCTTCTCCGCGGCGTCCAGCAGCTCCACCGGGTCGGGCAGGAGGGTGCGGTCGTCGGCGACGACCTCCAGCTTCACCCAGTCCGTGCCGAGCGCTTCACGGGCCAGCCGCGCGGTGAGCACGGCTTCGGCGGCGGTGCGGCAGCCGGCCGTGTTGGGCAGGGCGGAGATGCCGAGCCGTCCCAGCAGGTCGAGGACGCCGCCGCCGGACGCGTCGAGCCGGCGCATGGCGACGGTGGTCAGCTCGGTGCCGGACGCCACCAGGGCGCGTTCCAGCACCGACAGGTTCGCCGCGCCGCCGGTGCCCATGACCAGGCGCGAGCCGAACTCCCGTCCGGCGATCACCAAGGGGTCGTCCACGTCAGCCTCCCTGCACGGCGGTCAGCACCTCGACGGCGGCGCCGTCGCGCACCACGGTCGTCTCCCACGCGGCGCGCGGCACGACTTCGCCGTCCACGGCGACCGCGACGCCGCTGGGCGGCGCGTCGAGCAGTGCCAGGACGGCGGCGACGGTGGCGCCGTCGGCCAGTTCCCGTTCCAGTCCGTTGACCTTCGCCTTCACCGGCTGTTTCCTCCCTCGCGGAGCAGGGTGAGCACCCGCCGCGCCGTGACGGGCGCGAGCAGGAGACCGTTGCGGTGGTGGCCGGTGGCGGCCAGCACCCCGGGTTCGAGCCAGTCGATGACGGGCGCGTTGTCGGGGCTGCCGGCGCGGAACCCGGCGGCGGCCTCGGCGAGCCCGTACTCGGCGATGCCGGGCCACACCACCTCGGCGTCGCGCAGCAGGTCGCGGACGCCGCCGACGGTGACGTCGCCGTCGAACCCGGCTTCGTACTGGGTGGCGCCGAGGACGAACCCGTCGGCGCGCGGCACCAGGTAGACGGGGCGGCCGGAGACCTGGGCGCGGATGGTGTGCCGGGGCGGCGGCAGCGCGCCGGGGCGGGCGGTGAGGCGCAGGATCTCGCCCTTGACGGGGCGGATCACGGCGCGGAGCGCGGGGTGCAGGTCGCGGCTCCACGCGCCGGCCGCGATCACGGTCACGTCGGCGTCCGGCGCGGGTTCGGGGATGAACCGCACGCCGGACGCGGCGCACGCGTCGCGCAGCGCCCGCAGCAGGGCGCGGTTGTCCACGGCCACGTCGCCGGGCACGGACAGTCCACTTCGGACCGGGCCGAGGCCGGGTTCGAGGGCGCGCAGCTCGCGGCCGGTGAGCTTCGCGGCGGAGCGGCCCAGGCTGCCCAGGTAGGCGCAGAGCTGGTCCAGCACCTCGACGTCGGCGCGGTCGACGGCCACCGCCAGGGTTCCCACCGGGCTCAGCTCCACGCCCAGCTCGCGGGCGAAGTCGGGCCACAGCTCCAGCGACTCCACGCCGAGCTTCAGCACGTCCTCGTCGCCGGGCCACGCCTCGGTGATCGGCGCCAGCATCCCGCCCGCGACCCACGAGCCGCCGTGCGGCGAAGCGCGGTCGACGAGCTCCACGGGGTAGCCGGCGCCCGCCGCGCGCCACGCGACGGACAGGCCGATGACGCCGCCGCCGAGGACGGTCACTCGCATTGCCAAGGCACTCACGCTCCCTGCGCCGGCATGACCCGGATCAGGTTCGACGGTCGGAGCGAACCACGCTCCCTCTCAGCCCGGTGTTTCCAGGCTCCCGTGCGGACCGCCTCCACCGTAGCGCACGAAACGCGCCGGCGGTTACCGTGCGGCCGTGCCAGGACTCGACGGAACGCAGATCAGGCGGCGGCTCGCCGACGCACGGCTCTACCTCTGCACGCCGGACCGCCCCGACCTCGCCGAGTTCGCCGACGCGGCGCTCGCGGGCGGCGTGGACATCGTGCAGTTGCGGGACAAGGGGCTGGAGGCCAAGCAGGAGATCGCCGCGCTGGAGGTGCTGGCGGAGGCGTGCGCGCGGCACGGCGCGCTGCTCGCGGTGAACGACCGGGCGGACGTGGCGCTGGCCGTGGACGCGGACGTGCTGCACCTGGGGCAGGACGACCTGCCGGTGCCGGTGGCGCGGCGGGTCGTCGGCGACGACGTGGTGATCGGCCGGTCGACGCACGACGTCGACCAGGCGCGGGCGGCGGCGGTGGAGCCGGGCGTGGACTACTTCTGCACCGGGCCGTGCTGGCCGACGCCGACGAAGCCGGGACGTCCGGCGCCGGGGCTGGACCTGGTGCGGGCCACGGCCGGCGACGGCGTGCGGCGGCCGTGGTTCGCGATCGGCGGGATCGACCGGGACCGGCTGCCGGAGGTGCTGGCGGCGGGCGCGGACCGGGTCGTGGTCGTGCGGGCCGTCACGGAGGCGGAGGACCCCCGCGCCGCCGCATCCTGGTTGAAACTTCAACTAAAGGGCGTACAGTCGTCGGTGTGATGCCTGTGCTGTACCTGGGCCACGGGGCGCCCCCGCTGGCCGACGACCCGCGGTGGACCGGCGAGCTGAAGTCGTGGTCCGCGACCCTGCCACGCCCGGAGTCGATCCTCGTCGTCTCCGCGCACTGGGAGAACAACCCGCTCACGGTGGGCGCGACCACCACCGTGCCGCTCACCTACGACTTCTACGGCTTCCCGCGCCGGTACTACGAGGTCACCTACGAGGCTCCGGGCGCGCCCGCGCTCGCCGACGACGTCACCCGGCTCCTCGACCGGCCCGTCGCGCGCGACGAGGGGCGCGGGCTGGACCACGGCGCGTACGTGCCGCTGAAGGAGATGTTCCCCGAGGCGGACGTCCCGGTGCTCCAGATGTCCATGCCCAGCCTCGACCCGCGCGACCTGTTCGACGTGGGCCGCCGGCTGGCGCCGCTGCGCGAGCAGGGCGTGCTGATCGTCGGCAGCGGGTTCATGACGCACAACCTGAGCTGCGTCGACATGTCGGCGGGCCCGGACTACGTGCCGCCGTCGTGGTCGGCCGAGTTCGACGACTGGGCGGGCCGGGCGCTCGCCGCGGGCGACGTGGACGCGCTGCTGGACTTCCAGCGCAAGGCGCCCGCCGCCGGCATCGCGCACCCGCGCACCGAGCACTTCGCGCCGCTGTTCGTCTCGCTCGGCGCGAGCACCGCGCCGGAGGCCACGACCACCGTCGAGGGCTTCTGGTACGGGCTGTCGAAGCGGTCCGTCCAGTTCGCCTGACGGGCCGGTCCCCGGCCGGCCGGACTCCCGACTGGCCGGGTCCCGCCGGCTGACCGGGTCTCCCGGCCAGCCGGCCGGGTCCCGCCGGCCGGCCGCGTCTCCCGACTGGCCGGGTCCCGCCGGCTGACCGGGCCTCCCGGCCGGCCGGCCGGGTCCCGCCGGCCGGCCGCGTCTCCCGATCGGTTTCCCCCGAACGCGGACACCCCCCGGGCGTGGGCCCGAGGGGTGTCCGTCACGGGGTGCGCGGCCCGCAGGGACCGACCGCGCGTCCGCCTGGTGCAGGTCAGCCGATCACGAGCCGCAGGCCGTAGGCGCCCAGGATCTCGTTCACCGGCTGGTAGTAGGTCGTGCCGCCGGTCGAGCAGTTGCCCGAACCACCCGAGGTCACGCCCTGGGCCTGGCCGAAGCCCGTGCCGGCCACGTACGAGCCGCCGGAGTCGCCGGGCTCGGCGCACACGGAGGTCCGCGTGAGGCCGTACACGATGCCGGACGTGCCGTAGTTCACCGTCTGGTTCTTGGCCTGGACCGTGCCGCAGTGCCAGCCCGTGGTGGAGCCGGAGCGGCAGATGGTGGCGCCGATCGCGGCCTCGGTGGAGCCCTTCACCACGACGTTGGTGCCGTTGTAGCGGTTCACCCACGGACGCGAGGTCCAGCTGCTGTTCGTGCGCACCCAGGCGTAGTCGTTGCCGGGGAACGAGGAGCCCGCGAACGAGCCGGAGGCGACCCGGTTGTAGCCGGAGGTGGTGGTGCCGACGCGACCGCAGTGGCCCGCCGTCACGTAGCCGCCCGCGGTGACCGAGAAGCCGACGGAGCAACGCCCGCCGCTGCCCATGTAGTACGCGTCACCGCCGCGGGTGTCGTACAGGGTCGTGGGGGACTCCGCGACCTCCTCCACGCGCACCGCCGGGCTCAACGCCGCCGCGTCGGCCAGGAAGCGGTCGGCCGCCGCGTCACGCGTGTTCCGGTTGACCTCCACGACGACGCTGTTGGACGCGTCGTCCACCCGCCAGCCCGTGATGGACGCCGGCGCGGTGAGGCGGTCGAGGGCCGCCTTCGTGCCGGTCAGGCTGCGGTGCGAGTACCGGACGACCTTGGCGTCGGCGCCGGCGGCGCGCGCCGCGTCGGCCTTCGCCGCGTCGGTGACACCCACGGTGAGCTTGCCGCTCGCCGAGTCGATCCACGCACCGGCGAACGAGTCGCCGAGCGCGCCGCGCACCTTGGTCTCGATGTCACCCGACCTGGTGTCATTCGCCAGACGGACGCGCGCTTGCTCGGCGGTCAGGCCGAGGTCGCGTTGCACCGCTTGGAGCAACTCGGCCGGGTAGCTCTCCGTGTCCGCGGCGGTTGCCGCCTGGGGCGCGGCGGGCGCCGCGGTGGCCGGTACGCTGAGAGCTGTAGCCGCGCCGGTGGCGAGCAGGGCAGCCACGGCGAGGCGGGCCGCACTCGTGCGGTTCATTAGGCGTCTCCCTCATCTTCGGGTGCAGGGAACCCGAGAGCCTGGTTGCAGGGACCGCTCTCGGGGGCTCTAGGGGGACGGGCGGTGGGGCGGCGGCAGGGGTCGCCCCACCCCTTTACTTCTCGCCCGGGTCTTTGCCCGGGCCACCGTCCGGTTCTCCGAAGTCCCGCCGTCGAACGGCGCGAGCGGGGCTCTGCGCGGTCGCATGTGCCCTCCTCCCCGGTCGCCTACCGACCAGTACTCACCCGTTCGAGCGACGTTATGACCCTGTGACCTATGACGGTCCGGGCCATCTGAGGGCGAAGTGTGTCACAGGCCACGCCGGGTTGACTGCGCTGTGTAGCGTTTGACAGTTAACTCTCACTCAAGGTAGTGATTCGATCACCGATTCGGGCGGTTTTGCCAGAAGTAAGGGATTCGGCTGCGCCAGCCCCGTACGTGTGAAAGATGTTGCCCCGGCCGGGTGAGACCGCAGGAGTTCCGGTTGCGGCCGGTGCACCTCTCACGCGGCCACCGGGGTGAGGATCATCGGTGGCATGGCACTCGTCACCCTCTCCGACATCCAGGCCGCCGCGGACCTCGTGAAGGACGCGGTCGTCCGCACACCCCTCCTGCGGTTCGACGACGGGCTCTGGCTGAAGCCCGAGGTCCTCCAGCCCGTCGGCGCGTTCAAGATCCGCGGCGCGTACCACGCGCTGGCCCGGCTGCCCGAGGACGTCCGCGCCCGCGGCGTCGTCGCCCACTCCAGCGGCAACCACGCCCAGGCCGTCGCGTACGCGGCGAAGCTGTTCGGCGTGCCGGCCGTGATCGTCGTCCCCGACACCACGCCGCGGGTCAAGGTCGTCGCCACCCGGTCGCACGGCGCCGAGGTGGTCGAGGTGCCGATGACCGAGCGCGAGTCGCGGGCGCGCGAGCTGGCCGACGAGCGGGGCGCGACGCTGATCCCGCCGTTCGACCACCCCGACGTGATCGCCGGGCAGGGCACCATCGGGCTGGAGGTCGTCGCCGACCTGCCCGACGTGGAGACGGTGCTGGTGCCGGTCAGCGGCGGCGGGCTGATTTCCGGCGTGGCGACCGCGGTGAAGGCGCTCAGCCCGTCGACCCGGGTGGTCGGCGTCGAGCCGGAGCTCGCGGGCGACGCCGCCGAGTCCCTGCGGGCCGGGGCGCTGGTCCAGTGGTCGCCGGAGGACCGGGCGCGGACCGTCGCCGACGGGCTGCGCAGCGAGCCGTCCGAGCTGACGTTCGCGCACATGCGCGCCTACGTGGACGACATCGTGACGGTGTCGGAGGAGGAGATCGGGGCGGCGATCGGGCGGGCGGCGCGACAGGCCCGGCTCGTGGTGGAGCCCAGCGGCGCGGTGGCGCTGGCCGCGTACCTGGCGCGGCCGACGGGGTGGGCCGCCTCGGGCAGGACGGTGGCCGTGCTGTCCGGCGGGAACGTCGACCCCGAGGTGTTCGCCCGGTACCTCTGAGGCGCGCTAGTCGCGCACGCGCGGCGGCGGGGCGTCGACGCCGCAGCTGTGGCACTCGGGGGCGGGCTCCGGGTCGGCCCGCAGCACGTCGTTGTCGGCGCCGATCGCCAGCAGGCCTCCGACGACCGACGCCGCCGCGCACACCAGCAGCGCCGTCCGCCAGCCCGCGGTGAGCGCGACCGGGTCGGCGTACTGGGCGCCGGTCAGGCCCGCCACCGCGGGCAGCACGGCCACCGCGACCAGGCTGCCGGTGCGGGCGACCGCGTTGTTCACGCCCGAGGCGACGCCCGCGTACCGGTCCGGCGCGGCGGCCAGGACGGTCGCCGTCACCGGCGCCACCACCGCGGCGAGACCGACGCCGAACACGAGCAGGCCGGGCAGGACGCCGGTCCAGTAGCCCGCGCCCGGCTCGACCCACCGCAGCATCAGCATGCCGACCCCGATCAGGACCGGTCCTCCGATGAGTTGGGCGCGCGGGCCGATGCGCTGGGCGAGCTTCCCGGACCGCGCGGACAGCGCCAGCATGATCACCGTGATGGGCAGGCTCGCGAGGCCGGCGGTCGTCGGCGGGTAGCGCAGCGACACCTGGAGTTGCAGGACCATGAGCACCATGACCCCGCCGAGCGCCGCGTAGACGAGGAACGTCAGGGCGTTGGCCAGCACGAACGTCCGGTTGGCGAACAACGTCGGCGGCACGAGGGGGTCGCGGCCCCGGCGCTGCCGCACGACGAACGCGACCAGCGACACCGTGCCGACCGCGGCCGCCGTCACGACCACCGCGTCGGCGCCCCGGACCGGCGCCTCGACCAGGGCGGCGGTGATGCCCGCGAGGCCCAGTGCTCCGATGACCGAGTCGCCGATGTTGGGGTGGCCGGTCAGCTCGCGGTCCCGCGACTCGGGCACGTGACGGCGGGCCAGCCACACGCAGACCGCCGCGACCGGCAGGTTGACCAGGAACGCGAGCCGCCACGACCACGCCTCGACGAGCAGGCCGCCGACCAGCGGCCCGATCGCCGTCGCCACGCCGGACAGGCCGGACCAGGCCCCGATGGCGCGGCCGCGGTCCGTCCGGACGAACACCGACTGCAGGATCGCGAGCGAGCCGGGCGTGAGCAGCGCGCCGCCCACGCCTTGCAGCACGCGCGCCGCGACCAGCAGTTCCGTGGTCGGGGCCAGGCCGCAGAGCAGCGAGGCGGCGCCGAACCAGACGACGCCGAAGGTGAAGACGCGGCGGCGGCCGTACCGGTCGCCGAGCGAGCCGGCGACCAGGATCAGCGAGGCGAGGGCGAGCAGGTAGCCGTCGAGGATCCACTGGAGGCCGGCGACGGACGCGCCGAGTTCCGCGCCGACGCGGGGCAGGGCGATGTTGACGATGGTGCTGTCGAGCATCGCCATGCCGGAGCCGAGGATGGTGGTGGCGAGCACGGCCCGCGCCCGGCCCGTGCCCCACACCACCGTCTCGGCCACGGCGGACCGCTAGTCCGCGGGCCGGTTGAGCGTGGCCACGAACTTGTACCGGTCGCCGCGGTACACCGACCGCACCCACTCGACCGGGTTGCCCTCGGTGTCGAACGAGTGGCGCGACAGCAGCAGCATCGGCAGGCCGATGTCGGCGCCGAGCAGCTCGGCTTCCTCGGGCGAGGCGAGGGCCGTCTCAATAGTCTCCTCGGCGTGGCCCATCTCGACCCCGAACCGCTCGCGCAGGACCTGGTACAGCGACGCCCCGGGCGCGAGGTACCGGCGCAGCCCGCGGAAGCGGCCCAGCGCCAGGTGGGTCGTCTCGATGGCCATCGGCTCGCCGTCGGCCAGCCGCAGCCGGTGCAGCCGCAGCACCTTCGCGCCCGCCCGCACGCCGAGCAGCCGGGCCAGCTCGGCCTCCGCCGCCATCTCCGACGCCTCGATCAGGCGCGACGACGGCTGCCTGCCCTGCGCCTTCATGTCCTCTGTGTACGAGGACAGCTGGAGCCGTTGCGCCACCTTGGGTTCCGCGGCGAACGTCCCCTTGCCCTGCACGCGCAGCAACCGGCCCTCGACCGTGAGTTCCGCGAGGGCCTGCCGGACCGTGGTCCGCGACACGTCGAACTCGGCGGCCAGCGACCGCTCGGTCGGGATCGGAGATCCGGGCGGCAGCGCGCGCAGGAGGTCGAGCAGATGCCTCTTGAGTCCCCAGTACTTCGGCTCGCGCTGCGCGCGAGTCCTGGCGTCCACGCCAGTCGCAGGGCTCGTTTCGAGCATGCCTTCCTCCTCGCCCCTTGCCAGCCGACCTTGACAGCGCTCCCGGACACAGGATGCCTTGTCCACGTCGGATCGTGCGCCCGAACCCCCGACAAGGGCCCGGAAATTGCTCCGATGACTTTGCAACGGTCCAGCAACGGCCTTGACATGCCCTGTGGCGAGGCACACTCTAGGCCGCATTGGTCTACACCACTTTGGTCGTTCCGGTCGTGGGATCGGGGCATGGGGAAAGGGCGCACAACGTGAAGGGCTGGAGAGGACTGGCCGTAGGTGCCGCCGCACTCGCGGTGGCCGTGGCCGGATGTGGCACGAGCTCTGACGGCGGCAACAGCGGCAACTCCGGAGAACCCAAGACGCTGACGGTCTGGTTGATGGACGGCTCCGCGCCGACCACCCTGACCGACGCGCTGAACAAGGAGTTCCAGGACTCGCACCCCGGCGTCACCGTCAAGTACGAGGTCCAGAAGTGGAACGGCATCCAGGAGAAGCTGACCACCGCGCTGACCAGCAACAACCCGCCGGACGTCATCGAGCTGGGCAACACCCAGACGGCGAAGTTCGCGGCTGAGGAGACCCTGCTCGACCTGAGCGGCGACGTCTCGAACCTCAACGGCGACCAGTGGCTCGGCGGTCTCAAGGACTCGCTGACCTGGGACGGCAAGCAGTACGGCCTGCCGTTCTACGCCGCGAACCGCACCGTCATCTACCGGACGGACCTGTTCGAGGCCGCGGGCATCACGAGCACGCCGAAGTCGCGTGACGAGTGGGTCGCCGCCATCGAGAAGCTGAAGACCGCGAACGCGGCCGACCCCGAGTTCCAGTCCCTCTACCTGCCGGGCCAGTCCTGGTACGCCCTGCTGTCGTTCATCTGGGACGAGGGCGGCGACGTCGCCAAGGCGCAGGGTTCCGCGTGGGCCGGCGCCCTGAACACCCCCGAGGCCAAGGCGGGCGTCGACTTCTACAAGAAGCTCGTCGACACCTCCGGCACCAAGGCCCCGAAGGACGCCGACGAGGCCACGCCGCAGCAGATGGAGGTGTTCGGCACCGGCAAGGTCGGCATGATGATCGGTCTCCCGTGGGAGCTCGCGGGCGCCGTCAAGGCCAACCCGGACCTGAAGGAGAAGACCGCCGCGTTCCCGATCCCGTCGAAGACCGCGGGCAAGACCGCCCCGGTGTTCCTCGGCGGCTCGAACCTGGCGATCCCGGCGGGCAGCAAGAACAGCGACCTCGCCAAGGAGTACCTGAAGCTGCTCAGCTCCAAGAAGTACCAGGACATGCTGGCCGAGGGCGGCGCGGTGCCCGGCACCTCGACCGACACGTCCAAGCTGGCCACCACCCCGCTGGGCAAGGCGCTGGCCGAGTCCGCCCCGAACGGCAAGGTCACCCCGACCACGCCGGCGTGGGCCGCGGTCGAGGCGGGCCAGAACCCGCTGAAGGACATGCTGACCGCCTACCTGACCGGCGCGAAGACGCTGGACCAGGCCACGGCCGACGCCAACACCGCCTTGTCGAAGACCCTGGGCGGATGACGATCGCATGACGGCCGTGAACACGACCGACGCCGCGGTGCCGACGAACCACTCGTCGGCGCCGCGGCGTGCCGCACCGGACGGCGCGCCGCGTCGTCGTGGCGCCTTCGACCGGGCGCTGCCCTACCTGCTGCTGGCCCCCGCGCTGGTGGCCATCCTGTGGTTGATCGGCTGGCCCGTCCTCTCCGTCCTGGTCACGAGCTTCCGCAGGCTGAACCTGCGCGAGCTGACCCGCGGCGAGGTGGTGTGGACCGGCTTCGACAACTACGCCGAGATCCTCGGCGACCCGGCGTTCTGGGCGATCGCCGTGCGCACCGTCGTGTTCACCGCGGTCGTGGTGGCCGCGTCGGTCGTGGCGGGCCTGCTGATCGCGCTGCTCATGCGGCAGATCAGCCCCGTGGTGCGGATCGCCCTGCAGGTCGCGATGCTGCTGGCGTGGGCGATGCCGCTGCTCGCGGCGACCACCGTCTACCAGTGGATCTTCGACCAGCAGTACGGCATCCTCAACAAGACCCTGGTGAAGGTCGGGTTCGACTCCTTCGCCGGGTACTCGTGGTTCTCCACCGGCACGTCGACGCTGGCCGTGATCGGGCTGCTGATCGTGTGGCAGGCGATCCCGTTCCTGGCGTTCTCGCTGTACGCGGGCGCGATCGGCATCCCGAAGGACCAGTACGAGGCAGCCGGCATCGACGGCGCCTCGGCGTGGCAGACGTTCCGCTCGGTGACGTGGCCGGAGCTGCGGCCGCTGCTGCTGATGGTGACGTTCCTGTCGCTGCTGTGGGACTTCAAGGTGTTCGCCCAGATCTGGGCGATGAAGAAGGGCGGCCCGGACGGCGGCAGCACCACGCTGCCCGTCTACCAGTACCTCGAGGGCATCTCGAAGAGCCACTTCGGGGTCGCGGCGGCCGTGTCCGTGGTGATGGTGGCGCTGCTGGCGCTGCTCACGTTCCAGTACCTGCGCAGGCTGGTCCGCTCCCAGGAGGGCTCGCTGTGACCGCGTTGAAGGTGACCCGGCCCAAGAAGATCGTGGGCAACGTCGTCGCGCTGGTCGTGGCGCTGTTCTTCGCGTTCCCGACCTACTGGATGGTCGCGACCGCGCTGAAGCCCCGCAAGGACCTGCTGACCAGCGGGTACGACCTGGTGCCGTTCACGGTGACCGGCTCGAACTTCGCCACCGCGTGGGCCAAGCCGGGGTTCCTCGGCGCGCTGGGCAACAGCCTGCTGGTGTCGTTGAGCGCGGTGCTGGCGGCGGTCGTCGTCGGCCTGCTCGCGGCGGTGGCGCTGTCGCGGATGCGGTTCCGGGGCCGCAAGGGCTTCGTGATGATGATGCTGGTGGCCCAGATGGCGCCGTTCGAGGCGCTGCTGATCCCGATGTTCCTGATGATGCGCGACCTCGACCTGCTGGACCGGCTGCCGGCGCTGGCGCTGATCTACTTCGCGGTGACGCTGCCGTTCTGCGCGTGGACGCTGCGCGGGTTCGTCAACGGCATCCCGCTGGAGCTGGAGGAGGCGGCGATGGTGGACGGCTGCGGGCGGTGGGGCGCGTTCCGGCGGGTCACGCTGCCGCTGCTCGGCCCCGGTCTGGTGGCCACGTCGGTGTTCGCGTTCGTGACCGCGTGGAACGAGTTCCTGTTCGCGCTGTCGCTGATCAACGACCAGGCCAAGCAGACCCTGCCGGTGTGGCTGTCGGGGTTCCAGACCGCGTTCGGCACCGACTGGGGTGGCGCGATGGCCGCGTCGGCGCTGTTCACGCTGCCGGTGCTGGTGTTCTTCCTGATCGTGCAGCGCAAGATGGTCACCGGCGTCACCGCCGGTGCGGTGAAGGGGTAGACCGCATGTCGTTGCACCGGCTCGCGTCGGGTGTCCTGCTGCCGGGGTTCCACGGGACCGAGGCGCCGGACTGGCTGTTGAAGCGGGTGGCCGACGGGCTCGGCGGCGTGGTGCTGTTCGGGCGCAACGTCGTGCCGGGCGGACCCGACGGGCACGGCGGGGACGCGCAGGTCGCCGCGTTGAACGCGCAGCTGCGCGCCGCCCGCGCGGACGTCGTGATCGGGATCGACGAGGAGGGTGGCGACGTCACCCGGCTCGACGCGGGCCACGGCTCGGAGGTGCCGGGCAACCACGCGCTGGGCGCGGCGGGCGACCCGGGGCTGACGCGGTCGGTGGCGGCGTCGATGGGCTCGCGGCTGGCGGCGTGCGGGGTGAGCCTGAACCTCGCGCCGTCGGCGGACCTCGTGCTGACGCTGGAGGACCCGGTGATCGGCGTGCGGGCGTTCGGGTCGGACCCGGAGGCCGCGGCCGCGCACGTGGCGGCGTTCGTGGAGGGCATGCAGGCCGTCGGGGTCGCCGCGTGCGCCAAGCACTTCCCCGGCCACGGGGCGTCCACTGTGGACTCGCACGCGGCGCTGCCGGTGCTGCCGCGGTCGGTGGCGGAGCTGGCGGCGGTCGAGTTCGTGCCGTTCCGGGCGGCGGTGCTGGCGGGGGTGCGGTCGATCATGACCGGGCACCTCGTGGTGCCGGAGTGGGGTCCGGAGCCGGCGACGCTCAACCCGGTCGCGGTGCGCGTGCTGCGGGAGGAGCTGGGCTTCACCGGGGCGATCATCACCGACGGGCTGGACATGAAGGCCGTCGGCGGCGACCTGGCGCAGGGTTCCGTGCGGGCGCTGGTCGCCGGCGTGGACGCGCTGTGCCTGGGCGGCGAGCCGTTGGACGACGACGGGATGCGGTGGCTCGTGGACGCCATCGTGGCGGCCGTCGAGTCGGGCGAGCTGCCGGTGGAGCGGCTGGAGGAGGCGGCCAGGCGGACCGCCGCCCTGGGCGCGCCGCCCGCCGCCGTGGACGGGCACGACCCGGCGTTGGGCCTGGCCGCGGCACGGCGGGCGCTGGAGGTGCGCGGCGAGCCGCGGCTGTCCGGGCCGCCGGTGGTGGTCGACCTCGCGGTGGAGCCGTCGATCGCGGTCGGCGACGTGCCGTGGGGCCTCGGGCCGTACCTGGTGGAGCTGCTGCCGGGCACGACGGTGGTGTCGTCGACGTCGGCGGACGAGATCGCGGCGGCGGCCGGCGGGCGCACGGTGGTGGTCGTGACGCGTGAGGCACACCGCCACGCGTGGGCTCGCGAGCTGGTGGCGTCGCTGGTTACTATTGGTCTAGACCTAGTGCACGTCGAGACGGGCGTGCCGGGACCGGACCTGGGCGCCGCGGCCCGCGTCGACACCCACGGCGGCTCACGGGTGTGCCTGCGCGCCGCCGCGGAACTCCTCGCGGGCGGGCACGTCGCCGCCGGCCACGTCGCCGCCGGCCGTTGAGCACCCGAGCACTGACAGGGGAAATCCGATGACCGACCACCAGCCCGGCAGGCACATGGCGGCCGAGATCGACCGCCAGCCCGCGATCTTCGCCGACCTCCTCGCGCGGCGGGCCGAGATCGCGTCGGTCGCCTCGGCGATCGCCGAGCGCCGGCCGCGGTTCGTGCTCCTCGCCGCGCGCGGGTCCAGCGACCACGCGGCGCTGTACGCGAAATACCTGACCGAGGTGCTGCTGGAGCTGCCCGCCGGGCTGGTGTCGCCGTCCACGACCACGCTGTACGGCGCCCAGCCCGACCTGCGCGACGTGCTCCTGGTGACGGTGTCGCAGTCGGGCGGGTCGCCGGACCTGCTGGAGGTCACCGCGTCGGCGCGGGCGCGCGGGGCGCTGACGGTCGCCGTCACGAACACGGCGTCGTCGCCGCTGAACGCCGCCGCCGAGCTGTCGGTGGACGTCGGCGCGGGCGTCGAGCAGGCCGTGGCGGCGACCAAGACGTACTCGTCCACGCTGCTCGCGCTGTACCTGCTGGTGGACGCCATCCGCGGCGGTGACGGGTCGGCGGCGGCGGGCCTGGGCGACCTGGCGCGGGCCACGCTGGACATGTCGGCCGACGCGGTGGCGGAAGCCGTGCGGCGGTACCGGTTCGTGGACCGGGTGCTCACCACCGGGCGCGGGTACTCGCTGCCGACGGCGCTGGAGGCGGCGTTGAAGCTGGCCGAGACGTCGTACCTGGCGGCGCGGGCGTACAGCGGGGCGGACCTGCTGCACGGTCCCGTGGCGGCGGTGGACGCCGAGACCGCCGTGCTGGCGGTGACCAGCGCCGGCCAGGGCGGCGACGCGCTGCACGACGTGCTGGACGCCGTGCACGGGCGCGGCGCGGACGTCGTGGCCGTGGGGTCGGCCTCGGACAAGGTGTCGGCGGCGCTGCGCGTGCCGGTGGCCGAGACCGCCGAGGAGGTGGCGCCGATCCTGGAGATCCTGCCGGTGCAGCGCATCGCCCACGGCCTCGCGCTGGCCCGCGGCGGCGACCCGGACAACCCGCGCGGCCTGAACAAGGTCACCCGGACCCGCTGACGGCGGCCGGAACCCGCGCTCCAACGCGAAGAGGCCCGAGGGGATCGCCCTCGGGCCTCTTCACGTGTGCGGCTACTGGCCCGCTGCGGCCAGGCCGATCGAGGCGGTGTCGTACACCACCGTGCTGTCGAACACGACCTCCCCGTCCACCCACACCTTCCGTGGCCGGAGGTCGTCGTCCCACCACACCAGGTCGGCCACGGCGCCGGGTTCCAGCCTGCCCAGGGTGGGCTCCCCGATCGCCTCGGCCGGGATGATGGTCGCCGACGCCAGCGCGTCCGCCACGTCGACGCCCACCGACACGATGTTGCGCACGGCCCGGTCCAGCGTCAGCGCGCTGCCCGCGATCGTGCCCTCGGGCGAGCGCGGCACGCCGTCCTCGGTCAGCAGCACGTCCGCGCCGCCGAGCTGGTAGCGGCCGGGCGGCATGCCCGCGGCGGCCACGGCGTCCGTGACCAGCGCGACCCGGTGGCCGGCGGCGTTGAAGACGAGCCGGCAGACGTCCGGGCCGACGTGCGCGAGGTCCGCGATGAGGCCGAGCGTGAACCGGTCGTCCACGAGCGCCACGCCGGGCACGCCCGGCTCGCGGTGCCCCAGCGGGCGCTGCGCGTTGAACAGGTGCGTGACCATCCGGGCGCCCGCCTCGGCGGCCTCCCTGGTCTGCTCACCGGTCGCGTCGCTGTGGCCCACGGCCACCAGCACGCCGGCCGCCGCGAGCCGCCGCACGGCGTCCAGGCCGCCCGGCTGCTCGGGCGCGAGCGTCACCATGCGCAGCGCGCGGCGCAGCACCTCGTCGTTCAGCAGCAGGTCTATCTCGGCCGGTCCCGGCGCCACCATCAGCGCCGGGTCGTGCACGCCCGCCCGCTTCGGGGACAGGAACGGCCCTTCCAGGTGCACGCCCAGCGGCTTGGCCCCCGCGTGCTGCGGCAACGTGGCCGCCGCCGCCAGCACGGCGTGCGCCTGGCGCACCGCCACCGGCACCGGCGCGGTGATCAGGGTCGGCAGGAAGCGGGTCACCCCCGTGGGCGGGAGCGCTCTCGCGACCGCGGCCATGCCCGCGGGGTCGACCTCGGCGAAGTCGACGCCCACCGCCCCGTTCACCTGCACGTCCACCAGGCCCGGGGTGAGCAGGCCCTCGGTCAGCACCTCGGCGCCGCCGGGCGGTGAGCCCGCGACGACGTCCACGATCCGGCCTGCCCTGAACCTCAGGCTGACGGGACCGGTGATGGTCCGACCGAGCAGTGCTCGCGGAGCTGCGACAACCGTGTCCAAGGTCCCTCCTCAAATGGTCCAGACCATTATGGCGGCAAGTGGCGGACGCCGTCACCCTGTGGTTACAAGATAACCGAATAGAGCGGAGCCGTGTTAATGTTCCCCCCGCACGGCGGTTCGGCCGCGCGGCACTTCGGCGTGGCCCATACTTGGCGCCAGACATCCGAGGTCTAGCTGACGAGTCGAGGGCCGCCGTGGCAGTTACCGACGACGCCATCCTGCGCGTCAAGGAGATGATCGTCTCCGGCGAGCTGAAGCCGGGCGACCGGCTGCCGCGCGAGGCCGACCTCGCCGACCGGCTCGGCCTGTCGCGGAACTCCCTGCGCGAGGCGGTCAAGGCGTTGTCGCTGGTCCGGGTGCTCGACGTGCGGCAGGGCGACGGCACCTACGTGTCCAGCCTGCGGGCCGACGACCTGCTCGGCGCGCTGTCGTTCGTGCTCGACCTGCACCGCGGCGAGGACTCCGTGCTGGAGGTGCTCCAGGTCCGGCGCATCCTCGAACCCGCCGCGGCGGCCCTGGCGGCCCAGCGCGTCGAGCCCGAGGAGGTCGCCGCGCTGCGGGCCCTGTGCGACGCCGCCGAGTCCGCCCGGTCGGTCGAGGAACTGGTCCAGCACGACCTGGAGTTCCACCGCGCCATCGCCCACGGCTCGGGCAACGCCTACCTGGCCCGGCTGCTCGACACGCTCGCCGGGCCGACGGTCCGGGTGCGGATCTGGCGCGGCATCACGCAGGGCGGCGCGGTGGACCGGACCGTCGCCGAGCACCGCGCCATCGTCGACGCGCTCGCCGCCCACCAGCCCGAGCTGGCCCGGTCCTGGTCCACCGTCCACGTGGCCGGCGTCGAGCAGTGGCTCTCCGACCTGGCCTGAGCCGGGGAGCTAGGAGAACGCGGCCCTGATGAACGGCTGGGACTCCTGCGGGTGGGACCTCCTACGTGTGGGAACCGCTACGGCTCGACGCCGTACACGCGGGCGGCCGTGCCGGCGAACACCTCGGCGCGCTCGGCCGGCGACAGCTCGTCCGTCAACGCCCGCGCGGCCTCCAGCACGTCGGCGTACGGCGCGGCCAGCAGGCACACCGGCCAGTCCGACCCGAACATCAGCCGTGACGGCCCGAACGCGTCCAGCACCACGTCGAACCACGGCCGCAGGTCGGCCACCGTCCACCGCCGCCAGTCGGCCTCCGTGACCAGCCCGGACACCTTGCACGTCACGTTGTCGTGCGCGGCCAGCGCCCGCACGCCCGCGGCCCACGGCTCCAGCCCGCCGGACGCGATCGGCGGCTTCGAGCAGTGGTCCAGCACGAACGGCACGTCCGGCAGCGCGGCCACCGCGCGCCGGGCCGCCGGCAGCTGGCGCGGCACCGTGAGCAGGTCGTAGACCAGGCCGGCGCGACCGACGGCGGCCAGCCCCCGCAGCACGTCCGGCCGGCACAGCCACTCCGGGTCCGGCTCGGCCTGGACGACGTGCCGGACACCGCGCAGCCACTCCCCTCCCCCGCCCGCGCGCAACGCCGACAACGCGTCACCGACGGCGGGCGACGTCAGGTCCGTCCACCCCACCACCGCGCCGACCAGGTCCGTCGACGCGGCCAGCGCCAGCAGCTCCGGGGTCTCCTCCGGCACGGCCACCGTCTGCACCAGCACGGTCCGCGTCACCGGACCGGCCACGGCCGCGAGGTCCGCCAGCGAGAAGTCACGGCGGATCGCGCCCATCGGCGGGTCGGTGATCCAGTCCTGGTCGCGCACGGCGAGGTCCCACACGTGGTGGTGGGCGTCGACGATCACAGCAGCCCTTCCTCCCGCAGGTCGTCCCACACCACGTCCGGCACCGGCGCGGACGCCGCCTCCGCGTTGGCCCGCACCTCGTCCGCCGTGCGCATGCCCAGCAGCACGGACACCACCGCCGGGTGCCGGAACGGGAACGCGACGGCCGCCCGCGGCAGCGTCACGCCGTGCCGCGCGCACACCCCGGCGATCCGCCGGGCCCGCTCGACCAGCTGCACGGGCGCGGCGCGGTAGTCGTAGGTGTCGCCGACCTCGGGCCTGGCCAGCAGCCCCGAGTTGAACACCCCGGCCGCCACCACGGACACCCCGCGCTCGGCGCAGAGGTCCAGCAGCCCGGCCCCGCTCTGCTCCAGCACGGTGTACCGGCCGGCGAGCAGCACCACGTCCACGTCGGTCTCCCGCACGAACCGCGCGGGCAGCTCCCACTGGTTCATGCCGACGCCGACCGCGCCGACGACGCCCTCGTCCCGCAGCGCCGCCAGCGCGGGCACGGCCTCCGCCACGGCCCGGTCGCCGTGGTCGTCCGGGTCGTGCACGTACACCACGTCGACCCGGTCGAGCCCGAGCCGCTCCAGCGAGGACTCCAGCGACCGCCGCACGCCGTCCGCGCCGAAGTCCCACCGCCGCACGTGCGTGGCGGGCACCGCGAACCCGTTCGCCCGGTCGTCGCCGCCGGCCGAGCACGGCTCCAGCACCCGGCCCACCTTCGTGGACACGACGAACGAGTCGCGCGGCCGGCCCGCCAGGAACTCGCCGATCCGCCGTTCCGACAGACCGAGCCCGTAGTGCGGCGCGGTGTCGAAGTACCGGATGCCGGCGTCCCACGCGGCCTCCAGCGCCCCGAGGGCGTCCGAATCGGACACCTCGGTGTACAGGTTGCCGATCGGCCCGCCGCCGAACCCCAACCGGGACAGTGGGATCACACCCGCACCTCCAAGACGATCGGCTCCGCGCCCATCGTTCCCCGTCCGCACGCCGGGGGCCACCGCGCTACGGCCGCGGCGGGCGCAACCGGAGGCCGTGCATGCCGCCGTCCACCGCGAGGACGGCGCCCGTCGTGGAGCCGGAGTGCGGACCGGCCAGGTACGCGATCGCGCCCGCCACCTCGTCCGCCGTCACCAGCCGACCGTGCGGCTGCCGGGCCTCCAGCGCGGCCCGCTCGGCGACCGGGTCCGGCGCCGCGTCGAGCAGCCGGCCGACCCACGGGGTGTCCGCCGTGCCGGGCGCCACCGCGTTCACCCGGATGCCCTCCCGCACGTGGTCCGCGGCCATCGCCAGCGTCAACGCGTGCACCGCGCCCTTGCTCGCCGAGTACAGCGCGCGCTGCGGCAGACCGGCCCACGCCGCGATGGAACCGGTGTTCACGATCGCCGGCGACGGCGACTCCCGCAGGTGCGGCAGCGCGGCGCGGGCGACGCGGACCATGCCGAGCACGTTCACCTCCAGCACGCGCCGCCACTCGTCGTCCGGGTTCGCGGCCACGTCACCGGTCGCGCCGACGCCCGCGTTGTTCACCAGGACGTCGAGCCGGCCGAACCGCGCGACCACCTCGGCGACCGCCGCCCGCACGGACTCGTCGTCGGCGACGTCCGCCCGGATGCCGTGCACCGGCGGGTCGACGTCGGGGTTCAGGTCCAGCGCCACCGCCGTCGCGCCCCGGGCCGCCAGCAGGCGCGCGGCGGCCAGGCCGATGCCCGACGCGCCGCCCGTCACCACGGCCACCAGGCCGTCGAACTCGCTCATCGCGCCCCCAGGTTCGTCCACACCGGACCGTCCGGGTACCGGTGGTCGGCCACGCTCCGGTCGCGCAGCCGGGCCGAGAAGCCGGGCTCGGACGGCGCGAGGTACCGGCCGCCGCGCACCACGGCCGGGTCGGTGAAGTGCTCGTGCAGGTGGTCGACCCACTCGATCGACCGGCCGTCCAGCGATCCGGACACCGCGACGAAGTCGGCCATCGCCAGGTGCCGGACCAGCTCGCACAGGCCGACGCCGCCCGCGTGCGGGCAGACCGGGACGCCGAACTTGGCCGCCAGCAACAGGATCGCGACGTTCTCGTTGACGCCGCCGACCCGGCACGCGTCGAGCTGCACCACGTCCACCGCGCCGGCCTGGAGGAGCTGCTTGAAGACGACCCGGTTCTGGACGTGCTCGCCGGTGGCGACCTTGATCGGCCGCACCGCCCTGGCGATGGCCGCGTGCCCCAGCACGTCGTCCGGCGAGGTGGGCTCCTCGATCCAGTACGGCGCGAACGGCGCCAGCTCGCGCATCCACGCGACGGCCGTGCCGACGTCCCACCGCTGGTTGGCGTCCACGGCGATGCGCACGCCGTCGCCGACGACCTCGCGGGCCAGCGCCAGCCGGCGCACGTCGTCGGCCAGGTCGCCGCCGACCTTGAGCTTGATCATGTCGAAGCCGTCGGCCGGCGCCCGCCGGGCCAGGTCGGCCAGCTTGTCGTCCGCGTAGCCGAGCCAGCCCGGGGACGTCGTGTAGGCGGGGTAGCCGTCCCGGACCAGGGCTGCGGCGCGGTCGGCCCGCCCCGGCTCGGCCCGGCGCAGGATGTCCAGCGCCTCGGCGGGCGTGAGCGCGTCGGACAGGTACCGGAAGTCGACCAGGCCGACGATCTCCTCCGGGGTCATCGCGGACAGGAACCGCCACAGCGGCAGCTCCGCGCGCCGGGCCGCCAGGTCCCACGCGGCGTTGACCACCGCGCCGAGCGCCATGTGCGCGACGCCCTTCTCCGGCCCGAGCCAGCGCAGCTGCGAGTCGCCGACCAGGTCCGCGGACAGCGCGGCGAGGTCGGCGGCGGTCTCCGGCACGGGCCGGCCGACGACGTGGTGCGCCAGCGACCGGATCGCGGCGGCCTGCACGTCGTTGCCGCGGCCGATGGTGAACGCCAGCCCGTACCCGTCCGGCCCCTCCGACGTCCGCAGCACGACGTACGCGGCCGAGTAGTCCGGGTCGGGGTTCATGGCGTCCGAGCCGTCCAGCTCGCGCGAGGTGGGGAACCGGACGTCCGCCACGTCGAGCGCGGTGATCCGGGCGCTCACGCCTGCCCCAGCGTCTGGCGCTGGCGGCCGAGCCCGTCGATCTCCAGCTCCACCACGGAGCCCGCGCGCAGGTACGGCTTCGGCTCGGGCTGCCCGAGCGCGACGCCGGCGGGCGTGCCGGTGTTGACGACGTCCCCCGGTCGGAGGACGAGGAACCAGCTCAGGTAGCGGACCAGCTCGGCCACCGGGAAGATCATGTTCTTGGTGGAGGAGTCCTGCCGCGGCACGCCGTCCACCCACAGGCGCAGGCCGAGCGCCTGCGGGTCGTCGACCTCGTCGGCGGGCACGAGGAAGGGGCCGAGCGGGTTGAACGTCTCGCAGTTCTTGCCCTTGTCCCACTGCCCGCCGCGCTCCAGCTGGAACTCGCGCTCCGACACGTCGTGCGACACCACGTACCCGGCGACGTGGGCCAACGCCTCCTCGGCCGACCCCAGGTACCGGGCCTCGCGCCCGATGACCACGCCCAGCTCGACCTCCCAGTCGGTCTTCACCGAGCCGCGCGGCACGAGCACCTCGTCGTACGGGCCGACGATCGTGTCCGCGGCCTTCAGGAACACCACCGGCTCGGCCGGGATCGCGAGCCCGGTCTCCTCAGCGTGGTCGCGGTAGTTCAAGCCGATGCAGACGATCTTGCCGACGTCCGCGACGGGCGGACCGACCCTCGGGCCGTCGTCCACGATCGGGTGGAGTTCGCCCGCGGCCAGCGCGGCTCTCGTGCGGGCGATGCCGTCGGCGGCTAGGAACGCGCCGGTCACGTCGTCCGTCAGCGGGCTCAGGTCGTACGCGACGCCGTCGTCGGCGCGGACGGCGGGGCGTTCGGAGCCCGACGGTCCCAGGCGCAGCAGCTGCACGGCAGGTCCTCCTCAACAACCGGTCGACAGATCGGATGTATAGCCGTCCACCGGAGGGGCGTCTAGGGCTTGACGGGGAATTGGTCCGATGAATACCGGTAACGAGAGGTCGCGATGAAACTCCACCGCGCGGTGTGGGCGTCCGTCAGCGCCACCGCCGCACTGCTCGCCGCGCTCGTCGTGGCGAGCCCGGCGTCCGCCGCCCCGTCCGCCGCACCCCTGCCACCGCACCGCGCCGACCACGCGACCGGCGGGTCGTCCGAGGTGGTCGGCGCCGCGCTCGCCCGTGCCACCGGGCCGGTGACGGCGTTCATCGAGCTGACCGAGACCCCGGCCGCCGAGGCGTACGGCGACGAGAAGGCGCGCGGCGCGGGCGACCCGGCGGCGGCCGCCCGCGCCGCCCGGCAGCGCACCGACGTGAAGGCCGACCGCGTCCTGGACGCGTTGCGGGACAAGGACTCCGGCGCGCGCGAGGTCGCCACGACCCGCAACGCGGTGCCCGGCGTGGTCGTCACCGCCGACGCGGCCAGGCTGCGCGAGCTGGCCGCCCTGCCCGAGGTGCGGGCGGTGCGGCTGACCGTGCCGAAGACGCCGCAGAACGCGAGCGCCGCCGAGCTCACCCGCGCGGCCCGGGTGTGGCGGGACACCGGCCGGTACGGCGAGGGCGTGCGCATCGGCATCGTCGACACCGGGGTGGACTACACGCACGCCGACTTCGGCGGACCCGGCACCACCGCCGCCTACGACGCCGTCGACCGCACCGCGCCGTGGACGCCGACCGCGAAGGTCGTCGGCGGCCACGACTTCGCGGGCGACGACTACGACGCCAACGTGCCCGAGAAGGCCACGCCCAAGCCCGACCCGAACCCGCTGGACTGCCACGGCCACGGCACGCACGTCGCCGGCACCGCGGCCGGGTACGGCGTGAACGCGGACGGCGCCACGTTCACCGGCGACCACGCCGACGTGACGCCCGAGGCGCTGGCCGGGATGAGGGTCGGGCCCGGCACCGCGCCGAAGGCGTCGCTGTACGCGCTGAAGGTGTTCGGCTGCAAGGGGTCGACCGACCTCCTCGGCCAGGCCCTCGACTGGTCCCTCGACCCGAACGGCGACGGCGACTTCGCCGACCGCCTCGACGTGGTCAACCTGTCCCTCGGCACCGACTACGGCGCCCAGGACGACCCGGACAACCTGTTCGTGCGCAAGGTCGTGGAGCACGGCGTGGTGGTCGTCGCGGCGGCCGGCAACGGCGGCGACTTCTACGACATCGGCGGCTCGCCCGCGAACGCGCCCGAGGCGCTGGCCGTGGCCAACACGCGGGACGCGTACTCGATCCTCGACGGCGTCGAGGTGGCCGGGCGGCAGCACTCCGGCCAGTACGGCGTGAGCTACACCGCCTACGCCTCGCTCGACCTCACCCGCCCCGTCGCGCCGGTCACCGACCCCGAGAACCGCGACGGCTGCGGCCCGATCGCCGACGACCTGACCGGCAAGTTCGCGTGGCTGGAGTGGGACGAGGACGACACGACCCGCGAGTGCGGCTCGGCGGCCCGCACCGACAACGCCCAGGCGGCCGGCGCGGCCGGCGTGCTGCTCACCGCGAGCAGCAACACGTTCAAGGCGGGCATCGCGGGCAACGCGGCCATCCCGTCGTTCCAGTTCACCGCCGCCGCCACCGAGGCGCTGCGGCCCGCGCTGGACGACGGCACGCTCCAGGTGCGGATGCTCGGCTCGCTGCGCCGGGCCGTCCCGACGATCACGCCCGCGCTGGCGGACACGATGACACCGTCGTCGTCCCGCGGCGTGCGCGGCGCGGCGGCCGCCAAGCCCGACGTGGCCGCGCCCGGCGACACGATCCTGTCCGCCGACGTGGGCAGCGGCGCGGACAGCGTGAGCCTCGGCGGCACGTCGATGGCGTCGCCGCACGTGGCGGGCATCGCCGCGCTGGTCCGCGAGACCCACCCCGACTGGACCGTCGAGGAGGTCAAGGCGGCGATCATGAACACCGCCCACGGCCGGGTGACCGACGGCGACGACCACGCCACCGGCACCCCCGAGGCCCCGATGCGGGTCGGCGCGGGCCGGGTCGACGCGCGGGACGCGGTCGGCGTCGACCTGCTCGCCCTGGTGCGGGACGACCCCGGCGCGGTCGGCGTGTCGTTCGGGCCGGTCGAGGCGGCCGAGCCGATGTCCGCGAGCAAGACGCTGGCCGTGGTGAACAAGTCGTCGGCGTGGCGCATCGCCGACCTCTCCTACGAGGCCGCGACGACCGTCCCCGGCGCCCGGTTCGAGATCCGGCCGCCGACCGTGGCGGTGCCGCCGGGCGGGTCCGCCACGGCGCGCGTCACGCTCCGCGTCACGCCGCACGAGCTGCGCAAGGTCGCCGACCCGACGGTGGTGAAGCAGCAGGCGGACGCGGCGCGGCAGTTCGTCGCCGAGGCGTCCGGCCGGGTGCTCGTCCGGTCCGGCGAGGCGACGATCCGGGTGCCGGTGTACGCCGCGCCCGAGCCCGTCGCCGACCTGACCGCGACCGACCTCGGCGACGGCGCCCTGCGGCTGGACGGCCGGCAGCTCGACCAGGGCGAGGGCGACCAGGCGTACCGGTCGCTGGTGAGCGCGTTCCAGCTCCAGGGCACCAGCCCGGAACTGCCCGACTGCACCGACGACGTCGTGGACGACTGCGCGTCCAACCGCACCGCCAAGGGCGGCGACCTGCGGTACGTCGGCGCGGCGTCGGCCGACGGGATGCTCGCGTTCGGCGTCGTGACCTGGCACAACTGGGTGACGCTCGGCGGCACCACCAGCCCCGGCGTCCGGATCGACACCACCGGCGACGGCGCGCACGACTACTTCGTCGAGGCGGTCAAGCCGACCGACGCGGCGGGCCGCGTCACGGCGGACGTGTGGCTGGCCCGGACCACGCGGGTGTCCGACGGCGAGGTCGTCGACGAGCAGCCCCTCAACGGCCAGTACGGCGACGTGGACACGAACCTGATGGACAGCAACGTGGTGGTGCTGCCGGTGGAGCTGACCGCGCTGGGCATCGACCCGGCGGCGGCCTCCGCGCCGCTGACGTACACGGTGGGCACGACCGGGAAGTACGCGGCGCCGGGCGACGAGGAGGGGTTCGTGGACCTGATCCGCGAGCCCATGGCGTTCGACCCGCTGAAGCCGGGGCTGGGGCTGGTGGGCGCGGTGTCGTTCGTGGCGGAGTCCGGCGCGGTGCTGGAGGTGCGGCGCGACCCGGCGGCGGCGCCGGGCAGCCTCCTGCTGCTGCACCACCACAACGCGTCCCCCGATCGGGCACAGGTCCTCACGCCACAGGGCTGACCTGCGCGTCAGGTCCGCGGTCCGATCACGCAGAGCCAGGTCCGGCACAACCCGGTTGGGTGTGCCGGACCTCGTGCTCGCTGGGCATACTCGGGCGAATGGGTTTCGTGGTGGGTCTGGACGCGGGCGGCACGAGCACCCGGGCGTTGGTGCTCGACCTGGACGGCACCCGGCTGGGCGCCGGGGTCGCGGGCGGCGCGAACCCCAACTCGCACCCGCCGGAGCAGGCCGCGGCGCACGTCCGCCAGGCGTTGACGGCGGCGTTGGAGGGGCTCGACCCGGCGAAGGTCGAGGCCGGAGTGCTGGGCATGGCGGGGTCGAGCAAGCTGACCGACCCGGCGGTGGCGGCGTTGTTCGAGGCGGCGTGGGCGGGCGCGGGGCTGCGCTGCCCGCTGCGCGTGGTCACGGACTGCGAGGCGGCGTTCGCGTCCGGCACGGCGTCGCCGGACGGCACCGTGCTGGTGGCGGGCACCGGGTCCATCGCGGCCCGGATCGAGCAGCACGAGCTCGTGTCGACGGCCGGGGGGCACGGGTGGCTGCTCGGTGACGAGGGGTCGGCGTTCTGGCTGGGCCGGGAGGCCGTGCGGGCGACGCTCCTCGCGCTGGAGCGCGACGCCCCGGACGACCTGTCGACGGCCGTCCTCGACCGGGCCGGCATCACGGAGGGCGCGCCCCGCGACCGGTGGCGCCGCCTCATCACCGCGGTCAACACCGCGCCGCCGATCCAGCTGGCCGGCTACGCGCCCCTCGTGACGGCGCACGCGACGGCGGCGTCCGCGGACCGGATCATCACGGCGGCCGTGCGCGCGTTGGCCGACCTGGCGGAGGCGACGCGGTCGGCGCACGACGAGAGCCCGATCGTGCTCATGGGCAGCCTCGTCCACGCGCACCCGCTGGGCGGGCGGCTGAAGCGCGAGCTGGCGGCCCGCACCGCGGCCCCGGTGTGCGTCGCGACCGAGGGCGCGGCGGGCTCGGCGTGGCTGGCGGCGGTGAAGGTCCTCGGCGACACGGCCCCACGCCCCGCCTGACCAGGCACCACCGCGGCCAGCCGCAGCGGTGAAGGTCCACAGCGCCCCGCGTGACCGGGCGCCGGCGCGTCAGACGCGGGGGTGGCGGAGGCCGGGGTGGTCGGCGGGGAGCGTGCGGCGGACGATCCACCAGCTCACGGCGATGCACGCGACCTGCAACGGCCACGTCAGCGCCGCCCGCATGATCCCGAGCAGCACCACCTCGCCGGCCAGCCACAGCGCGCCGAACACCACGACCCGCAGCACGTACTGCCCCACCCACGGCCACGACGCGATCCGGTACACCCGCATCAGGTCCGGGTCGCGCCGCCAGGCGAACTTCTGCCCCGTCACCAGGCCGACGACCACGCCGAGCAGGGGCCACCGCACCACGATCGACGCGGCCCAGACGAGCGCCGACGCCGCGTTCAGGAGGATCTGGACGAGGAAGAAGTCCTCGGCCCGCCCGGTCTGGATCGCGACGTAGGCGGCCAGCACGACCAGCGCGACGGACACGAGCAGCGCCCGCGGCCGACCTCCCCGCACCACCCGCACCACGCCGACGACGACGCCGCACGCCACCGCCGAGGCCGCGCCCACGGCGATCGAGTTGCCGCTCAGCAGCCAGCCGAGGACGAACGCCAACGGCGGCAGCGAGGCGTCCACCGCACCACCCCGGCCGCCCAGCAGGGAGGCCAGCGACTCCTGACGCGTGTCGGTCATGCCTCCAGGGTGCCTTAGGCCTACCTAACCCTGGTAACGGACGCGTCTCGGAGCATTGACCCCGGTGAGCCTCGTCACTACCGTCACCACGAAATCGTCTGGAAAGTTAACAGACAGGAGAGCCGATGCGAGCCGGGAGCCCGAGGCTGCTGCGCGAGATCAACGACCGCGCCGCGATCGAGGCGCTGCTCCGCAACGGCCCGCTGACCAGGGCGGAGCTGGAGGGGATCATCGGCCTCTCGAAGCCCGCGACGGCGCAGCTCCTCACCCGCCTCGAAGACGAGGGAACGGTGCTGCGCAACGGACTGCGCGGCGGCGGGCGCGGACCGCGGGCGCAACTGTGGACGGTCAACGGCGCGCTCGCCCACGTCGCCGCCGTCGACCTCACCCCCGACTCGATCGACATCGCCATCGCCGACATCTCCGGCGCCACGCTCACCGAGCACCGCGCCCCGATGCCGAAGACCGACGTGCTGGCCGCGTTCCACAGCGCCGTCACCAAGGCCGCCGCCCAGGCGGGCCTCACCACCGACGCCCTGCACCACGTGGTCGTGGGCAGCCCCGGCGCAGTGGACCCGGCCACCGGCAGGCTCAACTACGCGCCGCACATGCCGGACTGGGAGAACAAGAACATCCCCGAGGAGCTGGAAGCGCTCCTCGACACGTCCGTGACCGTCGAGAACGACGTCAACCTGGTCGCCCTCGAAGAGATGATCGCCGGACGGGCCGTCGGGGTGCGGGACTTCGTCCTGCTCTGGCCCGCGGACGCGGTCGGCGCGGCCGTCGTCGTCAACGGCGTGCTGCTGCGCGGCGCGACCGGCGGCGCGGGCGAGATCGACGCCCTGCAGGTCCCCGACCACGCGCACGCCGACACCGGCACCCGGCGCACCGGCAGCCGCTACGGCGACCTGCTCGACAGCCCCGGCATCGCCCGGCTGGCCCGCGCGCACGGCGTGTCCGCGCGCACCGGGCTGTCCGCCGTGGAGAAGGCCCTCGGCGCGGGCCCGGCCGGCCGGGAGTTCCTGGTGGACCTGGCCCGCCGCATCGCCACCGGCGTCGCGAACGTCGTCGCCGTGCTCGACCCCGAACTGGTGCTGCTCTCCGGCGACATCGCGCAGGCGGGCGGCACGACGCTCGCCGACCTCGTCGCCGCCGAGCTGCGCCGCCTGGTGGTGCCCCGCACCCCCGTCCGACTCGCCCTGGTGACCGGGAAACCGGTGCGCTCCGGCGCACTGCACTCCGCGCTGTCCGTCGTCAGGGAACAGGTGTTCGGCCTGCCCGCCGCCACGACCGAACCCTTCAGCGGTCCGCGCCGAGGAGAGGAGCGGACCGCGTCAACGTCCCCGTCCGCACGTTGAGGTGAAGGAGAGCAGATGCGCAAGCTCCACCGCGCAGCGTTGCTGTGCGTGGCCGCGGCGGTGTCCCTGACCGCTTGCGCGGCAGGCTCGGGCACCGAGTCAGAGCGGTCCGGGCCGGCGGCGGCTCCCGGCAAGGAGGACGAGTTCTCCCTGACCGTCTGGAGCAACTACTCGGGCCGCGAGCAGGCCGAGGTCACCAAGGCGCTGGAGAGCTTCAAGGAGAAGTTCCCCAACGCCGAGATCAAGCACGAGGGCAGCCAGGACGACGACAAGATCACCGCGGGCATCCGCGGCGGCAACCCGCCGGACGTGGCCATGTCGTTCACCACCGACAACATCGGCCAGTTCTGCTCCAGCGGGTCGTTCCAGCCGCTCCAGCCCTACATCGACCGGGACGGCGTCGACCTCGGCCAGATCCCGGACGCGGTCCGCTCCTACACCGAGTACAAGGGCAACCGGTGCGCGATGCCGCTGCTCAGCGACGTGTACGGGCTGTACTACAACAAGGACCTGCTCGCCGAGGCGGGCATCACCGCGCCGCCCAGGACGACGGCCGAGCTGCTGGACTTCGCCAAGCGCACGACCAAGAAGGCTGCGGACGGCTCGATCGAGGTCGCGGGCTTCCTGCCGACCATGCTGTTCTACGCGAACCGGCCGCCGATCTGGGCGCCGAACTTCGGCGCGAAGTGGGAGACCCCGGACGGCAGGTCCGGCCTGGCGTCGCCGGAGTGGGCGGCGATGCTGGAGTTCCAGAAGGAGCTCGTCGACTTCTACGGCCACGAGAACCTGGAGCGGTTCCGCGCCGGGCTCGGCCAGGAGTACTCCACCGACCACGCGTTCCACCAGAAGAAGATCGCCATGATGATCGACGGCGAGTACCGCACGGCGTTCCTCGAGGACCAGGCGCCGGACGTGCGGTTCGGCACGGCGCCGTTCCCGACGGTCAAGCCGGAGCTGTACGGCATCGGGTTCACCACCGGCACGATCATGGGCATCCCCAAGGGCGCGAAGAACCCCGGCGCGGCGTGGGAGCTGATCAAGCACCTGTCGTTCGACACCGAGACCATCGTGGACCTGGCCAACGGGATCAAGAACATCCCCAGCACGAAGGCCGCCCTGGCCGACCCGCGGCTGGAGGTCGACGAGAACTTCAAAACGTTCATCGACCTGGCGACGTCCGGGAAGCTCCAGGGCAACCCGGTGACGCCCATCGGCGACGCGCACATCAAGGCCGTCGGCGACTTCGCCACGTCGTGGCAGGCGGGCAAGGTGCCCGACCTCATGGCCGGGCTGGAGGACGTCGACCGCCGGATCGACGAGCAGATCGCGAAGAGCGGCAAGTAGGGATGACGGCCACGCTCGACCGCGTGGACGTGGTGCGGACCGCCCCCGCCAAGGGGCGGTCCCGCTCCCGCGCCCGTCACCGCCTGACCGTGCTGGCGTTCCTGGCGCCCGCGATCCTCGGGTTCGCGCTGTTCTTCGGCTACCCGCTGGTCGCGACGATCGGGTTCTCGTTCACCAGGTACGACCTGATCAACCCGCCCGAGTGGACCGGGCTGGAGAACTACGCCTACATGTTCTCCGACGAGCTGTTCCGCACCGCCGTCGCCAACACGCTGTGGTTCGTGGTGGTGCTGACCGCCGCCCGGGTGGTGTTCGCGCTGGGCGTGGCGTCGGTCGTCGCCCGGCTGAGGTCGGGCGTGGGGCTGGTCCGGACGTTGTGCTACCTGCCGTCGCTGGCCCCGCCGGTGGCGGCGACCCTGGTGTTCTTCCTGGTCCTGCGGCCGAACGAGGGGCCGCTGGACGCCTTCCTCGGGTGGTTCGGCGTCGAGGGGCCGCTGTGGTTCGCCGACCCGGTGTGGGCCAAGCCGGGCATCGCGGCGGTGATGCTGTGGGTGTCCGGCGACCTGATGATCATCATGCTGGCGGCGATCCTCGACGTGCCGCGGGATCAGTACGAGGCGGCCGAGCTGGACGGCGCGGGCGCGGTGCGGCGGTGGTGGCACGTCACCCTGCCGACGATCTCGCCGGTGCTGGTGTTCGGCGTGGTGAACTCGATCATCCTGGCGCTGCAGCTGTTCACGCAGGCCGTCGTCGCGGGGTCGGCGGCCAGCGGGTCGGCCGACGTCACGGGGTCCACCAAGGTGCTCGGCTTCCCCGAGAACTCGACGCTGACGTTCCCGGTGTGGCTGTACACGCAGGGCTTCCGCTACTTCGACATGGGGTACGCGTCGGCGATGGCGACCGTGCTGTTCGTCATCTCGTTCGCGGCGACCGCGCTGCTCGTGCAGCGGATGCGCAAGGCGTCGCACCAGGAGGAGTCATGACGGCGGCCGTCGGGCGGCGGCCCCTGCCGTGGCGGAAGGGCCTGGACTGGGTCGCGGTGCACAGCCTCGGGCTGGCGCTGGCGCTGATGTTCACGCTGCCGATCGTGTTCGTGTTCCTCACGGCAGTGATGTCGGACAGCCAGGCGTTCACCAAGGACCTGTGGCCGCGCGAGTGGCACTGGGGCAACTTCCTGGAGGTGTTCGACAAGGCGCCGCTGCTGGAGTACCTGGGCAACAGCATGCTCTACTCGCTGCTGGCCACGGCGGGCATGTTGCTCTCGTCCATCCCGGCGGCGTACGCGCTGGCGAAGCTGCGGTGGCGCGGGCGGAACGTCGTCTTCCTGCTGGTGGTGGGCGCGATGATGCTGCCGCCGCAGGTGGTGGCCGTGCCGCTGTACGACACGTGGTCGAGCCTCGGGCTGACGGGCACGCTGTGGCCGTTGATCCTGCCGTACTTCCTCTTCGACGCGTTCAGCATCTTCCTGCTGCGCCAGTTCATCCTCACCATCCCCCAGTCCTATGTGGACGCCGCGAGGGTGGACGGGTGCACGGAGTTCCAGGCGCTGACGCGGATCGTCGTGCCGATGGCGCGGCCGGGCATCGCGGCGACCGCGCTGTTCTGCTTCCTCTACACGTGGAACGACTACTTCGGCCCGCTGCTCTACACCAGCGAGGAGCCGGACCAGTGGACGCTGTCGCTCGCGCTGGCGTCGTTCAAGGGCATGCACCACGTGCAGTGGAACCTGGCGATGGCGGTCACGCTGCTGATCATGGTCCCGGCGGTCGTGCTGTTCGCGTTCGCGCAGCGCTCGTTCGTCAAGGGCATCACATTCACGGGGGTCAAAGGGTGAAGCTCACCGTTGTCGGAGGCGGGTCGACCTACACGCCGGAGCTGGTCGACGGGATCGCGGGGCGGCGCACCAGCCTCGCCGTGGACGAGATCGCGCTGGTCGACCCCGACGTGGCACGGCTGGAGGTCGTCGGCGGGTTCGCGCGGCGGCTGCTGGAGCACGCCGGGCACCCGGCGGTCGTCACCACCACGTCGGACCTGGAGCGGGGCGTGGACGGCGCGTCGGCCGTGCTGCTGCAGCTGCGCGTGGGCGGCCAGGCGGCCCGCGCGTCGGACGAGGCGTTCCCGCTCGCGTGCGACTGCGTCGGGCAGGAGACGACCGGCGCGGGCGGGTTGGCCAAGGCGCTGCGCACCGTGCCGGTGGTGCTGGACATCGCCGACCGGGTCCGGGCGGTGGCGGGCGACGACACGTGGATCGTGAACTTCACCAACCCGGTGGGGATCGTGACGCGGGCGTTGCTGGCCGCGGGGCACCGGGCGGTGGGGCTGTGCAACGTCGCCATCACGTTCCAGCGGTGGACGTCGGCGCTGCTGGGCGTCGAGCCGGAGTCCGTGCGGCTGGAGCACGTCGGGCTCAACCACTTGACCTGGGAGACCGGGGTGTTCGTGGACGGCGTCGACCGGCTGCCCGAGCTGCTGGCGCGGCACGGTGACGCGCTGGCTGAGCACATCGGGCTGCCGGCGGCGTTGATGCGGCGGCTGGGGATGGTGCCGTCGTACTACCTGAAGTACTTCTACGACCACGACGAGGTCGTACGGAAGCAGAAGACGGAACCGTCGCGCGCCGAGGTGGTGGCCGGGGTGGAGAAGGAACTGCTCGACCTGTACGGCGACGTGCGGGTGGTGACCAAGCCCGACCTGTTGTCGCAACGCGGTGGGGCGTACTACTCGGAGGCGGCGGTGCAGCTCGTGCACGCGTTGACCGGCGGGGGTTCTGGCGGGGGTTTTGGCGGGGGTGGTGGCGGCGGGTTCGGTGGCGCTGAGCAGCACGTGGTGAACGTCCGCAACGGCGGCACGCTGCCGTTCCTGCCCGACGACGCGGTGATCGAGGTGCCGGCGGTGGTGGACGACAAGGGCGCGTCACCGCTGCCCGTGCCGCCCGTGCCGCCGTCCGTCTCGGGCCTGATCTCGCACGTGACGGCCTACGAGCACCTGGCGCTGGACGCGGCGGTGCACGGCGGGCGCGACCGGGTGGCCGACGCGCTGCTCGCGCACCCGCTGATCGGGCAGCACGCCGTCGCCGAGCGGCTGGCCGACGAGCTCGTGGCGCGCAACGCGGACTTCCTCCCGTGGGCGAAGGGGACGGTGTGACGGACCGGGTGCTCGCCATCGACGGCGGGAACAGCAAGACGGCCTTGGCGCTGGTGGACGTGGACGGCCGGGTGCTCGCACAGGTGCGCGGGCCCGGCGCGTCACCGCAGAACGTGGGCGTCGCGCGGAGCGTGGACGTGTTCGAGGGCATGGCCCGCGAGGCGGCGCGCCGGGCGGGGCTGGCGGCGGACGAGCCGATCGCCACCCACACCGCCGCGTACCTGGCGGGCGCGGACCTGCCGAAGGAGGAGGACGACCTCCGCGCCGCCATCGAGGCGCGCGGGTGGTCGGCGACGACGGTCGTCGGCAACGACACGTTCGCGCTGCTCCGGGCCGGCACGCCGGACGGGATCGGGGTGGCCGTGGTGTGCGGGGCGGGGATCAACTGCGTCGCGGTCGCGCCGGACGGCCGGACCCACCGGTTCCCCGCGCTCGGCCGGATCTCGGGCGACTGGGGCGGCGGCGGGCACCTCGGGTCGGAGGCGCTGTGGCTGGCCGTGCGGGCGGAGGACGGTCGGGGCGAGCCGACCGCGCTGCTGGACGCCGTGGTCGCGCACTACGGCGCGGCGACGTTGGCCGAGGTGGTCGAGCGGCTGCACTTCGGGGAGGTCGAGTTCGACCCGCACGCGCTGTGCCCGGTGCTGTTCGAGGTGGCGGCCGCGGGTGACGCGGTGGCGCGGGCGGTGGTCGACCGGCTCGTGGAGGAGGTCGTGCTGCTGGCGCGGGTGTCGCTGGCCCGGTTGGGGCTGCTGGGCGAGGCGGTGGACGTCGTGCTCGGCGGCGGGGTGCTGACCGGGACGGGCGGGGTCGTGGTCGACGCGGTCGACGCCCGGTTGCGGGTGGACGCGCCCGCGGTGCGGGTGCGGGTGGTGGACGTGCCGCCGGTGGTGGGGGCGGCGCTGCTGGGGCTGGACGCGTTGGGCGCGGCGCCGGGGGCGGAGGTCCGGCTGCGGACGGCGTACGAGGCACCGGTGGCCGCCGTGGGGTGAGGCGCTCTCCCGTGGGCTCGCCCAGGCCTTCTCCGGGGGCCTTGCCTCGGCCGTTCCCTCGGCTCCTTTGCTCGGTTCTTCGCTCGGGTCCCTTCTCTCAACCCTTCCTCGGCTCTTCGCACGGTTCTTCGCTCGGGTCCTTCCCCCCGGTCCCGTTCGCTCAGCCTTTCCCCGGCTTTCGTGGCGTGATCTGCACCGCACCAAAGCGCCCAGAACCTGCGGAATCACCCATTCGCGACACAGGTCCACCGCACCGAGTGACACCTTGATAACGGGCTTCCCAACCGACGGTGGCGTAGGGCCGACCTCGCGTTGCATGCTGACGTGCGCGGTCGTGGGGGTGCCGCGCGGAGGGAGGGACGCATGGAGGGATTGGACAGCTTCGTCGCACTGGGGGACAGCTTCACCGAAGGCATGGACGACCCGGCGCCGAACGGCACCTACGTGGGCTGGGCGGACCGGCTCGCGGCGATGTTCTCGGCCCGGCGGGCGGGTTTCCGGTACGCCAACCTGGCGATCCGGGGCAAAATGCTCCAGGAGATCGTCGACGAGCAGATCCCGCTGGCGGTGTCGCTGAAGCCGAAGCTGGTGACGTTCTGCGGGGGTGGCAACGACATCCTGGTGCCCGGCAGCGACGCCGACGCGTTGGCCGAGGTGTACGAGATCGCGGTGGCCGAACTGCGGGCGGCCGGCTCGGAAGTGCTCATCTTCACCGGCTTCGACCCGAAGCACGCGCCGCTGCTGCGGTCCCTGCGCGGGAAGGTCGCGATCTACAACAGCCACCTGTGGTCGGTCGCCGAGCGCTACCACTGCAAGGTGGTCGACCTGTGGTCGATGACGGTGCTGCACGACCGGCGCGCGTGGAGCGAGGACCGGCTGCACCTGTCGTCCGAGGGTCACCGGCGGGTGGCGCTGCGGGCGGCGGAGGTGCTGGGGCTGAAGCCGGAGGAGCAGTGGAACACCCCCTGGCCGCCGTTGGTGGACCGGGACTGGATGACGCAGCGCCGGCACGACCTGAAGTGGGCTCGGGAGCACGTGGTGCCGTGGATCGGGCGGCAGCTGCGGGGCGAGTCGATGGGGGACGGCGTGGCCCCGAAGCGGCCTGAGTTGCTGCCGGTGTGCGACTGAGAGCTGCTGTTCGCCGGTTTCGCTTCCGGCTGCACGGTGGGTGCGGGGTTGGTCTGGGGCAAGCCCTGTTGTTCAGTCCGGCTTGATGTGACATGGGGCCCTTACGGGCACCGGAGGCAGGCCGCAACCGGCAGGCATGGCGGATAAAGCGCCCGCCAAGCCTGCCGGCTCCGACCAGCCCATGGCACCCGAACCCATGTCAAGTCAAGCCTCGTCGGCCCGTCCGGAACTGCGATCAACCGTCCCTCAGCAAGACCAATGAGGGAGCCGCAACCGCCCACGCCACGGTTCCGCATTGATCGCTTTGGGTCGGGACGCGTCTGCGCGATTGATCATCTCGAAGTGGACGAGACCACGGCCGCGAGTGTCGCGTCGGTCGTTCACGTCGGTTTTTCCGGCGATCACGCTTTTCGATCGCCGGAAAAACCGACGTGAACGACCGACTCAATGGCGACCGAGCCGCGACGCCGAAGGCGGCGCAATCAAACACAGCTGGCCGGCGCTCTCCCCCGAACGCCGGCCAGCCGGTTGGGTGGCTTTCCCCCCTGGTTTCCCCCTACCAAGAAGCCACCCAGCGCCGTACGCCAGTGGCGTGTTCGGCGCGGTTCCAAGTTCCCACGTCTTGGCGCGGGAGTGCTAAACACCGGCTAAACCTCTGAGGTCAAGGCTTCAAGGGCCGTTCGGACCAACATGGCCCGCGGGGAGCCGAGGCGTTCGAACAGCCGTAGCGATTCCGCCAGCTCCGCTTGTGCGGCAACGCGTTCTCCGCGTCTGGCGAGGACGGAGCCGAGGACTTGCCTGCCGAAGGCCTCTTCGAACTGCATGGAGCCGCCTCGGGCGAGTTCGACGCCTTGGCGGGCGTGTTCTTCGGCTTCGGGGAGCAGTCCGAGTTCGGCGTAGAGTTCGGCGAGGTTGTTCACGGCGACGGCGTAGGCGCGTTCGTCGCCGTTGCGGTGGTATATCTCCATCGCCAGGAACTGGTGTTGTGCGGCCGTTTCGCGGTGGCCGAGCCGTTGTTCGACCTGGGCGAGGTTGTTGAGGACGGTGGCTTCGCCGAGTGCGTCGCCGTCGCGTCGGGCGAGTTCGACGGCTTCGCGCTGGTGGTTCAGGGCTTCTTCGACGCGCCCTTCGGCGACGAGCGCGAGGGCGAGTTGGTCGAGGGTCATGACGAGGTAGCGGGGTTCGCCGAGTTCGGCGGCGATGCGGTGGGCGAGCTGGGCGTGTTCGAGGGTGCCGCGCAGCGCGCCGGCCCGGTTGTTGATGTCGTGCATGGCGTGGAGGATCAGGACCTCGCCGCGCCGGTCGTGGGTGGCGCGGGCGGCGGTGAGGCCGAATTCGGCTATGCCGCGCCACTCCCGGCTGACGAGTCGGGTCACGCAGTAGGTGTGGACCAGCCGGACGAGTTGCCAGACCTGGCGGTGGAGGCCGGCGTCCGCTCCCGCGTGGACGAGCGCGGTGAGGTTGGGCCACTCCTTGTCGAACCAGGACAGCGCCTGCGCGGACGTGGCGGGTTTGGGCGTGGTCTTGTCGCCGGTGAAGGAGAGGCCGTCGTGGACGGGGCGGATGAGCCGGCGGGCGTGGTCGCAGGCGGCGAGGTAGTGGTCCATCAGGCGGCACAGCGCGCCGTCGCGGTCCTGGTCGTCCAGCAGTTCCCGCGCGTAGAGGCGGACGAGGTCGTGGAGGACGAAGCCGCCGCGCCACTGCTCCACGAGCAGGTGCGCGTCGGCGAGGTCGGCGAGCCGCGCGGCGGCGGTGGTGAGGTCGATGTCGCAGACGGCGGCGATGGCGTGCGGGCTCACCCAGCGGCCGGGGACGAGGCCCGCGGCGCGGAACGTGTCGGCCAGTTCGGGCGGCAGGTTGCGGTAGGAGACGGCGAGCGCGCGGCCGACGCCGGTGTCGGCGAGGTCGAGGGTGCGCAGCCGCGAGTCGTCGTCGGAGAGCCGACCGACCAGGTCCGCCACTGTCCACTCCGGACTGAACACGAGCTTGGCCGCGGCGATGCGCAGGGCGAGCGGGAGGTTGCCGCAGAGTTCGGCGAGCTTGCGCACGGCGGCGGGTTCCTGCTCGGAGAGCGGTTTGCCGACGACCTCGTCCACCAGGCGGACGGATTCCTCTTCGGACAGCGTGTCGAGGGTGAGCATCCGGGCGCCGTTGCTGACGACGAGCGCTTCGAGCCTGCGCCGCGAGGTGACGAGCACGACGGAGCCCGCGCCGGGCGGGAGGAGGAGCCGGACGTGCTCGGGGTCCCAGGCGTCGTCCAGCACGACGAGGACGCGGCGCTTGGCGACGATCGACCGGTAGAGGCCGACGCGGTCGTCGAGGTCGCGCGGCACGCCGTCCGCGGGCACGCCGAGCGCGTGCAGGAACCGGGCCAGCACCTCGGCGGGCTCGACGGGGTCGCGGTCGGGCGCGAAGCCGTTGAAGGAGGCGAACAGGAGGCCGTCGGGGAACTGCTCGGCGCGGCGGTGCCCCCAGGTGACGGCGAGTTCGCTCTTGCCGATCCCCGGCGCGCCGTTGACGACGGCGATCGTGGTGGCGGTGAGGTCGCGGGCGTCGCACAGCCGGTCCAGCCACGCCAGTTCCTCGTCGCGGCCGATGAACCCGCTGGCGGCGGCGGGGAGCTGGGCGGGCACGACCACGCCGGGCCGCGGCGGCACGGAGACCACTTCGGCGTGGCCGGGCGAGCTGAGCGCCGGGTCGTCCCGCAACACCTGCTCGTGCAGCACGCGCAGGCCGGGTCCGGGGTCGATGCCCAGTTCGTCCACGACGCGGCGGTGGAAGCGCTGGTAGGCGTCGAGGGCGTCGGCGCGCTGACCGGACCGGTAGAGGGCGCGCATCATGTGGCCGACGAGCCGTTCCCGGAACGGGTGCTCGTTGACGAGCTGTCGCAGCTCGCCCACGAGTTCCAGGTGGCGGCCCAGTTCCAGCTCGGCCTCGATGCGCTCCTCGACCGCGGCGAGCCGGAGCTCTTCGAGGTCGGTGGTGATGGGGTCGCCGGGCACGTCGGTCAGCACTTGGCCGCGCCAGAGGCCGAGCGACTCGCGCAGGAGTTGCGCCCGGATCGGCGCGGGCTTGCCGCGGGCGCCGGCCACGAGCTGCCGCGCCCGGTGGAAGTCGAGCCGCCACGGGTCGACGGACAGCTGGTAGCCGGGCGGTGTGGTGAGTATCCGCGCCGAGCCGGCCGGGTCGGCCTGCTCCAGCATCCGGCGCAGCCGCGACACGTAGCCGTGCACGATGGTCCTGGCCGTCGCGGGCGGGTCGTCGGCCCACAGGCTGTCCACGATCTCGTCGATCGGGACGACCCGGTTGGCCTCCAGCACCAGCATCGCGAGCAGTCCGCGCATCCCCTTGCGGCCGATGACGAGCTGGCGGCCGTCCGCGAGCACCTGCAACGGTCCGAGGACGCCGAACTCCAGCCCGCTCTTGCTCCGGTCAGCCATGCCCCTCCCCCGCCTCGTGCGCTTGCGCCGTCGGCCGTACGGCTCGGTCACTGGATCAGGTGCGCCGGGTGGGTCGTTAGATACCTGTGGGTAGATGTTGCTTGGTCAACTACTCGTGCTCCCAACACCGGGCGGTCGGCCGACGGCTAGGGTTTTGACCCCGGAGAGTCCCGGCCGAGTTCTGGGCGAGTGCAGGAGGGCAATTGCCGCGCGAGCCGATGAACGTGGTCGACCGTGGCGCCGCCTGCCTGTTGGGCGGCGCGCTCGGCGACGCGCTTGGCGCGCCCGTCCAGTACCTGGGCTGGGCCGACATCCAGCGGGACCACGGCCCGGAGGGCGTGCTCGCCCCGCCGCGCCCGGCGCTGGTCACGGACGACACGCAGCTCACCCTGTTCACCGCGGACGGGTACCTGCGGGCGTGGGTGCGCGGGCGGACGACCGGCGAGTGGGACCCGATCGAGGTCGTGTGGCAGAGCTACCGGCGCTGGTTGGTCACGCAGCAGGTGGCCGCGCCGGAGCCGGGCGCGACGGGCCTGGTCGGCGACGAGCGGCTGTACTCCAGCCGGTCGCCCGGCCTGACGTGCCTGCGCGCGCTGGCCGCCGACACGCCGCCGACGCCGGAGGAGCCGCAGAACGAGTCGTCCGGCTGCAACGGCGTCACGCGGACCGCGCCGGCCGGGTTCGCGCCGAGCGCGGAGATCGCCTACGACCTGGGGTGCCGGTTCGCCGCGCTCACCCACGGCGGCACGGGCGGCTGGGTGTCCGGCGGGGCGTTCTCGCTGCTCATCCACCTGCTGGCGGTGCGCGGGCGGCCGATGCGGGAGGCCGTGGACCAGGTCATCGGACGGGTGCTGCGGGACGACCCGTACACGGCGAACACGCTGAACCGGGCCGTGGTGTTCGCCGACGAGCACCGGGCGCAGGGCTTCGACTCGGTGCGGGTGGACCGGCTGGGCAGCGGGTGGACAGGGCCGGAGGCGCTGGCGATCGCCGTGCACACGGTGCTGGTGTACCCGAAGCGGTCGCAGTTCGTGGACGCGCTGCGCGCGGCGGCCAACCACTCGGGCGGCAGCGACGCGACGGCGGCGTTGACGGGGAACATCCTGGGCGCGCTGCACGGCACGGCGGCGTTGCCGCGGGATTGGCTGGCAGGGCTGGAACTGGTCGACCTGCTCACCGAACTGGGTTCCGACCTGGGGCGTTCGGTGACGGGGCAGGAGTTCGACTTCGCCCGGTACTCGTGACGGGTGAAAGCCGGCCTCGGCACGCACGTTCCCGAATGCGTGCGACCGAGGCCGGCTCTCCACGTGATCGGCGGTGGGACACGCCCCGAGCGCGGAACCCGGCCGACCTTCCGTGGAGCGGGAAACCCGTGCGAAGACCGTAGCAGGGCGCGTGCGCCCCGTCACAGGCGGCCCACCTCCTTAACAACGTGAAGTGGTCGGGCACGATCAGCCGCGTGGCGCCGGGACGGGAAGCGATCGTGCGGGCGGCGCTGGACCTGCTCGACGAGGTCGGCCTGACGCTGCGCCGCCTCGCGGCCGAGCCGGACGTGCGGGCGCCCGCGATCTACTGGCACGTGAAGAACAAGGCGGAGCCGCCGGAGGCGATGGCGGCGGCGATCTTCGCGGACGCGTTGGCGGGCCAGGAGTCGCCGCGCAGGGGCGAGTCGTGGGTCGAGTGGCTCGCGGGCACGGCCCACCGGCTGCCCGCCGCCGTGCTCTCCCACCGGGACGGCGCGCGGGTGTCCGGTCTGCGCCTGTCCCGGTTCGGCTAGTGCCCGCGGGCATCCGGGCGGTCACGCGGTTGTTGATCGCCCTGGACGAGAGCGGGAGTGACGTTGGTCACCTCGCGCTCTTGGCGGTCCGGCACGCGCCGGCCGTGCGGCCCGACACCGCGGACGCGCTGGCGGAGCTGTTCGAGGTGACGGGCTGGATTCTCTTCGAGGAGGAGCGGCAGGCGGAGGCGCACCGGCACAACGCGGCTGCGCTGGCGCTGGCCCGTGCGGCGGGGAACCGCGAGCTGGCGGCGTTGACCCTGTTGACCATGTCGATGCAACGCGCCCACGTCGGGCGGTTCGCCGAGGCGCTGCGCCTGGCGGACGCGGGCGAGGCGACCACCGGCTCGCCGAGGGTGCGGGCGATGTTCGCGCTGCGGCGGGCGCGCGCGTACTCCCGGATGGGGTTGGCGACGCCCGCGTTGCGCGCCCTCGACCGGTCGCGGGCGGCGTTGGACGACGACCCCTCGGCGCCGCCGTGGGCGTGGTGGATCGACGCGGCCGAGCTGGAGGCGCACCGCGGCGCGGTGCTGGCGAACCTGGGACGGCTGCACGAGGCCCTCCCGCTGCTGCGCGACGAGCCCGGCCCCCGGTTCCGAGAAGTGGTGCGCGCCATGCGTTACCGCACGCTCGTCGCGCTGGGCGAGTGGCACGGGCCGCCACCGGCGTTCACCAGCCCGCGGGCGCGGCGGACGGCCCGGCTGCCTGTCGCCGACCTGTCGACTCCCTGTTGATCCGGCCGCCGGCCCCGGACGGCCTCGCCCGCCGGGTGGCGGTGCCGCACCATGAGCGCGTGGACAAGGGCACAGCGGTCCGGCTGCTCGTGGTGGACGACGAGCCGCACATCGCGGACCTCGTGGCGACGGTCGCCCGGTACGAGGGCTGGCAGGCGGTGACGGCGGGCAGCGGCGAGGCCGCGCTGCGCGCCGCCGCGGACTTCCACCCCGACATCGTCGTGCTCGACCTGATGCTGCCCGACCTCGACGGCTTCACCGTGCTCGACCGGCTGCGGTCGGCGGGCGCGATGGTGCCGGTGGTGTTCCTGACCGCCCGCGACGGCACCGCCGACCGGGTCGCCGGCCTCACCCGCGGCGGTGACGACTACCTGGTCAAGCCGTTCTCGGTGGAGGAGCTGATGGCGCGGCTGCGGGCCGTGCTGCGGCGGTCCACCGGCCCGGCGTGGAAGCGGTCCGTGCTGAAGGTGGCGGACCTCGCGCTGGACGAGGACACCCGCGAGGTGCGGCGCGGCGGCCGGCTCGTCACGCTCACGCCCACCGAGTACGAGCTGCTGCGCTACCTGATGCGCCGCTCGCCCGCCGTGCTGACGAAGGCCCAGATCCTCGACCACGTCTGGGAGTACGACTTCGGCGGCCGGTCCAACGTGGTCGAGCTGGTCGTGTCGCACCTGCGGCGCAAGCTGGACGACGGCGGCGAGCCGCTGATCCACACCGTCCGCGGCGTGGGTTACGCGCTGCGGCGGGCGGCGGGGTGAAGCGCCGGCTCCGCCTCGGCACCCGTCTGGCGCTGGGCCTCGGCGCGCTCGCGCTGGCCGTGTTCGCGGTCGTCGGCACGGTGATGGCGACGAGCATGCACGGGTACCTGTCGCAGCGGCTCGACGCGCAGATGGAGCTCACCCAGACGTCGCTGAAGAAGGACTACGCCAAGAACGGCACGCTCAAGGGCGCCGCCTACGGCTGGTACTCCGTCGTCTACGAGGTGCGCGACGGGGTGGCCCGGCCGGTGAACCGCGACGACCTGCCCGCCGACGCCGAGGACATGGCCGAGGTCGCGCTGGAGGTCACCGGGGCGCGGACCGTGTACCGGACCGACCACCTCAGGGGCGACGGCACGTACCGGCTGCGCGGCTGCCCCGTGTCCGACGGCGTGGTGCTGGTGAGCGCGGCGCCGATGGACGACATCACGTGGACCGTGCGGCGGCTCGTCGTCGTGGAGGTCGCCACGTTCCTGCTGGCGCTGGTCGCGTTCGTGGTGATCGGGCGGGCCGTGCTGCGGCGCGGGCTGCGACCGTTGAGCGACATGGCCCGGACCGCGCACGACATCACGTCCCACGACCTGACCGACTCGGCGCGGCTGCCGGTGCGCGCGGAAGGCGGCGACGGCGGCGTGGAGGTCGAGGAGCTGCGCAGCGCGTTCAACACGATGTTGGAGCACATCGACTCGTCGCTGGCCGCCCGCACGGCCGCCGAGCAGCGGTTGCGCCGGTTCATCGCGGACGCGTCGCACGAGCTGCGCACGCCGTTGACGTCGATCCGGGGCTACGCGGACCTGTTCCGCTACGCGGCCGCCAACGCGCCGGAGGAGCGGGAGGCGCACCTGGAGAAGCTGCGCTCGGAGGCGTCGCGGATGAGCGTGCTGCTGGACGACCTGCTGCTGCTCGCCCGGCTCGACTCGGCGGAGCTGGAGACCCCGCTCCGCCTCACCGACGGCGACGTCGCCGCGCTGGCTCGGGAGGCAGCGGACGCGTTCCGCGCGGCCCGCCCCACCCACCCGCTGGCGCTGACCGTGCCGGACCGCCCGGTGCGCCTGGCGTTCGACCCGCTCCGCCTGCGCCAGGTCGTGGACAACCTGCTCACCAACGCCGCCGTGCACACGCCCGCGGGCACCGCCGTGGCGCTGTCCGTGGCGGAGTCCGCCGACGCGGTCGTGCTGGCGGTCGCCGACACCGGCCCCGGCATCCCGCCACCCGACCAGGCCCGCATCTTCGACCGCTTCTACCGCGTGGACGACTCACGCACCAGAGGCCGCGGCGGGAGCGGCCTGGGGTTGGCGGTGGCGCACTCCCTCGTCGCCGCGCACGGCGGCACGGTGGAGCTGGCGAGCAGGCCGGGTTCGACGGTCTTCACCGTGAACCTGCCGCGCCACCGCCACGACCGCTAACCCGCGTTGGACGACTCCGCCCACAGGTCGATGCCCGACTCGACGGCGTGCTCGTCGATCCGCTCCACCTCGTCGTCGGTCAGCGGCGGGCCGTCGAGGGCGGCGATGTTGTCCTCCAGCTGCCCCACGCTGCTCGCCCCGACGAGCACGGACGTGACGCGGTCGTCGCGCAGGGCCCAGGTGAGCGCCAGCTGCGCCAACGACTGGCCCCGGGACGCCGCGATCTCGTTCAGCGCCCGCACGTGCGCCAGGTTCGCCTCGCTCAGCAGGTCCGGCGACAGGGACTTGCCCTGCGTGGCCCGCGAGCCCTCCGGCACGCCGTGCAGGTACTTGTCGGTCAGCATGCCCTGCGCCAGCGGCGAGAACGCGATGCAGCCGACGCCCAGCTCACCGAGGGCGTCGAGCAGGTCGGTCTCGATCCACCGGTTGAGCATGGAGTACGACGGCTGGTGGATGAGCAGCGGCACGCCCGCCGTGCGCAGCAGCTCGGCCGCCTCGCGCGTCTTGGTCGCCGAGTACGACGAGATGCCGACGTACAGCGCCTTGCCCTGCTGGACGGCGCTGACCAGGGCGCCGACCGTCTCCTCCAGCGGCGTGTCCGGGTCGAACCGGTGCGAGTAGAAGATGTCCACGTAGTCGAGGCCGAGCCGGGACAGCGACTGGTCCAGCGACGCGGTCAGGTACTTGCGGGAGCCCCACTCGCCGTACGGGCCGGGCCACATGTCGTAGCCCGCCTTGGTCGACACCACCAGCTCGTCGCGGTGCGGGCGCAGGTCGGCGGCGAGCACGCGCCCGAAGTTGACCTCCGCCGAGCCGTACGGCGGGCCGTAGTTGTTGGCCAGGTCGAAGTGCGTGACGCCGAGGTCGAACGCCCGGCGGACGATGGCGCGCCCGGCCTCGTACGGCCGGTCGTCGCCGAAGTTGTGCCACAGGCCCAGCGACACGGCGGGCAGCTTCAGTCCGCTGCGCCCGCAGCGCCGGTAGGTCATCCGGTCGTACCGCGATGCGTCGGGTTGGTAGGCCACCCGCCCACCTTGGCACGGCGGTGCGCCGTTCGCCGTACCGGGACGGGCGCGAAGTTGGTCTTCTCGGACCGTACTCGGGCGCGGTCCCCGGAATCCGCCTGGTGTGCCCGCACACCGCTGTGCGGACGCCCGGACCGCGTGGGTCCGGCAGCACTAGTGGAAAGAGATCCACTGATGCAGCACTCATCCAGACGCGGCGTCCTGCTGGCCGTCGCGGCCCTGACCGCCTCGGCGGTGCAGTTCGCCCCGGCCGCCACCGCGGCTCCCGCTCCGGCGGCGGCCAGTCGGTGCGGACCGCTCGACGTCACGTTCGTGCTGGACGACACGGGCAGCATGGGCGGCGCGATCACGAACCTCAAGGCCGGCATCAACAGCATCGTCAACGACGTCGTCACCGCGTCGGGCGGCGACTACCAACTGGGGCTGGTGACGTTCAAGGACAACGTGTCCGTCCACAGCGACCTCGCGCCGGGCAACGCGGCGGCGGTGACGAACCACGTCACGAACACGCTGGCGGCCGGTGCGGGCAGCGGTGAGCCGGAGGCGTCCGACGAGGCCCTCAACACGGTGATCAACAACCTGGCGGCCGCGGGCAGGCCGCAGAACGTCGACTTCGACGGCGTGTGGCGCTCGAACGCGATGAAGTTCGTGGTCCTGGTGACCGACGCCAGGCCGGGCGGCTTCGACGACGTCCACGCCGCCGCGGACGTGGCGAACGCGTCCGCCCGCGCGAACGACGCCGTGGCGCGCGGGATCAAGGTCTCGTCGGTGTACGTGCCGACGTCCGCCGCGTTCAGCGGCACGATCACGCCGATCATGCAGAACTACGCCACGACGACGGGCGGCGCGTTCGTGCAGGCGTCGGCGAACGGCACGGGCACCGCGACGGCCATCCAGCAGTTCCTCGCGGACTGCCGGCAGACCGACGTCTTCCTCCACGACCAGCCCACGGACACCGGCGCCGAGCCGAACCCGAACGGCTCGGTGTGGCAGAGCCCCGACATCAAGGTCTGCCCCGGCCTCGCGGACTGCGCGGGCATCCAGCCGGTGGTGGGCGCGACGAACTACGTCCACGTGCGGCTGCACAACCCCGGCCCGTACGGCAGCGGGACGGGTCTGGGGACGTTGAAGGTCTACCGGACGCCCGCCGGCGGCTCGACGACGTGGGACAACGCCACCAACGGCGACTGGGTGTTCGTCGGCCAGCAGGCCGTGAGCGTGCCCGCCGGGGTGACCGTGGTGAAGATCCCGTGGGCGAACGTCCCGGGGCCGGGCCACTTCTGCCTGCTGGCGCGCTGGGTGTCGGCGACCGACCCGATGACGTTCGCCGAGGGCCCGAACACCGCGTTGAACACCAAGAACAACAACAACATCGCGTGGCGCAACCTGCAGACGGTGCGGGCGAAGCCGGCCGAGCCGGTGAAGTCGTGGTTCACCGTCGGCAACGCGACCGGCGGGCAGGTCAGGACCGACCTCGTGGTGACCGGCGTGAAGCCGCTGCCCGGGACGATCGTGATCGACCTCGGGCCGCGACTGTTCGAGCGGTGGCGCGCGGGCGGCGGCGCCGGCGAGGGCGTGAAGGCGGTCGGCGGGACGCTGGTGCAGGTGGACCCGCGGCGGGCCGTGCTGCGCGGGGTGGCCGTCGAGCCGGGCGAGCGGTTCACGACGGAGTTGACGTTCACGCCCGACGGGCAGGCGCCGGCGGGCGGGTACCTGACGCACGTGGTGCAGTTCGCGGGTGACGAGGACCTGGGCGGCGTGGGCTACGAGGTGATCGTGGACCGCGGGTAGCGGGGTCCGGTCGCGGCCCGTGGTCGTGACGGGCCGCGACCGCCACCGCGTTGGCGGGGCTTCCGGTCGGTTCCGCGGGGCGGGGCCGTATCATGATCAACACTTTGAGCCGGTGGCGGGACTTGAACCCGCAACCTTTCGCTTACAAGGCGAGTGCTCTGCCAATTGAGCTACACCGGCACGGCCAGGAGGCCGGGAACATCGTAAGCGCCCGCAGGGGGTGCTACCTGCGGCGAACGGTCTGCTCACCGTTGACCCGCGTTGGTCCATCCGGAGGTCGCGATACCGTCCGGGTGGCCCCGGCGACCCGGAAAACCGCTGGCCAGCGCCGTCAACAGTACTGAACGCCCTGTGATCAACTCACCCGTGGCGGGTACCCCTACCGGGGGTGGCGCATGACACAGCCCCGAATGTGACACGGTCGGGCGTGGCGGCCATGCGACCGAAGGAGGTGGCGCCGGGTGCGGCTGTGGCGCCGGCGGTACCGGAGCACCGACCAGACGACCCGACCCGTCGAGGGACCGTCCCTCCCGGACGACGCGACGGTGAACCTCGTCCTCGACCTCGCGCTGCGCGTGGGCGAGGCGCAGATGGCGGGCGGCGCGGGCGTGGCGGACGTCACCGCCACGATCCTCGCGGTGGCGCGCGCGTACGGGCTGCCGCACACCGAGGTCGACGTCATCTACACGTCGATCACGATCTCGTGCCACCGCGGCACGGACCACGCGCCGGTCACGATCATGCGGATCGTCCAGGGCCGCAGCGTCGACTACACCCGGCTGGCGGCCGTGGAGGACCTGATCCGGCGGATCACGTCGGCCGGGATCTCCGCCGCCGACGCGTCCGCCGAGATCGACCGCGTCACCCGCGCCGGCCACCCGTACCCGCGCTGGGTGGCGACGCTCGCGTGGGCGGGCATGGCGGCCGCGGTGGCGTTCCTGGTCGGCGGCGGCCCGCTCCTGGCGGCCACCGCGGCCGTCGTGACCGCGTTGATCGACCGCGTCGGCCGGCTGCTGAACCGCCGCGAGCTGCCGTTCTTCTTCCAGCAGGTGGTCGGCGGCGCGCTGGCCACCGCCGTGGCCCTGGCCATGTTCGCGACGGACCTGCTGCCGAGCGTGCGGCCGTCGTTGCTCATCGCGACCGGGATCGTGGTGCTGCTGTCCGGCCTGTCGCTCGTCGGCACGGTGCAGGACGCCATCACGGGCTACAACGTCACGGCGGCCGGCCGCGCGATGGAGGTGGCCCTGCTCACCGCGGGCCTCATCGCGGGCATCGCGCTGACGTTGCGCGCCGGCGTGCAACTCGGCGTGCGCACGAGCATCGCCGACCCCCTGCCGCCGCTGATCTCCGACGTGCCGATGCAGTTCGCGGCGGGCGCGGCGACGTCGGCGTTCTTCGCCCTGGCCAGCTACGCGCCGGTGCGCGCGCTGCCGATGGCCGCCGCCGCGGGCGCGGTCGGCACGGCGGGTTACGGGCTGCTCGCGGCGACCGGGACGAACGCGATCACGTCGGCCGCCGTCGCGGCGACCCTGGTGGGCTTCGGCGGCAAGGTCGTGTCCCGCCGGCTGAGGATGCCGCCGCTGCTCGTCGCCATCGCCGGCATGGTGCCGCTGCTGCCCGGCTGGACCACCTACCGGGGCCTCTACCAGCTCACGGCCGAGGGCGACGCGGCCGGGCTGTCGACCCTGGTGCTGGCCGCCGGCACGGCGCTGGCCCTCGCCGGCGGCGTCGTCCTGGGTGAACATCTGGGGCGCCCGGTGCGCACCGGCCTGGGCCGCCTGGCCGCCCGGTCGCGTCGGCGGGGCCCCGGCCAGACACTTTCCACGTGAGGTCGCCCACCTGACGAACTTTCGTCAAGTCAACACTGTGTGACGGGTGTGACGACAGGGCATCCAGCCTGCACGTTCCCACTAACCTCGACGTGGGCGAGACGAATCTCTTAGGAGGCGCTACCCGGTGAGCAGCATTGGCGAGAACGGCGCGGACTTCCTGGTCGTGGCCAACCGCCTCCCGGTTGACCTCGAGCGCCTGCCCGACGGCACCCAACGCTGGAAGCACAGCCCCGGCGGCCTGGTCACCGCCCTGGAACCGTTCCTGCGCACGCACAGCGGCGCGTGGGTCGGGTGGCCCGGCATCGCGGACGCCGAGGTGGACGCGTTCCAGGAGGACGGGCTCCAACTGCACCCGGTGACGTTGAGCGCCACCGAGGTGGCCGACTACTACGAGGGCTTCTCCAACGGCACGCTGTGGCCGCTGTACCACGACGTCGTCGCGCCGCCCGCGTTCCACCGGACCTGGTGGAACGCCTACGTGCGGGTCAACCAGCGGTTCGCGGACGTGACGGCGAAGGTGGCCGCGCAGGGCGCCACCGTGTGGGTGCAGGACTACCAGCTGCAGCTGGTGCCGGCGATGCTGCGCGAGCTGCGCCCGGACCTGCGGATCGGCTTCTTCCTGCACATCCCGTTCCCCCCGGTGGAGCTGTTCATGCAGCTGCCGTGGCGCACGGAGATCATCCGCGGCCTGCTGGGCGCCGACCTGGTCGGCTTCCACCGCCCCGGCGGCGCGCAGAACTTCCTGTGGCTGGCCCGGCGGTTGGTCGGCCTGGAACCGAGCCGGGGCGCGGTCGGCGTGCGCACCCGGCCGGGTGTGGTGCAGGTCGGTGATCGAACGGTCCGCGTCGGCGCGTTCCCGATTTCGATCGACTCCGCGGGACTCGACGCGCTCGCCCGCGACAAAGAAGTGCAAAAGCACGCCAAACAAATTCGAGCGGACCTCGGAAATCCGAAGAAGATCCTCCTCGGCGTCGACCGCCTCGACTACACCAAGGGCATCGACGTGCGGTTGCGCGCGTTGCACGAACTGCTCGCGGACGGCCGGGTGGACCCGAGCGAGGTCACCATGGTGCAGCTCGCGACGCCGAGCCGGGAGCGCGTCGAGCACTACCGGCAGATGCGGGGCGAGATCGAGCAGGCGGTCGGCCGGATCAACGGCGAGTTCTCGACCGTGGGCCACCCCGTGGTCCACTACCTGCACCAATCGGTCAACCGGCGCGAGCTGACGGCGTTCATGACGGCCGCGGACGTCATGGTGGTGACTCCGGTGCGTGACGGGATGAACCTGGTCTGCAAGGAGTACGTCGCCACCCGGTACGACCTCGGGGGCGCGCTGGTGCTGTCCGAGTTCGCGGGCGCGGCGGCCGAACTCACGAGCGCATTCCTCGTCAACCCGCACGACCTCGACGGCGTCAAGAACGCGTTGGAGGCCGCCCTCACGCTCGATCCGGCCGAGGGTCGCCGTAGGATGCGCGCGCTGCGCCGCCAAGTCCTCACGCACGACGTCGACCGATGGGCTCGATCGTTTCTTGATGCCTTGGGCACGCAGTCCACGATCTGAATCAGTTCAGAAACCTACCGACCTGTCCCACCGAGCATTGAGGAGGGGCGTTGACCGCCGAGGCCCTCCCCGCCGAACTTCGTCGTGCGATCGTGCAGCTGGCGCGCACACCGCGCCTGTTGGTCGCCTGCGACTACGACGGGACATTGGCTCCGATCGTGGCCAACCCGCAGGACGCCCGTCCGCTGCCCGAGTCGGTGGGCGCCTTGCGCTCCCTGGCCGGTCTGCACGAGACGACGACGGCGGTGATCTCCGGGCGCGCGCTGCGCGACCTGGCGACCCTGTCGCGCCTGCCGTCCGAGGTGCACCTGGTTGGTTCGCACGGTTCCGAGTTCGACGTCGGTTTCGTGCACGCGCTGGACGCTGACGCGAAAGCGCTGCACCGCCGTCTGGAAGTCCGACTTGAAGAGATCGTCGACGGCCACGAGGGCGTCGGTCTGGAGGTCAAACCCGCGAGCATCGCGGTGCACGTGCGCCGCGCCGACCCCGCCGTGGGCGAGCGGGTGCTCGAAGCCGTCCGCGCCGACCCGGCCACCTGGGACGGCGTGCAGGTCACCGAGGGCAAGGCGGTGATCGAGCTCGCCGTGGTGCAGACCGACAAGGGCCACGCCCTGGACGTCCTGCGGCACCGGGCGTCGGCGACCGCGGCCGTCTTCGTCGGCGACGACGTGACCGACGAGAAGGCGTTCGCCCGGCTGACCGGGCCGGACGTCGGCATCAAGGTGGGCGAGGGCGAGTCCCTGGCCCAGTACTACGTCGACGACACCGTGGACGTGGCCACCGTGCTGGCGTTCCTGCTGGAGGAGCGCCGGGCGTGGCTGCACGGCGACCAGGCCGTGCCGATCGAGCGGCTCACCATGCTCGCCAACGAGCGCTCGGTGGCGCTGCTCACCCCGGACGCCCGGCTCAACTGGCTGTGCCACCCCGAGCCGGACTCCGCGGCGGTGTTCGCCGACCTGCTCGGCGGCCCGGCGGCGGGCCACTTCTCGATCAAGCCGGAACACGGCTCGCTGCCCCTGGGCCAGCGGTACGTGCCGGGCACGATGATCGTGGAGACCCGCTGGTCGCGGCTGCTGGTCACGGACTACCTGGACCACGACCTGGCCTCGCACCGCACCGACCTGGTGCGGCGCATCTCCGGCTCGACCAACGCGGTGATCACGTTCGCGCCGCGTCCCGAGTTCGGCCAGGTGCCGGTGCGGCTGCTGCGCGAGCGCGACGGCCTGCGGGTCGTCGGCACCTCGGACCCGATGGTGCTGCGCTCGCCGGGCGTCGACTGGCAGATCACGTCCGACGGCATCCAGGAGACGGCGACCGCCGTGGTCCGCCCCCGCGAGGGCGCGCCGATCCTGCTGGAGCTGCGGTGCGGCACGGACGACCTGTCCGAGGCCACCCTGGGCGAGCCGGAGCGGCGCGCGCGGGCCGGGGCGTACTGGTCGGACTGGGCGGCGACGCTGAAGCTGCCGCCGGTCGAGTCGGACCTGGTGCTGCGGTCGGCGTTGACGCTGAAGGGCCTGGTGCACCACGACACCGGCGCGATCATGGCCGCCGCCACCACCTCGCTGCCCGAGGAGCTGGGCGGCATCCGGAACTGGGACTACCGGTACTGCTGGCTGCGCGACGCGGCCCTGACCGCCCAGGCCCTGGTGTCCGTCGGCTCGCTCGGCGAGGCGGAGGCGTTCCTCGGGTGGGTGCACGGCGTCCTGGCGACCCTGCCCGGCCCGGAGCGCCTGCACCCGCTGTACACGCTGCAGGGCACCATGCTGGGCGCCGAGGCCGTCATCGACACGCTCCCCGGTTACGCCGGGTCGCGGCCGGTGCGCGTGGGCAACCTGGCGAACCAGCAGGTGCAGCTGGACGTGTTCGGCCCCGTCGTGGACCTGGTGGTGCAGCTGGCCGCCGCGCGCGGTTCGCTGACCGACCAGGACTGGCGGATGGTGCAGGCGATGGCCGAGGCGGTCGCTCGCCGCTGGCACGAGCCCGACCACGGTATCTGGGAGGAGCGCCACGCTCCCCGTCACCACGTGTACTCGAAGGTCATGTGCTGGGTGACCCTCGACCGCGCGGTGACGTTGGCCGAGACGTACGGGCGCGAGGTGGACCCGTCCTGGCCGGTGCTGCGCGACACGATCGCGAACGACGTGCTCAAGCACGGCTGGAGCGACGAGGCGCAGTCCTTCACCACCGCGTACGACGGCGACGACCTCGACGCCGCGTCGCTGCACGTCGGGCTGTCGGGCCTGATCGACCCGACCGACGAGCGGTTCCAGGCCACGGTGACCGCGATCGAGGCGGAGCTGCGGTCCGGCTCCACCGTGTACCGGTACCGGCGTGACGACGGCCTGCCGGGCGACGAGGGCGGCTTCCACCTGTGCGCGGCGTGGATGATCGAGGCCTACCTGCTCACCGGGCGGCGCACGGAGGCCGAGGAGCTGTTCGCGCAGATGGTCGACGCGGCCGGCCCGACGGGCCTGCTGCCCGAGGAGTACGACCCGATCGCGGAGCGCTCCCTCGGCAACCACCCCCAGGCGTACAGCCACCTGGGTCTGATCCGCTGCGCCCAGCTGCTGGCGGCGAGCAAGTAGGGCGTTGGCGCCCGTGGGACGGCGTCCGGCCTCGGCCGGGCGCCGTTCCGCCGTTCCGGGCCGGTTCGGCGCGTCGGCCTACTTGGTGAGCTTCAGCAGTTGCAGGGCCTCGAACAGGTCGTTCGCGACGAGCGCGCGCGTGCCCTGGGGCAGCGGTCCGGCGTCCGGCGGCACGAGGGCCTTCGTGAAGCCGAGCCGGGCGGCCTCGGTGAGGCGTCGGCCGACCCCGTTGACGCGCCGCAGCTCGCCGGACAGCCCGACCTCGCCGACGACGACGAGGTCGTGCGGCAGGGGCAGGTCCGTGGCCGCCGAGGCGACCGCCAGCGCCACCGCGAGGTCCACGGCGGGCTCGACGAGCCGCATGCCGCCCACGGTGGCGGTGAAGACGTCCTTGTTGCCCAGCCCGACCCTGCCGCGCTTCTCCAGCACGGCGAGGACCATCGCGAGGCGGGCCGAGTCCAGGCCGCTGACGGCCCGCCTGGGCGCCGGGAGGGCCGTCGGGGTGACGAGGGCCTGCACCTCGCCCAGCATGGGCCTCTTGCCCTCCACGACGACCGTGACGGCCGTGCCGGACACCGCTTGGTCGCGGCGGTGCAGGAACAGGCCGGACGGGTCGGGCACGCCCGCGATGCCGTCGTCGCGCAGCTCGAAGCAACCGACCTCGTCGGCCGGGCCGAACCGGTTCTTCACGCCGCGCAGGAGGCGCAGGGTGGAGTGCCGGTCACCCTCGAACTGGAGCACCACGTCCACCAGGTGCTCCAGCACGCGCGGTCCGGCGACGGAGCCGTCCTTGGTGACGTGGCCGACCAGGACGACGGGCAGGCCGCGTTCCTTGGCGACCGCGATGAGGCCGGACGTGACGGCGCGGACCTGGCTGACGCCGCCGGGCGCCCCGTCGACGGCGGGCGAGGACATGGTCTGCACCGAGTCCACGATCAGCATGCTCGGCTTGACCACGTCCACCTGGCCGAGGACGGCGGAGATGTCGCTCTCGGCGGCCAGGAAGATCTCGTCGTGCAGGTTGCCGGTCCGGTCCGCGCGCAGCCGCACCTGCCCCGCCGACTCCTCACCGGTGACGTAGAGGCAGCGCCCCACCGACAGCGCCCACTGGTGCGCGACCTCCAGCAGCAACGTCGACTTGCCGACCCCCGGCTCCCCCGCCAGCAGCACCACGGCGCCCGGCACGAGCCCGCCCCCGAGCACCCGGTCCAGCTCCAGCACACCCGTCGACACGGCCCGCGCGGACTCGATGTCGACCTGCGCGATGGGCCGGGCCTCGCTGCTCGGCGTGCCCGCGAGGAACCGCGGAGCGGCGGAGGCGCCCCGCTCCTCCACCGTGCCCCAGGCCTGGCACTCCGGGCAGCGCCCGACCCACTTCGCCACCTCGTGCCCGCACTCGGCACACCGGTAGATCGCCTTGGCCGCCCGCACCGTCTTCGCCACGCCAGGAGGCTATCGGCCACCCCCGACACCGCCGGGAACCGATCACCACCGCACCACCCACGGGTGGCCAGCCCCACCCCCGTACCCACGCCCCGTACCCACGCCACCGCACGACGGCCGCCGAGCCCGTAGACGCACGAACCGCGCCCAACGGCCGCCCCAACCGCCGGTGCCGAACCGCATGCAACGGCCACCGTGCTCACACCGCCACAGCGTCCGACCAGCCCGAATTGTCGGTGGTCACCGGCACAATAAGAGCAGGGGTCCCCTTGCCGGGGACCCCTGCGACAGCGTTCGGCGGTGCGGTGCGCCCGTGGCGGGCGCGGTCGGTCGTCGGTGCTCAGTGGTCGGAGGGCGCGTCCTTGCGCGGCTCCGAGGTGGCGCCGATCGGCAGCTCCAGGGTCAGCTCCCCGGCCTTCTCGAACAGGAACGTCACGCGGATCGTCTCGCCCGGCCGCAGGGGCTTCTTCAGGCCCTTCAGCACGATCTTGACCTTGCCCGGCTCCGTCGGCTCGACCGAGGACGGCAGCTTCGTGCCCGTCGTGGGCGGGTTCGAGATGGACGTGCCGCCGCCCGGCGTGGTGGTGCCGGTCGGCGAGCCGGTGGTCGTCGTCGGCGCCGAACCCGTGGTCGTCGCGGCGCCGGTCGTCGAGACCGGGGCGGACGGGGCGGTGGTCAGCGACGGCGAAGCAGAGGCGGAGGCGGAGGCGGACTCCGACGGCTTGGCGGTCGTCGTGCCGTGGCTGCCGCCCTCCTCGTGGTCGGCTTCGGCCAGAACCGACGAGGCGGCCTCGAGCTCGACGTCGCCGGTGATCTGGGCCGGCGCCGAACCCTCGCTGGTCACGGCCAGCAGCTTGTCCGGGCCGGAGCCGTTGTTGGCGATCAGGACGGTGATCGGGACGTCCTCGCCCGCCTCGTAGGCGCCGTGCGAGGCCGGGAACAGGAACTGCGCGTCGCGGACGGCGACGTCTCCCACCTGGCCGCTGGCCCCGTTGACGGCGGCCACCTGGGTGTCCGTCTGCGTGACCTGACCTGCGCTGCAACCTGCGGCGGCCATGCCGAGGCCCGTCGCCAGGGCGGCCACGACGGCCAGGCGGCGCGGCGCTGGGGACTTCTTGAGTGCGCGACCCACGGCTGCTCGGATCCTTCCCGGTGTGCTGACCAGACGGGTCGTACCCGGTAGTAGCGGGTCCAACCACCAGTGGTGGAGCCTAACCGGGTGACGTGGGGCCGTCGGCACGTGGTGCCCCACACCGGACCGAAGTCACGCCGGGGCCTGCCCGAAGTCGGGTGCGGGCCGGGCGCGGCGGGACCGCGGGAAGCCCGCGTCCGGGGCGGCGCTCGTCCACTGTGGAGCAAGATCGACCACGGGCGTTGCATGCGACCGGGTGATTTGTCAACCCCCCGCGCGTGCCCTGACCAGCGCGAACCGATCTCCGGACGCCGATGAGGGGATTGCTCGGCGTGTTAGGATGGGGTTAGCGAAAGGGGCAGAGGACACATGGTTTTCAAGGTCGGAGAGACCGTCGTCTACCCGCACCACGGTGCCGCTCTCATCGAAGCAATCGAGACCCGTGTGATCAAGGGCGAGGAGAAGAAGTACCTCGTTCTCAAGGTTGCCCAGGGCGACCTCACGGTTCGCGTCCCCGCCGACAACGCCGAGATCGTGGGCGTTCGTGACGTCGTCGGCCAGGAGGGTCTTGACAAGGTCTTCGAGGTCTTGCGTGCTCCCCACACGGAGGAGCCGACCAACTGGTCCCGGCGGTACAAGGCCAACCTCGAGAAGCTCGCGTCCGGTGACGTGAACAAGGTGGCCGAAGTGGTGCGCGACCTCTGGCGGCGCGAGAAGGATCGCGGTCTGTCCGCTGGTGAGAAGCGGATGCTGGCGAAGGCTCGACAGATACTGGTTAGCGAACTGGCGCTGGCCGAGGGCACCGACGAGGACAAGGCTGAGGTCCTCCTCGACGAGGTCCTGGCTACCGCGTCCTGATCGACTCGACACTCGGAAACCGCGAACATGGGTGTGGTCGCGCTCGTGCCCGCGGCGGGCCGGGGTGAGCGGTTGGGCTACGGCATGCCCAAGGCGCTCGTTCCGGTCGACGGCGTTCCGCTGCTCGTGCGTGCGGTGCGCGGCCTGCTGGACTCCGGCTGCGTGCGGCACGTGGTGATCGCCGCGCCCGCGTCCGATGTGGACAATGTGAACACCGTCACCGCCCCGTTGGCCCCGGCCGACGGGGCGGTGCACGTCGTGCCCGGTGGCGCCGAGCGGTCGGACTCGGTGCGGCTGGCGCTGGAGCACGCGCTGAGGGAGTTCCCGGGCACGTCGATCGTGCTGGTGCACGACGCGGCCCGCGCCTTCACCCCGCCCACCGTGGTCAAGGCCGTGGTGGACGCCGTCGCCGCGGGTCACCCGGCGGTCATCCCGGTGCTGCCGGTGGCGGACACCGTGAAGGAGGTCGACGCCGGCGGCGTGGTCATCGCCACACCCGACCGGTCGGCGTTGCGCGTCGTGCAAACCCCCCAGGGCTTCGACGCCGCCGTGCTGCTGCGCGCTCACGAGGCGGCCCCGGGCCTGGCCGCGACGGACGACGCGGGCCTGGTGGAACGGCTCGGTGTGCCGGTCGTCACGGTCCCCGGCCACCAGGACGCGATGAAGATCACGACGAAGTTCGACCTGGCGGTCGCCGAGGCGCTGCTGGCGGGCACCGGGGGAGCGCGGTGAGGGTCGGCATCGGCACGGACGTCCACCAGGTGGAACGTGGCCGGGAGTGCTGGGTGGCCGGCCTGCGCTGGGACGGCGTCGACGGCTGCGCCGGCCACTCGGACGGCGACGTGGCCGCGCACGCCCTGTGCGACGCGCTGCTGTCCGCCGCCGGGCTCGGCGACCTGGGCGCGGTGTTCGGCACGAGCGACCCGCAGTGGTCCGGTCGGCACGGCGTGGAGTTCCTGGCCGAGGCACGTCGCCTCGTCGAGGAGGCGGGCTACCGGGTCGGCAACGCGGCGGTGCAGGTCATCGGCAACGCCCCCAAGATCGGCACGCGGCGTGACGAGGCGCAGCGCGTGCTGTCGGAGGCGGTCGGAGGCCCGGTGTCGGTCAGCGGCACGACCACCGACGGCCTCGGCCTGACGGGGCGCGGCGAGGGCATCGCCGCCGTGGCGACCGCCCTGCTCCTGCCACTAGCCTGATCCACATGGCGGTCACCCTCAGCCCCGCGACGCGCGCCCTGGTCGACGGCAGGAATCACTCCGTGCTCGCCACGGTGAACCCGGACGGCAGCCCCCAGACGTCGGTGGTGTGGGTCACCCGGGACGGGGACGACCTGCTGTTCTCGACGCTGCGCGACCGCGCCAAGGAGCGCAACCTGCGCCGCGACCCGCGTGCCAGCGTGAGCGTGTGGAGCAGCGAGGACCCGGAGGTCTACGCGGAGATCCGCGGCACGGTGACGATCGCCGAGGACAGCGGGCGCGAACTGGCCAACGCGCTGAGCCACAAGTACTACGGCCGGGACTTCCCGGAGGACGCCCCCGGCAGGGTGCGCGTGGTGCTGCGGCTGACCCCGACGAAGGTCACCGGCTACGCCGCCTAGGGCCGTCCGGGTGATGGGGCGGTGAGCCTGGTCTCGGTTCGCGGCCTCCTCGAGACCTCCGATGTCCGGACCACGTAGCGTGCGTCCCGTGACGATCCGCGCCGTGCTCTTCGACTTCTCCGGCACCCTGTTCCGCTTGGAGCACGACACGCTGTCGGCCCACGCCGCCCTGATGCGCGCGCTGACCGCGCCGGTGGGCGTGGCGGAGGGGTTGGACGTCGACCCGGAGCAGTGGGAACGACGCGACCTCGACCCCGACGCGCACCGCGAGATGCACCTGGCCGTGCTCGCGAAGGCGGGCGCGAAGGACCCGGCGAAGTTCTACGCGGACCTGTGCAGCCCGCCGTTCTGGCAGCCGTACCCGGACACCGCGCAAGCGCTTGGCACGGAGCTGCCGACCGCCGTCGTCAGCAACATCGCCTGGGACATCCGGGCGGTCTTCGCACGTCACGGCGTCGAGAACCGGGTGGACGAGTACGTGCTGTCCTACCAGGAGGGCTTCGTGAAGCCCGACCCGAAGATGTTCCGGATCGCCTGCGACCGGCTGGGCGTGCACCCTAGCGAGGCGCTGATGATCGGCGACAGCGCCGAGGCGGACGGCGGCGCGGCGGCGGTCGGGTGCGCGGTCGAGATCGTGGAACCGCTGCCGACGGGCAGCCGGCCGGACGCGTTGCTGCAGGTGCTCCGCAAGCACATTTGACCGGGCGATTCAACCCCGTCTGGTCAACGCCCGTACCATCTTCACGTGAGCCTCCACCTCTTCGACACCGCGACCCGGTCGATGCGGCAGTTCGTGCCGCGCACCAGCGGAACGGCGTCGATCTACGTCTGTGGGGCCACGGTGCAGGGCGTTCCGCACATCGGTCACGTGCGCAGCGGCCTGAACTTCGACGTGCTGCGCCGCTGGCTGGGCCGTGACGGCTCGACCGTGCACCTGGTGCGCAACGTCACGGACATCGACGACAAGATCCTCGCCAAGGCGGCCGAGAACCACGCCGAGTGGTGGGAGTGGGCGTACCAGCACGAGCGCGCGTTCGACGACGCCTACGACGCGCTGGGCTGCCTGCCCGCCTCGTACTCGCCGCGCGCCACGGGTCACGTCACGCAGATGGTCGACCTGATGGACCGGCTGATCCAGAAGGGCCACGCGTACGCCTCGGACGGCGACGTGTACTTCTCGGTGACGTCGTTCCCCGAGTACGGGGCGCTGTCCGGGCAGAAGCTGGACGAGGTGCACCAGGGCGAGTCCGCCGCGACCGGCAAGCGCGACCCGCGCGACTTCACGCTGTGGAAGGCGGCGAAGCCGGGCGAGCCGTCGTGGCCGACGCCGTGGGGTCCGGGCCGGCCCGGCTGGCACCTGGAGTGCTCGGCGATGGCGACCGCGTACCTGGGCGGCACGTTCGACATCCACGGCGGCGGCATCGACCTGATCTTCCCGCACCACGAGAACGAGCAGGCGCAGTCGCGGGCCGCGGGCGACGGGTTCGCCCGGTACTGGATGCACAACGCCTGGGTGACCATGGGCGGCGAGAAGATGGCCAAGTCGCTCGGCAACACGGTGTCCATCCCGGCGATGCTGGAGCGGGTGCGGGCGCCCGAGCTGCGCTACTACCTGGTGGGGCCGCACTACCGGTCGCACATCGAGTACTCGCCCGAGGCGTTGGACGAGTCGGTGTCGGCGTACCGGCGGATCGAGTCGTTCCTGCGGCGCGTCGTGGAGCGCACGGGCGACGTCGGCGCGGACGGCGAGCTGTCGCCCGCGTTCGTGGCGTCGATGGACGACGACATGGGCACGCCCGGCGCGTTGGCCGCGATCCACAAGCGGCTGCGCGAGGGCAACACGGCGCTGGAGTCCGGTGACGACGAGGGCGCGCGTGCCGCGGCCGCGTCGGTGCGGGCGATGACCGACGTGCTCGGGTTGGACCCGCTGTCGCCGCGGTGGCACGACGCCGCCGCGGGCGGTGCGGGCAGGCACGCGCTGGGCGTGCTGGTGGAGCGGCTGCTGGAAGAGCGGACGCAGGCCCGCAAGGACCGGGACTTCGCGCGCGCGGACGCGCTGCGCGACCACCTGCTCCTGGCCGGTATCGCCGTCGAGGACACCCCCGACGGTCCGTTGTGGACTTTGAAGGACGACTGAGCTCGTGGCTGGTAACTCCAAGCGCCGGGGCGCCATGCGCAACCCCGGCTCCAAGAAGGGCGCCGTCGTCGGTTCCGGCGGGCAGAAGCCGAAGGGCCTGCACGGCAAGGGCCCGACGCCGAAGGCGGTAGAGCGCCCCAACCACCCCGCGTACAAGCGGGCCAACGCGGCGGCGAAGGTCGAGCAGGCCCGCACGCAGCGGCGGAAGGCGGCCGAGAACGGGCCGGAGACCGTGGCCGGGCGGAACCCGGTGGTGGAGTGCCTCCGGGCGGGCATCCCGGCGACGGCGCTGTACGTGGCGCTGGGCATCGACGCGGACGACCGGGTCGCCGAGGCGGTGCAGCTGGCCGCGACGCGGGGCATCTCGGTGCTGGAGGTGCAGCGCGGCGAGCTGGACCGGATCACGGGTGGCGCGATGCACCAGGGGCTCGGGCTCCAGGTGCCGCCGTTCGAGTACGCCGAGCCGCGCGAGCTGCTGAAGATCGCGAACCAGTCGGGCCGGCCGCCGTTGCTGGTGGCGCTCGACGGGGTGACGGACCCGCGCAACCTGGGCGCCGTGGTGCGGTCGGCGGCGGCGTTCGGCGCGCACGGGATCGTGCTGCCGCAGCGCCGTTCGGCGGGGATCACGGCGGTGGCGTGGCGGACGAGCGCCGGCACGGCGGCGCGGATGCCGATCGCGGTGGCGACGAACCTGACGCGGCAGCTCAAGGAGTGGGCCGAGGCCGGGCTGATGATCGTCGGGCTGGACGCGGACGGCGACGTGGACGTGGACGGGCTGGACCTGGCCACCGGGCCGCTGGTCGTGGTGGTGGGCTCCGAGGGCCGCGGGCTGTCGCGCCTGGTCAAGGAGACGTGCGACCAGACGGTGTCGATCCCGATGGCGGCGGGCGTGGAGTCGCTGAACGCCTCCGTCGCGGCGGGGGTCGTGCTGGCCGAGATCGCCCGGCGGCGTCGGCTGGACGTCCTGGCCTGACCCGCAACCGGCTCTGACCGCGGCCGTCCCGGGTGACCCGGGACGGCCGCGGTGTGAGGTGGGGCGGTTTGTGGGCCGATCGGCTCCGTGCCGCGGGGGTGGTGGCTAAGGTCTGCGGCGATGTCCTTCGCCAGCCCGCTGTTCCTGTGGTTCTTCCTGCCGGTCGTGCTCGCGGCCGTCCTCGCCACGCCCCGAACCTGGCGCAACGGTGTGGTCGCCGTGGCGAGCCTGCTGTTCTACGTGTCCGGCGCGGGCGGCACGACGGTGCTGCTGCTCGGCTGCATGGTGGTCAACTACCTGGCCGGGCGGCGGCTGGAGCCGGGTGCGCCGGGCGACCGGCGGCTGGTCCTGGTGGGCGCGATCGCGCTCAACGTGGGCGTGCTGCTGATCTGGAAGTACGCGGGGTTCGCGACCGGGCAGCTGCACGACATCGCGTCCGTGGTGGGCGTCGACCTGCCGGTGCTGGAGCTGGCGCTGCCGATCGGCATCTCGTTCTACACGTTCCACCACATCTCGTACGTCGTGGACGTGTACCGCGGTGAGCGGCCTGCCCTGCGCGAGCCGGTGGCGTTCGTGACGTACATCGCGATGTTCCCGCAGCTGGTCGCGGGCCCGATCGTGCGGTTCCGGGAGATCGCGGACCAGCTGCCGCAACAGCGCCTGCACCGGTGGGACGACATCGCCGCCGGGTTCCCCCGGTTCGCCCTGGGCCTGTGCAAGAAGGTGATCATCGCCGACTCGCTCGCGCCGCTGGTCGACGCGTGCTTCGCCACCCCGGCCGACCAGATGACGTCGGCCGTGGCGTGGCTCGGCGCGATCGGCTTCACGCTCCAGCTCTACTTCGACTTCTCCGGCTACTCGGACATGGCCATCGGCCTGGGCCGCATGCTCGGGTTCCGGCTGCCGGAGAACTTCGCCCGCCCGTACTCGTCGACCACGGTCACGGAGTTCTGGCGCCGCTGGCACATGTCGCTGTCCCGCTGGTTCCGCGACTACGTGTACATCCCGCTGGGCGGCAACCGGGGCGGCGTGCGGCGGACCTACCGGAACCTGGCGATCGTTTTCGTGCTCACCGGTTTCTGGCACGGCGCGAACTGGACGTTCCTCGTGTGGGGTTTGTTCCACGGCGGGCTGCTCGTTCTGGAACGCCGTTTCGGATGGGATTCCACGCCGGTCACTACGCGTACCCGAATTGCCCGTCGGGTCCTCACCACGTTGCTGGTGGTAATCGGGTGGGTGTTCTTCCGGTCCGCGGATCTCGGTAGCGCGTTCACAATGATCGGCCACCTGCTGGCGCCTGATTTCACGGGGTTGACCGAAGCCGTGGCCGCCGCGGCGACCAATCAGCGTATTGTTCTGCTGCTCCTGGCTCTGGCAATTGTCGCAATGCCGACCCACCCGGTGACCGGGCCTTACCTGGAGTCCTCTCGCGGAAGGATCGCCACGGCGGCTAGGGTGTCGCTGATGACCGCGGGAGCCGCCTACGCCGCGATCCTGGTGGCGAGCGGCACCTTCAGCCCGTTCCTCTACTACCAGTTCTGAAGATCGACACGCCGTCGTTGTTCAACAATTGACGCGCCACCCGGCGGCAGCCGACGCAGCGGCCCGCGGGAACGCGCTGGCCCGGTCGGACCAGCGCCCGGCCGACCAATGGAGGGCCTGCTCGACGTAGGGTAGGCGAGGATTGCTCACGCCGTGTCACCTACCGTCAACTGTCAAGAATAAGTAGCCGATTTTTCGCCGTTGCAACTACTTTATGTAACCGACCTGCTCCGTTCGGGTACACACTGTGGTAGGACAGAGATTGCACATCCGGCAGCTTCTACCGTGCTAACCGAGGGAATTGTTACTTCGGGTGGGGGTAACGTGACTCACTCATCGGGGCCGACCAACCTGGGGGAGTTGTGACTTCCGGGGGTACCATCCGCGCGCTCGTGGGCAACCGCGAGTTCCGCGGCATGTGGATCGGCTCTACGGTGTCGACCGTGGGCGACCAGCTCGCGGCCGTGGCGCTGTCCCTGCTCGTCTTCGAACGGACGCAGTCACCCGCGTGGACCGCCCTCACGTGGTCGTTGACGCTGTTCCCGCCGCTCATCTCGGGCCCGCTGCTGGGCTGGGTAGCCGACCGGTACCCGCGCCGCACGGTGATGGTCTGCTGCGCGTGGCTGCAGGCCGCGCTGGTCGCCCTCATGGCCGTGCCCGGCGTGCCGCTGTGGGTCATGATCGTGCTGCTCGTGGTCGTCCTGATGATCTCGTCGCCGTTCCTGGCGGCCCAGGAGGCGAGCCTCCCCCACGTCCTGCCGGAGAAGCGCTACGACGACGGCGTGGCGCTGTTCGGCACGTCGGTCGACGTCGCCCAGATGGTGGGTCTCGCGGCCGCCGGCTTCCTCGTCATCGGCGCCGGGCCCAACGTGGCGCTGGCCATCGACGCGGCCTCGTTCGTGTGGGTCGCGATCCTCGTGCAGCTGTCGGTCAAGCACCGACCGGCCGCCGATCCGCGCGGCACCCAACGTGATCCCGAAGGTCCCAAGGGCGCGTTCACCCTGCTGGTCACCGAACCACGCCTGCGCAGCCTGATGGGCATGCGCCTCCTGGCCGGCCTCGCCATGGTCCCCGAGGGACTCGCCGTGCCCCTGGCGGCGAGTCTGGACGCGGTGTGGGCCGTCGGCCTGATCCTGGCCATCGAGCCCGCCGCCAACGTCCTCGGCGTGGCCGTGCTCTTCCGGGTGGTGCGCGATCCCGCGAAACGCGAGCGGCTGATCGGCCCGCTCGCCATACTGTCCTTGGCCCCTCTGGTCATGTTCGCGTTGCACCCGAACCTGACCTGGACCATCGCGCTGCTGGTCATCGCCGGTATGGCCGGTGCGTACCACACGCCCGCGCGATCGGCGTGGATGCGCATCCTGCCCGACGCCTACCGCGGTCGGGCGTACGGCATCGGCCGGGCCGCTCTGCGGTCGTCGCAGGGCGGCGGCATGGCGTTGGCCGGTGTCGTGGCGCACTCGATCGGCTCGGTGACCGCCACCATCGCGGGTGCAGGCGGTATCGGGCTACTGCTGGCGACCCAGGCGACCGTAGCCTGGCGACGGGCCCGCACCCGGAACGATCCGAAGGCGGTGGCGATCTGAAACGGACTCATCACATATCGCGATTGTCAAACATGAAGGTCCCCTCGGCTGCGGCCCGCTAGCCCGCGGGCACGTACGGTGAACATTCGGTCCGGATGGAGGGAAGTGGACTCACATGTCGCGGTTGCGCATGGCGAACACCTCCTCAGTGCGCATCTCGGGCACGGACGTGCCGCTGCGAACGGCGTTCGACGTGCGACGCCGGGCAGAGGGTAGGGGGTCGTGGTGAAGAACAGTTTGACTGACGAGAAGGCATCTGCGGCAGTCGGCCGGCCCTCGATTCGCAACTGGGATCTCTGGACGTTGCGCCCGGCCGCACTGGTGTACTTCCTGGTCATCGAATCGGCGGTAGCCGCTGCCGCCATTTGGCTGCTCGGCACGCTCGGTTCGGTCTCGAACGCGGACTGGCTGCGGTTCGGCGCGGTGATGTTCGCCATCACCGTCCACCTGATGATCGTTCGGCGGGCCGAAGAGTCGCGCCGCAACGAGTCGGCCGGCCCCCACATCGACCTCACGTCCGTCTGGACGTTCGCCGCCGCCATCGCCCTGCCGGGCGCGCTCGCCGTGCTCGCCACGATCTGGATGCGCATCCTGATCCAGCCGATCGCGCGCCGCCAGCCCTACCGGTTCGTGTTCAGCACCGCGAGCATCCTCGGCGGCACCATGCTGGCCTGGGCCGTGGTGCACCTGTCCGGCCTGTCGCTGCTGGCCACCGGCCGCATCCCGGCCGACCTGGGCCTCGTGCTCGTGCTCATCGTGGCCGCGGTCGTCAACTGGGGCGCCCAGGGCATGAACATCGCGATCGCGTTGAAGATCGTCACGCCGCACACCCGCATCCAGGAGTTCGTCGGGTCGCGCGCGGACAACATGCTGGAGCTGAGCACGCTCGGCGCGGGCGCCATGCTGGGCATGCTGATGACCACCCACTGGGTCGGTCCGCTGCTGCTGGTGTTCCCGGTCATCCTGGTCAACTCGCTGCTGTACCACGCGGCCGAGCGGCGGGCGCACCTCGAACGGCTGCTGCGCGAGCAGGAGCAGTTGCAGGCGCGGCTGGCCGAGGACGCGCACACCGACTACCGGACCGGCCTGCTCAACACGAACGGCCTGGCCGAGTACGCGGGCAGGCTCACCGAGCGGTGCCGCCACGACGGGCAGCCGGTGACCGTGCTCGCCATCGACCTGGACCACTTCAAGCGCATCAACGACACGTGGGGCCACCCGGCGGGCAACGCGGTGCTGGCCGAGGTCGGCCGGATACTGCGGGAGAAGCTGCGGCCGGGCGACGTGGCCGGGCGCGACGGCGGCGAGGAGTTCGTCGTGGTGCTCGCCGACACCGGTCTGGCGCAGGGCACGGCCATCGCGGAACGGGTGCGCGAGGCGATCGGCGAGATGTCCGTGATCACCACCGACAAGCACCGCAACACGGTCACGCTGCGCGGGCGGAACCTGCCGCTGACGGCGGACGGGCCGGAGGTGCGGGCCATCTCGGCGTCGATCGGCGTGGCCGTGCTGCCGGACAACGGCGACTGCCTGATGGACGCGCAGCACTGCGCGGACGCCGCGCTGTACGCGGCCAAGGAGAACGGGCGGAACCAGGTGCGGGTGGCCGCCGGCGAGGTCCGGGTCCTGCCCGCGCCGCGGGTCGACGAGCCGCGGGAGGAGCCGGTCGGCGAGTCGGTCGGCCGCGGCGCCGGGGTGACCCGCTCGGCGTAACCGGGCGGGCGGCGCACGCCGCCCACCGCGCCCGGCGCCCGTCCTGCGGGGGCTGCCGCGCGCGGGCTCGCACGTGCGCGTCCGATCCATCGAGTGCCCGTCCAGCGCGTCGTGACCTCGGGTCGGTCGACCCGCGTGTCGAGTACCCGCTCCGCAGGCGTCCCAAACTTCGATCTCGACTACTGGACGCGTTCCCGCTTCCCGCTGGCCAACCGGCACACGAGGTAGATCAGGAACGACACGGCCGTCACGAACGCGCTCACCGGCATGCCGGGGGCGAGCGACAGCACCATCCCGCCGAGCACGGACACCTCGGCGAACACCACGGCCAGCAGCGTCGCCTTCAGCGGGCTCGCGGTGACCCGGCTCGCCGCCGCCGCGGGCGTGATCATCAGCGACAGCACGAGCAGCGCGCCGACCAGCTGCACGCTCAGCGCCGTCGCCACGCCCACCAGCACCGCGAACACCACGGACAGCGTGCGCACCGGCACGCCCCGCGCCACGGCCACCGCCGCGTCCACGCTGGCGAAGTGCAGCGGCCGGTAGATGAACGCCAGCACCGCCAGCACCGCGACCGACGAGCCGATCAGCAACCACAGGTCCGTCGAGCCGATGCTCACGACCTGGCCCGTGAGCAGGCCGAACTTGTTGGCCGAGCGCCCCTCGTAGAGGGCCAGGAACAGCACGCCGAGGCCGAGGCCGAACGCCAGGATCGCGCCGATCACGGAGTCGCGGTCCGAGTTGCGCGTGCTCAGCAGGCCCAGCAGCAGCGCCGCCACGACCGAGCCGGCCAGCGCGCCGTACCCGACGCCGATGCCGATCAGCAGGGCCGCCGCGCCGCCGGTGAACGCGAGCTCGCTCGTGCCGTGCACGGCGAACGCCATCTTGCGCGTGACGACCAGCGGGCCGAGGAGTCCCGCGACCAGCCCGAGCACCGCGCCCGCGACGATCATCGGCTGGACGTAGCCCAGCACCTCCAGGGTGAGGTCGACGTCGAGGAAGTTCTCCATCAGCCCTCCACCGCCAGGTGGTGCGGCTCGTCCTCGCACACGTGCTGCGCGCCGACCACGTGGATCTGGTCGCGCACGCGGACGACCTCGACGTTCGTCCGGTACAGCTCGGTCAGCGTCCGCGAGGTCATGACCTCGGCGGGCGTGCCGATCCGGAACCGCCCCTCCACCAGGTACAGCACCCGGTCGACCAGCGGCAGGATCGGGTTGATCTCGTGGGTCACGAACAGCACGGCCGTGCCCGCGGTGCGGCGCCGGGCGTCGATCAGGTCGCTGACCACGCGCTGGTGGGCGAGGTCGAGGGAGAGCAGCGGCTCGTCGCAGAGCAGCACCTCGGGGTCGCCGACCAGCGCCTGCGCCACCCTCAGCCGCTGCTGCTCGCCGCCGGAGAGCAGGCCGATCGGCTCGTCGGCGTACCGCGTCGCGCCCACCGACTCCAGCGCCGCGTCGACCTTCTCCCGGCGTTCCCGCCTGCGCCGCCAGCCCACGCCCCAGCCGTGGCCGTCCAGGCCGAACCCGACCAGGTCGCGGCCGCGCAGGGAGAGGCTGACGTCGATCGCCCGCTGCTGCGGGATGTAGCCGATGCGCCGCTTGCCGCCCGCCACCGCGACCGTGCCCGCGGACAGCGGTTGCAGGCCGAGCAGCACGCGGATGAGGCTGGTCTTGCCCGAGCCGTTCGGTCCGAGGACGGCCACGAACTCGCCGGGGGCGACGTCCAGGTCCAACCCGTCCCACAGCACGCGGTCGCCGTAGGACAGCCGCGCGCCGCGCAACGCGACCGCGGCTCGCGTCGGCCTGTCCGTCACCTGGGCTGTCATGCGCCGAGCGCCCCCACCAGCGAGTCGACCTGCTTCATCATCCAGTCAAGGTAACCCGTGACGCCCTCGGGCAGCGTCTCGGTCACCTCGGCGACCGGCACACCGGCCGTCTTCGCCCGCTCCACGACCTGCTTGGTGGCGGGGTTCTCGGTCTGGGCGTTGTTGACCAGGGCCACGACCTGCTTCTCGTCCACCAGGCGGGTGACGTCGGCGAGGGCGGCAGCGGGGATGTCGGACTCGTTCTCGACGGCCTCGGTGAACGACTCGGGGGTGACGTCCTCCACGCCCGCCGTGTCCAGCAGGTAGTGCGCCACCGGCTCGGTCGCCAGCACCTTCCTGCCCGCGCCCTTGCCCTCGACGCGGTCCTCCAGCTCGGTCAGCCTGGCGCCGAAGTCCTTGGCGTTGGCCTCGAAGGCGGCCTTCTTGTCGGGCGCGATCGCGCCGAGGTCGGCGGCGGCCTGGTCGGCGACCTTGCGGACGGTCGCGAAGTCGTACCAGACGTGCTCGTTGACCGCGTGGTCGTGGCCGGCCTCGTCCTCGTGGCCCGCTTCCCCTTCGTGGCCGGCCTCGCCCTCGTGGCCGGGTTCCGCGGACGTCTCGGGCTCGTCGTGGCCGGACGCCTTGCCGGAGATCGGGAACGCCTCGATCTTCTTGGCGGACTCCGTGCCGGGGCCGAGGAGGGTGGCGAAGAAGTCGTCGTAGCCGCCGCCGTTGAAGATGACCAGCTTGGCGTCGCGCACCAGGGCCAGGTCGGCGGGCTTGCTCTCGTACGAGTGCGGGTCGCCGGACGGGTCGTTGATGATCGAGGTGACCTGGACGTCGTCGCCGCCGACCGCCTTGACCACGCTGCCCCACACGTTGGTCGAGGCCACGACCTTGATGGCGCCGTCGGCGGCGCCGGGCGTGGCCGGGGTGTCCTGGGCACCGCAGGCGGTGAGGACTACGGCGGTCGCGGCGGCCGCCGCACCGAGCAACGCGTTGCGGACGGTCATCAGGTCACTCCTCGACAGGCGGATGGACAGGCAATGGAAACCGTTGTCGAGTTCAGTTTAGAACGCTCCGCTACGGACTTGTCCACCGACCGGGTGTTCCGCACACCACAGGGGCCACCTCCGACGTGCGGAGGTGGCCCCGGCGGGGAAGGACGACGTCAGTCGGTGATGCGGTGGCCCGACTCCGGGTGGAACAGGTGGACCTCGGTGGCGTCGCGCACGCCGATCTTCACCGTCTGGCCCAGGGTGGGCGGCGTGCGGCCGTCGACGCGGACCACGAACCGCTCCGGCACGTTGCCGATGCGGACCGAGCCATGCATGAGCGCGTCCGCGCCCAGCTCCTCGACCAGCTCGACGGTCATCTCGAAGCCCGGCTCGGACGACGGGACCAGCGCCAGCGACTCGGGACGGATGCCGAAGGTGACCTCGGTCAGGCCCTCGCCGGCGGCCTTGTCCAGCGCGCGGCGCTCCAGCGGCACCACGATGCCGTCGAGCTTCGCGCCCTCCGACGTCAGCGGCACGGTCTTCAGGTTCATCGCGGGCGAGCCCATGAACCCGGCGACGAACGCGTTGGCCGGCTTGTCGTACAGCGCGCGCGGGGTGTCGCACTGCTGGAGCAGGCCGTCCTTCAGCACGGCGACCCGGTGGCCCATGGTCATGGCCTCGACCTGGTCGTGCGTGACGTAGATCGTGGTGGTGCCGAGCCGGGCCTGGAGGGCGGCGATGTTCGCGCGGGTCTCCACGCGCAGCTTCGCGTCCAGGTTGGACAGCGGCTCGTCCATGAGGAAGACGGAGGGCTCGCGGACGATCGCGCGGCCCATCGCGACGCGCTGCCGCTGACCGCCGGACAGCGCCTTCGGCTTGCGGTCCAGGTACTTGGTCAGGTCGAGCATCTTGGCCGCCTCGGCGACCTTCTCCTTGATCTCGGCCTTGTTGACGCCGCGCAGCTTGAGCGCGAAGCCCATGTTCTCCGCGACCGTCATGTGCGGGTACAGCGCGTAGGACTGGAACACCATCGCGATGTCGCGGCCCTTGGGCGGGACGTTGGTGACGTCCTTGCCTCCGATGTGGATGGCGCCCTCGTCCACGTCCTCCAGACCCGCGAGCATGCGCAGCGCGGTCGACTTGCCGGAGCCGGACGGACCGACCAGAACCAGGAACTCGCCGTCGGTGACGTCCAACGACAGCTCGTCGACCGCGCGGACCGGCGGGTTGCCGGAGAAGATCCGCGAAGCCTTGACGTAGGCGACCTCAGCCATGCCACGCACCTTTCACTACCAAGCTTTGCGGCAACGTTAGGGATTGCAAGCGCTTACGGGAACGGGTGGATTGGTCTAGTTCCGCATCGGTTCAGCGCGGCTCTGGTACTGGTGGGGGCATGGCCACCGACCTCGTGCTCGTCCGCCACGCGTGTTCCGTCGTCCCCACGCCCGACGGTCCCGACGAGGACGGCCATCGGGCTCGACGGGGACCGCCGTCGGGCGCAACGCCGCCGGCGCTGATCGGCGCGCACGGCACGTTCGCCGCATGCTGCTCGCGGCCGGTCAGGCGATCGACCAGAGCTTCCCGAAGACCATGCCGATGCCCGCCGTCCACCGGGTCCAGTGGGGCGGCGATCACCCGGTCGAAGCGTCCGGACCAGGACTTTGACCAGCGGTCTTGCCGCTGGTGCGGGGTGCGCCGGGCTCCCTAACCTCTGCACCGTGAAGGTCATCAGCGCACAGCAGTTCCACGACAACCCCGCCGAGGTGTTCGAAGCCGTCGAGGCGGGCGAGACGTACCAGGTCACTCAGAACGGCGAGGAGATCCTCGAACTGAGCCCGCCGACGCAGAGGCGGGGGCTGATCACGGCGGAAGTGATCGAACGACTCAGGCACCTGCCGCGGGTCGACTACGCGGAGATGCGCCGGGAAGCGGACGAATTCTTCGGGAACGAGGACCGACTCGGCGACGACGACCCGTGGGAGCCCAGCCGTGGGTGATCACCACGTCGGTGTCCTGGACACGTCCACGTACATCGACCTCGATCTGCTGGACCAGGAAGCCCTCCCGGAGACCTTCGAGCTGACCACCGTCACCTTTGCCGAGTTGCAACACGGCGTGGCGGTGGCGGGGGACGCGACGACCCACGACGCGCGGGCCAAGCGGCTGGGTGTCGCGATGGTGAACTACGACCCGCTGCCCTTCGACCGCAGGGCGTCCACCCGGTACGGCAGCCTGATCAGGCTGACGATCGCGGCGATCGCGATCCTCGGTCGCGCAAGTTCGACCTGATGATCGCCGCCATAGCCTCGTGCCACGAGCTGCCGCTCTACACCCGCAACCCGAAGGACTTCGTCGGCCTCGAATCGCTGGTAGAGGTGATCGAGGTCTGAGCGGGACCTCCACGCGCACGCGGAGGCCCCGCCCGACGTCAGCCCTTCACCGCGCCCGACGACAGGCCGGTCACCAGGAACCGCTGCACCAGGTAGAACACGATGATCGCCGGGATCGCCACCAGGATCGACGCCGCCGCCAGGTGACCCCACTCGGTCCGGTTCTGCTGGACGAACACCTGCAGGCCCACGGCCAGCGTCTTCGACTCGTCCGCCGCCGACAGGAACGCCGACGCGAACGCCACCTCGCCCCACGCCGTCAGGAACGCGTAGAACGCCGTCACGGCCAGACCCGGCCGGGCCAGGGGCAGCACCAGCCGCCAGAACACCCCGAACGGCGACAGGCCGTCCACGCGCCCCGCCTCGTCGATGTCGTTCGGGATCGTGTCGAAGTAGCCCTTCAGCATGTACGTGCAGAACGGCACGGCGGTCGTGCAGTACACCAGCACCAGGCCGAGCGACGTGCCCTGCAACCCCAGCGCCAGCAGGATGTTGTACAGCGGCACGATCAGCACCGCGAACGGGAACATCTGCACGACCAGGAACGACAGCATCAGCGACCGCTTGCCGGGGAACCGGAAGCGGGACGCCGCGTAACCCGTCGTCGCCGACAGGAACACCGCCAGCACGGTGGTCAGCAGCGCGATCAGCACCGAGTTGCCGAACCACGCCAGGAAGTCGCCCTTCTCCCCGGACAGGATGCGGGCGTAGTTGTCGAGGCTGGAGTCGTTGACCAGCTTGGGCGTGGTCTCGACGGCCTTCGCGTCCGGCTTGAACGACGTCACCAGCACCCAGAACACGGGGAACACGGCGATGAGCGACGCCACGATCAGCGCGCCGTGCAGCCCGACGCTGGCGAGCGCGGACCGTTCGGAGCGCTTCGGGCCGCCGGCGGGCTTGACCACCTTCAACGACGCGGCTTCGACCGTCATCACCACACCTCGCCTTGCTTGCGCAGCGCGCGCCGGTACACGCCCGCGAACACGAGCAACACGGACAGGATCAGCACGCCGTAGGTCGACGCGACCGCGAAGTCGCGGGACGCGCCGGAGAAGAACCGCTCGAACGCGTACGTCACCAGGATGCGGGTGTTCGGGTTCGGCCCGGTGACCAGGTAGATGATCGCGAACATGTTGAACGTCCAGATGATGCCGAGCAGCACCACCGTGCTGGACACGGACTGGAGGCCGGGCAGCGTCACGTTGCGGAACCGCTGCCACGGGGTCGCGCCGTCGACCTCGGCGGCCTCGTAGAGGTCACCGGGGATCGACTGGAGCCCGCCGAGCAGGGCCACCATCATGAACGGCACGCCGAGCCACACGTTCACGATGATCACCGCGACCAGCGCCCAGTCCGACTGGCCGAGCCACACCGGGTCGGGCAGGCCGACGAAGCGCAGGAACTGGTTGATGATCCCGTACTGGGCGTTGAACATGTACTTCCACGCGAACGCGCTGATGAACGCGGGCACCGCCCACGGCAGGATCAGCATGACCCGGTAGAGGGCCCGGCCGCGCATCTGCCGGTTGAGCAGCAGCGCGAGCCCGAGGCCGATCGTGTAGTGGAAGAACACGCACCCGAACGTCCAGATGAGCGTGCGCACCAGCGTCGACCAGAACGCGCCGTAGCTGGCGTCGCCCGACAGCACGTTCACGTAGTTGTCGAGGCCAACGGAGACGTAGGTCGCCGGCCGGTCGAGGATCGGGTTGGCGATGTTGCCCTCGTTGATGTTCGTGAAGGTGAAGAACACGCCCTGGGCGAGCGGGAACAGCACCAACACCGCGATGACCACCACGACCGGCAGCACCATCGCGTACGCGTACCAGTGCCGGTCCAGGAACCTGCGCACCGAAGTCTCCCTTCGCGAACGGTCCTCGCGGGCGCCCCGGTGTGGGGCGCCCGCGAGGGCGTTGTCAGCCGATGGTGTACTCGGGGACGACGGTGTCCTTGTAGCTCTTGGCGACCTCGTCGAGGGCCGTCTTGGCGTCCTTCTTGCCCGCCAGGACGTCGGCGTAGGCGATCTTCAGCGGGTCGAACAGCTGGCCGCCCTCGGGGATCCACGCGCGGGCGTGGGCGGCGGTGACGACCGGCTCGAACGCGGACACGACCGCGTTGGCCTTCACGTCGGCGTTCTCGTAGGCGGACTTGCGGGTGGGCAGCAGGCCCAGCTCCTTGGCGACCTGCGCCTGCGACTCGACGCTGCTCATGCAGGCGATGAACTTGATCGACGAGTCCTTGGCCTTGGTGCCCTTGCGGACCACGTAGTTGTGGCCGCCGACGGGCGCGGAGCCCTTGCCCGCGGTGTCGCCGGGGACGGGGGCGATGCCCAGGTTGGCGGGGTCGGTGAACGCGGCGCCCTTGAGGTAGTCGGCGACCGACCACGGCCCGTTGACGACCATGGCGACCTCGCCGGACGTGAACGCGGCCTGCATGTTGTTGTACGAGTTCGCCGGGTCGAGCGCGGTGCTGGCGGCCTTGGCGTCCAGCAGGCCCTTCGCGGTCTCCAGCGCCTTCACGTTCTCCGCGGAGTTGACCACGATCTTCTTCGCGTCGGCGTCGACCAGGTCGCCGCCCGCGCCGTAGATGAACGGCAGCGCGTAGTACGCGTCGTTGTTGATGAAGATCGTCTTCTCGCCGCCGAGCTTGGCCGCGGCGGCCTTCAGCTCTTCCCACGTCTTCGGCGGCTCGACGCCCGCGTCGGCCAGCAGCTTCTTGTTGTAGAACAGCGCCAGCGAGTCGGTCACCTGCGGCACGCCGTAGGACTTGCCCTCGAACTTGGTGGAGCCCAGCGGGGTGTCCAGGAAGTCCGACGTGTCCTTGGCCAGGTCCGTGCCGGTCAGGTCCTCGACGTAGCCGAGCTTCGCGAGCTGCGGCACCCAGGCGACCTCGGCGCGGAACACGTCCGGGCCCTGACCGCCCTGGGCGGCGGTGCGGTAGTTGTTCAGGGCCTGGTCGAAGGCGACCGTCTCGGTCTTGACCTTGTAGCCGCCCTTGGTCGCGCACTCCTGCGCGATCTTGGTGAACACCGGGCTCTCGTTCGGGCCGCTGGTGTCCCAGAAGGTGATCTCGCCGGAGTCGCCGGACGTCGATCCGCCGCCGCCACCACCGCACGCGGTGAGGACGAGGGCGGAAGCGGCCGCCACTGCGGTCACGAGGGTGGTACGTCGCATCGTTGCTGTCGTCCCTCCTGCGGGCCTCCACCGTGATGAAGGCTCTTGCAAGAACTTGCGAAATTGTTGACGCGGATTTCATCCCGCCGACCAGGGCCGGGTCAAGGGTCTGGACGTAACCAAGCCGTAACGGACGTGCTCGGCCCACGGAAACCAAGGTGGGCGTTGCAAAAATTTGCCGCTGGCGGCAGGCTGCACGTCACCCAACGTCCCGATGGTCGGTTCGCCCGGCCGTCGTCCGCTCGTCGCCCGCTGGGGCGCGGCGCACACGCGAGGAGGCACGGTGTCCGGTCTGTCCGAGATCGCCAGGGCAGCCGGGGTGAGCATCTCCACGGTCAGCCGGGTGCTCAACCGCCGGGCCGGCGTCAACGACGAGACGCGCCAGCGCGTGCTCGCGGTGCTTGCGGAAATGCCTTACACGCCACGGGGGCTCGGGGCCCTCCAGCGGACGGGCGTGATCGGCCTGCTGGTGCCGGAGCTGTCCAACCCGGTGTTCCCGGCGTTCGCCGAGGCGCTGGAGGTGCGCGCCGCGCGGCTGGGCTACTCGTCGCTGCTGTGCAACACGCGGGCCACCGGCGCGGCGGCCATGGGCGAGGAGGAGTACGTGCGGATGCTCCTCGCGCGCGGCGTCGAGGGCATGGTGTTCGTGTCGCCGGAGATCACCAACGTCGAGGTGCCGCTCGGCCAGGCCCCGCGGCCGTCGTACTACGCGAAGCTCCTGGCGGACGGCGTGCACATGGTGTTCCTCAACGGCGCCACGCCGTCGCTGGACGTGCCGGACGTGACGGTGGACGAGCAGCACGCCGGGTACGCGGCGACGCGGCACCTGGTGGAGCTGGGGCACCGGCGGATCGGGTTCGTGTCGGGGCCGGCGCGGTCGCTGCCGTCGCGGCTGAAGCGCGCCGGGTGGGCGGCGGCGCTGGAGGAGGACGCGCTGCCCGCGTCGTCCGACTTCGTGGCGCACGCGCCGTTCGGGCCGGAGGGCGGGGCCGAGGCGGTGTCGGTCCTGCTCGACACCGTGCGGCCGACAGCGGTGATCTGCTCGTCCGACCACATGGCGATCGGCGTGCTGCGGGAGGCGCACCGGCGCGGGCTGTCGGTGCCGCGGGACCTGTCCGTGGTCGGGTTCGACGACATCCCGCTGGCCTCCTACTGCTCGCCCTCGCTGACGACCTTGGCGCAGCCGATCGAGGAGATGGCGGCTGCGGCCGTCGACGAGTTGGTGCACCGCCTCGACCCGGATCGGCGGAGACGCCCCGCGGGGAATTACACGCGCGTTTTCCGACCGCGTCTGGTGGTGCGCGAGTCGTCCGCTCCACCCTCATTGGTTTAGACCATTGTACTTGGAGGTAACGTAGTCCGACCTGGGAAGATGACGATTTGGAGGGACGCCGGTCACCCCCACTTCTGTAATTGGTTCTGAACCGTTACGGTCACTTCATGGCGCGGTCGATGCATGTGCGACGCCCCGCGACGCTCGCCTCACTGGCGGCGGAGCTGGGTGTTTCCCGGACAACGGTGTCCAACGCGTACAACCGTCCCGACCAGCTCTCGCCAGAGCTGCGACGCCGGGTGTTGGAGACAGCAAGACGACTCGGGTACCCGGGGCCCGACCCGGTGGCCCGTTCCCTGCGGACCCGCAAGGCCGGTGCGGTGGGCCTGTTGCTCACCGAGAACCTGTCCTACGCGTTCCGCGACCCGGCGGCGATCGGGTTCCTGGAGGGGTTGGCGCTCGCGTGCGAGGACGCGGGGACCGGGCTGCTGCTCGTGCCCGCGAACCCCGAGCGCGAGGACGTGGCGGCCGTGCACCGGGCCGGCGTGGACGGTTTCGTGGTGTATTCGGTGCCGGACGACGACCCGCACCTGGCGGCCGTGCTGGAGCGGCCCGTGCCGACCGTCGTGTGCGACCAGCCCGACCTGGGCAACGTCGACCGCGTCGGCATCGACGACCAGGCGGCCATGCACTCGCTGGCGCAGCACCTGATCTCGCTGGGGCACCGGCGCGTCGGCGTGGTGTGCATGCGGCTGGCCCGCGACCGCAACGACGACTTCGTCGTGCCGGAACGGCAGCAGGCGGCGCACTTCCACGTGCAGCGCGCCCGGCTCGCCGGTCTGGCGCAGGCGTTCGCGTCGGTCGGCGTGGACTGGGAGACGGTGCCGGTGGCCGAGCGGTTCGACCACACCATGGCGTCCGGCGCGTCCGCGGCGGCCCAGGTGATGGAGCGCGACCCGCAGATCACGGCGCTGATCTGCACGTCGGACATACTGGCCCTCGGCGCCCTCGGCGAGCTGCGCCGGCGTGGCCTGCGCGTGCCGGAGGACATCACCGTCACCGGTTTCGACGGCATCCGGGAGGCCGAGCAGGCCGGTCTGACGACCGTCCGGCAGCCGGTCCTGGAGAAGGGTCGCGCGGCGGGCAAGCTGCTGCTCGACTCGGCCGAGCGCACCCGTCCCCGGGCCGTCACCCTCTCGACCGAACTGGTCCTCGGCAGCACCGCCGCCTCACCGCGCGGCACGGCCGAGGAACGCTGGTTCGGCCCGTGACCCCCTGACCCCACGACGAGCACCGGGCAGGGCCTCCGCGAGGGGGTCCTGCCCTTTCTCGTGGGACGCCCGGGTGATCGCTCAGGTGATGCGGAAGATCACCGGGTTGCTCGCCTTCCCGGCCACCGACGCGGTGAGCAGGTAGTCGCCCGCGCCGAGCCGGGTGTGCTTGCCGCAGCCCGGTTCCGACGTGCTGCCCGCCCACTGGAGGCTGAACGCGAACCGCTCCCCCGGCTGCATCACCCGCACCTCGGAGCCCGCCGTCGCGTAGCAGTCGTTGCTCGACCAGAGCCGCTTCGCGCCGTCGGCGGTCGTCACGACCAGTTCGCGGACGCTGCGGCCGATCTCCTTGGTGCACGGCAGCGGCCCCGCGTTGGACACCGCGATCGTGAACCGCACGCGTTGGCCGGCGGGCGTGGACGGCTTGTCGACCTCGGCCGCCACGGCGACCTGGGCGTCCTCGCACGGCGGCGGCGGGCCGGGCGGCAAGGTGGGCGACGGTGACGGCGGCGGCGGGGGCGACGTGGTGGGCGAGGTGGTCGCGGACGACGACGTCGCCGGCGTCCCGCTCGGCGGGGGCGGGCTGGACGACACCGCGCCCCGCGGGGTGACCGGCGCCGGCGCGCCGCGTCCGATCAGGGCGCCGACGAGCCAGACGACGAGCACCAGCGCGACCACCGACCCACCGATCGCCAGGGCACGGCGCCGCCAGTACACCGACGGCGGGTGCGGCTGCGGGCCTGTGGGCTCGGTCACGTCGTCGAAGGTAACCCGGACCTCGGGAAACTCCCCGTAGGCCTCGGTCCCCCGATGCGGTGAACGTGATCCTCAACAGATTCCACTTGTCAGCATGCGGGACTCGGGTTCCAATCCCAGGGAACACGGGAGGTGCGCGATGACCGCGATCGACGAGCTGCTCCGCCGCAACACCGAACTGGGCAACATCGTTCCGGGCGACCGGTCCTCACCCCGGCCCTCGATGAACGTCGCCATCCTGACGTGCATGGACTCCCGCATCCGGGTGTTCGAGATCTTCGGGCTCAAGCAGGGCGAGGCGCACGTGCTGCGCAACGCGGGCGGCGTCGTCACCGACGACATGATCCGCTCCCTGGCGCTGAGCCAGCGCAAGCTCGGCACCCGCGAGGTCCTGCTCGTCCACCACACCAACTGCGGCCTGCAGCTGGTCACCGAGGACGAGTTCAAGGACGAGCTGGAGCAGGACTCCGGGCTGCGGCCGACGTGGTCGGTGGAGGCGTTCCGCGAGGTGAAGGACAGCGTGCGCGGCTCGATGAACCGGGTCCGCCACAGCCCGTTCCTCCTGCACCGGGACGACGTGCGCGGCTTCGTCTACGACGTCCACACCGGCGAGCTGACCGAGGTGGTCTGACGCGCGCGCCCGTCGTGGGAGACTGTGCGGCGCCATGAGCCTGGACACGAGCCTGGACGCCGAACGCCTCCTCGACTGGTTCGCCGAGACCGCCCGCGACCTGCCCTGGCGCCGGCCGGAGTGCACGGCGTGGGGCGTGCTGGTCAGCGAGATCATGCTGCAGCAGACCCCGGTCGCGCGGGTCGAGCCGATCTGGCACGAGTGGCTCGCGCGCTGGCCGACGCCGTCCGCGATGGCGAAGGCGAGCCAGGGCGACGTCCTGCGCGCCTGGGGCAAGCTGGGCTACCCGCGACGCGCGCTCCGGCTGCACGCCGCCGCCCAGGCCATCGCCGGGCAGCACGGCGACGTGGTGCCGAGCGACGTGGACACCCTGCTCGCCCTGCCGGGCATCGGCGCGTACACGGCACGGGCGGTCGCGGCGTTCGCGTACGGGCAGAAGTGCCCGGTGGTCGACACGAACGTCCGCCGGGTCGTGGCACGGGCGGTGCACGGCGCGGGCGACGCGGGGCCGCCGTCCACGGCGAAGGACATGCGGGACGTCGAGGCGTTGCTCCCGGACGAGCGCGCCGCCGTCTACTCGGCCGCGTTGATGGAGCTGGGCGCGCTGGTCTGCACGGCCCGCGCGCCGAAGTGCGCCGACTGCCCGGTGTTCGACACGTGCGCGTGGCAGCGCAACGGCCGTCCCGCGTACGACGGGCCGGCGAAGGCGGTGCAGAAGTTCGCGGGCACCGACCGCCAGGTGCGCGGGCTGCTGCTGGACGTGCTGCGGGGCACGACGGAGCCGGTGGCGAAGGCGCGGCTGGACGTCGTGTGGTCGGACGCGGGCCAGCGGGACCGCTGCCTGCACTCGCTGCTCACCGACGGCCTGGTCGAGCAGACGGACGACGGCCGGTTCGCCCTGCCCGGCGAGCACACGGCCGGCGAGACCGCTGAGACCGCGGTCGGTGACCCCGGACCGGGCGAGCGCGTGCCGGGCGAGCCCCTGGCGAGCGGGCGCTGACGTGCACGCCCTCGTGGTGTTCTTCGACGCCGAAGCGGACGAGGCCGTGCGCGGCCTGTGGCGGCGGATCGGCGCGAAGTCCGAGCTGCCGCCGCACCTGACGTACGCGGCGGCGGGCACGATCGGGCCCAAGGTGCGGGCCGAGCTGCGCGAGGACCTGTCCCGGCTGTGGCTGCCGGACCTGTGGCTGCGCACCCTCAGCGCCACCGACACCACCCTCCAGCTGGACGCCGTCGTGGACAGCGAGCTGCTGGCCGTCCACTCGGCCGTCCACGACGTGCTCGCGGGCCGGGTGAAGCACCCGAACTCCCACCACCTGCCGGGCAACTGGGTGCCGCACTGCGCGCTGCTCACCGGCGAGGCCGACGAGGTGAAGGCCGCGTTCGCCGCGCTGCACCCGATCACGCCGATCCGCGCGAAGACCCGCGAGGTGGCGATCGTGGACACTCAGACCGGCGGGATCGACCCGCTCAGGAACGCCTCCACCGCGCCCCGGTAGACCTCCGGCGCCTCGTCGTGCACGACGTGCCCGGACTCCGGCACGACCAGGTGGCGCCCGCCGGTCCGCCGCGCCACCTCGGCCATCTGCCCGGCGCGCAGCCCGCCCCGACCGGCCTCGATCACGAGCGTCGGGCACCGGATGGCGTCCACGAAGTCCCAGTACGCCCGCTCGCCCCACTCGGCGGCGATCTCGTACAGGTCGGGCAGGTGGGCGATGAGGTGCCAGCCGTCCTCGCGCTCCTCGAACATCTCCTCCACCCGCGGCACGTCCACGACCGACCGGACGTGCGCGAGGGACTGGAACGGCGTCGGCCACGCGTCGAAGTACCACTTCCACTCGTCGACCGTGCGGCCCCGGTTGTCCGGCACGACGTCCTCGGCGACGACGGCGCGCACCAGGTCGGGCCGGGTCGCGGCGAGCGCCCACGCGTGCAGGCCGCCCATCGAGTGCCCGATGACGACGGCGGGCGCGAGGTCGTGCCGCTCGATCACCGCCGCGGCGTCCGCCACGAAGTCCTCGGTCCGGAACGGCCCGCGCACGGGGTTGCGGCCGTGCCCGCGCGCGTCCGGCGCGACGACCCGCCCGTACGGCTTGAGCCACTGCGCGACCGTCCACCACGTGCTCGCCCGGCTCATCAGGCCGTGGAGCAGCAGGATGCCCTGCCCCGATCCCCCGAACTCCGCAACGCTCATGCGTGCATCATGTCGGCATGGCCATCAGCTCCAAGGCGCGCCCGTACCTGCTCCTCGTCATCGTGGTGCTGGTCGTGGCCGGGATCGTGGTGGCGAGGCTCCCCGAGGACCGGCGGTCGGCGGCGCCCGCCGGGACCACCGCGACGACCGCCCCGCCGGTGGCCAACGCCGAGGGCGGCGACGGCGCGGGCGACCCGTACTACCCGCAGGACGGCAACACCGGCTACGACGTCACCGGCTACGACGTGTCGATCAGCTACGACCCGGCGACCAGGCGGCTGGACGGCGTCGCGACGATCACCGCCCGCGCGACCGCCGACCTGTCCCGGTTCAACCTCGACCTGTACGAGCTGGACGTCACCGCGGTGGCCGTGGCCGGGCGGGCGGCGGCCGGGTTCCGCCAGGAGGGCGACCACGAGCTCGTGATCGAGCCGGACGAGCCGGTGCGCGCGGGCGAGGAGTTCACCACCGAGGTCACGTACGGCGGCGAGCCGACCGTCGTGGAGGACCGGGCGCTCGGCCGCAGCGGGTGGCAGGTCTCGGCGACGGGCGGCGCGTTCGCGGCCGGCGAGCCGCACTCGGCGACGACGTGGTTCCCGGCCAACGACACCCCGCGCGACAAGGCCGCGTTCGCGGTGACCGCGCGGGTGCCGGAGGGCTGGTCGGTGATGTCGAACGGGGTGGAGCGCGGCTCGTCCACCGAGGCGGGCTGGACGTCGTTCCGCTGGGTCGCCGAGCAGCCCATGGCGACCTACCTGACCACGATCGCGATCGACCGGTGGACGGTGTCGCGGTCCACGCTGCCCGACGGCACGCCGGTGGTGGACGCGTACGCGCCGGGCGCGGACGGCGGGCGGCAGCACCAGGAGCGGCTGCCGGAGATCATCGGGTTCCTGGAGGAGAAGTTCGGGCCCTACCCGTTCGAGTCGGCGGGCGGGATCTTCCTCGCGGACGACATCGGCTTCTCGCTGGAGACCCAGACCCGTCCCATCTACGCCGCGTGGGCCGACCTCGACACGGTGGTGCACGAGAACGCGCACCAGTGGTTCGGCAACTCGGTGACGGTGGAGAACTGGGCCGACATCTGCCTGAACGAGTGCTTCGCGAGCTACGCGCAGTGGCTGTGGGCGGAGGCGAAGGAGGGCGCCGACCTCGACGCCCGCTACCGCGCCGAGGTGGAACGGGTCGCCGACCGCGAGACGTACTGGGGCCGCAAGCTGTACGACATGGGCCGGGGCAACGAGTTCCGCGGCGTCTACGACAAGGGCCAGCTCGCGCTGCACGCGTTGCGGCGGCAGGTCGGCGACGACGCGTTCGACCGGGTCCTGAAGGGCTGGACGTCCGCGCACCAGGCGGGCAACGCGTCGTGGCCGGAGTTCGAGGCGCACGTCGAGCAGGTGTCGGGGCAGGACCTGGACGCCTTCTTCGCCGCGTGGTTCCGGGGCGACGACGTCCCGGCCGACGAGCACCTGTTCCCGGGGCCGCTGCGCCGCTAGGTCGCGCGAACGGGACCGCCGGCAGACGGGACCCGCCCGCGGCCAGTAACGTCGGGGGCATGGCGGTTGTGAAGATCAATGCGATCCACGTGCCCGACGGCTCGGGCCCGGAGTTGGAGAAGCGGTTCGCCGCACGGCTCGGCGCGGTCGACTCGGAGCCCGGCTTCCTCGGGTTCCAGCTCCTGCGGCCGGTCAAGGGCGACGACCGGTACTTCGTGGTGACCCAGTGGGAGACCGAGGAGGACTTCCGGAACTGGATGGGCGGGCGCGCCAAGGAGGCGCACGCGGGCGAGCGGGCCAAGCCGGTCGGCACCGGTTCGGACCTGCTGGAGTTCGAGGTCGTCCTCAGCTCCGAGCCCAAGAGGTGACGGTCCGGGGAACGAGCCACCGAGGGTGAACGAGGCGCTCGACCGCGCGGCGGACCTGATCGCGGGCGCCGACGCGCTGCTGGTGTGCGCGGGCGCCGGGATGGGCGTGGACTCCGGCCTGCCGGACTTCCGCGGCGCGACCGGTTTCTGGCAGGCCTACCCGCCGTACGCGCGGCTGGGCCTGCGGTTCGAGGAACTGGCCGACCCGGTGCACTTCGTGGACGACCCGACGCTCGCGTGGGGCTTCTACGGGCACCGGCTCGACCTGTACCGGCGCACGGTCCCGCACGACGGCTTCCGCGTGCTGCGGGAGTGGGGCGCGCGGGTGTTCACGTCGAACGTGGACGGCCAGTTCCAGCGGGCCGGGTTCGCCGACGTGGCCGAGGTGCACGGCTCGATCCACCACCTGCAGTGCGTGGAGCCGTGCACGGACGACGTGTGGCCCGCCGACGACGTCGTGCTCGACGTGGAGCCGGAGTCCATGCGGGCGACCGGGCCGCTGCCCGCGTGCCGCAACTGCGGCGGGCTCGCGCGGCCGAACATCCTCATGTTCGGTGACTGGTCGTGGGTCGCCGGCCCGTCGCAGGAGCAGCTGGACGCCCTCACGCAGTGGCGGCGGGGGCGCCGCGACCTGGTGGTGATCGAGATCGGCGCGGGCAACGCGGTGCCGACCGTGCGCCGTCAGGCCGAGCTGGCCAGTGCCGCGTCCGGCGCGCTGATCCGGGTCAACCCGCGTGAGCCGGAGGTCCGGCACGGGCGCGGGGTGTCGCTGCCGATGGGCGCGCTGGACGCGATCACCGAGCTGGCACGACGAATCGGGTGACGACGGCCCGGTGGTCCGAGCCGGGGACGTCCACCACGGCGAACGCGTCCACCGGGCACCGGTTGTCCACCAGGACGTGGTCGATCGTGACCGGCGGCGGCCACAGCGCGCCGGACGGCCAGGTGGGGTTCAGGCCCTCGCCGACCTCGTCCGCGGCGTCCTTGTAGCCGCCGTTGAGCAGGCGGCGCAGCCCGGCGTGGTCCAGCGTGGCGTTGAAGTCGCCGGCGAGCACGCGCACCGGCCCGTCGAGCCGTCGTTCCGGCAGGCCCGCCAGCTCCCGCTGCCACCGCTCCGGCCCGTCGTCCACCACCGGCGGCAGCGGGTGCACCGACAGGACCTCCAGGTCGTCACCGGGCAGGTCGACCAGCGCGCCGGCCTGGCCCAACGTGCTGGGCGGCGTGAGGGTGCGCGGGAACAGCGGGTAGCGGGACGCGATGCCGGACCCGGAAGCGCCGGGCTCGTCCAGGAAGTGCCGGTGCGGCAGGACCTCCTCCAGGCCCGCGCGGTCGAAGTCGCGCACCATCGCGGGGGTCAGCTCCTGCAACGCGAGCACGTCCACGTCGTGCGCCCGCACCGCGGCCACCACGGCTTCCGCCTCGGCCTTGCCGACCAGCAGGTTCGCCGCCATCACCGTGACGGACGCGCCGCGGCCGAACGGCCTCGAATCGGGGAACGCCCGCGGGGCGACCGCCGCCACCAGCACGATCGCGACCAGCAGGGTGACGGCGCCGACCAGCCACCGCCGCAGCAGCAGCGCCAGCAGGCCCAGCAGGACTCCCGCCGCCGTGACGTACGGGGTGAGGGCCGTGGCGGCGATCATGTGCCGGGTGCCGTCGACGCCCGACAGCCGGGTGAGCGCGGCGAGCAGGAACGCGATGGCCGCCACCACCAGCAGGAACGTCGTGAACCCACGCCTGGTGCGGCGTTCCGCGATGTCGACCACGACATCTAGTCTGCCCGAGTGGACGTATTGCTGACGGGCTTCGAGCCGTTCGCCGGCGAGCGCACCAACCCGTCGTGGGACGCGGTGGACGCGGTGCGACCGGACGGCTACCGGCTGACGAAGCTGCGCCTGCCGTGCGTGTTCGGGGAGTCGATCGCCGCGGTGCGCGAGGCCCTCGCCGTCCGCCGGTACGACGTGGTGGTGTGCGTGGGCCAGGCGGGCGGACGGGTCGGCGTCACGCCGGAACGCGTCGCGGTGAACCTGGACGACGCCCGCATCCCGGACAACGCGGGCGCGCAGCCCGTCGACGAGCCGGTGGCGCCGGACGGGCCGGCCGCGTACTTCACCGGGCTGCCGGTGAAGGCGTGCGTGGCCGCGCTGGAGGCCGAGGGCATCCCGGCGTCGGTGTCGCACACGGCGGGCACGTTCGTCTGCAACCACGTGTTCTACGGCCTCATGCACCTGGTCGCGACCGAGCACCCCGGTGTGCGCGGCGGGTTCGTGCACGTGCCGTTCTCGCCGGAGCAGGCCGAGGGGCGCGACCTGCCCAGCCTGCCCGTCGCCACCACGGCCCGGGCGCTGGAGCTGATCGTCCGCACGGCGCTGACCACGTCCACCGACCTGCGCACCACCGCGGGCGCGCTGCACTGACCCCGGACGCGCGAAGCGCCCCCCGGCGTGAACCGGGGGGCGCTTCGAGGTGCGACCGTCAGGCGGACTCGGAGTCCGACTCGCCGGAGTCGCCACCGGACGACGCGAGGTCGACCGGCGGGGCGTCCGGGACGCGCATCGGCTTGGCCTCGCCGCGGAAGACGAAGTGCGCCTTGTCGTCGGCCTCGGACTCGCCGTCCCAGCCCTCGACGTCGGTGATGATGATCTGGCCGGGCTGGATCTCCCCGAACAGGATCTTCTCCGACAGCTGGTCCTCGATCTCCCGCTGGATGGTCCGGCGCAGCGGCCGGGCGCCCAGCACCGGGTCGAACCCGCGCTTGGCCAGCAGCATCTTCGCGCGATCCGTGAGCTCGATCGCCATGTCCTTGTTCTTCAACTGCGTCTCGACGCGGGCGATCATCAGGTCCACCATCTTGATGATCTCGTCCTGCGTGAGCTGGTGGAAGACGATGATGTCGTCGATGCGGTTGAGGAACTCGGGCCGGAAGTGCTTCTTCAGCTCGTCGTTGACCTTGTTCTTCATGCGCTCGTAGTTGGACGCGGTGTCCTGACCCGAGGTGAAGCCGAGGCCGACGGCCTTGCTGATGTCCGACGTGCCCAGGTTGGACGTGAAGATGATGACGGTGTTCTTGAAGTCCACCGTCCGGCCCTGACCGTCGGTCAGGCGGCCGTCCTCCAACACCTGGAGCAGCGTGTTGTAGACCTCCTGGTGGGCCTTCTCGATCTCGTCGAACAGCACCACGGAGAACGGCTTGCGGCGCACCTTCTCGGTGAGCTGGCCGCCCTCTTCGTAGCCGACGTAACCGGGAGGGGCACCGAACAGGCGCGACGCCGTGTAGCGGTCGTGGAACTCGCCCATGTCGATCTGGATCAGGGCGTCGTCCTCACCGAACAGGAAGTTCGCCAGCGCCTTCGACAGCTCGGTCTTACCCACGCCGGACGGGCCGGCGAAGATGAACGAGCCCGAGGGGCGCTTGGGGTCCTTCAGACCGGCCCTCGTGCGGCGGATCGCCTGCGACACGGCCTTGACCGCGTCGACCTGGCCGATGATCCGCTTGTGCAGCTCGTCCTCCATGCGGAGCAGACGCGTGGTCTCCTCCTCGGTGAGCTTGAACACTGGGATGCCGGTCCAGTTCGCCAGCACCTCGGCGATCTGCTCGTCGTCCACCTCGGCGACGACGTCGAGGTCGCCGTCCTTCCACTGCTTCTCCCGCTCGGCCTTCTGGCCCAGCAGGGTCTTCTCCTGGTCGCGGAGCTTCGCGGCGCGCTCGAAGTCCTGCGCGTCGATCGCGGACTCCTTGTCCCGGCGCACGTCGGCGATCTTCTCGTCGAACTCGCGCAGGTCCGGCGGCGCGGTCATCCGGCGGATGCGCATGCGCGCGCCCGCCTCGTCGATGAGGTCGATCGCCTTGTCCGGCAGGAACCGGTCGTTGATGTACCGGTCGGCCAGCGTCGCCGCGGCGACCAGCGCGGAGTCGGTGATCGAGACGCGGTGGTGCGCCTCGTACCGGTCACGCAGACCCTTGAGGATCTCGATCGTGTGCTCCAGCGACGGCTCGCCGACCTGGATCGGCTGGAACCGGCGCTCCAGGGCGGGGTCCTTCTCGACGTACTTGCGGTACTCGTCGAGGGTGGTCGCGCCGATGGTCTGGAGTTCACCGCGGGCGAGCATGGGCTTCAGGATCGAGGCGGCGTCGATCGCGCCCTCGGCGGCGCCCGCACCCACGAGGGTGTGGATCTCGTCGATGAACAGGATGATGTCGCCGCGCGTGCGGATCTCCTTGAGCACCTTCTTCAGGCGCTCCTCGAAGTCACCGCGGTAGCGCGAGCCCGCCACGAGCGAACCCAGGTCCAGCGTGTAGAGCTGCTTGTCCTTCAGGGTCTCGGGCACCTCGCCCTTGACGACCATCTGGGCCAAGCCCTCGACCACGGCGGTCTTGCCCACGCCGGGCTCGCCGATCAGGACCGGGTTGTTCTTGGTGCGGCGGGACAGCACCTGCATGACCCGCTCGATCTCCTTGGTGCGCCCGATCACCGGGTCGAGCTTGCCCTCCCGCGCGCTGGCGGTCAGGTTGCGCCCGAACTGGTCGAGGACCAGGGACGAGGACGGGGTGCCCTCACCGCGGCCGCCGGACTCGGCGGGCTCCTTGCCACCGGAGTAGCCGGACAGGAGCTGGAGCACCTGCTGGCGCACCCGGTTCAGGTCCGCACCCAGCTTGACCAGGACCTGGGCGGCGACGCCCTCGCCCTCGCGGATCAGGCCGAGCAGGATGTGCTCCGTGCCGATGTAGTTGTGCCCGAGCTGCAGCGCTTCGCGCAGCGACAGCTCCAGCACCTTCTTGGCGCGCGGGGTGAAGGGGATGTGGCCGGAAGGGGCCTGCTGGCCCTGGCCGATGATCTCCTCGACCTGCTGGCGGACGCCCTCCAGCGCGATCCCCAACGACTCCAGCGCCTTGGCGGCGACACCTTCACCCTCGTGGATCAACCCCAGGAGGATGTGCTCGGTGCCGATGTAGTTGTGGTTGAGCATCCGGGCCTCTTCTTGGGCCAGGACAACCACCCGCCTCGCGCGGTCGGTGAACCTTTCGAACATTCGCACTCCCTGACTGCTGCGCCGGCGGTCCTCGGGCTCACCACTGGCTGACCGTCTGGCTGACCGTGGAGAGCGCGGCACCGTGGGACCACTGTAGTCGTCAGTCCCGACACTCTCAGTTCCCGATCGCAGGCAGCGGTCTTCGGGGATCTCTGACATCGGTACCAACGCGTGATCTGCCTGGCAGATTCCACGGATCGGGTGTTGTCCGCTGAGCGCGAACACCCGACCGCTCGGCGACGGCGGTGGTGACCGGCGTCACCGCTGCGGTGCGGGTTAGGCGAACCTCGGTAAGGTTAGGCAAGCCTCAACCCGTTCCCACTCGACCGACGAGGACCTTCTGGACATGACCGTACCGGTGAGGGTGACCGCGTGCGACGTGACGACGCCCGTCGCGGAGTCCGTCCGGCGCGCGGCCGCGCTGCCCGAGGGCTTCGAGGTCCGGTTCGGGCTCCCGGCCGACCGGGAGGGCTGGGTCACCTGCGCCGAGTTCGTCGGCGAGCCGGAGCGGTTCGACAGGTGGCGCAAGGAGCTGGCCGAGTGGCTGCGCGAGCAGTTCGGCGAGGCACCGGACCGCACCACCGCCGGGTACGTCATGAGCTGGTACCTGAACGTGGTCGGCGTGCTCGGCGGGTTGTTGTTCCACAGCGCGCGGCGGGTGCCGTCGCTGCGGCCCGCCGACGTGGCCGTGAAGGTGGCGACGGAGGGCCGGCCGCACACCGAGGGCGTGGCGCTGCTCTCCGACGAGTTCGCGTGCCTGCCCGACGACCCGGCGGGCAACCACCCGGCGGCGACCGTGGTGGCCGACGAGACGGCGCTGGCGGCGCTGCTCAGGGCCCGGTTCGCGGCGCACGCGGCGCAGTTCGTCGGCGCGTTCGGGCCGACCGTGCGGCTGGGCCGCCGGATGCTGTGGGCGGCGGCGACCGACGCGCTGGACAACGCGGCGTGGACGGCCGGCCGGCTGTGCGGCGACGAGACGGCGGGCGTGGTGGACGCGGCGCTGCTGCTGCCGGCCAAGCTCGACCCGTTCACGTCGGCGTCCACCCTCACGGCGACGGAGGACGGCTGGACCCGCCGCCGCGAGAGCTGCTGCTTCCACTTCGCCCTGCCCGGCACCGAGGCGTGCGCCACCTGCCCGAGGGTCTGCTAGACCTCCCCGACGTGCGCGGCCCCGTCAGCGGTGGTGGCCGATCGGGATCACCAGCGGGGTGCCGGCGACCGGGTCGGGCACGACCTTCGCGTCCAGCCCGAAGACCTCCAGCAGGGTCGACTCGGTGAGCACGTCGGCCGGCGGGCCCGCGACGACGATCCGGCCGTCCTTCATCGCCACGAGCCGGTCGGCGTACCGGGCGGCCAGGTTCAGGTCGTGCAGCACCATCACCACGGTCCGGCCGGACTCCCGGTGCAGGCGGCGGACCAGGTCGAGCACGTCGATCTGGTGGGCCAGGTCGAGGTAGGTCGTCGGCTCGTCCAACAGCAGCAGGTCCGTGCCCTGGGCCAGCGCCATCGAGATCCACGCGCGCTGCCGCTGCCCGCCGGACAGCTCGTCCACGGTCCGGTGGGCGAGGTCGGCCATGCCGGTCAGCTCCAGCGCCGAGGCCACCGCCGCCGCGTCGTCAGGCGACCACTGCCGGTACCACGCCTGGTGGGGGTGCCTGCCGCGGGCGACCAGCTCGGCCACGGTCAGCCCCTCGGGCGCCTGCGGCGACTGCGGCAGCATCGCCAGGGCCTTGGCCACGTCACGGGTGGGCGTGCGGTCGATGCGCTTGCCGTCGAGCAGGACCGCGCCGGCGCGGGCGGGCAGCAGGCGGCCGAGGGCGCGCAGCAGCGTGGACTTGCCGCACCCGTTCGGGCCGATCACCGCCGTCACCGAACCGGACATGACGTCCAGGTCGAGGTCGGACACGACCAGCCGGTCCCCGTACCCGACGGACAACGACTGGGCCTGGAGCCGAACAGCGGTCATACCCGTGCCTCCCGGCGACTGCGGACGAGCAGGTACATCAGGTACGGCGCGCCGAGCACCGCGGTCACCACGCCGACCGGCAGCTCGAACCCGCCGAACGCCAGCCGCGCGACCAGGTCCGACACCACCACCAGCAGGCCGCCGACGACGGCCGAGCCGAGCAGCGGCGGGGTCGCGGCGCCGGCCAGCCGCAACGCGATCTGCGGCGACGCCAGCGCGACGAACGCGACCGGGCCGGCGGCGGCCGTCGCCACGGCCGCCAGCACCACGGCGAGCAGCAGCAGCACGGTGCGCGCGCCGTTGACCCGGACCCCGAGCCCGCGCACGGTGTCGTCGTCGAACTGGAGGGCGCCGAGCAGCCGCGCCCCGACCAGGACGGCCGGGACGAGCAGCGCCAACGCCACCCCGACCGGCACGACGTGCTCCCACCCGCGCCCGTTGAGGCTGCCGGTGATCCACACCATCACCCGCGCCGCGTCGGTGACGTCGCCGACCGTCAGCAGGTAGTGCGTGAAGTTGCCGGCCACGGCCGAGACGCCGATGCCCACGAGCACCAGCCGGAAGCCCTCGATGCCGTGCCGCCACGCCAGGCCGTACACGAGCAGTCCGGCCAGCAACCCGCCGCCCAGGCTCGCCAGCGGCACGCCGACCGTCCCGGCGACGCCGCCGACCGCGCCGAGCGACCCGGCGAACGTGATCACGGTGACCGCGCCCGCGCCGGCGCCCCACGTGACGCCGAGGATGTCCGGGCTCGCCAGCGGGTTGCGCGCGATCGACTGGAACACCGCGCCGGAGACGCCGAGCGCCGCGCCGACGAACACGCCGGTCAACGCCCGCGGCAGGCGCAGGTCGAGCACGATGAACCGCTGCCCGCGCGGCCCGCCGCCGAGGAGGACGTCGAACACCTGCCCCAGCGGGATCGGGAAGTCGCCGCGCGCGACGCCCACGGCCGCCGCGAGCACCAGCAACGCGAGCCCGACCACCACCACGGCGATCGGCCGCCACCGCAGCGGCCCGGACACCGGGCCGAGCCGGAAGCCCCTGGTCGGCGTCGCGGTCACAGCCGCACCAGCTTCCGCCGCCGCACGAGCGCGATGAAGAACGGCGCGCCGACGAGCGCCATCACGACCCCGACCTCCAGTTCACCCGGCCGGGCGACCACGCGGCCGACCACGTCCGCGACGAGCAGCACGATCGCGCCGATCACCCCGGAGAACGGCAGCAGCCACCGGTGGTCCGGCCCGGTGAGCGCGCGCGCCGCGTGCGGCACGACCAGCCCGAGGAACCCGATCGGCCCGCACACCGCCACCGCGCCGCCCACCAGCAACGTCGTCGCGGCCACCCCGACGACCCTGGTCAACGCCACCCGCTGCCCGAGCGACCGCGCCACGTCGTCGCCGAGCGCCAGCGCGTTGAGGCCGGACGCGTTGGCCGCCGCCAGGACCAGCCCGAGCAGCAGGAACGGCAGCACCTGCCCCAGCACCGCGAGGTCGCGCCCGGCGATCGCGCCGACCTGCCAGAACCGGAACGCGTCGAGGCTCTGCCGGTCGAGCAGCACCAGCGCGGACACCAGCCCGTGCATGAGGGCGCTGACCGCCGCGCCCGCGAGCGCCAGCGTCACCGGGGTCGGCCCGGACCGGCCGGAACCCAGCAGGAACACGACGACGCTCGCCACGAGGGCGCCGGCGAACGCGAACCACACGTACCCGTGGAGGCTGGTGACGCCGAACGTGAAGATCGACAGCACGACGGCGAACGCGGCGCCCTGCGTGACGCCGAGGATGCCGGGGTCGGCGAGGGGGTTGCGGGTGTGGCCCTGCATCAGCGCGCCGCCGACGCCCAGGGCGACGCCGACCGCGATGCCGAGGAGCGTGCGCGGCACGCGGAGCTCGCGGACCACGATGTCGTCCTCCAGGCCGGTCGGCGTGGCGAGGGCGTGCCAGACGGCGTCGAGCGGGATGTCCTTGGTGCCGATGGCGACGCTGGCGAGCACGACCAGGGCGAGGAGCCCGACCAGCTGGAGCAGGCGGGTGGCACGGAGGGCCAACGTGGTGCTCTCCTCCCGCGACGCCCGATTCGGTGAGGTAAGGCTAACCGAACACGCTGGGGTCACCACCGGGCACGCTCCGTGCCACCGAACGGTCGAACAAAGATCACCGAACGCGTGCCGGCGACGAACTGAGACGCGGTACGAAAAAGATCTTCGTTTCCCGCGGGCGGTCCGAGAACTCCTCGGAAAACAACCGAGGGGCGCCGGAGGAATCCGGCGCCCCTTCGTCGATTGACGTAATTGCCGTGGCGTGCGCCACGGCAATGACTCGCGTCAGCCCTGCTGGTGGTAAGCCTCCAGCACCTCGGCCGGGATGCGCCCGCGATCGGACACCTTCATCCCCTGCTTGCGGGCCCACTCCCGAATGGCCTGGTTCTGCTCACGGTCCGCCGAAGCGGGACGAGCTGCCTTCACACCGGCCGGACGACCCGGGCCGCGCTTGCGGCCACCCGCCTTGCGGGCACTGGCGACGAAGTCGGCGAGAGCGTCGCGGAGCCTGGACGCATTGTCCGCAGAAAGGTCGATCTCGTAGGACACACCGTCCAATCCGAAGCCGACCGTCTCCTCGGCCTTCCCACCGTCCAGGTCATCGACCAGGGTCACGGTGACCTTCTGCGCCATGCGTATCCTCCTGGACTCGAATGCGCGGTGTTCCCCGACCGCGACCTAAAGCATTGGCGAGTGCAGGTTAGCGCACAAGTCCCGGAATGCGCCGCCCGGAGTCCGAGAAGTTACTCATTCCGGGCGCACGAGGGGGAACAGGATCGTCTCCCGGATACCGAGACCCGTGAGCGCCATCAGCAGCCGGTCGATGCCCATTCCCACGCCACCGCTCGGTGGCATTCCGTACTCCAGCGATCGCAGAAAGTCTTCGTCGACCGGCATGGCCTCGACGTCACCGGTCGCGCCAAGGCGTGCCTGGGCTTCCAACCGCTCCCGCTCGACCACCGGGTCGACCAGTTCCGAGTATCCCGTGGCCAACTCGAATCCGCGCACGTACAGGTCCCACTTTTCGGCGACACCCGGCCGGCTGCGGTGCTGACGGGTGAGCGGCGAGGTCTCCACCGGGAAATCGCGCACAAACGTGGGCGCGTGCAGGCCGTCGCCCACCAGGTGCTCCCACAGCTCCTCGACCAGCTTGCCGTGGCCGAGCTTCGGGTCCGCCTCCACCCCGAGCCGGTCGGCGAGCTTGCGCAGGTCCTCCGCCGACGTCTCGGGCGTGACGGGCTCGCCGGCCGCTTCGGACAGCGAGTCGTACATGCTCAACGTCGTCCACTCGCCGCCGAGGTCGTACTCGGAACCGTCGGCCAGCGTCACCACGTGCGAGCCGGCGACCGCCAGCGCCGCTTCCTGGATCAGCTCCCGCGTCAGCACCGCGTTCGTGTCGTAGGTGGCGTACGCCTCGTAGTACTCCAGCATGGAGAACTCGGGCGAATGCGACGAGTCCATGCCCTCGTTGCGGAAGTTGCGGTTGATCTCGAAGACCTTCTCGATACCGCCGACCACGCACCGCTTGAGGTACAGCTCCGGCGCGATCCGGAGGAACAGGTCGATGTCGAGCGCGTTCGAGCGGGTCACGAACGGCCGCGCGCTCGCGCCGCCCTGCAACGTCTGCAACATCGGCGTCTCGACTTCGATGAAACCGCGCCGGTGGAACGACTCCCGCAACGAGCGCACCACCGCGGCCCGGTTGCGGACCGTGTTCCGGGCCTGCTCGCGCAGGATCAGATCGACGTACCGCTGCCGAATGCGGGTTTCCTCGGCGAGTTCCTTGTGCGCGACCGGCAACGGGCGCAACGCCTTCGCCGTCATCGCCCACTGGTCCGCCATCACGGACAGTTCGCCGCGGCGGGACGTGATGACCTCGCCGCGTACGAATACGTGGTCGCCCAAGTCGACGTCGGACTTCCATTCGGCGAGCGCCTGCTCGCCGACGCCGTTCAGGCTGAGCATCGCCTGGAGTTCGGTGCCGTCGCCCTCGCGCAGCGTCGCGAAGCACAACTTGCCGGTGTTGCGGATGAACATGACCCGGCCGGTCACGCCGACGACTTCACCGGTCGACGTGTCGGGCTCCAGCCCTTGATGCGCCTCGCGCACCTCGCGCAGCGTGTGCGTGCGCGGAACTTCGACCGGATAGGGATCGACACCGCGTTCCAGCAGTCGCGCCCGCTTCTCCCGGCGGACCCTCAGCTGCTCGGGGAGATCGTCGTCGCTGGTCGCGGAACCGGTCGCTGGCTGCTCACTCACACCAGGAAGGGTACGGAAAGACCTCACGGGAAATCGAACCGGATCTCACTACGCTGTGGGTGGTGACCGGAGATGACTTGCGAGCCCGGCGGGCGAACTCCTTCGGAGCCCACGCCGCGGCTTACGCGGAACACCGCCCGGACTACCCCGCCGACGCCGTCCGGTGGGCATTGGCGCCACTGGGCCCCGGATCGCACGAGGTGCTGGACCTCGCCGCCGGCACCGGGAAGCTGACCGGAGGGCTGCTCGCCGAGGGCCACCACGTGACGGCCGTGGAGCCGGACGAGGACATGCTCTCGGAGCTGGTGCGCCACCACGGCGCGGTGCGCGCGCTCCCCGGCACCGCCGAGCGCATCCCGCTGCCGGACGGCACGGTCGACGCGGTCGTGGTCGGGCAGGCGTTCCACTGGTTCGACCCGGCGCGGGCCATGCCGGAGATCGCGCGCGTGCTGCGGTCCGGCGGCGTGCTCGCGGCGCTGTGGAACGACTACGACAACGCGGCGCCGTGGGTCGACGAGTTCCTGAAGGTCGCCAGGTCCAGCGTGAGCGCGCAGGACGACCTGGCCTTCGACCCGATGACGGAGCACGAGCTGTTCACCGACCCGGAGAAGCGGACCTTCCCGCACGTGCACCGGCGCACCGCCGAGTCGCTGGTGGCGATGGTCAACACGCACTCGCACGTCCTGGTGATCCCGGAGGAGGAGCGGGCCGGGCTGAACGCGCGGATGCTCGCGTTCCTCAAGGCCCGCCCCGAAACCGCCGACGGCGAGTTCGACCTCCCGCTGACCGTCTTCGTCAAGCGCCTGCGACGTGTTTGAACCATCGCGAGGTCGCGTCGATCGTTCGCGCCTGGTTTTCCGGCGATCACGCCCTTCGATCGTCGGAAAACCAGGCGCGAGCGGTCGACTTACAGGCGACCGAGCCGCCGTCTGCGGAGCAGCGGCAATCAAACACGGTTGCGTTCGAAGACCAAACGCAGGCCCAGCAGGGTCAGGTCCGGCACGTGCGACTGGATCGTCGCCGACTCCGTCACCACCAGGGGCGCGAGGCCGCCGGTCGCGATGACCGTGACCGGGCCCGGCTCGGTGAGCTGCAACTCGTCCACGATCCGGCGCACGAGGCCGTCCACCTGGCCGACGAACCCGTAGACGATGCCCGACTGCAGGCACTCGACGGTGTTCTTGCCGATCACCGACCGGGGCCGCACCAGCTCGACCTTGCGCAGCTGCGCGGCGCGCGCCGCGAGGGCGTCCAGCGAGATCTCGATGCCCGGCGTGAACGCGCCGCCCAGGAACTCGCCCTTGGCGGAGATGACGTCGAGGTTCGTGGACGTGCCGAAGTCCACGACCACGCACGCCGTGCTGTGCAGGTGGTGCGCGGCCAGCGTGTTGATCACGCGGTCGGAGCCCACCTCCTTGGGGTTGTCCACCAGCAGCGGCACGCCCGTCCGCACGCCCGGCTCGACCAGCACCTTCGGCACGGCCGAGTAGTAGCGCCCGAGCATCACGCGCAGTTCCCGCAGCACGGCGGGCACGGTGGACAGCGCCGAGATGCCGGTGATCTTGTCGGCGTACTCGCCGAGCAGGCCGCGCATGGTCAACGCCAGCTCGTCCGCGGTCATCCGGGCGTCGGTGCGCATCCGCCAGTCGCGGATCAGCGTGGCGGAGTCACCGGTCCCGTCGTACAGCCCGAGGACGATGTTGGTGTTGCCGACGTCGATGGCGAGCAGCACAGCGTGGTCCCCCTAGTCCTCGGCCTGGATCAACGCGTCCAGGGCCGCCGCGTCCTCGGTCTCCGCCGACACCGGCTCGGGCTGCGGCTGGCCGGTCGTCGACCCGTTCACCAGACCGGAGCCCTCCGGCGCGTGCGCCGGGTCCGCGCCGCGTTCGACGACCTTGTTGTCGGCGTCGACGAAGACCACCTTCGGTTCGTACACCCGCGCCTCGGCGTCGTCCATCTGCCCGTAGGCGATGAGGATCACCAGGTCGCCCGGCTTCACCAGGTGCGCGGCCGCGCCGTTGATGCCGATCACGCCGATGCCGCGCTCGCCCGGGATGACGTAGGTCTCCAGGCGCGCGCCGTTCGTGACGTCCACGATCGCGACCTGCTCGCCGGCGAGCAGGTCGGCGGCCTCCATCAGGTCCTCGTCCACCGTGACGGAGCCGACGTAGTGCAGGTCGGCCTGGGTGACGGTGGCCCGGTGGATCTTCGACTTGAGCATGGTGCGGAACATCGCGGTCCCCTTACTCGTCACCGGCGCCGAGCAGCACGGCGGCGTTGTCGATCAGTCGGGTGGCGCCCACGCGGGCCGCCACCAGCAGGCGGGCGTCGCCGTTCACCGGGGCCGGGCCCAGGTCGGGCGCCCGCAGCTCCAGGTAGTCCAGCTCGACGCCCGGCTCCGCGGCGATGGTGTCGCGCGCGGCCTTCAGCACGGCGTCCGCGCCCTGGCCGCTGACGTGCGCGCCCGCCACCAGGGCGGCGGACAGCGCGGTCGCGGCGGCCCGCTCGTCGTCGGACAGGTACCGGTTGCGGGAGGACAGCGCCAGGCCGTCCGGCTCGCGCACGGTCGGCACGCCCACCACGTCGAGCGGGAAGTTCAGGTCCCGCGCCATCCGGTGGATCAGCGTGAGCTGCTGGTAGTCCTTCTCGCCGAACACCGCGTAGGTGGGCTGCACGATGTTGAACAGCTTCGCCACGACGGTCAGCACGCCGGTGAAGTGGCCGGGCCGGACCGCGCCCTCCAGCTCGTCGCCGAGCGGGCCGGGGTTCACGGTGACCGTGCTGCCCGGCAGGTACATGTCCTCGGCCGACGGCGCGAACACGATGCCGACGCGCTCGGCGCGGCAGATGTCCACATCGGACTCGAAGTTGCGCGGGTAGCGGTCGAAGTCCTCGTTCGGGCCGAACTGGGTCGGGTTCACGAACAGGGAGACGACGACCACGGTGTTCTGCATGACCTGCGCTTCGCGGATCAGCTTGCGGTGGCCCTCGTGCAGCGCGCCCATCGTCGGCACCAGGGCGATGTTGCGACCCGCCGCCTTCAACGCCCTGGTGACGCGGCGCAGCCGCTCCGGGTCGCGGTGCACCGTCACGTCGTTGGGCGTGTAGTCGTCCTTGGTGAGCGGCTTGGTCATGCCTGTTCCTCGAGAGTGGTGCGGACGTCGGCCGCGAGCTCGGGCTTGAGCAGCCCGGCGGCCTGTGCGCGCGCCGCGGTGCGGAGCGCGAGAACCCGGTACGCGGGCAGGGTGTCCTGCTCGGCGAGCACCGCCAGGTGCTTGGCCACGGTGCCCGCGTCGCCGCGCGCGACGGGACCGGTCAGGGCGCGGTCGCCGTGCCGCAGGGCGTTGTCCAGCGCGGCGGACAGCAGCGGCCCGAGCATCCGCTCGGCGTCCGCGATGCCCGCGTCGCGCAGGAGGTCGGCGCAGTCGGCGACCAAGGTGATCAGGTGGTTCGCGCCGTGCGCGAGGGCGGCGTGGTAGAGCGGCCGGGCGGCTTCGGGCACGCGCACCGGCTCGGCGGACATCTCCACCACCAGGGCCTCGCCCACGTTCCACGCGACCTCGTCGCCGTCCGCGGCGGTGACGCCGACCGAGCAGGCGTTCATCCGCTGCACGTCCTCGGCGCGGCCGGTGAACGTCATCACGGGGTGCAGCGCCACGCACAGCGCGCCCAGCCCGGCGGCCGGCGCGAGCACGTCCACGCCCTGCGCGCCGCTGGTGTGCACGACGATCTGCCCGGCGCGCAGCGAGCCGGTGGCGACGAGGCCGCGGACCAGGCCGGCCAGCTCGTCGTCGGGCACGGCGAGGAGCACCAGGTCGGCGGAGGCGGCGACGTCCGTCGGCGGTCGCACGGGCACGTCCGGCAGCAGCTCTTCGGCGCGGCGCAGCGACTCCCGGGAGACGGCGGCGACCGCGCTCACGGCGTGCCCCGCTCGGGAGAGCGCGGCGCCCAGGACCGAACCCACCCGGCCTGCCGAGATCACTCCCACGGCCAGCCGCGCGGGGCGGGGGGTCGCGTCCATGCGACGTACTCCTTCAGGCGGCGTTCCAGTCCCTTTGGTCGGGTACCGGACGACGGCCGCGAGCGTAATCCGGTGGGTGGTGATCAGCCGTCAACTGCGACGAACGCCACCTGCGGCCTTCATCGCGCCGGGTGCGTCGATCGCGGCCTGACGTGCGGCGACGAGGGCACTGAGCAGCTTCTCGTGGCGTTCCTCGGCGTCGTGGCCCGCGGTCCCGTTGGCGATGCGGTGGCGCAGGAACGCGAGCTCGGTGGCGGCCACCTGGTAGCCCGCGACCGCCTTGGCCGCCCGGTCGCCGACCTTGCGCTTCACCGCGCGCCGCCACCGGCTTCGGCCCTGGAGGCTGGCCAGCAGGGTCACTTCGCTGGAGGCGATCCACTTGTTGGCGGCCATGGCGGGCAGCTGGCCCGCGACGATCCGCTGCTCGCGGCGGCGCTGCCACACGACCATGAGCACCATGCCGGCGAAGATCGGCACCATGATCAGGAAGTACAGGTTGATGAACGTGGAGCCGGTGCCGACGGTGGTGGAGAAGTTCCACAGCGAGTGCAGGCCGACCGCGCCGAGGTAGCCGAGGATCGGCGTGACGACCCGCAGCCTCCGGCTCGTGGTCATCGCCGCGATGCCGATCCCGATGCCCGTCATCGACGTGAACAGCGGGTGCGCGAACGGCGAGAGCACCCCGCGCAGGATGAACAGGGCGATGACCCCGCTGCCGAGGTCGCCGAACCCGCTGTCGGAGAAGACCCGGGCGAAGTACCAGATGTTCTCGGTGAACGCGAAGCCCGCGGCCGTCACGCCCGCGTAGACCACGCCGTCCACGATGCCGTCGAACTCCTGGCGGCGGCGCAGGAACAGCACCACGATGAACGCCGCCTTCGCGGCCTCCTCGGTGATCGGCGCGCCGATGACGGCGGCGAACGTGGCGCCGTCGCCGTTGAGCAGCTCGCCGAGCACGTGCGCGGTCTGGTTGAACACCAGGGACGTGATGGTCGCGCCGCACGCGCCCCACGCGAAGGCCAGCAGCAGGATCTTCGCCGGTTCCGGCTCCCACCGGTCGACCCACAGGTAGGCGCCGATCACCGCGAGGACGGGCGCCAGGGCGGCCAGCGCGCCGACCAGGATGGGCAGCAGACCGATCCGGGTCGTGCCGAGGCCGAGGAGCACCAGCCCGCACACGCCCAGCGCGATCAGGCCCACGACCGGGAGCAGGACGGTCCAGCGGTGCTGGTCGACGCGCTTGCGGGCGGGAGTGGTCACGGGGAGCAACCTTAAAGGGACACTTGACTGATGGTGGAGTCGGAAGCCCTGTGGCGCGAGGCGCTGTACGGGCCGTCGGGGTTCTTCACCCGTGGCGAGGTGCCCGCCGACCACTTCCGGACCGCGCCCCTGGTGGGACCTGAGCTGGCCGAAGCCCTGCTCGTGCTGCTCGATCGGGTGGACTTCGCGCTGGGCCGGCCGGACCGGCTCGACTTCGTCGACGTCGGCGCGGGCGGCGGCGAGCTGTCGGCGACGGTGCGGTCACTGGCTTCGGGGTCGCTGGCGGCCCGGCTGGTGGTGACGGCGGTGGACCTCGGGCCCGCCCGGTCGCTGCCCGGCGTGCGGTGGACGTCGGCGCTGCCGTCCTCGGTGTGCGGGTTGCTGGTCGGGCACGAGTGGCTGGACGCGGTGCCGTGCCCGCTGGTGACGGGACCGGCGTCGCACCCGTGGCTGGACCGGTGGTGGCCGGTCCGGCCGGGCGACCGGGCGGAGGTCGGGGCGCCCCGGGACGCGGCGTGGGCGGACGCGGTGTCGCGGGTCCGCGGCGCGGCGCTGGCCGTGGACTACGGGCACGTGCTGGCCGACCGGGCGGCCGGGCGGTACGCGTCGGGGACGTTCGCCGCGTACCGGGAGGGGCGGCGGGTGACGCCGGTGTTCGACGGGAGCTGCGACCTGACCGCGCACGTGGCGCTGGACGCGTGCGCGGCGGCGGCCGGCGGCGACTGGGTGCTGGTGTCCCAGCGGGACGCCCTGGCGGCGTTGGGGCTCGTCGGACGGGCGCCGGCGGGCGGGCCGGACTGGCTGGCGGCGGCCGCGCGGGCGTCCCGGATCGCGGAGCTGCGGGCGGAGGGCGGGCTGGGGTCGTTCGGGTGGCTGCTGCACGGCGTGGGCGTGCCGGTGTCGTCCCTGCTCCCGCCGCTGCCGCCGTGGCAGCCGTGACCGCGGCCGCTAGCGGGCCCAGGGCGGGTCGATCCGCTGACCGCCGACGGACCCGGTGACGCCGACCGACGTCGCGACCAGGACCGTGGCCGGGCCGCCGACGAGCCGGAAGTCGGTGTGCGGCGGCACGACGACGGTGTCGCCGCGGCCGGCTTCGACGTCGTGGATGGTCACCCGGCCGTCGAGGACGTGGAAGACCTCCTCCTTGTCGACCTGGTGCCGCTCGCTCTCGGCGTTCGCGGGCACCTCGACGGTCCACAGGGCGATCTGCGTGCTGCCGCCGCGCGACGGGGTGGCGTGGGGGTGGAACACGAAGCCGTGGCGCTCGAACATCGTTCTCCAAACTAGTCAACTCGGTTGTCTAGTTGCAGACTAGGCGACCGTGGAACCCGTGTCGATGCTGTTCGCCAGGACGTTCCGCGTGATGACCGACCGGTTCCACGAGCGGTTGGCCGACCGCGACCTCGAACCGCTGCGCCCGGCGCACGGCTTCGTCTTCCGCTACCTGGCCGAACAACCCTCCGCGACCGCCGTCGACCTGGCCGTCCACCTGGGGGTCTCCAAGCAGGCCGCCACGAAGACCGCGGCGGAGCTGGTCGAGTGGGGCTACGTCCGCCGCACCCCGCACCCGGCGGACCGGCGCGCGCACGTGCTGGAGCTGACCGGCAAGGGCCGCTCGTACCTGCGGTTCGCCGACGCGCTGTGGGCGGAGCTGGAGGAGGAGTTCGCGTCCGCCGTGGGCGCGGAGCGGATGGCCGTGCTGCGGGAGGCGCTGGAGGCGTACCTCGACGGCGCGGAAGGCGGCCTCCGCCCGGTGTGGTGACCGCGCCCGGCGATCACGTGCGCCAGCTCCGTCCGCCAGCCCGCCCGGCAGCCCCGTCCCGCAGCCCCGGCCGGCGATCGCGCCCGGCGATCACGTCCACCTGCACGGCCGAAGACCGCCGGCCGCCGGCTCCACCGCCGCCCAGGCTGGCGGTGTGCGAATCCACGCCCTGCCCGACGACGTCCTCGACCGCGCCCGCGAGCTCGCCGGGACCGACGCGCACCACGAGTGGCACGCCGAGTCACCCGGCGCGCCGTTGCGCTGCTGCCTGCGCAAGGCCGGGCCGGGCGAGCCGGTGATCCTGTTCCGCTACGCGCCCGGAGCCGGCGTCGGGCCGTACGAGGAGCTGGGGCCGGTGTTCGCGCACGCCGAGCCGTGCGACGGGCCGGCGAGCACCGCGGAGTTCCCCCACGCCTTCCGGAACGCCCCGCGGACCCTGCGCGCCTACACCGCCGACGGCCGCATCCACGACGGCGGGGTCGCCCAGCCGGACGCCCTCGCGCAGCGCCTCGACGCCCTGCTCGACGACCCGCTGGTGGCCGAGGTGCAGGTCCGCAGCGCCTCCCACGGCTGCTTCCTGTTCGCCGTCACGCGCGACTGACGGTCGGCGGACGGCTCGGGGACCGTGCGACGATGACGGCGTGGAGATCACCGTTGGCGTCGGCGCCGGAGCGCGGCACCTCGGGGTGGACCGGGTGGTCGACCTCGGCCCCCTGCACCCGTCCGCGCACGGCGCCTACCGGCTGCGGCTGACCGTCCGGGACGACGACGTCATCACCGCCGCCGAACCCCTGGTCGGCCACCTGCACCGGGGCGCCGAGAAGTTGTTCGAGGTGCGCGACTACCGGCAGGTCCTCACCCTCGCCAACCGGCACGACTGGCTCGCCGCCTTCTGCAACGAGCTCGCCGTCGCGCTCGCCGTGGAGCGGATGACCGGGATGGACGTCCCGCCGCGCGCCCAGGCGTTGCGCGTCCTGCTGTGCGAGCTGAACCGGATCATGGCGCATTTGGTGTTCCTCCAACCGCTCACCGGCGCGCGCGACCGCGACGCCGTGCAGGCCGTGCTGGAGGAGGCATCGGGCGGCCGCATCCACTTCATGTTCAACCGGATCGGCGGGCTGCGCGAGGACGTCCCCGCCGGCTGGACCGACCGCGTCCGCGACGTCCTGTCCACTGTGGACCCCGGCGAGGCGTCGGAGGGCTTGGCGGGCCTCGGGGTCCTGTCTCGGGACGCCGCGCTGGCGTTCGGCGTCACCGGCCCGGTCGGACGAGCGTCCGGAGTGGACTTCGACCTGCGCCGCGACGACCCGCTGCCCGGCTACCGCGCCCTCGACGTGCGCCCCGTCGTGCGGACCGAGGGCGACGCGCTGGCCCGCGTCCGCTGCCTGGTGGACGAGGTGCGCCTGTCCGTCGCGCTCGCCCGCCGCTGCCTGGACGACCTGCCGACCGGCCCGGTGAACCTGCGCCTCCCCAAGGCGATCAAGGCCCCCGAGGGCTCGGTCTACACGTGGGTCGAGGCGCCGCTGGGCACGTCGGGCGTCCACCTGGCGTCGCGGGGCGAGAAGACCCCGTGGCGGCTGAAGCTGCGCACGCCGTCGTTCAACAACGTCCAGGCGCTCTCGGCGTTGCTGCCGGGCAGCAGGGTGGCCGACCTGCCCGCGGTGCTCGGGTCGTTCGCCGTGGTCGTCGGCGACATCGACAAGTAGGTCAGTCCTCGCGGCGACGGCGGCGGCGCGGCGAGTCCCCCCCGCCGAACGCGGCCAGCAGCTCGCTGACCGACTTGCCGTCCGCGTGCGCGCCGGCGGCCTCGGCCGGTTCGGGCGCGCTGCGCCGACCGGACGGCTGCGGGCTCTCGTCCGCCCACGAGTCCCACTTGTCGTCGGACCGACGTCGGCCGCCGGGCTCGGCGGCCGTGTCCGGCGCTCGCCGGCGGCCTTCCGACGCCGCGGACGGGGCGGTCGCGGCCGGCGGGAGGTCGGCGGGACGTGCCGCGGGCTCGGCGACCACCGGGTCGGCCGGCCGGCCGACCACCGCGCGGTACTCGCCGGTCTGCTCGGCACGGGGACGCCGCGCCTCCGCCGGGCGCTGCTCGCCCGTCGACTCGGTGCGCCCGGCGCTCGGCCGACGTGCCTCCACGGGACGGTGCTCACCGGTCAGCTCGGCCCGGGTCGGAGCCGGCCGCCGCACGGACTCCGGCTCCACACGACCCACCGGACGGTGCTCACCCGTCAGCTCGGCCCGCCCGGCACTCGGCCGACGCGCCTCCACCGGACGGTGCTCACCGGTCAGCTCCACCCGTGCCGTCGACGGCCGCCGCACGTCGGCCGGCACGGACCGGGCCTCGCCGTTCGCCTCCGCGACGGGCCGCTGCTCGCCGGCCACCTCGGGACGTCCCGCGGGCGGCCGCCGGACCGCGCCGGTCTCCGGACGCCGTCCCGCCTGGCTGTCGGTCAACGCGTCGCGGCTGATCATCTCGGTGCGCTCGGCCACCCGGCTGCGCCGCTGCACGGTGTGCTCGCTCTTCGACGGCTCCGCCTGCCGCGGCCGCTCGGCGGGCTCGGCGGGCCGGCCGGTGGGCGCCGGCCGTGCCGCCACGTCCCGGTTCGCGCGTTCCGCCGGATCGGGCTTGGGCGCCTCGCGCCGCACCACCACGGGCGGCGTGGGTCGGGGCTGCGCGGTGGCACGGGCCGGTTCGCGCCGCACCGGCTGGGCCGGCTCGCGGCGCGCGGGCTCGGGGCGCGTCGGTTCGGGACGCCGAACCTGGTCCTTGCGGCCGGCGTCGACGTTGACCCGCTCGATCAGCTCGGTGCGGTCGGCCTGCGGCTTGTCCGCGGCCTTCTTCGCGACCGGCACCGCCGACCCCGCCGTGATGATCCGCTTGTCACCCACCGCCATCAGCCGGGACTGGTCGGACAGGTGGCGCATCCGGGTCGACTCGGCGCGCAGCGCCACCCGTTCGACGAGCACCTCGCCGCCGAGGAGGGCTTCCAGGTTCTCCCGCAGGGCGCGCAGCTCGCCGCGCAGCGCCTCCAGGTCGTCCCGGGCCTCTTCCTGGACCCGCTTGCGGGTCTCCGCCTCCAGCTCCAGCTCGTACTCGCGACGTGCGGCGACCTCGCGTTCCAGCTCCAGCTCGTACACCGACTGGAGGTCGGCCACCTCGTCGGCGCGCTCGACGACCTGCTTGCGGTAGCGCGCGGCGAGGAACGCGCCGACGAGCGCGGCCCACAGCGCGGCGACGACCGCGAGCCGCAGCCAGCGGGCGTTGTCGCTCAGCACCAGCACGGCCGCGGCCCCGAGCGCGAGCGCCAATGCCGCTACGAGCAGTAGCCGCGCGAAGCCACGACCGCGATCCTGCTGCTCGTCATCTTCCGACGCGCCTCGCCCGGTCATGGCGTCTACCGTACCGGTGAGTTATCCGATTGAGACCTCGGCGTCTGTATTCACTGATCCCTGTGGGGGTCTTCAGGCGTCTTGCAGCAGCGTTCCAGCCACAGCGCGGCTCCGATCAGGACCGCCGCGCACGCCGCGCCGACGATCCCGCTGACGGTGTCGTGGTCCGCCGCCTCGAAGTCGCCGCGGGCCGGCAGCACGTAGACCAACACCCCCGCCCAGGCGCCCAGCATGATCGCGCCGAGCAACGACGACGCCTTGGCCAGCGCCACCGCCCGCGCCGCGGTCAGCGGCTCCACCGGCTGCGCGCCGGGCTTGCGGAGGATGCGGGCGCGCAGCGAGAAGCCGAGCCACCCGTTGACCGCCGCGATCACCAGCAGGGTGAACCCGGCGAACGTCGGCAGCGGTGGGAGCGTGTCGTAGGCGAGCCTGATCAGCAGGTGCGCGAGCAGGCCCGCGACGAGTCCGGCGGCGAGCAGGTCACGGGGCTTGGTGAACCTCACCCCACCATCGTCCCCGAACTACTCGACCAGGGCGGTGTCGCGCTTGCCGAACAACGCGAGCACCGACAGCCACGGCGTCGGGTCGACGTCCCAGTCGAGGCCGCGGACCTGCTCCTCGTCGCGCCGCCCGCCCAGCACCCGCAGCAGCTCGAACGACGACGTGCGCAGCGAACCGGCCGGGTCGCCCTCCCCCACCACCCGGTCGCCGTGCTCCAGCGTGATCCGCAGCGCGGGCACGTGCCGCGCCCGCATCCGCTTGTCCAACTCCTGCAACGGTCGCGTCAACGCCGCCCGCACGGCCACGTTGTCGCGCTCGCCGGGGCGCCCGAGGGCCGTGCGGATGTCGTGCTCGTGCGAGACGATCTCCGCCACCAGCACCGCGCCCATCGGCGAGTCGAACAGCCCTTCGGCGACCTGGAAGTTCCGCTCCCACTCGACCAGCAGGTCGCCCAGGCCGCGGTCCCGCCGCTCCCGCACCTGCCGCTCGCCCCACGAGCCGTCCTCGACGCCCTCGAACCGCCCCTCGGCGAAGTCCCCGAGCCCGCCGGCGAGGTGCGCGACGACGTCCTTCACCGTCCACCCCGGACAGGCGTCGACGGGCGCGCCCGGATCCCCGCCGGTGGCCAGGCTGATGATCCGCCGCCGGGCGGCGTCGTAAGTGACCGCGTTGCTCATCGCGCCACCTCCGCGGCAACGCTAACCCCGTCGTGCGGCCGGCGCAGTCCCGCGCCGCACGTCAGCGGAGCTGGAGGTCGTCCCGGCGGGTGACGCCGGTCAGGTCCAGGCCCGCCACCAGGTCGCGCACGCGGCCGCGGCCGGGGACTTCGGCGTCCGGGTCCACGTCCAGCCAGGGCACGAGCACCGAGGCGCGTTCATGCGCGCCGGGGTGCGGGAGGAGGAGTTCCGGGTCCGTCGACCGCACGCCGTCGACCGTCACCACGTCCACGTCGAGCGTGCGCGGGCCCCAGCGGCGGTCTCGAACGCGACCGGCGGCCTGCTCCAGCGCCTGGCCGCGGCGCAGCCAGCCCCACTCGTCCACGTCGCCGGAGACGATCAGCACGGCGTTGAGGAAGTCGTCCTGGTCGGTCACGCCCCACGGCGCGGTCTCGTACACGGGCGACGCGGCCACCAGGACGTCGGCGAAACCGGCCACGGCCATCCGCAGGTACCCCAGCCGGTCGCCGAGGTTCGAGCCGAGCGACAGCACCGCCCTAGTCACGGGTCCGCCGGATCGTCACGGACACGTCGCCGAACGCCAGCGGGATCGGCGCGGACGGCTTGTGCACGGTCACCTCGGTCGCGCGGACCCTCAGGTCGGTCATCACCTCGTCGGCGATCTTGCCCGCCACGGTCTCGATCAGGTCGTACGGGCCGCCCGCCACGATCGCCGCCGCCCGCTCGGCCAGCTCCCCGTAGTGCAGGGTCTCCCGCAGGTCGTCCGTCGCCGCCGCCCGGGACAGGTCCAGCCACGCGGTGACGTCCACCAGGAAGTCCTGGCCGTCCCGCTTCTCGTGCTCGAACACGCCGTGGAACCCGCGCACCCGCAGGCCCCGCAGCGAGATGCGGTCCGACATGCCGCCCACCTCCGGGCCACCCTCCGCCGCGCCGTTCCGGTCAGGCATGGCCGAGCCTCCACGCCCGCGCCACCGCGACGGCGTCCAGGGACTTGTCCACGTCGTGCACCCGCACGCCCCACGCGCCGGCGAACGCGGCCAGCGCCGAGACCGCCGCGGTCGCGTCCTCGCGGCCGTCCGGGGCGCGGTCGCCGAGCAGGGCGCCGAGGAAGCGCTTGCGGGACGCGCCGACCAGGACCGGGAAACCCAGTTGCAGCAACGAGTCCAGCCCGTGCAGCAGCTGCCAGTTGTGCGTGGCGTCCTTCGCGAACCCCAGGCCGGGGTCGAGGATGATGTCGTCCGACGCCACGCCCGCGGCCAGGGCGGCGTCCACCTGGCGGCACAGCTCGTCGCGCACGTCGCGCACCACGTCGTCGTACACGGCCAGCTGGTCCATCCGCCTGCTGTGCCCGCGCCAGTGCATCAGCACGTACGGCACCCCGGCGGACGCCACCAGCGGCGCCATCTCCGGGTCGGCCAGGCCGCCGGACACGTCGTTGACGATCGACGCGCCGGCCTCCAGCGCCGCCCGCGCCACCTCGGCGCGCATGGTGTCCACGCTGACCGGCACGCCCTCGGCGACCAGCGCCCGGATCACCGGCGCCACCCGCGCGGCCTCCACCGGCGGCGACACCCGGCCCGCGCCGGGACGGGTCGACTCGCCGCCGACGTCGACCAGGTCCGCGCCGCGCCGGAACATGGCCACGCCGTGCGCGACCGCGTCGTCGACGTCGAGGTACCGGCCGCCGTCGGAGAACGAGTCCGGGGTGACGTTCAGGACGCCCATCACCACGCAGTGCCCCGGCGCGGGCACGCTCACCGCAGTCGTCCCTTGATCAACTCGATGGCCTCGGCCCGGGACGACGCCGAGCTGCGCAGCAGCCCCCGCACCGCCGACGTCGTGGTCCGCGAGCCGGGCTTGCGCACGCCGCGCATGCCCATGCACAGGTGCTCGGCCTCGACCACCACGATCACGCCGCGCGGTTCGAGGCGCCGCACCAGCGCGTCGGCGACCTGCGACGTCAGCCGCTCCTGCACCTGCGGCCGCTTGGCGTACAGGTCGACCAGCCGGGCCAGCTTCGACAGCCCGGTCACCCGGCCGTGCTCGTTCGGGATGTACCCGACGTGCGCCACGCCGTGGAACGGCAGCAGGTGGTGCTCGCAGAACGAGAACATCGGGATGTCGGTGACCAGCACCAACTCCTCGTGGCTCTCGTCGAACGTCTTCGCCAGCACGCTGTCCGGGTCGGTGTAGAGCCCGGCGAACAGCTCCCGGTACGCCCGCGCGACCCGGGCCGGGGTGTCGCGCAGCCCCTCGCGCTCCGGGTCCTCACCGCACGCGAGCAGCAGCTCGCGCACCGCCGCCTCGGCGCGCTTCTGGTCGAAGGGGCGGCGCGCGAGACCGGCCCCCCCGTTTCCGGAGAGGCCGGCCTGGTCGAGCTCCGTGCGGTCGATCCCGGTCACTTGCGGTTGTCCGGGTCCGCGTCGAAGGACCGCTTCCCCGCTTCCGCGTCCGTCGGCTCCGGCTGCCACTGGGGTGGCTGCGGGGCGCCGCCGGGCACCGTGGCCGGGGTCCACCCGGGGGGCGCGCCGTAGTTCGGCGGGCCGGACGACGGGTGCTGCGGCTGGTACGGCTGCGGCTGCGGCTGCTGGTAGGGCTGCGGCTGCTGCTGCGGGTACGGCTGCGGGTGGCCCTGGGGCTGCTGGGCGCCGTTGCCGTTGGGCGGCGTCCGCGTCGGGTCCGGCACCGGCGGCTCGGCTTCCAGCGTGTCCTCGATCGCGGGCGGCCACGGCTCGCCGCGCTCCTTGGCCAGTTCCGCCGGGGTCTTGACCGGCGGCTTGTCCGACGGGGTGCGGTTGCCGAAGTCGTTGAACTTGGTGATCCGCGGGCGCTTCTCGACGCCGGCGAAGACCCGCTCCAGGTCCTTCTGGTGCAGGGTCTCCTTCTCGATCAGCTCCAGCGTGAGCGCGTCGAGCACGTCGCGGTACGTGTTCAGCACCTCGTACGCCTCGGTGTGCGCGGCCTCGATCAGCTCGCGGACTTCCTCGTCGATCTCGTGCGCGACCTCGAGCGAGTAGTCGGCCTGCCGGCCCATGCTGCGGCCGAGGAACGGCTCGCCCTGCTCCTGGCCGTACTTGACGGCGCCGAGCTTGGCGGACATGCCGTACTCGGTGACCATCGCGCGGGCGATCTTGGTCGCCTGCTCGATGTCGTTGGACGCGCCGGTGGTCGGCTCGTGGAAGACCAGCTCCTCGGCGGAGCGGCCGCCCAGCGCGAACACCAGCCGGGCGATCATCTCCGACCTGGTCATCAGGTCCTTGTCCTCCTCCGGCACGGAGAGGGTGTGACCACCCGTCCGGCCGCGGGCGAGGATCGTGACCTTGTAGACCGGGTCGATGTCCGGCATCGCCCACGCGGCCAGGGCGTGCCCGGCCTCGTGGTACGCGGTGATCTTCTTCTCCTTCTCGGAGATGATCCGGCTCTTGCGGGCCGGACCGCCGATCACGCGGTCGACGGACTCCTCCAGCTCGACGCTGGTGATGACCGTGCCGTTCTTGCGCGCGGTGAGCAGGGCGGCCTCGTTGACCACGTTGGCCAGGTCGGCGCCGGAGAACCCGACGGTGCGCTTGGCCAGGCCGTCGAGGTCGGCCTCGGGGGCCAACGGCTTGCCCTTGGCGTGCACGCGGAGGATCTGCTTGCGGCCCTTGAGGTCCGGCGCGGACACCGGGATCTGCCGGTCGAACCGGCCGGGGCGCAGCAGCGCCGGGTCGAGGATGTCGGGCCGGTTCGTCGCCGCGATCAGGATGATCCCGCCGCGCGAGTCGAAGCCGTCCATCTCCACGAGGAGCTGGTTGAGGGTCTGCTCCCGCTCGTCGTGCCCGCCGCCCATGCCGGCGCCGCGGTGGCGGCCGACCGCGTCGATCTCGTCCACGAAGATGATGCAGGGCGCGTTCTGCTTGGCCTGCTCGAACAGGTCGCGGACGCGCGAGGCGCCGACGCCGACGAACATCTCCACGAAGTCCGAGCCGGAGATCGAGTAGAACGGCACGCCGGCCTCACCGGCCACGGCGCGCGCCAGCAGCGTCTTGCCGGTGCCGGGCGGGCCGTACAGCAGCACGCCCTTCGGGATCTTCGCGCCCAACGCCTGGTAGCGGCCGGGGTTCTGCAGGAAGTCCTTGATCTCGTACAGCTCTTCGACGGCCTCTTCGGCGCCCGCGACGTCGGCGAACGTCGTCTTGGGCATGTCCTTCGACAGCTGCTTGGCCTTGGACTTGCCGAAGTTCAGGACGCGATTACCGCCGCCCTGGGCGTTGTTCATCATCCACATCAGCAGGAGCAGCAGCAGACCCAGCGGGATCATGTACAGCAACATCTGCATCAGGAACGAGTCCTGCGTGACCTTCGTCTCGACGACCGGCTTGTTGTTCGCCTGGTCGAGGATGGTGAAGATCTCGTCCGTGGAGCTGGCCGGGAACTGCGCGCGCACCCGGTTGCTGCCCTCGACGGTCACCCCGTCCTTGAGGGTCAGCTTGAGGAGCTGCTCTTTGTCCTCGAGCGTGGCTTCCTTGACCTGGCCGTCCCGGATCTGTTGCAGTGCCTGGGACGTCTTGATCGGGGTGTAGCCCCGGTTGTCGTCGAAGAGCACGTTGAAGACGAAAAACAGCGACAACACCGCCACGATCCACAGCAGCGGGTTGCGAAGCAGGCGCTTGCGGTCCATGCACTTACGGCCGGCGGGCGGCCTCGACCCTCCCTGACTTGTCGACGGGCGCAGACGGGCACACCCGTCCGACCAGCGTACCGCCCGTGGCTCGGGCAGAGCGCTCCGCGTGCGGGCCCTGTCGCGTCTTGCCCGACCAACGGGCGGGGACGGTCTGGTGTTCCCGGCGACTCTTCGCTGGTGACGGCGGACACGCGGCACGGGTCGGCGACGTTCGCGAGGCGGTTCCAGTCGATCATGAACCGGGCGTCGACCAGCGCCGTAACACTCACGAGGGGTACCGCGTTACTAGCAGGTAGCGACGATGTGAGGACCACTCGAGTGAGATAGAACACGAGAGTTTGTCATGTGAGCGGGCCGTGTCATCCTCGGCAACCACGGAGTGTTAATGCCGCGCACCCCATAAGGGTGAACACCGACCAAAGGTACGAACAGCATGTCCACTCGCACCCCGGACCGCCCCGGTCGTCTCCGCCGCGTCGCCCTGCCCCTCGGCGCGCTGCTCGGCGTGGTCGCCGCCGCCGGTGTCGCCGTGGTGGCGCTGCGGGCCACGAGCGGACCGGAGTGCCAGGGCACGCTGCCCCTCAAGATCGCCGTCACGCCCGCGATCGCGGACGTCGTGCGGGGCGCGGCGGACGACTACCAGGCCACTCAGCCCGTCGTGGACGGCAAGTGCGTCCAGGTGCAGGTCGAGGCCCGCGGCGCGGCCGACGTCTCCAACGAGCTGCCGACCGCCCAGATCAACCCGCCCGCGCTGTGGGTGCCGGACTCCTCCATGTGGGCCGCCGAGACCCAGCGGCAGGCGGGCGACGAGGGCGCGGAGGCGCCGCGACTGGACATCCTCGACTCCCTCGCCAGCTCACCCCTCGTGATCGCGGGCTCCGAGCGGGCGATGTCGTCACTCGGTTGGCCCATCGCGCCGGTGACGTGGGCGAAGGTCGTCGACCCGAGCGTCAGCGTGACGCTGAGCAACCCCACCACCTCCACCGAGGGCCTGGCCACGCTCGCCGTCATCCGCGCGCAGCTCGGCAACCCCGACGGCACGCCCAAGCCCGAGCTGATCGGCGCGCTGCTCCGGGTCGGCCGCGACGCGCTGCCGTCCGTGCGCGACGCGTTCGGCAAGGTCGTGCAGGGCGAGGAGAACGCGCCGGTCTTCACCGCGTCGGAGCAGTCCGTGCTGGCCGCCAACCGGGCCGCCGCGTCACGCCGGGTCGTCGCCTCCTACCCCAAGGAGGGCACGATCGCGTTCGACTACCCGGTGGTGCGGGTGAGCCGGCTCGGCGAGCAGGCGGGCACGGCGCAGGCCGCGGACGGCTTCGTGCGGGCCCTGCGCACGCCGGAGACCGCGCGGCGGTTCGCCGAGGCGGGCTTCCGCACGCCGGACGGCGCCGCTCCGGGCGGTTGGACGAACGAGAAGGACGGCGTGCGCGGCGACGACGTGCGCGTGCTCAAGACCCCGGACCCCGACCAGGTGTCGGAGCTGCTGCGCACGTGGGGCGCGGTCAGCCTGGACACCCGGATGCTGGCGGTGCTGGACGTGTCCGGCTCGATGGCCGAGAAGATGAGCAACGGCCAGACCAGGGTCGAGGCGTCCCGCGAGGCCGCGCTGACGGCGTTGGGGATGCTGCCCGACACCTCGGAGATCGGCCTGTGGGCGTTCTCGACGAACAAGAGGCCGCCGAACGACTGGATCGAGCTGGTGCCGGTCGGCCCGCTGGGCGAGCCGATCGCCGGCGCGCCCCGGCGCGCGCAGCTGCAGAAGGGCGCGGGCAGCCTGCCCGCCCTGGTCGGCGGCGGCACGGCGCTGAACGACACGGCGCTGGCCGCGTTCCGGCACATGCAGAAGACCTACGAGCCGTCGAAGATCAACTCAGTGACGCTGTTCACCGACGGCAGCAACGACGACATCTCCAGCATCGACCTGCCGGCCCTGCTGGCCACGTTCAAGCAGGAAGCGGACCCCGCGCGGCCCGTGCCGATGATCATGGTGGGCCTGGGCGCCGACGCCGACATGGACGCGCTGCGGCAGATCGCCGAGGCCACCGGCGGCAAGGCCTACCAGGCGATGGAGCCCGAGGACATCCGAACCGTGCTGCTGGACGCCATCTCCCAACGCCGCTGCCGCCCGAACTGTTGACTGTGTTGGATTGCGCCGCCTCCGGCGTCGCGGGCTCGGCCGCCTGGAAGTCGGCCTGTCGCGTCGCGTTTCCCGCCGATCGAAGAGCGTGATCGGCGGGAAAGGCGACGCGACAGGCCGACGCGGCCTCGCGGGGTGGTCCTGCTGAGAGCCGTTCGGCGGGTTGAGCCATCGCGCCGCCCGCGAGGCCGCGTCGGTCGTTCTACGCTGAGTAGACCTTCGGGTCGAGCGTGCCGATGTAGGGCAGGTCGCGGTAGCGCTCGGCGTAGTCCAGGCCGTAGCCGACCACGAACTCGTTCGGGATCTCGAACCCGACGTACTTCACCGGCACCTCGACCTTCACCGCGTCCGGCTTGCGCAGCAGCGTGCACACCTCCAGCGAGCGCGGCTTGCGCGACGCGAGGTTCTTGAGCAGCCACGACAGCGTGAGGCCCGAGTCGATGATGTCCTCGACGATGACCACGTCGCGGTCCGCGATGTCGCGGTCCAGGTCCTTCAGGATGCGCACCACGCCGGAGGACGACGTGGACGAGCCGTAGGAGCTGACCGCCATGAACTCCAACTGGACCGGCACCGGCAACGCCCTGGCCAGGTCGGTCATGAACATCACCGCGCCCTTGAGCACGGTGATCAGCACCAGGTCGTTCCCGCCGTCGGCCGGGTAGTCAGCCGCGACCTTGTTGGCCAGCTCGGTGACCTTGTCGCTGATCTCCTGCTCGGTGATGAGCACGGAACTGATGTCGCCGTCGTACACGGACGGTTCCCCTTTTGTCATGACTGCACTGGTTCCACTTGCAGCCTGCCATGCGCGCGCCGTGCCACAAAGCCGCCGGGCAACCACACCCCGCCTTGACCTCGCCAGTCACTCACCAGGGCGTCCACCCGTCGGAGGTGCGAGTCGGACAACTCGGGCACGTGCTCGCGCAGCAGCCACCGACGCAGCACGCGGCGGCGCAGCGCGGTGGGCAGGCGGCCGAGTTCGTCGACCGAGCGGCAGTCTCCGTCGAACGCCGCGGCCAGCTCGTCCAGGGCGTCGTTGTCCTCGCGCAGGTGCGCGGCGGTGCGGGCGAGGGCGTCGGCGACACCGCCCTGGAGCACGTCCTCCAGCAGCGGCAGCACCTCCTTGCGCAGGCGGACCCTGGTGAACCTCGGGTCGTCGTTGTGCGGGTCGCTCCACGGCGTCAGGCCCAGCTCGTCGCACGCGGCCGCGGTCACGGCGCGCGGCACGCGCAGCAGCGGGCGGCCCCACGGCGGGTCGTGCGCGCGCATCCCGGCGATGCTGCGCGGGCCGGAGCCGCGGCCGAGGCCCAGGAGGACGGTCTCGGCCTGGTCGTCGCGGGTGTGGCCGAGCAGGACGAGCCCGCGTTCCGGCCGCAGCGCCGCGTACCGGGCGCGTCGCGCCGCCGCCTCGGGTCCGCCGGGGCCGGTGACCTCGACCCGGCGCACCTCGGCGGGAAGGCCCAGGTCACGGCACACGCGCGCGGCCCGTTCGGCGACGTCGGCGGAACCGGGTTGGAGGCCGTGGTCGACGACGACGGCCGTCGCCTCGGTGAGCCCGGCCGTGACGGCGGCCAGGGCCAGCGAGTCCGCGCCGCCGCTCACCGCGACGGCGACCCGCTCCGGGCGGTGCTCGCGCAGGAAGCGCTTGACCGCCGTGCGGACCTCGGCGAGCGGACCGTTCACGGGTTGACGCGACGCAGCCAACCGGCCGGGTCGGCGATCTCGGCGCGCGTGGGGAGCGTGTCGGGGCTGGTCCAGACGGTGTTGAACCGCTCCATGCCGACCGCGTCGACCACGTGCCCGGTGAACGCCGCGCCCTCCGCGTACTGGCGGACCTTCGCCTCCACGCCGAGCAGGGACCGCAGCAGGCGGTCCAGCACGCCGCCGCCCTGCCGACGTGCGGTGAAGCGCTCGCGGATCGTGCGGACGGACGGCACGACGTCCGGGCCGACGGCGTCCATCACGTGGTCGGCGTGGCCCTCCAGCAAGGTCGACAAGGCGATGAGCCGATCAAGCACCTCGCGCTGGCAGGGGCTCTGCAGGAGCTCGATCAGGCCACCGGCCTCGCGGAGCCGTTTCGGCAGGTCGCGCAGGCGTGGCGCGGAACCCTCGTCCATGCTGCCGAGCAGGGCGGCGACCAGGCCCGCGAAGTGGTCGGCGAGCCACGGCACGGCGGTGAACTGGAGCCGATGGGTGCCCTCGTGCAGGCAGACCCACATGCTGAAGTCCTCGCCGGACACGTCGAGGGCGCGCTGGGCGCCGACGATGTTCGGCGCGACGAGCAGCAGCCTGCCGCCGGCGGAGAACGGGTCGTACTGGCCGAGCACCCGGCCGCTCAGGAACGCGATGACCACGCCCGCCTGCACGCCCGCCGTGCCCGCGAGGACGCCGCCGAACGCGCCGGACTGCTTCGGCAGGGCCGGTTCGGTCAGCGCGGCGAGGCCCTGGACGGCGGCGCGCACCCACGCGGGCCGGTCGACCACCTCGCCCTGCTTGAGCGGCAGCCCGTGCCCGAGGCCGGTCAGCTCCCGGACGTGGACCTCGGCGTCCACCGCCAGCTCGCGCAGGCGGTGCACGGCGATGTCCGCCTCGGCCCTGGGCACGATCGGTCCCGGGCGGACGAGCCTGGTCGCCGTGGTGACGGCCAGGGCCCAATCGACCGGGGCACTGCGGTCCTGCGTCGCCGGGTTCACCCTGTCGACGCTACCTGCGCGGACCGCCCGAACAACACACCCGACCTGTCAGCAACCGCACGTGCGCAGGGCGGCGGCCATCTGGTCGAGGCCGCCGCGCACCACCTTGGCGTCGTCGGGGCTCAGCGACATGAACGCGAACACCAGCAGTCGCCCGTTCGTGTCCACGACCACGCCCGCGAGGGTGTTCACGCTGGTCAGCGTGCCGGTCTTGGCCCGCACCCAGCCCCGTCCCTCGGCGCCCCACTCCGCGTACCGGCCGGCCAGCGTGCCGCTGCCGCCCGCCACCGGCAGCCCGGTCGTCAACGGCCGCAGCTTCACCGTGCGGGGGTCGGACGCGTCCGGCCTGGCCGCCGCCGCGAGGACGTCCGTGAGCAGCTTCGCGGGCACCTTGTCGTTCGGGGACAGCCCGCTGCCGTCCACGATCGTGGACGTCGACAGGTCGAACCCGGCCTCGGTCAGCACGTCCCGCACCGCCTTGGCGCCACCCTCGAACGACGGCGGCAGGCCGCGGGCCAGGGCCACCTCGCGGGCGATCGTCTCGGCCAGCACGTTGTCCGAGATCTGCAGCATGTTCTCGACCAGCTGGTCCACCGGCGCGGACTTCACCTCGCCGAGCACCTTCGCGCCCGGCGCCGCCGTGCCGGGCGCGACCGCGGGCACGCCGAGCCGCTGCGCCAACGCCTGCGCGGCGGTGGCGGCGGCCGTGGCGGAGCGCGGCGTGTCGTACTTGGTGGGGTCGGCGCGCCCGCCGTCCAGCATCACCGGCTCGATCGGCGCGACGTACCCGTTCGCCACGTCGGCGGGGTCCCAGCCGGGCGCCATCCCGGAGGGCACGTACCGCGAGACGTCGTAGTGGACCTGGGTGACGGGCCCGGCGGCCCGCACCTGCGCGGCGAGGTCGTCGATGGTCGCCGCGCCGGGGTAGACCGTGGGCTGTCCCGCGGGCAGGGATGACAGGGTCGGGTCGCCGCCGCCGACCAGCACGACCGTGCCCGGCTGCGCGCCCCGCACGACCTTGGTCGACAGCTGGGACGTGTGGTCGAGCGCGAGCAGGGCCGCCGCCGCGGTGAGGACCTTGATCGTGGACGCCGGGGTCTGCGCCGTCGTCTCGCCCTGGCTCCACAGCGCCGTGCCGGTCGCCGGGTCGACCACCGAGCCGGCCACGGGGTCGAGCACGTCGTTCGCCGCCGGTCCGCTCAGCGCGGCCCGCACGCCCGCGGCGGTGTGCGGGGTGGCGGCCGGGCCGACGCCCTTCAGCGCGAGCGTCACGGGCGCGGGCGGCAGCGGTGCGGCCGTCGTGGGCGCGGGGGTCGTGTCGAACCAGCCGGCCTGGGTGCCCGCCACCGCCGTGCCGGCGAGGGCGACCACGAGCACCGCCGCGCCGCCGAGCACGAACGGGCGCTTGCGGCGGCCCGTCCGCACGGGCGGGTCTTCACGTTCCGTGATCGGTTCAGGAACCGGTTCAGGTTCCGACTTGATCTCGGTCGGCGGGGCCTGGCGGGGCGGCGGAGGCGGCGCGGCCGGCCTCGGCGGCACCCGCACCGGCTGGGCCCGCACCGGCGCCTGGATGCGCATGGTGGGCGGGTCAGGCTGCCTGACCTGCACCGTCGGCGGCTCGTGGTCCGGCTCGTCGTCGTCGACGGTCGGCCACGTCGGCTCGTCGGGCACGCAGTCCTCCGCGGTCGAGTACGGGCAACGTCACACCCTCGGCAAGGGGTTGACGAGACGTCGTAGTCCACACTAGTGGCGTAACGAACGGCGAAGACGAGCGAGGACCGCGCAGTGGAGTTCGACGTCACCATCGAGATCCCCAAGGGGGTCCGCAACAAGTACGAGATGGACCACAAGACGGGGCGCATCCGGCTGGACCGGACCCTGTTCACGGCCACTCAGTACCCGGCGGATTACGGGTTCGTGGACAACACACTCGGTGAGGACGGTGACCCGCTCGACGCACTCGTGATCGTCCAGGAGCCGACGTTCCCCGGCTGCTTGATCAAGTCACGCGCGATCGGCATGTTCCGGATGACCGACGAGAAGGGCGGCGACGACAAGCTGCTCTGCGTGCCGGCCGAGGACCCGAGGTCGGAGCACCTGCGCGACATCCACCACCTCAGCGAGTTCTACCGGCTGGAGATCCAGCACTTCTTCGAGGTCTACAAGGACCTGGAGCCCGGCAAGAGCGTCGAGGGCGCGACGTGGGTCGGCCGGACCGAGGCGGAGGCCGAGATCGTCCGCTCGTACCAGCGCCTGAAGGACGCCGTGGCGCGCGGCGAGGAGCACTAGAGCCCCACGCGCTCGAACACCGAAGAGGCCCGCACCCCGGACGGATCAGGGGTGCGGGCCTCTTCGGCGCTACCGGTGTCTGCGGGGTCAGTGCATCGCGGCCGGCGCGGGCCGGGCGGCGTCCTCGTCGTTCTGGTCCTGCACCCGCTCCAGCCCCGAGCGGCTGGACAGCGGCACCTCGCGCAGGAACCAGATGATCGCGAAGCCGATCAGCGTCACCACGCCGCCGACCAGGAACACCAGGTCGATCGAGCCGGAGAAGCCGTCGAGGAACGGCCGGGCGAGCACCGGGTCGAGCGTGGTCAAGAACTCGGTGTTGTCCAGGTCGAAGCCGGTCCCGCTCTGCAGGCCGACCGCGAACTCGCGGTTCTCCGGCCGCGCCAGCGCCGCCTGGAAGTCGGGCGTGCCGAGCGCCGTGCGCAGCGCGTTGCCGATCTTGTCGCCGACCGTGCTGAACAGGATCGACAGGAACACCGCGGTGCCGACCGTGCCGCCGATCTGGCGGAAGAACGTGGCCGACGAGGTCGCCACGCCCATGTCCCGCGGCTCGGCGTCGTTCTGGATGGCCACCAGCAGCGTCTGCATGCACAGGCCGAGGCCCGCGCCCATGACGAACATGAGCACCAGCGGCTGGTAGAGCGGCGTGTCCGTGCCGACCGTGCTGAACAGGAACAGCGACAGCGTCATCAGGCCGAACCCGACGACGGGGAACACCTTGTAGCGGCCGGTCTTCGCGGTGATGTTGCCGCTGGTGCCCGCCGCCAGCATGATGCCGAGCGTCAGCGGGAGCATCATCAGGCCGGACTGGGTGGCCGAGTAGCCCTTGACGATCTGCAGGTACAGCGGCAGCGAGACCATGCCGCCGAACATCCCGACGCCCAGGATGAAGTTGATCAGGTTGCCGAGCGAGAACGTCTGCCGCTTGAACAGCCGCAGCGGCAGCAGCGCCTCGTCACCCATGCGCTTCTCGGCGAACACGAACGCGACCAGGCCGGTCACGCCGACGACGTACATCGCGATCGCCGTGCCCGACGCCCAACCCCACTCGCGGCCCTGCTCGGCCACGATCAGCAGCGGCACCAGGCCGACGGTGAGCAGGCCCGCGCCGACGAAGTCGATCCGGTGGTTCACCCGCTGGTGCGGGATGTTCAGCACCTTGGCCACGACGACCAGCGCGATCAGCGCGACCGGCACGTTGATCAGGAACACCCAGCGCCAGCCGGCCGTGCCCAGGAAGGACTCCATGCCGGCGAACAGGCCGCCGACGACCGGGCCCGCGACGCTGGAGATGCCGAACACGGCCATGAAGTAGCCGGTGTAGCGGCTGCGCTCGCGCGGCGACGTGATGTCCGCCAGGATCGCCATCGCCAGCGACATCAGGCCACCCGCGCCGAGGCCCTGCACCGCGCGGAACGCGGCCAGCTCGTACATCGAGTTCGCGATGCCGCACAGCAGCGAGCCCGCCAGGAACAGCGAGATCGCGGTCAGGTACATCGGCTTGCGGCCGTAGATGTCGGACAGCTTGCCGTACAGCGGCGTGGAGACCGTGGCCGTGATCAGGTACGCGGTGGTGGCCCACGCCTGCAGGGTCTGGCCGTGCAGCTCGTCCGCGATGGTCTTCATGGCGGTCGCCACGATCATCTGGTCGAGCGCGGCCAGGAACAGCCCGAGCAGCAGGCCCGACAGGATCGTCAGGATCTGCCGGTGGGTGAGCAGGGCGGCGCCGGGTGGCGGCGCGTCGGCTCGGGTTGTCGTTTCCGACATCACTTCTCCCCTTCTGAGCGCGGCCCCAGTCCGCTCTCAGCGATGAAATCCGGTAGCGCCTTCTCGTAGTCCCCCACGAAGCGCTCGAAGTACTCGATGAACCGCGTCCACTCCTCGGTGGACCAGTCCGTGAAGAGCCTGGCCAGCGCGACGTTGCGCTGCTCGCGGCGCTCCTGCAGCAGGCGCGCGCCCGCCTCGGTCACCGCGAGCACGCTCGCGCGCCCGTCCTCCGGGTCGGCCCGGCGCTCCACCAGGCCGTCCTTCACCAGCGTCGCCACCTGGCGGCTGACCGTCGACGGGTCCGAGAACACCGCCTCGGCCAGCGCGCTCGACCGCGACGGACCCAGCTGGTTGAGGTTGGCCAGGAGCACGAAGGACGCCTTGTCCAGGCCGGACTTGCTCATGTGCGAGGCGACGCAGGCGTGCATCTTGTTCATGCGCACCAGCGCCATGCCGAGCCGGTCGGCCATCGCGAGCTGGTCGGCCCGCACTCCGTCACTGACCGGGGTCGCCATCGCACACTCCGTTTGCTTGCATCAACCAACTAGTTGCTGAGTACAAGCATGACTCCGGAGGAGAGTCTTGGCAAACGAAATACCCGGTGACACCGGTCTCATCGTTACTGGCCGGTAGCATCGGCGGGCATGAGCGCTGACTACTCGTTCGTCGCGGACGCCATGAAGCAGGCGGTGCCGTGGGTCAAAACCGTGGGCATCGAGTTCACCGAGGTCACGGGCGACCGGGTGGTCGCCGAGCTGCCCGACCGCGAGGAACTGCGCAACCACGTCGGCGGGCCGCACGCGGCGATGATGTTCGGCGTCGCGGAGACCGCGTCGGGCGCCGTCGTGATGGCCGCGTTCGCCGCGCACATGGCCAAGGCGACGCCGCTGGTGGCGCGGTCGGAGATCACCTACAAGAAGCTGGCGCTGGGCCCGCTGCGCGCCGAGGCCGTGCTGGGGCGGCCCGCGGCGGACGTCGTGGCCGAGCTGGAGGCGGGCACCCGACCGGAGTTCCCGGTCGGCGTGACCATCACCAACGCGGAGGGCGTGACGACCGGGGAGATGACCGTCGTCTGGACCCTCCGCCCCCACCGCTGACCGCTCAGCCCTCCACCCGGACCCCCATGGAACGGGCGGTGCCGGCCACGATCCGCATGGCCGCCGCGACGTCCGTCGTGTTCAGGTCCGGCAGCTTCCGCTCGGCGATGGCGCGCAACTGCGCCTCGCCGAGCGTGCCCGCCGACGCGTGACCGGGTTGGGCGGAACCCTTCCCGCCCAACGCCTTGCGGATCAGGAACGCGGTCGGCGGCGTCTTCAGGCGCAGCTCGAACGACTTGTCGTCCCGGACCGTCACGACGACCGGGACGACGTCTCCGCGCTGACCGGCCGTGGCCTCGTCGTAGGCGCGCTTGACGCCGACCAGGTTGACGCCGGTCTGGCCGAGCATCTTGCCCAGGTCCATCATCGACGCGGCGCCGGCGTCGAGGTTCAGCGTGACTTCGTGGGTCTTCCTCGCGGGTGGCATGCGTCGAAGCTAGGAATTGACGTAACGGCAGACTCAAGTCGAATAACCGCGTGGCGCTCGCCGGGCGGTGGCGGCGGGTGGTGGGCGGCGGTCGGCCGGGTAGTAGAACGTGCCCATGAAGGTCGACCGGCTGGAGATCGCGCACGACCCGCTGACCGTGCTCGACGCCGCCCGTGCCGCCGAAGCCGCGGGCTGCGACGGGTTCTGGGTGGCGGAGACGCGGCACGACCCGTTCCTCGCGCTCGCCCGGGTGGCCGGGCAGGTGGACCGGGTCGAACTGGGCACGGCGATCGCGGTGGCGTTCGCCCGCAACCCGATGAGCACCGCCGTGCAGGCCAACGACCTCCAGCTGCTCTCCGGCGGCCGGTTCAACCTCGGCCTCGGATCCCAGGTCGAGCCGCACGTCACCAAGCGGTTCGGCATGCCGTGGTCACGGCCCGCCGTGCGGATGCGCGAGTTCGTGCTGGCGCTGCGCGCCATCTGGCACAGCTGGGAGACCGGCGACCGCCTCCGCTTCCGCGGCGAGTTCTACACGCACACGCTGATGACGCCGTTCTTCGACCCCGGCCCCAACCCGCACGGCCAGCCCAAGGTGTGGCTCGCGGGCGTCGGCGAGCTGATGACCGAGGTCGCGGGCGAGGTGGCGGACGGCTTCCTGTGCCACAACTTCACCACCGAGCGCTACCTGCGCGAGGTGACGCTGCCCGCGTTGGCGCGCGGCCGGGCCAAGGCGGGCAAACCCCTGGCGGGCATGGAGATCAGCGGGCCGTCGCTGGTGGCGTGCGACGAGGAGGGCATCGCCGAGGTCAGGCGGCAGGTCGCGTTCTACGGCTCGACGCCCGCCTACCGCAAGGTCCTCGACCTGCACGGCTGGGGCGAGCTGCACGACGAGCTGCACCGCCTGTCCAGGCGGCAGCTGTGGGACGACATGGCCGCCGCCGTCACCGACGAGGTGCTGCACGCGTTCGCCGTCGTCGGCACGCCCGAGACCGTCCGCGTCGAGGTGGCCCGCCGCTACGGCGACGTGATCACCCGCATCGCCGCGCCGGTCGTCAGGACCGGATGAGGTAACGGCCGCTCGGCTCGCCCACCCAGTGGTGGAACAGCTCGGCGCGGACCCGTGCGGCGGTCCGCCGAACCCACCGCCGACGTCCCACGCGTGCCGCGAGCACGACGAGCGGCAACGCCAGCACCGTCAGCACGATCGTCGCGACCATCGCCATCACCTCCACGGGGGCAACGACACCGTCGCCCACAGCTGACGGAGATGTCACGAAGGTCACTCGGATGGAGCAACGGTGCACCACGCTGGGTGCATATGCGTTGACGGAGAGACAGATCAGGCCCGGCGCAGGACGCGCCGGGCCTGAATCTCACCTGAGCCGCCTGTCGGAATCGAACCGACGACCTGTTCATTACGAGTGAACCGCTCTGGCCGACTGAGCTAAGGCGGCGAGACGCGACAACTATAGCGGACGTCGCAGGCGTCACCGAGAGGGGGTCCGGTCGTTAGACCAGGGGTGACGCCGCTCACGCGGTGACGCGCGATGACGCCGCTGTCGTGGAGGTTCGACCACATGCGCCTGATGGCACTGCCCGCCGCCGCCGTGCTGGTCGCGCTCTGCGCCTCTCCCGCGTTCGCCCAGCCGGTGACGACCCCGGTGCCGGGGCCGCGTGACCCGAGCCAGCCCCCGGTGTCGGCCGGTCCGCCCATCCGGGCTCACGCGATCGGGGACGCCGGGACGGGGCTCGCGGTGGTCAGGCTCGCGCCGGACTCGACGCCGACCAACACGGTCCTGCCCGGCTTCGGCGAGCAGCTGCCCAAGCAGTCGGCGGCGGAGGTGGGGGTCGGGCTCGCGTCCGCCCAGGCGAACACCGAGGCGTTCCTGTCCTACGAACGGGCGGTCGCGCAGGCGTCGCCCCTGGGCTTCGCGGTGCGGGGACGGGCGCCGCAGACGCCGGGCACGCTCGTGCAGACGGCCTCGCCGGACAACGGGGCGCCGGTCACCGGCGGCCTCAACCCGCCGGCCACGCCGCTCGACGCCCTGCTCAGGGTCGGCCTCCTCAACGGCAGCGCGCACGCCCGCTGGGACGACGAGCTGGGCCCGTGCGTGCGCCCGCTCGCGGACGCGAAGACGTCCGTGGCGAGCCTCAGCGTCCTCAACGCCATCCCGACCCTGCCGGGCTCGACCGACCTCACCGGCATGCTCACCCAGGACACCCCGAAGCTGGACGCCGCCGCCAAGCAGGCGTTGATCGACAACGTGAAGCAGCTCAGCGGCCCGCTCAGCCAACTCGGCGGCCTGCTCTCCGGCACGCCCGACACCGGCGCGAACGGCTCGCTGCTCAGCCTGCCGGAGACGATGACCGCCCACTCGACGGTCGAACTCGTCGACCTCCCCGGCAGCGCCAACAAGGCCGTCAAGTCGACGTCCACGCTGCAGGCGGCGAGCATCCGGCTCCTCGCGGGCACCGCGGCGGAGATCCGCGTGGACGTGGTCAGCCGGCCGACGCTGGTGGCGCTGTCCACGGGCGACAAGGCGACGTCCGGGATCACCTACTCCGCGCCGGTGCTGCGGGTCAGCCAGGGCGACCGGGTGCTGGGCACGCTCGACGCGGCCAACCCCAAGCTCGACGTGCCGATCGGCGTCGTGCCGGGGCAGGACGTGCCGCTCGTCGGCGACCTGGCCCAGGGCCTGCCGAAGCTCGACATCGGGGTGCTGCGCCTGCAGGTCGCCCAGCTCAACCAGAAGGACATGGTGATCGACGGCCCGCTCCAGCAGGACGGCCCCGCGATCAAGGGGTTCATGCTCGGGGCGACCGCGCGCCTGCTCGACCTCCAACTGCTGCCGACCGATGCCCTCGGTCTGCCGAACCTGCCGTCGGCGCTGGCACAGGTGTCCCTGGGTGAGCAGATCGTGCGCGCGGCCGCCCCGAACGGCGGCGTCGTCTGCGCTCCGGCGCCGGCCCAGCCCGGTGGTGGCGGCCAGGCCGCGCCGCCGCGGAAGGACCAGCCGCTGGCCTACACGAACGCGGCCTACCGGACCGTGCCGATCTTCTGGACCGGCGCCGCGCTGCTGCTGGCCGGTGTCGTGATGGTCGCCGCCCTGCCCGGCCGCCGCCGGGTGCCGGCCGGGCCGAACACCCCGGAGCCGAAGAGCCCCGGGCCGAAGACCACCGAGCCGAAGAGCGCCGAGCCCGAGACCCCCGAGCCGAAGAGCGCCGAGCCGGAGACCCCCCGAAGGACGAGTGACCGCTAGCCGCGCTGGAGCGTGGTGAGCATGGCCTCGACGGCGATCCGGGGCTTCACGTTCAGCTCCAGCGCGGTCCGGCAGTTCAGCACGGCCTCCAGCCGGCGCAACGTCGACTCGGGCGTCCACGCCGCCGCGGCGGTGCGGGCGTCCTCGGCCCGGTCCGGGTGGTTCAGCACCGCGTCCGCCCCGGACGCCGTCACCAGCACGTCCCGGTAGAACGCGGCCAGGTCGACCAACGCCTGGTCCAGCGAGTCGCGCTGGGTCCGGGTGGCGCGCGACTTCTGCCGCTTCTCCAGGTCCTTCAACGCGCCCTTGGCCCCCCGGGACGCGGCGGCCGTCCCCTTGCCCGTGCCGCCGCCGCCCATCGCGGTCTCCAACGCCTCGCGCTCGGCCTGGTCACGGCCCTCGTTCGCGGTCTGCGCGTCGCCTTCGGCGGCCGACACGAGCTGGTCGGCGCAGGTGAAGATGTCCGCCGGGCGCCGCAGCGCCAGCGGGATGCGCAGCACGGCCTCGCGTCGCGCGCGCACCTGCTCGTCGGTCGCCAGTCGCCGCGCCCGCCCGACGTGCCCGCCGCACACGGACGCCGCCCACGACGCCACCTCGGGCGCGATGCCCTCGTCCTCCAGCGCGGACGCGATGGCCGGGGCGCGGGGCGTGCCGAGCGACACGATCCGGCAGCGCGACCGGATGGTCACCGACACGTCCTCGGGGTGGTCGGACGGCGCGCAGAGCAGGAACACGGTCCGGTCCGGCGGCTCCTCCACGGCCTTGAGCAGCGCGTTCGCCGCGCCCTCGGTGAGCCGGTCGGCATCGGTGATGATGACGACCTGCCACCGCCCGGACGTGGGCCTGCGGGCCGACACCTGCACCAGCGCCCGCATCTCGCCGACCGAGATCGACAGGCCCTCGGGCGAGACGACCCGGACGTCGGCGTGGGTGCCCGCCAGCGCCGTGTGGCAGCCGGGGCACGAGCCGCAGCCGGGCCGGTCGTCGGTGGCGAGGCACTGCAACGCGGCGGCGAACGCCCGCGCCGCCCCGGAACGCCCCGAGCCGGGCGGCCCGGTGAACAGCCAGGCGTGGGTCATCGCGCCCGGCGCGGGCGACCCACCGGCCACGATCGACGCGGCAGCCTCGGCCGCCGCCGACAACACCGCGACCGCCTCGGGCTGGCCGACGACCTCGCCCCACACACCACGGTTCACGACGCGACCGTACCGATCCGTCAGGACGACTCCGCCACCGGCTTCGGCGCGGGGTGCGCACCCCGTGCCACCAGCGGCAACACCACGGCGGACACCCGTTCGGCGACCTCGTCCTCGGTGCCGTCGGCGTCGACCACGATGTACCGCTCCGGGTCGGCCGACGCCATGTCCGTGAGGAGCTTCTGCACCCGCCAGTGGTGCTCGACGGTGTCGAGCGTGCCGCCGGACGCGCGGACCTCGGACGGCGATCGGTCCAGCAGCACCGTCACGTCGGGGCGCAGCCGGCCGGTGGCCCAGTCGACCAGGCCCTCCACCTCGCGCGGCTCGACGCTGCCCGCCGCGCTGAAGTGCGCCAGCGGGCTGTCGACGTACCGCTCCATGACGACCAGCGCGCCGCGCTCCAGCCCCGGCCGCACCTCGCGCTCCACCACGTCCGCCCGCACCGCCGCGGCCACCAGGGCGTGCGCCCGCACGCCGGCCAGGTCGGCCGTGGACAGCAGGTTGCGGAGCCGTTGCTCGTCGAGGTCCGGGTCGGACGCCAGCACGACCTCGCGGCCGGTCGCGCGCAACGCCTCGGCCAGCCGCCTGGCCTGCACGGACGTGTCCTGCCGGGTGTCGCCCTCGACCGCGATGAGGATGCCGCCGGTGCGCCGCGCCCGTCCGCGCAGCGCCGCGAGCAGGTCCGAGAACAGCGGCTCGGTGCGCCGGTTGTCCATCTGGCGGTAGGCGATGAGCCCGAGCAGCACGGCGATCAGGGCCGCGCCGAACAGCACCGGACGGGTGCCGTCCACCTGCATCGGGTGGTTGAAGACGGTGATCGTGCGCTTCTGCACCACCGACACCAGCAGCGGCGCGGCGGCCGACGCGGCGAACAGGACGATCTTGAGCAAGGACTGCAGCAGCGCCACGGTCCGGCCGCGCATCGCGTCCTCGACCTGCGCGCCGACGATGGTGAGGCCGGTCAGGAACGCCATGCCCGCCGACGCGCCGACGAACCCGACCGCGATCAAGGCGACCCACAGGTGCGGCGCGAACGCCACCACCACCAGGCTCAGGCCGGCGACCACGATCGTCACGCCGAACAGCCGGTCGTAGGGCAGCCGCCGGGCCATCCGCGGCGCGGTCGCCATGCCGACCGCCAGACCCGTGAACACGGCGACGAACAGCAGGCCGAACGTCGACGCGCCGCCCAGCAGCGAGTCCGCGTACAGCGGGGCCGTGCCGATGACCGCGCCCGCCGCGGCGAACGCGCCGATCATGCCGATGACCAGGCCGCGGACCAGCGGGGTGCGGCCCGCGTACCGCATGCCGTCGCGCAGCATGGCGAAGAAGCCGAGCTTCTCGCCGTCCTCGCGCCGCCGGTTGACGGCGGTGGCGCGGCCGGACAGCTCCGGGATGCGGGTGGCGACCAGGATGGCCGCGGTCAGGTACAGCGCCCCGTTGACCACGACCGCGATGGTGGCGATCCGGAATTCGAGGTCCGAGCTCTGGACGTGCAGGTAGCCGGGGATGCCGGAGATGATCGAGTACAGGCCCGCGCCGGAGATGACCGAGATGCCGTAGGTCATCACCAGGCCGAGCTGGTTGGCCGTCTCCACCTGGTCGGGCCGGCGCAGCAGGTTCGGCACCGCGGAGTCCTTGGCCGGGATCCACAGCATCGCGCAGCAGCCGACCAGGAAGTTCGCCACGAACAGCCACCACGTGGTGCCGACCAGGGCGATCGAGATGAACAGGCCGCCGCGCAGCACGTCGCAGACGACCATGACCTTGCGGCGGTCGAACCGGTCGGCCAGCACGCCGCCGAGCGGCGCGAACAGGATGCCGGGCAGGAGTTGCGTGAGCACGACCAGGCTGAGCGAGAAGCTCTGCCACTGGTAGCTCTCGGTCATCTGGCTGACCAGACCCGTCAACGCGAGGAGTGACAGCCAGTCACCGACACTGCACAGATAGGTGACACCCCAGAGCCTGCGGAACGGCCGGATCGCCAACACGCTGCGAATCCGGTGGCTGGTCGAGGCCCCTGTGCCGCCGTCTTGGATGGTGCTCACCCCCGCCGATGTGCAGGCCGTAAGGGTAGCCGGACCGATTCACCGGCATGACCACATCCGCCGTTCGGGTGGCCTAAGCGAGATCATCGCAGCAGGTCGGCCACGGCTTCGATGATCTCACGCACCACGTTGAAGAGCAGCCCGCCCAGCACGGCCAACGCGACGACGCACCCGACCAGCCCGCCCTTGCCCTTCTTCTCCGGCGCGGCCTGCTGCGGCGTCGGCACGAACGGGTTCGGCGGCTGCGAGCCGGGCGCCGGCGCCTGGCGACGGGCCAGTGGCGCGTGCGGGGCGTGGGCCGCGGGCCGGCCGGTGACCTGCGCGGGCCGCGGGGCGGTCCGCCGGGACCGCGTGCCCCGAACCGGCTCGGCCACCACCGGGACGGCCGGCGGAACGGGCGGCGCGGGCGGCGGCGCGACCGGGATCACCGGTTCCCGCCGGTAGGGCAGCTCGCCCGTCACCAGCCCCGCGAGCGGGTCCGGGTACAGGCGTGGCGGCGGGGGCTCCTGCGTCCCGTCACGACCGGACGGACCGGCGTCTGAACCGTCCACCGCCACGCCTCCCTCAGCTCTTGGTCTTCGCCGGAGCCTTCTTCCGCGCCGGCGCCTTGCGGGCCGCCGGGGCCTTCTTCTTCGTGGTCGGCCCCTTGGCCCGCTTCTCGGCCAGCAGCTCCGCCGCCCGCTCGTCGGACAGGCCCTCGACGCTGTCGGACTTGCGCAGCGACGCGTTGGTCTCGCCGTCGGTCACGTACGGGCCGAACCGGCCCTCCTTGACCACCATCGGCTTGCCCGACACCGGGTCCGCGCCCAGTTCCTTCAACGGCGGCGCGGCGGCGGCGCGGCCCCGCTTCTTCGGCTCGGCGTAGATCTTCAACGCCTCGTCGAGCGTGACCGTGAACAGCTGGTCCTCGCTGGTCAGCGACCGCGAGTCGGTGCCCTTCTTCAGGTACGGCCCGTAGCGGCCGTTCTGCGCGGTGATCTCCGCGCCGGTCTCCGGGTCCTTGCCGACCACGCGCGGCAGCGAGAGCAGCTTCAGCGCGTCGTCCAGCGTCACCGTGTCCAGCGCCATCGACTTGAACAGCGAGCCGGTGCGCGGCTTCGGCGCCTTCTTGGCGCCCTCCGGCGTTTCGGGCAGGACTTCGGTCACGTACGGCCCGAAGCGGCCCTCCTTGGCCACGATCTCGTGCCCGGTGACCGGGTCGGTGCCGAGCGAACGGCCCTCCTGCGGCGTCGAGAACAGCTTCTCGGCGATGTCGCGGTTCAGCTCGTCCGGCGGCAGGTCGTCCGGCAGGTTCGCCCGCTGCGCGGAGGCCTCGCCGTCCGGCCCCTCGACCTCGCGCTCCAGGTACGGCCCGTACCGGCCGACCCGGACGTAGACCGTGCGGCCCTCGACGTCGGGGAACAGCGGGATCGAGTTGACCTCGCGGGCGTCGATCGCCTCGACGCTCGACCCGACCAGCTTCTTCAGCCCGCCCGACCGGCCGACCGAGGACTCCGGGCCGACGTTGCCGCCGAAGTAGAAGCCGGACAGCCACGTCGTGCGCTCCTGGCGGCCGGCGGCGATGCCGTCCAGCTCGTCCTCCAGCGCGGCCGTGAAGTCGTAGTCGACGAGCCGGCCGAAGTGCTGCTCCAGCAGCCCGACCACGGCGAACGCCACCCACGACGGGACCAGGGCGGAGCCCTTCTTCCAGACGTAGCCGCGGTCCTGGACGGTGCTGATGATCGAGGCGTAGGTGGAGGGCCGGCCGATGCCCAGCTCCTCCATCGTCTTGATCAGGCTCGCCTCGGTGAAGCGCGGCGGCGGCGACGTCGAGTGGCCGTCCGCGGACAGCTCCGCCGCCAGCACCGACTGGTCCTTGGCCAGCTGCGGGAGGCGCGACTCGGCGTCGTCGGACTCGCCGCCCGCCTCCGCGTCGACCGTCTCCACGTACGCCTTCAGGAAGCCGGCGAACGTGATCGTGCGGCCGGACGCGGCGAACGTGACGTCCTCGCCGCCCGCCGTGGTGCCGGAGATCCGCACGCTCGTCGTGTTGCCGCGGGCGTCGGCCATCTGGGACGCGATCGTGCGCTGCCAGATCAGCTCATACAGCTTGAACTCGTCGGACTCCAGCTCGCGGGCCACCTGGCCGGGCGTGCGGAACACCTCGCCGGCGGGGCGGATCGCCTCGTGGGCCTCCTGCGCGTTCTTGACCTTGCGCGTGTACTGGCGGGGCTCCTTGGCCACGAACTGCGAGCCGTACAGCTCGGTGGCCTGCGCCCGCGCCGCCAAGATCGCGGTCTCCGACAGCGTCGTGCTGTCGGTGCGCATGTAGGTGATGTAGCCGTTCTCGTACAGCTTCTGCGCGGTGCGCATGGTGCGGTCCGCGGAGAAGCGCAGCTTGCGGCCCGCCTCCTGCTGGAGCGTGGAGGTCATGAACGGCGCGTACGGCTTGCGCGTGTACGGCTTCTCCTCGACCGAGGACACCGTCATCGAGGCGTTGGTCAGGCCCTCGGCGATGGCCCTGGCCTGCGCCTCGTCCAGCACGCGGACGTCGGAACCGGCCTTCAGCCTGCCGTCGGAGCCGAAGTCGCGGCCCGACGCGAGGCGGGTGCCGTCCACCGCGACCAGCCGGGCGCCGAACGTGCGGGGCGAGGCGTCCGCGCCCGCGTCCATGGTCGCCGACACGTCCCAGTACGAGGCGGTGACGAACTTCATCCGCTCGCGCTCGCGCTCGACCACGATCCGGGTCGCCACGGACTGCACGCGGCCCGCCGAGAGCTTCGGCATGACCTTCTTCCACAGCACCGGGCTGACCTCGTAGCCGTAGAGGCGGTCGAGGATGCGGCGGGTCTCCTGGGCGTCGACCAGGTCCTGGTCGAGGTCGCGGGGGTTCGCGGCGGCGGCGAGGATCGCGGGCTCGGTGATCTCGTGGAACACCATCCGGCGGACGGGGACCTTGGGCTTCAGCGTGTCGAGCAGGTGCCAGGCGATGGCTTCGCCCTCGCGGTCGCCGTCTGTCGCGAGGTACAGCTCGTCGACGTCCTTGAGCAGCTCTTTCAGCTCGGCGACGGTCGCCTTCTTGTCCGGCGTGACGACGTAGAGGGGCTCGAAGTCGTGGTCGACGTCGACGCCGAGCCGCGCCCACGGCATGCCCTTGTACTTCGCGGGCACGTCGGCCGCGCCCCGGGGCAGGTCGCGGATGTGCCCCTTGGATGACTCCACGACGAAGTCGCTGCCGAGGTACGACGCGATCTTCCGCGCCTTCGCGGGCGACTCGACGATCACCAACCGCCGGTTGCCGCTCGCTGATCCCCCGTTTGTCTTCCTCGCCCGTGTCGATCCAGCCACGCCGTCCCGCTCTCTTCGAACACTGTGTCCCGACCCGCCAGTGTGCACTGTCCTTCGTCGCCGCTGGGCAGCCCTGGTCGGGACAGGGTGACACAACTGTGCCGGATCGTCCGTCAGGAGGACGCGCTACGCGGCCGGCCAAGTGCGCTCGGCGACGCCCGTCGGAGCACGTCCGACCAGCTCCGCGAGTCGTTCGAGCCGTCTCCTGCCGACGACGCGCAGAGCCGGTCCCCCGGCCTTCTCCGTCAAGAGTGTCGAGGGCAGGCCCGACGTGGCCAATGCTTTTCGCAACGCTTCGTGCGTGTCGGGCGCCTCGGGGTCGAGGCCGAGGAAGTACCCGGACTCCACCCAGCGGCCGGACGCCAGCGCCCACAGCCGCAGCGCCCCGCCGTCGAGGGCCAGGTCGGGCGGCACGACCTTCCGGTCGCCGTCGAGCCACTGCCCGGCCAGCCCGGTGAGGTCCGTCCGGAACGCCGTCGCGACGCGCACCGACCCGGCCTCGTCGAGGTCGATCCGCGCCTGGACGCCCCGCTCGGCCAGCGCCGCCGCGACGGCCGCCGCCCTGGCCCGCGTGTCGACGCCCACCGACACCCGCGCCGCCCGGCCTCGGGCGAAGCCCAGCGCCTGGCCGGGGCCGCACAGCAGCCCCGCCAGGTCACCGACGCAAGGCTGTCTCGCCTCGGCCGAGAAGAAGGACAGTTGCCCCACGGACAGGCAGCGTAGAACACACGTTCGACCACGGCCAGTCTCCGAAGGGCTGAACCACGTACCCCATCGGTCTCATCCGTCCCAGCGGTCTTCGTCGCGCGCCGCCGCCGGGACGGCTCAGCCGCCGAGGCCCTTCAACGTCTCCGTCAGCCGCACGCACTGCGGCGCCTTCTTGAACGCCTCGCCCAGCTCCGGGTCGTCCTGCAGCTTCTTGACCTGCTCCTGGAGCTTCGACGGGTCGGCCTGGTCGCCGCCGAGCCGCTCCAGCTTGCCGGCGAACTCGGGGTCCGCCGGGTCGAGCGCCGCCAGCTTGGTGTTCAGCTCGGACAGCGTCGCGCCGGAGTCGGTGAAGAACTTGACCAGCTCGTCGTGCAGGTCGCGGGCGTTCGCCGACGGCGCGCCGAGCCCGTCCAGCTTCTCGCCCGCGGAGGCCATCGCCGTGCCCGCCTTCTCGCTGTAGTCGAGCAGCGCGGTCTTCTGCACGGCCGGGTCGTTGACGCCGCCCTCGAACATGGTTGTGAGCAGCGTCAGGACGCTCTCGATCGTGGGCCCGATGCCCTCGCAGAACGTGCCGGTCCACTCGACCGCGTCGGCGTTCGCCGCGGCGGCGGCGGTGGTCGTGGTCGTCGTCGCGGACGACCCGGAAGCCGTCGACGACGAGTTGCCGCCGCTGCACGCGGCCGTGACGAGAACAGCGGTGAACACGCCCGCGAGCGCGACGCGGTGCTTCACTGAGCCCCCCGGGGTTGGCGGTGTCCCGGCGACCACTACGAGGTGGGCGCCGCGGGCGGCGTCGTGGACGCCGACGGGTTGAACGTCCGCAGATCCTGGCACGCGGGCGCCTTCTCGGCCGCCGCCGACAGCTCCGGCGACGCTTCCAGCTGCTTCAACGGCGTCACGAAATCATCCAGCCGGGTGATGGCCTCCCCGGCGGCCTGCAGCCCGCCGACCGGGTCGTTCGCGTCCGCCGCCTCGATGGCGACCTTCGCGTCGGCGAAGTTCTTGGCGATGCCGGTGAACGTCAGCGCCATCTGCTCGACCTGCTGGTCGCCGCCCGCCACCGGCGACGGACCGACCTCGCGCAGCCGGGTCGCGGTCTGGGTGAACGCGTCGGCCATCTGGCCCATGTACGCGCCCATGTCGGCCTTCAGCTTGGCCGGGTCGTTGGCGTCGAGCTGCGGCGGCGTCTTCGGCACGGTGGCGAACGACGCGGCCGCCGTGCACACCTTGTCCATGTAGGCGACCGCCGCCTCTTCGGTCGAGGAGGTGGACGGACCGGACGAGGACGACGTGGGCACGGGGTCGCCCCCGGAACCGCACCCGGCGACCGCGAGGGCCACGGCGGTCGCGGCGACCAGCGGTAGAAGTCTCATCGGGGTGCTCCCAACAGTGCTCGGCATCAGCCACAGTGTGCCCCCGTCCGGCCGCCCCCACCCGTCCTGCCCCTCACCCGGCCGGGCCAACGACGGCCGTGCCGACCGCAGCCGTGTCCCCGCACCGACCTATCCCGCGCAGGCTTGGCCTGGACGTGCGAAGGCGGGGTGCCCCCGACCGTGGCACCCCGCCTCCTGCCTCTCAACCCGGACTCACGCGGAGGTGGTGGCCTCCGCCGGGGTGTCCGCGATGGCCGTGCCGCGCCGCTTGGACACGACCACGGCCGCCACGATGATGACCACCGCGACGATCGCGATCGAGTACCGGACACCGGCCGACGCGCCCGCGCCGACCGAGAAGCCGACGATGGCCGGCGCGATCAGCACCGAGACCAGGTTCATCACCTTGATCAGCGGGTTGATGGCCGGACCGGCGGTGTCCTTGAACGGGTCGCCGACCGTGTCGCCGATGACGGTCGCGGCGTGGGCGTCGGAGCCCTTGCCGCCGTGGTTGCCGTCCTCGACGAGCTTCTTCGCGTTGTCCCAGGCGCCACCGGAGTTGGCCAGGAACACCGCCATCAGCGTGCCGGTGGCGATCGCGCCGGCCAGGTAGCCGGCCAGCGGGCCCACGCCCAGGCCGAAGCCGACCGCGATCGGGGCCAGCACGGCGAGCAGGCCGGGCGTGGCCAGCTCGCGCAGCGAGTCCTTCGTGCAGATGTCCACGACCTTGCCGTACTCCGGCTTGACCGTGCCGTCCATGATGCCCGGGTTCTCGCGGAACTGGCGGCGCACCTCGAACACGATCGCGCCCGCCGCGCGGGTCACCGCGTTGACCGCGAGACCGGAGAACATGAACACGACGGCCGCGCCGATGATGACGCCGACCAGCACGTTCGGGCTGAACACCAGGTTGCTGAACGACGCGATGTCGTCCACGTTCACCTTGAGCTTGTCCAGCGTCTGGTTGATGGCGTCGCGGTACGACCCGAACAGCGCGGTCGCGGCCAGCACGGCCGTCGCGATCGCGATGCCCTTGGTGATGGCCTTGGTGGTGTTGCCCACCGCGTCCAGCTCGGTGAGGATCTGCGCGCCCTCGCCGTCGACGTCGCCGGACATCTCGGCGATGCCCTGGGCGTTGTCCGAGACCGGGCCGAACGTGTCCATGGCGACGATGACGCCGACCGTGGTCAGCAGGCCGCAGCCGGCCAGCGCGACCGCGAACAGCGCGACGGTCGCCGTGCCGGACAGCAGGAACGCGCCGTAGACCGCGCCGCCGATGACCAGCGCGGTGTAGACCGCCGACTCGAAGCCGACCGAGATGCCGGACAGGATGACGGTCGCCGCGCCGGTGAGCGACGTGCGGCCGACCTCCTTGACGGGCTTGTGCTCGGTGCCGGTGAAGTAGCCGGTCAGCCACAGGATGACGCCCGCCAGCACGATGCCGATGATCACCGCGACGGCCGCGATCAGGGCCGGGTTGCCGGGCGTGCGCGCGATCTCCTCGGACACGCCGTCGAGCCCGCCGAACGAGCTCGGCAGGAAGACGAACGCGGCCACCGTGCACAGCACCGCCGAGATGACCGCCGAGATGTAGAACGAGCGGTTGATGGCGGTGAGGCCGTTCTCGCCGGTCCGGGCGCTGGTGATGTAGACGCCGATGACCGCCGTGAGCACGCCGATCGCCGGGACGATCAGCGGGAACAGCAGGCCCTTCGCGCCGAACGCGGCCGTGCCGAGGATCAGCGACGCCACGAGGGTGACGGCGTAGGACTCGAACAGGTCCGCGGCCATGCCGGCGCAGTCGCCGACGTTGTCGCCCACGTTGTCCGCGATGGTGGCGGCGTTGCGGGGGTCGTCCTCGGGGATGCCCTGCTCGACCTTGCCGACCAGGTCCGCGCCGACGTCGGCGGCCTTGGTGAAGATGCCGCCGCCGACGCGCATGAACATGGCGAGCAGCGCGGCGCCGAACCCGAAGCCCTCCAGCACCTTCGGGGCCTGGCCGGTGTAGACCAGCACGACCAGGGCCGCGCCGAACAGGCCGAGGCCGACGGTGAACATGCCGACCACGCCACCCGTGCGGAAAGCGATCCGCATGGCCTTCTCGCGGCCGCCCGATTCCTTGGCCGCGGCGGCGACGCGCACGTTCGCGCGCGTCGACAACCACATGCCGAGGTAGCCGATGACCGCCGAGAAGCCCGCACCGACGAGGAAGAACAACGACCTGCCGATGCGCTCCCCCGTGTCCTCCGCGGGGAGCATGAACAGCAGCACGAACACGATGACGACGAAGATGCCGAGCGTTCGGAACTGCCGGTTGAGGTAGGCCGCTGCGCCCTCTTGGACCGCCTTGGCGATGTCCTGCATCTTGGAGGTGCCCTGGCCCGCGGCCAGTACCTCCCGGAGCAGCACATAGCCCACGGCCAGGGCAGCCAGGGCGACCACGGCGACCGCGGCGACGAGGCCGCGATCACCTCCGGAGAGCTCTAGGCCCTCCGCGAGGAATTGCCGGGACATCCGTCCTCCTGGTGAGTTTTCCAAGCCCAATGCGAGGGCCACCCCGCTGCTGTGAGGCGGGTCACTCACGCGACTGTCAGCCCCGACACAACGTGATGCACCCCTCATTGGATGCGATAGCGGCGGAGTCTATTCATAGTGCGCAAGGAGGCAACGAGGAGTCCCGATCCGTGCACACACCGTTATCCGCGCAGGAAGGCTCCGTCATGTCGGAGCGGTGTCGGACGGGTGTGCGAAGCTGCGCCCCGTGGCGAACCAGGGACGTCGTTTGCTGGACCGGGTCCTCGCCGGAGTCCCGGCGGGCGAATCGCCGTTGACGCACACCGAAGACCAGCCGGCCCGGCCCGCGCGGCACGCGCCGTGGCCGTCGTGGGCGCCGGAGCCGGTCGTGTCCGCGCTGGTGGAGCGGGGTGTGGCGCAACCGTGGCGGCACCAGGCCGAGGCGGCGTCGCTGGCGTGGTCCGGCGCGCACGTCGTCGTGGCGACCGGCACGGCGTCCGGCAAGTCCCTCGCCTACCAATTGCCGGTGCTGAGCGCGTTGACAGTTGATCCGAAGGCGACGGCGCTGTACCTGTCGCCGACGAAGGCGCTCGGCGCGGACCAGTTGCGATCGGTGGAGGCGTTGGGCGTGCCGGGGGTGCGCGCGGCGTCGTTCGACGGCGACACGCCGATGGCGGAACGCGATTGGGTGCGCGCGCACGCCAACTGGGTGTTCAGCAACCCGGACATGCTGCACCGGGGCGTGCTGCCGAACCACGCCCGGTGGATCAGGTTCCTGCGCCGGCTGTCGTACGTGGTGGTCGACGAGTGCCACACGTACCGGGGCGTTTTCGGCTCGCACGTGGCGCTGCTGCTGCGGCGGCTGCGGCGGGTCGCCCAGCGGTACGGCGCGGACCCGGTGTTCGTGCTGGCGTCGGCGACGGTGGCCGACCCGGCGGCGTCGGCGTCCGCGCTGCTCGGCGTGCCCTGCGCGGCGGTGACGGAGGACGGGTCGCCGCGCGCCGGGCGGACCGTGGCGCTGTGGGAGCCGCCGCTGCTGGACGACCTGGAGGGCGAGAACGGCGCCCCGGTGCGCCGGTCGGCGGGCGCGGAGACGGCGCGCATCCTGGCCGACCTGGTGGTGGAGGGCGCGCGGTCGCTGGCGTTCGTGCGGTCGCGGGTGGGCGCCGAGCTGACCGCGTTGGGCGCGCGCCGGCTGCTGTCCGAGGTGGACCCGGCCCTGGCGTCGCGGGTGGCCGCCTACCGGGGCGGGTACCTGCCCGAGGAGCGGCGGGCGTTGGAGCGGTCGGTGTCGTCCGGCGAGCTGCTGGGCGTGGCGACGACGAACGCGTTGGAGCTGGGCGTCGACATCGTCGGGCTGGACGCCGTGGTGGTGGCCGGGTTCCCCGGCACGCTGGCGTCGTTCTGGCAGCAGGCGGGACGAGCGGGCCGGACGGAGGCCACGGACGCGCTGGTGGTGTTCGTGGCGCGGGACGACCCGCTGGACACGTACCTGGTGCACAACCCGTCGGCGGTGCTGGACCGGCCGGTCGAGGCGACGGTGCTGGACCCGACGAACCCGTACGTGCTGGAGCCGCAGCTGGCGTGCGCGGCGGCCGAGCTGCCGCTGACGCCGGAGTCGCTGGAGTCGTTCGGCGGCGACGCGGCGCTGGCCGTGGTGGAGGACATGGCGGCGCGGCGGGTGCTGCGGCGGCGGCCGAACGGCTGGTACTGGACGTCGCACGACCGGCCGCACTCGGCGGTGGACATCCGCGGGTCCGGTGGCGACCAGGTCGTGGTGGTGGAGGCCGACTCGGGGCGGATGCTCGGCACGGTGGACCCCGGCGCGGCGTGCTGGCAGGTGCACTCCGGCGCCGTGTACCTGCACCAGGGCGAGTCGTACGTGGTGGACCACCTGGACCTCGACGGCGGCATCGCGCTGGTGCACGCGGAGAAGCCGGACTGGACGACGACGGCCCGTGACACCAAGGACATCTCGGTGGTGCGGGTGCTGGAGCAGCGCGCGTTCGACGGGGTGACGGTGTGCCTCGGCGAGGTGGAGGTGACGTCGCAGGTCGTCGGCTACCTTCGCAAGCTGCCGTCCGGCCAGGTGATCGACGCGGTGCCGCTGGACCTGCCCGCGCAGACGCTGGTGACGCGGGCGGTCTGGTACACGGTCTCGGCGGGGTTGTTGGGCAGTGCGCCGGGGGGCGCCGGTTTGATACCGGCGCGCATCCCCGGCGCGCTGCACGCCGCCGAACACGCGGCGATCGGCCTGCTACCGCTCTTCGCGACCTGTGACCGCTGGGACATCGGCGGAGTCTCGACCGCACTGCACCAGGACACCGGGGAGGCGACGGTGTTCGTGCACGACGGTCATCCCGGGGGTGCCGGGTTCGCCGACCGCGGGTTCAACGCGGTAGTCCCGTGGTTGGTCGCTACTAGGGAGGCCATCGCGGCTTGCGCGTGTCCGGCCGGGTGCCCGTCCTGCGTCCAGTCGCCGAAGTGCGGTAACGGCAACGATCCGCTGGACAAGGCGGGCGGGGTGGCCGTGCTGGACGTCGTGCTCGGGGTGGTCGGGGAGAGTGCCCACGACGCCCGGCACGGCCACGTGGTTCAGGACCGGTCGGCGGCGACCAGGCCGTAGTCGGTGTTGCGGTCGGCGGCCTGGAGCAGGGCGTCCCGGACGACGCTCGCGTGCGGCAGCTGCCACGCGCAGATCTGCGGCTTGACCCGCCAGTGGACGACGCCCACCTGGCACGGGCTCGGCGGCAGCGGGACGTACTCGCCCTGGCCGTAGTGCTTGACGTCCCCGTCGGTCGCCACCGGCTCGCCGGAGGCCACGAGGAACATCCAGCGGCCCTCGGGGGTCGCCACGATCGGGACCGGGATGCCGGTGGCGCGCAGCTCGACCGCGGCCCGGCGGCCGAGGTCGGCGCCGACCTCGATGGCGTCCACGCCGTGGCCGGTGGCCAGCAGGATGCTGTAGGAGTGGCCCGTCCACCAGGTGGCGACCTGCTCCGCCTTGGTGCCGATCCGCTCCTGCCAGTCGCCGTGGACGGGAACCGGTCCGTCGGCCTCGACCCCGTCGCGCCCGGCCCACTGCTCGCCCGCCGGATAGGTGCCCGGCAGCACAGGCCACCCGTGCCACGCGAGGTTGACCGCCTCTGCGCGCAGCTCGATGCGGAAGGCCCCGCGCCAGCTATCCGACCACTCCATCTTTCGTTCGCCTCCTGTTGCGTTCCCACGACACCGTGTCGGGTGTTCTTCGACACCGTGTCGGTGCCGCCACTTCAACTAACGCCATGACCGGGGGTTTTGGTAACCGCTTGTCGACAACTGGTCGATGTGGCACGTCGAGCGCGGTGGCCGTGGGTGGGCGGCAGAACGGCGGGGGAACCGTTCACCCACGGCTTAACCGCGAATGTGCGGTCCTGTGAGTCCGCTCACCGTGAACGGACGACCGTTCGTCGCGGCGGTACGTGGTCAGCCTTCAGCCGGCCCCGCACGGGCACGTGCGCCCGGCCTGCCGAACACCGTCGGCGGGCCGGAGACCCGCACGTCGACCTGCCACCCGTCCACCTCGCACGCGTCCATCCGACCGCCCATCCGCTCGACCACCCACCCGGCCCGCGCGCACGCGTGCGCGACGCCTCCCCCGAGCTGCCCCGCCGCCGACAACGCGGCGAGGTCGGCCGCCGCGACGACCCGGTGCCGCCAGACCACCGCCTCCCCCGCCCGCACCGCGCCGACGACCAGCGCCAACCACACCCCGGCGACCGCCACCACCAGGACGGACGCCGCGCCCCGGTCATCCACCGCCCACCCCCGGCTCGACCACCGCGTACGCCCGCGCCCGCAGCGCCACCCCGAGCCGCGAGGCGCCGACCTCGATCCAGGCCGTGTCCCCGTCACGTCGGACCACCACGTGAGCGCCGGCGGGCGCGATCGCCTCCACGACGCCCTGGACCCGCTCGTCGTCGCCCCGCGCGACCAGCCGCGCCGCCTCCCGGGCCGCGTCGGTGCACCGGAGCTGCCCGACCACCGCCATCACCGCCCCGACGCCCAACGCCAGCACGGCGACCAGCCCGCACACCGCGACCGCGGCTTCGACCGTCACCCCGCCCCGGTCGTCCCCGACCGGCGATCTCCCCGTGGGCGGCGGGAGGTCCCGCCGCCACAGGTCCCGTTTCACGTGCGGCGCGACCCGGTCCGCCACCGGACCCGAGCGCCGGCCACCGTGGCGCCACTTCCCCGCCGACCTCTCGGCCGACCCGCCGACCGCACCACCGGCCGAGCCGCAGCCGGACATCACGCGCTCACCGTGAAGGCCCGTTGCAGCAGGCCTTGGAGCAGGCCCAACGCCCAGTCGCCGCTGATCAGCGAGTACAGGAGCACCGCCAGCCCGGCCGCCGCGATGGTCCCGATGGCGTACTCGACCGTCGACATCCCCTCGTCGCCCAGGACTCCAGGCCCACGTCCCACGCTTCCCACCGTTCCTCCTCGCTCCACTGTGGACAGTCACCACTCCGAACCGACATCCCCGACCAGACCGATCACCACGGGCGCCACTCCCAGGCACAGGAACGCCGGCAGGAAGCACAGCGCCAACGGCCCGGCGACGAGCACCGCGGCACGTTGCGCGCGCGCCTCGGCCTGGTCGGACACGGCCGCCCGCGCCGTCGCGGCCAGGTCGGCGGCGGCCCCGGCCAACGCGGCCCCGGACCGGGCGGTGCGCCGCGCGGCCCGTGCGAGCGGCGCGGTGTCCGGGTGCCGCAACGCCTTCGCCCAGGCGTGGACCGGATCGGCGCCCAACGTCAGCAGGTCGACCACTTCGCGCAGCCGCTCACCGGCTCCGCCCGGAACACCCGCCACCACCGCGCGGACCGCGCCGGCCACCGGCAGTCCCGCCCGCAGGGCCGCGGCCAGCAAGTCCCACGTCGCCGCCAACTCCAACGGGTCGGCCGCGCTCCCGGGCCGCCGCTTCCCCTTCCTCCCCTTGCCCTTCCTGGTGCGCACCCGTGCCGCGGCACGCGACGGTGACGGGAGCACGAGCAGTGCCAGCGCGAGGAACAGCAGGCTCACGCGATCACCTGCCGGGTGAGCCGACCGCTCCACCGCAGTCCGGCGCAGATCAGCACCGTCCCGACGACGAGCAGCACCTGCCCCGCCGCGGTGCCGGTCAGGACGGCCAGCGGGCCCGCGCCGCCCAGCTCGCCGAGCACCACCCCGAAGAGCGGCAGACCGGCGAGCACCGCCGCGCTGGCCCGTGGCCCGGCCATCCGCGCGTGGACCTGCCGGGCGAACGCGGTCCGCCGGTCGAGGTCGCGGCGCACGGCGTCCAGCACGTCGGCCAACGGCACCCCGTGCACGGCGGACAACCGCCAGGCGCGGGCCAGGTTGCGGGCGTCCGGGAAGTCGGTGAGCGCCGCCTCCACGTCGCCACCGCGGGCCGAGGTCGCCGCGATCACCCGCAGCACGTCCGCCGCCGGTGGTTCGGCGTCCTCGGCGGCGCCGGTGGCGGCGTTGGCCGGGTGCGCGCCGGCACGCAGTTCGGCGACGAACGCGCTCAGCCCGTCGGCGAGCGCAGCGGACGCCGCGAGGTGGTCACGTTGCCGTGACGCCTCGCGATGCGTGCGCCACACACTCGTGGCCAGCAACGCCCCGGCGATCACCCCGCCCACGCCCACCACCAACCCCAGCCCGGCGCCCAGGAGCACCACGAGGGGTTGGTTGACCCGCGGCAGCTTCCACCGCGTCGTCGTCCGCCCGCGCAGCCGGTTCAACCTCCGGCGAGCGGCCGACGTCGGCAGCAGCACCAGCGCGGCGGCCAGCAGGAGCGGACTGATCACCCAGAGCGTGGTGGGCACCGCGGTGGACGCCGTCATGGCGCACCCACCAGGGAGTCGAGGGCCGCGGCGGCCTCACCGCGGCCGGCGCCCGGTCGCCAGGCCGGACGGACCGCCAGGTCGCCGCCCCGGCGTTCCAGCACGCCGATCTCGGCCAGGCGCCGGGTTCCGTCGACGGCACGGCGCATGTGCAGCACCACTTTCACCGCCGCCGCCACCTGGCTGTGCACCGCGCGGCGGTCCAGCCCGCCGAGGGCCGCCAACGCCTCCAGCCGCGCCGGGACCTCCGCGGGCGAGTTCGCGTGCAGCGTGCCCGCGCCGCCGTCGTGGCCGGTGTTCAGGGAGGCCAGGAGTTCGCACACCTCCGCCCCGCGCACCTCGCCGACGACGATCCGGTCGGGTCGCATCCGCAGCGCCTGGCGCACCAGGTCGCGCATGGTCACCTCGCCCGCGCCCTCGACGTTGGGGCCGCGGGCCAGGAGGTGGACGACCTGCGGGTGGTCGGGCCGGAGTTCACCGGCATCTTCCACGCAGACCACCCGTTCGTGGTGCGGCACGCAGGCCAGGAGAGCGGCGAGCAGCGTCGTCTTGCCCGAACCCGTGCCGCCGACGACCAGGAACGCCTGGCGCGCCACGACGATCGCCCGGAGGAGGTCGGCCGCGGGTTCGTCGAACGTCCCGCGGTCGAGCAGCGCGAGCAGGTCGTGCACCGCCGGGCGGAGGACGCGCAGCGAGAGGCACGTGAACGGCGCGATCGGCGGCAGCACGGCGTGCAGCCGAACCGAGCGGGGCAGCCACCCGTCGACGTAGGGCGCGGCGTCGTCCAACCGCCGCCCGGCCGCGACCGCGAGCCGCTGGGCGAGCCGCCGCACGGCGGCTTCATCCGGGAAGGCGACGTCGGTGCGGCGCAGACCGGTGCTCCCGTCGACCCACACCTGGTCGGGCGCGGTGACCAGGACGTCGGTCGTGCCGGGGTCGCGCAGGAGCGGTTCGAGCGGCCCCGCGCCCACGAACTCCTGGCGCAGCACGGCGAGGGCGCGCCGGACGTCCTCGTCGCCCAGCACCCCGCCGGCCTCCCCGCGCACCGCCGCCGCGACCGACGCGGGCGTCAGGTCCGCGCGCCCGTTGGCCAGCCGCCGCCGGACCCGTTCGACCAGGTCGTTCACGACCGACCCCCTTCAGGACGGGCCGAACCCACGACCGCGGCGCATTCCTCGCGCGGAGGCGGCACCACGAGGTCCGGCACAACGTCGGGCGCTGTCGGTTCGGGCAACGACAGTTCGGCGGCCAGGACGGCGGACAGCGCCACCGGACGACAGGTCCGGAACACCACCGGCGGCCGGTACAGCGGATGGCGGCGCAAGGTTGGCCCGCACCCGGCGGACCCCCGCGACGGCTGACGACTCACGACGACTCCCGAGGGTGCGATTGCTCCAGCGGCGGTTCGGACAACCGGCACGGCCGGCGCCGACAACGCCGCGGGCGGCCGGAACCGAAGGTGGTCACCTGGCATGGAGGGCTGCCAGGACTTCGCGCGCCGCACGGGCCAGCGGGCCTCGGGCGCGGGAGGGGAAGCGGCCCTCGTCCAGCGTGGTGGCCAGGCGGGGCTCGGAGCGCATGGCGGTGAGGAGCGGGACGCCCACCGCGTCGACCACCTGGCTCGCGGTCAGGCCGCCGGGGGCCGGGCCGCGGATCACGGCGCGCAGCCGCACGCCCCGCGCTTCCGCCTGGTCGACCAACGGCTTGGCCGCCATGCACGCCTTGACGTCCGCCGGCACGACGAGCACCGCGAGGTCGGCTCGGTCCAGCGCCGCGCACGCCGCCGGCGTCAGGCGGCGCGGGAGGTCGCACACGACCGTGCCACCGGCCCGCCTGCCCGACTCGACCACGGCGACCACCGCGTCGGGTTCCGGGTCGGGGCCCGATCGGCCGCACGACAGCACGGTGAGGCCGCCCCGGCCGCCGGTGCGACCGGGCAGCGCCGAGCGGAGCGCCGCGACCGGCACGCGACCGCCGGTGAGCTGCAACGTGGGCCAGCGCAACCCTTCCTGCCGTTCGGCACCCAACGTCAGGTCGAGGCCGCCGCCCAACGGGTCGCAGTCGACGAGCAGCGCGTGGCCGCCCGCCGCCAGCACGGCCTGCCCCACCGCCACCGCCAGCACGGACGCGCCCGCACCGCCACGCGCGCCGAGCACGGCGAGCACGCGGCCGTCACCCGCCGGACCGCCCTCGGCGGCGTCGGCCAGCACGGCGCGCAGGCGCTCGTGGTCGGCGGGCAGCTCCAACACCTGCTCCGCGCCCAACGCCAGGGCACGCCGCCACGTCGCCGGATCGGGTGGACCGGCGCCGACGACGAACACCGCCGCCCTGCGCGGGAAGCCCTCGGCCTCGCACGCGACCACGGCGGCCTCGTCGAGCACCACCGCGGGCGCGCCGTGCCAGGGACCGCGCAACGCCGCCACGTCGACCACGCGCTCCACCTCGCAGCCGGCCACCGCCGCCGCGTGCAGCACCTCGTCGACCAGACCTTCGTCGGCCACCAGGGCCACCGGTCGCTCCATGCCGTCCTCCCCGTTCTCGATCTACGGGTTCCACGGTGTCGAGCGGTGAGGAAGCACACAACGGTTCATGATCAACATGTGGACAAGTCGGCAACCTGTGGACAACTCGACCCACGGACAGCGGCAGCGGACGTTCGAGGAGCCGTCGGCACGCACACGGCGACAGAACATCGGAGGCTGATGCAAGAAGGGGAGCAAGCGGCGCGGAGGTCCAGCGCGACGTCCCGCAAAACCGACCCCGGACATGGGACGACCCCCGCCAGGGGGGAGGGACGGGGGTCGTCATTGGTTCAGTCCCGGGGGGTCGGACTGAACCTGTCCGGTCGAGCCGGACGCGTCTACTGTATCCCCACAAGACGCGCTCATGCGTGTCTTCCGTTGAGTGGACGCGGAAAATTCGGCGGACCGCACACCAATTTCGTAAACCACCGAACCGGCGTTGGCGGCCGACCGCCACCCCACCGCCTTAAGCTGGACCGGTGACCGAGCACGCCACCGAAGGCAGTCGCGTCGCCGCGTTCTTCGACCTGGACAAGACCGTCATCGCCAAGTCGAGCACGCTGGCGTTCAGCCGGCCGTTCTTCCAAGAGGGCCTGATCAACCGGCGTGCGGTGCTCAAGAGCGCCTACGCGCAGTTCGTGTTCATGCTGGCGGGCGCCGACGCCGACCAGATGGACCGGATGCGCTCGCACATCACCGCGCTCTGCGAGGGCTGGGACGTCGAGCAGGTGCGCTCGATCGTCGAGGAGACGCTGCACGACATCGTCGACCCCCTCGTCTACAAGGAGGCCACCCAGCTCATCACCGACCACAAGGCGGAGGGCCACGACGTGGTGGTGGTGTCCGCCTCCGGCGAGGAGCTGGTCGCGCCCATCTCGACGATGGTCGGCGCGACGCACAGCGTCGGCACGCGGATGGTGGTCTCGACGGGCCGCTACTCGGGCGAGGTCGACTTCTACTGCGCCGGCGAGAACAAGGCCATCGCGATCAAGCAGCTCGCCGAGCAGCACGACTACGACCTCAGCCGCTGCTACGCCTACTCCGACTCGATCACCGACCTGCCGCTGCTGGAGGCCGTCGGCCACCCCACGGTGGTCAACCCGGACCGCGCGCTGCGCAAGGTCGCCGCGCAGCGCGGGTGGCCGGTGCTGACGTTCTCCGACCCGGTGTCGCTGCGGGCCCGCATCCCCCGCCCGTCGGGCACGGCGGTGGCCGTCACGGCCATCGGTCTCGGCGCCGCGACGGCCGCCGGCGTGGCCTGGTACGGCCTGCGCAGGCGGCGTCGGAGCTGATTCACCCGCCCTCCCCCCGGACGGCGGTGTCAACGACGTCGAACCAACGTGAAACCCCTGTCACGACAGCGGTTCCGCTACTGAACGTCGCTTGACCGGTGCACCCCATCGAGCCCTTGCCGTGCCGCCGAACACGCACTACAAAGGAAGTGCGGACCTCGGGTCGGCCAGGGACGAAGCGGAAGAGAAGCAGCGTCCACCCCGGCAGAGCTCCGTGCGCGGACTTCGAGACACCCACGCGCAGCACGCCGCGGGAGGCTTGTCGTCTAGGGCCTGCGTACCGGGACGCCGGACGCCGAGGCCAGGTCGGTACGACACGAGTTGCACGCTTGGTAACTCGAAAGTCCGCGCTGTCGACGGTGGGCCCCTCACATCGAGGGGCCCACCGTCTGTCTGTGCGCGCCCGCCCGCCCGCCCCCGCACCCCCGACCTGACCCGATGTCCGCCCCGAAGCAGCCCGAAGGCGGCTCCACCGCGCCCCGGCAAGCCCTGGCCACGGCGCCGGCCCCGTGATAACGCCCGATCGGGTGACGAGCGGAGCGCCCGGTTCTGTCGGCGCCCCCGAGCACAATGCCCACGCAGAGCAACCCGTTGACCCGCTCTTGTGACGTGGGTAACTTGCCGAATGCCGTCACTAAGTGGTGGAAGATTTCCCAGCGTGGGAGGCCGCAGTGCTCCGTCCGCTCGTCGTCGTCGCCGTGGCCGCGGCTTCCGTCGTGGCATCACCCGCCCATGCCGCACCACCGGACCAGACCGGCCCGCCCGGAGCCGAGCGCGTCGCCTCGATGCTCGCGGGCATGTCGCTGGAGCAGAAGGTCGGCCAGCTGTTCGTCACCTACCTGCACGGCCAGTCGCCGGACGAGGCGCACCCCGGCAACCTGCGCGACTTCGGCGTGGCCACGCCCGCCGAGGTGGTCGCGAAGTACCAGCCGGGCGGCGTCATCTACTTCAACAACTCCAGCTACGACAACATCGACACGCCGCGGCAGATCGCCGCGCTGTCCAACGGCCTCCAGCGGGCGAGCGACATCCCCCTGGCCATCTCCATCGACCAGGAGATGGGCATCGTCACCCGCATCGGGCCGCCCGCGACCCAGTTCCCCGGCAACATGGCGCTGGGCGCCGGTCGCAGCACCGCGGACGCCGAGCGGGCCGCCGAGATCACCGCTCGCGAGCTGCGGGCGATGGGCGTCAACCAGAACTTCGCGCCGGACGCGGACGTCAACTCGAACCCGGTGAACCCGGTCATCGGGGTGCGCTCCTACTCCAGCGACCCGGCGCTGGCCGCCGAGATGACCGCCGCCCAGGTGCGCGGCTACCAGGGCCGCTTCCTCTCGCCGCACGCCGTGAGCGCGACCGCCAAGCACTTCCCCGGCCACGGCGACACGGCGGAGGACAGCCACACCACGCTGCCGAAGGTCGACCGGACCGTCGAGGAGTGGGAGCGGCTGGACGCGCCGCCGTTCACGGCCGCCATCGCCGCGGGCGTCGACTCGATCATGACCGCGCACATCCGGATGCCGAAGATCGACCCGTCGGGTGAACCGGCGACGTTGTCCAAGCCGGTCCTCGACCTGCTGCGGGACAAGCTGGGCTACGACGGCGTGGTCATCACCGACTCGCTGGCGATGGCGGGCGTGCGGCAGATGCACCCCGACGCCGAGATCCCCGTGCTGGCGCTGAAGGCGGGCGTCGACCAGCTGCTCATGCCGGTGAAGCTGGACGTCGCGGTGAACAGCGTCCTCGCCGCCGTGCGCGGCGGCGAGCTGACCGAGGAGCGCATCGACCGGAGCGTCCTGCGGGTGCTGCGGATGAAGTTCCAGCGCGGCATGCTGAACAACCGGCAGGTCGACCTCGACCAGGTCGCCTCCCGCGTCGGCACGCCCGAGCACCTGGCCGAGGCGCGGCGGATCACCGACCGCACCATCACCGCCGTCCGCAACTCCGCCGGCGTGCTGCCGCTGGCCGCCAAGCCCACCGCCGCCCTCGTCACCGGCTGGGGCGAGACGACGACCCGCACCCTGGCCACCGCGCTCGGCGGCACGGCCCTGCCCACGGGCGCGGCCCCGACCGCGGCCCAGGTCAACGCCGCCGTGCAGGCGTCGGCCAACGCGGACGTGGTCGTCGTGCTCACCAACGGGCTGTCCCAGCAGGCCGCGCAGCAAACCCTGCTGACCAGGCTCCTCGCCACCGGCAAACCCGTCGTGGCGGTCGCCGTGCGCAACCCGTACGACGTGGCCCACACGGCCGCGCCGACGTGGTTGGCCACCTACTCCTACGGCCCGGTCTCGATGGAGTCCCTGGCCGCGGTGATCACCGGCGAGGTCGCGCCGACCGGCAAGCTGCCGGTCGCGGTGCCCGGACCGACTCCGTACCCCTTCGGCCACGGCATGGGTTGGTGACCTTCATGGACCGCAGACACTTCCTCGCCGGCGCGCTCGCCGTCCCCGCGCTCGGCGCCCTCACCCCGGGTACCGCCGGCGCGACCGGGAACCCGGACAACCCGGAGCACCCGGACCGGCCGCGCACCATCGACACCGGGGCCGAGCAGCTGGCCCAGGACGGCTGGCGGCGGTTCGCGGGCCACAAGGTCGGCGTGGTCACCAACCCGACCGGCGTCCTGCGCGACCACACCCACATCGTCGACTCGATGGTGGCCGCCGGGATCGCGCCGGTGGCCGCGTTCGGCCCCGAGCACGGCTTCCGCGGCACGGCGCAGGCCGGCGGCTCGGAGGGCAACTACCTCGACCCGCGCACCGGCATCCCGGTCTACGACACCTACGGCGCGAGCACCGCCAAGATCGCCGGGATGATCGCCAAGTCGGGTGTCGACACGCTCGTGTTCGACATCGCGGACATCGGCGCGCGGTTCTACACCTACATCTGGACCATGTACGCGGTGATGCAGGCCGCCGCCGCGACCGGCGTGCGGTTCGTCGTGCTCGACCGCCCCAACCCGGTCGGCGGCACCGCCCGCGGGCCGCAGCTCGACCCGGCCCACGCGACGTTCGTCGGCCGCAAGCCGATCGTCCAGCAGCACGGCATGACGATCGGCGAGCTGGCGCGGCTGTTCGACGGCGAGTTCCTGCCGACCGACGGCGGCCGGGTGAGCAGCCTCGAGGTGGTCGACGTCAGAGGCTGGAAGCGGGACGACCTGCACTCCGGCCTCCCGTGGGTCCCGCCGAGCCCCAACGTGCCGACGCACGACACCGCGCTCGTCTACCCCGGCACGTGCCTGTTCGAGGGGTTGGTGTTCTCCGAGGGCCGCGGCACGACCCGCCCGTTCGAGACGATCGGCGCGCCCGGTCTGGACTGGCGGTGGGCCGAGGACCTCAACGCGCTGGGGCTGCCCGGCGTCCGGTTCCGCGAGACCTACTTCACGCCCACGTTCAACAAGTTCGCCAACAAGCTGTGCGGCGGTGTCGCCCTGCACCTCACCGACCCGCACGCCTTCGACGCGCCGCGCACCGCGGTCGCGATGATCGTCACGGCGAAGGCCCGCTACCCGCAGGTCTTCGCGTGGCGGCCGGACCACTACATCGACAAGCTCAGCGGCTCGGACCGCCTGCGGCGCATGGTGGACGCGGGCGCGGGCGCCGACGAGGTGGTCGGCGCCTGGGCCGACGAGCTCGCCGCGTTCGAGGCCACCCGCCGGCCGTACCTGGTCTACCGGTAGAGGGAGAACGGCGATGCGCATCCCTGCCCTGCTGATCGCGACGACGATGCTGTTCACCACGCCGGCGCACGCCGAGGGCCGCGAGGCCCGGTTCGACCGGCCGCACGAGGGCTGGGCGAGCAGCGTGCTCCGACCGGGTACCCCCGAGCACGTGGGACTCGACCCGGCCCCGCTGGACGCCGCCCTGGCGCAGGTCCAGCGCTACACCGTGCCCGACGCGAGCGGCCACCCGCTGTTCGCGGGCGCCGTCACGCTGTTCGCCCACGAAGGCGCCGTGGTGACGCACGAGCCGACGGGGTGGGCGGTCCGCTACTCCGACGGGGCCGGCACCGAGCTGCCCGAGGCGCAGCGGGTGCCGATGGCGCCGGACACGATCTTCGACCTGGCGTCGATCTCGAAGCTGTTCACCTCGATCGTGGTGATGCGCCAGCACGAGCTGGGCCGGTTCGGGCTGGACGACCCGGTGGCGCGGCACCTGCCGGAGTTCGGCGTCAACGGCAAGGGGTCGATCACGGTCCGGCAGCTGCTGACCCACACCTCCGGGCTGGTGGCGTGGCTGCCGCTGTGGTCGCAGTACCCGGACGTCCCGTCGCGGATCAAGGCCGTGATGGACACCAAGCCGCGCAGCGCGCCGGGCACGACGTACCTGTACTCGGACCTCAACCTGATCACGCTCGGCCTGCTGGCGGAGAAGTGGTCCGGCAAGAAGCTGGACGAGCTGGTCCGCGACGACATCACGGCGCCGCTCGGCCTGGTGGACACCGGCTACAACCCGCCTGCCGCCAAGCTGGACCGGGTCGCGGCGACCGAGTACCAGGCGGGCCGGGGCATCATCCGGGGCTCGGTGCACGACGAGAACGCCTGGTCGCTGGGCGGGGTGGCGGGCCACGCGGGCGTGTTCTCCACGGCGCCCGAGCTGGCCGTGCTCGGCCAGGCGATCCTCAACGGCGGCGCGTACGGCGACCGGCGCATCCTGGAGGAGGCCACCGTCGAGCTGATGCTCACGGACTTCAACCAGGCGTTCCCCGGCAACTCGCACGGGCTGGGCTTCGAGCTGGACCAGCGCTGGTACATGGGCGCGCTGACCTCGCCGAGGTCCGCCGGCCACACCGGCTACACGGGCACCACGCTGGTCCTGGACCCGCTGTCGCGGTCGATCGCGATCCTGCTGACCAACCGGGTGCACCCGAGCCGGAACTGGGGCTCGATCAACCCGGCGCGGCGCGCGGTCGCGAACGGCCTGGCGCAGGCGATGGCCGTGCGGCCGCACCGCGGCACGGCGCTGACGCCGCAGTCGGACGGCGGCACGGTCACCACCCGTGACCTCGAACGGCGCGCGGACCGGCAGACGTTGTCGTTCTGGGCGTTCGTGGACCTCGACGCGAGCGACAAGGTCGTGGTCGAGGCGACCGACGACGGCACGACGTGGCGCCAGGTCCACGTGCTGGCCGGCTACGGGGAGCGGCGGTGGCACCGGGTCGAGGTCGGCACGGAGTCGGCGCTGAAGTTCCGCTGGCGGTACGACCGGGGCACGGGCTACGACGGCCGCGGCGTGTACGTGGACGCGGTGCGCGTGACCGACGAGCAGGGCGCGCTGTTCGACGCGGAGCAGGAGCCGACCGGTTTGGACGCCGAAGGGTGGCGAGCCGTGGACCGTTAGTGACATGCCGACTTCTCCCTCCCACCAAGGGGGGAGATTCGGTCACGGTTGGGGTGAGTTACTCCCACCCTGCGTTGACCGTGCGTTGAGCGGTTAGTAAGTTTCCCACGTGTCCACCGAAAGTTCCGCCGACTCCAGTCCCCTGGTCAAGATCCGTTCCCTCCTGCCGGGCCTGGCCCGGGCGGAGCAGCGGGTGGCCAAGGTCGTGCTGGACAACCCGGCCACCGTCGCCCACCGCAGCATCACCGAGGTCGCCGAGGCCGCGGGCACCAGCGAGACGACGGTGACCCGGTTCTGCAAGGCCATCGGTGTCGGCGGCTACCCGGAGTTGCGGATAGCGCTGGCCGCCGACACGGCCCGCACGTCGATGCGCCCCGACCGCGACCTGGGCGGGGACATCGGCCCGGGCGACGACCTGCGCCAGGTCGTCGGCAAGGTGGCGTTCGCGGACGCGCGGGCGGTCGAGGAGACAGCCGAGCAGTTGAACGTCGAGACGTTGGAGGCGGTGGTGGAGGCAGTGGCGGGTGCGCGCCGGGTCGACGTCTACGGCTTCGGCGCCAGCGCGTTCGTCGCGTTCGACCTCCAGCAGAAGCTTCACCGCATAGGGCGAACCTGCTTCGCCTGGAACGACACCCACATCGCGCTGACGTCCGCCGCCGTGCTCACGGGGGCGGACGTCGCGGTGGGCATCTCGCACACCGGCTCCACGTCGGAGACGGTCGAGGCGCTGCGGGTGGCCAAGGAGCACGGCGCGACCACGGTCGCGCTGACCAACTTCCCCCGCGCGCCGATCAGCGAGGTCGCCGACCACGTGCTGACCACGGCGGCGCGGGAGACCACGTTCCGCTCGGGCGCGATGGCCAGCCGGATCGCCCAGCTCACCGTGATCGACTGCCTGTTCATCGGCATCGCCCAGCGGCACGTGGACAGCGCCAAGACGGCCCTGGAGGCCACGTACGACGCGGTCTCGGGGCACCGCCTGGGGGCGCGACCGGATGGCAGGCGACGTCGGGAGTCCGCTAAATGACGACGAACCGGAACGATGTCGCGGTCCGGGTGGAGTCCCCCACCGAGGCCAGGAACCCGCGGACCGAGGACATCGACCGGCTCTCGACGCTGGACGTGCTCCGCCTGATCAACGCCGAGGACCAGCTGGTCCCGGCCGCCGTGGCCGCCGTGCTGCCCGAGCTGGCCCGCGCGGCGGACCTCGCCGTCGGCGCCCTGCGCTCGGGCGGGCGGGTGCACTACGTCGGCGCGGGCACGTCCGGCCGGCTGGCCACGCTGGACGCCGCCGAGCTGGTGCCGACGTTCAACGCGCCGCCGGACTGGTTCGTCGCGCACCACGCGGGCGGCCGGGAAGCCCTGGTCAACGCGGTGGAGAACGTCGAGGACCGCGGTTCGGACGGCGCCGCCGAGATCCGCAGGCACGCGGTGGCGGGCGACCTGGTGGTGGGCGTGACGGCGTCCGGCCGCACGCCGTTCGTGGTGGCCGCGCTGGAAGAGGCCCGCACGATCGGCGCGCACACCGTGCTGGTGTCCAACAACCCGATCGGGTCCGCGCCGGTCGACGTCGACGTGCTCATCACCGTCGACACCGGCCCGGAGGCCATCGCGGGCTCCACCCGGATGAAGGCGGGCACGTCCCAGAAGCTCGTGCTGACGTCGTTCTCGACCGCCGTCATGGTGCGACTCGGCCGCACGTACTCGAACCTGATGGTGTCCATGCGCGCCACCAACGCGAAGCTGCGCGGCCGCACGGTCCGCATCCTGCGCGAGGCGACGGGACTGGGCGAGCAGGAGTGCACGACCGCGCTGGCCGACGCGGGCGGCGACCTGAAGGTGGCCCTGGTGCACCTGCTGGCCAACGTGCCCGCGGCCCGCGCCGCGGAGGCGCTGGAACGCACCCAGGGGCACGTCCGGCTGGCGCTCAGCCGGCTAGCACCGGACGCCACGGGATAGGCGTCGACAGGACCATCGCGCTGGACGTCTCGCCGTAGCCGCCCAGCCGCACCAGCAACCGCTCCAACTCGCTGATCGACGTGGTCACGACCTTGACCACCGAGCAGATGTCGCCGGTCAGCCGCACCACCTCCACCACCTCGGGGCAGTCGTCGAGCAGCTCCGGGTGCACGGTGATGCACCGCGGGCCGTAGCACTTCATCCGCACCAGCGCGACCACCGACCTCCCGACCGCCGTCGGGTCGACGGTCGCGCGGTAGCCCGTGATGACGCCCGCGTTCTCCAGCCGCCGGACCCGTTGCGCGACCGTCGGCGGCGACACGTGCACGCGCCGCGCCAGCTCGTTGTACGAGAGCCGCGCGTCCTCCTGCAGCGCCTCCAGCAGCGCCCAGTCCACGCCGTCCAATTCGATGCTCACGATCACAAACCTACAAGGCCTGGCCGATTGACGGTCATAAGAACTTTCCGGCTGAACATCATTCGTCACCCATTCAGATCACTCCAACGCGCGGTCATGATGAAGGCATGACTTGTCCGGTCGCACCCAAACTCGACTTCGGCGGCACGACGCCCTACGAGGACTACGTGCACGCCTCCGTGCTGCACTCGCTGCAGCAGCAGTGGTCCAAGGACCCGCGTGAGATGTCGTTCCTGGTGATCACGCAGGTCATGGAGCTGTACTTCGGCCTGCTGTGCTTCGAGTGGCGGCAGGCCAAGAAGGAGCTGCGCGCCGACGACCTGCGCGCCGCCGTCCGCACCCTGCGCCGCAGCGACCTGCACATGCAGGCCCTCAACGCGGCGTGGCGGCCGATCGCCCGGATGACGCCCGCCGAGTTCAACTCGTTCCGCGACGCCCTCGGCGAGGGCTCCGGCTTCCAGTCCGGCCGGTACCGCGAGGTGGAGTTCCTGCTCGGCGAGAAGTCCCGGTCGATGCTCGTCCCGCACCGCGCCGTCCCGCAGCAGCACGACGCGCTGGAGAGGCTGCTGCACGAGCCGAGCCTGTACGACGACGTGCTCGCCGCCCTGCACCGCCAGGGCCTGCCGATCCCCGAGGACGTGCTGGAGCGCGACGTCAGCGAGCCGTACGAGCCGAACGCCGGGGTGGAGGCCGTGTGGGCCGACGTCTACCGCGGCGGGTCGAGCGACCTGCTGGAGCTCGGCGAGGCGTTGACCGACATCGCCGAGGAGTTCGCCCGCTGGCGCTACGACCACCTGCTCGCCACCCGGCGCTCGATGGGGGCGAAGACCGGGACCGGGGGCTCGGCGGGGGTTGCGTGGTTGGAGAAGCGGACGCGACGCTCTGTCTTCCCGGAACTGTGGACGGCCAGGAGTCACGTATGACGCGCATGCCCGACCCGTTGGCGCACACCCGCGAGCTGTTCGACCTGGACGACGACGTCGTCTACCTGGACGGCAACTCGCTGGGCGCGCCGCCGAGAGCCGTCGCCGAACGGGTCCAGGACGTCGTCCGCCACCAGTGGGGCCGCCGGCTCATCCGGAGCTGGGCGGAGGGCTGGTGGGAGGCGCCGGAGCGGGTCGGCAACCGGATCGGGCGGCTCATCGGCGCCGGGCCGGGCCAGGTCATCGTCGCCGACTCGACCAGCGTGAACCTGTTCAAGGCGCTCATGGCGGCGGTGCGCAACACCGACCGCGCGGAGATCGTCGTGGACGAGGGCACGTTCCCGACCGACGGGTACATCGCGCGGTCCGTGGCGGAGCTGACGGGGCTCGCGCTGCGGCCCGCGCCTCCAGAGGACCTGGACCTGCGGGACACGACGGCCGTCGTGCTGCTGAACCACGTCGACTACCGCACGGGCCGGCTGCTGGACATGGCCGAGGTGACCGAGCAGGTGCACGCGGTGGGCGCGAAGGTGGTCTGGGACCTGTGCCACAGCGCGGGCGTGCTGCCGATCGAGCTGGACGCGCTCAACGTCGACCTCGCCGTCGGCTGCACGTACAAGTTCCTCAACGGCGGGCCGGGCTCGCCCGCGTTCCTGTACGTGCCGAAGCACGCCCAGTCGACGTTCGAGCAGCCGCTGACGGGGTGGACCGGGCACGAGGTGCCGTTCGCGATGGCCGCGGAGTACACGCCGGACCCCGGCGTCTCCCGCGCCCGCGTCGGCACGCCGGACATCATCTCGATGCTCGCGCTGGACGCCGCGCTGGACGTGTGGGACGGCGTGGACCTCGCCGACGTGCGGGCGAAGGGCCTGGCGCTCACGGCGCACTTCCGCGGGCTGGTCGAGGACCTGCCCGGCATCGAGGTGATCACCCCGGCCGACGACCGGCGCGGCCACCAGGTGTCGCTGCGGCACCCGGAGGCCGGGCGGATCATGGACCAGCTCGTCGAGCGCCAGATCCTGGGCGACCACCGCCCGCCCGACGTGCTGCGCTTCGGCTTCGCCCCGCTCTACAACACGTTCGAGGACGCCGAACGCGCCGCCGCCGTCCTGAAGGAACTCCTCTAGCGCCTACGTGGTGGCGGCGTCGGCGATGCCGCGGGCCTCGCGCGCACCGGCTTCCAGTGCCTCGCACCAGAACAGGAGCCAGCGCGTGACGCCCTCGGCGTCGCCGGTGGAGAAGCCGTGCAGGGCGGACGCGTAGTCGTTCTGCCGGCGCAGGCACATCACCTCGGGCACGCCGAGCGACTTCGGGTCGAGCCCGGTGGCGATGGAGGCCAGGCGGGACGCGGCGCGGGCCACCACGCCGTTGGCCGTCTCGAACGGCGACAGCGTCATCAGCTCGCCGTGCACGACGGCCACCAGCACCGGGCCGGGGGCGGACGTGCCGCCGGTGACGAGCTGCGCCAGCAGGTCGAGCCGCTCGGACACCCCGGCCGCAACCCGCGGCCGGCCCAGCTCGCCGCCCAGGTCCGCGCCCGCCAGGACGTGCAGCTTCGCCAACGCCTGCAACGGCGCCCGCTGCCACGTCGGCAGCACGACGCCGAGCGCCTCGGCCACGCGCAGCGCGCCGGCCAGCACCGGGTCGGTCACGGAGCCGTCGGTCGGGATGGCGGTGGGGCCGCCGTCGAGGGCCGCCGACGCACGCGCGGCGCGCACGGACGCCTCGGCCGCGGTGGTCGCCCAGCCGCGCAGGTTCACCCGGTGGCGGTGCACCTGGAACACGGCGTCACGTGCCGCTTTGACGGCGTCGGCCACACCGGGCAGGTCCAGCAGCGGGGCAAGCGGATCGGTCACGCCGGAGCACACTACTCGTCGGTAAGTGGCTATTTGAACCAAGCTGGAAATGGATCTACCGAATAGCCACTGGCCGACTACGGTGCTGGGTATGAACTGGTACGACCGCCCGGTCCTCGTCGGCGACCACGTGCGCCTCGAACCCCTGTCGCCGGACCACGCCGAGGGCCTGCACGAGGCGGGCAAGGACCCGGACGTGTGGACGTGGCTGAGCACCACCCAGCCCGCCACGGTGCAGGAGACGCGCGAGTACATCGAGCGCGTCCTGGCCGACCCCGACCGCCTCGCGTGGGCGCAGATCGACCCGAGGACGAACGAGGTCGCCGGCACTACGTCCTACTACGACATCGACCCGAAGAACCGCGGCCTCTACATCGGCTACACGTGGATCGGCTCGCGCTGGCAGCGCACCGCCCTCAACACGAACGCCAAGCTGCTGCTCCTGCGGCGGGCGTTCGAGGACCTGGGGGCGCTGCGCGTCGGCTGGCACACGGACCTGCGCAACGAGCGGTCGCAGCGCGCCATCGAACGGCTCGGCGCGACCCGCGAGGGCGTGCTCCGGGTGCACCGCATCCGACCGGACGGGACGCTGCGCGACACCGTCGTGTACTCGATGACGGCGGACGAGTGGCCGGACCTGAAGGCCAAGCTCGGCACGTGACGCGAGTCACGGAGGGTGCCGCTGGTCGCAACCTAGGTGTCGTTCGGCGGAATCGCGGTGGTCAAGCGGCACGGGCCGGGGTTACACAGTTACCCACGCGTTTCGAACTCGGCCAAAATTGGTCTGAACCTTTTGGGTGCGCAGTGAGCTGAATCGCACTACGGTCAGTGCGCTACCCCACGGATTCAGGAGGTCCTCCCGCCATGACAGAGCCGCAAGCCGCCCTGGACAACCTGTCGACGGAGACCAGGACGTTCCCGCCCAGCGAGGAGTTCGCCGCGCAGGCGAACGCCACCGCCGCCCTGTACGAGGAGGCGGCCGCCGACCGCGAGGCGTTCTGGGCGCAGCAGGCCGAGCGGCTGTCCTGGGACACCCGGTGGGACCAGGTCCTCGACTGGTCCGAGGCCCCCTTCGCCAAGTGGTTCGTCGGCGGCAAGCTCAACGTCGCGTACAACTGCGTCGACCGGCACGTCGAGTCCGGGCACGGCGACCAGGTCGCCATCCACTGGGAGGGCGAGCCCGGCGACAGCCGCGCGATCACCTACGCCGACCTCCAGCGGGAGGTCTCCAAGGCCGCGAACGCCCTCACCGAGCTGGGCGTCGGCGCGGAGGACCGGGTCGCCATCTACATGCCGATGGTCCCCGAGGCGATCTTCGCCATGCTCGCGTGCGCGCGCGTCGGCGCGATGCACAGCGTGGTGTTCGGCGGCTTCTCCGCCGAGGCGTTGCGCACCCGCATCGAGGACTCGCAGGCCAAGCTCGTCATCACCACCGACGGCCAGTACCGGCGCGGCAACCCGGCGGCGCTCAAGCCCGCCGTGGACGAGGCCGTGGCCAACGCGAAGAGCGTCGAGCACGTGCTGGTCGTCAAGCGCACCAGCACCGACGTCGACTGGGCCGAGGGCCGCGACCTGTGGTGGCACGACGTCGTCGACCGCCAGTCCGACCAGCACACGCCGGAGGCGTTCGACTCCGAGCACCCGCTGTTCATCCTCTACACCTCGGGCACCACGGGTAAGCCGAAGGGCATCCTGCACACCTCAGGCGGTTACCTGACCCAGGTCGCGTACACGCACCACAACGTGTTCGACCTGAAGCCGGACACCGACGTCTACTGGTGCACCGCCGACATCGGCTGGGTGACCGGGCACAGCTACATCGTGTACGGCCCGCTGGCCAACCGCGTCACGCAGGTCGTCTACGAGGGCACGCCCAACACCCCGCACGAGGGCCGGCACTGGGAGATCGTGCAGAAGTACGGCGTGTCGATCTACTACACCGCGCCGACGCTGATCCGCACGTTCATGAAGTGGGGCGCGGACATCCCCGCCAAGTACGACCTGTCGTCGCTGCGCGTGCTCGGCAGCGTCGGCGAGCCGATCAACCCCGAGGCGTGGATCTGGTACCGGGAGACCATCGGCGCGGGCAAGACCCCCGTCGTGGACACCTGGTGGCAGACCGAGACCGGCGCGATCATGATCTCCCCGCTGCCCGGCGCGACGTCGGCCAAGCCCGGCTCGGCGCAGCGCCCGCTGCCCGGCATCGGCGCGAAGGTCGTCGACGACCAGGGCAACGAGGTGCCGCACGGCGGCGGTGGCTACCTGGTGCTCGACCAGCCGTGGCCGGGGATGCTGCGCGGCATCTGGGGCGACGAGGAGCGCTACCGCGACACGTACTGGTCGCGGTTCTCCGAGCAGGGCTACTACTTCGCCGGTGACGGCGCGAAGTACGACGCCGACGGCGACATCTGGCTGCTGGGCCGGGTGGACGACGTGATGAACGTGTCCGGGCACCGGATCTCCACCACCGAGGTGGAGTCCGCGCTGGTCTCCCACCCGACGGTGGCGGAGGCGGCGGTCGTCGGCGCGAGCGACCCGACCACGGGCCAGGGCATCGTGGCGTTCGTGATCCTGCGCGGCGGCGTCGCCGAGGGCTCGGACGGCGCGGAGGCGATCAAGGCGCTGCGGGAGCACGTGGCCAAGGAGATCGGCCCGATCGCGAAGCCGCGGCAGATCATGGTCGTGCCGGAGCTGCCGAAGACCCGCTCGGGCAAGATCATGCGCCGGCTGCTGCGCGACGTGGCGGAGAACCGGCAGGTCGGCGACGTGACCACGCTCGCGGACTCGTCGGTCATGGACCTCATCTCCAGCGGCCTGAAGTCGGGCGCCTCGGAGGACTGAGCACAGCACCGAGCACGTCAGGACGGGTGCCCGCCGGTCGCCGGCGGGCACCCGTCTGGGTTAGGGTCGCTTCCGGTGAGCCGGGAAGTCTGGTCGGCACGAGGATGAGCCGTACCCGACGCACCGGAGTGGATCTTGACCGACAAGCGCAGCACCGCCACCGAGTTCGCGCGCTACCTGCGCACCGAGACCGTCGGCGGGATGATCCTGCTCGCCGCCACGGCGGTCGCGCTGGTCTGGGCGAACTCCCCCGCGTCCGGCGCGTACACCGCGTTGCGGGACTTCCACCTCGGCCCGGAGTCGCTGCACCTGAGCCTGAGCGTCGGCGACTGGGCAAAGGACGGCCTGCTCGCCATCTTCTTCTTCGTCGCCGGGCTGGAGCTCAAGCGCGAGCTCGTCATCGGCGAGCTGAACAACCTCAAGGCCGCGATCCTGCCCGTGGTGGCCGCCGTCGGCGGCATGGTGGTCCCCGCGGCGATCGCGATCGGCGTCGGCTGGGGCGAGCCGGGGATCGACCGGGCCTGGGCGATCCCGGTGGCGACCGACATCGCGTTCGCGCTCGGCGTGCTGGCGATCACCGCGTCCGGCCTGCCGAACAGCCTGCGGCTGTTCCTGCTCAGCCTGGCCGTGGTGGACGACCTCGGCGCCATCGTGCTGATCGCGGTGCTGTTCACCGCGACGTTCGACCTCGTGGCGGCGGCGGCCGCGGTGGCGCTGCTCGCGCTGTACGCGTTCCTCCAGCACAAGCGGGTGACGACGCCCTGGCTGTACGTGCCGATCGCCGTCGGCACGTGGGTGGCCGTGCACGCGGCCGGCGTGCACGCCACCATCGCGGGCGTCGCCCTGGCCCTGCTGACCCGCGTGCGCAAGGACCACTACGAGCACGAGGCGCCCGCGCTGCGGCTGGAACACCGGTTGCAGCCGTGGTCGGCGGCCGTGGCCGTGCCGGTGTTCGCGCTGTTCGCCGCCGGCGTGCCCGTCAACGGCGAGGCGCTGGGCGCGTTGTTCTCCGACCGGTTGGCGCTCGGCGTGATGCTGGGCCTGGTGGTGGGCAAGCTGGTCGGCATCGTCGGCGCGTCCGCGTTGGCGGTGCTGTTCAAGGCCGCCGTCTGGCCCAAGGGCGCGGGACCGCGCGACATCGTCGCCGTCGCCATGCTCGGCGGCGTCGGGTTCACGGTGAGCCTGCTGATCTCGGACCTCGCGCTGGACGGGCAGGCCGCCGAACAGGCCAAGGCGGCCGTGCTGCTGGCGTCGCTGGCGGCTTCGCTGCTGGCCGCGGTCCTGCTGATCCGCCGCAGCCGGGTGCACCAACGCGCCGACGAGGACGCGTCATGAGCCGGTCGGGCAGCCCCGGTCCGGCGTGCATGGCACGATGAGCCGGTGACCAGCGCTCGGGAGAACACCAACGGCAGCGGACTGCCACCTGTTCCGTCGATCCCGTTGACCGCGGAGAGCGCGGCGAAGATCGCGGAGGAAACGTCCATCGGCGGCCTGGTTCGCGATGCGACGGCCCACCTGTCCACGTTGGTCAGGGCCGAGGTCGAGCTCGCCAAGTCCGAGGTCGCGGGCGAGATCAAGAAGGGTGTGCGGGGCAGCGTCTACTTCATCGTCGCGCTGACGGTGCTGCTGTTCAGCTCGTTCTTCTTTTTCTTCTTCGGCGCGGAGCTGCTGGACGTGTGGCTGCCCCGGTGGTCGGCGTTCCTGATCGTGTTCGCCCTGATGCTCGTCACGGCGGGGCTCTTCGCGTTCCTGGGCTACCGCAAGGTGAAGAAGCTGCGGGCGCCACAGCGGACGATCGACTCGGCCCGGGACACCGTCGCGGCCCTCCGGCACCGCGGCGAAGGCCACTGAGCCGCGCCGTGCGGCTGCCCCCGGACCCGTCGACCGCGCGGGTGCCCGGCCCGTGGGCGCACCGCGACGTGTCCGCGAACGGCATCCGCCTGCACGTCGCGGAACTGGGCGAGGGACCGCTCGTGCTGCTGCTGCACGGGTTCCCGGAGTTCTGGTGGACGTGGCGGCACCAGCTCGTCGCGATCGCCGAGGCCGGCTACCGCGCCGTCGCCGTGGACCTGCGCGGCTACGGCGACTCCGACAAACCACCGCGCGGCTACGACGGGTTCACGCTCGCCGGTGACGTCGCCGGCCTGGTGAAGGCGCTCGGCGAGCCGCGCGCGCACCTCGTCGGCCACGCCTGGGGCGGCATGCTGGCGTGGACCGTCGCGGCCATGCACCCCCGGCTCGTCTACTCGGTGACGGCCGTGTCGGCGGCGCACCCGCTGGCGCTGCGCCGCGCGATCCGCCGCCACCCCCGCCGGCAGGGCCGGGCCAGCGCGCACGTGTTCCGCTTCCAGCTGCCCGTGTACCCGGAGCGGTGGCTGACCCGGGAACGCGGCGCCGCCGTCGCCCGGATGCTCTCGGCCTGGGGTGGTCCTAAGTGGACGGTGTCGCCCGAGTTCGACGAGGTGGTGCGCCGCAACCGCGAGGCGGTCATGGTGCCCGGCGTCGCGCACAGCTCCCTGGAGTACTTCCGCTGGGCGGTGCGCTCGCAGCTGCGCGGCGAGGGCCGCCGGTTCGCCGAGGCCGTCGACCGGCGCCTGGAGGTGCCGGTGCTCCAGCTCCACGGCGCGCTCGACCCGGTGGTGCTGGAGTCCACGGCGTCCGAGTCGGGGCTGTGGGTGGGCGCGCGGTCGTCGTACCAGGTGGTCCCCGAGGTGGGGCACTTCCCGCACCAGGAGGCGCCGAGCACGACGAGCCGGCTCGTCACCGACTTCCTGGCGAAGGTCTGAGGAACGGCGGTCAGGAGGCGCAGGTCTGCGTGGACGCCCGCCGCACCATCGACGGCGCCTTCGCCACCTCGTCCGCCACTTCCTGCGCGGTCAGCACGAACCCGGTCTCCTGGTCGTCCACGGCCGCGCCGAACACCACGCCCATGACGCGGCCCTGCGGGTCGACCAGCGGTCCGCCGGAGTTGCCGCTGCGCACCGTCGCCCGGATCGTGTACACGTCCCGCGTCACGGTCTGCGCGTCGTAGATGTCCGGTCCCCGCAACATCTGGATGCGTTCCCGCACCCGCGCCTCGGACGCCGTGTACGGGCCGTCCAGCGGGTAGCCGAGGACGATCCCGTCCTCGCCCTGCGCGATCTCGTCGGTGCGGAACTCCAGCGGCCGGGCCTCCAGGTCCGGCACGGCGAGGATCGCGACGTCGGTCTGCGCGTCGTAGTGCACGACGGTGGCGTCGAACTGGCCGCGGCCGACCTCCACCGCCACCTCCGTGGTGCCCGCGACGACGTGCGCGTTCGTCATCACCCGCTCCGGCGAGATGACGAAACCCGTGCCCTCCAACGCCCGCGAGCACGACGGCGCGCGCCCGCGCACCTTGAGCACGCTGGGCCGCAGCTGCTGCACGATCGGGTCGGCGCTCAGCGCCGGGTTCGGCGGGCCGACCTCCTTCAGCGGCGTCTGGTTGAACGGGTCCATCGCGGCCGGGAACCCGGACACGTCGAACAAGGTCTGCAGGTCGTTCGACAGCGTCCGCGCCGCCTGCGGCATGGCGCCGTCCACGGTGGACAGGATCACCGACTGGTTCAGCGACTTCGCGAGCCCCGGCAGGCCCGCGACGACGGTCAGCGGCAGCGCGATCATCCACGCCACCACGAACACCACGGCGCCCTGCACGATCGCGCCCAGCGCGTTGTCCGCGCCGCGCAACGGGCTGGAGTTGACCCTCGGCTTGATGCTGCGGCCCACGTACACGCCCAGCGTCTCGCCGAGCGCCACCAGCAGCACCACGATGCCGACCGCGAACACGACCTTCGTCACGACGTTGTCGAACTGGGCCACCACGAGCGGCGCGAGCTGCGTGCCGAGCACCAGCCCGATGAGCACGCCGACGAACGCGGGCAGCGCCACGACCATGCCCTGCCGCGCGCCCGAGACCGCGGCGAAGGCGGCGAGCGCCAGCACGAGCAGGTCAACCCAGTTCACGGAACCTCCGTCGCTCGCAAGGCCAGGTCGAGATCACGCACGTCCGAGGTGTCCCACGGCCGTTCCCAGCCGCCCAGCGCGAGCAGCCCGTTGAGCAGACCGGCGGTGAAGCCCCACACCAGCATCCCCGGCGCGGCGAACGCGGGCCCGAGGTAGCCGGACGGGTGGCTCACCCGGAACCGGTTCGCCGGGTCCGCGAGGTGCGAGATCGGCACCCTGGCCACGGCGGCCGTCTCGCCCGGGTCGACCGGCGCGACCGGCGACGGCGCGTCCCAGTGCGCCAGGACCGGCGTGACGACGAACCCGGACACCGGCACGTACAGGTCCGGCAGCGTCGCGACGGGCCGGACGCCCTCGCGCAGCACGCCGGTCTCCTCGAACGCCTCGCGCAGCGCCGTGTCCACGGGGCCGTCGTCGGTCGGGTCGGCCGCGCCGCCGGGGAAGGCGACCTGGCCGGGGTGCGAGCCGAGGGTGTCGGCGCGGCGCAGCAGCAGCACGTCGGGGCCGTCCGGCCCCTCGCCGAACAGCATGAGGACGGCGGCGGCGCGCCCGGTGCCCTCGGGCGGCGGGGAGACGCGGCTGAACGCGCGCGCGTCGATCTCGGCGGTGGCCTTGACCAGGCCCCTCATCCACTCCGGCACGTCGTCCGGGTCCACCAGGGCCGTCATCCGACCACCCCGCGCACCTGGTCCACCGAGGTGAACGAGGACGGGTTCGTGACCGGGGTCAGCGCGCCGTCCGCGTTGACCAGGTAGTTCATCGGCAACGTCGGCACGCCGACGGCCTTGCGCACCGCGTCCGCCGGGTCGTACACGGACGGGAGGCGCACACCGAGTTTCGCCAACAGCTCCAGACCGTCAGCCTCCTTGCTCTCCACCAGCACCGTCACCACCGGCACCGCGCCCGGCTCCCGCGAGTAGGCGTCCAGCACCGGCAGTTCCTCCTGACAGGGAACGCACCACGTCGCCCAGAAGTTCAGCACAGCTCGGCCCGACAAAGCGGACGACACGTCCACCGGCCGCCCGTCCCCGAGGCAACTCGCCGTGACGCCGCGCAGCGCCGCGGGCCCCGGCGCGCCCTGCGGGCACGGCTGGAGCGCCGCCTGCTCGCGTGCCGCCACCACGTCCGGCGCGGACCGCTGGCTCTGCGGCACGGCCGGCGGGTCCGGGTCGCGCGGCCACACCGCCACCGCGCCCGCCACCACCAGCACCAGGACGACGACGGCCCACCGCGCTCCGGCTCTCACGCCAGCTTCTCCCCGGCCCGCACCCGTTCCGCGAGGTCGATCAGGTGCGGCGCCTCCTCGCCCTTGACGAGCTTCCGCGCCTTCTCCGGGTCCACCTGGCCGATGCCGTACGACGGGCAGTGCGGCGCCAGCAGGCACGCGCCGCAGGCGGGCGTCCGGGCGTGGCAGACGCGGCGGCCGTGGAAGATCGTGCGGTGCGAGAGGAGCGTCCACTCCTTGCGCTCGACCAGCGCGCCGATGGCGTGCTCGACCTTGACCGGGTCCTCCTCCTCGGTCCAGCCCCAGCGCCGCACGAGCCGGCCGAAGTGGGTGTCGACCGTGATGCCCGGCACACCGAACGCGTCGCCCAGCACCACGTTCGCGGTCTTGCGGCCCACGCCCGGCAACGTCACCAGGTCCTTCAGCGTGCCCGGCACCTCGCCGCCGAACCGCTCCACCAGCGCCGCGCCCAGACCCATCAGCGACGTCGCCTTGTTCCGGTAGAAGCCGGTCGGCCTGATCAGCTCCTCCAGCTCGGCGCGGTCGGCCGAGGCGTAGTCGGCCGCCGTCCGGTACCGCGCGAACAACGCCGGCGTGACGAGGTTCACCCGGACGTCCGTCGTCTGCGCCGACAGCACCACGGCGACCAGCAGCTCCAACGGGTTCCTGAAGTCCAGCTCGCAGTGCGCGTCCGGGTAACCCTGCCCCAACACCCGCACCATCCGGCGCGCCCGGCGGACCAGCCCCAACCGCGTCTCCGGCTGCTTCACCGCGCTCTTCGCCATACCGGCGAGATTACTGGGTCTGATTGCGCCGCCTCCGGCGTCGCGGCTCGGCCGCCTGGAAGTCGGCCGCTCGCGCCTGATTTCGTGACGATCGAAAAGCGTGATCGCCACGAAATGAGTCGCGAACGACCGACGCGGCCTCGCGGCGCGTGGTCCGGGCGGGTGCAGATGACAGGGCCACCGAAGAGCGGGCCGGCACGCCCGGCGGCGAAGGGTCAGCGGCGCGGCCGGCGGGGTGGCAGGGGGCGCGAGGCCGGGCGCCACACCGGTGTCGGCCGGCGGCGTGGGGCCGAATTTGTGGTTGCGCGTGGGCGTGGCCGGGGTGCGGGGCGTGGGTTCGGTGGGTGGTGCCCGGTGCGGGTCACCCTTGGAGGGGACGGGGTGGTTGCTGGGCGGGCGGGAGGTCGTTTGGCGGGTGAGGATCGGGGGCAAGCAACCTGAGGAGCGGCGCGCACGTCCTTCCAACGACCTCGAACCGACACGCCAGAGTGACCCCCCTTGACCGCGTCCGGAACCGGATGCGCAAAGATTCGGAGCATCATGACTGCCTGGTTCGTCATCGCCGTTCCGATCGTGATCATGTTCTTCGCGCTCTTCATGGAGCGCGTGGAAGCTCGTCTCCGCCACGTGGCGGTGCAGGAGGACGAGGTCGAGGAGTTCCTGGAGTCGGCCCGTCCCGACGAGGTCAGGGCGCTCTACGGGCACGGCATCGGTCGCGCGCTGGAGCTGTTCCGGCTGCGCAGGCTGGGTGGTCGTGCCAGGAACCTGCGTCAGCGGCGCACCCGCCGCTAAGCGGGACAAGGACCGGCGAGGCCCACGGGGTCACACCCCCGGCGGGCCTTTCGGGCTGTCCGGGGCTGGTTGGGCGGCGCGCCGGAAGGCGATCCACACCACAGCCCTTAGACTGCACTCAGTGATCGGCGGCAGGCGCTGATCCGCCAGAAGGCGGAACGCGCTCAACCATGCCGCCGCGTCTCGACAGGAGGGACGAGGTGGACGAGACCCTGGCCCGCGCGGGCATTTTCCAGGGGGTTGAACAGGCCGCAGCGGAGGCACTGGCGCAGACGCTGGAGTCTGTTGAATTCCCGCGTGGCCACGTGATCTTCGCGGAAGGCGAGCCGGGCGACCGGCTCTACATCATCCAATCCGGCAAGGTGAAGATCGGCCGGAAGTCGCCGGACGGCCGGGAGAACCTCCTGGGCATCTTCGGGCCGTCGGACATGTTCGGCGAACTGTCGATCTTCGACCCCGGTCCGCGCACGTCCACCGCGACCACGGTGACCGAAGTGCGCGCGGTCAGCATGGACCGCCCCGCGCTGCGGCAGTGGATCACCAACCGGCCGGAGATCGCCGAGCAGTTGCTGAGGGCCCTGGCCCGCAGGCTGCGCCGGACGAACTCCATGCTCGCCGACTTGATCTTCACCGACGTGCCGGGCCGCGTGGCGAAGGCGCTGTTGCAGCTCGCGCAGCGCTTCGGCAGCCAGGAGGCCGGTCTGCTGAGGGTCACCCACGACCTGACGCAGGAGGAGATCGCCCAGTTCGTCGGCGCCTCGCGCGAGACGGTGAACAAGGCCCTGGCCGACTTCGCCCACCGCGGCTGGCTCCGGCTGGAGGGCAAGAGCGTGCTGATCCTCGACCCGGAGCGCCTGGCCCGCCGCGCCCGGTAGGACAGCGACACTGCCCCCGCACCGCAACCAGGTGCGGGGGCAGCAACGCCAAGCGGCCCACCTTGGGCACCCCCGCGAGGCCGCGTCGGTCGTTCGCGACTCATTCGCCGGCGATCACGCTCTTCGATCGTCGGCGAATCAGGCGCGAGCGGCCGACTTCCAAGCGGCCGAGCCGCCGCCTGCGGAGCAGCGGCCATGTGCACGGCCGCGTCGGTCGTTCGCGACTCATTCGCCGGCGATCACGCTCTTCGATCGTCGGCGAATCAGACGCGAACGACCGACTTCCAAGCGGCCGAGCCGCCGCCTGCGGAGCAGCGGCCATGTGCACGGCCGCGTCGGTCGTTCGCGACTCATTCGCCGGCGATCACGCTCTTCGATCGTCGGCGAATCAGACGCGAACGACCGACTTCCAAGCGGCCGAGCCGCCGCCTGCGGAGCAGCGGCCATGTGCACGGCCGCGTCGGTCGTTCGCGACTCATTCGCCGGCGATCACGCTCTTCGATCGTCGGCGAATCAGACGCGAACGACCGACTTCCAGGCGGCCGAGCCGCGACGCCGAAGGCGGCGCAATCCAACACAGCAACAAGACCGGGCGCCGCCCCCGACGCGGCGCACCGGTCTTGTCGTCGCGCGGCCCATCCCCCGACAGACCACGCCTTCCACACATCCGACGCTCGCAGGCCCCGACCCTCGTAGCGCCGGAAGGAGGCTTGGTTACCCGCTGCGACGTCCATCGAAACGGGTGGGTAGGGGCTCCTTCAACGATCGCACGACCCCTACCCCGCAACTCAAGTGCTTTCACCCTCATAGAGCCCCTGTGCAGCTTTTGTGGCGTGGTTTCACCCGGTCATCCCATAGTTGTAACCGAACTGCAACTCACTCCCAGGTGATGGGCGGTGCGCGACCGGGTGATGGGTCGCACCGTGCAAATGACTGGTACGCACGTACCAGTCAGAGGCATACTGGTACACATGTCCCATTCTGCCCGCCTCTCCGACTACCGCACCGCCCTCACCACGCCCGGTATGCGCGGCCCCGTCGTCGCGTCGCTGCTCGCCCGCCTGCCCATCGCGATGGTCGGTCTCTCCCTGCTGCTGTACGTGCAGCGCGAGACCGGCTCGTTCGCCGCGGCGGGTCTGGTGTCGGCGTCGTCCCTGGTCGGTGTGGCGTTCGGGTCGATCGTGCAGGGCAGGCTGATGGACCGGCACGGCCCGACCCGGCCGCTGCTCGTGGCCGTGGCGCTGTTCGCCGTGTTCGTCACGCTGGCGATCGGCGCGGTCGAGGCCGGGTTCACGTTGGCCGTGCTCGTGCCGGTGGCGTTCGCGGTGGGCATGACCGAGCCGATGGTGGGGTCCGCGTCCCGCGCGCTGTGGTCGCAGGTGCTGCCGCCCGGCGCCGCGCGGCACGCCGGGTACGCCTACGAGGCGATCAGCATGGAGGTGTTCTTCATCCTCGGTCCCGGCCTGGCCGGGCTGCTGGTGACGGCGCCGTGGGCGGGCACGGGCGTGGTGATCGGCGCGGCGTCCATGGCGGTCGGCGCGCTGTGGTTCGCGCTGAACCCGACGGTCCGCGGTGTGCGGCCGACGCCGGCGCGGCGGAACCTCCTGGGTGCGCTGGCGTCGCCGGGCATGCGCACGGTCGCGCTGGCCGCGCTGGGCTTCGGCGTCACGATCGGGTTCATCGAGGTGGCCGTGCCGGCCGCCGCCGCGCAGGCCGGTCACGTCGGCGTGGGCGGGCTGCTGCTGAGCCTCTGGTCGGTCAGCTCGGTGCTGTTCGGCGTCCTCTACTCGACCCGGCCGTTCCCCCGGCCCATGCACCTGCGGCTGCCGGTGCTCCTGGGCGGGTTCGCGCTGCTGTCGCTGCTGCTCGCGGTGCCGACCGGGCTGATCGGCCTCGGCCTGGCGCTGCTCGTGGTCGGCACCCTGATCACGCCGCAGGCCACCAGCCACTCCGCCGCGATCGAGCAGGTCGCGCCCGAGGGCACGGCGACCGAGGCGTTCGGCTGGGTGGTGACGGCGGTGACCGTCGGCCTGGCCATCGGGCAGTCGGCGAGCGGCCAGCTGGTCGAGTCCCACGGCACCGGCGCGGCGTTCGTCGCGGCGGCGGGGTCCGGTTTGCTGATCGCCGTCCTGGTGTGGGTGTTCCGCGGCACGGTGGCGGCCGGCGTGCCGCTGCCCCGCCGGGACGAAGTGGCGCTGGTGGCCCGCTGACCTGCGGTGATCACGGAATTGTCGGTGGTCGGGTCTAGCGTCGCCGTCATGGACCTGACCGCCACGACCGCCGACCTCGCCTCCGCCGCCGCCGACGTGGCGCGCCTGCTGCCGACCCGGGTGCACGACCCGGTGCTGGCGGGCCTGGTGCTGCGCGCGGCCGGCCACGGGGTCGAGCTGGCGGGCAGCGACCGCGAGCACGCCGTCCGCCTCACCCGCGCCGCGACGGTGCACGTGGACGGCGCGGTGGTGGTGCCGGCCAAGCCGCTGGCGGACACGCTGCGCGGCCTGGACGACCCTCAGGTGAGGCTGGTCGTGGAGGGCTCGCGGCTGGCCGTGCGCACGTCCGCGGCCCGGTTCGCGCTCCCGCTGCTCGACCTGGCGTCGCACCCCGGCGTCCCGCCGCTCCCGCCGGCGGTGGGCTCGGCGCCGGCGCGCGCCCTCACGTCGGCCCTGGTGCCCGTGTCCGGCGCGGCGTCCAAGGACGACGCGCTGCCGGTGTTCACCGGGGTCCGGGTGCACGGCGCGGGCGACCGGCTGGAGCTGATCGCTACCGACCGGTATCGCATGGCGTTCGCTTCGCTACCGTGGGTCCCGACAGGCGCGCTGGACGCCCTGGCACCGGCCGTGGTGCTGGCCGAGGCGTCCCGGCAGCCGGACCGCGATGCCGAGGTGGTCGTCCACGCCGACGCCGACCGCATCGCCCTGTCGTGGGCGGGCGGGAGCGTGAGCACGGCGCTGCTGGCGGCCCCGTTCCCCGACGATCGAGCGCGGAAGCTGCTGGAGGCGGTCATCGACAGCACGGTGCTGGTGGAGGCGGACGTCCTGGCGGGCGCGGTGCGCCGGGCGGTGCCGTACGCGGGGCCGCACGGGTCCGTCACCCTCCAGGTGGACGACGGCGAGCTGCGCGTGCGCGGCAGCGACCCCCAGAGCGGCGAGTCCGAGGAGTCGGTCAAGGCGACCATCGACGGCAACCGGGTCACCAAGACGTTCCAGGCCCGGTACCTCGCGGACGCCCTGCGCGCGTTCAGCGGCCGCCGGGTCGAGCTGCGCATCCAGGACGGCCTGCGCTCCACCGTGCTCACGTCCCAGGCGGGCGAGGACGGCGTGGAGCTGACCTACCTGGTGGTGCCGCTGCGGACGGTGTCCTGACCCCAGGCCCACATCGCCTCCAGCACCCCGCGCAGGCCCTGGCCACGCGGGGTGAGCGAGTAGCGCACCCGGCTCGGCCAGCCCGGCTCGCGCACGCGCGTCACCACGCCGGCCGCCACGAGCTGCGCCAACCGGTCGGCCAGCACCTTGTCCGACAACGCGGGCAGCGCCATCGCCAGGTCTCCGAAGCTCCGCTCCCCGTCGAACAGCTCCCGCACCACCAGCGTCGTCCACCGCCCGCGCAACGCGTGCAGCGTGACCTCCACCGGGCAGTCGGCGACCGGGTGGTCGACCTCGCCGTGCGGGTCGCCGACCCAGGCACTCACCGTTTGGTTGGCCACGTGCCACCCTCCTAGCGTCCCCACCATGATCGCGCGCACCCCGGACGAGCTGCCCGCACTCTTCGCCGAGGCGTTCAACGCCGGCGACCCGTCCGCCCTGTACGAACCCGGCGCCGAGCCGGACGAACTCGCGGGCCACCTCGCCCTCGGCGCCCCGATGACGGTCCGCCTCCGCAAGGTGGTCGCGCGGGGCGACCTGGCCCTGCTGGTCGTGGACTGGCGGGTCGGCGACGAGACCGGCACGGCGACCGACGTCGCGCGCCGGGGCCCCGACGGCGGCTGGCGGTACGTGATCGACAACCCGTCAGGCGTCGCGTAGGTACTCCAGCTGGGCCCGCACCGACCACTCGGCGGGCTCCCACAGCGACCGGTCCACGTCGGCGTACACGCGCTCGACCACCTGCCGTGCCGTCGGCGCGCCGCCCAGCTCCGCCACCGCCGCCTTGACCTGCGCCAACCGCTGCTCGCGGTGCGCCAGGTACCCGTTGGCGGCGGCCACGAGGTCCGGCAGCTCGGGACCGTGGCCGGGCAGCCCGACCGTGCCCGCCGGCAGGGCCGCGAGCAGCCGCAGCGACGCGAGGTAGTCGCCGAGCCTGCCGTCCGGGTGGGCGACGACGGTCGTGCCGCGACCCAGGACGGTGTCGCCGGTGAGCACGGCGTCGTCCAGCTGGAAGCACACCGAGTCGGCGGTGTGGCCGGGCGTCGGCAGCACGCGGATCGACAGGCCGGCGGCCTCGATCACGTCGCCCTCGTCGAGCCCCAGCCCGCCGAGGCGGAACGCCGGGTCGACCGACCGCACGGGCGCGTCCACCTGTCGACCGAACTCCCGCGCCCCTTCCGAGTGATCGGGGTGACCGTGGGTGAGGAGCACGACCTCGACCGGGGCCTGGGCGGCCAGCCTCGCCAGGTGGGCGGCGTCAGCGGGGCCGGGGTCGACCACCACGCACGACGCCGAGCCGGGCGCGCGCAGCACCCACGTGTTCGTCCCGTCCAACGTCATCACGCCGGGGTTCTCGGCCAGCAGCACCGCCGCGGTGGGCGTGACCTGGCGCAACACCCCGTAGGCCAGCGGGCTCACGGCATGACCACGCGCAGCGCGCCGCCTTCCCGGACCACCTTGGGGATGATCTTCGACACCTCGCGCGGCTCGGCCAGCACCGCAGCCGTCGAGCCCAGCTCGTCCACCTCGGCCAACGTCATCCAGGTGGGCGGCATCAACGCCCGTCGCCCGGCCTTCCAGTCGGCCAGCGCGTCCGCCGGGCGCTGCCACGCCGCGTCCGACGCCTCCGTCGTCACGCCGTCCGCGATCTGCCCCTCCGGCAGCACGGCCGCGAAGAACCGCGTGTCGTACCGGCGCGGCTCCTCGGCGGGCGTCACCCAGTTCGCCCACGGCCGCAGCAGGTCGGCCCGCAGCACGAGCCCCTCGGCGGCCAGGAACTGCGCCAACGACAGCTCGCGCGCCACGAGCGCCTCCCGCGCCGCCCCGTACCCGGAGGTGTCCGCGACCACGGAGTCCGCCGACGGCCCGGCCAGCAGCACCCCGGACTCCTCGAACGTCTCCCGCACCGCCGCGCACACCAGCGCGGTGGCCAGCTCCACCGGGCAGTCGAACCGGGTCGCCCACCACGACGGCGACGGCCCGCTCCACGCCACGGACGTGTCCGCGTCACGCCGGTCCACCCCGCCGCCGGGGAACACGGTCATCCCGCCCGCGAACGCCATCCCGGTCACCCGCCGCAGCAGGAAGACCTCGACGCCGGCCGCGCCGTCCCGCAGCAGCACCACGGTGGCCGCGTCCCGGGGCTCGACCGGTGGCCCGGTGAAGTCCTCGGGGACCATGTCGGCCGGCAACACCAGTTCCTCGGGGAGTTCGCGCACGACCCGAGCCTACGACGAGGATCACGTCCCGTGGACACCACGAGAAAAGGCTGCCTGGTCAACGTCCTGCTGTTCGTCGTGGGGGCGGTCGTCGGCACGGGCCTGACCGCGACGGCGGCCGTGCTCCTCTTCCTGCCGGGCACCACCACGACCAGCACGGACGAGGGCACGCCGAACGTCTACGTCAAGGAGAGGTCGAGCCTGCTCGGCGGCACGGACCGCGAGGTCTGGCTGGGGCCGACCGAGGACCACGGGCACGTCGTGCCCATCCCGAAGGGGTGGGACGACACTCCCGAGGTGCACCGCGTCACGGGAGGCGTGGAGCTGCGGTTCGACCACGGCGGCCTGATCTTCGTGCCGGAATCGACTTACGTCGGCGGCCGATGAAAGGCAGGATGGGCCAGGTGGACGAACAGCTGCGCGTAGGACTCATCGGTGCCGGCCCCTGGGCGAGGATGGTGCACGCCCCCGGCATCGCCGACCACCCCGGCACCCGCCTGACCGCCGTGTGGGCCCGTCGGGAGGAGGCCGCCGCCGAACTCGCCGGCACCTGCGACGCGACCGTCGCCAAGACCCCGGACGAGCTGCTGGAGCAGGTGGACGCGGTGGCGTTCGCGGTGCCGCCGGAGGTTCAGGCGGAGATCGCCACCAAGGCCGCCGAGCAGGGCAGGCACCTCATCCTGGAGAAGCCGATCGCGAGCACGCTGAAGGACGCGGAACGGCTGGTCGACGCGGTCGAGCGCAACAACGTCGCCTCGCTCGTCGTGCTCACCAAGCGGTTCGCGCCGGAGACGCGGGAGCAGCTGGACCAGCTCCGCGAGGCGGGCGGCTGGGTCGGCGGCAGCGCCCGCTGGCTGACCGGCGCGCTGCTGGGCGGCCCGTTCTCGCACTCGCCGTGGCGGCACGAGCGCGGGCCGCTGGACGACATCGGTCCGCACGCGTTCGACCTGCTCGACGCGACCCTGGGCACGATCACCGACGTGATCGCGGCCAACCGGTCCGAGCACGGCGTGTGGCAGGTCGTCTTCCAGCACGAGGGCGGCGCGACCAGCGTGGCCACGCTGACCATGACGCTGGACCTGAACCCCGGCATCGCCGAGGTGGTCGTGTACGGCGAGCACGGGCACCGGGTGCTCGCGGACCGCGGCACGACCGCGCAGCAGTGCTTCACCAACCTGCTGGACGACTTCGTGGCGATGGTCGACAGCGGCACCACCGAGCACCCGCTCGACGTCCGCCGCGGCCTGCACCTCCAGCGGATCATCGACCTCGCCCGGCGGAAGGCCGAGGCCTGACGAACGCGTCGCGGCCCCGCCACCCGTGAGGGGAGGCGGGGCCGCGACGGTCTTCGGGAACCGCTAGCCGGGGAACTTGCCGTTGGTCGGCTTGGGCATGCCGTTGACGTACTCGGGCCCGGCCGGCCACGTCTGCTGCTCGCGCTGCGCCAGCTCCTCGTGGAGCTGCTGCAGCAACGCCCGTTCCCGGTCGCTGAGCTTCGCGTCGACGGTCGGCGGCAGCTGCACGGCCGCCGGCGCCTGCCCCTCCGCCAGCGCCGCCTGCAACGCGGCCAGGTCGTCCGGACCCAGCTCGGTCGTCACCTCGGAGCGGGACAGCGGGTGGTCGTCGGGCAGCGCGAACGGCATCGGCGCGACGGCCCTGGGCCGCTGCTCCACCGCGGGCGGCGGCTCGACGGGCGCCTCGGGGGCGTCCTCGACGCGCACGTCGTCCGACCGCACGTCGACGGCCACGTCGTCGCGCACCTCGCGCACCTCGCGCACGTCGTCCACGCGCACGTCGTCCCGCACGTCGTCCACGCGGACCTCGTCCACGCGAACGTCGTCCCGGACCTCGTGGGCACGCACGTCGTGGGCACGCACCTCGTCCACGCGGACGTCGTGCGCGTCCTCCGCCGGGTCGCGCACCGGCAGCCGCTTCACCGGCTTGGGCGGGAAGGGCTGCGCGCCCTCGTACGTCTCGACGCGCGCACGACGTGACTTGGAGCCGTTCCTGGGTTCCGCAGGCACCGGTTCCGGCTCGACCACCGGTGCCTGGTCCCGCACTTCACCGTCGAACCACGTGCCGCTGTCCGGTGGCGGCTGCGGGCGGGTCGAGCCGGCCGAGAAGAACACCTCGCGGGCCGTGGTGACGGCCGCCGCGTGGTAGTCGCCGAGCTGGGAGCCCACGGTCAGCACCTCGACCACCGCCCGGATGCCCGCCTTGCGCAGCACGGTGTCGACCCGGTAGGCGGTGGCGGGCGCGAAGCCCTCCGGGCCGATGTCCACCAGGACGACCCGCTGCGGCAGCGGTCCGGGCGTCGCGCCGGCCGGCGTGGACCGCCAGGTGGCGCGCACGCCGCGCACGTCCGGCAGCACCGACACGGTCTTGCCCAGCACCTCGGCGAGGCCGTCCGACGGGTCCGAGTCGACGCTGAACCGGTGCCGGGGCACCGGCACCTGCTCGACCGCGAACAGCCGGTCCGCCAGCGAGCGGTCCGAGCGGACCTCGCCGAGCAGCCAGCCGAGCTCGTGGCGCTCCTCCGGGGACACCGGGATGCGCCCGGCCAGCAGGCAGCCGACGACGAGTTCGACCGCTCTGTCCAGTTCGGCGACGGCCAGCAGCTCCCGAGCCTGGGTCAGGGCGTCGTCGTCGACGCGTCCGGCCAGCGCCAACAGAAGGTCGTGTAAACGGACGGGGAGACCCACGCCGTCGTTCGTCACGCCTGTTCTCCTTCCGGCTCGCGCGGGAGCGCCGAGCTCTAGACGGGCACGAGGTGCCCGTCGGCGTCAGCGCCGGCGCACACCAGCTCCGATGCCGCCAACGCCGCCCGGTGGTAGGGCGGCAGGTCCAATCCGGCGGGCAGTACCTCGACACACGGGTCGTGCTCGCCGAGCGCCCGCAGCACGCGCTGGAGCTCACCAGTCAACCGGGCTTCCCCGGTCGTGGCGGTGACCAGGATCAGCCGCCTGGGTTCGCCCCCGCCCAGCCGCCACGAGGACCGGACTTCGCCGACCCCGGGGCGTCCCCGCAAGGTCGCTCCGAGCACCACGGTCGCGGAATCGCCCATCAACACCCGATCGGGTGATTCCGGGGAGAAGGTGTAGCCGGGATCGGGCAGTTCGTCCAGCCCTTTGACGGAACTGATCGTGGACCGGTCGGCCCCGTGCGGCACGAGGGCGTCGGCGAGGAGCCGCTGCTCGTAGTCCGTCAGACCGATCCGGTCGTGCAGCAGCGTGCGCGGCAGGACGCGGGCCAGCACCGCGACCGCGTCCGTGGCCGCCCAGTCGCGGAACCGCCAGAGGACGTCGTCCGGAAGCCGACCGGCCAGCCGCAGCAGCAGCTCGTGGCACGTGTCCGACATCTCACTCCCCGATCTCGACGATCAGATCCACCTCGACCGGCGCGCCCAGCGGCAGCTCGGCCACGCCCACCGCCGCCCGCGCGTGGCGCCCGGCGTCGCCGAACACCTCGCCCAGCAGCTCCGAGGCGCCGTTGATCACGACCGGCTGGCCGGTGAAGCCCTCGGCGGACGCGACGAAGCCGGTCAGCTTGACGACGCGGACCACCGAGTCGAGGCCCACGAGCGCGTCCACGGCGGCCAGGGCGTTCAGCGCGCACGTGCGCGCGTGGTCCTTGGCCTCCTCCGGGCTGACGTCGCCGCCGACCTTGCCGGTGGCGGCCAGGGCACCGCCGACGAACGGCAGCTGCCCGGACGTGAACACCAGCTGCCCGGAGCGCACGGCGGGCACGTAGGCCGCGACCGGCGCCGCCACGGGGGGCAGCTCGACACCCAGCTCGGCGAGCCGCGCCGTCCAGCTCATGCCTTGGGCCGCTTCAGGTAGGCGACGTGCTGCTCACCGCTCGGGTTCGGCAGGACGGTGACCAGTTCCCAGCCGTCGTCGCCCCACTGGTCCAGGATCGCCTTGGTGGCGTGGATCAACAGCGGGACGGTCGCGTACTCCCACTTCTGCATGGGGCGCAGCCTAGCCGGACCTGGATCAGCCGCATCCGACGCGTGCGACACGCCGCTCACGCCGATCTTCACACGACGGGGTGAACCTGCGGTCGGGGCCTCCGGGGAGTCGCAGGCGGGGAGTCGCAGCCGGGAGTCGCAGCAGGGAGTCGCGGCCGGGCCGGTTGACGGCGCTCGCCCCGGCGATCGCGGGCGGCGCGGAGGACGCCGTCCTGTCGGGGGTGCGCGACGGCGTGGCCCGGCCGGCCGTCGCGCCGGTCGGCCGCCGGTGAGCGGGGGCGCCGCTCGACGCCCCCGCCCGCCGTCAGGTCAGGCCCGGTCGCGCTTCACGTCGGCGAGGAACGCGGCGAAGGCCCGTGCCCCGAAGACCAGCGTGCCGCCCGTGCGGTTCTTCGTGTCCCGCACACCGGCCTCGCGCTCGGTCACCGCCAACTCGACGCACTGCGCGGCCGAACCACTGCGACTGCTCTTCCGCCATACCCGGTCGATCATCAGTCTCCTAGCGTGTCCCGTACTGCCTTGATGAGGCTCACGGAGTCCTCGGCCGTGAGCGCGAGCGCCGCGGCGTCGTCCCAGACCGCCGACAGCACCTCCGCCTCCTCATCTTCTACGGGCACCATCCCGGTCAGGGCTTCCACATAGCCCGCTTCCGGCTCGTCCGGCTGGGCGAACTTCAGCAGGAACATGGCGCCGGTCTGCGCGCCGTACGCCCCGACCCAGTACGGGAGCACCTGGATCGTCACGTTGGGCCTGGTCGCCATCGCCACCAGGTGGTCGAGCTGGTCGCGCATCACGGCGGCCCCGCCGACCAGTCGGTGGAGCGCGGCCTCGTCGATCAGCGCGTGGTAGTCGATCGGGTTCTCCCTGGTCAACGCCTCCTGGCGCTCGGCGCGCTCGGCGGCGGCGCGCGAGTCCCAGCTGTCACCGATGATCCGCCGGTGGGTCGCCCGCGCGACCGCTTCGGCGTACCCGGCGGTTTGCAGCAGACCGGGGACGTGCGCGGAGTCGAGGGTGCGCTCCCGCACGGCCTCCAGCTCGTCCATGCGCAGCCGCTTGTAGTTCGCGGGCAGGTCGCGGGCGTGCTCGACGGCGGACGGGTCGACGTCGGCCACCTCCCAGAGCTGGAGCGCCCGCGTCTTCTCCTCCGGGGTCGCGCCGATGACGTCGAGCACCATCGACAGCGCGGGCCAGCGCGCCAGCGCCTCGCCCGAGAGCATCCGGCTGATCGTCGGCCGCGACACCCGCGACTGCTTCACGACCTCGTCCAGCTTCAGGCCGGACCGCTCCAGGATGGGGCGGATGTGCCGACCGAGCCGGCGCTTGCCACGAGTCGAGCCGATTGCCATGCCAGCATCCTAGCTACTCTGCGTAGTGACCTGTCACCACGACTTCACCCATTAGAGAACCCCAGGTTTGAACTGCTCGAATGATAGCGTGTCGGCACGGATCGAGCAGAGGAGGGCCGATGGAGGATGTCGAGGTCGTGGCGGAGGCGCCGCGCCTGTTCGCGATCGTGCAGGAGACCGCGGACGACGGGTGGGTGGCCGCGTGGGGGCTCGACTTCGGCGACGGGACCGCGCAGGTGACCGACGCGGAGGGCGGCCTGCGCATCTCGACGACCAGCGGGGAGCGGGCGCTCTGGTACTTCACGATCGACAAGACCGCCCGCGCGCGACTCGTGTGGGTGGAAAGTCCGGTCGCGCACGCCGTCGACCCGTGACTGCGCGATCACGCGGCGCTAGCTTGATCACGTGGAGACGTGGCGGATCGTCGCGACCAGTGCGTTCCTGCTGGGCGGGCTCGTGATGGTGCTCGTCGGCATGGCGCAGGCGCGGGACCGCAGGGGCGCCAGGCGGGCCGACGTGATGCGCGCGGCCCTGGTCGGGACGGTGATCGTCGCGGTGGTGGCGGTGCTCATCGCGTACGTCCTGCCGTCCGTCGTGGCGTGGGGGATCGTCGCGGCGAGCGCCATCGCGGTGGTCTTCGTCACCATGTGGGATTAGCGCCCGCGCGGGCCGTGGCCAGCGGTTCTCAGGGCGGCGCGCATAGTCTGATCTGGTGAACGGCTGGACCGACGAACTCACCCGCGCGCGGCTGCACGTGGTCACGGGCAAGGGCGGGACCGGCAAGACCACGGTCGCCGCGGCGCTCGCGCTGGCACTGGCCACCGGCGGGCGGCGGGTGCTGCTGGTCGAGGTGGAGAACCGGCAGGGCATCGCGCGGCTGTTCGACCGGCCGCCGCTGCCCTACACCGAGGAGCGGATCGCGTCCGCGCCGGGCGGCGGCGAGGTCCGCGCGCTGGCCGTGGACCCGGAGGCGGCGCTGCTCGAGTACCTCGACATGTTCTACAACCTCGGCTTCGCGGGCCGCACGCTGCGGAAGATGGGCGCGATCGAGTTCGCCACCACCCTCGCGCCGGGCCTGCGGGACGTGCTGCTGACCGGGAAGGTCAAGGAGTGCGTGCGCCGGGTCGGCAAGACCGGCCGGCACGAGTACGACGCCGTCGTGCTCGACGCGCCGCCGACCGGCCGGGTGGTGCGGTTCCTCGACGTCACACGGGCCATGGCCGACCTCGCGAAGGTCGGGCCGATCAAGGGCCAGAGCGAGGGCGTGGTGAAGCTGCTGCACTCCGGCGACACGGCGGTGCACCTGGTGGCGTTGCTGGAGGAGATGCCGGTGCGCGAGACGTTGGACGCCGTCGCCGACCTGGACGCGGCGGACCTGAGGCCGGGCGCGGTGTTCGTGAACCGGGTGAGCCCGCCGCGGCTGCCCGCGCGGTCGGTGACGTCCGCCGCCGAGGGCCGCGTGGACGTCGACCGGGTCCGTGCCGGGCTGGTGGCGGGCGGCCTCGACGTGGACGAGGACGTGCTGGAAGGGCTGGTCGACCAGACCGTCGAGCACGCCTTGCGGGTGCGCATGGAGGAGCGGGCGAAGGCGAAGCTCGCCGAGGCGGACCTGCCGACGCTGGAGCTGCCGGACCTGGCGGACGGCGTCGACGTGGCCGCGCTGTACGAGCTGGCCGAGGTGCTGGTCGGGCGGGGTGTGCGGTGAACCGGCTCGACGTGGACGCGCTGCTGGACAACCCGCAGACCCGCGTCCTGGTGTGCTGCGGGTCGGGTGGCGTCGGCAAGACGACCACGGCGGCGGCGCTGGCCGTGCGGGCCGCGTCGCGCGGCAGGCGGGTCGTCGTGCTGACCATCGACCCGGCGCGCCGGCTCGCCCAGTCGCTGGGCCTGCGCGAGCTGGACAACCAGCCGCGGCGGGTCGAGGCGGAAGGGCTCGACAAGGGCGAGCTGCACGCGATGATGCTCGACATGCGCCGCACGTTCGACGACATGGTGTGGCAGCACGCGGGCCGGGAACGGGCCGAGCAGATCCTGGCGAACCCGTTCTACCAGACGATCTCCACGTCGTTCTCCGGCACGCAGGAGTACATGGCGATGGAGAAGCTGGGCCAGCTCGTGGAGCGCGACGAGTGGGACCTGGTGGTCGTGGACACGCCGCCGAGCCGTTCGGCGCTGGACTTCCTGGACGCGCCGCAACGGCTGTCGACCGTGCTGGACGGGAGGCTCATCCGCATGCTGTCGGCGCCCGCCCGGGCGGGCGGGCGCGGCCTCCGCAAGATCGTCGGCGCGGGCTTCGGCCTGTTCACCAAAGCCGTGTCGACGATCGTCGGCGGCCAACTCCTGCAGGACGCCTCGACGTTCGTGCAGGCGTTCGACGGCATGTTCGGCGGCTTCCGGCAACGCGCCCAGGCCACCTACGAGCTGCTGCGATCACCCGGCACGGGCTTTCTGGTGGTCGCGGCGGCCGAACCGGACGCGTTGCGCGAGGCCAGCTACTTCGTGGAGCGGTTGAGCGCGGAACAGATGCCGTTGACCGGTCTGGTGGCGAACCGGACGCACCCGGTGCTGGCCCCCTTGCCGGCACCCGGTGCGTTGGCGGCGGCGGACCGGCTGGAGCGCACTGGGGACGCCCCGCTGGCCGCCGCGGTGTTGCGGGTGCACGCGGATCGCGTGGCGGTCGCCGATCGGGAGAAGCGACTGCTCGCGCGGTTCACCCGCGCGCACCCCGGTGTTCCGCTGGTCGGTGTGCCCGCGCTGCCGACCGACGTGCACGACCTGGACGGCCTGCACGAGATCGGTCGGCGGTTGGCGGGCGAGTAGGAACGAGCAGGCGGAGGAGCCACCTGCCCGGCCCGGCCGGCCGGCCGGGCTCAGCCGACCCTGGACTCCTCGTGGTGGTGCTCCTGACGTGCCGTGTCCAGGAGCTCGTGCCAGGAGGTGACGTCCGGACGTCGCCGCAGCAGCGCCCGCCGTTCACGCTCCGTCATGCCGCCCCACACACCGAACTCGATCCGGTTGTCGAGGGCCTCGGCAAGGCACTCGGTGCGCACCGGGCATCCCAGGCACACCACCTTGGCCTTGCGCTGCTCCGCGCCTCGGACGAAGAGCTGGTCAGGCTCCTCATCACGGCACGAGGCCTTGATCCGCCAATCCCCCTGCTGCATATCTCCCCCACCTCAGTTCACACAGTGCCCAGACCGTCTAAATCCGCCACACCCCTGCCGCGGATGCCGTAGGCTCACCACCATCGAGTGGTCGTGCCGTTGGCTGCTGTCTTGGACAGTGACGGACTGTAGAGCCTTCTGGTTCCACCTCCAACCCTGGGTTGCCCACCTGTTACCTGTCTTGAGTACGAGTACTCATCCTGGGTAATCAACTCTGCGCGATCTCGATCACCTCTTTGGGTGCCGCGTACGCTGACCTGCATGCGAGCCAGGAACGGCGTGCTGAAACTGCTCGGGCTGTGTCTGCTGGCGGGAGTGCTGCTGGCAGGCATGTTGTTCCCTGTCGTCGGCGCGCTGGGGTTGGTGTCGAACAGAGCCAGCGACACGGTGGACAGCATCTCCGCCGACCTGGTCACCACGGACCCGCCGTTGATCTCGACGATCACGGACAAGGACGGCGAGCCCGTCGCGTACCTGTACGACCAGTACCGGGTGCTCGTGCCGCCCGAGAAGATCTCCCCCACCATGAAGGCCGCGCTGGTCTCGGTGGAGGACCGCCGGTTCTACGAGCACCAGGGCGTGGACTGGAAGGGCACGCTGCGCGCGGGGTTGACCAACCAGTTCAGCGGCGCCGTCACCCAGGGTGCCTCCACGCTCACGCAGCAATACGTCAAGAACTACCTCGTACACGTGTTCGCACGGAACAACCAAGTGGAGCAGCAAAAGGCGCAGGAGCAGACTATTGCGCGAAAAGCCCGTGAAGCGCGCATCTCCCTGCAACTGGAACGCAAACTCGGCAAGGAGGAAATCCTCGCCGGCTACCTGAACGTGGTGCCGTTCGGCTCGACGATCTACGGCATCGCGGCGGCGTCCCAGGCGTACTTCAACACCACGCCGGACAAGCTGACCGTGGCGCAGTCGGCGATGCTCGCGGGCATGGTCAACAGCCCGTCGGCGCTCAACCCGGAGGTGTTCCCGGACAAGGCGCTGCTGCGGCGCAACCAGGTGATCGACAAGATGGTCGAGAACGACAAGCTGTCGCGCGACGCCGCCGAAGCCGCGAAGCTGGAGCCGCTCGGGCTCGCGACGCCGGTGCGCACGCCGCCCAACGGGTGCGTCGGGGCCGGGCCGGAGCACGGCTTCTTCTGCTCGTACGTCGTGAACTACTTGGAGCGCAACGGTTTCAGCCTGGAGCAGCTGCGCACCGGCGGGTACACGATCCGGACCACCCTGGACCGCACGATCACGCAGCACGCCAAGCGCGCCGCCGAGGCGCAGGTCGCCAAGTCCACCGAGGGGATCGCCAACACGATGGCGGTCGTGCGGCCGGGCAAGGAGCGGCACGAGGTCGTGGCGCTCGTCGCGAACCGGGACTACGGCTTGAAGGCCGACCAGTTCCAGACGCAGTTCGACCTGCCGTCCGGGGTGGAGAACAAGTTCGGCGCCGGTTCCGTCTACAAGGTGTTCACGGCCGCGGCGGCGCTGGAGAAGGGCATGGGCATCGAGAACACGATCGCCACGCCCAACTCGTACGTGTCGCGGGTGTTCAAGGGCGGTGGCGACAAGTGCCCGCCCACGGGCGAGCCGGCCACGCGCTGGTACTGCCTCGGCAACGAGAACTCCCGCTACCCGCCGCAGATGTCGTTGCAGACGGCGCTGCAGACGTCCCCGAACACCGGTTTCGTGATCCTCGAAGAGCAGCTGGGCATGGACCCGGTGGTCGACATGGCGTCCCGGCTCGGGATGCGCGAGACGATGGCGACGAACATCGCGGGCACCCGGCCGGACCCGAAGGCGAAGAACCGCGACCTGCGGATCTCGCAGACCGAGTTCTACAAGTCCAACGGCGGCAACGCGTCCTTCACGCTCAGCCCGGCGCCGGTGAGCACGCTGGAGCTCGCGAACGTGGCCGCGACGATCATGAGCGGCGGCGTGTGGTGCCCGCCGTCGCCGATCGGCGCGGTGCTGGACCGCAACGGGCAGCCGGTCGCCGTGAACGAGGCGCCGTGCGAGCAGGTCGTCGCCGAGCCGCTGGCGAACGGGCTGGCGGTCGGCATGTCGAAGGACGACCAGAACGGCGGCACGGCCGCGGCGGCGGCGCGCCAGTTCAAGTGGACGCGGCCGCTGATCGGGAAGACCGGCACGACCGAGGACTTCAAGTCGGCCGCGTTCATCGGCGCGACGCCGGACTACGCGGGGGCCGTGCAGACGTTCAACGACGGCGTCGAGCCGCGCGGGATCTGCGTGCAGGACGGGCCGCCGAGGCTGTGCCGCGAGGGCAACATCTACGGCGGCACCGTGCCCGCGCGGACGTGGTTCGACACGATGACGAAGGTCCACGAAGGACTGCCGGTGCGCGGCATGCCCGCGGTCGAGGAGCGCTACCTCAAGGGCGGGCCGGAGATCCGCATCCCGGACGTCGTGGGGCGCAACGTGAACGACGCGACGCGCGTGCTGGAGAAGGCCGGGTACAAGGTCTCGACGCAGAACCGGAACTCGGAGCAGCCGAAGGGCCAGGTCGTCAGCCAGACGCCGCGCGGCAGCGCGCTGCGCGGCACCGTCGTGACCCTGCTCGTGTCGACGGGGTACGTGCCGCCGCCGCAGCCCACCCAGCCGGCGCCGACCTCCGAGTCGCCCGCGCCCGGCCAACCCGGCCAACCCGGTCAGCCGCCGGGCAACCCGGAACCGGGCCGTCCCGACGACCCGCCGGAGATCACCATCCCGACGGACCCGCCGCGCCGCTGAGGCGTCGCGAGGTCCACCCGATCGGGTAGATCATCCGGGGGTCCGGCGTGGTTCGCGCCGGACCCCCGGTGTCGTTCACACCAGCTTGGCCTTGACCGCGGCGGCGACCCGGCCACCGTCGGCGCGCCCGGCGACCTGGGCGTTGACGACCTTCATGACCTGGCCCATCTGGCGCTGGCCGGGCTGCTCGCCGAGCTGCTCCGCGACCTGGGCGACGGCGGCGTCCACGAGGGCGGCCAGCTCGTCGTCGCCGAGCTGCGCCGGGAGGTAGCCCTCCAGCACCTTGGACTCGGCCTGCTCCAGCTCCGCCTGCTCGGTGCGCCCGGCGCCGGCGAACGCCTCGGCCGCCTCCTTGCGCTTCTTCACCTCGCGGGTGATGACCTTCAGCACCTCGTCGTCGCTCAGCGACCGGGCCGACTTGCCGGAGACCTCTTCGGTGGTCAGGGCGGCCAGCGTCATCCTCAGCGCGCCCGCCCGGACCGTCTCCCGGTTCTTGATCGCCGCCGTCAGATCCGCCTGCAACCGCGCCTTCAGCTCCGCCATGAGCCGGAACGGTACCGGGCGGCCCGTCGCACCAGGAACCGGTCAACCCCCTACCCTCGGAGTCGTGAACACGCTCGGCCGAACCCTGCTCGCCACGACCGCCCTGGGCACCGCCACGCTCGCGTACGCCGCGGGCATCGAGCGGAGGCGGTGGACGTTGCGCGAAGCGACCGTGCCGGTGCTCGCGCCCGGCTCCGCGCCGTTGCGCGTGCTGCACCTGTCCGACCTGCACATGACGCCGGGTCAGAAGTCGAAGCAGCGCTGGGTCGCCGCGCTCGCCGACCTGGAGCCCGACCTGGTCGTCAACACCGGGGACAACCTGGCGCACCAGCAGGCCGTGCCGGCCGTCGTGCGCGCCCTGGGGCCGCTGCTGAGCCGTCCCGGCGTGTTCGTGTTCGGCAGCAACGACTACTACGCGCCGCGCCCCAAGAACCCGGCGCGCTACCTGCTGCCGTCGGCGAAGACCAAGCGCATCCACGGCATCCCGCTGCCGTGGCGGGACCTGCGCGCCGCCATGGTCGAGCACGGCTGGCTGGACCTCACGCACGCGCGCCGCCGGTTCGAGGTGAAGGGCCTGGAGGTCTTCGCCGCCGGGCTGGACGACCCGCACCTCAAGCGCGACCGGTTCGAGGAGATCAGCGGCCCGATCCCCGACGTGCCGCTGCGCCTGGGCGTCACCCACTCCCCCGAGCCGCGCGTGCTGGACCCGTTCGCGGCCGAGGGCTACGACCTCGTGCTGGCGGGCCACACGCACGGCGGGCAGCTGCGCATCCCCGGCTACGGCGCGATCGTGACGAACTGCGACCTGGACCGGTCGCGGGCGCGCGGCGTCTCCCGGTGGGGTTCGCACATGTGGCTGAACGTGTCGGCGGGGCTCGGCACGTCCCCGTACGCCCCCGTGCGCTTCGCGTGCCCTCCGGAGGCTAGCCTGCTGACCCTCGTGGCGCGTCCCGTCGACGCAGGTCAGGGCTGGTCTGGAGCGGAAAGGGATACCCGGTTCGGAGTGGGTGGGAACGTCAGGTAGAGTTCACCTCGTTCGATCCCAAGCCGGGGTGTGGCGCAGTTTGGTAGCGCGCTTCGTTCGGGACGAAGAGGTCGCAGGTTCAAATCCTGTCACCCCGACCAAGTCAGGCCGGGTCCGTCGTCAAGACGGACCCGGCCTGGTTTGCGTTTCGGGCACTCTGGAGGCATGGCCTCCGACGAGAGTCGTCCCGCGTCCCGTGACCGCGCCATCGACGAGTGGCTCGGCGCCGTGCCCGGCGACGCGCGGGACGTGCTGATGGGGATCGACCAGTTGAACGGGATGGCGCTCGCCGTCCGGCGCGACCAGCCCGCGGAGGTCCCCGACGAGGTGATGACACGGTGGCACTCGTTGTTGGCCCGGCAGCGGCGGGTCGCCGACCAGTCTGAGCCGGTCTTCATCGAGCAGGCACGGCGGCAGGGGTGGTCTTGGCAGCGCATCGCGGACGTGCTCGGGCTCCCCGACGCCGACGCCGCGGAACGGCGGCGGGACGTGCTCGCGGCGGAACTGGCGCGGACCCACCCGGGCAACCTCCCCCAGCCCTGGTTGGGCTGGGGGAAGGTCGCGTCTCGGCCCGAGGACTGAGTCAGCGGTCGAACCAGGTCTGAGCCTCGGACTTGGCGAGGAGCACCAGGACGGTTGCCGCGAGGCCCATGCCGATGAGTGCGGGGACCGGGTCGGCGATGAACAGGGCCGGCACACCGGCGACCAGGTTCACGGTCTGGATCACGATCACGGTGGTGCGCACCCAGCGGTGGCGGCGGGGGGCTCGGACGGCGCACAGGATCAGCAGGACCGCGAGCACGAGCGCGACCGAGCCGGTCAGGAAGCTCGGCGCGATGTGGATGAACGAGTCGCGCCCGTGGTCGACGTCGCTGATGATCTCGGTCGCCATCACGAACGCCGCGAACAGGTTCGCGACGCCCTGGAACCACAGGACGACCAGGACGAGCTTGACCACACCGGGCATCGACCGCTGCCGGACCTCTTCCTCGACCATGACCAACCTCCGCGTCTTCGGAACCGGAGGACCAGCAGAGCACCGGCGGGTACAGACCCGATACAGCGCGGTCAGCCCGTGAGGCGGGCCTTCCAGATCTCCTCGCTCGGCCACTGCCTCGCCCACGACGACGACACCTCGGCGTACTCGCGGTGCGCGGGTTCGGGGGCCTGGATCTCGATCAGGTCCTCCACGGTGAAGCCGGCCGACCGCAGCAGCCGCACCGTCTCGCCGTGCCCGAGGGTGAACTCGGCGGACGTGCCGTAGTCGACGTGGCGCAGGCCGAACTGCGGGCGCTGCAACGACGTCGACGCCGTCTCGTCGGTGCGCGCGCACAGGGCGAACAGCGGCGACCGGCGCAGGAACACCAGGTGGCCGCCCGGCCGGAGCAGTCGGGCGGCCTCCGGGATCCAGCGGTGCGGGTCGCACCACAGGGACGCGCCGTACTCGCTGATCGCCAGGTCGAACGTGCCGTCGTCGCACGGCACGTGCTCGGCGTCGGCGCGCAGCAGCGGGAAGTCCAGGCCGAACTCGACCTGCATGGCGCGGGCGGTGGCGAGCTGGTTGGCGGAGATGTCGAGGCCGACGGGCCGGGCGCCGAGCCGGGCCAGCCACGCCGACACGTAGGCGGTGCCGCAGCCGAGTTCGATCACGTCCATCCCGGACACGTCGGCGGGCAGCGCGGAGACCTGCGCCTCGGGCGTCGCCCACAGCCCCCAGCACGGCTCCCGGCGCGCCCAGTGCTCACGGGCGAGCGGCCCGTGCGCGGCGGAGGCGTGGTCTTCCCAGTGGCGGCGGTTCAGTTCCGTGTGGTCGATCACGGGGTCCATTGGAGTGGTCCGCGCGCCCCGGGGCCACCGGTTTAGCCGCGCCGGTAGTGGTCGGCGACGGCGGCGAACGCGGCTTTCGGCTGCCACGTGCCGTCGTCCAGCACCTTCACCACGCCGTAGCCGCCCAGGTCGAGGTCGCGGCGCGGGTCGTCGGGACGGTGCGGCAGGTGGTGGCACGCAAAGGTGCACAGGAACGCGCTGTCGACGCCCTCCGCCGCGAAGACGTCCAGCAGTTCCCGGATCACCGCGGCCTGTTCGGCCTCGTCACGCGCGTAGTCGCCGTCGAGCCCGACCGGCCGCACGTCCTCGTACACGACGATCATCCCGCCCCGCGCGCCCCGCGCCGACGCGCCCGCGAACGTCGCGCTGCCGAACTCGGTGATCGCCACGGGCTTGCCGGACGCCACCAGCCGGCGCACGGCCGGCGCGAAGTGGTCGGCGATCTCCGCCGTCCGGTAGAGGTCGACGCCGACGAAGTCGAACGGCGTCCAGTCGACGCCCTCGAACGGGATGGACGCGTAGGCGACCCGGCCGCCGAACCTCTCGCGCACCACGGCGACGGCCCGGCCGAGGAAGTCGTTGATCCGCGCGGGGACGGCGGGCAGCGCGGCGACCAGCCGGTCCGGGTCGGCGAGCAGCCCGAGCCGCGCGTCGAGGTCGTCGCCGGGCAGGAAACCCCTGGTGAACAGGCTCAGCTCGGCGCCGGTGACGACGACGACCTCCGCGCCCGCCACGCGCAGCCGCTCGGCGCGGGTGGCGCAGTCGGCCAGCACGTCCAGCAGTTCGTCCCGGGTGAGGTCGCAGGTGAACGGGCCGAACCACACCTCCAGGCCCACGTCCGCCGCGATCGAGGCGGCCAGGTCGAGCCGGTCGACGTCGCCGCCGGTGACGCGCACCGCCGTGCAGTGCAGCTCCTCGCGGATGACCCGCATGTCCTCCCGCACGTCGGCGGGGTCGAACGACGGGCGCGTGCTCACGCCCCGGTTGATGAACCCGGTGTCGTAGGTGATGCCCCTGGCTCGCATGGTCAACCTCCCAGTTAGGGTACCGAACGTACCTTATCGGGAAGGAGATGGCGCGCGTCAACAACTTCGGTAAGGTACCCGCAGTACCGGGGAGGAACGGGTGGAAGGTGCGACCAGGCGCCGTGGCGCGGCGCTGGAGGAGGCGATCCTGCGCGCGGCGGCCGAGGAGCTGACCGAGTCGGGGTACGCCGGGCTCACCATGGACCGCGTCGCCCGGCGCGCGGGCACCAACAAGAACGCGATCTACCGGCGCTGGCCGAACCGCGCCGCGCTCGCCGTCGCCGCCTACCGGCAGCTGGTGGAGGTCGAGCTGCGCCCGCCGGACACCGGCGACCTGCGCGCCGACGTGCTCGAACTGCTGCGCCGGATCAACTCCGACCTCGCCTCGCCGCACGGTGACGTGCTGCGCGGGCTGCTGGCGGGGATCGGCGACGAGCCGGAACTGCTGGCGCAGCTGCAGAGCCAGTTCGGCGACGGCGGCGCGGGGATGTGGCTGACGGTGCTGGGACGGGCGGTCGCGCGGGGCGAGGCGTCACCGGAGGCGCTGCACCCGCGGGTCGCGACGGTGCCGGTCGTGCTGCTGCGCAACGAGTACGTGACACGGGGTCTCGCCACCGTGCCGGACGCCACGATCGTGGAGATCGTGGACGAGGTGTTCCTGCCGCTGCTGCGCGGGCGACGCGGCGGCTGAGGAGCCGGACAGGGGCGGACAGGCCGCGGTGCTCACCGGGCCGCCCCGATCGCGGCGGTCACTTCACGTGCGGGCGCAGCTCCGCGAGCCGGCGCAGCAGCTCGCCGACCTCGTGCCAGTCGAGCTTCGCGGACTCGCCGGGCGGGGTGTGGATGCAGACGTTGCCCTCCTCGGTGAGCGACACCTCGAGGGTCCTCCGACGACCCAGGGCGTCGACGCACCCGACGCGACCGCCCTGCCGAACCGTGTTCTCGATCATCGGTCAGACCTCCCCTGCCGTCACACCACCGTGTAACTCGTGATTCGTTCGGACGAGCGTCGACGTTACGAAACTAACTCCTCGCTGTTGTCTAATTCTCTACTGCACCGATCAAGTGAACTTTCGTCAGTTTCCACTACGCCAAGCGGGTGACGGCCGCGCGGCTCGGCATGATCGTCGGATGGCAGACGACGCGGAGCGGGCGGAACTGCGCCGACGGGTGTACGGCACGGGCGACCTGGCGGCGCTGCCGGTGTTCGCCGGCGGCTTCATCAACTTCGGGTACTGGCGCGACGTCGACCTGACCGGCGGGCTCACCGTCGACCAGCGCGTCGCCACCCAGGAAGCCCTGTACGACGTGGTCCTCGACGCCCTCCCGGCGCGCGCCGGCGACCGGGTGCTCGAAGTCGGCTCCGGGCACGGCCTGGGCGCGCTGCGCGTGGTGCGCCGCGAGCCCGCGCTGGTCCGCGGCGTCGACGTGGTGCCCGAGCAGGTCGCGCGGGCGGCCGAGGCCGTCGACGACCCGCGCGTCGCGTTCGTCCGGGGCGCGGCGCACGACCTGCCGTTCCCCGACTCGTCGTTCGACGCCGTGCTGTCCGTGGAGGCCGCCCAGCACTTCGAGGACGTCGCCGGGTTCGCCCGCGAGAGCGCCCGCGTGCTGGTGCCCGGCGGACGGTTCGCCCTGACCACGTTCCTCGCCCGCGACGCGGACGCCGGCCCGCGGCTCGCCGCGCTGCTGCGCACGTTCGCCACCGGCCTCGACCTCGCCCACCCCGTCGACGCGGTGCTGGACCACCTGCGCGCGGCCGGGTTCGCCGGGGTGACCGCGCGCGCCATCGGCGAGCACGTGTGGCGGGGGCTGGACCGGTGGCTGGAGCTGGGACCCGAGCCGGACCGGTGGGACCGCAACTTCCTCCGGGCCGCCGACCAGGGCTTGCTCGACTACTACCTGGTCACCGCCCGGAAGCCGGCAGGATCGGTGGCGTGACGACGCACCCGACCGCCGAAGTGCCCGACCAGCTGTTCGCCGACGCCGAGACCGAGGCCCGCTGGCGCGCCCGCTTCACGGCCGCGCGCGTGAGCCTGCCCGGCTGGGCGGACGACGCGCCGGACCGCAACCTGTACCTGTCGAACTCCAGCGGTGTGTGGGAGATCTACGCCTGGGACCGGGCGACCGACACCCACCGCAAGGTCACCGACCGCCCGAACGGCACGTCGCACGGCGCGCTGAGCCCGGACGGCGAGACCATCTGGTGGTTCAACGACACCGACGGCGACGAGTTCGGCACGTGGGTGAGCGAGCCGTTCGCGCCCGCCGGCTCGCCGAAGCCCGCCGTGGACGGCGTGCCGGAGGCGTACCCCGCGGGGCTGGAGATCGGGCACTCGGTGGTCGTGGTCGGCACGTCCACCGACGACGGCACCACGGTGTACGTCTCGCGCGACGGCGGCCCGGCCGAGGTGATCTACGCCCACGAGAACGACGGCGGCGTGTCCGCGCTGTCCAAGGACGAGACGCTGGTGGTGCTGTCGCACTCGGAGCACGGCGACAACCGGCACGCCGCGCTGCGCGTGGTGACGCCGTCCGGCGAGAAGGTCGCGGAGAAGTGGGACGGCCCCGGCAAGGGCCTGGAGGCGGTCGCGTTCAGCCCGGTGCGCGGCGACAACCGGCTGCTGGTCGGCCACGAGCGGCGCGGTCGGGAGGAGCTGCTGATCTGGGACGTCGCCGCCGACACCGAGACCGAGGTCGTCATCGACCTGCCCGGCGAGATCAGCGCCGACTGGTACCCGGACGCGCGGTCGCTGCTGGTCGTGCACACGTTCCAGGCGCGCAACACGCTGCACCGCTACGACCTCGCCACCGGCGCGCTGCACGCCCTCGACACCCCGCACGGGACGGTCAGCGGCGCGAACGTGCGGCCGGACGGCGCGGTGGAGTACGCGTGGTCGTCGGCCGCGCGGCCGGGCGTGGTGCGGGTGCTCGACGTGGACGGCGACGAGCGCGTGCTGCTGGAGCCGCCCGGCCACAAGGCGCCGCCGTCCGTCGACCTGACCGACGTGTTCGTGGGTGACGTGCACGCGCTCGTGGCCCGTCCCGAGGGCGCGCCCGACGGCCCGCTGCCGACCGTGTTCCACCTGCACGGCGGGCCGCACTCGGCGGACGAGGACCGGTTCTCCGCCTACCGCGCGGTGTGGCTGGACGCCGGGTTCGCCGTGGTGCACGTGAACTACCGCGGCTCCACCGGGTACGGCTCGCAGTGGCGTGACGCGATCGAGGGCCGGCCGGGGCTGACCGAGCTGGAGGACGTGGCCGCGGTGCACGACTGGGCCGTCGAGTCCGGTTTCGCGGACCCGGCGAAGTGCGTCGTCAACGGCGCGTCGTGGGGCGGGTACCTGACGCTGCTCGCGCTGGGCACGCAGCCGGAGCGGTGGGCGGCGGGCGTCGCGGGCGTGCCGGTGGCCGACTACCTGGCCGCGTACGAGGACGAGATGGAGCCGCTGCGGGCGTTCGACCGGGCGCTGTTCGGCGGGTCGCCGGAGGAGCTGCCCGACCGGTACCGCGAGTGCTCGCCGCTGACGTACGTGGACGCCGTGCGGGCGCCCGTGCTGGTGCTGGCGGGCGAGAACGACCCGCGCTGCCCGATCCGGCAGATCGACAACTACCTGGACCGGCTCGCCGAGCGCGGCGGCGCGTACGAGGTGTACCGGTACGACGCGGGCCACGGCTCGCTGGTGGTCGCGGAGGTCATCCGGCAGACCGCCGCGGAGGTCGCGTTCGCCCGGCGGGTGCTCTAGCCCGCCCGCGGGCGCCGGCGCTCGTCGACCAGGCCCGGGAGCTGGAGGAGCGGGCCGTCGAACTGCTGTGGGACGTGCCCCGGACGTCCAGGCGGACGTCCGGGGCACGGCGGGTCAGGCCTGCTGCGCCTGCCACATCCAGTGCGCCTGCTCGAGGTTCTTGGTGATCTCGATCAGCAGGTCCTGCGTGACCAGGTCCGACTTGTCCGTCTCGTCGATCCGGCCGCGCAGCCGCTGGACCAGCTCGCCCAGCGCGGTCACGACCGCCGCGACGACCTCGTCCTCCTTCAACCACCCGTTCGGGAACTCCGGCACGCCCGAACCGTCCGCCACGGTCCGCGCCTTGCCGTCGGGCGAGATGCCCAGCGCCGCGGCGCGTTCGGCGACCTCGTCGGTGTACGTGCGGGCGGTGGTCACCAGCTCGTCCAGCTGGAGGTGCACGCTGCGGAAGTTCTTGCCGACCACGTTCCAGTGCGCCTGCTTGGCCACCAGGGACAGGTCGATCAGGTCGACCAGGGTCGCCTGCAGCACCGCGCCGACCGAGGCCCGGTCGGCCTCGGACAGCGAACTGGTGATGGGTGACTTGCTCGTCGGAGACTTGCTCATCGGATCTGACGCCTCCTTCAGACGGTGGTCGTGAGGGCCACCTCGATGTTCCCGCGCGTGGCGTTGGAGTACGGGCAGAGCTGGTGGGCCGCGGCGACCAGGCCGTCGGCCACGTCCTGCTCGACGCCGGGGATGTGCGTCGCCAGCTCGGCGGCGAGCTGGAAGCCGCCGCTGCCGTTGGGGCCGAGGTGGACCTTGGCCGTCACGGTCGTCTCGCCGATCCGGACCTTGGCCTGCCGCGCGGCCACCTTCAGGGCGCTGTGGAAGCACGCCGCGTAACCGGCCGCGAACAACTGCTCCGGGTTGGTCTTGTCACCGCCGGGGCCACCCAGCTCCTGGGGGGTGGCCAGCTGCTCGTCGATCACGCCGTCGGTGGAACGGACCTCGCCGTTGCGGCCGTCGCCGACCGCGACTGCTTCCGCCGTGTAGAGCACCTGCATGGTGAACGCTCTCCTTTGAGCTGGTCATGGGTCTGCGGACTCAACCCAACACCCGGCCGAAGCCGGACCACACCCCGTCGTGTGGCAGCTCACGCCTCACACCGCGTACCCCGTCAGCTGGACCTCGACACGGCGAACTCCGTCACCTGTCGCCCGATCGTGCGAAGTTGCTCGGCCACGGACGGCACCGTGCAGCCGCCTTCCAGGTCGAACTCGACCTCCCGCGAGTTCACCGCCGCGCCCAGCGGCGTCGGCCAGCCGCGCAGCGCGTGCACGATCGAGCGCAACGCCGTGAGCGTCGTCACGGACGCCTGCCAGCCCTGCGCCGCCGCGACGCAGCCGACCGCGCGGCCGTCGAGGTAGGGGCGCTCGTCGCCGCGCAGGTCCTCCACGTAGTCCAGCGCGTTCTTGACCAGGCCGGACACCGTGCCGTGGTAGCCCGGCGACACCAGGACCACGCCGTCGGCCTGCCGCAGGGCCTCCACCAGCCGGCGGGCGTTCTCGGGCCGTTCGGGGACGGACGGGTCGTAGAACGGCAGCACCAGGTCGGGCCCGGAGACCTCGACGACCTTCGCGCCCGCGCTGATCGCGCCCTCCAGCACGATCCGCATCGCGCGCTCGGACTGCGAGTTGGGGCGGAGTGACCCGCCGATGCCCACCACCGTGACCGTCATGGTGTCCGATCCTGCCACCTGCACCTAAGTCGAGGTCCAACGCTCGCTTCGGTGCCTACCGACGAGTAACGTGCGGCCCATGTCGAAGCTCGCCGAATCGCTCTCCCCCGGCGTCCTCGCCGGCGCCCTGCGCTTCGTGTTCGGCCTGCCCGCGCCGCTGCGCAGGCTCATCGCCGGCCGCCCGATCACCGTCGACGGCCAGCGGCTCCACCCCGAAGCCCAGCTCCTGCTGAGGTTGCAGCAGCTCAGCGGCGAGGACTGGCAGACGACCACGCCCGCCGCCAACCGGCTCGCGCTCACCCGCAGCACGGCGCTGGTCTGCGGCCCCGTGATCGACGGCGTGGCCGTGCGGGCGCTGTCGCTGGACGGCGTGCCGGGCCGGTTCTACGAGCCCACCGGGTTGGCCGACGGCTCGCCGCTGCTGGTCTTCTACCACGGCGGCGGGTGGGTCAGCGGCAGCCTCGACAGCCACGACAACCTGTGCCGGTACCTCGCCGTCGAGGCGGGCGTGCGGGTGCTGTCCGCGGACTACCGGCTCGCGCCGGAGCACCCGTTCCCGGCCGCGGCCGACGACGCGCAGACCGCGTTCGAGTACGCCGTCGCGCACGCGTCCGAGCTGAAGGCGGACCCGCGCCGGATCGCGCTCGGCGGCGACAGCGCGGGCGGCAACCTGGCCGCCGTGACGGCGCTGCACGCGTCCTCCGCCGTGAAGCCGGTGTTCCTGCTGCTGTTCTACCCGGCGGTGGACGCGTCGGTGCGGCGGCGGTCGCGGGAGCTGTTCGGCGACGGGTTCTTCCTCACCGACCGGAAGATGGACTGGTTCCTCGACCACTACGCGCCGTCACGCGAGGCGCACACCGACCCGCGGCTGTCGGTGCTGCTGGCGGAGGACCTGAGCGGGCTGCCGCCGACGTACCTGGCGACCGCCGGGTTCGACCCGCTGCGGGACGAGGGCGAGGCGTTCGCGCGGAAGCTGGCCGAGCAGGGCGTGCCGGTGGTGCTGCGGCGGCACGAGGGCCTGTTCCACGGGTACGCCAACATCCTCGGGGTGGGCGGCGTGTTCCGGGAGGCGGTGGCGGAGGCCGTCGGCGCGCTGCGCACCGGGCTCGCGCTCGCGAACACGCGGCAGGACATCCCCGAGACGGCGTGACGCACGGCCGGACCGGTGTGCCCGGAGTGGGCGCAGAGGGCACCGGCGTCACGCGTGAAGTGCATGGGGCACAAGGGAAAGGGCCGCCCTGGTCGTCCGGGCGGCCCTCCCGGTCAACTCGTGGTCACTTGCCGAAGGCGGCGGCGATCTTGTCGCCGGTTTCCTTGTCGATGTTGCGCCAGTACTCGAACACGCGCTCCAGCACGGGCTCGGACACGCCGTTCGAGGCGTGCGCGATCACCGTTCGCACCAGGCGCTCGCGCTGGGCGTCGTCGAAGACCTCGCGGATCAGGGTGCCCGCCTGGCCCCAGTCGTCGTCCTCCGCGTGCAGCTTGTACGCGGAACGGGTGACCGCGTCCTCCACGCCGTACGACGACGCGACCTCGCCGGCCGCCTCCGCCGAGGCGTGCGGGCCGCCGTAGGAGTTGGGCGCGTACACCGGGTCGACGGCGTTGGCGAACCGCATCGCGCCGTCCTTGGAGTACGAGTTGACCGGCGACTTCGGGCGGTTCACCGGGAGCTCGTTGTAGTTCGCGCCGATCCGGTACCGGTGCGCGTCCGGGTAGGAGAAGATGCGGCCGATCAGCATCCTGTCCGGCGACGTGCCGATGCCGGGCACCAGGTTCGTCGGCTCGAACGCGGCCTGCTCGATCTCCGCGAAGTAGTCCGACGGGTTGCGGTCGAGGACCAGCCTGCCGACCTTGATCAGCGGGTAGTCGCCGTGCGGCCAGACCTTGGTCAGGTCGAACGGGTTGAACCGGTAGGTCGCCGCGTCGGCGTACGGCATGACCTGCACGTGCAGCGTCCACGACGGGAACTCGCCGCGCTCGATGGCGTGCCACAGGTCGGCGCGGTGCGCGTCGGCGTCCTCGCCGGCGATCTTCGCGGCCTCCTCGGACGTCAGGCACTCGACGCCCTGGTCGGTCTTGAAGTGGTACTTCACCCAGAAGCGCTCGCCGGCGGCGTTCTCCCACAGGTAGGTGTGCGAGCCGTAGCCGTTCTGGTGCCGCCACGTCTTCGGGATGCCGCGGTCGCCCATCAGCCACGTCACCTGGTGCGCGGTCTGCGGCTGGAGCGTCCAGAAGTCCCACTGCATGTCGTGGTCGCGGCGGCCGGTGTCGGCGCGGCGCTTCTGCGAGCGGATGAAGTCGGGGAACTTGATCGGGTCGCGCAGGAAGAACACCGGCGTGTTGTTGCCGACGATGTCGTAGTTGCCCTGCGTCGTGTAGAACTTCAGCGCGAAGCCGCGCGGGTCGCGCCACGTGTCGGGGGAGCCCAGCTCGCCGGCGACGGTGGAGAAGCGCGCCAGCGTCTCGGTCCTGACGCCCGGCTGGAACAGCGCGGCCTTGGTGAAGCGGCTGACGTCCTCGGTGGTCTCGAAGTGGCCGAACGCACCGCCACCCTTGGCGTGCACGACCCGCTCGGGCACCCGCTCACGGTTGAACTGGGCGTTCTTCTCGATCAGGTAGTGGTCCTGGAGCAGGATCGGGCCGTTGGCGCCGAGGGTCAACGAGTGGTCGTCGCTGGCCACCGGGATGCCTGCGTTGTTGGTGGTGTGACGCGCTTCGGTCACGCTGGTGCTCCTTCTGTGGGTGCGGCAGTCAGCGCCTAGACCGTCCGGGACTCCAGACAGTCCGGGCAGAACCCCCAGAACAGGACCTCCGCCTCGTCCACGGCGAAGCCGACCGCGTCCGACGGTTCGAGGCAGGGCGCGGCGCCGTGGACGCAGTCGACGTCCTCGGTCCGGCCGCAGCCGCGGCACACGAGGTGGTGGTGGTTGTCGCCGGTCCGCGTCTCGTAGCGCGCCGGGTGCCCGGCGGGCTCGATCCGGCGCAACAACCCGGTCCGCTCGCACGCGTGCAGCACGTCGTAGACGGCCTGCGTCGACACGGACCCCAACTTCGCGCGCACGCTCGCGGCGACCTGCTCGGCCGTGGCGTGGGGGTGCTCCGCGAGCCATTCGAGCACCGCGATCCGGGGCGCGGTGATGCGCAGCCCGGCGTCCTTGAGCAGCTCGCGTGGTCCTGGGGTCATGGCTCCACCACTCCACCACGCTTTCTTGAACTGGTCAAGAAAACGAACGATTAAACCTGTTGCCCCGTGGAGTGAAGATGAGGGACGTGAACGTCGCTCCCTACCTGGCCGTCTCCCGGACCCCGCGCGTGCCCGGCTTCATGCTGCTGATGCTGCTGGCGCGGATACCGGCGACCGCCGCGGGCATGACGGTCACGATGCACGTCCTGCTGGCCCTGGAGCGCGGTTACGGCGCCGCGGGCCTGGTCGGGGCGGTGAGCACGATCGGCATCGCGGTCGGCTCGCCGCTGATGGGCCACCTCGTGGACCGCCGCGGCCTGCGCGCGATGCTCGCCGTGTCGATGGTCAGCGAGGGCGTCTTCTGGTTCGTCGCGCCGCTGCTGTCGTACCCCGTGCTGCTGGTGATGTGCTTCGTCACGGGCATCACCGTCATGCCGGTCATGTCGCTGGGCCGGCAGATCCTCACCGCGCTCGTCCCGGAGGACCGCAGGCGCACCGCGCTGGCGATGGACTCCATGGCCGTCGAGGTCGCGTTCATGGCCGGCCCGGCGCTCGGCGTCGCGCTCACCACGCAGGCGTCCAGCCGGACCGCGATGTGGGCGATCGGTGCGGCGATGGTCGTGTTCGGCGCGGTGCTGTGCCTGGTGAACCCGCCGGTCAAGAGCGAGGGCGAGAGCGGCGAACGCGTGCCGCGCCGGGAGTGGTTGGACGGGCGGCTGCTCGGCGTGCTGATGAGCGCGGGCGGTGCGACGTTCGTGCTGTCGGGCGTCGAGGTGGCGGTGGTGGCGTCGATGCGCGACCTCGGGCTGACCGGGTGGACCGGCGCGCTGGTCGCCGTGATGTGCGTGTCGTCGCTGGTCGGCGGGTTCCTGTACGGCGGGCTGAACCGCGTGCCCCCGTTGTGGGCGCTGATGGGCGGCATGGGGTTGCTGGCCGTGCCGATCGGCCTGTTCGGCTGGTCGCCGTGGTGGCTGGCCGTCGCCCTGATCCCGACGAACTTCCTGTGCGCCCCCACCATCACCGCGACCGGCGAGCTGATCACGAAGTACGCCCCGGCGTCGGCGCGCGGCGTGGCGATGGGCCTCCAGGGGTCCGCGTTCACGCTCGGCGTGGCCGTGGGCGCGCCGCTGACCGGTGTCGTCATCGACCACGGCGGACCGGGCTGGGGCTTCGCCGTGGCGGGCGCGGGTGCGGTCGCGATCGCCGCCGGCACCGAACTCCTGAGCCGCCGCCCCCGCCCCGTCCCGGTCGGCTGACCCGCCTCACCCTTCACCCGGTCGGCGCGCCCGGGCTGACGGCTCAGGTCGAGGGGACCGCCCCCGCCGGGTCGACCGCTCAGGTCAGGTCGCGGAGGGCCTGGTAGAGGCGGTCGATCGCGGGACGGGCGCGGGCGTAGTGGGTGACCGCGGCCGGGTCGGGGGCGATCGTCTTCACCGGCTTGACGAGGTCGGCGGCGACGGTCAGGGACGGGATCTCGCCGAGCGCCCGCCAGCCGACCAGGGCCGCGCCCACGCCCGAGCCCTCGCTGTCGTCCGCCAGCTCCAGCTCCAGCCCGAGCGCGGACGCCAGGACCGTCGCCCACAAGTCGCTCCGGAACGCGCCGCCGGTCACGCGCACCGCGTGCACGTCCGCCACCGACCGCACCGCGTCGAGCACCAGCGCCAACTGCTGCGCCACGCCCTCGACCAGCGCCCGGGTGATCACGGCCCGCCCGTGCTCGCGCCGCAGCCCGATCACGGCCGACGTCGCGTCCGCGTCCCACCACGGCGCGCGCTCGCCGAGCAGGTACGGCAGCGCCGTCACACCGGCCGCGCCGACCGGCACGGCTGCGGCCTCGTCCAGCAGCGGCCCGAGCTCGACGCCGAACGCCTCGGACGCCCACTGCGCGACCACGCCACCGTTGCTGACCGCGCCGCCGAGCACCCACAGCCCCTCGGCGATGGCGTAGCAGAACACCCGCCCCCGCTCGTCGACGGCGGGCTGGTCGCGGACCACGCGCAGCGCGCCGCTCGTGCCCAGCGACACGGCCGCCACACCCGGCAGGACGGCGCCGACGCCGAGGTTCGCCATCGGCCCGTCACCGCCGCCCAGCACCACCGGGATGCCGGCAGGCAGGCCGGGCACGGCCAACGTCAGCGGGAACGAGTCGACCGGCGCGCGCAGCTCCGGCAGCTGGTCGGGCCGGACGCCCGCGAACGCCAGCGCGGCGGGGTGCCAGTCCAGCGACACGAGGTCCATCAACCCGCTCGCGGACGCCGACGAGTGCTCCGTCGCCAGCACGCCGGTGAGCTTCCACGCCACGAAGTCCTTGAGCCCGCACCACCGCTCGGCGGTGAAACCCCGGTCGCGGAACCACGCCAGCTTCACCAACGGCGACATGGTGTGGACGGGGGTGCCCGTGGCGCGGTGCAGCGCGATGCCCTCGGCCGTGCCGCGCAGCCGCGCCGTCTGCTCCAGCGCCCGGTTGTCGGCCCACGACAACGACGGCGTGACGGGCGTCCCGGCGGCGTCCAGCCCCATCAGGGTGTGCAACGCCCCCGTCAACGACAGCGCCCGCACCACGTGCCCCTGCGCCGCGACCTCCCGCAACGCCCGCAGCGCCGCGCCCCACACCTCGACCGGGTCGTGGGTGGCCTCCCCGGACGGCGTGGTGCGCATCGGGTAGCCGTGCTCCGCCGACGTCACCACGCCCGCGTCGCGGTCCACCGCGATGACCTTCGTCGCCGTGGTACCCAGGTCGATCGCGAGCACTACCTCCGCCATGCCGTGAAACCTACCTGGCGCGCGTCACCCGTCCGAGACGTCGGCGGCGGACGACGGAGGGGGCACGGCCCGCGAACAGGCCGCGCCCCCTCCGGGGTCGTAGCTCGGGTCGAACCACCGCCTACAGGCGGTTCGCCAGTTCCTCGGCGATCTCGTAGGTGTTCAGCGCCGCGCCCTTGCGCAGGTTGTCGCCGCACACGAAGAAGTCCAGCGTGTTCGGGAAGTCCAGCGCCTGGCGCACGCGGCCGACGTAGGTCGGGTCTTCGCCGACGACGTCCGCGGGCGTCGGGAACTCCTTCGCCGCCGGGTCGTCGACCAGCACGAGTGACGGCTGCTCCTCGAACAGCTTGTGCGCCTGCTCGACGGTCACCTCACGGGCGAACGTCGCGTGCACGGCGAGCGAGTGCGTCGTCACCACGGGCACGCGCACGCACGTCGCCGACACCTTCAGGTCCGGGATGCCGAGGATCTTGCGGGACTCGTTGCGGACCTTCAGCTCCTCGCTGGTCCACCCCTCGTCCTTCAGGGAACCGGCCCACGGCACCACGTTCAGCGCCAGCGGCGCGGGGAACGGCGAGTCGGACACCGGCAGGCCGGCCGCCTCCAACGTCTCCCGCACGTCGCCCGCGCGGACGCCGACCTCCTTGCCCGCCAGCGCCGAGATCTCGGCGTACAGCCGGTCGATCGCCGCCTGGCCGCCGCCGGACGCCGCCTGGTACGACGCCACGACCAGCTCGCGCAGCTCGAACTCGCGGTGCAGGGCGCCGAGCGCCGCCATCATCGACAGCGTCGTGCAGTTCGGGTTGGCGATGATCCCCTTGGGGCGCTCGGAGATCTGGTCCGCGTTCACCTCGGGCACCACCAGCGGCACCTCGGGGTCCATCCGGAACGCGCCCGAGTTGTCCACGGCGACCGCGCCCTTCGACGCGGCGATCGGCGCCCACTCGGCCGACACCTCGTCCGGCACGTCGAACATCGCGATGTCCACGCCCTCGAACGCCTCGGGCGACAGGGCGATCACGGTCAGCTCTTCGCCGCGCACGGTGATCTTCTTGCCCGCCGAGCGCGCCGACGCGATCAGCCGGATCTCACCCCACGGCACGGACTCCCGGCCGTTGATGATGTCGATCATGACGGTGCCCACGGCACCCGTCGCGCCCACCAGGGCCAGAACCGGGCTCATCGTCCACTCCCCGCGTACACCACAGCTTCTTCGTCGCCGCCGAGCTCGAACGCGTCGTGCAGGGCACGCACCGCGTCGTCGAGCTGCGTGTCGCGGCAGATGACCGAGATCCGGATCTCCGACGTGGAGATGATCTCGATGTTGACGCCGGCGGAGGCCAGCGCCTCGCAGAACTGCGCGGTCACGCCGGGGTGCGAGCGCATGCCCGCGCCCACCAGCGACACCTTGCCCACGTGCTCGTCGTACAGCACCTGGTCGAAGCCGATCTCCTCGCGCGCCTTCTCCAACGCGGCCACGGCGCGCGGGCCGTCGTCCTTCGGCAGGGTGAACGTCACGTCGGTGCGGCCGGACACGGCCTGCGAGACGTTCTGCACGACCATGTCGATGTCGAGTTCCGCCTCGGCCACGACGCGGAAGATCCGCGCCGCCATGCCGGGCAGGTCGGGGACCGCGGTCACGGTCACCTTGGCCTCGGACCGGTCGTGCGCGACGCCGGTGATCATCGCCTGTTCCACGGGAAGGTCCTCCACTGACCCGGACACGATGGTCCCGGGCTTGTTGCTGAACGAAGATCGGACGTGCACCGGAACGCCGTACCGACGGGCGTACTCGACGCAGCGCAGCATGAGCACCTTGGCCCCGCTCGCCGCCATCTCGAGCATCTCCTCGTAGGTGATGGTCTCCAGGCGCTTGGCGTTCGGCACGATGCGGGGGTCGGCGCTGAACACGCCGTCCACATCGGTGTAGATCTCGCACACGTCGGCTTTCAGGGCCGCCGCCAACGCCACCGCGGTGGTGTCGGTGCCGCCGCGGCCGAGCGTGGTGATCTCCTTGCTGTCCTGGCTGACGCCCTGGAAGCCCGCGACGATCGCGATGGCCCCCTCGGACAGCGCGTCCTGGATGCGGCTCGGCGTCACGTCGATGATGCGCGCCTTGCCGTGCACGGACGTGGTGATCACGCCGGCCTGCGAGCCGGTGTACGAGCGCGCCTCGGCGCCCAGCGAGCTGATCGCCATCGCCAGCAGCGACATGGAGATGCGCTCACCGGACGTGAGCAGCATGTCCATCTCGCGGGCGGGGGGCACCGGGGACACCTGGCGCGCGAGGTCGAGCAGCTCGTCGGTCGTGTCGCCCATCGCGGACACGGCGACGACGACGTCGTTGCCGGCTTTGCGGGTCGCGACGATGCGCTCGGCCACCCGTTTGATCCGCTCGGCGCTCCCGACCGAGGAACCGCCGTACTTCTGGACGACGAGCGCCACAGACCCACTCCTCCCAGGTGCTTCAAGCCCAGCTCACCGGCAGAGTACCTGGCCCAAGGAGTGGACAGCGGCCGCCGTGACGGCCACTACTCTCAACCCCGTGTCGACCCTGGAGGCCGTTCGCGTGGACCCCGAGGACGCGCCTGGCGCGCGTGGCCCGCTGGCGCGCGCGGCGAGACACCGGGTCACCCTGGCGGTCGCGCCCGCGCTGCTCTACCTGGCCGTCCGCGAGCTGGGCCTGCTGGCGCTGCAGCTGATGGCGGCCCGGTGGGACAAGAGCGTCACCGGCGCGCTCACGTCGTGGGACGGGCAGTGGTTCCTGGGCATCGCCGAGGGCGGGTACGCGAACGTCCCGGCCGGGCTCGTGGACGCGTTCGGGCGGCGGTCGGCGGAGACGCCGCTGGCGTTCTTCCCCGGCTACCCGACGCTGGTGCGGTGGGTGGACGGGCTGCCCGGCGTGCCGACGGTCGGCGCGGCGTTCGCGGTGAGCCTGGTCAGCGGCGTGTTCTGCGCGTACGGGCTGGCGCGGCTCGGGTCGCGGGTGTTCGGCGGGTCGCCGCGGGCCGGGCTGGTGCTGGTGGTGCTGTTCGCGGCGTCGCCGATGGCCGTGGTGCTGTCGATGACGTACTCGGAGGCCACGTTCTGCGCCCTCGCCGCGTGGTCGCTGGTGGGCGTGGTGGAGCGGCGCTGGGTGCTCGCCGGCGTGTGCTGCGCGGCGGCGGGGCTGGTGCGGCCGACGGCGGCGGCGCTGATCCTGGCGGTGTGCGCGGCGGCCGCGGTCGCGGTGTGGCAGCGGCGGGACGGGTGGCGGCCGTGGGTGGGCGGGCTCGTCGCGCCGCTCGGGCTGCTCGGCTACCTCGCGTACGTCGCCGGGCGCACGGGGCGGTGGGACGGCTGGTTCGCGGTGCAGCAGGACGGCTGGGACTCCCGGTTCGACGGCGGCGCGGCGACGTGGAAGTTCGCGCTGCTCATCCTGGGCGAGCCCCGGTCGGTGCTGGAGCTGGCGACGGTGTGGTTGCTGGTCGTGGCGCTGGCGCTGGTGGTGCTGAGCGCGCGGCGCGGCACGCCGTGGCCGCTGGTCGTGTACGGGGCGGGCGTGCTGGTGATGGACCTCGGGTCGAACGGGCTGATGAACTCGAAGGCGCGGCTGCTGCTGCCCGCGTTCACGCTGCTCGTGCCGGTGGCGCTGGCGTTGGCGCGGCGGCGGACGAGCACGGCGGTGGCGGTGCTGGTGGGTGTGTCGGTGTTCAGCGCGTGGTTCGGCGCGTACGCCATCACGGCCTGGCAGTACGCGATCTGATGGACCTCAACCCGTTGATCGCGCGCCGCTGGAGCCCCCGGGCGTTCGACGGCACGGCCGAGGTGCCGCCCGAGACGGTGCGCGTGCTGCTGGAGGCGGCCCGGTGGGCGGCCTCGCACGGCAACACCCAGCCCGCGCGGTTCCTCGTCGGGTACCGCGGCGATGACACGTTCGAGCGAATCTTCGCGGCCCTGCGGCCGGGCAACCGGAACTGGGCGGGACGGGCGTCCGTGCTGCTCGTGGGCGCGGTGGTCGAGGCGGACGAGCGCGGGCCGATGCCGAACACCGAGTTCGGGTTGGGGCTCGCGGTGCAGAACCTCGTGCTGCAGGCCGTCGAGCTGGACCTGGTCACGCACCAGGTGGGCGGGTTCTCGCCGGACGCGGTGCGGGAGTCGTTCGGGCTGCCGGACGACGTGCGCCCGGTGGTGGTGATCGCGGTCGGGCGGCTCGGCGACGTGGCCGACCTGCCCGAGGACCTGCAGGCGCGCGAGCGGCGGCCGCGGGTGCGCAAGCCGTTGAGCGAGACTGCCTTCACCGGCCGGTGGGGCCGGCCCGCGTTCCCGGACCCCTCTTCGGGCGGGGCCTCAGGCCAGGCGGCGGACGAGCCTCAGCACGAGTGACCGGACGACCAGCCAGAACACCGCCGCGATGCCGTGGTTCACGAGCACGCGGAGCTTGGCGTCCTGCGGGGTGAAGAGGTCGCGGAAGCCGAGCGCGAGCCGGTCGGCCCAGGTCGCGACGGTCGTGGCGATCGAGTTGGCCGGGTTGGCGCCGCCCACCGTGAGCAGCACGTTCGCGACCAGGACCACCGCGATCAGCAGCCCCGCCCAGCCCAGCACTCCCGCCACGACCGAGACGACCTTCGTGCGCACCGAGTGGTGGTCCGCGGTCCGGTGTTCAGCCATGACGGGAGTGTGGCACCCGTCAGCGTGCTACGACACGTGCCAGGAGGCCGGCGACCAGGACCCAGAACACCGCGGCCAGGCCGTAGTTGACGATCACGTCGAGGCTGTAGTTGCCCAGGGAGAACAAACCCGGGAAGAACAACGCCAGCGGCTCGGCGAGTTGCTGGACGAATCGGAAGAACGCGTTGGCCGAGTTCGCCCCGAACAGGATCAGCAGGATGTAGAGGACCTCGATGAGCGCGAACACCGCGCCGACACCGCGGATCACACGGGCGGCGGTGTAGTTCCCGCTGCGCGTTGACGTTCGCCATCTGGACATGTCAAGAAGATTCCCGACCCACGATCGGGTGAAACACGGGCGGGTGAAGTTCCACCATCTGGGCGCGCGGTTCCACCTCATCGCGGAATCCGGTTAACCTGTGCGGCATGGCACGTGCCCTCCTGCTTCGCCGCCGTGACGGGGTCTGATCAGACCGGCCCCCCGTCGCGGGATCGAGCGTTGCCGCCGGTCGTCATCCCACCGGCAGCAGGAGCACCCCGATCATGACCACCAGCCCGGACGCGTACACCTCCGGCACCAGCCGCATCCGTCCCCCGGCCCGGCCCGTCCCCGGCCAGCCCGCGTGGAACACGCAGCGCGGCACGTCGATGCCCGTCCACCGCTACCGGCCGTTCCACGAGCAGGTCGAGACGGTCGACGTGCCGGACCGCACGTGGCCCTCGAAGCGGATCACGAAGGCGCCGCTGTGGTGCGCCGTCGACCTGCGTGACGGCAACCAGGCGCTGATCGACCCCATGTCGCCCGCGCGCAAGCGGAAGATGTTCGACCTGCTGGTGCGCATGGGCTACAAGGAGATCGAGGTCGGGTTCCCGGCCGCGTCGCAGACCGACTTCGACTTCGTCCGCGAGATCATCGAGGACGGCGCGATCCCGCCCGACGTCACCATCCAGGTGCTGACGCAGTGCCGGCCCGAGCTGATCACCCGCACGTTCGAGTCGCTGCGCGGCGCGGCCAAGGCGATCGTGCACTTCTACAACTCGACGTCCATCCTCCAGCGCCGGGTCGTGTTCAAGTCCGACCGCGAGGGCATCAAGAAGATCGCCACGGACGCCGCCGCGTTCGCGCTGGAGCAGGAGCAGCTCTACCCGGAGACCGAGTTCCGGTACGAGTACTCGCCCGAGTCGTACACCGGGACCGAGCTGTCGTACGCGCTGGAGGTCTGCGACGCGGTGTCGGAGGTGATCCAGCCGACGCCCGCGAAGCCGCTGATCATCAACCTGCCGGCGACGGTGGAGATGGCCACGCCGAACGTCTACGCGGACTCGATCGAGTGGATGTCGCGCAACCTGGCCCGCCGCGAGTCGATCATCCTGTCGCTGCACCCGCACAACGACCGGGGCACCGGCGTGGCGGCGGCCGAGCTGGGCTACCTGGCCGGCGCGGACCGCATCGAGGGGTGCCTGTTCGGCAACGGCGAGCGCACCGGCAACGTCTGCCTGGTGACGCTGGGCATGAACATGTTCAGCCAGGGCGTCGACCCGCAGATCGACTTCTCGGACATCGACGAGATCCGCCGCACGGTCGAGTACTGCAACCAGCTGCCGGTGCCGGAGCGGCACCCGTACGGCGGCGACCTGGTCTTCACCGCGTTCTCGGGCTCGCACCAGGACGCGATCAAGAAGGGCTTCGAGGCCCTGGAGGACGCGGCCAAGGCGGCCGGGACGCACGTGGACGAGTTCCCGTGGGAGGTCCCGTACCTGCCGATCGACCCGAAGGACGTCGGCCGCAACTACGAGGCCGTCATCCGGGTCAACTCGCAGTCCGGCAAGGGCGGCGTGGCGTACCTGATGAAGACCGAGCACCACCTCGACCTGCCGCGCCGGTTGCAGGTGGAGTTCTCGCGGGTCATCCAGGAGGTCACGGACACCCACGGCGGCGAGATCGGCCCCAAGGACATGTGGGACTCGTTCTCGCAGGAGTACCTGGACGGCACCGTGCCGCTGAAGCTGCTGCGCCAGAAGGTGTCCGGTGACGGCAGCGGCCACGAGAAGATCAAGGCCGTGGTCGTGGTCGACGGCGAGACGCAGGAGATCACCGGCAGCGGCAACGGCCCGATCGCCGCGTTCGTCGACGCCCTGGCCACCATCGGCTACGACGTCCGCGTCCTCGACTACTTCGAGCACGCGATGTCGTCGGGTGACGACGCCCGCGCCGCCGCCTACCTGGAGTGCGCCGTCGCGGACCGCGTCCTGTGGGGCGTGGGCATCGACAGCTCCACGGTGTCCGCGTCGCTGCGCGCCCTGGTCTCCGCGATCAACCGCGCGAACCGGTAGTCACGGCCCGGGGGTGTCCGGCGCGCCGGACACCCCCTCCGCACCTCGCCACGCCCCCGTTGCGGCGAGGCCGGCATGGCGGCCATGACCTCCCCGGCCGCCGCGGTCGTCCGGGACGTCGTGGTCAGCCGAACTTCAGCGAGCGGATCGTGTAGGTGCCGGCGAGGTTGCCCTGGTCGCCTGCCACGGTGCTGCCGATCCGGCTCCGGTAGTTGTGCTCGGCGTAGTAGTGCACCCGGTCGTTCGACCGGTTCCGGACGGAATGCGCGTTGACCAGTCCCCACGAACAGATCTCGTTCGCCCGGGGATGGCTCTTCGAGTACTGGCAGCGCTCCCCCGTGCCGTCCGCCCCCTTGAAGAAGCAGATGTAGTTGTCGGTGCAGTCCCACGCGGCGCCCGTGGAGGCCGTTGCCGTTGCCGCTGGTGCGACGGTCGCGGCGGCGCACAGACCGACCGCGGTGAGCAGCTTCGCCATCCGGGCCGGAAGCGGAGAAATACGCATGGAGATCATCCTCCCCTGAGAACGCGATGCGATTCCGCTGACGTTTATCGGAATGCACTTCGACGGTACGCCCGGAGCACCGCGCCGGACCAGTACACAGTGGAATGACGACTAAAGTTGGTGATTCCGAGGCATTACCTCGAAGAATTGCCGAAATCAATCACATCACCGCTGGGACCGCGGGTCGTGGCGATGACCACCCGGTCGGGTGGCCGCGGCGGGCACGGGGCGTGGTCGGCGTGACCGCCGCGCCGGGAAGCTGAAGACACCGACAGGTCGGAGACGATCGGCGCTCCCGTGGCGCTGCCGAACCATGACCGCCTTGGTGGTGCTGTTCGTGGTCGCCGTCGTGCCGCTCGCGCCGACCGAGGCCGTGCCGATCGGCTGCGGCGTGCCGGCCGCGTCCGGCGACCTGCCGCCGGCCGCGGTGATCCTGGTGGCCGCCGTCGGCTGCACGCTGTCCGACCTGGTCAACTTCGCCGTCGGCCGCACGGCGGGTGAACGCGCGCCGCTCAACGACGCGCCGAGGCGCCTGCCCCGGCCGCCTGAGCCGCCTCGGCCAACCGGTTCCGGACGGCGACGCGCGCCCGCCGGTACGCGGCCGGGTCGTCGTGCAGCACGGACTGCGCGTTGGCCATCTCCAGGAACGCGATCAGCTCGAACGTCAGCTGCTCGGGGTCGTCCACACCGGAGACCTCGGCCACGGTGTCGCGCACCACCTCGTTCCACCGCCGCCCGTAGTCGGCGATCGCGTCGCGCACCCGCCCGTGCCGGGCGTCGAACTCGGCCTGCACCGCGTAGAAGAAGCACCCGCCGGGGAACGTGCGGTTCTCCGAGTACGCCAGCCAGCCGTCCAGCAGGCGTTCCAGCCGCGCCAACCCGGGCGGCAGGGCCTGCGCGGGCTCCAGGACCAGCGTGACGAAGATCTTCGCCGCCGCCCGGACCGTCGAGAGCTGCAGCTCCTCCTTCGACCCGAAGTGCGCGAACACCCCGCTCTTGCTGATCTCCAGCTCCGCCGCGAGCCGCCCGATCGACAGCCCTTCCAGACCTTCCACCGAGGCGATCTCCGCCGCCCGCCGCAGGATCTGCCGCCGCGTCTGCTCGCCGCGCTCCACGCGTCCGTCGACCTTCACGTCGTCCACGCTAACCCCCTTGACCACCGGCAAACTAATTGTACGATCGTTCGTACAACTTGAGGGGTGGATGGACGCATGGATCTCCTGGACCTGAACCGGTCGGCACTCGACCTGAACCTGAAGCTCTGGGCGGACCTCGACGAGGCCCACCTGGACCTCCCGACGCCGTGCGCCGGCTGGACCGTCTACGAACTGCTGCGCCACCAGGTCGAGTCGACGCTGTCGTTCACCGCGGCCGTCACGGGCGCGCCCGTCGCCGAGCCGGCGAGCGACGACATGCTCACCGCGTACCGGGCGGCGAGCGACGCGGTCACCGAGGCGTTCCGCGGTGACGGCGTGCTGGAGCGCGTGATGGAGTTCCCCGGCTACGGCCTCCGACCCGGCAAGTCGCTCGTGGCGGCGCACTTCGTGGACAACCTGGTGCACGCCTGGGACCTCTGCCGCGCGATCGGCGTCGACAGCACCCTCGACACCGAACCGGCCACGGCCGCGTACCGGATGGCCCGGTACTACCCGACGACGCCGGACGTCCGCGGCCCGGGAGCGGCGTTCGCGCTGCCGGTCGACGTGCCGGAGGACGCGCCGATCACGGACCGGCTGGTGGGCCTCCTCGGCCGCTCGCCGAACTGGTCGGCGTAAGCCGATCACCGTGCCGGGGGCGCCGCCGCAAGGGGGGAGGTGCTCCCGGCACGGCCGTGTCGACCCCGGCACGCTCGCCAACCCGCGTCAGCTCCCGCCGGCCGGAGCCGCGTCAGCTCGCCGGGCGCGTCAGCCCGCCGGGCGTTCCGCGTGAACCTCGCCCCGCGGCACCACCACGCCGTGCTCGTCCACGAACTGCACGCACACGGGCCGTCCGTCGGCGGCGCGGTAGGCGACCGTGGGGATGGTGCACGGGATGTGGTCGTTCCCCCACTGCTGCAACGCGCACAGCACCAGGCTGAGCTGCCGGCCCGGCTCGGTGAGGTGGTAGCCGTCCCGGGGGCGCTGCCCCGGTTCCCGGTAGCTCTGCCGGGTCATGAGCCCGGTGTCCACGAGCTTGGCCAGGCGCGCGGTGAGCACGTCGGACGCGATGCCGAGGGCGGAGCGGAACTCCGAGAAGCGGCTCGCGCCGGCCAGCGCTTCTCGCAGGACGAAGAACGTCCAGCGCTCACCGACGATCTCCACCGCCTTGGTCATGGCGCAGGGGTTTTCGTCGGGTTCCGTCACGGCCCCAGTATGGCTCGGTTGTGCAATCCAATCCAGCCCAGGCTAGGTTGGGCCGACCAACCCACGCCTAGGGGAGAGAACGCATGGAGATCGCCAACTCGGTCGCCCTGGTCACCGGCGCCAACCGCGGCCTCGGCCGGCAGTTCGCACGCCAGCTGCTGGAACGCGGCGCGGCCAAGGTCTACGCGACGGCCCGCAACCCAGACCTGGTCGACCTGCCCGGTGTCGAGGTGCTGCGGGTGGACATCACCGACCCGGAGTCCGTCACCGCCGCGGCCGCCGCCGCCCCCGACGTCACCCTGCTGGTCAACAACGCGGGCATCATCACCGGCGAGAACCTCGTCACCGGCGACCCGGCCGCGATCCGGCTGGAGATGGACACGCACTTCTACGGCACGCTCGACGTGATCCGCGCGTTCGCGCCCGTCCTCGCCGCGAACGGCGGAGGGGCGATCCTGAACGTCCTGTCCTCGATGTCGTGGGTGTCCTACGACCGCGCCACCGCGTACAGCGCGGCCAAGGCGGCGCAGTGGAGCCTCACCAACGGCGTGCGCGTGGAGCTGGCGGCGCAGGGCACGCTGGTCACCGGCCTGCTGCTGGGCCCGACCGACACCGACATGACGGCGAGCCTCGACGTGCCGAAGAACGACCCGGCCGACGTCGTGCGCGCCGCGCTCGACGGCATCGCGGAGGACCGGATCGAGGTGCTGGCCGACCAGGGCGTGGTCGACCTGAAGGCCGCGCTGTCGGCCGACCCGACCGTGCTCTACCCGCAGGCGACGCGGGTCTGACCGCCGGGTCCGGGGGACGTCGGCGCACGTCCCCCGGACCCGCGGCTCACGGGTTCAGCGCCTCGGTCACCGACGCGGGACCGACCAGGGGGATGTCCGGCGAGATGCCGTCCTCCTCCACCAGCACGGCCTCCACGGCGTGCGGCCGGAGCGCGCCGCTGCGGATGTCCTCCGCCCAGTGGCACGCCACCTTGTGGCCCGGCAGCACCTCGCGCAGCTCGGGACGCTCGGTGTCGCACCGGGTCGCCTGCTTCCACGGGCAGCGGGTGTGGAACCGGCAGCCCTTGGGCGGGTTCGCGGGCGACGGCAGGTCGCCCGTGAGCAGGATGCGCTCGCGCCGGTCCTCGACCAGCGGGTCCGGCACGGGGATCGCCGACAGCAGGGCCTTGGTGTACGGGTGCAGCGGCTCGGCGTAGAGGTCGTCCGACGTCGCCTCCTCCACCAGCCCGCCCAGGTACATCACGCCGACCCGGTCGGAGATGTGCCGCACCACGGCGAGGTCGTGCGCGATCACCAGGTAGGTGAGGCCGAACTCCTCCTGCAGGTCCTCCAGGAGGTTGACGACCTGCGCCTGCACCGACACGTCCAGCGCGGACACCGGCTCGTCGGCGATGATCAGGTCGGGTTCGACCGCCAGCGCCCGCGCGATGCCGATGCGCTGCCGCTGACCGCCGGAGAACTCGTGCGGGTACTTGCGCAGCGACGTGGACGGCAGGCCGACCGCCGTCAACAACGTGCGCAAGCGCTTGCCGGTCTCCTCCCGCCCCTTGTCGAGGTCGTGCGCCCGCAGTCCCTCGACCAGGATCGACTCCACCGACTGCCGCGGGTCCAGCGACGACATGGGGTCCTGGAACACCATCTGCATCCGGCGGCGCATCCGGCGCAGCTCCTCGCCCTTCAGCGAGGAGAGGTCCGTGCCGTCGAACACGACCCGCCCGGCCGTCGGCTCGCTCAGCCGCAGCACCGCCCGCCCGAGGGTGGACTTGCCGCAGCCGGACTCGCCGACCAGGCCGTACGTCTCGCCGCGCCGGACCGCGAGGTCCACGCCGTCCACCGCGTACACGTGGCCGACCGTGCGGTCGAGGATCACGCCGCGCTTGATCGGGAAGTGCACCTTGATGCCCTCGACGGACACGAGCGTGTCCACCGCCGCGTCCGGCTTGGGGGTGACAGCCGTGCTCACACCGACACCTCCTCGGCCACCGGCGGCTTCACCGGGTTGTGGCAGCGCAGCAAACGGCCTCCGCCGATGTCCTCCTGGGCTGGCGTGACCTGCACGCACACGTCCAGCTTGTTCGGGCACCGCGGCGCGAACGCGCACCCCTGGGTCCACGGGATGTTGTCCGCCACGGAACCCCGGATCGGGTTCAGCTTCTCCCCGCGCGGCGCGTCGAGCCGCGGGATCGAGGACAGCAGGCCGTGCGTGTACGGGTGGCGCGGCGCGGCGAACAGCTCGTGCCGCTGCGCCTTCTCCACCACGCGGCCGGCGTAGAGCACGTTCACCTCGTCGCACAGCCCCGCGACCACGCCCAGGTCGTGCGTGATCATGACGAGCGCGGTGCCCAGGTCGCGCACGAGCTCCTTCAGCAGGGACAGGATCTGCGCCTGGATCGTCACGTCGAGCGCGGTCGTCGGCTCGTCCGCGATGAGCAGCCGCGGCCGGCAGGCCAAGGCGATCGCGATCAGCGCGCGTTGCCGCATGCCGCCGGACAGCTGGTGCGGGTACTCGGTGAGCCGCCGGGTCGGGTCGGGGATGCCGACCTTGTCCAGCAGCTCGGCCGCCTCCAGCATCGCCTTCTTGCGCGGCATGTCCCGGTGCCGTTCCAGCACCTCGGTGACCTGCACGCCGATCGGGATGACGGGGTTCAGCGACGACAGCGGGTCCTGGAACACCATGCCCAGGTCGCGGCCGCGCCGGTCCCGCATCTCGCGGTCGGACAGCGTCAGCAGGTTCGCGCCCTCGAACTGCACCGAACCGGAGACGCGGGCGCCGCGCCTGGGCAGCAGGCCCATGATCGCCAACGACGTCACGGACTTGCCGCACCCCGACTCGCCGACCAGGCCGACGGTCTGGCCCGGCTCCACGTCGAAGCTCACGTGGTCGACGGCGGTGAAGGGCTGCTCCCCCTTGCGCTCGAAAACCACGGTGAGGTCACGGACTTCAAGGAGTGGCACGACTCACCGCCTGCTCTTGGGGTCGAGGGCTTCACGCAGCGTTTCGCCCATCAAGGTGAAGCCCAGCGCGACGACGATGATGCAGCCCGCCGGCCAGAACGCCAGCTGCGGGTGCGTGTCGAACACGGTCTGCACGTCGCCGAGCATCTGCCCCCACTCCGGAATCCGGTCGTCGGGGTTGCCCAGGCCGAGGAACGACAGCGCCGCCGCGTCGATGATGGCCGTGGCCAGCACCAACGTCGACTGCACGATCACCGGGCCGAGCGAGTTGGGCAGCATGTGCCGGAACACGATGGCGCCGGGCTTCACGCCGAGCGCGGTCGCGGCCAGCACGTGGTCGCTGGACCGCTGGGCCAGCATCGACCCGCGCAGCAGCCGCGCGAACACCGGGATCTGCACCACCGCCACCGCGATGATCACGGTGTACTGGTTGGGCTTGGCGAACATCGCGCTGATGCTGAACGCCAGCAGCAGGCTGGGCAGCGACAGCATGACGTCGACGACCCGCATGACGACCGAGTCGACCCAGCCGCCGAACGCGCCCGCCAGCGTGCCGAGCGTGAGGCCGCCGACCAGCCCGATCAGGGTGGCCAGCACGCCGACGATGAGCGTCTGCTGCGAGCCGATGAGCAGCCGGGACAGGAAGTCGCGGCCCTGCAGGTCGCCGCCCAGCGGGTGGCCGTCCTGGGGCGGCGGGATCTCGTTGCGCGCCTTGATGACCTGGTCGATCAGCATCGGGTCGGACGGGTCGTGCGGCGCGAGCCACGGCGACAGCAGCGAGACCAGCACGAACAGGCCGATGATGGTGGCGCCGGTGAGGAACACCGGGCTGCGGCGCAGCGTCCGCCACGCGCTCGCGGCGAGGCTGACACCGGCGTCGGAGCCGGCCTCGGCCAGCTTGTCGATGCGGTCCTTCTTACGGGTGGGAGTGACCATCGCGGCCTACCTCGTCCTGATCCGCGGGTCGATGAGCGCGTACGAGAGGTCCACCAGCAGGTTGACCACCACGTACACGATCGTGGCCATGATGATCAGCAGCAGCAGCACCGGGTAGTCGCGCCTCTCGAACCCGAGGGCCAGCGCCTCGCCGACGCCGGCGAAGGCGAACACCTTCTCGGTCAGCACCGCGCCGGCCAGCAGCGCGCCGGTCTGGAGGCCGACGGTCGTGACGACCGGCAGCATCGCGTTGCGCAGCACGTGCCTGCGCCGGATCACCGGGGCGGTGAGGCCCTTGGACTCGGCGGTGCGCACGAAGTCCTCGTCCAGCACGTCGAGGACGGCGGCCCGGGTGATGCGGAAGACCACCGCGAACGGGATGGTGGCCAGCGCCAGGGCGGGCAGGATCAGGTGCTCCAGCGCGTTGAACGCCGCGTCCCACTCCTGGGTGATCACGCCGTCGAGCACGAAGAAACCCGTGACCCGGGTGGCGTCGATCGCGTCCTGGCGGCCACCGGTCGGCAGGCCCAGCGCGGAGGACAGCACGTCCTTCAGCACGTAGGCCAGGAAGAACACCGGCACGGCGACGCCGAGCAGCGAGCCGCCGACGCTGAGGTTGTCGAACCAGCCACCGCGGCGCTTGGCCGCCATGTACCCCAGCGGGATGCCGACCGCGATGGCGATGACGATGGCCAGGAAGCTGAGCTCGAGGGTGGCGGGGAAGCGCTGGAGGAAGATCTCCAGTGCCTCGTCGCCGGGCTGCACGCCCGTCGACACGCCGAAGTCGCCCGACAGCGCCCGCCCGAGGAACTTGAAGTACTGGACGAAGATCGGCTGGTCCAAGCCGAGCTGTTTGGTGAGGGCCTCCCGCTTCTCCGGGGTCGCGCGCTCTCCCAGGAGGGCCGAAACCGGGCCTCCCGGGAGAGCGCGCAGCCACGCGAAGAGCAGCAGGGACAGCACCAGCACCACGCCGACCAGCTGGATGAGCCGTCGGATCGTGTAGCGGAGCATTGAGCTACCCCGTCGTCTCTATCTGGAGTTGTCCGGCGGCTCAGCCCTTGCTGGCCGCACCGAACCTCTCGTCGGTCAGCGGGCTCGGCACGACGCCCTTGACGTCCGCCTTGAGCACCAGCGCCGGCGGCGAGTGGGACACCGGGATGGCGGGCAGGTACTCCTCCATGATCTTCTTGTTCAGGCCCTCGTACAGGCCGCGGCGCTTGTCCTCGTCGGGCTCGGCGTTCGCCTTGCCCAGCTCGGCGGCCAGCTCCGCGCCCCACGGCGACGCACCGGTGTTGAACCGGTTGTCGGGACGGCCGAAGAACGTGCCGATCCAGTTGTGCGCGGTGCCGTTGTCACCGGTCCAGCCCAGCATGAACAGGTCCGGGACGCCCTGGTCGACGTCGGTCAGGTAGCCGCCGTTCCACGGCTTGCTGGAGACCTCCAGCTTGATGCCGGCCTTCTCCAGGTCACCCGCGATCGCGGCCTGGATGTCCTTCGGGCTCGGCATGTACGGCCGGGTGACCTCGGTCGGCCAGAAGAACTTCAGCGTCAGGTCGGTCGCACCCGCCTCGGCGAGCAGCGACTTGGCCTTCTCCGGGTCGTACCCGATCGCCTTCAGGTCCTTGTTGTGGCCGTCCACCGTGTTCGGCATGAACTGGGTGGCCACGGACGCGCCCTCGGGCAGCTGCGACTTGACGAGCTGCTCGCGGTTGATCGCGTGCATGATCGCCTGGCGGACCTTCAGGTCCTGCAGCTTCGGGTTGTTCTTCTGGTTGATGCCCAGGTAGAGGATGTTGAACGCCGGGCGGACCGCGACGTTGAACCCCTTCTCCTTCAGACCCGGCCAGTCGGCCGCGTTCGGCAGGTCGTAGCCGTCGATGTCGCCCGCCTCGAGCGCCTGCTTGCGGGCGGTCTCGTCGGGGATGATCCGGAAGACGACCTTGTCGAGCTTGGCCTTCTCACCGTGGTAGTTCTCGTGCCGCACGAGCTCGACGACGTTGTTCGCCTTGTCGAACTTGCTGAACTTGAACGGTCCGGTGCCGGTCGGGTGCTCGGTCGCGTACGCCGGGTAGGTGAAGCTGTCACCGGCTGCGACGACGTTGTCCGCGTCGTACTTCTTCAGCGCGTCCGGGCTGGAGATCGAGAACGACGTGAAGCCCAGGACCGACGGGAACTGCGAGGTGGCCTCGGTCAGCTCGATGACGGCGGTCTTCGCGTCCTTCGCCGTGCACGACTTGTACAGCGACGGCTTGTCCGGGGTGTCCGCGAAGCCGCCGAAGTTGTCGAGCCAGTACTGCGAAACGGCGTCGGACTGACCGGCGCCCTTCTGGTTGTACCAGCGGTTGAAGTTGAAGCACACCGCGTCGGCGTTGAAGTCCGTGTCGTCGTGGAATTTCACATTTTCTTTCAGTGTGAACGTCCACGTCTTGCCGTCTTCGGTCGACTCCCACTTCGTCGCCAGTGCGGGCTCGACCTCGGCGGTGCCGGGCTTGAACCCGACCAGACCCTCGTACATCTGCCGGGAGACGCGGAACGTCTCGCCGTCAGTGGCGTAGAACGGGTCGAACAGCTTGGGAGCACCGGCCGCACCGAAGGTGAGCGTGCCGCCGACCTTGCCGGCCCCCGGGTCGTCCGTCCGCGCGGATTCAGCGCAGGCGGACAGTGCGAGCGCAGCGACGCCGGTCAGGCCGATCGCGGCCGTCCAACGGCGCCGGGCCGTTCGGGAATGAACCATCAAACACCCCTAGGGAAATCCGGGATCTCACGGTGTGGTCAGGGACCATAACCGGTCACCACAACCCTTCCGAGGTAACACAGGTCACGATCCGGCCACGTGAATCCCCATTCTCATACGTCCGGCTCATCTTCGCTGACCCAACGTGACCACGACCGATCAGGCAAACGCCCTCCTACGCTGTACAACGGAGAGAGAAACCTGCACGTGCGCGGAGGTGAAGTCGCCGGTGAGCCCAGTGGTCGAGTTCCGCGTCCTCGGGCCGTTGCAGGTGCTGGTCGACGGCGAACCGGTGGTGGTGCGCGCGGGGCGCCAGAGGTCGCTGCTTGTGTCCCTTCTCATGCGCGCCGGCGCCGGCGTGTCGGTCGACGAGCTCGCCGAGCACATCTGGGGCGCCGAGCCGCCCGCGCGGGCCCGCGGCACGTTGCAGACCTACGTCATGCGGCTTCGGCAGGTGCTCGGCCCGGCCGTGCCCATCCGGACCGTGCCCGACGGCTACCTGATCGACGTGGACGAGCGCACCATCGACGTGATGCGGTTCGAGCAGCTCGTCGAGGAGGGCGAGCGGGAGCGGGCCGCGGGCAGGCTGGAGTCGGCGTCGGCGATCTTCACCGCGGCGCTGGCGCTGTGGCGCGGGCCGGCGATGGTCGACGTGCCGTCGGAGGTGCTGCACCGCGACGAGGTGCCGCGGCTCGGCGAACGGCGGCTGCACGTCGAGGAGCGCCGGGTGGAGGTGGACCTCGACCTGGGCAGGCACGCCGAGCTGATCCCCGAGCTGTCCCGCCTGACCAGCGAACACCCGCTGCGGGAGCGGCTGTGGTCGCAGCTGATGATCGCCCTGTACCGGTCCGGCAGGCAGGCCGACGCGCTGGCCGCGTACCGCCGGGTCAGCGGGCTGCTGGCCGAGCAGCTGGGCATCGACCCCGGCGAGGAGCTGCGGCGCGTGCACCAGCAGGTGCTCGGCGGGTCGCCGGCGCTCGACCACGGGCAGACCGCCGCCGCCAACGCCCGGCGCGACCGGGTCGTCCCGTCGCAGCTGCCCGCCGACATCGGCGACTTCGTGGGCCGTGAGCAGGCCGTTCAGCTGATCGAGGCGTTGCTGCGGACGGCGCAGGGCGTGCCGGTGGTGACGTTGGCCGGCCCGCCCGGCGTGGGCAAGACGGCGCTGGCCGTCCACGCGGCGCACAAGCTGCGGCACTTCTTCCCGGACGGTCAGCTGTACGTGAACCTGCGCGGGTACGCCCAGGGGCCGCCGCTGAGCGCCGTGGACGTGCTGCCGCGGTTCCTGCGGGCCCAGGGCGTGCCGCCCGAGTCCGTGCCGCTGGACCAGGACGAGCAGGAGGCGATGTTCCGGTCGCGGCTGACCGACCAGCAGGTGCTGCTGGTGCTCGACAACGCGGCCAACGCCGAGCAGATCCGGCCGCTGCTGCCCGGCTCGCCGGGGTGCGCGGTGCTCGTGACCAGCCGTGACACGCTGCGCGGCCTGGCCGTGAGCCACGCCGCGTCGAACGTGCGGCTGGACGTGCTGGACCGGGCGGAGACGCGGGCGCTGCTGGCCGGGATGCTCGGCGAGGACGTCGTGACGTCGCAGTCCGAGGCGGCCGACGAGCTGGCCGAGCTGTGCGCCCACCTGCCGCTCGCGCTGCGGATCGCGGCGGCGAACCTGCTGTCCCGGCCCGAGATCACCATCTCGTCGTACGTGGAGGAGCTGCGCGCGGGCAACCGGCTCGCGGCGCTGGCCGTGGAGGGCGACGAGCGGGCCGCCGTGCACGCCGCGTTCGACCTGTCCTACACGGCGCTGAAGCCGGAGCTGGCGTCGCTGTTCCGGCTGCTGTCGCTGGCGCCGGGCGACATCACGCCGGACGTGGCCGCGGCGCTCGGCGGCCTCACCACGCAGGACGCCCGGCGCAGGCTCGACCGGCTCGCCACGGCGAACCTGGTCGACAACCACGCACCCGGCCGGTACCAGTTCCACGACCTGCTGCGGGACTACGCGGCCGAACGGCTGGCGTTCGAGGACGACCCGGCGGAGAGCGCGCAGGCCGGTCGGCGGCTGCTGGACTGGTCCATCCGGTCGGTGGACAACGCCACCGACGCGTTCAAGAGCACCCTCCTGCGGCTGCCGCGCACGGACGTCGTGCCGGGCGTGACGCCGCGCCTGTTCTCCACCTCCGCCGAGGCCCTGGCCTGGCTCGACGCCGAACGCGGCAACCTCGTCGGCCTCGTCGTGCACGCCGCCGACCGGCAGCCCGACCACGACGTGTGGCAGCTGGCCGACGCGTTGCGGCGGTACTTCTACACGATCGGGTTGCCGGTGGAGTGGCTGGCGACCGCGAAGGCCGGGCTGGCCGTCGCCCAGGCCACCCAGGACGCCGTCGGCGAGGTCGCGATGCTGTCGTCGCTGGGCACGCTCTACTGGGCGATCGGCCAGCACCGCGTCGCCGTCGACTACTTCCGCCGGGCCATCCCGATCCAGCAGCGCACCGGCGCCGCGCCCGCCGTCGAGGCCGCCGTGCTGGCGAACCTCGGCGCCGTGTACATCGACGTCGGCGAGCTGGAGCAGGCCGCGGACCACCTGGAACGGGCGCTCGTCATCACCCGGTCCATCGGCGCGTTGCAGCAGGAGGGCATCGCCCAGCTCAACCTGGGCGGCGTCTACATGCAGCTCGGCCAGCTCGACCGGGCCGTGTCGTCGTTCGAGGGCGCGCTGGACGTCGGCAACCGGCTCGGCGCGTGGATGACGCAGGCCGACAGCCACCGGGCGCTCGCCGAGGTGCACCTGTTCCTCGGCCGGCCGGAGCGTGCCGCCGAGCTGTACGAGCGGTGCGGCGAGCTGTACGAACGGGCCGGCGCACGGCGGTTCGCCCACTTCTCGCACGAGGGCCTGGCGCTGGCGTGCGTGATGCGGGGCAGGTGGGCCGACGCCGCGCGGGAGGCCGAGCGGGCCGTGGCCATCGCGGAGGAGCTGGGCAACCTGAAAGGGCTGTGCGACGCGAAGAACGCCCTGGGTGAGGCGCTGTGCGGGCTGGGGCGGCTGGACGAGGCGGTGGAGCGCACCACCGAGGCGCTGCGGATCGCCGAGGAGACCGGCTACCCGCTGGGCATCTGCGCGGCGCGGCGCAGCCTGGCGCTGACGCACCGGGCGGCGGGTCGGCTGGACGAGGCCCGCTACTCGGCCAGCCAGGCGTTGGACAGCGCGGTGCGCTACCGGCTGCGGATCGCCGAGGTGGACGTGCTGGCCGTGCTCGGGCGCGTCCGGCTGGACCAGGGCGACGTGACCCAGGCGCTGGACCTGGCGCTGCGGTGCCTGGAGCTGAGCCGGGCCACCGGGCAGCGGTTCGTGCGGGCGCGGGCGGCCCACCTGGCGGGTGACGCGCTGGCCGCCACCGGCGACGGGGCCGGCGCGGCCGAGCACTGGCGCACGGCGCTGGAGTGGTTCACCGCCATCGGCTCGCCGGAGGCGGACGTGGTGCGCGCCCAACTGGCCGGGTGACCGCGCAACCCACCGCTCAGCCCGCCAGGCGGCCCACCGCGCGCAGCTCCCGCGCTCAGGTCACCGCGCTCAGGTCACCGCGCTCAGGTCACCGCGCTCAGGTCACCGCGCTCAGGTCACCGCGCTCAGGTCACCGCGCTCAGGTCACCGTGACGATCCGGTCGGCGCGAGCCTTCGTGCCGTCCACGGCGAACCAGCCGCGCTCGAACGCCTGCCAGCGCCGCAGGTGCTCGCGGCTCGCCTCGCCGTCCCGCGCGACGGCCCGCCGCAGGCGCTCCTCCGGGTCCGGCAGCTCCACCCAGACGGCCTCGTCGAGCAGGGGCGCGACGGACCGCCGCGCGGCCGACACGCCCTCGATCACCAGGACGTCCGGGACCGGCACGGTGACGACGTCACCGAGCCGGGGCCACCCGTCCGTCCAGTCCATGCGCCGGTACCGCGCCTCGCGGCCGTGCCGGAGCGGGTCCAGCACCTCCGCGACCAGGCGCGGCCACCACGACACCGGGTCGGTCCACGTGGCGAAGTGGTCGGTCGGCACCACGGCCGCGCCCAGCTCCGCGGCGAGGCGCGCCGCGTAGGTCGACTTGCCCGAGCCCGAGGGCCCGTCGACCGCCACGAGCCTCACATGCTGCGCCGGCCGGACAGCGCCCGGCCGAGGGTGAGCTCGTCGGCGAACTCCAGGTCGCCGCCCATCGGCAGGCCCGACGCGAGCCGGGTGACGGTGAGGCCGGGGAAGTCCCGCAGCATCCGCACCAAGTACGTCGCGGTCGCCTCGCCCTCGGTGTTCGGGTCCGTGGCGATGATGATCTCGTTGACGTCCGTGCCGATGCGGGTGAGCAGCTGCCTGATCCGCAGCTGGTCCGGCCCGATGCCCGACAGCGGGTCGAGCGCGCCGCCCAGGACGTGGTAGCGGCCCTTGAACTCCCGGGTCCGCTCCACCGCGAGCACGTCCTTCGGCTCCTCCACCACGCAGATCAGCGTCAGGTCGCGGCGCGGGTCGCGACAGATGCGGCAGGTCGCCTCGGCCGAGACGTTGCCGCACACGTCGCAGAACACCACGCCGTCCTTGACCTTCTGCAACGCGTCCTGGAGCCGGCCGATGTCGGCCGGGTCCGCGGCGAGCAGGTGGAAGGCGATGCGCTGCGCGCTCTTCGGACCGACGCCCGGCAACCGGCCGAGCTCGTCGATCAGGTCCTGGACCGGCCCCTCGTACATCAGCCGAACAGCTTCCCGAGACCGCCCAGGTCGTCCATCCCGCCCATGCCGCTGGCCAGCGGGCCCATCTTCTGGGCGGCCAGCTCCTGCGCGGCGCGGTTGGCGTCGCGAACCGCCGCGACGACCAGGTCGGACAGCGTCTCGACGTCGTCCGGGTCGACCGCCTTCGGGTCGATGTTCAGGCTCTTGAGCTCACCGCCGCCGGACACCACGGCGGTGACCAGGCCGCCGCCGGCGGTGCCGGTCACCTCGGCCTCGGCCAGCTCCTGCTGCGCAGCGGCGAGCTGCTGCTGCATCTTCTGCGCCTGCTGGAGGATTTGCTGCATGTTGGGCCCACCGGGTTGCACCGCGGGTTCCTCTCTTCGGGGTCTGCCGCCGTCCACCAGCGTAGCCGCGTCGATCAGCCCTTCAACGGCCGTGCACCCAGCTCGTCCGCGAGCAGCTTCAACACGACCGCTTCGGGGTCGAGGCGCTCGCCGTCCGCGTCTCCGGGGAGGGCGGCCTCGGCGAACATCTCCTCCTCGTCCACCGGCTCCGGCGGGAGGGGCTCATCGGGCTCCGGCGGCTCGGGCGGCGGCGGCACGTCGTCCGCGGGGGCCGACCGGCCGGGCGGGGCCTGCCTGGTCGGCTCGGGCTGACGGGCCTGCTGCGCCTGGCTGGGCCGGGTCGGCGCGGAGCGCTGCGGCTTCTGCGGCGCCTGGCGGGCGGGCGCCGCGCTCGCGTCGCCGTGCACGCACCGGACCTGCCACGTGCCGCCGAGCACCTGCCCGAACGCGGCCGCGATGGCGTCGGCGTTGCGCGGTTCGGCGAGGCGGCGGGCCAGCGGGGCCGAGGTGTGGGTGAGCGTGATCGTGGTGCCGTCGACGTCCGCGACGGTGGCGTTGGTGAGCATCGCCTCGGTGCTCCGGCTCGTGCCCCGGACCACGCTCAACAGCTCCGACCACCGCCGCCGGACCTCGACCGCGTCGATGCCGCCCGACGCCGCCGGTGCGCCGACCGGCACGTCCGCGGCGGCCGGGCCCTGAGGACCGGCGGGCGCCGGCCCGGCCGCGGCGGGCGAACCGTTCTGCGCGGCGGGCCGCGACGCCGGAGGACCGGCGGGCGCGGAGCCCGCAGCGGGAGCGGCCACGGTGGAGCGCAGGACCGGCGGCGCGGGCGGCGGACCGACCGGCGGCACGGCCCCGGGAGCCGACTGCGGGACCGGCGGGCCGGCGGGCGTGGGCGGGACGGGACGCGGGGCCGGCGGCGAGCCGGCGGCCTGCGGGACGGCAGGCGCGGCGGCGGACGGCGGGGGCTGCGCGGCGGCGGGCTCGGCGGACCGCTGCGAGGGCCGCTGGAACTTCGGCTCCGGCGCGCCGGCCGCCGACGCGCCACCGCCGGCGGGCGGGCCGTGGCGCTCCAGCTGCTCCACGCGCTGCAACAGGCCGGACTCCAGGTCACCGACCGAGGGCAGGAGCATCCGCGAGGTCACGAGTTCGAGGAGCAGGCGGGGTGCGGTCGAGCCGCGCATCTCCGTCAACCCCTGGTGCAGGATCTCCGCCCAACGGGTGACGGTCGCGGGCCGGGTCGCGTCACGCTGGGCGAGCATCTTGACGACCTCGTCGTCCGGCGCGGACACCAGGCCGCGCTCCGCCGCGTCCGGCACGGCGTGCAGCAGCACCAGGTCGCGCAGCCGGTCGAGGAGGTCGGAGGCGAACCGGCGCGGGTCGTGCCCGGCCTCGACCAACCGGTCGATCGTGCCGAACACCGCCGAGCCGTCGCCCGCCGCGAGGCCGTCCACGACGTCGTCGATCAGGGCCACGTCCGTCACGCCGAGCAGCGCGATCGCCCGGTCGTAGCGCACCCCCTCGGGGCCCGCGCCGGACAGCAGCTGGTCCATCACCGACTGGGTGTCCCGGGCCGACCCGCCGCCCGCGCGGATGACCAGCGGGAACACGGACGGCTCGACCGCGACGCCCTCGGCGGCGCAGTTGCGCTCCAGCAGCTCCCGCATCGCGCTCGGCGGGATCAGCCGGAACGGGTAGTGGTGCGTGCGCGAGCGGATGGTGGGCAGCACCTTGTCCGGCTCGGTGGTGGCGAAGATGAAGATCAGGTGCTCGGGCGGCTCTTCCACGATCTTCAGCAGGGCGTTGAAGCCCTGCGTGGTGACCATGTGCGCCTCGTCGATGATGAACACCCGGTAGCGGGCCTCGGCGGGCGCGTAGAACGCCTTGTCGCGCAGCTCGCGGGCGTCGTCCACGCCGCCGTGGCTGGCCGCGTCCAGCTCCACGACGTCGACGCTGCCGGGGCCGTTGGGCGCCAGGCCGACGCACGAGTTGCACTCGCCGCACGGGTCGGGCGTGGGGCCGTTCACGCAGTTCAGCGAGCGGGCCAGGATGCGGGCGCTGGACGTCTTGCCGCAGCCGCGCGGCCCGGAGAACAGGTACGCGTGGTTGACCCGGCCGGCGCCGAGGGCGGTGCGCAACGGCTCGGTGACGTGCTCCTGGCCGACCACCTCGCCGAAGGTGGCCGGACGGTACTTGCGGTAGAGGGCGAGCGCCACGTCGGGCACCTTACCGGGAGGGTCCGACAAAGAAGGGGACCCCGTGCACCCACCAGAGCCCGCTTATCCTTGCTGCCTTCCGGCCCTGGGGAGGTTCGCGAGATGTGTGCCGCACGAGGTCCGGTTCCGAGTGTAGCCGGTCGCCCTACCGGCCCTGTCGCCACCCACTCCCGGCACGGGAAACTTTCACTGGATAGTGGCACTAACCGGTGAAGGAGGAACTACATGAGGGCTCTCGTCCTCGCGTGCACCGCCCTGATGCTCGGAGCCACCACCGCGGCCGCCGAACCCGTCCCGCCGCGGCACGCCATCGTCATCTGCCAGTCCGCCAGCTTCTACGGCAACTACAACCACGCCGTCGGTCCCGTCGAGTACAAGCGGACCCTGGCGTACGGCAACAAGATCGGCCACACCCCGGGCGCCCACCCCGTCTACAACGGCTGGGCGGCGAGCATGGACTACGGCCCCAACGACTGGGGCTACATCCGGATCGAGTGCATCGGGGGGTACGACTCGTGGTGAAGGCGACCGCAGCCCTGATCGCCGCGGCCGCCCTGCTCGTCACCGCGAGCCCGGCCCAGGCCGCCAACGGCACCATCGGCGAACGCGAGACCGTGTGCGCCAACGACCTCTACGTCCGCACCGCGCCGAACGACGGCCCGTGGATGGGCACCCTCTACCGGGGCCAGACGTTCCTCGTGAAGGGCCCGAAGTCCGGCAGCTACATCTACGGCTTCGCCTACGGGCACATCAACGCGAACGGCTGGGTGCAGGACGGCTGGTTCTGCTAGGGGTCCGCCCGGTTCCCCGGCCCGTCAGCCCAGCGCCGCGGTGAACAGCGGGACGGCGTGGTCGAGCGCGTAGGCCGTGCCGAGCGACGAGCCGCTGGAGAAGGCGTTGACCAGGTTCTCGTCGTCCAGGACCAGCGCCTTCTCCGGCACCAGCGGGTTGGACCTGATCGCCGACGCGTCACCGCCGATGGGGAACAGGACGGTGAGGTCGGCGTCGAGCAGGTCCAGCCGCTCGGCGGAGATGTCCACGTAGAACGTGCCGGCCGCGAGCGCCTCGACGTCCTGGCGCGGGGTGAAGCCGAGGGCCTTCAGGAAGTCGGCGCGGGCGTCGCCGGACACGTACGCGCCGAACTTTCCGTCGAAGTGCGCGCCGACGACGGCGGTCTTGCCGTCGAACTTCCGGTTGGCGGCGAACTTCGCGTCCAGGTCGGCGATGATCTTCTCGCCCTCGGCCGGCTTGCCCAGGGCCTTCGCGACCAGTTCGACCTGCTGCCGCCACGTCGTGCCGTAGGGGATGACGTCCTTCGGCGCGCCGATCGTGGGCGCGATCCTGGACAGCGTCTCGTGCTTCTTCTCGTCGTTGTCCGACCGGGTGTTGAGGATCAGGTCGGGCTGCAGCGCCGCCACGGCCTCGTAGTCGATCTCCGTGGTGCCGAGCAGCTTCGGCGCCTCGGTGTACAAGTCCTCGGCCCACGGCCCCACGCCCTTGCCGCCGAACCCCAGCCAGTCGCTCGCGCCGACGGGCCGCACGCCCAGGGCGAGCGCCGTCTCCGCGTCGGACCAGCCCAGCGCCACGACCCGCGTCGGCGGCTCCTCGATCGTCACCACCCCGAACCGCGTGTCGACGGTCACCCCGGCCGCGGCCTGCTCGCCCCCACCCGCACCCCCACCGCTTCCGCACGCGGACAGGAGGAGTGCGGACAGGGCGATGACGAGACCACGTTTCATTAGGCAAGGCTAACCGAACCTATTGATCACCGATGCAAGTGCCCCGGCCTACCGGACCGACCACCCGTTTTGGGTGGCGCACGGGGCCTCCGTTAGACTCCGCCACGGAGGATTCGCATAGCGGCCTAGTGCGCACGACTGGAAATCGTGTTGGGTTAACCCCCTCACGGGTTCAAATCCCGTATCCTCCGCGGCTCAGAGCCCCGGCACCGTCAGGTGACCGGGGCTCTGATCGTTCTTCGGGTCCGGCGCAACGCGGGACGTCACCGAACGCGTTTACCGGCTGATCGACCGTGATCACTGGGAGGACGCACATGAGGATCGTCAAGACCGCCGTCGCCGTGGCCGCCTTGGCCGTGGGCCTGTTCGCCGGGCAGGCCGCCGCCACGGGTGAAGTCGTGGCGGGAAACCCGCCGGCGGGCGAAGTCGTCGCGGGAAACCCGCCGGTGGGCGAAGTCGTGGCCGGGACGCCGTCGACCGGCGCGGCCGCGGCGGCCCAGGCGCCGCAGTACACCGCCGTGACGTGGCACGACGTCAACATCCGGATCTGCCCCTCCACGACGTGCGTCCAGGGCCCGGGCGGCCGGATCACGGCACGCACGAGCGTCGGGGTCTTCTGCTGGGTGCACGGCCAGTCGGTCACGGACTTCGGCTACACCAACGACGTCTGGCTGAACGTCGGCAGGGAGGGCGGCGGCACGCTGTGGTCCAGCGCCATCTACTTCGTGGGTGACCAGTACGCCAACCTGCCCGCGTCGGCGGAGTGCACCGACGTCCCGTAGTCCCCCGGCAAGGAGGAGGCCCCCTCGGACTTCGCGTCCGAGGGGGCCTCCGCACTGCTCCGGTCTACGACCTCGGCAGGTGCTCCACGACGTCCTCCAGCTGGAACAGCAGCCGGTCGACGTTCGCGTTGCCGGTGCTCGGGCGCAGCTTCACGACCTGCGGGTCGTGGTCGCTCGCCTGGTCGGCGAACTCCGCGTTGATGTGCACCACGTCGTAGCGGTACCGGGTGATGTTGGCGCTGATCAGGATGTGGTCGAGGGTCTGCGAGTTGCCCTCGAACACGTAGCTGTACCGCTCGTTCGCGGGCAGGGTGTCCATCAGGGCCACCACGTCGCCGCCCGCCGTCAGGGTGTGGACGGCCGGGGAGAACTGGTAGTCGTTGATGTCGCCCGCGATGACCACGTTCGCGCCCCGGTCGACGGCCTTGACCTGGTCCACGAACGCCTTCACCAGCGCGGCCTGCTGGGCCCGCTGCACCTCGGAACCGCGCACGGGCTCCTGGTAGCGGCCGTGCATGGCCTGGTCGCCGCCCTTGGAGTTGAAGTGGTTCGCGACCACGAACACCGTGCGGCCGCGGAACTTGAACTCGCCCACCAGCGGCTTGCGGCTGTTCTCCCACGCCGGGTCGGCGGGGGCGATGCGGCCCGGCGACACCGACAGCGCGGCGCGACCGTGCTGCCGGACGACCGACACGGCGGTCGTGGCGTCGCCGCCCGGGCGGTCCACGAAGGACACCCGGGCCGGGTTGAACAGGAACGCCACCCGGATGTTGCCGCCCGGCTGGCCACCGTCCTGCTTGTTCACGGGGTCGATCTGCCGCCACTGGTAGCGCGGGCCGCCCGCGGCCACGATGGCGTCGGTGAACTTGGCGAACGTCGCGTCGGCCGCCACCGTGCCGTCGTCGGTCGGGCCGTTGTTGTCCTGGATCTCCTCCAGCACCACGACGTCCGGGCTCTTCAGGTTGGTCACCACGGCGGCGGCGAGGCGGTCGAACTTCGCCTGCTCGTTGGTGGCGGCCAGGTTCTCCACGTTGTACGTGGCCACGGACAGCTCGTGGTTGCGCTGCGCGTCCGTCTGCTCCGGCGTGATGCCGCCCGGCACGTGCTCGCCCACCGTCTTCGTCGCCAGGGTGTAGCCGCCGAAGTTGGTGTACTCGACGTTGCCGACCGTCGCGCCGCGCCACACGTCGCCGACGTTGCTGGTCGGCGGCGTGGCGACGCCCGCCTTCACCTTGATCCGGCCGCTGTTGGGCTGGTCGTAGCCGAGGTAGATCGTGCCGCCGCGGGGCGTCGGGTTCTGGGCCGGGAGCGTGGTGATCCACGCCTCGCCGAAGCTGTTCGACGGGCCGACCACGCGGGCGTCGTTCACCTGGACGTACATGCCCTCGCGGGACTCGTAGTAGTCCTGGCCGTAGGTCGCCGGGTCGAGCGCCAGCGCCTCGATGCTGCCGCCGCCCGCCGTGGGCAGGTAGCCGGCCGGCGGGGTCAGGACCTCCGGCGTCGGCAGGGCGTTGCCCTTGGACCTGACGGTGACCGTGGCGCCGGTCAGCTCGGTGAGCGTCTGGTTGGAGTTGCTCGCCGCGTCGCCGCCCGGCCGGTACTCGGCGACGGTGCCGGAGACCAGCACCTCGTCACCCGGCTCGACGGTCGGCGTCAGGCCCGCGGTGTAGACGAACACGCCCTCGCTGGTGCGCGGGTCGGCGTCCGGCGCGGTGTCCTGGAACCAGAAGCCGCGGTCGCCGGTGGCACGCGTCGCGGTGACGACGCCGGGCACGCCGGTGACCTTCTGGCCCACGAGCGGCGACAGGCGGGTGGTGCCCTGGATGTCGCGGATGCGCTTGTCGCCCGGCTGCGGCTCGGGGTCCGGGTCGGGGTTGCCGGCGCCCTCGCCCTTGGTGTTGACGGGCGTCGGCGCGCCGATGGCGAAGTCGGCCGAGTTGTCGTCGGTGTCGGTCAGCGCGGTGCGGGCGGCGGACGTCGTGTTGCCCGGGTTCGCGGTCGGCGCGGTCTCCCGGACGACGGTGGACGTGCCGTAGCCGACCAGGTCGCGGATGCGCGCGTCGGCGGCGCAGTCGGCGGTGGTCTTGCAGGTCAGCGCGGCGGTGTCGGAGACGAGCGCGACCGTGCCGCCGGAGCCGCCCATGGCGGTCGTGCCGGTGGCGTCCGGCGTGGGCAGCTCGACCGTGCCGCCGGAGCCCTTGGCCTGCGCGACGAGGAACCGGCCGTTGGGCGCGATGGAGCCGGTCAGCGGGGTGACCTGCCACTGGCTGGTCGCGCTGGCGCTCGCCGGCAGGTACTGCACGCTCCAGCCCGCGACGGCGACCGGCGCCGCGCCGCGGTTGGCCAGTTCGACGAAGTCCCGGGTCAGCGTCGCGCCGGAGTTGCCGCCGCCGCCGTAGACCTCGGCGATGAGGGCGTCCGGGCTGGGGGCCGCGTGGATCGGCGTGGCCAGGGCGAGCGTCACGGCCGAGGCGGCGGTGACCGCCAATCCGACGCGCAGCGGGATGGGTCTCAACGGGTCCTCCGGAAATTGGCGGGTCCGCGCATCCTCCCCGGATCGAGTGAACGGCGGAAGACACCGTCACTAACGGTTGACCATTCTGCCTCACTCGAACGTGTGTTCGACACTAGGGTAGGGTCATGGCCGTGTCCCGCCGGTGGCCCTCCCAGCGCCGGCGCGGCACAAGGCACACATGACAGGGGCGTCGGCCCGACCTGACGAGGTCGGACCGACGCCCCTGTGCGGGTCGAGGCAGGTCGGCCGCGCGGTGGAGGCGCGGCGCGCGGCGGCGGTGCGGCGGCGGTGCGCGCCACCGCCTCACGGGCGTCACAAGAGGACGTTCAGCAGCACCGTGAGGAGGATGGAGACCACCACCGACACCAGCAGCATCGTGAGGCAACCAGGGCCGCCACCCAAGAACCGCACTTCCGTGTTCCCGAAACGCATCGCACACCACCTCGACGTCGGTTGACGAGCACGTCACGACCGCCGTCGACCGGTGGTCGCGCGGTCAGCGGTCGTGCATCGCGCGGCCGGGGTCGACCTGGTGCTTCTTGCGACCCGCCAGGCCGGCCAGACCCAGCAGGCCGAGGAGACCGAGGAGGCCCCAGTTGCCGCTGCTGCCGCCGCCGTCGTCCTCGTTCTGCACCTGCGCCACGGCGACGCCGTCCTGCGCCACCGATCCGCTCGTGTCCGCCAGCGCGGGGGTACCCACCAAGGCCATGCCGAGCACCGCGGCCACGACGAGACGTTTCGTCGTCTTCATGTGCCGTCCTTCTTCCTTGTGGCTCCGGTTGTTGCCAGAGCACGCGGATACCTTCGGGACGACCACCGAACCCCCGACATCGACCGTCCCACTCGATCGAATGACCAATCTCCACCGCAGGTGTGAATTCCCGCTGATCCCGCCACTCAGCGCACGGGGCGGCACCTGAGGGCGGGAGGCCGGCGCAAAGGTCGGCGGACCGGGGAACGCGACCACCGGAGCCACCTGAACCGAAGGTTGGCAGACCGGAGAACGGGGCCACTGGAGCCGCCGGAACCTCAGGACGGCTGAAGTCGGTGAGGCGCGGGGCTGGGAGCGGTGAGCCGACACGCCGGAACCGGTAGCCGGAGAGCCGAAGCCGGGGGCCGAAGGCCGGAACGCCAGAGCCCCGGTTGCCATGATCGGCAACCGGGGCTCTGAGCAGCGGTGGCGGTGGGATTTGAACCCACGGAGGCTTGCACCTCACACGCTTTCGAGGCGTGCTCCTTCGGCCGCTCGGACACGCCACCGCCGAGAACAATACAAGACCGCCGCTCGCCGACCTAACCGGGGTCCGCGAGCCGTCAGAGGTCCGCGAAGAACGACTCCATGAGCGCCGCGCAGCGCTCCTCCAGGACTCCCCCGACCACCTCGGGACGGTGGTTGAGCCTGCGGTCGCGGACGACGTCCCACAGGGAGCCGACGGCCCCGGTGCGCGGTTCCCAGGCGCCGAAGACCACCCGCGCCACGCGGGCGAGGACGAGGGCGCCGGCGCACATGGTGCACGGCTCGACGGTCACGGCCAGCGTGCAGCCGGTGAGCCGCCAGCCGTCGCCGTGGACCTCGGCCGCCGCGCGCAGCGCGAGGACCTCGGCGTGCGCGGTCGGGTCGCCGAGGGCTTCGCGGGCGTTGCAGGCGCGCGCCAGCTCCGTCCCGTCCGGGCCGAAGACGACGGCGCCGATCGGGACATCGCCGGTCCGCGGCGCCTCGGCGGCGATCTCCAGGGCCGCTTCGACCAGCGGCTCGTAAGGCGCGCCGCTGGTCACGCCTGGATGCTGTCCAGCAGCTTGACGAACTCGTCGCCGAAGCCGCACCGCTGCGCGATCATCTGCAGCTGCTCGTCCGGGTACAGGTCCACCTCGTCCACGATCACCTGCATCTCGTGCTGCGGCATGCCGAGGTCGGCCAGGATCGCCAGGTCGCCCTCCGGCCACAGCTCGTCGTCCTCCTCGTCCGGCGGGTCCACCCGCAGGAGGTCGAGGACGTCGGCGGCGATGTCGTAGTCGAGCGCGGCGGCCGCGTCGGACAGCAGCAGCGCGACCCCGCCGGGCACGGGCCGCAGGACGATGAAGAACTCGTCGTCCACCGCCAGCAACCCGAAGACGGCACCGGTCGAGCGCAGCTGGCGCAGCTCGGTGATGGCCGCGTCGAGCTCCGACAGCGCTGAGCTGTCCATCTTGCTGCACCGCCAGCGGCCGTCCTCACGAACCACCGCGACAGCGAAGCCGTTGACCGGCTCCTGGTGTGCCATGTGCACACCGTAGGGCCACGCCGGCACACCCGGTAGCACCGGGCCTCGGCCACGGGCAGCCGGGGCCGTCCGATGCCACTATCGAGGGATGAGCACAACTCTGCCGAACGCCCCGACGACCGCCCCCGAACCCCGGTTCACCGGGTTGGTGGAGGCCGCCCGAGCCCTCCAGCCCAGGACAGTGGCGTTGCGACGGCAGGTGCACCGGCACCCGGAGCAGGGCTTGGACCTGCCCGCGACCCAGGCCGCGATCCTGCACGCGCTGAACGGCCTGCCGCTGGAGGTGACCACCGGGCGGTCCAGCAGCTCGGTCACCGCGGTGCTGCGCGGCGGCAAGCCGGGGCCGACCGTCCTCCTGCGCGGCGACATGGACGCCCTGCCGCTCCAAGAGGAGACCGGCCTCGCGTACGCCTCCGAGGTCGACGGCTCCATGCACGCCTGCGGCCACGACACGCACGTCGCCATGCTCGCCTCCTCCGCACGGCTGCTCTCCTCCCGCCGCGAGGCGCTGGCCGGGCAGGTCGTGTTCATGTTCCAGCCCGGCGAGGAGGGCCAGCACGGCGCGCGGCACATGCTCGACGAGGGCGTGCTGGACGCGGCGGGCCCGCCGGCGGAGAAGGCGTTCGCCCTGCACATCACCTCGACGCTGCAGTCCGGTGTCGTCGTCTCCCGCCCTGGGCCGACGATGGCCTCGGCGGACACCTTCCACATCACGGTGAAGGGCCGCGGCGGGCACGGCGGCATGCCGCACGACGCGATCGACCCCGTGCCGCCCGCCGCCGCCATGGTCGGCGCGCTGCAGACGATGGTCGCCCGCCGGGTCAGCGTGCACCGCCCGGCGGTGGTCACCATCGCCCGGATCGCCGCGGGCACGACCACCAACATCATCCCGGAGACCGCCCTGGTCGAGGGCACCATCCGGACGCTGTCGGAGGACACCAGGACCCTGGTGCACGGCGAGATCCGGCAGGTCGCCGAGCACGTCGCCGCCGCGCACGGCTGCACGGCCGAGGTGGAGATCATCCCCGGTTACCCGGTCACGGTGAACGACGAGGTCGTCGGCCTGCACGTCCTCGACGTCACGACGGCGGCCCTCGGCGCGCGCTGGGCGAGCCACATGGACGACCCGCTGATGGGCGCCGAGGACTTCTCGTACGTGCTGCAACGGGTGCCGGGCGCGATGGCGTTCCTGGGCGCCTGCCCGCGCGGGGTCGACCTGGCCCAGGCCGAACCCAACCACTCGAGCCGGGTGCTCTTCGACGAGGCCGCCATGGAGCACGGGGTCGTCGTCTACACCGCGTTCGCGTTGGACGCGCTGAGGTAGCGCCCGGCGAAGGGAACCGGAGGACGGGCGGGGTCGGGGCCGTGGTGGTGTTCATGGCCTCGACCTTGCCGGGGAAGCCGGGGTGGGGGCGAGGGCGGATCCGCGACCTGTGGACAACTCCCGGGCCTGTGGATGGACGGGGAGCCGAGGCGTCCCGCGCCGGCAGGATGGACGACGTGCGAAGCGTCTGCGTGGTCGGGCTCGGGTTGATCGGTGGTTCGGTGCTGCGCGCGGCAGCCCGAGCGGGGCGCGTGGCCTGGGGCGCGACCGCGTCGAGAGCGGACGCGGAGGCGGCCCGCGCGGACGGCCACGACGTCGTCGACCTCGCCGAGGCCCTCGACCGGGCGCGCGAGCAGGACGCGCTGGTCGTCGTCGCCGTGCCCCTCCCGGCGGTGGAGGAAGTGCTGCGCGCGCTGCCCGAAGGCGTCCGGCTCACCGACGTCGTCAGCGTCAAGGGCCCCGTCGCCGACCTGGTGGAGCGGGTCGCGCCGCACGCCCGGTACGTCGGCGGCCACCCCATGGCGGGCACCTCGGCCTCCGGCTGGTCCGCCGGCCGCGCCGACCTCTTCGAGGGCGCCGCCTGGGTCGTCACCGTCGACGAGGGCACGGACCTCGACGTCCTCACCGACGTCACCGAACTCGCCCTCGCCGCGAAGGCCCACGTCGTCCCCACCACGGCGCGGGAGCACGACGCCGCCGTCGCCCGCATCTCCCACCTGCCGCACCTCCTCGCGGCCGTGCTGGCGAGCGTCGGCGCGGACGGCGGACCGCTCGCCCTGGCGCTGGCCGCCGGCTCGTTCGGCGACGGCACGCGCGTCGCGGGCAGTCGCCCCGAACTGGTCCGCGCCATGTGCGAGGGCAACCGGAGCGCGCTGCTGGACGCCGTGGACGACGCGTTGGGCAGGCTCGGCGCGGCCCGCGGCTCCCTCGCCTCGACCGGCGGCCTGGCCAAGACCATCGACGTCGGTCACGCCGGTCGCATGGCGCTGCAGAACCAGCCGGCACTCTCCGACCTCACGCTCGACCTGACCGCGCCCGACGTGCTCGAAGCCCTGCGCGACCTCGGTTCCGCGGGCGGCCGGATCGTCGGGCTGAACGGCACGACCGTGCTCGCGCGCACCCCCTAGGGTTCACCGGTGCGGCGTCGCGGACTCATCGCCGTCGTCGGGGGCCTGGCGCTCCTCGGCGGCGTGGTCGTCGTGCTGCGCGACGAATCCGCTCCCCCGCCGCCGAGCACCGCGTTCGAGCGGTACCTGCACGACCGCGTCGAGTACGTCCCCGACACCCAACGCCTGGTCCGGCCGTCCGACCTCACCCTCACCGCGCTGGACCGCACCAGCCTGCGCGCGAGCTGGACGGCCACCGAGGGCATCGGCTACGGCGGCTTCGAGGTGCGCTGGAACGGCACGTCACGCCTGGTGCAGGCCACGGAGACCGAGCTGACCGACCTCGACGCGAACGCCGACGTCCACGTCGAGGTCCGCGCGCTGGACGCCCTGGGCAACCGGTCCGAGCCGGTCACCGCGAGCGCCGTGCCCCGCCTCGCGCACGACGAGACGTGGCTCGACGGGCTCGTCCCGCCGATCGACGTGTTCGACGGACCGGAGGCGCTGAGCCCGCGCCGCTGGCGGGTCTTCGACGGCGGCGACACCGACTGCCTCGGCCTGCGCCCGCTCAACGGCAGGCGGCTGGAGATCACCTGCGACCGCGTCGACCTCCAGTCGAACGTCCCGATGCGGTTCTCCCTGCCGCAGCACGACGGCGCGATCGGCCGGGTCGTGCTCACCACGGACGGTCCGCGCGACCGGGGTTCGAGCCAGAGCGAGCTGATGATCGCCCTGCTGCCCGAGCCGTTCCACGACCTGGCGCACCTCGCGCCGCCGTTCCCGCCGTCCTCCGTCATCCTGCACGTCACGCCGTTCGGCGCGTCCTTCTCCCTCAACGGCGGGACGCCGCTGCCGAACGAGGTGGTCCCGTCCGGCGGCACGGTCCCGCCGCCGACGGCGGGCGTCCGGCACCGCTGGGAGCTGCGCGTCCTCCCCGACGCCGTGGTGGCGTTGCGCGACGGCGAAGCGGTGGCCCGCGCCGCCGTGACCCTGCCGTGGACGTCCGCCCGACCGCGCGTGGCGTTCCGGAACGCCATCAACACCAGGGTGGACGTGTTCGGCGCGGGCGGCGCGCCGGACGGCCCGGTGCCCGCGTCCGTCGTGCCCCTCGGCCCGAGCACTGAGGAGAACGGCGCGGCGTCCCTGGGCAACGTCGCCTCGTCCCGCCTCGCCGGCGCGTCGTCGGTGCGCGTGGTCGCGTCCGTGGTCGCCGAGCGGGACGCCCCGGTCACCGTGGAGCTGGGCTCGCGGTCCGCGCCGGCGGTGTTCATGCCCCCGTTCCACGGGCTCGACCGCTCCGAAGCGGCCGTGGTCTACGCCGACTTCCCGCTGCCCTCCCCCGAAGCGAACCCGAAGGTGCGGTTGCGGTCCGACGGGCGCGTCACCGCGCACCGGGCGCACCTCGTCGTCGCCGACGGCCCGGACGCCCGCCGCCCGCTGCCCCGGCTCACCGACCGCGCGCACCCCGACCCGCGGGTGCCCGCGCCGACCGTGACCGTGCTGCACGAGTCCGCGTCCGGCGAGCGGTTCCCGGCCGGTGGCAAGGTGCGGCTGCTGGTGGAGCTGCCCGACCCGGAGGCGCGGGAGATCGCCCCGGTCAAGGGCATCGAGGTGGACCTGGACGGCGAGCGGATGGCCACCCTGCCCACGAACGGGTCGGCGCATGGGCGGCACGAGTTCGTGGTGGACCTGGCGGACGTGCCCACCGGCCGCCACACCGTGGCGGTGCGCGTGTTCCCCGTGGACGAGCGGCGCGAGGTCCGATCGCAGGAGGACGTGTTCGACATCCGGCCCCTGTAGGTCTCGGCTCCGCAACAACGTAGTGACCTGCGTCACCGGGCCACCTAGCTTGACGCCATGGACCGTCGCCGGATCGCCTTCATCGCCGCGGGCGTGGTGCTGTTCGCCGGGGTGATCGGCGTGTTGCGGACCACCGGCGTCGGCGAACCGGCCACCGCGACCAGCACGTCACCGCCGCCGCCGACGTCACTGGCGCCGTTCGCCGCGGACGGCGTGCTGGTGCCTACGCCGGGGCCGCCGCCGGACCAGCCGGCCGGGCTCACCGTGGCGTCCGGGCCGCAGCGGTTGCAGCTGCGGTGGACGGGTGACGCGCCGGGTTACGAGGTGCGGTGGGGCACGGACCGGCCACAGCACAGCAAGCTGATCACGCAGGCCGTGACGCAGATCGACGGGCTGGAGGACGAGCGGACGTACGTGGTCGAGGTGCTCGCGGTGGACGCGTTCGGGCAGCGGTCCGCGCCCGCGACGGGCTCCGGCACGCCGCACGCGTCCCGTGCCGGCGACTACGCGCTGGAGGACCGGTTCGACCAGGACGACGCGCCCGACCCGACGCGCTGGCGGCTCGCGTCGCGGGGGAACTGCGCGCGGGCCACCCCCGGCCAGGGCGACGACGGCCGGCGGCTCGTGCTGACCAGCAACTGCGCGGCGGCCCCGGCCACGCTGCGGTCGCGGACGCCGTTCGCGCTGCGCGACGCCGACGAGCTGGGTCGGTTCGTGGTGGAGACCGACGCGCCGGGTGCGGACGGTGAGCTGGTGCTCGACCTCGTACCCGGACCGGTGTCACTCGTGAGTGGTGACGCGTTGCCCCCGGACGCCGTGCGGCTGCGGGTGTCGACGGGCGCCGGGTCGACGTCCGTGCAGGTCGTCGTGCCCGCCGGGACGCCGACCGAGGTCGTGCGCGCCGTGCCCGCGCTCGACACCGGAATCACCCACCGGTGGGAACTCGTGCTGCGGCGCGACGGCATGCGGGTCGTGTTCGACGGTGACGTGGTCGCGACCAGCGCGGCCGTCCCGACGTGGCGGGAGGCGACCGCGCTGATGTCCGTCGCCGGACCGACCGGGCAGCGGGCCACCGTGGACCTGATCGCGTTCGACGCGGCCGAGGCGCGGCCGCCGGCCTGGGTGCCGGGGCCCAGGGTGGACGTCGCGGTGGCGATCGAGGCGTCGCCGCCCGGCCGGGTGGAGCCGTTGCCCGGCGTCACGGGCGGGCAGCTGCGGATGGCGCTGCTGCACACCGACGCGTCGCCGGAAGCGCCGTCGTTCACCGCGTCCGTCGCCGGGGTGACCGTGCCGCTGCGCCCGGCGCTGGCCGGCACGCCGTGGCGGCCCGGTGTGGCCTACCCCGTCGTGGCGGACCTGCCCGAGGAGGCGTTGCGGGTCTCGAACGGCAAGCTCGCCGTGACCGTGCTGACCGGCCTGCGGTTGCAGGCGACGCACGCGGACCTGGAGCTGACCGGGACGTTCACCGGCGCGCCGCCGTCGACCGAGCGGACGCCGCTGATCGGGCCGGAGCCGGAGCTGGCGCGGGTCGAGGGGACGGTGCTCGACGCGAGCGGCCAGACCGTGCCCGAGGGCGCCGCCGTGCAGCGCGGCCGGATGGTGTTCGACCTGCTCCTCGAGGGGCGGCCGGGCGCGACGATGGCCGGGCTGGCCGGGTTCAGCGTGCGGCTGGACGACGAGCGGGTGGCCGTCGTGCCGACCGCGGCCGGCGGACCCGGCATCGCGGGCCGGTACCGGTTCGCGCTGGACACCGGGGACCTGTCCCTCGGCCCGCACATGATCGAGGTGCGGATGTTCGGCACGTCCGCCGAGACCCGACCAACCTCGGCGTACATCCCGTTCTTCGTCGGCCGGTGACAAGATGGGCGCATGTCGCGCCCCCTCATCCTCGACGCCGCCCGCACCCCGTTCGGCCGCTACCGCGGCGGGCTGTCCGGCGTGCGCGTCGACGACCTGGCCGCGCTGCCGATCGTGGAGCTGCTGCGCCGGCACCCCTCGCTCGACCCGGCCCTGATCGACGACGTGCTGCTGGGCAACACCAACGGCGCGGGCGAGGAGAACCGGAACGTCGGGCGGATGGCGGCGCTGCTCGCCGGGCTGCCCACGTCCGTGCCGGGTGTCGCGATCAACCGGCTCTGCGCGTCCGGTGGAGAGGCGATCGTGCAGGCCGCGCGGGCGTTGGCGCTCGGGGACGCGTCGCTGCTCGTCGCCGGCGGCGTGGAGGGGATGACGCGGGCGCCGTTCGTGGTGCCGCGGTCGGACAAGCCGTTCGCCGACCGGATGGAGGCCGTGTCGACGGCGCTGGGGTGGCGGCTCGTGAACCCGCGGATGCGGGCCGAGTGGACCGTGCCGCTGGGGCGTGCGGCGGAGGACGTCGCGGTGTCCTTGGGGATCACGCGGGAGCAGATGGACCTGTTCGCGCTGCGGTCGCACCGGCGGGCGTCGGCGGCGTGGGACGCGGGCGTGCACGACGGGTTCGCGTTCACCGTGCAGCTGCCGGACGGCGCGCCCGTGCGGCGGGACGAGTCCGTGCGGCCGGAGACGTCGGTGGAGCGGCTGGGGAAGCTGAAGTCCGCGTTCTCGGAGGGCGGGCCGGTGACGGCGGGCAACTCGTCGCCGTTGAACGACGGCGCGGCGGCGGTGCTGATGGGCTCGGAGGAGATGGCGTCCACGTTGGGGATCACGCCGTTGGGTGAATTCCTCGGTTCGGCCGTGACGGCGGAGGAGCCGCAGCGGTTCACCCTGGCCCCGGTGTCCGCGATCCGGAAGCTGCTCGCCCGGCTGAAGATCGACGCGGCCGACGTGGCCCTGTGGGAGATCAACGAGGCGTTCGCGGCGATGGCGCTGTCGGTGCTGCACCACCTGCCGGAGGTGGAGCGGGAGAAGGTGAACGTGCACGGCGGCGCGATCGCCTACGGCCACCCGCTGGGCGCGTCGTTCCCGCGGGTGATCGTGGACCTGTGCCGGCACCTGCGGGCGCGCGGCGGCGGCCTGGGCGTGGCGGCGGCGTGCGTGGGCGTCGGCCAGGGCATGGCGATCGCCGTGCGGGTGTGACGTGTCGAGCCGCGCGGGCGTGAGCGTGCCGAGCCCCGTGCGTGTGAGGACGGCGAGCCGTGCGGGTGCGCGGTCGGTGGCTCGGCGCCGCCGACCCGCCCGTCCCGGTCAGATGCGGTAGGCGATGCGGGGGTAGTCGACCACCAGACCGGTCTGGTCGACGGTGATGTCCTGCTCGAACTCGCCGTGCGTGAAGGAGACGACCGAGTGGTCCTCGCCGACGGTCACCGTGCGGTAGCGCTGGCGGACCAGCTGCACCGACAGGTCGGGCAGGGTGACGTAGACGACCGGGATCTCGTGGTCGCCCTCCTCGTGCTGGAGGTTGAGCCTGCGGATCGGGATGGCGTTGAACAGGACGGCGAACTGGACGTCCACGTCGACCGCGCCGTCGAAGTCCGCGCGCTCGGCGCCCTGGCCCGAGTCGACCAGCCAGATGCCCTCCGACGACCGGCTGACCGAGATCTGCCGCTCCTCCGACACCGTGGACGTCCGCAGCAGCAGGCGGGTGACCGCACCGGTCTCACCCACCGACACCTCGAACGACCCGCTGAACTGCTCGGCCGGACCGGCGGTCACCAAGCGGCCCGAGGCGCGGAGCTTGCGCTCCGAGAGCAGGAAGCGGACCTGCTCCAGCCTGGGGACGTCGTAACCCTGCCAGGTCACCATCTGCGCGGCGGGCGACCGGGTCTCCCCTGAGGGGTTGACCCGCTCAGCCGTGTTGAACGAGTTCACGCTCCACCCGGAAGGATGTCCTTGGCCTTCTCGGCCACCAACTTGACCTGGTCCTCGTGACCGAACCTGCCTGCGACGAACTCGGCGGCCTGGTCGATGCCCGCATCGACCGTCTCGTGGTTCTGCTCGAGCAGCTCGGACGCCTTGTTCTTGATCTCGTCGAAGTTCATCGTGCTCCTTCGCACTCCTGACGCAGGTTACCCGAACCGTCCACGCGTCCCCAGCGGCAAACGGTACCCGCGGGGTTCGCGAACGGACCAGCACGACACCCGCCGCACGACGGAACGGCCCCCCGGGAGATCCCGGGGGGCCGTTCGCGGTCGAGCAGGAGGATCAGGCAGCGCGCTTGCGGCGCAGGAACAGCAGCGCGCCGGCGCCCGCACCGAGCAGGCCGATGCCGATCAGCAGCGGCACGAAGATGGACGCACCGGTGTTGGCCAGGTCGTCCTCACCGCCGCCACCCGCCGGCACCGTGGTGCTGGTGACCGGGGCGTCGGTGGTGGTGGTCGTCGTCTCCGTGGTGGTGGTCGTCGTCGGCGTCGCCTCGGTCGTGGTGGTCACGACCGTGCCCTCGACCCACTCCGCCTTCGCCTTGACCTCGACGTTGACCGGCTCGGAGGTGGCGATCACCAGGGACTGGGTCTCCTGCTTGGGGTTCTCGGAGACGAACAGCCGACCGGAGCGCAGCTTGGCGCCGGCCTTGATGACCAGGTCCAGCTCGCCGACCTGCACACCCTTGTCGACCTTGACCCAGACCTTGGCGGCCTTGGTCGCAGCCGACGCGGACACCTCGCCCGCCTTCACGGTCTTGAACGCCTCGCCGGCCTCGTTGACCAGCGTGACGCCGGCGGGCAGCGAGGTGATCAGCTCGACCTCTTCGGCCGTGGTCGTGATGGTGAAGGGACCGAACGTGGTGCCGATGTCGCCCTTCAGCAGGGCCGGCTCGATGCCGAGGTCCGGCTTGACGTCCTTGATGTCCACGGCCTTGGTGGTCAGGTACTCGTAGACCTTGTAGACCAGCTCGTCGATCGAGCCGTTGGGGGTGTCCTCGTCCTCGGCGGTCGAGTCACCCTTGCGCAGGTCCACGCCGTCGCTGAAGTGCCACACGGCGGCCTGGGTCGCGGCGATGATGGTGCTGCGCCGGAGGTCGCCCAGGCCGTACAGCTCCTCGGCCTGCTCCTCGGTCAGGTGCGGGTAGCTGTTCTGCAGCACCCAGTTGACCAGGCCGGCGTTCTCCTTGAACTTCGTGTTCGGGTTCGGGTGCTTGTCCCACGGCACCTCTTCGAGCTTCTTGCCGTCGTAGAGGGGCGTGGGCAGCTCGACGCAGTAGGCGCGGGCGGTCTGGCCCTGGGCGCCTTCCACGATCTTGAGGCCGATCAGCTCGGCGTTGATCGGGTTGCCGGTCGTGTGGCGCGGCATCTCCACCGGCTTGCCGTCACGTTCCAGGTACACGCCCATGCCCGGCTGGTCCGCGGTCTTGTCCGGCTCGACCTTGACCTTGTCGGCGGCAGCGGCGGGGAGGGCGGACATCAGCACGAGCGAGGCGCCGAGGATCGCAGCGCCGAGGCGCTTGAGAGTCGACCGGGATGCCATGTGTCTCCTTGAGGCTCGCGAGGGTAGCCCGTGGTGTGGTTCAAGGCGGCGGTCCGTGCCATTCGGGGAGCTACCTGGCAGAGCGCTCCGACACCAAATGACAGGAATGGTCCGAACCCTAGCCGACCGGGTTAACTCGAATGGGGAATGGGTAGTACTCTCCGTCGCACTGGCTCCCAGCAGCGGCGACGCAGGTGGGACGTCCACAGTGGATGATCAGCGAGACTCGACGCGCTGTCGAGAACCGGTGCCGGACAGCCGTTTCGGCGCCGACCGAAACGGACACCGAATACTCGTCCATTTGCGTTTCCGCAGATCAGCGGGTCCACTGTGGAACGCACGTATTCAGTGCCCGCCTGTTTCGACGCCACACCGTTGCCAAACGGTGATCTACGCGACCAGCGCGGACGGCGTGACCGGCCGGATGTCGCCCACCCGCAACGACGTTCCGGGCAGGCACAGGTCGCGCGCCGTCGGCGGCTGACCGGTCAGCATCCAGCGCACCATCGCCGCCAGCTGGAACGAGATCAGCGGCGGCACGGCGTCACCCAGGTGGCGGTACGCGTTGCCGATCACCGACACGTCGAAGCGGAACTTGCGCGGGAACCCCTGGAGCAACGCCATCTCCCGAACGGTGCACAGCCGGTGCTGCTCGGGGTGCGCGTAACGGCCGTTGCCGACGTGCCCGCACTCGCGCTTGATCGTCCGCGCGGGCTCGTCCCACCACATCCGGCCGTACACGTCCGGGTGCGAACCCCACTTGCCCTCTTCGATGATCTTGCGCTGGGCGGGGTTCAGCAGCAGTTCGGACGGCGAGCCGACGAGGTCGCCCCACGAGCCGCCGTCGGCCGGGATCGCCCGCATCCGGTCCAGCGACCGGTCCCGGCGGAACGACGGCGACACGTGCATCGCGTCCTCTGGGTGCGCCTCGCCCGCCGCCACCGGCGGCAGCTTGCCGATCGCCCGCCGCACGGTCACCGCGCCCGGCCGGACCTCCCAGCCCTGCCACAGGTCCTCCAGCGTCCGCAGCGGCACGCCCGCGTCCACCGCGACCACCATCGCCCGCTCGCGCAGCTGCGGCAGGCCGAAGCGGGACAGCATGTGCGTGCTCGCGTCCACTTCGTACCCGAGCTCCAGCAGCTGCTCGGCCAACCCGTCCAGGTGGTGTCGCTGCTTGCCCTTGACCAGCTCGCGCGCGTTCTCCAGCACCAGCACCCGCGGCCGGAACTCGGCCACGTACGCGGCGACCCGGCCGACGAGCGAGTTGCGCGGGTCGTCCCGCAGGTGGTTGGCCGGGGCGATCCGGGTGAAGCCCGAGCACGGCGGGCACGCCACGAGCACGTCCAGCTCACCGCGCTGGAGGCCCCAGACCTGCCGCAGCACGGCCGGGTCGAGCCGGCCGAGGTCGACCTGCAGGGGGTCGACGCCGATGTTGTCGCGGTAGATGCCGTTGCAGCGCAACGACCCCAGCCGGGACGACGGCTTGCCGATCTGCGCGTCGGCCGCGCCGACGATGGTGAAGTCCCGGTGCGCTTGGAAGCCGAGGCTCATGCCACCGGCGCCGGAGAACAGGTCGACGACTTTGAAGGTGGGTCCGCGCACCGCGCGATCGTACGGTGGTCACCCCACCCCCCGGCGAGTGATCCCACCGGTACCGATCCGGAAAATCGCGTAACTTGCGCGCCATGGAGCTCCCACCTGCGTGGCAACGGCCGGATCCGTTGCGTGGACTGGAGGACATGCCCTGGTCGGTTCTCGCCCACGGTGCGGGGGTGGACGACCTGATGCGACGGGTGGTGCGAGGCGAGCGGGTGACCCGTGAAGTGGCCTGTCAGGCCCTCGCGGACCGGCTGCTCGTCGACGACACGGTGTCCGAGGCCAGCGCGTGGGCCGTGCCGTTCCTGGCCGAGATGGGCGCGAGCTACCAGGTGCCCGCCGACAGTCGCGATCGGGTGATTTTCCTGCTGGCCGCGATGGCGTTGGCGAGCGCCGGTTTCACCGACGACGGCAGGCGCACCCGCCGCCGGTGGAACGCGCTGGGGCGCGAGCTGCCCCGTCGGCCACCGGACTGGATCACCCAGACGCGGTACGAGGTGGCCAAGGGGGCGCCCAAGGTCTTCGACGCCCTGGCGAGCGCGGAGGTGGCGTGCTCGATGGCGCTGGCCATCGCGGTGCCCGAGGTCGTGCCGCGGCACGTGGTGGAGGTGGCGGAGGCGATCGCGTCGGCGGACCGCTCGCCGCGGCTGCTGGCCCAGGCCGCCCGGGTGGTGCTGCACCTGGTGGACGGCGAGCCGGTCACGCCCGCGCTGCTGCGCGTCACGGCGCAGGGGCACACGGAGATGCTGCGCGCCTACCGCGACAAGGCGTACCCGCCCAACCAGCCGCCCGAGGTGACGTTGCAGCTGATGGGGTACCGGTACGCGTTCCTGGCCGCCTACGGGGACGACCAGGAGGGCGTGACGATCACACCGTGACGGCGGGTGGTCGCCGGGGTGGTCGCGGCGTCCCGGCCGCCCCGGGGAACCAGGGCGGCCGGGAACCAGGGCGGCCGGGAACCAGGGCGGCCGGGACGCGACGACGGCGATCAGGCCGTGACGGCGTCGAACTCCACGACCGCGGCGACGGCCTCCTCGTCGGCGATCGGCACGGCGGGTTCCAGCGGGCCGAGGGCGGTGCCCCACTCCTGGTCCGCCAGCGCGAACGCGGCGACGGTCAGCGCGACCACGGGACGGCCGGGAGGCAGCTGGTCGGCGAAGAAGTCCAGCTCCAGCCGGGCGCCGAGCGGTGACGGGCGCAGGCGCAGCACGCCGTGCGGCGTCTCCTCCGGGTGGGCGAACCGGCACGACCACTCGGTGAACACGATCGACCGCTCCACCACCTCGCTCGGGTTCACCGCGCGGACGTTGGCGCCGACCGACCCGTGCCGGTAGTCGTCCGCCGCCGAGACCAGCAGCTCCTCGAACTCGATGGACGACACCCCGAGGTCGTGCCCGGCGACCAGGGCGACCTGCACCAGGGACAGCGGCAGCTGCGGGAGGGCGTCCTCGAAGCACACCATCGCGCCGCCGTACCGGGTGTTGATCTCGGTGGGCAGGAAGCCGTCCGCGGTGGCGATGCCGTCGAGCGTGAACGTGCCGCGGTAGTCGACGGTCTCGCGCAGCCGCTCGCCGACCCGGCGGGCCAGGTTCCGCATCTCCTCGCGGATGCGGGCGGGCGGGTCGTAGTACGACGCGCACCCCGCGTACAGGAACCGGGCCTGGCCGGCGCGGCGCGGGACGACCATCTCGATCGGCCGCAGCACGGCGGTGCCGTCCGGGAACACGATCCCGTGCACGCTCACCGGGATGCCTTCCAGGAACGGCATCACGCGGACGAAGTCGCACTTCGGCGCGAGCACCTCGAAGGCGTCCAGCGCCTCCTGCCGGTCGCGGACGCGGCGGACGAAGTTCGCGCCGCCGTTGATCGCGGGACCGTCGCCGGACCACACGACGCCCGAGCCGCGGTCGAGCCGACGGGTGGCCGCCCACAGGGCGTCGAAGTCGAGGTCGAGCACGACGGCGGGCGCGCGGGGCGCGGACAGCTCGTCCCACAGCGCGTCGATGGTGGTCTTGTTCTCCAGCTCCACCCACTCGGGGCGGCGGGCGTTGAGCACCGGCCGGCCCGCGAACTCGGGCGTGTGGACGTACGGGGTGCTGATCACCAGCGCCTCGCCGTCCGGGTCGAAGTCCTCCAGCACCTCGCGGACCTTGCGGTTGGGCGAGGTGAGCAGCTTGGTGAGCCGGTTCTGCTCGACGGCGACGAACCCGCCGGCGATGCCGAGCGGCACCCACCGGGCCACGTCCGAGTCGTGCAGCGGCGCGTGGTCGTCCGTCGAGAGCACGAGCGTATGGCGGGCGCCGAGCTGGTGCAGCTCACCGGCGCGACTACTCAGCCGAGTGCCGCCCGCGAGCACGACCAACCGGTCGCCGAACAGGGTGCCGAGGCGCGCTTGAAGCGCGGAAAGGACATGATCCATCGCCGAGAACTCGCTTTATGAGAAGCAGACGAGACAACCGGCGAGCGCCGGGTGCCACGCACTGTAGAGGCAGGCGATGGGATCGGCCTAGCACGGTCCGGCAACGACCGGATGAAACTTGCCGATGGGATCAGGGACGGGTGCGCGAGATCATCGAGCGGCGTCGCGAAGTACCTGGTCAACCCGGCTCAGGAAGGCGCGGGGGCCCTTGGCCTTGGGGAAGGGGAGGGTGAGGCCGAACAGCGTGTCGTCGACCGACGGCGGCGCGGCGGCCACGATGGCCGCGGCGGTCTCCAGGAAGCGCTGCCGCTTGGCCTCGTGCACGGCGTACTCGGCGAGAACGCCCTCGATGCTCGTGTGCATGGCTGGATGCGGGTAACTCACTTGGGTTGTATCGGCCCCACCGGTCCACACCTTTAGGGGCAATTCCCACCAGATTGATGACCGCCGGTCGAGTGGCTGACCACGGGGATCGTGCTGGGATGACGCCCATGCGCGTTCTGGTCACCGGTTCCACCGGGTACGTCGGACGGGTGGTCTTCGCGGCGTTGGCGGCCGCCGGCCACACGCCCGTCGCCTTGTCGGGTGATGTCCGGACGTGCGCGGGCCTCGACGCGTTCGGCGACCTCGACGCCGTCGTCCACCTCGCCGGACTGGGCCGCGTGCGCGAGTCGTTCGCCGACCCCGTGCGGTACTACGACGTCAACGTGGGCGGCACGGTGAACCTGCTGCGGTCGCCGCCGCCGAGGTTCGTGCTGGCGTCGACGGCCGGCGTGTACGGCGCGCCCGGCGTCGCCGTGATCGACGAGGACTGCCCCCGCTCGCCCGCCAACCCCTACGCGGCCTCGAAAGCCGCCGCCGAGGACGTGCTGGCGTGGGCCGCGGCGGCGGGACGGGTCGGCGCGGTGGCGTTGCGGCTGTTCAACGTCGCGAGCGGCGGGGACGTAGACGACACGCGCCTGGTCACCAGGGCGTGCGGCGCGGCGTCCGGGCGGCTGCCGGCCGTGGAGGTGTTCGGCGACGGGTCGGCGGTGCGGGACTTCGTGCACGTGCGGGACGTGGCGCGGGCGTTCGTGACGGCGGTGGAGCGGTGCGGCGAGGGGTACGCGGCGCTCAACGTGGGCGGCACGCCGGCGAGCGTGGCCGACGTGCTGGCCGCCGTGACGCGGGTGACCGGCCGGCCGGTGCCCGTCGTGCCGCGGCCCGCGCACCCCGGCGAGGCGCCGGAACTCCGCGCGGACACGACCCGGTTGCGCGCGTGGGGCTGGCGGCCGGCGGAGTCGGACCTCGACACCCTGATCCGCGACCAGTGGGCGGCCGAGCGTCCACACCGGACCTGAGTCACGCCCGCCGGCGCGGCACGCCGACCCGGTCCAGGTCGGCGGCCACGACGATCTCGCCGTCGAACACCTCGGCGGCCTCGGCGTGGAACAGGGACGGGTCGGTGTAGCGCTGCGAGAAGTGGGTGAGCACGAGCTTGCACACGCCGCTCTCGGCCGCCACGCGGGCGGCCTGGCGCGCGGTCAGGTGGCCGTACTCGGTGGCGAGCGGTTCGTCGGGGTGGAGGTAGGTCGACTCGATGACGAGCAGGTCGGCGCCCTCCGCCAGCTCGAAGACCCCGTCGCACAGCCGGGTGTCCATGACGAACGCGAACCGCTGCCCCCGGCGCGGCACGCTCACCTCGTCCAGCAGGGGCGGTTGGAGGGCGCGGATCGCCGGGCCCCGGATGCCGCGCTCGGCCAGCAGCGCGGGGACCATCGTGCGGCCGTCCGGCTCGACCAGGCGGTAGCCGTAGGCGGGCAGGGTGTGGTCCAGCCGGCGGGCTTCGAGGCGGCCGAACGCGCCCTCGGCGATCACGCCCGGCCCGGTGACCGGGTGCGCCCGGACGTCCACCACGTCGTGGAACGAGCTGGCGTGCCGCAGCCGGTCGAAGAACTCGGCGCCCTCCGCCGGGAAGTGCGCGTGCACGGGGTGCGGCACGCGGTCGAGCGACATCCGCTGGACGACGCCGGGCAGGCCGAGGCAGTGGTCGCCGTGGAAGTGGGTGACGAACAGCCTGGTGACGTCGTTCGCCGCGACGCCGGCGCGCAGCATCTGCCGCTGCGTGCCCTCTCCCGGGTCGAACAGGAAGCCCTCGGCGTCCCAGCGCAGCAGGTACCCGTTGTGGTTGCGGGCGCGGGTCGGCACCTGACTAGAAGTGCCGAGCACGACCAGCTCTCGTGGTGACACGTGGCAGAGTTTGCGGCATGGAGAGCTTGCGGGCGGTGTCATCGTGGCCGGTGGAGACGGCGGCGGCGGCCGTGGTCGACGTGCGGGGCGAGGTGCTCGGCGCGCACGGACCGGTCGACCTCCGGTTCCCGCTGGCGTCGGTGACGAAGCTGCTGACGTCGTACGCGGTGCTGGTGGCGGTGGAGGAGGGCGCGGTCGAGTGGGACCAGCCGGCCGGGCCGGAGGGCTCGACGGTGCGGCACCTGATCGCGCACACGTCGGGCCTGGCGTTCGACTCGGACGACGTGCAGGCCGCGCCGGGGGCCAAGCGGATCTACTCGAACACCGGGTTCGGCGTGCTGGCCGACTTCGTGGAGGCGGCGACCGAGATCCCGTTCGCGCGGTACCTGGCGGAGGCGGTGTTCGCGCCGCTGGGCATGGCGTCGTCCACGTTGGACGGCTCGGCCGGCGCGGGCGGCACGTCCACCGCGTCCGACCTGGTGCGGTTCGCGGCGGAGGTGCAGGCGCCGAAGCTGGTGTCGGCCGAGCTGGTGGCGGAGGCGACGTCGGTGGCGTTCCCGGGCCTGCGCGGGGTGCTGCCGGGGTTCGGTCTGCAGAAGAACAACGACTGGGGGCTCGGGTTCGAGATCCGGGCGGACAAGTCGCCGCACTGGACGGGCGCGTCCAGCTCGCCGCGCACGTTCGGGCACTTCGGGCAGAGCGGCACGTTCCTGTGGGTCGACCCGGACGCGGGCGTGGCGTGCGTGGCGTTGACCGACCGCAAGTTCGGCGAGTGGGCCGTGACGGCGTGGCCCGCGTTCACCGACGGGGTGCTGGCGGAGCTGGGCAAGGGCTGACCCGGCCGCTACCCGGTCGCCACCGGCTGTCACGGCCGCTACCAGCGGATTTCCGGCCCTTGGGGCTGTCTCCGCGCGCGGGCGCAGCCCCACGTCCACTACGGCGTGACGACCGCGTGCCCCCGGACCCGGCCTCGCCGCACGTCCTCGATCGCGGTCGCGGCTTCGGCGAGCGGGTAGGTGCGGTCCAGCACGGGCGTGAGGTGCCCGGCCTCGATGAGGTCGCGGAGCAGCACCAGGTCGTCGAGCCGGTCGCGGTGCACGAGCGGCCGTGCCTTGATGCCGAGGAACGGCGCCGCGACGAGCGCGCGGAGCCACCGGTCGGTGCCCATGAACCACCGCCCGCCCGTGCCGCCGACGAGGACGAGCGTGCCGCCCGGCTTCAGCACCCGCCGGCACGTGCCCAGCGGCGGGTTGCCGTAGATGTCCAGCACCACGTCGAAGCCGGTCACGCTCAACGGCCCGGCCGCGTGGTCCAGCACGTGGTCCGCGCCGAGGTCGCGCACCAGGTCGGCCTTGGCCGCACCGCACACCGCCGTCACCTCGGCGCCGTAGTGCTTGGCGAGCTGCACGGCGTACGTGCCGACGCACCCGGACGCGCCGGTGACGAGCACCTTCTGGCCGGCCGCCACCCGTCCGCGGTCCCGAACCGCCTGCAGCGCCGTGAACCCGGCGATCGGCACCGCGGCCGCCTGCTCGGCGGTGAGGTTCGCGGGCTTGGCGGTGAGCTGCCCCGCCGGCACCGCGGCGTACTCGCGGAACGCGCCGGCGCACCACCCGAACACCTCGTCGCCGACGGCCGGCGACGTCACGTCCTTCCCCACCGCTTCGACCGTGCCGGCCACCTCCAGCCCCGGCACGCGGTTGCGGGGCCGGCGCACGCCGACCGCGAACCGCGCCGCGTAGGGCAGGCCGCGGAGCAGGTGCCAGTCGGAGCCGGAGACCGCGGCGGCGTGGACGCGCACCAGCACGTCGCCGTCGCCGACGGTGGGCTTGTCGACCTCGCGGACCCGGAGGACGTCCTCGGGGTTGCCGTACGCGTCCTGGATGACCGCTCTCACGACTCGTCCTCCGGGTACTGGAACACGTCGCCGAGCGGCACGCCGAACACCCGGGCGATCTGGAACGCCATCTCCAGCGACGGCGAGTACCGGCCCTGCTCGATGGCGATGATGGTCTGGCGCGTGACGTCGACGCGCCGGGCCAGCTCGGCCTGCGTCATCTCCCCGTGCGCGAAGCGGAGGGCGCGGATCGAGTTGGTGATCCTGGTCGGCTTGCCCACTAGAACCCCCGCCGGTACGCGACGAGCTTCACCGACGCGCCCACCACGGCCCACAGCGTGAAGACGGCGTAGATCGCGTTGGCGATCCAGAAGTGCCGCGCCTCCCCCAGCGCCAGCGCGAGCGGCACGACCATCCCGGCGCCCAACACCACCGCGGCCACGTGCTCGCCGAACCGGTTGACCTCGCGGTCCCGCTCGTCCGGCCGGTGCCGGTCGCTCGGCCGGACCGCCTCCAACGCCACCCGGCCGACGACGGCCAGGACGACGGACGTCCCGATCGCCCACAGCATCGGCCCGGCGTGCGGCACGTCGACCAGCGCGCCGTCACCGACCCGGCCCAGGACCACCACCACGTACCCGACGTAGGTCAGCAGGCTGACCACCAGGTACACCCACGTCCCCTTCTCCTCGTACGACACGCGCACTCCCCCCGCGTAAAGGAAACTAGACACGACTCAACGTAAGGTCCGCTTGACATGATGTCAAGCATCCTTGACATCGCGCCCGCCGTCCGACGACGCGGAACGCGATCGGAAATCACCTTTCGGGCGCCGTGACGAATCACCGTCGAGCCGTCGTGAATTCTCCGTCAAAGGGAATACGGACAATCTCCGGCGGCGACCCGGCGCGACCCTGAGTTGATCTTCCGAATAGTGGTCGCGCCAGTCTCGCGAACCGCACCGCAGTGGCCTGAGCTGGATCTTCACCGGCAAGAACCAATAGCACCACCCGAAAGCACGCACTTCTCGCGACCAGGTAACCTTCCGCCTCACCCACAGTCGGAACACCGACCCGATAAGTACCGAATCGGATGTACGGGTGGGTAACTCTAGGTATGAACCGTCACTCACCGAGGTGTTCGACGTGACGGTTCTCGCTGCAGAACGGCGACGGGAGACCTGCGTTGTCCCAAGCACCGAGCCGACACGGGTGGCTGCCCGGCACGTACCTCTCCCGGCTCGCCCCCGGCCTCCGGGACGAGCTGCTCAGCCTCGGCGGGCAACGCGTCGTGCGCGCCAACGAGCTGCTGACCCGCCAGGGCGAGCGGGAGACGGGCGTGTTCCTGCTCCGCTCGGCGACGTCCGGCGGCGCGGTGTGCGCGAAGGTCACCCGGCTCGTGCGCAACGGCTCGGAAGCCCTGCTCGGCGTCCGCGTCGCGGGTGACGTGATCGGCGAGGGCGCGGCGCTGCGGGAGGACCGGACCCGGTCCGCCACCGTGACCGCGTGCGCCGACCTCCTCGTGCAGGTCGTCGAACGGCGGCAGTTCCTGGCGTACCTGCACCGCAACCCCGAGGCGTGGCAGGCGTTGTGCGCCCTGATCTCCGACCGCCTCGACTGGGCGAACCGCAGGCGCGCCGACTTCGGCTCGTACGACGTGAAGGTCCGGCTCGTGCGGGTGCTGCTCGACCTCGCCCAGTCGCACGGCGTGCCGGGGCCGCTCGGCATGGACCTCGGCGTCGACGTCTCCCAGGAGGAGCTGGGCCGGCTCATCGGGGCCAGGCCGGACGCGGTGGGCGCCGCGTTGAAGGCGTTGAAGGCCAACGGCCTGGTGACGTCGCGCTACCGCGGCGTCCGCATCCGCGACCTGGACGCGTTGCGCCGCGTCGCCGACGGCGACTGACCCGACCGGTTCCCCGAACTCCTGATTTATCCGAGGTCTGCGGCCCGCCGGGCACGCAGACTCCTCGCCACACCACCACGACGCGGAGGAAGCCACCGTGGACGACGACTTCACCCGCCGCGTCCTGCTCAGCCTGGACGTGGAGAACTACAGCGCACGCACCGACGTCGACCAGTACGGGGTGCAACGCGCCCTGGTGACCGTGGTGGAGGACGCCGCCGCGCGCGCCGGCTTCGACCGCTCGCGGTGGAAGGTCCAGGGTTCCGGTGACGGCGAGCTGGCGGTGCTGCCCGCCGACACCGCGGAGAAGCGGGTCGTCGACGACCTGCCGCGGGCGTTGGTGGACGCGCTGGCGGCCCACAACGGCACGGCGCGGCGGGAGCTGAAGCTGCGGCTGCGCGTGGCCGTCCACCAGGGACTCGTGCGGGCGACGCCCGGTGGTTACGCCGGCGCGGGCGTCGTGGCCGTGAGCCGGATGGTCGACAGCGCGCCCGGCCGGCTGGCGCTCAGGGCGTGCCCGGACGTGGACCTGGTGATCCTGCTGTCGCCGCTGCTGTACGCGGACCTGGTGGTGCAGGGCCACACCCGTCTGTCCACTGAGGACTTCCGAGAGGTGCCCGTGGTCGCGAAGACGTTCCGGGGCACGGCCTGGCTGCACGTGCCGGGCCTCGACGTGCACGCCCTGCGGCTCGACCAGCCCGCGGACACCGTCGCGGAGGCCGCGCCCGAGCCCGCGCCGGTCGAGCCGCCCGCCACCGGTGGCCACAACACCACCGTGCACGGCGGCGTGCGCGGCCGGAACGTCGTCATCGGCGTGCAGAACAGGATCGGCCGGTGACGGCGGAGCACGCGCCGGCCGAGGACGTCGAGGACGCCGGCGAGAGCCCGGCCTCGGCGTACGACCGGGGGATGCTGAACGACGTCCAGGTCAACCTGTACAGCCCGCGGTTCGAGCACGCCGTGCTGGGCGCGCAGACCGTGGGCGGGTGGTCCGCGAGACCCCTCACCCGCGCCACCGGCCGCGTGGACGACAGCGACCTGGCCGCGCTCGCCCGGTTCGTCAGCCCCGAGGGCTTCGGGCCCGCCTCGGAACGGCTCGCCGAGGAGCACCTCCTCGTCCTGTGCGGCGCCCCCGGCACGGGCAAGCGCTCGTCGGCGCTGGCGCTGCTGCGCGAGGTCACCGACCAGCCGCTCTACCTGATGTCGCCGCACGTCTCCCCGGCCGACCTGGAGGAGTACGAGTTCGACCGCGACTGCGGGTACCTCGTGGTCGACCGGGTCGCCGAGCACGGCGTCGAGTCGGACTTCGAGTGGCGGGTGGTGCGGGACCGCGTCCGCGAGCGCGGGTGCTACCTGGTGATCACGGAACCGCCGCTGACCGCCGAGGGCGTCGAGCGCGCCTGCCACCTCGCGTGGCGACCGCCCGCCGCCGAGCACGTCCTGCGCGCGTACTGGCGCGGCACGCTGCCCGACGACGAGGAACCCGTGCTGCGCGAGGCGCTGGCGTCGATCGACAGCGTCCGCGACGTGGTCGGGCTGGCCCGGCGGCTGGACGAGGGCCTGCCGCTGGACGAGGCCCTGGCGCACCTCGACACGCGGGTCCGCGTCGAGGTGGAGGAGTGGTTCGAGGGCCTGGACCGGCGGCGGCTGCTGGAGGTCACCACGCTCGCGTTCGCGATCGGCGTGGACGAGCGGACGTTCGAGGCCTCCCTGCGGGTGCTGAAGGAGGAGCTGGACCGGAGCCTGCCGGGCGCGTCCGACGACGACGTGGAGCCCGACCGACTGCCGCAGCTGCGGCGGAGCCTGCTGACCAACGAGCTGGTGGCCACCGAGACGCTGCACACCGAGCTGGGCACGCGCGGCGCGCTGAAGTTCGCCAAGCCCGAGTACCACCGGCACGTGCTGGCGCAGCTGTGGCAGCGCATGGACGTCGGGTTCTGGGACGCGGTGGTCGAGTGGCTCGACCGGATCGTCACCGAGGTGCGGTACGAGGTGCCGGTCGCGCTGGGCCTCGCCGAGCTCGCCGCCATCGCCCTGGACGAGGTGGTGCCCGTGCTGGACCGCTGGGCGCGTGGCGCCCGACGTGCGGCGGGTCAGCGCGTGGCCGTCTACGCGTTGCACCTCATGGCCTACGACGAGCTGCTGGCGCCCAGCGCGCTGAAGATCGCCGACGGCTGGGTCGACCGGGGCAAGCCGCAGCAGCGGTGGGTGGCCGCGATGGCGTTCATCGGCGGGCTCGGCGTCCGGTACCCGCACGACGCGCGGCGCCGGCTCTGGCAGGTGTGCGCCCAGTCGCACGCCGTCGACGGCGACGTCGAGCACGTGTTCGGCGAGCTGTTCGCCGCGCTCGTCCGCGACACCGGCAACGCGCACCTCGTCCTGGACTTCCTGTGGGCCAAGGTGGAGCGCTTCACCGCGCCGGGCGCCCGGCCGGCGAGCCGTGCCGTGGCCGTGCGGACCGCGCTGGCCGTGCTGGAGTCCCGCAAGCCCGGCACCAAGCGGTCCGCGGTCCTGCTGCACCTCGAAGACCACCCGGAGCACGCCGACGTCGTGGTCCGCCTGCTGGCGAACGTGCTGGTGTTCCGGCCGGCGCGGCTGCGGGCCATCAACGCGCTGCGGTGGCTGCTGCAGGACATGGCCCACAACGACCCGCACGCGCGGACCAGCGCCAAGGCGTTGGGCGTGACGCTGCGCGCCACCCTGCCGCCCGGAGAGCACGACGTGCTGGCCACCGACTTCCGGGTCGTGGCCGCGCGCAGGAAGGACACCGACATCAAGTCCTTAGTGGACGCCGTTCTCGACGCGCTCAAGGGACGCGTCTCCTGACTTGGAGCACCGCATGGAGAAGCAGCCGTACCCGGTGATCGACGAACGCGTGCTCGAACCGCTGCCGCCCAAGCGGCTGTTCAGCCGCAACCGCGGGCGCACGCGGGCGGAGGTGCCGTTCGTGCCCGCCGGTCACCAGCTGGTGTACCGCACGCGCAACCTCTACGTGCTGGACACGACCGACCTGCCCCTCGACTCGCCGACGGTGGTGGAAGCGTCGCACGTGTCGCTGGTCGACGTCACCGCGGACACCGAGGTGGTCGCCGAGATCGTCATCCCGTCGCGTGACGCCGCGAACTTCACGCTCCGCGTGGCGTTCCTGTGCACCGTGACGGACCCGGTGGCCGTCGTCCGCACGGGCGGCAGCGACGCCGCCGCCATGCTGGCCGGCTACCTCAAGGGCCACCAGCGGATCTTCCAGCTGGGCCTCGACTACGACCTCAAGGACATCAACGACCTGCGCCGCAAGCTCGACGCGCAGATCAGGGCGTACCACACGATCGAGCCGCCGGACTTCAGCGGACTGGCCGTCACCCTCGCCAGCGTCGAGGTGATGACGCCGACGCAGGTGGCCGAGCTGGTGGCGAAGCTGCGCGAGGCGCAGCAGACGCACACCGTGAAGACGACCCAGCTCACCCACGACCACCGGCTGGACGAGCTGGAACTGGACCACCGCCGGACCCGTGAGCGGCAGGACACCGAGCACACGCGGTCGCTCGACGCGATGCGGCGCGAGCACGCCCGCGACGAGCTGCGGAAGACGTCCGAAGCCGTGGGCGCCGACCCCGTCGCCGCGATCTACCTCGCCCACGCGGCCGGCGAGCTGAACGCGCGGGAGGTCGCGGACCAGCTGCGCCTGCTGCGGGAGCGCGAGATCGAGCAGGACCGCGAAGACCTGCGGCTCGCCGTCGACCACGAGCGGACGCAGGAGCGGCTGCGGTGGGAGGCCGAGCGGGCCGACGCGCTGCACCGGCAGAAGACCGAGCTGCGCCGCGAGGTCTGGTCGCGGGAGGACCGCCGGTGGGAGATCGAGGCGGAGGCGAAGCGGCTGGACGCGCAGCGCGTGTTCGCCCACGAGGAGTCGCGCGCGAGGTGGGAAGCCGAGCGCGCCGACGTGCGGCGGGAGGAGGAGTGGAAGCGCGAGGACCGGCTGCTGGAGAACGAGGCGGTGATGAAGACGCTGAGGGCGCGGACGGAGGTGATCCAGGAGCTGGCCCGGCACGGTCACCTGGACACCGCGAACCTCGGCCCCGGCCTCGACCGGCTGATCACCGACCTGCTCGTCGGCGCCGCGCCCGCGCTGGGCGCGTCCGAGGACCGTGCGATCGCGCCGACCGAACCCGAGGCCCCGGCCACCCCCACGCCGTCCGGGCCCGGTGCCGGTCCCGGACCCAGTTCCGGTACCGGTCCTGGTCCTGGCCCCGGTCCTGCCGACGCCGACTTCGTGGACGACGACCGGAACACGAAGGTGGAGGCATGACCGCACTGGACGAGCGAGCGTCCACCGAGGAGCTGCCCCCGGTCGGCAGACGGGTCAACCCGGAACCACCGCCCGTCGACCGCCCGGTGCGGGCGTCGCTGCCGAACGACGTCGCGATCGGGGCGTTGCGCCCGGTGATGCCGCAGCGGGGCGTGCCCCGGTTGCTGCGACGGGTGATCGGCGTCAACGAGGACGTGCTGGACTGGGTGCCCGAGGAACGGCCGCGGTACACGCGCCTGGGGCTGATCGTGCTCAACACGGGCCTGCTGGCGGCGGTGTCGATGCACATGGCGCTGGTGAGCGTGCTGGGCCACCACTGGTGGCTGCTGTTCGCCGACCTGATGTGGGCGGTGATCATCGTGACCGCCGACAGCTGGCTGATCTCCAGCACGCACGGGGCGGCGCGCACGTCGTTGTTCCGCACCTACCTGCCCCGGCTGGTGCTCTCGTTGCTGCTGGGCGCGGTCATCGCCGAGCCACTGGTGCTCGCGGTGTTCCACCAGTCGATCGACAACGAGATCAGCGAACAACGCAAGGCGGAGGTCGACGTCTACGAGGGGACGTTGAAGCGCTGCAACCCGCCGTCGGGCGAGGTCCTGGCCGACCCGTCGTGCGCCGGTTTCCTGGTCGTCATCAGCGAACGCCCGCAAGCCGTCGTCGACGAGCTGGCGCGCGCGACGACGAACCGCGACGCCCTGAAGGTCAAGGTCGGCGAGGCCGACGCCCGCCTGGCCGAGCTGGAGCGACTGGCGCGCGACGAGTGCGCGGGCCGCGTCGGCCCGGGCCTGACCGCCGTCCCCGGCGAGGGCCCCGAGTGCATCCGCAACCGCGACAAGGCAGACGAGTTCCACCGCGACAGCCGACTCGACCAGCTGCACGCGGATCTCGTCACCGCCGACCGCACCGTCTCCGAGCTGACCGCGAAGGTCGCCGACGCGAGCAGTCGCACCGAACGCGAAATCAGCTCCGCCATCACCGCGAAGGTCGACGAGAAGCGGGCGAACCTGACCGAACGCGGGCTGTTGGACGAGTTCGAGGCGTTGGGCAGCTTGTCGTCGAAGCACTTCACGGTCCTCATGGCGCACTTGCTGCTGGCGTTGCTGCTGATTGCGCTGGACTGCCTGCCGGTGCTCAGCAAGATGATGAGCGCGAGCACCGAGTACGACGCGAGGCTGCGCCGCCAACTGGACGTCTCCGGCCGCCTCCACGACCTCCAGCTGCGGGCGAGCGAGAAGCGCGACTCGGTCGACTTCGAACTCCAGGAACTCCGGTTCCGGCAGAAGCTCCGGACCGGGATCGAGGAGATCGGCGGCGAGGACCGAACCGCCAAGGCCCGCCGGAGGATGGAGGTGGACGCCCAGATCGACCGCCTGGCAGCCACCCTCGAAGCCGCCCGGACCACCTCCCCCTCGAACTGAAGCCAGGCCATTCCGGTGGCCTCCCACCGGGGGCCGGTCTGCGACGAGCGGGCCGGCTCCCGGACTTCCGGCGGCGAGCCGTGAAGTGCGCGGGCTACCGCGCTAACCACAACGCTCGTGCGCGCTCGGCAGGATTCGAACCTGCAACCTTCTGATCCGTAGTTCCGTCCCGATCATGTTGGTTGCTGCCGAGCACTATCGGCCTGGTCTGGCCTGTGCAGGTCAGACCAGGTTCGCTGCCTGTCGGTGACGATCTCTACCGCGTGATCATTGCGCGTCCGGGCTCACTTCGGGCACACACCGAGCGCACCCGTTGACACCTAGAAGCGCAGGTCAGGGATGGTGTTCAGGTCGATGCCGTACAGCGCGTAGACCTTGATGGTGTTCTCCCCGGTCAGCTCCTCCTCGGCGTAGCCGAGCAGTGCGGCGACCCGAACGACCTCGTCCTTCGATCCAGCCTCGATCTCGACGTAAGGCGGGATGCGCGGCCACGTGTCGATCTCGACCTGTGCGCCGTCGAGGACGAAGCTCGTGCGCTTGGTCTCCTGGTACGACTTCGCGGTGAACCCGAGCACCCCGAGCAGGGCGTTGGTCGCGTCGAAGTCGCTCACGGTCACTTCGGTCTCGTGGGTGCCGTCAATGGCGTCGCTGGTGATCTGCTTGACGGTCAGCGTCACCTCGTCCCCGGTGTGGCGCAACCTGATCCACTTTGACTGGTCGCCGGGCGTGATGTCGTAGACGTAGCGACGCATGAACCGCTCGCCGAGCTTTTGCCCGCCCTTGTCGAGGATGAGCTGTTCCATCTCGGCGGGAACGACGTCGAGGATCTTCGCTTCGTGCTCGATCGGCACTCGCGGCCGTCCTTCCTGGTTGATCGGTGCTGGTCCGACGCTATGCCGCCGCGTGGTGGCGGGTGAGTCGGTCGTACTCGACCTCACGCAGGGCCAGCACTTCTGCCGGCACCGGCCCGGTGAGGAAGTCGTCAAGGGGCATGGTCAGGTCCATCCGTTGGATGCAGACACCGACCTGGTACCGGCCGTCGCGGTCGTAGTAGAGCCGCACGCCGTAGAAGCCTTCTTGGCAGTCGGTGTCGTTGTTGAACCGGCATCCGGCGCACGTCTCGGGCAGCCGGACGCGGCGGATCTGCTTGAAGGACACCCGTCGTCCGTCGGCGAGGCGGTAGGCGGTGCGTGCCCCGGAGACGCCTGCGGTGATGTAGTGCGCCTCGGCGACCGCCTCGCGTTCAGCCAGGATGCGCTCGATGGCCTCGACGGAGGCCGGGCCGTGGTCCAGCGAGTTGAGCAGTCGGACCGACAGGTGCGAAGAGTATTCATCGAGCATGCGGTGCACGCGCGGCGCGTGGCTGTAGTCGAGCACCACGATGTTCGCGCCGGCCTTGACCCCGTGCGCCTCACAGACGGCGATCGAGCGTTTCAGGGCGTCGATCTTGCGCTGCGCACGCTCGGGATTGCGGTTACGGGCGTGCTGAGTCTCGGCAAGTTCGTCGGCCGTCGTGCCGAAGATCGAGAAGTTCACCCGGTCGAGCCCAGCGGCGGCGCAGTCGGGAAGCACCTCCGCGCCGTGCTCTCCGTTCGACGTCATCCCGACCCGCAAGCCCGCCTCGGTGGCGATCTTCGTCAGCCGGGCGATGGCGGGGTGCAGGGTGGGTTCACCGCCGGTCAGGTGGACCTCGGTCAGGCGTAGCACATCGCATAACGCGACCAGTGCGCGCCCGAAATGCTCGTTCGCGGGCATCGGGGCAGGGAGGAAGTTCGCGCCGTTGGTGGCGGCGTAGATCGACATGCGCCCGCTCGGACCGGCGATCGTGAAGTCGCCAACGGGACGACGGCGGTTGTCCACCGCAACGGGTGTGCCCTCGTTGTGGCAGAACGTGCACGTCAGACCGCAGGCGTCGATCACCTTCGCGCGAGCGGTCTTGTCTTGCTCGATGTGAACGGGCAGATCCGTGGGGATCATGGAGAGTGCTAGCCCTTCTGGTGGGTGGTGTCCGAGGACGCGGCGGGAGAGCTGTCCGGGTCGGGACGGACGGCCCTCCCACCACGTCGGGTACCGCGGCGGCCGGGCGGCCGGGCGTCGGAGAGATTTCGTCCGGTGCTGCCGAAGCGGTCAGGTGGTCTTGTCGCGGAACCGGACGTCATCGGTGCGGGCTCGGCGACGGCCCTCGATCTCGCCATAGCTGATGGCCGGCACGATCAACGCCAACGTCACGGCGATCAGTTGCCAGCCGCAGACGCACATCTGGTCACGCCCAGCGCGCCGCGGAGCGGTCGCTGAGGTCCGGCCGGGTCATGGCGCCCACAGCGCGGGAGCGGACGACGATCAGGCGAGGGGCGAACCGCTGGGTCGGCACGGGCAGGCTCAACAGCCCTTCCACCACGTCGGACAACGAACCGGCACGCTCCCACACGATGCCGGGCGGCTCGTCGCCGTCCGCGCGCAACGCCATCGCGTCGGTGCTGCTGCGCACGCGGATGGCGTCGTGCCAGCCGTCCTGCCACAGCCGGAACCGTCAACCTCGGTGGGGATGCCGTCAACGACACGTCGGTGCACGAACTGCCATCCCGCGTCCCGGATCGCAACCGGTCCCGCCAAGGCGGGGAAACCCGCGCACCGCTGCCGCGTCGCTCATACCGCAGCGCTCCGCACGCGGGCGGGAATGCCGGTCCGGATGCCGAGGTGAGGAAGCGGGTTCGCGTTGACGCGGTGCACGACGCGGTGTCCGTTGAATGCTCGCCGACCGTGCAGCCATCGGTGGTTGTCGAGGATGTAGCCCTGTCCGGCGCTCAGGTCCAGCTCGGCCACGTGCTGGTCGATCGCCGCTCGCAGCGTCGGCAACCACCGGCGCACCTCGGGCGAGAACTGCACGAGGTCGTCCTGGCGCAGCCTGATGGTGACCCGTCCGCCTTCGTACTCGGTGAAGATCGCGCCGAGATGCCCGGACGCACCGCCGAACAGCACTGACCGGGGCGTGCACAGCGCCGCCAGCGCGTCAGGTGCGGTGTCGGCGAGCGTGTCGTACACGGCTTGCCCGTCAATCAGCACGCACTGACCGCCGCTGGTCGCGGGCTGCGAGCAACCCAGGACCAGCAAGGCGGGCGGGTTGGCGACGCCGGAGCGGTCGGTGTGCGGCGCTAGCGCACACGAGCTGAACCCGGCGAACGCGCCGTTCCGGTCGGAACCGAGGTCGACCAGCGTCGTAACGCCGTCCGACGCGCTGTCCCGGTGCGGGACCACCGTTGCGAAGGAGCGAGTCACACGCCGCAGGTGTGTCGAGTCGGCGAGTCCTTCGACCAGAGCCAAGCCGTGATGCGTCAGCGCGCTCACCACGGCCGCCTGATCATCGGCCGCGACCCAACCGCGCTCGAACGGAGCATCCATCGTCTCTACCTCCCGAAACACCGGTTTCGCGAGATCATGGGAACGTGATCCGACCTGATACGTCCAGTGACAAGCTGTCAACACAGCGTGGCCTGCTGTCGGGTGACCGGGTGCTACGTTGCCGATGAGTGATCGCGCACGCCTTCCGGAGGTCAACGCCGATGAGCCAGGCCGTCTACCCCGTCTCGATCAAGGGCGTGGTGGTGCGTGACGACCGGGTGTTGCTGCTGAAGAACGAGCGCGAGGAGTGGGAGCTACCCGGCGGCCGGATCGAACCCGGCGAGACGCCCGAGGAGTGCGTGGCGCGCGAGATCGCCGAGGAAACGCAGTGGCAGGTGACCACCGGCCCGATCCTCGACACGTGGATGTACTACATCGACGTGGCGGAGAAGAACGTGTTCATCGTGACCTACGGCTGCTACCCGGACGGCCACGCCGAACCCGTGCTTTCCCACGAGCACAAGGAGATCGGCCTGTTCACCGAGTCGGAGGTGCGCGGGCTGAACATGCCGGACGGGTACAAGCGTTCGATCGCGAGTTGGTTCGCACGTCTGCGCGAGTCCGACCCGGAACTGATCCGGTAGTCGCTCATGACGGGCGGACGATGCGAGGCTTGCGGAGCCGAGTTGAGCAGGCTCGCGGTCGAACCTGTCTGTCCGACGTGCCACGCGAGCGCACGTCACGCACCGCCGATCATGCCTGTTCGCCCGCTGACACCGGCAGTGTGGCTGTGGTCGGCTCCCGAGGCGGCAGCGGCGTTGAGGACTCGCGACCTGGCGACGATCCTTCGCGTCTACCGCCGGGTGAACGGCTTCAACCAGGAACGGCTCGCCGCGCTGCTCGGCTACGACAAGACCTACGTGTCGATGATCGAGACCGGTCGGCGCACCATCAGCGACGTCACCACCCGACGCCACATCGCTCGCGTACTCGGCCTGCCGATGCACGTGCTCGGCGTGACGGACAACGACGATGCCGACTTCGCCGCGATGATCCAGTTCGGTGACTCGACCATCCGACTCGCCGAGATCGCCCGCCAGTCCGGGCGCGCGGTCGACGCGGTCAACGAGTTGTGGCCGCTCGTCGCCAGGTTGGAGGCACGCGCCGCCGAGGGCCGTGCCGAGCGGGACACGATGATCCTGCTCGGGCAGGGCCGGGCGGCGCTGGGCGTCTCGCTGGGAACCGTTCTGCCCGAGGAGCGGTTGGCCGCCGCGGCGCGCTGGACCGGCAAGGCGCTCGTCGTCGCCGAGCGGCTGGGCGATCCTGTGTTCCTCGCGCACGCGCTTCGGATGCACGGCAACGAGCTGCGCAAGGCGGACCACGTCGGCGCGGCGGTTGTTCGATTGAGTCGAGCTGTTGCCGTGTCCGATGATCGGGAAGGACGGGGCGCAGCGTTCGCCCTGCTCGCACGCGCGGCAGGCGAACAGGGCAACGCGGACCTCTTCGACCGGGCGATCACCGGTTACCGCGACCTGCTCGACGCGGAAGCGGGGCGCGGGATGCTGTTCAACCGGTTCACGTCCCGGGAGATCGAACTCCGCGGCCTGATCTCGACCGGCCGCGCCGCCGAGGCCGTGCGCGCGTTGCAGACCGACGTCAGCGGCCCACCTGTCGCGCCGCAATGGCACATCATCGAGCGGGTGACCGCCGGGCAAGTGCTGCTCGCTGCGCAGCATCGAGACGGCGCGACGGAGGCGTTCCGATCGGCGTTGACCGCTGCCGAGGTCCACCGGTTGCCACACCAGGTGCAACGGACGATCCGAGCAGCCGACGACGCTGGTCTTGCCGAGATCAGTGCGGACGGTCGCGCAGCTCTTCAACGGTTGACCGATCAGCTCGCGCCGTCGTCGGCGAGGCGGTAGCCCGGAATCGTCCGAGCTTCGTACACAACGCGAGCTGCTATGACGTACCGGTCGGGCGGACGGCAGTCGGGGGGCATCCTCCACCCTGGTCAGGACGGCTCGCGTGCGCGCGGGGAGGCTGCCGACCGGTCGCGACGGCGCTCGTTCGGATCATCATTCGGTTCAGCTCTCGTGACGTGATTCGAATGATCCGATGTGATCACAATGGCGTTCCACAAGTCGATCGTCCAGAGCGAGCCCCTGTCCGAAGCCCTACCGGGTCACGGTGAAGGTCTTGAGGGCGCACCGCGCGCAGCGTGCCTCGGAGCGACTGACGGCAGGGCCAGCGTGGGTGGAGTCCGGGCGGGTGTTCACGCAGAGGAACGGCGAGCAGCTTCGTCCGTCGTGGGTCACCGACCGGTTCGCCGTGCTGGCTGGTCTCCCACCCGATCCGGCTGCACGACCTCCGCCACGGAGCGGCGACTCTCGCCCTGCGGCTGGCGTCGAAATGAAGACGGTTCAGGAGATGCTGGGCCGCAGCTCGATCACTGTGACGAGTGACACCTATTCGACGGTGCTCCCCGAAGTCGCCCGGAACGCCGCAGAGGCGATCGCCGGTCTGGTGACCCGTCGGACCGGAACCGATGGGCACATCGGGCACACAACGGCCGTCGCACAGCGGAACGGTCATGAAGTAAGCAGCGAGAAAAGAACAAACCCGCTGGTGAGAGCGGGTTTGAGGTGGCGCGCTCGGCAGGATTCGAACCTGCAACCTTCTGATCCGTAGTCAGATGCTCTATCCGTTGAGCTACGAGCGCATCGTTCTTCAGTTGTCACCCAGCCAAAGCCGGGTGTTGCGGAGGCTCCGGGATTTGAACCCGGGATGGGCGGTAAACCCAAACCGCATTAGCAGTGCGGCGCCATAGACCAGACTAGGCGAAGCCTCCCGGAGCCCTCGGCTACGACGCATAGATTACACATGCCACCGGCACCCAAGCAAAACGCCCCCCTCCTTGTCACGTCTGCCCTGGTCAGGCTAGGTGCGGACGGGTGGAGGGGGACGTTCTGGCGCAGGTCAGGGGGTGGCGGGGTGAGGTAGGTCTCGTGCCAAGTCGAGGAATGGGCGCAGCGCGTCGGGGTTGCGCAGCGCGTCCTGGCTGACGGCGCGCTCGGGCGGCGTGCCGGCCAGGATCTTCTTCACCGGCACCTCGCACTTCTTGCCGTTCAACGTCCTCGGGATCTCGTCCACGGCCACGAACCTGTTCGGCACGTGGCGCGGCGACAGGTTCGTGCGCAGTTCCGACCTCAGGGCCGGTTCGACGGTCTCCAGCGTGACACCGGGGTCGAGGACCAGGAAGCACAGGAGTTCGCCGTCGGTCCTCCCGGCGCCGGAGGTGTCGATGACGAGCGAGTCGGCGACGCCGGGCTGCCCTTCGACGACGCGGTAGAACTCGCTGGTGCCCATGCGGACGCCGCCGCGGTTCAGGGTCGAGTCGCTGCGGCCGTAGATGACCGCCGAACCACGTCGGGTGATCTTGATCCAGTCGCCGTGCCGCCAGACGCCCTCGAAGGTCGCGAAGTACGCGTCGTGCAGCTTGGAGCCGTCCTCGTCGCCCCAGAAGAACACCGGCATCGACGGCATGGGCTTCGTGATCACGAGTTCGCCCACCTCCTCGACCACGGGCGCGCCGGCCTCGCTGTACGCCTCGACGGCGGCGCCCAGGGCGCGGCACGACAGCTCGCCCAGCCACACCGGCAGATCAGGGGCCGCGGCGACGAACGCGGTGCACATGTCGGTGCCTCCGGAGACGGAGGCGATCTGGATGTCGGGGCCGACGGCGGACGCGATCCAGCGGAAGCCCTCGGGGGTCAGGGGCGCGCCGGTGGAGCCGACGACGCGGAGCCCGGTGAGGTCGTAGCGCTCGGCCGGGTGGAGGTCTTCCTTCAGGCACGACTGGATGTACGGCGCGGACGTGCCGAAGTACGTCACGCGGTGCTGTTCGGCCAGGTGCCAGAGGACGCCGAGGTCGGGGTGGGCGGGGCTGCCGTCGAACAGCACGACCGTCGACCCGACGAGGAGGCCGGAGACGAGGAAGTTCCACATCATCCAGCCGGTGGTGGTGAACCAGAAGAACCGGTCGCCGGGGCCGAGGTCGCTGTGCAGGCCGAGCATCTTGAGGTGCTCCACGACGATGCCGCCGTGCCCCTGGACGATGCCCTTCGGCAGGCCGGTCGTCCCGGACGAGTACAGGACCCACAGCGGGTGGTCGAACGGCACCGGTTCGAACGCCAGGTCCGCGCCGTCGTGGGACGCCAGCAGGGAGTCCCAGGTGACGGTTCCGGGCAGCGGGGTCCCGCCGACGTAGTCGATCATCACGGTGGCGCGCAGGGACGGGATCTCCGCCCGCAGCTTCTCCACGGTGGGCCGCACGTCGAACGCCCGGCCGTTGTACCGGTACCCGTCGACGGTCACGAGCACGGTCGGCTCGATCTGGGTGAACCGGTCGGCGATCGCCCGCGCGCCGAAGTCCGGGGAGCACGACGACCAGGTCGCGCCGAGCGACGCCGCCGCGAGGAACGCGATCAGCGCCTCCGGCGAGTTCGGCACGAGCGCCACCACCCGGTCGCCGGGACGGACGCCGAGCTCGACGAACCCGGCGCGCACGGCGGCCACCCGGCGCCGCAGCTCGCCGTACGTGAGTTGCGACGCCAGCCCGTCCTCGCGGTGGAAGATCACCGCGAGGGCGTCGTCCGGGCCCCTGAGCGCGTGCTCCGCGTAGTTCAGGGTGGCTCCGGGGAACCAGGACGCCCCCGGCATCACGGGGGCCTCCAGCACGCGGGTGGGCGGGCTGTGGAACACCACCTCGAAGAACTCGGCGATCGCGCCCCAGAAACCCTCCAGGTCGGAGGTGCTCCACTCCCACAGCGACGGGTAGTCGGGGAGGTCGAGGCCCTTGGACGTGGCCAGCCAGGAGCGGAACGCGGCCATCCGGCTGTCCGCGACCCGGTCGGGGTCCGGGCGCCACAGGAGTTCCGCCTCGCCGGCGGCGGTGCCGGCACGCATCTCGGTCATACCTGAAGTTCCTAGCCGATCGGACGGCCGGGAACCACAGTCACCACCCACACACCGGGTCAGTTCCGGCCGGCGCCCGCCACCAGTCCGTCGACGGCGGAGATCAGCCGCGACGCGTCCGCGGGCGCGACGACGAGCCACCCGTCGTCCCGGCGGACCAGGTAGCGGCCCTCGGCGGTGTCCAGCCACGACACGACCGCGCCGGTGGGGTGCAGGTACCCGGCGCGGTTGCGGGCGATCACGCCGACCTGGCCGCCGCCGCTGCGCGTGGTCACGGCGCGCATCAGCGTGTTGGCCTCCGGTTCCCGCAGGCCCGCGCCCCGCAGCACGTCGAGGAAGCCCTCCGTGCCGTCGTTCTCCCCCGCCTTGCCGGCGGCCAGGTAGTCGTCCCACCGCACGTTCACCGACCGGCCGCCGCCGGGTGGCGCGGGCGGCAGCGTGTTGACGGTGGTGGCGGCGAGCGCGGTCGGCCGGAAGCCGGTGACCTGCACCTGGTTGCCGAGCCGGCCCGCGAACGCGCCGTGCCACGCGGCGGTGGCCAGGCCGCGGGCCTGTGCGCCGCGCAGGGTGAAGAAGACCTCCAGGCCGATCTCGAACTCCGCGAGGCCGCGCAGCAGCCCGTACAGCTCCTCGTCCGGCCGCTGCACGGTGCCGAGGCCGCGGGACGCGAGGTCGCGGGACGCGGTCTCGACGAGCCGGTCGCGCTCGGCCCGGGTGTGCCCGAAGTGCCGGGCGCCGAGCGGCACGGGGTGGGCGTCGCGGTGGACGGCCTGCCAGAGCAGGAAGAACTCCAGTTCGCTGAGCCGGAAGACGCGTTCGGTCACAGCCCGATCACCGGTGGTGCGGCCTTGCGGTCGACGCCGAAGACGTTGTCGTCGTCCTCCAGGTACCCGGGACGGTTGCGGTCCCGTTCGCCCGCGCCGCCGGCGACGGGAGGCGGTGCGGCCATCGGCGCGGCGCCGATCATGCCGGACTGCGGCGTCACGGACTTCGGCGCCTGGAACGTGCTGGTCACGCTGCCGGGCGCGGGGCCGGAGCCGCCGCGTTCCGAGCCGAGCGCGCCCGTCGCGCCCCCCGGGCCGGTGAGCGGGCCCGCGCCGCCGCCACCGGCGCCGGTCAGGCCGACCGGGGTGGGCAGGACGCCGCGCCCGCTGAAGCCGCCCCGGCCGCCGCCGGAACCACCGCGCGCGGGCGGTCCACCCGGACGCTGGTTGTGGGGCTGGTTCGGGTTGTTGCCCACGACGACCGGGTTGTTGCCGCCGGTGCCCGCACCGGTGCCCGCACCGCCGCCACCACCGCCGTCACCCACCGGCGGGGTCGGCGTGACCACGGGCGGAGGGGGCGGCGCCACCGGGTTGCTCGGCGGGCTGAACGACGGCACGGTCCGGTCGACCGCGTACGAGTTCTGCTGGAACATCGCCATGACCTCGGCGGCCTGGCGGTGCGTCGCGTCCGCGGTGACGACCGAGTCGATCGCGGGCGCGCCGATGGTGTCGATGCCGGTGAACGCGTTGGGCGCCTTCGCGACCGGCGGGCTCGCGACCAGGCCGTCGTCCGGCGTCAGGGTCCGGTAGTCGTGGCCTTCCGCGGCGAGGTCACGCGACAGCTGCGCCCGCGGCATGTAGGCGACGGGCGGCGTGGCCGAGGTCAGCGGCGGTTCGCCGGCCGGCGTGACGACGGGCGGCGCGGGCGCGGGCGGCGGCATCATCTCGCGCGCCGTCTGCACGTGCTCGATCTCGGTGGCGATGCACTTGGCCACGTTGTCGGCGTGCTCGCTGGTGTTCAGCGCCCACTTCTCCACCGACACCAGGGCCTCGCGGGCGCGCTCGGCCGACTCGCCCTCCCACGCCAGCGTGGACTGGCCGATCGCCTTGGCCAGCAGCTCCTGCACCTCGGTGAGGGCCTTGCCGACGCTCGCCCAGTCGGCCTGCGCGCTGCCGGCGGCCTTGAGGTCGACGCCGGTGTTGATCATCTCCCACAGCTGCTGGTGGGAGTACGTCATCCAGTCGACCTTCTGGCCGAGGTCGGTCGGCTTGTCGTGCCCGTGCCCGTGCCCGTTGCCGTGGCCGTTGCCGTGGCCGTTGCCGTGGCCACCGCCGTGCCCTTGGCCGCCGCCTTGGCCTTGGCCGCCGCCGTAGTGCCGGTCACCGTGGTTCTGGCCACCGTGGTGGCCGCCGCCGTTGTGGCCGCCGCCGTGGTTCTGGCCGCCGCCGTTGTGGCCGCCGCCGTAGTTGTTGCCGCCCATCAGCCCTTCGCCTCCCCCGCGGATCCGAAGGCGTCCGCCGCATCGTCATCGGCCCGCGCCAGGTTCCGCGCGGCCTCGCGGATCGTTTCCTCGACCTCGAAGAGCACCTGCATGAAGTCGCCGATCACGTTGACCGCCGACTCCTCGTTGCCCACCGCGACCTCGCGCAGCCGGCGGCTGATCGCGTCGCTCACCCAGTTGTTGCCGAACTTGAGCTCGACGTCGAGGTTGTTCACCGCCCGGCTGTGGACGTTGTCGACCACGTCACGGGCCTTGGACACCAGCTTCAGCAGGTCGTCGACGGCCTGCTTGTCCAGGTCGAGCTGGACGGAACCCTTGTCCACCGCGCCGAGGGCGGTCGTGGCTTTGTCCAGGTCGGTCTGCGCGGCCTTGGCGAAGCCGTCCGGGACCGGTGACGGCGTCGCGGCCGCCGGTTCCGCGGTGGCGGCGGCGGGCAACGTGACCGTGGCGCCCGGGTCGCCCGCCGGCGCGGCAGGAGCCGCCGGAGCAGCGGGTGCGACAGGCGCGCCGCTTCCGGCGGGTGCGCTCGGTTCGGTGGGTGCGGCCGGCGCGGCAGGTGCGACCGGTCCGGCAGGCCCGACCGGTGCCGCAGGCTCAACCGGCGCGGGCGACGCGGCAGGTGCAGTCGGCCCCGCAGGCCCAGCGGGCGACGCGGCAGGCGCGGTCGGCCCGGCGTGGGGCGGAGGCGCGACGGGCGGCGCGGGCGGCACCGGCGGCGCGGGTGGCGGCACCGGGGGCACCGGGGGCACGGGCGGCACCGACAGGGACGGGACGGCGGCGCCGGGGTACGCGGGGTACGCCGGGTCGGTCGACGGCACACCGCCGCCCACGACGGGTTGCGCCGCCGCGGACGGCGTGAAGCCGGGCGGGATCCGCACCGTCTCCGAACCCGCGAATGGGACCGTGTACCCGTCGCTCATCACATACCCCCTGCACTGCGATTCGCCGCAGGCCCACCGCGCGTTAGCCGACGTCGACCGAATCAGGCTCTCCGGACGCCCTCCTTAGATGTACCCGGTGGCCGGTTCGGTTCCAAGCCGCCGACCAGAGGCTTAGCGAAGATGTGAGTCGAACCAGTTCAACGCCCGCTGCCAGGCTTCCGCGCTCGCCTCGGGCGTGGTGTCGAACCGGTGGCTCGTGCGGGCGAACCGGACCACGTCGGTCGCCACGGGTGCGGCCGCCGCCGCGTCGCGCAGCTTCTCCACGTCGCTGAACGGGATCTCGGCGTCGTCGTCGCCGTACAGGCCGAGCCACGGGCAGGTCAGCTCCTCCGCCACCTCCACCAGCGACGGCAGCCCGTCGGCCAGCGGGTCGAGGATGCCGCCACCGCCGACGGTGACCGCAGCGCCGATGGTTCGGCTTGCCGCAACCACCATCGCGACCGATCCGCCCAGGTCGAACCCCATGACGCCCATGCGGTCCTGGCTCACGCCCTGCTGGCCCAGCCAGACGAACGCGACGTCGGTGTCGGCCAGCACGGCGTCGCCGGACAGCCCGCTCACCATGGCCGGGGCCTCGTCGCCGGACACCTCGTCGTACAGGTGCGGCGCGACCGCGAGCCACCCCTCGGCCGCGAGCGAGCCCACCAGACCGCGCACGGTGTCGGTCACGCCACGCGCCTCGTGCAGCACGACCAGGCCGCCGCGGACGGCGTTCTCCGGCTCGGCGACGGTGAGCCTCAGCTCCCGGCCGTCGGTGAGGGAGAGCGTCTCGGTGCGGGTAGGTGTCATGGCCCAACCCTTCCACGTGGGGGTGAACGGGAGTCAACGTGAGCATCGGTACGGCAGGTATGCCCCATCCGGCCCTTTCACGGGCTAACGTCCAGCTCAGAACCCCGAAGGGAGCCCTTGGATGACCGTGCGAACCCGCGCCGACCTCGTCGCTTTGCCCGGATACGTGCCCGGCAGGACCATCCCCGGCGCGATCAAGCTGGCCAGCAACGAGGTGTCGGCCGGACCGCTGCCCAGCGTGGTGCGGGCGATCGCGGACGCGGCCACCGCCGTGAACCGCTACCCGGACACCGCCGCCACCCAACTGGTGGCGCGGCTCGGCGAGAAACTGGGCGTGCCCGCCGAGCAGCTGGCCGTCGGCTGCGGCTCGGTGACGTTGTGCCAGCAGTTGGTGCAGGCCACCTGCACCGACGCCGACGAGGTGGTGTTCGCGTGGCGCTCGTTCGAGGCGTACCCGATCATCACCGCGGTCGTCGGCGCGCGGCAGGCACGGGTGCCGCTGACCGGGGGTCACGCGCTGGACCTCGACGCGATGGCCGCCGCGATCACCCCGAACACCCGGCTGGTGTTCGTGTGCAACCCGAACAACCCGACCGGGACGGCGCTCACCCGCGCCGAGATCGAGCGGTTCATCGAGCGGGTGCCGTCGGACGTGCTCGTGGTGATCGACGAGGCGTACAAGGAGTTCGTGGACGACCCCGACGTGCCGGACGGCGTCGAGCTGGCGAAGGCGCAGTGGGCGGCGGGCCGCGACAACGTGGCCGTCCTGCGCACGTTCTCGAAGGCGTACGGGCTGGCCGGGCTGCGCGTCGGGTACGCGGTGGCCTCGCCCGCCGTGGCCGAGACGCTGCGCAAGGTCTACGTGCCGTTCAGCGTGAACGCGCTGGCGCAGGTGGCGGCGCTGGCGTCGCTGGACGCCGAGGCGGAGCTGATGGAGCGGTGCCGGGCGATCGTGGCCGAGCGGGCACGGGTGCGCGAGGAGCTGCTCGCGGCCGGGTTCGAGGTGCCGGTGTCGCAGGCGAACTTCGTGTGGCTGCCGCTGGGTGAGCGGACGGCCGCGTTCAACGAGCACTGCCTGTCGCACAAGGTGGTGGTGCGGGCGTTCGTCGGCGACGGCGCGCGCGTCACGATCGGCGAGCCCGAGGAGAACGACGCGTTCCTGGCCGCCGCCAAGTCCTTCAGCGGGTAGGGCGGCCCGGCCCGGAGCCGCAGAGCTTCAGGGGCTCAACAGGTCAACGGCTCAGCGGGTCAGCATCTGGACGATGGCCACGACTCCCACCAGCACGATCACCGCGCGCAGCACGGCGGGTGGGAGTCGGCGGCCGATCTTCGCGCCGAGCTGGCCGCCGACGACCGAGCCGACCGCCAGCAGCAGCACGGCGAGCCAGGCCACGTCGGCGATGAAGATGAACAGCACGCCCGCGACCAGGTTCACGAACGCCGTCAGCACGTTCTTCAAGGCGTTCATGCGCTGGATGTGCTCGCTCATCAGCACGCCCATGAGGCCCATCACCAGTACGCCCTGGGCCGCGCCGAAGTAGCCGCCGTAGATGCCCGCGAGGAACACGCCGATCCACAGCGACAGCCCGCCGTGCTCGTGCCGCTCCCGTTCGGCGAGCTTGCGGTTCAGCCACGGCTGGGCGACGACGAGCACGAGCGCGATGGCGATCAGCACCGGGACGATCGCGGAGAACGCGTCCTCCGGCAGCACCACCAGCAGGATCGCGCCGACCACGGCGCCGAGCACGGACGCGGGCAGCAGCCGCTTGACCCGGCTCGCCTGGCCCGTCAGCTCGCGGCGGTAGCCCCACGCGCCGCTGAGCGAGCCGGGCACGAGGCCGAGGCTGTTGGAGACGTTCGCCACGACCGGCGGGTAGCCCACGGCGAGCAGCACCGGGAACGTCACCAGGGTGCCGGAGCCCACGACGGTGTTGATCCCACCGGCGAACACACCGGCCAGGACGACGACGATCGCCTCCAGCGTCGTCACGGCCACCCCCTGGTCTCGCAGTTGGTTAGCGACGCTAACACTCTGCCGGGCGGGACGCGGTGTGGTCCGCGCGACACCGCGCCCCGCCCCGCGGGTCAGCGCGCCGGGGCGTGCTCGAACTCGCGCAACGAGTACCGGTCGGACAACCCGGTGCCCGTGACCAGCGTGCCCAGGTCGCCGTCCACGACGTAGCTGCCGTGGGGCGTGCGGGTGATCGTGGTCGGCTCGTCGTCGGCCCACGGCGCGGCGCGGTGCGCGGTGCGGGCGGTGCGCCAGCCGTCGGCCGACCGCAGCACGCTGACGGCGGCCTCGCCGGGCGCGCCGAGGGCGTTGGTGACGACGGCGAGCGTGCCGTCCGGGCGCAGGTCCATGCCGTCGCCGCCGACCAGGGGCCGATCGAGGGCGACTTCGGAGATCCGGCCGTCACGGGCGACCTTGAGCAGCGCGCCGGTGTCGTAGCGGACGGCGAGCACGAACCCGGCGGGGTGCCAGACGATCCCGTTCAGGCCGATGGTGTCGCTTGACGGACCAGGCCTGACGCGGGGGTCGCGTCAGGCCTGGTCGTCGCGTGTCACCTGAGGGCTGCGCGAGCCGGTGCTGCCGGGTGTCAGCCGAGGTTGTCGGGCGTCAGCCGAGGTTGTCGGGTGTCAGCCGAGGTTGTCGGGCGTCAGCCGAGGTTGTCGGGTGTCAGCCGAGGTTGTCGGTGTCGAACGTGTTGCAGCGCGCCGGGTCGCCGGTGTCGAAGCCCGTCGTGTACCACTTCTGGCGCTGCGCCGACGTGCCGTGCGTGAACTGGGTCGTGTCGATGTGGCCGCCGCCCAGCTCGCCCTGGATGAAGTCGTCGCCGATCCGCGCCGCCGCGTCGAGCGCCGCGTTCACGTCGTCCTGCGTCACGCCGGTGATCAGCGGCTGGCCGGACGCCGTCGGCACGCTCTGCGCGTGGTTGGCCCAGGCGCCCGCGTAGCAGTCGGCCTGCAGCTCCAGCCGCACCGAGTCCGACTTCGGGCCCGACCGCGAGCTGACCCGGTCCGACGTGCCCAGCAGGTTCTGCACGTGGTGCCCGTACTCGTGGGCCAGGATGTACGCCTCGACGAACGGCCCGCCGGTCGCGCCGAACTTCTGCTGCATCTCCTGGAAGAACCCGAGGTCGATGTAGACCTGGCCGTCCGCCGGGCAGTAGAACGGCCCGACCGCGGACGTCGCGTTGCCGCACCGGGTCTGCACGCCGCCGGAGAAGAAGTTCGTCTGCGCCGGCTGGTAGGTGCGCCCGGAGCGGGCGAACTGGTCGGTCCAGTAGGCCTGGATCGAGTTGATGAACGCCACCGCCCGGCAGTCGGACTCGCGGTTCGCGTCCGCGCCGGTCCGGCACTTCTCCTTGATCGCCTCAGACCCGACCTGCTGGTCCTGGCCGACGTCGCTGAACCCGGAGCCGGACGGGAGCTGCCCGGTGCCGCCGAGCTGCGACAGGACGAAGTACAGGATCAGGCCGACGATGCCCAACCCGCCACCACCCAGGGCGACTCGACCTCCGACGCCACGCTGGTCGGTGACCTGTGACGTGTCGAGCTCCGCGTTCTCGTTGAACTGCACCGCGCGTCCTCCAACCAGGGCCCACACAGAAAGCCGGACAAAGACAAGCCCCGGGTGCGGGACCCGACGTCGGGGCACCGCACCCGGGATTTCCCATGTGGAGGCGACGAAAACGTTCGTGACGAGGTGGCGTGGACCGCGGTCGGTGCCGACGGTGGAGACGACACCTCAGACTCCCGAGGTCAACAGCGTCAAGCGCGACGATGGCACCGTTGGCGCCGTGCGCTCGAAACCTCGTCGGAACCGCTCGCGTTCACGACCGGGCCGGTCTCCTGACCGCTCCGCCCGCGGGGTTGCGGTTCGACGAACGCGGATCGTCACCGCGAGGACTTACCTGCACCGCACCACCTACCCCTTCCGGGCGTGCCGCCGGCGGGTCAGCTCGGGTTCCGCCGGTGGCAGGTCCTGCTTCGAGCATGCGCCTGATCGGCGCGATGCACAACCGGAGCAGAAGTCCCTGAACTGGTGAAATGCGATTCATCCGGCTCGGTGGCCCCGTCACCCGGGAAGGTGACGTGACGTGAGCGGATGCCGCGCGGGCGCGGTGGGCGGGCCGGGAGAGCCCGCCCACCTCGCCCGTCACGGGGTGAGCCTCGCGGACTGCCTCACGGGGTGGTGGCGATGCGCCCGAGCGCCGGCGGGACCGTGTTCGGGTTCGCGGCCAGGTAGGCGGTGAAGCCGTCCAGGTCGATGCCGCCACCGGTGATGTCGGTGCCGCCGGTGAAGACGCTGAAGCCGTCACCGCCGCCCTGCAGGAAGCTGTTGATCGTGACGCGGTAGCTCGCGGCCGGGTCCAGCGGCGCGCCGTTCAGGACGACGTCCGACACCTTCGAGCCGATCGGCGCGGACGCCGACCACTTGTAGGACAGGCCCTTCGACGGCTGCAGGATGATCTGCCGCTGCGCGCCGTTGACGATCTGCCACTGCTGCTCCAGCGCCGCCTTGATCTGCGCGCCGGTCAGGGTCACCGTCTGGAGGATGTTGCCGAACGGCTGCACGGTGAACGCCTCGCCGTAGGTCACCACGCCGTCGCCCTCGCCCGCCGGGGAGGAGGCGTAGGCCAGGTCGGCGCGCACGCCGCCGGGGTTCATCAGCGCGAGGACCGCGCCGTTGTCCTCGGTGGCGGCGAGCTGCGAGTCGGCGATGAGGTAGCCGAGCGGCGACTCGCCCGCCGGGTTCTGCGCCCGCACGATGTCCTGCGCGATCGTGCCGATCTTGCGGTTCGCGATCGGGCCCGACTTCGACTTCGCCAGGTCGATGATCGACTGCACCTCGGGGTCCGGCGCGACGTCGCGCGTCACCACGTGGTTGCGGGCCACGGTGGCGGACCGGACCACGTCACGCGTGCGGCGGTCGATCTTGAGGTCGACGACGGACAGCTCCCGGCCGAACGCCAGGCCCTCGATGAACGGGCGCGGGTTGCCCGCCGGGTCGGTGACCGTGCAGTTGTAGTGCTGGTGGCTGTGGCCGGAGAACACCGCGTCGATCTTCGGGCTGACCTGCTCGGCGATCCGGCGGCCGGGGCCGCCCGCGACGGTGCGGCACTCGTCCGGGCCGCCGCCCGCGGTGTTGTCGCCCTGGTGGATCAGCAGGACGATCGACTTCACGCCCAGCCAGTTCAGCATGTCCGCGTACCGGTTGGCGGCCGCGACCTCGTCGCCGAACTGGAGCTCCTTGATCCCGTTCGGGTCGACCAGGATCGGCACGTCCTTCAGCGGCATGCCGATGAAGCCGATCGGCATGCCGTCGCGGAACTCCACCCAGAACGGCGGCAGCGCGGGCCGGCCGTTCGCGGCGAGCGTCACGTTGGCGCCGAGGATCGGGAAGTCCGCGCCCTCGTACGTCTCGCGGAACTGGCAGCCGTCCGTCGGGTGGCAGCCGCCGCGCTGCATCCGCAGCAGCTCCTGGTAGCCCTCGTCGAACTCGTGGTTGCCCGCCGCCGTCGTGTCCATGCCGACGTGGTTCAGGACCTCGATCGTCGGCTCGTCGTGGAACAGCGCGGAGACGATCGGCGACGCGCCGATCAGGTCGCCCTGGCCGACGATGACCGAGTTCTTCACCTGGGCCTGGAGGTTCCTGATGTGCGTGGCGTTGAACGCCGCGCCGCCCGCCTCGACCTGGGTGCCGTCGGACAGCGTGACGCGGCCCGAGGAACCGGACGGCGGCTCGATGTTGCCGTGCAGGTCGTTGATGCCGATCAGGCGGACGTCGAGCGTGCGGGCCGGCTTGTCGTCGGCGGAGGCGGGGTTCTGCACGAGCGTGACCGCCAGCGCTGCCGCCGCGGTCACCGCGAGCGCGGCGGAGCGCTGCGCGGTGCGTCTGAACGAGGTCATGGGGTGGGTTCCTCCCTGCGGCGCCCCCGGTAGGAGGGACGCGGTACGGCGCAGGAGTTTGCCTTCCGGATGCGACCGGCACCAGACATGCACGTGGATCGTCCGTTAACGGAGATGTGCGGCATAGCCTGGTGGGGTGACTGAGCAGGAGCCGCGTTGGCTCGACGATGGGGAGATGCGCGCCTGGCGCAACTACGTGGTCGGTGCGTCCATGCTCGCCGACCGACTGCACCGCGAGCTGCAAGACGGGCACGGGGTGTCGCTGGCCGACTACGAGGTGCTCGTGCGGTTGTCCGAGCAGCGCGGGCGGCGGATGCGGATGTCGCAGTTGGCGGACGAGGTGGCGTCGTCCAAGAGCCGGGTGTCGCACCAGGTGGCGCGGATGGAGCGGGAAGGGCTGCTGCGGCGGCGTGAGTGCCCGGAGGACGGGCGCGGCGTGTTCGCGGAGCTGACCGACGAGGGCATGGCGTTGCTGGAGCGCTCGGCGCCGACCCACGTCGAGGGCGTGCGGGAGCACATGATCGACCTGCTGACGCGTGACGAGCAGGAGGTCGTGGCCAAGGTCTTCGACCGGGTCATCACCCACCTGCGGGGGCTGGACGGGTAATCTGCTCCGGCGCGCCGGGAAGCGTGGCAGAGCGGCCGAATGCACCCGCCTTGAAAGCGGGAGACGGGCAACCGTCCGGGGGTTCAAATCCCTCCGCTTCCGCAGGTTGACCAGCAAAAACAAGGGCGGCTCACGAGTCGGTGAGCCGCCCTTGTCCCGTCCAGTCTCATTCACAGTCTCATTCGCGGGTCCACAAGAACCCGCTCAGCCGATGCGCGATGTCGTCGCGCATCGCGGCGGTGACGTGCATGTACCGTTCGGCGACCTTGGTGTTCGACCAGCCCATGAAGTCCATCACCGCCCGTTGCGGTACCCCCAACAGCAAGAGAACCGTCGCCGCGGTGTGCCGCGCGTCGTGCAGCCGGGCGTCCCGCACACCGGCGCCCGCGAGGAGCCGCTTCCATTCGTCGTGGTCGGCCCGCGGGTCCAGTGGCTTGCCGTTGGGTTGGGTGAACATCCAGTCGTCGCCGTGCCACAGGTCGCCAGCGGCTTCCCTCTCCTTGTCTTGCGTCTCCTTGTGGCTCATTAGCAGCTCGAATAGCTGGTCGGGCAGCCGGATTCCGCGCCGTCCCTTGCTCGACTTCACTTCGACTTCGAGCACTCCCCCGATGCGCTCCGGGCAGTACCGCGCATGCTTCACGCAGCCGGCCGGGCAGGGTGGCGGACAGGTCTTGTGCTTCTTGCACGAGACCGGGCACGGCTTCGTCTTGTGGCGGTTGGCTACGCAGGCCGCTGGGTCAGCGCAGCCGTGCTCGTACGTCTGCCGTTGCCGTTGCTTGCTGACTCGCAGAACTTTGGTCGTGGTGTTGAGCCGCGACCACCGGAACCCCAGCGACTCCCCCTTCCTCGTGCCCAGCGACAGCGCCAGGATGAACCTGACTCCGTTGCGCCTGGCGAGTGCCGCCGTCATGAGTGCTTGAACTTCCTCGGGCTCGAACGGCTCGATCTCCTCCTCTTCGAGTCGCGGAGCTTTCACGAGATCGAACGGGTTGTCCCGGATCACCTTGCGCTTCTTCGCTTCTCTCCAGGCCGTTCTTGCTGTGCGGTGCACCTGGTGCACTGTTCCGGGCTTAAAGTCGCCGCTTCGCAGCATCTTCGCGTACAGCTTCTCGATGTGCTCGGCTTCGGTCTGGTCCATCCATCGCTGTCCGAGGGCCGGAACCACGTGTTTGTAGACGGCAGTCCGATAGCCTTCAAGTGTCTTGTAGCGGACGCTCGGCGCGGCGATGTTCTCGACCCAGTGGGTCAACCACTCGCTCACTCGCCAACGCTTCGCGCCAGCCTGGCGAATCTCGCCGTTGTCCCGCTGGTTCTCCAGTTCACGAACCTTGTCGCGAACCTCCGCCTCGTTCTTGCGCATGACATGACGGCGATCCGGCGTCCCGTCGTCTTTTGTTCCGACCGTGACACGGCCGTGCCAGTAACCGTCCTTACCGTAGTAGACGCTCGACGTGCCGTTCGGTTGGCGCGTTGTCTTCGTGCGGGGCATACTGCGCCTTCCTTTAAGCTGCGTCCGTGTTTTGCAGGAGCTTCCGCGCGTAGGCGTCCACCGCCGTGACGGGAATTCGCCGTAGGCGGCCGATCTGCACCGACTCGATTTCGCCAGAACCGATGAGTCGATACATCGTCGTGCGGCCCACTCCCAACCTTTCCGCCGCTTCCTCAGCCGTGAGAAGAACACGGTTCGACCGTGTCGGCGCGGCCTTCGGCTCGGTGCTCGAAACGTCCTGTGGTCTCGCCTGATCTTCGGCAAGCAGCGTCGTCAACTGCGCCACCAAGGCGAGAATCGCGGCGGTGTTCTTCGTAGTCATGCTTCCACCTCCGGTGAGACGTTGAGTGGAGTCGGTGTCTCAGCCCAGCAGCGCGACTGATGGTTGAGCGGGATTTCGGGCATGCGGCATCACCCCTGGGTTGTCCTGTGGCTTGGCGTCGGCGACGCGAGCTTCGGCTTGTAGGTGCGGGGTGCGGGGTGTCAAACCCGCAAACCCGCCATGCAGCCCTCGTAAGGGCTGTGACCTGCGGTGATGGGGAGCGGGTTTGCGTGCTGGCCAAACCCGCCTCAAAGCCGCGGGTGGGTCGGTCAAACCCGCGTGGGCGGGGTCGGTGGGGTTGGGTGGGCCGGTTGGGCTATTGCCAGAGGTCGGCTTGCTCGGCCGGTGTCTGGTCGGGTTCGGCCTGGTCGACGTGGTCGGTGGTGCGGGTTTCGACCCAGAAGACGCGGGCTTTGGCGTGGGTGTCCATTGCGGAGCGGATGACGTAGTCGCCGTGCCAGCGGCCGATGTGGCCGGTGAGGATGCGGCCGATGGATTTGGTGGAGGGGGTTCGTCCTTGGTCGTCGGTGAGGAACGCTCCTTCCCAGTGGTCGACAGGTTGGTTGTTGACGATGTCGATTTCGGCTTGTTGGCGTAGTTGTCGGCTGGTGATGCGGCGGTCGTGGTTGAGTTCGTGCCAGCGGGCGAGGAAGGCGACCCATTCGGCGTCTTCGTCGTCGGCTTCGCGCATTTCGGTGAGGTTGTCGAGGAATCCGTCGATGCCGTGGTGGGCGAGCAGTCCGCCGGACGCTCCCGCCCAGGTGGTGAATTGACGCATGGTGTGACCGGATCGGGGTGCCCCGGCGTTGATCCAGTCCATGACGAGGATCAGGAGGTGTCGGAGCACGGTGACGCGGTTGGTGGGGTTTTTGAGCCAGTTGTCGAGGTGGGGGATGCCGAAGGCGGCCTGGTCGCGTTGGTCGGGGTGCGGGTCGTTGGGGTCGAGTCGGACAAGAACGGTGCGGGTGGCCATGTCTCCGCCAAGTCGGATGTTGTTGCCGGTGGCCAGCCACAACCGGTTGTTGGTGGCGGTGAATCCCGCGCCGGAGGAGCCGAGCATCCGGGCGGACCATTGTGGTGAGGTGAGCAGTTGGGCGAGCACGGCGGAGGACACGATGGTTCCCTCGGCGATGTTGTCCCACAGCATGATCGGTGAGGAGCTGTGCAGGGCGCTGGTGATGGACTTTTCCAACTCGCTGTCGTCGCCTTTGCGCCAGACGAGGTTTTTGCAGCCGTAGATGTAGCCGGGGATTTCGGCGAGCAGGGTTTTGCCGCTGGACTGGGTGGTGGCGGAGATCAGGCCGAACGGGGTGAGGCAGCCGAGGTAGGGCCGCAGGATCGGGGCCAGCAGTAGCGCCAGGTGGTTGGCGCGGTCGGCGGGCGCGACGAACGGGAAGTCGCACAGCAGCCGGTCGAGCAGGAAGGTCTTGGCGTCGGCGACCTCCTGTGTGGTGGGGTGGGTCGGAACGGGCGGCATGGGCGCCGTGGGGGCGTAGTAGAGGCCGGTGGCGGGGTCGTAGCCGGCGGTCTGGATGAGCGTTCCGTCCGGGCGCAGCACCGGTGAGCCGACGACGCCGTTGAGGGGCCGGACGCCGGGCCAGTAGCGGGAGGACAGCACCGCCGACAGCGCGGTCTTCGTGGGGCTGGCCTCCACTTCCGTCCACTCGCCTGTCTCCCGGTCCTTCTTCAGCCTGTGGACGTAGGTGTGGTGGGCCAGCAGGAACGCCAGGGCGGAGGCGGTGAGCGGGTCGGCCTGCACGGGCAGGGTCGACGGCTGCCCGGTGGCGTGGTCGGCGACGGCGGGGCCGGAGACGCGCGACAGGTGCACGAGCTGCCCTCCGGCGACGAACACGTCGGGCAACGTGCCGGCGGCCACGGCGGTGGTGAGGGTGCGGATGGTCTCGGCTTCCCCGCCGATGCGGATGGGCGGCCGGTCGGCGGGAACGGTTCCGTCGGCGGTGACGTCCGGGTCGACGGCGTCGACGTCGGTGTCGGTGACGTCGGCGGGTTCGGCGGCGGTGGTCATGCGACGGTCCTCCCTTCGGCGGCGCGGTGGGCGCGTCCGGTGGTGGTCATGCGGCGGGGTGTTCGGTGGGCGTGCGGGGTCGGGCGAACCCGGAGGCGAGGGCGTAGCGGATCTCCCCGGCGGGCAGCCCGGCGGCGCGGGCGGCGTCGGCGAGCGCGGTCTCCACCTGCGCCCGGTCGATCCACCCGGCCGCGGCCATCCCGGCCAGGCGGCTGGTGGAGCGGAACAGCTTGCGGTTGCGCCCGGAGTCGGGCGGCATGGCGGCGAGTTCGGCGCACGCGGACCGCAGCGCGGCGACGGCGTAACGGGCGTGGCGGTCCCCGCCTCGGGCGGTGACCGTCACCGGCGCCGGTGTGGGCCGGATCGGTGTCGGGGTGGCGTGGCGGTCGTGGCCCGTGCGCACGAGGTCGTCGGCGAGCCAGTCGGGCAGCGTGGCCGGGGTGAGGGTGGTGGAGGCGCGCCGGTAGGTGCCGACGGGGGTGGTGGAGCCGGGCAGCACGACGTAGCCGCCGTAGGCCTTGATGTCGATCTGCCAGCCCAGCCCGCTCGTCACGACGTCCTCACCGTCGCGGACACGGCCGCTGGTGGACTTCCACCGGCCCGGCTCGGCGGTGTAGATCAGGTGCAGCCCACCCGAGGGGGTCTGGGTGGCCAGGGTGTCCAGGTCGAACGCCCGGCCGCGCAGGCTGGCCAGCGTGGCGAAGGTGTCGATCCCGTCCGCCGGCGGCACGTTGCCCTCAGGCCACGGCACGCCGTTGAGTGGCTGGGCGGGCGGGGTGCCGCCGTGCGCGTCGAGATCGATCGCCAGCAGCTCGGACACGCCGAGGTGGACCGCCCACACCGTCGTGCGCCAGCGCGCCGCCCAGCGGCAGATCACCGTGGTGTCGGCGGTGGCGGCCCACACGCCGTGGCACAGCGCGCCGTCCCCGCGGGCCAGGCACGGACACTGCGCGGCGGTGTGGCCGCCGCCGCCCCGGCAGTCCGGGCAGCCGGCCAGCGGGCGTTTGGTGCCGGGGTGCAACGGCAGCACGTGCCAGGCGTGCCGGTCGGCCACCCACAGCGCCACGTCGGCGGCGGTGGGCCGGGTTGTGGTCATGACGACGGTCCTCTCCGATCAGCCGCGGCGACGAGCCACGGACGAACACCAGGTGACGGGGGCGTGTGGTGAGCCCCGGAACGGGGACGACATGCCCTACTAGCCCCGCGCGAGGGCTAGTAGGGCCGCGTCGTCGTGGTGCGGTGCGGCGGGTTTGACGCGGCTTTCAAACCCGCCGCGTCCGCCAAACCCGCACCCAAACCCGCCCACGATTCACGCAGGTCAAGCACCTTCCACCACGTCCCCTGCGGGTTTGCGGGTTTGCTTTCAACTCCAGAGAAAGAGAGGTGGTGGTTGGTGGGGGTGGTGGGCGCGCCGGGGACGGTGGTTGGTCACGTCCCCGGCGCGACCGGCCCTGTGGGCGCTAGTCGTTGTGGTGGTGGACGTCGCCGAACCGGAAGCCGACCTGTTGGTCGATGTGGTCGTTGCCGGACGCGACGTTGTGGGTGGTGCGCGGCCCGCTCGGCTGTCGGCCCTCGTGCTTGGCCTGGCTGGTGGCGCGCTGCACGCGTTCGGCCGCGTGTCGGATGCGGTCGGCGACGTCCTGTGCGTCCACCCCGGCCGGGTCGCCGAGGACGTCGTGTTGGCTGCCGACGTGGGCGCCCGGCGCGGCCACGTTGGTGTTGACGATGGTGAAGTCCGTCGGCGCGGCGGCGGTGTCACGCGGCCGGTCGTCGTGCCCGGTGTGCTCGTGCCGGTGGTCGGTGCGGGGTCGGGGTGCGTCGTCGTCGCGTGCGGTGCGGGTCGGCTCGTCGGCGGCCGGGGTCACGTCCCTGTGTCGACCTGCGGTGGCGGTTGGCGGTGGGACGAGGCCGAAGCGCACGGCGGGGTGGTTGCGGTCGGGAGCGCCCGCGCCGGCCGGCCGGCGGCCGGGGCGGGCGTCGAGGCCTTGCAGCATGTCGATGAACGCGGTGACACGGGGCGACGGGGCGGGTTCGTCGGCGGGCGGGGTCACGTCCCCCGTCTGGTCTGGGGTTTCGTTGTGGTGCATGGTGTTTTTGGCTTCCTGGTGTGCGGCGCGGGCGTCGGCGAGTCGCTGTCGCGCGGCGTCGATGGCGTCCTGGTCTCCGCTGGCTTTGGCCTGCTGTAGGGCTTTTCGGGCGCGGGAGACCTGTTTGCGGGTGGTCTGGGTGGCTCGGCTGGTGTGTCGGCTGCCGTCGCAGCGGCGTCCGCCTGCTCTGCACATGTCACGTCCCCTTGCCGTGGTGGGGTTTTCGGCCGGTGGTGTGTCGCATGTGGGCTGTCATCGGCCGCGCTGGGCGGCTTTGCAGGCGGGGCAGACGGTGTAGCCGGACAGGGTCGGGAACCAGACGCGGTCGCCGTCGGGGATGGTGCGGCCGCACAGGGTGGCGATCCGGCCGTTCCACCACGAGCGGGTGCCGATGTGCGCGACGGGCTTGCCCATGACAAGACCTCTTTCGTGACTGTGTGTGACGGTGTGTGGGTGTGCGGGGGTGACGCGCGGGCGGTGGTGCGTGGTGCCGGCGCGGTGGTGCGAGACGCGGTGTGGGACCCGGTGCGGAGTGGCCGGACGCGGCCGTGGAGAGGGTTTCCGCTGGTGTCGGAGGTGCGGTCCCAGAGTCCCGCGCGGGGTGTTCACGCTGGTAGTGCGTGGGACTCGGGTACGGGACCCCCTGCGGGACAAGTCCCGTGGGCGGGGCTGGGTCCCGTGGGGTGTCCCGTAGGGTCCGCGCCGGGTTTTGAGGGTTACTCGGTGGTGTCGTCGTTCCCGGCGGGCAACTCGCCGTTGTCACGGCGAGTGATGGCGTTCTGGACGTCTTCGGCTTTGATGACCTTGTTGCTGCTCTTGACGACGGGGATCTCCCAGCGGCGCAGTTCCTCCGCGAGGCGTTCGGCGTTCCAGGTCTCGTAGACGGCCGGGTTGTCCTCGATCAGGCGGGCCAGGACCACGGTGGTGCGGGTGCGGGGTTCGTCGCGCATGGCGTGTTCGATGTCGGCCAGGTGGTCGACGGGGGCGGCGGGTTCGGTGGTGTCGGTGGCGGGTTCGACGGTGCGGCCGTAGCGGGCGAGGATGGACATGGCGCGGTCGACGACCCGATAGGCGTCCTTTGTGGACACGTAGTGGGTGCGGGTGATGACGAACGCCTGACCGGCGGGGATGTCCTCGACTTCGCCGGTGGCCACGACGGTTCCCGCGTCCGCGCCGGGGCGAAGGTCCTGCGGTCGTGCGCCGCGGTCGACGGCGTCGGCGAGGATCATCTTGGCGGTGTTCTCGTTGGGGACGTTGAGGGCGCAGCGGACGTGCGCGCCTTCGCGGACGCGGACGGGCAACGTCCGGTCGTCGGGGCGTTGGGTGGCCTGCAACAGGTGGATGTTGACCGCGCGGGCCTGGTCGTGCAGACGCTTGGCGGCCTTGACCGCGCGGGAGTCGTCCTTGGTCCCGCCGATGGGGTGGGGCGCGCCGTAGAGCACCTGGCACTCGTCCACGAACACGTAGATCGGGTGGAAGCCGGACCCCTTGCGCCGGGACAGCTCGCGCGAGATCGGGCCGACGACACCCTGATCGGATTTGGCCTGGTAGCGGCGTTCCATCTCCGCCACCGCCCACTCCAGCATGTCGCAGGTCCGGCCGGCGTGTTCGTCGGTGGAGCCCTCGATGTACTGGGTGGCGCGGCGGGCGAACATCTTCCAGTCGCCGTCGCCTTTGAGGTCGGCGACCAGCAGTTCCACCGTGGGGTCCAGGGCCAAACCCAACGCGATCAGCCGCATCACGGTGGACTTGCCCTGCTTGGACGTGGCACCGATCAGCCAGTGCTTCTGGAGCATGCCCACGCCGATCTGTTCCTGGCGCATCGTCACGCCGAACGGCAGCCGGTCGCGGAACACGTCGAACTCGCCGTCCTCCAGCAGCGGCCACGCCGGCGCGGGGCGGTCCATCGTGCCCTTGTCGGCCACCCACAGGTCCAGCACGCGGGCGTCGGCCTTCGGGTCGCGCTGGGGCCACACCTCGTGCTTGTGCCGGCTGAGGTTCCCGGCCAGCAGCTCGACCTTGCCCGAGGGCAACAGGTCCGCCGCGACCACACCCATCGGGAGTTTGATCTGGGTGTAGGTGCCGCCGCCCTGCTCGCGCGGCTGGACCAGGTACTCCAGTTGCCCGCCCTGCTTCAGAAACGTCGTCAGGGCGGTGACCTTGACGTGCGCGAGCGCCCTGGTGATCAGGTCCGGGGTGATCTCGGAGTCCATCTCGGCGCGTTCGGTCTCGGAGACCAGCCAGCGCGGCACCATCGCCGACCGGCGCCCTTCCCTCCACGCCGCGACCAGCAGCGCCGGGGCCGCGCCCCACACCAGCAGTTGCACCGCGATCGTGGCCAGCACGCCGACCACCCCGGCGACGTCGCCCAGCATGGCCCACCAGCTCGCCCAGTCCCACCCGCCGGGGGTGAGCTGGATGACCACGCCGCAGATCAGCAGCACACCGGCCAGGACCGTGACCGCGAACATCAACGCCTTCAGACCGGCCCACAGGGTGCCGGGCAGGGCGCGCATCCGCTCCGCGCGCCCGTTCTTCAACGCGTCGAGCCGGTCGGTCCACTCCGCCAGGGCGACGGAGTCCCCGGCGACCTGGGCGAGGCGGATCTGTTCGCGCACGTGCCCGTAGGTCAGGGCCTGCACCGCGCGGCGGGTCCACGACAGGTGGCCCTGCGCCACCGTCCAGCCCGCACGCGCCGCGACCCGCACACCCTTGGCGGCCTTGCCCGCCGTCGGGTTGGCGCGCACCACGCGCACCAACTCCCCCGCCCGCGCCCGTACCGTCTGCTCCGCGATGCGACGGTCCAGCGCCGCGGACTCCTCCGGCGTGAGCAACTGCCCCGCGATGGCGGCGTCCCTCTCCACCCCGCTACCCGGCGCCGTCGGGACGGCGTCGGCCGCGGCCGGTCCGGTGTCGGCGCGCACGGCGTCGGCGTGGCGCACCGGCAGGTGCACCACGTTGGTGTGCTCCCGGCCCGCGTCGTCGGCCTGGTGCTCGTCGTGGTCGTGGGCGGTGGTGGTCATCGGGTCACCTCGTTTCGGGTCGGGCCGGTCGGGCGGGGTCGGTGACGGCGTTGCGCAGTTCGCGGGCGTACTCGCTGCCGCAGCGCAGGTGCGCGCGGATGGCGCTGGCCGATGCGGTGGGCGGCAGGTCGCCGGCCGCGATGGCGGCCCGCAGTCGGGGCAGCAGTTCGGCGGCCCGCGCGGACAGTTGTGCCTGAACGATCGGGGTGTCGGCGGTGTCGGCGACGTCCACCGGAACCGGGCCGGTCGGGGTGCCGGCGGGGCTCGCCGACGCCGGTCGGACCGGCGCGGTGTCGGTCGCCGCCGTCGGGGTGTCGGGGCGGGTGGGGGCGGTGTGGTCGAGGTCGGCGAACCCGGCCCAGATGATCGGCATGACGGTGACCGCGCCGACCGCGACCAGGGGGCCGATCGCGTGGGCGAGCAGCGCCATCGGCCGGAAGCCGTCGACCACACCGGGCAGGTAGGGCCAGACGTTGAGTGTCAGCGTGACCGCCAGCGCGCCGAACTCGACCGCGGTGAGGTGCGGGTGGCGCAGGATGTGCCCGCGGGTGGTCAGGAACGCCTTCGCGCCGACCACGACCAGCAGCACCGCGGACACGAACGGCTCCACCGCCCACGCGCCCCACCACGCCGCGCTGAACCGGGGGACGCCGATGGTGAGGGTGTGGTGCACGCCGGTGGTGGACCACGCCAACGCGCCGATCAGCGCCACCAGGGCCACGACGGTGAGCACCAGGCGCACCCGCGCGGCCTGCCACGCCCGCGCCATCGGGTTCTGCCCGAGGGCGTGCAGGCGGGCGGCCTCACGGGACCGTTTGAGCGCCTTGCGCACCCGCGCGGTGTCCACCAGCAGCGGCGCGGTGTCGCCCTGCAACTCCAGCAGCCGGTGCGCCTCCGCGACCTCGGCGGACAACCGCGCCACCCGCCGCGTGTCCGCGACGACCGGCGCCACACGCACCGCGGACACGTCACGGTGCTCCTCGTCGGACTGGTGTTCGTCGTGGGCGACGGCGGGCGCGGCGGCGGCGACGTAGCGCTCCAGCTCGGCGACGGTGGCGGCGAACGGGTCGGACTCGTCGGGGCCGGGCAGCGGAAGGGCCGTCGTGCTCATCGGGTCACCTCCAGTCGGCGCAGGTACAGCGGGGGACGTGACAGCGGGGAACGAGTGGAGCGGTGGGCGGTGCGGCGCAGCAGACTCACCAGCACGAGGGCGGGCACGCCGACCACCACCATCACGGCGGTCGGGTCTTCGGTCTGGGTGATCACGGCCCACTGGGTCAGGCCGATCAGCCCGGCGGTGGCCAGCAGCTTCCACAGCACGATCACCGGGACCACGGCCAGCGCGGCGAGCAACAGCAGCAGCGGGGCGGGTACGGTCGGCAGAAGGTCACTCATCGTCGGCGACCCCCGTCCGCTGCCGCTCGACCAGGCGGACGCGGTCGCGCAGGTAGGCCGGGGCGTCGTCCCAGGACCGGCCGGGGTGGGTGGACTCGTAACGGGCGCGGGCGGCGGGTTCCACCACCGACTTGTGCGCCGTCGTCGTGCTCGACATGCTTCAGCTCTCCTGACCCGCACCCCTCGGGTGCGGTGTTGGGGTGGACCGGACCGGCGGCGCGGTTCTTGGCGGGATCAGGCCGCCGGTCCGGGCGAAGTCAGTGCGCGAGGGTGATGCCGGCCTGCATGTACAGGTCCACGGCGTCGGCGAGGGCCTGGTCGTGGTCGAACGCCAGCGGCCCGAAGTCCGTCGACAGCACGTCGGTGACCGGCCACCAGCGGGCCTGGCGGGCGTCGTCGCCACCGACGGCGACGGGCATGTGGTCCAGCACCGCCGCGAACGCCACGGACACGACACGGCCGCGCGGGTCGCGGCCGGGGGTGTCGTAGACGCCGACCCGGTCCAGGTTCCACTCCTCGAACGCCACGCCGGTCTCCTCGTGCAGCTCGCGCACCGCGGCGGCGGCGAACGTCTCGTGCGGGTCGACGTAGCCGCCGGGCAGCGCCCACCGGCCCGCGAACGGGTCGTGGCCGCGCTCGATCAGCAGCACGTGCCACTGCCCGGCGGTGTCGGGGGCGAACAGCAGGACGTCGGTGGTGATGGCGGCGTTGTTGTCCTTCATGGCGCTCACTTCCCGTTCCGGTTCTTCTTGGCGGTGTTGGCGGGGTCCGGGATCTGGCACCCGCAGGTCGTGTCCACGGAGAACCACATGCCGTCGGTGGTCTCGGTCCAGTCGTCGTAGCGGCCGGTGCCGCCGCACTTGACGCAGTCGGGGTCGAACTTGAACTTCATGGCGAGCAGTCCTTTCTGGTCAGGCGGCCGGCGCGATGCCGTCGGCGGCGCTGGTGGTGGTGTCGGTGATCTCGGCGGCGTGGCGTTCGGCGTTCTCGGCGGCCTGGTGGGCGCGGTCGTTGACGAACGGGTCGTCGGCGTACAGGGCCACGTCCCCCCACAGGTCGGCCAGCTCCAGCCACCAGTCCACGGCGTCGGGACCGGTGCGCGGCACCGACCCGCACGTCGCGAAGTGCTCCGCCAACGCGAGCACCGCCGCCGTGTACCGGGCGGCCCGCGCCGCGAACCGCGCGGCCGTCACCGCAGCACCGCCGTCAGCAGCGACGCGACACCCAGCCACAACCAGTGCCACGACTGGTCCAGCGCGTACGCCCCGGTGCCCAGTGAGGGGTTGTCGTCGTGGTCGGGACGCGGCGCGCCGAGCGCGTAGAACCCGCGGTGACCGATCAGCGTGGCGAGACGGGCCAGGGTGTGGCGCCGGTCCGCCCAGTAGTGCGTGACCGCCGACACCAGCTGACCGACGACGAACCCGAGCCCGGTGATCGGCAGGTCCAGCAGCCACCACAACACCGCGACCGTCCCCGCCGTCACCAGCGTGTACGACACCACGTGCCGCAGACACGCCACCCGACCCGCCCGCGACCGCAGTCCCTTGTGCGCGGCCTGCGCGTCGCTCTGCACCCAGTGGTCGGCAACGTTGTGCGCCACCAGCAACGCGGGCAGCGTCACCGCGAACGTCACCGCCGTCGCCATCGTGTCGAGCTGCATCACGCCACCCGCCCCACGGCCATCACGGCGAGCCGGCGCGTCACGTCCGACACGGCCACGAACACCGGGTCGACGCCCGCACCCAGGTCCACGTCCAGCACCCGCTCGGCGCGGCCGACGTCGGCACCGTTCAGGTGGTCCCACACCTCCACCCGCGCGGTGCCCGCCGACGTGGAAACCTCGCCGACCGTCACCACCCGGACGTAGCCGTCCTCGGGAAAGAACCGGACGAAGTCGAACCCCAGGGCAACCGCGGCGCGAGCCACCCCCGCCAGATCGGCCGCCCAGTCCCTACGCGACGCGACCTGCATGGACACATCGGCCCCGGTGGTGGGTTGCGGATACGCCCGCACGTCCACCCCGCACACGTCCAACGATTCGCCGTGCTCGGCCAACACCACCGCCGTCACCGCCGCCAACCCCGCCAGGTTCCGGCTCATCACGCCACCCGACCCGACATCGACGCGGCACGAGCCGCGGACCGGCGCGCGGCGTTGCGACGCGCCTTACGGCCCTTCCCCTTCGACACACCGAACACCGGCGCCGGAAGCGCCGCCGCCACGACCACCGGCCGCGACTCCCCCTCCAACTCCGCCTGCGCCACCGAGACGCCGTACCGCGGCGTGATCCCCCGCAACGCACGGGCCGCGATCCGACGGTTCCGGCGCTCCCGCGCCGAACCGTCCAACAGGGCCGACGTCGGCGCGGCCGACGCGATCTCCACCGACACCTGTTCGTCCAGCAACGCCAACGCCGCGGGGGTCAGACCATCCGGGTAGTTCTTCGTGGCCTTCATTGCACTCCGTTCTAGGTCGTACTGCGTCGTTCTAGAACAACCCTAGGCACGTGCATCACTGGGCGTCCATGCTCCGATCGGGTGATCTAGAACGACCTGTAACAGTCGGTATCCTGGGAAGATGCCGCTTTCAGACGAGGTCGGGCACCCCTACCAAACGTTGGCGCGCTCGATCATCAGGGACATTGACCATCAGGTGCTGTCACCCGGCGACAAGTTGCCGTCCGTGCGCGACCTGGCGAAAACAGCCGGCACGACGATCGCGACGACTCAGCGGGCCTTGGCACTTCTGGCGTCTGAGGGATACGTCAAGACCGTTCCAGGGCTCGGCAGCTTCGTCCTTGAGCGAGTAGCCGACGACTTCGACAGCAAGCCTCTGGTGGACCAGGTTCGCCAGCTTCACAAGGATCTGGCGGCCATTCGTGAGCGCTTGGCGGCCCTCGAGTCCGTGCATGCCGTTGACCCATCCGCTACTCGCTGACCGCCGACCCGAAGGCAGACAAGGCATCGAGCGCGTGACCGCACCAAGACCACACATCCTGCACCGCTTCCGCGGCGGCGACTGGGTCACGGAGCACGAACCCCACGACAGCGAGTGCCACAAGCCACCGAACCAAACGGCCACCGTTGCCGCCACCGTCCCCAATGCCGGGAAATACCTGCGCCGTCTTACGACTCATGATTTTCTCCATTCCTGCTTCATTGCCCGCCCTAATGAAACCGTTCGGAGCTGAACACGAACAGGGAGGTCGCGGGGTACAGCAGGGAGAGAGGGGGAGCTCAGGGGATACGGGAGGGATACGACTGTTGACTGAACGCCAAACGGACTGAACGATCGCACCACGAGGATGTGACCGGAAGAGGGAACCTGGTGAACCAACTACGCGAGGAACGAGAACGAAAAGGCTGGACCAGGCCTCGCGCTGCCGATGAACTCGAACGATTGGCGCATCGCCGCGGCCTCCCGGTTACAGCGACACGCGAAAGCCTAATCCGCTATTTCCGCGAATGGGAGCATGGACGGAACGCACCACAGCCACCCTACCGTGATTTACTGTGTGAGCTTTACGGCAAGACGGCCGACGAATTGAGCATACCTGTAGCACGGGCACAGGCCCGATCTGACATTGGCCTCGTGTACTCGCCCTCATTGGCCCAAACACTGACAACCGTCAGCAACCTCGTCGAATTTGACATACAGCGCCACCCCGGAGTGGTGAATGGACACTTCTCCGAAGAAGCGATTTATGCCGCGTGTCTAGACTGGCTCTTTACGGCCCCCGTCAGAGACCACCGAGCAAACTCTGTTCGCGTAGTTGATCGTGACGTGCAAGAGATCGTCGCTACGACCTCAATGTTCGACAAGATGGACAGAACGATTGGTGGCGATCAAAGCCGCAATCTCGCGATCAAATATTTGCACGATCACGTTACACCACGACTTAACGGCACCTTTGACGACAGTGTTGGTCGCGACCTATTCCACGCTGCCGCCGTGTTGTGTGAGGTCATTGGATACATGGCCTACGACAGTGACCGCCACGCGTTGGCGCAGCGATATTTCATACAGGCACTGCGCCTGGCCAAAGAGGCCAACTCGCCAGCGTATGGATCATACGTACTCACCACCATGAGCCATCAAGCAATTTACTTGGCGCGCCCACAGCAAGCGCTCCGGCTAGCCGAAACTGCGCGCCAGAACTACACGGGAACCCACGTAGCCGCCGTACAGGTGGAAGCCGCGATGCACGCGGCCCGCGCATACGCACTCCTTGGCGACGAAGTTTCCACCACACGTGCGCTCCTCGATGCCGAGAAAGCATTCGCACTACAAGGCGACCCGAACTCTGGTCCCGAGTGGGCATCTCATTGGGGCGAGACATTGTTTGCCGCGTTCGCAGGTGATGCCTGGCTCGATCTCGGCAACGCTGAACACGCACGTCCACACCTTGAACGCGCATCTCAAAGCGCCGACGGACAGGCCCGCCGAATCGTCTACAGCGCGGCACAACTTGCAAAACTCGCAATGTTGGAAGGTGACGCAGACCAGGCCGGAGCGTTCGCGTTAACCGCGGTCGAGACCGCTAGTGGCTTGAATTCCAAGCGGTCGATTAAGGTCATTCGCGATCTGCGTCGCGATCTGACCGAGCACAGCCATGCCCAACCCATTGAGTCATTCATAACGCGCGTACGCGACATGCTGCGAGAATGAGGCATATTTTGCAGACCGATCCGAAGCCAAGCACCTGTGTTGACGTCGAGACATTCGATGCCGACGTGGTACTCGAAGGTCCCCCAGAAGTAGAATTTAACCCCGGCATTGCGAGTCGTATCCCGGCGAAAGGATCGGCGGGTGGTGCCCTGATCAGGGACGAACGAGGACGCATCCTTTTCGTAAAACCACGTTACAAGCCCGTGCTGGATATCCCTGGCGGCATCGCCGACGCTAACGAGTCTCCGAAGGCGGCGTGCCATCGAGAGATTCAGGAAGAGATTGGTCTCACTCTGCAACTGGGCGCATTGCTGGTAGTCGACTGGGTGCCACGCAACGGGGTATGGCGAGACAGCCATCAGTTCGTCTTTGACGGAGGCGTACTAGCGGTCGAGCAAATTTCGGTGCTCCGTTCTCACGATGACGAGCTGCAGGGTTTTATCTTTCTTGCACTCGATGATGCGCAACCCAGAATTCATCCATCACTTTTCCGCAGACTCCGTCTTGCAGTCGAGGCCGTCAAATTTGGTAGAACGATCTACGCCGAGTTCGGTCGAGCAGTGTAGACATGTTCGCCTACTCCACCGTTGCGTCCGTTCGGCGAGTGGCCGACTTGGCCCACTTCCTGCGCGATGTGCTCGACCGCGCAGCGCTAGATGTATCGTCAGCTATCCACACTGATAGCCTGTTAGTCCACTGCGTCATCGACGGGAGTTCTATGAGTAACATCTCGACTAGCCTAATCGCTGTCGCTGCCGAAGAACCGAAGTGGACCGACGTTGGCACGTTCATTGTGGCCGTTATTGCTTTTATCGTGGCGTCAGTGGCCGCATGGGCTACCGTCATGACCAATAGGTATCAAGCAGAACAACTGACGCGCCTCGAAAATTCGGACAAAGAAAGACAGGAGCAAGACCGACGAAAGCAGGCAGAAAATATATGGGCCATCGCCGACGAAAACGGGCTGGTCTCGATCTACAACAGCAGCAACGCACCCATCTGGGATGTGCGTGCCGAGGTATGCTACAAATCAAGTATTCCACAGCCGATCAGATTATCTGACAGCCGCGATTACATTATCGAAGGGGTATTCCTCTTCGATCCGATCGCGCATCTCCTGCCCAACAGCATGCCGAACACGGGGGTAGTCGCACCCGGCTATGAGGGCTTGCGCGATAAGATTGGAGAAGAAGTCTCGAAAAATCTGGGTGCGGTTCATAATCGCGAAAAGCTACTCGAATCCGGGCATGAGCCAGCGTTCTTCGGCGTGAGTGGCGGAACTGCCCTGGAAATGGCAAAAGCGTGTGGTCAGTCGATCGCGGACAACGGCGTAAAACTGACATTTCGCGACTTGGCCGGGACATCATGGACTCGTCATCCTGATGGACGGCTTGAGTTGGCATCAACTACTCATGCCTGACCTGCTGGATCTACGAGCGACGCTCCACATAGGACTGACTCAGTCTCATCTGGAGTCTCATTCACGATCGTTCGCGGTAGGTCATGACAGTTCGCGTGCTAGCTGTGACCGGCGAGAAGACCGTCGGTGAACTGGTCTGCCAGTCGCTGCCGACACCTTGAAAGCGGGAGACGGGCAACCGTCCGGGGGTTCAAATCCCTCCGCTTCCGCTTCGAGCAGCCCTGACCGGCGGGAACGTCGGTCAGGGCTCGCTTCGTGAGGGGTCGGTCGGTGCGCACGCGCCGGTGCGCGCATCCGTCGGGTGTCGGGTCGAGGCCGTGACATCTTCGGCTGGGCGACGGGACTGGCGCTCGGCACCGCGCGGGACTGCTACAGCCTCGACAGCCGGCTCCCCACTTTCTTCGACTGGGTGCGGGACGCGTTGGCCGCCGAGGGGCGGGCGGGCGGAGCCGACCGTACAGCGGAGGAGGAGAACTTGGCCGGTGACCGGCTCATGCGCGTCCACGGCGACGAGTTCCGGGCCATGTCCGAGCGGGTCCTGCGGGTCACCGAACTGACGTCCCGCCTCAACGTCCTGCCCTTCGACGACGAAGCGGGCAAGGCGGCGCTGTTCGAGCAGATCCTCGGCCGGCCGCTGCCGGAACGGGTCACGATCTACCCGCCCTTCTACACCGACCACGGGCTCAACCTGGACCTCGCGGAACGCGTTTTCATCAACCAGAACTGCACGTTCCTCGACTACGCCGGCATCCGGCTCGGCGAGCGCGTGATGGTCGGGCCGAAGGCCACGTTCATCACGGTCGGCCACCCGGTCGACCCCGAGGAACGGCGGGGGTGGCTGAGCGGTGGGCCCATCGACGTCGCGGAGAACGTGTGGATCGGCGCGGGCGCCACGATCCTGCCCGGCGTCACCATCGGGCGTGACGCCGTGATCGCCGCCGGGGCGGTCGTGGCGGACGACGTGCCGCCGGCGAGCCTGGTGACCGGCGTGAAGGCGGCGGTCCGCCGGCGGTGGTGACGGCCGGCCCGTGACGGCGGGTCCGTGACGGCGGGTCCGTGACGGCGGGTCCGTGACGGCGGGGACGCGAACGGACGGCCCTCCCGGTGGAGGACCGCCCGTCGCGCTCACGTCAGGCCGAGCGCCTGCGGCTCACCAGGAGGGCTCCGAAACCGCCCGCCAGGGCCAGGACGCCGAGGGCGATCAGGCCCAGGACGCCGGCGCCGGTGTCCGCGAGCCCACCGCCGTTGGTGGCGGCGGGTGAACCGGCGGCCGGCGGGGCGGCCGGTGCGCCGGGTGCGGCCGGGGGCACGGTCTCGTCGGGGACGACGGGGCCCGGCACGAGCGTCATCCAGCTCTCCGACTGGCAGTTGCGGCAGGTGCCCGCGAACAGGACGTGCGGACCGTCGAACTCGAACTGCCACGGGCCGTAGACGTGCACCTCGTACGGGCCGGCGGGCATGTTCGGGAAGGCCACGCGCCCTTCCGCGTCCGTACGGCCCTTGGCCACGAGGACGCCGGTGACCGCGTCTTCCAGGCCGACCGCCAGGTCCGGGATCAGCTCGTCGGCGTCACGGGTCCGGTCGCCGTCGCGGTCGTGGTAGAAGAGGATGCGCACGTCCCCGGGCTCACCGGGAACCCTCGCGAAGGCGTGGGCGCTCGGGCGGCCCTCGGGGCCGTCGCCGGTGCCGAAGTCGCAGCCGTAGCCGACCGCGCCGTACTCGGCGGCCTCCTCCGAGATGGTGCCGGTGATCTTGACGGTGGTGGACCCGCCGGCGGGCACCGTCACGCCGGACCCGTCCCACGCCAGGTCGCCCACGTTGACGTCGCGCAGCTCCGGGCCCTCGCCGCCGCTGCGGTCGCAGCCCGCCGTGATGCCGGTGAGGTCCGTGGCGCCGAGGTTGGTCAGCGTCACCTCGATCTCGGCCGTGTCGCCGACGTTGTAGACGTCCTTCGTGAACCGCATGGCCGCGGACAGCCGGTCGGTCATGGGGCGGTCGCCCCTCAGCGCGACGTCCGAGGCGGAGCCGCGACCGTCCACCGTGATGTCGCGGTACGCGCCCTCCATCACCCAGCCGTCCGGCACGTTGCCGAACTCCAGCCGGTAGACCTGCGCCGGCACGTCCGCGAGGCGGAAGCGGCCCGCGCCGTCGGTCACGGCGACGAGCTCGGTGCCGGAGTCGGACAGCTTCACCTGGACGCCCGCGAGCCCTTCACCGGCGTCCGGCGCCCCGTTGGCGTTGCGGTCGCCGTAGACCACACCGGCGAACGTGTCGAGCGCCGCGCGCGGGTCCTGGACCGGGATCGACAGGAGGAAGCTGTCCACCCACCCCGTGGCCACCTGGACGTAGAACAACGCCATCGGAACGGAGCCGCTCCAGCGCTGCACCACGCCGTGGACGGTGACGACGAGCTCGTCGCCGGCCGCCAGGTCGACCCCGGCGCCGCGCCACGTGGACAGCACGCCCCACTCGGAGGACTGCACGTAGAAGTCGGAGCCGGACTGCGTGTACTGCCCCGCCTTGACCGCGGGGACGTCGTCGGCGCCGGTGTTGGCGATGGTCACCTCGACCGGGATCGGCGTGCCCACCAGGTACGGCCCGGGCTCGACGGTGGCCGAGACGTCCAGGCGGACCTCCCCGGCGGCCGGGGCGGACGACGACGTCGAGGAGGAGGACGCCGAGGACGACTCGACCGGCTGCGCGTCGACGGGCGCGGCCTCGGTCGTGGTCACCGGAGCCTGCTCGGTGGTGGTGACCGCCGTGGTCCCGGTGGTCTCGACGGCCTCGGGGTCGTCCTGGGCGACCGCCGTGGCCGACAGCGTCGCCGTGAGCGCGAAAGCCGCGACGAGGGCGAGGGATCTTCGCGCAGCACGGCGCGCCGACAAATTCATGATCTTTTCCCCTGGGGCCGGAATGGTGGCGGGGAAACGTAACCGACGAATCCTCGGAACGAGGCAAAACGATGCCGTCCCGTTAACCGGCCGAGGGGTGGAGACGTGGCCGGGGCCGGTCCCCGTGAGGAGACCGGCCCCGGTCGGGAACAGCCGCGGTTACGCCGCTTCGGCGTGCGTGTGGTGCTCCGCCACGTGCAGCGAGCGGGACGCCGCACGCGCCTCGGCGCGCTGGACGCGCGACGGGACGCCGTTCACGCTCTCCGTGCTCACCGCGTACGACGCGGTCACCCACGCCAGCGCGTCGGAGTTGCGGTCGAGGGCGAGCCGGTCGATGTTGCCCAGGGTGTCACCGGGACCGTGGTAGTTGGGGTCGTAGGCGACGCCCGCCGTACCGCCCCACTTCGCCGCCTGGGCCTCGGTCTTGATGCCCTCGGCGCCGGTGAACAGACCACCGGCGGGGATGCCCTGCGCGATGAACTCGCCGTAGTCCGAGCGGCCGGAGAAGTCGGTGCCCTCGGTCTGGACGCCCTTCTCGACCGTCAGGTACTCGACGAACGCCTGCTCGATCTGGGCCGAGCCGTACGGGCCGGGGCCCGCGTCGACCTTGTCGGAGTCGTCGCCGTCGTAGACGAAGTACGCCGCGTTCGGCGAGCCGATCATGTCGAAGTTCAGGTACATCGCGATGTCGAGCTGCTGCTCGAACGTGAGCCCCTGCACGTACTTGGTCGACCCGACCAGGCCCAGCTCCTCGGCGCCCCACCAGGCGAACCGCACCGCGTTGTTGACCTTCGGCGAGCTGCCGAGCTTCAGCGCGGTCTCCAGCAGGCCGGCCGAGCCGGTGCCGTTGTCGTTGATGCCCGCGCCGTTCTCGACGCTGTCGAGGTGGGCGCCCGCCATCACGACGTTGTTCGTGCGACCGGTCCTGGTCTGCGCGATGACGTTGCGCGAGGGGCGCTCTTCGACGTGGTAGCGCAGGTCCACGGTGACGGCCTGGCCGCCGAGCTGGGCGAGCGCGGTGCCGTCCGCCTGGGTCACGCCGCCGGTCGGGACGACGCCCGGCGAGCCGAGCGTGACGCCCTCCAGCTTGCCCTCGCGGTTGTTCGAGATGATCACGGCGACGGCGCCCGCGGCGGCCGCGTTGCGGTGCTTCACGTCGAACGTGCACGCGCCGCGGCGGATCAGGGCGATCCCACCGGTGAAGTCCTGCCCGGCGAAGTCGGACTCCTCGCAGCCCGGCGTCGCGTCCTCGGGGACGACGCGCAGCGGGCCGGTGACGCCGCCGACGGGCGTCTGCGGCGAGAACTCCAGCGGGATGTTCTCGTACGTGGTCGTGCCGACCTTCGCGCTCGCCGCGTCGGTGATCTGCACCGGGTAGGTGAACGTCGGCGTCGACACCTCGAAGCCGGCGTCGCGCAGCTTGCCCGCGACGTAGTCGACGCTGGCGTCGTAGCCGGACGTGCCCGCGGCGCGGTTGCCGTTGTTGCGGTCGGCGATGCGCTGGAAGGCAATGAGGTGGCGGTTGACCCCTTCCAGGGTGACGTTCTTGGTCAGGTTCCTGGCCAGTTTCGGGCCGTCGAGGGTCGCCGCGGAGGCGACGTTGACGGCCGGAACGGCGACCAGCGCGAGGGATGCGGACGCTGCGAGGATCGCCGCGCGTCGGATCCCGGTTCTAGCTGACATGGTCGAGTTTCCCCTTCACTCGGATGCCGAACCCTCACAAGTCCCGGGGGCGAGCGCAATCCGTCAGTCGGCGGGTTCTCGGCCTGTGAGCATGGGCAAGCAGGCTGTGACACCGCTCACCTCGAGCGTCCAGTCGGGTCGGCGGAACCACTCCGGGGTCACCAGCAGCCGCGTCTGCTCGGCCGGCTCACCCCGCCGGACCTGCCGGAACGTGCCGTCCGGCCGGTAGCCGAGCTTGCGGCTCACGGCGTGCGACGCGAGGTTGTCGTTGAACGCGCTCGACCGCGCCGCCACCGCGCCGAGGTGGTCGAAGGCGAACATGACCACGGCGGCCCGCATCTCCGTGCCCAGTCCGCCACCCTGGTGGCGCAACCCGAGCCACGACCCGCTGGAGACCTCGCGCAGGACCGGGAAGTCCACCGCGCCGAGCCCCTGCGTGCCGATCACGCGGCCGTCGCGGCGCACCAGGAAGTTGACGGTCCACCGCTGCGGCGACAGCGCCGCCCGCTGGCCCCAGTGGAACTGCAGGGTGTTGACGCCGAGCCGGTCGCGCGGCGCGTCGGTCCAGTCCACGCCGAACGGCATCCGGTCGGGCGGGTGGACGCCGTCGAGCGCCAGGTCCGCGAGTTCGGCCAGGCCCTCGTCGTCGTCGGGGCGCAGTTCGAGGCGCGGGGTGCGCAGCACCAGGTTCCGCAACGGCCAGTGGTCCATCCGTCGATGGTGGCGATCAAGCACGCGCCTGGCGACCGGATTACGGTCGGACCATGCGCGCGATCACCATTCGTGAACCCGGCGGACCCGACGTGCTGGAGTGGGCGGAGGTCCCCGACCCCGAACCGGGACCGGGCGAGGTGCTGCTCGACGTGGCCGCGACCGCGGTGAACCGGGCCGACCTGCTCCAGCGGCAGGGCCACTACCCGCCGCCGAAGGGCGCGTCGGACGTGTTGGGCCTGGAGTGCTCGGGCACGGTCGCCGCCGTGGGCGCGGACGTCACCGGCCTGCGGGTCGGTGACGAGGTGTGCGCGCTGCTCGCGGGCGGCGGGTACGCGGAGCGGGTCGTCGTGCCGGCCGCGCAGGTGCTGCCGGTGCCCGACGGCGTCGACCTGGTGACGGCCGCGTCGCTGCCCGAGGTGGCGTGCACGGTGTGGTCGAACGTCGTGATGCTGGCGGGTCTGAAGAGCGGGGAGACGTTCCTCGTGCACGGCGGCGCGGGCGGCATCGGCACGCACGCGATCCAGGTCGCCAAGGCGCTCGGCGCGCGGGTCGCCGTGACGGCGGGGTCGGCCGACCGGTTGGCGCGCTGCGCCGAACTCGGCGCGGACGTGCTGGTGAACTACCGCGAGCAGGACTTCGTCGCCGAGGTCGGGCGGGCGGACGTGGTGCTGGACAACATGGGCGCGGCCTACCTCGGCCGCAACGTGGACGTGCTCGCGCCGGACGGGCGGCTGGTCGTGATCGGCCTCCAGGGCGGGGTGAAGGGCGAGCTGAACATCGGCAAGCTGCTGGCCAAGCGGGCGAGCGTGACCGGGACGGGGCTGCGGTCGCGGCCGGTGGACGGGCCGCACGGCAAGGGGCGGATCGTCGCCGAGGTGCGGGAACACCTGTGGCCGATGATCGCCGACGGGCGCGTGAAGCCGGTCGTGCACGACGTGCTGCCGATCGAACGGGCCGCCGACGCCCACCGCGCGCTGGAGGGCGGCGAGGTGTTCGGGAAGCTGGTGCTGGGTTTGATGGCCGCTGCTCCGCAGACGGCGGGCTCGGCCGCCTGGAAGTCGGCCGCTCGCGACTGATTTCGTGACGATCGAAAAGCGTGATCGCCACGAAATGAGGCGCGAACGACCGACGCGGCCTCGCGGCGGCGCGCGTTGGCCCGGAGGGCTCGCGAGGGCGGGAGTTGACCGAGGGCTCGCGGGGGCGGGAGTGGCCCGGGGGCTCGCGGCGGCGGGTTAGCCCAGGGCGTTGGCGGTGGCGAGGAAGGTACGGGGTGTGGTTTTGAACCGCAGCGAGAACTCCTCGGCCCACCGCACCAGCACGGTCTGCTCGCCGGGGCGCTCCGCGTCGTCCACGAGGACCGCCGCGCCCGGCGCCAGCACGCCGCGGAGCACCGGGAGCGCCGGGTAGCGCGCGTCGCCGAGCAGGGGTCCGTCCACCAGCAGCAGGTCGACCAGGCCGTACCGCTCCACGAACACCGACACCTCGTCGTGCACCAGCTCCGGGTGGTACCACTGCCCGTTGCCGAGCGCCGCCGGGTGCGGGGTCAGCGGGGCGTGCACGACCCGCGCCACGTGGCCCAGGCCCTCCCGGCGCAACTGGCTGGCCACGAACGCGGCCGTCCGCTCGTCGTGCTCGACGGACAGCAGGTGGCCGAACCCGCGCCGGGCGAGCAGCCGGGCCAGCACCACCGACGACGCGCCGCACCCGCACTCCACCAGCACCGTCCGCGAGCCGAGCAGCACCTCGTCCACGACGGCCGCCAGCGCGGCCGGGCGCAGCTCGTGCGCCGTGTTGGGCAGGTACTCCGACATCAGCGGCGCGAGGCGGTGCAGCGCGGCGAGGTCGGCGAGCTCCCGAGACAGCAGGTCGTCCACCCAGCCCCCAGTCGGCTCAGCCCTCGGTTCGGCCCAGCTCACCTCAACCCAGCTCGGCGACCGCCCGCACGAGCTCGTCCACTTCCACCGCGTTCGTGTAGTGCGCCAGGCCGACGCGGATCGCCCCGCCGACCTCGCCCACCCCCAGCACCGAGAACACGCCGTGCTGCCCCGAGTCGGCGAACGCGCACACGCCGCGCTCGGACAGGTGCTCCACGCCGTCGGTCGCCTTCACGCCGGCCACCGTGAACGCCAGCGCGGGCACCCGCCGCATGGCGTCGCCGATCACCATGACGTGACGGAGCGATCGCAGTTCGTTGATGAGATTAGCGAGAAGTCCGGCTTGGTAGGCCTTCACGGAGCTCAACGACGTGAGCACCCGCTCGCGGCGCGGCCCCACGGCGGCGTCGTCCAGCCCGGCCAGGTACTCCACCGACGCGACCAGGCCGGCCAGCAGCGGGTAGGCGTGCGGGCCCAGTTCCAGCCGCTCCGGGCCGCGCGCGCCGGGCTCCACCGCCACCGACGGCAGCAGGTCCAGCATCGACGGGTCGCGGAACACCAGCGCGCCCACGGGCGGGCCGCCCCACGTGTTCGCCGACACCGCGACCACGTCGGCGTCCATCGACGTGATGTCGAGCGGCACGAACGGCGCGGCGGCGGAGGCGTCCACGACGACCAGCGCGTCCGTGCGGCGGGCGGCCTCGGCGATCTTGCGCAGGTCCGGCCGGGTGCCGACGGAACCGGACGCGGCCGTCACCGCGACCAGCTTGCACTTCGGCGTGATGAGGTCGTCGTACTGCCAGGCGGGCAGCTCGCACGTCTCGATGTCCACCTCGGCCCAGCGGACGACGCTGCCGGTGCGCTGCGCGGCGCGCTGCCACGGCGCGATGTTCGCCGGGTGGTCGAGCCGGGACACCACGACCTCGTCGCCGAGGAACCAGCCGTCGGACACCGCCTCGGCGAGCCGTTGCAGCAGCACGGCCGAGCTCGGCCCGAGCACGACGCCGGCCGGATCGGCGCCGACCAGGTCGGCGACGGCCCGCCGGGCCGCGTCGACGATGGCCTCGGCGCGTTGCGAAGCGGGAAATATGCCACCCGGCCCGGAGACGGGTGCGCGCAGCGCGGTGGAGACGGCCGTGGCCACCTGTTCGGGTACTTGCATCCCCTCGGGAGCGTCCAGGTGAACCCAGCCGTCGCCGAGCGCGGGGAACAGCCCACGGACCCGGGCGACGTCGAACGCCATGCCGCACACCGTACGGAGGATGTCGGCACGAGCGACAGTCAGGGGCCGCCGGTTCGTGCCCCGATCCGCGACCCGGTTCGGCGTCGGCCACCCGATCGGGCCAGGATGGGGGCATGAGCGAGCCAGCCCGAGGTGATCAGGTGGAGAACGAGCGGCAAGTGGTCGTGGTGGGCCCCGACGGCCGGCCGGTCGGCGCGGCCAGCCTCCCGTCCGGTGACGGCGGGAGCGGTCAGGACGTGACCGACCTGGTCGAGCAGCCGGCGAAGGTCATGCGCATCGGCACGATGATCAAGCAGCTGCTGGAGGAGGTCCGGGCGGCGCCCCTGGACGAGGCGAGCCGCAACCGGCTCAAGGAGATCCACAAGCGGTCCATCGACGAGCTGGAGGACGGCCTGGCGCCGGAGCTGCGCGACGAGCTGGAGCGCCTGTCGCTGCCGTTCACCGAGGAGGGCACCCCCTCCGACGCGGAGCTGCGGATCGCCCAGGCGCAGCTGGTCGGCTGGTTGGAGGGCCTGTTCCACGGCATCCAGACGGCGCTGTTCGCGCAGCAGATGGCGGCCCGCGTGCAGCTGGAGCAGATGCGCGGCCGGGCCCTGCCCGCCGGCACCGGCGACAGCGGTGAGACGCCGCACGTCCGCGGCACGGGGCAGTACCTCTAGCCGTCCTCGCGGGCGGCGGGCGGTCGTGGGCGCGGGGCGCGCGGTTCGAGCGCGCCCACCTGCCCGGACGGGGCACCGCGACGACCGTGCGGACACAGCCGACTACCGAACGTGCTCATCCGACTACGAACAGGTGATCATCGGCGCGGCCGACGCACCGGGCGCCCGGCGAGCGTGGTGACCACACCGTGACGGCCCGGCGGCGTGGGCCCCACCGGGTCGCCGGTAGTCTCAACCCTCGTGCACCCCATCAGTACCGCCGACGGACCAGCGGCTCCCCTGGCACCCAACTCGCGCACGTTCGCCCGTGCGTTCGCCGACGTGCGCGACGCGTGGCACCAGCGCGAACTGTGGGGGCACCTGGGCTGGCAGGACATCAAGCAGCGCTACCGCCGTTCGGTCATCGGCCCGCTGTGGATCACCATCTCGATGGGCACCACGGCACTCGCGCTCGGCCTGCTGTACTCGCAGCTCTTCGGCCAGGAGCTGGCCACGTTCCTGCCGTACGTGACGGCCGGCTTCATCATCTGGAACTTCATCCTCGGCGTGGTGACCGAGGGCGCGGACGTGTTCATCGCCAACGAGGGGCTGATCAAGCACCTCCCCGCGCCGGTGACCGTGCACGTGCTGCGCATGGTGTGGCGCCAGGTGCTGTTCTTCGCGCACAACCTGGTCGTCTACTTCATCGTGCTCGCCATCTTCTTCCCGGCGCTCACGGAGCCGTACACGATGGCGGGCGACGTCGTCGGCCACCCCGGCCTGTCGTGGACCGTGCTCCTGGCGATCCCGGCGTTCCTGCTGGTCATCGTGAACGCCGTGTGGGTGGCGCTGCTGTTCGGCATCATCAGCACCCGGTTCCGCGACATCCCGCCGGTCGTGCACAGCTTCATCAACCTGATCTTCTTCATGACGCCGATCGTCTGGCACGTCGGCGTGCTGAAGAAGGTCACCGGTGGCGGCGAGGACGCCGGCTGGCGCGTGCTGATCGCCGAGCTGAACCCGCTCTACCACTTCGTGGAGATCGTCCGCGCGCCCCTGCTCGGCCACACGCAGTCGTGGCACCACTGGGCCGTCGTCGGCGGGTTCACCGTCGTGGGGTGGGCGCTGGCGCTGATCGCCATGCGCAACTACCGTGCCCGCGTCTCCTACTGGGTCTGAGTGAGGCCGCAAAAACATGGTCAGCATCGATGTCTGGAACGCCTCGGTCGACTTCCCGATCTTCGACGCCAAGTCGAGATCGCTGAAGAAGCTCGCCCTGGGCAAGGTCGGGGGCAAGATCGGCTCGGAGGGCCGCGTCCCGATCATCGAAGCGCTGCACGACATCACCATCTCGCTGAAGCACGGTGACCGGGTCGGCCTCGTCGGGCACAACGGCGCCGGCAAGTCCACGCTGCTGCGGCTGCTCGCGGGCATCTACGAGCCCACGCGGGGCAGCTCGCGCATCGTCGGCAAGGTCGCGCCCGTGTTCGACCTCGGCGTCGGCATGGACCCGGAGATCTCCGGGTACGAGAACATCATGGTCCGCGGCCTGTTCCTCGGCATGAGCCGCAAGGAGATGGAGAAGCGGGTCGACGACATCGCCGAGTTCACCGAGCTGGGCGACTACCTGTCCATGCCGCTGCGGACGTACTCGACGGGTATGCGGGTGCGGCTGGCGCTGGGCGTGGTGACGTCGATCGACCCGGAGATCCTGCTCCTGGACGAGGGCATCGGCGCGGTCGACGCGGCGTTCCTGGAGAAGGCGCGCGACCGGCTGAACGACCTGGTCAAGCGGTCGGGCATCCTGGTGTTCGCCTCGCACTCGGACGACTTCCTGGTGGAGCTGTGCAGCACCGCCATCTGGATGGACGAGGGCCAGGTCAAGATGCAGGGCTCGCTGCGCGAGGTGGTCACGAGCTACAAGGGCCGCGACCCGTTCGAGCACCTCAGCCAGGAGACGTTGGAGCGGATCGGCCAGTCCAGGGTGCTGAGCGGGAACGGTGGCGAGTAGGTGAGCGTGGTGAGCGCACTGCCGCAGGGCTCCGTCGTCGGGGTCGTGGTGACCCGGCACCGACGGGAGCTGCTGGCCGACTCGTTGAAGGTGCTGGCCTCGCAGAGCCGGCCGCTGGACCACCTGGTGGTCGTCGACAACGGCCCCGACCAGCCGGTGGACGACCTGGTCGCGCAGTGCCCCGTGCCCACGACCTACCTCGCGTCGCACCGCAACCTCGGCGGCGCGGGCGGCTTCGCCCTGGGCATGCTGCACGCGTTGTCGCTCGGCGCGGACTGGCTGTGGCTGGCCGACGACGACGGCAGGCCGGCCGACGAGACCGTGCTGGAGGTGCTGCTCGCCGAGGCGAACCGGCGCGGCCTGGCGGCCATCTCGCCGGTGGTGGCCAACATCGAGCGGCCGGACAAGCTCGCGTTCCCGCTGCGCCGCGGCCTCACGTGGAAGCGGAACGCGTCCGAGCTCGGCGTGGACTTCCTGCCCGGCATCGCGTCGCTGTTCAACGGCGCGCTGTTCAAGGCGTCCACGGTCGACGTCATCGGCGTGCCGGACTACCGGCTGTTCTTCCGCGGCGACGAGGTGGAGATCCACCGGCGGCTGGTGCGCACGGGCCTGCCGTTCGGCACCTCGCTGAAGGTGACCTACCTGCACCCGGACGGCTCGGACGAGTTCAAGCCCATGCTCGGCGGCCGGTTCCACGCGCAGGACCCCGAGAACGCGATCAAGCGCTACTACACCTACCGCAACCGCGGTTACCTGCTGTCCCAGCCCGGGATGCGCAAGCTGGGCCTGCTGGAGGCATTCCGCTTCGGTTTGTACTTCATCGGCGTCCGCCGCGACCCGAAGGCCTTCCTGGAATGGTTGAAGCTGGTCCGGCAGGGGCAGCGCGAGCGGTTCTTCCGCAAGTAGTCCCCCGACTCCGACAGCGCCGGACACCGTTCTCCCGAGAACGGTCTCCGGCGCTGGTTCGCTTCACGCGGAATCGCTGACGGCGAACCGGCGTTGCCCTTGCGCGCCCCTGCTGGTGGGCTGGTCGCATGACTTCTGAAGCGCGTAAGACGGCCCTCGTGCTGCACCTGGCCGCGAACCCCAACCCCATTTCCATCACGGTGTCCGCGGACACCGCCGAAGACCTCGCGCCACGGCTGATCCAGGTCGTGCGCAACGGCCACACGCAGGCCGTCACGACCGCCGACGGCAAGGAGTTCGTGGTGAACTTCAGCCACGTCGTCGCCGCGCACTTCGAATAAGAAATCGGTGCGGGCGACACCTCGGAAGGCGTCACACCGCACCGATTCACGGCACGTCCGGCGGTCAGCTGTTCTCGAACACCTTGCGCCACGACTCGACCGACGTCAGCTCCGGCATCGCGTCGCGGTACATCCGCTTCAACCGCGGCCACTCCTGGCCGAGGCGCCGGTAGTTGCGCACGGCGCGCGACATCAGCTGGCGGAACTCCTTCGGGTCGCGCTTGCGGAACGCGACACCGCTGCCGTCGGCGTTGGACACCGTCGCGCTGTCCAGGTTGCCCAGCAGGAACCAGCGGGCGTTCGTCGCCGGCACGTTGATCTGCGGGCGCTCCGTGGTGTGCTCCTCGGGGGCGCGCAGGTTGTGCAGCAGCGCCTTCGACGCCTTGGCCGCGATCACCGCCGGGTTGACCGGCGGCTTCAGCATCGCCTCGGCCCGCACCATGTCGAACGTGGGCGGCGGGAACTCGCGGGCCGACGGCAGCACCTGCGCGTCGCTGTAGGACTTCCGGAGCTGCTGGATCTCCGGCAACGCCGTGCGCAGCGAGTCGAACAGCTTGCTCGGGCCCGCCAGGAAGTCCTCGATGGCCTTCTGCTGGACCGCCACCGTCGAGTACTCCATCGACAGCAGGTGCCGCAGCGACAGCTTCAGGCCCTGCTTCAGCAGCGTCGAGCGGATGTCGTACGGGCTGTGCAGCGCCGCCATGACCAGGCGGTTGCGGGTGTGGAAGTACGCCTGCCAGTCCGTGGCGTCGTTCTTGTCCGTCCACGGCATGTGCCACACGGCGGAGCCGGGCAGCGACACGGTCGGGTAGCCGTTCTCCAGCGCCCGCAGCGAGTACTCGGCGTCGTCCCACTTGATGAACAGCGGCAGCGGGTAGCCGGTGCGCTGCACGACCTCACGCGGGAACAGGCACATCCACCAGCCGTTGTAGGTGGAGTTGATGCGGACGTGCAGTTCCTCGGTCTCGCGCAGCGACTCGGTGCCGAAGTCGTGGTCGGTCAGCGCGCCCGGCGCCGGCCGCCAGAAGCACGTGGCCAGGTCGACGACCTCGCCCATGCTGTGCAGCCGGGCCCTGGCCTGCAGGTTCAGCATGTGGCTGCCGACGATGACGGGCTGCGCCGCGGCCCGCGCGAACGCGTTCGACCGCAGCACCGCGTCCGGCTCCAGCCGGATGTCATCGTCCATCAGCATGATCTGGGCGACGTCGGTGTGCTCGATCGCCTCGTACAGGCCGCGGGTGAAGCCACCCGAGCCGCCGAGGTTCTCCTGCTCGATGATCTCCAGCTTGTCACCCAGGAGGGCGACGGCCTCGGCGTAGCCCTCCGTGTCGCGGACCTTCACCGCGCCCTGGTCGGCGACGAACACCTTCTGCACGGCGTCGAGGACCGTCGGGTCCTCGCCCAGCGCGCGCAGCGCGATGACCGCGTCCACCGGGCGCATGGTCGTCATGCCGATGGCGACCTTCTGCTCCGGCAGGACCTGGTCGGTCATCCACGCCGCTTCGCCGATCTCCAGCGTGCTGTCGTCGGTGAAGACGTCGAACCAGATCCAGCCGCCGTCCTCGAACGGCTTCAGGCTGACCCGGAACTCGACCTCGACCCACGCCTTGGCGGACCGGATCGGCTCGCCGTTGAGGTGGATGAGGTCGCCGTTGGGCTTGGAGCGGTAGACGTCGATGCGGCCCGCGCCGCGCACCGACAGGCGCAGCACGACCTCCTCGACGACGGTCCAGCGCTTCCAGTAGCTGGCCGGGAAGGCGTTGAAGTACGAGGCGAAGGACACCTTGGCCGACGCGGGCACGGTCACCGAGCGGCGGGAGGACACGTGCGTGTGCACGTTCTCCGGCTCGTCCAGGTAGAGGGGGCGCACGTCCAGCGGGTCCTCGTCGCGGGGCAGGATCACCCGCTGGAGCACGTGCTTCGGGTCGAAGCCCTTGCCCCGCGCCGCAACGCTGACCGACGCCACATCGCTGACCTTGTTGTCCGGCTTCGTGGTCTTGGGCTTCGAGTCGGCGTGGCTCTGCTCGGTCACTGACTTTCCTCCGACGAACCGCGGCAAGGTCACGGCTCGGGTCGAGTGCGGGCGTGTCCGACCACCGTGACGAGGTGGCGCGGCTGGTGCGACCGACGATACCGCGTCGCGCGGATCCCGCACGCGACGCGGCACGGCCGGGTCAGGATGTCAAGGTCAGTCCAGCGTCCCGTCCAAGGGCGAGCCCTCGGTCAGGTGCGGGGCGATCTTGTTGTCGAACGCGGTGAGCGCCGATCCGATCGCCATGTGCATGTCGAGGTACTTGTACGTGCCGAGGCGTCCGCCGAACAGCACGTTGCGCTCCGCCGCCTCGCGCTTGGCCAGCTCGCGGTACCGCTCCAGCTTCGCGCGGTCCTCGGCGGTGTTGATCGGGTAGTACGGCTCGTCGTCCTTCTCGGCCGCGCGGGAGAACTCGCGGACGATGACGGTCTTGTCGGCCGGGTACTCGCGCTCCGGGTGGAAGTGCCGGAACTCGTGGATGCGGGTGAACGGCACGTCCGCGTCGTTGTAGTTCATCACCGAGGTGCCCTGGAAGTCGCCGGTCGGCAGCACCTCGCGCTCGAAGTCGAGCGTGCGCCAGCCCAGCCAGCCCTCGGAGTAGTCGAAGTAGCGGTCGACGGGGCCGGTGTAGACGATCGGCGTGCCCTCGGGGATGTCCGCCCGGACGTCGAAGAAGTCGGTGTTGAGCCGGACCTCGATGTTCGGGTGGTCGGCCATCTTCTCCAGCCACGCGGTGTAGCCGTCGACCGGCAGGCCCTCGTAGGTGTCGTTGAAGTACCGGTTGTCGAAGTTGTAGCGCACCGGCAGGCGGCTGATGACCGCCGCGGGCAGCTCCTTCGGGTCGGTCTGCCACTGCTTGGCCGTGTAGTGCTTCACGAACGCCTCGTAGAGGGGGCGGCCGATCAGCGAGATCGCCTTCTCCTCCAGGTTCTGGGCGTCCTTGGAGTCGATCTCGGAGGCCTGCTCGGCGACCCACGCCCGCGCCTCGTCCGGCGTCAGGTAGCGGCCGAGGAACTGCGTGATCAGGCCGAGCCCCATCGGGAACTGGTAGGCCTGGCCGTTGTGCATCGCGAACACGCGGTGCTGGTAGCCGGTGAACTCGGTGAACTGGTTGACGTAGTCCCAGACCCGCTGGTTGGAGGTGTGGAACAGGTGCGCGCCGTAGCGGTGCACCTCGATTCCCGTCTCCGGTTCCGCCTCCGAGTAGGCGTTGCCGCCGATGTGCTCGCGGCGTTCGAGCACCAGCACGCGCTTGTCCAATTGGCTGGCGGCGCGCTCGGCGACCGTCAGGCCGTAGAACCCGGAACCGACGACGATCAGGTCATACCCTGCGAAGCTCACAGCGATTGAGGGTACCGGGGCAGGCCGGGGCAAACCGCACTCCCCCTCCCGGCGGCCGCGCGGTGATCGGCGCCGGTGTTCCCACCGGCCCGGAAACGCCAGGGTCGCGCAGTCGTAGCACAGCCGCCGTATAGCCTTCGCGCTAACACGCGGGGGAATCCGCACCTCACTCTTCAAACCTCATTGGGTGAACCTGTGCCGACGGAAGCCAGCTCGCTCCTCACCGCGGGCACGATCGCCGTGTACCTCGCCGTCCTGTTCCTGCCCGGTGGCCTGGCGGCACTGGCAGTGGGCCTGCGCGGCTGGACGCTCGTGGCCACCGCCCCCGTGTTCACGTACCTCATCGCGGGCCTGGCCGGACCGTGGCTGTGGAAGGTCGGCATCCAGTTCACCGTGCCGACGTTCCTGCTCAGCAGCGTCGTGGTGATCGCGGTGTTCGGGCTGGCGCGGTGGCTGACCGTGCGCCGCCGCGGGCCCGCGGAGCGCGAGCCGTCCCCGTGGACGCCGCGCGCGCAGCTCGGCGTGGTGCTGACCGTCCTGGCCGCGGCCGGGATCGGCATCGGGGTCCTGCTGGCCGCGATGGAGGGCAACCTCAACGCCGTGCCGCAGGACTGGGACGCGGGCTACCACGCGAACGGCATCCGCTACATCGCCGAGACCGGCGAGGGCGGGCTGTACGGCACCGGCAAGGTCAACTGGTACGACATCTCCAACGGGGTGTTCTACCCGAACGCGTACCACCTGGTCGGCACGCTGGTGTTCAAGCTGACCGGGGCCACCATCCCGGCCGTCATCAACGCGCACATGGCGCTCCTGCCCGGCCTGCTGGCGTTCCAGCTGGCCGCGATGGTCCGCCACTTCAACGGCCGCGCGGTCACCGCGGGCTTCACCGCCCTGGTCACCGCCGCCGCGACCAGCGCCACCTACGACAACCTGTGGCGCGGCCCGCTGCTCACGTTCACGCTCGGCATCGCGCTGATGCCGGTGCTCGCCGTGGTGCTGGACGGCTACCTGAAGCGGCCGCGCGTCGACACGGGCGTGGTGTTCGCCGGTGTCGCGGTCGGCATGCTCGCCGTGCACTCCAGCAACCTGTTCGGCGGCGTCCTGTTCGTCATCCCGCTGCTGGTCCAGCGCTGGTGGGGCCAACCGCGCACGATCCTGCGCGACGTCCTGCTGTGCCTGGCGCCCGCCGTGGCGGCCGTCCTGGTGACGCTGCCGCACCTGCTGGGCGCGGCGAGCGTCTCGGGCACCATCGCCACCGTCGACTGGCCGTCCACGTTCCCGGTCAGCCAGTCGCTGGGCGCGGCGCTCACGTTCCAGCACGTCATCGACCGGCCCCAGTACTGGCTGGCGGTCCCGCTGTGGATCGGCCTGGCGTTCTGGAACCGGCTGGGCGCGCTGCGCTGGCTGCTCGGGTCGGCGGCGCTGTTCGGCGTGGTGTGGGTGCTGACCGCGTCGTTCGCCCAGCCGTGGGTGGCGCGGGTGACGAGCCCCTGGTGGAACGACCAGTTCCGGCTGATCGCCCTGGTCTGCGTGCCGCTGTGCGTGGTGGCGGGCCACGGCCTGGCGCTGGCGCACGACTGGCTGAAGGGCCTCGCGGGCACGGTGCTGCGCGGCCGCGGCGGCGCGACCGTCCCGGTGCTGTCCGCAGGCGTGGTGGTCCTGGCGTTCGTGCTGCTCAGCGGTGGTCTGTACGTCAACCTGAACACCGCCCAGGTGGCCCGCGGCTACGGCAACGGGGTGGGGCAGAACGACCACGACGCCGTGGTGAGCCGCAACGAGCTGCTGGCGATGACCGAGCTGGGCAAGCTGGTCCAGCCCGGCGAGCGGGTCATGAACGACCGCAACGACGGCACGCTGTGGATGTACGCCATCGCCGGCGTGCGCCCGATCGCGGGCCACTACGACGGCTCGGCGGAGTCGCCCGACATCGCGCTGCTGCAGGGCCGGTTCAACGAGTACGACGAGAACCCGGCCGTGCGCGCGGCGGTGAAGCGGCTGAACGTGCGGTACGCGATCGTCGGCCGCGGTTTCGTCCGCGGGTGGATGGAACGCGCCCCCGGCCTGCGCGACCTGAACGGCAAGCCGTTCCTGGAGAAGGTCTACGAGAACGAGGACGCGATCGTCTACAAGCTGGTGCCGGAGCCGGGCGAGCCCGTCCGCGGCTAGCCCGCCGGCGCGTCGGCGGTCCCGGGTCGTCGCGGGCGGTCGGGGCGGCTACCGGTGGGGCGCGAACTCCGGCAGCACGTCGGACGCCACCTGCTCCAGCACGGTCTCCCGGCCCGCGTAGACGCCCTCGGCCCGCGGCCAGTGCGTCACCGCGTCGGTGAAGCCCAGCTCACGGGCCCGGCCCACGGCGTCGCGGAAGTGCTCGACGCTGGTCAGCGAGTAGACCGGCGACGAGTCGAGGTTGAGGTGCCGGTCGAGGGTGCTCGGCGCCCGCTCGATGGCGGCCAGCTCCGCGTCCATCCGCTCGGCGATCTCGGCCACCCCTCGCCACCACGTTGCGTGGTCGTCGGTCTCCGGGCCCGTGGTGACCCAGCCGGTGCCGTAGCGGACGGCGGTCCGCATGGCCTTGGGGCCGTTGGCGGCGACGACGAACGGCACCCTGGGCCGCTGCACGCAGCCGGGCGCGCTGCGGGCCTCGACCGCCGCGTAGTGCTCGCCCCGGTAGGTGGTGCGGTCGGCCGTCAGCAGCCGGTCGAGCAGTTCCACGAACTCGCCGAACCGCTCGGTGCGCTTGCGGGACGGCTCGCCGCCCATGACCACCGTGTCGTAGCCCGCGCCGCCCGCGCCGAGGCCGACGGTGAGGCGGCCGTCCGAGATGTCGTCGAGGGTCGTCAGCTCACGGGCGAACGGCACCGGGTGCCGGAAGTTCGGCGACGCCACGTACGTGCCGAGGCGGATCGTGGACGTGACGGCCGCCGCGGCGGTGAGGGTCGGGATCGCCGAGAACCACGGTCCGTCGACGAGCGTCCGCCAGCCCAGGTGGTCGTAGGTCCACGCGTGGTGGAAGCCCAGCTCCTCGGCGCCCCGCCACTTCGGTTCGGCGGCCCACCAGCGGTCCTCGGGCAAGATCACAATCCCAATGCGCACGCCGAGACAGTAACGAGGCCGCGTGAACGGTGGGAAGAACCGCTGGTCAGGCCGCCTTGGCCGCGCGCTTGCGCTGGAGCTGCGCCACCAGCGCGGCGACACCGGCGGAGATCAGGTCGGCGACCGTGAACATCAGCCGGGACACCAGGGCCAGCGCCACCGCCTGGGGCGTCGGCAGCACGGTCGCGATGGCGCCCGTGATGACGAGCTCCCGGGCGCCGATGCCGGACGGCAGGAAGAAGGCGACCAGGCCGGCCGTCATCGAGATGCCCATCGTGCCCGCGGACAGCACCAGCGTGCCGATGCTCGGCGAGCCCAGGGCGTTGACCAGGAGCCACAGGTGCACGCCGTAGAGGACGTAGATGGCCACCGCGACACCCGTGGCCTTCAGCACCTCCTTGCCGGTGAACCGGCGCTCCAGCGGCTGCTTGCGCAGCACCCGGAGCACCAGGTTGACCAGCCACGTCAGCAGCTTGGGGTGCAGGAAGACCAAGCCGATGAGCAGCAGCGAGAACAGCCACAGCAGCTGGCGCGACTCCCCGCCTCCCAGCAGGACGGGCAGCGCGGCGAGGCCCGTGATGAGCGACGCCACGACGCCCATGCCGGTGGCCACGAGCCCGGCGGTGAACGACCGGGCGCGGTTCACGCCCGCCTGCTTCGCCAGCTCCATCGACAGCAGCACGGCCCACACCGCGCCCGGGATGTACTTGCCCAGGCCGCCGACCAGGTAGAACTTGGCCGCGTCCGCGTAGGTCACCGGCGCGCCCAGGTCGGACAGCACGATCTTCCACACCACCGACCCGAGGAACAGGCCCGCGAACACGGCGACCATCGACAGCGCGACCGACTGCCACGGCAGCGACAGCAGCGCCGCGGACACCTCGTCCCACTGCCCGGTCAGCTGGTACACCGCGCCGGCCAGCACCAGGACCACCAGCAGCCGCCGCGCCCAGGCGATGACCACCTGCTTGCGGGTGCGGGCCGGCTTCTCCTCGACGACCGCGTCGACTGCGGACTCGCTCATGATCGGTTCTCCGGTGGTGGTCTCGGTGCCGCGGCTCACGCGATCACCGTCGTGAGCCTGCTGAACTCGGCCAGGAGGTCGTAGCCGTCCCAGACCGCCGCGAAGTCGAGCGCCTTGCCGAACGGGACGACCCGGTCGATGCCGCGCCCGCCGAGGCCGCGGACGAAGTCCAGCACCTCGTCCCGGGAGAACCCGAACACGCTCAACGTCTGGTCCTTGCGCTGCACGAACCGGCCGAACTCGGCCAACGACGGCAGCGTGAGCTGCGGGAACGTGCCCACTCCCAGCCACTCGCGCGGCAGGTCGGCGCCCGAGCCCAGCTCCAGCGTGGCCACCGCGTTGCCGGAGAACCGGATGCGCGTCGCGTGCCCCTCGGCGGCCACGCCGTAGGCGGAGACGCGCTTCTGCACGGCCATCGCGGGCTCGACGACGAACCGCTTCGCCGCCACGACCTCGGCCAGCAGGTCCCGGAACTCCTCGCGCGCCGCCTCGGCGCGCTCGGCGTCGCCGACCCAGAGCAGGGTGCGCGGCGAGGCGCACGCGGCCTGGTCGAACCAGTACGAGTCGTTGTAGAAGCCGACCGCGGCCTCACGGCGGCGCTCGGCGGAGGCGGACTCCCACCCGGCCACCGAGATCGCCGCGAACGACGCCCGGTCGGGGAACGTCAGGTCGCGGGCGTGCGCGGCGAGCGGGTGCTTGCGCACCTCGGTCACGGAACGGTCGCCGCCCCAGACGACCCGCAGCTCGCACGCGCGCGACAGCGCCGCCGTCACCGCGTCGTCCCGGCCGTAGGTGATCATGCGCTGGGTGCGGGCCACGATCGGGTCCGCCTCGGCGAGCGCGTCGTTCATGGCCTCGATGACGGCCGCGGCGGCGCCCGCCGAGCGCGGCGAGATCCGGACCACGTTCGGGTTGCCCGCCAGCGCCGACAGCGCCCACGAGTAGACGAAGATCGTGTCCACGTTCGCCGGCGGCACGTGGAACACCAGCCCGCGCGGGAAGCGCAACACGCCGTCCGGGGTGCTCAGGGTCGCCAGCGCCTTGGCGATCTCGCCGCGGCGCAGGAAGAACCCGAGCGACGCCAGCTCCGGGAACCGCCGCGCGGTGGCCGGCGCGAGCAGCTTGCGGGCGAACTTCACCAGGAACTCGACCACGCGCTCGTCGCCGACGGCCAGCCGGCCGCCCTCGGGTTCCCGCGCCACCTCGGCGAGCAGGTCCTCGACGGTGATGTCCGGCCCGGCCGGGAACCGCTGTTCGACCTTCACGCCGCCGCACCTCCGCTGAACGTGTCCGAGCACCCGCGGGCCTCGGCCCTGGGCAGCCGGCCCAGCACGGAGAACCGCTTGCCGGGCCAGTCGCCGTCGTCGACGCCGTGCACGACGCCCAGGTCCTCGGTCAGCAGCACGTGGCCCGGGTAGGAGCGCGGGACGGTGCTCACGACCTCGATGACGCCCGGCACGCCGACGGGCTGCTCGGCCCACGTCTCCGGGTCGCGGATGACCACGTCGGCGAAGTCCGGGCAGTACAGCGAGTTGCCGGACGGCCCCTCGACGAACACGGTGCCCAGCTGCTCGACCATGCCGTAGTAGTTGTGGATCTTCGTGAGGCCGGTGTCGGCGGCGAACCGGCGGCGGAACTCGGCGTTGTCCACCGCGCGGTCGATCAGCTTCTTCCAGCCGCCGGAGTGGATGAGGATGCCGTTCGACAGGTCCAGCCGGTGCTCGCGGGCCACCTCGTAGAGGTACTGCCACACCATGAACGTGAAGCCGAAGATCAGGAACGGCTCGTCGCCGTGCCGGGCCAGGAAGCCCTTGATCGCCTCGACGTCCGGCCGGTCGTCCTCGTCCAGCGCGTAGACGTGCTTGCGGCCGAAGTTGGCCATGCCGAGCACGCCCGCCCCGCGCGCCGAGAACGAGCGCCGGTTCTTGATGATGCCGACGCTGTCGACCATGAGCATGGGCAGCCGCTGGTCGCCCAGCACGGCCCGCAACGTCCGGCCGAGGTAGCGGGGCTGGTCGCCGGCCGCCTCCCGGTCGAGGTAGATGCGGGACACCTCGGCGCCGGTCGTGCCGGACGAGGTCAGCACCTTGAACACCTCGTCGTCGGGCACGGACTTGAGCACGTGGTGCTTGAACATCCGGACCGGCAGCCACGGCAGGTCGGCCACGGCGTCGAACGACCGCGGCGTGCCGAGCGAGGTCAGGATGCGGTCGTACGGCTCGCAGGTGCTCCGGTGGTGCTCGGTCAGCTCGGTCAACGCGGGCAGCAGCGCCGCCTCGCGCTCGGACTGGCTCAACCCGAACACGCCGTCCACAGTGCTGGTCACGCCCGTCCCTCCAGTGCGCGGTAGTCGACCTTGCCGCTGGGCAGCAGCGGCAGGTCGTCGGTCTCCCGCACGTCGAACCCGGTCACGTGCAGGTGCAGCCGCTCGGAGAGGGCACGGGCGACCGCCTTGCGGCGCTCCGCGTCGGCACCCTCCAGCCACAGCACCACCTTGTCGCCCGCGGGCACCGCGGCGACCGCGCCGACGCCGAGACCGGCGTCGACCACCATCCGCTCCAGGTCGTCCAGGTTGACCCGGTTGCCGAAGACCTTGCCGATGCGCTTGAGCCGGCCGGTGAGGTAGAGGTAGCCCTCCGCGTCCAGCCGGCCGAGGTCGCCGGTCTCCAGCACGCCACCGACCACGTCGCCGAGCGCGAGTTCGGCCTCGGACTCGGCGTAGCCCATCATCACGTTCGGCCCGCGGTAGACGACCTCGCCCACCACGTCCGGCTCGGTCGTCTCCACGCCGTCGTCGCGGCGGACGCGGAACTCGCCGCCGGGCAGCGCGGGCCCGGCGGAGCCGATCTTCTCCGCCAGCCGCTCGGCGGGCACGGTGGCCATCCGGGGCGCGGCCTCGGTCTGGCCGTACATGACGAACATGCGGCCGCCGACGGCGGTCATCCGGTCGTTGAAGTCGACCACGAGGTCGTCGCGCAGCCGGCCGCCCGCCTGCGTGATGGTGCGCAGCGACGGGTACCTGGCCGGGTCGAACCGCAGCCGCTTGAGCATCTCGTAGTGGTACGGGACGCCCGCCAGCGACGTGATCTTGTGCTCCTCCACGGCCTGCCAGAACGCGCGGCTCATCACCCCGGTGGGCTCGACCACGACGGTCGCGCCGCGCACCAGGTGGCTGTTGAGCACCGACATGCCGTAGCTGTAGTGCAGGGGCAGGCTGGTGGGCGCGACCTCGGTGGCGTCGATGCCCAGGACCCGCGCGATCGCCTCGGCGTTGGCCAGCACGGCGTGCCGGGACAGCCGGACGAACTTGGGGTTGCCGGTGGACCCGCTGGTCGGCAGCAGCACGGCCAGGTCGGGGTGGGGGACGACGCCCTCCGGGTCCTCGCGGACCCACACCGGGCCGCCGTCGGCCGCCAGGGCGTCCGCGCGGTAGCCGTCCGGGGCGGCGGCGTCCGCGTCGGCGCCGAGCACGGCGGCGGGGCGGAACCGGGCGACCAGCTCCAGCAGCACGTCCCGGTCCTGGCCCTCGTCCAGCAGGGCCACCGCGCGCCCGGCCTCGAACGCCGCCAGGTACCGCAGCACGCTGGGCACGTCGACCGCGGTGCGCGCGAAGAGCACGCCGGGAGGCAGCGGCGCCAGTGCCGCGGCCAGGCCGGCCACCCGGTCGGTCAGCGCGGCGCCGGACAGCTCGCCGCCGCCGGCCGCGTCGACCACTCGCGCACCCGCTCCAAGCAGGCTCACAGCACGAGCCCCCCGTCGACCCCGAGCACCTGCCCGGTGACGAACGACGACCCGTCGCCCAGCAGGAACGCGATCACCGACGCGACCTCGGCGGCCTCGCCGAGGCGGCCGAGGGAGGTGTCCCGGACGACCCGCTCCAGCGTCTCCTCGGACTGCGACGCGGTCAGCTCGGTCTTGATCACGCCGGGCGCGACCGCGTTGACGCGGATGCCGTACCGGCCCAGCTCCTTGGCGGTGGACTTGGCGATCGAGGCCACGGCGGCCTTGGTCGCGGCGTACACCGTCTGGCCCGCGTTGCCGTTCTCGCCGACGATCGAGGCGAGCACGACGATCGAGCCGCGCTTCTTGCGCATCATGGCCCGCGCCGCGGCCTGGACGGTCGTCACGGTGCCCGCGACGTTCGTGCTCAGGAGCCGCTGCACGTGGTCGTCGCCGATCATGCCGACGAGCGCGCCCTCCATGACACCGGCGTTGGCCACGAGGCCGTCGACGCGGCCGTGCTCCTTGGCGACGGCCTTGAACGCGTCGCGCACGGCGGCGGAGTCGGTGACGTCGAGCGGCACGCCGCGCACCACCGCGCCGGTGTGCTCGGCGACCTCCGCCGCGCGTTGCTCCGCGACCTCGCGGTCACGGCCGGTGAGCACGACGGTGGCGCCCGCCGCGGCGAGCGCTTCGGCGGTGGCGAGACCGATGCCCCGGGTGCCCCCGGTGACGACGACGACCCGGTCACTGAGATGTGTCACTGCTCTGTCAGTCCTGTTAGCGCCGGCGGAGTGGGTGCTCAGTCCTCGACGCCCATGCCGCGCAGCATGTCCGCGGCCACCTTGAAGCTGCTCATGTCGATGACCTGGTCGGTGTCGAACTGCACGTCGAACTCGTCCTCGATGGCCGCGACCAGCGCCATGTGGCCGACCGAGTCCCACTGGTCGATCTCACGGTACTTCAGGTTCTCGACGTCCACGTCGCCGTCGAGGCCGAGCGCCTCGACGAAGGTGTCCCGGAGTCTGTCGTTGAGCGCCATGGAGTTCTCTCCCGATCTGGTCGTTGTCGTCCTGCGGTCGGCCGTGCGGCCTGGGTCCGTACCGGTTCAGTGCTCGGCGTTCGCGCGGGCCGACCAGGCCCGGAGCAGTCGGCCGACCTCGTCGGGCAGGCCGTCGCCCGCCGGCAGCTCGCCCTTGCCCTTCAGGAACGGCGACAGCGCCTCCACCAGGTCGTCGTCGCAGCCGCGCCGGTTGAGGCCGATCGTGTTGAGGCCGGTGACGCGCGCGGGGTTGCCCACCGCGATGGTGAACGCGCCCACCTCCTTGCGCACGGCCGAGCCCATGCCGACCATCGCGCCCGGCCCGATCGCCGTGCGCTGGTGCACGACGGTGCCGATGCCGATGTTGGCGAACGACCAGACGCGGCAGTGGCCGGCGAGCTGCACGGCGGAGCTGATGACCGCGCCGTCGTCCACGACCACGTCGTGGCCCAGGTGCGCGCGGCCCATCAGGTAGTTGCCGGAACCCAGCGCCGTGGCCTCGTGCACGCCCTGGTTGACCGTGACGAACTCGCGGATGCGGTTGTTGTCGCCGATCACCACGCCGGGGCCGTCGGACTGCTCGCCGTCCCAGCCGGCCAGGTGGGGGCTGCCGAGGTACTCCGGCGGCCCGCCGATGCTCACGTGCGGCCCGATGTAGTTCCCGTCGCCGATCCGGCAGGGACCGGCGATGACGGTGTACGGGCCGATGATGTTGTCGTCACCGAGGACGACGCCGTCGGCGACGATCGCCGTCGGGTGGATTCTGTTCGCCACTACCTCGCCCTTGGTGCCCTTGCCGTCGGTGTCTTCCACGCGTCCCCCGCGCGTCTCGCGGACCCTAGGCACACCTACGTCGGGAGGTGGTGTCCCCTGCAGGTAACGTGTGGTCCGCGTCGGGCCGGGGACGAACAGTCACTCTACCGGACGTATCCCATCGCCTCCGAAAGCGAAAGTCTGCTGCATGATTCCCATCACCGTCGTAGACGTCCGTGACGCCGAAGCGCTGGTACTCGAGGTGCTCCGGTCCGGCGTCATCGCTCAGGGCCCGATGGTCAAGCGGTTCGAGGACGCCTTCGCCGCCGTGGCTGGCGTGCCGCACGCGGTCGCTGTGAACAACGGCACGACCGCCCTCGTCGCGTCCATCCAGGCGCTCGACCTCCAGCCGGGTGACGAGGTCATCACCTCGCCGTTCACCTTCGTCGCGACGTTGAACGCGATCCTGGAGGCGGGGGCGACGGCACGCTTCGCGGACATCCGCGCCGACGACTTCTGCATCGACCCCGACGCGGTGTCCGCGCAGGTCACGCCGAAGACGAAGGTGCTCATGCCGGTCCACCTGTACGGCCAGACGGCCGACATGGGCCGCCTCGTGCCGCTGGCGGAGGAGCACGGGCTGACGATCGTCGAGGACGCGGCGCAGGCGGTGGGCGCGACGTTCGAGGGCAAGGCGGCCGGCAGCTTCGGCATCGGCTGCTTCTCGCTCTACGCGACGAAGAACATCACGACGGCCGAGGGCGGTGTGATCACCACCTCGGACGACGCCCTCGCGGACAAGCTGCGGGTCATGCGCAACCAGGGCATGCGGGCGCGCTACCAGTACGAGATGGCCGGCCACAACTACCGGCTGACGGACCTGCACGCCGCGCTGGGCATCCCGCAGCTGGAGAAGCTGCCGCAGCTCACGGAGGCGCGCCAGCGCAACGCGGAGGCGCTGTCCAAGGGGCTCGACGGCCTGACCGGCCTGACCGTCCCGACGGTGCTCCCCGGCCGTTCGCACGTGTGGCACCAGTACACCGTGCTGGTCGGCGACGACGCCCCGGTGACCCGGGACGAGCTGTCCGCCAAGCTCACCGAGAAGGGCGTCGGCAACGGGATCTACTACCCGAAGCTGGTGTTCGACTACGACTGCTACCGGGACAACCCGCAGGTCATCGCCTCGGACGTGCCGGTGGCCAAGAAGGTCGCCGAGCAGGCGCTGTCGCTGCCGGTGCACCCGAAGCTGACCGAGGCCGAGCTGGACACCGTCGTCGCGGCGGTGCGGGAGGTGTTCGGCGCATGAGCGCACGTCCCAAGGTGGCGCTGATCGGCGCGGGCAGCATGGGTTCGCTGCACGCCCGGGTGCTGTCCCAGTCCGACCGGGTCGACTTCGCCGTGCTCGTGGAGCAGCGCGAGGAGGTCGGCAAGGAGATCGCCGACCGCTACGGCGCCGCCTACGCGCCGTCGATCGACGGCCTGGCCGGCATCGACGCCGTGGTGATCGCCGCCGCGACCGAGGCGCACTACGACATCGCCAAGCAGGTCCTGGAGCTGGGCAAGCCGCTGCTGGTGGAGAAGCCGCTGGCGGCCACCTACGCGCAGTCCGAGGAGCTGGTGACCGAGTCGGAGCGCCGCGGCCTGCCGCTGGTCTGCGGCTTCCTGGAGCGGTTCAACCCGGCGATCATGACCGCGATGCAGTTCGTGGGCGAGGTCGTGCAGATCAACGCCATGCGGCACTCGCCGTTCGTGCCGCGGATCAAGACCGGTGTCGCGTCCGACCTGCTGATCCACGACGTGGACCTCGCCATCCGGTTCATCGGCGAGGAGCCGGCCGCGGTGAAGGGCTCGTTCGGGTACTTCAACCCGCAGTCCAAGGCCAACCAGTCCGAGGACTCGGCCGACGCGACCATGTCGTTCCCGGGCGGCGCGCTCGCCACCATCTCCGCCAGCCGGATCAGCCAGCGCAAGGTGCGGCAGATCTCCGTGCTGGAGCTGGACCGCCTGATCGAGATCGACCTGCTCCGCCGCGACATCACCATCTACCGGCACGTGGCGGACTCGCCCGCGGCCGACGGCGTGGGCTACAAGCAGCAGACCGTCATCGAGCTGCCGACCATCCTGCAGAGCGCCGAACCGCTCGCCGCCCAGCTCAACCACTTCCTCAACCTGATGGAACTCGGCGCGGGCTCCGACGAGGTGCGCAAGGAGCGCGCGGCGATCCTGCCGGCGCACCGCGTGGTGCACGAGGCCACCGTGTCGACGGGGAACGGGCACGTGGCGGCGGTTCCGGCGGGTGCGAGCTAAGAGGGGAATCCGCGTGCGCATCGCGATCGTCAACAACTTCTTCCCGCCCCGAATGGGCGGTAGTGCCTACGTGTCCGACACGCTGGCCAGGCACTACGCCGCGGCGGGTCACGAGGTGCTGGTCATCACCGCCGCGTACGGGGGCGCGCTGCCGGTGGAAGAGCGCGACGGTCTCCGCATCGTGCGGCTGCCGTCGTGGACCCTGCCGGAGACGCGGATCTCGTTCAACTTCGACATCACGTTCGCGTTGAAGTGGGGCAACCGCAAGCGGGTGTTCAAGCTGCTGGACGACTTCAAGCCCGACGTCATCCACCAGCACGGACAGTTCTTCGACCTCACCTGGCAGAGCGGCCTGTGGGCGCGCAAGAACAAGGTGCCGTCGCTGCTGACCCTGCACACGCGGCTGCAGAGCCCGGTGAAGCTGGTGCACGGCGTGTTCCGGGTGCTCGACGCGCTCGTCGTGCGGCCGATCACGGCGTACAACAAGCCGACCAAGGTCGTCGCGATCGACACCGTGTTCGACGAGTACATCAAGAAGCGCTACAAGATCCCGGACAGCCGGATCGAGAAGCTGGCCGTCGGCGTCGAGCTCGACCGCTTCACGAACCTGTCCCGTTCGATCGAGCGGGACCGGGTGCGCGCGAAGTACGGCATCGGCGACGGTCCGCTGATCGCGTCGCTGGGCCACGTGATCCCGGTGCGCGACCGGCTGAACCTCATCGAGGCGCTGCCGATGATCCTGGAGAAGCACCCGGACACCAAGGTCATGGTCGTGGGCGGCATGTACTTCACCGCCTTCCTCGACCGGGCCAAGGAGCTGGGCGTCGACCACGCGCTCATCTGCACCGGCACGCTGCCCAAGCCCGAGATCCCCGGCATCCTCGCCGCCTCGGACCTGGAGATCCACGACCTGCAGGGCTTCGGCATCGGCATCGCGTCGCTGGAGGCCATGGCCGCCGGCACGCCGACCGTCATCGCCGAGCGGGGCGACTACTTCCCCAGCGCGACGATCACCAACGGCATCGAGTCGCTGCTGGTGAAGCCCGGTGACCACCAGGGCCTCGCGGCCGCGGTGCACAAGCTGCTCGACGACCCGGCGCTGGCCGAGAAGGTCGGCCAGGCGGGCAAGCAGTGGGTGTTCGACAACTTCGACATGCCCAAGATCTGCGAAGCGAACCTGGACATCCTCAAGTCCATCGCGGGCAAGGCCTGACGACGGGCGACGACGTGGTCGGCGACGGGGTCACCCGCCGCCGACCACGTCGGCCGTTCCGCTCCACTTGAACTTCGGGCCGGTCAGACGATCGGGCTGGTCAGCAGGCCCAGCGCGGTGTCGAGCACGATCCGCTCGGCGCTGCCCGCCGCGGCCGGCGTGACGCCCACCGGCGACGCCTTCAGCGGCGTCGGCCACGAGTACGCCATCGTCGCGGCGAACTCACCCGCGATCGCCGGGTCGCCGCTCCACCCCGCCTCGTACCCGCCGGCCCACCACGCCTGGTCGTCGGGCACGTAGCCCTCGACCTCGTTCGCGTACCCCATCACCCACAGCGGTCCGCCGAACGCGGCGCGCAGCCGCACGTCGAACGCCGACAGCACCTCGTGCCCCAGGGCGATGACGTTCAGCCCGCCGAACCGCCAGCACTGGATGGGCATCGGCATCGACGTGGGCAGCAGGTTGGCGTTGATCAGGCCGAGCATCTGGTCGGCGTGCCTGCGGCGGACGTCGGAGGTCGGCAGGCCGGCCGCCCGCGCCTGGTACTTGGCCCGCAGCTCGTCCACCACGGCTTGCTGCGTGGTGTCGACCGACAGCGGCAGCTGCACCTCGACGTACGACGTGCGCACCGGTCCGGTGACGGCGGCCAGGTTCCCGGCGACGATCCGGTCGACGACCGCGCGGCCGAGCCGGGAGCCCAGGGTCGTCACCTGCTCCGGGACGTGCGGGTGGTGCGGCTCCTGGTCGCCCGCCGCGCCCTGGAAGAACAGGGCCGGCACGCCGAGCGCCTGCTCGATGTGCTCGGCGGCGGCTCCGGGGTAGTCGCTGTCGAACACCTGGTCGTTGCCGCGGGCCACGGGGTGGCACGCCGCGCCGAAGAGCACCGCGAAGTTGCCCCGCTGGGTGCCGGCCCGGCGCAGGACCACCACCTCGACCTCGTCCAGCACGGTGGGCAGGCCGGCCCGGTTGAACCCCAGGTCGGCCGTGGTCCGGCCGTATCTCGCCGTCACGGGCGTGCGCGGCATGGCCACCGTGTCGCGCACGAGCTGCACCAGCGCTTCCATGACCAGCCACGTCGTCTGGTTGACCGCGTGCACGTCGGCGTCGGTGAGGTTCATGATGATCTTCGGGTCGGGCCGGGTGTCGCCGAGGCACGCGCCGGAGTGCGTGTGGCTGGACGAGAGCAGGAAGTCGGACTCGAAGTCCACCAGGCCCTCGCGGACGACGGTGTCGCGGATGAAGTGGTGCACGTCGCGCGGGATGCTGACCACGTCGGCGCGCAGCAGCACGTTCGGCACGCCGTCGTCCCACAGCACCAGGCAGTGCGCCCGGAGCCGCCGGGCGATCAGGCCGTTGTTGGGGCGCGGCCCCCACCCGTAGCCACCCATCCACAGGCTCGGGTACGGCGGGTGGACCGGGGTGATGTCGACGGTCCTCACGGCGGCTTCGAATGCCATGGCGTCCCCCTTCGCGACCGCGGCGGTCGTGCTCTCGCAAGTGAGGAGCGGCGAGCCGCCCCTCGAATACCTTTCGTTACACCATCGAAACGGAAAGTGATCATCACTGGTGTGACGCGGTGTGTCGAATCGAATTCTCCCCGTCACCTGACCGGATCGGTTACCCCGTTGGTCGCATCGCCGATGGGCCGTGGGGACGATCGACGGGCTCTGCGATAATCGCCGCTTGCAATGTCGCCTCGACCCGAGCACCGACGCCCTCCCCGGGCACACGCGGTCCCGGGTCCGAGGGCGTCCTCTCGACGCGCGACACCGTCATGGCGCGAGAACCGTCACCGGGTTCAGCCCCGGTCCGCACCGCCGCGCGGATCAGCCGCACCACCACCCGGGCCGGCCATGACCCCCACATCCGGCGGAACGGAGTCCAGTGGTCAACCACATTCACCCCACAGCGATCATCGGTGACGGTGTCACGCTCGGCGACGACGTCACCATCGGTCCGGGCGCGGTCGTGCTCGGCCCGGCCGTCGTGCAGGACGGTTGCTGGATCGGCCCCGGCTGCGTGATCGGCACGCCGCCGGAGATCACCGACGCCACGCACAACCGGGCGTGGGAGGGCGACCTCGCCCACCACGGCGTCCACCTCGGCGAGGGCGTGACGGTGCGCGAGCTGACCACCATCCAGCAGGGCAGCCGCCGTCCCACGTCGATCGGGGCCGGGTCGTGGGTGCTCAGCCGGGTGTACATCGCCCACGACTGCGAGATCGGGCCGCACGCCACGCTGTCGGCCGGGGTGTCCCTCGGCGGGCACACCCGGATCGGCGACGGCGTCAACGTGGGCATGAACGCCGTCGTGCACCAGTGGCGCGTGGTGGGGCCGGGCGCCATGGTCGGCATGGGCTCCGTCGTGTCGAGGGACGTGCCGCCGTTCGCCAAGGCGTTCGGCAGCCCGGCCCGGCTGCACGGCGTCAACGCGGTGGGGATGAGCCGGGCCGGCTACTCGGAGACCTCGGCGCAGGCCCTGGAAACGGCCTACGAGCGGTCGTGCGCCCCCGTCGCGGTGCCGGACGAGCTGCGGTCCGCGTTCGACTGGTGGGCGGACTCGCGGCCGGAGCGGCCGATGGTCGCCGCCGTCAGCGCCTGCTCCTGAACCCGCGCCGGTCCGAGCCCGACCCACCGGAGCCGGGACCGGTCAGAACCAGCGCTCCAGCACCAGCGCGACACCGTCCTCGGAGTTGGCCGCGGTGACCTCGTCCGCCGCGGCCAACGCCTTGGGGTGGGCGTTCGCCATGGCGACGCCGTGCCCGGCCCAGCTCAGCATCGGCACGTCGTTGGGCATGTCGCCGAAGGCCAGCACGCCGGTGGCCGGCACGCCGTGCAGCTCGCTCACGGCGGCCAGGCCGGTCGCCTTCGTCACGCCGGGCGCGGCGAACTCCAGCAGGCCCTCGTTGGTCGAGTACGTCATCGCGACCTGGCCGTCGACCAGCGGGCCGACCGCGGCCGCCATGTCCTCCGACGTCATCTTCGCGTGCCTGACCAGCAGTTTCACCGCCGGCAGGCCGAGCACCTGGGCCCGCTGGTGGCCCGGCAGCGGCTGGCCGCCGTCCGGCCAGGGGTGGTTGTAGGACTCGTCGGCGATGAAGTCGCTGTTGCGGGAAGCGCCGTCGCGGGCCGTCTCGCCGACGCGTTCCGACGCCAGCGCGCAGCCCGGCAGCGCCCGGTCGAGGATGCCGGCCAGGTCGGTGAGCTGCACCGGGGTGAGCAGCTCCGCCGAGACGACGCGGTCGGCGCCGATGTCGTAGATCACCGCGCCGTTCGAGCACACGGCGTAGCCGGACACGCCGCAGGCGTCGGCCACGTCCGGCACCCAGCGGGGCGGGCGGCCCGTGGCCAGCACGAACGGGACGTCGGCGGCGAGCACGCGGCCGACCGTGGCCGCCGTGCGCGGGCTGACCCGGCCGAGCGGGGTGAGCAGGGTGCCGTCGACGTCGGATGCCACAAGGGAAGGTCTCTGCACGCCTCCCATGGTGCCTGGTCGAACGCCGGGCTCCCGCACTAGCGTCTGCCGGGTGCGACGAGCAGTGGTGATCGGTGGCGGCATCGTGGGTCTGGCGACGGCGCGGGAGCTGGCCCGGCGCGGCCACGACGTGGTGGTGCTGGAGAAGGAACGGCAGTGGGCGGCCCACCAGACGGGGCACAACAGCAACGTCGTGCACGCGGGCCTGTACTACAAGCCGGGCTCGCTGAAGGCGCGCATGTCGGTGGCCGGCAACGCCTCGATCGTCGCCTACGCGCGCGAGCACGGCGTGCCGGTGGAGGTGTGCGGCAAGCTCGTCGTCGCGACCTCGCCCGACGAGGTGCCGAGGCTGGACGCGCTGGCCGCGCGCGCCGAGGCGAACGGGGTGCCGGCGCGGCGGATCGGCGTCGACGAGGCCCGCGAGCACGAGCCCGAGGTGGCGGCGGTGGCCGCGTTGCGGGTGGAGAGCACCGGGATCATCGACTTCCCGGCCGTGTGCGCGGCGCTCGTGCGCGAGCTGGACGGCCACGACCTGCGCCTGGCCACGCCCGCGCTGGCGATCCGGCGCGCGCTCAGCGGCGGCGGCGTCGAGGTGGCCACGCCGGGCGGTGTGGTGCGGGCGGACGCGCTGGTGAACTGCGCGGGCCTGCACAGCGACCGGGTGGCGCGGCTCGCGGGCGTGACGCCGTCGGCGACGATCGTGCCGTTCCGGGGCGAGTACTACGAGCTGCGGCCCGACCGGCGGCGGCTGGTGCGCGGGCTGATCTACCCGGTGCCGGACCCGGCCCTGCCGTTCCTGGGCGTCCACCTGACCCGGATGCTCGACGGCAGCGTGCACGCGGGCCCGAACGCGGTGCTGGCGCTGCGCCGCGAGGGCTACCGGTGGCGTGACGTCTCGGTGGCCGACGTGCTGGACGTGGCCCGGTTCCCCGGCACGTGGCGGCTGGCGCGCCGGTTTGCCCGCACCGGCGCGGCGGAGGTGCTGCGGTCGCTGTCCCGCAAGCGGTTCGCGGCGAGCCTGGCCCGGCTGGTGCCCGCGGTGCGGGAGGACGACCTGGTGCCCGCCACCGCGGGCGTGCGGGCGCAGGCGATGCGCGCGGACGGCTCGCTCGTGGACGACTTCCTGATCGACACCGCGCCGCGGCAGGTGCACGTGCTCAACGCGCCCTCACCCGCCGCGACGTCGGCGCTGGAGATCGGCCGGCACGTGGCGGGCGAGGTCGAGCGCAGCTGGTCCTGACCGGTCAGATCGGCTTCAGCACGTCGAGGCCGAGGAACGGCCGCAGCGCCTCCGGGACGACGACCGAGCCGTCGGCCTGCTGGTGGTTCTCCAGGATGGCCACGATCCAGCGGGTGGTGGCCAGGGTGCCGTTGAGCGTGGCGGCGATCTGCGGCTTGCCGTTCTCGTCGCGGTAGCGCACGTTCAGCCGGCGCGCCTGGAACGTGGTGCAGTTCGACGTGGACGTCAGCTCGCGGTACGCCTGCTGGGTGGGGAGCCACGCCTCGCAGTCGAACTTGCGCGCGGCCGACGTGCCGAGGTCGCCGGCGGCCGTGTCGATGACCCGGTACGGGACCTCGATCTTGGCCAGCATCTCCTCTTCCCAGGCCAGGAGCCTGGCGTGCTCGGCCTCGGCGTCCTCCGGCTTGACGTAGGAGAACATCTCGACCTTGTTGAACTGGTGCACCCGGATGATGCCGCGGGTGTCCTTGCCGTACGAGCCCGCCTCGCGGCGGTAGCACGACGACCAGCCCGCGTAGCGCTTCGGGCCGTCCAGGATCTCGTCCGCGTGGTAGCCCGCGAGGGGCACCTCCGACGTGCCGACGAGGTACAGGTCGTCCTGTTCGAGCCGGTAGATCTCGCTCGCGTGCGCGCCGAGGAAGCCGGTGCCGGCCATGATCTCCGGGCGGACCAGCGTCGGCGTGATCATCAGCGTGAAGCCGGCCGCGGTGGCCTGGGCGACGGCCATGTTCAGCAGCGCCAGCTCCAGCCGCGCGCCGACGCCGGTGAGGAAGTAGAACCGCGAGCCCGACACCTTCGCGCCGCGCTCCATGTCGATCGCGCCGAGCCTGGTGCCCAGGTCGAGGTGGTCGAGCGGGGTGAAGTCGAACTCGCGCTTCTCGCCGACGTGCTTGAGCACGACGTAGTCGTCCTCGCCGCCCTCCGGCGCGTCCGGGTGGACCACGTTCGGGACGGCGCGGTGCAGCTCGGTCAGCTCGGCCTCGGCGGCGGACTGCTCGGCCTCGGCGGCCTTGACCTCGGCGGCCAGCTCCTTGCCCTTGGCCAGCAGCGCGTCCCGCTCCTCGCCGCGGGCCTTGCCGACCTGCTTGCCGAACGTCTTCTGCTCGCCGCGCAGCGCGTCGGCGCGGGCGATGGCGGCCCGGCGGCGCTCGTCGGCGGACAGCAGCGCGTCGACCACGGTCTCGTCCTCGCCGCGGGCGCGTTGCGACGCGCGGACGGCTTCCGGGTTCTCGCGCAGTGCCTTGAGGTCAATCACACGGGGAAGGGTAGTACCCGGCCCGGACCACCGTGAAAGCCATTGCCGGACGGCTCCCGCGCGCCGGCCGCCGTGATCACGGGATGTCGGACCCCTCGGGCAGGATGCGCTCGTGGTGGAACAGGTGGACGACGTCCCGGAAGAAGTCGCCGAAGAGGTCGAGGAGCACGCGCGGGGGCTCGTGCACGGCGGGTTCTCGACCTTCGACGAGGTGCTGGAGGACGTGCTGGAGTGCTTCGAGGACGAGGGGGCCGTGACGCCGGGGCACGTGCGCGCGGTCGTGGAGCGGCTGTGGCGGGAGCGGGCCGCCGAGCAGGAGGGGTGGCCGGCGACGACCGACGTGGACCGGCTGCTCGCGGTGTTCGAGGCGCTGGACGCGGACGGGATCGTCGCCCGGCCGGACTTCACGTGCTGCCAGACGTGCGGCGTCGCGGAGATCGGTGACGAGGCGGGCGAGGCGGCCCGCGGGTACGTCTTCTTCCACCGGCAGGACACCGAGTCGGCCGCGGCGGGCGGCGGGTTGTTCCTGGCCTACGGCCCGCTCGCCGACTCGCCCGACCACGCGGCCGCGGCCGCGGCGGTGGGCCGCGAGGTCGTCGCGGCGCTCACCGCGGGCGGGCTGCCGGTCGTGTGGGACGGGTCGCCTGGCGCGCGCATCCAGGTGTCGCCGCTGACGTGGCGGCAGCGGCTCCCCGTCGGCTGAACGCGCGGAGGGGGTGTGCCCGGCTCGGGCGCACCCCCTCCGACACGGCTGGGACCGGCTACGAGATGGCCACGGCCACCACGAGGCCGAGCGCGACGTGCGCGGCCGCGACCACGGCGCTGGCCGGCGCGAACCGGTCGGACTCGATGAGCGAGCCGATGTCGAGCCGGGTCACCCACTCCAGCAGCCGGACCGCGAGCACCTGGACGATGATGCCGACGAAGCCGAAGATCAGGGCCGACAGCAGGCCCTCGTCCAGCTTGCCCGCCGCGCTCCAGATCGCCACGACGACGATCAGCGCCATGCTCACGAGGCCGGCCGAGGTCACGATGACCGCGTTCGGGGCGCCGCCGCGGACGAGGGCGCTGAGCTTGCCGGGCGTGGTCCAGTCGATGGCGTAGAAGCCGAAGACCATCAGCACCAGGCCGACGATCGCGTAGAGCGCGATCGCGCCGACGCCGCCGGCGATGTCGGCGCCGAAGCCGGGGTCCAACGCGAGTTGGGTGATCACTGACCCTCCATGGTGTGCAGGTTGATCGATTGTGCCGCCGGTGAAGGAGCCGGTGACGACGGGAGCGGGGCGTTCATCCGGTCGAGTGCGTGCGGTCGAGCCGGGGTGGTCGTCGCGGGGGTGGTGCTTCCGGGGGTGGTCGTTCCGGGGACGGGCGCGGTGGCGGTGGGGGTCATTCGACGATCCTGTGCGGCACGAACGCCGCGCCGTCGTCGGTGACCAGGCCGACCGTCTCCCGGATGCCCAGGCCCGCGGACGCGTCGCCGACGACCCACGCGCCGAGCGCCGGCCGGTAGCCGTCGAACTCGGGCAGCGGGTCGAACAGCTGGTAGACGAAGCCTTCCTTGCCGTAGATGCCGCCGGTCTGGGTCTCGTAGCCGGGCGCGACGATCTGGATGTTCGCGCCTTCACGGCCCAGCCGCGGCTTGCGCACGTACTCCGTGAGGAGGCCGGGGTCGTCCAGGAACGCGGGCAGGAGGTTCGGGTGGCCGGGGTACATCTCCCACATCACGGCCAGCAGCGCCTTGTTGGACAGCAGCATCTTCCACAGCGGCTCGACCCACAGGGTGCCGGGCAGGCTCTCCACGGCGTACCGGCCGAACTGCTCGTCCACCACCCACTCCCACGGGTAGAGCTTCACCACCGTGCCCATCGGCGCGTCCTCGAGGTCGACGAACCGCTTGAGCAGCGGGTCCCAGCCGATCTCCTCGATGGCCAGGCCGACGGTGTTCATGCCCGCCTCGGCCGCCGTCTCCTGCAGGTACGCGACGGTGACGTGGTCCTCGCCGGACGGGTCGGCGCCCGACCAGGTGAAGTGCAGCTCGTTCGACGGCAGCCGGTCGCCGATCTCGGCCCAGCGCTCCACCAGCTTCTCGTGGATGGAGTTCCACTGGTCGTCCTCGGGGAACACGTCGGTCTTCCAGTTCCACTGGACGACCGACGCCTCCAGCAGCGACGTCGGCGTGTCGGCGTTGTACTCCAGCAGCTTGGCCGGGCCGCTGCCGTCGTACCGCAGGTCGAACCGCCCGTACACGTGCGGGTCGCGGCGCTTCCACGACTCGGCGATCGCGGGCCACAGCCACTCGTTGATGCCGAAGTCGCGGTAGCGCTCGGTGAGCACGACGTTGTCGACGGCTTCGAGGCAGAGGTTGTGCAGCAGCTCGACGTCCGCCTCCAGCGAGAGCACCTCGCTCATGTCGAAGACGTAGTGGGCCGACTCGTCCCAGTACGGGCGCGGGCTGCCGTCGGCGGCCTTGGCCGGCGCGCCGAACACGAGGCCCTGGTCGGAGACGGTGCGCTGCCAGTTCGGCCGGGGCGCGGAGGACTCCCGACGCACTCAGCTGCCCCCGCTCTTGCTGCCGCCGGACACGCCGAACCCGCCGCGCTGGACGACGGAGCCGGACTTCGTGGTGACGTTCGCGCCCTTCGGCAAGGTGTAGCTGCCGCCACTGATCTTCTGGCCGACCGGGGTGGCCGGGGCGCCGTAGTTGTAGCGGTACGAGCTGCCACCGATGTAGATGAACCCGCCGCTGACGTACCCGCCGTGGGTCCGCGCGTAGCTCTCGTCGCAGTACTGGTCCTCGACCACCACGTCGTCGCGGACGCACTGCGCCACCACGTCGTCGGGGCTGGACGCGGCGTACCAGATGGCCACCACGCCGGCCACGCCGACGGCCACGCCGCCGCCGATGAGCAGGCGCTTGCGCACCTTCTTGCGCCGTGCCTCCTCGGCCTCGACGGCCAGCTGCTGCTCGCGCTGCTGCTCGATCGCCTGCGCGCGGGCGCGCTGCTCGGCCAGGGTCGCGGGCCGGGGTTGGGTCCGGCCGGGCTCCTGGTGGCGGATCTGACCGCGCCCGCCCGACGGTGGGCCCTGAGGCGGTCCTTGAGGTGTCGGCGGCAGGTACGGCGGCGTCGCGCCACCACCCTGCGGCCCCGGTGCACCCGGTCCGTTCGGTCCGCTCGGGCCACCCTGCCCGGGCGTCGCGGCGTTACCGGTGTTCTCGTTCTCAGTCATCAGCCACTCCCGGCGGGCACGGTACAGAGATCGGCCGCCGAATGGGTGACGAGTGTCCCAAAAGCAACACAGTCCCCCCGCCCTGAGGTCTCGTCGGCCGACACAGGCATCATGGTGTAGATGGCCGCGACCGCGCGTTGGTTTCGTCGAGGTGACCAGATGGTCCTGCTCGGCGCGTTCGCTGGCGCGTTCGCACTGCTCGGCCTCAGCGCCTTCACGTCGTGGCCGGTGGGCTCCGGCGGGACCGCCGGCGGCACGGTCAGCACCACCTCGAACCCCGTTCTCGCAGCTGAGGCCGGTGAGTGCCTGAACTGGACGCGTCCGGACCTGACGGACATCGCCGTGGTCGACTGCGCGCAGCAGCACCTGTTCGAGGTCACCGGAGTGGCGGACATCTCCGCCGCCCACGGCCCGCAGGCGCCCTTCCCGGACGACGCGCAGTGGCAGCAGATCAGCCAGGAGCAGTGCGTCCAGATGTCGCTCACCTACCTGGCCGGCAAGTTCGACCCGTTCGGCAAGTACACGGTGGGCCCGCTCAACCCCGGTGAGCGGATGTGGGGCCAGGGCGAGCGGACGCTGCGCTGCGGCCTCCAGGTGGCCGGTCCGGCGGGCGGCCTGCTGCCCGCGTACGGCAGCGCGCGCACGCAGGACCAGTCCGACGTGTACGACCCCGGCGTGTGCCTCGGCATCACCGAGAGCCGGTCGGTGGGCGACCCGGTGGAGTGCGCGAAGCCGCACGCGTACGAGATCGTCGGCGTGGTGGCGCTGCGGCCGGGCGACTACCTGCCGCCGGGCGAGCAGGACCGCCTGCTCGGCGTCGAGTGCGGCCGGATCGCGGCCGAGTACAGCGGCGGCGCCGACCTGAAGGCCCGCGGCTTCATCGTCACCTGGGACACCAGGGCGCCGGAGAGCTGGGCCGCGGGTTCGCGGCTGGTGAACTGCAAGGTCGGCGCGGTGCCGGCCAACAACGTCCTGACCGCGTGGGAGGGCAGCGTGCGCAACCCGAACGCACCGCCGCTGACCACGTCGAACCCGCCGCAGACGACGACCGTCCAGCAGGACGAGCCGACCGGCGCGCCGCTGCACTCGGAGTCCAACACGAGCTCGTCGGCGCCGCCCTCGTCCGGTTCCGACGCGCCGGAGACGACGACCACGACCCCGACTTCGCGATCGAGGTGACGCCGTGCCGGTGGAGATGACCCGTCAGCGGTTCGAGGAACTGGTCGGCGAGGCGCTGGACCTCATCCCACCGGAGTTCGCGACGGCGATGGACAACGTGGTCGTCCTGGTCGAGGACCGCAACCCGGAGGAGCCGAGCCTGCTCGGGCTCTACCAGGGCATCGCCCTGACCAGCCGGACCACCGAGTACGGCGGCGTGCTGCCGGACCGGATCTCGATCTACCGCGAGGCGATCCTCGACATCTGCCACGACGAGGACGACGTGGTGGAGGAGATCGTGGTGACCGTGGTGCACGAGATCGCCCACCACTTCGGCATCGACGACGACAAGCTGCACGAACTGGGCTGGGGCTAGGCCCGGTCCACCGCGCCCCGCCCGTCCGTCGTCACCCTCGCCCGCCTGGCGTCACGCCCCGCCCGTCCCGGCCGCCGCGACCCGCGCCCCGTTCCGTCCCGTCGTCAGGCGCCGCGCACGTCCACGCCGGTCCACGACGTGCAGCGCCAGCCGTCGCCGACGCGTTCCAGCACCACCCGGCCGGTGTTCGGCAGCAGGCCCGCCTCGGCCAGCTCCGGCCCCACGTCGGCCGCCAGGGCCAGCGCCGCCATCCGCAGCGACGCGCCGTGGCTGACCAGCACCACCGTCTCGCCGTCCCGGTGCCGGGCGCTGATCTTGTCCACCGCGGCCAGGTAGCGGTCGAGCACCTGGCGCCCGCTCTCGCCACCGGGCAGCGGCACGTCGAGGTCGCCCTCCGCCCACCGCTTCACGGTCTCGACGAAGATCCCGTACGCCTCGCGGTCGTGCCGCCCCTCGAGGTCGCCGCAGTAGATCTCCTGCACCCCGTCGACGACCTCCACGTCGAGCCCCTGCGCCGCCGCCACGGGCGCGGCCGTCTGCTGCGCCCGCACCGCCGTGCTGGCGTACACGGCCGCCAGGGGCTCGCGGGACAGGTCCTCGGCGAGCGCGGCGGCCTGCGCCACGCCCGCGTCGGTCAGCGGCGGACCTGGCGGCAGGGAGTCCAGCGCCATCTTCACGTTCGACGCCGTCTCGCCGTGTCTGACCAGGATCAACCTCACGCGCCGTGCCCCCTCCGGATCGAGTCCACCCATTCGGCCGCCGCCACGAACTCCTCGCTGCCCACGACCGGGCCGCCCGGTTCCGCCTTCGGGTACGAGCCGAGGAACCGGGTCTGCGGGCAGTGCCGGTGCAGCGCGGCGAGCGCGTCGCCCACGCGCGGCTCGGCCACGTGACCGTCGAGGTCGATGTAGAACCGGTACTCGCCGAGCTTGCCCTTGGTGGGGCGCGACTCGATGCGGGTCAGGTTGATGCGGCGCAGCGCGAGCTCGCTCAGCAGGTCCGACAGCACGCCGACCCGGTCCGGCACGGTGCACACGACGGACGTGCGGTCGTGGCCGGTGGGCTCCGGCAGCGGGCCGGGCCTGCGGACCAGCAGGAACCGGGTCTTCGCGTCCCGCACGTCGGCCACGTCGGTGGCCAGCACCTCCAGCGGGTAGTGCCGCACGGCCACCGGCGCGCTCACCGCCGCGTCGAACTCGCCGTTCAGCACGGCCCGCGCGGCGGCGGCCGTGGACGTCGTGGCGACCACCTCGGCGGTCGGCAGGTGCTCGGCCAGCCAGTGCCGGACCTGCGCCAGCGCGTGCGGGTGGCTGGCGACCGTGCGCACCGGCTCGCCGCCGGGCCGCACCAGCACGCTGAACCGCACCGGCAGCACCGCCTCGGCGACCGCGACCAGCGGCGCGCCCTCGGTCAACGCGTCCATCGTGGCGGGCACCGCGCCCTCGACGGAGTTCTCCACCGGCACGCACGCCGCCTCGGTCTCCCCGCGCCGGGTCGCCGCGAGCGCGGCGGGCACCGTGTCGAACGGCACCAGTTCCTGTTGCGGAGAGGCGAAGCCGCGTGCGGCCTGCTCGGTGAACGTTCCCTGCGGTCCGAAGTAGGCGAGCACGGCCGCAACGATACGAGGACCGGGCCGGACCGGTGTCGTTGAGGCGAGGATCACCTGCGGGGCGGGTGCCTTCCCCCGTTCCGCCGCAACGGGTTCTCCTGGAATGCTGGGGCCGTGTCCGCCGATTCGGAGGGTGAGATCAACGCTCCGGTAGCAGTTCCCCGTCTCGTGTTGTGCGCCGTCGACGAACCGCTGGCCCGTGCGTGGCTCGCGGTGGCCGAGGGCCGGACCGGCGTCGAGGTGCACCGCGGCTCGGTGCTCGACATCGTCGCCGAGGCCGTGGTGAGCCCCGCCAACTCGTCCGGCTGGATGCGCGGCGGCATCGACGCCGTCTACGCGCGGGCGTTCCCGATGGTCGAGGGGAACGTGCGCAGCGCCGTGCTGGGGCTGCACGGCGGCGAGCTGCCGGTGGGCGAGGCGCTGGTCGTGCCGACCGGCGAGCCGGAGCCCGAGTGGCTGATCAGCGCGCCGACCATGCGGCAGCCCGGCGAGCTGCTGCCCGAGGACACCGTCCACCCGTACCTGGCCGCGCGGGCCGTGCTGCGGCTGTGGCTGGGCGGCCGGCTGGACGACGGCCGCCCGTTGCGCGACGTCGTCCGCACGATCGCCATGCCCGGCCTGGGCACGGGGGTCGGCGGGGTCGCCCCCGCCACCTGCGCCCGGCAGGTGGCGGCGGCCTGGGACGAGGTGTTCAGCCCGCTCCCCAGCCGGTAGCCCCGGGTTGTGCACAACCTGTGGACAGCCTGGCTGGGGCCTGTGGACAACTAGCGCGGCGCGACCCAACGCTCCAGGTCCAGCTCGTCGGTGATGGGGATGCCGTAGTCCCCGACGCCGGGGATCTCCGGCTTGAGCCGACGGGCCTCGCGCACCGCGTCGGGGCGCAGCGCGGCGAGCCGGAAGCCGCGCCGCTGGTAGAAGCGCAGGGCGTCGAGGTTGTCGTTGGTGGTGGTGAGCCGGATGCGGGAGCACCCGAGTTGCCGGGCGCGCCGCACCACGGCGTCGACCAGCGAGGTGCCGACGCCCCGGCCTCGGCGCAGGGCGTCGATCGTGACGATCTCCAGGTGGGCGTCGGCGGTGGCGTAGGTGAGCAGGCCGACGACCTGGTCCTGGTGCTCCACCAGGAACCCGGGCAGGCTCGCCGGGAAGAACACCTGGCCGTGGGCCACGGCGGTGTGCGCTCCCCACAGCTCCAGCACCAGCCTGCCGACGACGATCCGGTCGGCTTCCTCGATCGCGCGTAGCAGCATTCCTGCACTGTCTTGGCGGCCGGGCGCGGTGGGTACCGGCATTCGACCTATGGTTGGTTCGTGCCGGTGCGAGTGTTGCTCGTAGACGACCACGAGGTGGTGCGCAGAGGGCTGCGCGAACTGCTGGAGGACGAGGACGACATCTCGGTGGTCGCCGAGGCGGGCGGTGTGGGCGAGGCGCTGGCGAGGGCCGGCGCCGCACGCCCCGACGTGGCGGTCGTGGACGTGCGGCTGCCGGACGGCGGCGGGGTCGAGCTGTGCCGGCGGCTGCGGGCCCTGCCGGACGGCCCGAGGTGCCTGGTGCTGACCGCGTTCGACGACGAGGAGGCGCTGGTCGGCGCGATCATGGCGGGCGCGTCCGGCTACCTGCTGAAGCAGGTGCGCGGGCAGGACCTCGTGACGGCCGTGCGCGAGGTGGCGGCCGGTCGGTCGCTGCTGGACCCGCAGACGACGGCGCGCGTGCTGGACCGGATGCGGCGGCCGGCGGAGGTCGACGTGCTGGACGCGTTGACCGAGCAGGAGCGCCGGGTGCTCGACCTGATCGGCGAGGGGTTGACCAACCGGCAGATCGCCGAGCGGCTGTTCCTCGCCGAGAAGACCGTGAAGAACTACGTCACGGCGGTGCTGGCGAAGCTCGGCATGGAGCGCCGCACGCAGGCGGCGGCGTGGGTGGCCCGCCGGTCCCGCTGATTCGCGCCTACCGGTCCAAAGCCGGGATGAGTTGACTCAGCGCGATCCGCGCCGTGTCTTGGGGCGTCTCGTCGGGGCGCGAGAAGACGCGAAGCAGGATCGCGTTCGTGTGGTACGAGCTGGTGTCCGCCGCAGGTGGGTAGTCACGGAAGGCACGAGCCAACTGCCCGTACTCCAGGAGTTGGGTGAGCGGTGCGGTCAGCGGGACGATGATCCTTATGTCGCTCGGGTCCGGCACGGTCGGCCGGCCGACCTTCGCGGTCTGCTCGCCGACCGCGATGACCAGGGCTTCGGTCAGCCGCTGGTGTCGACGTGCGAGCTGCGCCAGCGCACTGACGTGGGCCCTCACCGCCTCGAACGGGTCAACTCGTGACCGGATCGCCGCATCGGCCGCCGAGAGCAGCGGATCGACGAGCGGTCGGTAAACCTCGCCCATCAGCTGCTGCTTACCCCCCGGGAAGTGGTTGTAGGCAGTCGGCGTGCTGACCCCGGCTGCGCGGGCGATGTCCTCCACGCGAGTAGCGAGCCAGCCCCGCGCCGCGAACACCTCGGCCGCCGCGGCCTGGATCGCGGCACGACTGCGGGCGCGCTTCGTCGCGGCACCGCGGAGCCGCGCATCGTCGGACCTACCGGCTGAAGGCGCCACAAGCCAAGTTTACATCCATACAAGTTCAGCCTTGACCCTATAGCGCCGAACGGCGTAACATCCTGTGTGATCTAGTTCACAGTTCAGTCGCGAGTCGCGATTGCAGACATCTCGCTCCGATTGATCGAGAGACGGGACACTGGTTATGAATTGGTGGATTGTTGGTGCTGTGGTTCTCTACTTCATCATCATGAGAATTGTCGGAAGACGGTACTTCGGTCGTCGTCACGGCGTACCCGCCGAGCCACACGAGCAAGGCATGGCGGCAGCGGGCGCGATCGGCCTGGCCTGGCCGGTGACCATCTGGTTGCCGCAGGTCAGGGACCCGGAACCGTGCGTCCACATCAAGCACATCAGGCAGCGCGAGCACACTCGTGACGAGATCATCGCCGCCGGCGTGATCCGACAGCGGGAAGTCGAAGAGCGCAACTGGCGCAGGCAAGGGCGATGAGTCCCATGAGGAATGAGAAATGCTCGCATTGCGGTACTTGGAAGATCGAATGTGACCACTGCGGCGGTCGCGGCCACTTCGCCCCGACCCCCTTCAACACTGCGGATTGCGACCATTGCGATGGCGAGGGGATCAAGTGCCCTCGGGCGCACCGGTCCACGAATTGCCATTGATCGACGGGGTTCCCGGGCGCGGGTTCACGGGCGCGGGTTCACGGGCGCAGCGGCACGTGCCAGGTGATCGTCGTGCCGGTGCGCGGCGACGACGTGATCTCGCACCCGCCGCCCGCGGCCAGCGCCCGCTCCTCCAGGTGCCGCAGGCCCCGCTTGGCGACGCCGCGCGGGATGCCGCAGCCGTCGTCCGCGACCTCCAGGTCCAGTCGGTCGGGCGTCCGGCGCAGCGCGACGACCACGTGCCGCGCGCCGGAGTGCCGGACCACGTTGGACAGCGCCTCCCGCAGCGCCGCCCGCGCGTGGTCGGCCAGCTCGGCGGGCACGTCGGCCACGTCGCCCTCGGTCCGCACCTCCGGCTCGAACCCGAGCAGCTCGCCGGCCGTCCGCGCCTCGGCCAGCACGGAACCGGCGAGGTCGGCGTGCGCGGGCTTGCCGGGGTCGGCGCTGCGCAGCTCCCGGACGGTCGCCCGGACCTCGGCCATCGTCTGGTCGAGCTGGTCGACGACGTCGGCGAGCCGCGCGGCCTCCCGCCCGTCGAGCTTGAGCCGCCGGTCGAGCAGCTCCAGCTGCACGCCGGTTGCGTAGAGCCGCTGGATGATCACGTCGTGCAGGTCGCGCGCGATCCGCTCCCGCTCCTGGTAGACGGCGATCCGCTGCCGCGCCGTGGAGCCCTCGGCCAGCACGACCGCCAGCCCGGCCTGCGCGGCGAACGCGGTCAGCACGTCCACGGTGTCCCGGCTGAACGGCTGCGCGCCCTTGCGCCGGTACACGGCCAGCGCCCCGATGCGCCGCTCCTTGGTGCCGAACGGCGCGACCGCGAACGGCCCGTAGCCGCGCAGCGCCTTGGGCACGAACGGCGCGGTGCGCGGGTCGGTGGTGAAGTCGTCGGCGACGACCGGCACCCCGGTCCGGGCCGCGCGCGCCGCCGACGAGCGGCTGGACAGCACCACGCCCACCGGGTCGTCGCCGCCGGAGGACGCCTCGACGGTCAGGGTGCCGTCGTCGGCGGTGATCATGGCCAGGCCGAGGTCGGCGCCGGCGAGGTCGACGGCGTTGCGCACCACGAGCGGCAGCACGGCGTCCGGGTCGTCGCCGGCGAGTGCGGCCGACGTGATCTCGGTCGACGCGGCGAGCACGCGGGCGGGGTCCACGGTGCTCAACGGTAGGCCCTGCGCCTGATCCGCCCCCCGGTGACGTCCAGCACCACGTCGGCGCGCTCGGCTTCGGCCGGCCGGTGGGTGATGTGGATGACGGTCTTGTCCCGCAGCACGTCGTCCAGCCGGTCGAGCAGCGCCCCCGCGGTGGGTTCGTCCAGGTGGGCGGTCGGTTCGTCGAGGAGGACGAGGTCGGCGTCGTAGAGCAGCGCCCGGGCCAGCGCGACGCGCTGCGCCTCCCCGCCGGACAGCAGGGTCGGCCCGACGACGGTGTCCAGGTCGAGCCGGACGCCCGCCACCTCCAACGCCCACCGCAACCGGGCGTCATCCGCACGGGGGTCACCCAGTCGAAGGTTCTCCCGGACGGTGGTCGACACCAGCATCGGCTCCTGCGGGCACCAGGCCACCTTCCCCGGACCCCACACCAGCCCCCGCTCGGGCTCCAGGAACCCCAGGAGCAGCGCGAACAGGCTGGACTTCCCCGCACCGGACGGCCCGACGACGGCGACCTTGGCCCGTGCCGGCAGGTCCACGGACACCCGGTAGAGGACCGGCTCCGCGCTGCCCGGCCACCGCGCCGTCACGGATTCCAGCCCGACCGCGCCGCCGACCCCCGCCCGCTCGACCCGCGCCAACGGGCCGACCTCGGCCGGCGCGGACGACTGCTCGACGATCCGCCCGTACGACTCGCGCAACGCGGCACGGTGCTGTGCCGCGGTGGGCAGCGCGCTCAGCACCTCCGCCAGCGCCAACGGCACCAGGCCGAGCACCGGCACCAGCAGGGGGTCGACGCCGGAAGCCAAGCCGAGGCCCAGGCACACCGCCGACGCCAGACCGGTCGTCAGGTGCACGATCCCGATGGCCGCGCCCGCGCCGAGCGCCTGCCGGCGGGCCAGCCGCGCCAGCTCGGCGTCACGGGCCGCCAGCTCGGCCCGCACCACCCGGTCCGCCCCGAACGCGATCAGGTCTGGCGCGGCCGTGAACAGGGTCAGCACCCGCTCCGACACCTCCCGCCGCCCCCGGGCGAGCACCGCCGTGGCCCGCCGCTCGGTCAGCACCGCGACCACCGGCGCGAGCGTGCCGCCGACGGCCAGCGCGACCGCGAGCGCCAACCCGGCGACCGGCTCCACGACCGTGAACAGGACCACCGCCGCCACCGACACGCCCGCGGCCACGAGCGGCGGCTGGAGCACGCGCGGCACGAGGTCGCGGACGGTGTCGACGTCGTCCACGAGCCTGCTCAGCTCGGCCCGACCGGGCCGCAGGCCCCGCCACAGCCGGACCCGCAGCGCCTCGGCGTGCCGGAACGCGGCGTCGTGCGACACCAGCCGCTCCAGGTACCGCAGCGCGCCCTTGGCCAGCGCGAACGTCCGCACGCCCACCACCAGCACCGACAGCGTCAGGATCGGCGGCTGGGTGGCGGCCTTCGCGATCAGGTAGGCCGCGAAGGCGGTCAGCGCCACCCCGCTCAACGACGCCGCCGCGCCCAGCGCCGCGCCGGCCAGCAAGCGGGCGGTGGGACGCGGCGTCCGCGGGGTGGCCGGCCGGTCGGCCGAGCGCGCCACCGCGCGGTCCGGCGCGACGTCCGGGCCGGCCTCGACCACCCGGTGGGTCGCCAGCACCACGGCCGCGCCGTCGTCGGCGGCACGGCGCACCGCGGCCATGACCTCGGCGGCCGTGCCGGGGTCGAGGTGCGCGGTGGGCTCGTCCAGCAGCAGCACCGTCGCCCCCGACCGGACTCGGGTCAGCGCCCGCGCCACGGCGACGCGCTGCCGCTCACCCGTCGACAGCTCGGCGATCGGCCGCGACACCAGGTGCCCGGCCGCGACCGACGCCAGCACGTCGTGGTCGACCCGGCCGGTGGTCAGCTCCAGCTCGTCGGCCACCGTGCGGCCGGCGAACGCGGGCCGCTGCGGCACCCACGCGATGGCCGACCGGTCCACGACCACCGAACCGCCGTCCGGCCGCACGAACCCCAGCAGCACGTCGAAGAGCGTCGACTTGCCTGCCCCGCTCGGCGCGTCGAGCCGGTGCACCTCGCCGGGCCGCACCCGGAAGCTCACCCCGTCCGGCGCGAACCTCCCCCGCCGCCGCACCCGCAGGTCGCGGACCTCCACCCCCTCCACCGGCGGCGACGCGGGGCCGGGCGCCTCGGGGACCGGGACCTCCGCCACCCGCCGCACCGCCTCGACGCCGTCCTCCGACGCGTGGTGCGCCGCGCCCGCCGCCCGCAGCGGCAGGTAGCACTCGGGCGCCAGGATCAGCACCACCAGGCCCGTGACCAGCGTCATCTCCCCCGACACCAGCCGCAGCCCGATCCCCACCGCGATCAGCGCCACCGACAGCGACGCCACGACCTCCAGCACCAGCGCCGACAGGAACGCCACCCGCAACGTCCCCATCGTCGCCCGCCGGTAGCGCTCGCCCACCTCCCGCACGGCCGACGCCTGCGCCGCCGCGCGGCCGAACGCGGTCAGCACCGGCAGCGCCCGCACCAGCTCCGCGAGCCGTCCCGACAGCCGCTCCAGCGCCGACGCCGCCGCGCCGACCCGCGCCGACGTGAACCGCCCGATCAGGATCGCGAACACCGGGATCAGCGGCAGCGTCACGGCGATCAGCACGGCCGAGGTCGGGTCGGTGAGCAAGATCCACCCGCCGACGGCCACCGGCACGACCGCCGTCGTCACAAGCGCGGGCAGGTACCGGGTGAAGTACGCGTCGAGCGCGTCCAGGCCCTTGGTGGCGAGCACCGCCAGCGACGCGGGCCCGCGCGCCACGATCCACGACGGTCCGAGCCCCAGCGCCCGGTCCAGCACCGCCGCCCGCAGCTCCTCCTTCGCGCCCGCCGCCGCCCGCGTGGCCACCGACTCCGTCGCCCACGCCAGCCCGGCCCGCACCACCACCGCGCCGGCGAGCGCCCACAACGACCCCCCGGTCACGAGCGCCGACGCCAGCGCCACGGCCTGCCACACCAAGGCGCACGCCGTCAGCGCGGCCAGCAACGCGCACCAGGCCAACGCCCGGCGCGCCGAGCGCGAGAGCGCGGGCAGCGCGCCGAGCGGGCCTTTCCCCGGCTTCGTGGCGGAAGGGGCTCCGGGGAAGTTCACCGGGTCTGCCCGGAAGGGCCGGACGCCGAAGGGCCGGACGCCGGAGGAACGGACACGGCGGGGATGTGCCGGGTGCCCACGCGCTTGCGGAACACCCAGTACGTCCACCCCTGGTAGACGAGCACCGCGGGCGTGCCGAACGCGGCCACCCACGTCATCACGGTGAGCGTGTACGGGCTCGACGCCGCGTTCGCCACCGTCAACGACCACGCCGGGTCCACGGTGGACGGCAGGACGTCCGGGTACAGCGCGCCGAACAGGGCCGCCACCGCCCCCGCGACGACCACCCCCATCAACGCGAACGCCTGCCCCTCGCGCCGCAGCACCAGCCGCCCGTAGGCGCCCAGGGCGGCCAGCGCCACCACGATCGACGCGCCCCACGTCCACGTCGACCCCGACCTCAGCTGCACGGTCAGCAGCAGCACCAGCAGCGGCAGCAACGCGAACGGCGCGACCTTCAACGCCAGCGCGCGGGCCCGGTCCCGCACCCCGCCCTCCGTCTTGAGGGACAGGAACACGGCGCCGTGCACGAACGCGTACCCCGCCACGGCCACCGCGCCGAGCAGCGTCTCCACCCGGATCGCCGCGAACGGCGAGCCGACGCGGTCGCCGAGGGCGTCGAGCGGCATGCCGAACACCGTCGCCGAGATCAGCAACCCGACGCTGAGCGCGGCGGTCCACGACCCGGCGACGATCACCGCGTCCCACACCCGCCGCCACCGCGCCGAGTCGACCTTCCCCCGGTACTCGAACGCCACCCCGCGCCCGATCAGCGCCAGCAGGAACAGCGTCAGCGGCAGGTACACCGAGCTGAGCAGCGCCGCGTACCAGGCGGGGAACGCGGCGAACGTCGCGCCGACGGCCACCAGCAGCCACACCTCGTTGCCGTCCCACACCGGCCCGATGGTGTTGATCAGCACCCGCCGCTCGGCCTCCGACCGCCCCAGCACCGGCAGCAGCATCCCGACGCCGAAGTCGAAGCCCTCCAGGAACAGGTAGCCCAGCCAGAGCAGGGCGATCACGCAGAACCAGAACGTCTCCACGGCTCCCCCTCTCAGTACGCGAACGACAGGACGTCGTCGCGCTTCCCGGCGTCGTCGTCGGGTCCCCGAGCCGGCAGCACGCCCGCGACGCCGGCGCGGACGTACCGCCGGATCAGGAACACCTCGACGCAGGCCAGCACCCCGTAGACCAGCGTCAAGGCGATCAACGACGTCAACACCTCCCCCGGTGTCGACGACGACACGGCGCGCGCGGTGAACATCCACACCCCGTCCACCCCGCTCGGGTTCGGCACCACCACGAACGGCTGCCGACCCATCTCGGTGAAGATCCAGCCGAAGCTGTTGCCCAGGAACGGGGTCGCGACGCTCCCGAGCGCGAGCCACGCGAACCACCGCCCGCGCGGCACCCGGCCGGCGCGCGTCAGCCACAGGACCAGCAGCCCGGCGCCGGCCGCGATCGCGCCGAACCCGATCATCAGCCGGAAACCCCAGTAGGTGACGGGCAGGTTCGGCACGTAGTCGATCGGCTTGCCCGAGAGCTCGCCGAGCTTCGGGTCGACCGGGTAGTTGGTCCCGTACTTCTCCTGGTACAGCGGCAGCAGGTCCTGGATGCCCTTGACCTCGGTGGTGAAGTCGTTGTGCGCCAGGAAGGACAGCAGCGCGGGCACGGTGACGCTCTTGACGTTCTCGCAGTCGGGCCGCGACACGTCCCCGACCGCGAACACCGAGAACGACGCGGGCGACTCGGTGTGGCACAGCGCCTCGGCCGCCGCCATCTTCATCGGCTGCTGCTCGAACATCAGCTTGCCCTGGAAGTCGCCGGTGATCGCGAGCCCGGTGAACGCCGCCACGCCCACCCACGTGCCGAGCTTCACCGACGCCCGCCACACCGGCCCGTCGTCGCCGCGGCGCCACAGGTGCCACGCGGCGATGCCCACCAGGAACGTCCCGGCGACGGCGAACGCGCCGAACACCGTGTGCGGGAACGCGGCCAGCACGGTGTTGTTGCCCAGCACCGCCCAGATCGACGTGAGCCGCGGCCGCCCGTCGACCATCTCGACGCCGACGGGGTGCTGCATCCACGAGTTGGCGGCCAGGATGAAGTACGCGGACGCGATCGTGGCCAGCGAGAACGCCCACACGCACGCCAGGTGGACCTTCTTCGGCAGCCGGTCCCAGCCGAAGATCCACAGGCCGAGGAACGTCGACTCGACGAAGAACGCGACCAGGCCCTCCATCGCCAGCGGCGCGCCGAACACGTCGCCGACGAACCGCGAGTAGGCGCTCCACGTCATGCCGAACTGGAACTCCTGCACGATGCCGGTGACCACGCCCATCGCGAAGTTGATCAGCAGCAGCTTGCCCCAGAACTTCGTCATCGCGAGGTACTTGCGGTCGCCCGTGCGCACCCACGCCGTCTGCATCACGGCCACGAGCAGCGACAGCCCGATGGTCAGCGGCACCATCAGGAAGTGGTAGACGGTCGTGATGCCGAACTGCCACCGTGCCAGGTCCAGAACTTCCACGGGACGAACGTAGGTCCGGAGGGAGGTCCCGCCTCAGGTACGAGGGTCACCTGTGGACCGGGACCAAGGTCCCGGTGTGCGGCGTCACGCGGGCGGGCGCGCCGGCGCCGGTTACGATGTCCGGGCCAGAGGGGAGTAGTTCCCCCGGGTCACCACGACCGGGGCGAGAGGATCGACACACTGGTCCGCCTTCGCGCGGACCCGGTCCCTCACCCGCTCTCGGGAGCGGGCGAACGAGACCTCCGGCCGGGCAGCGCACCACGCCCGGTCGGGGTCGTGCTGCCTCCGTCCGGGTTCCCATCGGACGTCGGAGGTACCCGTGGCACCCGAACTCATCGCCCTGGCGACGGCTTTCGCCATCGTCTTCCTGGCCGAGCTGCCGGACAAGACCATGGTCGCCACCCTGGTCCTCACCACCCGCTACCGCGCGTGGCCCGTGTTCGCGGGCGTCACGGCGGCGTTCGCGATCCAGTGCGTGGTGGCCGCGACGTTCGGCGGCGTGCTCACCCTCCTACCCGATCGGGTGGTCGCCGCCGTCGTGGCGGTCCTGTTCGGCGTGGGCGCGTTCCTGCTGCTCAAGGAGGGCTTCTCGAAGGACGGCGACGACGTCGACGCGGCCGCCGACGGTCCCGACCGGGTGACGTTCCTCCGGGCCGCCCTGACCTCGTTCGGCGTCCTGTTCGCCGCCGAGTGGGGCGACGCCTCCCAACTGGCCACCGCCGCCCTGTCCGCCCGGTACGAGAGCCCGGTGTTCGTGGGCCTGGGCGCGTTCCTGGCGCTGGCCACCGTCGCCGCCATCGCCGTCCTGGTGGGCCGCAGGATCGCCGCCCGCATCCCGACCCACCTGATCCAGCGGGTGAGCGGCTTCATCTTCGCCGTGTTCGCCCTCTTCGCGCTCTGGCAGGCGGTCACGGGCTGAACCTCACACCAACCCGTCGAGCTTCACCGTCACCGGGAACGGCACCGTGGTGGTGTACTCACCCACCACGTCGCCGGCGTCCTGGTACCCGAACTCGCCGGCGAGGTGACAGGCGACCAGCGAGACCGGCGGGTCCAGGTCGACGATCCAGTAGTGGGGAATACCGGCATCCGCGTATTCCCCGCGCTTGATCACCCGATCCGTGCGCTTCGAGCCCGGCGACACGATCTCGATCACGACCAGCACCTCGGACGCCTTCAGCATCCTGCCGCTCTTGGTCGCCTCGCGGGGAACGACGACCAGGTCAGGCCGCCTGGAGAAGCCGGGATCGCCGTACGGGGCCAGTTCGAGGTCGATGTCCACGTCCTGGATCGCGACCAGTTCGCCCGGCAATTGGGCTCGCAGCTGGGCGAACAGTTCACCCGAAGCCACCATGTGGGGCGGACTCGGACTCGGCGACATCAAGATACGACCCTCTTGCAACTCGGAGTAACCGTGCTCGGTTTCCCCGAGCTCGGCGTATTCGGCGACCGTGAACAAGTGCGGCTCGCCGGCCGAGTTCTCCGTGTCCTCAGACAGAGCAGTCACTTCGTTCCCCTTTGCCTCACCGAGAGTGCCGCATAGGCTACTGTGCGTCAGCGCAACGCCTCAGCGACCTCCTGAGCCGCCCGCACCACCTGCGGCCCCACCGCGTCACCGTCCAGCTTCTCCAGGGCCACCACGCCCACGCTGGCCCGCAGTCCGGGCACTCCGCGCACCGGCGCCGCCACGCCGAACGCGCCCGCCTGCAGCTCGCCCGTCGAGTGGACCCACTGCCGGCCCTCCGGCGACAGGCCGATGGCCTTCCCGGCCGCGCCCCGGTGCACCGGGTGGCGGGAGCCGACCCGGTAGGCCACGTGGTACGCCGTCCACGACGGCTCGACCACGGCCACCGCCTGCGCCTCGCTCCCGTCCGCCACGGTCAGGTGCGCGGTCGCGCCGACGGCCTCCGCCAGCGTCCGCAGCGCGGGCTGGGCGGCGAGGCGGAGCTGCGGCAGCACGTTGGACGCCAGCCGCAGCACCCCCAGCCCGAGCCGCACCTTGGACCCCTCGCGCCGCACCAGCCCGCGCGACTGCAGCGGCACGAGCAGCCGGTACACCGCCGCCCGCGACGCGCCGATGGCCGCCGCCAGCTCGCTGATCGACGGCGCTTCCGACTCGGCGTCCGCGACCGCCTGGAGCAGGGCCAGGCCCCGCTCCAGGGTCAGCGAGCTCTCCTTGGACGCGGGCGCCGGCAGCCGGCCGCGGGGATCGGGTCTGACCACGCTCTACCTCTCGTCGGCGGGCGCGATCGTGCCGACCACCTCGGCCAGCCCGACGACCGAACCGCCTTCGCCCGGAGCCGTCGCGGTGATCCGCACCGTGTCGCCGTCCTCCAGGAACGTCCGCTCGTCGCCGCCGACCACCACCGGTTCCTTGCCGCCCCAGCTCAGCTCCAGGAAGGAGCCGCGCTGGTCGCGCTCCGGACCGGACACGGTGCCCGACGCGATCAGGTCGCCCGGCCGAACCGTAGCGCCGTTCACCGACAGGTGCGCGAGTTGCTGCGCGAACGTCCACGACATCTCGCGGAACGGCGGGCGGGACACCACGACGCCGTTCCACTCGACCTCGAGGTCGATGTCCAGTCCCCAGGTCCGGTCCTCGACCAGGTACGGCAGCACGTCGTTGCCCAGCGGCGGGGGTGGCACGCGGGCCACCGCGAACGCCTCCAGCGGCGTGATCCAGGCCGCGACGGACGTGGCGAACGACTTGCCCAGGAACGGCCCGAGCGGCTGGTACTCCCACGCCTGGATGTCGCGCGCGGACCAGTCGTTGACCAGGGCCACGCCGAACACGTGGTCGGCGGCCTGCGACGGGGTGAGCCGCGACGCGACCGGCCCGCCGCAGACGAACCCGACCTCGGCCTCGATGTCGAGCCTGCCGGTCGGCCCGAAGACGGGACCGGCGGACGACCGGCGCTGGCCGTGCGGGCGCACGACCGGCGTGCCGGACACGACGACCGTCCCGGCCCGGCCGTGGTAGCCGATGGGCAGGTGCGTCCAGTTCGGCAGCAGCGCGTCGCCGTCGGGCCGGAAGATCCGGCCGACGTTCTCCGCGTGGTGCCGCGACGAGTAGAAGTCGACGTAGTCGGCGACGGTGAACGGCAGCACGGCGCCGTCCAGGGGCACGAGTCGCGCGCCGCGCGGGGCGGAGGCGGCCGTGACGATCTCCACCAGCCGGGCCCTCAGCTCGCTCCACGCGGGCCGCCCGGCCGCCAGCAGGGCGTCCAGCGTGCCGGTGGCCACCAGCGGCTCCAGCCGCTCGCCCAGGGACAGCCCGCCCAGCAGCAACGCCTGGTCGCCCACGCGCACCGCGACACCGCCGGGCACGACGCCGTAGGGCAGCGTCTGCGGCCCGAACGGCGAGTCGGCCGTGAACGCCGGGTCCTCGATCCAGCTCACAGCAGCCCCAGCTCCTCCAGGTCGGCGATCGGCTCGTCGAGCGAGCACGACCCGTACGACGCGAACACCCCGCGGACGGCGTGCGCGGCCTGGTCGGACAGCGCGTCGGCCTCCTCGCCGAGCGCGACCGCGTCCGTGCTGGACAGGGCCTCGCGGACGTCGCCGCCGGACAGGGACCGCGCGGTGGCGACGAGCAGGTTGAGGAAGCCGTGGTGGGTGAAGCCGGTGGCGGGGTCGGTGTGCCGGACGGCGTGGTGCAGGCCGGCGGTCGCCTTGAACGCCACGCCGCCACCGCTCACCACCGCCAGGAAGTCGGCGACCTCGTCCACGCTGGGGAAGTTCTCCTTGCTCAGCCCGCCGCAGCGCAGCTTGGGCCAGCTGCCGTGCTCGATGACGCGGCGCACGCCGTCGAGCCACTCGGCGCCGCCCCGCCGGGGCTCGACGACCCGGATGACGTCCTCGGGCACGAACTCCGAGACGCGTTCGAGCCACACCTCGTCCACGTCGGACGGGGCGGGCATCTCGACCATCCGCAGCGCCAGCAGCTCGCTGCGGGACTCGACGATCGACACGGCCTTGGGCACACCGCCCAGGCCCGTGTCGATGACCAGCGACAGGGCGATCGGCTTCACCGGTTTGACCTTGATCAGCTCGGTGATCAGCTCGGCCAGTCGCGACGCGGGGCACAGGAACAACCCCACGGCACCCGCCCATTCCCCGGCACGTGCGTCGAGGTGGCCGCGGATCGCGTCGGGCATTGCCGCGTTGCCCGGCGGGAACAGTGCGGCGTCGTCGACAAGCCGCGCGAGCAGGGGCGGAGTGCCGCGTGGACCGGGCGCACGGAGTTCGAAGGCGCTTGACACGGCTGACACGCTAGTGGCGTACCGGTCAATGAACAAAGATGTCCGACTATCGAACGCCCGGAGTGAACCATGGCGTACTACCGCCAGGTGGGTGAGATCCCCCGAAAGCGCCACACGCAGTTCCGCGACCCGGAAGGCGGGCTGTACGCGGAGGAGCTGATGGGGGTCGAGGGCTTCTCCGCCGACTCGGCGCTGCTCTACCACCGCCACCTGCCGACCGCGATCGTCGACGCGGTCACCGTCGAGGAGACCCGCGGCGCGCTGTCCCCGAACCTCCCGCTCAAGCCGCGGCACTTCAAGACGCCCGCGCTGACCTGGGGCGACGAGGTGGACGCGGTCACCGGTCGGCGCACCCTGTTCGGCAACGCGGACGTGGTCATCGGCTTCGTCAGGGCCACCGCGCCGAGCCCGCTGTACCGCAACGCGGCGGGCGACGAGCTGCTGTACGTGCAGTCCGGCGAAGGGGTCGTGGAGACGATCTACGGCGCGCTCCCGGTCGCCGAGGGCGATTACGTGGTGCTACCTACTTCGTGCACCTATCGGGTCGTTCCCGCACGACCGATGAACATCCTCGTGCTGGAAGCCACCGGGCACATCGGACCACCGAAGCGGTACCTGTCCGGCAAGGGCCAGTTCCTGGAGCACTCGCCGTACTGCGAGCGCGACGTGCGGGGGCCCGCCGAGCCGTTGCTCGTGGACGGCGAGGACGTGGACGTGCTCGTGCGGCACCGCGCCGGCCTCACCCGGTTCACCTACGCGAACCACCCGTTCGACGTCGTCGGCTGGGACGGCTGCCTGTACCCCTGGGCGTTCAACATCCGCGACTTCGAGCCGATCACGGGCCGCGTGCACCAGCCGCCGCCCGTGCACCAGACGTTCGAGGGGCCCAACTTCGTGGTGTGCTCGTTCGTGCCGCGCAAGGTCGACTACCACCCGCTGTCGATCCCGGTGCCGTACAACCACGCGAACGTGGACTCCGACGAACTGCTGTTCTACGTCGGCGGCGACTACGAGGCGCGCAAGGGCTCCGGCATCGGCCTCGGCTCGCTGTCCCTGCACCCGTCGGGCTGCACCCACGGTCCCCAGCCGGGCGCGGTCGAGGCGTCCCTCGGCGTCGACTACTTCGACGAGACCGCGGTCATGGTGGACACGTTCCGGCCGCTGGACCTCGGCGAGGCGGCGCTCGCCTCGGAGGACCCGAAGTACGCCTGGTCGTGGGCCCGCCGGGGGCCGGACCTGGGGTGATCGACTTTTTGTCGGTGGCGGCCTCTAACGTCTGCCGGCATGGACGCACGAGCGGTTCTGGAGACGGCCCCGGACAGCGGGGTGGCGAGCAGCGCCACCCGGCTGGCGGGGTCCTCCGGCTGGCAGGGGACGGGTCGCAGCGACACGGCCCTGTGGGGCCTGTGCAAGGGCAGCGGCAAGAACCCCTACCAGGTGTGCGTCGACCTCGGCGACCGCGCGGCGAAGTGCTCGTGCCCGTCGCGCAAGTTCCCGTGCAAGCACGCGGTGGCCCTGCAGCTGCGCCACGCGAGTGACCCGCTGCCCGCCGGCGAGACCCCCGACTGGGTCGCGGAGTGGCTGACCCGGCGTCGCCGCGCGGCCGCCGACCGGCCCGCGGCGCCGGACGACTCGCCGGAAGCCGTCGAGCGGCGGGCCAAGGCCAAGGAGAAGACGGCGGTGGCGCGGCGCGACGCCGTGCGCGCGGGCGTGGCCGGGCTGGCGGACTGGCTCGCCGACGTGGCGGGCGCGGGCCTGGCCGGGCTGCCCGCGCGGGACGCGGCGTGGTGGCACTCGATCCGCGCCCGCATGGTCGACGCGCAGGCCAAGGGGCTCGCGGCGGCCGTGGACGAGGTGCGCGGCATCGTCGCGGCGGGCGGGCCGCACTGGGCGCACGACGCGGCCGACCGGCTCGGCGGCCTGCACCTGCTCGCGCGCCTGGCCGAGTCACCCGATCCGGTGGTGCGGCGGCGGTTGGGCTTCTCCGTGGCGGAGGAGGAGGTGCGCGGCGGCCCCGGCTGGTCCGACCAGTGGGTGCCGCTGCTGAAGCTCGAATCGGACGACGGCCTGGTGCGGACCGTGCGGCAGTGGGCGTGGGGGCGTTCGCACGGCTGGGTGATGGCGATCCGGCACGCGGCGGGCGGCGCGCGTCCCGTGCCGCCGTTGGCGCACGGCGTGCCGGTGCAGGGGGTGGTGCACCCGTACCCCGGCGTGCCGCCGCACCGGGTCGCGGTGGGCGACGCGCTGGTGGAGCGGCCGGCGGAGCCCGTGCCGGCGCCCGAGTCGTGGCAGGCCGCGCTGGCGGGGCTGGAGGAGCCGCTGAAGGCCGACCCGTGGCAACGCCTGCACCCGCTGGGGTGCGCGGCGGTGCGGGTCACCGAGGACACCGGGCACCTGGTCGACGGCGCGGGCCGCGGCCTGCGGGTCCGGGCCGACCTGGCGCTGGACCAGGCGCTGGCCGTGACGGGCGGCGAGCCGTTCGACGCGTGGGGCCTGTGGAACGGCCGCGAGCTGCGCCTGGGCGCGGTGGCCGAGCCCGGCCGGGCGCCGGAGGTGGTGGGATGACGCTCCACGCGGAGTGGGACGAGGCCGTGCGGGCGGCGCTGGTCGGCGCGGGACGGGCGGGCACCACGCCGTCCGCGCTGCTGGACCGGGTCGCCGCGCTCGGCGTGGCGGCGCACGGCGCGCAGCTCCCGCCGGTGGTCGACGCGCCGCCGCTGCGAGCCGCGCCCGAGTCGGACGACGTGCCGGCAGACCCCGCCGCGCGGTCCGTGCTGACGCAGGTCCTGGCCCTGGACGACCACGTGCTGCTGACGGAGTGGTGCGGCCTGGCGAAGACGGCGCGGGTCGTCGCCGACCACCGCGAGCTGCCCGCCCTGCTGGGCCTCGGCACCGCGCACCCCGGCCTCCGCCCCGCCGTCACCGCCGTCCTGGGCGCGCGCGGCCGGTGGTTGGCGGGCATCCGGCCGGGGTGGGCGTGGGCGGCGACCGGCGTCACCACCGACGAGGTCGACCTCGACCAGGCCCTCGACCTGCCGGGCGCGGCACGCCTGGCCGCGCTGCGCCGCGCCCGCAACCAGGACCCGGCGCGCACGCGGGAGTTCCTGGCCGCGCAGTTCGAGGCGCAGCGCCGCGCCACCGACCGCCAGGCGCTGATCAGCGCGTTGGAGGCCAACCTCGGCCCGGACGACGAACCGCTCCTCGAACGCGCGCTGGACGACCGCGCGATCGGCGTGCACGACGAGGCCCTGCGGCTGCTGCGCACCCTGCCGACGTCGAACCTGGCCGAGCGCGCCGCCGAACGCCTGCACCGCGGCCTGTGGCTCACCGCCGACGGCTTCGACGTGCAGAGCGACGAGCTGTGGTCGGTCGTCGAGGCCGAGCCGGACGAGGCCCGCGACCTGCTCCGGGACGGGTCGGAGGCCGGTGTCGCCGGTCGCATCCGCGGCGCGGCGGCGAGCGTGCCGCCGCAGCACTGGACCGCCCGGCTGGGCACCGACGACCAGGGCGCCGCCGCCGAGCTGTCCCGCGGTGTCTGGGCGACCACCCTGCTGCGCGGCGTGGCGCAGAACGTGAAGCTGGCCGACGACGCGCGGCCGTGGGCGGTCGCGGCGACCCGTGCCCTGACCGGCATGGAGCAGCTGGAGATGCTCGGCGGACTGCCCGCCGAGCTGGCCGCGCGCACCGTCGTCGAGGTGTCGCGGCAGTGGAACTACGACCTGCTCGACCACGCCTGCTCGCAGTTGCCGGGGCCGTGGAGCCCGCGGGCGACCGCCGACCTGCTCGACCGCTACGCCGGCATGCGCGACCCGAGGTGGCGCGCCGGGCGGCCGCCCGCCGTGCTGCTGGCCAGGGGTGACGCCGAGGTGCTCGGCGCGAACTGGGCCCGCATCACCGAGCGGTGGCCGGAGCACACCGTCGAACTCGACGTCCTGCGCCTGCGCATGCGGCTGCGCGAGGCGTTCAACCACCGGGAGGAAAGCCAGTGACCACCGAATCCGTGCTGCGGCCCGCCGCGGAACAGCAGTACGCCGCCGAGCTCGCCGCCCTGGCGGCGGCGGACGACCGCCCGCGCCCGCCGCGGTGGCGGATGTCGCCCCAGGCGGTGGTCACCTACGTGCTCGGCGGCACGCTGCCCGACGGCACGGTGATCAGCCCCAAGTACGTCGGCGACCGGCGGCTGGTGGAGGTCGCCGTCGGCACCCTCGTCACGGACCGGGCGCTGCTGCTGGTCGGCGTGCCGGGCACGGCGAAGTCGTGGCTGTCGGAGCACATCGCGGCGGCGGTGAGCGGCGACTCGACGCTCGTCGTGCAGGGCACCGCGGGCACCGGTGAGGACCAGGTCCGCTACGGCTGGAACTACGCCCGGCTGATCGCCGAGGGGCCGTCCGAGGCGGCGCTGGTGGCGAGCCCGGTCATGACGGCGATGCGCACCGGCGCGGTGGCCCGCGTCGAGGAGCTGACCCGGATGCCCGCCGAGGTGCAGGACTCGTTCATCACGATCCTGTCGGAGAAGACGCTGCCGGTGCCGGAGCTGGGCATCCAGGTGCAGGCCGTGCCCGGGTTCACCGTGATCGCCACCGCGAACGACCGCGACCGGGGCGTGAACCAGATGTCGTCCGCGCTGGCCCGCCGCTTCAACACGGTCGTCCTGCCGCCGCCCGCGACCGAGGACGCCGAGGTGGAGATCGTGCTGGCGCGGGCCGCGCAGCTGGGGCGCGCGCTGCAGCTGCCGGCCGAGCCGCCCGCGCTGGAGGAGGTGCGCCGGGTGGTGCGGATCTTCCGGGAGCTGCGCAACGGGTCCACTGTGGACGGTCGCACGCAGCTGAAGAAGCCGAGCGGCAGCCTGTCCACGGCCGAGGCGATCTCCGTGGTGACCAGCGGCATGGCGTTGGCCGGGCACTTCGGCGACGGCACGATCACCGCCGACGAGCTGGCGGCCGGCCTGCTCGGCGCCGTGGTGAAGGACCGCGTGTCCGACACCGCGGCGTGGCAGGAGTACCTCGAAGCGGTGGTGAAGGAGCGCGGCGAGTGGCGCGACCTGTACCGGGCGTGCCAGGACGCGGTGGGCTGATGGCCGCTCGCGAACAGGCCTTGCCCGAGCGGGTGACGCTGCTCGGCATCCGCCACCACGGTCCCGGCTCGGCGCGCATGGTCGCGGCGGCGCTGGCGGCCGTGCGGCCGGAGGTCGTGCTGGTCGAGGGTCCGCCCGAGGGCGACGCCCTGCTGCCGCACGTGCCGGACCTGACGCCGCCGGTGGCGTTGCTGCTGCACGACGAGGCGGAGCCGGCGCGGGCCGCGTTCTGGCCGTTCGCCGAGTTCTCGCCGGAGTGGCGCGCGCTGAGGTGGGCGCACGCGAACGGCGTCCCGGTGCGGTTCTTCGACCTGCCGGCCGCCGCGTCCCTCGGTGACGACGAGCCGCCGGAGGAGTCCGGTGACCGCCCGAGGGCCGCGCTCGACCCGCTGGGCACGCTGGCCGAGGCGGCCGGGTTCGACGACCCGGAGCGCTGGTGGGAGGACGTGGTCGAGCACCACACCGACCCGCGCGACCTGGCGGAGGCCGTCGCCGAGGCGATGGGCGCGTTGCGCGAGGAGTTCGCCGACGAGGTGGACGCCCGCACCCTGCGCCGGGAAGCCGCGATGCGGCAGAACGTCCGGCAGGCGTTGAAGGACGTGGCGGGCCCGATCGCGGTGGTGGCCGGCGCGTGGCACGTGCCCGCGCTGCGCACCCTGCCGCCCGCGTCCGTCGACGCGGCGGCGGTGAAGGGCCTGCCGCGCCGGAAGGTGTCCGGCACGTGGGTGCCGTGGAGCCACGGCCGGCTGGCGTCGTCGTCCGGGTACGGCGCCGGGGTCGCGTCGCCCGGCTGGTACGCGCACCTGTGGGAATGCGCGGAACGCGGTGACGCCGTGGCGCGCTGGTTCGCGAAGGCGTGCGGGGTGCTGCGGGCGGAGGACCTGCCCGCGTCCACGGCGAGCGCGGTGGAGGCCGTGCGGCTGGCGGACGCGCTGGCGGCGCTGCGCGGGCGGCCGTCGCCGGGACTGTCGGAGGTGATGGAGGCGTCGCTCGCGGTCCTGTGCGGCGGCGACGCGACGCCGCTCAGGCTCGTGCACGACCAGCTGGTGGTCGGCGAGCGGCTGGGCGAGGTCGGCGAGGGCGTGCCCACGTCGCCGCTGGCGGCCGACCTGGCGCGGCTGGGCAAGCGGCTGCGGATGACGCCGAGCGCGTCGATCAAGCCGGTGCGCTTCGACCTGCGCAAGGACACCGACCGGGAGCGGTCGAAGTTGTTGCGGCGCTTGGAGGTGCTGGACGTGCCGTGGGGCACGCCGGACACGACGCGGACGCTGGGCACGTTCGCCGAGGCGTGGCAGCTGCACTGGAAGCCGGAGTTCGCGGTGGCGCTGGCGGTGGCCGCGCGGCACGGCACGACGGTCGAGTCCGCGGCCCGGACGGTGCTCGTCGCGCGGGCCGGCGCGGCCACGAGGGTGGTCGACGCGGCGGAGGTGCTGGCCCGGTCGGTCGGCTGCGAGATCCCCGAGGCCGTCGCCGCCGCCCGGCAGGCGCTGGACCGGTGCGCGGCCGCCGCGACGGACGCGGTGGAGCTGCTCGCCGCGCTGCCGGACCTGGCGACCACCGTGCGGTACGGCTCGGTGCGCGGCACGGACCCGGAACTGCTGCGGGTCGCGTTGCACGGCCTGCTGGCCCGCGGCGCGGTCGGCCTGCCGCTCGCGTGCCGCGGGGTGGACGAGGACACGGCGGAACGCGCGGTCAAGGCCGTGGAGGGCGCCGACGAAGCGGTCCGGCTGGCGGCCGACGACGAGCACAAGGACACGTGGCAGCGCGCGCTGAGGGCGCTGGTCGCGATGCCCGACGCCCACGGCCTGCCGACGGGCCGGGCGACCCGCCTGCTGTGGGAGACGGGTGCGCTGGACTCGGACGAGGTGGCCGCCCGGCTGCACCGGGCGGTGTCCGTGGCCGCCGGCGCGACCGCGTTCGTGGCGGGGTTCCTGCGCGGTTCGGCGGCCCTGCTCACCGCCGACCCCCGCCTGTTCGGCGTGGTGGACGAGTGGCTGACCGGCCTGTCCGGGGCCGACTTCTCGGCCGCGTTGCCCCTGTTGCGCCGCGCGGTGGGCGACTTCAGCCCGGCGGAGCGCCGGATGCTCGGCGACCGGGTGAAGGGCACCGGTCCGGGTGGGGCGGTGGCGGCGAGCGACTGGGACGAGGACTTGGCGGCACGCCTGGCGGACCACGTGCGCGGCCTCCTCGCGGCCGCGGGCTGACGGGGGCGGCGGTGGCGCGACAGGTGCGGGAACCCGGCGACACGGCCGGCGGTCGCGGGCCGACCGGCGACGGCCCGACGACGGGGACGGGGCGGGAACGCGAGCTCGGCGGCGGTGCGGGGATGGCGTTGGCGGGATGGCGTTGGCGGGGATGGCGTTGGCGCGGACGGGTGGAGGTGCGTGGGTGTGACTCTCGACGTCGCCGGTGAGCGGCAGCGGCGGTGGCGGTTGCTGTTGGGCGGGGCGGCCGGCGACCTGGGGTCGTTGGGCGAGGACGACCAGCGGCGTGACGCGGCGCTGACCGGGTTGTACGGCGGCGGCGAGGCGCCCGACCCCGGTGGCAAGCGGAGCGCCGGGCTGAGCGGGTCGTCGCCGGTGCTGCACCGGTGGCTGGGCGACGTGCGCACGTACTTCCCGAGTTCCGTCGTGCAGGTCATGCAGCGCGACGCGGTGGAACGCCTCGGCCTGCGCCAGCTGCTGCTCGAACCGGAGCTGCTGTCGAGCGTCGAGCCGGACGTGAGCCTGGTCGGCACGCTCGTCTCGCTGTCGAAGGCGATCCCGGAGCGCACCCGCGAGACGGCCCGCGCGGTCGTGCGCAAGGTCGTGGAGGACATCGAGCGCAAGCTGGCCGACCGGTTGCTGGCGGCGGTGCACGGCGCGATCGACCGGTCCCGCCGCACGAGCAGGCCCCGTCTGTCCGATGTGGACTGGAACCGGACGATCCGGAAGAACCTGCGGCACTACCAGCCCGACCAGCGCACGGTGGTCGTCCAGGACCTGGTCGGCAACAGCAGGCGCAGCCGGCAGGCGTCGCTGCGGGACGTGGTGCTGCTGGTCGACCAGTCCGGGTCGATGGCCGAGTCGGTCGTGTACTCGGCGGTGCTGGGCGCGTCGCTGGCGTCGTTGAAGGCGGTCGACACGAAGCTGGTCGTGTTCGACACCGAGGTGGTCGACCTGACCGAGCAGCTGAAGGACCCGGTCGACCTGCTGTTCTCGACCCAGCTGGGCGGCGGCACGGACATCAACCGGGCGGTGGCGTACGGGCAGTCGCTGGTGCGCCGGCCGACGGACACGGTGATGGTGCTGATCAGCGACCTGTACGAGGGCGGCGTGGCGCGGGAGCTGCAACGCCGGGTGCGGGAACTGGTGCAGAGCGGCGTGGTGGTCGTCGTGCTGCTGGCGTTGTCGGACAGCGGCACGCCCTCCTACGACCACGAGCTGGCGGCGCGGCTGTCGGAGCTGGGCGCGCCCGCGTTCGCGTGCACCCCGGACCGGTTCCCGGACCTGCTGGCGACGGCCCTGCGCCGCGAGGACGTCGGCGCGTGGGCCGAGCAGAGCGGCATCCCGGTGGGCCGCTAGCACGCGTCAACGCCCGGCGTCGCGCCAAGCCGGGTCCACAGCGGACCGGACGGCAACGCGGCCTGACGGCCGGCACGGCGAAGTCGGCGCGGCGGTCGTTGGTGCCGCGCGGCGGGGTCAGCGCGGCCAAGCTGCGGCCGGCAGAGTCAGCGCGGGCGGAGTCGGCGCGCGGCGGGGTCAGCGCGGCGGGGTCGTCAGCGGATGACGATCCGGCCCAGGGTCAGGAACGGCGCGCCGCGGGTCAGCACGGCGGTCCGGCCCCGCTCGTCGGGACCGGCCAACCACACCTGCCCGCCGCGCCGGATGTTCTCGCGCACCCGCTCGGGCACTTCCGCGAGCCGCAGGAACGTGCGGTCCGAGCCCTCGGTCTCCAGGAACGTCTGCCGCCCGACCCGCGTCCGCCCCGGCACGAACTTCACCGCCACGGGGTGCCGGGGGTAGGTGTCGAGCAGCCGCAACAGGCTCCGCCGCGAGCAGAAGTGCCGCAGACCGGGCACGGCGAACTCGACGCACAGCGGCGTGAGGACGAACACCCACCGCGACCCGATCCACTCGGAGATCAGCCACAGCACCACGAACGCCAGCAGCGCGATCCCGATGAACCCGACCGCGCGGCGATCCGCCCCGGCCAGGCACTTGCGCACCCACGCATCACCCACCACTGCTCCCAGCCAACCAGGATTCCCACCCCGGGGGTAGCCGAGAAGACGATCACCAAACGCCACCGTGAGCGAAAACTCCTCAACCCCGGACGACCTTCGCCGGGAACAGCTTCGGCACGCCCCGGAAGGTCACCACCGTGTTCCCCGCCCGATCAGGTGAGACGACCCAGGCGCGCCGGTGCCGCCGGATGCGTCCTCGGGCCACCGGGCCGGCGCTGACGTCGAGCACGAGCGGCCGTGCGCCGTGGACGACGAGCAGCCCGCCACGCCAGTGCACCCGCACGTACACCCAGGCGTGATCACCCATGACCCGCGTGAACGGCTGCCGCCGCGTGAGCCCGAACCCGAGCACCAGCACGGAGAACAGCAGCAGCGCCAACGGCACCGGGGACGGGTCCGCGAAGCCGAAGACCAAGGCGAGTTGCAGCGCGAACGCGAGCGCGCCCAGGACGACCCAGCCGAACGCCCGCCGACTCGCGATCTCCAGGCAGTACCGGGTCCACCGGTCATCGAGCGCCGCACCCCGGGTGGACGGCTTGTTCGGCACGACCACGAGCCACCTCCGCCAGGCGACCCCAGATTACGACGATCACCGCACCACCTGAATCGCCCAACCGGCCCGATCCTCGCCGACGCCGCCCGCTCCCCCGCCCGAAGGACGGGGCGACCCCGTGCGGCGCGCGCGTCGCCGACCCCCTAACCTGCGGTGACGATGCGCCGTGCCGAGGCTGCGACCACGTGGTCCGGTCGTGGGACTACCGCCACCGGACGCCAGCCAGTTAGGCTGCCCTAAGTTGGGAGGTGAGCGGTGAACGAGACACGTCGACCGCCGGCCCCGCACCCGGCGGAGCGGGCTCGCACCATCGCCGCCCGCGGCGGGCGCGCGGCCCTGCTGCCGTCCGACGGCGCGGACAGCCGGATCACCCCGGTGCTGCACCACGTCCACGCGAACGGCGACGCGACGATCGTGCTGCCGGACGAGCACCCGCTGGTCGAGTCCGCCCGCCGGGGCGAGGTGACGGCCATGCTGGAACTCGCCGACCAGGCGCCGGTCCCGTTGCGCGAGCCGGTCCGCGGCCTGCTCTGGATCACCGGCTGGCTGCGCACGCTCGACGCCGACGAGGCCCGCGAGACGGCGCTGCGGGTCGCCGACGCCCGCCCGGACCCGCGCCTGCTCGACGTCGGGCACGGCGCGTCCGCCCTCACGCTGGCGCCCGCCTCGCTGGTGGTGGCGGACGCCGAGGGCACGACGTCGCTGAGGCCGGAGCTGTTCGCGCAGGCCGAGCCGGACCCGTTCGCCGCGCACGAGGACCACTGGCTGCGCCACCTCGAACTGTCCCACCGCGACGTGGTCGGTTTGCTCGGCCAGCACCTGCCGGACCACCTGAAGGGCGGTCACGTCCGCCCGCTCGGGCTGGACCGCTTCGGCCTGCGGCTGCGGGTCGAGATGGCGGACGAGGACCACGACGTGCGCATCGCGTTCTCCCGGCCGGTCGCCACCGCGCAGGAGCTGGCCGTCGAGCTGCGCCGGCTCATGGGCTGCCCGTTCCTGGCCCGCCAACGCGGCTGACCCCGCCCGCGAACCGGACCACCGAACCGACGACCGCCGTGAACCGACGACCGACCGCGAACCGAACCCCCGCCCGCGAACGGACCACGGCCGCCGTCGACGGTGACGTGGTTACCGTATGGGCGTGATCGAAGCCCACGAGCTCGACGCCCGGGAGCGCCGCGGCTACCAGCTGGAACTGCTGATCGTCTTCGCGATGACGCTCGGCCTGTCCGGCGTGCGGAGCCTGGTGCGGCTGCTGGACAGCCTCCTCGACCCGGTGCCCCTGAACGAGCAGAAGGTCGCGATCAACGTCCCGCAGGCGCGGTTCGACCTGCTGGACCTGATCGCGCAGCTGTTGAGCGTCGTCCAGCTGGCCGCGTGGGGCGGGCTCGGCCTCTACCTGCTGTGGCGCGGCGGGATCAGGCTGAAGGCGCTGGGCCTGGACCGCACCAGGATCGGGCCGGACGCGCTGGGCAGCCTCGGGCTGGCCGCCGTGATCGGCATCCCAGGGTTGATCTTCTACCTGGTCGCGTGGAACCTCGGGTTCAACCTGGCCGTGCTGCCGTCCACCTTGGACCAGTCGTGGTGGCGCAGCGTGGTGCTCGTCCTCTCCGCCGCGGGCAACGCGTGGGCGGAGGAGGTGCTGGTCGTCGGCTTCTTCATCACGCGGCTCAAGCAGCTCGGCTGGCGCGACAACACGGCGTTGCTGGCCAGCGCGGTGCTGCGCGGCTCGTACCACCTGTACCAGGGGTTCGGCGGGTTCGTCGGCAACGTCGTGATGGGCCTCGTGTTCGGCAAGGTGTGGCAGCGCACGAACCGGCTGTGGGTGCTTGTCGTCGCGCACACGCTGCTCGACGTCGTCGCGTTCGTCGGCTACACGGTGTTGCGCGGACAGGTGTCCTGGCTGCCCTGAACCTAGGGTGGTGCCATGGACGAGCTGACCCTGGCGGACGAACTGGCGCTGCTCGCGCACGACGACGACGGCACGCGCCGGCTCGGCCAGCCGGCGCTCGGGTACGGCCTGGCCGGCGCGCTGCTGGTCGAGTTGGCGCTGGCCGAGCGGATCGACGTGGTGGACAAGAAGGTCACCGTGCTGAACCCGACGCCGACGGGCCGTCCGGTGCTCGACCAGGCGTTGGCCCGGATCGCCGACGACAAGCCGCGCAAGCCCGCGCACTGGATCGACAAGCTGAGCAAGAAGCTGACCGAGCAGGTGCTCGACGGCCTGGTGGCCGGCGGCGTGCTGCGGCGCGAGGAGGACCGGGTGCTCCTGGTGTTCCCGCGCACCCGGTTCCCCACGCCGGACGGCGCCGAGCCGCCCGCGGAGACCGACGCGCGCGCCCGGATGACCAGGGCGGTCACCGACGACGGCCCGGTCGACCCGCGCACGGCGGCGCTGTGCGCGCTGGTGAAGGCGGTCGGCCACGACCGCAAGGTCTTCGCCCACCTGCCGCGCGCCGAGGTGCGCAAGCGCCTGAAGACCATCTCCGAGGGCGAGTGGGCGGCGCTCGCCGTGCGCAAGGCGATCGAGCAGGTCCAGTCGGCGATCACCGTGGCCGTGATCGTCCCGGCCGCCTCCAGCTAGGCGTGATCACCGGCCGGGACGCGGCTCCCGGCGCCGGCCCCGCGCTCAGCCGACGAGCAGGAACCGCGCCGCGGTGTGGGCGGCGGCGGTGACCACCGAGCGGGCCACGCCCGCCGAGTCGAGCACTGACGGGTCGAGGTCGTCGACGGTGACGGCGGCGTTCTCGGCGACGCGGCGCGCGGGTTCGGCGAGGGCGGCGGCGAAGGCGTGCCAGCCGGCGACCTCCTCGGGCGTGCCGGCGGCGTCCGCGTGGAGGCGTGCGCCGACCTCGGCGAGCCCCACCCCGCCACCGCGGAGGACGCCGTCGCGGGCGGCGCTGTGCACGGCGCGCACGGCGCGTTCGACCCGGGGCGCTTCGGCGGCGTCGGCCCGGATGAGGCCCGCCGTGCCGCCGGCCGACACCCGACCGCCGTAGACCAGGGTCTCCCACGACGTGGCCACGACCTTCTCGGCGTGCCCGAACGACCGGGCCGTCGCCGTCTCCAGCAGGTCGGCGTCGAGGACCGTGCCGCCGACCACGGCGTGCAGCCGGGTCAGCCGGTCGTGGTCGGTGACGACCGCGACGACCGGCCGCTGCCCTCCCCGCTCCAGCAACACCGTGAGCGCCTGGTGCGACAGCTCCTCGCACACCACGAGCACGCCGTGGCCGGGGCCGACCTGGTCGACCGCGGACCCGACCCGGCCGGGCAGGTGGCCGCTCACGAGCAGCACCCGCGGCGCGACGAGCACCGCCTCGCGCCGCACCGCGTCGGTCACGAACAGGCTGGACGCGTAGCCGCTGTCGAACCGCACGCCCCGGCCGATCTCGTGCTCCAGCCCGAAGCCCCTGCCCTCCTCGACCAGCACCGGCCCGCGCGGCCCGGTCGCCGCGACGACCTGCCCGACGAGCGCGCCGACCTCCGCCGAGCCCGACGCGGTCGCCGCCAGCCCGGCCACGTCCGTCGGCTCCAGCGGCACGGCGGCCTCGGCGATCAGCTCACCCGCCCGCGTCGCCGCCGCCGTCACGCCGCGCATCAGCCGCACGGGGTTGTGCCCGTCGCGCATGGCCCCGACCAGCCCGTCCAGCGCCCCGCGCGCCACGGCCACCGCCGACGCCGCGCCGTCGCCCGCGTCCCGCCGCACCCGCTCCACCAGGTCGCGCACGTACCCGGCGCCGAGCGAGTCGCGCGGGTCGTCCGGCTGGAACGCCGCCACGATCGCCGACGCGTCGGACAGCTCCACGGGCCGCCGGTCGACGAACACCACGGCCCGCCGCCCCATCGGCCCCAGCGTCCGGCACACCGGCTCGGCCGCGGCCCGGAACCCGCGCGCCACCAGCAGGTGCCCGGCCGTGTACGACGCCGTGCGGCGCGACCGCCCGCCACGCGCGCCACCGGCCCGCGCGATCCGCAGCGGCTTGGACGAGCCGTGCGCGAAGTACTGCGGCGTCTGGTCGGGACGGCGGTCGCGGACCTCGTCGCGCACGTACTTGAACAGCTCGTCGACGTCGACCCACCCGTCGCCGTCGAGGTCGGCGTCCCCGCCCGCCAGGCCCTCGATCAGGACGTCGGTGAACAGCGAGGCGCGCGGGGCGTCCAGGGACAGCGAGTCCTGCTCGAAGGCGTACTCGTAGGCGTTGGACGCGGTCATCACGACGTACCCGGTGCCGACGTCGTCCAGCACGGTCATCCCGTCCGCCTTGAACCCCTCGACGAACGCGCCGCTGAAGCAGCAGTCGAGCAGCAGGAGCCGCCCGGACGCGCGGCAGTCCTCCAGCTGCTCGTTGAGGAACGAGCGCGGGATGGCGGTGCCGGCGGGCCGGTCCGGCACGGTGTTCGCGGCGGCGAAGTACAGCCGGCGCGCGGGCGTGGTGAGGCCGTGGCACGAGAAGTACAGCAGCACGAAGTCCTCGGCGGCGCGCTCGGACAGCACGTCCTCGACCGCGCGGCGGATCTCGTGGTCGGCCCGGTCGCGCAGCACCTCGACGGTCGTGAAGCCGCCGACGTCGGGGTCCTCCAGCACGGCGGCGAGCCGTTCCACGTCCTGCTCGGGCGCGCGCAGCCGGCTCAGCCGGACGTCCTCGTACTCGCCGGTGGCGACGAGGAGGGCGTGCCGCCCCACGTCACCCCTCGCTCTCGTGCTCGCGCAGCCACGCCTCCACCAGCGCCTTCTGGGACCGCGCGCCGACGCCCTCGACGGTGATCTCGTCGTCGCCGTTCCTGATCGTCACCTTGCGCGCGCCGCCGCGCTGCACGAACGCGGTGACCACGGACGCGACGGCCGCGGCCACGGCGGCGGGCAGCGCGCCGTTGAGGACGAGTTCGGCGAGGGTGGCCCCCGCGCCGCTCTTGGAGCCTTCGGGCGCCGCGGCCCGCGCCGGTCGTGCGTCGACCCGCGCGCCCCTGACCAGCTCTTGGAGCAGTTGGGTGGTCGCCACGTCGGCCCGGTCGGGCGCCTCGATGAACAAGTGGAAGTCCGCCACTGATCCCTCCCCGGTAGAACCCGATCATCCCGCAACGGCGACCACAGCCGGCACCCTCGCAGACAACGCAACGTTTTCCTATCCTGACCCACTCTTTGCGCAATGAATCGCCGTATACGAGTGGTCATACGATCGAGTTTCGCCGGAATGGGCCACTCCGAGCTGCTGATCCGACCGACCTCGGGTTACTCTCGATGTCGTGACTGCGCACATCGCCCAGACCGCGACCACCGACGGCGTGCCGGCCCCGGCGCCCAGGGTCGACAGCGAAGTCGGACCGCTGCGCACGGTGCTGCTGCACCGTCCCGGCGCCGAGCTGAAGCGGCTCACCCCGCGCAACAACGACCAGCTGCTGTTCGACGGCGTGCCGTGGGTCGACCGCGCCCAGGAGGAGCACGACGCGTTCGCCGAGCTGCTGCGCGGCCGCGGCGTCGAGGTGCTGCTGCTGTCGGACCTGCTGGTCGACGCCCTGCACGACGACCGGGCCCGGATCGCGGGCATCCACAGCGCGGTCAACGAGCGGCGGCTGGGCATCGACCTGGCCGACGCGCTGCGCTCGCACCTGGCCTCGATCAGCCCCGACCAGCTGGCCACGGCGCTGATGACCGGCATGACGTTCGAGGAGCTGCCCGCCGCGGAGGGCGCGTCGCTGGTGCGCAAGATGCACCACCCGATCGACTTCGCGGTCGACCCGCTGCCGAACCTGCTGTTCACGCGCGACTCGTCGGTGTGGGTCGGCGACCGGGTGGCGATCACGTCGCTGGCGCTGCCGGCGCGCGACCGGGAGACCGCGCTGACGGACCTGATCTACGCCTACCACCCGCGGTTCCGGAAGACGGGCCGCGCGTACGGGGCGCACTCCGCGCCGGTCGAGGGCGGTGACGTGCTGCTGCTCGCGCCGGGCGTGCTGGCGATCGGCGTCGGCGAGCGGACCACGCCGGCGGGCGCGGAGTCGTTCGCCCGGTCCGCGCTGGCGGACGGCCTCGCGCACACCGTGCTGGCGGTGCCGATCACGCAGGAGCGGGCGACCATGCACCTCGACACGGTGTGCACGATGGTCGACCGGGACGCCGTGGTGATGTACCCGGCGGTGCGGGACAACCTGTTCGCCTTCCCGGTCCGCTCGGACGGCGCGGGCGGCGTCGTGGTGGAGGACCGGCGGCCGTTCCTGGAGGCGGCGGCCGACGCGATGGGCATCGAGCGGTTGCGCGTGATCGACACCGGGCTCGACCCGGTGACCGCCGAGCGCGAGCAGTGGGACGACGGCAACAACACGCTGGCCGTCGGGCCGGGTCTCGTCGTGGCGTACGAGCGGAACGTGGAGACGAACGCGCGGCTGGAGGACGCCGGCGTCGAGGTCATCCGGATCAGCGGCTCCGAGCTCGGCTCCGGCCGGGGCGGGCCGCGCTGCATGTCGTGCCCGATCGACCGCGCGCCACTCGTCTGATTCCACCGGGAGAGGGTTGCCTAAGCTTTCTTCGGTAACCCTTTCCTATCTTCCCTAAGCCTTACCTGCAATGCATTAAACCCCACGTTCGGTTATTCTGCGAGCATGGCGGTCAACTTGAAGAAGCTTTCTTCCGCGCGTGCGTCGAAGTTCCACGAGCTGCTCCAGGAGCAGGTCCGCAACGAGTTCACGGCATCACAGCAATACGTCGCGATCGCGGTCTGGTACGACGGCAACGACCTGCCCCGCCTCGCGTCGCACTTCTACAAGCAGGCGCTGGAAGAGCGCAACCACGCGATGATGATCGTGCAGTACCTGATGGACAACGGCCTTCCGGTGAGCATTCCCGGCGTGGACGACGTCCGCAACGACTTCACCGCGCCGCGGGAGCCGGTCGCGCTCGCGCTGGAGCAGGAGAAGAAGGTCACCGAGCAGATCGTGACGCTCGCCAAGACCGCCCGCGACGAGGGCGACTACCTCGGCGAGCAGTTCCTCCAGTGGTTCCTGAAGGAGCAGGTGGAGGAGGTCGCGTCGATGAGCACGCTGCTCACCGTCGTCGACCGGGCCGACGGCAACCTGTTCCACGTGGAGAACTTCCTGACCCGCGAGTCCGTGGGCGAGGAAGCCGACGGCGGCGCGCCCAGGGCCGCCGGCGGAGCGCTGTAAGCACCCACCGACGACAGCCGACGACGCCCGTCACCTCCCGGTGGCGGGCGTCGTGGCGTGGTCAGGTGAGGCAGCCGCGGTCGGCCCGGACCAGGCCGATGCCGGTGAGCGTGTCGCCCGCGTTCTCGAAGAAGAACTTGTACCCGGTGTTCGCGTCGAGCGGCCGGATGAAGCCGTGCGGGTACTGCTCCACGCCCGGGTAGACCTCGTGCATGCGCGCCCGCGAGTCGCCGATGCGCAGGCCCTCCGGCGTGCCGGCGCCCCCGTCCACCCGGATCTCGACCGCCACGCCGTCCTGGAGGCCCACCCAGCCGTCCGCGGCCTTCAGCTCCCGGATCACGCAGGAGAACTCCGGCGTGGTCACGTCGCCGCCGATCTCGCCGGTGGCCTCCAACTCGGCCGACGTCATGCCCAACCGCACCGCGCCGATGCCGCGGGCGTCGAGCACGGCCGTGCCGCCCGCTTCGGCGGTCCGACCGTCGCCGGAGGTCGTCGGTGTCAGGGCGGTCGGCGTGACCGCGTCGCACCCGACCAGGGTCACGGTCAGCACCACGGCCGACATCGCCGCCGGCAGCCCCGCCGCCACGAGCCGCTTCATCCTGCCTCCAGGCCGCACTCGGTCCCGACCAGCTCCATCAGCCACCGTCCCCCGCCCCGTCGGGTGGAACCACCTGCCGCCACGCGGGTGACCCCGACATGGTGACGACCAACCGGTCACCTCGCCGTTCGACGCCCGGGCGACGGGCGTGGATCACAGAACGGGCAAGGGCCGGAACGCGCCGTCGGCGTCCGGGGTGAACTCGTGCACGGCCACCACGGCGTCGGCCGGGATCGGGCCGTAGACGTGCGGGAACCACGGCCCGTCCTCGCCGGTCTCCCCCGGCTCCCACAGCACGGGCAGGCCTTCGGGGTCGATCACCAGCAGCACGAGGTCGTGCCGGTTCGGGTACAGGCGGTTCGCGGGGAGGTGGACGGTGCCGGGGTCCGAGCAGTGCACGAAGCCGTCGAGGTCGAGCGGGATCGCACCGTCCTCTCGGGCGCGCGTCCAGTCGGCCTTCGGGCTGATCCGCAGGATCACGCCCGGCCACCTCCTCCTCGTCCACGCAGTTGTCCACAGGAGCTGTGGACAAAGCTGGGGACAGCTGTGGACAACGTCAGCGCAGGGTGATCTGCCGGCCGCGCAGACCGTCGCGCGCACGCCGTTCCTGCTCGGTGAGCGGCTCGGCGTCGAGGCTGGTCAGGGCGTCCTGCAAACGCTTGCCCAACGCCTCCGCGCCCGGTGCCCACTCGCTGGAGTGCAGCTCGCGGTCGAGGTCCCACACCGGCACGAGCAGGCCGTGCGCGCGGAACGAGCCCGCGTACCGGGAGCCCTCGCCGAGGTCGAGCTCGCCGCGCACGGACAGCCGCGCGAGCGCCGCCAGCAACGTCTCCTCCGGCTCGGGGCGGACCCAGCGCAGGTGCGCCTTGTCGCCCGCGTCGACCCAGTAGGCGGCGAGCACGCCGGGCGCGTCGAGGCGCTCGGTGGGCAGGATGGCCGCGTTGGCGCGTTCGAGGGAGAGGGCGACGTCGCCGCTGGGCTCGTTGTCCGGCGGCAGCCACCACGCGAAGTCGGTGTGCAGCTCGGGCGTCAGCGTGGCCTCGGGGTCGAGCAGGTCCTGGAGCCGGCCGGGGTTCTCGCCGTGGTCCGGGCCGACGACGGGGAGGGCGGCGCCGGTCTCGGCGGTCAGCGCCCACTGCACGGCGCGGGCCAGGTCGCGGCTGAGGTCGCCGGAGCGGGTCTGGACCTGCAGGCCGACGAACGCGGTGCCGTCGGCGCGGATCAGGCCGGCGGCGGCCATCGGCAGCACGGTGGCCAGCACGATCTCGCGCGCGCCGGAGTCCTTGAGGGGCAGCTTGGCCGTCGCGGAGGGGACGAACTCGCGCAGCGCGATCAGCTCGGCCTCGGCGGCCAGGCCCTCGAACGGGCGGGAGACGATCACGTCCGCCGCGCCGCCGGCCGCGCCGTGGCACGCCTTGTAGCGCTTGCCGGAGCCGCACGGGCACGGCTGCCGCGGGTTGACGCCGTCGGCAGGCTGGTTCTTCTCCGTGCCGGTCTTCCCGGTGCCGGCCTTCACGGCCGTCCGCTTCGCCACCGCGCCTCCTCGTCTCAGGGCTGGTCTGGCTGGTCGGGCGTCAAGTTAGCCGCAACGCGCTCGCGCGTCTCCGCCGGGTTGTTGGTCGCGATGAACCGCACGCCGCGCCGCATGCAGAGGGCGATGTCGGCCGGGTCGTCGACCGTCCACGCGTACACACCCTCACCCCTGTCCGGGTGACGCCTGAGGAGGTGAACTCCGGGTCCGGCGAAGTCGGCGAAGCGGGGTTTCGCCCGCGGCCACAGCCGGTCGTACAGCAGGACGGTCGGCACCTCGGGCCTGAGCTCCTTGAACCGGTGCACGGCGAACACGGAGAACGACATCATCACCACGTCGACGCGGTGCCGGCCCAGCTCCTCGGCGAGCCGCCGCTCCACCCGGCCGCCCTGCCGGACGGGGTGCTTGGTCTCGACGAACAGGCGCGCGCCGTGGTCGGCGGCCAGCCCGAGCAGCGCCTCCAGCGTCAGCACCCCGGCGGGCTCGCCGCCGTGCCAGCTGCCGAAGTCGTGCCGGCGCAGCTCGTCCAACGTCATCGCGCCGACCGCGCCCGTCCCGCCGCTGGTGCGGTCGATGGTGCGGTCGTGGACGCAGACCAGGTGCCCGTCCCTGGTGAGCCGCACGTCGCACTCCAGGCCGTCCGCCCCCTGGGCCAGCGCGAGCTCGTACGCGGCGAGCGTGTGCTCCGGGCGGCGGGTGGACGCGCCGCGGTGGGCGACGACTTCAGGTGGCACGGTCGAATGCTGCTGGTGGGGCACGGATCGGGTCAACTCGACTACCCGATGTCACAGCTCCCTGAAAGTTTGATTTCTCAACCACACTCGGATGGACGCGGGTCGCCGTGACGACCTACCGTCCGTGATCGTGGCATCCTTCGACCAGCACGATCCGGCTTTCATCGCCGATCCCTACCCGGCGTTCGCCGCCCTGCGCGCCGACGGCGAGGTGCACTGGCACGAGGAGATGGGCATCGCCCTGGCGGTGTCGCACGCGGCGGCGTCGTCCGTGCTCAAGCACCGGTCGCTCGGCCGGATCTGGACCGACGCCAAGCCCGTCGAGAGCTTCACCTCCTTCAACCTGCTGCACCGCAACTCGATGCTGGAGAACGAGCCGCCCACGCACAGCAGGCTGCGCCGGCTCGTCGCGGCGGCGTTCGGCCGCGGTCACGTCGAGCGGCTGCGGCCGTGGATCGTCGAGCTGGCCGACCGGCTCGTGGACGAGCTGGTGGCCAAGGTGGAGTCCGAGGGCCAGGCGGACCTGCTGTCGCACGTGGCCGCGCCCCTGCCGGTCGAGGTGATCGCCGAGCTGCTGGGCGTGCCGACGCGGGACCGGGCGCTGCTCCAGCCGTGGTCGAACGCCATCGTGAAGATGTACGAGTACGACCTCGCGCCGGACAAGAGGGCGGCGGCCGAGCACGCGGCCACGGAGTTCGTCGCCTACCTGCGGGAACTGGTCGCGCTGCGGCGCGCGACGCCCGGTGACGACCTGGTGTCCGACCTGGTGGCGGTCACCGGCACCGACGGCGCGAAGCTCACCGAGGACGAGCTCGTGGCGACCGCCGTGCTGCTGCTCATGGCCGGCCACGAGGCCACCGTCAACGTCATCGGCAACGGCGTGCGGGCGTTGATGAACCACCCGTCCGAGTGGCGTCGGCTGGTGGCGGACCCCACCCTCCTGCCCACCGCGGTGGAGGAGCTGATCCGCTACGACTCGCCGTTGCAGCTGTTCGAGCGCACCGCGACCGCGCCCGTCACCATCGCCGGGCACGTGGTCGAGCCGGGACAGAAGATCGCCGCGCTGCTCGGCGCGGCGGCCCGCGACCCCGAGGTCTTCGCCGACCCGGACACCCTCGACATCGGCCGCAACCCCAACCCCCACCTGGGCTTCGGCATGGGCATCCACTACTGCCTCGGCGCGCCCCTGGCCCGCATCGAGGTGCAGGCCGCGCTGTCGTCCCTGGCCCGCAAGCTGCCGAACGCGGAACTGGCCGCCGAACCCCGCCGCCGGGCCGAGTTCGTCATCCGGGGCCTGCACGACCTGCCGCTCACGTCGGCGTAAACCGCTCGACGCGCGTCCCGACAGCCCTCACCCTGGGCCGATGCGGTTGTCGGTGATCGCGCACCCCGTGGTGCGGCACGCTCCGCTGCACCGCGTCCTCGTGCCCGCCGCACGCCTGCGCAACCTCTGGGTGCGGCCTCCCGAGCCGATCACCGGCATGGCCGCGGTCACCGGGTCGCGGGCCGATCTGGTGCGGTTGGGCGCGTTGGTGCGGTTGGCGGCGACCAGCCGGCACAGCGCGCTGTTCATCCCGGCGCGGGACAACGTGCCGCCGGAGGAGCTGTGGCGGATGGGCCACGCCCGGCCCGCCGACCTGCTCGTGGTGCGCCGTGACGTCGGGCTGCGGCCCTCGGACTGGCCGGGGGTGCGGCGGGCGTTGCGCCGGTCGACCGCACGACCGGCCCGCGTCGACGAGGTGTTCACCGAGCCGGACGTGGCGCTCGACGTCCACGGCCGCGACCCGATCTTCCACAAGCGCCGGTGGGCGTGAGCCGCTACCGCTTGGCCGTGTGCTGCTTCGGCAGCTTGAAGCCGCGCTCGGCCATCACGGCGCGCAGGCGGTCCGGGTAGTCGGTGATGATGCCGTCCACGCCGTCGTCGATGAGCTTGTGCATGGTGGCCTGGTCGTTGACCGTCCACGGGACGACCGCCAGGCCGTGCGCGTGCGCCTCGTCCACCAGGGCTTTCGTGGTGAACGGGACGTAGTTCGGGTCGCCGGTCCGCCCGTTCTGCGGGTTGCCGTGCACCGGGGAGAGCGCGGACGCCCCGAAGCTCTTCACGGCCTTCACGACGCTGCCGCCGAAGTCCTCCAGCTTCAGCCCGCCCGTCCACGGCGAGCCGGGGCGCAGGAACTCGGGCTGGGTGAGGGCGACCAGCGGCAGGCGCGGTTCGGCCTCGCGCCACAGCATCAGCGTGCCCCAGTCGAACGACTGCACGGTGACGTTGCGGTAGAAGCCGGACTCGCGGATCGCGCGGGCGGTGACCTCCACGAACTGCTCGCGCGGCGCGGTCTCGTGCGGCGCGGCGGCCTCGACCTTGGTCTCGATGTTGAACTTCACGGTGAACGCCCGGTAGCTGCGGACCAGGTCGAACACCTCGGCCAGCGTCGGCATCCGCGCGCCCGGCGACAGCTCCTGGTCCGGGTACTGCGCCCAGCGCCGCGAGCCGCAGTCCAGCGTCCTGACCTGCGCGAACGTCAGGTCCTTCACGTACTTGCCCGCGTACGGGAACGCCGGGTCGCCGGGGAAGGCGGGTGCGGTGTCGAGGCACTTGGCCGGGTTGGTCCTGCGGTCGTGCGTGACGACCTCGCGGCCGTCCTTGGTGATCTGGACGTCCAGTTCCAGCGTCGTGACGCCCACTTCGAGCGCCTTGGCGAACGCCGCCAACGTGCTCTCGACCGTCAGCCCGATCCCGCCCCGGTGGGCCTGGAGGTCGAACTTCCGGTCGCTCTCCGCGCTCGCCACGCCGGAGCCGAGCCCCGGAACCAGCAGGGTGAGGACCAGTGCCACCGCGAGTGCCCGCATGGGGTCACGGTGGCACGCGGCCGGTCAGGAGCCCAAGTGCCGGAGGAAGAACGACCACTGAACAGCGGGGAACGCGAGCGTTGCGGCGGCCGGGTTCTTCGAGTCCCGCACGGCCACCGCCGGCCCGGCGAACGCCACCTCGACGCAGTTGGCATTGCTGGCGCCGTTGCTCCGACTGCTCTTGCGCCACACCGCGTCCACGAACGCCACCTCGACGCAGGCAGCGTTGCTCCCGCCACCGCTGCGGCCGCTCTTCCGCCACACCGCGCCAGACAGGTCCACAATGGACACAGTCATCGCCTCTTTCATTCGGCCAGAATCCGCTCGATCAGCGCGACCGATTCCTCCGGGCTCAACGCCCTGGAGGCCACGTGGTCGAAGACCAGTCTAGCTTCTCGCAGCTCACGAGGTTCCTCGATGTGTGTCGCCCCGAGCACGTGCTCGACGTAGAGCACATCGGATTCCGCCGGATCGGGAAAGCTGAGCAGGATGAACCCGAGGCCCATGCGGTCGATCGCACCGCCTTCGCTCGACAGGATCTGAAGGGTCACCGTTGGTTGCCCGCTTATCTCAATCAGGTGCTCCAACTGCTCGCGCATGATCTGCCGGCTACCGACGACCTTGCGCAATGCGGCTTCGTCCAGGACCGCGTGCAGCTGCAAGGGGTCGTCCGGATCGGTCAGCCGCTTCTGCCTTATCTGCCGGACGCGGATGTCGCTCGCCAGCCAGCGCTTGGTCCGCTTCAACCGGTCGGCCTCGAAGAGCGCGCGCATGTAGCCGGTCGTCTGGAGCAGGCCCGTGATCACCATGAATGACAACTCGTAGACCGCGCTCGCCTCGGTCTCGACGTCGATGTAACCCTGGTTCTCGATGCCGTAGGTGGTCCACCAGCCGGGCTCACGGGCGCGGAGGGCCTGGTCGATGAGGTCGGGGTCGTACTGGTCGTAGAGGTCCATCATCGACTTGGCGAGGTGGACGTCCAGGATCGTCTCCCCCTTCTCCAACCGGTGGAGGGTGGACTTGGTGCGGTACAGGGCTTTGGCGGCTTCGTCGAGGGTCATCCGGGCTGTGGTCCGCATCCGGGCGAGCTTGCGCCCCAACCGACGGCGGCGGAACGGTGGCGGGGTGGGCACAGGGCAGCATGATCCAGCGGGACGCCCGCAGGCGGGATTCCCGCCCCGCTTCACCGCATCGGGCGGATCTCCCGGCGGGACAGTCGGTCCCGTGGAAGCGAACCTCTTCAGCCTGGTGGACGCCACCGACCGCACCCGGATCTTCGCCTGGGGCATGGAGATCATCGAGGAGGAGCGGACGGACGCCATCGTCTACCGCCGTGATCCGGACACCGGCCGGATCTTCATCGGTCAGCACGCGTCCGCCGAGTCGGCCCTCCACCGCTACGGCAGGCGCGTGCCCCTCGAACTCGTCTGGGAGTTCGAGGGATCGGAACCCGAGGACCAGCCCGTGTGAACACCGCGCACGTCCACGAGCCGGGCCAGGCGTTCCTGGTCGGCCAGGACGTCGATGGCCACGATCCGGCCGTCCGCGACGGTGAACGCCATGACCGACAGCGGCCGGCCGTCGGCCGCGACGACGACCCCGGCCGCGCCGTTGACCAGGGCTGGACGGGCGAGCGGGTACAGCTGCCCGAAGGTGACGGCCTGGCCGGCGACCGTGCGCGCGCCGGAGAGGGTGACGGTGAGGCGGGAGCCCGCGCCGCCGTCGGACCGCAGCACGACGTCCGGGTCGAGCACGGCGACGAGCGCGTCGAGGTCGCCGTCGCGGGCGGCGGCGAAGAAGGCGTTCACGACCTCCCTCTGGCGGGCGAGGTCGGCGTCCGGGGCCGGCGCCCGGTCCCGGACCCGGCGGCGGGCGCGGGCGGCGAGCTGCCGGGTCGCGGCCGTCGACTTCCCGACCAGCGCGGCGATCTCGTCGAACGGCACGGCGAACAGGTCGTGCAGCACGAACGCGACGCGTTCCGCCGGGGTGAGGGTGTCCAGCACGACCATCAGGGCCAGGCCCACCGAGTCGGCCAGCAGGGCTTCGTGCTCGGGGTGGGTGCCGTCGTCGTGGCTGACGACCGGGTCGGGCACGTGGACGTCGAACGGCTCCTCGGCCCGCCGGCCGCGGGTGCGGAGCACGTTCAGGCAGACGCGGGCGACGACGGTCGTCAGCCACCCGCCGAGGTTGCCGATCTCGTCGGTGTCGGTGCGGTCGAGCCGGAGCCAGGCGTCCTGCACGGCGTCGTCGGCCTCGCTCAGCGAGCCGAGCACCCGGTACGCCACGGCGCGCAGCCGGGGCCGGTGCTCCTCGAAGAGCCGGCTCAACCCGTCGCGGCTCAACCCGTCCCGGCTCGACTCGGCCGGGCTCGACTCGTCCCCGCTCACCCCGGTCCCGCTCACTCCGGCCCGCTCACCCGGTCAGCGAGGTGAGCCCGACGGCCGCACGGGGCGCAGGGTGGGCGCGGGGGCGTGCTTCACGTCCACCACCCGCATCCGGCGGATGGCGGTGGCGTCCACCGGCAGCAGCAGGGTGGTGATGTGCCGGACCACGGCGGCGGTCACGATGGCCACCGCGGCGCCGAGCAGGTCGGACACGGCGTGGAACAGCACGCCGTCGGCCATTGCCTGCACGCTCGACCGGAACGACCACGCGATCGTGAACGCGGTGAACACGCCGGCGGCCACCCACAGGCCCCACCACCAGCGGAGCAGGCGGGACGGCCGGGGACGGGCGGTGGGCGGCTCGCGCAGGGCGGCGTGCTCCAGCTCCGCCAGCACCGAACCCGGCACCACCAGGTTCACCCCCGGCACGACGAGGCCGATCAGCACCTCGCGGTCCGGGCGGGACGGCCGGTAGCCCGCTTCCGCGGCGGCGGCGTTCCTCGCCCGGCGCAGCCACAGGAGGGTGAAGACGATCGCCATCCCGGACGCCACGACCATGACCACGGCCGACGACACGACCATGGCGTCCGACACGCCGACCGTGCCCTCCGACAGCGCGCCGTAGCGGCTGAGCAGCAACAACACGTAACGCCAGATCTCGCTGCCGGCCGCCCACAACGCGGTCAGGCCGGCCAGGCCGAGGGCGTGGGACGCGGTCCGGGCCGCGCGCTGGACCTGCTCGACGGAGTCGGCGGGCGCGTCGTCGTCCGTCGCCACGGACGTCGGCCAGCGCCACGCCAGCAGCGGGAAACCCCAGCGCGGTGGCACCGGGTACGACGGCGGACCGGTGTAGCCCCGTCGCGGCGCGCCGAGCCGACGGTGCGGGTAGGCGCCGGGTGGCGGGGTCGCCACCCAGTCCACGCGCATCGGCCGCAGCGCCATGTCAGATGACCTCGGGCTCCGCGCCGTCGACCTCACCGACCAGCGGACGGCCGGACGCGGCCCACACCTGCATGCCGCCGTCGACGTTGGTGGCGTCCCAGCCGTTGGCGTTGAGGTACTGGGTGACCCGCGCGGAACGGCCGCCGGCGCGGCACACGACGTAGAACTCGCTGTCGCCCGGCAGCTCGCCGAGGCGGCCCGCCAGCTCGCTCATGGGGATGTGCAGGGCGCCCGGGGCGTGGCCCGCCACCCACTCGTCGGCCTCGCGCACGTCGAGCAGGACCTTGCCCTCCGGCAGATCCGCCGGCACCTCGGACACTTCAACGCTGGGAACGGTCACGGCCACCATGCTGCCACGAGGCGAATAAGCAGGGGATAAGGAGCACGCCGGCCGCCCTCCCCCGAAGGGATGACGGCCGGCGTGGTCTCCGGCGGGATGGGGGTCGGCCCTAGTGGGCGACCGCCTTCTCGGCGCCGACGCCGGTGAGGGCGCGCACCTCCATCTCCGCGTACTTCTCCTTGTCGCGCTCCTTCGACATGACCGTGCCGATGTAACCGAGCAGGAATGCGACGGGGATCGACACGATGCCGGGGTTCGACAGCGGGAACAGCGCGAAGTCGACGTTCTTGAACATCGACGTGGGCTTGCCGGACACCGCGGGCGACAGCACGATCAGCGTGATCGTCACCGCGAGACCGCCGTAGATGCTCCACAGCGCGCCCGAGGTGTTGAACCGCTTCCAGAACAGCGAGTAGAGGATGGTCGGCAGGTTCGCCGACGCCGCCACCGCGAACGCGAGGGCCACCAGGAACGCGATGTTCTGGCCGTTGGCCGCGATGCCGCCGAGGATCGACACGATGCCGATCACGACCGCGGTCCGCCGCGCGACCTTGACCTCGGCGTCCTTGTCCTCCGCCTCGCCCTTCTTGATGATGTTGGCGTAGATGTCGTGCGCGAACGACGCCGACGCGGTGATCGTCAGACCGGCCACCACGGCGAGGATCGTCGCGAACGCGACCGCCGCGATCAGGCCCAGCAGCAGCGGGCCGCCCAGCGCCTCGGCGAGCAGCGGAGCCGCCGAGTTCGGGCCACCCGGGGCCGCCCGGATCTTGTCCGCGCCGACGAGCGCGCCCGCGCCGTAGCCGAGGACCAGCGTGAACAGGTAGAACAGGCCGATCAGCCAGATCGCCCAGACCACCGAGCGGCGGGCTTCCTTGGCGGTCGGCACGGTGTAGAAGCGCATCAGGATGTGCGGCAGGCCGGCGGTGCCGAGGACCAGCGCGAGGGCCAGCGACAGGAAGTCCAGCTTGGACGTGCCGGTCGCGCCGTACTGGAGGCCGGGGCCGAGCAGCTTCTCGCCGGCCTTGGGGGCGGCGTCCACGGCCGCGCCGAGCACGGCGGACAGGTTGAAGCCGAACTTGGCCAGCACCCAGACCGTCATCAGGCCGGCGCCGATGATCAGCAGCACCGCCTTGATGATCTGCACCCAGGTGGTGCCCTTCATGCCGCCGATGAGCACGTACGCGATCATCAGGGCGCCGACGACGGCGATCACGATCGCCTGGCCGAACTTGCCGGTGATGCCGAGCAGCAGGGCGACCAGGCCGCCCGCGCCCGCCATCTGCGCGAGCAGGTAGAAGAACGACACGGCCATGGTGGACGTCGCCGCCGCCGCGCGCACGGGGCGCTGCTTCATGCGGAAGCTGAGGACGTCGCCCATCGTGTACTTGCCGGTGTTGCGCAGCAGCTCGGCGACCAGCAGCAGGGCGATGAGCCACGCGACGAGGAAGCCGATGGAGTACAGGAAGCCGTCGTAGCCGTTGAGCGCGATGGCGCCCGCGATGCCGAGGAACGACGCGGCGGACAGGTAGTCGCCCGCGATGGCGACACCGTTCTGGGGGCCGGTGAAGGCGCGGCCCGCGGCGAGGTAGTCGGCGGCCGTCTTGGTGTTGCGGCTGGCCCGGATGACCACGACCAGGGTTGCCGCGACGAAGATGCCGAAGATGCCGATGTTGAGCAGGGCGCTGCCGTTCACGCTTGACCCCCTTCGAGCTCGTTGCGGAGCTTCTCCGCCATGGGGTCGAGTTTCTTGTTCGCGTGCCGGACGTAGAGCGTCGTGATGGCGAACGTCGACACGAACTGCAGCAGGCCGAGGACGAGGCCCACGTTGATGTTGCTGCCGAAGAGCTTGGTCGACATGAAGCCGTGGGCGTAGTCGGCCAGCAGGACGTACAGCACGTACCAGGCCAGGAAGAGGCCGGCCATGGGGAACACGAAGCTGCGCAGCCGCCGGCGGAGCTCACGGAAGTCGGGGCTGTCCTGCACTTCTACCCAGTTGTGATTGCCCTGGGCGTCCGGGGTGTGCTGCTCAGAGGTGCTCACGGTCCCCTCCTCGCGTACTTGACGACGGTGTGAACGACACGTAAGGCCTCCTGGTGCGTTCCTGATACGCGGAGCACCGTAGGGAGACCTGGGTCACGCCTGAAAGACCTTCCGGGTGCCCGTGCGCTCAACTGCCGAGTGATGCGATGAGCGGTATGAATACTGAGACGAACTGCCACTCAGGTGATCGATATCACCGGTAGCCGGATCGGTGTCTTTAGCTTCACCCATTCGAGACCTTTCCCGACTCCCGGTCACGAGCCGTGAGAGGTCATCCCGTTCCGTCCACGATGCCCTTCATTGAGGGGGAATGGGGGACGGGGAAGAACCGCCCCTCTCGGCCGCGTCCACCCGGCGTGGCCGGTCCCCGGAAGAGCCGAACCGCGACTCCCGGTCGCGCATGAACCCCAGCGGGTCCGGCGCGTGCAACCGGAGCAGCACCTGGTTGACGTCCTCGGGCGTGCGCCGCGCGGTCAGCTTGCTGATCATCACCATGGTCAGGAACGCCAGCGGCACGGTCACCAGCGCGGGCTGCGAGAGCAGCGACGGCGCCCACCGCCCGGTGTGCGAGCTGATCACCGTCACCACCTGCGCGCTGATCACCAGGCCGCCGCCGACCACCAGGCCGGCGATCGCGCCCACCCACGTCAGCCCGCGCCACCAGATGCCCAGCAGCAGCAGCGGGCAGAACGTCGAGGCGGCCAGCGCGAACGACATCGCCACCGTCAACGACGCGTCCGACCGCGGCAGCAGCATCGCCAACCCGATCGCCACCGCGCCGGTCAGCACCGTCGCCCACCGGAAGTCGCTCACCCGGCCCGACCGGATGTCCGTCGACACGACCCCCGCCACCGACACCACCAGGCCCGACGACGTCGACAGGAACGCCGCGAACGCGCCCGCCGCCACGATCGCGCCCAACACCTGGCCCAGCAGGTTCGGCTGCATCGTGCTCGGCAGCATCAGCACCGCCGCGTCCGTCTTCCCCGTCACGAGCAGCTGCGGCAGGTACTGGCGCGAGATGACGCCCAGCACGGTCGGGAAGAGGTAGAACAACCCCAGCAGGTACAGCACGTGCAACGCGGTCCGCCGCGCCGCCCGCCCGTCCGGGTTGGTGTAGAACCGCACCAGCACGTGCGGCAGGCCCATCGTGCCCAGGAACGTCGCGAAGATCAGCGAGTACGTCTCGAACAGGCCCGACAGCCCGTCGGTCTCCGGCCGCAGCCAGTCGTGGTTGCTCGTCGGGGAGCCCTCCACCACCGGCACCGGCGACCCCGCCGTGAACCGCAGCACGGTCTCCGCGCCCACCTCGTACCGGCCGGGCGTCCAGTACACCTCGCCGTCCGCGAACGCCCCGTTCACCTGCCCGGTCGCGGACAGGTCCACCGCCACGTCGACCTTGACCCGCACCGGGTCGACCGTCGTCACCTCGACGTCCTCGGGAAACCGCAGGACCCCTGACGAGTCCACCGGCTGCGCCCCGTTGCCCGGACCCGCCAGGAAGATCGTGAACAGCACGAACGTCGGCGCGGCGATCGCGAACAGCTTGCCCCAGTACTGGAACGCCTGCACGAGCGTGATCGCGCGCATCCCGCCGCCGAGGACGTTCACCACCACGATCACCGTCACCACCGCGCCGCCCAGCCACGCGGGCAGGCCGGTGATCGTGTTCAACGTCAGCCCGGCCGACTGGAGTTGCGGCACCAGGTACAGCACGCCGATGCAGATCACGAAGAACGTGCAGAACTTCCGCAGGTTCGACGACCCCAGCCGCGCCTCGGCGAAGTCGGGCAGCGTGTACGCGCCGGACCGCCGCAGCGGCGCGGCGACGAACAGCATCATCGCCAGGTACCCGGCGGTGAAGCCGATCGGGTACCACAGCGCGTCGACGCCGTCCTTCAGCACCAGCCCGGCGACGCCGAGGAACGACGCCGCGGACAGGTACTCGCCGGAGATCGCGGCGGCGTTGCGGGTCGCCGGCACACCGCGCCGCGCCACCAGGAAGTCCGGGGTCGTGTTCGCGCGGCGCGACCCCACGTAGCCCAACAGGAACGTCAGCGCCGCCATCACGCCGACGAGCACCAGGCTCCACGGGGTCTGGATCACCGGTCCACCGAACTCACGAAGTCGTGCTCGTGCTTCTCCGCCAGCCTCCGGTACGCGTACCCCACGCCGTAGCAGAGGGGGAACGGCAGCAGGCCCAGCAGCAGCCACGGCAGCCGCACGCCCAGCAGCTGCACCTCCGCCAGCGACGGCAGCAGGTAGAACGCCACCGGCAGCGACGCCAGCAGCAGCAACGTGCCGCCGCCCAGCGCCAGGCCGGTGCGCAGCTGCGTCCGGATCAGGTCCCGGATCAGCTTCTCGCCGACGCTGGTCTGCTCCTCCAGCTCGATGATCGTGCGCAGCACCCGCCCGCGACCGCGGGGGTCCGCGAGCACCACCCGCCGCCGGCGGTTCTTGCGCGACGCCGCCGACGTCGACACCGGCAGCCAGGCATCGCGCTCGGCCGGCTGCGGTTGGTCCGGTTGGCCGGGGGGGCCGGTGTGCTTGGTCATCCCCAACTGCTCTTGGGGGGACGCACGATCCGCTCCTTCAGCTCACGCGTGTGCCGCCGGCTGACCGGCAGCTCCTTCGCGCCCTCGCCGGAGCCGATCACCACCGCGTACCCGTTCGACGTCATCCGCAGCTCGGTCACCAGCGGCAGCGCCACGAGGAACGAGCGGTGGATGCGCACGAAGCCGGCGTTCTCCCAGCGCTCTTCCAGCTGCGCCAACGGGATGCGCACCAGGTGGCTCGACCCGTCGTTGGTGTGCAGGCGCGCGTAGTCGCCCTGCGCCTCGACGTAGCGGACGGTCGCCCGCGGCACGAGCTTGATGGTGCCGCCCAGCTCGACCGGGATCACCTCGTCGTCCTGCGGTTCCGCCGCGGCGGGCTCGGGGGTGACCGCCGGCGTCGCCGCGACCCGGTCGACGACCCGCGAGATCGCCTTGTTGACCCGGTCCTCGTTGATCGGCTTCGTCACGAAGTCCAGCGCGCCCACCTCGAACGCCACCACGGCCTCCGAGTGCTCGACGCCCGTGACGAACACCAGCGCCGGCGGCGCGCGGAACGCGCCGAGCACGCGCGCGAGGTCCGTGCCGCTCAGCCCGGGCATGTTGATGTCGGCGAAGACGGCGTCGACCGGCGGCAGCCCCGCCTTCGTGCGGTCCATCACCTCGACGTCGTAGTCACCCCGGAGGATGCGCAGCGCCTCGGCCGCGTCGAAGGCCGTGAGCACGCGTCGGATGTGCGGGCTGCTCTCGAGCAGGTACTTGATCTCGCTCAGACCGGGAGCCTCGTCGTCCACCGCCAGGACGAGGAGGCCGCTGCTGTCCGCGCGATTGTTCACGGTGGTTGGCTTCACTGGGGTACTCACTGTGCCGCGCATCTTGCCGACCCACCGGGGTCGCTGTCTACGCCGGTTGCCGGACGGCCGCGGGGCCGTGACCTCACAAGCCGAATCGCGACCAGCGCGCCCGCTCCTCCAGCGCCGCCAACCCCTCCAGCAGGAAGTCGCCCGATCGGGTGGTGCTGCCGGCGAGCCCGAGGCGGGCGAGCAACGGTCGGCGGGGCTCCGCGATCGCGATGTCCGCGTCCGGGTACCGCTTCGCCACGACACCGCGCAACGTGCCGATGCCGTCCACCAGGCCGAGTTCGACCGCCTTCGCACCGGTCCACACCTCGCCGTTGAACAGCTCGTCGTCGGTGGCCTTCAGCTTCGCGCCGCGCCGCTCCTTCACCCAGTCGACGAACTGCTCGTGCAGCTGCGCCTGGAGGCCCTTCAGCCACTCGACGTCCTCCGGCTTCTCCGGGCTGAACGGGTCGAGGCGGACCTTGTTCTCGCCGGCCGAGTGCACGCGGCGCTCGACGCCGTAGCGCTCGATCAGGCCGTTGAGGCCGAACCCCGCGCTCACCACGCCGATCGAGCCCACCAGGGACGTGCCGTGCGCGTAGACCTCGTCGCCCGCGCACGCGAGCCAGTAGCCGCCGGAGGCCGCCAGGTCCTCGCAGAACGCCAGGACCGGCACCTTCTTCTTCGCGGCCAGCTCGCGGACGCGCTCGGCGACCAGCGCGGACTGCGTCGGCGCGCCGCCGGGGGAGTTGATCAGCAGGGCGACGGCGACGAGCCGGTCGTGGTCGAACGCGCGGGTCAACGCGCTCTCCACGGTCTGCATGCTGATGGTGTTGCGGGCCATCGGCGTCGGGGTCGGCGTGATGACGCCGTGGAGGCGGACGGCGGCCACCACGGGTCCGCGCTCGGTCCGCTCGCTGACGATCCTGGGCAGCCGCGCCGCGATCTTGTCCGTCACGCTCATGACGACGACCTTACGTCGGCGAGGCGTTGGCCGGCGGGGCGAGTGCGCCCGGGATTCGGCCCGCGCGGCTAACATCGACCGGTGACGTTCAACCCGATCCGGTGGCTCGAACGCTACGTCGAGTGGTGGGACGACCGCGGTAGGCAGAACGCCGACGGCCCCACTCCCATGCACGTCTACTGGATGTGGATCACGTGGAGCGTGTGCGCCGTGATGATGGTGACGGTGCTCGCGATCGCCGCCGCCTGATCACCGGGCCGTCCGGTCGCGCGGCTTGACCACGGGCTCGACCACGCCGGCCGATCACGTGGTCGTCAGGCGCGGACGACGGGCTGCTCGGTGGTGTCCTCCAGCCGCGGCGGGACGATCGGCAGGTTCGTCCGCACGCCCGGCCGGTACTTCGGGATCTTCAGGATGATCTTCATGCCGGCGTCCGGCGCGGTCTCCACGACGAGCGCGTAATCGTCGCCGAACACCGCGCGCATCCGGTGGTTGATGTTGCCGAGGCCGACGTGCGCGCCGGTCTGGTGCGCGTCCTTCAAGTCCTCGAAGAGGCGGTCCGGGTCCATGCCGACGCCGTCGTCCTCGACCGAGATCAGCGCTTCCGCGCCGTTGTCCTCGGCGATGATCGTGAGCAGCCCGCCGCCGGGCTTCTTGGCCAGCCCGTGCCGGACCGCGTTCTCCACCAGCGGTTGCAGCACCAGGAACGGCAGCACGACCTGGAGCACCTCGGGCGCGATCTTCAGCCGGACGTTGAGCCTCGGCCCGTACCGCGCCTGCTCGATGGTCAGGTAGCGGTGGATGTTCGTCAGCTCGTCCGACAGCGTGGTGAAGAAGCCGTCGGTGCGGAACGAGTAGCGGGTGAACTCGGCGAACTCCTGCAGCAGCTCCCGCGCGTGCGCCGGGTCGGTGCGGATCAGCGACGAGATCGTGTTCAGCGCGTTGTAGACGAAGTGCGGCGAGATCTGCGCCCGCAGCGCCCGGACCTCGGCCTGCGCCAACGCCTGCCGCGACTTCTGGAGCACTTCCAGCTCCAGCTGCGTGGAGACGAACCGCGCGGTCTCCTCGGCCATCCTGATCTGCCGCTTGTTCGCCACGCCGCTGACGACGATCAGCGTGCCGGCGACGTCGCCCTCCACCACCAGCGGCACGATCACGGCGCTGTGCAGGGAACACGGGCCGGGCAGCTCGCAGTCCAGCTTGCGGTGCTCGACGTGCTCCTTGTGCCCCTCGCCGATGGCGCGCTCGATGTAGGAGCGCAGGAACTCGTAGTGGTCGTTGGCGCCGCCGTCCCACGACAGGAGCGTGCCCTCGTGGTCGGTGATGCCGACCGCGACGCACCGCAGCATCTCCCGCAGGTGCGGCGTCGCCTTGTTCGCGGCGTCCTCGGTCAGCCCTTCGCGCAGGTCGGCCGACGCCTTGGACATGCGGTGCAGCATGTCCATCACGGCGTCCTCGACCGACGTGCTGACCCGACGGGCGCGGCACAGCATCACGAAGAGGCCTAGGACGGCCAGGGTCGCGATGACGCCGAGCACCGCGCGCTCGGTGAGGAGGTCCTGCACGGCGTCCATGCTGTGCCGTGGGGGCGGCATAGGCAAGGGTGCGGGCGGTTCGAGACGTGCACATCCGATGAATTGGCGGCAACCGTGGCGATCTGCTTACCCGATCGGGTGATCGCGAGGGGTCGTGATCACGGACAGTGGGGGCGACCCGATCACTCGGGCCGCGCCCCACGCGTGCGTCCGCCCTCCGGCGGGATCAGCGCCCACCGGAGCCCGTCCGCGCTCCCGGTGCGGCGGGCGTGCTGGACGACGGGGTGGTGGACGACGTCGGGCTCGTCGACGAGCTCGGGTCGTCCGACTCCTCGCAGCCCAGCTGCTCGACCAGGTCCGCCAACTCCGGCGCGTCGAGCAGGTCGAACTGCTCCAGCACCCGGCAGATCACCTCCCGGTACCGCTCCTCGACCGGGTCCGGCTCCCGGTCCGGCGCGGCGGCGGCGAGGCCCGCGAACGTGGTCGCGGCCAGTGCGGCGCCGGTCAGGGCGGCGACAATGCGCGTCTTCATAGCTCCTCCTGGTGGTTGTCCGACACCACGAGGAATTCCCGGTCACGCGGACACCAGCCGAAGCCCACCCGGAGGTGTGAACCACTCGGGCTCAGGGATGAACCGGCGACGCGCTACTTGAGCAGGCGCGACATCCGCCGGTCCGCCAACGGCTTCCCGCCGGTCTGGCACGTCGCGCAGTACTGGAACGCCTTGTCCGCGAACGACACCTCGCGGACCGCGTCGCCGCACACCGGGCACGGCAGGCCGGTCCGCGCGTGCACCCGCAGCCCGGACCGCTTCTCGCCCTTCAACGTCGCCGCCGACTGGCCGACCGACCGCGCCACCGCGTCCGTCAGCACGCCGATCAACGCCTCGTGCAGCCGGTCCAGCGCCTCCGCGGGCAGCTTCCCCACCGTCGCGTACGGCGACAGCCGGGCCGTGTGCATGATCTCGTCGGAGTACGCGTTGCCGACGCCCGCCATCAGCGCCTGGTCCGTCAACGCGGTCTTCAGCCGCTCGGTCCGCCCGGCGAACAGGTCCTCCAGCTGGGTCCGCGTCACCGACAGCGCGTCCGGCCCGAGCCGGGCGATGCCGGGCACGTCCGCCGGGTCGTTCACCACCCACGCGGCCAGGCCCTTCTTCGTGCCCGCCTCGGTCAGGTCGAACCCCGGCCCCTCCCCCGGCGGACCGAGGTGCACGCGCAGCGCCAGCGGCCCGCGGCCCGGCTTGGGCGGCGCCGCCGACAGGTGCTCCGACCAGCGCAGCCACCCGGCGCGCGCCAGGTGCACCACCAGGTGCAGGCCGCCGCAGTCGAGGTCCAGGTGCTTGCCGAACCGGCCCGCGCCGGTCACCTCGCGACCCTGGAGCTCCGTCCACGGCGGCGTGAACGTCTTCAACACCTGCAACGACGCCACGTCCACCCGGTGCACGCGCCGTCCGACGGCGTGCTCGCGCAGGTGGTGGGCGAGGGCCTCGACCTCGGGGAGTTCCGGCACCCGACCAGTGTCACCCGGCGGCGGCCATCAGTCGACCGGTCGCCGTCAGTCGACCGGCTGCAACGGCCCGTCCAGGTCCGGCAGCGAGTACATCTCGATCTTGCGGGCGACGTTGGCGACCTCGTTGCGCACGACCAGGAACCCGCGCACCGAGCCGACCCACCGCTCCGGCGGCAGCTCCTCGGTCTTCTTCGACTCGGCCACCACCAGCCACGGCCGACGCACCGCCCAGCGCACCGGGAAGAACAGGAACACCAGGACCAGCGCGACGAGCAGCCACGCCGGCACGACCACCTCCGGCGGCGTCCACGCCACCAGGACGACACCCATCACCACGACGATCGCGAGCATCAGGACGCCGGGGCCGTGGCCACCGCTCACGTCGTGCTCGAAGTCGGCGTCTGTCGACGGGTTGCGCCACTCGATCTGACTGCGCACCGTCCACATCCGGCCGTCAGCTCCGCGCACCAGCCGCGTCATCACCGTCTCCTCAGGACGTCGAGCGATCACTCAGCGTTTCCCACGCTACCGGCAGAGTGTTGCACCTCGCGGGTGAAACCCGCAGTCACGCCGGGGTGAGGGCGCTCGGCGTCGGGTGCAGCGTCACGGTCGTCGGGGTGGTGGCCGGTTTCGTCGGCGCGGTGGTCGTGGACGCGTTCCGCTGGGTGGTCGCGGCCGCCGTGGTCGCCGTGGCGGTCGTGGCGGTGGTGCTCTTGGGCGCGGAGCCCTTGGTCGCGGTGTTCCTGGTGGACGTGCCGTCCGGGGCGGTGCTGCCGGTGGTGGCCAGCAGCGCCGAGTCGGAGTCCGACGGGGGGCGCGCCGACGGGTCGGCCACCAGGGCGCGCGGCTCGGCGGGGGCGGTCGAACCGGTCGTCCCCGGCTGCGACGCGGCCGCCAGAACCTCGCCGGACGACGTGGCGGACGTCGTCGCGGACGTCGGGCGCGTCGTCCTCGTGTGCCCGACCTGCCGCGCCTCGGGCCGCGGCGACGTCGCGCTGGTCGCCGTGCCGGTCACGGTCGTCGTCTCCGAGGTCGAGCACAGCGCGAGCACGTGCTGGTCGGGCCCGCCGTTCGGACCGGCCTCGACCAGCCCCGGACCCGGCCCGCCGGTGAACGTCCCCGCCAGCACGCCCAGCACGCCGACGGCGGCGGCCGACGCGGCGGCGGCCAGCACCAGCTTCACCCGTCCGGTGAGCAACGCGGCCTTGCCCAGCACCGCGGGCCCCAGCACCCCGGACGCCACCCCCGTCGGACCCAGCACCGAGGGCGCCAGCAGCGCCGTCGCCGCCACCGGCACGGCGATGCTCGCCGCGTGCGCCCGCAACGTCGAGCACACCTCGGTCAGCTCGGCGTGCAGCGCGTTGCAGGAGGAGCACGCCTGGAGGTGCTTGCGGATGCGCTTCTGCTCCGAGCCCTGCGCACCGCCCGCCGTGTACGTGCCCAGCTTCGCGACCACCGAGCTGCACGCCCGCGGACCCGCGTCCTGGGACAGGTGCGCCTGCAGGTACGCCGCGCGCAGCCCCTCGCGGGCCCGGCGGGCCAGCGCCGCCATCGCGTTCGGGCTCAGGCCGAAGTGCGGCGCGACCGCGGCGGGCCGCTCGCCCTCCACCTCGACCTGCCACAGCACCGTGCGCCACCGCTCGGGCAGGCTCGTGAAGGCGCGGGAGATCAGCGTGTGCTCGGGCCGGTTCGCCGTGACGTCCGGGAACGGCTCGACGCGCCGGCTCAGCTCCTCGTCCTCCACCGGCACGTCACGGCGCCGCCCGCTCCACTCCCACGCCACCCGGCGCGCGACGGTCAGCAGGTACGTGCGGACGTGGTCGGTGGGGCCGTTGCCGCGGCGGATCGCCTGGAGCACGCGGAAGAACGCCTCCGCGGTCAGGTCGTCGGCCTCGGCGTGTTCACGCACGTGCCGCAGCGCGAACCGACGAACGGCGTCGGCGTGGCGGGTGAACAGCTCGCCGAACGCCCCGTCGTCACCCGCCCTGACCCTGGCGAGCAGTTCCCGGTCGAAATCGGCATCTCCGGCCATCCCGCCCGGCACCTCCCGCCCGCCTGTGGTCCCGTCGTCAAGATGCCACAGCCGAACCGGTCCAGCCCGAAGTGATAGCGAGCCGATACCGAAGACCAGACGGACGGAGTGGGCCGTTCGGGTGAACGCGTGCGCCTGCCTACCGCAGCGATCGACCTAGCTTTCGGTGACGACGCGGTCACGGGTAGGCGTCAGGTGGTGGCCGACCGCGCGGCGGCGGCCCGTGTGGCGAGTAGTCTCCTGCCGCGTGGTCGACTGGCGCGCAAGGGCTTCCGCCCTCCTCCCCGAGCTGAGCGCCGTTGTCGAGCGCGAGTCCTGGTCCTGCCACGTGTTCCTGTCGGAGTTGTGGCAGCTCGCGCTGGAGGCGCACCGGGACGGCGACCGGGAGGTGCTGCGCCGCGTCTACGGGTTCGCCCACTGGTGCTTCCGGCAGCCCGAGCGGTTCCTGTCCGACGCGTCGGTGGTCAGCTTCTACGAGCACGTGTTCGACGAGTGGGAGCTGCGCGACGAGGTGGCGCCGTGGCTGCCCGCCGAGGTGGTCGACCGGGTGCGCCCGCTGTGGGAGTGGCGGTGGTCCAAGGAGCGGTTGACCGAGGTCGACCGGCTCCTCGCCGAAGCGGGACCCCCCGTCGAAACCCGGTTGGGGCATGAGCTATAGTTCTTCCCAACAGGCGGATGTAGCGCAGTTGGTAGCGCATCACCTTGCCAAGGTGAGGGTCGCGAGTTCGAGTCTCGTCATCCGCTCTCGCGAACGGCGAGTGCTCCTCGTGGGGCACTCGCCGTTTTCGTGTGCCCGTTTCCGCTCCGGCCGTTACCGCTCGGGCCGTGTCCGCTCCAGCCGTTACCGCTCGGGCCGTTCGTGCCGGGGCGGTGTCGTCCCCCGTCCGGGTTCGTCGCCGGGTCCGTCGCCGTGTTCGTCACAGTCGCCGTGCGCCCCGGGCGTCGGCGCGCGGTGAAGATCCCCATTAGGTTGGTGGCGAAGGTTTCCTCGTCGAAGACGGAGTTGCAGACATGGCCACCACCCGCAAGGCGACCACGCACTGGGAAGGCAACCTGCTGGAGGGCAAGGGCAGCGTCGCCCTGGAGTCGTCGGGCACCGGGACGTTCGACGTGAGCTGGCCGTCCCGCGCCGAGCAGGCGAACGGCAAGACCAGCCCCGAAGAGCTGATCGCCGCCGCGCACTCCTCCTGCTTCTCGATGGCGCTGTCGCACGGCCTCGCGCAGGCGGGCACCCCGCCGCAGCAGGTCGACACCTCGGCCGAGGTCACGTTCCAGCCCGGCACCGGCATCACCGGCATCCACCTGACCGTCACCGCGGTCGTGCCCGGCCTGGACGCGGAGGGCTTCGCCGCCGCCGCCGAGAACGCCAAGCAGAACTGCCCGGTCAGCAAGGCGCTGGCCGGCACCGAGATCACGCTCACCGCGAACCTCGCCTGACGGTCGCCCCTCTGGTACCGGCCTGATACCCGAAGTACCGGGCCGGTACCAGATGTCTCACAGGATTTGACCCGAACGAGTGAGGCCGGTAGTCGTAGTTGATGCTCACCGCGCTGGGTGGTCCTGGACGGCTTGCCTTCGGTGCCATGATCGGCGCGGCGGTGGCGGCTTTCCTGGCGTCGACCTGGGCGGTCGCCGAGTCGCCGCGGGCGGCGCCGCCCCAGCCCGGCGACGGCGGCGACATCGTCGTCGTGAAGCGCAGCGAGCAGCCGAGCCGGACGATCACCGTGACCGGCACGACGGCGTCGTCCCCCTCGTCCTCCTCGTCCGCCTCTTCCTCGGCCTCGTCGTCCTCCTCCGCGTCCACGACCACGACCACGGACACGACGACCACCACGACCACGGCGGTGACGACCACGACCACCGCCCGGCCCACCACGACCACCACCACCACCACCCGGCAGCCCCCGCCGCCGACCACCACGACGACGACCCGTCGTCAGTGCGGGCTCATCTTCTGCTGATTCCCCGGCCCCGGATCACCCTGCGTGTTTTGGCAAGATCGAGGCGTGACGTCCAGCCAGGTGCCCACGCAGACCCAGCGAAGCCACGACCCGAGCCCCACGGTCCGCATCCAGCCCGTCGCCGCCACCCCCGAGCCCGCTTGGCCCACGATCGAGCCGATGACCGCCACCGACCTCCGCCCCGTCACGGCGTTCCCCACCCGGTTGGACCCGGTGACGCCGCCGCTCAACGGCCGCCTCACCCCCGCCGAAACCCCCACCGCTCCCGCCAACGGCGTCGCGGCCGCCGACACCGGTGCTGCCGCACGCAGCGTGACCAACGGCGCCTCGGTCCTGCCCGCCTACGGCACCGCGCTGCCCTCCGTGACCAACGGCGTCACCGCCCCGCCGGCCAACGGCACCCCGGCACCCTCCGCGACCAACGGCGCCTACACCAACGGCGCCGCGCTCCCCGCGACCAACGGCACCGCCGTCCCGCACGCCAACGGCACCCCGGCACCCTCGGTGACCAACGGCGTCGGCGCCCCGCCGTCCACCAACGGCACGGCCAGGCCCGCCGACGTCGCCGCCACCGCGCCGATGGGTGTCACCACCGCGGCGACCGATCCCACCCCGGCGTCCGTCGCCGACACGTCGACCGAATCGCCCGCACCGGCCACCGGCCAGCCGTCCGCGCCGTCCCAGGCGACGGCCGCGGCGACGACGGCCACCACCCCGGCCAGGCCGCGGAGCCGGCTGCGCCGCATCGCGCGCCGCATCGTCGGCCCCACCCTGCTGACCAAGAAGAACTGAGCGCGGGGGCGTCCGGACGCCGCGGCTCCGGACGCCCCTGGCCGGTCAGGCGGTCTGGGCGCGCGCGTACAGCCCACCGCTGCGCAGCAGCTCGTCGTGCGAACCGATCTCCGCGATCCGTCCGTCGGCCATGACCACGATCCGGTCGGCGTTGCGGATGGTGGTGAGCCGGTGCGCGACCACGAACACCGTGCGGCCGTCCACGAGCCGGGCCAGCGCCTGCTGGACCAGGGCCTCCGACTTGTTGTCCAACGCCGACGTGGCCTCGTCCAGCACCAGCACGCGCGGGTCGCGGATCAGGGCTCGGGCGATCGCCAGCCGCTGCTTCTGCCCACCGGACAGGCGCGCCCCGCGCTCGCCGACGACGGTGTCGAGACCGGCCGGCAGCCGGTCGATGAACTCCAGCGCGTTGGCGTCGGCGAGGGCCTGCCGCACGACGTCCTCGCCGACGTCGTCCAGGCCGTAGGTGACGTTGTCCCGGATCGTGCCCTCGAACAGGACGGACTCCTGCGGCACGACCGAGACGAACCGCCGGTAGGTGCGCAGGTCCAACGTCTCCATGTCGACACCGTCGAGCAGGATGCGGCCCTCGGTGGGCCGCAGGAAGCCGATGACCAGGTTCAACGCCGTCGACTTGCCCGCGCCGGACGCGCCGACCAGGGCGATCGTCTCGCCCGGCCGCACGTCCAGGGTGAAGTCGCTGATCGAGTCCTGCGCCGACTCCGGGTACCGGTAGCCGACGCCCTCGAACCGCACGCCGCCGCGCACCACGTCGACCCGCGCCTTGCCCGCGTTGTGCTCGACGTCCGGCGCCTCCAGCACCTCGCCGAGCGAGCGCACCGACTCCAACCCCTTGCTGATCACCGGGGTGAGGCTCATCAGCGTCGTGACCGCGCCGGTCAGCGACGCGAAGTAGGCGCTGAGCATGACGACGTCGCCGGGCGTGACGGCGAGCCAGCCGTGGTAGGCCGCCAGCGCGGAGCCCGCCAGGCAGCCGACGCCCAGCGCGTTCAGCAGGATCCAGGCGAGGGCGCCGAAGCGGACGTTGAGGCCGTCCAGCTTGAGGCCCGCGGCGAGGACCTGGCGCAGCGTGCCGTCCATGCGGTTGAGGGCGGTGGTCTCCAGGCCGTGCGCGCGGGTGATCGGGATGAGCGTGGTCATCTCGCCGACGCGGGACGACAGCTGCTCCACCTCCTGGCGGAACGACTCGTTGTACGCGCGCAGCCGGCCGCGCAGCCACATCACCAGCACCGCGGCCGCGGGCACGACCAGCAGGAACACCGGCAGGAACGCGGGGGCGCTCAGCGAGATCACGACCAGCGCGCCGCTCAGCGTGGCCAGCGCGGCGAGCCCCTGGTCGCCGATCTGCTGGGTGGAGGTCTCGATGCTCTCGACGTCGCGGATGAGCTTGGTCTGCAGCACGCCCGCGCTGACCCTGGCGTGGTAGCCGATGGACAGCTGCTGCATGCGCCCGCTCAACGCCGACCGCACCCGCATCCCCATCCGCCGCGCGCTGCCGTACCACCAGCGCGTGTAGAGGACGGCGAACGGGTAGTTCAGCACCAGCATGACCAGCAGCAGCGCCGCGCCCAGCCACATGCCGATGATCGGCTTCCGCTCGACCACGACGTCGATGACGTGGGCGGTGATGACGGGGGTCAGCCAGGTGGGGCTGTGCTTGACGAAGAACGCGCCCGCGCCGAGGACGAGGTTGGCCCGGTCCTCGCGGAACAGGTAGAGGAGCGTGCGGACGGGGTGCTCGCCGCGGTAGCGGTGGTCGAGGGGACCGTGTGGCATGGGGCGGAGCTCCTGGAACGGGCGGTCAAGAGACGACCCACACCGCACCGTGCGGGAGAGCGCTCCCACATCCTAGGTCGGGGGTCCACCGATTTCGGCCGCCCGACCGTCCGCACCAACAACCGCCGGGTTCGGCGACCCGGACGGGGTCAGACCTCCTCCCCGCCCCTGATCGCGTCGATGATCGGCTGGAGGCGGTCGGCCGCGGGGTCGGCGGGGCCCCAGGTGAACAGGTGGGTGGAGCCGTCTCGCGTCGTCAGCGAGAGGCGGGCCTTGCCGAAGTGGCGGTCGAGGATCGCCGTCGCGACGTCGGCCCAGCGGATCAGGCGGTTCGTGGGGTGCTCCCGGACCGCCGCGGCGAAGTCGAACTCGTCCACGTCGACCGCCGGCAGCGGGAACCTCACCGAGGTGACGCTGTGGTTCCGCGGGCGGAGCACGTGCCACCAGGGGGAACGCACCCAGGCGAGGCCGTTGGGCAGCAACCACAGCTCCCCCGGTGGCCAGTCCCACCCCCGGTGACAGGTGCGGGACACCAGGAAAGCTCGCCGGGCCACAGCAGTCCCCCCAACCGGTCGCGTTCGCCGGGCACGGCGCGGTGTGAGCAGCGTCCCCTCGTTGTAACGATCCGTCATTCCGGAACGCCTCACCGATGGTGGCCGGTACGTTATGGCCGCCAGGAGCACGAGGACACGGTGATCAGGTGGATGCAGAGGTTAGCCAACAGGTCGAGCCCGCGGTGGTCACGCCGGGCGCACGGCGCCCGAAGGCGCACTTCGCGCTCTGGGCGGCCGCCGCGATCCCGTTCCTGCTGGCACTGGCCGAGGCCTACCGCTCACCGCGGCTGAACTTCGCGGACTTCTGGGGCATCCTCGCCCGCGTCTCCACGCCGGACGGCGCGCTGGAGCCCGCGGAGCTGCTGGTCCTGCACAACGACCACCCGTCGATCCTGGTCGGCGCGGTCTTCTGGCTGAACGGCGCGGTCTTCGGCGGCACGAACTACGGGCTCGGCTTCGCCTCCGTCGCCCTGGTCGCGGTGATGCTCGTGGCGATGGTCACGATGCTCCCCGACTCCCTCACCGCCACCCAGCGCGGCGCGGTCGTGCTCGGCCTCTCGCTCCTCCTGTTCTCCTCCACCGCCACCGAGTACTTCGGCATCGGCATGAGCGGCATGCACTGGCTGCTCGGCATCGTCCCGGCGGTCGTCGCGCTGGCGTTCGCGCACCGCGGCCACACCGTCCCGGCGCTGGTCTTCGCCGTCCTCGGCAGCATGGGCCACGGCGCCGCGTTCCCGGTGTGGATCGCGCTCGCCGTCGTCGCCTGGCTGCGCCGCGACCGGCTGTGGCGGCTGGTGTCGCCGCTCGTGCTCGGCGTGCTGACCCTCGTGCTGTGGTCGCTGCCGTCGCGCCCGCCGGGGTTCGCCGCGCCGATGCTGCTCGGCTTCGACACCTACCTCGGCTCCGGCCTGGCCATGCTCGGCCAGATCTGGTCGGCCAAGGACCTCGACCTGGCGTTCCTCACCGGCGCGGTGACCGTCGGCCTGGTGGTGGTGCTGTTCGTCGGCGCCTTCCGGGAACGCCGCGCGCTGGACGGTCGCGTGCCGCACGCGGGCTGGTTCGGCGTCGCGCTGCTGGCCGTGGCGGTGGCGGCGATGATCGGCGTCAGCCGCGGCCACTACGGCGCGGCGGACGGCCTGAGCCCCCGCTACGCGATGGTCGCCCTGGTCGGCGCGGCCGCCGTGCTGGTCCTGCTGGTGGCCCGCGGCCCGCGCCTGGTGCGCGCCAAGACCGTGCCGATCGTCATCGTGGTGGGCCTGGCGACCTTCGCCGTCGGCAACGGCCAGGCGATGGCCGTGCGCGAGAAGTACCCGACGCAGCCGGTGCTGGCCGTGGCGATGCGGGTCGAGGCGACCGGGCAGATGTCCCGGATGCAGGCCAACCCGGCGGTGCTGCCGGTGCTGCGGTCGATGGGCGTGTACCCGTTCACCCCCGACTTCACCCTCGGGTGCGGCGGCCCGGAGCTGGGCTCCAGGGTCGACCTGGCGTCGGCCAAGGAGATGCCCCTCCCGGCCTACGGCGGGGGCCTGACGACCGGCGCGGTCGAAGCGGGCCCGGTGGTCGGCGACTCGCAGATCTCCGGCTGGGCCGTGGTGGACGGCAACGCCGCCGACTGCGTGCTGGTCGTCGACCAGTCCGGCGAGGTCGTCGGCGGCGGCGCGGTGGGCGTGCCGCGCGGCGACATCATGCAGTTCACGCGGGCGACCGGGCGGGCCGGCTGGGTCGCCGTGGCCGCCCCCGGAACCGCGGACGGCGTCGTCCTCGTACTGGCGGACGGCGTGCTCTACCGCTTGGCCGAACTCGGTTGACCCTGGCGGTGCTGCCTCACGAGGCGCCCGCCCCCTACGCAACAATGGTGTTCGCTCAGCACAGTGAAGGGACCGGACGATGTCCTGGCAAGACGAGCTGCGAGAGCTCGACACAGCCCTCGCCGAGGGGCGCATCTCCGCCGACGACTACCGGCAGCGGCGCGACCAGGTGCTGTCGGGTGCGGCAGAAGTCCCGCAGACCGGTCCCCAGTCCGGGCCCTTCGCGGCGCCGTTCCGCTGGGAGGCCGCGAACCCGCAGCAGCCCCAGCAGCCGCAACCGCCCCAGCACCAGCCCCAGCACCCGCAGCAGCCTGGCGCCGACGCCACGCAGGTCGTCCCGAACCAGGCCGGCCTCCCGCAGCAGCCGCCCGCGCAGGACGCCACGCAGGTCGTGAAGGCGCCGCAGCCGGGCAACCCGGACGCCGAGCGCACCCAGTACGTCCGACCCGTGACGCCGCCGCACGGCGCGCCGCAGCCGAACATGCCCCAGAACGCGCCGCAGCACCCGAACCAGGCGCCGTGGCAGATGGCCGGCGGCAACGCCGCTCCGCCGTGGGGCGGCGGCGAGTTCGGCGCCGACCCGTCGCCGCACTGGATCGCCCAGGGCCCCGAGGTGTTCGACGACAAGCCGTCGTCCGGCGGCAAGCGGGTCCTCGTGATCCTCGCCGTCATCCTCGTGCTGGCCGGCGCGGGCTTCGGCGTCTGGTACCTCACCAGCGGCAGCGGCGACCCGAACGCGACCGGGTCCACGGAGACGACGGCCGCCCCGACGACCGAGACCACGACGTCGAAGCCGAAGCCCACCGACCCGATGGAGATCCTGCTGGAGGAGATCCCGGAGGTCGGCGGCAAGAACGACCCGCGCGCCGAGGTGCTGGACACGGCGGAGGCGGTGGACGAGCAGGTCATGGAGCAGGGCGAGGTCGACCTGCTGACCGCGGGCGGCGCGACGAAGGTGGTCTGGAAGTCCGGCAACAAGCAGCCCGACGAGTTCGGCCCCACGCCGGACCGGTTCTCCGTCGTGGTCGTGCCGATGGCCAGCGAGGAGGCCGCGGCGAAGGCCGTCGTCGACCTGAAGGCCTACCAGGAGACCAAGGGCGGCCTGGTGTTCATCAAGGACCCGCTGCCGGACATGCCCGCGTCCGTGGTGTTCGAGAAGAAGGTCCAGCCGGACCACGCCATCTACCGCGGCCTCTGGGCGTCGGGCAAGAACCTGATCCGCGTCAACGTCGACCAGTTCCCGATGGCCGGCGAGGCGGGCCTCAGCGGCAGCTACCAGCGCCAGGTGCTGACGATGCTGAAGGTGTTCCCCGCGCCGTAATGACTACCCCCCTGCGCGAACTCGACCTGGTTGCCGCGGACGGGTGCCTGCTGCTCGGCGAGGACTCGGGCGTCACGTACCTCGACGGCGCCGAGCAGCTGGTGGGCGCCCTGGTGGACGAGGCGTCCGACCTCGGTTCGCTGAGCGACGAGCTGCACTACGCCGCCACGACGTGGCCGGAGCGCTACCACCTGGAACGGGGGCGCGCGAACGTGCTGCGCGCCCTCGACCTCCCGGCGGGCGCGACGGTGCTGGAGATCGGCGCGGGCTGCGGCGCGATCTCCCGGTACGTCGGCGAGCGGGTGGCCGCGCTGGACGCCGTGGAGCCGGTCGCCGCCCGGGCGCGCGTCGCCGCGAGCCGCACCCGCGACCTGCCGGGCGTGCGGGTGTTCGTCGGCACGCTCGACGACGTCCCCGACGCGCCGGCCTACGACCTGGTGCTCGTGATCGGCGTGCTGGAGTACGTGGGCGGCGGCACGGCGGACGAGCAGGTGTACGCCGACTTCCTGGCGTCGGTGCGGCGCAGGCTGAACCCCGGCGGCTCGCTGGTCCTCGCGATCGAGAACCAGCTCGGCGTGAAGTACCTGGCGGGCGCGCCGGAGGACCACAGCGGGCGACCGTGGGACGGTCCGGAGGGCTACCCGAACGGCGCGCCGGCGCGGACGTTCGCGCGCCGGCCGCTGGAGGCGCTGCTGGGCCGGGCGGGCTTCACGTCCACCCGCACGCTCGGCTGCTTCCCCGACTACAAGATCACCCGCGTGGTGCTCGGCGACGACCTGGCGGCCCGGCACCCCCGGCTGCTGACCGAGCTGCCCCGGTTCCCCAGCCCCGACTGGGGCTTCGACGGGTCGCGCCCGGCGGACGAGGCGAAGCTGTGGCGCGAGCTGACCGCCGCGGGCCTGTCCGGCGAGATGTGGAACAGCTTCCTGGTGGTCGCGGGCGTCGGCGAGCCGGACGCGCTGTGGCCGGACGACCGGCTGGCCGTCTACTTCAACACCGACCGCGCGGCCCGGTGGTGCACCCGGGCCGAGGTGCTCGCCGACCGCATCCGCCGCTCGCCGCTGGTCGAGCAGGGCGGCGACGTCGTGTCCGTCCGCGCCTACGAGGAGCCGGTGCACGACGGCGTGCCGCTGCTGGAGGTCGTGGCGCGGGAGCCGTGGCGGGCGGAGGAGATGCTGCTCGCGTGGCGGGACGTGCTGCACTCCGGTCACGGCGCCGAGCTGGGCCCGGCGGCGTGGGACCTGGTCCCGCACAACCTGCTGGTCACCGCCGACGGGTTGCGCGCGATCGACCTGGAGTGGCAGGTCGCGGACCTGACGTTGACGCAGGTGGAGCAGCGGGGGCTGCTGCTGACCGCCGACCACCTGGCCCGCGCGGGCTGGCGCGGCGCGGGCGAGCGCACCACGGTGCGGGACCTGGCGGGCTGGTTCGGCGTGCTGCTGGGCCACTCGCCGTCGTACGTGGAGCAGGCCGCCGAGCTGGAGGCGTGCTTCCAGGCCACGCGGGTCGTGGGGAGTTCGACCGGCGCGGGTCTGCGCCGCGAGCAGGATTACTTGAGGGCTGCGTGGCGGACGCGCCTGGACGAACCCGTCGCCGGCTGACCAGGAGGGTGGAGATGGCCTCGCAGGGCACCGAGTTGGCGGACCAGGTCGACCGGGTGATGTCGGCCGTGGACCGCACGATCGTCGAGCACGACTCGATGTACGGCGGGAACGACGCGCACTACTTCGGGGTCGCCGCGGACGCCCTCCGGGCCACGCTGCACGCGCTGCGCGGGGAGGGCCGTCCGGACCCGGCCCGGGTGCTCGACTTCGGCTGCGGCTACGGCCGGGTGCTGCGCACCTTCCGGGCCGCGTTCCCGGACGCCGAGCTCGTGGCGTGCGACCTGGACCCGGCGGCCGTCGCGCGGTGCGTCGAGGCGTACCGTGCCGTGCCGCTGCCGGCCGCCATCGACGTCGACCTCATCGAGCAGGTGCACGACGTCGACCTGATCTGGTGCGGCTCGGTGCTGACGCACTTGGACGCGCCCCAGTGGACGCCGCTGCTGCGCTACTTCGCCCGCGCCCTCGCGCCGGGCGGCGTCGCCGTCGTCACCACGCACGGCCGGCGCGTCGCGTGGCGCATGGAGAACATGGAAGGCCAGCACTACGGCCTCACCGAGCAGGTGGTCAACCGCATCCTCGGCACGTACCGGGCGAGCGGGTTCGCCTACGCCGACTACCCCGGCCAGGACGGCTACGGCATCTCGCTGAGCAGCCCCGGCTGGGCGGTGGGCCGTGCGCTGGAGACGCCGGGCATGCGGCTGGTCGGCTACCAGGAAGCCGCGTGGGACCAGCACCAGGACGTGCTCGTGCTCGCCAAGGACGCCGACGTCGTGCTGAAGGCGCACCGGTGACCGCGTTCGTGGAGGTGCCGGGCAGACCGGTCGGGCACTGGTTCGAGCTGCGCGGGTGGGCCACCGGGGTCGGCTCGGTGGCCGAGCTGGTGGTGCGGTTCGCCGGCGAGCCCGCGTCGGTGCGCGAGGCGGAGGCGCACGGCGCGCCCGACGGCGCCCTGGGGTTCGTCGCCGCCACCACGTCGCCGGTGCCGAACGGCGTGCAGGCGGTGAGCGTGCACGGCCCGGACGGCGCGGCGCTGACCGACGCGACGGTCGTCGTGGGCGCCGCCGACGGCGAGGGCCCGCTGTGCCTGGCCGAGCTGGACGGGCCCGCGCCCGACTCGACGATCAGCGGCGACCTGGTGCTGGTGAGCGGCTGGGCGATGCTCAACAGCCGCGCGCCGAGCGTGGTGGAGGTGTTCGTCGAGGGCAGCCCGGTGACGCGGGCCCGGACCAGGCTGCCCCGGCCGGACGTCGCGGCCGCGTTCCCGGGCTTCCCGGACGCGGTGGTGAGCGGGTTCGAGGCCAGGGTGCCGGTGGACCTGCCGCCGGGCGCCGAGCGCCGGGTGTCGGTGCGGGTGCGGGTGTCGACGCACGGCGAGGGCGAGTGGTCCACGCCGGCGCGGTTCGCCACCGTGCGCAACCCGTCCGGCGACGCGTCGGACGACCTGCTCGCCGAACGGCTCGTGGAGCAGACCCGCGGCCTGCTGGCCCGCGTCACCCCGCGGACCGACCCGAAGCACGTGCTGGTGTTCACGCACAGCCTGGCCATCGGTGGCGGCCAGCTGTGGTTGCAGGAGCTGCTGACCGGCCTGGTCGAGAAGCACGACTGGCGCGCCACCGTGGTCACCCCGATCAACGGCGCGCTGCGCGAGGACTGCGCCGCCCTGGGCGCGCCGGTGCACCTGACGTCCCACTACCGGACCGGCGACATCGCGTCGTACGAGGGGCACGTGACCGAGCTGGCGCTGCTGGCCAGGGCGTCCGGCGCCGGGGTGGCGCTGGTGAACACGCTCGGCGCGTTCGGCGCGGCGGACGCCGCCAAGCGCGCGGGCCTGCCCACGGCGTGGGTGGTGCACGAGAGCTTCGAGCTGGCCGACTTCTCCTTCCTGAACTGGGGTCCGGCCGGGCTCGTGCCCGCGGTGAAGCGGCGCTGGGAGCACGCCCTCGGCGAGGTGGACCGGCTGCTGTTCGTCGCCGACGCCACCAAGGAGATGTTCGCCCGCTACTCGGAGCCCCGGCGGTGCCGCACGATCCGCTACGGCACGCCGATGGTGCGCTTCGGCGGACGGATCAGCGAACGCCGCAAGCGGGCCGCGCGCGAGCAGCTCGGTCTGCCGCAGGACTCGTTGCTGGTGCTGAACGTCGGCGTGGTCGAGCCGCGCAAGGGCCAGGCCTCGCTGATCGCCGCCGTCGAGCGCATCCGGCCCCGGTTCCCGGACCTGACCCTGGCCGTGGTGGGCCAGCACGAGTCGGAGTTCGGCCTGGCGCTGGAGGACCTGGTCGAGCGCCGCGACCTCCGGCGCAACGTGCGGCTGGTGCCGATCCAGCGCGACCCGACGCCGTGGTTCCACGCCGCCGACGTGTTCGTGAACAGCTCGGACATCGAGTCGCTGCCCCGGTCCATCCTCGAAGCGGTGTGCTGCGGCCTGCCGGTGATCGCCAGCGACGTGTTCGGCGCGCGCGAGATGATCGAGGACAGCACGACCGGCTGGTTGTTCGAGCCGAACAACGTGGACGCGCTGACCGTGGCCCTGCTGCGGGCGCTGGACACGCCCGCGGGCCGTCGCCGGGAGATCGCCGACCGCGCCTTCGAGGCACTGCGGGACTGGCTCGACCCGACCGGTTACGCCGACGAGTACTCCGAAGTGCTGACCACCATCGCGAACCAGGGGGACGTGGCATGACGGACGAGAACCTCAGCGACCTGCCCGGCCCGGTGCGCGCCGAGCTGACCCGGCTCCGGGCGGAACGGGTCGTGTTCGTCTCGGAGCGCGAGAAGCTGCTGGAGCAGCTGCGCGAGGCCGACACGAACACCCAGCGGTTGATGGCCGAACGCGACCAGCTCGCCGAGGAGTGCGCGGGACTGCGCGACCGCGTGAGCACGTGGCCCGAGCAGCAGGCGCAGGACGAGGCGCTGCGGCTGGAGCTGGCCAACGCGCGCAAGGAGCGGGACGCCCTGCGCGCCGAGCTGGCCGGCACCCGCGACGAGCGCGACCGGCTGCGGCTGCGGCTGCTCGACGCGGAGCTGGCGCTCGGCGGCACGAGCCCGGACGTCGCCGCGCCGAACCCGTCGGCCGGGGCCGCGGCGATGGTGGCCGTGGCCGAGGCGCGGGCCGCCCAGCTGGCCCGCGAGCTGGACGCCACCAAGGCGACCGTGAGCTGGCGGGTGACCGCGCCGCTGCGCGCCGTGCGCCGTCGAGGCCGCCGCCGGTGACCCCGCCTGATCTGTGCCTGGTGTCCGCCGCCGGCGGGTCGGCGTTCATGGAGGAGCTGTTCGAGGTCGTCGCCGACGCGGTGCGGCGCGCGGGCGGGCGGGCGCGCACGGCCGTCGGGCGGTTCCCCGAACCCGAGGCCGACACGGTGTACGTCGTCGTGCCGCACGAGTACTTCTACGTCACGCCGGTGGCGGACCGGCCGGCGGACGAGCTGCGCCGGCGGACCATCGCGTTCTGCGTGGAGCACCCCGGCACGATGACGTTCGAGCGCACGGCGGGCCTGATCGGCTCGCTGGCGGGCGCGGTCGACATCAACGTCGACTCGACCGAGGAGCTGCGCCGCCGCGGCGTCGCCGTGGAGCACTTCCAGCTGGGCTACACGCCGCTGTGGGACCGCTGGGCCGGCGACCCGGACGCCGAGCGCGGCGTCGACGTCACGTACCTGGGCACGGCGGAGCGCCGCCGGTCCCTGCTGCTGGACTCGTACTCGGCGGACCTCGCCGACCTGCGGGTCCGGTTGCTGACGCCGCCGCACGAGCCGATGGTGGGCGCGCGCGTCGACTTCCTGCCCGGTGAGGCGAAGTTCCGGCACCTGGCCGACTCGCGGGTGCTGATCAACCTGCACCGCGAGCAGTCGAAGGCGCTGGAGTGGGTGCGCGTGCTGGAGGCGCTGACCAACGGCTGCGTGGTGGTGACCGAGCCGTCGACGGACGTCGAGCCGCTGGTGCCGGGCAAGCACCTCGTGGTGGCGCGGCCGCAGTCCCTGGGCGCCGTGGCCGCCGGGGTGGTGGCGCAGCCGTCGCTGGAGCGCGACCTGCGCCTGGCGGGCTACGACTTCGTGCGCCACGAGCTCGACCTGCTCGGATCGGCCAGAACGCTGGTGGAGCTCGCGTCGAACGTCCTCGCCGGACCGCCGCACCCGGCGCCGCTGCCCGCGCTGCCGACGCCGCAGGCCGAGCACCGGGAGACGCCGCTGGCGGTGGACACGCCGTCGTGGGACCCGAGGTTCGCGGGCGAGGAGGCGGCGCGCCGCGAGGTGACCGTGCCCGAGACGACCGCCATGCGGCTGGCCGTGGAGCGCACCACGTACGCCCAGCGCGCGTCCGGCCGGGCCTGGCACGACCACCTGGCCGGCACGTCGTCGCGGTCCGGGGTGGACGTCCTCGTGGTGCACCGGCCGGGCGAGCCGGACCCGGACGCGCTGGTGTTCGACCTGCTCGGCGGCACGGTGCGGCCGGACCGGGTGCTGGTCTGCTTCGACGGCACCCCGCTGCCGACGCGGACCCACGCGGACGTCGTGCTGGAGCACGAGATGCCGCTCGGCCGCGGCGTGGCGCGCAACGGGTTGCTGGCGCGGTCGGAAGCCGACCTGCTGCTGGTGGTGGACGCGGGCATGCGCGCGTCGCGGCGGCTGGTGGAACGCCTGGTCGCGGCCGACGTGGACGTCGCGCACTGCCCGGTCGGCGACCCGCGCGACGGGCTCGTCGGCGCGCTGCCGCCGGAGGAGCGCAGGTTGCGCCGGCTGCCGTACCTGGGCTCCGGCTACCTGGTGCGCCGCGACGTCGTCGACCGCCTGGGCGGGTGGACCGAGGACCCGGCGCTGGAGGGGTTGGAGGACCACGTGTTCTGGCGGCGGATCGTCGCCGAGGACGTGCCGACGGCGTTGGTGCAGCAGGTGCTGCTGCGCAGGCAGCGGCCCGACCCGCCGGTCCGCCCGCTCGACCTGGACCCCGGCCCGGTGTGGGAGCGCGCGCTGTCCCGCTAGCGCGGGTGCTTGGCCAGTTCCGCGGCGATCAGGTCGATCACCGACGGGTTGAGCAGCGGGTTGATCCCGCCGACCAGGTTGCGCTCCGCGACCTCCAGCACGACGACGTCCTGCCGGGCCAGCATCTGCGCGACCTGCAACGGCTCGGAGTTCACCGCGTCGCTGTGCTGGAGGGTGATGTCGCTGAAGCCCGCGACGAGGTACTGCGCCACGTAGAAGCTGAACGAGTCCCCGAGGAGCCCGACCCTGGCGTTCGACATGCCGGGCACCAGGTCCTGGGTGACCTGCTGCGCCGCGGCGGGGTCGCCCTTCACCGGCTTGCTGCGGACCGACTCGCCGTCCGGCTTGATCCGGTACGCGTCGAGTTCGACGGAGTCGGTGCGGCCGAGCAGCTTCGACAGGTCGGCGGGGAGCTGCACCTTGCCGCCGTGCTCGACCTCCCAGTCGTCCGACAGGCCGGGCTGCACGGCGTCGGCGATGGCGCGGGCCATGACGACACCACCCTCGTGCGTCCAGTGCGAGTCGTGCTTGCTGTAGACGGGCCGCCCGGCTTCACGGGCCGCCTCCGCCAACCCCGGTCGGAGGTCCACCGCGCCGGTCAGCGGGCCGACCTGGTTCCAGAACTCGGTCCGCGCCTGCTCGAAGCACGTCTTGCCGAAGTACCGGGCGGGCATGTGCTCCGGCACCACCGTGGACTTGTTCGGCGCGACGACCAGCACGAACTTGCGACCGGACGCCTCGACGCCCTGCCGCAGCCGGACGAGGCGCCCGAACATCTCGGGCAGCGGCAGGTTCGGTTCGCACCCCGCCTCGACGTCGAAGCCGAGGTACAGCCAGTCGTCCTTGCCCTCGATCGCGCGCACGTACGCCGTGGGGTCGGGCCGGTCGGCCGACGGGTCCTTCGGCGGCACCGGGATCGGGCCGCCGACGTCCTGCTGCTTCGACCTCGGCGCCTGGGGCGACTCGCCGAACACGCCGCGGCTGACGCCGTTGGCCACCGCGACCGCCTTGTCGCGCAGCGGCGTGTGGTCGGCCGCCCACGCGTCGAGGCCGGTGAAGAAGCCGAAGCCGGAGGAGATCGACGGGAACTCGGCGAGCTTGCGGTTCTCGAACTCGGCCGGCCGGACGCCGACCCCCAGCAGGACCAGCGGCGTGCAGAAGAAGACGACGGCCGCGGTGAGCGCGGTGCGCTGGCGCCGGGAGTGCCGCGGGCGGAAGAGGGAGTGCTCGCGCGGCAACTGCGATTCGTGCACTGCCGGAAGCGGCGACGGCGTCCGGGACCGGCCGTTGAACTCGTCGTCGACACCCACAGCAAGGAGGGTAGCCGGCGGAGGCCTCGCCCGTCTGTGTTCACCGGAAGGTGGGGATTCACGACACGTTCCCCGTGCAACCCGGCACTCATGGCGGACGTCTCATCGGGTGAGCGAACACCCGACGCAGCGGAGGAACTCGATGTGGCCCACTGTGAGCCTCGTCACTTTGGGCGCACTGGCGTTTTTAGTGCGAACCGTTCGGGTCCTGCGATCCGTATCGAAATCCGATAGCGATGGTTCCCGTATTGAGACCGCCCCGCCGGCCTAGTCCCTATGGCGGATTGTCCGCTTGCCGTACGATCATTTCGGGTCGTACGACCGGTACCTGCTAGGGGACCTCAGAACAGAGGTAGGTGCGTCATGGATCTCGCACTGAGCAAGGTCATCGAGCTGCGCGAAAGCGGGTTCCAGTTCCTCCACCTCCGGGACGAGGACGGACAGCTCGACCGCATCATGGCGTTCAAGCAGCGCAGAGGCTACATCGACTCGATCCTGTTCTGGTCCGAGACCGAGGCCCGCGCGGGCAGGCTGCCGGCCGTTCGGGACAGCCAGCGGGCCGCCCAGGCCGTCTGGATTTACGAGGGACCGCTGGTCGAGGCCGTGGACCGGCTGCTCGACCTGCCGGAGCCCGGATCGCGCAACGCGCCGACGCTGATGAAGCAGACGGCCTCCGACCTCGCGGTCGTGACGACGCTGCCGTTCAAGCTGAAGCTGCCGCCCGGCGCTATCGCCTGACCCCTTCCACCCACGTCACCCGCCGCACACACAATGCGGCGGGTGTCGTCGTTTCCGTCACTGTCCGTGATTCCGAAGTCTTTTCGACGAGCCTTTCGCGGGGGTCAATGCGAGGGCTCCAACTATGAATATTCACCCTCGCCGGGGCGACACCAATCCTGATTCGTAGGCCAGCACCACGAGTTGCGCGCGGTCCCGCGCACCCAGTTTGGTCATGACCCGGCTGACGTGCGTCCGCGATGTCGCCGGGCTGATCACCAGGTGGTCGGCGATCTCCTCGTTCGACATGCCGGCGGCGACGAGCGCCAGGATCTCCCGCTCCCGCGCGGTGAGCTCGCGCAGCGCCTTCGGGTCCGGACGGCGGTGCTCCGGTCGGTTCGCGAACTCCTCGATCAACTTTCGGGTGACACTCGGTGCGAGGAGGGCGTCACCTTCCGCGACGACGGTGAGGGCGTGCAGCAGCTCCACCGGGTCCGTGTCCTTCAGCAGGAAGCCGGACGCGCCGCTGCGCAACGCCTCGAAGACGTACTCGTCCACGTTGAAGGTGGTGAGGACGAGGACCTTCACGTCCGGCAGCTCGGCGCAGATCCGCCGGGTGGCGGCCAGGCCGTCCGTGCCGGGCATCCGGATGTCCATCACGACGACGTCCGGGCGGTGCTCGTGGGCCTGCCGCACGGCCTCCGCCCCGTCACCGGCCTCGCCGACGACCTCGAACCCGTCCTCCGTGTCGAGCAGCAGGCGGAAACCCGCGCGCACCAACGCCTGGTCGTCGGCCAGCACCACCCTGATCACCACGAACCTCCCACGGTAGGACTGCCCGGACGGCGAAGCCGCGGGCCGATGGTCCCGCGTCCAGCGTGCCGCCGAGCGCTTCGACCCGTTCCCGCATGCCCCGGATGCCGCTGCCCACGCCCTGCGACGTCCGCCCGTCCCCGCCCGCGCCGTCGTCGGCGATGGTGAGGACCAGCGCGTCGTCGGTGTGCTCGAACGAGATGACGATCTCCGACGCGTCCGGGGCGTACCGCATGGCGTTGGTCAACGCCTCCTGCACCACCCGGTACGCGGCGGCGTCCACGGCGGCGGGGAGGTCGCCCGGCGAGCCGACGACCCTGGCCTTGGCGACCGGTTTCACCAGGTCGTCGAGCCGGTCGAGGCTGGGGACGGGCGTCGTCCCCTCCCCGGTGCGGAGCACGCCGAGGGTGGCCCGCAGGTCGTCCAAGGCGTGCCCGCTCGCCTCTTTGATCGCCTTGAGCGCCTTCACCGCCTCGTCGGGCCGGCGGTCGGCGACGTGCGCGGCCACCCCGGCCTGCACGTTGATCATGGCGAGGCTGTGCGCGACGACGTCGTGGACCTCCCGCGCGATCCGCAGCCGTTCTTCTTCCACCTGGCGGCTCCGCTGTTCGGCGACCCTGGTGCGGCGCAGGGAGAGGACGGCGATGGCGGGCGCGGCGATGAGCGGACCCCAGTGGCCGGTGACGTAGTAGAGCCACGTGGACACCCCCGTGACCGCGATGACCGCCACGGGGAAGCGCTTGCGCCAGATCAGCGGCGCGAACGTCGCCGCGAACCAGACCCACGCCAACCACGCCATGCGGATGACGGTACGGGAGGTCGGCGCGGGTCAGCGTCACCTCGGAGGCGGCTCACGCCCGTACGTCAGCCGTCGTACGAGCCCGGCGCCGCCACGGTCAACCCCACCCCCGCCGCAGCCTCCGACAGGCGCTTGTCGTAGGTGACGAACGCGTCGAGCCCGCCGGTCAGGACCTGGGCAGTGGCAAGGTGGATCGCGTCCAGCGATCGCAGCAGCGGGTCGTCGTACGAGGCGGCCGTCCGGCGCACCACGGGCGTGATCTCCACCAGGTACAGGTCGGACAGGACGACCGGCACGTTCGCCAGGGCTTTCGGCGAGGAACGCCGCAAAGCGCGGGCCAACTCGACCTCCGCGAGCACGGAGGACACCCGCCGCACACCGAGTCGGTCGTCCGCGTTGAGCCAGTCGAGCAGCTCGGTCGTGCCTGGTTCGCGACGCGTGAGCTTCACCAACGCGGACGTGTCGAGGTAGATCACCAACGCTCCTCGTCGCGCGCCGCGACGAGTTCGGCCGCCACATCCACGTCCGCGTCTCCCCAGTCAGGCGGCAGGGCGAGCGGACCGGTGCGGGTGGGCGCGATCGCCTGGCCGGCCGCCACGAGCCGGTCGAGCACATCGGTGTTCGGCTGGACGGGAACCAGGTAGGCGACCGGCTCACCGTGTTCGGTGACCGTGATGCGCTCGCCGGCACGCACCCGCCTGAGAACGGCGCTGGTGCGCTGGTTCAACTCACGGACCCCGATGGTTGACGACTCGCCCACGGACCAACTGTAGAACAAATAGTTCTACAGCACACTACCGCCTGGTCAGACCGTGAACTGGCCGCGCTTGACCGCGTCAAGGAACCCCTGCCAGTCCGGCAGCGCCACCGTCGGCCCGGCGGGGTTCTTCGAGTCCCGCACCCGCGCCGAACGGCCCGTCAACGAGACCTCGACACAGTTGCCGTTCCCACCGTTGTTGCTACGGCTGCTCTTGCGCCACACGGTGACACCTCGATCTCTATCGCTCAGCGGCCGAACGTCCCGCGCTTGACCGCGTCCAGGAACCCCTGCCAGTCCGGCAGCGCCACCGTCGGCCCGGCCGGGTTCTTCGAGTCCCGCACCCGCGCCGAACGGCCCGCCAGCGAGACCTCGACACAGTTGCCGTTCCCACCAGTGTTGCTACGGCTGCTCTTCCGCCACACGGTGACACCTCGTTCCCGATCGCTCAGCTGCCAACCTCCCAAGCCAATCGGCGGACTCGTCCGGAGATAACGCCAACTTCGAGAGGTGGGTGAAGGTCAGCCTAGCGACCTTGACCTTCGACGGGTCCTCGATGTGCTGGGCACCGGCGGCATGCTCGACGTACAGCACCGAACGGTCGGCTTTCGCCGGGAAGTCGAGGACGGTGAACGGTCCCATCTGACCGTCGTTCGGCCCGGCCGCATGGGTGAGCACCTGAACGGTGACGTTGTCGAGGCGGGCGCGCTTGTCGATGTGCCGCAGTTGCGCCTCGGAGGCCTGCGCGAGAGCGCTCTCAAGCATGATCGTGTGGAAGCGGAGAGGTTCGTTGGCGGTCAAGCGCTCCTGCCTGAGCATGCGCACCTCGACCTGGTTGTCGATCCACTTCCGCGACCGCTGCACCCTCGCCCTGGCGAAGCCCGCTCGCAGGTATTCAGGGGTCTGGAGGAGGCCGGGGATGTAGGTGACCTGGAAGTCGGAGACCTTGGAGGCGTCGTGTTCGAGGCTGATATAGCCCTGGTCTTCCAGGTCGTACTTGGTCCACCAGCCCTTCTCCAGCGCCCGCGCGTACATCTCCATGTACGGCTCCCACTGGGAGAACGGCACGCCGTAGGTGTCGAGCATGGCGCGCATGCCGTGGTAGTCCGGCTTCTGGCCCTTCTCGATGCGGCTGATCTTTCGGTGGTCGTAGTTGAGCCGGTCGGCGGCCTCCTGCTGCGAGAGCCCGGCCCGCCGGCGCAGTTCCCGCAGCACTTCACCCAGCCTGCGCATCCGGTGAGTCGGCTCGTTCCTGGTCAACCGCACCACCTCCGTTGATCCGCCGGTGATCATCCGACTGCGCAACGCTACGGCGGCGGAAGCAGCGGGTGAGAATCCCAACCAGGGCTTCCGCTGAGGACCGTGGCTCCATGACGGACACGGCCTACCTGCACCGGATCGAGTACTTCCGGCGGCAGGACAACGGCTCGCTCGTGTGCGAGCACGTGGAAACCGTTGACGACCACGGTTGGTACATCGAGCGCGGGGCCCAGTGGAAGGACCGGTACACGCGGGGGTGCGCGAAGGAGTTCCTCGCGCGGGCCGGGGCGCCGGGCGGGGTCTACTCGGTCGCGGTGTGGCGCGGTTCGACGCGGGTCTGCACGGTGGGACTCCACTGGAACGGGACTCCGCTGGAACGGGTGAACTACTCCACTCGTTCGGGTCAGTGACCTTGAACTGGCACCGCCAATGGCGAAGGTTTCCGCCCGAGGGCGTCGTCAAGGCCACCGCGAGCGCTTCGACCACGCGGGCCTGACGTCCACCCCCTGAGCCGGAGCGGCCCGGCCCCCTCCCCCCTCGGGCCGGGCCGCTCCGCCACAACCACCATCACCACCACGAGGACCGCCGTGCGTCAGCGGCCCACGGCGTAGCCCTGGGCGCCGCGCGGGTTGGCGGCGGCTCGCAGGAGGCCGTCGCGGGAATCCCTTGCGACGGCGGACATCCGGCCCAGGCTCCACGGGCCCGCGTCCACGACGCTGTGGCCGCGGTCGCGGAGGGCGTCCATGTCCCGGAAGCGGGACTCCACGACGACCTCGCCCGGCGTCCACGAGCGGGGGTAGAAGGAACTCGGGAAGGCGTTGGTGTGCCACATGGGCGAGTCGATGGCTTCCTGCAGGTTCATCCCGCCGACGGTGTGCGCGAGCCAGAAGCCGAGCTGCCACTGGTCCTGCTGGTCGCCGCCGGGGGTGCCGAAGGCCATCGCGGGCAGGCCGTCGCGCAGCGCGAGGGTCGGGGACAGGGTGATCCGCGGGCGCCTGCCGGGGGCCAGGGAGTTCGGCAGGCCCTCGTCAAGCCAGAACATCTGCGCCCGGCTGCCCAGGCAGAACCCGAGCGACGGGATGGTCGGCGACGACTGCAACCAGCCGCCGGACGGGGTGGCGGAGACGATGTTCCCCCACCGGTCGACCACGTCGACGTGGACCGTGTCTCCCTTGACCGCACCGGTGCTCGACACGGTCGGCTCGCCGAGCGCGCCGCCGCTGTCCTTTTGGCTTGCAACATCCGGGCCGCGCAAAACGTGCCCCGGGAGCCGCGGATCCACGCCCCGGGGTGAACCCGGCCGCAGTTCCAGCGAAGCATGATCGGCAACGAGTTGCCGGCGCCCCGCCGCGTACTCCCTCGAAAGGAGGACGTCGAGCGGCACGTCACCGCTGTCCCCGTACCAGGCCTCGCGATCGGCGAACGCCAGCTTGGCGCACTCCACCGCCAGGTGCACGGTCTCCGCCGTCGGCACCCCGTCCACATAGGACAAACGATCGGCGAAGCCCTCCAGCAGCAACAACTGCTGCAGCAGCACGGGCCCCTGGGTCCACGCGCCGGGCTTCACGACGGTCCACGACCCGAAGTCGACGCTCACCGCGTCCTCGTAGGTCGCCTCCCACGACGCCATGTCCTCACCGGTCAGCACACCGGCGTGGTCCACCCCGGAGTCGTCGCGGTGGGCGATGCGGAAGAACTCGTCCACCTGCGCCGCGACGAACCCCTGCGACCACGCCCGTCGCGCCGCCTCGATCTGCGCCTCGCGATCGGACCCGGCCGCCTCGCCCGCCGCGAGCAGCCACTCCCACGTGTCGGCGAGCTTCGGGTTGCGGAACCGCGCGCCCGCCTCGGGCGGCTTGCCGCCGGGCAGCCACAGCGCCGCCGACGACGACCAGTGCTCGCGGAACAGGTCGGCGACCGCGGAGATGGTGAACGACGTCCGCTCCAGCAGCGGGAACCCGTCGCGGGCGTACCCGATGGCGTACCCCAGGACGTCCCGCAACGTCTTGGTGCCGTAGTCGCGCAGCAGCGTGAGCCAGCCGTCCCACGCGCCGGGCACGGTGGCGGCGAGCAGTCCGCTGCCGGGCACGAGGTCGAGCCCTTCGGAGCGGTAGTGCCGAATGGTGGCCCCGGCGGGCGCCCCGCCCTGCCCGCACAGCACGCGCGGGGTGGTCTCGCCGACGGCGGCGAACACCACGGGCACTTCGCCGCCGGGGCCGTTGAGGTGCGGTTCGACCACTTGCAGCACGAAGCCGACGGCCACCGCGGCGTCGAAGGCGTTGCCGCCGTCCTCCAGGACGGCCATGCCCGCGCTGGAGGCGAGCCAGTGCGTGGACGCGACCATTCCGTGCGTGCCGACTAGTTCAGGACGGGTGGTGAACATTTCAACAACCTACGTCCACTTACCCGGTTTTGTTACCCCCGCTAACTAGATCGCATCCTGAAGATCTACTGAACGCGACGCCCTCTCACACGGCCTCGTCCGGCACCCGCAGCTCACGGCCGAGGCCGTGCAGGACCAGTCCGGCGCGGGAGAGCGCGTCCGGGTCGAGGTGGTTGCGGGTGTCCAGAACGGTCGAGCCGGACATCACGGAGGCGACCAGCCCCCAGTCCAACGCGCGGAACTCGGGCCACTCGGTGAGCAGCACCACGGCGTCCGCACCGCGCACCGCCGCGTACGGCGAGTCGACGACCGTCATGCCGACCAGCGGCCGGGTGATCTCCGGGTCGTAGGCGACCAGCTCCGCCCCCTCGAACGCCAGCAGCTCCGCCACCGCCAGCGCGGGCGAGTCACGCAGGTCGTTGGTCCCCGCCTTGAACGCCAGCCCGAGCACCCCGATCCGGGAGCCGACCAACGTGCCGACGGCCCGCCGCACCTTCTCCACCACCCGCCGCTGCTGCCGGGCGTTCGTCTCGATCGTGGCCCTGACCAGCGAGAAGTCGACGCCGACGGCGTCCGCGATGCGCACCATCGCGTGGGTGTCCTTGGGCAGGCACGACCCGCCCCAGCCGGGTCCGGGGTTGAGGAACGACTGGCCGATGCGCTTGTCGTAGCCCATGCCCTCGGTGACCGAGGTGACGTCCGCGCCGACGAGTTCGCACAGCTCGGCGACCGCGTTGACGTAGGACAGCTTCATCGCGAGGAAGCAGTTGGCCGCGTACTTGACCATCTCGGCGCTGGCCGCGTCCATGAGCACGGTGGGCGCGCCGAGCCTGCTGAACAGGGCGCCGACGCGTTCGGCGGCCTGCGGCGAGTCGGAGCCGACGACGATCCGGTCGGGGTGCAGGAAGTCCCGGACGGCGCTGCCCTCGCGCAGGAACTCGGGGTTGGAGACGACGGCGACGTCGTCGCGCCCCAGCAGCGCCGCGACCTTGACCGACGTGCCGACCGGCACGGTGGACTTGCACACCACGACCGCCCCGTACGGCAGGACGTCGCGGATCTCGCGCGCGACCGCCTCGACCGCGCTCAGGTCCGCCGCGCCGCCCGCGCCCATGGGCGTCGGCAGGCACAGGAACACCACCTCGGCGTCGGCGACGGCGTGCCGCGCGCCTTCGACGAACTCCAGCCGACCGGCGGACCGGCCTTGGACGACCAGTTCCGCGAGGCCCGGTTCGAGGATGTCGACCTGGCCGGCGCGGAGCCGGGCGACCTTCAGCGCGTCCACGTCGGCGCACACGACCCGGTGTCCGAGGGAGGCGAGGCACGCCCCCGTCGTCAGGCCCACGTAACCCGTTCCCACGACCGCGATCCGTCGGACGAACATGCCGGTGACGGTGTCAGCCGAAGTTTGCCGTGGCTCAAACACCAGTTGTATGCGGAGAGTGATGTGGGTAGTCCCCTGGGTGTACGCGCGAACACCTCTCGCGGTGGACGCGGATTCGGCGGGAGACGGGCAGGGTCTTGGGCATGGAACTCGTCCTGATCTCACTGCTGTTCGTGGGGCTGGCGCTGCTCGCGGCCGTGCCGTTGGTCGCATTGCTGCACCTCTCGGAGCGGCGGGGCCTGAACGACCGTTAACCTCCTCGTCCCAGGACAGGAGGATGTATGGAGATCTCGGGTACCGCGGCCATCGTCACGGGCGGCGCGTCCGGTCTGGGCAACGCGGCCGCGCGGGCGTTGGCGGAGCGCGGGGCGACGGTGTTCGCGTTGGACCTCTCGGTGGAGAACGCCCCGGAGGTCGACGGCGTCACGTACCTGACGGCGGACGTGACCTCGGAGGACGACGTCCAGGCCGCCGTCGACACGGCCGCCGGTTCGGGCTCGCCGCTGCGGATCGTGGTGAACTGCGCGGGCATCGGCCCGTCGGCGCGGACGGTGGGCAAGTCCGGCCCGCACCCGCTCGACCTGTACCGCAAGGTCATCGACGTCAACCTGGTCGGCACGTTCAACGTGCTGCGGCTGGCGGCGGCGGCGATGGGCCGGACCGAGCCGCTGGAGCACGGGCAGCGGGGCGTCGTGATCAACACGGCGTCGATCGCAGCGTTCGACGGGCAGATCGGGCAGGTGGCGTACGCGGCGTCGAAGGCGGCCGTGGTCGGCATGACGCTGCCCGCCGCGCGCGACCTGTCGTCGGTCGGCGTGCGGGTGATGACGATCGCGCCGGGGATCGTGGACACGCCGATGCTGGCGACCGTGTCGGACGAGTTCCGGGCCGGTCTCGCGGCGGGCGTGCCGTTCCCGAAGCGGCTGGCGCAGCCGGCGGAGTACGCGCGGCTGGCCGTGTCGATCGTGGAGCACGACTACCTGAACGGCGAGGTCATCCGCATGGACGGCGCCCTGCGGATGGCGCCGCGGTGACATGGCCGCTGCTCCGCAGGCGGCGGCTCGGTCGCCATTGAGTCGACCGCTCGCGGCTGATTTCCCGGCGATCGAAAAGCGTGATCGCCGGGAAATGAGTCGCGAACGATCGACGCGACCTCGCTTTGGGGGTCGAGCCCGCGACGCCGGAGGCGGCGCAATCCAACACAGTCAGAGGTCGCCGGCGAACGGTAGGTCGTCCATGGCGTCCGAGGTCATCCACGCGCGCAGGGTGTGGGTGGCTCGGACGTCGTCCTCGTTGTACTCCAGCAGGCGGCGGCGCTGGTCGGGGTCCGGCGGGTGGCCGTCCATGCCCACGGCGTCGCGGTACCAGCGCATGGAGTTCTCGCCGCCGGCCTCGGGGTCGCGCCAGCGGAACCCGGCGACGGGGGCGATGGTCTTCAGGCCCTTGCCGTGGGCGCACAGGAACTGCTCGCGCACGATGCCGAACAGGTCGACCCACGAGTCGGACGAGATGAACTCCCGCACCTGGCCCAGGGTGGGGATGCCGGGTTGGCCCTTGAACCGCTCGGCCGACCCGAGGAGCCACCGGTTCTCGGCGAGCTCGTTGTAGCAGTAGGCCTTGAACGACAGGCCGCGGGCGCGGGCGCGCAGGCGGACGCCGGTGAGCCAGCCCCAGAACTCGGCGAACGACCGCGCCTCGTCCGCGCACGGCAGGGGCTCCCAGGTCGCGAACGCCCGGTAGCCGTGCTCCTCGCCGACGTCCTTGCCGGACAGCCAGCAGCCCCACATGTACGCGCCGAGGTCGCCGAAGCTCTCCATGTCGACGTCGACCTCGACGTCGGCGCGGGGCACGTCCATCCGCGACACCCGCCGCACGACGGTCAGGTCGCGCAGCCAGGCGCGGGCGAGGATGACGGCGTCGGCGTGCAGCATCCCGACGAGCGGGACGACCTGCTGGTCCGGGTCGAGGCCCGCGAGGTCGTCCACGGTGGTGACGCCCGCCTTGCGCAGGGCGGTGGCGTCCTCGCCGCGCACGACGAGGCTGACGTCCCGAGCGGCCTTCAGGTCGGTCTCGCACACGGGCCACCAGGGGCAGCTGCGGCACTCGACGATGCGCGAGGGGCGGGCCAGCGGCTCGGCGCCGGTGGCGGCGGCGGACGCCACGGCGAGCCGGTCGGAGAAGCGGCTGTCGTACTCGGCGAGGGCGTTGCGGCCGCCGGGCCAGGTGGGCGCTTCGAGGTCGTGCCAGACGACGACGTCGGCGTCCATGCCGATGACGCCGCCGGTGGCGCGGCCGGCCGCGGCGAACCCGGACGCCTGGAGCTGCCGCTGGGCGTGGGCGAGCCGGAGCTGGTCGCGCGGCTGGGGCCGGACCTTGCGCAGCGGGTCGACGCGCGCGCCGCCGGGCCGCGGCAACGTCAGGGGCGACGTGCGGGCGCCCTGGCCGGGGTCGCTGACCTTGTGCCGGACCACGAGCACGGGCACGTACCCGGTGCTCTCCTTGACGAGGAGGTCGATGCCGCCGCGACGGCCGCCGCGCGGGTCGCGGGGCAGGGCGGCGCCCCAGATGAACGGAACACCGGCCTGCATGGCGGCGAGCGTGACGCGTTCGCGGTCGGCCGAGGGGACGTCGTGCGGGATCTCCATCAGGTCGGAGCCCACGACGCGCCCGAGCGCGGTTGCCACGGCGCGCCGGTGTTCCACCGCGTCGGCCTTGCGCTGCTGACCGGTGGGGTCGGGCGGCAGCGTGGGCGCGTCGCGCATGGTCGGATCGTGTTCGAGGTGCACCCGCCGCCGGCAACGAGTGACCACACCGGCGTCGAGCTGCACCTGGGAAGTCACCGGTGCAGGGTATGACGACGGGTGGGTCGTCGTACCGGCAACCTCGCGGAGTCGAGTCGATCTTTTGCCGGAACGGCTCTAGGGTCTGGGGTTGGGACCGCCGGCGGAGCCGGCCATCGGACAGAGGTGCGGTCATGGCGCGTGCGAAGGCGAAGGGGTTCACCCCCGGCAGGGCGAAGAACCTGGTCGGCGTGGCCAAGGTGCTGGCGCCGGCGTTGATCCCGGTGATGGCGCCGATCGCGGCGCGGGCCGCGGCCCTCGTGAGCGACCGGTACGACCACTTCCGGGCGTCACGGCTCGGCATCCCGGTGGACGAGCTGACCAGGTACTCGGGCAAGGGCGCGAGCCTGCACGCCCGGATCGTCGGGTTCAGCGAGGCGCTCGGGCAGCTCAGGGACACCGAGCCGGCGTACGTCGAGCGCACGGAGACGCGGTTGGCGCAGCTGCTGGCCGCGGTGCGGGCGTCGGAGCGCATGCCCACGCCGCGGCGCAAGGCCGCCCACCGCGCCGTCTCGACCGACCTCGACGGGCTGGAGGCGGAGCTGCTCAAACGCCTCGGCGTGTGAGCTGCTCCACGGCCCGGTAGGCCGCCTCCTCCGGGCCGACCCGGTCGGCCCGCGCGGTGACCTCCTCCATCACCTCGGCGACGCGCTCCTCGCGGCGGATGAGCGGGTCGCTGCGCAGGTCGCGGGCGAGGGACGCGCACAGCGCGACCATGACCACCAGGAACGGCAGCGCGGCGATGATCGTGAGGTTCTGCAGGCCGGTCAGCCCGCTGGAGCCGCCGACCAGCAGCATCACCGCCGCGACCACGCCGGTGAGGACGCCCCAGAAGACGACGACGCCCTTGCCCGGCCGGATCGAGCCGCGCTGCGAGAGCGTGCCCATCACGACGGACGCCGCGTCCGCGCCGGACACGAAGAAGATCGCGACCAGCAGCATCACGACGACGCCGGCGACCGGCGCGAGCGGGAATTGGTCGAGCAGCCCGAACAGCTGCCCCTCGGCGGAGGACGTGCCCGCGAGGTCCGTGCCGGACCGCTGCACGAAGATCGCCGTGCCGCCGAACACGCAGAACCAGGCGAGGCTCACGAGGCTGGGCACGCCGATCACGCCGGCGACGAACTGCCGGATGGTGCGGCCGCGGCTGATGCGGGCGATGAACATGCCGACGAACGGCGTCCACGAGATCCACCACGCCCAGTAGAAGATCGTCCAGCCGGACAGCCACGTCTCGGTCGCGTCGCCCCCGGAGGCGGCGGTGCGGCCGGCCATGTCGGCCAGGTCGCGGAAGTAGTCGCCGATCGCGGCGGGCACGAGGTTGAGCACGAACACCGTCGGGCCGACGACGAACACGAACGCGGCGAGCACCAGGGCCAGCACCATGTTCGTGTTGGACAGCCACTGGATGCCCCTGGCCACGCCGGACACCGCGGACGCGACGAAGGCCGCGGTCAGGACGGCGATGACGCCGACGACGACCCCGTTGCCGACGTCGCCGAGCCAGCCCGCCACTTCGAGCCCGCTGCCGATCTGCAACGCGCCGAGGCCGAGGGACGCGGCCGAGCCGAACAGCGTGGCGAAGATCGCGAGCACGTCGATGGCCCGGCCGGCGGGTCCCCGGGCGCGGCGCTCGCCGAGCAGCGGCGCGAACGCCGCGCTGATCAGCTGGCTGCGGCCGCGGCGGAAGCTGCCGTAGGCGATGGCGAGGCCGACGACGGCGTAGATCGCCCACGGGTGCAGGGTCCAGTGGAAGAGGGTGGTGGCCATCGCGGTCTGGACGGCCTGGTCGGAGCCGGCCTCGACGGTGCCGGGCGGTGGCTGCACGAAGTGGGACAGCGGCTCGTTCACGCCGTAGAACATCAGCCCGATGCCCATGCCCGCGCTGAACATCATCGCGACCCACGACACCGTGCGGAACTCCGGCGCCTCGTCGTCGCGGCCGAGCGGGATGCGGCCGTAGCGGCTCACCGCGAGCCACAGGGCGAACACCACGAACCCGGACGCGGTGAGCACGAACGCCCAGCCCAGGTTGCCGATGATCCAGGTCAGGGCCGTCTTGGACGCCGTGGCGAGGGACGACGTGCCGAGGATGCCCCAGCCGACGAACGCGAGCGTGACCACGGCGGCCACGCCGAAGACGGCACGGTCGGTGCGGCCGGGTCGGTCCGCGGTGGGACTGCCCGCGCCGGGGTCTCCGGGCAAGGGCTGGTCGACGGGTTTGTCGGCGGGTGTCACGGGCACTCGGTTCCCCCGTTCGGCCTAGTCGAAACCCCCGAATCCCGGTGGGGGCTGCCACGGGCGGGTCTGGACCTCCTACGCTCTGCGTGTGACCACACGGCCTGCTCCGACCCGCTTCGCGCGGGCCGTGCTGCTGGCCGTCACGTCCGCCGCGCTCAGCGTCGCGGCGCACGGCGCGGCGGGTGGCGCGGTCACCGAGTTCGCGCCCGCCCTGCCGCTGACGTTGTTGATCGCGTTCGCGGGCACGGCGCTGGCCGACCGCGGCCGCCGGCCGTGGACGACCCTGGCCACGCTGGGCGTCGCCCAGGTCGGGCAGCACGCGCTGCTGAACCTGGGCCACCACGGGGTGGACGGTCCGGGCCTCGGGTTCGGCCCGGCGGCGATGACCGCGGCGCACGTCGTCGCCGCGTTGCTCACCGGCTTGCTGCTGGCCCGCGCGGACGCCGCGCTGAGCGCGCTGGTCACCGCGGTGTTCCGGCTGCTCCCGCCGCTGGAGCCGTTGGCCCCGGTGGGCGCGCCGGTGGCGCTGGTCCCGGCGCCGGCGGCGACCACGCCGGTCTCGGTGCTGTTGCGGCGGGTGAACGGCCGTCGCGGTCCCCCTGGTTCCTGATCACCCGAGTCCCCGACAGACACCTCTGGTCTCAGGAGCCACAACTTCATGTCGACAAATCAATTTGGCGTGCGCACGCTCGCCAAGGCAGGCGCCGTCCTCGCCACGGCCGCCGTCCTCGCGCTCACCACGGCCGGCCCGGCGTCCGCGCACGTCACCGCGTCCACGCCCAAGGACGCCGTGCAGGGCGGGTACACCAAGGTCACGCTGCGCGTGCCCAACGAACGGCCCGACGCGGGCACGGTGAAGCTCGAACTGACCCTGCCCGCCGAGTACCCGCTGGCCTCGGTCAGCACCAAGCCGACGCCCGGCTGGAAGGTCGAGGCGGTCAAGGAGAAGCTCGCCACGCCGGTCAAGAGCCACGGCCGCGACGTCACCGAGGCCGTCCGCACCGTCACGTGGACCGCGGAGCCCGGCACGCGCATCGAGCCGGGGCAGTTCAACGAGTTCGACCTGTCCGTCGGCCCGCTGCCGGACAACACCGACAAGCTGGTCCTGCCCGCCAAGCAGACCTACGACAGCGGTGAGGTCGTCGACTGGAACGCCCCGCCGCCCGCCGAGGGCGCCGAGGAGCCGGACCGCCCCGCGCCCGTGCTGACCCTCGTCGCGAAGAAGGACGGCGACGACCACGGCACGGCCACGGCCGTCGCCTCGACGGGTGACGGCGTCGCCGCGGCGTCGCCCACGACGGACGACACCGCCCGCTGGCTCGGCGGCGCGGGCCTCGCCGTCGGCGCGCTCGGACTCGGGCTGGGAGCGGGCGCCGTGCTGCGGTCCCGCCGCACGGGCAAGACGACGGCATGAGGCGCGTCGTCTCGCTGCTGCTGACCGGCCTCGTCGCGGGCGGGGTCGTCCTCGGCGCCGCCACGCCGGCGCTCGCGCACAACGTGCTCGTCGGCAGCGACCCGAAGGACGGGTCGCAGCTGGCGACCGGACCGACGACGATCACGCTGACCTTTGACCAGCCCGTGCAGGACGGGGAGAAGTTCAACACGGTCACCGTCACCGGTCCCGAGGGCACGCGCTGGGAAGCGGACAGCGAGCCGACGGTCAAGAACAACAGCGTCGTCTTCCCGGTCCGGCCGCTCGGGCCGGCCGCCGAGTACACCGTCGGCTACCGGGTGCTGTCCGCGGACGGGCACCCGGTGACCGGCTCGATCAAGTTCACCCTCACCAAGGCGGGTGACGGCACGCCCGCGCCGGTGTCGGTCTCGCCGGACGCCGACCCGGCGTCCGTGCCGCCCGGCGCGGGTGGCGTGCCCATCTGGGTGTGGATCGCGGGCGCCGTCGTGCTGCTGGGCGGCGGCGTGTTCCTCGCCCTGCGCGGCGGCGGTGGCGGCACGGCGCGCTCCGGCCAAGCCGGCGGAGCGGGCAAGGCCGGGCCGTCCGGCGGCACGGAGAACCCCGGGCGATGACGGTGAACCGGACCACCGCGCCGACCACCAGGTACTGGGTCGCCGGCGGCCTGCTCGCGGGCGGAGCCGTCGGCGTCTTCCTGGGGCTCGGCCTGTCGACCACCCCGGAAGCGGTGGGCGTCGCCGAGCCCGGCGCGGTGGTCCGGTTCGCCCACCCGCTGGTCCGGACGCTGCTGGACGTGGCCGCGACGGTCGTCGTCGGCCTGTCGCTGCTGCCGAAGCTGCTCGGGTTCGGGCGACCCGCCGCCACCGAGCCGGTGCTGCGCGTCGCCCGGCCCGCCGCCGTGATCGCGGCGGCCGTGTGGGCGTTCACCGCCCTGCTGTCCATCGTGATCCGGGCGTACGAGACGCGGCCCGACGCCGAGCTGACCATGCCGATGGTCGTGGACTACGTCCAGCGCGTCGGCGCGGGCCAGGGCTTGTTGTTCAGCGGCGTGTGCGCGCTGGTGTACCTGTGGATCGGGGTCGTGGCGGTGCGGCGCGGCGAGACCGTGCCCGCCGAGCTGCGCATCCTGATCGCCATGTTCGGCGTCCTGCCGCTGCCGGTGACCGGCCACGCGTCGAACTGGAAGTACCACGACTACTCGATGATCTCGATGGAGCTGCACGTCCTCGGCGCGGCGGCGTGGACCGGCGGCCTGGCCGCCCTGGTCGTGCTGGTCGCCCACCGGCGCGGGCTGCTCGCCGAGGCGCTGCCGAAGTTCTCCAAGCTGGCGACGGTGGCGTTGGTCCTGGTCTCGGTGACGGGCCTGTTCAACGGCCTGCTGGAACTGGCGCTGAACCCGGTCGTCTCCCTGCCCGGCTCCCTCTTCACCACCTCGTACGGCCTGGTGCTGGTCGGCAAGGTGGTGTGCGCGGCGCTGCTGGCGGTCCTCGGCGCCAACATCCGCTGGCGGCTGCTGCCGCACATCGCCCAGCACAAGCCCACGGCGCTCGTCACGTGGGCCGCGGTCGAACTGGCCGTCATGGGCGTCGCGTTCGGCCTCGCCGTCGTCCTGTCGCGGGCGCCGGTCGCCTGACCGGGCGTCACCCCAGGTGTCGGCGCGCCCGGGATGTCGGACCCCTGTGATGAGGTCGGGGCATGGCTGATTCACCGATCCTCGTCCTGGGGGCCACCGGCTCGACCGGCAGGCGGGTGGCCGCTCAGCTGACCCGAGCGGGCCACCCGGTGCGCCGGGCGTCCCGCCGGGATGCCCCCGACCAGGTGCGATTCGACTGGACCGACCCCACCACGTGGGCGGACGCGCTCGACGGCGTCGAACGCGTCTACCTGATGGCGCCGCACGAACTGCCCGTCGAACCGGAGTTCGCGCACGAGGCCGTGAGGCGCGGCGTGCGGCGGTTCGTGCTGCTCTCCAGCCGCGGCGTCGAGGAGATGCGGGACGAGCGGCTGCTCGCCGCCGAACGGCTGGTGCGCGAGTCCGGCGTCGACTGGACCGCGGTGCGGCCGGACTGGTTCGACCAGAACTTCGACGAGGGCTTCTTCCGGCCCTCGGTGCTCGCGGGCGAACTCGTGCTGCCCCTCGGCGACCGGCGGCTGGGTTTCGTCGACGCCGACGACATCGCGGCGGTGGCGGTCGCCGCGCTCACCCGTGACGGGCACGAGGGGCAGGTGCTGGAGCTGACCGGTCCGGAGGCGCTGTCGTTCCCGGACGCCCTGGCGGAGATCACCCGGCTGACCGGGCGGGCCGTCGAGTACCGCGGCACGCCGGACGACTACCGGGCCGTCATGCCCGCCGACCTGGCCGAACAGCAGATCGCGGCGTGGGACGCGTGGGGTGAGTCGGAGCCGACGGACACCGTCGAGCGGGTCACCGGCCGACCGCCCAAGAGCTTCCGCGACTACGCCGCGGCGGCGTGGGAGGGAGGAGCCTGGCGCGGGTAGCCATCGGTGAGTGGTCCGTTCGGTGCGACGAGCTGCGCCGAACGCCCTAGTCGCTGAACAGTCGGGCGGTGGGGTCCTCGCGGAGCCGGGTCAGTTCCGTCATCGCGCGCCGGCCCCGCCGCTCCAGTTCGGCCGCGTCGATCCAGCCGTTGGCGAAGTAGCGGTAGTCCTGGGCGAGCTTCACCAGTTCGGCCAGGTAGTCCGCGGAACGGCGGCGGCGGCGCTCGTCGAACGACGCCAGCAGCGGCAGCTGGGTGTCCACGACCTCGTCCAGCATCCTGGCGGCTTCCAGCGCGCGCTTGGCGCGCCCACGCCGCCCACCCCGCAGTTTTCCGACCACGCGCACCTCGCGACCCGTCACGCATCCCGTCGATGCGTCATTCGTCAGACGCGCGTGCGGCGTTACGGGTTCGTCCCCGCGGCCACATCACGCGGGATTGCCCACGATCGGGTGATCAACGGTAGGGCGTCCACGGAGTCGTGGTATCGCCCGCCCGGAGCGCTTTCAGCCGGCGGTGCAGCTCGTCGCGCACGCCGGGGTGGCTGCGCATGATCGGCAGCACGCTCGTCGTCAGCTTCAGCTCCCTGACCTCGCGCAACACCGGGAACCCGGTCCACCTCGCGACGTCGAAGCCGTACTCGTCGGCCAGCTGCCGGTACCACCGGGCGGGGTGGCCGAACCGGGCGACGCCGACCGGCAGCGTGCTCAGGTCCCACTCGCGCGGGCCCAGGCTGGTGGAGTCGAAGTCACAGATCACGGGGCCGTCCGGGCTGGGGATGAGGTTGCCCAGGTGCGCGTCGCCGTGCAGCACGCCGGGCGGCAGCACGGTCCGCACGCCGGCCAGCCGGTGCTCCACCGCGGCGCACCGGTCCTCCAGGAACCGGCGGTCCGGCGCGGACAGCTCCTCCGCGTCCGCGATCCGCCGCCGCACGTCGTCCAGCGGCGTCCACCGCGGCAGCTCGAACGCCGGCGCGGGCAGCGCGTGCACCTGCCGCAGCACCCGGCCCAGGTCACGGCCGTCGACCGGTCTCCCGCCGGACGGCACGGTGTGCCACAGGGTGGCCAGGTGGTCGCCGACCTCCAACGGCTGCGGGACGTCCTCGACCAGCCGCACCGCGGGCACGTCGTGCGCGGCGAGCCACCGCGCGACCTCGACCACCTTGTGCGCCCGGTGGCGCAGGTTCATCGAGCCGACGATCCGGACCACGACCCGCTCCGCGGGCAGGTCGAACACGGCGTTGCTGGTGAACTTCACGAGCCGGGCGCCGCGGTGCGCCAACCCGAGCTCGGCGCACAGCCGTTCCAGGACGGCGGTCAGCGCGTCGGGGGTGAACCTGCCGTCCAGGAGTCCGACCCCCGCGGCGGCGTCAGGCCGCGCTGTCGTTGCCGGTGAACTTCGCAAGGCGCTCCGCCAGCTCACGGGCATCCGGGTTGTTGCGGCGCTTCTCCGCCTCGTGCAGCAGCGGCCTCATCCGGTCCTTCGTGCGGACCGACTTCAGGCCCTCCGACAGCTCGATCGCCTGCCGGCCGAGGCGGGCGCCGTGGTCGATGTCGCCGTCCAGCAGGTGGTTGATCGACAGCGAGGTGAGGTTGAACGACCGGCTGCGGGTCATGTCCTCGCCGTAGCCGCCGATGGCCTTGGTCAGCGCGGGCACCGCGGTGCGGGTGTACTTGGCGTCCACGGTCTGCGCCAGCTCGGTGTGGACCGTGCCGATCATCGCCGACAGGTCGTTGGCGTCGAAGAACTTCGCCCACGCGGGCGCCTCGCCGATGTTGGCGCGGGCGAACTCGTCGCGCGCGCGGCCCAGGAGCTTCAGCGCCTGGTCGTCGGAGCCCATCTTGGCGTAGGCCCAGGCCTCGTTGGCGCACAGGATGCCGACGGCGAGTTCCGAGCCGGAGTTCTGGGCGGCCAGCTGGCCGAGCTGGAACACCTTCAGCGCGTCGTCCGGCGCGTCCTGGTGCAGGTAGACGCGGCCCATCCGGTACAGGATGTTGGCCACGAGCTCTTCCTTGCGGCCCTGCTTGGCGAGGCCGAGCGCCTGGCCGAAGTGGTTGCGGGCGGAGTCGTACAGGCCGGTGTCGAACGAGGTCCAGCCGGCCAGGTTGTGCAGGTCGGCGAGCGCGACGTAGAGCCGCTCCTTGACCAGGTCGGTGGCGTTGGCGCCGAGCATCTGCTGGCCCCACGACAGCTGCGCCACGACCGCGTCGCGGCAGGAGCCGCCGCCGTACTGGTAGTCCAACGTGCGCAACGCCCTGGTGGCCGCTTCGACCTGTCGGACGTCGGTCATGCCGATGCGGCCAGGGGCCGGAGTCTGCGCGGGCGACGAAGCCCAAGACCCGGAGTCCGTACCGAACACGGCCGCGCCGACGGTGATGGCGGCGGCGTGCGCGAGGAACTTCCTTCGCTTCACCGACTCGTCCTCCTCAGAATGGGGTGCCTCCGCCGTGGCGGCCACCCTCACTGCCGTGGCCTCGTCGTAAGCGAGACCCATGTACCCCCTGGGGACACCCAAGCCGGCGGCGATCCGCGCGAGGACGTCGTAGGCCATGACCTGGCGTCCCTTGAGGATCTCCGAGACTTCGGACTGCGACTGGCCCGTCAGCGCCGCGATCTGGCGCTGCGACACCCCGTGCCGTCGGAGCAGGCGGTAGACCGCGCTGATCTCTCGTCTGGCCAGGGCGTCGCGCATCTCCTGCTGGTCCCAGACGTCTGGTGTAACAGGAGAACTCGGCGAACCGATGGTGTTCAATTGCGCCCCCTCACAGTCCTTTGGGCGTCAACCGCAGAGTAGGGGCACTCCCCCGACTGCGAGAAGTACCGATCAGCAGAGCTGATCGGCCCTGCCGAACTCCGGTGACCGCTTACCGTGGGACGGGCACCGGCCAGCGCTATGACGTCCCGATCCGGGTTGAATCATCGCAATCTAGGTTCCGGTAAGCGAGTGAGCACGGAGAGGAACCTGATCGTGGACCTGATCGAGCGGGCGGTGGCCACCAGCACTGGTGGACCGGTTGCGCCCGCCGTCACCGCGGTCGGGGACGCTCCGGCTCCACTGTCCGTCCAGGAGCCGACCGACCTCGGCTCCGGATGGCGCGGCACGACCGGGCAACGTCGCTGGTGGCGCATTCGCTGCAGCGACGTGGTCGACCGGGAGCGCTGCCTCACCGTGATGGTCGACCGGGGCCGCGTGGTCCTGGTCGGCCCGCCCGGTGAGACGGCGGTCCTCTCGGCCGACCAACTCGTACAACTCAGGGCCGCGCTACGTGAGGCCGCCGAGCAGGCGGAAAGGTGACGGTGACGTTTCGGTGGACGAGATCCTCGGACAAGTTCTTCGCAACGCGGTGTGGGAACGCTTGGACCTGCTCACGGAGCTGGCCAACGAGGCCGACGCCCCGTCCCTCCTGTCGGTGGCACGTTCCGAGCTCCCTCGGCTGACCGAGGGCTGGCGGGCGCTGCTCGCCGCGCACGAACCGGACGAGAAGGGCAACTGCCCCGAGTGCTCCGGACGGTGGCGGCAGCAGAAGAGCCCGTGCTCGGTGTGGCGCGCCGCGTACGAACACCTGGTCGCGGGCGGTTTGGCCCCGCGCCCGGCTCGGCACCTCCGATCGGCGCCGGTGACGCCTCCTGTCACCCGGTCGCGCCGGGGAGTGGTCCGAGCCCACTAACGGGCGGCCCCGACCTGTCGTTCCCCCGACGCGACACGGTCGAGCACCCGCCTACTGGCCGGCGGTCCGGGACGTGCGAACCCCCGACCGCGACGAACGGACCGCCGGCCGGCTAGTACTGCCACAACTCCACACAGACAGCCGCGGGCCGGTGTTGTGCACACCTTCCCTCCCCGACCGACACCGGTCCGCGGGCACCACGTCGGCCCCGATGTCCGCACCTCCCGCGCGGACATCGGGGCCGTCTCCACGTCCGGCCCCGGATCACCAGTGGGCGCGGATGACCAGTGGGCGCGGATCACCGGTGGGCGTGGGTCGGCGGTGGGCGCGGGCCAGCGGCGGGCGCGGGTCAGCGGTGGGTGCCGGTCCGCCAGGTCAGGTAGCCGGTGAGCCCGGGGAACAGGCGGCCCGCCACGTCGAACGCCTTGAGCTGCCACGGGAAGACCACCTCGTCCAGGTCCCGCTCGACGGCCCGCCCGATCCGCGTCGCGACGTCGTCCGGCGTCACGGTGGGGATGAGCCGGGCCAGCGCCGGGATGCGCTCCTCCGCGCCGGGGTTGTTGGCGAAGTACCGGCTGCTGACCTTGCCGGGCACGACCTCGCTCACGCCGACGCCGGTGCCGCGCAGGTCCAGGCGCAACGCGGCGGTCAGCCCGCGCAGCGCGTAGCGGGACGCCGCGTAGCCCGTCGCGCCGGGGATCGGCAGCCGGGACACCGGCGAGTTGACGTTGACCACGCGCCCCGAACCGCGGGCCCGCATGCCGGGCAGGAACTCGCGGGTCAGGTGCAGTGCGGCGGTGAACGGCAGGGCGATCATCCCGGCCAGCTCGGCGGTCGGGGTGTCGTCGAGGAACAGCCAGCGGCCGACGCCCGCGTTGTTCACCAGCACGTCCGGCACGCCGACCTCGGCGACGACCCGTTCGGCGAGCGCGCCGATCCCGTCGACGTCCGCGAGGTCCGCCGGAACGGCCACCGCACGCCCACCGGTCGCCCTGATCCGTTCGACGTGCCGGTCGAGCGCTTCGGCGCCCCGTGCCACGAGCACGACAACCGCACCGCGCCTCGCGAGCGTCAGGGCGGTCGCCGCGCCGATGCCCTGCGACGCGCCGGTCACCACGACCGCTCTACCCGCCAACCGCAACGTTCTCCCCCTATGCCACCGATCGGACCCTGGTCACGAGCACGGCCGCGCACAGCGTGGCCGCCGCGGAGACGGCGAACAGGCCGCGGTACCCGCCGAGGGCCGCGAGCACGTACGTCGTCAGCAGCGGGGCGACCACCTGGGGCAGCGAGTTCGCGATGTTCAGCACGCCGAGGTCCTTCGCGCGGTCGGACGCGGCGGGCAGGACCTGCGTGAGCAGGGCGAGCGCCACCGCCCAGTACCCGCCGAAGCCGACCCCGAGCAGCGGCGCCGCGACGAGGGCCGCGGTCCACGTGGGCCAGGCGGCGAGCAGGAGCGCGGCGGACGCCATCACGCCGGCCGCGAGCAGCACGTACGGCCGGCGGCGGCCGGTGCGGTCGGAGCGGGCGCCGACGGCGAACGCGCCGATCGCCAGCGCCGCGCCGTAGAGCAGCATCAGCACCAGCAGGCCGTCCTCGGGCGACGGGTGCCGGACGACGTCGCCGAGGAAGTACAGCAGGTAGAGGGTGCCGAACGCGTTCCCGAGGTTGATCATGAAGTGGGCGGCCCAGGCCCAGGCGAAGTCGGGGTGCCGCCTCGGCGAGACCCACAGCTCGCGCCACCGCAGGGCGGGGCGGGCGGCGACCGGCAGCCGGACGTCCGGCGTGATCAGGACGAACGCCAGCGCGCCCGCCACGACCACCGCCGCGCACGCCAGGTACCCCGCCGGCAGGCCGCTGACCAGGACCGTCACCACGACCGCGCCGAGCACCGTGCCGAGCATCTGGGAGACGCCGACGAGCCCGCCGACCTTGGCCCGCTGCCGCACGGGCACGCGGTCGGGCACGGCGGAGGTGAGGCTGGCGAGCATCCCGTTCAGCCCGGCCTGCACCAGGCACCACCCGATCACCATCACCCCGACGGAGGACGCCGACGACAGCACCACCAGCCCGACCGCGCCGAGCAGCGCGCCGGCGAGCGTCCACGGGTGCCGGCGGCCGAACCGGGACGTGGTGCGGTCCGACGACAGCCCGATCAGCGGGTTGGCGATCAGCGCGACCACCGCGCCGACGCCCGTGACCAGGCCGAACACGGCTTCCTTGCCGGCCGCGTCGACCAGTTCGGCCTGCTGCGGCAGGAGCACCTGGATGGGGGCGTAGACGGCGAGCCACAGCCCGAGGTTGGCCAGGAACAGCCACGTCATCCACGACCGGCGGACGGGGACGACCGGTTCGGCCAACGCCTCCGCCGTCACTGCCTGATCCGATCGCGGTACCACTCGTAGGAGGCACGCGGTGTGCGTTGTTGCGTCGCGTAGTCGACGTGGACGAGCCCGAACCGTTGCGAGTACCCGGAGTCCCACTCGAAGTTGTCCATCAAGGACCAGACGAAGTACCCGCGCGCGCCGGCCTTCACGGCTTCGGCGATGTGCCCGTCGAGGTACGCGATCCGCTCGGTGTCGTCGAGGGAGTGGGGGTAGCTGCACCCGCTCTCGGTCACGTAGACGGGCGGCAAGTCGACAAAGCGATCTCGCAACAGTGAGATCATCTCCGACAGGCCGGACGGCACGACCGGCCAGCCGAAGCCGGTCTTCGGGTACTCCTCGATCTCGACCAGCTCGAACGGCAGCGGGTTGCCCTCGGACGGAGTCCGCAGCCGGGTCGGGTTGTAGTAGTTCACGCCGTAGAAGTCGAGCGGCGCGGCGACGATCGCCAGGTCGCCGTCCACGATCGGCAAGCGGTCGGCGAGCGCGTCCGGGTAGCGCCCGGCCAGCTGCGCGTCGGCGTAGAGCCAGTTGTGCAGGTCGGAGTACGCCTCGGCGGCCGGGACGTCGGACGGACCGGCGGGCCACGCGGGCGTGTGGTTGTTGGCCGTGCCGATCGCGCGCGCCCCGGCGGACCGCAGCGCGCCCGCGGCCAGCCCGTGCGCCAGGTTGAGGTGGTGCGCGGTGGGCAGCGCGTCGTACAGGAGGGCCTTGCCCGGCGCGTGCTGCCCGACGGCGTACCCGAGGAGCGTCACCATCGCGGGCTCGTTGATCGGGATCCACATCGCGACCCGGTCGGCCAGGCGCGCGCCGACCGTCCCGGCGTACTCCGCGAACCGGTGGGCGGTGTCGCGGTGCAGCCAGCCGCCGGCCCCCTCGACCGCGACGGGCGTGTCCCAGTGGTACAGCGTGGCGACGGGCGCGATGCCGGATTCCAGCAGCTCGTCCACGAGCCGGTCGTAGAACTCCAGGTCGCCCGCGAGGACCCGCGGCCACGACACGGAGAACCGGTAGGCGCCGACGCCGAGGGACCGCATCAGCCCGACGTCCTCGCGGTAGCGGTGGTAGTGGTCGCACGCCACCGAGGCGTCCTGCCCCTCGAACGCCGGGAACGCGTCCCACACGGACGGCTGCCTGCCGCCGGCGGTGAACGCGCCCTCGATCTGGAAGGCGGAGGTCGAGACGCCCCAGAGGAAGTCGGCGCCCAGGACGTCGTCGGGACGGGTCACGCGTACCTCCCAGAACGTGAAAGTCATTCGGATCGTAGGCGTGTTGCGCCCCGAAGTGAAGTGGAATGGTCCACCACCGGGCACTATGGAGACCCGCCAACTTTTTCCGCAGGAGTCGCCGTGACCAGTACGACCCCGTTGCGCCGCCAACCGGTGCAGCAGCGCAGCGCCAAGCGCGTCGAGCGGATGCTCGAAGCCTGTGCCCTGCTCATCGAGGAGGTCGGCTACGACGGCGTCACGACAACGCTGATCGCCGAGCGCGCGGGTGTCGCGGTCGGCTCGCTGTACCAGTTCTTCCCGGACAAGCGGGCCGTCGTGCAGGCGCTGACCCTGCGCAACCTGGAGAAGTTCATCCAGACGGTGGACGGCCGGTTCACCTCCACCACGCTGGAGCACTGGTGGGACGCCGTGGACTCGATCTTCGACGTCTACGTCTCCATGCACCGCGAGGTGCCCGCGTTCTCCAAGCTGCACTTCGGCGACGTGGTGGACATGCGGCTGCTGGACGACCGGCGCGACAACAACACCGTCATCTCCGACCGCATCGCCGAGATGATCTCGACCAAGTTCGGCATCCCCCTGGCCGAGCTGCAGCTGCCGATCTCGATCGCGGTGGAGGCGGCGGACGGCGTGCTGAACCTGGCGTTCCGCCGCGACCCGGCCGGCGACCAGCGCATCCTGGACGAGGCCAAGGCCCTGGTCCGGGGCTACCTGTCGACCAGGTTGCCCGACTAGGTCCGAAGTTCAGCCGAACGAGTGCCCTTCGCCCCGGTAGGTGGGCACGGTCCGCTCCACCACGTCACCCCTCACGACGTGGTAGTGCGTGAACCGCTCGGCCAGTTCACCCGCCTTGGCGTGACGCAGCCACACGCGGTCGCCGAGCCGCAGCGCGTCGGCCGCCCGGCCCACCACCGGGGTCTGGACCTCGCCCGCGCCCTCCATCGGCAGCAGCCGCAGCCCGACCGGCAGGTACGGCGTCGGTTGGCGGTCGGCGGTGGCGGTGCCCGAGGCGATGTAGCCGCCCGCGAACACCGTGGCCACGTGCCGCTTCGGCCGGCGCACCACGGGCAGCGCGAACAGCACGGCGGGTCTGGGCCGGAACCCGCGGTAGCCGTCGAACAGCGTCGGCCCGATCAGGCCCGAGCCCGCCGCGAGCTCGGTGACCGACGGGTCGGCGGCGGTGACCTCCAGGCTGCCCGTGCCGCCGCCGTTGACGAACTCGAGCTCGGCGACCCGGCGCACGGCGGCGACCGCGGCCGCCCGGCGGTCGACCAGCTCGGCGGCGGAGCGGCGTTGCATCCACCGCAGCGCCGCGCCGCGCAGCGGCTTGCCCGGCGGCTGGTCGCCGAGGCCCGCGATCTGCCCCTCGTACGCCATCACGCCGACGAGCCGGAACCCCGGCCGCCGCGCGATCGCCTCGGCCAGAGCGCGCGCTTCGCGTGCCGTGTGCACGGGAGAACGCCGTGGGCCGATGTGCAGGCCCGGCAGCGGCCGCCACGACACGTCCAGCTCCAGGCACACCCGGACCTCCGGGTGGTGGGCGCCGAGCACGGCGTCGACCAGGTCGAGGTGCGCCGTCGAGTCGACCACGACGGTGATCCGCCCGAGCGCCTTGTCGTCCTCCGCGAGCCGGGTCAACGCCTCCTGGTCGACGGTCGGGTACGCGACGAGGAGGTCTTCGGACAGGTCCACCGAGGACAGCCACAGCGCCTCGGCCAGCGAGTAGCACATGACCCCCGCGAACCCCGGCCGTTCGAGCACCCTCTCCAGCAGCGCGCGGACGCGCACGGACTTGCTCGCCACCCGGATCGGCCGCCCGCCCGCGCGGCGCGCGAGGTCGGCCGCGTTGCTGTCGAAGGCGTCCAGGTCGACGATCGCGAACGGAGGATCGTGCTCCTTCGTCGCGGCGTCGAGGCGCGTGCGGGGCTGCATGGGCTCACGGTACTTGAAAGGTGAATAGCTTTCACCTACGGTTCGTGGATCGCGTCGCACCGGAGGTGGCATGGGAACGCCGTGGACGAACTGGGCGCGCACCGCGTCCGCGAACCCACACCGCGTGGAGCACCCGGCGAGCGTCGACGAACTCGCCTCCGTCGTCACGGGGGCGTCCGCCGTGCGCCCCCGCGGCAGCGGGCACTCGTTCACCGACATCGCCGTCGCGCCCGGCGTCGCCGTCGACCTCGACGCGTGGACCGGCATCTCCGACGTCTCCGACACGCTCGTCACGGTCCGGTCCGGCACGACGCTGCACCAGCTCAACGCCCTGCTCGACGTGCTCGGGCTGGCCCTGGCGAACCTCGGCGACATCGACGCGCAGACCGTCGCGGGCGCCATCTCCACCGGCACCCACGGCACCGGCGCGAAGCTGGGCGGCCTCGCCACCCAGGTCGTCGCGTTGGAGCTGGTCCTCGCCGACGGCACGGTGGCGCGCTGCTCCGCCGACGAGCGCCCCGACCTGTTCCACGCCGCCAGGGTCGGCCTCGGCGCGCTCGGCGTGATCAGCACGGTCACCCTCCGGTGCGTGCCCGCGTTCGTGCTGCACGCCCGCGAGTCGCCCGGCCGGCTGGACGCCGTGCTCGACGAGTTCGACCACCTCACCGCGGTCGAGGACCACGTCGAGTTCCACTGGTTCCCGCACTCCGACCGGGTGATCCTGAAGCGGAACAACCGGGTGGACGAACCCGCCGCCCCGCTGTCCCCGCTGCGCCGGTTCTACGAGTACGAGGTGCTGGAGAACGGCGCGTTCGGGCTGGTCTGCAAGCTGGCGCGAGCCGTGCCCGCCACCACCAGGGCGCTCAACCGGGTGTGCGGCTCGGTCGTCTCCGAACGGGTCTACCGGGACGTGTCGCACCGCGTGTTCGTCACGCCGCGCCGGGTCCGGTTCGTGGAGAGCGAGTACGCGGTGCCGCGCAACGCGCTGCACGACGTGCTGCGGGAGCTGCGCGCGGCGGTCGGCCGGCTCGACCACGGCGTCATCGTGCCGGTGGAGGTCCGCGTCGCGCAGGGCGACGACATCTGGCTGTCGACCGCGCACGGCCGCGACACCGCCTACGTCGCCGTCCACCAGTACCTCGGCATGCCCTACCGGCGGTACTTCGACGCGTTCGAGAAGATCGCGGGCGCGGTCGGCGGGCGGCCGCACTGGGGCAAGCTGCACGGCCTCGCCGCCGACGCCCTCCGCGACCGCTACCCGCGCTTCGACGACTTCCGCCGGGTCCGCGCCGAGGTCGACCCCACCGGCAAGTTCGCCAACGCCTACCTGGACCGGGTGCTGGGCTGACCCCGACCGCCCGCGTCAGAACGCGTCGGCGATCGGGGTCCGGCCGCTGATCAGCTCGTAGGTCCGGCGCACGGTGCCGGGCCGGTCCAGCAGGGCCACCACGACGGCCGCCACGTCGCCGCGCGGTACGGAACCCCGTAGGGGCGTCTCGGCCAGCTCGACGAGGCCGGTCGGCTCGTCGTCGGTCAGCCGGCCGGGCCGCAGGATCGTCCAGTCGAGGTCGCGGTCGCGCAGGTCGTCCTCGGCGGCGCCCTTGGCCGCCAGGTAGGCGTCGAACACCTCGTCACCGGTCGTCCGGCCGATGCCGGTGGCGCTGATCTGGATGAACCGCCGCACGCCCGCCCGTTCGGCGGCCTCGGCCAGCAGCGCCGAAGCGCCGCGGTCCACGGTGTCCTTGCGCGCCACCCCGCTGCCGGGCCCGGCGCCCGCGGCGAACACCGCCGCGTCCGCGCCGGTCAGGAGTTCCGCGACCGAAGCGACGTCCGTCGCCTCCAGGTCGCAGTGGACGGGGACCGCGCCCGCGTCCGTGACGTCCGCGAAGTGGTCGGGGTTGCGCACCAGCGCCGTGGCGCTGTCACCCCGTGCGGCCAACAGCCGCTCCACCCGCAACGCGATCTTGCCGTGCCCGCCCGCGATCACTACCCGCATGGTCCGACCGTAGGTCAGGACGCGGTCGCCAGCACCTGCTCGTAGACCAGTTCGTTCACCCAGCGGGTGGTCGCGGTGTCCTCGACCGGCACCGTCTCGTTGCGACCCGCGACGTCCGTGCTCAGCTGCCGCTCGTCGTCCGCCAGCAGCACGGAGACGCCGTAGCGGCGCACCCGCGGCAGGCAGTTCGCCAGGTAGTCGTGCGTGAACGCGACCGACGTCGGCAGCACCGCGGCGGCGTTGCCGAACCGCGCGAACGGCACCGCGGAGGCCAGCGCGGTCCGCCAGTGCCGGGCCACCGCCAGCACGCCGACGATCCGCACCGCGGCGGGCGGCACGCGGCCGTCCATCTCGGGCCACACCCACGTGGACACCGTCGTCCGGTCCGGCTCGGGGGCCGCGCCCAGGCACACCCGCTCGGCGTGCGCGTCGGCCAGCAGCTCCGCGACCACGATCACCTTGCGCCCCATGAGGACCATCTCGGGCAGCACCACGCCGTGCCAGCCGAGGCGGACCGCCGCCGCGGCGGCCAGCTCCTCGACGGAACCGGGCAGTTCGGGAACCGGAACCGCGGTCGCCGACAGCGCCCTGGCGTTGTCGGTGTCCGCGATCCGTGCTGGTGTGCTGCTCACGCCAGGGCCTCCTCGGCAACCACGGCGGTCGATCCGCCGCGTTCGACTCGTGCTCTGGGTAAGGCGTACCAGGTGGGGACGGTCGCACCCCCTGGCCGACGGGCCTCCTGCGATCGGCGGCGTCGAGCGGTCGGTAACCGGTCGCCGACCGCAGAAGGGACTTCGGTCCGGCGGTGCTGCCGTCTGGGTGACCCCCGTGCCCCGGTGACCCGGCAAGTCGTGCCCAGCGTGTGCGTGGCTCGCCTGGAACGGCCCCCGCCGGCCCGCCCCGAACCGCATCGGCCACCCCACCGCGACCGCTCGCCGCACGAAATCGACCGACCGCCCGCAGCCACCGTGTCGTGCCACCGGAACGCCGCCCGCCACCCGTCGCGCGGCCCACCCCGAAGGGTCGTGCGACCGCGTCGGGGCGGCGGTGAATTCGGCGCTCGGGGACGCCCGCGGACTCCGCCGGATTCACGCGGATCGCAAAGGACGTGGCGGATGCGACACGCACGACGACAACCGGTGACAATTCCGCCTTCGCCCGCGGGCGGCCCGCGGACTCGTCACCGCGCGAACGTCGAACCGGAGTAACGCTTATCACACACGGCCGGGTCGCGAATGGTCGAACGAGACCGGACGGGCACGGTAGGCCGAACGAGTGATATCGCGGAAGACCCCACGCGACCCGGACCACCCCGCACAGCACTGAGGCCCCGCGGTTGCGGGGCCTCAGCGTGTGAACTTGGTGATCGAATCCGGTGAACCGGATCGACCGGGGGCTGATTCGCATCAGCCCTCTGGTGGGCGAGGGGGGAGTTGAACCCCCACGTCCTTTCGGACACACGGACCTGAACCGTGCGCGTCTGCCATTCCGCCACTCGCCCGGAGCGACGTGGAGAACACTAGCATGGTCCCCGTCCGGGTTACCAATTGCCCCGTGTACCGCCACCTCACCCCGGATACGATCGGTCAGAGAAGTCGACCGGGTCGGAGGGTTGCCGTGGGCCTCGTACAGCGCTTCGAGCGCCGTCTCGAAGGCATCGTCGGCAACACCTTCGCGCGTGTGTTCGGCGGCAACGTCGTCCCGCAGGAAGTGGCCCAGGCACTGCAGCGGGAGGCCGAGAGCAACATCCGCCAGCTGGCGGGTGGCAGGCTGCTCGCGCCGAACCACTTCCAGGTCCTGCTGGGTCCGCAGGACCACGATCGGCTTGCCGGGGACGGCCAGGATGAACTACGCATCACCCAGCTTCTGGGGGACTCCATCCGGGAGCACCTCGAAGAGAGCGGATGGGATACCTATGGTGACGTCGTAGTCTCCCTGGAGCGCTCCGACGCGCTGCACACGGGACAGTTCCGAACCAGCTCGTCCGTCGACCCCGACGTGAAAGTTGCCAGCCGACGGTCAGCACCACCTCGCACTGCAGGAGACGGATCCATGAGCCAGCCTCCCGGCTACGGACAAGGACAGGGCCAGCCCGCCTACGACCCCTATGCACAGGGCGGCTACGGCCAGCAGCAGCAGGGCTACGACCAGCAGGGTTACGGCCAGCAGCAACCGGGCTACGACCAGGGCTACGGCCAGCAGCCGAGTTACGACCAGGGTTACGGCCAGCAGCAGCCCGGCTACGACCAGGGCTACGGCCAGCAGCCGGGTTACGACCAGGGCTACGGCACGCAGCAGCCCGGCTACGGCCAGCCCGGCTACGACCAGGGCTACGGCACCCAGCAGCCCGGGTACGACCAGGGTTACGGCCAGCAGCCCGGCTACGACCAGGGCTACGGGCAGCAGCCCGGCTACGGCCAGCCCGGGTACGACCAGGGCTACGGCCAGCAGCCCGGCTACGGCGACCCGGCCCAGGGCTACGCCCCGCCGGCGGTCCAGTCCGGTCCCCGCCAGCTGAACGCGACGCTGCACCTGGACGACGGTTCGAACCGCACCTACAACCTCAAGCAGGGCGGCAACGTGGTCGGCCGCGGGCAGGAAGCGGACTTCCGACTTCCCGACACCGGGGTCTCCAGGAGGCACCTGGAGATCACGTGGGACGGGCACAGTGCAATGCTCGCTGATCTCGGTTCGACAAACGGCACCACGGTGAACGGCACTCCAGTGCAGACTTGGCAGCTCGCGGAAGGCGACGTCGTCCGCATCGGCCACTCCTCGCTGGTGTACCGCACCCAGGGCTGACCAGCAGGTCTGGCGTGTCGAGTCGGGCGTGGCGTAGCGGCACTCAAGTCAGGAGCGGTTACAACCGGTGCCAGAGCTGGTGATGCAGCTGACCAGAGCGGGTTTCCTCGTCCTGCTCTGGTTGTTCGTGTTGGCTGCGCTTCGAGTCGTCCGCTCCGACCTCTACGCGGCGTCGGGGCTGCGCGTGCCGACGCCGAAGTTCGGCAGAGGCGCCGCCAAGGCCGCCAAGGGCAACAAGGCGGCCCGGCAGCTCGTCGTCACGCACGGCGCGCTGGCGGGCACGCGCATCTCCCTGGACGGCAGGCCGATCCTGATCGGTCGCGCCGACGACTCCACGCTCGTGCTGGACGACGACTTCGCGTCGACCAGGCACGCGCGGCTGTCGATGCGCGGTACCGACTGGTACGTGGAGGACCTGGGCTCCACGAACGGCACCTATCTCGACCGGGCGAAGGTCACGGCCCCACTCCGGGTCCCGCTCGGCTCCCCGATCCGAATTGGCAAAACGGTGATCGAGCTGCGCTCATGACCCTCGTCCTCCGATACGCGGCCCGCAGCGACCGGGGCCTGGTCCGTTCGAACAACCAGGACTCCGTGTACGCGGGCCCCCGCCTGCTCGCACTCGCCGACGGCATGGGTGGCCACGCCGCGGGCGAGGTCGCCAGCAAGGTGGTGATCGCCGCCCTGGCGCCGCTCGACGACGACGAGCCGGGCGACGACCTGCTCGGCCAGTTGCGCGACGCGGTGATCGCGGGCAACGGCGCCATCTCCGAACTCGTGCAGAGCGACCCCGACCTGGACGGCATGGGCACCACGCTCACCGCCGTGCTGTTCGCGGGCAGCAGGCTCGGCATGGTGCACATCGGCGACTCGCGCGCCTACATGTTGCGCAACGGCACGTTCACGCAGATCACGCACGACGACACGTTCGTCCAGTCGTTGATCGACGAAGGCCGCATCACCGAGGAGGAGGCGGCCACGCACCCGCAGCGCTCGCTGCTGCTGCGCGCGCTGACCGGCCACGAGGTGGAGCCGCGGCTGATGGTGCGGGAGGCCCGTCCGGGCGACCGCTACCTGCTGTGCTCCGACGGCCTGTCCGGCGTGGTCAGCATGGAGACGCTGGACGAGGCGATCCGCATCCCGGACCCGCAGGCGTGCGCGGACCGGATGATCGAGCTCGCGCTGAAGGGCGGCGGCCCCGACAACGTGACGGTCGTCGTCGCCGACGTGGTCGACGTCGACTTCGGGGACGACGCGCCCATCGTGGGCGGCGCGGCCGGCGACGGCAGCGAGGACCCGCCTCCCCCCGACTCGCCCGCCTCGCGGGCGAGTTCCATCACCGGACCCCGGCCGATCCCGCAGCGGGTCGAGCCGGTGCAGCCGCCGCCGGACCCCCGGAGGGCCCGCAACAACCGGTTGAAGGCGCTCGCGCTGGTGGTGTTCCTGCTGCTCCTGGTCGCGGGCGCCGGCCTGGCGACGCGCTGGTACGTGCTGCGCCAGTACTACGTGGGCGCGGCGGAGAACGGCGAGGTGTCGGTCTTCCGCGGGGTCACCGGCAGCGTGTTCGGCTTCGACCTGCAGCGCCGGGTGGAGGGCTCGTGCCCGCCGGGCGCGCAGGCGTGCGAGCCGATCATGGTGGACGACCTGAAGGTCGCCATCCGGAACGTGGTGCGCAACGGCATCACCGACGTGGACGGCCTGGAGGACGCCCGGGAGGAGATCCGCCGGCTGCGCACCGAGCAGACGCTGCCGTTCTGCCCGAAGGACAGCCCGGAGGGCAGCACCGGGGCCACGACGGCGACGTCCACCACGGCCCAGCCGTCGGCGGCGTCGTCCGAGGCGCCGCCGACCACCACCGTCGAGGGGACTCCCCTCACCACGCCCGTGCAGAAGCCGGGCACGGATTGCCGAAAGGGTCAGTAGTCGCATGGGTTCGCCGGTCCCCGGCGCGGAGGGCACACCGCTCGCGGCGGCGAGCAGCACGTCGCCCGGGTTGAAGCCGCCCACGCGACGCAGCACGGAACTGTTCATGCTGGCGTTCGCCGCCATCCTGGTGACGGGCGCCCTGATCCTGGTGGAGGCGAACCAGGAGCAGGAACTCAGCATGCGCATCCTGTGGCTGGGGCTGGCGTACCTGGGCCTGCTGACGGTGGCGCACCTCGCGGTGCGCACGTGGGCGCCCTACGCCGACCCCGTGATCATGCCGTGCGTGGCGCTGCTCAACGGCCTGGGCCTGGTCATGATCCACCGGATCGACCTGGCCATGGCGGACGTGAAGCTGCCCGGCGGCGGCGTGTGGTCGCCCGCCGCGCCGAAGCAGGTGCTGTGGACGGCGATCGCGCTGGTGCTGTTCTGCACCGTGTTGAAGGTGCTGTCCGACCACCGCACGCTGGCCCGCTACGGCTACACGGCCGGCCTGCTCGGCCTGGTGGCGCTGGTGCTGCCCGGTGTGCTGCCGAGCTTCATCGCACCGGAGATCAACGGCGCGAAGATCTGGCTGAGCTTCGGCGCGTTCTCCATCCAGCCGGGTGAGTTCGCGAAGATCCTGCTGATGGTGTTCTTCGCCGCGTTCCTGGTGTCGAAGCGGGACCTGTTCACCATCGCGGGACGCCGGGTGATCGGCCTGGACCTGCCGCGCGCCCGCGACCTGGGTCCGCTGATCGCCGCGTGGGCGGTCGGCGTGAGCATCATGGTGCTGCAGAAGGACCTGGGCAGCTCGCTGCTGTTCTTCGGCATCGTGCTGGTGCTGCTGTACGTGGCGACCGAGCGGGCCGCGTGGGTGGTGCTGGGCGTGGTGATGTTCTGCGTCGGCGCCTTCGTGGCGTGGAGGCTGTTCGGGCACGTCCAGATCCGGGTGCAGAACTGGCTGGACCCGTTCGCGGACCCCACCGACGCGGGCTACCAGATCGTGCAGTCGCTGTTCGGGCTCGGCACGGGAGGCATGTTCGGCGCGGGCCTGGGCGGCGGCCGGCCGGACCAGATCCCGGAGGCGAACACCGACTTCATCACGGCCGTGATCGGCGAGGAGCTGGGCTTCGTCGGGCTGGCCGCGGTGCTGCTGATCTACACCGTGCTCGCGATGCGCGGCATGCGCGGCGCCCTCGCCGTGCGGGACACGTTCGGCAAGCTGCTCGGCGGCGGCCTGGCGTTCGCGGTGGCGTTCCAGATCTTCATCGTCGTGGGCGGCGTGACGAAGCTGATCCCGATGACGGGCATCACCGCGCCGTTCCTGTCCAAGGGCGGCTCGTCGCTGCTGGCGAACTACATCCTGGTGGCGCTGCTGCTGCGCATCTCGGACGCGGCGCGCGCGCCGAAGTCGACGCCGAAGCCCCGGCCGCAGCAGCCGGCCATCGCCGACCAGTTCACAGTCATGGTGGAGCGTCCGAAATGAACACACCGCTCCGCCGGGTCGGCCTCGTCATGATGGCGATGATGCTCCTGCTGTTGGGCAACGCCACGTACGTGCAGGTCATCAAAGCCGACGACTACCGCAAGGACCCGCTCAACCGCCGGGTGATCCTGGACCAGTACTCGCGGGAACGCGGCCAGATCATCTCCGCGGACGACGTGCCGCTGGCCGGCGTGCAGCGGGTGGACGACCGGCTGAAGTACCTGCGCACCTACGCCAACGGCCCGGTGTTCGCGCCGGTGACCGGCTACTTCTCCACGCTGTACGGCGCGGGCGGGCTGGAACGCGCCGAGGACGACCTGCTCAACGGCTCCGACGACCGGCTGTTCGCGCGCCGGGTGTCGGACCTGATCACCGGCCGCGATCCCAAGGGCGGCAGCCTCCAGCTGACCATCGACGCGCGGCTGCAGCAGGCGGCGTACGAGCGGCTGCAGGGTGTGACCGGCACGGTGGTGGCGATCCGGCCGCAGACCGGCGAGATCCTGGCGATGGCGAGCACCCCGTCGTACGACCCGAACGTGCTCGCGAGCCACGACGTGGACGTGCAGGAGCAGGCGTGGGTCGGCCTCGACGCCGACAAGTCCAAGCCGATGCTCAACCGCGCGATCCACGAGAACTACCCGCCCGGTTCGACGTTCAAGCTGGTGGTGACGGCGGCGGCGCTGGCCGAGGGCAAGAACAAGGACAGCGAGGTCGACGGCCGCCCGGTGATCACGCTGCCGGGCACGAACACCCCGCTGCCGAACTTCAACGACACCGTCTGCGGCAACGGCGTCACCGCGTCGCTGCAGGAGGCGCTGGCCAAGTCGTGCAACACGGCGTTCGCGGTGCTGGCCGCCGAGCTCGGCGCGGACAAGCTGCGCGACCAGGCGGCCAAGTTCGGCATCGGCGAGCAGGACCTGTCGATCCCGCTGTCGGTGGTGCCCTCGACGCTGGGGCCGATGACGGAGAAGCCCGGGATCTACCAGACGGGCATCGGCCAGAAGGACGTCCGGGTGACGCCGCTGGCCAACGCGGTGATGGCGGCGACCATCGCCAACGGCGGCGTGCGGATGCAGCCGCACCTCATCGGCAAGATCCTGGCGCCCGACCTCCAGGTGATCAGCGAGACCAAGCCGGACGAGGTCGACGACGCCATGGAGCCCGAGCACGCCGAGGCGCTGCGCGACATGATGATCGCCTCGGAGAACAACACCGGCGGTGGCGGCAAGCTCAGCGGCGTGACCATCGCGTCCAAGACCGGCACCGCCGAGCACGGCGAGGACGTGCGCTCGACCAACCCGCACGCCTGGTACGTGGCCTTCGCGCCGGCCGAGAAGCCGGAGATCGCGATCGCGGTGATCGTCGAGAACGGCGGCCAGCAGGGCCTGTCCGCCACCGGCGGCCGCGTCGCCGCGCCGATCGGCCGTGCGGTCATCGGCGCGTACCTCGGGGGACGCTGATGCTGACCTCCGGCCAGTTGCTCGCCGAGCGGTACCGCCTGAGCAGGCGGATCGCGGTCGGCGGCATGGGCGAGGTCTGGGAGGCCGACGACACCCGGCTGGACCGGAAGGTCGCGGTGAAGGTGCTGAAGGCGGAGCTGAGCGGCGACGCCGAGTTCCTCAACAGGTTCCGGATCGAGGCGCGCACCACGGCGTCGCTCAACCACCCCGGCATCGCGGCGGTGCACGACTACGGCGAGACCGCGTCGATCCCGGACGGCCCGGAGGACACCGCCTACCTGGTGATGGAGCTGGTCGAGGGCGAGCCGCTGGCGGCGATCATCGCCCGCGGCAGGCTGAACGCCGACCGCACGCTGGACGTGCTGGAGCAGGCGGGCAACGCGTTGCAGGCGGCGCACGAGCGCGGGCTGGTGCACCGGGACGTGAAGCCGGGCAACATCCTGGTGACGCCCACCGGCAAGGTGAAGATCACCGACTTCGGCATCGCGAAGGCCGCGGACGCGGCGCCCGTGACGCACAGCGGCATGGTCATGGGCACCGCCCACTACATCGCGCCCGAGCAGGCGCTGGGCCACGCCGCCGAGCCCGCGTCGGACGTGTACGCGCTGGCCGTGTGCGGCTACGAGTGCCTGACGGGCCACCGGCCGTTCCGGTCGGAGAACGCGGTGACGGTCGCGATGATGCACATCCGCGACATCGCGCCGCCGCTGCCGCCGGACGTGCCGCCGGGCCCGCGGGCGCTGATCGAGGCGACGTTGGTGAAGGACCCGCGCCAGCGCTACCGCAACGGCGGCGAGTTCGCGTCCGCGGTGAGCGCGGTGCGCGCGGGCCAGCCGCTGCCCGCGCCGTCCGGCCTGGCGATGGCCGTCGGGTCGCCGCCGATGGCCCCGCCGCTGACGCCGCAGCCCATGACTCCCCCGCCCGGTCAGCACACGCATTCGGGCCTCCCGGTGACCCACCCGGGGTCGCGTCCGGGCATGCAGCCCGTCCCACCAGCCATGAACACTCCGCACACGGGCGCTTTCCGTCCGTTGCCGCCCGGAGCCAGGCCACCGGGGCGCAATCGCGCCGTGGTGTGGGTTATGGTCGCTGTGCTGGTGGTCGCGTTGCTGGTGTTGGGCGTGGTCACGTTGCGCTGGGCGCTGCGGGGCCAGGCGTCGCCCGAAGGGGCGTCGCCGAGCGGGACGAACCAGCCGGGCGCCACGAGCGCCCGCCCGCTCGACGACTCCACCGATCGGCTCCCCGGCAAACCGAAGGTGACGATCACGAAGTCGGACTACGTCGACCTCCCGGTGGACGAAGTCGCGAAGATGCTCTCCGGGTACGGCTTGTCGCCCGAGGTGCACTCCGAGGACGGGGGCGCGCCGCGGGACGAGGGGCGGTGCCTGGTGTCGGACCTGGCGCCGACCGGTGAGGTTGCGATCGGCTCACGGGTCACGGTGACGTGTGTACCGACCTAACGCCGAAACGGTACGACAGCGAACGCAAGGCTTGATGGTGAGACCGTTGACGAGGAGCGGGACGAAGCACTGATGAGCACTCCGCGACTGCTCTCCAACCGCTACGAACTGGGTGAGACCCTCGGCTACGGCGGCATGTCGGAGGTGCACAAGGGGCGGGACGTCCGGCTCGGCCGCGACGTTGCCATCAAGGTCCTCCGCGCCGACCTCGCCCGTGACACCCAGTTCCAGGAGCGGTTCCGTCGCGAGGCCCAGAACTCGGCCGCGCTGAACCACCCCGCCATCGTCGCGGTCTACGACACCGGTGAGACGCAGACCGAGTACGGCCCGCTGCCCTACATCGTCATGGAGTTCGTCGACGGCCGCACGCTGCGCGACATCGTGAAGACCCAGGGGCCGCTGTCGGGCAAGCGGGCCATGGAGGTCATGGCCGACGTGTCGGCCGCGCTGGACTTCAGCCACCGGCACGGCATCGTGCACCGCGACGTCAAGCCCGCGAACGTCATGATCACCCGCTCGGGCGCGGTGAAGGTGATGGACTTCGGCATCGCGCGGGCCGTGCACGACGGCCAGGCCGCGGTGACGCAGACGGCCGCCGTGATAGGGACCGCGCAGTACCTGTCGCCGGAGCAGGCCCGCGGCGAGGCCGTGGACGGCCGGTCGGACGTGTACGCGTCGGGCTGCGTGCTGTTCGAGCTGCTGACCGGCGAGCCCCCGTTCACCGGCGACTCGCCCGTCGCGGTGGCGTACCAGCACGTGCGGGAGGACCCGAAGCCCCCGTCGACGCTGAACCCGAAGGTGACGCCGGCGCTCGACGCGATCGTGCTCAAGGCGATGGCCAAGGGGCCGGCGAACCGCTACCAGTCGGCCGCCGAGATGCGCGCCGACCTGGTGCGCGTGCTGTCCGGCCAGCGCCCGTCCGCGCCCGCCGTGATGACGCCCGAGGACCGCACCGCGGTGCTGAACCAGTCCTCGTCGCCGCGCACGGAGGTCTCCACGGGCGGCAGGCACCGGCCGTCGGCGCTGCGCGAGGAGGCCGCCGAGTACGACCCGCTGGCGGAGGAAGAGGAGGAGCGGCGCGCCCGGCGCAAGAAGACGATCATGGTCACGCTGGTCGTCCTGCTGTGCATCGCCGTGCTCGCCCTCGCCACCTGGATCACCACGACGTTGCTCAACAGCGAGGACAACGCCGCGGCGCCGGACAAGGTCAAGGTGCCGCAGCTCGTCGGCATGACGCAGGTCGCCGCCCAGGACGCGATCCGGGACGCCGAGCTGGTCGCCGGCGAGGTGCGGACGGTGCACTGCCAGCCGGGCAACACGCCCGCCTGCGGCCCGGACGACATCGGCAAGGTCGTGGAGACCGACCCGCCCGCGAACCGCGAGGTCGGCAAGCGCACCCCGGTCGTGCTCGTCGTGGGCGACAAGCCGGAGGAGCTGGCCGTCCCGGACCTGACCGGGCTGACGCCGCAGGACGCGCAGAAGAAGCTCGAAGCCGAGAGCTGGGTGTTCCAGCAGGCCCAGGACACGATCGAGACCGACGACCCGAAGCTGGTCGGCAAGGTCGCCGAGCAGGTGCCGAACCCGGGCACCACGGCGGCCAAGGGCAGCACGATCACGGTGAAGCTGGGCAAGGCGCCGGACACCGTGCAGCTGCCCGACGTGACCGGCCAGACCGTCGCCAACGCCAAGGCGACGCTGGAGGGCAACGGGTTCAAGGTGCAGACCAAGGACGTCGACAGCGCCGAGGACCAGGGCGAGGTCGTCGGCCAGAACCCCGCGCCGGGCCGGGTCGCGAAGGACACGCTGGTCACGTTGAGCGTGTCGAAGAACAACCAGTTCCTCATGCCGGACCTGCGCGGGCTCACCGAGAACCAGGCCCGGACCAAGCTCAGCCAGGCCGGGTGGACCGGCAACGACCTCACGGTCAGCGGCAAGGAGACGGTCAACGACCTGACCCAGGACAAGAAGATCCTGACCCAGGAGATCGCCCCGAACACGCCGGTCGGCAAGAACGCCCGGATCAACGTGGTGCTCGCCGAGTTCCGCGTCGGCGGGGGCGGCGGACCGACCTCGACGAGGTAGCGACCTCGCGGCAGACGACGAAGGCCCCCTCCGCGCGGAGGGGGCCTTCGCGTTCGTCAGGGGTCGGCCTACCTCTGGCGGGCCGCCGCGGCGAGTTGGCGCATGCCGTTCTCGAGGTGGGAGACGGTGCCCTCGGGCACCTCGAAGCCGCACACCGCGAGCCAGTTGGCGAGCATCCGGTGACCGCCGTCGGTCAGCACGGACTCGGGGTGGAACTGGACGCCCTCCACCGGGAGCTCGCGGTGGCGCATGGCCATCACGACGCCGGACTCGGTGCGGCCGGTCACCTCGAACTCGGCCGGGATCGTGTCCGGCAGCACGGTGAGCGAGTGGTAGCGGGTCGCCGTGAACGGGTTCGGCACCCCTTGGAGCACACCGGCGCCCGTGTGGTGCACCACACTGGTCTTGCCGTGGAGGAGTTCCGGGGCGAGGTCGACCGTGCCGCCCCACACCGCTCCGATGGCCTGGTGGCCGAGGCACACCCCGAGCACCGGCACGCCCGTGTCCGCGCAGTGGCGGATCACGTCCATGCTCCTGCCCGCCTTGTCGGGCGTGCTCGGACCTGGGCTGACGAGGACGCCACCGACCTCGCCGACCTCGTCCAGCTCGACCGCGTCGTTGCGCCGGACCACGCACTCGACGCCGAGCTGGGCCAGGTACTGGACGAGGTTGTAGACGAAGCTGTCGTAGTTGTCGACCACGAGCACGCGCATGCCGCCAGCGTAGCCGTGACGAACCTCTCGCCAGAAGTGAGCTTAGGCTCACCTAACGTTGAGGTATGACACGTTCCCTGCGCGTCGCCGTCGTCGGCGCCGGTCCCGCCGGCATCTACGCCGCCGACATCCTGACCAAGGCCGTCGCCGAGTCCGGCGGCACGGTGGGCATCGACCTCTTCGAGCGCATGCCCGCGCCGTACGGCTTGATCAGGTACGGCGTCGCGCCGGACCACCCGCGCATCAAGGGCATCGTCAACGCCCTCCAGCGCGTGCTGGACCGGCCGGGCATCCGGTTCTTCGGCAACGTCGAGTACGGCGTCGACCTCAAGCTCGACGACCTCCGGCACTTCTACGACGCCGTCGTGTTCTCCACCGGCGCGGACAAGGACCGGCCGCTGGACGTCCCCGGCATCGACCTCGACGGCTCGTACGGCGCGGCCGACTTCGTCTCCTGGTACGACGGCCACCCCGACGTCCCGCGCACCTGGCCGCTGCGGGCCCGCGAGGTCGCCGTGCTCGGCGTCGGCAACGTCGCGCTGGACGTCGCGCGCATCCTGGCCAAGACCGCCGACGAGCTGTTGAGCACCGACATCCCGGACAACGTCTACGACGGCCTCCGGGCGAGCCCGGTCACCGACGTGCACGTGTTCGGCCGCCGCGGCCCCGCCCAGGCCAAGTTCACCCCGCTGGAGCTGCGCGAACTCGACCACTCGCCCAACGTCGAGGTGGTCGTGCACCCCGAGGGCATCGACTTCGACGCGGCGAGCATGGCGGCGATCCGGTCGAACAAGCAGGTCGAGATGGTCGTCCGGACGCTCCAGGAGTGGGCGATCCGCGACGTCGGCGACCGGCCGCGCCGGCTGCACCTGCACTTCCTCGAAGCGCCGGTCGAGGTGCTCGGCGAGACCCGGGTGACCGGCCTGCGCACCGAGCGCATGGAGCTGACCGGCGACGGCGGCGTCCGCGGCACCGGCGAGTTCACCGACTGGCCCGTGCAGGCCGTCTACCGCGCCGTCGGGTACCGGTCCACGAACCTCGCCGACCTGCCGTTCGACCACGCGTCCGGCACCGTGCCGCACCAGGCGGGCCGGGTGCTCGACCTGGACGACCGCGCCATGCCCGGCGTCTACGTCACCGGCTGGATCAAGCGCGGGCCGATCGGGCTCATCGGCCACACCAAGGGCGACGCGCTGGAGACCGTGACCAGCCTGCTCGCCGACGCGCCGGGGCTGCCGGTCGCGCCGAGCCGCGAGCCGGACGCCGTGGTGCGGTTCCTGGAGCAGCGCGCCGTGCCGTTCACCACCGTCGACGGCTGGCGCAGGCTCGACGCGCACGAGATCGCCCTCGGCGCGGCCCGCGACCGCGCCCGGATCAAGGTCGTGGACCGCGAGGAGATGACCGACATCTGCCGGTCATAGCCCTACTGGGGCGTGGTGACGTTGTTGAACGGCAACTTCGGCTCCGCCCACGGGAACACCACGAACATCAGCAGCGCCACCACCCCGGCCACGAGCACCAGCGCTTCCAGGACGCGCACGGGCAGCGGGCCGGGGAGGTGCCGCCAGATCCACCCGTACATCACTGCTCCTTCATCTCTTCGGGCACGAAGCCGGGGGCCTTGGGGTAGCTCATCGTCAGCACGGCGTGCACGATCAGCCGCTGCTTGTCGGAGAACCGCGGGTGGCACGTCGTCAGCGTCATCAGCGCCGCCTGCTGCGCCACCGGCACCTCTCCCTCGAAGCCGGGCACCGGGTTGATCACCTCGCCGTCGGTGGGCAGCACGATCTGCTGGCCGACCGCCTTCTCGTACGGCGCGCCGAGCGGCTTGACGTTCGCGCACTTGGGGTTCGCCTGCTTCTCCGCCCAGCCGGCCACCTCGCTCGACTTGGGCAGCATCCGGTAGACGAACCAGTGGGTCTGCGTCTCGACCAGGATCGCGTCGCAGGAGCTGAGCAGGTCGAGGTCGTTGAACGGGGCGCCCTTGCCGACCCGGTGGCCCGCGACGGAGAAGTTGCCCGGGTCGCCCGGCAGCGCGGTGCCCTTGTAGTGGCCGGGCCCGATCTCCAGGTCCTTGTCCGTGGTGCCCTCGACGATGGAGAACTTGTAGTCCGGGCCGAACACCGGGATGTACATCTTGGCGAACGCCTGGCCGTCCAGCAGGTCGTACTGGACCTTCCGCTGCTCGTCCACCTCGACGGTGTTCGAGTTCCACTGGTCGTCCAGCGCCTGCGTGGCGTCGTCCTGCTTGCCCGCCGAGATGAGGTCCGTGACGTACACCTCGTAGACGACGAACAGCAGGATGACCAGGCCCGCCGTGATCAGCAGCTCGCCGATCGCGCGGACGGTCTTGCGCGCCGTGCTGTCGCGGGGCGGCGGCCGGTCGTCCTCGTAGTCGTCGTCTTCGTCCGCGTAGTAGTCGTCCTCGTACGCGTCGTCGGCGTAGTCCTCGTAGTCGTCGTCGTAGTCGTCCACGGGCGCGATGACCTCGGTGGGCGGTTCGACCGGGCGGGGACGGCGCGGCGGCGCGGGCGGGCGACCGCCGGGAGGCGGCGGGAGGCTGCCGGAGAACGCGTTCGTGTAGCGGGTGGCGTCGGCGTCCGGCGTCGGCCGGGGACGCGGGCCGGGCGAGGGCGGCGCCCCGTTGAGCCGTGCGCCCAGGTCGCCAGACGGGCGGGGCTCGTCCGGGACGTGACGTCGGCCGACGGGTTCGGGCCTCGGCGGCACGTCGTCCCGCCGCGCACGGCGACCCGCCGGCGGCTCGGCGGGGAGTTCTCCGCGCGCGCCCAGCTCGTCGCGCAGCGGGTGCACGTACGCGGTCTCGGCCGGCGGCGGCACGGGCTCGCGCCGGGCACGTCGACCGGCCGGCGGCTCGGGGTACGTCCGCTCCACGGGCACGTCGTCCCGGCGCGCACGCCTGCCCGCAGGCGCCACCGGCTCGACGTACGGTGGCTCGACCCGGGGCGGCACCTCATCCCGGCGCGCCCGTCGACCACCGGCCGGCTCGACCGACCCAGGCTCGGCATACCCGGGCTCGGCGTACGGCGGCACGTCGTCCCGCCGCGCACGCCTGCCCGCGGGCAGGACCGGCTCCGGGTACGGCGGCTCGGCACGGGGCGGCCGGGGGTCGGCCGGGCGGAAACCCCCCGGTGGCGTCGCCGGCCGGTCCACATCACCCGTCCGGACGACCGGGCGGGCGAAGCCACCGGGCGGCGTGGCCGGACGGGCGAACCCGCCGGGCGGGGTGAGGGGCCGATCGGCGCCGCCGACCCGGCCCGCAGCGCCGGGAGGAGTGGCCGGCGGGGGGAAACCACCTGGTGGCGTGGGTGGCCGGTAGCCCGGCGGGGGCTGCTCGCCGGGGGTCCGGGGTGGCTGGGGTCCGGGTCGTGGCGGCCGGCCCGGCGGGCCGCCTTGCGGCGGAGGCGGGTCGTAGCTCACCGGAAAACCTCCCAAACCGAACGTTCCAGGACTACACGGTGCTTCAGGGACCTGCTCGGTTACGTTAACGTGTTCATCCAGCAGTGGACGTGAACTCGCGCCACTGGAGGCCTATCCACCCGTCAGGCGAGGACAGCATGCCCAAGTCCAAGGTCCGCAAGAAGGCCGTCTACACGGCGCCTGCCGATCGCCGCACCCCGGTGAAGGTCAAGGCAGCGGGGCCGTCGCACCCCGTCTACGTCGCCGTGATGCTCGGCATGATGCTGTTGGGGCTGGCGTGGCTGGTGGTCAACTACATCGCGGGCGAGAAGGTCCCGGTGATGATGGACCTCGGGTCCTGGAACTTCGGCATCGGATTCGCCCTGATGATCGTCGGCTTGCTGATGACCATGAAATGGCGCTGACCACGCGCTACGCCGAGTGGCCGACGGCCCGGACGTGCACCACGTCCGGGCCGTTCCACGTTCCCCGGTAGTTCACCTGGTTCACCGGACGGTCACCGAAGCACACGGGTGTAAGTCATCCCCAATGGGGACAACTCCTGTGGACAACTTTGCGCCAATTTGCACAAGCCCCGGTCGGGGGCTCCAGTTGTCCACAAGTGCGGCAGACTCGGAAGCGTGAACCCACCGCGTTCCTGGTCACCCCAACCCGGCATGGTCGGCCTCGCCTGGGGCCTCGCCGCCGTGTCACTGCTGGTCACGATCATCGGCTCCGACCCGACCGGTCGGGTCTTCCTGTGCCTCGCCACGCTGCTCCTGCTCGCGCTGGGCGCCTACGGCACCTTCGTGCGCCCGAGGCTCCTGGTGGACGACTCAGGGCTCACCGTGCGCACCCTGACGGGCGCCAGGCTGCTGCCCTGGCACGAGGTGAAGGTCCGCCTGGCCCGCACCCGCCGGCTGGGCCGGGAAACGGCCACGCTGGAGCTGGACTGGAAGCGCGGCGAGGACGAGGAGCTGTTCGTCTTCACCCCGATGGACCTCGGCACCGACCCGCGCGACGTGGCCGACGTCCTCCACGCCCTCCGACCGTAGGACCGCCACGTCCGGGTGACCGGCGGCACGTCAGCCCAGCTGGCCGGTCCGCACGAACGCCATCACCACGATCAGCGCGAACGCGCCGCCGACCGCCAGGGCGTGCCACCGCTCCCGCCGCACCGCCGGCGCGTACACCAGCCCGGCCGTCACCGCCGAGCCGATCACGAACCCGCCGCCGTGCGCGAGCAGCGAGAGGTTGGGCTGGAAGAAGCTGAACACCGTGGCCAGGACGACCACGCTCAGCACGAAGCCGAAGTCGAACCGCCCCCGCACCGCGGCCAGCAGCAACGCGCCCATCAGGCCGTACACGGCGCCCGAGGCGCCCGCCACGCTCACGTCCACGCTGTCGAACAGGTACACGGCGAGCCCGCCGCCGAGCTGCGACAGCAGGTACACCGCCAGGAACCTCAGCCGGCCGAACTCCGGCTCCAGCTTCTGCCCCAGGATGTGCAGCGCGACCATGTTGAACGCCAGGTGCAACGGCCCCACGTGCAGGAACCCGTACGTGAGCAGCCGCCACCACTCGCCGAAGTACACCGCCGCCGGCCACATCTCCAGGTCGGCGAACTCCCGCGACTGGTAGTTCTCCCACAGCGAGCCCGCCAGCAGGGCGGACGCGAGGAACGCGACCACGTTCACCGCGATCAGCACCCGCGTGACGACCATGCCGCCGGTCACCTCGGCGCCGACGAACGTCCGCGGTCGGCGCACCGTGCGCCGGCCCTCGTTCACGCAGTCGACGCACTGGTAGCCCACGGACGCGTCGCGCAGGCACTCCGGGCACGAGGGCCGGTCGCAGCGGACGCACCGCAGCCCGGTGGCCCGATCGGGGTGGCGGACGCAGACCGGCTGGTCCGGCCGCGCCCCGACCGGCTCACCGGGCGGCGGGGAGTTCGGCGAATCGGCCACTCAGGCCCGCTCGACCGAGACCTTCTCGATCACCACGTCGGTGACGGGACGGTCGCCGGCGCCGGTCGGCAGCGCGCCGATCGCGTCCACGACGTTGCGCGACTCCTGGTCCGCGACCTCGCCGAAGATCGTGTGCTTGAAGTTCAGCCACGTGGTCGGCGCGACCGTGACGAAGAACTGCGAGCCGTTGGTGTTGGGGCCCGAGTTGGCCATCGCCAGCAGGTACGGCTTGTTGAACTGGAGCTCCGGGTGGAACTCGTCGGCGAACTTGTAGCCGGGGCCGCCGCGGCCGGTGCCGGTCGGGTCGCCGCCCTGGAGCATGAAGCCCGCGATCACGCGGTGGAAGATCGCACCGTCGTAGAACGGGCCGGTCTGCTCACCCTTCGCGTTGGGCTCGGAGTAGTTCTTCGTGCCCTCGGCCAGGCCGACGAAGTTGGCCACCGTCTTGGGAGCGTGGTCGGGGAAGAGGTTGATGCGGATGTCGCCCTGCGAGGTGTGCAGGGTCGCCGTCACCTTGGTCCCGACGAACGATTCGTTGCTGTCTGCCACGCACACCATCGTGCCATCACCGGGCGAGGTGGTTGGGGAAGGGGCACGATGGGTACAGCCTGGTACGTGACTGACCGACAGCTGCTGGAGCGAGATATGGATGAGGTAGACGCCATGACCCGGGCCGGGGAGTCGGTCGGCAAGGCGGTGCGCGCAGCCCGCCTCGGTGCCGTCCGCGCTGGTCACGTCGGTGCTAGCGCGGCCGTGCAACTCGCGGAACGCGCCGAGGGCAAGCTCGCCGAGCGCGGTGTGACCAAGGACTTCGTCCGGGGTGTCGTCGCCGACAAGGCGGGTCTGCTGGTGGAGAAGGCCGAAGAGGTCGAGAAGTCCACCCGCCGGAGCCGCAAGCAGCTCGCGAAGAGGGCCAAGGGCGTCCGCAAGGACGTCGTGAAGGCCGCCGAGCGGGCGCGCAAGGAGGCGAAGGTCCGCGCGAAGGACGTCCGCAAGGCCGCGAAGCAGGCGCGCAAGGAGATGGCGTCGGCCAAGCAGCCCAACCGCCGCCGCTGGCCGTGGGTGCTCGGCGTGTTCATCGCCGCCGCGGTCGCGGGGTACGTGGCGCTGACCAAGCGGCCGCAGGAGGTGCGGTTGCAGGAGGAGGACGTGGAGATCACGGCCGAGCCCACCGACCGCCCGACCACCACTCCGGGGGCGACGACCGAGACCGTGCACGCGGCCCGCAACGGCCAGGTCTCGGACCAGCACAGCCGCAGCTGACCGCCACCGGCACCTCGCGCCCGCCCCGCTCCGGGACGGGCGCGAAGCCGTGCGTCAGAGGCCGAGGTTGCCGACGACCGTCTCGGCGATCCGGCGCGTCTTGATCGTCTGCTTCTGGTTGCTGGTCACGACCACCGCCGCGCCGTCCTTGGAGACCGCGTAGACCGCGCCCGTGTCCGTGGTCACCGCCCCGCCCGTCCAGCCGTCGGGCGCCGTCGCCGGGTTGGACGACGCCACCGGCGCCGCCCGGTCGACCACGGCCTTCGCCGTCTCCGGGTCGCCCTGGAACACCCAGACGGACAGCTGCACGTCCTTGGCGTTCGCGTAGAAGAAGCACGCCGGGTTGGGCCGGTCTGCGGACAGCCGAACCCTCGGCGCGAGCTGGCCGTTCGCCTCCTGCACGAAGGAGGACGCCAGGTAGGGGCACTGGCCGTCGGCGGTCGGCTCCGGCACGGGTGGCGGTCCGGCGGGTGTCGTGGTCGTCGTGGTCGCCGCCGCGCTGGTCGTGGCGGGAGGGGCCGCGGCGGGTTCGGCGGTGCCGCAGGCGGTCAAGGCGCCGATGACCAGCAGGGAAGGCAGGGTGGTGTGCAGCACTCGGTTCATAGGGCAGCCAGTCAATCAGATGCAAGAAGGTGAATCGACACCGTGACCACCTAGGCACATAACGTCATGCCCGTTAGCGTTGTCCTCACCCTGCCGGCCGCCCCTGCAATGTGAGGACTGAGTCAAGATGACCATCTTTGACCGCGGTCGAGACCAAGCCATCGCTGTGTTCCGGATTGTGATCGGCGTGCTGTTCATGTGCCACGGCGCGCAGAAGCTGTTCGGCGTGCTCGGGTCCAAGGGTGCCGTGTCGATCACCGACTGGCCTGCCGGCCCGGCCGGTCTGATCGAGTTCGTCGGTGGCGCGATGATCGTCATCGGCCTCGGCACCCGGTACGCCGCGCTGCTCTCTTCCGGTGCGATGGCCTACGCGTACTTCGTCGTCCACCAGCACGCCGGGCTCCTGCCCATCCAGAACAAGGGCGAGCTGGCCGCGGTGTACGCGTGGGTGTTCCTGCTGCTGGCGTTCACCGGTCCCGGCGCTTGGGCCGTGGACAAGGTGATCGCCGCGCGCAAGCGGGAACAAGCGTTGGTCAACGCGTAACAGTGGGCAGAACGAGGGCCCGCACCCAGCGGCATTGGGTGCGGGCCCTCACTTGTTGCCTTCCGCGATCGCGGCCCCGGCGAACCGGGACCACACTCCCAGTAAACACGAGACCCGAAACTTTCGCCCCCGCCCGACGGGGTCAAACCTTCACAGTCACCGAACGCCCCCAGACGGCCCACCGCTCAGCCCGCCACCGGCGACTCCACCACGTGGCCTTCCGGCCCGCAGTCCGGGCACCAGCGGCCCCACTTCGTGGCCCCCCAGCCCGCAGTCGCGGGGGTCCGGGGGCGCAGCGCCCCGGAGGGGGTTCCGGGGGTGAAGCCTCCCGGGCGAGGCCTGGGGGTCGCACCCCCAGAAAAAGCGACGAGCGAGGCAGGTTCGCGCTTTCCGCGAACACACCTCGCTCATGAGCTCGTGGAGACGAGGGGAATCGAACCCCTAACCCCCGCCTTGCAAAGGCGGTGCTCTGCCAATTGAGCTACGTCCCCTCACGGGGGCGGCAGATGGACCGCCCTCGCGGGTCAGACCGTGGGAGCCGTGGCCTCGCGCCACAAGTCGTCGTCGGCCTTGGCCGAGCGGCTGCGCTTGACGAAGAACAGGACCGCACCGGCGACTGCGACTAGTGCGATGATCTTCTTCACGGCGATTCCCCTCTGCAACACCTGTGAACTTCCGGTGGGCCTAGGAGGACTCGAACCTCCGACCTCTTCGTTATCAGCGAAGCGCTCTAACCGTCTGAGCTATAGGCCCTCGGGGCAACGACGGCAAGACTACAGCACCTCCCGTCGCCGCCCCAAATCGGGTGGTGACCCGGTCACTCGCGCTCGGACAAGGTCACTTCCAGGCCGCCCGCAAGATCAGCCGACACGTTGTAGACGAACGACCCGACGGTCGCCAGGGCGGTGAACAGGACGATGTTCACCGCGCCCACGATGGCCGCCACGCCGAACACGCGACCGGCGCTGATCAGCGGGTCACCGCTGGGCTCGTTGCCCTGGAGCAGGTCGTTCGCGGTGTTGTTGATCTTGTCCCACACGCCCATGCCGTTCAGCACGCCGTACAGCACGCCGACCGCCACGAGCCAGACGAAGAACAGCGCCACGCTCAGCACCAGGGCCAGCTTCAGCACCGACCACGGGTCGACCCGCTTGACCTGCAGGCTCGCCCGGCGCGGCCCGCGCCCCGGACGGCGGGCCGACGGCGCGGCGGCCGGACGACCGCCGTTGGCCGCGCCCAGGTTCACCTGCGTGCGGGCGCCGCCGGGCGCGGCCGAGCCGGTCACGACGGGCCGCGCCACGGCCACCGTGTCCGGGTCGTTCGCCGGGTACGCCGGCTGCTGCGCCTCGACGGTCTGCTGCTCCGGGGGCGACATCAGGTCGTCCGGGCCGACCTGCTGCGCCTCGGCGTACTGGGCGTCGGTGGTCACGCGCTGCCACGGCGGCGGCGCGGCGGCGTGGTGGTCGTCCCGGGCCGCTTCCTTGGCGTCCCGGTCCGCCGCCGGCGCCTCGGGCTGCTCGGACGCCCCCGAGGCGTCGACCGCCGGCTTCTCGGCGCCGTCCGCCGGTGTCGGCTCGGCACCGGGCCGGGTGATCACCGCGGTCTTGTCCTCTGGCTTCTCGGGTGGAGTCACGAGCAGTCCTCAACCTCTCGTTCGCGCTAGTTCGCAGGCTCAGCCTGGTCGTCCCCGTCACCACTGGTGACGTCGGTGGGCTCATCCGCGTTGCGCGCCACCGCGATCAGGGTGGTCCCCTCGCCGAGGTTCATCAACCGGACGCCCTTCGTCTGCCGTCCTGCCTTGCGCACCTCCTTGGCACTGGTCCTGATGACCCCGCCCGAGGAAGTGATCGCGTACAGCTCGTCGTCGACGTCGACGATGAGCGCGCCGACCAGCCTCCCACGCCTGCGGTCGTGCTGGATGGTGAGCACACCCTTGCCACCACGACCCTGGACGGGGTAGTCCTCGATCGGCGTGCGCTTGGCGTACCCGCCGTCGGTCGCCACCAAAACAAACAAACCCTCTTGGACGACACCCATCGACAGCAGCTCGTCGCCGCTGTTGAACCGCATGCCCAGGACGCCGGACGTGGCCCGGCCCATCGGGCGCAGCGCCTCGTCGCTCGCGTGGAACCGGATGGACTGGCCGTCCTTCGAGACGAGCAGCAGGTCGTCGGTCGCCGAGCACAGCACCGCGCCGACCAGCTCGTCGTCGTCACGCAGGTTGATGCCGATCAGGCCACCCGACCGGTTGGAGTCGAAGTCCGACAGCTTCGACTTCTTGACCAGGCCCTTCTTGGTGGCGAGCACCAGGTACGGCGCCACGTCGTAGTTCTTGATCTGGATGACCTGGGCGATCTCCTCCTCCGGCTGGAACGCCAGGAGGTTCGCCACGTGCTGGCCGCGCGCGTTGCGGTTGGCCTCGGGCAGCTCGTAGGCCTTCGCCCGGTACACCCGGCCCTTGTTCGTGAAGAAGAGGATCCAGTCGTGCGTGGAGCACACGAAGAAGTGCTGCACGATGTCGTCCTGCTTGAGCTGGGCGCCCTGGACGCCCTTGCCGCCGCGCTTCTGCGAGCGGTACAGGTCGGTCTTCGTGCGCTTCGCGTAACCCGTCCGAGTGATCGTGACGACGACGTCCTCGACCGCGATCAGGTCTTCCATGGACACGTCGCCGTCGAACGGCACGATCCGGGTGCGCCGGTCGTCGCCGTGCTTGTCCACGATCGCCATCAGCTCTTCGCGCACGATCGCGCGCTGCCGCTCCGGCTTGTCGAGGATGTCCTTGTAGTCGGCGATCTCCAGCTCGATCTCGGCCAGCTGGTCGACGATCTTCTGCCGCTCCAGGGCCGCCAGGCGGCGGAGCTGCATCTCCAGGATCGCGTTGGCCTGGATCTCGTCGACGTCGAGCAGCTCCATCAGGCCGGTGCGCGCCACCTCGGGCGTGTCCGACCGGCGGATCAGCGCGATCACGGCGTCGAGCTGGTCGAGCGCCTTGACCAGGCCGCGCAGCAGGTGGGCCCGCTCCTCGGCCTTGCGAAGCCGGAAGCGCGTGCGCCGGACGATGACCTCGATCTGGTGCTTCACGTAGTGCCGGATCATCTGGTCCAGGCGCAACGTGCGGGGCACGCCGTCGACGAGCGACAGCATGTTCACCCCGAAGGAGTACTGCAGCTGGGTGTGCTTGTAGAGGTTGTTCAGCACGACCTTGGCCACCGCGTCGCGCTTCAGCGTGATCACGATGCGCATGCCGGAACGCCGGTTGGACTCGTCGGCGATGTTGGCGATGCCGGTGAGCTTCTGGTCGCGGACCAGGGTGGCGATGTTCTCGACCAGGTTGTCCGGGTTCACCTGGTAGGGCAGCTCGGTGACGACCAGGATCGTGCGGCCCTTGGTGTCCTCGTCGATCTCCACGACGGCGCGCATCTTCACCGAGCCGCGGCCGGTGCGGTACGCGTCCTCGATGCCCGCCGTGCCCAGGATCTGCCCGTACGTCGGGAAGTCGGGGCCCTTGATGCGGGCGATCATCGCTTCGAGGGTCTCCTCGTCGGAGGCCTCGGCGTTGTCCAGCGCCCACACGACGCCCTCGGCGACCTCGCGGAGGTTGTGCGGCGGGATGTTGGTCGCCATGCCGACCGCGATGCCCGAGCTGCCGTTGATGAGCAGGTTGGGCACGCGCGACGGCAGGACCGTCGGCTCCTGGATGCGGCCGTCGTAGTTGTCGCGGAAGTCGACCGTCTCTTCCTCGATGTCGGCCAGCATGTGCATGGCCAACGGCGTGAGCCGGCACTCGGTGTACCTCATGGCGGCTGCCGGGTCGTTGCCCTGGGAGCCGAAGTTGCCCTGGCCGTCGATCAACGGGTAGCGCAGCGCCCACGGCTGGGCGAGGCGGACCAGCGCGTCGTAGATCGCGGAGTCGCCGTGGGGGTGGTAGTTGCCCATCACGTCGCCGACCACGCGGGCGCACTTGTTGTAGGCGCGGTCCGGGCGGAAGCCCGAGTCGAACATCGAGTACAGCACGCGGACGTGGACGGGCTTCAGGCCGTCGCGCACGTCGGGCAGCGCTCGTCCCACGATCACGCTCATCGCGTAGTCGATGTACGAGTTCTGCATCTCCTGCTGGATGTCGCGCGGCTCGGTGCGGTCTCCACCGGCCGGGGGCAGCGTCGTCTCGCTCAAGGTTCTACTTCCTTAACAGGGGCCGGGGAGAGGATCAGACGTCGAGGAACCGCACGCCCTTGGCGTTGCGGGTGATGAAGGAGCGGCGGGCTTCCACGTCCTCGCCCATCAGCACGCTGAACAGCTCGTCGGCCGTCGCGGCGTCGTCCATCGTCACCTGCAGCAGCACCCGGTTGGCCGGGTCCATCGTGGTCTCCCACAGCTCGGCGGCGTTCATCTCGCCGAGGCCCTTGTAGCGCTGGATGTTGTCTTCCTTGCCGATCTTCTTGCCGGCGGCGAGGCCCGCTCGGAGGAGGCCGTCGCGCTCGCGGTCGGAGTAGGCGTACTCCGGGTCGGCCCGCTGCCACTTGATCTTGTAGAGCGGCGGCTGCGCGAGGTACACGTGGCCGTGCTCGATCAGCGGGCGCATGAAGCGGAACAGCAGGGTCAGCAGCAGCGTGCGGATGTGCTGGCCGTCCACGTCGGCGTCGGCCATCAGCACGATCTTGTGGTACCGCAGCTTGCTGAGGTCGAAGTCCTCGTGGATGCCCGTGCCGAACGCCGTGATCAGCGACTGGACCTCGTTGTTCTTCAGCACGCGGTCGATGCGCGCCTTCTCCACGTTGATGATCTTGCCCCGGATCGGCAGGATCGCCTGGAACATGGAGTCCCGGCCCTCCTTGGCCGAGCCGCCCGCGGAGTCGCCCTCCACGACGTAGATCTCGCACTCCTCCGGGTTGGTGGAGCGGCAGTCCTTGAGCTTGCCGGGCAGGCCGCCGATGTCCAGCGCGCCCTTGCGGCGCACCAGCTCACGAGCCTTGCGGGCGGCGATGCGGGCCTGCGCCGAGGAGACCGCCTTGGTGACGATCGTCCGCGCCTCGTTCGGGTGACGCTCGAACCAGTCGGCCAGGTGCTCGTTGGTCGACTTCTGCACGAACGACTTGGCCTCGCTGTTGCCCAGCTTGGTCTTCGTCTGGCCCTCGAACTGCGGCTCCTTGAGCTTGACCGAGATGATCGCGGCCAGGCCCTCGCGGATGTCGTCGCCGGTGAGGTTGCTGTCCTTCTCCTTCAGCAGCTTCTTGTCGCGCGCGTACTCGTTGACCACGCGGGTCAGCGCGGCGCGGAAGCCCTCCTCGTGCGTGCCGCCCTCGTGGGTGTTGATCGTGTTGGCGAACGTGTACACCGACGGCGTGTAGCCGGTGTTCCACTGCATCGCCACCTCGACCTCGAGGTCCTCGCCCTTGGCCTCGAACGAGACGACCTTCTGGTGCACGGCCTCGCGGGTGTGGTTGATGTGGCGGACGAAGTCCTCCAGGCCACCCGGGTAGTGGAAGGTGCGCTCGCGCACGGCGGCCACGTGGCCCTCGGCGTCCGCGACCGCGTCCTCGTCCCGCACGCGCTCGTCGCGCAGGATGATCGTGAGGCCCTTGTTGAGGAAGGCCATCTCCTGCAGGCGGCGCGAGATCGTCTCGATGTTGTAGTCGGTGGTCTCGAAGATCTGCGGGTCGGCCCAGAACGTGATCGCCGTGCCGGTCTCGTCGGTCGGCTCGCCCTTGGTCAGCTCGTGCGCGGGCTTGGTGTTCTCGAAGCGCTGGTTCCACGTGAAACCCTGACGCTTGACCTCCACGTCCACTGCGGTGGACAGCGCGTTCACCACGGAGATGCCGACGCCGTGCAGACCGCCGGACACCGCGTAGGAGTCGCTGTCGAACTTGCCGCCGGCGTGCAGCTTGGTCAGCACGACTTCGAGCGTGGGCCGCTTCTCCACCGGGTGCATGTCGATCGGGATGCCGCGGCCGTCGTCGATCACCCGGACACCGCCGTTGGCCAGAAGCGTCACGTCGACCACGGTGGCGTGACCGGCCATCGCCTCGTCGACGGAGTTGTCCACGACCTCCTGGATCAGGTGGTGCAGCCCTCGTTCGCCGGTGGACCCGATGTACATGCCTGGCCGCTTGCGGACCGCCTCCAAGCCCTCGAGGACGGTGATCGAAGACGCGCTGTACTCATTCTTCTTGGCTGCCACGGGCTCGGTGTCTCCTCAGACTTCTAGCGACTGCGATCGTCGCCTGGCGACGCTGGGGTCACGCTACCCCTCGATCCTACCGGGGCAGCGACGCAGAAACCCACCAAGGACACCCCTGGTTCGCTCACAGGCGGCCGGAAGTGAACGCAGATGGGTGCCGACGGCCGTTCACGGGGTCAAAATCGACTGGTGAGCGCTCATCGCGCCACAGAATCGCCGCTGCGGCCCTGACGTCGCTCACCCGTAGGTGTCACGGGGTCCGCGGCCCGGAACGTGCCTGGGGCCGTACCGCCAGCTCGGCGCCGCCGGACCCTGGACCTTCAGCGTCTTCACCACGCCGTTGCCGACCCCGGCGGCGATGCGCTTCAGCAGGTCGCGCTGGAGCAGCCGCAGCTGGGTCGCCCACGCCGTCGAGTCGGCCTGCACCGTCAGCTCGCCGTCACTGAACGCGACGGGCTGCGCGTGCTCGGCCACGTCCTCACCGACCAGTTTCCCCCACCGCGCGAACACCTGGCCACCCGCCAGCCGCTCCGCCCAGCCCCGGTCGGCGGCGATCCGGGCGGCCAGCCGGCCCAGCGGCTGGGGGTCGCGGTCGTCCGGGCCGGGCCCCGACCAGCGACGTCGCCGACGACGACCGGCGGGAGCCGCCCCGCCCTTGCGGACACCGCGCGCGCCGCGCTCCTTCGCCGAGGCGCGGGCTGCCTCCAGCGCGGCGCGGGCGAGGTCCGCACCCCTCAATCCACTCGTCGGAGTGACGTGGGCTGTGGATATGTCCGGTTTTTCCGGCGAGTTATCCACACCATCCACAGGGTTGTCCCCAGATGTGGGGCCGCTCACACCCGATTGGGGCAGTTGGTCAGACACGACGCACCTCCCCGTGGCCAACGTCGAACCGGGCGCCGTCCAGCTCGTCCGGCACGTCCTCCGCGACCGCGGCGGTGATCAACACCTGCTCGGCGCCGGCCGCCACCTTCGCCAGCTGCCGCCGCCTGCCGCGATCCAGTTCCGCGAACACATCGTCCAGCACGAGCACCGGTTCGGCGCCCTCGACACGCAGCAGCTCGTACCCGCCGAGGCGCAGCGCCAACGCGAAGGACCACGACTCTCCGTGACTGGCGTAGCCCTTCGCGGGCAGCTCGCCCAGCGCCAGGTCGAGGTCGTCGCGGTGCGGCCCGACCAGGCACACGCCCCGCTCGACCTCCTGCCCGCGCACCCGGTGCAGCTCGGCGAGCAGCGCGTCCTCCAGCACCTCCCGGTCGTGCGAGTCCGGAAACGCCTCACCCAGGCTCGACCGGTAGGCGATGCGCGCCGGCCGCGACTCCGGCGCCACCTCCGCGTACGCCGCGGCGACGTGCGGCGCGATGTCGGCGACCAGGTCCAGCCGCGCGGCCAGCAGCTCCGCGCCGTGCCGCGCCAGGTGCCCGTCCCACACGTCGAGGGTGCCGAGGTCCGCACCCCGCGACGCGCGCACGCTCTTCAGCAGCGCGCCCCGCTGCTTCAGCACCCGCTCGTAGTCGCCGCGCACGCCCGCGTACCGGGGCGCGCGCGTCGTCAGCAGCTCGTCGAGGAACCGCCGCCGCTCGCCGGGGTCGCCGCGCACCAGCGCCAGGTCCTCCGGCGCGAACAGCACCGTGCGCAAGATGCCCAGCACGTCGCGCGGACGCGGCACCGGGCCGCGGTTGATCCGCGCCCGGTTCGCCTTGCCCGGCGTGATCTCCAGCTCGACCAGCAGCTCGCGACCCTCGTTCACCACCGCCGTGCGGACGACCGCGCGCGGCGCGCCGTGCCGGATCAGCGGCGCGTCCGTGGCCACCCGGTGCGAACCCAGGGTGGCCACGTACCCCAGCGCCTCGACCAGGTTCGTCTTGCCCTGGCCGTTGCGCCCGACCAGCACGCTCACCCCCGGCTCGAACGCCAGGTCCGCGTGCTCCCACGACCTGAAGTCGGTGACTTGCAGGTGCCGCACGTACAACGGGTCAGCTCTGCGTCGAGCCAGAACCGGACGTGGGACCGGCGGTCTGCACGGCGTGGCCACCGAACTGGTTGCGCAGCGCCGCCACCGCGCGCATCGCCGGCGAGTCCTCTTGGCGGGAGGCGAACCGGGCGAACAGCGCGGCGGAGATCACCGGCGCGGGCACCGCGTGCTTGATCGCCTCCTCGACGGTCCACCGGCCCTCGCCGGAGTCCTCGACGTGGCCGCGCAGGTCGTCCAGCTCCGGGTCCGACTCCAGCGCCCGGACGAGCAGGTCCAGCAGCCACGAGCGGACCACCGTGCCGCGCTGCCACGCCTTGATCGTCGCCGGCACGTTCTCCACCAGCTTCGACGCCTCCAGCAGCTCGAAGCCCTCGGCGTAGGCCTGCATCAGGCCGTACTCGATGCCGTTGTGGACCATCTTCGCGAAGTGGCCCGCGCCGATCCGGCCCGCGTGCGCGAAGCCCTCCTCGCGCGGACCCTCCGGACGCAGCGCGTCGAAGATCGGCATGGCGCGCTCGACGTGCTCGGCGTCGCCGCCGACCATCAGGCCGTAGCCGTTCTCCAGGCCCCACACGCCACCGGACACGCCGGCGTCCATGTAGCCGATGCCCTTGTCGGCCAGCGCCTTGGCGTTGACCTCGTCGTCGGTGAAGCGGGAGTTGCCGCCGTCGATCACCAGGTCGCCCGGCTCCAGCAGGTCGCCGAGGTCGGCGATCGTCTGCCGGGTGATGTCACCGGCCGGGACCATGACCCACACCAGGCGCGGTGCGGCGAGCTTGCCCACCATGTCGGCGAGCGAGTCGGCGTCCGAGACTTCCGGGTTGCGGTCGTAGCCGACCACCTCGTGCCCCGCGCGGCGAATCCGCTCGCGCATGTTGAAGCCCATCTTGCCGAGGCCGACGAGTCCGAGCTGCACGGTCGTTCCTCTTCCCTAGCGTCTGTGGATGGCGTTGTGGATCAGCCGGGCAGGCGCACGGGCATCAACAGGTAGAGGTAGCCCGGCGCCACGTTCCCATCCTCGTCCACCGGCTTCAGCAGTGCGGGCCGACTGGGTGTGGTGAAGGACAAGTGCGCCTTCGGCGTGCGGACGGCCTGGAGCCCGTCGTGGAGGTAGGTCGGGTTGAACGCGATCGTCACCGGCTCGCCGGTGTAGTCGACCGGCAGCTCCTCCTCGGCGCTGCCCTCGTCGTCACCGCCGGCGGACAGGCGCAGCGTGCTGTCGACGAACTCCAGCCGGACCTGCGTGCCGCGCTCGGCGACCAGCGACACGCGCTTGATCGCCTGCACCAGCGCGTCGACCTCGATGATCGCGGCGGCCGAGTGCTCGGTGGGCAGCAGCTGGCGGTACTTGGGGAAGTCGGCGTCGAGCAGGCGGGTGGTCGTGCGGCGGCCCGTGCCGGACAGGCCGAGCAGGCCGTCGTTCGCGGCGAGGGACAGCTCGATCTTCGCGCCGGACGCGCCCAGCGTCTTCGCGGAGTCGTTCAGGGTCTTCGCCGGGACGAGCACGGCGACCTCGCCGAGCGACTCGTTCGGCTCCCACGGGAACTCGCGCATGGCGAGCCGGAAGCGGTCCGTGGCGACGAGGGTCAGCTTCCCCTCGCCGATCTCCAGCCGGACGCCGGTCAGCATCGGCAGCGTGTCGTCCTTGCCCGCCGCGACGGCGACCTGGTTCACGGCCTCGCCGAAGATCTCGCCGGGCAGCTCCCCGGCGAGCTGCGGCATGGACGGCAGCTGCGGGTAGTCCTCGACCGGCATGGTCGGCAGGCTGAAGCGGGCGCTGCCGCACGAGATCGTCATCCGCGACCCGTCGACCGCGATCTCCACCGGGTGGTTCGGGAGCGCCTTGGTGATGTCCGCCAGGAGCCGGCCGGAGACGAGCGCCTTGCCGCCGTCGGCGATCGTGGCGGGGACGCCGCACTGGGCGGACACCTCGTAGTCGAACCCGGAGACCGTCAGCGCCTCGCCGGAGCCGTCCTCCGCCCCGGCGTCGAGCAGGACGCCACCGAGCACCGGGACAGGCGGCCTGGACGGCAGGCTGCGGGCGACCCAGGCGACGGCGTCGGCCAAGCCGTCGCGCTCGACGCGGATCTTCATGAGGCGTCCTTCCTCAAGTCGGCATGACCAACAACAGCATGCGTTGCGGTGGGGGTTGGGGAGCCGCGTCCCTCGCCGGATCTTCCGACCCACGGCGCGGAGGCTCCCCACCGTAGAGCGTCGGGGCCGACTTCGTCACCTCGGGGCGACCCCCGGGGCAAGGCGCTGCCGAGCGTCCGTCCCCGGGCTCGACCACCGCCTGTTTTTTCTTTGTTCATCTCTTCAAGGGAAGACAACAGCAACAGCAGTAGGGGCTGTGGATTGTGTGGACAACCTCTGTTCTCGCAGCGTGTCGCCCACTTGGAGGTGTGGATGGGCACGGGGTGTCACCCGGGGACAAGTCGGCGCACCCGGGGAGAACTATGGGGATGGTCCGTTCGGTCCACAGGCAGGCCGAGTTGTCCCCGGGTTAATCCCCGGGTGTGGGCCGAGTTGTACCCGGGTGCTGCACAGGGTGATCGTGGCGCGGATCTCGCCCGTCGGGGCGGCTTTTCGAGCCTGTGGACAACTCGCGCCCGGCCGTTCACCTGCGCTTCCACCGGCCGGTCCGGGCCGTGAACCCCGTGCGGGGCCTCGTTTCGCCGCCCACCCGGTCCCGATGTCCACGTTTGGGCGACATGCCGATGTGACCCTGGGGATTGCCCGAAACCCGACTTCTACACCCGGGTTTCCGCCCCCGCGGTCCGCCCCCGCGGGCGCCGCACCCGGGTGCGACCGGCCCGCCACCCGCCGACCCCGGCGCACCCGGGTGCGGTTCGAGCCGTCCCCGGGTGCGAGCGCCGGCACCCGGGGACGGCGGACGCGGGTGGGGTCGCGATGGGGCGGGGTCGCGATGGGGCGGGGTCGCGAACCGGCGAGGGCGCGAACGGGGGTCGTGGACCGGGCGGGACGGGCGGCTGCCGGATTCCATGAGAAGGCTGCCGGGTCGCGGCGGCGCGGACGGACGGGCGGCGGCCCGGAGCGGTGGGCCGGCGGTGCCTCGGAGCGGTGGGTTGAAGCCACGGACCCGGTTGGACTCGCCCGGCCTGGGCGCACCCGTCCGACTCAGACCCGATCCGCCCGCTGTGCCCTCTTCACCCGGTCGCCGCCTCCTGCCGTCGCACCGAGGCCACCAGCCCCGGCTCGACCGCTCAGATCCGGCTGGGGTGTGGCGTGAGCCCGGCTGCGGCGAGGCCGCCCAGCGCACGCCGGGGCGCCGGAGGTGGGTCCGGTGAGGTCAGCGGTGTGCGCGGCGTGCGCAGTGGGGGCGCAAGCGTTTGCGGGGAGGTCAGGGGGTGTGACGGGCGCGCTGCTTGATGCGCGACGTCAGCTCCTGGACCTGCTCGTACACCCGGCGGCGCTCGGCCATCTCCTTGCGGATCTTCTTGTCCGCGTGCATGACCGTCGTGTGGTCGCGGCCGCCGAAGGTCTGACCGATCTTCGGCAGCGAGAGGTCCGTCAGCTCACGGCACAGGTACATCGAGATCTGCCTCGCCTGCGCCAGCACCTTGGTCTTGCCCGGGCCACAGAGATCGTCTATGGACACGCTGAAGAACTCCGCCGTCACGGCCATGATGGTCGGCGCGGTGATCTCGGGGGCGTGCGAGTCCGGGATGAGGTCGCGCAGCACTATCTCCGCCAGCTGCACGTCGACCGGCTGCCGGTTCAGCGAGGCGAACGCCGTCACGCGGATCAGGGCGCCTTCGAGCTCGCGGATGTTCCGCTCGATCCGCGCCGCGATGAACTCCAGCACCTCGGCCGGCGCGGCGAGGCGGTCCTGGGCCGCCTTCTTCCGCAGGATCGCGATCCGGGTCTCCAGCTCGGGCGGCTGGATGTCCGTGATCAGGCCCCACTCGAACCGCGTCCGCAGCCGGTCCTCCAACGTCTCCAGCCGCTTGGGCGGCCGGTCGGACGACACGACGATCTGCTTGTTCGCGTTGTGGAGCGTGTTGAACGTGTGGAAGAACTCCTCCTGCGTGCCTTCCTTGCCCTCCAGGAACTGGATGTCGTCGACGAGCAGCACGTCGATGTCCCGGTACCGGCGCTGGAAGGCGACCTTGCGGTCGTCGCGCAGGGAGTTGATGAAGTCGTTCGTGAACTCCTCGGTCGACACGTACCGCACGCGCATGCCGGGGAACAGCCGCTGCGCGTAGTGCCCGACGGCGTGCAGCAGGTGCGTCTTGCCGAGCCCGGACTCGCCCCAGATGAACAGGGGGTTGTACGCGCGGGCGGGCGCCTCGGCCACGGCCACGGCCGCGGCGTGCGCGAAGCGGTTGGACGCGCCGATGACGAACGTGTCGAAGTTGTACTTCTCGTTCAGCCGGGTCTGCGACGCCACGGGGTTCGCCGGCCGGGTGTACGGGGTGCCGCTCGGCGCGGCGTGGCCGCCGCCGAACGTGGGCCAGATCTCGGTGACGGCGGCGAGCGCCTCGCCCTCTTCGTCGACCTCGTCGCCCTCGCCCTCGGCGTCACCCTCGGTCTCGGCCTCGACGACCAGGCCGCCGCCGCCGACGGGCACCGGGGCCGGCATCGCGACCGGCACGGCGCCGGGCACCGCGATCGGTCCGGTCAGGGGGTCGGGCGAGTCGACCTTCACGGCCAGCGACACGGCACGGCCGAGGCGACGCGACAGCGCCGCGGTGATGGGTTCGCGGAGCGCGCGCTCGATGGCTTCCTTGGCGAAGTCGCTCGGCGCGGCGAGCAGGGCGGTCCCGTCGAGCAGCCCGATGGGTCTGGTCACGCGCATCCACGCGCGTTGCTGGGGAGACAACGTGCTGGCGGCTAGCTCCTGCACGACCTGCTCCCACACGAGACCCAGATCGGCCTGGTGGTCGGACAC